>CAWFWW010000007.1:0-281430 GCA_963819615.1 uncultured Alphaproteobacteria bacterium
GATGAAAGCAATGTGGACAGGTTGGGTGTAAGCACATGATATTGCTTGTGCGAGGTGTCCACATTTTGCGAGGGTGACTGCAAGTGTGACGTCATCACGCCAGCAACGCGTTGATATACCTCGCATCGCATAACACTACCCTTGCAAGTCAAAAAATCCTCCACACATCAGCAGTCGGGACGCGATGTTTGGAGAATGTCGTCATGTCAGATGAGTTTGATTTCGAACCGCGCCTTGGGAAGATTGGTCACGGCAGGCCTGTCAAGCCCAAGCCCTTTGTCCGACAGGTGCTGGATGTCGCCTACAAGAGCGGTTTCAAGACAAGGCGGACGTCGTCGTTCACGGGACAACGAATTGGACGGGGTGCAGCTTGGGGAACATTGGCCTCGGCAGGTCTCATGCGGACGGGTGGACGGAAGGCCGTCGTCAAGGTTCGGATTGCCAAGCTGCGGTCCGGCAATATGGCAGCACCCCGCGCGCATCTTCGCTACATCCAACGCGACGGGGTTGATCGGAATGGTGAACCCGGCAAACTCTATGGACCAGAGCTGGATGACGTCGATGGCAGTGCATTCACTGACAAGTGCGATGGTGATAGGCACCAGTTCCGCATTATCGTGTCACCAGATGACGGCGAGCAGCTTGCCGCGCTGAAGCCCTTCGTCCGAGACTTGATGCAGCAGATGGAGCGGGACCTTGAGACCAGGTTGGATTGGGTGGCCGTTGATCACTACAACACCGGCCATCCCCATTCTCACATCGTCATCCGTGGCAAGGCCGAGGATGGCAAAGACCTCATCATGGCCCGGGACTATGTCACCCATGGCATCAGGCAGCGGGCGGGTCAGCTTCTGACGATGGAACTGGGACCGGAGATCGAATTCGACAAGCAGATGAAGTTGGCGCGGGAGGTCAATGCCGAGCGCTTCACCAATCTCGACAGGTCAATCCTCAAACATGTGGACCAAGGCATCCTCACCATCAGTGCCTTGCCGCCCGTCGAGCCACTTGTGCACACCTCACATATGCGAAGGCTGAAGCATCTCTCCAACTTTGGCTTGGCAGCTGAGCTGCAAACAGGGATATGGGCGATTGATCCAGACACCGAACGCAAGCTTAGGAGCCTCGGCAAACACAACGACATCATCGCCACCATGCATAGGGCAATGCGGGAGGCAAAGATTGACCGCCCCGGTGTCAGCTTCGCAGTCTTTGACGCGGAGGTATCAGGAAGACCCGTCATTGGTCGTGTTGCTGCAATAGGTCTCACAGATGAGATCAATGACCGTCACTTCGTCGTTGTCGATGGCATTGATGGCAAGGTTCACTACGCCGATATTGGACGCGTGCGTCTGGAAGCGTTACCGGGCAAAGGCATGATCGTATCGCTTGAAGGATCGGCACAAGAAGCAGCACCTTCAAGTACACAAGACAAACAGCGTGCCCGCGTACGGGTGTTGTCCTACCTCAATCTCGAACGGCTCACAGGCACCGAGGGATTGACATGGTTAGACCGGGAACTGGCCAGCAAAGCACCTGCATTCGTGAGCGACCAAGGCTTTGGCAAAGACGTAAAGTCCGCGCTGCGCAATCGCTTGCAATGGCTGACAGAGCGCGGGATGGTTGAGCCAATACAAGACGGTGGCACCCGCCCAACAACCACAGCCATGAAGGCACTGGCCAATCGTGAACTGGACCACGCCGCTCAACAGCTAACAGCGGCATCTGGCTTGCATGCTGCCCGTGTGATGGATGGCGAACGCTTCGAAGGCACCTACCGCCAACCCATTTCGCTCGCCTCCGGCAAGTTTGCGGTGTTTGAAAACAGCAAGGAGTTCACGCTCGTCCCGTGGCGACCAAGCTTTGAAGATATTCGCGGCAAAGAGGTCATAGGAAAGGTAAACGGATCAACCATCGCCTGGGAGTTGGCTGGTCGCAGTCGCGGCTTGGGTATATGAGTGAAAACACCGACACATGGAACACCGCTCGCGAGATGGGCGGTCGCTTCCTCCTAGGCCCGCTGAGGCGGGCAGCGACTGCGCAAGTGCTGAAGCAGCCAACGCACGACAATGTCCTCATCCGCGCAGTCCTTCGCGATGCTACGGCCTCCATCAACGGGCCGTGTCCGCTGCTCTTGTCGCCCACCTCGCTTGCTTGGGCTCAGTTGCGGGAAGGAACTGCGAATGCTTGAAACGCGAAAACATGACCATGTAACGCAGGATGCGAAAATCGACACTCCGACTCTGCCCTGATTTTCCCGCCTTTCCCAATTGCACAAATCCAATCACTAGTGGATTTTGGATGATATTACTTCCCTGATCGAGGTCGTGAAATGAACAGTCTTCTCGAAACACCAAAGCAACTTGCGATGCGGGTCGGACTTTCAGTTGGGGCTATTCATCGGTTGATGAATGATGGTAAGCTTCCATTTGTCCAAATTGGAACCCGTCGTCGGATACCTCCTGGCACATGGGAGGGTTACATCGAAACAAACACGGTGAAGCCATGTCGAAACCCAATCACGGACCAAAGCTCAAATATTTTCCGAAGCGCGGCAGCTTCTACATCCTTTGGACAGAACGGGGCCGCAGCCGCGAGCGCAGCACTGGTACGGCAAACAGCGCAGAGGCTCAAATCAAGCTCGCGCAATTCCTCCAGCGCTACACGCAAAAACTCGGTTCACGTGATCCAGCAGAAATCCTCGTGACTGATGTGCTGACAAATTATTTGGAAAGACTTGAAACCAATGGCAAGGATAGCGCGAGGGCGGCTTATGCTGCCATTCCACTTTCAGAATATTTCAGCGGCAAATCTTTGGCAGAAGCATCTGCATTTTGTGAGGGATTTAGAATTTGGCGCAAAGCTTCTCCCAGCACAGTACGTCGTGATCTCGGCATATTGCAGAGCGCCATAAAATGTGCGCTGGATGCACAAATTATCACCCGCACTGTAGTAATAGCCCGGCCACCGGAGTCACCAGCACGGGAGCGTTGGCTGACACGGCAGGAAGCAGCGATGCTGCTGGCAGGTGCCTTGGGCTTTTCGCCAATCCTGTTCAACATCAGCACTCGGCAACCCTTGCAGTGGAAGCGCACTGTCCGCCCTCAATATCATTTAGCACTGTTCATCCTCATTGGACTCTACACTGGCAGACGCAAAGAAGCGATCTTGTCACTGCGCTGGCCGAAGGTTGATTTAACGCGCCGCAAGATTGATTTCCGGCGGGAAGGCCTTGCCGAGACAAAAAAGAAACGCGGGCAATGCGCCATACCCTCGCGTTTGTTGCTGCATCTCAGACGCGCGCGAAAACTGGAGTTTGATATCGGTCACGTTATCTGTTGGGGCGGCAAACCTGTTGCGGAGATCAAGACCGCATTCAACAATGCTGCTGACCGCGTCTATCTCAAAAATGTTTCACCACACACTTTGAAACACACAGCTGCAACTTGGCTCATGCAATCGGGCAAGGACCCGTTCAAGATTTCGGATTTTTTGGCAACGAGCGTTCCAACGCTTTTGAAACATTATGGCCATCACAACCCGGACCACCAATTTGAAATAGCCGAAGCCATCAGCGCCCGTCCCCACAATATTCAGCGCGCGCGATGAAGTTTTCGTTTTATTCACTATGTTTGGGTCACGGATGCGCATGCAATTCAGGGCAAGCGCCGTCCTTTTATCTTTTCCTCCAAATTAATTGCATAAAGCATCACAAAATGATACTTTACGCACATGAAGCATGATTCCCGTTTGAGCGCTCGCGAATATATTTCCCGTCTGGCAGCCAGCGGTCACTACGACTTCAGCTCCGCAGAAGCACAAGCCGCTTTGGGCGTTTCAGTCGAAGCGGCAAAGCTTGCCTTAAATCGCCTTGCCAAACAGGGCCTCATCGCATCTCCTGCTCGGGGGTTTTACGTCATCGTCCCCCCGGAATACCGCTCCCTCGGCTGTCTGCCTGCCGACCAGTTCATTCCCGCACTCATGAAGCGGCTTAGCCTGTCCTACTATGCAGGCCTGCTTTCTGCCGCGCAATATTATGGTGCGGCCCATCACCGCCCGCAAGAATACCAAGTGATGGTGGCAAAATCCCGCCGCCCTATCGTCTGCGGTGCGGTGCGTGTTGCTTTTGCCGTGCGCAAGAACATCAGTGCGATCCCCGTGCAAAGCTTCAACACACCGCGTGGCATCGTGCTCGTCTCGACGCCTGAGGCCACAGCTGTCGATCTTATTGGTTATTACAACCATGTTGGTGGCCTCGATCAAGTGGCAACGATTCTCAGTGAACTTGCGGATAGTCTTGACCCCGACAAGTTGGTGGCAGCGGCACAGACAGCACCCATCTCGTGGGCACAGCGATTAGGTTATCTGTTGGAGTTGGTGGAAGCAGGAACGCAGGCGCAGGCCCTTAAGGCCTATGTTCGCGCAAGCGCCCGTCAGGTAACCCTCTTACAGCCATCAGCGGCATCAAAAACTTCAAGGCTGGACAAAGGCTGGAAGCTCGACATCAACGCCGACGTGGAGGCTGAGCAATGATCCCGCGCGATTACATTACGGAATGGCGGTCAGAAGCACCTTGGGTGCAAGACATCCAAGTCGAGCAAGACCTAGTCATCTGCAGGGCTTTGGTCGAGATATTTTCAAATCCTGTGCTTGCCGAGGCACTGGCCTTTCGTGGTGGAACGGCGCTTTACAAACTCTATCTCAAACCTGCCGCGCGTTATTCTGAAGACATCGACTTGGTGCAAATGCGCACCGAACCAGCAGGACCGGTGATGAACGCATTGCGATCTGTGCTTGACCCGTGGTTGGGCGCGCCACGCTGGAAACAGACCGAAGGCCGTGTCACGTTCGCGTACCGATTTGCATCGGAAGATGCCCCGCCGATCAACATGAAACTGAAAGTGGAAATCAATTCACGGGAGCATTTCGCGGTTCATGGATTCAAGCACGTTCCATTCAGCGTTGCGTCACGTTGGTTCGAGGGCCGTTGCGAGATACCAACCTACGAACTTGACGAATTACTCGGCACAAAACTGCGCGCGCTGTATCAGCGCAAGAAGGGCCGCGACCTCTTCGATCTGGCAACGGCTCTTGGGCAAGGCGGTGTTGATCCTGCCCGCATTGTCGAAACATTTGCGGCTTACATGGGCCATGACGGCCACAGTGTGACCCGCGCACTCTTCGAACAGAACATGCATCAAAAACGTACCGACCCGCAATTCACCGCAGACATCGGCCCACTACTGGCAAGCGGATATTCTTGGGACTTCGCTGCGGCAGCCGCACTTGTTCAGACGGCACTTATTGAACGGCTGCCAGGTGAACCATGGCGAGGTGGGCTTTAAGGGGCAAAAAATGATCGCAAACACAATCAAAACCATTCCGGATTATTTCCGGATTAAGCAGTGCATTTCCCGTTATGTTCATGGTGTTTGGGAAACGAACACTTCAATAAAATCATATAGATAGCCTATAGACATATAGCTCAGAAGGCAGAGGTCACAGGTTCGAATCCTGTCGGGTGCGCCAAATTCTCAATATAAATCAATAGTTTACAAAAGAATTTGCTAAGCACAAGACTGTGAAAATGTAGCGCGTAAGCACCACGTAAGCAGTTTGCTAGGGTATTTTGGCGTGCTTTGGCGAACCCGCAATCCGTTTAAGCAACAGGAAAAGGCGCGTTGCCCTGACCGCGAGCGGTGGTAAAGATCGTTACCGGCACCCGTAGCTCAGCTGGATAGAGTGTTGGCCTCCGAAGCCAAAGGTCACAGGTTCGAATCCTGTCGGGTGCGCCATCTCCAATTTACCACCTGAATTCTGCCCTAACCATTTGAATGGTAATGACAAATTCACCGTGCTAAATCCTTCATTTCTTGCATAGGCCAACTTACCCGCAAAGGCGAGTTTCAGGACTGTTTGTTTGTCTTTCAAATGCTCAGAAGCCCACAGTTTCTGCGGGTTTCCGAGAAATTCAAGCGCCGTTCTAAGTGTTGCGTCAAAGCTTGCATGTGGACGGGTGTCTTTGCCCAGCTTTTCACGGATGACGAGCTTTTCATGTTCGAGTTTGGCGACCTTTTCTTCATAAGCCGAGATCACGGACGGCACGTTTGACTCAACGATCCTGTCCAGGAATTGCGCCACCTGCTTTTCAATCTTACTGACTTGAGCAGAAAGAGCCTTGGCCTGCTCCTTGGCGAGGCTTGCTCTGCGATCCCATAAGTCCTTGAACATGAGGGAGGCGACCTTGAAGAGCTTTTCCGTTGGTGTGACCGATTGCAAGAGCGTTTCAAACTCCCCTTCGATCTTCGCGCGGCGGATGGATTTGCCATATGAGGCGCAGCCCTTCTTGGGGCAGAGATAATAGGGATAGCGTGCATGTGATCCCTTGGACCAGCAGCTTGTGAGCGGTCCATTGCAGTCAGCACAAGTGACAAAGCCACGAAGAACGAAGTCTTCTCTCAAGTTGGCGCGCTTGGGCGCACGGTTCACGCCATGAAGCCTGTTTTGAATTTGCTCATAGGTTTCCAGCGAGATCAGAGGTTCGTGATGGCCTTTACGGCGCGTAACACCCCATTCGGGGGCTTCGACATATCCGGCATAGTGGATGTTATTCAGGACAATGTAGGTGCGCTGATTGGTGACGCTGCCCTTGCCATCCTTGGGGAAGAGCGGTTCATCTTGAAAGAAACGCATGACTTGCGCCTGGGTTTCAAATCGGCCCGAGGCAAAGCCTTCGAGGGCTTCCTGAATGATGGAAGCGACAGGTTCATTCCGAACCAGCATTTTTCCTCGTCCTGAAACACTGGCATATCTGTAGCCCACAGGCGCAGGGAACACGGCATAGCCATTTTGCAATCGCGCCTTCATCCGGTTTTTGGTTTGCTCGCCGTTCTTTTGTCTTTGGTGCTGGGAGACACTGGCCAGAAGATGTTCCACAAGGAGAGAGTCTGAATCCTCGCCAAACTCAGTCGAAGGCGATTCCAGCTTGCCGCCCGCCTTGGCGATGGCGGCTCGAAGCTCCAGATGGGTTTGGACACCTCTGGCCAGCCGTGTCACATCATCGATGATGACGATCAGACCAGCGTTCTTACGCTTCCTGATATAGGCAAGCATCTGTTTCATGCCGGGACGATCAACCAGCGAGCCCGATACGTCATCTTCAAAGACGCCGACAACTTCATAGTTTTTCATGCGGGCAAATTCGCGGCAACGCGTTTCCTGGCTGCGAATGCCATCTCCGACCGTCGATTGCTTGATGGACGAAACACGGGCGTAGATGACCGCTTGCTTTTGACCAGTTGCGCTCATGGCTTATCCTTTCACCTCGGCTTGATCTTCGTCATATTCAGGGATTGATGCCTCAATCGTGGCACGACCAGAATCGGCTTCCAAGGCTTTCGCTTGCTCATTGAAGATCAAATCACAGAAATCTCCCTTGAAGCCCATCTCGACAAAGGAGCGCATGACGCTCCAGAGTGTTTGGAGAAGCTCGATTTTCTGCTCTTCGCTCATATCGAAGTCCTCGACATGCGCCATATAGCGCGAGGGATCGAGTTCATAAGAGGTTGCTGATATGGGAATGTCAATTCGCTTTGAACCGTGACCCCATTTTCGCTTGCAAAGCTGACCCCTGTTTGTGGTTGGAAGAAGCGCCCGGAGAGTGATGCGCGTAAGCCCTTGCTTATGCGCAGCGCATCGCCGGAGGGCGCCTGCGAGGTCTTTGTTTTTTGTTGGCGTCAGCTGCGGTTTTTGAAGCGCCAGCTTGTGTTGCCGGTCTCGATGATGTCGCAGTGATGCGTGAGCCGGTCGAGCATGGCGGTTGTCATCTTGGCGTCGCCGAAGACCTGCGGCCAGTCGGCGAAGGCGAGGTTGGTGGTGATCAGCAGGGATGTGTTCTCGTAGAGCTTGCTGATCAGGTGGAAGAGCAGTTGGCCACCGGACTGGCTGAAGGGCAGGTATCCCAGTTCATCGATGACGATGAGGTCGTAGCGCAACAACTTTTCGGCGAGACGGCCGCTGCGGCCAGCGCTCTTCTCCTGCTCGAGCTGGTTGACGAGATCGACGAGATTGAAGAAGCGGCCGCGCGCGCGTGAGCGGATGACGCTCGCGGCCACGCCGATGCAGAGATGGGTCTTGCCCGTGCCGGTGCCGCCGATGAAGATGACATTGCGTTTGGAATCCAGAAAGGCCCCGGTGGCTATCTCGCGCAACTCGCCTTCATCGACGGGCGTGTCGGCGAAGACGAAACTGTCGAGATCCTTCAGCACCGGGAACTTGGCCCCGCCAATGCGGTAGCTCACTGACCGTGCCTGGCGATGCGTATGCTCGGCGCGGATCAGGCTCGCGACCAGGGGGTAGAACTCATCGCGGCGGGTCAAGCCCTTGCCCGCAATCTCGTCGAAGCTGGCGCGCATGCCATAGAGCTTGAGTGCGCTCATGGCGTCGAGAATCTCATGACGTTCCATCAGGCAACTCTCCTTATGCTGTCATAGCGGCCACAATCGGCCACCGGTTCAATGGCGAGGCGCAGTGCGTCTGGCGTGGTGATGCTGGGCGGCTGCGGGGGCTGAGACTGCCTTGCGAGAATGGTCAGGATCACATCGCCTGCGGCGATCCCGGCATCGAGCGCTTCGCTGCAGGCGGCCTCAACGGCGGCCAGCCCGTGCTTGAGCACCGCGCCCAAGACCTTCACAAACTGGCGGTCGCCGTCGTCATACTTGGCAAGCAGGCCGCGGACCTGGGCCAAGCTCGGCGGCAGGTCCCAGTTCTTGAACGGTGCCCCGTTACGCAACGCACCGGGCTTCTTCAGCAGAACCGGCAGATAGTGCCACGGATCATAGATGATCTGGTCGCGCTTGAAGCTGCGCGGATGATCGGCGACGATCTCGTCGTTGAAGAGCACGACGATGCGTTCGGCATGCGAGCGCACCAAAACCATCCGGCCGGCCGCCTTCGCATCAACGCTGTAACGGTTATGGTCGGCCATGATCAGGCACGTCGTGCTGGCTCTCACCGCCTTTTCGACGAAGCCGTTGAAGGGGCCGCGCAGCGCCATGAGGCTCGCACGCTCCGCCTCGAACACCTGCCAGACGGTCTGGTCCCTGAACTCCGGGTGTTTGGTCCGCTTGGCGTAGGCCATGCACTGATCCTCAAGCCAGGCGTTGAGCTCGGAGAGACTCTTCACCCGTGGCTTGGGCCGGAACAGCCGGTCACGCAGATTGCCAACCTGGTTCTCCACTTGCCCTTTCTCCCAACCTGCCGCTGGCGTGCACGCCACTGGTTCGATCAGGTGGTGCGAGCACATCTGCAAAAAGCGGCGATTGTACTGGCGCGCCTTGCCGACGAAGATCGCTTCCACCGCCGTCTTCATGTTGTCGTAGATGCCGCGCCTGCAAACCCCGCCATAGAACCGGAACGCTTTGTCATGCGCATCGAAGACCAGTTCCTGGGTCTCGCGCGAATAGGCGCGCACGAACGGCATCCGGCTGTGCGACAGCTTCATGTGCGCCGCCTTGATCGTGACCGGCAGGCCCTGCAGCGTGATCGCCTCATGGCTCCAATCAAACTGATAAGCCTCGCCCGGCGCAAAGCTCAGCGGCACAAAGGCATGGACCGGAACGCGGGCGCGCTCGTCGCGCCAGCCCTTCACAAAGCGGTGCACGCTGTCATGCGCCCCATCGTATCCTTGTCCTCTGAGTTCCTCGAACAGGCGCTGCGTCGAGCGGCGCTCACGACGGGGAAGCTTGGCTTCTGCCTCCAAAATCCCGGTCAATACGTCGATCCAAATCCCCAGCTTCGGCGCAGGCTGTGACCTTCGTTCGTATTTGAACTCTGTCTCCTGGCTGCGGATCACCTTGCGCACCGTCGTGCGCGACACAGACAACAGCCGCACAATCTCCTTGATCGGAAGATGCCGCTCAAAATACGCCCGCCTGATCTGCCCAATCACATCCACGCCAATCATCCCTAGTGCCCTTCCCGGCCACCAAGGGCCAAAAAGGCACTGCTACACGATAAGTGAAGGGGTCAGATTTGGAAGCGAAGCTAACCCCTCACGGGGCTAATATTGCACGCGATTTTACAGCGATGGCCGCCGCAGAACTAAGTCGACGGAATGTCATGTCGTAACGATGTCGAGACAATCGACATCACGACAGTGGCTCATGCTTGAACTTATGCGTTGTATCCAATTCACCTTGTCAACTGCACGCGCTATTGGCGGCATTTCGCTTGGCGGTAGCGATCGTTACCCTCAGGGCCGAGACTGACAACGTCAGGCTCGGTTGAGCGCAGCGAAATAGAGCGCGGACCCAGCTTGCTGGGGACCGTAAAAATATCCCGCTCAATATCAAACACGAAATCCGAACCACAAACGCTCTGCAATGTTGATACGGCAATGGATGTAATGTGCGGTTTTTGGTTCATTTCAATGGCGAAAAAAACCTCATAGCTTGGTTATCGTCTCTGTCCAATACGCGGGATTTTAGCTTCCAAATAGCGGGTCATTGACTTCCAATTAGCCGAGATCAATAGTTCCGATTGTCCGAGATTCGGGGGAAGGCATGTATGAGCGGTTTGTAGAGCGGCGGGCGGAGCAGGCCCTTTCGGATACCCCAGTGGTCCTGATCGTAGGACCGCGCCGGGCAGGCAAAACCACGCTTGTCCGAAAAATGGGGGAAGCCGGTCGAACCTATATCACGCTCGACGACCAGACAGTGCTCGAAGCCGCAAAATCCGATCCGACCGGCTTCATCCGGGGCCTGGACCAAGCCATCATCGATGAGATCCAGCGTGCGCCAGACTTGCTGCTGGCGATCAAAAAGACGGTCGATGAGGATTATCGTCCGGGTCGCTTTCTACTCACGGGTTCGGCGAATGTGCTGACCTTGCCACGGATTGCCGACAGCTTGGCGGGGCGTATGGAAACCATCCAGATGCTGCCGCTGGCGCGGGCCGAAATCGAAGGCCGGCCTCCATCATTCCTGGAACGCCTCTTCGAAGGGAAACTACAGAGCCAGAAAGATGCGGCGATTGGCGATGATCTTGTCCGGCTGGTCCTGCTCGGAGGATTTCCGGAAGCGATCAGCCGCGAAACCGAACGGCGTCGGCAGGATTGGGCGCGCTCCTATCTCAACTCGATTCTTACCCGCGATCTGCGGGACATCGCGGAGGTGGAAAAACTCACCGAGCTCCCAAAATTTGTGCGGCTGCTGGCCGAGCATTCCGGCCAGTTGGTCAATTATTCGCAGTTCGGGGGCAGCATCAACGTCAGCCACAAAACCGGACAACGTTATGTCGGCTTGCTCGAACAGGTGTTCCTGATCGCGACAGTGCAGCCCTGGTTCACCAATGCCCTGAAGCGGATCGTCAAAACTCCGAAGCTGCATTTTCTGGATTCGGGTCTGCTGGCCAGCGTGCGCGGTCTGACATTCGCCAAGGTAAAGGTTGATCGCGGAACCTTCGGCGCATTGCTGGAAAGTTTCGTCTTCTCGGAGGTGTTGAAGCTGATGACGGCCTCGGACCTTCGGTTAACACCCTATCATTTCCGGGACCGGGACAAGCGTGAGGTGGACATCGTGCTGGAGCGCGATGACGGAATGATTGCAGGCATCGAAGTCAAATCGAGCGCCACGGTCACGGGTGGAGACTTCAGCGGTTTGCGAGCGCTGGCCGATGCATGCGGAGACCGCTTTGCCTTTGGCGTTGTTCTCTATGATAGCACTGATGTCGTGCCATTCGGCGACCGGCTGGCGGCGGTGCCTCTATCGTGTTTGTGGGGATGAGCGCGATGGATCATTTCTTTTATCCTATCGCGAAACGTGGAGATAGGCTTGCGTTACTTGGAAAGCCATCGCCACTTAGAATGACAGGATACCGGACGTAGCTTCGCGAGGAAGGCATGCAACACGGCGAAGGGCAAACGTCGGTGTAGTGGAAAGAAAGGGAAAACTGCGGTGCACATTGTCCGCCTCAAAATCTTTGGCTTCCGGGGTGTCTCTTCGGCGGACATCACGCTGGGTCGTCACGCCGTGTTGGTAGGGCCGAACAACAGCGGCAAGACCACCATCATCGAGGCGTTAGCCTTGTTGTTTGGGCGCGACCGACTAGTGCGCCGCCTGACCGAGCATGATTTTCACGGTAGCGCTCCGAATGAGTCCACTCGTATTCTGTGCATCGCTACCGTGACAGGCTTTACGCCCAACGACCCACAGCACCATTCCTCTTGGTTCAGCCCCGAACGGGGCGTCGAGAAATGGTTCAATCCCACCGCTAAGACGCTCCGCGCCGCGCCGGATGCGCAGCATACAGACTTGGCTGTGCAGATCGGTTTCGCTGCGCGCTTCGATCTGGACGAGTTGGAAGCAGAGACGATTCGATTCTTTGTGGACGATGAGGCCACACTGGGCGACCCCTTCGCAGAGGACGCGCACCTGCGCACCACCCACGTCAAGGTATTGCAGGAGTTGGGCTTCTTTCTTGTCCCTGCCTCGCGCACTTGGGATAAGTGGATTTCCTTTTCGTCAGAGTTGTTCCGCCGCGTGGTGGCGACACGCGGGGACATGCCCGCGCAGGCCGTGCGGGCCGAACGAGCGCGCCTCTGGACGCCGCCCGAAGGAACGCGCCTTGAAGACCAGCCGGGACTGTCAGAGATCGTCAGCGCGGCAAATGACGAGTTGCGCGCGCTCATGGCCAGCGCGCCCCGGCTTCAGTTGCGCTTGACCGCAACCGACAGCGACTCGGTTTTGGAAAGCGTGGTGCCGCACTTCGTGCAAGGCACGGGGCCAACCCTTCCCTCACAACGGCAGGGCACAGGTCTTGTCTCGCTGCAAAGCCTTTTGCTGCTCATGCAATTCGGCAAGGCGCGCGCGGAGTCGGGGCAATCATTCGTGCTGGCAGTCGAGGAACCCGAACTACACATCCAGCCTTCACAGCAGAAGCGGCTGGTCAACCGCATCAATGCGCTTTGCAACCAGACCATCGTAACCACGCATTCGCCTATCGTTGCCGCGATGTTTCCCGTACCTGACACGCTCTTTATCGAAACGCGCGAAGGTGTCCTAAACGCCAAACCGCTCATGGACCCCGTGCCTGCCCAACCGACCAATCACCAGCAACATTTGCTCTTTGCATGGCGGCAGAAGTTGGTGGCCGCGCTCATGCACGAGTGCGTTCTGATCCCCGAAGAGGTTTCGGACGTGGCATGGCTTGAGGCCCTGCAAACCGCCCTCGAGCTGCATCAAGGCTGGCAGGACGCTGGGGACGGCGCGCTGCTTCTTTCCACATTTGTTGGTGTCGTGCCGACCATCGACGCGAAGATTGCCGACACGTTTGCGCTGGTCAGTGCCGTTCATTCACGGCCCTGCATCCTCGTAGATGGGGACAATGAAGGGCGCGGGTATTTCGATGCCGTGAAGGTCAGTAACCCGCCGCCGCGCGCAGTCGTGTTCTGGTCGCAAGGCTGGGCGATGGAGCATTTAGTTTCATGGATCGCGCGCGCGGATGAAGCCGCGATGTTGGCTGCCTTGGGGACCGCGCTCAATCAGAGCTTTGCCAATACGCAAGCACTCACCGACCATTTGCTTACGCAGAAATCCTATGCCCCGACCCATGAGAGCGCCGCTGTTATCCTCATGGGGAATGCGGCCTGCCGAGCGCGCGCCGCGCAGTTGCTCAATGCCTTGTGCGAAGTGCTGCGCGATCCCGCGAATGCCAACACGCCGCTTTTTACGCGCATCGCAGTGGACTCGACCGCCGACATGCACGTCTTCCGGTTTGTGCCTGGATGACGTTCGATTTCTTCGAGGGCGCGGCGGGGACAGGAAAGACCCACAATCTTGTGGGCCGCGCAGGAGAGATTGTTCAGGACGGGGCGCTTGGAGAAGGGCACAAGCTCTTGGCGCTCACTTTCATGAACGGGGCGCGCCGCCGACTAGATGCGCGGCTTGGCGAAAACTCGGCCTTCCGCAGGCGATTTGATTGCCAGACCTTCGATGTATTCGCCCAGACGATGGCCGCGCGGCGCAGGAGCCTGATTACGCCAGCGATGCAGGCGCAGGCCGACGCTTTGAGCGAATTTGACGGGCCGTGCGCGTTGGCGGCTACGCTGTTGGAACAGGAGGCTGTCCGCCGATGGGTGGCGCGGAGTTATCCGCTGGTTCTGGTCGATGAGGCGCAAGACCTCGACGAACATCGCCTGAGCATTCTTCAGGGGCTTTCGCCCTCTTGCCGGATCGTGGCGGCGGCGGACGCCTTCCAGTGCCTTCAAAACGGACGCGACACCGCGCCCCTCATCGGTTGGCTTGAAGGCGCGGGAGAAACGCACCGTCTCACGCAGGTTCGGCGTACCACGCAGCAAGGGCTTCTCGTCGCCGCGCTGGCAGTGCGCGAAGGCCGGGACATGAAGACCGTTCTCACCAGCAGAACCGCCCAGAACAGGACGACATGGAACGGCGCGGGTTTCCGTCTTCAAGATGCGGTCGCAACGCAGAGGAATACAGGGCTCCTTGCGTGGGCAATTGCCAACGACATTTCGCAACGCCAAGGCCCTGTGGTCATTCTCACCCCGGATGGAAGGAATGCGATCATCCGCGCTGCGCTTGCATCCGTGCAGTCGAGACAATGGACGCGAAACAACGGCGGTACCTTCGGGCCGTATCCGCATACATGGGACCGCCACGACAACGAAGAAGCCAACGCCTTGCTGGCTGATATCGCTTTGCCGAATACGGCGTCCTGCGCCGACCTCCGCGCGCTTCTAACGCCATTGGCCGGAAACGCGCCTATAGCGCAGGCGCTCAACCGCATTGACCGTTTACGCCGCGCGCACGGGCAAGCATCCTTCACCGCCGCGCAAGTCACCGAGTTCGTGCAGGAATCCGTGCGCAACCGTTCGCGTCTGGGCTTCCAGCAGCAACGTGGTCATCTTGTCATGACAATCCAGCGCGCCAAGAACCGCGAGTTTCCGAATGTCATCGTGCTGTGGCCGCACACGGCGACAGGTAGCTCGGAGCATCTGCGCCGACTGCTCTACAATGGCATTACGCGCGCGCAGCGCCACTGCACGGTCATTGTGCTGGGCCAGGGACGATTAAACACTCCACCTTTCGCGCCAACATTAGTTTGAAACAAGGTTCGAATTTTATAACCCCGAATACAACACTTTAGTGTTAGGCGGCCAACTGCTCATTGTCACCGCTTGCTATGCCATTGCTTCCTGCAGCTCGTTGAAGGAACCGCGTAAGCGCCGTTTTCCGGGAATCCCGATCAAGCGCGTAGGCGGTCTGCTTGAACTCGACGCCATCAAGCAGACCCTGAATGTATCCGGATATGGTATCCGCAGCCATAATCAACGCGGTATCGAGCGTGTGAATGTACTTGCTAGTGACAGTGCTTTTGGAATGGCCAACAAGTGCTGCGATCGTGACTTCCGTGAATCCGAGATCATTTGCGATGCTTGCAAAGCTATGTCGGAGAACGTGCGGCGTGATGTCCGCAAGAGGCGTGCCTTTGAATATTTTCTCCCATTGATTGGGAAAGCTGCCGAAAGCGTTATCATCACCTTGTCCAGGAAATACGTGGGTGCCCGCATTTGGTGACCGATGGCTCTCAAGAAACTCCACGACAGGAAGTCCGATGGGACGGGTTGAGGCACCTTCTTTGCTATCCATCAAACGCAGACAACTTGCATCTGTGTCAGCTTCGACCCACTTCAGGGTGATCACTTCCGATCTGCGGCACCCGGTGAGCGCAATCATTCGAACGATGCCGACAGTTGTTTTGTATCTCTCATCCTTTGCAGCCTCAGTCAGGATGCTGCCCAGTGTGCGGTACTCGGATTCTGTCAACCGGCGATCCATCACATTGTCTTTGGGCTTCCGAATGCCGTGCGCAGGGTTTGCGCTAATGATTCCGGCTTCAATGGCATAGGTCAGAATGCCACCGAGCAACCCGACAGTACGCGTCGCTGTTCCGACGCCACCCCGTACGATGGATTTGCCACGCAGATTTTGGGTCTTGACTGTGATGCGGGTTTTCCCCGCCATAATATCTTTCAAGACCTTGTTGACGTCGGCCTTTGTCAGGTCTTTCACGCGGCGCACTCCAATGAGCGGAACGATATGTCGATGGATACGCCCGGTGTCACTTATGATCGTCGTTGGCTTCTTGGGGCGTCCGCCCTTGCCGAGAATGAGGCCAGTTTTCAGATCATTGAGATAGAGATTGCAGAGCTCCTTGACCGTGATCGCCTTGTGGTCGAGTTGGCGTTCCTCAGCAGGATTGGCACCTTGCGCTACTCTCCCGAGCTGCGCTTTCGCTTCTTGACGGGCGCGTTCCGGTGTCCAAACGCCATGCATGCCGATAGTGTAGCGACGCGACAAGCCAGCAGACCGATATTGAATGACGTAACTCCGCTTGCCGCTAGCGAAGACACGAAGCCCGAAACCAAGTATTTCGTCATCCCAAATGACGTAATCCTTCTCGCGAATTTCGCTAGCATCGACGAGCCGTTTGTTGAGTTTTGGCATGGCACTCTCCAACCAAACACCCTCCATTCACGTAAGCACCACGTAAGCAGTTGGAGGGAAATTACGGGATACTCCATCGTATCCCGGGAGCCATAAAAATGCAATATATTTAAGTTAAATCAATAAGATAGAGTGAAATAGAGTGCCATCTCGCAAAGTGGAGAAAGCGAGGTTAAATTGCTCCGAAGGCAGAGGTCACAGGTTCGAATCCTGTCGGGTGCGCCAATGATTTCAAAGAGTTACAGTCGATTTTTCACTGCCAGAAAAGTGCTTGTCCGCAGTTTGTCCTCAGAATTCGTTCACGTGCAGTTCCGGGAATGGGCGGGAAGTGTTCTGTAGCCGAATGGTCAAACTCATCTTGTGACACTTCATCCACGATCAAAAGAGAAAACTCGCAAAAGAAGCAAACCAGAATCCATTTCTGAATGTCAGGGAATTCAGGGCAAGGTCACTAAGTGCAATTTCTAAAACTTTTGAAATTTTCAGAACTGTCTGGCTCGGTGCCGTAAGCGCGACGTGGATACGAAGAAAGTAGCCTGTACCCTCGATCTTGGCATCGGCCCTCCTATTGCGGGATGCATTCTTGTGTATTGTGAGAGTGTCAGTTGCTAAAAGTGGCGGAGCGTTGGTGTGTATAGCAACGAATTCCTTTTCAGTTGCGATACGTGCCTGAGCAGGGCGGATGATGCTGGACTACGTTGGCGAGTATCCAACTCAAATGGCAACGATGAAATCAAACGCCGATAATCTTGCCTTTGTCTTGGTGGCATTTACGAATTGCTTTCGAAAGCTGACGGGAATTGGTGCTTGCAGACAGGCGAACCAACGGCGGAAAGCAACCGAGCATAAACATTCGAAAGTGGGAACTTAGATATTTTCTAATCTTGCCTCCTCTTGCCATTTTATGCGTGCCGACTCTATGCTTCATGTACAGATCAGAAAACAAGGGATTGGGGATGGCCTCGGTTGAGATTGAAAATGCGCGAAAGTCTTACGGTAGCCAAGAGGTGATCCACGGCGTTTCCGTTGGCATTGTGGACGGCGAGTTTGTGGTTCTTGTGGGACCATCGGGATGTGGCAAGTCAACGCTGCTTCGGATGATCGCCGGACTAGAACCGATCTCGGCAGGAAACATCAAGATTGGCGGCAAAGTGGTAAACAACCTGCCACCCAAGGACCGCAACATTGCCATGGTCTTTCAAACCTATGCGCTTTACCCTCACAAAACCGTGGCCCAGAATATGGGCTTTGCCTTGCAACTGCGGAACATTCGCAAAAGTGAAATTGATGAGCGGGTAAATCGGGCAGCAGAAATTCTCGATCTTGTGCCTTATCTCGCACGCTATCCCCGGCAACTCTCTGGCGGGCAGCGGCAACGGGTGGCCATGGGCCGCGCCATCGTGCGCAATCCGGCGGTATTTTTGTTTGATGAGCCGCTATCAAATCTTGATGCCAAACTGCGCGTGCAAATGCGCGCCGAAATCAAGGAACTGCACCAGCGTCTCAAGGTGACCACAGTCTATGTCACTCATGATCAGATTGAAGCCATGACCATGGCAGATCGCATTGTTGTGATGAATGCAGGCATTGTGGAACAAGTGGGCACGCCTCTCGAACTCTATGACAACCCGGCCAATGTATTTGTAGCAGGATTTATTGGTTCACCTTCGATGAACTTGATCAAGGGCAAAATTAAAGGCGGAGTGAAACCCAGTTTTGAAACCGATGTTGGAATAACCCTGCCATTGGCAAAAGCGCCAAAATCATCCGACGGCATGCCAGCAGTTTATGGTATCCGGCCCGAACATTTGGCCATTGGCAGCAAAGGTGCCAAAGCTGAAATTGCAGTCGTCGAGCCTATGGGTTCTGAAACGCAAGTCTTTGCGAAGCTGGGACAGCAAAAAATAGTCGGCGTGTTCAAGGAAAGATTAAAGGTAAAGCCCGGTGAAAGCATTTCTTTGGTGCCGCAAACCGACGCTGTTCACTTGTTCGATCTGGCCTCTGGAAAAAGGATTTAGTCTGAAATGCGGTTTCAAAAAATATTCGGTAAAACCAAACCCGTTATCGCCATGGTGCATTTTGGCGCGTTGCCAGGTTCACCCTTACATGACGCTGCAGCGGGCTTGGACGGCCTGATTGAGGGTTGCCGCAAAGACTTGAAGGCGCTGCAAGAGGCGAGGGTAGATGCCGTCATGTTCGGTAATGAAAATGACAGGCCCTATGAATTCAAAGTTGACACAGCGTCGACAGCGACCATGGCCTATGTGATTGGCATTTTGCGCAATGACATCAAAGTGCCTTTCGGCATCAACGTGTTGTGGGACGGAATGGCCAGTGTAGCGCTTGCCACCGCCACGGGTGCGGCCTTCGTGCGGGAAATCTACACCGGCCTTTATGCCTCGGACATGGGATTGTGGCAGACCAATGCAGGCGATGCGCAACGATACCGCCACCGCCTTGGCCGCAACGATCTCGCCATGTTTTACAATGTATCAGCAGAATTTGCTTCGTCACTAGATGCGCGTTCATTGCCAGATCGGGCCCGCAGTGCGGTGTTCTCGTCTATTCCCGATGCCATTCTGGTGTCGGGCGCCATCACGGGTGAAGCGCCTGCCATGTCTGATTTGGGTGCTGTCAAAAAAGTTCTTCCCGATACACCAGTTCTAGCCAACACCGGCGTGAAGAAAGAGACCATTGGTGAAGTCATGAAACTGGCCGATGGCTGCATCGTTGGATCGTCACTGAAAGTTGATGGCAATACATGGAAAGCCGTTGACCCCAATCGCGCTGCTGCCTTCATGGATGCCGCACGCATGGCTCGTGGACACTGAACAAGCATTTGTAAAGTCACAGGCGTTGACAGAATTTGCAGGCCCGGCCTAGTCTTTGTTTGAGCTGAGCGGCCGGATCTGAAAGCCGGGAATAAAAAATCCGTTGCAGTGCAATTGGGAGGAAAACCAAATGAAAATTAATGTCTATAACATGATGATGAACCGTCGCCGGGTTATGCAGGGGGTCACCGCAACAGCAGCCCTTGCAGCCAGTGGTGGTTTAAGTTCCGTTTCAGCGCAGGCCAACAACCGTGCTGCCATTCTCGCGATTCCTGGTGTTGGTAAAGGCCAGCCCACGGATGCTGACTGGCAAAAGGTGGGCGGCATGTGCCTTGAACCAACAAAAGCCAATGTCAAAGAAGGTGAGTTCAAAGGCGTTGAACTGAGCTTCATGGGCCTCAACAACCAGAACGTCCACAACGTGCTGTTCCGTGGCCTGTCGAAAGCTTGGGCTGATTACACAGGTGCCAAGATCAACTGGATTGACCTTGCACAGGCTGACTACAATGCCCGCCTGCAACAATCCATCGCAACCGGAACTGTTGATTTCGATGTCATCGAAATGGGTGCACCGTTTGAAGGTGACGTGTGTGGCAAGGGCTTGGCTTCCGTGATGCCAGATTGGGTCAAAACCCAAATCGATATGGATGACTATGTGGGTTATCTGAAAGCCCCTGTGGGCACATGGGACGGCAAGACCTATCGCATTTCCTGTGACGGTGACTGCCATAACTTCAACTATCGCTCAGATGTGTTTGCCGATGCAGGACTTGCAGCAGAATGGAAAGCTGCTGGCAATACAACCGAATGGGGCGTGCCCAAAACCTGGCAACAGGTCAACGCTGTCACAAAATTCCTCAAGGGCAAGAAGCTCGACGGCCAAGACCTCTATGGTTATCTCGATCCAACCAAGGGTTGGGGCGGTTTCGCTTTCTACTTCCTGGGCTCGCGCGCAACGGCCTATGCGAAGCACCCGGACGACAAGGCATTCCTGTTTGATGCCGACACCATGAAGCCACGGGTAAACAACCCAGCTTGGGTGCGTGCCATCCAAGACGTGCTGGATTCACTTCCATCGGAGCCCGCCGACCAGCTCAATGCGGACCCCGGCACAACCGGCTTCCAGCAGTTCCTTGCGGGCACGGGCACCATGCTGTCGTGGTGGGGTGATATTGGCACCAACATCGACACCAACGACTCTTCCGTCATTCAAGGCAAGGCCGCATTCGACATCTTGCCGGGCTCGGATGATGTCTACAACGCAAAGACGGGTGCGTGGGACAAGCTCGCATCGGGTCCAAACTATGCACCTAACATGGCCTATATCGGCTGGGGCATTTATGTCATGGCCCGTGTGGATGCTGATCCAGTGAAGCAAAAAGCGGCTTGGTCGCTAGCGGCACATTTGGGCGGCAAAGATATTTCGCTCTGGTGCGCGGCCTATCCTTCGGGCTTCCAACCCTACCGTCAATCACACTTCGATGTGGCTGAATGGGTGGCTGCCGGATATAAGGAAAGCTTCATCAAGAGCTTCCTCGATTCACAGGCCAATTCCTACAACCATCCAAATGCTGCCATCGAACCGCGTATCCCCGGTATCTTCCAGTACTACTCACTGGCAGAGGACGAATTGGCAAAGATCTATGCTGGCCAAGCTACAGCACAAGCCGGTGCTGATGCCATTGCAGCAGCATGGGAAAAACTGACCGACCAACTCGGACGCGAAAACCAGATCAAGCTTTATAAAGCTTCACTGGGCGCATGACGAAACACAGGGGCGACGGCGTTCAACCCGTCGCCCCTGGCTTTTATTTGACATGACCGCAACCGCATTCACCGCTGACCGCGATGCTGTTTCAGCCGCCGTCTCTGAACATCGACGGCATCAAGGAACCTTGCTGGTCCGTGGTGCGACGATTGCCTTGGCGCTGCTGTTTGCGGTGCAAGTTCTCTTCAAGCTTGACGTGTTGCCGTTTGGATTTGAAACGTGGCGACCCATTTTGATAGCCTATTCCTTGTGGAGCGCAGCACTTTGCACGGGCAATATTTTGCGCTTCGGCGAGGCTGGTTGGCGCGCACTCTTCGTTCTTCCCGCCATATTGTTCACGCTTGCTTTCGCAATTTTTCCGACCGTCTTCGGCATGTACATCGCATTGACCGACTGGAACTTGCAGTCGGCCACGGGGCGCACCTTTAACGGCCTCGATAATTTCTGGCAGTTGATGGGTGACGCTTATTTCTGGAACGCGCTTGGCAATATGGTGTTCTATACGTTGACGGTGCTGGTCCAATATGTGATCGCCTTTGGTCTTGCCCTCCTGCTTAATGCAGACATCAAGGGCCAAAAGTTTTTCCGCGTCGCTTTCCTTCTGCCATTTATGTTGTCGCCCGTTGCCGTGGGTTGGATGATTGGCAAGTCGATGCTGGAGTTTCGTTTTGGTCCGGTGACCAAGTTGTTGCGCTTTCTCGGGTGGGAAAACCCTTCGCTGCTCACATCACCGTGGCTCGCCAAAACAACCATCGCCATCATGGATGCATGGGTGTGGATTCCCTTCATGGTGATTTTGCTGCTCGCAGGCTTGCAAGCCATGTCGAAGGAAGTGCAAGAGGCCGCAAAGGTAGACGGGGCCACGGGCTGGCAAGGCTTCTGGCAGGTCACATTCCCACTTATGTTGCCGGTCAGTATTACTGCAATTGTGCTGCGCATCATATTCCAGCTCAAACTTGCTGACATTGTTATCACCACTACTTCCGGCGGACCAGGCGGCGCAACAGACACCGTGTCGAGCTTTATTTTCCGCGAATACAAGGACCGCTCCAACGTCGGCTACGGCACCATGATCGCCGAGGTCTATCTGATCATCATCATCGTTTTCCTCGCAGTTCTGCTGTGGACGACCAGCCGTTACATGCAAAGGTATCGTGATGCCTGAGGGCCTGAAGAAAACGCTGATCTATGGTGCGCTGATCTTGTGGACCATCATTGCCTTATTCCCAATATTCTGGACGTTTTCGACCACATTCAAAGTGGCGAAAGACGTGCAGTTGGGCAATATCATTCCATGGGTCGAGTATACGCCGAATTGGCTGGGGCTTCGCGCCATTGGCCTGTCGCCAGATACAATCTTCACGGAGTCAACGCCGCGCGAAGAATTTTTGAAACGCTTCTGGAATTCCATTCAGGTCTCGATTGGCGGCGCGTCCTTGGCATTAGTACTGGGGGCAACGGCGGCCTATGGCTTGAGCCGCTTTCAATACCGTTGGAAAATCTGGAAGAACAACGACATTTCATTTTTCTTCATTTCGCAACTCATTCTGCCACCTGTGGTTCTCGCCATGCCATTTCTTGTGCTCTACAAGGAACTGGTGCTTCTCGATTCATTGATCGGGATCATTCTGGTTTATGCCTTAAGTGTGCTGCCTATCGTCATCTGGATCATGAAAGATCAGTTCGACAACATACCATCGGAATTGGAGCAGGCTGCATTGGTTGATGGCTGTTCATCGTGGGGCGCATTCCTCCGTATCATCATGCCGATTGCACTTCCCGGCATGGTCGCCGCTTTCATCTTGGCATTCGTGCTGTGCTGGAATGAATATTTCTTTGCAGCACTCCTCACCAGCACCAATGCGAAAACTCTGCCCGCCATGGTTGCCAGTCAAACAGGTTCACAAGGCATCAACTGGTGGGCCATGGCAGCTTTGTCATCCTCTGCCATCCTGCCACTGATCTTGATTGGAATATTTCTCGAGCGTTACATCGTCAAAGGATTAACGGCTGGAGCCGTCAAGTAACTTTGAAAGGGTGTGCTTCTGCAAAGCGCCGAAGTACATTTACTGTGATCCTGGAAACATTGTTGTTGAAGCCATTCATTGGCAATGATCCGCACCACGCGATCGACCCAACGGAGAATACCGCCCCGCCTGATGGTGTTTCATAGAAGGCCAAATCGGCGCGCACGCGGTCGTTCTGGTCTCCACCCAGATTAGGCGGAACGCCGCCAAATTCTTCATTCACCAGCATCATGCGCTGGGTGTGATTTTCGGAACTGGCCAAGCGCAGGATGTTGGGGGGCGAACCGAGCTTGGTGTTGATGCAGTCAATTTCAAGGCCCGCCGCACCTCCACCAATCAAGCCTGTATCGCCGATAATATCACCTTCAACACCTTTGAAAATGAAGGCCGCGCGTGGATTATCAGCATCTTCAGCTTTGCGATAATGTGTGCATGTATCAAACCCCATGGCGATGAAGCCTAGGCCGCACATGACGTTTGGAGCATTGCCGATGCGGCGATAAAGGCCACCCATTTCGCCAGTGAATGAATGGTAGTATTCGCCCGGCTCTGCCATCCAAGTGCGGGTGCCATCTTCGGCGCGTCTGATTTCAATGGCACCGGGCAGTTCATTGTGAAATGCAACGTGCCAATAAAAACCATTGGCACCAAGATACATCAAGCGCCCACCATCATCGACCCACGACTTCAGCCCCTTCCACATGGGCGAGGAATAGTATTCGGGGTGCGTGCCTGTGAGTACAACACGGTAGTCTTCTAAAACCTGCACACCCTCACGATGCAAGTCTTCGTCGGAGATCACGTCAAATTCGAAACCCTTGGCCTCCAGCCAGCTCAGCAGATGCGTGTCAGCATTATATTGCCAGAGCGCCGAGCCAGCGCCACCAAGCCATGAATGATAGGCCGATGAAAAATTGAGGACTGGGCGCAGCCGCGACGAATAGCAAACACCTGAGCCATCGGCATGGCTGTCATAAAGTGAGCCACCCAATTCAGGATGGTCATACATGTAGAGATCAATGTGACCGAATTCGATGAGGCGGCCAATGTGTTGTTCAGCACCTCTCGCAGTGATGTGTTCGGCGTGATTGGCATAGGCCATATAGGACACAGTCGGCGCGAGGAGAGCTATTCGGTCGCGCTTGCCCTTGATGCCGCTGGACTGCTTCTTGCTGCGCACAAAGAAGGGAATATAGGAATCATTGGTTTCTTCTTTGTTGTTTGGGCCGCAGGTGATGCGCAACGCATAGGCACCGCTTTTCATGTTTTCCGGAACTGTGAGCGTGAGGGAGCGTTCCCATTTGGCGTCATAAAGATCATCATGGTGAAAATGAATGGCACCATACTGATCAGGGCGATCCGTCCATTTGTGGAATTCGCCCGTCCAATTCCAACTCTTCATGCCGCGCGCTGGCAGATTATGCAGGCTTCCGAGGCAGCCGTGATTGCTGATGTCGGTCGCCTTGGTGGTGGATATGCCAATGGAGAAATCCCATAGGGCAACTATTCTCGCACGGGTTTCAGCATCAATAGGCCGCACCAACAGTGAAGGACGTGCCTCCAGTGTATGAACGCCTGCTAAAAGCGCAGGGCTGTCAATTTTGCCATTGTAGTGATGTTCGGTTTTGCCCGCCGATGAAGCAACAGCAGCTATCAAGATTTTAGCGCCGATCAAGACCAGCGAAACAGTGAGAGGGCTCGTGATTGTGCCTTCGTCATCTGTGAAGGCATATTTCACCAGCGGTCTCGTGGACAGCGTAACTTGTTTTTTGTCAGCATCAACCGCGCAAGCTACATGATACCACTGACGTTCAAGTAGCTTTTGCGGTAGAGCGATGGACTGAGATTTTGCACCATCGGAAATCGTGAACGTCAGCGTGCCGTTGTCTGTCAATAGCAGCTTGAACCCACATTTCGCCTTGGCATCCCATTGTGAGAGCAGTACTTGATTGTCGCGCTTTACCAGCGTGGGCCAGATGGTAGCAAAGAGCGTGAAGGATTTACTGGCATCAAAATGCGGGACGTCTGCTTCCATCCAAGATCCAGCATGAATATTTTGCTTGCGGCCCTCATAAGTTCCGTCGATAGAACTTGGGAATCTTTGCGATTGCAAGCCTGGGCCTTCCGGATTGCAGTCACCGCAAATCACGCGGATTACAGAGGCTTCATAACTTTGGTTGTCCTCCGCCGAGACCATGAATGAAATCTCTTCGCCGGGTGCTGCGGAATATTTATCGGGGTAGCCCAAAAGTTTCAGCATGATGTGTCCCCTGTTTTGGGCTTGTACGGGGAATTCAATTTTTCGCCCGTGTGTTTTTCCCAACGCTGGCAAAACACCTCCCATTCCGCATCTTCGCGACTGTGAAAAACCCGTTCCGTCAAATAGACAATAGTGTCATCGCGGCTGGGGGGCATGATGCCGATGATCCATTCCTTGAACGCAACCCGTGTCACAAGAATAATTTGATGTCCGGATTTATCATGGCGCAAGGTATTGAGTACCCGCATCAGGCCCGGGCTGTGATGCCCCACAGGACAGAGCCTGAACTCTTCGATGTATTGCCGGTCTTTATCAGGATCAATTTTGTAAACCATGGGTTCATCCTGTTCCGTTTCGCAATTTGACTTGCGCAAGATAGGTCTGACGGAATTGCTTGTAGCCAGAATCATAAAGCGCAGCGAGAGTCTTGTTGGGCCTGATCACGTCCCCGTGGGTCACGAATTTGGCGGCACCTTGCCAATCATCTGAAGCGCCAACACCGATGGCTGCCGTCCAAGCCGCACCAAGGCACGAGCCCGGATGATTTTTCAAAAGTTGTATTGGCTCTTGTAAAATGTCTGAGACAATTTGCATCCAAAATTTGGAGTTGGAGCCACCATCGGATGCAAGGAAATGTGTGGTTGTATGACCAACCTCGTTCAGCACTTCGACGTGGTGACGGAAGGCATAGCCAAAGCCTTCCAACAGTGCTCGCCAAATATGCTCCAAACCATGATTGAGGCTCAATCCCGAAATTGTGCCGCGCGCATGGGGATCGTGAATGGGGGTTTTTTCGCCGAGGAAATAGGGTACGACAAATACTCCTTCGGCTCCCGGCGGCGTTTTTGCAGCAAGTTGATCGAGATGCTGATGGATGGAAAGTCCCGCTGCGGCGGCATTGGCTTTCTCGCCTGAAGCAATCTTGTCGGCAAACCAATTCAGTGCTGAGCCACCAGAAGCCATGCAGCCATTGGGGATATAGTGATCTGGCAATAAGTGATAATCGAGGAATAGCCGTGCATCTGGTTTAACCTTGTCGGTTGCCATCAGAATATCAGCAGAGCCACCAAACTTCAGCAGCACATCACCAGCCTTGGTCAGGCCCGCCGCCAATCCTGATGCAATAAAATCAGCTGCACCGCCAACAACCGGTGTGCCTTCCTGCAATCCAGTCGCTAGCGATGCTGCCTTTGAAACATGACCCATGATTGCGTGAGAATCGATTTTGGGCGGGAGGATGCCCTTTGCAATATGAGCCAATTCCAAAAGACGATCAGAAACAACATGTCGTGAAACATCGACAAGCCCCGCTTCCAAGGCCCAATTGCGTTCAATTGTTTTGTTGCCTGTCAGCTTGAAATTGATGAAGTCGTAAGAGCCAAACACCGTTGCGATTTTTGCAAAAACATCAGGCTCACTCTTCTCGATCCAGCGCATTTTGCAGCCGACAAGTTGCTGGTTGATGCCATTGCCCGCTAGGTTCAAGTAGTCAGCTTCAGCAATCTCGGATTTTAGGTCATCGACTTCCTGAAAGCAGCGGCCATCGCTCTGTTGTATCGACGGTCTTAGCAGCTCATCATTTTGACCGAGCAGAACAACCGCTGGCAACATGCCTGTGACGCCAATGCCCGCAATCTCAGCAGCGGCAACACCAGATTTTTCAAGTAACTCAGGAATGATGGCGCAGACATTGCTCCACCACTCCAATGGGTACTCCTCGGCCCAGCCCGGATGTGGGGCAGAAAACGTGACAGGCTTGGACACTACTGCTTTAACAATATCCGGCACTGCAATGAGAATGCCGATGGTGGAAGTGGTTCCGATGTCTAGTCCGAGAAAATGGCGCATGATGTACTTTAGTAAATTTGGGGTCGGCTAGCGAATTGAATTCACGACATCAATGAAGCGCTTGACGCGTGTCGCATCAACCGAATTCCATGTATTGCCATCGACCTTGAAATGCGGTCCGATGATGCAGCCGCTTGCGACGGACATGACATGCTTCACGCTGTTGACGTGATCAGAAGTTAAGCAAAATGAGGAAAATGACTTCTCCAGATTCTGCGCAAATATAACTCAATAGTCTTATCGGCAGATCGCTGAGTATTTCTGACAAGCATCCACGCGATTACGCGCATTCAAGCGTTTCATAATACTGTCGATATGGGTTTTGACAGTCGAAGGCGCAACTTCAAGCGTTTTGGCAATTTCTTTGGTCGATTGTCCCTTGCACAATAACTGGATGACCATTGTTTGGGTACCTGTCAATCCTGCCAGACTGCTAGAAAACAAGTTTACATCAGGCAAGTATTTTCCACCAGCCAGTACCAGCCGGATGGCTGCTTCAACAATTGCACCGTCGGTGGTCTTGGGAATGAGTCCAGCAATGTTAATGGACAAAATCTTGCGCAAGGTGGAATCGTCAGCGCTTCCGGAAATGGCGATGAGTTTCATGCTCGGCTGAATTTCTAGGAGTCGCCGCATGCCTGGAAGTGCTTCTGCCCCAGGCATGGCGAGATCGCATATGCACAAATCGAAAACTTGTGTTGCCGCAGCGCATGCCGATGGGAAATCTCTGGCTTGCTCCACGATGGCGTCAGGCCAGCAACGATAGATCGTCATGGTCAATGCTTCGCGCATAAGCGCATGATCATCGGCAATGAGAATGCGTGGCTTCATGCAGCGACTGCCAGTTCGATATAGGTGGCGCAACCGTTGCGCCAGCGCGGATCGATACCGGCAGTACCACCAAGCAGGGTTGCAATTCGGCGCACGGACGCAAGCCCGAGTCCGAAACCGCCTGGTACAGTGTTGCGACCCTGGGCAAAATCGTCAAATACCGATTGTTGGTCACCAATTGGCACGCCCCGGCCCTTGTCAATTACCCATATACGAAGTTTTCCGGTCCCGGCTGACTTGACCCCGGTCAATATGCGGTTACTGGCTGAATGTTGGAGCGCATTTCCGACTAGATTGTCGATTGCGCGCTGCAATAGTGCCTGATCAGTTATGATCTTCCGGTTGCTGGACACATTTCTGATGTCTACCTTGGCCAGCAGCGATTGTGGCCGACGCAATGCCACGACGTTTGTCATCACTTTTTCTAGCGGGACCTTAGTCATGCTGGGTCGAACCGCATCTGCCTCAAGGCGCAAGTAGTGCAACATGCCCGAAATCATCGATTGCGCTGAGCCGATGGCATCACTCAAACTTGATACCGTTTTTCCGTCGGGAGCGTGGCGTGGTGTGGCCTTGATATTCTGCAGAAACAGGCTCGCTGCCTGCAAGGGCTGGCCCAGGTCATGGGATGCAGCAGCGATAAAGCGCGTTTTCGCATCACGTGACGCCGAGACCTCTGCTAGGGCGAGCCGGACCTGGCCTTCGGCCTTTTGGCTCTCTTGTTTCTGCTTTACGGTTGCATCGAATGCATCGCGGAACTGGCCGGCCGCAAAAATGAGCAGGGCACCGTAGAGCGCGAACATGATGGTCAGTATCACGGCAGCATCGCTGTGCATCCGGAAGAGCTGGATTGAAAACGCGCCAAGGATCGTGACGACGCTGACACGATTGGCCCACAGGTTTTCGGGATCGGTGACCAATTGCATCGGGCCGTATCCGACACAATAGGCGAGCGCCACCATTCGGTGTGTTTCAGTTCCGTGCGGAAAGAGCAGAAAAATGGCTGCAACAGCAATTAAGTCAAATACGTGGGTTAATCGCTTGTCGATTTTGCGCCAGAAACGCACTGTTTCCTCGGCACCTGGCCTGCGGAAAATAAACGCCAGGCAAAACAGCACTGAAAAGGAAAGCCCCAATACGGCAATGAAGCTCCAGACCCGCATGGTTTCCGGAGGGACGACCGGTAGAAAGAAAAAATAAATCGCCAGCGTTGTCAGCAAATACATGCTCTGGCCAGCAACCATCACCATTGGATTGAACATCACAAGGTGAGCTTCATCTTGTGCATCTTCGGAATCAATTGCGTGGGTACTGAGGTCCGCGCTCACGCCACGCTCCTGACGCTGGGAGAGCTTAACAGGACATTGCCCTCCTGTTCCAGGAAGGAGCAGATTTGGTGTGCCACCAGTTGCTTGTCCCCCATCGTATCCCCCAACTGGTGGATAGCACGAATCAAGATGCGTATTCAACCTGCGAGTTTAGCGGGCGCTGAGCCTATTCGGCGAGTCGAGTGAACGATCCATCGTTTCTCAAGACGGATTAAGCGGGCAGTCACTTGAGGGCAGGCCAATCGGGACGGAGACGACCATGAGCGAGATGCGAAACTCAATATTCGGCCTGGCTGCGGCTGTGGTCATGGGAGTCACGTGGTATCCCTCAGTGGGGTCTGCGCAGGACGCAGGCATTCTCGCCCCCGCCGATGCGGTTGTCACCGGTTTTTCTGGCGTGATTGATCCCGTACCGTCTGATCCTGTCCCTTCGGGTTTCAATGCGATTGATGAAGCGCTTGTCAATCCCGATGGCATTTCAGCGCGAATTAACAGCTTGGCCGCACCAGGCTATGTCTGGGATGCTCGCGTCTGGCCCGCTGATCTCGTTCGCGAATTTAAGGCGCGCGATATTGGGCAGGTCTTTGGGGTGACGATTGATGACGCCTACGACGCGCAAAACAACATCCGCCCAAATATCTACGTGACAGCAACTTCAGTTTACGGCCTCCACATCGTCGCTCCGGACTCTGACAATGACGGCCGTCCCGAGCGTCTCAAAACCGGCCGAAGTGACGCTGGCTGGATGGATGGCATGTGGGGAACGACCGATGCCCTTGACCCGCAAGGCAGTGTCGGCGGTCCTGGCAGCATCTGGAAGATTGACGGCATGGCGGGCGATGTTTCGCTGTTTGCCAATGTCACGCTGAACGGTGTGCCGAATTCCGGCGCTGGTCTTGGCAACATCACATATGTTGCCCAATTGAAGCAACTCTTCGTCTCTGACCTGTCGACCGGCATGATCCATCGCTTCAACATGGACGGAGCTGAAGTTGAAACCTTTGATCATGGTGTCACGGGCCGCGCATCTGCGAATTTGTCGGCCGTGCCATATGATCCAAGTGGCGCACTCAATGTAACGACCAAGGATTTTGATTCGGAAGACTCAGAAACTTGGGGCTACACTGACGAAGACCGCCGTGTTTGGGCATTGGCGTATAATAACGGCAGGCTCTATTATTCGGTGGTCGGCGGCAGCCAGATCTGGTCTGTAGGGTTTGACAAGGACACCGGAAAATTCCTCGCCGAAGCGCAATGGGAACTCGATGTTCCCAAGAAACCCAAGAACCTTCCCGTCACAGATATGGTATTCACGCACAAGGGTGCCATGATCCTGGCCCAGCGCGGTGAAATTCAGTCGACCTATGACTATGCGAATTTTGCCGACAGCGGAAAATCGCGCAACTACCGCTATTGGCTTGAAAGCCCGGTGGATGATCCCAACACGCCGAGCCGCTGGATTGCGGAACCTGAAGAATACGCACAAGGCTTCATTGATACCAACCGCGCCACCGATGGCGGACTCGATCTCAATTACGGTTACACGAAAGTAGGCTATCTCGATCCGCAAGTCTGCGAAGCGTCGCTGTGGAACACGGGTGATAATCTGCGCAACGCAGAAGATGCCGAAATTCAAAAGGCGCTTCTCAAAGGAGGCCCGCTTACGATCGATGGCCTGCAAGGCATTCCAACGGGTCCCGTCATTCAATACCCGCCGGAGAAAAACAATCAGCCGCCATGGGCGAGTTATATGCTGGATGTTGAACCTGCCAACACTGACCAGGATTTGACCACCGACGACCCCCTGCCATGGAGCGACATCACCACCACAGGCTGGATGGGTGATGTCGCTATATATCGCCCGTGCGGCGGTGGCGGGGCGGGCGGTGACGTCGCTTACTATGGCGGTGCCGGTTATGGCTGGTCTGATCCTGAATACATCACGGGAGATGGTGACGGTGGTGGAGATGGTACCAATGGTGGATCATGCACCCCCGGTGTCGATTGCCCCGTCGAACCCCAGGCCTGCATCATCCCGAAGGGGCGGTTTGTGTGTGATCAGGTGACAGGAACCTGGAGCTTTGCGCTCGGCCTCGACGTGATTCCGGGCCTCAACGTTGATACGGTCAAGGTTCTGGGATCAACACCTGGCATTACCGTAAGCCAGACGCCGATTATCCCGATTTCATCCACGCAAATTCCGCTCAGCCTGGAAGGCGCTGCCCCAGGCCAACTCATCAACATACCACTGTGCCTGTTTGACAGCGCGGCAATGCTATCCGGCAAACCATTTGATTGCTGCAAGACGGTGATCAAGGTGCGAGCACCAACCAAATCCTGCGTGAAGAACTGAGGGCGGCCACCATGAACACGCTTTTCCGGAAAATCGCATTTGCATTGGCAATGCTGGCTATCGCTTGCACCGTTCAGGTAGCAGCCCAAGATGCAGCAGATCCGAACAATCCGTTTGAATTCGAAAAGAAGGCTTACAAACCAGACGGCACGCCATGGACAGGTCCGGTCAATGTCGGCGATACAGTAAAATATGTGTTGAGCTACAAGCCTGGCGCATCAGCACCAACGCCAGTGACAATTGATGACACGCTGTCACCAAACCAGAGTTACGTGGCGCCGACAACGGCCACTGATCCTCTTTGGACATGGGGCTCCTCGCCTTACGCGATCGGCAATCATGAACAGTACAATCATCCCGGATTTGCGCCAGGGACGGGGGCGTGGAGCGTGAAGCTAACTGTAAGCGGCACAGCGGCTCCGGGTTCGGGAACTGGCGACGGTACAATTCCTATCCCATTTGCCTCACCAATTAACAAAGTCTTTGGCATTCATCATCATTCGAACAGTGCAAATATTGGCTGCTGGGATATTAACACTCTTGTCCCGTGTGGTGCGGTCTCAAGCGGTGGGCTTGCTACGCCGATGACCCCGAAAGCAGTTGTGCGTGGCAGCAAATTTTTTTACGCAGCCTCACATGCCACACAATCAGGGCCGGGCATAGCATCGATTGGATGTTTTGACGCGGCATCAAATGCAGCGTGTGGCGAAACCACATTAACAGAAGTAGTGCCAAATTTGGTGGGGGTTGGAGGCGTCGTTGAAGATAGTGCAGGCAGAATATTGCTCGCCGCAAACAACAAGCTTTATTGCTTCACCGAATCAGGAGGCACGCTTTCGCCATGCGCCAGTCCATGGCCAAGCAGCGGCATGATCACAAGTGTAGCTGTTCCCACTGCCACGCTTGCTCCCAATTACGGTGCTGGGAACTACGTGAATATTATTGCGCAAAATCAGCGTGCATACATTCACCATGGCAAATCAACTGTGCAGTGCATCGATACAGCGACAGCTCCGACTTGTGCAGGCGGTAGTTGGACAGCGGCTGGTATACAAATAGCGAGCGGCGCAAATGCTGCAGCACTAGTCCCCATCGCTACAAGTGGCTCGGGCGATGGTGGTGTTTGCCTTCTTGCACACAATCCCAGTTCGGTCATCGGTTGCGTGGATGCAATCGGCAACAATAACACAACTAGTGTCGCACTTTCAGGCTTCTCCGCAGAGACTATCAGCGCCTTTCAAATTCCGGGGACTTCCAAAGTTTTGCTTCCTTTGCACGGCGTTTCGGGCTCCTCGCCGCCCGTGACGTGTGTTGACTTTGCAAGCGGGGCAGCTGGCACGTGTTCGTGGACACAGCCAAGCACCCCCATCAATGGCATGACTTATGGCTTTGCGATGGACCCCAGTAAGCCAACGAACTGTGTGCTTGCGCTCGGCGATCAAAACTTGCTGTGGCGATTTGACTATTTAACCGGAGTAGTTGGCTGCGACAAAAAAAATGGAGTGACGGCAACTGTCCCTGATGTTCCGCTCTGCAGCACGGGCAAGCCCGCGCCAAAGACGTTCACCTGGACCACAATCAAAATTCTGACGGCAGGTGCCACAGGGACACTCAATGTCTCGCAAGGGACATCACCTGCAACCTCCATTTCTGTCGTTGGTGGCAACGCTTATACTGTGCCCGCAAGCATGACTGCAGGTCCTGCTGGTCTTGACTTTGGCTACACACCCACCGGCTCAACAGTTGGCGAGATCGAAATCGAAGTTTTCTATACACCATCCTGGGACCAGGAAATCTGCTACCAAGCCAAAGTCGAAAAATGCGGTCCGGTTACCAACACAGCAGAGATGAAATGGTACCTCCCACCCAAGGATTGGGCGCTCTCAAAATCCGTCGATCTCGGTGAGGCTTCAGGTCCTGATTGCACAAAGCCACCTGTCGACACCGCCATCAATTGTCTCAATGGCAAGGTCGACGTCGCTTGCGGCAAGAAGCCCGGCACCTATGTCATCACACTGAAACCCAAAGGCATTGGCGGTGTCACGCCAACGTATGTCACAATTGAATCCCTCACACTTGGCGTGACAATCGTTCCACAAAAGCCCGCTTACCTCGTGATCGGCGGTGAAGTTAAAATCACGCTTGCCGGTGCCAACCCCGGTGACGCCATCGAACTCGAAGTCAATGGCATGACGCAAGGTGCGGGCTCAATTGCAGGCACGGATCTGTGCTGCAATGGCGTCGTCAAAGTCGAGATTCCAAAGGACATTGAATGCTGGAAGCCAACCCTTTCAGTGAAGAAAGATTGCGATCCTCCTATAGCATCTGCGCAAGGATTTTCTGCGCAGTGCAGGATCACAGTAACTGGCACGAATTTGTTGCCAGGAACTCCGGTCAGTGTTTCGGAAGGGCTATTGGGTGCGGGCACATTGACGGCACTTGGGGCCGCAAACTCGACGCACCCTTGGTCTTGCGATCCCGTATCGTCTCCCACGCCGCAACATTGCACAATAGATGGTGGTGCGCTGATGTCTCTGGGTGGATCGTCAGTCATTAACGCAACAATCAGTTTCGCAAGTACCGATGAGGCAACCAAGGCGAAAAACTGTGCCGCAGCCGAATATGCAAACACAAGCCTGAATGGCGGCAAGCCCTTGATTGCTGAAAAAAGCTGTGATGACTTTGGTGGCATCAAGCTGGAAAAGAAGTTCAATCAGACAGTCTGCTCGGCAGGCGGGGCCTGCAACTTCGAAATCACAGTAACCAATACGTCGTTGCTCAATGCTTTCAATGGTCCGGTAGCGATTTCCGAAGACATGGGCGGAATCAACCTACAGATCAGCACTGTAGCGCCAGCGCTCTGCCCAACTGCCCCAACGCAAACGTCGTTCGCGTGTGTGGCGAGTGTTAATCTGCCGCCGGGCGGCAGCCAGACCTATAATTTCACTGCATATCTGCCGATGGGCGAGATTGGCGTCGCCAATTCAAGCCTCAACAATTGCGTGAAATCAGCTGAACCACCGTCGAGCACGACCGGTGAATGGTGGTCAAACTACTTTGAAACAGTGCCGTCGCAGAAGGCTTGCGCCCAGGTAGAAGCCTGTGGCTTTGCATGCCACATGTCTGAGGACAATGCTGCAAACCTCGTAGTGCACAAAACTTTGAAATCTGAGAGCTGTGCGCCTGGGCAAACCTGCAAATACGGTATCACGGTGACAAACAATGGAACCGGAGCTGTATTTTCTCCAATAACACTGACGGAGACCATTCCGACTGGCTCCACACTTGTTGGTGTCAATTCATTGCCATGGTCATGCGCACCGGCGTCAACTCCAAATGAACTCATGTGTGCCTATCCACCAAATTCATTGGCGGCGGGTGATTCACTTTCCTTCGACATAGAGCTCGCGATTCCCGCAAACTATTCGTCGAATAGCATCGACAATTGCGTATCCTTCGCCACGGCAAGCGGAAGTGCAGCAAAACTAGGTGCTTTCGCAAAGATCGCAAAGAGCAGAACCGTTGAGGAAGTTGCAAAATATCTTGTTGAACGCGGCTTGTCCAAATCAGCTGCGCAGGAACTGACACCGCAGTTCGCATCGAATTTGGGATTGCCTGCAGCACAATCAGCCAATGCGCAAAGCTGTGTTAGCACACCTGTGTCGTCCAGCGGCGAAGATGAAGACTTGCCACCACCACCGCCTCCCACGCTTTCCGTGACCAAGACATGTGATCCAGGAACGCAAGTTCCCGGTGGCCAGAGATACCAGGCAATCTGTCACATCACAGTGACAGGCACCGGAAACCTGCCTCCAGTTATTAAGGTCGATGAAGCGTTGTTGACGGCAGGATCTGGAAACGCAACTCATCCGTCATTCACCTCCATGACATCAAATGAGAGCTGGTCATATCCGCCATTTCCATTTCATGAGGGTACGCCAACCGGTGGCCTTGGCCCAACTGCTCCAATCACCCTGCCAAAAGCCGATCTTGTGGCGGCGGGCGGAACTTCTGTCATCGATGTTACGGTCGAGCTATGGGATTTCGGATGGCTGCAGGAAAGCCAGAACTGCGTATCAGCAACGGGAGTTGACGCCAGCGGCAATCCCGCAGTGCCAGCACTTGTCGCACCACAAACCTGTGTGCAGTTGGTTGGAAACCCGCCTGTCCAGGCAAAACTTTCATGCGATGCCAAAACCGCAAAACTCAGCGGTGAAAGCTGCCGCTGTACCATCCAAGGCATGACCCCAATTTCGAAAACCGCCTGCGGCTGCGCCAAGGGCACAAAGCTTGAGAATGGCAAATGCATGAAGCCAGCAAACTGCAAGTCAACAGCACTGTTCAACAAGGACCGTGGCCGCTGCGAACCAGTCTGCAAGGAAGGTGCAAAATATGACGTGAAAAGCAACAAGTGCATCGTGCCTCAGTCTCAGTGCAAACAAGGTGCAAAGTTCAGCCCGAAATCCAATCGTTGCGAAGCGGTGTGCCGTCAGGGCTTCACTTACAATTCCAAGCGCAATGCCTGCATCGAAATCGTTGAGAGACCCAAATGCCAACTCCCCTCGGTGTACAACCCCATCAGCAAGAAGTGCACCAAAATCAAAATCCTGTTTGGACGGCCCGACAAGCCACGTGGCGGTGACCAGCCAGGCACCGGCACGCCAAAACCTGACAACTGCAAAGATCCTGCAACAGGACGGCCCATTCCATGCCCATGATTGAGCGGTATGAGCGTTCCTCCGGGGGTATGCGGCAAGTTTTGAGTTAGGCCTCTGCTTGTTGTCGGCCCCCGGGGACACAGTCTCGGGAGCGACAGCAAACACGAACAGCCCGATTCATTTTGGTGCTATTGAGCAAAGTTTGCGATGGCGTCTTCGACAACAGCCTCTTTGCCGTGATTTGGAGAGTTGACGCGGGGTCTCTTGATCCGCCGCATCGCCATGAATCTCGCACAACGCCGCATCCAATCCGCCTGCGTCATTGCGTGGTCACTCTGGCGCCGCGCCCACCAAGCCGATGCACGGCGCGCACGTCTCAAAAAGTTCCGAGAGAAATTGCGACTGCAATGCTAGACGCTGCCGAAAACCACTTTGTCTTCTTACAAAAAACATTCCGTGTGGTTCGGCGTTGAAGTGGAGCTGGTGAGTTCACCGTATGCTTGCGGATTGACCCAGGGCCTTGCCGGCAATGTTACGAAGCGCATGTTCAATCGCGCTGACCGTAGCACTATAAAGCTTTAAACTGCCGCGCTGGCGGATTGGCAGCGAGCCATTTGCGTCAGCACCCAACCGTCTGGACGCGCTTCAGACCGGAACTGGGGCATCCTGCCGGAGCAACCCGCTGCTCTTAAGGTCTTGCCAAAAATCCTTGGGGATCGCTTGGCCTGCCAGCGCGATGTTCTGCTCCATCTGCGCAACAGTGCGCGTGCCTGGGATGTGAGAAGCCACTGCTGGATGCGCCAGGAGAAACTGCAGTGCTGCAGCGGCCAGAGGAACCTTGTGGCGGGCGCAGACAGCTTCGATCTTCTTCACCTTTTGCATAATCGGTTCGGGCGCTGGCGCGTAGTTCCATTTTGCGCCGGGAACAGCCCCGGTTGCGAGAATGCCGCCATTGAAACCGCCGCCAATCACAATTGCCGTGTTGCGGCGTTCGCAGAGCGGCAGCAATTCATCGAGTGCATCCTGTTCAAGCAATGTATAGCGTCCGGCGACAAGCAGCGTGTCAAAGTCACCTGCCTTCAAGAAATCGAGCATCACCTCCCAGTTGTTCACGCCAACGCCGACGGCTTTGACCAGGCCTTGCGCGCGCAAGTCGGTGAGTGCGCGGTAACAACCATCCATGGCCTGCTTGAAATAGATTTTCTGCATCTCCGCGCCATGGGTGAAGACATCGGCATCATGGATGAAGAGAATGTCAATGTATTCGAGGCCGAGACGCTGCAAAGAGTCCTCAAATGAGCGCATGGTGCCATCATAAGAATAATCGAAGCGGCTCTTGAATGGTAGGCCATCGACCCAGGGTTTGAAATCAATGTCCTTGCGCAATGCGGGTTTCAACACACGCCCCACTTTTGTGGAAACGACAAGCTCATTGCGTGGGCGCCAGCGCAAATATTGGCCAATGCGAGCCTCGGAAAGTCCATGGCCATAATAAGGTGCAGTATCAAAATAGCGCATGCCTGCGTCCCAGGCTCGGTTGATCATGGCTTCGGACTCGGCTTCGGAAATTGGCCGCAGAAAATTGCCAATGGGTGCCGCGCCAAATCCCATATCCGTGACGGTGAAGCCTGCGCGGCCAAATTTCCTTGTCTTGATGATGCTCAAGGTTTCAGCCTTTCAACAATTCGCGCGCGATGATGCTGCGCTGGATCTGGTTGGTGCCTTCATAGATTTGCGTGATCTTGGCGTCGCGGTAAAGCCGCTCGACCTCAAAGCCTCGAATATAGCCAGCGCCGCCAAACACCTGAACGGCATTTGCAGTATGCGTGACTGCGCAGTCGCTGGCAAAACATTTGGCGATTGAGCAATCCATTGTCGCATCGCCACCGCTATCCATGACCATTGCGGCGCGGTGAACCAGTGCGCGTGCTGCGGTGATGTCCTTCTTCATGTCGGCCAGCAGCCATTGCAGGCCTTGGTTATCGGCAACGGGGCGGCCAAACTGCTTGCGCTCCTTTGCGTAAGCGACGGCGGCATCGAGTCCTGCCTGGGCAATGCCCACTGCGAGAGCCCCAATGCCAATGCGCCCCTTGTCCAGCACGCTCATCATGATATGAAAGCCACGGTTCTTTTCACCGAGAAGACTTTCGGCCGGCAGCCGAACGCTGTCGAAGTGCAGGCCACCAACAGGTGAGGCGCGCTGGCCCATTTTGTTTTCTTTTTTGCCGCGCGTCACACCCTTTGCATTCAAATCCACGATGAAGATCGACATGCCGCGATGGCCCGCATCCGGATCAGTGCGCGCCAGAACAAAACCAAGATCTGCAACGGGCGCATTGTGTATCCAAATCTTGGATCCTGAAAGCAGCCAATTCTTGTCATCTTGAACTGCGGTTGTTTTTATGCCGGAGACATCGGTACCTGCCTCTGCTTCGGTGATGCAATAGGCCACGCGTTTTTTGAAGCCCAGCACATCAGGCAGAAAAGCGTCCCGCTGAGCGGGCGTTCCGTGAACAGACAGCAATGTGCCAATCAGTTCCACCAACCCGCACTGATCGGCGACCGATGCATAGCCGCGCGACAGTTCTTCCATGACGAGCGCATAGCTCATGGCGTCGAGTCCCGCCCCGCCCATGTCTGCAGGAACGGTGATGCCGAACAGGCCAAGTACTGCCATTTTTTCGTAGATGTCAGATGGAAACGTTTCGCTCTCGTCAAGTTCGCCGCTGCGCGGCCTGATGTCAGACTCCGCAAACTTGCGCGCAGTGTCACAAATCTGGCCATAGATGTCGGCAGAAAGGTTGGGAATTGGCAATTGAAATGTCATGGATTCAGCTTGATCATTCGCAGGATGGTTTCGAGGTTGAATGCAAGCCTTGCGGCAAGATTGTCCTTGGACATCAGATCGCGTTCGAAAATGATGGAGCCTGTATAACGGTTGTTGAGATAATAATAGCCGATGGCGGCAATGGTGATGTTGAGTTGAACCGGATCGATTCCGGATCGGAACACATCTGAAGCAACTCCCCGGTCGAGAATGGACCTCACCATGCCGACGAACTGGCTGCTGGTCTGGTGGATGAGTTCGGATGACTTGAGGTGCTTTGCCCTGTGCAGGTTCTCGCTATTCACAAGCGTTAGGAATTCAGGGTGCTGCAGATAGTAGTTCCAGGTGAATTCGACGAGCCGCACGATTGCGTTTTCCGGACTCAACGCGTCAAGATGCAATTCCTTCTCGGCCATTCGGATGCCGAGATAGGCATTTTCCAGAACTTCCTTGAAGAGATTCTCCTTTCCGCCAAAGTAGTGATAGATCATCCTCTTGTTGGACTTCGAGCGATGCGCAATTTCATCGACGCGCGCACCACCAAGACCTTTGCGGGCAAATTCAACTGTGGCTGCCGACAGGATACGCTTGCGCGTGAGATCAGCATCCCTTGGCAAGGCCCTGGGCTTGGCTGACATCTCGAATTCCTCCGTTGCTGCTTCATTCATTCTGCAACTATCTCCTGAATCACTTCCATCGCGGCATCTCCTAGCACAGGCGCTGCACCAAGTTTCAGACCTTGACTCCTTGCAAGGATGCAGTAACTAGTTAGTGCAGTAAAGATCAAAATCAAAATCGGAGGAAGAAATGGTACAATCCACGAGTATCAATTCAAGACTGAACCGCCGCGCCATGCTCAAGGCCGCCGCCGCTGGTGCTGTCGCATCAACATTCCCGATGCCAGTCATTGCGCAAGAAGCCGCTTGGACTTTGGCGAACTCAATGCGTTCGGTGGCCAATCCCTATCACGCGGCATTTGCCAAGGGTGGAGAGGATTTTGCCAAGTCCATCGGTGCCAAGTACGAAACTCTGGTCACCGAAGGCAATTCGGAAAAGGGCATTTCCGACATCAAGGCGTTGCTGCAACGCACGGGCGGCAAGCTGATCCTCAACGTTGATCCAAACGACTCACCCGACGCCAAGGTTATCGTCGAAGAAGTGCAAAAGGCTGGAGGTTTTGTCGTCACGCAATGGAACAAGCCTGCGGACTTGCATCCATGGGACCACAATCCGAACTATGTTGCTCACATGTCGTTTGACGGCGTGCCAACAGCTGAAGCCATTGCCAACGAACTGTTCAAGGCGTTTGGCGGTGAAGGCGGCATCGTGGCGCTTGGCGGCATACTTTCCAACGTGCCAGCCATTGAACGCAAACTCGGCCTTGATAACGCGATTGCCAAGACGGGCGGCAAAGTAACCCTGCTCGACTTCCAGCCAGCCGACTGGAATGAGCAGAAAGCCTTTGACATCACGCAGGCCTGGATAACCAAGTTTGGCGACAAGGTCAAAGGTGTGTTCGCAGCCAACGACGGCATGGGCATGGGCGCACTCGAAGCGCTGCGCCAGAATGGCCTTGCGGGCAAAGTTCCGGTCGTTGGCATTGACGGCATTGAGCTTGCGGTGAAAGCCATTGAAGCAGGCGAATTCGCGGGCACGGTTGCCTGGGACCCGTTGTGGACAGGTGGCATGGGCCTCGCCATTCCCTATGCTCACGCCACGGGCAAGATCGACATCGCCAAGGAGCCCAAGGAACACCGTGAATTCTATGGCACCGGCATCATCGTGACGAAAGACACGGTTGCCGCCTACAAGAACAATCCGTCGAAAATCGACTTCAACGATCTCTGGGGCAAGGCCACTGGCCAAATCCAGTATCGCGGATAAGATTTCTGTGGTGTAGTTTGAAGCCGGGTGGAAACGCCCGGTTTCTTTTTTCCCGGCTGACAGTCAAAGGCGCAATCGTGCGGACTCAAGTTGTGACAGGTTCTTCCATGCTTTCACACTGGCGGCGTTGGGCGCCTGTTGTGGTTCTGCTCGGACTTTGTCTGTTGATCAGCCTTTTCAATGGAAATTTCCTGACAATCGGCAATCTTGTCCGCTTGCTCAATTCAGCATCGATACCGGTCGTGCTGTGCATGGGTGCAACCTTCGTCATATTGATGGGCTCGGTTGATCTTTCGGTGGAGGGCATTGTGGCACTGAGCGCGGTGACCGTCAGCCTGCTTGTTGCAAATGACATAACCGCAATCAACATTGGCCTGTTTGCGGTGCCAATTGCCGTCCTGATTGGCGGAGTCATGGGGTTTGTGAATGGGTGGCTGCACATCAAGCTCAAGACGCCAAGCTTCATGACAACATTGGGCATGGGGTTTGCTGGCGTCGGCATTGCCATGGCGATCCTTGCCGGGGACACAGTCCGCATTTCCGATCAGACATTTCGTTTCCTGTCACTTGGCCGTGTGCTGGGCATTCCAATGGCGGTCTGGATTGCTGGCCTTGCGGTGGCTTTTGCCTACATCATTCAGGAGCGCACCCGCTGGGGTCGTTGGTTTTATGCCATAGGCACAGATGAATACACGGCGCGCGCTGTCGGCATTCCCATCGAGAAAGCCCGCATTCTGGCCTTTACAGTCGCTGGTCTATTCTGCGGCCTGGGTGGCGTTCTGGCCGCTGCACAGTTTGGTCAAGGTCACGCGCTCATCAGTCAGGGGCGCTTGTTCACAACCATCACCGCTGTTGTTGTTGGCGGCTCCGCTTTGTCGGGTGGTGTCGGTTCAGTGTTGAACTCGGTGATTGGTGTTTTCATTGTCGTGGTGCTCACCAATGGGCTGGTGTTGATGGGTGTCGAACCCTACATGCAACAAGGCGTGCAGGGTTTGCTGATCATTGTTGCTGTTGCACTTGCGCTCGACCGTTCCAGACTGGACGTGGTGAAATGACGCCAGTGCTTGAAGTCCGCAACGTCTCCAAGTCCTTCCCTGGCGTCAAGGCGTTGCAGGACGTGAGCTTCGCCATCAACAAGGGCGAAGTGATCGGCTTAATCGGGGAAAATGGCGCTGGTAAATCCACATTGCTGAAAGTTCTGAACGGCATCTACGCGCCCGACCGTGGCGATGTTTTTGTCAATGGCAAGCCGGTGAAGACCAATTCGCCGCGCCAGGCCTTTGACGCAGGGATTGCCATGGTGTTTCAGGAACAGTCGATCCTGCCGACCCTGACCATTGCAGAGAACATTTTTCTGGGCCGGGAAGAAGAATTCGTCCGCTACGGATTGATTTCCAAGACACGCATGAATGCGGCGGCGGCGGTTGAATTGGCCAAGGTCCATCTCAACATCAGTCCGGAAAGACGGTGTGCCGGTCTCACATTCGCCGAACGCCAGATGGTTGAGATCGCCAAGGCCTTGTCGCTCGACACAAGGATCAAGGCTGATGTCACGGTGCTCCTGGATGAACCAACTTCTGTTCTTGAAAAAAAGGAGGTTGAGCTGCTCTTCCGCATCATCGGCGACTTGAAACAGCGTGCCTCAGTCGTATTCATTTCGCATCGCCTGGAAGAAGTTCTGGAAATCTGCGACCGCATCTATGTCTTGCGCGATGGAAAATCTGTCGCAGAGGTCAAGAGAGATCAAGCAACTATCAAGCAATTGCACCAGCACATGGTTGGCCGCCAACTTCATGCTGAATATTATCGCGAAGCCCGGCAGGCATCGCCAAGAGATGAAGTTGTTCTGGAGGCGCGCAATCTTTCGAGGCAAGACGCATTCAGGGATGTCAGTTTCAAGCTCCACAAGGGCGAAGTCCTGGGCGTGGCAGGCGTCATAGGTTCAGGCCGCGAAGAACTTGCGCGATGCCTGTCTGGACATTTGATTGCTGACGCAGGCTCCATTGTCAGCAAGGGGAAAGCCGTGTCCCTTGCAACGCCATCAGATGCAGTGTCACACGGCATTGGGCTTGTTCCCGCTGAACGCAAGGTCGAAGGCCTGCTCGCAACTTTCAGTGTGTCGGAAAACATGTCATTGGCTGCGCTGCGGAATTTTGTCTCTGGCGGTATCATCAAGACCGCGGAGGAAAGCAGGGTCGCAAGCCAGTGGATTGACCGCCTGAACATCAAGACACCATCAACCAAAACCATGGCGGGCTCGCTGTCCGGCGGCAACCAGCAAAAGGTCGTCTTGTCGAAATGGCGCATCGCGGGCGTTGATGTATTGATCCTCGATCACCCGACACGCGGCATTGATGTGGGCGCCAAGGAAGATGTTTATGAGCTGATCCGTGACATGACAGCGGAAGGCTTGGCCGTCATTCTGTTGGGTGACACATTGGACGAAGTGATTGGTCTCTCAAGTCGCATCCTTGTCATGCGTGATGGAAAGGTGATGCGTGAATTTGTAAGTCCGGCTGGCCGCAAGCCTTCACAAGTTGAACTGGTGAGCCATCTGGTGTGATGAGCATGACAGCAGATGCAAAGCAGAAACTGCACGCCTGGCTGCCGGTCATCGTGCTGCTGGCGCTTGTGCTCATGGTTGGACTTTATGACAAGACTTTCTTCTCAATCTCCAATCTGCTGACAGTGATGTCGGATACCATGTCGCTGTTCCTCATGGCGTCAGGCGTGACGTTGGTGATCATGATGGGTGGCATCGACTTGTCGGTGCAGGCGGTGGCTTCGATGACCAGCTGCATTCTCGCGGCGTATCTTCAACGGTTTGGGTTTGGAGCAATCGTGCTTGCGGTGTTTGGCGGAGTTGTTGCGGGTTTTGCTGGTGGCGTTGTATCGACTTGGCTGCGTATACCATCCTTCATCGCAACCCTGGCTGTGGGTGGCGTTGTGTTGAGTGTGGGCTATTGGTTTTCCGAAACGCGGTCCATCAGCATTCCGACCGAACAGACCAATCAATATCTCTTCTGGGTGACAGGAGATTTCCTCGGCGTGCCGAATGAAATCTGGGTTGGGCTGGTGTTTCTGGCATTGCTTACTTTCGTTTTGGACTTCATGGCCTTCGGCAGGCTGGTCCGCGGGATCGGCGCTCAGGAGCGCGCTGTCATCGCCTCAGGCATCGATGTCGATCGCATAAAGATTCTTGCCTACACTTTGTCAGGCGCCATGGCGGGAGTCGCAGGTGTGGTGATGGCAGCACGCCTCGGCTCAGGTTCGCCAACACTGGCCAACGAATTTCTGCTCCCCGCCATCGCCAGCATCGTCGTCGGCGGCACAGCCATTACAGGCGGCGTCGGCTCGATATGGCGAACCTTTGTCGGCGCTCTCATCGTGCAAGTCGTGCGCATCGGAATGACCTTCATCGGCGTTTCCGTCTTTGCACAACAGATTGTTTTTGGCTTTATCCTGGTTGCCGCAGTTGCAATCACCATGGATCGGGCAAAGATTTTGGTCGTGAAATGACAATCGGGCGTAGGATAATCTGACCCACAAAGTACTCTATCATCTATTCAACTGCACTGCAGTTCCACGTGTTCATCGAACCAGCGTTGGGTCGAGCGACGCTCACGCCGCGGACGCTTGGCTTCCGCCGCCAACCACCTGATCAAAGCCATCAAGCAGCACATAGGCAAAGACAGCAAATGCGATAATGCCGCTTGCGCGCACGGGTTCATTTCCGGGAATATCTGCCTCGTGTGAAACCCGCGGCTTGTTCATCAGCCGCAAGATGTAAAACGTTCCCGCGTCAAAACCACGATAATTCTGGATGGCCCCATAACCAAGGCGAACCGGTGAAATGGACTTGGTGCATAGAGACGTACGCGCCATCTTAACCGCAGGTTCAACAAGCCCATCCCGAGCATTGCGAAACCCAGTTGCAACCATGATCCGGAATGACCAGAAAATAATCGCAACAGATGGCAGTTTATCGATAGCGACAGTGTCGAGTCCAGCCAATGGTGCATTCAAGTCATGTTTTGGAATGCGAGAAGAGAGTTTGGGAATTTCGATTGCATGGCGCATTGCTTGAGCGTTCTGGTCAGGCACGCCAAACAAGATCAGCGGTGCTCCGTCAGGATGGCTTTTGAAGTGGCCCTCAATTGCCATGACCTTTGCGGGTTGGTACTGAAGCGTGTTCAACCCGTGCATGTCGCCAGCAAGGATTTGGAGGGGAGCAACAACAGTTGCCATCCACATCGCCATGGACAACATGATGCGGGCATTTTGTCGTGCACTGTCTCGCTGGACATGAAGTGCGCCAACTGCTCCGACAACAAAGTCGGTTGTGAGATCTGCAGCCAAGACCATGTGAACCAGGCGATAGGGAAATGACGGATTGAAAATGAACTTGATCCAGTCAGCCGGAATGAATTGACCTGCCGCATTCACCGGGAAACCGTCAGGAGTTTGCATCCAGCTTCAAGGTAGAAGGCCGACATGACTTCATAGCCCATCAGCGGCCCCACTTTGTCAGATCACGTGCTCCAGTTCGTTCCGATTTGGTAGCTCATGACGATTCCGGATACGACGCCCATGCCGAAGGCAACTGCAAAAATCTTTTCCAGTAGTTGAACAAGTCGAGAAAAACCTTGCGCGCCGTAACCAGGTGGAGGCCATTCAGTACGGCGAGTTAACCCGCCAGCCCGGTCGAAAAGGCCGGAAGAATAATTTGGAAGCTGATTGTGAAGGCAAACTGTATGCGCGCTAAGATGACTGGATCGAGTGCAAACATGATTCTCCTTGCACGGCTGGATTTCCTTGCCCAAGGTTTTTTGACAAACTGACCAGCATCGCTCTCAACCAGATGATTTGCTCAAGCGGTCCTGCGTTTTCTTTTTCCATTCTGGGGGCCGCAATAAATTGAATAGAGTGTCTGCATGATTGCAGCCACCGCATCGCTGGCCAAGCGGTAATGGATTTGCTTGCCTTCCCGGCGTGATTTTACAAGACCTAGCAGTCGCATTCTCGCAAGATGCTGCGAGACGGCAGATTGAGCAACCGAAACGGCATCAACTATCTGGCTCACCGTTTTCTCGTCGTTGGCAAGGTGGCAAAGAATTAATAACCTGTTCGCGTTGGCCATCGCACCTAAGGTTTCCGCCACTTTTTCCGCCTGTTTCTCGAGCTGCAGCAGGTCAGATTTGGAAATATCCATTTTCATGGTTGACATATTAGAATATTAGAATATATATACAAGTACTATTTTCAGACTGCGCAATTCGCGCCAACTGCTCAGGTATCTTGATGGCTCATACAGAATTCACACCATACATGTCACTCTTGGGTGGCGCACTGATTGGTATTGTATCTGTGCTGCTCATGGGCCTGCATGGCCGCATTGCGGGAATATCCGGGATCGCCGTTCGCATGTTCCCGCCCTACCTCGAAAACGGGAGCATTGGGCGCATTGCGTTCATTCTTGGCTTGGTTGCAGCGCCAATGACCTATGTCCTTGCCACAGGCGTCCGTCCTGCTTCCACCATCGCCGCGAGTTCTGCCGTACTCGTTGTCGGTGGATTGCTGGTCGGCTTCGGGTCGATCTGGGGCAATGGCTGCACATCGGGTCATGGTGTGTGTGGATTGTCCCGCCTGTCAAAACGCTCTTTTGTTGCCGTGCTCACCTTCATGGCAACTGCCGCAATAACCGTCTTCATCACCCGTCACGCCATCTGAGGCTCAACCATGTCTGCACTCACTCAATTCGTCCTCGGCCTCGTGTTTGGAACGGGCTTGATCATTGCGGGCATGGCCGATCCCGCAAAAGTTTTGAACTTCCTCGACTTTGCTGCAATCCCCGCAGGCGCATGGGATCCTTCTCTTGCCTTTGTGCTGGGCGGCGCAGCCATTGTCACCTTCATCGGCTACCGCATCGTGTTGAAACAGCCAAAGCCGTTGTTTGATGCGCAATTCCATTTGCCGCACAAGACCAACATTGATGCGCCAATTTTGATTGGTCCGGCAATATTCGGCATTGGCTGGGGGCTCGCCGGTTTTTGCCCGGGGCCAGCTTTCGTGGCGCTGGGCGGCGGCACGGCGCAAGCCATTACCTTTGTCATCGCCATGCTTGCCGGCATGGTAGGTGCGCGTTGGTTAGCGCTTTCCCGGATATCCAGGCAGGCCAAGCCAGCTTGAGTGCTGGCGAGAGGAGTGGACCATGAACGCATTGCCAATCGAACCTGACATGAACCTCACGCCTGACGTGAAGGCCTTTTTCGACGCGCCAACCAACACGGTCACTTACGTCGTCAAGGATCCACACTCAAAATCCTGTGCCATTGTCGATTCTGTCATGGACATCGACTACGCAGCGGGCCGTATTGCCTACCAGTCTGCTGACGAAGTCATTCAATTTGTGAAAGACAATGGCCTCGTCCTTGAATGGCTGATCGAGACCCATGTCCACGCCGATCATCTTTCTGCGGCTCCATATATCCAGCAGAAGCTGGGCGGCAAGATTGGCATCGGCAGGAACATCACCATCGTCCAGGAAACCTTTGGCAAAGTGTTCAACGAAGGCACCGAGTTCCAGCGTGATGGCAGCCAGTTCGACCAGTTGTTCGATGATGGTGACAGTTACATGATCGGCAAAATGCAGGCTCACGCCATGCACACGCCTGGACACACGCCGGCCTGCATGACACATGTGATTGGTGATGCAGCCTTCGTTGGCGATACATTGTTCATGCCCGATGGCGGCTCGGCGCGCGCAGATTTTCCGGGAGGTGATGCACGCATCCTCTATCGCTCGATCAAGCGTGTGTTGTCTCTTCCAGGTGAGATGCGTCTTTTCATGTGCCACGACTATGGCCCCAACGGTCGCGACATCCGTTGGGAAACCAAGGTGGCTGAACAGCGGGAACACAATATTCACGTCAGGAATGGCGTCAGTGAAGACGAATTTGTCAAGATGCGCGAAGACCGCGACAAGACACTTGGCATGCCCAAGTTGATCATTCCATCGCTGCAAGTCAACATGAAGGCGGGCGAACTGCCGCCGCCTGACGAGAGCGGAAAACGTTTCCTCAAAGTGCCGTTGAACGGCCTCTGATAACATAAGGACAGTCCAATGAAGTCAAGGCAGCTTTCTACATTGCTCTCGGTGGCGGAGCAGATCACGCCAGCCGAAATGCAGGCCATTGCGGCACAGGGCTTCAGGTCCATTATCTGCAACAGGCCTGATGGTGAAAGTGGCGATCAACCTTCTTTCCATCTCATTGCGGCAGCGGCGCAGGCAGCTGGATTGAAGGCGGCTTATCTTCCCGTCACATCTGGCCGCGTGACCGAGTCTGAAGCCCGGCAGTTTGATGCACTGCTGGAGGATTTGCCAAAACCAATCCTCGCTTACTGCCGGTCAGGCGCCCGCTCGGGCACCTTGTTCAACATGGCGCAAAGCTTTCGCAAGCCGTCTTCACCCGGTGCCGTGCACGATGTGGTCATTGTCGGCGGTGGTGCGGCAGGCATCGCGACGGCAGCGAGTCTCAAAGCCCGGAAATCCAATCTCGACATCGCCATCATCGAACCAACCGAAGTGCATTATTACCAACCAGGCTGGACTATGGTCGGGGGCGGCATATTCGATCCCGAAACCACGGTGCGCTCCATGGCGTCCCTCATTCCATTTGGTGTTCGCTGGATCAAGGCGGCCGTCGCTTCATTCGATCCCGCAGGGCATGCCGTTATTCTTGAAAACGGTCAGCGCGTTGAATACAAGAAACTCGTCGTGGCAGCTGGCATCAAACTCAACTGGGCCGGCATCGAGGGGCTCGCAGAAACATTGGGTCAGAACGGAGTCACTTCGAACTATCGCTTCGATCTTGCATCATACACTTGGGAGCTTGTGCAGAATTTCAAGGGCGGTCGCGCACTGTTCACCCAGCCGCCGATGCCGATCAAGTGTGCAGGCGCTCCGCAAAAAGCGCTCTACCTTTCTGCGGATCATTGGCTGCGCAGCGGCAGGCTCGGCCAGACTGACATCCAGTTCTACAATGCAGGTGCTGTGCTCTTCGGCGTCAAGGAATATGTGCCGGCACTCATGACTTATATCGAGCGCTATAATGCCAGGCTCAATTTCATGCACAATCTCACGCGCATCGACGGCCCATCCCGCACCGCCTGGTTCACCAGGACCGATGTAGACGGCAGCAAGACCACCGTCGAAACCAGATTTGACATGATCCACGTTGTGCCGCCGCAACAAGCGCCGGATTTCATCCGTTCCTCGCCATTGGCTGATGCCGCTGGCTGGGTAGACGTCGATCAGGCGAACTTGCGGCACAAGTCACTACCGGATATCTATGCGCTTGGTGATTGCAGCAATACAGCCAATGCAAAGACTGCTGCGGCGGCACGCAAACAGGCACCCATAGCAGCCCACAATGTGTTGAAGGATTTGGGCCATGCCGCGGTTGCGGACGCTGCCTATGATGGTTACGGCTCTTGTCCACTGACTGTGGAACGCGGCAAGATCGTACTGGCGGAATTTGGATACGGTGGAAAACTTCTGCCGAGTTTCCCCAAATGGCTCATTGATGGCCAGAAACCCAGCCATCTCGCCTGGCTTTTAAAAGAACGTGCACTGCCGCCGATCTACTGGAAAGCCATGTTGCGTGGCAAAGAGTGGCTCGCCAAACCCACATTCGTGAGTTGACCTTGAAGCGACTCTTCCCGATTGCGGATTGGCTGCCGAAGTACGATGCCGGTACAGCCATCAGTGACCTTGTGGCGGCAATCATTGTCACAATCATGCTGGTGCCGCAGAGTCTGGCCTATGCCATGCTGGCAGGACTGCCTCCTCATGTCGGGCTTTACGCTTCCATACTTCCGCTCATTGCTTATGCAATTTTCGGGACCAGCCGCACGCTTGCAGTGGGTCCGGTGGCCGTCGTGTCGCTGATGACCGCGGCCGCCATTGCCAAGCTTGCAGAACCAGGTAGTGCAGCATATTTGCAGGCCGCTGTTGCACTCGCACTGATGTCGGGCTTTGTTTTGTTGGCGATGTCGGTATTGCGCCTGGGGTTTCTCGCCAATTTCCTGAGCCATCCCGTGATTTCCGGTTTCATCAGCGCATCAGGAATCCTCATTGCTGCAAGCCAGTTGAAGCACATCTTGGGTATCGCGGCAGACGGTGAAAACCTGCTCCAGCTGGGCAGGAAATTGATGTCGAATGTGTTGCATTTCAACCCATACACAGTTGCTGTCGGCATTGCAGCGACAGTCTTTCTGTTCTGGACACGCAAAAACCTCAAGCCCTTGCTGCTCAAATCAGGTTTCGAATCCCGCACTGCTGAAATCATTGCGCGCGCAGGTCCTGTCTTTGTGATCGTTTCATCCATTGCGGCGGTCGCGTTGTTTCACTTGCAAGACAAGGGTGTAAAAATCGTCGGCGACATTCCCGCCGGGTTTCCGCCATTCGCGATTCCCGATTTCGATGCCGCGCTGTGGCTTTCACTTGCCCCTGCGGCGCTTCTCATCAGCCTCATCGGTTTTGTTGAATTTGTTTCTGTGGCGCAAACACTCGCTGTCAGGCGCCGTCAGCGCATTGAACCCAATCAGGAACTGGTCGCACTCGGGGCATCCAACATTGCCTCCAGTATTTCGGGCGGGTTTCCAGTGACTGGCGGATTTGCGCGGTCAGTCGTCAATTTTGATGCAGGTGCAGCAACGCCCATGGCAGGCGCATTTACAGCTGTAGGAATTCTCGCTGCGACATTGTACCTCACGCCCCTATTCAAGCTTTTGCCCCAGGCAGTTCTTGCTGCAACCATCATCGTCGCCGTGCTGTCGTTGGTGGACATCAAAGCTTTCAAGAGAACCTATGTCTGCTCAAAAGCTGACTTTGCCGCCATGCTGGTGACAGTATTGCTGGTGCTGTTCGTTGGTGTGGAAATCGGTATCCTGTCTGGCGTGGCGCTTTCGCTGGCCTTCTTTTTGTGGCGCACAGCAAATCCGCATGTGGCCATCGTGGGCCAGGTTGCAGGCACCGAGCATTTCCGCAACGTCAAGCGTCACGCAGTCGTCACCGATCCGCGCTTGTTGTCCATCCGCATCGACGAAAGCCTCTATTTTGCCAACGCCAAATTCCTTGAGGACACAATCTATTCCGAAATCGCAGGCAAGTCCGAGCTCCGTCACGTCATCCTGATGTGCCCCGCCGTGAACTGGATCGATGCCAGCGCGCTTGAAAGCCTGGAAGCCATCAATCACCGCCTGCAGTCTGCGGGCATCGGTTTCCATCTGTCCGAAGTGAAAGGACCAGTCGCGGATGCATTGAAGCGCTCGGAATTCTTTACGCATTTCAAAGGCAGGGTTTTTCTCTCGCATTTTGAAGCTGTTTCCGAGTTGCAGAAAGCCACTCCGGTAATGCATGCAGCAGCGCACACCGCTTTTGACCAGGCAGTGTTCTCCATCGGACGGCAACAGCACACTTAGTATGCCTTGGCGCATCACAGCGCTGAAATTTTTCATGGATTGCAATGGAAGCGAGCGCGCAACTTTCACTCGTTCAGTCCACGGGCCATGGCCAGGCGAAGACAAGGTAGCCGACCGCCACGAGCGCCAATTGAATCTGCCAAGCAACCAAATCTGACATCAGCTGAAATAGCCTGGCTGGACGCAATGGTTTGCCGGGAAACGTGATGCCTTCTTCCGCCAGTTCAGGGCGAAGTCTAGCTGATTGGTCGGCAGTAATCATTATCGCAGGAAGTTTTTTCTACAGACGCAGCACAGATTCACTACAGCATCAAGTAAGGTTCCCTGGTCCAAATGATAGTCTGCAAGCGCATGATCCGGAATTCGCTGCAACGTCTCCAGAACTTCAAGTGCTTCATCGGTGCTGACTGTCGGGATTGCCTCGAAGCCATTGGTTTCCAGCAGTTCAACTATGCCTTCGACAATGCGGAAGTCATTTTCAACGATGATGACAGTTCGCCGCAGCGCAAGCAGGCGCTGCAGGTTCGGTTTTGATTTTGGTGACGCGCCGCTGATTTGGATCAGCACCCGTCACCACAAGCTTGCGGTCGGTCGGATGGAAGTGATCGGGTTTGAACAACTTGAATGGGCAGGAGGTGCGGAACAGGATCACGACTGCGGCATCGCAATGAAATGAACCTTTTCGCATAAACCCGGCTTTTCTTGCTGCCGGGGAAGGATGGAACGGCGAATACCTGGTTGGCCCTATTGCCATCGGTTGACTTCGTTGGATCGCCGGCGCGGTTGTCTTCAATGAAACAGGGTTCAATCTTGGTGACAATATCGAGGCTGCGGAAATCAGCTGCGCTTGCGGGTGATCTGGTCTGCGAGCACCGCCAGGATCACCACGACGCCGGTGGCAACATATTGCCAAAAGGACGGAACATTCATCAAAGTAAGCCCGTTCTGCATGGCGCCAAGTGTCAGTGCGCCAATGACAGCGCCCAACGGGTTTCCTTCGCCGCCAAACAAACTCGCACCACCGATGACCGATGCGCCGATAGCTTGCAGCTCAAACCCGTTGCCGCCGATGGGTTCAGCGGCCCCGATGCGCGCCACCAAAACAAACCCCGCAATGCTCGCGAGAACGCCGGAAATCGCATAGACGCTGATCTTTACTTTATCGACATCAACACCCGAAAGCCGCGCCGCTTCTTCATTGCCGCCGACAGCAATAATGTGTTCCCCAAGGCTGGTAAAACGTACAACGAGAAATGCGATTGCCGCGATGGCAAGCGCGAACAGCACCGGTGTCGGAATTCCCAGAAGCTGGCCCGCAAAGATCGAACGGAAAGTATCGCTGATGCTGTAGATTGGTTGGCCGTTTGTGTAGATGAGAGCAGCCCCTCGGTAGATGCTCATGGTGCCCAGCGTCACAATGAAATCTGGCAGTTTCAGTTTCGCGATTAAAACGCCATTGATCAGGCCACAGACAAGGCCAACAAGCAATCCCGCCCCGATGCCAAGCATGAGGCCATTCCCCAACAGGCTTGATGCAACCATGCTGCTGATTCCTACGACAGAGCCGACTGAAAGATCAATTCCTTTGGTCATCACCACCAGCGTCATGCCAACTGCAATGATGGCGTTGATCGACGATTGCAGCATGATGTCGAGCAGGTTGGCGGGCTGATAGAAATTTGAGTTCAGCGCCGAGAAGATCACGAATAGCGCAGCACAGCCAATGGCCACGCCGCCCTGGCGCATCCAGTTGCTGTCACGTTTTTGCGCAAGGGGCGGCGACGCGGTGGAATTCTTCATGGTCAGGCAGCTTCCCCAGTTGCGAGCTTCATTAGGTGGTCTTCGGTCACGCCAGACCTGTTTTCAACGATCTTCACAATTTGTCCATCGCGCATGACGCCAATCCGGTGCGACAAGGTCAGGAGTTCCGGCATTTCAGACGAAATGACCAGCACAGCTGCTCCATTGGCGGCAAGTGACCTGAGAAGGTCATGAATTTCGGCCTTGGCGCCGACGTCAATGCCGCGCGTGGGTTCGTCAAACAGAAAAACCCGTGCCCCGGTTTTCAGCCACCTTGCAATTATGACCTTCTGCTGGTTGCCGCCGGACAGGTTGCGGATTTGCACATCCGGGCGATTGGGCCTGATGCCCAGTTCTCGAATGTAGCGCATCATTTCGCTGCGGCGGAACGTCCCGCGCAACATCCCTTTCCGGAAGAACGCCCTGGTATTTGCCAGTCCAAAATTCTGTTCGACCGACATCACAGGAACAAGCGATTGTCCCCGTCGGTCCTCGGGGATCAGCGCTACGCCAGACGTGATTGCGCCTGCAGGTGAAGCAAAGTCCATGAGCTTTCCGTCGACTTCTATTCGCCCGGCTGTTGTTGCATCAGCACCGAAAATCGCCCTTACCAATTCGGTGCGGCCCGACCCAATAAGGCCAGCCAGCCCAAGAATTTCCCCGGGCCGGATCGAGAGATTGATGCCGTGCAGTTTTGCAGTGGCAAGGCCCTCCACCTTGAGCACTTCACTTGATGTCGGGAATTCAACAGGCGCAGGCCTGCGCTCCAGTTCTTGCGCCAGTTCGCGGCCAGCGATCAGCTTGTTCAAGGCATCGGGGTTGAAATCCGAGATCGGTCCCGATGCGACGACACCGCCATCCCGCAGCACTGTCACCCGGTCTGCAATGGCGTGAATTTCTTTCATGCGATGCGAGATGTAGACAATGGCCTTGCCGGAATTCTTCAGTCCACGGATGATTTCAAACAGGTTGTCGCGTTCACTCGGCGTCAGGCTTGACGTCGGTTCGTCGAAAGCAATGATGCTCCCGCCCCGCGCCAGAGCCCTGGCAATCTCCACCATTTGCCGCTCGGCCATGCCAAGCGACCCGACAATGGCTGTTTCGGAAAGGTTGGGAGCAAGCGTGTCCAGAATGTTCCGGGCAGCGCGTTGCAATTCTCTTCGTCTTGACAGGGCTAACGCAGGCTTATGGCCAAGAAAAATATTCTGCGCGACGTCAAGTTGCGGCACAATGCTCGGCTCCTGACTGACAAGTCCGATGCCAAGAGAGAGCGCATGGCGGGGACTATGAACCTGCACAGGTCCGGTTCCGCTTAAGTTGATTTCTCCACCATTTGGCTGCCACACGCCAAACAACACCCGCATGAGCGTGGATTTGCCCGCGCCATTTTCGCCGAGAAGCGCATGCACCTCGCCGCCATTCACCTCAAAGTCCACGCCCTTCAGGGCATGAACCCCGGCAAAACTCTTGTCGATTTTGCTGAAGCGTAAAACGGGTTCTGGCGGCATGTGATTCACATCATCTGCCGCCAGTCGCATCACGTCAATTCTCAAACGAATTACTGGAACGCTGGTGGATCAGGGAAATCCTTCACGTTGTCAGCCGTGATGACCGCTTGCGGAGATACCACCCATGGCGGAACCGGTTGGCAGGCCAACAGGCGGATCGCCATCTGCACGCCAAGCACACCTTCGTCATAGGGGAATTCAGCGACCGTCGCCTTCATCTCGCCAGCAGAAACAGATTTCTTCGCCTGGCGAATGCCATCGGTCCCGACAACCGCCACCTGCTTTTCCTTGCCTGCAGCCTTCACAGCTTCATAGACGCCGAGAGCCATGCCGTCATTGTTGGCGTAGATGCCGGCAAGATCGCCATGTTCGCGCAAGATGTTGGTTGTCGCATTGAGCGCCTTGAGACGGTCCCAGTCACCAGGTTGGCTCGCGACCAGATTGAGTTTTGCATTGGCCTTGACAGTGTCGGTATAGCCTTGGATGCGCATGCGAGCGTTGGGCGATCCCGCTTGCCCCTCAATCTGCGCAACCTTGCCGCCATCCGGGTAGAGTGAGGTGAGGAAGTCAGCTGCTTTCTTGCCGATGGCCACCTGGTCCGTGCCGACATAGGTGCTGGCGCCAGGCGTACGGGCATCGTCAATGATCACAGTGGGAATGTTGAGCGCCTTGGCCGCTTCGATGACAGGAGCGAGGTTCGAGTCAGATTGCGGTGAGAGCAGCAAGGCGTTGGGTTTTCCAGCGAGAACCGTTTGCGCAAGGTTCAGCTGTTCGATCAGCGAGGACTCGTCCTTTGCTGCCAGCAAATCAACCTTGATGCCGTGCTTGCCAGCTTCATCCCTGATGCCAACGGCCACGTCCTGCCAGAATTCATTGATCAGGGTTTTGGTGACATAAGCAAACTTCAAGTCTTTTCCTGCCGCAGGCAATGGGCCAAGCTTGGCGTCGAGTTCGGTGTAATCAATTTGCTCCGCCGTTCCAGTTGGATAGGCTGGGCAGTCAGCGGCAAAAGCGTTGGTCGCTGAAACAGCGAGAGCACAGGCACCCGCTGACAAAAGAACATTCAGTCTGGATTTCATCATTTCCTCCCAGGATAACAAAGGCCGTTGAGTCAGCCCTTTTAGCAGCACAGCCAAACCTTGCGAATTCAAGCGCAATGAAGGCCGCGAATCCGGAATTTTTATAGGAACGCTGTTATTGAAGAACAATCTAGTTTAATTTCGCAATCTTGTAGGTGAGCTAAAGAGTACATCATGACGGTTCCATTCCGCTCTATCAGCGTATTTCACGCTGTTGCCAAATCTGCCAGCATTTCCAGGGCGGCACTTGAGCTTGGAGTGACGCCGTCTGCCGTCAGCCAGCAAATCCACGTGCTGGAAGGTTATCTCGGAACGGCTTTGTTGACGAAAGCGGGACGTCGCATCAAACTCACCGAGGCCGGTGAACGCTACTTCGCCATGATTTCAGAGCGCGTCGAACAAATCGTTGAAGCGACAGACCGCCTGCGCGGCCATCACGCGGTAACAGTTCTGTCGGTGCGCGCCACGCCGAGTTTTGCCACTAAATTTTTGCTGCCGCGGCTGCCGGATTTTCTCGGCCAATTTCCTCAGCTGGAGGTGCGCATTGACGGGACAAGCGAACTCACTGACTTTGCCCATGAGGATGTTGACGTTGAAATCCGTCACGGCGAGGGCAACTGGCCGGGGCTTCATGTTGAAGGCATAGCCCGCGAACAATTTCTCCCCGTCTGCGCGCCGCATCATGTCGAAGGCAATGCCCTGGCGTTGGACGCCATTCCCCATCACAGGTTGATCCACTCGGTGAAATCGCAAGTGCAGTGGGAGGGCTGGCTTGATGCGGCAGGAGTGAAGCGCGATCAGCGCTGGCGCCGCCTGATGTTTGATCGCTCGCACATGGCCATTGATGCCGCCGTCGCCGGCATGGGCATTGCCCTAGAAAGCAATCTCATGATGTGGCGTGAACTGCGCGATGGCCTTTTGCTGTGCCCCATTGCCAACCCTCCAGAAATCAGCCTGACCACACAATGGATCGTGTGTCCGCACGATCATCTGCGTCACTCAAAAGTGAAAAACTTCATCGCGTGGTTAAAAGCGGAGTGCGAACAATGGTCGGGTACGCGTCCTCACGGGCAATAATGTAGCGCAACTTACGAATAAGCGCATTAATCTGAATTGTTCCGGTTCGAAAGCGCGGTTAGCTTCCCCAAAACAATGAAACTTGTGGAATAAGCGATGAACCTCTCAAGTCTCCTCGCGCGGCGCAATGCGGCAGGAAAACCAGTCCGTGTCGGAATGATCGGCGCTGGCAAATTCGGCTCGATGATTTTGGCGCAAGCACAACGCATCGAAGGCATGCACGTTGTCGGCGTGATGGACATTGATGTCAGCCGCGCCAAGGCCTCCCTCAATCGCGTGGGTTGGCCGAAAGAGCGTTATGCTGCTGCTACCCTTGCTCAGGCCGTGAAGGAAGGAACGACCTGCGTACTGGACGATGTCAGGGCACTGGTCGAAAATCCTGACATCGAATGCATCATTGAATGCACCGGCCATCCGTTGGCCGGCGTGCGCCATGCCTTGGCTGCCATCGACGGCGGCAAGCACGTCATCATGGTCAATGTCGAAGCTGATGTTTTGTGCGGCCCCTTGCTTGCCGAAAGAGCACGCGCCAAGGGCCTGGTTTATTCCATGGCCTATGGCGATCAGCCTGCCATCATTTGCGAGCTTGTCGACTGGGTGAAATCCTGCGGCTTCGAACTCACCAGCGCTGGCAAAGGCATGAACTTCGAACCGCGCTATCGCTATTCAACGCCCGACACCGTCTGGGGTTTTTTTGGTTGGTCAGCAGAAGAAGTGGCCAAGGGCGACTTCAATCCCAAAATGTACAACTCGTTCACCGACGGCACCAAGGCGGCCATCGAAATGGCAGCCGTTGCCAATGGCACAGGACTTGACTGCCCTGATGATGGCCTCGCCTTTCCTCCGGCTGGAGTGCACGATTTGGCAAAAGTTTTTCGGCCAAAGGCCGATGGTGGCCGCATGGCCCGCAGCGGTCTTGTTGATATCGCCGCCAGCCAGGAACCCGATGGACGTGAAGTGGTCAACAACATCCGCTATGGCGTCTTCGTGACCTTCAAGGCGCGTGATGAATATGCCCGTGCCTGCTTCAAACAATATGGATTATTGACCGACCCTTCCGGCTGGTACGGTTCGATGTGGCGGCCCTTCCACATGATAGGCCTTGAAACCAGCATCAGCGTTCTCTCCGCAACATTGCGCGGCGAAGCGACAGGTTCCCCGGCAGAATTCCGCGGCGACGCAGTGGCAACGGCCAAACGCGATCTTAAGCCCGGTGACCAGCTTGATGGCGAAGGTGGTTACACCGTCTGGGCCAATGCAATTCCTGCATCACGAAGCCTGTCCCTTCGAGCCCTTCCCATTGGCCTTGCCCACAACGCGCGTGTAAAGCGGGCCGTCGCAAGGGATGCAATCGTCAGCTACGACGATGTAGAGCTGTCCACTGACAAGGATGTGGTGGACTTGCGCAGCAGCATGGAGAGCCGCTTCCGTCCTTGAAGAAAATGCTCATTCTCGTCTGCCACCCGACCGCTCTTTGACAATGGGCCTTGCAAGGCAGCCAATGTTTTGCAAGCATGCCGATGGCTCAACGGCCCATCAGTGCGCCGATGCCGTGAATAATGGGAGGTTGAAATGCGAACTCTGATGAAGTTTGCTGTGGCGCTTGTGGCTTGGGTCGGATTGACCATCTCAAGCGCTCTGGCGGAATCCGCAGTCTATGCCGCAGGTGACAGCACCTCGGGCACCTATTTTGATTACATGAAAACGGTCTATGCGCGCGCCGGCGCGCCGGAAGTGGCACAGTTGCCATTGACCAGTTTTGACAAGAATTTTGAACTGCACCCCATGGCCGCAGAAAGCTGGAGCCAGTCCGCTGACGGATTGGTGTGGACGTTCAAACTGCAGAAAGATTTGGTGTGGAGCGATGGCAAGCCACTGGTCGCTGCTGACTACATTCTGGCACTGACCCGCGCCGCCACAACAGGCTACGACTTCGCCTGGTACTGGGGTTACGCAGGCGGCATTAAGAACTGGGGTCCCGTCACCGAAGGCAAGGCAGACGTTTCAACCCTGGGCATCAAGGCCGTTGATGATCACACCATCGAAGTGACAACCGAAACGCCAAAGCCTTATCTGCCAGGCGTCGTCAGCCTTTGGTATCCTGTGCCCAAACACGTTTTTGACAAGCTGGGCGATGAATACGCCGCGAAAGTGGAAACCATTGTCACGTCCGGTCCGTTCATTCTCGAGAGCTGGGAGAAATCCAATAACTCCATGGTTCTGGTGAAGAGCCCGACATACAAGGGTCCATGGCAGCCAACCGTCGACAAGCTGGTTATTGATCCATCGCTGGGTGCGCCTGAGGTTGGCTTGCCCGCATTCATGGCTGGTGAAGCTGACTTCTCTTATTTGAACACCGGGCAAGTGCCGTTCGTTGAAAAACGCTTCCCTGGCCAAATTTCCAAGAACGCGGTTTTTGCTACATCCTACATTTCATTTGATCTGGACAAGGCGCCCTTCGACAATATTGAAGTGCGCAAGGCCCTGTTCTTCTCCATCAACCGTGATGAGTTGACTTCGACGGTGCTGAAGGATCTCGCGATCCCCGGCAAGTCGCTGCTGCCGCCGGGCTACCCTGGCTACAACGAAGCGATCACGAAACAAGCTGTGTTTGATGTCGCAAAAGCCAAGGAGCATCTGGCGAAAGCAGGATTCCCCGATGGCAAGGGCTTCCCTGAAGTTGAGATTTGGTATCGCGACCAAGGTGGCTACAATGGCGCAATCACCGCACCGATGCTGCAATACCTGCAGGCCCAGTTCAAGCAGAACCTCGGCATCACCATGAACCTCAAGGTCATGCCGACCAAGGACTGGATGGCGGGACTGCTGGAGCGCAAGAACAGCCTGTTCTTGGCACCCTATGAATATGACTACATCGATCCGTCCAACTTCTACGGCATCTTCTACAACGGTGGCCGCCACCATCATAAGCTCAAAACCTATGATGATCTCGTCGCCGCAGCCGACAAGGGTGCAACATGGGAAGAGCGTTCAAAACTCTATCAGCAGGCTGAACAGGTGCTGATCGACAATGTGTCGTTCATTCCGGTCGTGCACCCGATCACCGTGGCCGTCGTGAGCAAGTCGCTCACAGGCGAAGGGACAACGCCCAACAAGCTCGGCTTCACGCCGCTGCGGCAATTGGCGCTGTACTTCTACACCCACGTCGACAAGAAGTAGCTTCCATCTCGGCCTTCTCCCGTGCATCTCGCATGGGAGAAGGTCCCCGAAAGGGGGGATGAGGGCCCTTCGGCTCAAGTGGAACCAGCCCAAGCAATGCGACTCGTCGACATTCAGAATCTTCACGTCGGTTTTCCGCAATATGATGGCCTTGTGCAGGCAGTGCGTGGCGTATCGTTGCACGTTGATGCCGGAGAAAGTCTTGGCATCGTTGGTGAGAGCGGTTCAGGAAAGTCTGTCACGTGCATGGCCATACTGCGTTTGCTGCGTGAACCGCCGGCAAAAATCACGGCCGATCGGTTGACTCTAGCTGGCGAAAACATGCTGACAGCGGATCGCCGCAAGCTTTCTGCGATGCGGGGCAGGGTCGCCGCCATGGTTTTCCAGGACCCGATGACGGCGTTTGATCCCGTCTTCACCATTGGCCATCAGATCGTCGAAACAATTCTCGCGCATCGCGGCGTATCCAAACAAGGCGCGCGGAATGAAGCGGCCTCACTCTTGGCGCGGGTTGAAATCAAGAACCCGGTTGCGGTGCTTGAGAGCTACCCGCATCAACTGTCAGGTGGCATGTTGCAACGTGCCATGATCGCCATGGCTTTGTCGTGCCGGCCGCAAGTCTTGTTTGCGGATGAGCCAACGACAGCTCTTGATGTGACGATCCAGGCGCAGATATTGCAGCTGATCAAAAACCTGCAGGCCGAATTCGGCATGGGGCTGGTGATGGTGACGCATGATCTTGGCGTGATCGCAGAGACTGTTGACCGCGTCGTCGTTATGTATGGGGGCCGCGTGATGGAGGAGGGGCCGGTTCAGTCCATATTCGACGAGCCTGCCCATCCCTACACGCAAGCCCTGTTGCGCTCGGTGCCAGGTCAATCTGCCGGGCGTCACCGCCTCACAGAAATCAGCGGTGCCTCACCCAGTCCCGCCAACCCGCCATCAGGTTGCCCGTTCCATCCGCGTTGCGAAATGGCTGACGCGAAGTGCAATGAAACACCAGTCTTTGTCCAAATCGGCGAAACCCGCAACGCCGCCTGCTGGAGGCTGCAATGACAGCGGCGCTGGAACTGCGTGGAATGAACAAGTCGTTCAAACTCAAGACGCGCGGTGGATTTTTTCCAGCCTATGCCGAACACAAGGCGGTCAGGGATGTGAACCTCACTCTGCCGCGCAACAGCATCCTCGGACTCGTCGGCGAATCAGGTTCCGGAAAAACCACAACCGGCATGATGGCGATGCGGCTGGTGCAACCGACATCGGGACAGATTTTCGTTGACGGCGCCGACATCACCCAACTCGGTCATGCGGAACTGAAACCCTATCGCCGCAAGATGCAAGTGGTGTTTCAGGACAGTTATTCAGCGCTTGATCCGATGATGACATTGACGCGGATTGTGGCTGAGCCTTTGCATATACATGGCATTGGGTCCACATCGGGTCAAACCAAAGCTGCCCTTGCCATGCTCGAGCGTGTTGGCCTTGATCGCAGTTATGGATCGCGTTACCCGCATGAACTTTCCGGCGGCCAGCGCCAGCGGGTGGCGATTGCACGCGCGTTGATACTCGAACCCAATGTGCTGGTTGCCGACGAGCCGACATCGGCCCTTGATGTTTCCGTGAAGGCGCAGATCATCAACCTGCTGCTCGACTTGCAAAATGAGCGCGGACTGTCGATCCTCTTCATCAGCCATGATCTCAGCGTAGTGCGTGCCTTGACTGACAGGGTAGCAGTGATGTGCGATGGCCGCATAGTCGAGCATGCCGCAACGGAATCGATCTTTGCCAGCCCGCGCCATCCCTATACGCAAGCCCTGCTTGATGCCATCCCCGTCCGCAATCCGCGTCACCGCCGCATCCGGAATTTTCAAACCCGTGAGCAGATTGAATCAGCCATTCCCAAATTGCCGGCAACTGAATTGGCGATGCCTGCGCAACCCAAGGCGGAAGCGCAACTGGTGGCCATTGCCCCATCTCATTTCGTCGAGGCTGTCGTCACATGATTCGCTACATCCTTGGCCGCCTGCTCTCGATCATGTTGACCTTCTTCGTCGTGTCAGTGATCGTTTTCCTGATGATGCATGCGGTGCCAGGTGGTCCGTTTGACGGCAACGACATGCCTGTGTCGGATGCCGTGAAAGCCAAGCTCAATGCCAGCCTCGGTTTGGACATGCCATTGTACGTGCAGTACTTCAAATACATGTGGGGTGTGATGCATTTCGATTTCGGCGTGCCCTTCCAAAGCCCCGGCGAAACTGTTTTGGAACTTCTGGCGCGGGCCTGGCCACCAAGCCTAATTCTCGGTGGTCTCGGCGTGGTGATCGGAGCACCGCTCGGCATCTTGCTTGGCATGGCGGCAGCACTTCGCCGCAACACCTGGATTGATTATCTCGCATCTGCCGTTGCAACACTCGGCCTCACTATTCCGGTATTCGTAACATCAATGATGCTGATCCTGATTTTTGCCGTGGGACTCGGCTGGCTGCCGGCCAGTGGCTGGGGCAAACCCAACAGCTGGATTCTGCCTATAGTGGCCTACGCCACCATTCCACTCGCAACCTATGCCCGCTACACGCGCTCATCGATGCTGGACGTGTTGAACAAACCATTCGTGACGGTCCTGCGCGCCAAGGGCCTGTCCGAGCAGCGCATCATCTTTCAGCATGTGTTGCGCAACGCAGCGCTTCCGATGGTCACCGTGTTTCTGCCGATGTTCATTGGAACGGCCACAGGTTCCATATTTGTTGAAGCGATGTTCCGCGTGCCGGGGCTTGGAGCTTACTTCGTATCATCCATTGAACTTCGGGACTATGCCCTGGAGATGGCGCTCATACTCATGATCACCATGATGTTCTGCGTGTCTTATCTTTTGTCAGACATCGCCTATGCTTTGCTCAATCCCCGCGTTCGCGTCGGCGGAGGTGAGCGGTGACAGCAACCGATGCGGCATCGCATGTCCACCGCAGCCCGCAGTATTTTGCCATGCGGCGGTTCCTGGCGAACAAGGCGGCGGTTGTGTCGGGATTGCTTTTGGCGCTTCTGGTGCTGCTTGCGGTGTTTGCGCCCCTGATTGCACCGACAAGTTACGAGGATCAGGACTTCCTTTCTGATGCGCTTGCCTTTCCGTCCTGGTCCCATTGGTTCGGCATCGACGATCTGGGCCGTGATTTCTTAACGCGCAATCTCTATGGCGCGCGTGTTTCGCTGACCATCGGTTTTGCCGCCGCAGTTTTCTCGGTGTTGATCGGCATCCCGCTTGGCGCCATCGCCGGTTATTACGGCGGCCGCGCCGATTGGTGTGTCATGCGGTTGATTGAGTTGTTCTCCGTGGTGCCGCCTCTGCTCGCGGCCATGCTTTTGGGGGCGCTCACCAAGGGCGGATTCTTCACTATCGTTCTTATCGCCGCGCTTTTTGGCTGGGTGCAGGTGTGCCTGCTGGTGCGCGCGCAAGTGAAATCGTTCCGCGAGAAAGAATTCGTGCGCGCCGCCCATGCTTTGGGCGCAACGCCATTTTATGTCATCCGCCACCATTTGGTCCCGAATTCGATATCGTCCATCATTGTGGGTTTCGTGCTGGCGATGCCGATCGCCATGATGCTCGAGGCCGGCCTTTCCTTTTTGGGAATTGGCGTTCCGCCGCCCACGCCAAGCTGGGGCCAGATGATCAATGTCGGCATCAACTTCATGTATTTCTATTGGCACATGGCGGTGTTTCCAACGGCGGCCCTTGCCCTTACCGTTCTGGCGACGACGTTGTTTGGCGACGGTTTGCGTGATGCGCTCGATCCCACGCTGAAAGGGCGATGACGTGAACAGGAATCTCACATCACTTTTCCTGCTGGATGAGAATGTCGCCTTCCTCAATCACGGTTCATTCGGTGCATGTCCGCGCCCAGTGTTTGAAGCCTATCAGGCCTGGCAACTGAAACTGGAACGCCAACCCGTCGCGTTCCTCGATCCTCATCGCGGACTTTCCAGCTGGATGCGCGATGCGCGAGTTGCCTTGGCAAAAGAACTCGGCGCGGGTGCCGACAATATTGTTGGCGTGATGAACGCAACATATGGATTGAATATCGTGGCGCAGTCACTTGACCTCAAGGAAGGCGATGAAATCCTGACGACGGACCACGAATATGCGGCGCTGGAAAAAACCTGGGACTATGTGGCACGCCGCTCAGGTGCAAAAATTGTGAACGTGACCATACCGCTGCCCCTGACAACGGAAGAAGTATTCACCAAAACACTATTGTCAGGAATGACGGACCGCACGCGTGTTGTGTTTCTCAGCCACATCACCTCTGCGACTGCGTTGGTGTTTCCAATCGGGAGCATCATAAAAAAGGCGCGCGAACGCGGCATTGTCACCGTGATCGATGGCGCGCACGCGCCGGGGCATATTCCCCTCGACCTCGACGCATTGGGTGCTGACTACTACGCGGGCAACTGCCACAAGTGGCTGATGGCGCCAAAGGGATCGGCATTTCTTTATGTGCGGCCTGAATGGCAGGCGATGGTCAACCCGCTGGTCATCAGCCATGGCTGGACGGCTGATCAGCAAGGGCCAGCGCCCTTCGGCAACACGCCGTACATCGACAGCCTTGAAATGCAAGGCACGCGCGATCCTTCCGCCTGGCTTGCTGTTCCAGATGCAATCGCCTTCCGAAAGCTTCACAACTGGAATCAGGTCTCGGAAGAATGCCGGCGCATGGCGCAGGATTCTGCTGCACGAGTTGCGGCATTGACCGGCCTTCCAGCTTTCAGTTCCCCGGAATTCTGCGCCCCGCAAATGGTGGCCATGCCAGTGCCGGATTGCGATCCAGCGGTCTTGCAGAAATCGCTTCTGGAGAAATTCAGCATCGAAATTCCATGCTTCAAGTGGAAGCACCACGCCATCGTCCGGCTTTCGGTACAGGGCTACAATTCAACGGAACAATTGGACGCGCTGGTGAAGGCTCTGCAGGAACTCCTGTGATGAACACCGGCGCTGGCGGAATATTGATCCGTGTACTGATTAAATGCCGCAAGTGAGAAAATGCGCGCAGCTATATGAAGTCAGGGAAAGATAAGACACGTAAAGAGGGATGCGCACTTGAAACAATCAACGTAAACTAGAGTCATTTAGCGTAATAGTCCTGATTCATGGCCAGATACGCCAAAACTGGAGACTATAACCCTCGCATAGGCCTAGAACGCTCTAGGAAGCCCGTAGGACACCTTATGACCGGGGGCTGGTAGGGGGATGGCGGACAAACCAGGAACATGCCCTGCGATGCTCCTGGATGCCCTGGCGTCGATTTCGCCTGAGGGGAGTACTTTTAGAGAAAATAAACCAATGATAGTAATTACGTCATATTGCCGGATTGGCCCGGCGATTTGTCCGGAGGTCACTACATTCCGTATGCAGATCATTTTAATCTGTATACAGATGAATATGATTTGTATACAGAGCAACCGGAATGCCGGATTCGTCGCGGCACAAAAATCCCTTGCGCTCAGGGTCTGTCCGTCACTGGCCCGCGGCTCCCATAAAGTGCTTCACGCACCACATTATTGCTGGTCACTGCATCTTGCCCGGCAATGGCTGTCTTGAGGCGGTTGTCGGTTTGCAGCTTTCGGACTACGTTTCGCATGGCTTCAACCGTTGCAATATTGGCGCTGCACTCTGCAACCGGGTCCAGGCCCGTTGTGTCCGGAAACGTATCAAAATAAATCGGTCGGTCGTATTTGATCTCTTCCAGCACATAGATCAGTTCCATGGTCTGGATGGGATGAACCGTGCCCACCATCAGGCCGTCATCACGCTTGGCATAACCATCGTTGAGGTGAACGCCAAAAAGTTTCGAAGAGCGTGCAGCCAAGGCAACGGCATAGGCCGGCATTTCATCCGCATACAGAACATGCGCAAAGTCGATGGTGACGCCCACATTCTTGCGGCCCATTTCATGTATGGCCAAAAGAGTGGTGCCGATGTCCGGCATCAGCGCGAAACTCCGCGGTTCATTCGGCTTGTATTCAATGCTGACCTCCGACGATGGCGCATGATCAGCCACTTCCGCGATGGCCTCCAGCGTCTGGTCCCAGAGCCGCGCATAGTCTGCCTGGAAGGAGTAGTCGAATCCATCCTGGCCCATCCAAAGCGTCATCAAGGATCCACCGAGCTCAAGCATCTGGTCAATGCCGCGCTTGGTCTGGTCAATGGCGATGCGGCGCAACTTTTGGTCAGGATTGGTGAACGCACCAATTTTGAATCCGGGTTCGCTGTAGTAACGCATTGCAAAGCCGTTGATTGAAAGGCCCAGGCCATCGAGATGGCGCCGGACCTCTTTCAACTCAACGCCGGCAAGATGATCTGGAAAGTTGAGGTCGACCGCATTGAGGCCATGCACTTCCGCAGCGCGCGACAACAAACCCAATACTCCCGGCAATCCTGGATCCGTGCCAGCGCCTTTCGAAATTTTGAATGAGTTCAACCGGGCCGCATATTTGTAGGCATTGATGGAGGGGAGTGATGTCATCTCGGACCTTCGAATGGTGTCAGTGCCTCACTTAGCTGGATGCTCCTGCAAAACGCAAATGTCTTTTCACTGGTAAGTGCCAAGGAATGGAAGCCGCAGCGAGTTGGAGCGGCACATGGTGATTTTGAATCACAAACGCAAATTCTCGTCGTCATCCCGGCGTCGACCCCGTTCGGCATCAATGTGCCCGCTTGATGGTGCCGTCTGCGACCCACGCATCGAAAATCCGCAATGCTGCGTCGGCGAAGGCCTGGTCATTGATGTGGGCGTTGATCTCGGTCATCATGACAGGGGGTTTTATGCTATTGCGCATTTCATCCAGAAATGCAGTGAGACCCTCGGGATCATGGGCGGGGCCGCCCTCCTTGTCCCATTCTTCAATGCCTTGGTTCGGCAGGATGACATGCACGGGTGCTTTCGACAATGCCAGCCGCTTGGCAACTTCGCGCGCGGTTTCACGGCGTTCATCACTGTTGAGAGCTGACGACTTGATCAGCCGGTTGTGTTCGTGAAAAAGTCTGCCGGAAAAGCGCGGTGGAATATCCTGCCAGCCTGCAAAGTCAATGAGATCGAGGCACCCAGGTGCGGCAAGTTGCGGAATTCCGGCGCGGCCTGCATTCAGCATGCGGTCTTGCCCCGCATTGACGACAGAACCGACCATGAGATTGCCCAGTTCCGGCAAGGCGAAATCCATCACCGCCGCAAAGCCACCTTCTGCGCATATGTTTTCGAATGCCATGCCGCCCATGCCAGTGGCGTGAAAAATGGCCACTTCAAATCCACGTTGTTCAAGAGCGGGTTTCAGCAGTTTCATATAGGATAAGCATGAACTGCCGAGGCTGGTCATGCCGACAGTTGGCTTGTTGCCCGAGGGCGGCTCAACAGCACGCGCAGCTCCCAGCACGGCGCCCGCCGCCTGACTGAGTGATGACTTGCAGATGGCATTCAATCCATAAAGCCCGCCTGCCCAGAGGATCATCTGGACGTCGGCACTGAGGCGATCAGCAGGGATCAGCGGTGAAAATGAAACGGTAGAAATGATATATTTCGGCGCGCCAACGGGCAGTGCGCGTGCGCAATCAAGCGCCAGATCAGTGCCCATGGTGCCGCCCATCGCGATAAGTCCATCGACCTTGCCTTCAGCATGGAGTTTGCGAACCAGCGTCGCAGCGCCCTTCGCCATGATCTGCATGGCCTTGTTCTCGTCTCCTGCATCAATGGCACCTTGAATGCTTGATCCTGCTGCAGCGGCAACGTCATGCTTGCTGATGGAGGTTGGCCAAGGCGGATTGCCCAAGACGCTCACATCCATCGTCAGAGTCTTTCCACCCTGGCTTTCGATGCGGCTTGCAAGATAGCGCAACTCATCGGACTTCGTGTCATAGGTGCCGATGACCAGTATGATTTTGGAGTCACTCATCTTGTATCCTAACTGCGCATTGACAAGCCCGATGGATCATAGAAGGGCTGCAACTGCACTTCGAGAGCGTGACGTTTTCCCGCAACCATCACTTCAAATTCGCCTGCTTCAATCCACGATTTCGAAACACTTGCCTCATTGTGAAGCGATGCAAGGCCCAGTGACCTGTTGATGCGATAGCCCCATGCGCCGGATGTCACGTGGCCGACCAGTTCTTCGCCACGCCAGATGGTTTCGTTGTGAATAAGGTAAGGCCCCGATTTCTGGTCAGCCTGTTTGACCGCAATTGCGACGGTGCGTTGCTGCGTCGCGGCACCATTTGCTTTCTGCGCCTTCAAAACATCTTGGCCGAGAAATGCCCCGGCCTTGTCGATGTTGACTGCAAAGCCAAGCCCGGTTTCAAAGGGTGTGTCCTCTTCTCCCAGATCGTGGCCAAAATGCCGGAAGGCCTTTTCCATGCGGCAGTGATTCATGGCGAGCATGCCCGCATGTTTCAACCCATGTGAGATGCCAGCTTCGATGATGTGTTCATAGACACTTGGCGCGAACTCGGTTGCGATCAATAGCTCAAAGCCCAATTCACCAAAAAACGAACGCCTGATCGCCCAAGCCCTGGCATATGCTACGTCAATTTCCCTCGCAGCGCCAAAGGGCAATGCCGCGTTCGACAGATCGTCAGACGACAATGACTGTAGGATCGCCCGTGTTTTGGGTCCATGCAGGCTGAGCAGTGCGTAGGATGACGTTGCATCAAAGACGGAAAAATTCCATGCCGCATCTGCATGCTGCTTGATCCAGGCTTGATCACGGATTTGACTGGGATGCCCCGTGATCACGATAAAAGTTTCAGGATCAATCCGCGTCACCGTCACATCCGCCTCAATGCCGCCGCGTGCATTCAGAAACTGCGTATACACTGAGCTACCAACTGCAACATCGATTTGAGCTCCACAGACGCGATTGAGCGCATGCACGGCGTCCAGGCCCCTCACAACGATCTTGCCATACATCGATTGATCAACGATCACGGCGGCGTCGCGCGCGGCGATGCATTCAGCTTCAACACGGGGCGACCAATCCTGAAAACCAAGACTTGCACGCGTGGGCCAGTCGGATGCAATTTGATCGAAATACATCGGCACGTCCCAGCCAATGCGCTCGGAAAATTTTGCACCCTCGCGCTTTAAATGTTCATGCAGCGGCGTCCGCCTGATGCCGTGCGCGGTATTGATCTGGCGTCCCGGCCATTGCAATCCGTAATGCAGCCCGAGTGCTTCTGTGACGCGGGTCTCAAGGTAATGCTGGTTCGACTGAAACGGATGCGCCCGTGCCATGTGCAGCGGCGTCATGCCTCTCTTCGGCATGCCATCAAAGATCCATTCGGCCATGGTAAGGCCCACACCGCCTGACATGAGAATGCCATTCGAATTCATGCCAGCGGCGATGTAAAGTCCTCGAAGTTCAGGCGCTGGTCCTAGATAGGGTCTGCCATCGGGCGTGAAACTTTCTGGCCCGCAAAAGAATGTCCTGACGCCCAGGCTTTCCAATTTCGGCATGCGCTTGGAAATCGTTTCAAGCATGGGCTCCATATGATCCATGTCGAATGGCAATTGATCAAATTCAAACGCGTCGGGGATTCCATTCTGCCCCCATGCCTTGCCAACTTCCTCAAAAGCGCCAATCAGCAACTTCCCCGCATCTTCTTTCCAGTAGACCCGCTCTTCGCCGATCACCATGCACGGAAGATCGCGGGGCAGGTTTTCGATAGGCTCAGTCACAATGTAAACATGTTCAGCTGCGTGCAGCGGCGCCGTCACGCCATGTTTCTTGGCAAACTGGTGTGTCCACATGCCGCCCGCCAGCAACACCTTTTCCGTTGCGATGACGCCATGTTCGGCTTCAACGGCAGAGACCTTGCCATTGCTCACAATGATGCGCTTGACATTGGTGTTCTCAAATACTTGCGCGCCGCGCTGCCTGGCGCCCTTGGCCATGGCCAGGGTCACATCAAGTGGATTGACCTGACCATTCGATGGAACCCGCAATCCTCCGAGAACGCCATGATAGTCGATGTAGGGCCACATCGCCTTCAACATGTCGATGGTCAAAAGATGCGTTTCAATGTTCATGCGCCCGGCATGATCATGACTGCGAAGGAGCTGCTCCATGCGCACGTCAGTCAGCGCCAGATTGATGGTGCCGTTTTGCTTGTAACCCGTCGCTTGCCCGGTTTCGATCTCAAGTTCGTTGAACAGCTTCACGGTGTATTTGGAAAGCTCCGTCTGCGCCGAAGAATCCCGCAACTGCCCCACAATGCCCGCCGCATGCCATGTGGTGCCTGAGCCCAATTTCTTGCGCTCAAGAAGCACAGCGTCATTCACTCCCTTCTTGGCGAGATGGTAAAGCGCAGACACGCCAATGATGCCGCCGCCAATGACAACAACACTGGCGCGGGCCGGCAGCATCAGAGTTGAATCCAGGCCGTTTTCAGGTCTGTGTATTTCTCGAGAGCATGAAGCGATTTGTCACGGCCAAAGCCGGACTGCTTGAACCCGCCCAAAGGCACGGTGATGTCCGATCCGCCATAGGTGTTGACGTGCACGAGCCCTGCACGAACGGCGCGAACCATGCGATGCGCCCTGGACAAGTTCGATGTCCACACGGCGCAAGCCAGGCCATAGTAGGTGCTGTTGGCAAGTGAGATCGCTTCGGCTTCGGTCTCGAATTTCGTGACAGCCAGGACCGGCCCGAACACCTCCTCGCGTGCCAGCTTCATTGTGGGTGCCACATTCTCGAAAATTGTTGGCGGCATGTAGAAACCACCGGTTTCCTGACGGATTTGTTCGCCGCCTAGCCGCAAGCTGGCGCCTTCAGCCTTTGCATCGCCCACAAATTGCAAATTCTGGCGCAATTGCTCAGCGCTTGATACAGCGCCGATCTCTGTCGTCATGTCGAGCGGATCGCCGACCTTCATCCTTGCCGACACCGCGACCAATTGCTCAAGGAAAGCATCATAGATTTCGGACTGCACCAGCAAACGCGATCCCGCAACACACACTTGCCCGGCGTTGCGGAAAATTCCTCCGGCTGAAATTTTCGCGGCCTTGGCAACATCCGCAACATCATTGAAAACAATGTTGGGCGACTTGCCCCCAAGTTCCAGATAAACGCGCTTTAAGTTGGAACGCGCAGAATATTCCATCAAGCGGCGGCCGGTTGCGCCAGACCCCGTGAAAGCAAGGCAATCGACATCCATGTGAAGTCCAATGGCCTCGCCAACCACCGAGCCTTTGCCGGTCACGACATTGAACACGCCATCGGGAATACCCGCCTCACTCGCCAGCTGTGCCATGCGCAACAGGGTCAGCGATGCGATCTCCGGTGGCTTCACCACAACGGAATTCCCGGAAGCGAGCGCAGGTGCAATTTTCCACGCCCCGATCATCATTGGGAAATTCCACGGCACGATGACGCCGATCACGCCTAAGGGTTCGTGGTGCACGAGTGCGAGGACATCATTTTGTGTTGGCGCGATTTCGCCGAACACCTTGTCCACCGCCTCGGCATAATAGCGGAATGTCCCTGCGGCACTCAGCGGCTCCGCCTTGTAGGCCATGGATATTTCCGTTCCATTGTCGCGCACGCCGAGCACGGCGAGTTCAATTGCATGCACCTCAATCAACTCGGCAAGCTTCATGAGTTTCCTTTTGCGCTCTGAAGGTGCAGCCCTGGACCACACGCCAGATTCAAATGCTGCACGCGCTGATGCAACGGCGGCGTCAACATCCTGCTTTGAGCCATTGGCAAGAGACGCAAACGACTTCCCGTCGATCGGGCTGATGACGTCTAGCGGCGCAAGTTGCCCCGGCACGCCGCGGCCGCCGATCCAGTGCGTTTGCAGCGGAATTGTCTTGTTGCGGAGGTTATCAATATCAGATTGTTTCATGGCCTGCGGGCTTTCATGACAGTGTAGGCGAACGCAACTGAAGCGGTGATCGCGAGGGCGAGGAGAAAGGCTGAAATCGGGCGCTGCACGAATACCAATGCATTGCCATTTGAAAGGCTTAATGATTGCAGGACCCGGGATTCAAATAATGGGCCCAACACCAGGCCGATGACGAGTGGAAATCCCGGAATGTCGTTGCGCAGCATGATTTTTCCAATGAAGGCGAAGACCACAGCGATCAGCGCATCGCTCAGGCGGTAATTCTGGGTGTAGCAGCCGACAAGGCTCAACACCAAAACCGTCATGCCGGTGAAACGCGGGTTGATCCGCGCCAGCTTCATGATCCACTTCGTGCCGAACAGCAGCATCACCAGGATGATGATGTTGAGGGCAAACAGCGAGATGTAGAGTCCGGAAATGAATTCCGGGTGTTTGGAAAACAGCTCTGGCCCCGGAATGTAATTGTGGATCATGAACACCGAAAGGATCATCGCCATCAGCGGATCAGTCGGAATGCCAAGCGCCAACAGCGGAACCATGACGGTCGAGGTGCAGGCGCTGATCGATGCTTCGGACGCGATCAATCCTTCCGGCGAGCCTTTGCCGAATTCCTCTGGTTTTTTTGAGCCGCGGCGTGCGAGTGAATAGGACAGGAACTGAGCGCCGAATTCACCAACGCCCGGCAGCAATCCCATGCTGACGCCGAGAGCAGACGAGCGCAGCAACGTGCGAGGATATTTGATTGCTTCCAGCAACCCGCGAAATCGGTTGGTGTATTCGGCTTTGGTTTCAAGGTTGCGGTACTTTTCCGTGTTGAGCAGCACGAAAGCCTGTGACATGGCGAACAGTCCGATGACGACCGGGATCAATGGAATTCCGCCCAACAGCCATGGCTGCCCGAATGTATAGCGCTGCGTGTTGAATATGGATTCGAATCCGACAGTGCCAAGAAACATGCCGAAGCCCAGTGACATCACGGCTGCGAGCGCCTGTCTCTGATGCGCGATGACGACGGACACCAATGCTACGAGCGCGATCATCGCGTATTCGGGTGCGCCAAAATAGGCGGCGGCTTTCGCCAGATAAGGCGCGAGCACAATGAGTGCTATGATGCTGATCGTGCCGCCGATGAATGACGATGAGTAGGCCAGTGACAGGGCCCGGTGCGCCTCGCCTCGCTGCGCCATCGGGTAACCGTCATAGGTCGTCAGCACATTGACCGGCGTTCCGGGGACGCGCAGTAGAATGGCGGGAATGGCACCGCCATACCAGGCGCCGCCATAGGTTCCGAGCAGCATTGTGATGCCGGGTAGCGGATCCATCTTCAGCGTGAATGGCAACAGGATCGCCATGGCGCCTGCGGGTTCGAGCCCCGGAACTGCGCCAATGAAAATGCCGATCGCGGCGCCAATTATCAGCGCCACCATCACGTCGAAGTGGGAAACCTGTTGCAGCCCGAGCAGTATGGCGTCCATCTAAGGCGGCCTCACAGATATGTTCCCATGGGATTGCCGATGCTGGCCGGTAAGAGCTTGAAGACCGGCGCCATGGGGAACCACAGTCCAAGCATCACGCGCAGGACGATGACCAGGACAACAGTGAAGGCCAGATTGGCCGCAATCCACCTCCGCGATCGAAGGCCGGAGCGGTACAGGCACAGCTGCCCGAACAGGAACGTGCTGATGGCAAAGCCTGCATAGTGAATGATCCAGAGATAGGCGCAAAAATACGCGCCATATTCAATGGCCAAAGTGAATTCGCCAAAGGCCCATCGGGACTTGCGCAGGTATGACGCCCGATCATTTGCACCACGATAGGCTGCCATCCATTTCCACGACAAAAAAGCTGCGGGAACAGCCATGACTAATAGGGAAAATACTGGTCCCAAAACGGGTGCGAGGAACCACGCCTTGTCCGCAGGCTGGGCCCGCGTCACAAATGGTGCTGCAACAAGCAACGCTGCGGCGAGAGCAAGCGACACAACGGCAATCACGCCTTCTGCTTCTTTCGGCGGCACGGCGGAAAGTTCATGATCAGACTGCGTCAACCCAACAACTCCATGGCCTTCTGGTCTTCAGGCAACGTCGATCCGCCATCAACAATAATAGTCTGGCCAGTGATGTATCCGGTTTCTTCACTGGCGAGGAACAACATGGCATGGGCGATGTCATCGGCATGGCCAAATTTTCCGGCCGGCATGAGTGCACGCATTTCATCGACTTCGGCCTCGCTGCCAAACTGATCCATGGCGGGCTACATCCTCGCAAACTGGCAACGGCGCAAAGGCACCGGCCTTCGCGTCGCCGGAGTTTTCGCCGCGTTACTTCGCCAGTGCCTTCACCAGCTCTTCAGATGCGGCGTAGTCAATGTCGATGCGTTTGGCGGCATCGGCGGCGTTCATCCAGTAAACGCCCGCACCCGTGGCTTTGGCGATTTCCAACGCCTTGTCGGACTTCATGGCTTTTTCGGCGATGGCGGCAATCTTGTCCTTCACATCTTGCGGCGTGCCTTTCGGAACGAACAATCCATTCCACAAGGTGACATTCAGTCCGGGGACTTGCTCTGACAATAGTTTTCCGTCTGGTTTCACGCTGATCGGTTGGTCGGTATAGGCGGCGATCACCTTGACGTCCGGCAAGCAGCTCAAGACCAGCGCCATCGTCGTGTTGATCACGTCGGCATCGCCGTTCGCCAGCGTTGAGCAGTCCAGCATGTCAAACGCAGCGTCGGCGCTGTATTTAAAACCAAGTTTTTTCGCCGTTACAAAAGTCTCCATGGTCGGAATCAGGTCATAGCCAAAATGGCCGAGCTTCACCGGATGATCTTTTGCATAAGCCGCAAGTTCTGCAAGGTTGGAGTAGGGTGCATCCCTCTTGGCGACGAGTGCGAAGGGATAGGTGAGGAAAATGCCGACGGGTTCGAACGAATCGCGTTTGTAGGTGGCATTGGCCTTGATGATGTGTGTTGTCGGCACGTCGATGACAAACGACCCGATTGTGTAGCCATCGGCGTCGGACTGCGCCACGGCGGTGGCGCCTTCAACAGCGCCGCCGCCTGGACGGTTGACGACCTTGGCGGGAACGCCGGTCACCGTCGTCATTTCATCGGCGATGATGCGCGTCAACTGGTCTTCGAGATCGCCAGGCGGCCACGGCACGATGAACGTCACTGGCCGCTCCGGATATTCGGCGAATGCCGGTGCCGCGAAAAACGTTGCGGCTGAAGCCAGCGCGGCAAAAGCCAGAATTGTTGATTTGCGCATGATGTTCTCCCTAGTCTGTTCACGCCCGGAACCGGTGGAACCTTGCTGGTTCATTATTGTCACCGATGGTGATTTTATGTTGCACACCGCAATTGCCTCTGTCAAACTGTTTTGCAGTAGCATCATGCAAACCGTCGACAAAGCCATGTCTCTTCTCAGCCTGTTTGGTCCGTCGCAACCCGAGATCGGGTTGAGCGAACTTGGCCGCATGGCCGGCTTCGACAAGGCCGCGACGCGGCGCTTTCTGGTGGCGCTGGCCAAACACGGCTTTATCGAGCAGAACCGGGGCAACAGGAAATACCGGCTGGGTTCAGCTTTCCTGCGGTTCGCCCGCATTCGCGAGACGACACTGCCGCTGGCGTCAATCGTGCAGCCGATTTTGAACCAGCTCGCAATTGACACGGGTGAGACGGCACATGCGTCATTGCTCGTCGGCAACATGCTTTCGACAATTGCCGTTGCCGAGCCTCAAAGGGCGACGCGTGCTTATGTCGATCTGTCGGAGCCTTTGCCGCTTTATGCAACGGCGTCGGGATTTGCGTGCCTGGCATTTGCGCCTGAAGAATTCTCAAGAAACTACATTGGGCGGGTAAAGCTTGAACGCGTCGCGCCGCATACGTTGACATCCAAGAAGGCGTTGCGCGCCGCCATATCATTGGCGTTTGAAAAGGGGTTTGGACGCGCTGCGGGAAGTTTCGAAAGTGATGTGACAGGCACTGCGGCGGCGTTTTTCAATGTCGATCGACAGGCCATTGGCGCGGTTGCTATTGCCGCAGTCGCAACGCGGTTCAACGCAAAGCGCGGATCATTGATTGAAAGACATGTGCTGAACGCCGCAGTGGCGATCACCGAGGCAACGGGCGGAATTGCGCACGGCAACGTGAAACGTGCCTGCGAAAAACTTGCAAGATGAAATCAAGCTTCCCGGACGACATGACCGGCGCGGAGAAAGTCCATGCGTAATGCGAATTACCTGAAAGAGCACAATGCCAGGCACATGTGGCATGCCATGGCCAATGCCGGAGAGATGCGAATTAACCCGCCGCAAATCATCAATGCCGCGAAGGGTGTGGAAATCACTGATGTTGATGGCCACACGGTTCTCGATGCGGTGGGCGGGCTGTGGAATGTGAACCTGGGTTATTCGTGTGAACCGGTGAAAAAGGCGATCCGCGACCAGCTGGACCAATTGCCTTATTATTCGACTTTTCGCGGCACCAGCAATTCGCCGCTGATTGAATTGAGCGTGGAGCTTGCGGAGTTCTTCAGGCCCGATGGCATGACGCGCAGTTTTTTCACGTCGGGCGGATCTGACTCAATTGATTCGGCGTTGCGGCTGGCGCGACAGTACCACAAGCTCAAGGGCCAGCCGGAGCGGACGAAATTTTTCGCGTTGAAGAAGGGCTATCACGGAACGCATTTTGGCGGCGCGTCGGTCAATGGCAATGCCAATTTCCGCCGCGCCTATGAGCCGCTCTTGCCGGGAGTGTTTCATCTGCCAGCTCCATGGGATTATCGAAATCCATTTAACACGACGGATGGTGTGGTGATTGCCAAATGCATTGCAGCGCTTTTCGAGGATGAAATTGCGTTTCAGGGCGCTGATACGATTGCGGCCTTCGTCATGGAACCCGTGCTGGGCGCAGGCGGCGTGATCGTGCCGCATGAAACATTCATGCCTTTGATGCGTGCCATTTGTGACAGGCACGGCATCCTGCTGATCGCTGATGAGGTGATCACCGCCTTCGGCCGAACGGGAGCTTGGACTGGTTCGCGGTTGTGGGGTGTTGCGCCCGACATGATGTGCACTGCAAAGGCCATCACCAACGGCTACTATCCATTTGGCGCGGTGATGATCCACGAGAAGCTGGTTGAGGCATTTGAGACTTCGAAATCTCCTTTGGCATCGATTGGCCACGGCTATACATATTCCGGCCATCCTGTGGGTGCCGCTGCTGCATTGGCCTGCCTGACTGAAACCAAACGGCTGAATGTGCATCAGAATGCGGCAGCGCGCGGGGATGAGTTGCTGAAAGGTCTGAAGGAACTCAAGGAGAAGCACGAGTTGATTGGCGATGCCCGCGGCAAGGGACTGATGTGTTGCCTGGAACTGGTGTCCAACCGTGATACAAAGGCATCCGCCGCAAAGGATGTGATTCAAAAGGTGCAGGACATTGCTTATAAAAATGGCGTGATGGTGCGCGCCTCCGGTCCCAACATCATTCTGTCGCCGCCGCTGATTATAGCGGTCGCCGATGTCCAACGCATTGTCGGCGCACTCGATATTGCATTGTCGGGCGCAAGATGACGGATCTCATCGCGCGGCGGCAAAAACTGCTGGGGCCGAATGTGCGGCTGTTTTATGATGACCCGGTTCACATCGTCAGTGGCAAAGGCGTGTGGCTGACGGATGTACATGGCCGCAGGTATCTTGACTGCTACAACAACGTGCCGCATGTCGGCCATTGCCACCCGCACGTGGTGGAGGCGATTTGCAGGCAGGCGGCGGTGCTCAACACGCATACGCGCTATTTGCATGAAGGCATTCTCGACTACGTTGAGAGACTGATGCGCACATTTTCCGGCGACATCTCTTCTGCCATCATGGTGTGCACCGGAAGCGAGGCCAATGACATTGCATTGCGCATGGCGCAGGCCGTAACCGGCAAAACCGGCATCATCGCCACCAACCACACCTATCACGGCAACACGTCTGCGGTCTCGCAGCTCTCAACCACGAAGCCTCCGATTGGCGGTTTTGGAAAACACATTCGTCATGTAAAGGCCCCGGACAGCTACCGTCCAATCGGCGGTGACGCAGTCGCACACGCCAAAGCTTTTGCCGAGGACGTTGAAGCAGCTTGTAATTCATTGATCGAAAATGGCAGCGGCGTTTCCGGCATGATTGTTTGCCCGATATTCGTGAACGAAGGTTTCCCGGAACTGGCAAAGGGATTTCTGGACGGCGCCATCGCTGCCGTGCGCAAAACTGGTGGCATGATCATTGCGGATGAAGTTCAGCCAGGTTTCGGCCGCGCCGGATCTGCTTTCTGGGGCCACGAAGTTGCTGGCTTTGCGCCCGACATAGTGACCATGGGAAAGTCGATGGGCAACGGCCATCCTGTTGCAGCGGTCGCGGCGTCGCGCGATATTATGAGCGCGTTCCGCAAGGCCTTCGGTTACTTCAATACGTTCGGCGGAAATCCAGTGTCCTGTGCGGCAGCGGACGCCGTGCTGGATGTGATGGAACAGGAACGCTTGATGGAGAATGCACGGATTGTCGGCGAATGCACGAAATTCGGTTTGCGGAAGCTTGCGGAAAAACACGCCATTATTGGTGATGTGCGCGGTCGCGGCCTGGCCATTGGTGCCGAGCTGGTGAAAGACCGCGCCACGAAAACGCCTGCAACCGCCGAAGCGGAGCGTGTGGTGAACATGATGCGTCAGAAGGGCGTGCTCATGGGCAGCAACGGCATTTCCTGCAACGTCATGAAGATCAGGCCGCCGCTGCCTTTTGGTAAAGCGGATGCCGACATCATGCTGGCTGCACTGGACGAGTGCCTGCAGGCGCTGTGATTATGGACCATGCAATTGCTTTGGCGACTGCGATTGCGGAAATGGCTTGTGCGCGTTGGCCTTGCATCACATCAAAGCCGCAGCTGTTCATGCACCGGGAGAATTCGGTGTTCAAGGTGGAAACCACGCGCGGTGCTGCTGCGTTGCGTGTTCATCGCTTTGGCTATCACGACAGTGCAGCCATCAAATCTGAAATGCAGTGGATGGCGCATCTCGCTCAGAACGGCTTGCAGGTGCCGGAGCCGTTGGCCAATCGCGGCAATGCCCTTCTCGCCGAAGTGACTGTCGAGGGCAAGACACATTATGTCGATTTGCTGTCCTGGCTTGGTGGTTCGTCGCTGGGCAATTCCACGGAGCATCTGGCTTACGGCGAGAATGAGCTTCGGCGGATTTTCTTCAACCTCGGCGCAACAATCGCGAGGTTGCACGCCGTGTCTGATAAGTGGGAAATTCCACCAGGCTTCAAGCGGCACTCTTGGGATCGCAATGGCTTCGTGGGGGACGCACCATTCTGGGGCGCATTCTGGAATGCTGGCGGCATCAACCCCGCAGAGCGCGGTGTCTTGCTCAAGGCGCGGGAAAAAGCTGGCGCTGAACTGGACGCACTGCGCAATGCTGGCGCTGACTATGGCCTGATCCACGCTGATTTCGTGCGGCAGAATATACTGGTGTCGGGCACGGATGTGCGCATCATTGATTTTGATGATTCCGGTTTTGGCTTTCGCATGTATGACCTTGCCTCCGCACTGGTGAAGAACCGCGCCGAGCCGCATTATGAAGCGATCAAGTCTTCTCTGTTTGAGGGATACCGCTCGCATCGCCTGCTTTCGCAGTTGGACGAGCGCGCACTCGGTTTGTTCCTGGCGCTGCGGGACTTCGCCTATCTTGGCTGGATGGAAGACAGGAAGTCGGAACCCGGCGTGGAAGAGCGGATGCCAGGCATTCGCGCAGCAACAATTGCCGCTGCGCAAAAGTACTTGGCTGCTGGGCCCGTCAGATATAGTTGATGTAGAAATCCCGGATCGCATCGCCTTCCAGTTTCCCGGTCTTTTCCACTTCGGCGCGCTTCATGAAAATCTGATTGTCGCATAACATTTCCCCAACGGCCATGCGCAATGCCTCGTCAGCTTGCAAGGCTTCCAATGCGTCGGAGAGATTGTCAGGTGCCGCCGATGTCGCCGTCGTATGCTCAAAGCAATCGCCGGTTTCGCGCGGCGGCAAATCATAGTTCTTGGAAAAGCCGAGACGCGCGGCCTGCAACACCGTCGCAACAAGCACGTATGGATTCGCTGCGCCATCGCCCATGCGATGCTCAATGCGCGCCTTTGCCCCGCCTTCTGCGGAGACGCGCGTGGTCACGCCGCGATGATCGCCGCCCCAGTTGCACCAGTAACCAGACATGCTGGCTGGCTTCAGCCGGTCATAGGAATTGACGATGGGCGCGATCAACGCTGCCATGCCGCGATGATGGTGCATCAGACCCGCAATGCAGCCCTTGGCCAGCTTGGTCATCTTCCCGGACTCGCCGGGATTGCCGATTGCGTTCCTGCCCTTCTTGTCGAGGAACGAGAAATTCACATGCGTGCCGCTGCCGCCCTTTCCAGGGAAAGGTTTCGGCAGGCAGGTGAGAACGATGCCGAAGTCGAGTGCGATTTCGCGGACCATGACGCGGAACAGGAAATGATCGTCGACCGCTTTCACCGCATCATCATACTTCAGCGTGAACTCGAATTGCGGCGTGTCATATTCGGTAGTGAAGGACTCAAGCTTGAAGCCCGCTTTCTCAGCCGCTTCCCAGATGGCATCAACAAAGCCGCGTGGATCAGCAAAGCGCCCCGTTGAATAAACATAGGAATGCGGCGTGTCATAGGGTTTTAGCGATCCATCTTCTTCGCGCTGAAACGCATAGGCCTCGATTTCCAGTCCAACCTTGGCCTTGTAGCCGAGCTTGCTCCATTCATTGACTGCGCTCTTCAAGGCGGTGCGGCCGCACATGGGAACAGGTGAGCCATCCCATTGCTGCAAGTCCGCAATGACCACTTTGGTGTCTGGTTCCCATCCTGCACGGATCTCGGACTTGCGGAAGAAGGCCTGCATGTCAGGCGCGCCTTCCAGCATGCGCGATCCTGGCGAAGGCAAAAGATCCCGGTCGAAATGCACGCCATAAAGCGCTTGCGAAAAACGCGAATGACCATCAGCCTTCATTTTTTCGGCTGGCAGATATTTGCCGCGGGCGAGGTTGAGGTGATCGCAAAACAAAAGTCTGAGGCGTTGCTTGGGCATTTTGGTTTCCTAATTCAATGTAACGCGCACCGGTAGGCGCTTGATGCCGCCGACAAAGTTTGACCGCACAAAGGCATGTGGCCCCGTCTGCTCGATTGATCTCACGCGGGCAGTGAATGTTTGCAGCAGCAGCCGCACTTCAAGCTTTGCCAGCCACATGCCCAGGCACACATGCGGGCCGCCCTGCCCGAATGCCAGATGGCGGTTGGGATTGCGCAGTGTATTCACCTGCATTGGTTTGTCGAAAGCATTGTCATCGCGGTTTCCGGATACAAACCAGTACAGGACTTTCTGCCCTGCCTTGATTGACTTGCCGTGCAATTCGAAATCGCGCGTTGCGGTGCGGCGGAAATAGGTTGCGGGGCTGGCCCAACGGATGAATTCATCAGGAGCCGTATCCCAAACATTCTCCATGCCTGCCTGCATGCTGGAGAGGACGCCGCTCTGATTGGCCATGGCGTGAAGTGCCGCAGCAATCGAATAGCGCGTGGTGTCATTGCCGGCCGCCACCGCGAGGCAAAAGAAGTTCTGGAACTCCAGCTCCGACATCACCTTGCCTTCCGAGTCCGGTTGCAACAGCAAACCAAGAACGCCCTTGTCAGCGCCAGAACTTTCCTTCTCCGCCATCAACTGCCTGGCATAGACATAGAGTTCTGCTCCGGCCGGCGACCTGAACGGCATGAAGCGGAACTCATCGGTGTTGGTCTTGTCCAGCACGTGTGCGGTGAAATCCGGATCAGTGTTGCCCATCAGTTCATCGCCCTTGCGCACCAGCCAGTCCATGTCATTTTCAGGGATGCCCAATATCTGCCCCAGCATGCGCATCGGCAGTTCACGCGCGATTGCCGTCACGGCATCGAACTCGGTTGCCTGCAGCGCATCGTCCAGCACGAGATTGCACAGATCGGCGATCTGCTTCTCGAACCGGATGACCACGGGCCGCGAAAACGCCTTGTTGAGCAGCATGCGGGTGCGCGTGTGATCAGGTGGGTCGGTTTCCTGAAATGTGCGCCGCGCCAGATATTCTTCATGGGTCTGGTCTTCCATGCGAATGCCGCGCGCCGAACTCAGCAGTTCTGTGTTGCGGTTGAGGTTCCAGATATCTTCGTGGCGGGTGATAGACCAGAAGCCTTCGCCATCGGCATAGTCGCACCAGGACACGGGGTCATCGCGGCGCAAGCGGAAAAACGTGTTGTGAGGTGCGCCATCTACAAAACTGTCATGGGACGAAAGGTCGGCATAACCGTCATCATTTGGCACCCACACTGTCATGGCGTTTCCAGCTTCTCTTCTTTCACACAGAAATTGCACATGTTAAGTATCTTGGCAACTGAACCTGGAAAACTAAGTCATGCACATCGGCATTCTGGTTGCCAACACGGATGAATCCGATTTCGCCCAGCGTTGGCCGAAAGATGGTGAGAAGTTCCGCGCTTTGCTGCAACCTTTGCGGCCACAATGGACATTCACCGCCATTTCCGTGAAAGACGGCGTGTTTCCCGATCATCTGGATCAATTTGATGGTTTTGTGATCACCGGCAGCCCGGCGTCAGCAGCCGGTAATGATCCATGGATTTTGAAGTTGATGGGCCTCATTCGCGAAATCGATCGGAAGAAAATGCCGACTGTCGGCGTTTGTTTTGGACACCAATTGATTGGCCGGGCGCTGGGTGGTGAAGTGGGCAAGAATCCTGGCGGCTGGGGATTTGGCGTTGCCCCAACTCACTTTGAGGAAACTGAAAAGTGGATGGAACCGAAGCGAGGGACGTTGAAGTTGTATTCCGCCCATAGTGAACAACTGTTGCGGCCGCCCGTTGGCGCGGTCGTTCTGGGTGGCGATGAACATTGCGCCGTTGGGTCTTACCGAATTGGCGACCACATTTTCACGACTGAGTATCATCCGGAAATGTCGCCGGATTTCATTTCAGCGCTGGCAGATGAGATTGCGCCGGATGTTGGCGCGGACATTGCGGCCATCGCAAAACAGCAAGTCGTCACTGAGCAAGCAGACGGCAAGGTCTTTGCCCAATGGATGGTGAATTTTTTCGAGATGAAGCGTTAGGCAAAGTTGCAGCTTACGCTGCCATGTGAACCAAAGCCTGCATGGATCATCGCGCCATGCGCGGTTTCAATCGGCCTGATGAATGAACCCGACAAGACAATCTGGCCAGCAGAAATATGCTCTCCATATTGCGCCAGGCGGTTGGCGAGCCAGGCGATGCCAAGAGCGGGATCGTTAAGGACGCCTGCGCCAAGCCCAGTTTCTTCAACTTCGCCATTTTTGGAAACAATTGCCCCCATCCACCGCAAATCAAAATCACGTGGATTGAGTTTTTGTTTGCCGAGCACGATTCCCGCATTGGCGGCATTGTCTGAAATGGTATCAACGATGTTGCGGGGCTTTTTGGTTGCAGGATCTACGCGCATGATCCGCGTGTCGAGAATTTCAAGTGAAGGTGCAACGTAATCTGTTGCGGCAAGTACGTCAGCGGCCCTTATGTTTGGCCCTTTCAATTCAGACTTCATGACAAATGCGATTTCAGCTTCGACACGTGGCTGGATGAACCGGTCAGCGGGGACCGTGGCGCCATCGGCAAACAACATGTCATCGAGCAACACGCCAGAATCTGGCGTGTTGATATTGAGGGCTGATTGCATTGCCTTTGACGTCAAGCCGATTTTCCAGCCGATGACTTTGCGACCTGCCAGCAACTTCTGTTTCACCCAGGCTGCCTGGATTGCATAGGCATCATCCATCGTTGCGTGCGGGTGTCGCAGTGAAATCAATCCGGTCTGAACGCGCGTTCGTTCGGCTTCATCGAGAGCTGTTGCTTCCGCGGCGATTTCGACCTGGTTCATCACGACGCCACCTCGTCGGCAACCGTGTTCCGCAAAATGCCGATGCCTTCGGCTTCAACTTCGATCACGTCACCGGGCTTCAGCCAGACGGGCGGATCAAAACGGGCGCCTGCACCTGTTGGCGTGCCGCAGACGATGATGTCGGCAGGAACAAGTGTCGTGAATGTCGAGACATAATTGATGATCTTCCGAAATGAAAAAATCATGCGCGAGGTGCGGTCCTGCTGCCGTGCCTCGCCATTGACCCGCGTTGCCAAATGAATGTCAGCGAGCTGCATTTCATCCGTATACGGAACAAGCCACGGGCCCATTGAGCCGGACCGGTCGAAATTCTTGCCTTGCGTGACGTTGAATTTGGCGTGGCGCACCCAGTCGCGGATCGTGCCTTCATTGCACAGCGTCAGCGCCGCAACATGTTGCAGCGCGTCTCGTTCAGATATTCGGCGGCCGCCTCTGCCGATGACAATTGCGATCTCGCCTTCATAATCCAGCTGCGCGGATTCCGGCGGGCGGATGAGCGGTTGGTTGTGGCCGACAAAGGAGCGCGCAAAGCGGATGAACAATGAGGGATTGGCGGGAGCTGTCTGGCCGTCCTTGTACTCTTCGTTGCGGTCCGGAAAATTCACGCCAACGCAAATGATTTTCTCCGGCCTCAACAGGGGAATGTCGAAGGCAATCTCTTCGGAACTGTGGTCAATGGCCCTGCCTTGCAGATTTTCCGCCAATTGGCCAAGTGCATCCGCTTCGACGGCGCTTTGCAGCGTCGGCCACTTCGCGTCGGCAGCAACAATGCCGTTTCCAACCCACAGGCCATGCCCCGGCTTGCCGTTGCGGGTAAATGAGACGAAGCGCGGTTTTGTCATGCAGCGAGCCTGCTGGCGATTTGGGTTATTGCCTCGTAAGCGACGCCAATATCGGATTGCTGCATCTCGAATGACCCTGCCTGAAAGCGGATGATCGACTTGCCGTCCAGCTTTGACTGCGTGAGATAGATGCGGCCATCGTCGTTGATGGCCTTGACCAATGCGAGATTATGCGCATCAAGATCGGCAACGCCAGGAGGTTCATGCCTGAACGAGAAAAGTGATAACATCGGTTCGGATGTGATGCGGAAATTCCTTGCTGTGCGCAGCCGCTCCACGAGTTGGCGCGACCATGCCACATGATTGCGCATGACTTCGCGCAATCCCTCAAGCCCGAAACTGCGCAACAGGAACCAGATCTTCAGCGCGCGAAACCGGCGGCCCAGTACCGTTGACCATTCGGAATAGTTGATGATGCCTTCTGCACCTTGGGACTTCAGATAGTCCGGCTGAATGGCGAGTGTGCGCACCAGATCGCGAGATTCACGCACGAAGAGGACGGAGCAATCAGACTGTGCGCCGAGCCATTTGTGCGGATTGAAAACCAGCGAGTCGACTTCATCAATGCCCGCCCACAAGTGCCTGTACTCCGGACAGATCATGGCGCTGCCGGCCCAGGCCGCATCGACATGTACACAGATATTGTGCTTGCGTGCCACGGCGCAAACCAGCCGCAAGTCATCCGTGCCTCCCACGCTTGTTCCACCCACGCAAGCTACGATGCCCGCAGGGAGCAAGCCGTTCGCCTTGTCAGCGGTGATTGCAGCATCAAGTGCTTCTGCATCCATCCCGCGAAGCGCGCCTTGCACGGGGACGCGGACAAAATTATCCTGGCCTATCCCAGACATCCATATCGCTTTGTCGATGGATGAGTGCACTTCCTGCGACGCATAGACCCGCACCGCAGGCAAGCCGCTGAGGCCCTTCTGGTTGCCCTGCCATTCAAGTGCGCGCTCACGCATGGTGAGAAGTGCAGCGAAGGTCGATGATGACGCCGCATCCTGGATGACACCGCTGAAATGCGATGGCAGCCCCAGCGCCTCACGCAACCATTCCATCATGCGAGTTTCAAGTTCAGTTGCCGCTGGAGATGTTTGCCACAGCATGCATTGCGCGGCCATTGCATTGACCAGCTGCTCGGCAATGACCGAAGGCGGCGGAGCGTTGGAAGGGAAATACGCGAAGAAGCGCGGATGCTGCCAGTGGGTGATGCCAGGCACGATATGCGCCTCGAAATCCGCGAAGATGGTGTCCATGCTTTCTGGATTTTCAGGCGCATGAGCAGGCAATGCGTTATATGTCACGCCCGCTTTCAACGGCGCGCGCACGGAAAAGCCGCTCAATTGCTTGCGATAGTCAGCGGCCCAATCGGCGGCCTTGTGTCCCCAGTTTCTGAATTCGTCGTTGTGCATCATGGCGCGACAATCGGTTGGGCCTTGAGGATAGCCTCGCGCGGTTCAACATTTTCAAATGTTGATCCTTCTTCAAACCAGGATTTGGGCGCAGGCGCCCCCCACAGGGTTTGGCGCTGCGGGTCCTTCAAGTCCCATTTGATCGGTTCGAGATCTGGATCAACGGTCAGATAGTCGGAGCAATAAATCTCGATGCGATGGCCGTCAGGATCGCGGATGTAGAGAAAGAAGGCATTTGAGATGCCATGGCGCCCGGGTCCGCGCTCGATATTGGCGAGATATCCCGTGGTTGACATGAGATCGAGAAGGTCGATGATGTTCAATGGCGTCGGCACCCAGAAGGCGACATGGTGCAGCCGCGGTCCCCGGCCGTTGGTGAAAGCCATGTCATGCACGCCGCCCTTGCGATGCATCCAGGCCGCCCAAAGTTTTTTTGATGTTTCGTCTTCGGTGTATTCGGTGACGCGGAAACCCATGCTGTTGTAGAATTTCACCGACGCGTCAACGCTCTCTGAAAAACAGTTGAAGTGGTCGATACGCAGCGGCTTGACGCCTTTGTAGAGCGCGTATTTCTGGTGGATGTTTGGCAGTTTCTCCATGGAGAAATAAAATTCCAGCGGAACGCCATGCGGGTCGCTGGTGAGCATTGTGCGCCCCTGGTGGGGCCGCGTAACCCAGGATGTTGTGCGGCCCTGCGCTTCAAACCAGATTTTTGCCTTGTCAAGATCGCCCTCACTGAAGACTTTGAAACCCAGCACCCGCGCACAGGGCTTGTCACCTTTGGTCAGGATCAGACAATGATGGCCGTGCTCTTCCATGGCACGGAGATAAATCTGCGATGAGTCTTCACCGGTCACTTGCAGGCCCAAAGTATCGGCATAAAAGGCGCGGGATTTTTTCAGGTCAGTCACCGCCAATTCAACATGGCTCAAACGCACAACATTGAAGTCAGGATAGAGGTTTGGCACTGGCACCGGCATGTTCAGCCTCCGAGTTTGGGTATCGCGTGCTGCGTTGTGGCGAAGGCAATGTTTTTGGTTTCCATGTAGAAGTCAAACGACCAGTCTCCGCCATCACGGCCAATGCCGGAATTTTTCACGCCACCAAATGGCGTTGAAAGATGCCGGACATTTTCTGAATTGACCCATACCATGCCAACTTGCAGCGCCTCGCTGAAGCGGAAGGCGCGGGTCACGTCACTGGTCCAGAGATATCCGGTAAGGCCATATTGAACATCATTGGCGATTGCCAGCGCATCCGCTTCATTCGAGAAGGGTATGGCAGTGAGGACGGGACCAAAGATTTCTTCCTGGGCAATGCGCATCCGGTTGTTGGCATTGGTGAACAGTGTGGGCGCGACGTAGCATCCGCCGCCCGGGCCATCCACCTTGTTGCCTCCCGCCGCAAGCGTCCCGCCTTCCGATTTTCCAATTGCAATATATTCCAGCACCTTCTTCTCGTGCACGGGATGAATGAGCGGCCCCACAACCGTTGCCGGATCAAGCGGGTGGCCGACCTTGATGCGTTTGGCTTTTTCCGCGACCATGGAAGTGAATTTGTCGTAGATCGATTGTTCCGCCAACAAGCGTGACGACGAAGTGCAGCGCTCGCCATTGAGCGAGTAGATCATGAAGACGGCGGCATCGGCGGCGCGTTCGAGATCGGCATCGGCAAATACGATGATCGGATTTTTTCCACCCAGTTCAAAGTGCATGCGTTTCAGCGTTTCAGCGCCTTGGCGCATGATCATGCTGCCGGTGCGGCTTTCGCCCACAAAGCCGATGGCTTTGATGTCAGGATGTTCGGTCAACGCCTTGCCCGCGTCTTCGCCCATGCCATTGACGAGATTCCAAACGCCTTTGGGAAGGCCCGCTTGTTCGGCAATTTCCACCAGCAGCCGCGCCGAGAGGGGTGAGAATTCAGCTGGCTTGTGCACCAGAGTGCAACCTGCGGCGAGTGCCGGCGCAATCTTCCACGTCGACAACATGAAAGGCGTGTTCCACGGCGTGATGATGCCAACAGGGCCAATGGGCGAGCGCGAAGTTACATTGACTTGGCCGGGTGCGTTCAGCGCTTTGCCGTCCCGCGCTTCTGGTGCGCGGTCCGCAAAGAAGCGGAAATTTTCAGCGCCACGCAAAGCTGCCTTGGACATGAACCTGATGGCCTGACCGGTATCCATCGCCTCAACAAGCGCGATCTCATCGGCGCGGGCCACGATCCCGTCAGCGATTCTGTGCAGCAGGGCTTTGCGCTTGTCGCCGTCCATTGCTGCCCAGGCGGGGAATGCGGCCTTGGCAGCTTTCGCAGCGCGGTCAATGTCAGCGGACTTCCCATGCGCCACACGCGCCAGTGGCTTCAAATCAACTGGCGAAATGACTTCGAACGTCGTTCCGTCAGCAGCGGCGCATGCTTCGCCATTGATGTGGTTGAGCGCGCCATCTGCCTTGAACCTCTCCAGAAAAGTTCCAGCGCGTTTCACATTGTCGTCAAATGCAGCCATTCCTGTTCCTCTACTTGCCGCGCAACCGCGCATGCATGGCGTTGTTCTTCCAGCTCAGCTTTCCGTTGATTTCCTCGATCAGGAAACTCAAGGCAAAATGCGGGGTGGAAAGGCATGGTTTCAAATGTTCCTCTGCCGCTGCAAAAATCGTTTCACCGGCTTGTTTCAGTTGGTCGGAAGTCCTTCCCTCGCCAACCCTGAAATTCATGTCAATGAAAGCGTTCTCGGGCAGTTGGTCCGCAACGGCAAAGCTTTCTGCCGCAAACGCCCGCACGCGGATGGCGCCAAGTTCAAACAGTCCGGTGTCGAGAATGGCGCCATGCATGGCACGGCAAAAATCCGCCGCGTTGAAAGTGCCCGGCATGTTTGCTGAATACTCGATTCGGAAATGCGGCATTGGCATTGACCCTGATTTAATTAACATGTTAATTTATTGTCCATCGCAGTCAATGGCAATTTGATGGTCAGAGGTAAACCGAAGGAAACTCGCAGGTCCCTGCCCATGGCATTGCTGCGGGCGCGTGAAGCGGTGATGGTCAATTTCCGCCCCATGCTCAGCCGCCACAATGTCACCGAGCAGCAATGGCGCGTTGTTCGTGTCGTGGCAGAAGCTGGCCGCCTTGATGCAACTGAAGTCGCCGCACGCGCCTCAATCCTTGCGCCGAGCCTCACCCGCATGATCCGTTCCCTTGAGGAGCGCAAACTCATACGTCGACAAAAAGATGGAAGTGATGCTCGGCGGGTCATGCTTGAAATTGCCCCCGCTGGTGAAGCACTTATCCGGCGCGCCAGCCCCGAGAGCCTTCTGATCTACGGAAAACTCGAACAAGAAGTAGGAAAGAAGAAGCTTGAGTCGTTGCTCGACCTTCTCGATGAGCTGGTAAACTTGCGCCTCACTTGATCTGTGTTCCAAGCGGTGGAAGCCATGTCGGTCCGGTCCAGCCATTTTCATCGTAGTCGCTCATGCACGTGTCAACCAGTTCTTCCATGCGCTTGAGCGTGCCTGTGCGTTCGGCCCCCTTCAGCACCTGCACGCGAACCTCTTCGGGTGCGCCGGCATAGTTCAGTTCATAGAGCGCGTGACGCCCGCCGAACTCTGTGCCTGTTGCATCCCACAGCAGCTTCATGATCTTGATGCGCTCGATATGGCCCATGTCATTTGAGCCGCGCACATATTTCGCCAGGTAATTGTTGATCTCCGGATTTTTGAAATCGGCGGCCGACGATGGCAGATAGATGAGGCCCGATGCCACGATTCTGCGCACCGTTTCGATGACGCGTGGGTAAGCCTCTGACATGAAAGTGCGATAGCACAGCGCTGATTCCAGATTGGGCAGAACAGCACCGCTGGCCCAGGGCTGCGGATTATGCGCCATGGCGTTGGAGAAGCTCCAGAACATGTGGCGCAGCGCGATCACCTCCCCAAGCGCTGCTTGATTTCCCCGGAAAGCATCGCCGCCAGTGGCGCGCAAGGCTTTTGCGAGCAGCCCGGCGAGAAAGTCCATTTTAACCGCGAGGCGCGTGCAGCCCTGGAAACAATAGCCATGCATGAACCCTGACGCCGGATGGAATGAGAGAATTTTCTGGGCATCACGCAGAACCAAAACGTCCTCCCACGGAATGAACACATTGTCCAGAACGAGAATGGCATCATTTTCGTCAAACCGCGACGAAAGCGGGTAGTCAAACGGATGTCCCACTGTATTTGCTGTCTGCTCATAGGATACCCGGCAGATCATCTTGATGCCCGGCGCGTTCATCGGCACGATGAACATCACCGAGAGGGAGGGGTCTTCCGTAACGGTGGCGGAACTCTGCGCCAGAAAATTGTAATGGGTGAGTGCCGCTGACGTCGCCACCACCTTGGCGCCCGAAACAAAAATGCCAGCATCCGTTTCCTTGGTGATGTGAACGAAAACATCCTTCACCTCATCCGCCGGCTTGTGCCGGTCAATGGGCGGGTTGACGATGGCGTGGTTCATGAACAGCACGGACTCCTGTGCACGCTTGTGCCAGGCCACGGCATTGTCCTTGAACGGCCCATACCACTCGGCATTGGCGCCAAGCGTATTCATCAATGCGGCCTTGTAGTCGGGCGTGCGTCCCATCCAGCCATAGCTCATGCGCGACCAGTCGGTGATGGCGCCTTGTTGCGCCACCAGTTCGGCGGATGACTTGGCGACGCGGAAGTATTTGTGCGTGTAGCCGCCGGAACCTGTGTCAGTTTCAACGGTGAGCTTCGCCCTGGTCTTTTCATCATGCAACGCATCATAGAGACGCGCCAGTGACCGCACCGAATTCCGCATGGCGGGATGAGTGGTGACATCAGCAATGCGCTCGCCATTGATGAAAACAGTTCTGCCGTCGCGCAGGCTTTCGAGATATTCTGCGCCCGTGAACGGCCGTTTCTGGTCTTTGCGATAATCTTCTGAGCGCATGGAGTTCTCCCTGATGGAGCGACTCTAGTTGGTCCAGCGCGTCATGAGAATTGACAAATCCCCGAAATAGATTGTACTTTTTCCGGCATTGTGGCCAAAAACAACATTCCAAGCTATTTCGTTTATGGTGAACCCGTCCAGGCGCTGGATGTGGATTTCCTCCATGTGGAGCTCGTTTCGACCCGCAGATTCCTGCATCGTGGCAATGTAGCCGCCCACAAGCATCCGCAAATGGCGCAGATTACCTTTTGGACAAAAGGCGGCGGCGCCTATCGCATCGAAGATCGCTCTTGGACATTTTCAGCGCCTGCAATCAGCTTCGTGCCGAGCGATGTGGTGCACGGATTCTCTGTGCGGCCAGCATCCGATGCCATCGTCGTTTCAATCGCCAATGAGGCGCTTGCCGGTGCCCAAAGTCATCGCAGCGCAATTCACCAGCAGGCGGCATTTCTGGAGAAGCAGGTGAGCAAGGTGGATTGGCGGGATATCAGGCTGATCATGCATCTGCTGTTGCGCGAGTATAACCGTTCCTGCGATGGCCGCCAAACAGCCATAGCAAATCTGGTAGGCGTTGCTCTGGCGTTCATCGCCAGAAATCTTGTGCCGGACAATGGCAAAAATCTGCACCGGCAATCTCCATTGGCGCAAAATTTGCGGCACATGGTCGACAATCGCTTCCGTGAAAAGCGGCCGGTCGGGAGTTATGTCAGAGATTTGCATACAACCTGTCACTTGCTCGACAAGGCGGCGAAGTCTGCATTCGGAGTTCCCGTGAAGAAACTGATCCTGCGACGGCGGCTGCTGGAGGCCAAGCGGTTGTTGCAATTCACCATCCGCTCAGCCGAAGACATTGCCCATGAGCTCGGATTTCATGATCCTGCTTATTTCAATCGTGAGTTCAAGAAACATACGGGACTGGCGCCAGGAACGTGGCGGTCAACAAGAACCTGATCGCCGCCGCTTGTCTCCCATCGGCGCTTCAAACCCACTTGAACATCGTCGGGTTCGGATGCCCGTCGGCGAGAATGACGGGTTGGAGATTGTCATGATGGATCGCCAAGTATGGCTCGAAGCAGATGAAGATGAACCCGCCGGAGTCTTCCATGAGGTCTTCCATCGTGTTGAAGATCATGCGGCGTTTTGCATCGTCCTGCTCAACGACACCTTTCTGATAAAGGTCCTCAAATTCCTTGCTGTCAAAGAATGACCAGTTGTAGACGCCGATCTGATCGGGGCGGAACCACACGAGATTTTCGGTGGGATCAATGCCGCCGGCGAAGTTCATCAAAACAAGTTCAAGGGATTTGTAGGCGTCACCTTGCGTCTTGTCGCCGAGCGCCCAATAGGCGGCATCTTCTGTTGGCTGGATTTCAATGGTGATGCCCGCGTCCGCCATGCTGGCCTGAATGATTTGCGCGATGGCCTGAGAGGTGGAATCCGTGAGCGCCACAAGTTTGAGTGTGAGGCCGGAAACGCCTGCTTCCGCCAGCAGGGCCTTGGCTTTTTCGACATCGCGTGTAGCGATCTTGTTTTTCTCGCGCGCGAATTGCGTGCCCGGTTGCACCACACCAGCGGAACGCGAAACCAATCCATCGTAAGCGCCTTGCAGCACCGCATCGCCGTCATAGGCATACTGTATCGCCTGGCGCACGCGCAAGTCTTTCAGCGGCTCGGCATTCATGTTGATGGTGAGCCAGGCATAGCGGGTGGATTGCGCTTCAATGAGCTTGCTTCCCTTGGGCGTATTCGCCTTCACTTGCTTTGCCGACGTCACGGCAAGGCGCGTGAAGTCGTAGGAGTCAGCTTCATAGGCAAGCAGGGCGGCCTGGTCATCCGAGACGATGAAGAGTTCAATTTTGGCGAAAGTTGGCTTCTCGCCATTCCAATCCGGATTGGCGGTGAGTGTGACTTTCTGGTTTTGCTCCCATTTTTCCAGAAGGAACGGTCCGCATTGCGCCGGAATTTCCGTGGTGTAACTGCCGCCGGCTTTTTCCACCGCTGTTTTGCAGACGATGTGACCGCCATAATAGGGAAGTGCAATTGCCAGGAATGGCTTGAACGGTTGCTTCAGGTGAACGATGCCGTTGCGCGCATCGATGACTTCGACCTTTTCCATTTTCTCGAATTGATAGGCCCAGGCGGAATCGCTGCCTGCGATGCGCTCGAAAGAAAACTTCACGTCTTCTGTGGTGACTGGTCCAAACCCATTGTTCCACTTCAATCCATCACGCAATGTGAAGGCGATTTTCAGCGGATCGAGCCATTCCAGTTTCTCTGCTGCATAGTTTGACATCTGGTGGCCTTCGCGCATGTCGCCGAGCCGCACCAAGGTGACTTGCGTGCAGCGCGGAATAATGTCGTCAAGTTCACCGATGATGCCCTTGGGATCGAGTACTTGTAGGTCAGCAGTGGCGCGGATGCGCAGCGTGTTGCCATCGGCGGCCCATGACATATGTGGCGCAGCGGCTATGCCTGCCAGCATGGCGCCCCCCGCCTTCAGCAATCCGCGACGGTCCGTTCTCCAAGTCAGTGCCATGGTATCCTCCCGATCATGCTTTTAATTCTTCTGCAAGATGGCAGCGGACTCTACGCCCGGCTTCAACTTCGCGCAATTGGGGTGCTTCGCGCCTGCACACATCGCGCGCGAAACCGCAGCGCGTGTGGAATTCGCAAGCCCGGGGCCTCGCCAGTATGCTGGGGATTTCTCCCTTGATGGCGAGGTCGCTGCGGCGTTTTCTGGGATCAGGCTGCGGTTCGGCGGCAATCAGGCTCTTTGTGTAAGGGTGCAAAGGCTGGGTGAAAACTTGGCGCGTCGGGCCGGCTTCGACCAGTCGGCCGAGATACATGACAGCGATCCGGTCAGTGATCACCCGCAGCAGCGCCAGATTGTGTGAGATGATGAGATAGCTCAAACCCAAGCGCGATTTGAGACCGGACATGAGATTGAGAATCTCGCCCTGCACGGAAACATCAAGGCCAGCTGTCGGTTCATCGGCTATCACCAGTGCCGGATTGAGCGCCAAAGCCCTCGCCACGCCGACGCGCCGCGCTTGTCCACCCGAAAGCTCATGGGGATATCGACTGGCCATTTCAGCGGGCAAGCCCACACGATCGAGAAGCTCGGTTGCTTTTTCCTTGCGGTTGTTCATCGCCAGGCCATGAATGACAAATGGTTCGGTAATGAGCGAACCAATGGTGAGACGCGGGCTCAGCGATGCAACGGCATCCTGGAACATCATCGCAGATTTTTTGCGCAAGGCTGCGAACGACTGGCGGGTGCCGAGTTCCTGATCCTCAAACATCATGCGTCCGGCGCTTACGGGTGTGAGGCCAAGAATTGCGCGCGCCAATGTGGTTTTGCCTGAACCTGACTCGCCGACAAGGCCAAATGTTTCGCCGCGGGCGACAGAAAGCGTGATGCCTTCGAGGATGTTGAAGGATGCGGCGGGACCGGGCACAAAGCTGGAGAGGATCGCGCCAGATGCGGGCAATCTGACTGAGACATCTTCGATCGCGAGCAGTGCCGTCACGGTTTGACCTCATGACAGAGTGCGGCTTGAGTTGAAGATGCTTCGACCCATGGCGGCGTTGTCGATTTGCAGTGTTCCTTCGCCACCGTGCAGCGGGCAAAGAAACTGCATCCGGGTGGCGGGCTGGCGAGATTGGGAACGCGGCCAGGGATGGTCGGAAGCCGTGAAGTAGTGTCATGAATATGCGCCGGATCACAGGCGATCAGCGCTTTCGTATAGGGATGCCGCGGAGCATGAAATATATCATCGACCAGCGCTTGCTCCACGATCTGGCCTGCATACATGACATAGACGCGGTCACAGAGTTCAGCGACTACGCCCAGATGATGTGTGACCACGATGATTGCGCCATCGAGTTCGTTGCGGAGTTCGCGCAGCAGATGGATGATCTGCGCTTCCATGGTGACATCAAGTGCGGTTGTCGGTTCATCGGCCAGAAAGATGCTGGGCTGCATCAGCAAGGCTGCGGCAATCGCCACGCGCTGGCGCATGCCGCCGGACAGTTCGTGCGGAAAACGGCCAAGGCACAAATCCGGATTGGCGATGCCGACATGGGCCAGCATGGCTTCCGCCTGCGCGGTCTTCTCTTTAGTCGTGCGCTGTTTGAATCGGTGCTGAAAATCCGTGAGCTGATCGCCAATGGTGAGGACCGGATTGAAGGACGTCATCGGGTCCTGAAACACCATGGCGATTTCGCCGCCGCGCACAGCGCGTTTTTCTTCGACAGAGAGTTTCAGGATATCCTTGCCGTTGACCCGCACCTCGCCTGAATTCACCTCGGCATTTGCCGCCAGCAAATTGATGATCGCGGAGACAAGCGTGGACTTTCCGCAACCGCTTTCACCGACAATTCCGATGACCTCGCCCTTGTTCGTCATCAATGAAGCCTGACGTAGAGCGTGGATGCGGGCCTCGCCTGTTGCATAGGAAATGGACAGGTTGTCGATGGCGAGAAGCGGTGTCGTCATCGTGGCGCCCGCACTTGCAGTTTGGGATCGAGTGCATCGCGCAATCCTTCGCCGAGAAATGTGAATCCAAGCGTTGCGAGAATGAGGGGAATGCCAGCCGCAATCACCATGAAGGGTGCCGAGCGCAGCGACGTGTAACCGTCATAGAGGATATTGCCCCAGGACGGCGTTGGCGGACGAACCCCGAGATTGAGATAACTGAGGCCCGCTTCCAGCATGATGACCACAGGTACATCCATGCTGAGAATGATGACAAGCGGTCCTGCCACATTGGGCAATAGATGCACCAGTAGAATTCGCGGCATGGATGCGCCCATGGATTGCTCAGCTGCGATAAAGTCGCTGGTTTTCAGCGTGAGCGTTTGGGCGCGGATGAGGCGTGCATAGCCTGGAATTGAAATGAGAACGATGACGACCATCAATGTGAATGTGCCTGGGCCAAGCACCGTGATGACGGCTAGCGCGAACATGATCATTGGCAGCGAGCTTAGCGAGTCAAAGATCAGCACGAGGATGCCATCGAGCCAGCGCGGACCGAAACCGGCAATGAGGCCGAGCAGTAAACCGAGAATGCCGGCGATGCCTGTTGCCGTGAGTGCAATCGAAAGAGCAGTGCGGGCACCGTAGATGATGCGCGACAGAGTATCGCGTCCGAGTTGATCGGTGCCCGCCCAATGTTCGAAGCTCGGTCCCTGGAATTTCGATGTGACGCTGAGCTTCAATGGATCGTGCGGTGAAATCCATGGCGCAAACAGCGCCATCACAACAAAGGCTGCGACCAGTGTGAGTCCGAACAGGCCCATGGGATCGCGAAGCAATGCGCGCCACGCCGACTTGCCGTTCGGTTCAACTGCGCAAGACATCACGCACCCTAGGGTCCAGCCGCGCAATCAACAGGTCGGCGAGTGTGACGATGGCGAGATAGAAAGCCGTCATCACCAACACTGTGCCCATGACGACGGGATAGTTGCGCTTCTGCACGGCGGCGGTGACCAGCGTGCCAATGCCCGGTCGCGTGAACACTGTCTCGACAAAAACTGCACTCGACAGAATGCTGCCGAGACCTACGGCAACGACAGAAATCGTCGGGATGATTGCAATGCGCAAAGCATATTTGAACACGATGCGCCGTTCGCTGAGGCCAAAGGCGCGGGCGGTGCGAATGTGATTTGCGCCCATGACCTCGAGCATCGAGGCACGCACCATGCGGGCGAGATAGCCAACCCAGCTGATGCCGACGGCGAAGGCAGGAAGAAGGACAGCTTTGGTCTGGCTCCAGATATCTCCTTTTTCTCCGGCGCCGATGGCGGGCAGCCATTGCAGCCAGACGGCGAAGATCAGCAGCGCATAAATGGCGATGACGAATGATGGAATGGAAATCATGCTGACCGAAAGAACGCCAAGCAGGCGGTCCATGAATGTGCCGCGATAGACAACGGCGAGACAGCCGAGGATGACGCCCAGCACCAAGGCCCAGAGCATGGCGACGAGGCCGAGGATCAAGGTGTTCGGAAATACTTCGGCTATTTCATCGAAGACGGGGCGCTTGGACCAGACGTCGTAGCCCAGATCGCCGGTGAGCGCGTTGCGGAAGAAGCGGAAGATCTGGATGGCAAATGGCTGATCCAAACCCATGCGCTGGGTGAGTTCGGCGCGCAAGGCCGGTGTGGCGCGGGGGCCGAGGGCAAGTGATGCAGGATCGCCGGGCACCAGAAACACCATCGCATACATGGCCAGCATGACCACGCAGAGGATCACGAGAGCGAGCAAAATGCGCTTGGTGGCATAGACAATCACGGCACCCCAAATCTCCCAAGATTTGTCTTAAACCATGTCACGTTTGATCTCCTCGTGCCAGCTGCGACTGAAAACCTTCGCGCCATTTTCAAAACACTCAAGTTCCATGTCGATGATGAAATGGGTCGCATCGCAGCGCATGACCCCTTTGCTCTTGTGGGAAATGTTGGCGTCGCGGCGTTTCAGTTCGACGTGATATTCTGTGTCAATGCGGGCCGACAGCGGATCGCCATCAGTGATGGTGTGGCGCGCATGGGCCTCCGACGTTTGCGTTTGGCCGATGTCGGCCATTTCCTTGGCGTAAGTCCAGCGCGGGAAATCGACAGTCATCTGGCCGGTCAGAAGATCACGATGCACTGTTCTTCGATGCCGCGCTTTGACTGGCTGCTGTGTTGATGGTGTTTGCGGCGCAGATTCAGGTTTGGCAAACGGCTTGAGCCTTCTGTCTGCCGAATTTGGCGGGCGCACCGGCAATGCGAGATGGCTCACACCACAGGCCACGGTGATGGTGGCAAGTTCAGGCGAAGGCCAGGCGATAGGCCAGTAGGTTGTCGAAAGTGAGACAGCGATGCGGTGGCCTTTGGGAAAGGCGTGGGCGATGTCATCCAGGTCGACAATGGTGCGGTACGTTTTCCCGGGTTTCAACGGAGTAGCGTGTTCATGGCTGTCGCGATGCGTGAGGTTGAGAAGTCCGACAGTGACGCGGGTAGAGCGGCCATCTGGAGCGACGTCATTCAAACGCACGCAGATCAGTGCCTGCGGTTTGTCGCTGGTGAACTCCAGATGCAGTAGCGGCGCTCCCAAAATTTCGGTGCGTTTGGTGAGCGGTGCCGATACAAAAATCACCGAGCCGCCATCATCTTCACGCTGGTCGGGGGCCCACTCGGCGTCTTCACCGTAGCGGCCAACTTCACCGGCTGCGAGACCAACCCATAACGGCGAGCAAACAGGGCGTTTGCCTTTGCGTGCACCGCGCTCGGCAAGTTTGCCATCTGCGCCAAGCGACAGTTTCTTGCTTTTGATGCGCGGTGATGGCCATTGATTCTCTGCAATCCAGCGTCCTTCACGTTCCAGATAACAGGTTTGCGGCGGAACGCTGTCCTGCATCCACACGCGGTACGTGGCTTCATCCATGATCCCCGTGTCAACGTTTTTCAACCAGTGATCAAACCAGCGCAATGCTTCCTGCAGCCAGCCAATGGCAGGCTTCACGGAAACATCGTGCGGATAGGAATGTGCCCAGGGTCCGATCAATCCTTTGCGCGGCACATGCAAGTTGGTGAGAAGGCGCGGAATGCTTTCAGAATAATTGTCGGCCCAGCCGCTCACGGCATAGACGGGGATTATGATCTTGCTGAAATCTTCGCAGATGGAACCTTGCTTCCAATAGCCATCGCGGCGTTGATGCTTCAGCCATTCAAGAATCCATGGCGTGTTGTGCTCCATGCGTTTCAGCCACATGTCGCGCCACCCATCACCGACAATTTCCGGGTCAGGCGGCAGATCATTATGCGCAAACATGGTGCTCGACCAGTCGAAGTTGTCTTTCGACAAGCATCCCCCGATGTAATGCACATCCGTCGCATAGCGGTCATCAGTGGAGCCAACTGTGATGATGGCTTTCAACGCAGGCGGCTGTCGGGCGGCTATTTGCAGTGCGTTGAAGCCGCCCCAGGAAATGCCGAACATGGCGAGCTTGCCATTGCACCAAGGCTGGTGCGCAATCCAGGCAATGGCGTCGCAACCATCAATTTGTTCTTGCACGGCGTATTCATCATCGATGAGGCCTTCGCTGTCACCGGAACCACGTATGTCGAGGCGGATTGAGGCGTAGCCGTGGCCAGCGAAATACATGTGCATGCCTTGGTCACGGGTGCGCGTTCCATCGCGTTTGCGATAAGGCAAGTATTCGAGCAGTGCTGGAACGGGTTCCAATGTCTGCGGCCGCCAGATTTTCGCCGCGAGCTGCGTGCCGTCGGGCAGGGGGATCATGATATTTTCGGTGATGTTCACCGTGAAGGGAAACGCATCTCGGATGGCAGGCATCCGATGAGCTTGCAGAGATGCGGTGGCGCCGTCAACACTTGACCATGTCAACGGCAGACGCCTAGCATCGCCCGCATCATGCCGCGCAATCCCCGTTACGATGTCCTGTTTGAACCGCAGAAAATTGGACCAAAGACAGCCAAGAACCGGTTCTATCAGGTGCCGCACGCGTCAGGCATGACCAATGCTAATCCGCATGTGCGCGCTGCTTTCCGCGGAATGAAGGCGGAAGGTGGCTGGGGCGTTGTGTGCACGGGAGCTTGTTCGGTTGATCCAAGTTCCGATGACAGTCCGTTCCCTTTTGCGTCGCTGTGGGATGAGGCTGACATCCGTTCACATGCCGTGATGACGGACGCGGTGCATGAACATGGCGCGCTCGCTGGTGTGGAGCTCTGGCATGGCGGTGCGGCCGCGGTGAACCGCACCACGCGCTATGCGCCGCTTTCACCGTCAGGTGTGCCGTGGGCACCGGTGCATGTGCCGTTCATGTCGGCAGCGCGGCCGAAGATCATGGACAAGGCGGATATTGCGGCACTGATAGAATGGCACAGACTGGCGGCGATCAAGGCAGAGCGGGCCGGGTTTGACGTCATCTATGTCTATGCCGGCATGGGCTATCTGCCTTATCAGTTTCTGCTGTCTGATTATAATCAGCGTACAGATGATTATGGCGGGTCGGTGCGCAATCGCGTGCGGTTGGTCGAGCAACTGATTGATGCGGTGCGCGAGGCGACGCATGGGCGCTGCGCCATTGCAGTGCGCATGTCGATGCAGGAATTGCGCGCACGGAAATCGGAGAATGCCCCCTCGGAGGCCCATGAAGTCATTGGACATCTGAAAGACGCGCCCGATCTTTTTGACGTGAAGATGGATTACAGCGCCACCGATTGTGCTGCATCGCGCTTCACGCCGGAAGCCAGTCATGAGCCTGTGATTGATTTTGTGAAATCCATCACGGGCAAACCTGTTGTGGGTGTTGGCCGCTTCACTTCGCCTGATACGATGGTGTCGCAAATCAAGCGCGGCATTCTGGATTTCATAGGAGGTGCCCGGCCTTCGATTGCTGATCCGTTTCTGCCGCAGAAAATTGATGAGGGGCGCGAGGCCGACATCCGCGAATGCATCGGCTGCAACATCTGCATTTCGTCATGGCATGATGGCGTGTGGGTGCGTTGCACGCAGAACCCGACGGCAGGCGAGGAGTGGCGGCGCGGCTGGCATCCGGAAAAAGTAAAGAAGGATCGCGGCGAATCCGTATTGATTGTCGGTGGCGGGCCGGCCGGGCTTGAAGCTGCTTTGACATTGGCGCGGCGCGGCTTCCAGGTCTCGCTGGCGGAGAAGTCGCGTGTATTTGGCGGAAGGCTTGTTTGGGAAACGTCACTTCCCGGGCTGCAAACATGGCACCGCGTGGTGAATTATCGGCTGGGACAATTGCGCCAGTTGGAAAATGTGACGCTGTTTCCGGAAAGCGAACTCACTGCTGCGGATGTTCTGGAGTTCGGTGCACTGCATGTGGTGATTGCGACAGGTTCGGGGTGGTTGCCTGTGTTGTGTGGATCGAGTGAAGTGCCAGGCGGCACGGTTAAGGGGCCGCGCGTCTATACGCCTGCCGATCTCGCGCGAGGTGCTGTGCCGGAAAGCCCCATCGCGGTTTTTGACTATGACAATTATTATCTGGGCACAGCCATCGCCGAGGACTTGAGCGCCAAGGACATGACTGTAACTTACATCACCACAACGGGCGGTGCTGCGGCGTGGAGTTTTCTCACCAATGAACAATCGCTGGTGCATGCAGCATTGGCGCGTCGCGGCATTGCCTATCGCACGCTGGAGACTGTGACAGAGTTTGATGGTGAAACGCTTTCACTGGCGCAAGTTTTCAGCGGCGAAGCGCGATCAATCAAGGCGCGGTCGCTGGTGATCGTCGGACAGCGGGCAGGGGGCAGTGCTTTGCATGAGGCGCTGGCGCAGTCTGATCTCAAAGCTGCAGGCATCGAGACATTGCATCTCACGGGCGACGCCAATGCGCCGGGCGCCATTGTCCATGCGGTCTACCAGGGCCACAAGACGGCGCGTGAGTTGGGCTGCGATGCAACCGCCATCATGCCTCGCCGCGACGCGCCATTTGCGCCACGTGATTTCGCCGCAACACCTCAGGCCGCAGAATGACGGCTGGCCGCCGCGGAATTCAGCGCCGCAGCCGATCATCAAGCGGCGTTGATCAGCCGCCATTCAGGCAAGTCAGGCGGCCGTATGCGCCGATTGAGGTGATGAGCGCGGACCAGATCGAGGCGATCCATCACGCGGCATTGAGAGTGCTGAATGAGATTGGCATGCGCGTGCTGCATGAACCGGCGCGAAAACTCTTTAAGAATGCCGGAGCTGACGTTGCGGGTGAGATGGTCCGCTTTGATTCTGTTCTCATCACTGAACATCTGCGCCACGTCCCGAAATCATTCAAACTCCGCGCGCGCAACCCCAACCACAATATCGAGCTTGGTGAAGACGCTCTGATTTTTGCTTCCGTCGGCGGGCCGGCCTATGTGATGGACAATGAACGCGGGAGGCGTACCGGCACCTATCAGGAGATGTGTGATTATCTGCGCGTCATTCAATCACTGAACATCTTGCATCAGGAAGGCGGCGGGCCGTTTGAGCCGATGGACTTGCCCGCCAACACGCGGCATCTCGATATTTACCGCGCGCAGATAACCTTGCTCGACAAGAACTGGCAGACGCAGACGCTGGGTCATGCTCGCACCATGGACGGCATAGCGATGGCCGCGATCTCCCATGGCATAACGCCAGGGCAGATGAAGGACGACCCCATTCTTCTCGGCATCATCAACACCAATTCGCCATTGCAACTCGATATTCCGATGGCCGAAGGACTGATCGCCATGGCGGAGCATGGGCAAGTCCTTGCCATCACGCCATTCACGCTTGCTGGTGCCATGAGTCCGGTGACTCTTGCCGGAGCATTGGTGCAGCAGCATGCTGAAGCGCTCGCCGGTATTGCGCTCACGCAAATTGTACGGCCCGGCGTTCCGGCAATGTATGGCGGATTTACGTCCAATGTGGACATGCGCACGGGTGCGCCAGCCTTTGGCACGCCGGAATATGTGAAAGCGGCGCAAGCTTCAGGCCAATTGGCGCGGCACATTGGGGTGCCATTCCGCTCGTCCAATGTGACGGCGGCGAATGAAGTGGATGCGCAAGCCGCATACGAAAGCCAGATGGCATTATGGGGATCGATGATGGGTGGCGCGCACCTCATCAATCACGCCGCTGGCTGGATGCATGGCGGCCTGACGGCGAGTTTTGAAAAACTCATTCTCGATTGCGAAATGCTGCAGATGATGGCGGCGTATTTTGATCCGGTTGTTGTCGATGAACAAACGCTTGCCATTGAAGCGATCCGCAGCGTCGGGCCCGGCGGCCATTTTTTTGGCGCAGAGCACACCATGGCGCGGTTTGAGACGGCTTTTTATTCGCCACTCATTTCCAATTGGGACAATCACGAAACCTGGTTGGAGCGTGGTGCAGTTCAAACGCGAGAGAAAGCGAATATGGTGTGGAAGCAATTGCTTGCCAACTATGAAGAACCGAGGCTGGATCAAGGCAAGATCGAAGAACTTGATGCCTATGTTGCGCGGCGCAAATCCGAAGGCGGCGCGCCGATGGTTTGAGGTGGCCATCCTTGGTCCGGATCTAGGATGCGCTGCTCCTGTCTGTTCAGTTTGCTGCAATCGCCGTGAGGCTCTAGCCCCAGCTCTTGCCAATGTCTTGTTCCGAAAGGCGATGCAGGCGCGCCATGTCAGGCACCTCCACCGTGCGGTTGTTGATGAGCACAATCACGTTGGCTTGGCGCAGTTTGGTCATGTGCCGGCTTACCGTTTCAATTGTAAGGCCGAGGAAGTCGGCGATGTCGGAGCGCTTCAGCGGAATGTCAAAGCTGGCGGTACCGCCCTTGGTCTCAGCCTCGGGATTGAAGTGCGCGGCAACCATGTAAAGGAAACTCGCGACTTTTTCTGAAGCCGTCTTGCGCCCAAGCGTCAACATCCAGTCGCGCGCCTCGTCCAGCTCCTGCAGCGCCTGTTCATGCAGCTTGTGCTCAAGTTCAGGTGATTGACTGATGAGTTTTTCCAGCACGTTGACGGGAAATGAACAGACCCGCACGGCCGTTGCCGCCTGCACGCCGACATCGCTCTGCCGCGCAAATGGGCGTCCGAGGAAATCCGGCGCGAACTGCATGCCGACGATCTGTTGCCGTCCGTCAGCCGTCAGCTTGCTCAATTTGACGACGCCGCTCAGGATGTTCGCATATCGTGTCAAGGGCTGCCCCGCTGGCACGACGTCAGTCTCAGCGGCATGGATGGACTTGATCGTATGGCGGCTCAATTCAGTGAGTTCGGAAGCCGACAACACTCCGCATATCCCTTTGTGCCGCGCTTCGCATGAGCGGCACAGGATGGGGATGTCGGAATTGTGGATGTCACGTCGGTCCATGTCGATCCTGCTGCGCTCTACGCCAATTCGCTAAACTGTTGCATTCGCATAAGTCCGGTTCTTCACAACGCTTCGGGTCAAGTGCTCTGCGGTGCGCACCGCTTGGGCCACGATGGTGAGCGATGGATTGACCGCTGTCGAGGATGGCAGGAACGACGCGTCAACGACATAGAGATTGTCCAGATCCCACGCCTTGCAGAAAGGATCGAGCACCGATGTTTTGGAATCGCTGCCAAACCGCGCAGTGCCGCATTGATGCATGGCGACCTTGATGTCCATCTTTTGCGTGATGATGATCGGATAACCCATGGACCGCATCAGCTTGGTCCATTGCTTCACCAGCTCGCCATGCGATATCAGATTGTTCGGCGTATAGGACAGCCTGATCTTGCCGTCGCCATCGACCGACACGCGGTTATTGGGATCAGGCAAGTCTTCCGACATAATCCACCAGTCCACGCTGCGCGTCGCAAACCAGCTCATCAGCCATTCCGGCACGGCCTTCATGTTCGCAGTCAACATGCCGCCCTGCAGCTTGCCCAGGCCCTGCACATTGCCAAGCGGGTATGGCTTCACGTCATTCGCAAGATAATAGTCATTGATGCACAGCGATTTCTGGAACACCACATTGTTTTTCTTCAATGGGTTCACCGCCATCATGGCGGTGTTGTTATGCGCCATGTAGTTCCGGCCCAGTTGGTCCGAACTGTTGTTGCCAAGGCCCCGTGGATGTTTTGCATTGGCCGAGCGCAGCAACAGCGCCGCCGAATTGATGGCGCCCGCCGAAGAAATGAACAACTCGCCCGGGATGGTTTTCTTTTCGCCTTTTTGTTCAACGTCAACCCCAACTACCTTGCGCCCGGTATCATCCGTCACCAGCCTGTGCACCATTGTTTCAAGAATGAGGTCGACATTCCCGGTTGCAATCGCCGGATCGACCAGCCGCACTTCGGCATCATTCTTCGCACCCAGCTTGCAGGCAAAGCCGTCGCAGGTCCGGCAACGCACGCATGTGCCGCCGGGATGCAGGTCAATCGCCACAGGTAAGGGAAATGGCTTCAAGCCTTTCTCGCGCAGCCGCTTGTCAATGACAGCGATCTCCGGCTCATGGCCAATCGCCGGATGCGGCATGGGTCCGGAGCGCGGCGGCTCGCACGGGTCCATCCCCGCCGTTCCATGCGTTCCCATCAATCTCTCGGCTTCATCATAGTAAGGCGCAAGATCGGCATAGCGGATCGGCCATGCCGGTGCGACGCCCGCTTCGTGCTGCAATTCTTCAAAATCCTCCACCCGAAACCGCAATGTCGCGGTGCCAAAGAATTTCGAATTGCCGCCGACATAATAATAAGTCGATGGATTGAATTCAGCGCCATTGCGGTCGCGCCACGTTTCTTTCGTCGCATAGCGCCGTTCATGAAACACCGCTTTGACGCTCCAATTGTCCGCCTCGCGCGGCAATCGCGTCCCCCGTTCAATGACCAGAACCTTGGCCCCGGCCTTGGCCAGCATGTTGGCCATCGCCCCGCCGCCGACGCCCGCGCCGATGATCACGGCATCATATGATTTTCTGACTTCGCTCATTTTATACCGATTGACAGTGCGCCGATGTTATGCGCCAACTAACTCATAAATCAGAAGCGGACGCAAGCTGCAAACGATGAGCACCATCACCTATCTCACTCGCATCGAATTCGGCGAAGGCCAGATCGCAAGGTTTGCGGAATTTCTTGATGCGCTCGCCATCAAGCATCCCCTTATCGCCACCGACAAGGGATTGGTGGCGACAGGCCTCGTGCAAAAAGTGGCGGACCTCGCAAAACGTGCCGTCACTGTTTTCGATGGCACGCCTGCGAACCCCACCGAAGAAGCAGTACTTCAGGCCCATGCTGTTTACAAACAGAACGAGTGTGACGGCATCATCGGATTGGGCGGCGGTTCAGCGCTTGACCTTGCCAAGGCCGTGCGGCTTCTCACCGGTCACGAAGGCCCGCTCGCCCAATATACATTGGTGGCGGGCGGTGTCTCGCGCATCCACGGCCGCATCTGCCCGATGATCGCAGTTCCGACCACATCAGGCACAGGTTCGGAAGTGGGCCGCGCCGCCGTCATCATCACGGCGGAAGGAAGAAAGCTCGGCATCATCTCGCCGCACATGTTGCCGTCGATTGCGCTGTGTGATCCCGAACTCACTTATGGCCTGCCGCCAGGTCTTACGGCGGCAACCGGCATGGATGCAATGTCGCACTGCCTCGAAACATATATGGCTTCTGCTTTCAATCCACCTGCCGACGCCATTGCCATGGATGGCTTGACGCGAGGGCGGCGTTCACTCGTTGCTGCCGTCAGCAACGGCCAGGACAAGGCCGCCCGCAACGACATGATGGTCTGCGCCCTTGAAGGTGCCATGGCCTTTCAAAAAGGCTTGGGCGCTGTCCACGCATTGACCCATCCCCTCGGCGCCATTCGTTCGCTCAATTTGCATCATGGCACTTTGAATGCCGTGCTGATGCCGGCCGTGTTGCGCTTCAACCGCGATGTCATCGGCGGCAAATGGCAAACCCTCGCCAATCTCTTTGGCGAAGAGCCCGACAGGGCGATTGACAATCTCAACCGGAAAATCGGAATTCCCACAGGCTTGCAGGCCATGGGCGTGACTGAAGCCATGATGCAGTCAGTTTCGCGCGAGGCGCTGAAAGACCATTGCCACGCCACCAATCCCAGAATTGCATCGGCGGAAGAATATCTGCAGATCATGCGCGAGTCATATTGAGAGGTCACATGTCCAACATCGACGCCTATCGCAAAATCTTCAATTTGGATGGCCGCAAGGCAATTGTTACCGGAGGTTCGCGTGGAATTGGCAAGGCACTAGCCGAAGGTCTCGCCGCCCATGGCGCTGATGTGGCGATCATCGTGCGGTCCACGGTTGATCGCGCCGAGGCAGTGGCGAACGATATAAAGGCCGCAGGCCGCGATGCCATGGTGATCAAGGCCGATGTCTCAAACGAAGCGGACATCAAACGTGCTGTCGATGAAGTCATCAAGCGCTGGGGCCGCATTGACATCCTGGTCAACAATGCCGGCGTTATTTTCCCGGGCAATGCTGAAACCTACGGCATCGACGACTGGCGCCGCACCATGGCCACCAATCTCGATGGCGTGTTCCTGATGTCGCGCATTGTCGGCGAGCACATGATCAGGCAGAAATCAGGAAACATCGTCACAGTCGGGTCAATGTCCGGGCAAATCGTCAACTGGCCCTTCCGCCATACCGCCTACAATGTTTCAAAAGCCGGCGTGAACATGTTGACCAAGGGCCTCGCCACGGAGTGGGCCGAGCACAACATTCGCGTCAACGCCATCGCCCCCGGCTTCATCCGCACGGAATTGACCGAAGAAGTGCTGCGCGAAAACCCAGAAGTGGTCAACAATATCTGGGCCAAGAACGCGGTCATGAACCGCATCGGTTCGGTCGAGGAACTGGTTGGCGCTACCGTCTATCTCGCCTCTGACGCCGCAAGTTTCACCACCGGCGAAGTCATCACCATCGACGGCGGATTGACCCTGCGGTGAGCCAGTTCCTCACGGCCCTGCCGCTGGCGGAGGAGGGACAAATAAATGCGGCTGGATTTGTGGGTGCGTGCAGCATTGCTTTATCCCTCCCCGCACGTGTTGCACTTCTGTCCGGTTAAGAACTGACCGAAATGACAAAGTGATGGCTCGCGGGCTTTCCCTCCCCCTTGTGGGGAGGGCAATCACATTTGCACATTTTTCCTCTCCCGCTGGCGGGAGAGGTGTCGCTTGCGCAGCAAGTGACGGAGAGGGGCTTTGGCTCAAGCGGAAAAATTGCTCATTTATCAGGCCGTGTGAAGCCCCTCTCCGTCTTTCGCGTCTCACAACTCGAAATCCACCTCTCCCGCCTCGCGCACGGCTGTCCGGTTAACGCGAATTCCCCATCCATGTCATTCTCGCGCCTGTCGCGAGAACCCAATTGACAGTGCACTGCATTGCTGGTTTCGCGCGCCATGCGCGCACATCGATTGCTGACAACGCTGAATTTGCGATGATTTGGGCGCAAACACGCTTCGCTCACCTGAACATCCCTCCACGCGGATGAATGGGTTATCGCGGCAAGCGCGAGAATGACATCATATTTTTAAAATTCGAGCTTCAAGAGGCAAACAAAACTCACGCTCTCACTGCAATCAAACCCTCCCAGTCGGCGGGCTCCGCCGATCCCGTCCGGCTGCGGCGGGAAAAATATGATCCGTATACAGATTAAAATCATCCGTATACAGAATAAATAAAATCCGCACACTGAACAACACGGATTGGCCGCAAAATGCCCCGCTTTTGGCCACAATCGGGCCGCTCTCTGCAAGAAAGTGCATTGGATAAACAAAAGCACCCATATTGCGAGTTCTCCATAATGGCACAAAAACGCTCCTTAGCGCGTGATTCAAAATTTTGGCTGGGGGAGTACCTGAACGAGGTTTAAACGCTTATAAAGTGCTTAAAAGCGCAATTCTGAGGCAGTAAGGATGGTATAGTCCTACGTTGGCACAAAAACGAGGGGATGTTCCAAGAAAAAACATCTTTAAAGTGAGTAATAATCATAAAAACACCACATACGAGCGCGCGCTTTGCGCTCAAACCCCCGTTTCCACAAAAATCGGAACCTTTTTGAAGGTCGCGACGTCAACGAGCCCAACATCGGAGATCCGCAGAGTTGGAATCACCACGAGACCAAGAAGTGAGTGCTGCATGAAAACGTTGTTGAGTGCAGCACCGCACGTTGCCATTGCTGCGATCACCTTTGCCATCTTCGCTGCTACAATTTCAGCCCGCTCATCGGACATTAATCCGGCAATCGGCAACTCGACCTGCGCCATGACCTTGCCCTTGCTCACCACGCATACGCCACCTTGAATCTCTTTCAACGTGTTCGCGGCTTTCGCCATGTCATCCTTGTTGGTGCCGACGACGATGATGTGATGGCTGTCATGCGCAACGCTGCTCGCGACAGCGCAATCCGTGTTGTATCCAAAGCCCGAGACGAACGCGTTCGAGACGCCACCCGTCGCATGGTGCCGCTCGATAACAGCGATCTGGCACACATCATTGGTCCGGTCCATGTCAACCAAACCATTCTTCACCGACAGCCGGCATTCAAGCGCAAGCGTCGGCGCCTGGTTTTCAACGACACCAATCGTCCGCGCCACCACGCTGTTCGATCCCGCTGGGGCCTTGATGTCAAAATCTGAAGCGGCAACGGCGCGTTTCATATTGACCGAGCGCTTCACTTTGTCTGGATGTTTGAAAGCGGCAATCTCCCGCACCAGCTTGCCATGTTCCGCCAGCACAACGCCGCGCGCCACAACAACATCAATCTTCATCGCTACAAGGTCAGACACAATCAGCACATCCCCGCGCCGTCCTGGCGTGATGGACCCAAGCTCGCGCTCCAGCCCAAAATGCTGAGCGGTGTTGATGGAGGCCATCTGGATGGCAGTGATTGGTTTCAATCCTTGCGCAATCGCATGCCGCACCACCCGGTCCATATGCCCTTCATCGACCAGCGTGCCCGCATGGCAATCATCCGTACACAGAATGAAATTGCGGGTGTCAAGCCCGCTTTCGGTGATGGCCTTCACCTGTGCGGCGACATCATACCAGGCCGATCCAAGGCGTAACATCGCCCGCATGCCCTGGCGCACCCGCGCAATCGCGTCCTCCGCCCGCGTGCCTTCATGGTCATCCGCAGGGCCAGCTGCAACATAGCCATGAAACGGCAGTCCCAGGTCAGGCGAGGCATAGTGGCCGCCGACGGTTTTTCCAGAACGCATCGTTGCGGCGATTTCCGCCGCCATCTTCGCGTCATTGGCGATCGTGCCAGGAAAATTCATGACTTCCCCAAGCCCGATAATGTTGGGCCAGGTCAAGGCTTCGGCAATGTCATCTGGCCCTAGTACCGCGCCAGGATTTTCCAGCCCCGGCGCACTCGGCACGCAGCTTGGTACTTGCACGAACATGTTGACCGGCAATCCCATCGCTTCGTCATGCATCAGCTTGACGCCGGGCAGGCCCAGCACATTGGCGATTTCATGCGGATCGACGAACATCGTCGTCGTGCCATGCGGAATGACGGCGCGCGCAAACTCTGTTGGTGTCAGCATGCCGCTTTCGACATGCATGTGGCCATCGCACAGGCCCGGCACGAGATAGCGCGCCCCTGCATCGATCACCACCGTGTCAGTCCCGGTGGCATGCGACGCATCGGGTCCCACATAGGCGATGCGCCCATGGCTGATTGCGATATCCGTCGCCGCGATGATCTCGCCTGAATGCACATTGACCCAGCGCCCGTTGCGGATCACAAGATCGGCCTTCGCCCGGCCCATCGCCACATCAACAAGCTGTGTCGCCGCCTCGGCCCAGGATTTCATCTCTTATGCACCGCGAAAATCCGGCTTGGCATTTTTCTCGATGAGCGCCTTCGCGGTCTCCTCATTGGTGATCAGGACATTGCAGTCCACGAGCTTGATGGCGCCGAGAATGCACTCGACCTTCTCAAGCCCGCCCGCAGCGATCACCCGCTTCGGCACGCCGCGCAGCCGGTCAACCGGCATCGACATCACGCGTGAATTGATCGGATGGTCGACGAGCTGGCCATTGGCATCGAAAAAATTATAAAGGAGGTCGCCGACAGCACCCTTGCGCAGCAGCGAAGCCCGGTCTTCTTCGGACAGGAATCCGAACTTGAACGACGTCGATTGCGCCGACATCGTGCCGACGCTGAGCAGCGCCATCTGCATTTTTTCGGCATGCGCAAACAGCGTGGAAAGTCCGCACCGGTTGAACAGCGCTTCCCGCGTGGCCGCACTGTCAACGACGGCGGGCGCTGTCAGCAAGAAGCAATCGGCGCCGACGATATTGGCGAACTGCCAGGCAAATTCGCCAGGATTGTAGCGCCGCGCTTCCACGATGCCGCCCAGCAGCGACACCACTTCGACGCCGATCAGGTTTTTGGGGCTCAATGAGGCGAGCGATTCATAAAGTGTGGCCCCCCAGCCGACGCCCAGCACGAAATCATCCGTGAGCTGATCAGTTGTATACATGCCCGCAGCCATGCCAATTGCCTTTGCCACGCGGTCAGGATTGCTCGGTTCCGGCACGACCACGGCGTCAGCAAGGCCGAGCACGCTCTTGAGTTCATGTTCAAGTGAGATGCAATCGGCAATCTCGCCTTCGATCCAGATCTTTACCTCGCGTTGCCGGATGGCCTCGTTGATGTTGCGCACAACAGTCACGCGGCCTATGCCAAGCCGGTCGGCAATTTCGTTTTGCGTCAGCCCTTCGACATAATACATCCAGGCAATTCGCATCCGGTTCCGCGCCACCCGTCCGCCGCTGCGGTCAGCGGGTGCGGCGGTTTTTGTCGACAATTGTCCGGTCTTGCTGGTCATCTCGCCTTTGCCTTGCCACAAGATGCATCATAACTATAGACCAGGAGAAAGCAAAACGAAACACTTGCATTCTGCAAATGCATTACGTATCGTAATTGAAGAACAAACAGATCGCAGCCAATGCCGATCCATCTGGGAGGATTGTGATGCCAACAAAAGGCATCTTTGTGACTTCTCCACTTTATTCGCGGCGCAACTCAGGCCGCCTCCCCTTCGTCTGGCTTTTTAACGCTTTCAGCCTGCCGAAAACACCTGCAATCTGCTTGGGCAAGCAGAGTGCGACGGTCCCCATCCTTTTGCCCAAAGCCCTATGGAGGAAATAAAATGTTCAAGAAAAACCAGGGTCTGCTGACCCGCCGTTCGCTGCTGAAAACCTCAGCCGCAACGGGTGCGGTAGCTGCCACTGGCGGCGTGTCGCTGTTCAATGTCAACAAAGCCTTTGCGCAGATGAAAAACCCTGCGGACGTGCTGGCTGGTCTCAATGTCGGCAAATTCGTCAAGAAGGAATACCGCGATCAATACAAGCTCGGCGACAATGATGAACTGTGGGATCCCAAGAAAGACTGGATCCGCACTGCCGATTGGGAAGGCATCCGCAAGGAACACGCCGGCAAGACGGTACGTTTCGCCATCGGCGCTGCTGACCGTGAATCGGCCCAGGAACAAACCCAGCCATTCGCTGATCTCTCAGGCATCAAGATCGACGTTGTGTCGATTCCAGACGACGCCATGTACGACAAGATCGTCGCCGAATTCCTGTCGGGCAATGCTGGCTTTGACGCAGTGCAGTTCTTCTCTCCGTGGCTCGGTGACTTCGCCGCCCAGGGATTCCTGAAGCCACTGGATGAATATGTCGCGAAGTGGGCTGTGCCATTTGATGACTGGTATGAAACCTATCAGCGCAACTACGGCCACTGGGGTGACAAGGGCATCCTCGGTCTTCCGTTCGACTGCGACATTCAGCAGGTACACGTGCGCCCATCGGTGTTCGCCAAGATCGGCATCAACAGCATCGACAAGGTCAAGACCATTCCGTCTTACGACGAAATGCTGCGCCTGGCGCCTGAATTGAACAAGGCCGAAAAGGGCGTCAGCGCGATTGGCATGATGGCCGGCCGTGGCATGTGGGCGACCTATGCCTGGGAACACATCGCTGCCCAATATGGCATGCAACTGTTCAACGACAAGTGGGAACCAATCTTCAACGGTGATGCCGGTGTGAAGGGCCTAGAAATGCTGAGCGCCCTTTCCAAGCACGCCATCGAAGGTGTTGCCGCTGCCGACTGGCCAACCAATCGCGCAGCCATGCTCGGCGGCCAGATTGCCTGCAACATCTCGTGGCAGGATACAGGCACACAAGCCACCCGTGCCGACCAGTCGAAGATTGGTGACGACATCCTGACGATCTATGAACCCCGCGTAGCCGGTGGCACCTATGCGCCACCAAATATCGCCGGTTCGACGTCAATTGTCGCTGCCACTTCGCCGGAGCCGGAAGCCGCATTCCTCATGCTGGCTTTCCTCACCACATCATCGATCATGGCCATGAACGAAGCCAACGCCAATGGCGTGGCACCAGGCACCAAGTCGGTGATGAACAACGAGAAGCTCCGCTCCGTGTCGCAGCCTGCCAAGGTCTGGGCCGAGAGCCTGGACTACGCTTGGTGCTCACCACGCATCCCGTCGGGCTTCCAGGTCGAGCAGGAAATCGGTTTCCTCGTCAACGAAGTCATCGTTGGCACCAAGAAGCCGAAGGAAGCGCTTGATGAAGCCGCTGGCAAAGTCAAAACCATCATGGAAAAGAACGGCTTCTACAAAGGAGCCGACCCGATGAACTGGGCCGCCACAGAGCCAGGTCTCTGGATCGGCAAAGGCAAAGCTGTTCCGATCTGATAACTCTGTATCAGGTGGCCGGGGGAGACTCCGGCCGCTATTATTTGCTTCCCCCTCCCCCTTGTGGGGAGGGCCGGGGTGGGGGTCGGACGGTACGTCAGAATTACAAATGAACTTCCTTCTGGACGTTCCGTGCGACCCCCACCCTAACCCTCCCCACAAGGGGGAGGGGATGAAGATCACTCGCAATACATTTGAAACAAGCCACCTTTCATGACCGCCACCACACTCCCCGCACCCATCCGCCGCCGCAGCGCCTCAAGGCGCAAGGCTTTCCCGTATTTGATGGTCGCACCGGCTGTGGTCTATCTGCTGAGCATCACGCTGTGGCCCGGCATTTTTGCGCTCTACCGCTCATTCTACACTGGCAAGTTCAAATGGGACTATGTCGGCTTCGAGAATTACATAACGCTGTTGGGCGATGAACATTTCTGGGAAGCGATCTGGAACACGCTGCTTCTGGGTTCGATCTCGCTCGCGATTGAATTTGCCATCGCACTCTTCCTGGCGGCACTGGTCTATCGCTCACCCTGGGTCAAGGGCTGGCGCATCCTGTTCATGCTGCCCATGCTCTTCATGCCATCGGCCGTCGGCTATTTGTGGAAACTCATCTTCAACGACGGCCGCGTCATGGCCGATCTCTTTGCGCGTCTCGGCCTCGTCGATGGCGGCATAGATTGGATGGCCCACACGCTAAACGCCCGCTTCGTGCTGGTTCTCGTTGACGTTTGGGAATGGACGCCATTCCTCTTCATCATTCTGGTGGCGGGCCTCCAAGGCCAGGACAAGGAAATCGAGGAAGCAGCCCGCCTTGACGGCGCGTCTTTCGGCAAGATGTTCTGGAATATCTCACTGCCCATGCTCAAGCCCATCATCGCCATCGCACTGGTGCTGCGCGGTATCGATCTCCTCAACAACATGTCGGCAGTGAACATCATCACCCAAGGCTCACCCGCAGGAGCCACGGAAACGCTGAGCTATTTCATCTACCGCACGGCCTTCAGAAGCTTTGACCACGGCTATGCCTCGGCGGCCTCCGTCATCGTCCTCGTCGCCACCATCATTCTCGCACAATTCCTCGTGCGCAAATTCTTCAAGTCAGGTCGTGAAGCATGAGCAAGCGCCTGAACGAAAGAATGCAAGGCCCACGCTGGGGCTGGATCGTATTGACCATTTGGGGTCTGTTCGCACTTCTGCCCATCATTTACTTCGCATCAATTGCGCTTCGCCCTCGCAATGAAATCATTGCACCCCAGCCGATCTATTTCCCGACACTGACGACTGAAACGTGGGCGAAGATCTGGACCGAGTGGCCGATTGGCCTGTATTTCTATAATTCCGTCGTCGCCATCTCCGGCAGCGTGCTCATCTGCCTGTTGCTCGGCATTCCCGCCGCCTATGCGCTCGCGCGCTACCAGTTCAAAGGCAATGCCGACATCGGCAACTACATACTCTCCACCAAGATGATGGCGCCCGCCGCCGTGGTAGTGCCGATGTTCTTTTTGTTCGGCAAGATGAAACTGATCGATTCAGTCTGGGCCTTGATGCTGATCTATGCCGCCATGAACCTGTCCATCGTCGTCTGGATCATCCGCAGCTACATGATCGACATTCATCCCGAGATTGAAGACGCTGCCCGCACTGATGGTGCTTCAGACCTGCGCATCCTGTGGGAAATCATCATCCCCATGTGCCTGCCCGGAATCATTACCGCCGCCGTCATCGCTGCAATCTTCGCCATGAACGAGTATCTGTTCACACTCATCATCGCCTCAAAGAACGCCTATCCCCTCTCGGTGGCGCTGGCCAACTTCTCTGGCGGCTCCGACGGTATCATCTACAACGCCATCGCGCTGGTAGGCTTCCTCGCCTTTTTCCCGGCCTTGTTATTGGTCATCCTCATCCAGAACCATTTGTCGCGCGGCCTGACGATGGGGGCGGTCAAGGGATAGACTTATGCTGCCTTGCTCAGATCAAGCATTCCGTTGATCTCGGAGACAGCACTTTGCGGCAGCGGTCCGAACTCCAGTGCTGCTGCCAGTTCCATAACCTGAGTTTCCGTTCTGAAACCTGGAATTGGAATTGTGATGTCCGACATGGCCCAGAGCCAACCGATGGCACCCTGCACCATACTTCGGCCTCCTGATTGCAAAAGCTCTCCGATCGCGGCGAGCTTTGGCTGGTATTCCGGCGCAATTTTTCCGTCCTCGAACCAGTTGAGCCAATCAAGGTTTTGCGCACGCACATCATCGCGGTTCAACGCCGCCCCCCGGGTGTATTTGCCACTGAGCAATCCCATGGCCAGTGGCGAGCGGATGAGTGCGCTGCGCTTTGTGCGCTTCGCAGCCGACACCATCTCATGCGCAGGCAGAAATACGTTCATTGCAAACTGCAGGGATTGAAATCCAGGCATGTCTTCGAACGCGCCAGCGCGGTCTGCAAAATCCGTGCTCCAGCCAAAAGCCCCGACTTTGCCAGCCACGCGCATCCGGTCCAAGCATTCGAAAATGGCTTTTGCGTCAGTCACAGGCAAATCATTCAAATGGAGATAGACCATGTCTATCCGCTCACGGTTCAAGCGCTTGAGTGAATCGTCGAGCAGGTGAACTGTCTGTTGCGGGTCAAGCGTAGTGCCTGTGATCTGGCGATTGGCATGATCCATGGTGTGGCCGATTTTCGTCGTGACAAGAATATCTGGCCTGCCAATTAGCGCTTGTCCTAACACTTCTTCCGAATGGCCGGTGCCATAAACCTGTGCCGAATCGAACAGATTGATGCCAGAAGCAATTGCGGCGTGGATCGCGCGAATGGATTCCTTGTCGTCGACTTCGCCCCAGCCAAGTGGTGTCTCGCCAGAATAAAAAGGCCCGCCAATCGCCCAGCAGCCAAGACCCATTGCAGGGATTTTAACATCGACAGTTAATTTGCGGTACTTCATGACAACTCCTCTAGCTGTTTGCTGTAAATCCTGATCTTCATGTTGAGATACACTTCGCAAGTCCTCAGTTCCGCTTTGCGCTGGACTAATTCGGCCTTGTGGCGTGTGAGAATATCGAGCCGTTCCTGCGTTGCCTTGAGCGACAGATTGTCTTTGGCAAACACCAGTTGCGAAAAGCGGCGCATGTCCTTGAGACTCATGCCCGTGGCCCGTAACCGTTCAAGGATAACCAGCCACTCCAGGGCACCTGCATCAATATCGCGCCAGCCACGTTTCCCGCGCGCAAGCTTTGGCAGCATTCCAGTTTTTTCATAGAAACGGATCGTGTCTACCGACAACTTTGAGTGAATGGCAGCTTCGGTGATGTTCATGTGGCCGGATTTACCATCCTGGAGCCACTCCAGATCAAGCACCAATTTAACGGTTGAGCTTAGTGCTTGTTATCCTTGTGTTAAGCCATACTCTCAGAGCTTGACGAAAGGTTTGCGAACGGGTGATAAAGGTAAATGTCGCAAGCCTCAGTTCTCAGCCACGATGGCCTCGCTGCCCACGCCGTTTGCATGGCAGCGGGAGTGCGCGACGGCCTGCGCACCACGCAGTTTTACGCCCGCGACTTGGCCAAAGCTGATGGCAAAGACGCAACGCCATTTCTGTCCCGCTTCGTGGCCAGTCTCGCACGCGTGACCGATACTTTCATGACGCGCGGCGCCAAAGTCCTGATCGCCCTCATTCTGCCCGGCTGGCGCAATTTACCGTCGCCATTTGCACCAAGCGTCATCAACGAAGTCGCTGCCGCCATCAACCGCAATTCGTTTCGCAACAACCCGCGCTTCAATGCCTATTTTTTCCGTGCTGCCAACCACATTCTGGACCGCTACTGCGAAAGTCCTAACCTGGTTTTGGAACACCGGGTTGATGCCGCCCGCCGCCAATTGGCGGCCCATGATTCAAAGGACGAAAACACCGCCGAGTTTTTTGCAGGTACATTGATCGCCTTGGCGCGCCACGGTGCCATCGCCCGCAGCGGCCGCGTGAAACCCGGTCATCAATTCTTCGAATCTGTCGACGCGAATATTGCCGTTTTCGCCATCGCCGCAATCGCCTTGCTCTTTGCGACCGAAGGCCGCCCAACCGAAACCATGGCTGAAGACGAGTTCTTCGAAGTCACGGGCGCTCTGATCGGTCCACGCTTGCCCAAGATCGCTGAATTGATCGCGTCCGGCAACACAACGGGTTTGGCACAGGAACTCACCGCCATCAAATCGATGTACTAGTTGGTGGCTATGCCATTGGGTAGTCGCAAACCAAAAAACCGTCATGGCCCGCTTCAGGCGGGCCACCTATGGCTATCAACGCATGGGTGGCCCGCCTGAAGCGGGCCATGACGAGAATGTGGTTAAGTGCGAAAATACAACAAGTTCGAAATTGGAATTCTTACCGCGTCTTCTGATTTTTCATGAACGCAAGTGTGTGATCAAAATCAATCACCCCTGCCTGAGATCCCAGTCCTGTTGCATTGAGCGCTGATGTCGCCTGCGCCATCCGCACCGTATCTTCCGGATTGAAACCCTTCACCAACCCAACCGCAAACCCGGCATTGAAGGCATCGCCGCAGCCGCAAGTGCATTTCACATTGATGTCAAAGGCAGGTATCCTGAATTTAGTGCCATCATGCGAGTGATAGTAGGCACCTTCGCCGCCCATCGTGAATACGCATGTCTTGACCCCAAGGTCGAGGAACGCCTTGGCAGTGTCTTCCAGCGTCTTGCGTTCCGTCAGCGCCATGGCCTCTTCGATCGACGGCATGAAATAATCCGTATACGGAAGAATATCAGCGACCGCCTTCATGTCTTTTGGTGAAGCGGCAAAGACATCGACAGTGGTCTTCGCACCCGCAGCCTTCGCGGCCTTCATGGCCTTGGCGTTCTGGCCCTTGTCCATGGCCTCTGTCAGGCCAACGCCGCCGACATGAAACACCTTTGTGTCAGTAATCCGCGGGAACATGTCCTCGGTCGCGAAGAAATCTTTGGTCGCACCTTTCATGTGAAGGGCGGGGCGCGATCCATCTGCCCGGGTGGTCACGATTGACGAAGACGTTTTCCAGCCCGGCATCTGCTGTATGGCCCATGTATCAACATTGAAATGCTTCAGCCGTTCGAGAACCCAATCAGCCATCAAGTCCTGCCCGACACCACCAACGGCAAGGGTCTTAAGCCCCATTTTTGCTGCAGCTATAGCAGCCGTGCCAGCTGCACCTGAAACGGCAATGGTCAATTCATCGATGAACACGGTGCCGCCCCCCGGCGGCACTTCGGTAAACGGCCAGCCCAGGCAGTCATATGTGTAGAAACCCATGGATACGTAGTCGTAGCGCGGCATTGCTTCCTCCCTTGCCGACAGACTATGCCAGCATCAGCGCCGGTTCTTCAATGAGCTGTTTGAATGCGGCGAGAAGCTGCGCGCCTAACGCTCCGTCAACAGCACGGTGATCGCAAGACAGGGTGCATTTCATGACCGTTTTCAACACTGGCTTGCCATCAACCGGCACGAACTGTTCGATTCCCGCACCCACCGCCAGTATTGTTGCGTGCGGTGGATTGATGATGGCCTGAAAATCCTCGATGCCAAACATGCCGAGATTGGACACGGCAGATGTGCCACCCTGATATTCCTCAGGCTTCAATTTCTTGGCGCGCGCGCGTGTCGCGAGGTCCTTCATCTCGATTGAAATCTGCGAAAGTGTTTTCGCATGAGCGGCACGCACCACAGGCGTGAACAACCCGCCATCAACAGAAACCGCAACGCCCACGTCACTTGTCGTATGCTGCAGAATACCCTCATCACTCCAGGTCACATTGGCCGATGGCACGCGTTGCAGCGCCAGAGCGAGTGCTTTGATGACAAAATCATTGACCGACAATTTCCACAGCGGTTTCTTCCCCGCATCGCGCGGGGCATGTTGGTTCAATCGTTCGCGTGACGCTTGCAGATTGTCGATCACACATGAAACGCCGAGATAAAAATGCGGCACCGTCTGCTTCGATTGCACCAGCCGCTGCGCAATGATGCGACGCATGCCATCAAGCGGTTTGACTGTGTAGGATCCCTCGACGTAGTTCTGTGCGACTGAAGCAAGCGTCGCTGTTGCAGCTGGTATTTGAGGCGAAGCCGCCGCAACAGTGTTCGATGTCTCAACATCTTTAGCAACGATGCGACCGCGCGGACCGGAACCATAAATCTTTGCGAGGCTGACACCTTTCTGTTTGGCAAGGCGGCGGGCAAGAGGCGTGGCGCGAAGTCCGGTCGTCTTCTCCCCGCCATTGAGGGCGGGGCCGGGGGTGGGTGTCAGCCCCGCAATGACTGCATTGTCACTTGTGGCTGACACCCGCCCCTGCCCCTCACTCGAGGGAGGGGAGGAAGGAAGCGCTTCACCAGTCGCCAATATATGCGCCACCGCATTGCCAACCGCAATATCCACACCCGTGGCAGCCAACCCACGCACCACGCCGTCACTCGGCGCTTCAATTTCCATGGCGGACTTGTCGGTTTCGATTTCGAAAAGCACCTGGCCTTTTTTAACAGTGTCGCCGTCTTTCACATGCCACTTGTTCACCTTGCCGGTGGCCATGTCCATGTCAACCTTGGGGAGAATGACTTCAGTGGCCATGCTCTAAATCCGTCCCCGCACCAGATTGCGAATGCCTTCCGCAATCGTGTCGGCCTGCGGCACCACGGTCTTTTCGAGGATCGGCGAGTAGGGGATCGGTGTTTCCATGCCACCCATGCGCAGGATCGGTGCGTCGAGAAAATCAAACGCTTCGCTCTCGGCGATGGCCGCAGAAATCTCGGCACCCATGCCAAGTGTTTTGACACCTTCATAAACACAAGCGAGCCGCGTCGTTTTCTTCACACTTTCAATGATTGTCGGCATGTCGAGTGGCCGCAATGTGAGAAGATCGACGATCTCGCAATCGATGCCTTCCTTGGCTAGAACGTCAGCCGCTTCCATGGACCGGTGCATCATGATGCTAGATGCCACGATCGTCACATCCCTGCCGGGCCGGCGAATGACCGCTTTGCCAATCGGCGTGCGCACCATGCCTTCCGGCACATCGCCCTTGATTTTGTAAAGCAGCTTGTGTTCGAAAATGAAAACCGGATCAGGATCATCAAGTGCGGCCAGCAGCAGACCTTTCGCATCAGCCGGCGTTGAGGGCTGCAACACCTTGATACCGGGGACATGCGCAAGCCAGGCCTCTAGCGATTGTGAATGCTGCGCGGCAGCTCCAGTGCCAGAACCGCATGGCCCGCGGAACACCACAGGCACCGACGTCTTGCCACCAAACATGAAACGGATTTTCGCCGCCTGATTGACGATCTGCTCCATCGCCAGTGTCATGAAGTCACTGAACTGGAATTCATAGATGGGCCGCGCACCTGCCAGGGCTGCACCCACGGCAACACCAGCACCTCCGAGCTCGGCAATTGGCGTATCAATGACGCGATCCTCACCGAACTTGTGAACCAGATCACCCGTCACGCCAAAAGCGCCGCCATAAACGCCGATGTCTTCACCCATGATGAAAACCCGCGGATCTTTTTCCATGGCCTGGGCGAGGCCTTCCTGAATAGCTTGCGCGAAGGACAGCTCTCTCATGATGCCACCGCAACAGGCGTGTGAACTTCAGACGCAATATCAATGTGTGTCGGTTTCGTTCCGTTCTGCGCAAATGTAATCGCGTCGGCAATTTCCTGCGTTGTTTCAGCGTCGACGGCTTCAGTCTCGGTCTTGCTCAACATGCCATTTTCAATCAGCTCTTTGACAAAAGCAGGAATGGGATCGCGCACCTTCCACATCTCAATTTCTTCCTTGGTGCGATAGCGGTTGCGGTCAGATCGTGAGTGGCCTTTGGTGCGATAGGTCTTGCATTCGATGAGCGACGGACCTTCACCGCGCCGTGCCCGCGCAACAGCCTCGTCCACAGCCTCTGCTACATCGGCAATCGAATTTCCATCCACCACGACGCCCGGCATGTTGTAACCCACAGCACGCGTGGCCACGTCTTTCACTGACATCGAACGCTCTGACGAAACCGACATGCCATATTGATTGTTCTCGCACACATAAACCACGGGCAATTTCCACACTGCCGCCATGTTGAGCGCTTCATGAAACGCCCCTTCATTGCTGGCGCCATCGCCAAAGAAACACACAACCGCGTCATCGCGCTTCAATTGCTTGATGCCCATGGCTGCCCCCGCCGCGATCGGAATCCCGCCGCCAACAATGCCATTGGCACCAAGATTGCCCGTCGACATGTCGGCAATATGCATGGAGCCGCCGCGCCCCCGGCAATAGCCTTCTTCCATGCCGAGAAATTCCGCGAACATGTATTTCGCTTCCGCACCCTTGCCAATGCAATGGCCGTGGCCGCGATGAGTAGACGTGATGTAATCAGTTTTGCGCAGCATCATGGTGGCGCCAACGGCGGAGGCTTCTTGCCCCACCGACAAATGCATCGTGCCATAAGACAGGCCGCGCTGGTAAAGGTCTTCTGCGCCTTCCTCAAACTTGCGGATGATATGCATCTTGCGCAACGCTTCGCGAAGTTCCGCTTTGGAGTATTTCGCATAGAAGGGGCGGGTGTTTTTTCTGGAGTTTTTGGTCATTCTATCAACTCAACTAAATGTCATTCCCGCGAAGGCGGGAACCCATTGCACGGCGTGTGTTACTTTCAATCGCGGAGTGAAACACCCCATTGTTTTCTGCCTTCGCGGGAATGACAGTGTAAGGAGTGACATTGCTACATCATGGATCACTTCGCCAGCATCTCGTCCTGACGCTTGCGCAATTGCGAAATTTTTGCATTTTCATTGACAGCAACATTGTCCGTCGTCAGCAATTCGCCCTTCTTGATCGCCTTCGTCACCTTGCCGCCATCGAGCAGGCCGCATGGCACGCCCTTGGCTTTCACCGCATCACCAACCGTCATGATCCAGGCGCGGTAAGTATACTCGCCAATCGCGTCAAGCTTGTCGCCAACTTTCAAATCCTTCTTGGCAACGGCGCAAACTTCCGATACTGGCCGGTCCAGTGGCTGCATGTCGGCCGTCTTGTAAAGCACGGCGCGTGCGCACGACGACGGCACTTCCAGTGACGTCAAATGATACGGGCGAATGAACGTGAAATACGGCCCCTTGCCCATCTTCAGGTCCGAAAGCCTTTCATGAATGCGCTCATGCGGCGCCTTGGCGACAACGAACACACCTGGTGCCACGCCCTTGCCGATCGAATAATCGACTACGCCTGAGCGAGACAGCAATCCGCCATCCTGTTTCGGAATGAGCGATGATGCAAGTTCTTCGCGCGTCGCTGCCGGTCCATGCATGCCAGCAATGTCCGGCACCAAACCAGTCGCGTTTGAAATCGCCGCCATTTCCACCATGGTTTTCGAACCATCAACGAATTCCACCAGCATGCGCGGATTCATGTTCCGGCGCTTGGCTTCTTCCATGTATTCGGCAGGCGTTGCATCAATGTTGAGTGGATTGTTCTTGCCTTTGCCGGCCGCCACAATCTCGTAGCCTTGTGAGGCAACGAAATTGATGATTTCCATGCACGATGAAGGCTCATCGCCAGCACCCAGCGTATAGACCACGCCAAGCCGCTTTGCTTCGTGCTTCAATAATGCGCCGATGGTGACATCCGCCTCGACATTCATCATGACAAGATGCTTGCCATGCTCCATGGCCACCATGCCGATTTCAGCGCCGACGCCAGGACGCCCCGTGGCATCAATCACCACATCAATATGATTGCTTTTGCATACCGCGATGGCGTCGCCCGAAAGCGCGGCCTTGCCGCTCTCGATGACGGCATCAATCTTTGCCGTAGTGTCGGCTTCCGCGTAGTCATCGCGACCCGCAATGCGCATCGCCTTGGCTGCGGACTGTGCGTTGATCTCCGCAATGGCAGCAACTGTTATGCCGGGCATGAAACGGCACTGGGTCACAATATCCGTGCCCATTTCGCCAGAACCAATAAGCCCGATTCTAACCGGCCTACCCAATTTCTCCTGTCGCCGCGCCATATCGGCCGCCAGACCAGTTGTGAACTGCACGATTTGATCCTCGCTTTCAATTATGATACTTTTCTTCATTGCCAAGTCAATATGTATTGTTAATATGGTTTGCGAAATCTTAGCCGTCCATGCCAGATTGACGGTTGCTTAGTCGAGGGCGGAAACAGGAAAATGGCCAATATATCGTTGAAAAGCGTCACCAAAGCCTGGGGTGAGTTCAAAGGCGTTGACAATGTTGACCTGGAGATCCGTGACAAGGAGTTCATGGTGTTTTTGGGGCCGTCCGGCTGCGGCAAAACTACCACCATGCGCATGATCGCAGGACTTGAGGATCAAACCGGTGGTGAAATTCGCATCGACAACGAGCTGATGAACGACGTGGACGCGAGGGACCGCGACGTTGCCATGGTTTTCCAGTCCTACGCACTCTACCCCAACATGTCGATCCGCGAAAACATCCGTTTCCCCTTGCGTATGCGTGGCATCCCGGCAAGCGAGCACGACACCCGCGTCAGGAAAGCGGCCGAAATGGTCGAGCTCGGCGACCTCTTGGAGCGCAAGCCCAAGGCTCTGTCAGGCGGCCAGCGCCAGCGTGCGGCATTGGCCCGGGCCATCGTCCGGCAGCCAAAAATCTTTTTGATGGATGAACCGCTCTCAAATCTTGACGCAAAACTCCGCCTCACCATGCGCGCCCAGCTCAAGCACATCCAGCGTGAATTGCAGACGACGACGGTATACGTGACGCACGACCAGATCGAAGCCATGACTTTGGCGGATCGCATCGCCGTGATGAACAAGGGCAAGATCCAGCAGCTCGGCACGCCTGATGAAGTCTACAACAATCCGAACCACATCTTCGTTGCAGGTTTCATCGGTTCACCGCCCATGAACCTGATCAAGGGCCGCATGGAGAAAGGCACCTTCCGCAGTGAAGGCATCGAAGTCAAAGGTGTTGGCAAGGGCGATAATTCAAGCATCGTCCTTGGCATCCGGCCTGAAGACGTGTCCATAGCCGACAAGAAATCTGCCCATCTCAAATCCACTGTCTATGCGCTTGAGCCGACGGGAGACATGACGCTGGTTGCCGCCAAGGCGGGCGATCAACTCATCGTCGCAAAAGCTGCCCGCAATTTCCGCCGTGACATTGGCGCAAGCGTAGGCTTCGAATTTGCCACTGCCCACGTCTATCTGTTCGATGGTGCAAGTGGAGACCGCATTCGCCTATAGCGAGCCATCTCGACACGGTCGCAGCTTCCGTCTTACACTGTATTCCAATCATGAAGTACAGGGAGACGCTCAATGAAACTCACTACACTCACAGCAGTGCTGGCCGCTGTTTTGCTCTCATCAACTGCCGCCATGGCGGACAAAGTCGTCGTATCCAACTGGGATGGCTACATGCCGAAGGACATGGCGGAGAAATTCAAGGCTGCAACCGGCCTCGATCTCGAAGTATCGGTGCATGCGACCAACGAGGAAATCATGGGGAAGGTCACAGCCTCCGGCGGCGAAGGATTTGACGTGCTGTTTGTGTCATCGCCCTTTGCCGAAGCCTTGAACAAATTGGGACTGACGGCAGCCATTGATCCGGCGAAAATTCCAAATCTCAAGAACCTTTACTCCGAAGCGACGCAGCTCAAACACGATCCCGGCAACACATTTTCCGTGCCCTATGCCTGGGGAACCACGGGCATCTGTTATCGCAGTGACCTGGTGAAAAAGGCGCCCGAAAGCTGGAACGATCTGCTCAACCCCGCTGACGATGTAAAAGGCAAGGAGACCATGCTGGCAACGGACCGCTGGCTCATGGCAGCAGCTTTCCTCGCCAACGGCATGTCCGTTAACACGACCGATCAGGCTTCCCTCGACAAGGCGCGCGCCGCGCTCGTTGCCGCAAAGAAGAACCTGCTCGCCTATGACGACACCACGTTCTATTCAAAGCTCGTGTCTGGGGAAGCCGTGCAGGTTCATGCATGGGATGGCTGGTGCAATTACGGGATCGCAGAGAATGACAAGATCAAATACGTGATCCCGAAAGAAGGTTCTGATCTCTGGGTCGATACCATGGTGATCACCAAGGCCGCAAAGAACCCAGAAGGAGCCGCGAAGTTCATCGACTTCGTGTTGTCGGCGGAAAACGGCAAATGGGTCGTTGAAAACATCATGTACAAAACACCCAACAAGGCCGGCATGGAAGCCATCGACAAGGCCATGCTGGCGAAATTCCCCAACATGGCCATCACGCCAGCCGAACTCCTGAAATACGAACAGCTCCGCGATCTCGGCGATGGCATGAAGGCGTTTTCGAAGACGGTTTCAGAAGTGATGGCGGCGAAGTAACTCACCTTTACTGTCATTCCCGCGAATGCGGGAACCCATTGCAACGCGGGTTAGGCGATCAGAAAGTATTGCAAAAGTGCAAACCACATCTGGATGCGAGTTCACGGACAAATGGGTTCCCGCATTCGCGGGAATGACAGATCAGTGTGATGCGAGGATATATTGATTTCATCCCGCACCGCATCGCGATTGCTGATGGCGCCCGGCCTCCTCTGGTTAACGGCCCTCATGATCATTCCTTGCGCCCTGATTTTCTTAACAGCCTTCTTCGAGCGCGGAACTTACGGCGGCGTCGACTGGTCGATTATCACTTTCGAGAATTTCAAACGCGCCGCCGATCCGCTTTACGCTTCCATTTTCCTGGATTCAGCGCGCATTGCATTCTCCGCAACCGCCATCGCATTGCTGATCGGCTACCCGGCCGCTTATGCAATCGTGAAAGCCCCGGAGCACTTGCAAACTTCACTTCTGTTTCTCGCCATTCTGCCATTCTGGACCAACTACTTGATCCGCACCTATGCCTGGATGGTGCTGCTCAATCCGGCAGGCCTGATCAACGGTGCGCTGATGGAAATTGGCGTGATCAGTGATCCACTGCCGCTGCTCTACAACGAATTCGCCGTGGTGCTGGGCCTGGTCTACAATTACACGCCTTTCGTCATTCTCGCGGTTTATTCAAGCTTGCAGCGCATTGATCCATCCTACGCCGAAGCCTCCCGTGATCTTGGCGCAACTGCCGTCACCACATTCTGGCGGATCACCTTGCCATTGACGGCCTCTGGTGTGGCGGCAGGTGCTGTGTTTGTATTCGTTCTGTCCATCGGCAACTTCATCACGCCAGATTTGCTGGGTGGCGGAAAAATGCAAATGGCGGGCAACCTGATCTACGACCAATTTCTCACGGCGCGTGATTGGCCGTTTGGCGCAACGCTATCCGCAATCCTGATCGCCTTGATGATGGCGCTGTTGTTCGCACAAGCCCTGGCAACTGGCCGCGCGAGAGGCGATCATGCCTAGATATTTGAACCTCCATCTCTGCGCCACTTTCGCGTTTCTCTATTTGCCCATTGCTGTGCTTATGGTGCTGTCTTTCAACAAGGCTGGCCTGCCAACAGTCTGGGGCGGGTTCTCAATCGAGTGGTATGGCAAGCTCTTCGCAAACCCGAAAATTCAGTCCGCCGCGCTGAACTCATTCATCGTTGCTGTCATTTCAACAATCATCGCGACCGTCATCGGAACGCTTCTCGCCATCGGCGTCGAGCGTGGCAAACCATCGCCAGCGCGCGAGGCCTTGCTCTTCGCCCCCATGATCATTCCAGATATCGTACTGGCAATTGCGCTGCTGTCATTCTTCACTCTGCTGAAATTCTCTCTCGGCCTGCATTCCATCATCATGGCGCATGTCGTGTTCAACATCGCATTTGTCTGCGCAGTGGTGCGGGCACGCCTCAAGAGTTTTGATTGGTCTCTGGTTGAAGCCTCGCGTGATCTGGGCGCCGGGGCCATCACCACCTTCCGCCACATCACCTTGCCGTTGATCCTGCCGTCGGTGATTGCTGCAGGCCTGCTGGCCTTCACGCTGTCGATTGACGAGTTCATCATCGCCTATTTCACCGCAGGTGCGGGCCAATCCTCAACCACGCTGCCCATGCAGATCTATTCCATGATCCGTTTCGGCGTGACGCCGGAAATCAACGCCATGGCCGCCATCGTCATGCTGGTCAGCTTCGCGCTGGTGCTGGCAGCGCAGCGCGTCAACCGGGGCAAGTTGCCGGGTGCGTGACAATTTCATTATGCTTGAGCAAGGAGAACACTTATGGCCGCCAAAGAAAAAAAGAAAACACCCAAGAAACCAAAAAAGGTGATTGCCCTGTTCCCCGAAGCCGCCTTCGGGCCGGCCTTGAATTCCGTCGGCATTGGCCAGGCGCTGGAGAAGCTGGGACACAAGGTGGTGTTCCTCTCCGATCCCGGTTTCCTTGTTGTCTACAAAGGCTACGGCTTCGAAGCCCACCCGGTGAACCTGTCGGAACCACTGCCACCCGAAGAGATGGCGAAATTCTGGGTCGGTTTCATCAATGGCCACATCCCGAATTTCCGCAAAAGTCCCTATGACCAGATCGACAATTACGTGAAGGGTTGCTGGGAAATGATCGTCGAGTCAGCCAAATGGGCGGAGAAGGATTTGCCGGGCGTTCTCGATAAGGTGAAGCCGGATGTGGTGTGTGTCGACAATGTCATCCTGTTCCCGGCTATCAAGCGCTATGCCAAACAGAATGAAAAGCCCTGGGTGCGCGTCATCTCATGTTCTGAAAACGAGATTGAAGACCCCAACATTCCGCCTCACCTTTCCGGTTGCGGTGAAAACGATAAAAAATGTCACGCCGCCTATCGCAAGCACTTCAACGCGGTGATCAAGCCGGTCCATGACAATTTCAACGCCTTCTTGAAATCCGTGGGCGAGAAGAACTATCCCATCGGACAGTTTTTCGAAGCCAGTCCCCACATGAACATCTTGCTTTATCCAACGGCAGTGAAGTTCAAACGCAAGCACAAGCTGTCGCCGCGACAGTTCCAGTATCTCGAAGGCTGCGTGCGCAAGGACGCGCCCTACAAGGTGCCCCATTTCAAGGCCAACAACGACAAGCCACTGCTTTATGTGAGTTATGGTTCGCTTGGGTCAGGCGATGTCGATTTGCTGAAGCGGGTGATCGCAGCCATAGGAAAAATGCCGGTGCGGGCGCTGGTCAATGTCGGAGACTATCTTGATCAGTACCCAGACATTCCGGATAATGTGCTGATCGACAAATGGTATCCGCAGCCGTCCGTAATTCCGAAAGTTGACGCCGTCATTCACCATGGCGGCAACAACTCCTTCACCGAATGCCTGTATTTTGGCAAACCCGCCATCATCATGCCCTACGTCTGGGATGGCCACGACAATGCCACGCGTGTTCAGGAAACCGGCCACGGCTTCAAGCTCGACCGCTACAACTGGACAGATGCTGATCTCCAAGCCAAGATCATGGCCATGCTCACCGACAAGAAGATGAAGGCAAAGCTCAATAAGACATCAACCACCATGCGCGCCCAACACGGCCCAACCAAGGCGGCGAAGGTGATTGACGGGTTGATGAAACGGAAGAGCACATAGTGCCCACCAACCTCACATCCTCCGCCCCGCATATCGAAGAGCCAGCCACCTACGGCCCGCTAAAGGACTGGGGTCATCAGCCGAATCCGATTGCTGGCAATTCCAAATCCGATGGCGTGCTTCTCTATAAGGGCGCCAACAACCAGCCGGAATGCGGGTTGTGGCAAGTGCAACCTGGAACCTGGCCGCTCGATATCCCGCGTGATGAACTGTGCCATTTCATCACCGGCCGTGCCACCTATACCCATGAGGGAGGTGAGGTGATCGAAATCACCTCAGGCACCGTGGTACATTTCAAGGCTGGCTGGAAAGGCATCTGTCAGGTACACGAAACCATGCGCAACGTTTACATGCTGGCCTAGGTTTCATGCTCAGCTTCCAAACACCAGGCAGTCATCCCGGCGAAAGCCGGGATCCAGGCTTTCAACCAGCTCCCATGATGAAAGTCTGGTTTCCGGCATTCGCCGGGACGACGACTTCTTTGATCTTGAACTGCGAATTGTAACATGACCCTCACCCTCTCTTCTACCGCTCCCCGCCTCGTCCACCCCGAAACCTATCCCGGCCCGTTCAAGGATTGGGGCGTGATCCCCACCATGATCGAAGGCGAAAGCAAAACCTCCGGCCTTGTGCTGCACAAGGGCCCGAATGGCGAAAGCGAAACCGGCATCTGGATCTGCACGCCGGGTTATTGGAATTGCCATGTGACGCGCGATGAGTTCTGCCACTTCCTTTTGGGCCGATGCACCTATATGCATGAGAGCGGCGAAGTGATTGAGATCGTGCCGGGCACGGCAGCCTTTTTCCCGCAAGACTGGAAGGGCACAGCCCGCGTCCACGAGACGATCCGCAAAATTTACATGATCCGCTAGAGCATGCCGCACACACTGTTGCTGAAAAATGCCGACGTCGCCGCCACCATGGACGATGAACGCCGTGAGTTGAAACACGCCAGCATCCTGATTGAAGGTAGCACGATTAAATCGATCGGCTCTTTCGACGCGCAAGCGGATGAAGTGATCGATCTTGCAGGCCACATGGTTCTGCCCGGCCTCGTCAACACCCATCACCATATGTATCAGAGCCTGACGCGTGCGGTGCCGACGGCACAGGATGCCGATCTGTTTCAGTGGTTGAAGACGCTCTATCCGATCTGGGCGAGACTGAACCCGGAAATGATCCGCGTCTCAACCCAAACGGCGATGGCTGAACTCATTCTCTCAGGCTGCACAACGTCGAGCGACCACCTTTACATTTATCCCAATGGATCGCGCCTCGATGATTCAATCGCAGCGGCGCAAGAAATTGGCATGCGCTTTCACGCCGCGCGCGGCGCCATGAGTGTGGGTGAAAGCAAAGGCGGCCTGCCGCCTGACAGCGTGGTTGAAACTGAGACGGCAATTCTCAAGGACATGCAGCGTCTCGTCGAAACCTATCACGATGCATCGGACTGCAGCATGTGCCGCATCGTGCTGGCGCCCTGTTCGCCGTTTTCTGTGAGCACGGAACTGATGCGCGACACCGCCATCCTCGCGCGCGAATGCAACGTGTCACTGCACACGCATCTTGCCGAGAATGACGACGACGTCGGCTACAGCCTCGCAAAATTCGGCAAAACTCCAGCCCAATATGCAGAAAACCTGGGTTGGACCGGCCACGATGTCTGGCATGCGCACTGCGTCAAGCTTGATGACGATGGCATTGCTCGCTTTGCCCGGACGCGAACTGGCATCGCGCACTGCCCATGTTCCAACATGCGCCTTGCTTCTGGAATAGCACCTGTCCGCAAGATGCTCGATGCAAAAATCAATGTTGGCCTCGGTGTCGATGGTTCAGCCTCGAACGATGGCGCACACATGTTGGGCGAGGCGCGTCAGGCCATGTTGCTGCAGCGTGTGCTCGGCGGACCCGCAGCCCTCACGGCCCGTCAGTCACTCGAACTTGCCACGCGCGGCGGCGCAGCGGTGTTGAACCGTAAGGACATCGGCCAGATCGCTCCAGGATTTGCCGCTGATATCGTGGCCTTTGACTTGCGCAATCTCAGCTTGGCCGGAGCCTTGCACGATCCTGTCGCCGCACTTCTATTCGCAGCACCCCAGCAAGTCAGTTGGAGCATCATCAATGGCAAGGTCATCGTTCGTGCAGGCCGCCTTGAATCAGTGGATGTGCCAAAACTTGTGGCACATCACAATCGGCTGGCGCGCCAACTGGTGAATGCCTGACGCAAAACCGCTGCAATGCCATGGGGTGTCATGGCGCGGTCCATCGCGTCGCTTTTTTTCCGCGTTCAATCAAATACAGCCCATTGCCCGAAATTTTCTGCCAGTCGCCTGCAGCGCCATCGGGCCACAACACCCGCACTTCCGCATCTATGGCGTCACCTTTTCCAAAATGCCGCCAGCCAATCTGGCCGGAAGCATGCCCCCCGCCAATTGTGACTTCACGCCGGATTGTCTTGCCGCCAAATCTCACTTCAACCCACGCGCCAATGGCGTCGCGGTTTGCGCCGTCTTGTACCAAGTGCAGCTGTATCCAGTTCCCCGCATCACGCGTCGTATTGCGCCATAACTGCGCATTGCTCCAGCGGTTGACAACAATAAGATCAAGCCGTCCATCAAGATTGAAATCGGCAAGCGCAGCGCCGCGTGAAATTGCAATGCTCGCAACGCCAGCCTTGTCGCCCAGCTCAATGAACTTGCCATCAGCACCCTGAACCAGAAGATTGTTCGGATCGGCCCGCGCAAAATCCGGCATCTCCGCCACATTGCCCTTGGCAACGAACAAGTCGACGCGCCCGTCATTGTTGATGTCTTCGAATTGCGCATGCCACGCGGTGCTTGGCCGCCATTCCCCGCCAATATAGGGCCGGTGCGCCGTTACACCGCGTTTGAAGGCAGTGTCGTTGTAGTTTGGCTGCGCACCAGCCGCAGGCTTGGCAAGCGCCTGCAATTTGTTGTCGGCCATGCTGGTGATGAAATATTCGGGATACCCGTCAAGATCAACGTCATGCTCTGCAAGGCCCATGCCCCACACGCGCAGTGTTTTCCATCCTTCTGCTTCGCCATAAAGCGATGGCGCTTTGCCGGGCTCAATGCGCCACAATTGCTCAGAGCCGCCCTCATAATATTCGCGGTCATTTGAAATTCGCAACGATGGCGTGCCGGACCGGTTCCAGTCGGTGAACAGCATCGACAAAGCGCAGTAACTTGGTGTCAGCGCCAGTGGCGCGGCAAACTTTCCCGGAGCGCCTGGCCTATGCAGCCAGTTATCCGTGCACGATCCCCAGGGCGAAATCTCTTCTTCGCGATTGATGTAATTGCCGAACGTCAAAGTTGGCCATTCCGATCCGCGCTCCCAGGTCGCGGCAAACGCCGCCGTCCAGGCATCTCCACCGACAAACCCCCAGGCCTCATTCGCCCGCTCAAACTTGCAATTTCCAAGCCCCCGCATCAAAACATTTTCGCCAACCCTAAGCAGTGCAACGTCGGTGATGCCGTCGCCGTCAACATCAAGCGGATAGCCCCCCGTCACCTTTTCGAGTTCAAGCCCGCTCGCATCTTCACTGAATCTCAACGCACCGCCAACCGCGCTGACGTTACGGTAGAACTTCGCCTTGGACGTGCCGCCCGCCAGCAGCACGTCGGAAAATCCGTCGCCATTGCAGTCAAACGTCGCAACCCCGCCTCCGACCATGTACTCCCATTCGCCAGAATAAACGCTATTGATTCCTGCGCTGAGCGTTTCCTCATGAAAGCTCACAACCGGTTCCGCATGCAAATGCCCAGCGCGTGTAAGAATAGCGGCGAGAACGATGAGAATTTTCACGGCATCATCTTCAACGCAGTCGCATAAGCGCCAACGCATCGTCCCTGTTCAAGCCCGCGTATGATCGCCGAGCGGAAATGGATGCCGCCATACAGCCGCGATGCCGCAGCTTCATCGGCAGCGTCATTGAAACTCTTGAAATGGCGCGGCGCGATCCCGTCTTTTTCATGCGTGGCATCGTCAAAAGAAAAAGTTCCGCCGAAAGCCTTAGTCAACACTTCCGCAGCCGCACCCGATTGTGTGCTGTGCCCGCTCGGATATTCCGGAAACGGCGGCGTGATCAGCACCGGCTCCCAGCTGGGATCGATCAGCTTCTTGATGTAAGTCACAGGCCGCAGCAAATCATATTGATACTTGCTGGCCCAGCATCCGATGAACCCATCCGCCATGGCCACGCCAAGTCGCGCCAGCACTTCAGCACGCTTTTCCAGCGGCACATCTTCACGGTCAAACATCTGCATCGCGATTGAGATCCAGTGCCCAGGCGGCGTAGACGACAGCATCGCATCATCCGACCAGAACCGCGCTGCTTTTCGCTGCTCATCAGAAATGCTTTTCACCGTGACATAGGTTTCCATGGCCTCTGCATATAATGCCGACCCCTTGTCTTCGCTGTAGGCTGGCGGCGGAGGAAGGGCACATGTCGAACCATGCGGCATGGCAAATGTGCGGTTCTTGCCCCATGACGGCAGCAACGGAGTCTGTTGCAGGGCAATGGTGCTGGTCGGCACCCAATGCCCCATTTCAGCACTCACTACATAATCCAACGGAAAGCCAAGATTGAAGATCTCCGCACCGCCATCATCACGTGACCAATGCAGAATATGAGCGGCAATCGATGCGCCAAACTCCCCACTGCGCTTCACGACGTCGTCGTCAATGCCGGAAGTGATCTTTGCTGATCGCTTCTTTCCAAACGCCGCAATCACCCTCTGTCCCGTGGGGCCGGTACGCGCAAACAACTCCGTCACCACATCGCGCATCGCTGCATGAATGACCGTTGCTTCATCGTAGGCCTGGCCGGGCTTTCGGCGCGGCAACGCGTCAAGACCGTTCAATTGGCCTGCGAGTGAAATCAGTTGATCAGAGCCGCTCGCCACAGTTTCAAAGGCAGTCACTCCCACATAGGCAAATGTGCGGCTGGCGACTGGCGGTGAATAAGTGGGCGTGTGCCGGACCAGCTCCAGCATCACGCGGTACCAGTCCTGCAAAACACTTTCAGGACTTGGGCGTACGCTTTGTGCGATTGCCACTGGGCCGCCAAAAGCCAATCCGGAAATGAGCGAAGCTTGCGCGGGCCGCAGGGCAAATTCAAATATCGCTTCCCGCCGGTTCATGTTGTTCGTCAAGCGACAGCCAATGCAGCGCTTGCACCAACCGAAGTCACTTCACGGTCCACCAATCGCAGCATCGCCCCGATCGTGCCTCGCATGATCATGTCTTGGTCGATGGCGACAAAGCTGATGCTGACATCACGTGCCAGCGGGCCTGCGACTCCATCAATGATCGCCTGCCGCATGGCGGGCTCCAGAAATTCCTGCGCCAATGTGCCCGGACCCGCAATCACCACGCTTTCAGGATTGATCAGTGCAATGAGCCGCGCAATGCCAAAACCCAGCGCTTCGCCAGCGCGCGCATAAGCGCGCAAAGCCAGCGCATCTCCGTTTTGCGCCCGCATCAGCAATGCCTGCATTTTGTCCGCCGCCACAGCGGTCATCGGCGCTGGAAATCCTTCGTTTTCCCCACTGGCGAAACGCAGGATGCCATAGTCGGCGATGTAGGCTTCAAGACAACCCTTCCGCCCACAGCGGCACATGGCGCCATGCGGAATGTGGTTCATGTGTCCGAACTCGGCGGCGGTGCCCGTAGCGCCATGATACACTAGGCCATCAATGATCAGTCCCATGCCAACGCCATATCCAACGAAAATGGCGGCACGATTGCCTGCATAATTTTTTGGATCGTTGGCCACCATGCCTTCGGCAATCATGTTTGCGTCATTGGCAATGAACAAAGGCACGCCTAACAATTCTTTGACTGGTGCGGCCAAAGGAATTTTCTGCTCGCGGAATGCCGGGCTCCAGTCAATCGAGCCGTCGCGAATGTCCGGCAAGCCTTGTAGCGCAAACCCGATCCGCGCCACATCTTTTGTTGAAACTCTTGCCGCCGCAATGAAGTCGCGCAGCTCGCGCGCCACCGTCAGGCCGAACTCGTGCTGCTCTGATTGATAAGTTGCAATATGCCGCGTCCTGGTATGCAGGATGTTGCCGCGATAATCCGCCAGCGCCAGCTCAATTCCTTCAATCGAAATCTTTCCGCCAACCACATAGGCTGCCTCTGGTCTCAGCCCCAGCCTCACCGTGGGTCGACCGCGTTTGACCGTGCTGCCCGGGTTGACCGTGCCCAGAGGCCCGGCAAGTTCTTCGACGACCTGTTCTTCGATCAGTTGCGCAGAAATGGTCGTAATGGATGCTGGCGAAAGTCCCGTGATTTTGCCAAGGTCGATCCGCGCCAGGCTGCCGCGCTGCCGCAGCGCCGCAATAACATTGCGCCGATTTTGCAGCCGGACAAGTTCGCTGTCGGCCTTTTCCTCCATGTTTCCCTTCAGCCTGCGCTTGTCGGCAGGGCATTTTTTTGGTTCTCCAACACATGTTGACTCAATGCCCAAACTGATGCAACATTTTTTTGGACGCCAAAATAAAACATCAAGCAACGTCCGTGCTCTCAGGTCCGCGCGCATTCCGAATGGAACGCTTCGTGGCGTCCCGGCGAGCCAAAAGGGCAGGAGGAGGATTTCGAATTATGAAACGTACAATTTTTGCATTGATGGCGGGCGCACTGATGCTCGGCGCATCGGCCGCGACCACATTGGCCGCCGGCAAGACCATTGCCGTGTCCTGGAAGACCTTCCAGGAAGAACGTTGGAAGACCGACGAAGCCGCCATCAAGGCCGCTGTCGAAGGCGCTGGCAACAAGTACATCTCAACTGACGCGCAAGGCTCGGCAGCAAAGCAGGCTTCAGACATTGAAGGCCTGATTTCGCAGAAGCCGGACGTTGTGCTGGTTGTTGCCTTTGACTCTGACGCCATCCTGCCTTCGATCAAGGCACTCAGCGATGCCGGCATCAAGTCGATCGCATATGATGTGCAGTTCGAAGATCCGAACGCACTCTATATCACCTTCGACAACGTCGGTGTCGGCCGCATCATCGCCCAGGAAGTCCAGAAGGCCAAAGGTGAAGGCAACTATGCTTTCATCAAGGGCGACAAGGGCGACCCGAATGCCACGTTCCTGTTCCAGGGCATGATGGAAGTTCTCAAGGAAGGCCTCGATTCAGGCAAGATCAAGAACGTCTGCGAAACCTTCACCGATGGTTGGAAGCCAGACAATGCCCAGAAGAACATGGAGCAGTGCCTGACCTCGACCGGCAACAAGGTTGACGCTGTTCTGTCTGAAAACGACGGCATGGCATCGGGTGTTGTTGCTGCATTGACCGCTCAAGGCATGGCCGGCATTCCAGTCGGCGGCCAGGATGGTGACTTGGCCGCGATCAACCGCGTGGCCCTTGGCACCCAGACCGTTTCCGTCTGGAAGAACGCCAAGGATCTCGGCAAGGTCGCTGGTGAAGCTGCAAACGCTCTCGCTGACGGCACTGCGATCGACAAGATTGCCGGTGTTGCCAAGTTCGCGGGCGGCAAGAAGGGCGTGGAAATGAACTCCATCCTCCTCGCGCCAACGCCAATCACCAAGGCCAACATCAACGTCGCCATCGACGCTGGTCACATCACCAAGGATCAGGCCTGTGCAGGCGTGGCCGCTGGCGCAGCGACAGGCTGCTGATTTCTGAAAAATGATTTTTATGGACCGCGCCTCTTGCAAAAGGGGCGCGGTTTTTCTTTAAGTAGAGACTGGAACACTCGGAGACGGCCATGTCCAATGTGACGACCTCAAGCCAAAGCCCCGCCCTTCAAGACGATGGTGCGGTAGCCCGCTTCTTCCGCGCCACGGAAATTGACGCGCGCATGTTGGGAATGATTGCGGCGCTGTTTCTGATTTGGTGTGCTTTCGATATCGCCAGCGGCATCATGCGTGGCAATTTTGGCGGGTTGCTTGGTGGATCGTTTCTGACGCCGCGCAATTTGTGGACGTTGCTGGTGCAAACATCCTCAATCGCGGTCATGTCCACGGGCATGGTGTTGCTCATTGTCATGCGCCAGCTTGATCTTTCTGTGGGTTCAATGCTCAGCCTCGTTGCTGTGGCGGGAGCGGTGTTGCAAGTGTTCAACCTGAGCCCGGCGCTTGGAGTTGGACACCCGGCGATCTGGATTGTTGCGGTGATATTCTGCATCGCAATTGGTACGCTCATTGGGGCCTTCAACGGCGCAATTACGGCTTATGCGAAAATCCCTGCGTTCATCGTGACTTTGGGTGGGCTTCTCGCCTATAGCGGCCTCGCCTTCTACTTGGCAAAAGGCGAAACCGTGGCCCCCATGGACAAGACCTATGAAATTTTCGGCGGCGGCATTCCCATCAGCTGGCTTGGGCCTTTCTGGAGCTGGCTGCTGGCAGCCATTGTCTGCGCGTTCATCGTCTTTGCAATCTTGAACGGACGCCGCCAGCGCATGCGCTTCAAGTTTCCGCTGCGGCCTGTCTGGGCAGAAATTTTCCTTGCCGCTCTCGCCAGTGCTGCCGTCCTCGGCACGACACTTGTCATGAATTCTTATCCCTGGCCGTTCAAATTGATCGAGAACTACGCCAAGGCGAATGATGTGCCGATACCTCCCGGCGCCGAAAACCGCGATGGCAACGCCATCTGCGCAGCTGGCGATCAAGTCGTGCGCTGTACTGAGGGGCTGATCTATTACACCGGATATTCCGTGCCCCTCCTGATTGCCATGATCGTTGGCGTATTGATGACATTCCTCGCCACGCGTACCATGTTCGGACGCTACGTTTATGCAATTGGCGGCAACCCGGAAGCGGCAGAACTTGCAGGCATCAACACCAAGTGGATGACCGTGAAGGTTTTTGCACTCATGGGTGCCCTCGTCGGCGTATCCTCCATAATTTCCTCAGCGCGCCTCAACGCCGCCACCAATGCGCTGGGCGGGCTCAACGAACTCTATGTGATCGCAGCCACAGTCATAGGCGGCACATCATTGGCGGGCGGCGTCGGCACCATCTATGGCGCCATGATGGGTGCATTGCTGATGCAGTCCATCATATCAGGCATGTCGTTGCTGAACCTGCCTGCAGCCTTCCAAAACATCGTCGTCGGCGTGGTGCTTGTTCTCGCTGTCTACCTCGACCAACTTTATTCCCGCCGCGTGAAGTGAGGAATTGAACATGGCAACACCGCTCATCGAAATGCGCGACATCTCCATCGCTTTCGGCGGCATCAAGGCTGTCGATCATGCTTCGGTTGATCTCTTCCCAGGTGAAGTCGTTGGGTTGTTGGGGCACAACGGCGCCGGCAAGTCGACGCTGATCAAGGTTCTCTCCGGTGCCTACAAGCGCGATCACGGGCAAATCTTCATCAATGGCAGTGAAGTGAAGATCGACAACCCGCGCGATGCCAAGGCGCTTGGTATTGAAACCATCTATCAGACCCTCGCACTCGCCGACAATGTCGACGCCGCCGCCAATCTTTATTTGGGCCGTGAACTCAAAACCCCTTTCGGCACGCTCGACGATGTCGCCATGGAAGCCGAAACCCGCAAGGTCATGCACCAACTCAACCCGAATTTCCGCCGCTTCAAGGAACCGGTATCGAAACTTTCAGGGGGTCAGCGCCAGTCCGTCGCCATCGCAAGAGCCATCCACTTCAACGCCCGCATCCTGATCATGGATGAACCGACCGCCGCCCTTGGTCCCCAGGAAACCGCGCAAGTAGGTGAATTGATCAAGAGTCTCAAGTCAGATGGCATCGGCATTTTCCTGATTAGCCACGACCTGCACGACGTGTTTGATCTCGCTGACCGGTTGGTCGTCATGAAGAACGGCAAAGTCGTCGGCACTGCCCGCGCGACGGACGTCAACCACGACGAAGTCCTCGGCATGATCATCGCCGGCAAATGTCCAAAGGGCGCCATCCCGGGGCCGGGAGCAATGCGCGAAGCAGCCTAGGTAGAGTCCTTTATGCAACCGTCATGCATTTGATGCAATTGATGCGCCCATGAACAAGCAATTCGCTTCCGAATTCCTCGGCACGCTCTTGCTCCTTGCCACAGTCGTCGGCTCCGGCATCATGGGAGAATCACTCGCAGGAGGGAACGTCGCAATTGCACTTCTCGCCAATGCAATGGCTACTGGCGCCATGCTCTTCGTCCTGATCACCATATTCTGGCCCATATCTGGCGCACAGTTCAACCCTGTCGTGACGCTCGCCATGCTGATCACCCGGCGCATCGTGCCAAGCGAAGCGATCCGCTACATAATCGCCCAAATGTTGGGAGCGGTCATCGGCGTTTGGCTAGCGCATGCGATGTTTGCCGAACCCATCCTGCAACTCTCGGAAAAATCGCGCTGGGGCATGGGCCAGTGGGTTGCCGAAGCCGCCGCCACCTTTGGGCTCATCCTGACAATATTCGGCTGTATCCGCTTCAATCAAAACGCCTTGGCACAGTCGGTCGCGCTGTACATCACAGCCGCCTATTGGTTCACGGCGTCCACGTCATTCGCAAATCCCGCCGTCACCCTGGCACGGACCCTGACCAACACCTTCGCTGGAATTAAAGCATCAGATAGTGCTTGTTTTATCGCGGCCCAACTCGCTGGGGCAATTTTATCGGTTGCCGTCGCCAAGTATTTGTTTGCCGAAAGTCGCACATGAGCATCGTAATTCATCACAATCACGATTGCGGCACTTCGCGCAATGTCCTCTCCATTATCGAAGCCTGTGGATACGAGCCGACTATAATAAACTATTTGAATGAGGGCTGGACCCGCCCGCAGCTTCTCGCACTCTTCGCCGCTGCTGGCCTAACGCCGCGTTCGGCCCTCCGCGAAACCAAATCGCCCGCCAGGGAACTCGGCCTGCTGGACCAGGGTATCTGCGACGAAGTAATTCTTCAGCACATGTTAAGGCACCCGGTCTTGGTCAATCGCCCGATAGTCTGCGCGCCAAGAGGCGTCAGGCTCTGCCGCCCGAGTGAAATTGTCATTGCATTGCTCGACCGCAAACCACAGCGCCCGATCTTCAAGGAAGACGGTACGCCAATTTCTTTCTAAGCCAACTTCTCCAGGATCGCCCGCCGGATTGGCGCCGTTGGTGCGGCATCATCAAACGCCACCGTCTCGCCCCCGCGCTTGACACCGAGGTCAGCCCAAAGCTTTTCCAGGTCAGGCACCATCGGCTTCATCGCCATCTCGTCATAGAGGTCCATCAAAACCGTCATGCCCGTCGCCGCATCGCCCGCTTTCAGGATCACTGGTACCTCTGCCTCTTGCCGGAAATCCAACTTCGCATTGATGCCGCGCAACGCCTGTTGCAGGCCAATCGTGTTGCCGGACCTTTCCCGCATGCGGACATCTGCGAGCAGAAAGAACACCGCACCTCCCCAATAAACCCGAGCGTGATTTCGGGTGAATTCCAGTCCCTTGTCCGCATCTGGTGAAATCCCGCGCGGCATCTGCCTTACGAAATCCCGCCAGATTTGCTCTGCCGGCAAGTGCCCCGCTTGCACCCGCGCTATCAACTCGACATAGACCGCAAGTCCCTCCGCCATCCAGAAGTGTTTGCGTGAGACATAAGGAATGGCCTGGTGGATCATTTCATGCACCAGCACCCAGTCATCAACCAACAGATCATGCTCGGAAGATCTAAGTCCCACCCGTGTTTCAATGCGTGGTGGATTGCCAGGTTCGCTTCGCCCGCCGCCAACGCCGCTCCCTTCACCAGCGGCTATGGCCAGTTGCAGCTTGGACACCGGAAACTTGCCATAATAAACAACAACGGCCTCGGCGGATTTTTCAATCCAGCGCATCACCAGCGCCTTGAGATCACCCGTGATCGCTTCATCGAGTTGAAGTTCAACCTCCCCGCCGCCGGGAAGCCCCATGGCGCTGGCGGAAGTGGCTCCAACCAGGATAGGACTGACAAGGGTTGCAAGCGCATGGCGTCGGTTCATGCCCGGAAGCAACTTGAAATTCCCTGCAAGGTCCAAACACATTTGCGTGTTCATGATGACCCGCGTTAAGGATGCATAATGAGCGAAACATACAAGATTCTGATTTGCGACCTGGTGGGACTGAAGTTTGATGACGACGGCAATCCTGATCCAACGGAAGTAGGGACACACATCGAATCAAAGGGTGGAGCATTCCACGCCGGTGGCCTGGTGTCTCCGGATAAAGGCAAATTGAACTTCTACTATTTTCCAGACCTCTCAACCGAAACCGAAATTCTGCAGCTGACTGATAAGGCCCAGTTCGATGCCGTGATTGCCGCCGCTACATTCCTGCCCGTCAAATCCATTTTCCCGCAAGGCGGCGTGCGCATTGGTGCAGGCACCGGCAACATGCGCAGTGAATGTCTCGGAACAACAGCACCGCTCATGAACACCCCAGGATTCAACAGCCGCGCCACCGCGCAGATGGCGATGAAAGCGTTGCTCCGCCTGCGTCCTGATCTGCCGGTCGCAGCCCTTCACGCATTGTCCGTCGCAGGCCTTTTTGACACGGGAAAACACCTTCGCGATTATCCCACCGCCAAGCTCGAAGGTCAGACGATTGGCATACTCGGATACGGTAACATTGGCCGCGAATTTGCAAAACTCGTGGGAGCATTTGGCATGAAGGTGCAAGTGTTCGCCCGGGATCATCACAAAGCGCGAATAGAGACAGACGGTTTCACATTTGCCGATACACCTGAAGGGGCGTCAAATGGCGCCGACGTCCTCTCAATCCACATTGGCCTCGGGCCGAGCAACGTGAATGTTGGATTTGTGGGGAATTCAATTCTGTCCCTGATAAATCGCAACGCTGTCCTGATCAACTATGACCGCGGCGAATGTGTCGATGTCGCAGCGCTCGATCAAGCGATGGGGGATGGCAAAATATCGCATGCATCGATAGACGCCGATATATTCATCAATGCCGATGGCTCAATGCGTGGACCGCTGGTTCCTTATCTGGCGCTCGAAAAGAAATATCCCGGCCGTCTCGAGCTTCTCCCGCATGCCGCCGCCGACACGGATCATCCCTCGCGCGTTGCCGGTGCCAAGCAGGCAGTTGACCAGATTTTTGATTGTCTTCTCAACAGGCGCGTCACCAATCTCGTTGGCAACATGCCCCCAGGTTATGCCAATGCCGGCCGCAAGTTGGGGATTTGAACTTTCCTCTCCCGCAAGCGGGCGAGCAAAATTGTGAGAAGTGCGTAGCGCCGGATGAGGGGCCAACTATGCGCTCCCGATCAGAATTCCGGTGAGAAACACCAGGAACCCGCCGACCGCGATCTGAAACGCCGCCTTGAGAAAAGGCGTGTCCATGTATTTATAGCGGATCCACGAAATTGCCCAGAGTTCAAAAAACACGATGATCACCGCGATCCACGTGGCGGTTTGAAAGTCAGGAATGAGGTAGGGCAGTGAATGCCCAAGCCCGCCAATTGCGGTCATGACACCGGCCGCTGATCCGCGGATCAAGGGATGGCCGCGCCCCGTGAGTTTGCCGTCATCTGAAAGACCTTCGGCAAGCCCCATTGAAATTCCAGCGCCTATTGACGCTGCCGTGCCGACCAGAAACGCATCATGCGAGCTTCCTGTTGCAAACGCCGCCGCAAACAACGGCGCCAATGTTGAAACCGAACCATCCATCAGGCCGACAAGCCCGGGCTGGACTACTTGCAACAGGAACAGCCGCTTCTCGGCCTCTTTTTCTTCAAGCTTTGCGTCAGGCGTCACATGCTTGAGGCCAAGCTTGTCAGCCAGCGACGAGTGGCCTTTTTCTGCTGCCGCCAGGTCGCTCAAAAGCCTCTTGATCGCCGGATCAACCGCTTGTTCCGCTGCGCTTTTATAGAAACGGTAGTTCTCCAGTTCAACAACTTCCGCATGCTTGCGCATGTCGTCGATGCCAAGTTTCGAAATCGTCCAAGTGGATTTGTGCTGTACAAAACCATTGATTTCGGAGCGGCGTATGACCGGGATGAAATCGCCAAACTTCGTCTGGTATAATTTGGTCAACCGGTCGCGGTGTTCAAATTCCTCATGCGCCATGTCCATGAACACTTTTGACGACGCGGGATAATGCTGCACCAGCGCGTTTGCAAACCCCACATAAGACCGCGCATCGTCCTCTTCCGACGAAATCGCCAGCGCAATGACTTCCTGCTCAGTGAGATCGGAGAAGCTCCTCATCTTTCCTCTCCCGTTTGCGGAGGAGGTGTCCCGGCGTCGCCAAGCGATGCCTGGGACGGAGAGGGTAAGTCTCCGCAACTGGCCCTCTCCGGCTTGCTGTCGCTCGCCACCTCTGCCGCAAGCGGGAGAGGAAATACATCTACTTTAGTTGTCATCCATTTTCAGCGCCGCGATGAACGCCTCCTGCGGAATCTCGACTTTGCCGAATTGCCGCATCTTCTTCTTGCCTTCCTTCTGCTTGTCGAGAAGTTTGCGCTTGCGGCTGATGTCGCCGCCATAACATTTCGCGGTCACGTCCTTGCGCATCGCCGAAAGCGTCTCGCGTGCCACCACCTTGCCGCCGATGGAAGCCTGGATCGGAATCTTGAACATGTGGCGCGGGATCAGGTCTTTCAATTTTTCGCACATGCCGCGACCGCGTTGTTCGGCCCTGGAACGGTGAACGACCATTGACAGCGCATCGACCGGCTCTTCATTCACAAGAATGCTCATCTTGACCAGGTCAGCTTCCTGATAATCCGTCATCTTGTAATCGAAAGAGGCATAGCCCTTCGACACGGATTTCAGCCGGTCATAAAAATCGAACACAACTTCATTGAGCGGCAAGTCATAAACCACCATGGCGCGAGAGCCCGCGTAAGTGAGCTGCTTCTGCCGCCCGCGCCGGTCTTCGCACAGTTTCAATACCGAACCGAGATAATCATCCGGCACCAAAATCGACGCCTCAATCCACGGCTCTTCCATGGAAAGAATTTGCGACACATCCGGCATGTCAGCCGGATTATGCATCATGATCTGCGTGCCATCGCGCAGGTTCACTTTATAGATGACTGATGGCGCTGTCGTAATGATATCGACATTGAATTCGCGTTCAATCCGTTCACGGATGATTTCGAGATGGAGAAGCCCTAAAAAGCCGCAGCGGAAGCCAAAACCCAGCGCTGCTGATGTCTCCATTTCGTAACTGAAGCTCGCATCGTTCAGGCGCAGCTTGCCGATGGCCTCGCGCAGGTCTTCGAATTTGGCGGCATCAACGGGGAAGAACCCGGCGAACACCACGCTTTGCGCCTCGCGGAAGCCGGCCAGCGCCTTAGCTGCCGGATTGCGCTCGTCGGTGATCGTATCGCCAACCCGCGTGTCGGCAACCTGCTTGATCTGTCCGGTGAAGAACCCGATTTCACCCGGTCCCAATTCTTCAACCAGTTCTTTCTTGGGCCGCGACACGCCAACGCGCTCAAGCTGGTAGGCGCCACCGGTTCCCATCATCAGCACTTTCATGCCCTTCTTGAGCACGCCATCTATGACCCGCGCCAGAACCACAACGCCGAGATAAGGATCATACCATGAGTCAACCAGCAACGCCTTCAAAGGCTTGTTGCGGTCACCCTTGGGTGCAGGCAAACGTGTGATGATGGCTTCCAGCACATCCGGCACGCCCACGCCCGTTTTTGCCGAAATCGGTATGGCATCAGAGGCGTCAATCCCGATCACATCCTCGATCTGCTGTCGGATACGCTCAGGTTCCGCCGCAGGAAGATCAACCTTGTTCAGCACCGGTACGATTTCGAGATTGTTGTTGATCGCTTGATACACATTGGCCAGCGTCTGCGCTTCAACACCTTGCGATGCATCAACCACCAGCAACGCCCCTTCGCAAGCAGCGAGTGACCGCGATACCTCGTAAGCAAAGTCGACATGCCCCGGCGTGTCGATAAGGTTCAGCACATATTGCTTGCCGTCCTTGGCCTTGTAGTCGAGGCGAACCGTATTGGCCTTGATGGTAATGCCGCGCTCGCGCTCCAGCTCCATGGAATCGAGAATCTGGTCCACCATCTCGCGGTCGGTGACCGCACCGGTCAGCTGGATAAGCCGGTCAGCCAGCGTCGACTTGCCATGGTCGATATGGGCGATAATGGAAAAATTGCGGATAAGGGCGATGTCAATCATGTTGCGCGCTGTTTGGCAGTGGCTTGGCCTGAGGTCAAGCAGGCCGACGCCAATGATCTTGACTATTGCAATCGCCGCTCAATCTGCTCTTCATGTTCCTTGGTAAAGACCAGCTTCTTGCCCTCGAACGCGTCAATTTTGGCCCAGATCAGCCAATGCGTCTTCGTCGCCTTGAGGCGCGCATAGGTTTCCGTGCGGATCGACCATTTTCCGCGCTTGCGGCCTTCGGTCCAGTGGGTTTCCATGATTGCTGACAAGGGATCATCGGGCGCAATGGAATAGGTTTCGCGGCCTGCACCATGCACTTCGAGTCCAATATCCGTCAGAAGCTGCGTGCCGAAATCATCGACAATGGAAAGTGTCTTAACACCTGTCTTGTCGTCAGTTGTCACCTCGCGCTTGTGGAAAGGCTTGGTGATTTCTTTCGCATGAACCGGCGCTGCGGCTTCCGCCTCTTTCCACTCGACCGGTTTTTCAGCAACAACTGCCTTGCGCACCGGCATCTGGATTTCCGATGCGCCGGCATAGACCGTGAGCTTCGCCGGATCTGCGACGGGCCACATCATCGGGAAATAGTTGGTCGAAATGGCAACCCGAAGGCGATGGCCCTTCGCCACCCGCCAGGCAATGTCATCCATCTTGATTTTCACCTTGTAGCGCTTGCCGGGCTCAAGTGGTGTCGGATATTCGCGGCTGTCGCGCATGCAAAGATTTTGCAAGTGATAGGTAATGCGCGAAACTTCCCCCGAAGGCCACACATCATTGAGACGCACCGCCACATGCGCCACTGGCTTGTTCACCGAAAATTCGAGATTGAGCATCGGCTGGCCCGCAACATCAAGGTCATCGGCAAGAGGTGGTGTATCAAACGTCATCGAGTTGGCATCATCCGCACGTTGGTCGCCAGGGAATTCCTCGCCAAGCCAGATGATGCAATATTCGCCACCATCGAAACCTGTGGTTTGCGGCGATGTAATGGAAAATTCTTTCTCTTCGCCCTTGGTCCCCGAGATGCCTTTCGACGTGAGATGCCACGTCTTGAGCGCCATATTGCCCATGCCCCAATAATGCTCATTTACCCAGCGTCCCTCGATGCGCTCAGGAAATGATCCGGGCTTGTAGGCATCCATGATGTAAAAGCGATAATCAGCTTCCGACATCACGCCGGTGTTCTGGTCCTTCAAATGTTGGTCCCACCAGCGCAGCATTTCCTGCAGGAATCCGATTTGTGGATGCGGTACTGCGAAATGCGGATATTTATGCGCCCACGGCCCGATGATGGCTTTTCGCGGGCAGCGCAAATTCTTCATCAAACGGGGGATGGCATTGGAATAGGCATCGTTCCAGCCGCCGACAGCCAGCACCGGAATATTGATCTTCGACCAATCCTCGCAGACCGATCCATGTTTCCAATAGCCGTCGCGATGCGGATGTTTGAGCCACGTGCTGAGCAGGAAGGGCTGGTGCTTCAACCGCTCAAGCCACATCTTCTTCCACTTCGCGCCAACAATTTTGGGATCAGGCGGCCGCGACGAATAGGCCAGCATTGTCGCCGCCCAGCCGAGATTTTCATTGAGCAGCGTGCCGCCCTTGTAATGAATGTCGTCTTCATAGCGGTCATCGGTGGAACACAGTGTGATGATCGCCTTCAGCGCAGGTGGCCGCAAGGCGGCAACCTGAAGCGCATTGAACCCGCCCCAGGAAATGCCGAACATCCCGACCTTGCCGCTGCACCATTTCTGTTGTGCCAGCCAGGCGATGACTTCAACTGCATCGTCAAGTTCCTGCTGCGCATATTCATCATCCATCAAGCCGTCGCTGTCGCCATTGCCGCGCATGTCAACACGAATGCAGGCATAACCATGGCCGGCAAGATATGGATGCGTAAGGGCATCGCGCACATGCGTGCCATCACGCTTGCGATAGGGCAGGTATTCAAGCAGCGCCGGAACTGGATTCTTTGCTGCATCAGCAGGCATCCACATCCGCGCCGCAAGTTTGGTCCCGTCTTTCAAAGTGATAAAAACATTTTCGGTTTCCTTCACCTTGCGGGGCAAGGACGTAATGGTATTCGGCATCGATATTCCTTAAGTGGCAAAACTCTTGAGTGCAGCAACTATGGCACGGAAACTTTCCATCGCAACCGCAGAATGGTGCCGTGCCCGCATGTAAGAATGCGCCAGTGCCGGTTCCTCCCGCACTTCGCTGGCAACACCTGCTGCCTTCAATTTGGTGTGAAAGATGACGCCGTCATCATGCAGGGGATCGTGCCCTGCAACCGTGATGTAAGCAGGCGGCATGCCCGTGAGATCAAGTGCAACATTGGGCACTGCCTTGTGATTGCGCCAGGCGGGTGATCCCGATGGCCCAAGAAAACTTGTCATGTAGAATTTCATTTCATCGCGCGACAGCGAAGGCTGGTCGGCATTTCGCAGGTAGGACGGTGTGTCCATGTCAACACCAAGCCACGGGTAGATGAGTACCATCCCGGAAACTTGCGGCAGCTCCATCTCGAGCAATGTCATGGCCAGCGCAACCGACATTTGCCCGCCCGCACTGTCGCCTGCTGCAATGATCCGTGTACGGTCTATTCCATACTGCTTGCCGTCACCGATCATCCACCGCCACACCTTGATCGAATCTTCCAGCTGCGCCGGAAACGGATGTTCCGGTGCCAGCCGATAGTCCATCACTACCACAACGCAATCAGCTCCCGACGCCATTTCCGCGCACATGTCATCATGAGTCTCAGGTGACCCCAGAACAAACCCGCCGCCGTGGCCATAGATCACGCCAGCGCGATGTTTTTCTCCTTTTGGCTTGAACACGCGGCACGCAACCCCATTGGCGATGAGATCGGTGGCTTCGATATTGGGAGGTCGTGCTGCCCGGAACTGCCTGCACAGCGCGTCCCACTCGCGCCGCTGCCTTTCGAGCGGCCAAGTATAGGCATCAGGCGGTGTCGCCGCAGCAAGGGCATCCGAAAACGCTTTCATGCCGGGATCGAGGGGAACGGATTCAGTCATATGACGATCATAGTTATCTCACCCGCCGTGGCGCAACCGCCTTTGCGACCAGCGGATCTTCCGGCCAATAGTGCTTGGGATACCGGCCGCGCATGTCCTTGCGTACATCTTGATAGGCATTCCGCCAGAATGTCTCCAGTGACTGCGTCACTGCAACCGGCCGCCCTGCCGGCGAAAGCAGTTCAATTTTGAGTCTGGCGCGCCCGTCGGCAACCTGCGGCGCAGAATGCATGCCGAACAGCTCCTGCAATCGCACGCGCAAGACCGGATCGCTATCCGTTTCATAATCAATCCGGTAATGACCGCCAGACGGCACTTCCATGCGAGCCGGCGCAAGGGTGTCAATCCGCGACAGCAAGTTATGCGGAACCAGCGCCCGCAAAACTTGCGTCAACTCAAGTCGTTGTAAATCAGCTTTCTTCCTCATGCCTGCGAGATATGGTGCCAGCCATTGATTAAGTGTCGCGCCGAGTGTAGCGTCTGAAAGATCAGGCCATCCCAAATCAGGCATCGTGCGCTTGAGAAAGTTGACGCGCGCCCTGAATGCTGTCGCGGTTTCATTCCAGGGCAGCGCTGACAACCCCATCTGCGTGACGCCCGACGCCATGGCCTGTGCAATTTGCTCCGGTTCCGCCTCGCGCAGCGGCTTTTCCGCCAGCACAATGTCGCCCATCCTCACGGATTGCACCGCGCTGACGGCTTGCGCTTTTGCGTCCCAGAACACGCCGCTCTTTGTTTCAATCAAGTGAGCAAAATGCCGCTCAATCTCGTCACGGGTGATGTTCGCCGCGAGAAATACCTTTGCATCTGCCTGCGCATTGTCGAGAAGCGCAATCGCGATAAACTCAGACTTTGCCAATGCATCATGCTCCGGCACTTGAGCGCCACCGCCATTGGCCATGCGAAACCGGTTCGCGCCCCGCCGCTGCGCAATGCGGTCAGGATAGGCCAGCGCCAGCAACACGCCATGTGAAAATGACGGGTTCTTTCTCAGCACAACAAGGTCGGCGATCTGTCTTGCCGTCTGCCGGATGCGGTCGCGCGCCGCGCCGCGCATGAGCAGCAGCCGTTGCTCAATATCGACGCTTGCATCGCGCGGCAACCCGTCGCGTTCGGAGATCAGCGCAGCAGTCTCGGCGGCGTCAGAAGACTTCGCGGTGATCACCATATGCGACAATCGCGGATGCAGCGGCAACCTCACCATCTCCTTGCCATGTGGCGTGATGGTGCCGCCCAATTCAATTGCGCCAAGTTGCCCGAGTAAATCCTGCGCCTGCGCAAACGGTGCCACCGCAGGCGCCTCAAGCCAAGGCAATCCATCCGGCGTCGTGACGCCCCAATTTGCGAGCTCAAGCACCAGAGGTGCTAGATCGGCAATGCGGATCTCCGGATCATCATGCGCGGCGAGTGTACGCATTTCAGCCTCACGCCACAGCCGGTAGCAATGCCCCGGCCCCAGCCGCCCCGCGCGTCCCTTGCGCTGTTCGGCGGAAGCCTGTGACACGCGCACCGTTTCAAGCGATGTCATGCCGGATGCGGGATCAAAGCGCGGCGCACGTTTAAGGCCTGTGTCAATCACCGCGGCAATGCCATCAATCGTCAGTGACGTTTCAGCAATCGTCGTCGCCAGTACGATCTTGCGGCGGCCGGGAGGAGACGGCCTGATCGCATCATCCTGATCGGCAAGCGCCATCGCGCCATAAAGCGGGCGGACGTCAACATCAGAGGGAAGTGAAGTTTTCAGCAGCATGTCTTCACAGCGCCGGATTTCGCTTTCGCCCGGCAAAAAAACCAGAAGACTGCCCTTTACGTCGCGCAGCGCCCACATCGCCGCCTTCACTGTGTCATCAATCAGCGAAAACCGCGTCGGCCTGTCGAGATAGGAAACGCCAACCGGAAACATCCGGCCTTTGGCGGAAATCACCTGAGCATTGTCAAGGTGCTTTGCCAGCGTCTCGGTATCAAGGGTCGCCGACATGACCATGATCTTGAGGTCATCGCGGAGGCCCTGTTGCACATCGAGAGACAAAGCCAAACCCAAGTCGCCATCCAGTGACCGTTCATGGAATTCGTCGAAGATCAGAAGTCCAACCTCTTTCAATTCAGGATCGGTCTGCAGACGCCGCGTGAGAATCCCCTCGGTGACAACTTCAATCCGCGTTTTCGCTGACACCTTGCGGTCAAGCCGCACGGCATAGCCAACTGTTTCGCCGACATTTTCTGAAAGCGTATCCGCCATGCGTTTGGCGGCAGCGCGCGCCGCGAGCCGTCGTGGCTCCAGCATCACGATTCTGCGGCCTTTGAGCCACGGTTCATTGACCAAAGCCAGCGGCACCCGCGTCGTCTTGCCGGCACCCGGTTCAGCAACCAGAACAGTACAAGGCCGCGAAGCAAGCGCGGCCTTCAGGTCAGGAATGACATCGTCAACCGGAAACATCACATCTCGTGTGACCAAGGCGGATCAGCGCCCGGCCGCGATACCGTGACCGCCGCGGCCCGCATGGCATATGTGGCAGCTTCCTGCAGCGAAGTTTCATCAATGGCAGCAAGGGCCGCTTTGTTGAGTTTTTTGATGTCGCTCAGATAATGCAGCAGGCCAGCCGTGAACGTGTCGCCAGCGCCAACTGTATCTGCAACCTTGACCTCGGGCGCATCCGCTGCAAATCCAAAACCTCGCGTGAACACTTCAACACCTTCGCCACCTTTGGTGATCGCGACGATTTTTGCGCCAGCCTTCAGCCACGCGCGCGCCGCCGGGGCAAAATCTTTCTTGCCTGTCATCCACAGCGTATCCTCATCCGATATCTTCACGATATCGGCCAGTGCAATCAGCCGGTTCAATCGCGCCAGATGCTTCTTCTTGTCCTTGATCAGCGAGGCGCGAATGTTTGGGTCAATCGAAATCACCCGGCGTTTCGCCTCGTGCTTCAGCAACGCTTCATAGGTTCCGCCGCAAGGCTCTGGGATCAAGCTGATGGAACCGAAGTGCAACGCTGAAACTGAAGCCGCGAGTTTCGGCAAATCAGACTTCATCAAATTGCGCCCGGCGGAATTGTCATCAACAAATGAATACCGCGCATGGCCATCAACCAGCTTGACGAATGCCAAAGTCGTATGATTGTCCTTGCGTCGGCAATATTTTGTATCAACCTTGCTCGCCTTCATGCCGTCGATCAATTGGTCACCAAAGAAATCCTCCGAGACGCCTGCCAGCAATCCCACTTTCGTGCCAAGCCGGCCAAGCGCGATCGCCGTGTTGTAAACGGATCCGCCGCTGACCGGCAGGTAACAATTCTGTCCATCCGCCATTTGGCGCGGAAGGAAGTCAATAAGGGCTTCCCCGCAACATAAAATCATTCCGATCTCCCGCCATCTTTGAATCTCTGGCAATAAATCACGCCGAATGAGTAATTGCCAGAGGCAATTGGCCCGTGTAGAGACAGCTCTGATTTGATGTACGCCCCTCAAACTCTCAAAGATGCACCATGACCACGCGCATTATCCCCGTCGATGAATTTGACCTCGTCGTTTTTGGCGCCACAGGCGACTTGGCGCAGCGCAAACTGATTCCGGCACTTTTCTACCGCGACGAACAGGGTCAATTGCCGCCGGGCAGCCGCATCATCGGCTCCTCGCGCCGTGCCATGAACAATGATGAATTCAAGGCTTTCGCATTCAAAGCCATCGAATCATTTGTGCGCGAACAGGAGCGCAAGCCCGATGTCATCGCGCGATTTCTGAAAAGACTGTCTTATGTTGCAGCTGAACCTGGAATCGATGACGGTTGGCCAAAACTTGCGGGTGCATTGACGGGTGAGGAAGCGCGCGTGCGGGTGTTCTATTTGGCAGTTGGACCGGACCTTTTCGGACCAATCTGCGACCGTCTCGGCAAGCACGGTCTGGTGTCGCAAAATTCCCGCGTCGTCGTCGAAAAACCACTGGGCAAGAATGGCGCTTCAGCCGAAGCGCTCAACGACCAGATCGGCAGGGTTTTTCCAGAACCTTCAATTTACCGCATAGACCACTATCTCGGCAAGGAGACAGTCCAGAATTTGATGGCTCTGCGCTTCGCCAATGCCCTATTCGAACCGTTGTGGAATAACAATCACATCGACAACGTACAGATTACGGTCGCTGAAACTTTGGGAGTCGAAAGCCGTGCCGGTTACTACGATACGTCAGGCGCGTTGCGCGACATGGTGCAGAATCATATTCTGCAATTGCTCTGCCTCGTTGCGATGGAACCGCCAGTGTCCATGGACGCCAATGGCGTGCGTGACGAAAAACTCAAAGTGCTGAAATCGCTGAAACCGATCTCGGTGGACAAGTTCGATGCCCGCATCGTCCGCGGCCAGTATCGTTCCGGCGCGTCTGCTGATGGTCCCGTTGCAGGTTACCTTGATGAACTGGGCAACCAGGATTCGACAACTGAAACCTTTGTGGCGCTGAAAGCGGAAATTGGCAACTGGCGCTGGAGCGGCGTGCCGTTTTATTTGCGCACGGGAAAGCGCCTGCCGTCACGTGTCTCTGAGATCGCGGTGCAGTTCAAGCCAGTTTCACACTTGATCTTCGACAAGACGGCGGGTCCAATCGCTTCGAACCGCTTGGTTTTGCGGCTCCAGCCCGATGAGGGCGTGAAGCTTTGGCTCATGATCAAGGACCCAGGCCCTGGTGGCATGCGGCTCCAGCATGTGCCGCTCGACATGACCTTTGCCGAAGCCTTCGGCGTCCGCAATCCGGATGCTTATGAACGCCTGTTGATGGATGTGATGCGCGGCAACCAGACGCTCTTTATGCGCCGCGACGAAGTGGCGGCAGCCTGGCAATGGATTGATCCGATCCTTGACTACTGGAAGGCCTCGGGCGATGCGCCAAAGCCATACACCTCGGGCACTTGGGGTCCGGCGGCGGCTGTTGCATTGATCGAACGCGATGGCCGCACTTGGCTTGAGGACGGCGAATGATCCGTGAGCGGATGAATTTCGAAAATCGCGAGGCGCTCGCCATCAGCCTCGCCCGCAAGATCGCCTATATTCTGTCGCGTGCGGTAACGGTGAAAGGCTCGGCAATTTTGGCTGTTTCCGGCGGAACCACGCCGATCGTTTTTTTTGACCATCTCTCACGCGCCCAAATCAGCTGGGACAAGGTGACTGTGACGCTCGTCGACGAACGGCAGGTTCCAGAGGACAATCCCCGCTCCAACGCAAGGTTGGTTAAGGAGCATCTCCTGAAAAACAATGCAAAGCCGGCGCAATTCGTGCCGCTTCACGAAAATCCCGGCGCTGCAAATCTTCCGTCATTTTGCGCCTGTGTGCTCGGAATGGGCGCTGACGGCCATACGGCCTCTTTTTTTCCTGGCGGCGACACGCTGACCCAAGCCATCAATCCGAAAACCGAAACGTCACTGATTGGCATTTCAGCGCCGGGCTCAAGCGGGTCCCGCATCACCTTTACATTGCCTCGCCTTGTTGCATCAGCCTATTTGGCGCTGCATATTGAGGGCATGGAGAAGCGTGCGGTGCTGGAACAGGCCGAAGCGGGAACCGACGCCATGGCCATGCCGATACGCGCGGTACTGGCCGCTCCAAATCCTCTTGACCTCTATTGGTGCCCGTAAGCTGGAAAGCAAACAATGTCCCTGAATGCAATTGTCTCCGCCGTGACGGAGAAAGTCATCCAGCGCAGCAAAACATCAAGGCTGCGCTATCTCGCCAAAATCGAGGCTGCACAAAGCCGGCAGCCGAAGCGCAAGTCATTGGGCTGCGCTTCCATTGCCCACGGCTTTGCGGCCTGCGGTCCGCATGACAAGAACGCGCTCCGCAATGGCGATGGCCCCAACCTCGCGATTGTCACGTCTTACAATGACATGCTTTCGGCGCATCAACCCTTCGAATCCTATCCTGATATTATCCGGTCTGCCGCACGAGAACATGGCGCAACAGCGCAAGTTGCCGGCGGAGTTCCCGCCATGTGCGATGGCGTCACGCAAGGCGAATCCGGAATGGAGCTCTCGCTCTTCTCGCGTGACGTGATTGCACTTTCGACAGCAATAGCGCTCTCGCACCAGATGTTCGACGCCGCTGTCTATCTCGGCGTCTGCGACAAGATTGTTCCCGGCCTCATCATGGGAGCACTGAGTTTTGGCCACTTGCCCGCTGTTTTCATTCCGGCTGGGCCCATGACTTCCGGCATGCCGAACGACGAGAAAGCTAAAATCCGCCAACTCTATATCGAAGGAAAGATCGGCCGCGCCGAATTGCTCGAAGCCGAAGCCAAATCCTATCACGGCCCCGGCACCTGCACATTTTATGGCACCGCAAATTCCAACCAGATGCTGATGGAGATCATGGGCCTGCATTTGCCGGGCTCGACCTTTATCAATCCCGGCACCAGGCTCCGCGACGAAATCACCCGCGCCTCCACCAGGCAGGCGCTTTCGATCACCGCGCTTGGCAACAGCTACACGCCGATTGGCCTGATCTATGACGAGCGCGCCGTGGTCAACGGCGTCGTGGGCTTGCTCGCAACTGGCGGCTCTACCAACCACACCATGCATGTCATCGCCATGGCCGCAGCGGCTGGAATTGCCCTGAACTGGAGCGATCTCGCTGAGCTGTCAAAGGTCGTGCCTCTGTTGACGCGCATCTATCCCAATGGCGTGGCCGACGTGAACCACTTCAACGCCGCAGGTGGCATGGGCCTCCTCATTCGTGAACTTCTGGGCGCAGGGTTGCTGCACAAGGATGTGCGCACCGTGATGGGCACCGGCCTTGATGGCTACCTCGTCGAACCGAAACTCGGCAAAGATGGATTGACCTGGCAGGCTGCCGCTGAGAAATCCGAAGATGAAAATGTGATGCGTGGCGTATCTTCGCCATTCCAGGCCAGCGGCGGACTCAACGTGCTTGAGGGCTCGCTCGGCCGCGCAGTAATCAAAACCTCCGCTGTCAAGGCAGACCGCCACATCATCGAAGCGCCCGCGAGAGTGTTTCATTCGCAGGAGGCATTGATGGCGGCCTTCAAGGCCAACGAACTCAATCAGGATGTGGTTGCCGTGGTGCGCTTCCAGGGCCCAAAGGCCAATGGCATGCCGGAACTCCACCGCATGACACCACCGCTCGCAATTCTTCAAGAGAGAGGTCTGCGCGTTGCCCTCGTCACCGACGGCCGCATGTCCGGTGCTTCAGGCAAGGTGCCAGCCGCGATCCATGTAACACCCGAGGCCATCGACGGTGGCCCTATTGCGCGCGTGCAGGATGGTGACGTGATCCGCATCGATGCGGCCAAGGGAACGCTTGACATCCTTGTCGATGCCAAAGCCTTCGCAGCTCGCGCGCCCGCAACCATTGATCCCGCTCAAAATGCGCAAGGCGTCGGTCGCGAACTCTTTGCAAATTTCAGGAAGCTCGCAAGCCGTGCCGATCAAGGCGCAACAATTTTTGAGGTCGCATGATGTCCAAAAATCCGCAGAATGGCCTTGGAGCCGCATTGGGAAAAGCGCCAGTCGTTCCCGTCATGGTGATCGAGGATGTGAAACAGGCAGTGCCCCTGGCGCGAGCCTTGGTGAAAGGTGGTCTGCCTGTTCTTGAAATTACATTGCGCACCGAAGCCGCGATGGACTGCATCCGCGCCATCAAGGCCGAAGTCGAAGGCGCAATTGTCGGCGCAGGCACGGTCATCACGCCGCAGCAACTGCGCGATTGCGAAAAACTGGGCTGTGAATTCGCGGTGTCTCCCGGCGCAACAGAAACTCTGCTGAGCGAAGCAGCGGACTTGGATATCGCCTTCTTGCCGGGTGGAGCCACGGCATCCGAATGCATGGCGCTGCTCGAATGGGGTTACACCATCCAGAAATTTTTCCCTGCCGAACCTGCGGGCGGCAGCGCATATATCTCGTCGTTGGCATCGCCACTGCCTCAAATCAAGTTCTGCCCAACTGGCGGCATCACGCCGGAGCTTGCGCCAAAATATCTGCAATTATCCAACGTCATCACCATTGGCGGATCATGGATGGCGCCGAAGAATCTCGTGGCCAGCGGCGATTGGCAGGCAATAGAAAGTCTCGCACGCGAGGCGTCGCGGTTGCGTTCGTGAATTATCGTTGGCGCTTTTCCATTGCTTCGACATAGCGCTCGATGGCGAGCGCCACAGTTGACAGGCCCTGCCGCCAATACAGCAACACGCTGATTGTCAGCGTCACCACAATTGAAACCACCGGCCCGGCAAACAGGAACAATGCCGCAACTGCGAAATAAAACCCGCGGATGCCGTTGTTCAAACTCTTCACTGCATCGGTCAGTACCATCGCCGTTTGATCAATCATGCTTTGTGAATGTTCATCCGTACACGGAGCTTCAGGCAAGGCGCCGATCATCGCCATCGTATAGGCAAGTTTGCGGAGCGAGTAGGTGAAGGAAAAGAAGGCGAAGGCCATGATCACCGCAAGTGCTGCAAAGTGCATGGTGAAAAGCTCCAGCGACATGCGCGGAAACATCGACGTCTCGGCCAAAGACGCATGAACCCGGTGAATGCCGGCCAACGTGCCCACGAGTCCCGCCAGCACGATCAGCGTTGCCGAACCAAAGAACGAAACCTGGCTTGAAATATGCCCAAGCAGAATGCCGTCGAATACCCGGCTCTCACGCTTGGAATTGAGCAGCATCCGCATCCATTTGAGGCGCACGCCATGCAGCTGGCTGTTCAGCGTCCCATGGCCAAAGGTATTGAGGATCGGCCCGTAACCCGCCCACATGGCGAAGATAAGCGCAATCGCGGTAAATCGCCAGATGTCGAGATCGGCAGGAATCATGCGTGAATTTCCTTGATCGTATGAACCATGATTCCCGGTGACCTTTCCAGCGCATAACTCAGGTTGAACAGTGATGTCGAAAGAAACACTGGCGCGCCATCAAGGTCATGTGCGATCGACGACCGGTTGGAGGAAACAAAAGTGTCGAGCGCCTTGGAGTCATCCGAAGTGACCCAGCGCAAAACCTCGAACCGTGTTGTCTCAAACTCCACTGGCACACCATATTCCTGATTGAGCCTGTCCGCCAGCACATCAAGTTGCAGCGCTCCAACTACGCCGACAATGGCGCCAGACCCGTCAACCGGAATGAACAACTGCACTACGCCTTCTTCCGCAAGTTCTCCGAGTGCTGAACGCAATTTCTTCGCCTTCATCGGATCGCCGAGCCGCACCCGCCGCAGGATTTCCGGCGCAAAGCTCGGAACTCCCGTGAACACCAGCTCTTCGCCTTCAGTGAGCGTATCGCCAATTCGCAGCACGCCGTGATTGGGAATGCCGACGACATCTCCAGCGAAAGCCTCCTCCGCAAGCGAACGGTCCTGCGCAAAAAAGAATTGCGGCGCATTGAGCGCCAGTGATTTTCCGCTACGCACGATCTTGGTGCGCATGCCGCGCGTGAGCTTGCCCGAACACACCCGCATGAACGCAATGCGGTCGCGGTGATTGGGGTCCATATTGGCCTGGATCTTGAAAACCACGCCAGTGAGCTTGGGCTCAACCGCTTTCACTTCCCGAGTGCGCGCTTTCTGGTCGCGTGGGGGTGGTGCATACCTGATCAGCGCCTCCAGCAAATCCCGCACGCCAAAATTCTTGATCGCCGATCCGAAATAAACCGGTGACATGTGCCCCTCGGCAAAAGCCTGTTTGTCAAATCCTTGCGCCACTGACTCCACCAGTGAAATTTCCTCGCGGAAATGTTCAACGGCGCCCGACTGCAAGAGCGCCGTCACCTTTGCATCATCCGGCCCCCTAACAACCTCACCTTCGGTGGCTGCTTCCAGCTTGCGAATGCGAGGTTCGGTCAGGTCATAAGTGCCGGCGAAATGTTTGCCAAGCCCGATGGGCCACACCATGGGAACGGCCGTCAAGGCGAGTCCTTTTTCAATCTCGTCAATCAGGTCAAGCGGTTCGCGCGTCTCGCGGTCGAGCTTGTTGATGAATGTGATGATCGGAATGTCGCGCAGCCGGCAGATCTCGAACAGCTTGCGGGTGCGGTCCTCGATGCCTTTCGCGCCGTCAATCACCATCACCGCGGCATCGACCGCTGTCAATGTCCGATAGGTATCCTCCGAAAAGTCCTCATGTCCCGGCGTATCGAGCAAGTTGAATACGCAACCGCCATATTCGAACGTCATCACCGAGGTCACGACCGAAATGCCGCGTGCCCGTTCAATCGCCATCCAGTCGGACCGCGTTCTGCGCCTGTCACCCTTGGCGCGCACTTGCCCTGCAAGCTGAATGGCGCCGCCAAACAGCAAGAGCTTTTCCGTCAGCGTGGTCTTGCCTGCGTCAGGATGCGAAATGATTGCGAAGGTGCGGCGGCGCGCCACTTCCTGTGGGATGGTCAAGGTCAAGGGAATCTTCTTTGGAAATGATGTTTGTGAGAGCCTCTAGCAAAGCCGGGGTCGCCGCGTCCAGAGTTGCCCTTTGCGCCAGCCTATGGCAGTTAGTCGCCAAAGGAAAAACAATGACAAATCTGGCGCTTTTGGGGGATATCGGCGGCACCAACTCGCGTTTTGGGTTGATTGAGTTAGGGTCAACCGAAGTGCGTGATGTTGAAGCGCTCAAGAACGACAGTTTCAAGGGCCTTGAAGACGCAATTCACCATTATCTCGACAAGCGCGGCATCACCGAACTTGCGGCAGCCGCTGTTGACGTTGCCGCACCCGTGGACCGCGAAATCATAACCCTCACCAACCGTGATTGGACATTCAGCGCCGAAAGCCTGCGCAAGGCAGCGCGCGCCAAGCGCTTTCGCCTTTTGAATGACTTCGAGGCGCTTGCTTATTCATTGCCCCATATTGCCCGGAATGATCTCGTACAGATTGGCGGAACTGTTTCAGCCAAGCCCCAAGTGAAAGTCGTGCTGGGTCCAGGCACCGGCCTCGGCATGGCAACGCTCGCACCTTTGCCAAACGGATCGTGGATGCCGATTCCAGGCGAACTTGGTCACACGACACTCCCTGTCGTGACGGAGGAAGAACTCGAACTTAAAAACAAGATCGTTGGGCACAACAACTTTGCCGAAGTCGAGGACGTACTGACCGGACCAGGTATGGTCGAACTCTATAAATCGATTTCTGCGAAGCCCAGGTTCACAAAGCCAGAAGACATCATGAAGGAGGGATTGGCGGGAACTGACGCTGACGCAGCAAAAACCTTGGATCACTTCATGACTTTCCTTGTGCGCCTCGCAGGTGACGCCGCCATGGCATTGCAGGCGAGAGGCGGCGTCTATCTCGCAGGCGGCATTGCGCCGTCCCTCGCCGAAAAGCTCAAGGCGCCAAAATACCGTGCGATTTTTGAAGACAAGGGCCGCATCGCGGATGTGATGAAACCCATCCCGCTCTATGTCATCATGGACAGGTTCCCGGCCTTCAAGGGCTGCGCTGCCGCACTGAACGGATAATCCATGAGCAACGAAGCCCTCATCATCATCGACTTCCAGAATGATTTCTGCCCCGGCGGTAGTCTTGCAGTAAAAGGCGGCGACGCGATACTGTCAGGCGTCAACGCACTTGCTGCCAGAAGCAAACATGTCATCCTCACGCAAGACTGGCACCCGGCTGATCATTCTTCTTTCGCATCCCGGCACGATGGCGCAGCCCCATTCACCAGCATCGGCATGCCTTATGGCCCGCAAACACTATGGCCGGATCACTGCATCATCGGCTCAAAGGGCGCAGAATTTCATGTCGGCCTGGATGTATCGCGGGCCGAACTCATCATTCGTAAAGGTTTCCGCAGCACCGTGGATTCATATTCGGCGTTCTTCGAGAATGACCATAAGACCCCAACCGGCCTGCATGGCTACCTGCAGGAAAGAGGGTTGATCGACTTGACCTTTGTTGGCCTCGCCTTTGATTATTGCGTGCGTTATTCAGCCCAAGATGCAAAAGCGCTCGGCTATCACGTGACGGTAATCGAAAGCCTCACGCGCGCCATCGACCTCGGAGGCACTGCCGCAGCAACGCGTGCGAGCTTCTTCGAACGCGGCATCAGGTTGACTCAACCAGCTGAAATATAAGCCGTCTTCACCGCTGTATAGAACTCTGCCGCGTAGCGACCCTGCTCGCGCGAACCCATGCTCGAGCCTTTGCGCCCCCCAAACGGAACGTGATAGTCAACACCCGCCGTTGGCAGATTGACCATCACCATGCCTGCCTGCGACTTCTTGCGGAAATCCGACGCAGCTTTCAGCGAAGCGGTATAAATGCCGGATGACAACCCAAATTCAGTGTCATTCGCAACCGCCAGCGCCTCGTCATACGATGAAACCTTGATCACGGTAGCTACCGGCCCGAAAATTTCTTCACGGTTGATCCGCATATCATTATTTGTTTTCACAAACAGGGCAGGGGACAAGTAGTGCCCTTTGGTGTCGCGGTTCAGCCGCTCGCCACCCCAGGCAAGTTCAGCGCCTTCCTTGCGTCCAAGGTCGATGTATTTCTCGTCCTGTGCCAGCTGCGTTTCATCGACCACTGGCCCAATCTGCGTGCCATCTTTCAGTGCGTGGTCGACCTTGAGAGCCTTCATCGCAGTCACGGTTTTCTCGACAAACTGGTCATGAATTTTTGCTTCAACAATGAGCCGCGATGAAGCCGTGCAGCGCTGTCCCGTCTGGAAGAATGCGCCGTCAACTGCACCCGCAACCGCTGCATCAATATTCGCGTCGTTGAGAACCACCAAAGGATTTTTGCCGCCCATCTCAAGCTGGAATTTCGCGCCTCGGCCAGCGCACGCCATCGCCACCTTGGCGCCTGTTCCAACTGACCCTGTGAACGAAATCGCGTTGACATCGCGTGACTCAAGCAAAGCCTGCCCCACAACCGACCCCCGCCCCATCACCAGATTGAGCACACCTTTCGGCAGTCCTGATCGCGATGCAATCTCGACCAGCGCCCAGGCGCTTCCAGGAACCAGGTCAGCAGGCTTGAACACAACAGTATTTCCAAACGCCAGCGCCGGGGCAATTTTCCAGGCTGGAATTGCAATCGGAAAATTCCACGGGCAGATCAGTCCGACAACGCCAACGGCTTCGCGCGTGATTGTCACATCCACATTGGGCCGCACTGAAGCAACTGCGACCCCTTCAACCCGCAGCGTCTCCTGCGCAAAGAATTTGAAAATCTGCGCCGCCCGCGCTGTTTCCATAATGCCATTGGACAACGGCTTGCCCTCTTCGCGCGCCAGCAACTTGCCGATCTCATCCTTGCGCGCCAACAACTCCACGCCAATTGCTTCCAACGCATCAGCGCGTTGTTGTGGCGTCGTCGAAGACCAGCTGGGCAGCGCTGCTTTTGCCGCGGCGATTGCGGCCTCGGCCTGCGCACGGTCCGCTTGCGCATAAGAACCCACCACATCGCTCACGTCGGAAGGATTGATATTGTCTTTGGCTGACGCTCCCTCGACCCATTCGCCATTGATGAAATTCTTGTGGTGTGTCATCTGCGTGTCTCCTGTGCATCCATCTCTAGAGATGCGGCACGCGCCGCGCAATACCACGCCTCATTGCAACCGGAGCAATGCGGCCCCGGCAACGATCAGTGTCCCCCCGAAAATGCGCATGGGCGTTAGCCGCTCTTTCAATATGTAAGCCGACATGGCAAGCCCGAACAGAACGCTGGTTTCGCGCAAGGCTGCGACCATTGCGATGGGGGCTTTCGACATGCACCATATGATGATCCAATAGGCAACTGCCGAAACAGTGCCGCCGCCCAATCCGGATTTCCAGTGTGGGGCAACTTCCGCCAGAATGCGCGGGCCCCGCAATGCCACTGCGGTGATTGTGATGAACAGGCCAAACACAAAGAATGCGAGTCCCGCATACTGCGACGGATTGCCGGAGGCGCGAGCGCCGAGTCCGTCTAGCAAGGTGTAGCAGCTGATCATGAGAGCGGTCAGCAAGGCATAGATCACCGCCGACCGGTGCGTGGCGATGTTCGAGTTGGGCCCGAGTGCCAGGCACATGAGTCCACCGATCACCACGAACAATGCCAGCAGCTCACCGAAGAAAATGACATCGCTTGCAAACAGAAATGAGCCGATTAGCGTGAACATCGGCGCAGATCCGCGCGCGATCGGATAGGCCAGTGCGAAATCTCCGGCCTCATAAGCCTTTGCAAGAAAAACAAGATAGAAAGTATGTACGACTCCTGACGCGAGCGCATATGCCCATGCTTCCCTTGGCGGAAGCCCGAATACCGCCATAAGGCCAAGCCCAAACAGCCCTAACACCGCTTGCAGCAGAAACACGGCGGAGAACCTGTCAAGCTTCGACTTGACCAGGACATTCCACGACGCATGCAGCATTGCCGCGAGCAGCACGGCGAAGAAAACGGATATGTTCATTTGGGAGGTCACAGTGGGATGCTGGCCAGGGTGCCAGATTTGCGCTTAAAAATCAAAGGCCGCCAAAATAGGCGGCCCTCAAATTTATGTAGTCCGTTGCCTCAGCTGCATTTCGCCGTCTGTGCCACCGTTGTCCAGCACGTCAGCCCGTCTGATAGTCGTGGCCGTTCGTAAATGACTTCGCTCATGTTGATAGAGTCGGTTCCAAGAACGCTGGTCCCCAGGACATTGCCGGCAAAGGGGATGAACTCCGAACAGACTTTGGCAACGATGATGTCATTGCCCGCATCCATAAGCTGCAGCATCAAGGTGGTGTTAACACTTGCAGTGCAAATTCCTCGTGACTTTGACCATTGCACCGTTGCGACGCCGCCAACTTTTCTGTAGCCCGCTACAACCATCCCCATGTTAACATCCGCCGTTCCTTCGATCATGATCATGTCTACGGCATTGAATATATCCTGTACGTTCGAAGCAAGGATTACGTCCTGATACTGGGTGACCACTTCATCAAGTGTCGAGGCCGCTTGCGTCAGCTTCCGGTTCATCGTCACCACAGAAGTCAGGTCAATCATGCCAATGTACAGAATGAGCATGATTGGCATGATAAACGCCGTTTCAATGGCCGCGATGCCGCGTTCCGATTGGATGTACAGTTTGAAGAGTTTTTTCATGGCAGTTGTCATCACCGGAATGGCTCGTTGCGGAATATGGCGTAGGCGACAAAGCGCCGCGTGTCGGAGGAGATGTTTCCAATCGCCGACATGAATGGCACGGTGAACTTCCAGTCGAGTGTCACGAACACCGCTGTGAAAGTGGATTTGTCACCGTGATTGTAGGTTCTGACCGGGCTTCCACCGGGCTCGCTGGGGCCGATGGTGAGTTTGTTATCAGGCAACGTGGCCTTCAAGGTGGCAAAACCGGTTGTTTCAGCCACCGAGCGCACATTGACGCTTATTTTCTGCTCGCATTCCTTGATGATCGCAGCGCTGTCGCAAACCTGGGCGACGAATTCGGCGACTTGCCATCCATCCTTGAAAGCCTGGCCTGTTCTGATTTTGCGGCCTGCTTCCTGGACGCCCGACTGCAACGCAAATTCCGAGAATAACATCAGGCCGGTTTCAAACATGGCCATGAACAGCCAGAAAAACGGGGGCGCGACCAGCGCGAATTCAACCGCTGTAGCTCCATTGTCTGCAACTGCGTAAGAACGCAGTGATCGCAGCACACGGGAAGTCACCGAACCTGTCATCGCCATCTCCAGGGCAGATTATGGCTCTGCCGCTGGAAACACGATTAACACACGGCTCTTTAGGTCAATTGAATGCGATCATTCAAACTTGAACGAAATATGGCCGATTGTCATTGCGGTGCTTGCGGTGCCTTGGCTTCGGTGGTTTCGCTGCCGGATGCGAGGTCATTCTTGGCGGCCTGCTGCTCTGCAATGCCCTTGAACCAGTCAACCTGATCGCCCGGTTGCAAATTGAATTCGCAGATCGGATCACACGCCATGGAATAGCGGCTTGAAGAGCGGAACAGGGTCACGGCATTCGAAATTGATTGCTTCACCGTGACATCAAAGTTGGCGAGTTGATTGCCTTGCGTGTCCAGAATGATGATGTTTGTGTTGCCATAACCGTGGCCATGCACGAAGACCTGATTGCCGTTGATCGAAATATCCGCAATCGACGGGTTTCCAACCACCACGGTCCCCGGTTTGACCGCCACTGTGATCATTTGGGTCTTGTCAGACTCAATTGTAATGCCTTCTGCTCCCGCAGCTGCAAAGAGTGCGACGTAAAAAAGCGTTGCTGTTGCCGCGCGGCGAAGGCTGGTCATCAGTTCAAAGTCTCCCGAAAATCGGTTGCAGATGGGGAATTTGCCACGCCAATGGTGAATCCGCCGTTAACGCATTTTAAAAACCTTTTGCACCCGCGCTTAACCCAGCCTTTACGAGCATTGTGGGATTGTCAGGGTCAGATTAATTGGCCTATGGGCCCATCGGTTCCGGGAATGAATAACGCACTGACACTGGGGATACTTCCCGGCTTGATGATTGTGGCCGCAGCCACGGACGCGACATCACTAAGGATACCAAACTGGCTCTGTGGCTTGGTAGCTCTCTTGTTCGTGCCGATGGCCTACATGAACGGCATGCCGCTTGCCGTATTCGGCTGGCATTTGGTAACAGGAATTATCTTGTTCATTGCCGGTTACATATTGTTTGCATTGAAAATTTTCGGCGGTGGCGATGGCAAACTGATGGCAGCCGCAGGCCTCTGGTTTGGCACGGCAAGCACCGTTCAGTTTCTCATGCTGACTGCCGTTGCCGGCGGCCTCCTCGTGATCATCATCGCTTTCCTCGCATTGATCCAGTCGCACTTCGAAGCCACCGGGGCGAGTTTCAGCGCCTCATTGAAAAAGCTCGCGCCAAAAGTGCCATATGGAGTGGCGCTTGCAGTCGGCGCCATTCTCGCATTTCCAAACAGCTGGTGGATGCAACATGCAGCCTGACGGATATTTACCATTTGCAAACGAAGTTAACCTTAAATTGACCAATCCGGCGGAATGTAGACGCCTGACTTCGTGTGAAACGAACAGGGGTAAGGACGTAATATGAGTAAAATGCGCATCATTTTGTTTGTCTTGGCAGGGGTCGCCGCGCTGGTGGCTGGCCTGATGGCGCGCAATTTTGCCGGCCAACGCCCTGAAAAGGAAGTAATTGTCGAAAACACGATCAAAAAGACCGAAGTTCTCGTCGCTGCCAAGGAGTTGAAGCTTGGCGACAAGCTTGGCGAAGGCGCCCTTGCCTGGCGCGCATGGCCGCTTGAAAGCGTTCAGGACGGCATGATCACCAAGGAAAGCCTGCCGGACGCGATGGAGAAATTTGCCCAAGGCCGGGCCCGGGCGCCGATTTATGCGGGCGAGACAATTATCGAAAAGAAGATCGTGCAGGCAGGTGACAAGGGCTTCCTTGCCGCGATGCTCCCCAAGGGCATGCGTGCAATTTCAGTTGCCATCTCAGAGCGCTCGTCGGCTGGCGGCTTCATTCTGCCCAACGACCGCGTCGACGTGATCCTCACCAAGAAAACCAGCGTTGAAGGCGGCACGCAACTTGTGACCAGCGAAACAGTCCTGGCCAATGTCCGTGTTCTCGCCATCAATCAGAATTACGGCAAGCAGGAAGAAGGAACTGACACCATCGCAGTGGCCGAAGGCAAGACCGCAACACTTGAACTCAGCGCCCGCCAGTCGGAAGTCATAGCCCAGGTCGAATCCATGGGCGAGTTGTCGCTGGCACTTCGCTCGATCGCCGAAAATGACGGTGTCTCGATCGAGGACAACAAGCCTGTGCTGGCAGAAAAATACGTAGGCAATGGCAAATCAAACACGACCGACACGCTTTTTGTGCGCTACGGCCGTGAAACTTACGCAACCAACCGCTGAGACCCGGGAACCAAAATGCAAAGCTCAGATAAACTCACGCGCTTCTCAAAGATGGTTAGCGGCGGATTCATGCGGATCGTGGCGGCAGCAGCAATTGCCGTGACGGCAGTTGCCATTTCGCCCGCCTTTGCCACCGACGCCGAAGCCCCGATTACCGATGCATCTTCTCCGGACGCCGGCGGGCAGTTTGTTCGCCTTGGACTTAACAAGTCGATGGTTGTCAGGCTCCCGGCGGAAGCGCGCGATGTCATCGTCGGCAGCCCGGATATCCTTGACGCAGTCGTACGCCGCAAGAACGTGGCCTACATTTTTGCCCGCTCGGTGGGCCAATCCAACGTGTTTTTCTTCGACGCAAACGGCGAGCAGATACTGGCTCTCGACGTCGAAGTGGCGGTCGATTCGCTTGCGCTGAGAAAACTCCTCAACCGCACATTCCCCGGCAATCGCATCACGGTCGATACCGTGAATTCTGACATCGTCCTCGGCGGTTCCGCCAAGAACGTGCTCGAAGCCAAGCAGGCGATGGACATCGCCAGCAAATTTGCAAAATCCGGCTCGACCGACACGATGGTCAATGTCATCGACACCATGAAGATCATCGGCGAAGACCAGGTGATGCTGAAAGTGAAGATCGTCGAAATCAAGCGCGATGTGTTGAAGCAGCTTGGCGTCGATCTGCAGAAGGTGTTCAGTATCGGTGAGAACGTCATCAACCTTTCCAACATTAACCCGTTCAGCCTCGCAGGAACGGCTGGTGGTCTGGGCGCTTCCGCCGCGGATAACACTGGAGCCTCGAGATTCAGCGGCATCTTGCGTGCCTTGGAACAGGATGGATTTTCTCGAACACTTGCAGAGCCCAATCTGACTGCGCTCAGCGGCCAGCAGGCAAAGTTCCATGTGGGTGGCGAATTCCCTTACACAGTTTGCGACCGCAACAACGTCTGTCAGGTCAACTTCCGGGAATTCGGCGTTGGCCTGGCGTTCAAGCCCCTCGTCCTTGATGAAAACCGGATCAATCTGAGCCTGTCGACTGATGTCAGCGAACTCTCCGGTACGTCAGTTCTCGGTATCCCCTCGCTCGACTCGCGCAAGACCGAAACAGTTCTGGAATTGCCGAGCGGTGGTTCGATGATGATTGCCGGACTTATCCGCGAAACGACGCGCCAGAACATCAACGGTCTTCCTGGCCTTAAGAAGCTCCCGATTCTTGGCAGTTTGTTCAGAAGCCGCGAATTCCAGTCGAACGAAACCGAACTCGTCGTCATCGTGACCCCGTATCTGGTCAATCCCGTCGCTGCGAGCAAGCTGACCGCGCCAGACAAGAATTTCAATCCGGCAACCGAACGCCAGAGCCTGTTTTTTGGCAAATTGCACAAGACCTACGGTGCCAATGGCAAGGCGCCCGCAGGCAAATACAACGGCAACGTTGGCTTTATTGTTGAGTAAAGAGAGTGAGACAAACAAACATGCGCACTGTCACCAGTACGAACCCGCTCTCAAGCAAAATTGCCTTCGCCGGACTTGTTGCCGCTGGACTCTTCTTGTCGGGCTGCACCGCGCACGACATCGCCCTCGAGGAAAAATACGAACCCTATGCCGGTTCCGACAGGTATCCGATCAAGGTGGCACACGGCAAGGCGCATGTGAAGCCCTGTGGCGATTGGTCCGATGACCAGACCTACAAGCCGCTCAATGACAATTTGAGCAACCACGGTTGCGCCGTTCAATCCAACATTGCCGCCATGGTGTCCGATCCGAATGACTTTGTGCGGCCAGGACGAATGCCGCCTGCTGACTCGAGCCTGCGTACCACGGCTTTCATCAACGCCAACACCAGCCAGTCAGCCAGTTCTTCAGCCTCAGTCAGCAGTCCATCGGGCGGCGCCGGTGGCTCAGGCGGCGCACCATAATGACACTGATGACTTTGATCGCGAGAAAAACCACATGAACAACAACGCGGCAGCAGTTGACCCGGCCCAGCCAGCCAAGGATTTCCCGGTAGCGCTGGTTCCGCGCATCAATATCCACGTATTCGCAACCACGCAGGCGACAGCGACGACTGTCCAGCAATCGTCAATTGACCGCCGCATGTCGCGCGCTCATGTGACCATACAACTAGGCGGCATTCCGGCCGCAGTGCAGGTGTTCCAGACGCAGCCGACGCCGAACCTCCTCGTCGTCGAGTGCAATGGCGGTCGCGAGCAAGTCATGGCTGAATTGGCCTCGCTTGCAGAAGTGTGCCAGCCGGAAACCAAGGTCGTCGTGGTTGGCCATGTCAACGACGTGATCTTGTACCGCGAGCTGATGCGTCAGGGCATAAGCGAATACATCGTCGCCCCCATCACATCATTGCAGTTGATCGAGACCATCTCGAATCTCTACTCCGACCCGAAGTCGGCGCCGCTGGGCCGCATCCTGGCTTTCATCGGCGCCAAGGGCGGCGTCGGTTCAAGTTCAATCGCGCACAACACCGCCTGGCATTTGTCGCAAGTCAGCTCGATTGAAACCACGCTGACCGATCTTGACCTCGCGTTCGGAACCGCATCGCTGAACTTCAATCACGATGGCTCCGGCAACATATTTGAAGCCCTGTCCGCACCGGACCGCGTTGACAACACCTTGCTGGACCGCCTGATGAGCAAGGTGGGCGATAAGCTCAATCTTTTGAACAGCCCAGGCGGCGTTGACCGCGACTATCCAATTGATCCGCATGCGGTGGAAAGCGTTTTGAACGTTGTCCGGTATAGCTCTCCAATTGTAGTGGTGGACTGCCCGAATGTCTGGACGCCTTGGGTCAAGCATACGCTGCTCAACGCCGATGAATTGATCATAACCGCAACTCCGGAACTTCCCAGCTTGCGCAATGCCAAGGGCCTCATTGATCTGATGAAGCAACAGCGTCCAAACGACCGTCCGCCGCGCTTGCTCATCAACCAGGTCGGCGTGCCAAAGCGCCCCGAGATTCCAGTTGCTGAATTCGCCAAGGCGCTCGGCGTCGAGGCCTCGGCGGTCATTCCTTATGACCCCCAGTCTTTCGGAACCGCTCAGGGTAACGGCCAGATGATTTTTGAAGTTGCGCCAAAATCCAAGGCTGCCGAGTCGCTGCGCGGATTCGCCAGTAGTTTTGTGGGCGGGAACAAACCGCCAAAGCCCGAGAAAAAGGGCATGAAGTCCCTATTCAGCGGCATGTCGATGCTGAAAAAGAAAAAGTAAGGATTATCTGAATGTTCGGCAAGAGAACCGATACAGGATCGAATCCCAACACTGGTCTGCCGCCAAGCCCTGCGGCCGCCGCTGCGGCGCAAGCTGCACCTGCGGCTATTCCTGATCTACAGGTCGGCAAACCAGCAGCACCGGCCGCTGCCCAGCGCCCCGCGCCGCCGCCGCCGGCGCCCGTTGAAGCCCGGCAGAAGTCGGAAAACTACTACGACATCAAAAGCACGATCTTCAACGCCCTGATTGACGCCATTGATCTCACGCAGCTCGCCCAGCTTGACCGCGGTGCTGCCCGCGACGAAATCCGTGACATTGTCAACGAGATCATCGCGATCAAGGACGTCGTCATGTCGATTGCCGAGCAGGAAGAACTGCTCGAAGACATATGCAATGACGTGCTGGGTTTCGGCCCGCTTGAGCCATTGCTCGCCCGCGACGACATTGCCGACATCATGGTCAATGGGTCGGGTGTCGTGTTCATCGAAGTCGGCGGCAAGATGCAGAAAACCGGCGTTCGCTTCCGCGACAACGGCCAGCTGCTCAATATCTGCCAGCGCATCGTCAGCCAGGTTGGCCGAAGGGTAGACGAAGCCAGCCCTATCTGCGACGCCCGCCTGATGGACGGCTCGCGCGTTAACGTCATCGTGCCGCCATTGGCAATCGATGGTCCGGCGCTCACCATTCGTAAGTTCAAGAAGGACAGACTCAAGCTCTCGGATCTCACGCGCTTCAAGTCGATCACGCCGGAAGGCGCCACCATTCTCGAGATCGTTGGTCGCGTGCGCTGCAACGTCCTGATTTCTGGCGGTACCGGTTCTGGCAAGACCACATTGCTCAACTGTCTGACAGGTCACATCGACCACGACGAACGCATTATAACTTGCGAGGACGCAGCCGAACTTCAGCTGCAGCAGCCGCATGTTGTGCGCCTCGAAACCCGCCCCCCAAACCTCGAAGGCGAAGGCGCCATCACCATGCGCGACCTCGTCAAGAACTGCCTGCGTATGCGCCCAGAACGCATCATTGTCGGCGAAGTCCGTGGACCCGAAGCGTTCGATTTGCTGCAGGCCATGAACACCGGCCATGACGGTTCAATGGGAACGCTGCACGCCAATAGCCCGCGCGAAGCCATTTCACGTCTGGAATCGATGATCACCATGGGCGGCTTCGCCCTGCCTTCCAAGACCATCAAGGAAATGATCTGCGGATCGATCGACGTCATCGTGCAAGCCACGCGCCTCCGTGATGGTACGCGCAAAATCACTCACGTCACCGAGGTGGTTGGCATGGAAGGCGATGTCATCATCACGCAGGATTTGTTTGTCTACGAAATCGAAGGCGAAGACGCGCAAGGCAAGATCATTGGCCGTCATCGCTCAACCGGCATTGCACGCCCGCACTTCTGGGATCGCGCCCGTTATTACAATGAAGAACGCCGCCTCGCTGATGCTCTCGAAAAGGCTGAAGCGCGTGGCGTGACAAACGACTAAGCTGTCAGTGGTGAAGGTGTAATGGAATATTTCGGCAACAACTTGTCTGGTCTGGCATTTGCCTTCGTCGTGGCAGTTGCAGTGGGCGGCGTCGTGATTGCCATTCTGTTGCCTTTCGTTTCCGGAACTGTGGCCGAAGCCCGTACAAGGGCGGTGGCTAGCGGAAAGGATGCAACCGCTGCAAGGCTGAGTGGTATCCGCGCCCGGATGGCGGAGGATTCGAAGGACGGTCGCCGCAAGCAAATTCAGGACTCGCTCAAGCAGCTCGAAGACAAGGAAAAGGAGCGCAAGAAACGCCTTACCTTGCGCAATTTGATTGCTCAGGCGGGATATGATTTCAGCGCCAGGACGTTTTGGGTGGGCTCGATGATTTCTGGTTTTGCCTTCGGGGTCTTGCCAATCTTTTTGGGCGCACCTCCATATATTGGCATTGGCACAGCCTTTGTCGGTTTGTTGGGTTTTCCGCGCTGGTTTCTGGGACATATGCGCAAGCGCCGCCAGGCGAAGTTCCTCAACGATTTCGCCGATGCAATTGACGTCATGGTGCGCGGACTCAAGGCGGGTTTGCCGGTTTCAGAAGCCATGAAAATCATCGCCAGTGAATCGGGCGATCCGGTGGGCCCGGAATTCATGGAAGTGGTCGAAGGGCAGCGCGTTGGCATAGCGCTGGACCAGGGCATTGAACGCATGGTTGACCGTATTCCCTTGCCCGAAGTGAATTTTCTCGGCATTGTCATGGCGATCCAGTCAAAGACCGGCGGCAACTTGTCGGAAGCGCTGGGCAATCTTTCGCGCGTGCTTCGCGACCGCAAGAAAATGAAAGCCAAGGTTCAGGCCGTGAGCCAGGAAGCAAAGTCTTCCGCTGCCATCATTGGTTCTTTGCCCTTCATCATGATTATCGCGGTCTGGTTCCTGAACCCGGGATATCTTGACCCGCTGTTTACGACGCAGATTGGCAACATCCTTGTCGTCGGCAGCGCCACCTGGATGACCATCGGAGTGCTTGTGATGCGCAAAATGATCGCGTTCGAAATCTGACGGCAGGCTGCGCATAATGATACAGTTCCTCAACACCCTCATGCAGCCGGAAGTGCTTTTCACGCTTCTGATTGGTTTTGCCGTGTTCGGTACGATCATCACGTTGACGGCGCCGATGATGGAGAGCGACAAGCTCAAGACGCGCATGAAAGGCGTCACCGTCGAGCGCGACAAGCTCCGCGCCCAACAACGTGCAACACTGGAGGCAGGCAGCGTCAGGCTGCGCCAGAAAAACAAGGGAACGGTCTACCAGCAATTGGTCGATCTGCTGAACCTGCGGAAGCTTTTTGAATCCGAATCATCGCGTGACCTATTGCGTCAGGCGGGCTTTCGCAATGAAAGCCATCTCATCACCTTTTTGGCTTCCCGTGTAATCGCCCCGATTTTCCTCGGGATCGTGGCGTTCATTTATTCCAATGTCCTGCTCGCCGACCGGATGACGCCAACCATGCGTGCAGTAGCAACTGTTGGCGCGATGGGGCTGGGTTTCTATCTGCCAATCATCATTGTCAAAAATTACGCGCAAAAGCGCCAGGTCTCGATCAAACGCGCATGGTCTGACGCGCTCGACCTATTATTGATCTGCGTGGAATCGGGCATGGCTCTCGAGCCGTCTTTGACGCGTGTGGCGCGCGAGATCGGCAGCCAGTCGATTCCATTGGCCGAAGAACTGACCCTGACCGTGGCCGAGTTGTCTTACCTTCAGGACCGCCGCAAGGCGTTTGAAAATCTTGGCAAGCGCGTTGGCCTTGAAACGGTGAAATCGGTGGTGACAAGTTTGATCCAGTCCGAACGCTACGGAACGCCTTTGGGCACGGCACTGCGGGTCCTCGCCCAGGAAAACCGCGATACCCGCATGTCGGAAGCTGAAAAGAAAGCGGCTGCCCTGCCGCCAAAACTCACCGTGCCAATGATCCTCTTCTTCCTGCCGGTTATTTTTGTGGTCCTGTTGGGCCCGGCCATCATCCTTGTGATGAAGGCTCAGTAGGTCTGCTGCTGTGATCAATTTTCACTCTTGAAACGCCATGGGCGGTTTTCCGCCAATGGAACGGCATGAAGTAGCTTTCATAAAGTGCAATGAGCGCGGCAGGCATCAGCAACATCCAGTAAACCGGCAATGTAAAAAGCGTGAGTGAAAAACCTGTGAGCTGGCGCGCTCTCAATCCCTTTCGGCCGATTACAATGGCTGCGAAATGGCTTGAGGCAAACAATGCCACGGCAACGCCCAGGACGATGTCGGCATAACTGAGTTGATTGATTGGCCGCGGCAGGAACCAGAAGTCATAAACCAGCCGCGCCAGAAAAGCGGGATAAAGCAGGGCCGATAGAAAAACGCCAAGCGTCATGGCGGTGAATGACCAGAGTCCAGCGAGACCAAGCTCCCGCAGCGCTTGGCGTGGTGACCGCATGTGGACGAGCCAGGTCAACAAAAAGCCTTTGAGCCAACGGCTCCGTTGCTTGATCCAACTGCCGAGCTTGATGTTGGCTTCTTCAAAGGTCACGCTGTCGATCACGCCAGAACGGTAGCCAAACCGCGCCAGCCGGGTTCCGAGATCGGCGTCTTCAGTGACATTGAAAGGGTCCCAGGCCCCGACCTTTTCCAGGATGTGGCGGCGAAAATGATTTGATGTCCCGCCCAAAGGCAAAGGCAGCCGCTCCGCTGCAAGATTTGGCAGCATCACCTTGAACAGGGAAGCATACTCCACCGTGAATTGGCGGCTCATCCAGTTTTCGGAGCTGTTGAAGAATGTAAGTTCAGCTTGCAGGCACGCAACGTCGGGAGGAGAGGTGACGAATGCCTTGGCCGCCACCCGCAATTGCTGCGGTTCTGGCATGTCTTCGGCATCATAGATTGTCAGAAGATCGCCGCGCGCAAAGTGGAGTGCATAATTGAGCGCTCGCGGCTTGGTCTGCGGAATGCCGCTGGGAACGATGATGACATCAAACAGGTCCCCCAGCCTGAGATCAGCAATGGCGCGCTGCATCGCCGTATCGCTCTCCTCAAGTATGAGTTTGATATCAAGCTTGTCGCGGGGGTAGTCTAGGTCGAGGAGCGCCCCGATCAATTGCCCGAGAACGCTGACTTCGCGGTACAAGGGGACGAGCACGCTGTAGCAGGGTAAAACTTCATCGCTGATTTCTTGTTCTTCGGCCAACGCAGTTGCAGGTGACGGCAACAGGCAGAGAATGCGCAAGCTCACAACCAGCATGAAGAACACGCAGGCAGCAAGTCCCATATGTGCGGCAATGAGCGGTGCGCTCAACAAGAAGCTGGGCAATGCCAGGAACAGCAAGAAAGCCGAAAACAGCGCCAGCTGGAAAACCGATGGCCCGCGCTTGTTGGAAAGATCAGGGTGGGCCAACTCAAGCCGGTTGCAAGCCTGCTCCAGCAGCTTGCTGCCAAGGGTGCGTCTAACAGCCCTGCGATAGTCCGCAGGATCAGCATAGGCCACAATCTTCAAGCCGTCATCGAACGCTTTTTGGTAGGCACAATCCCCCGCGGCAGCGTAGAACGTCCGGTGAGGCAGCCATGCGGCAGGGACAAGTTTATGTTTCAGGGCAAGTTCAAGATCATCAGGGGCAAGCCGCTGCAACGAAGCAGCCAGAAGGGCGTAGGCCATGCGAGGCAAGCCCTGTTGGGGCGGATTGGATGGCACATTGCGAGCTGCTCGGCTGCTGCCCGTTTGTCGCCCGTCTTGATACGCCACACTGAACCTCGGATACTGCAACCTGAGAAACACTTGATGACAAGAATTGCAATCAAAACAATCAACCTGTCGGCGAGTTGCCTGATTTCCCTGTTTGTTGCGTTGGGTTTTTCAGGTGCTGCGCGGAGTGACTCTGCATTTCCAAAATTTCGCGGTGTGCCAAGCGACATCCGAAAGGACACAGAGATCCAAGGCCTGCGTCTGCGCCTCCTGAGTGACGAGAATTTCCCACCCTACAGTTTTCAAGGCAGCGACGGATTGCAGAAAGGCATAGCCGTCGATCTGGCGCGTTCAGCTTGCCAAAAGCTGCGGGTGACGTGCGAAATCAAGTTTCTGCCTTTTGCAAGCCTTCTTCCGCAATTGGAGAAAAACGAAGGCGACATGATCGTTTCGGGAATGCGCATGGATGCCAAACTCGTATCCAAGGCGGACATGACGCGCGCCTTTTACGTTTCGAGCGGGCGGTTTGTCGTAAAACTTGGCGGTTCTTTGAAGGATGCTGCGACAACAACTCTTTCGGGTCGTAAACTCGGCTACGTCAAGGACACGACCCATGCCCGCTTTATCGAGAAATATTATCCCCGGGCAGCCCTGCAGCCCTACGCCGAAGCCGGCGCGATGCTGCTTGCGCTGCAGCCGGCGCACTTGATGCGGCATTCGGCGACACGCTTCAGTTGGCTTTTTGGCTCAAGGGCAGCGCTTCTGCCGGCTGCTGCCAGGAACTCGGCAAGCCCTTCATGGACCGCGAAACCTTTTCAAAGAACTTGGTCTTCGTATTGCCAAAAGAACGCCAGTCATTGCGCGAAGCATTTGATTTTGCTCTCGACCAGCTCGAAGAGGAAGGCATGACGGCAGAGATTTTCAACCGCTACGTCCCGGCGCCTGTTTGGTGAGGCTGGTGTGATGGGGGATGTTTCCCTCCGCGGTCGCCTCGGCGTGAACTCCAATCGCCTCGCGGTAATTCTGGATGCCGTTCTGCAAAACAATGGCTGCAAGCCCCGCAACGATCTTTGGCACCAGTGCCGGCCCGGCGTAAACCAGCGCGGTATAAAGCTGCAAGAGCGATGCGCCCGCGCATATTTTGATCCAGGCTGACGCCGCATCGCAAATGCCGCCGACTCCGATCAACGGAATCTGGCCGCGTGTCAGCAAAAAGAAACGCGCCAATTGCACAGTCGAAAGATCATACAAGGGCCGCCCCGACAACCCGCCGGTTTCACTCGCCAATGGCGACCGCAAGCCTTCGCGGCCCGTCGTTGTATTGCCAATGATGACTCCGTCAACCCGGCCAAGGCAGACTTGCGCAATGTCCGCCATCGCTTCGAGCGAAAGATCGGGCGCCAGTTTGAGCAGGATCGGCGCGCGCCGCGAAATATTAGCCTGTGTCTTGGCGATGAGATTGAGCAAATGGTCAAGCTCGTCGCGCGCCTGCATGTCGCGAAGGCCTGGCGTGTTCGGTGAAGATATGTTGATCGTCAGATAATCCGCAACCGCAGCGAATTTCGCTACTCCCTGCGCATAGTCCGAAAACCGGTCAGGTGAATCGCGGTTGGCCCCGAGATTGACGCCGACGATGCCGCTGCGGCTGCGGTTCATCAGCGCCCTGTGCATGGCGTCATGGCCAACATTGTTGAAGCCCATGCGATTGATCACTGCCTCATCCTCCGCCAGGCGGAACAGCCGCGGCTTGGCATTGCCAATTTGCGGCAGTGGTGTTGTCGTTCCTGCTTCGACAAAGCCAAAGCCAAGGCTCAGCATCTGGTCAATCACTGCGCCGTTCTTGTCAAACCCGGCGGCCAAACCCACGGGGTTGGGAAACTGGATATTGAAAAATGAAGCAGCCATACGCTCATCGCTGACCACCGCTTGGTTGACAGGTAGTAATTTGAGCGCGGCCAACGTCATGCCATGCGCACGTTCGGCATCGCACCGCTCAAGCAAGGGACGCAGCAGCCGGAAACCGATGTCAGGCAAACTCATGTATCAAGGTCCCGGGAAAAGTCATGCGCAGCGCCGTCCCACGGCAACGCGTGCTCGCTGAGCGCCAGTTTTGGATCAAGTTGGCAATAGAGATGCGGAAACAGTTGGCCATTGCGCGAGGGTTCCCAGCGCAGCTCAGCCCCCAGCAAATCGCTGTCAAAGCCGACAAGCAAGAGCCCGTTTTGTCCGGCAAAATGCTTTGCCGCCGTTTCCCTCGCCTGGCCAGCATCAGAAAAATGAATGAATCCATCGCTGATATCAGCGGCGGACCCGCGATAAATGCCGTTTTGCTTGGCCAATTGCCACTCTTCAATCGGTAGGATCTTGAAAATGAGCATTCTTGATTCGCCTCAAATAAGCCCCGAAATAAATATCGTCTCTTAGACGAAATTCCGCTAGACAACAGGCATAAACTCAGGTATTCGTTCCTACAAAAGGACCTTTGCAACCAAGGGAGAGGTATATGTTCAGTCACAAACAAGTTTGGAGCGCCATCGACACAGTCGCCGAGCGCTATGGATTTTCAGCTTCGGGCCTCGCCAAAAAGGCTGGCCTTGATCCGACATCCTTCAATCCGTCAAAGCGCAACGGCCCGGATGGCCGCCCGCGCTGGCCAACGATGGAGTCGATCTCGCGCGTGCTCAACGCCTCGGGCGCCAGCGTTGAGGAATTCATGGACCTGCTGTCCGGCCGCAAAGGCCAGCCGCTGAAGCGCAAGGTTATCCCGATGCTGGGTTTTGCCAAGGCAGGCAAAGGCGGTTTCTTCGACGACTCAGGATTCCCCTTGGGCAATGGCTGGGAAGAAATTGATGTTCCTGGCGTCACGGATCTTCAGGCCTACGCGCTCGAAATCACCGGTGACTCGATGGAGCCCGTCTATCGCGAAGGCGATACCATCATTGTTTCGCCGGCCGCCACCATGCGTAAAGGCGACCGCGTTGTGGTAAGGACGACCGACGGTCAGGTCATGGCCAAAATCATGCTGCGCCAGACCGCCAAGACCATCGAAGTTGGATCCTTCAACAAGGAACACGAACCCAAGACGCTCGATATCAAAAACGTCGACTGGATGGCCCGCATCATCTGGGCCAGCCAATAAGACAAACAGGCCAATCCGCACAAAACCGCACTAGCCCCGCACACCCTGTGGGGCATTGTACGGAATAAGGATATAATTGACGTTTGCGAAAAAATTCCCTTGGGGCTATTATTCCTCGATGAACAAGGGAAGCACATGTCGGACGCAATTTTACAGGGCCCACCATCAAGCTTTGAAGTCAGCCCCAGCGTCTGGCGGACGCTGAAGAATGGCGCCCGCTTTCTCGCGGCGGTGGTTTGCGCAATCACAACCGGCATTGTCGCCCATGAAAGGTGGCCGGGAAGTGTAGTCGCCCTTGTTTGCGCAATTCCCTTGGGCCTGCTGGTCTGTCAGCAAGGTCGCAAGTTCTTCACGTTTGATCACGCGATCTGCTTGGGTGTTGCTGGCATCAGCTTGGCTGGTGTTGTGATCGAACCCGGTCCGCTGAACCTCAGCCTGTTCTGGTTCGGCCTAGCAAGCCTTGCGGTTGCGGGCCAAGGCGTCAAACTCACGACCATCAGCGCCACACTCGAAATCATCTTGCGCAATATCTGCCTTGCGCCAATGCGGCTCTTCGCTGATTCAGGTTCAGCATTTGCATTGCTAGGCAAAATTCAGGATGGTTCCGGCTGGATCGCGAACCTCGTGCTGCCGCTTCTGGCCCTTGTCATTTTCGGCACCCTGCTTGCTGTCTCAAATCCGCTCATCGCGGATTTCGCCTCGCTCTTCAGTTGGAGCAAGCCTCTTGACCATCTCTTCAGCAGTTCAACGCCAGTTGCAATCGCAACGTTCTCGGCACTTTGGATCGCCATGCGCATGTCGCCGCTGGCCGCAAAATTGGATGCCGCAATGGCTTGGGCGCAACCCGCCTGGCACGGCAAATATTTCAAGTTGGCGCCGGTCATCGTAACTTTGCTGCTCCTCAATGCAATGTTCGCAGGCCAAAACGCGCTCGACTACATCTATGTCTGGCACGGTGTGAAACTTCCCACCGGCATGACAATGGTGGAATATGTCCATCGCGGTTCCTATTCGTTGATCGCAACAGCGCTGCTTGCAGGTGCATTGATCATCGCGATGTTCCAGCCTGGTTCAGTAACCAATGACTCGAAAATCGTGCGCACGCTGGTTTATGCATTTGCTGCTCAGAACGTGCTGCTCGTCGCCTCGTCAGCGCTGCGTACCATGGTTTACGTCGATGAATCCGGCCTGACGCTCTGGCGCATATCAGCCTTCATCTGGATGGGCCTTGTGGCGACAGGCCTTGCCTTGATTGCATTGCGCGTCATGTTCAACAAAACCAACCTTTGGCTGCTCAACGTCAATCTTGTCGCGGCACTTTTGGTTCTGCTTGCATCCGGGATCATTGATTACAAAGCCATTGTCGCCGAGGCCAATGTGACGCGGGCGCTTGCGATGTTGCCGCCTAATGCGCGAACGCGAACTTCGGAGTTTACGCTGGATCTCGACGTCCCCTACCTCTTAAGTCTTGGTCCTGCTGCCTTGCCCTCGCTTGAACGCATGCTGCCCCACATCGAAGGCGTATCAAAATTGGGAGCCTGGGTTCCACCAAACTTTTCAAACGCCATGCAAGGGAGAGGCTATTACATGTCCAGCAATGCTTTTGCTGTGTTCAATTCATTGGCTAATGACTTGCGCTTAAAGACAAATTCCTTTCAATCAGACTGGCGCACCTGGACCCTGCGCTTTGCACGATGGTGAATCGACATGGATAATCTCGGCGAAATCCCCATCACTAACCCTAACTCCCAAGTGGCCTTGCCGCCGCATCAGCCGAACGGATATTCCGTGCCCATGCGTGCCCCAGATTCCACGAACCAGCAGCGCATCTCGGGCAAACTGAAGGAAGAACTCGCCCGCCGCCGCATGTCCCGCGCCACGCTCGCTGCGAGCGCCAGGATCAGTTTGTCATCATTGGAAAAAGGCCTTTCGGGTCAGCGTAATTTCACCGACCAGACCTTGATACGCCTTGAGGAAGTCTTGTGCCTCAAGCTGCGGAACAACACTGGAGGCCCGGGGCTGATAGCACCGGAAAGCATGGGCTCCTATTCAAGACCGGCGGTGAAATGGCTGGAAGGCAGCTATCTCACAATCAGGCCGTCGACATCACGCGTGCCGTCGATCTATGCCTACAACACCGAAATCTCATGGAGCGAAAGCGCAGGCCATCTCTTCTTTGAAGAGAAGGCCCGCGCCGACAAGGCCTATGCCCAATCAGGCCATGTTTCGGTATCGCATCAGTCCGGTCACATTTATCTCGCGACCAATACCCACGGACAAAACCGCCTGATGATCCTGTCGCGGCAAGGCATCACCGGCGAGCTCTATGGATTGTTGTTGACGTTGCGGACTGAGAAGGGTGCAAGACTGCTGCCCGTCTCGATGCCAGTGGTGCTCGTGCCGTTTTCACAGCTGCAAGAGGCCCCAGCCTTTGGCACCATCCCTGAAAACCACAAAGCCTATGCCCGGCAAAAAGCCTGGCTCGACCGCACCATAGGCGACGGTTTTGCGGTGATGATGGGGGAATGAGGCGGACGGCACTTTGAGCATTCGAGAGCGGTTCCGGTTTGGTTGGACTTAAGCCAAATGTCTGTCATTTCCGCGCTCATCGCATTGCTGTCCGGCTAAGGCACAGTTCCCAAGTGTGTCATTCCCGCGAAAAGCGGGACCCCATTCATCCGCGTGACGCTGAGTTCAAAAGGCACACATTTTCGGCGCCGCCAGGGTGAGGTGCCGCAAGCTTGGATCGTTTCAGGCGGAAACTAGGCCTTCACTTTTGCAGCCCGCCACATGGACAAATGGGTTCCCGCCTTTAGCTGGAATGATACCAATCGTCACAAGAATTGACCCATTCTTTTCCCTCCCCCTTGTGGGGCAGGGCTGTCCGGGGAAACTCAGAGGTTGGTGATGGCGTTGTGACATGGCGTGCTCTGAAGTTTGGGTTTGGTTCGGGTTCTGCATTGCGGCCCTGTAATTGCAGTGATGGGTCTTTGCTCGAAGAGGCAGAGGGTGATGAGTTCGGTGAATCGCAGGGCTTGCAGTTTGATGCGGCAGTTGCATGCTGCGCGTTTGATCAGGACATAAGCGATCATGGCGGCGAGGATTTGCAGGTGGATGGCGTTTTCGCTGCGGCCAAGAAAGGTTCGTAGCTTGAGATGCTGTTTGAGCCAGCGGAACAGAAGTTCGATTTGCCAGCGGTGTTTGTAGAGAGCGGCGATTGTGGCGGCGGAGCGCTGCATGTTGTTGGTGAGGACGGTAAAGGCCTTGGCCGTATCCGGCTTGATGGTGATGAGGCGCAGCCGCATGGGCAGTCTGGAATCGCCCTTGCTGGCCAGTTGCACTTCAACATCGGCCAACACGGTGAAGCCGTCACCGAGAGGCCGCTTCACAGGCCGTGTTTCAAGGGTCTTCCAGCACATGCTGGTTTTCGGACGAGTGATGAAGAAAGCGCCGTTTTGCGCGATGTTTGTCCACCAGTCGAAGCTGCAATAGCCCTTGTCGAAGACATGCAACACGCCTTGTTCAATGGCTGCCAGGCGCGCCGGCGTGATGTCGTTGACGGTAGCTTGTGTGATGGCGAGAACCTGCGGGCGATCGCAAACCGGATCATAGGCCAAGTGCAGCTTGAAGCCCTTGATGCGTCCATTCCAAGTGGCGCAGCTGCACATCTGGCTGAGCGGGATCGGGGTCGAATCGAGAATGCGGATGATGGCGCGGCCTTGCGCCCGCAGCTTGCGGCCAAGGTCACAGGCCAAGGCGGCGAAGATATCGGCAAATACCGCCACCGGACGGCGGCTGTTGGCATCGGCCAGCGTCGAGCGATGAACCGGCACAGCTCCCAATTGGCGGTGCAAGTGGGAATGTGCGTTGAAGCCCGCCGCCACACCACGCAGGCTGGATGCGCCCGACAGCTGCGCGTAAATCATCGTCACCAGATGGGTCCGGCTGTCAAATGTCTTGTCATAGGCATCGCCATTATGGCGGGCCACGATCATCTTGAAAGACTTCCAGTGAAGCGGTTGGAGAAGGTTCGCAAAAATGCTAAGGATAGTGCGCATGCCCGTTCCTCGTTCTGAGTGTCAACAACCCAGAAATGAACGGCAATTGCCGCAAAGAACGGGCATGCAGCTGCGACAAATTGATTCACATAAAACTTTCCCCGGACAGCCCTGCTTGTGGGGAGGGCAATCGCATATGGCTTTCCTCGCCCGAGAATCGGGAGAGGTGGATTTCGCGTCGCAAGACGCGAAAGACGGAGAGGGGCTTCGCACAGCCTGCAAAATGGGCAAATTTTTTCCGCTTAAAGCCCCTCTCCGTCACTTGCTTCGCAAGCGACACCTCTCCCGCAACGCGGGAGAGGAATGAAGAATGACCCGCAACGCGGGAGAGGAATGAAGAATGACCCGCAACGCGGGAGAGGAATGAAGAATGACCCGCTAGCGGGAGAGGAAAAATGTCCACATGCGATAGCCCTGCCCACTAGGGGGAAGGAATACCAGAGAGACTCGTTTGAAGCCCGAAGAGTCAGTATTTATGACTGTTGGAATGACAGCAACTTCTTAAATTCGAGTCTCAATTGTGAACTGAACTGATATTCACTTCGAAATCCGCCACTCGCGACCAACAAGACCTTCCTTAACCCGACAGCAGCGCAACACATGCGGGGATGACGGGTTAGGTATGATGTCGCGCATCCTGCCCACCGGGAACCGATCCGGCATCCGCGTCGCGCCACCGCGGAGGGTCCGGTGAGCCGGATCGCGGCTCACCGGGAGTACATGCAAATATCAGCGCTTCTTTGAGGTTTTTGCCTTCTTCTTGACGGCCTTTTTCTTGGCCACTTTTTTCTTCGCGGCTTTCTTTACGGCTTTCTTGGCCTTGGCTTTTGGAGCGGCTCCGAGCTTGCCAAGTGTGCGGGTATCGGCTGCCAGCAAATAATAGACCGTGGTGCGCATCTTGGCGTTTTCGCCATGCATGGCCTTGTCCACCCGCTTCAACCCGGCTTTTGCCGCAGCAGCGGTCAGTCCGAGCTTCTTAAAGGCAAAGCCTTTGACGACACGTTCGACTTCCGCCGGGTCCGACATCGACACATACTGTGAATCGAGCCCCCGCAGAGCAATGCCGCAAGCCTTGATGATTGCAGTCAATTTGGTTTTATCAACGCTCTTAACATACTTCGACAGGTTCTTTTCGTAATCCGTGCGGATCATGGCGGTTTCCTTGTTTTTAATTGAACGAATCGGTTCAATGCGCACGCAGACTGATCGAATATCTTCAAGAGTTCAACTGCCAGTGGACGGTTGCTTTGCTTTTCCCCGTTGCTGTCCGGCCATCGCAATTGTGTGGCCATTCGCTGCAATTGGCAAAAGACGAGACCTGGAAAAGGCGCAATGCCGCCAGGCAAACTGACAGCTGGCTGACAAAGTCAACCAAGGAAATGTCAGCTTAAACATTTATATATCCACGTGTTCTTGATCGCGGAATAACCATCACTGCGCGACGTAGAACAAGAGACACAGTATCGCAAAGTTCGGAAATGTGGGTTTGTTCAAACCGCACAATGGGATTTCTGTTGTCTGAATGAACCTGGACACGAAAGGAAAACGACGATGATTAAGATAACTGCACTTGCGGCCCTGGTTTTGGCCGCTGGCATAGCGCCATCATTTGCCGAAGAGGAAATCTGCAAGGATGTCGCCGCGCGGAAATCTGTTGACGATGCAAAAGCCGCCGCTGTCAAGGCGGGTTTCGCTGACATCACCAAGATGGATGAGGAAGGCGGCTGCTATGAGGCAAAAGGCTTGAACGCCGACGGCACAAAGTTTGAAGTTTACATCCATCCGACAACTCTCGAAATCGTCAAAGTCAAAAACGAAGGTTAAGCATGTCTGGCGGTAGCCAGGGCAAAAAGCACGGGCGGATCTGGGATCCGCTCGTTCGCCTGTTTCATTGGTCGCTGGTGGCTGCCTTCGCGACCGCCTGGTGGGGAAAGGGGGAGGCCTGGATCCACGAAGGCGCTGGCAAGATCGTCCTTGTACTGATCATTTACCGCGTAGTCTGGGGCCTGATTGGGCCAGGCTCGGCGCGATTTGAAAATTTCCTGCGTGGCCCCTTGGCGACGCTTAAATATGTGGGCTCGATCCTTCGCGGCAAGCCCGAGCATTTCGCCGGCCACAATCCCGCCGGCGCGGCGATGATTGGCCTGATGCTGCTGACCTTGGCCGTGACCACTGTGAGCGGGATATTGATGTCTACCACGGCCCTGTGGGGCAATGCGGCTATTGAGCTTGTGCATGGCACGGCCGCCTACGCAATGCTGTTCCTGATTGCAGGCCACCTTCTCGGGGTCCTGGCAGCTGCCATCCAGCATCGCGAGAATCTCGTCAAGTCTATGATCACTGGCAGGAAGTGGGTAGCACCCGAAGTGCCAACCTATCTCGGCGGCATGAAGCTCCGCACCAAACCGTTGCTGCTGTCATTGGCGTTTGTGGGCCTGGCTGCATCGGCCTGGCAGGGGGGCACGACCGTTCTGAACGCCAGTGCCTGGCGCATGCACAAGACCATTTCCGCCGAACTCAAGAAGCTGGAATGTGCCGACGCGGCAGTTCAAAGTCCGAGGATTGAGCTATATCCGGCCGCCGCCATGCACTACGACATTGCGTCGCCTTCGATATCATCAGTCGCGACATTCAGTTTGAACGCGGAGCAGGCTCTCGCTAAACGCCCTGACACGGATTTTGCCGGGCTGGCTCAATGGTGCAATGACCTCAATACTTTTATCGCGATGAAGTCGCCGCGGCCGGGCGAACCGGTAACGGCGTCGTTTGCCGCGCAGCCAATTGCCGAAGTGGTTCAATTGCCGGAAGTATCGCCTGCGCCTGAGATCGCCAACACGCCGGTCATCGTACTCTCATCGGTAACGGCAATGATGTCCCGCCTGGTCAACAGAACATTGCCGGTCGAAGTGCCCGAAGCAAAGGTGGCGGCCCTCGAAATTGACCAGCGGATCGAGAAGAAGCAGCGCCCCGCAGCGGCGCCAAAAAAGGTTGCGGCAAAAAAGGCCAAAGTGGCGGTAAAAAAACCAAAGGCCAAGAGCCAGCCAAAGATCAAGAATGCGAACCGGAAGAAGAATTGGTTTTTCGCATCTGGCAAGTCTTCAGGAGACACAAAAGACAGTCGACCAGTCTGGTCTCGTGGCAATTCTGGCGGCGGAGGTGGTAATTCCGGAAGTGGCAGCAGCAATTCAGGCCAAGGCAGCAGCAACTCCGGAAGTGGCAGCAGCAATTCAGGCCAAAGCAGCAGCAACTCCGGAAGTGGCAGTGGTAACTCAGGCCATGGCGGCGGTGATGACGACGATTAAACGCGAGCCTTGACCAATTTGCCCTGCAAAGCCTTCTCGATTAAATTCCGCGTATTCGCAACACCATAGAGTGCTGCAAAAGACCCAAACCGCGGTCCGCGCTCCTCGCCCAGCAGCACTTGATACAGCATGTTGAACCATGTCTGAGCCACGCCGATGGAGCCATCCTTTTGCGTTGTCGTGTAAGGCTCTCGCCTGCCGATATCGTATGCTTTTTGCTGGATTTCCTCCGGCGTCGCTCCTTCGGTCAATGTGCCGAGTGCCGCTGCAAGTTCGGCAAGCGCCTTGGCTTCTTCTTCAGTTGGCAAGCGGTACTGCTTCTTTGGCTTCACGAAATCGGAGAAATACCGGATCGCATAGCCAACAAGTGAATCTAGTCGTGAATGCGTGGCGGGTGAAAGATCAGGCTTATAGCGCTTGAGGAAAGCCCACATCACCGCCTTGTCTTCAGTATTGGCAACCGCCGCAAGATTGAGCAGCAGCGAGAATGTAACACCACCCGTTTCTGGCGCCGGTGGCTTGCCACCATGAATATGCCACACCGGATTCATCAGCAACTCTTTCGGGCTACCAGTCTGCTTCTGAAACGCGCCAAGAAACTGGTCATATTCATCGACCGCACGCGGGATCACATCAAAGTAAAGCTTCTTTGCCTCGCGCGGACGATTATACATGTAAAGCGCCAGCGAATTGGGATCGGCATAAGTCAGCCATTCATCAATGGTGAGACCATTGCCCTTCGACTTGGAAATTTTCTGTCCAAGCTCATCAAGGAAAAGCTCATAGACATAATGCTCAGGCGCTTTGCCGCCAAGGATTTCACTGATACGGTCATAGATCGGCGCATTTGTCTGGTGGTCCTTGCCGAACATTTCAAAATCAACATCAAGCGCCGCCCAGCGCATGCCGAAATCCGGTTTCCATTGCAGCTTCGTTCTGCCACCACGCACATCTAGCGTCACGTCCGTGCCGTCCTCATCGGCAAATGTGATTGTTCCCTGTTTTGCATTCACATCTTTCATGGGAACGTAAAGCACGCGCCCCGTCGAAGGCGAAATTGGCAGGAATGGCGAATAGGTTGCCTGCCGCTCTTCGCCCAGCGTCGGCAGCATCACCGCCATGATGGCGTCAAATTTCTCCAGCGCATGTATCAATGCATCGTCGAACTTGCCTGACTTGTAATAATCCGTGGCGGAAGCGAATTCATAATCGAATCCAAAAGTATCAAGAAATCGCCGCAGCATCGCGTTGTTGTGGTGCCCGAAACTTTCGTGGTTGCCGCCAAAAGGGTTCGGCACCACGGTGAGCGGCTTGTGCAAATGCGGCAACAGAAAATTCTTGTCCGGCACATTGTCCGGAATCTTCCGCATGCCATCCATGTCATCGGAAAAGCACAACAGCCGCGTCGGAAAAACCGACATCAGCTCAAACGCCCGCCGCACCATGGTCGTGCGCGCCACTTCCCCAAACGTGCCGATATGCGGCAGGCCCGACGGCCCGTAGCCGGTTTCAAACAACACGGAATTCTTGCCCGACTTCTCCACCCGCTTGAGAATCTTCCGTGCCTCCTCAAAAGGCCAGGCCTTGCTCTCAAGGGCGGCAGCGCGAAAGGCATCGGTAACGGGCATAAAAGGTTCCTCATTCAAGAGGCGCCTGTTTACGGACGCCCACCGCCGAGGTCAATTGCCCTATGCGGGTGCGCTTCCGACATATTTCTTCAAGAACCGCACCGTCCTCTCCCACGCCAGATCAGCAGCTTCCTTGTTATACCGCGCCGGGTTCGTGTCATTGTTGAACGCGTGGTTTGCTCCATCATACATTTGAATCTCAAACGTCTTGCCTGCAGCTTGCAGCCGTTCTTCATAATCCCTGATCCCCGCATTGATGCGCTCATCAAGACCCGCATATTGCAAGAGCAGCGGCGCCTTGATCGATGAGATGTCACCCTTGGGCTGCCCGCCATAATAGGCAACGCCCGCTGCAAGATCAGGATCGGCCACCGCCAGCGCATTCACCTGTCCGCCGCCCCAGCAAAAACCGACGGCACCCACTTTGCCGTTCACTGCCTCTTGGGTGGCAAGTGCAGCACGCACAGCTTTGTCCATGGCAACGACATCTCCTGGCTTGAGTGTGCCGATCATCTCGCGCGCCTTGTCCTCATCTTCTGGCGTCCCGCCGAGCGGGGTCAGTAAATCCACTCCAAAGGCCACAAAACCCTCCAGCGCCATCCGCCGCGTCACATCCTTGATATGGGAATTGAGCCCGCGGTTCTCGTGAATGACAATCACCCCGCCAAGTTTGCCCGCCACACCTTTGGGAATGGCAAGATGCCCTTTGACGCCACCAATTTCGACATCACTCACTGTCAGCCTTGCATCTCCGGCAGGCACCGTGTCGGCATGGGCATAGTTGTTTTCAAGCTGCAACATGATCGGCGCAATCGCCGCCGACCCTGCAATCAGACGGAGCTTGTCCATGAATTCGCGGCGGCTCATGCCGCCATGGGTGTAGATGTCGAAGAGTTGGATATATCTCTGTTCCATGTCGTTCTCCAGTCTGACGGCCTTCCCGGCTGTTCCAATATGCACCTGAATCAGGCAAACGGATGACAATGTTATCAGAAATTCCAACAGCAACCGGAAATGGCTTTGGCGCAAACCTTCGTGGGGTCAAGTGCCAGCCAGCCGATGCCTTGCGCCAGCTTGGTGCAGAAGCCTGGCTCACCTGCCACACTGGTTTTCTCGTTGACCGCTTGGCATTGGCCTCGGGCGCATCCCGCCGCGAAGCACGGCCAGCCCACGACCAGCGCCATCTCGACGTTGCTGAACTTTTCGCCTTCGTATGCCCGGCGGTCAATGCGGTTCCAACGCCAAAATGCCTCGCCCGGTTCCTCGGCCTTCCGCTGCAGGGTGATGAAGAAACCATCCTGCGGTCAGTAGCAAGTGAATTGCTCCGTAGACTGAGCAATCCGAACTATCCCTTTCTGCGTGAAACCGCCGAACATGCAGCTACCTTGGCAAGGGCAAACTGGCCCTGGGACAAACCCGTGATGGCAGCGCTCCTCAAGGCCAATCCACGGATGGATGTCGGAACTTTCGCATCGGGCTTGAATGTCTGGGACAGGCTCGATGAATGGGAAGATGAAGGCGCAAGGCCGCCTGGCCGCAACGATGCCATAACGCCAGAAGAAGTTTCGGCGATCCTGCGGGAGGCTCTCGGCCTTGAATCAGAAGCGCGTCCATCGCAACGTGCCTATGCCAGTGCCGCAACCTTTGCCTTTGCACCGCGTGAAGCGCCCACCTTTAACAACATCTTTCTTGCTGAAGCTGGAACGGGTCTGGGAAAAACGCTGGGCTATCTTTCGCCCGCCTGGGGCTGGAGCAAAAAGAATGCGCGGCCCGTATGGATTTCGACCTACACGAAAAATCTCCAGCGCCAGCTCGATCAGGAAACCAGCCGCATCATCCCGGAACCGGATGAGCGCCGCGCCCGTGTGGTGATCCGCAAAGGCCGTGAAAACTATCTCTGCCTGCTCAACATGCAGGAAGCCTTCGGCCGCATGCAATCCACGGCACGCGGCACCTTGCTCGCCGTGCTGCTGGCCCGCTGGGCAAGATACAGCCGTGATGGCGACTTGATCGGTGGCGATTTCCCGTCATGGATATTCGCCTTGTTTGCCGATCAATCCATCGATGGCGAAACTCGCTATCCCTCACCGCAATCCCTTGGCCTCACCGACCGGCGCGGCGAATGCATCTATGTGGCATGTGCACATTACAAAAAATGTTTCATCGAAAAAAATGTCCGCGCTGGCAGGAAGGCAAATCTGGTAATCGCCAATCACGCGCTTGTCTTGCAGCAGGCAGCCATCGACCACGCCTTGGGCCAGACGAAGACCGAAGAAGAACAAGCAGCACCTGGTGGCCTGAAACGCATCGTTTTTGATGAAGGCCATCATTTGTTTGATGCCGCCGACAGCGCTTTTTCATCGCACCTGACGGCGATGGAAGCCGCAGAATTGCGCCGCTGGATCAGGGGACCGGAAACTGAACGCCGCCGGGGCAGGGGACTTGCTGATCGTTTGGGCGATTTGCTGCTCAATGATGACCGTGCCGAACACTTGCTGCAGGATGTGCTTCACGCCGCCAACAAACTGCCATCCGCAGGCTTTATGCGCCGCATCGCCGATGGCACGGCAATGGGCCCTGCCGAGAGATTTTTCTCTTACATTCGCCAGCAGGTCTTTGCCCGCGCCGAAAGCGACAGCAATCACACCCGCGAAACTGATTGCCTGCCGCTGGTCGAAGGCCTCGATGCCGCTGCCCGCCAGCTCACCGACACTTTGCTGGCCTTGAAAGAGCCGATGGCGAAGCTGGCATCAGCACTCGCGCAAAAACTTGATGATGAAGCAGCCGAACTCAACACCCACGAGCGTGGCCGCATCGAAGCTTTGTCGCGCTCCTTGAAGCGCCGCGGCGAATTGATGCTCGGCGGCTGGATTGCCATGCTGCAACGCCTGCTCAGCGAACGCGATGTGATGTTCATCGAATGGTTCGACGTCGAACAATCAGCCGCGCGCGAATTTGATGTGGGCTTTCACTCGCACTGGATTGATCCCACCAATCCTCTCGCAGTTGCGGTTCTTCGTCCCGCCGATGGCATCATGATCACATCTGCCACGCTGAAAGACCGCCCGCCTGAAATGCCGGATGACTGGGAGAACGCAGAAATGCGCACCGGCGTCATTCATCTGCCCTATCCGGTGAAGCGCGAAAATTTCGACTCGCCATTTGATTACGCCAGTCATGCCCGCGTGATCGTCGTCACTGATGTGGCGCGCGAAAACATGGACCAGATAGCCGCCGCCTATCGCGAACTCTTTACTGCGAGCCAAGGCGGGGCACTTGGGCTTTTCACCGCCATCTCGCGGTTGCGCGCCGTCCACAAGCGCCTGATCAAGCCTTTGTCAGAACGCGGCCTTAATCTTCTGGCTCAGCATGTTGACCCGATGGATACAGCTACCTTGGTTGATCTCTTCCGCGCTGAACGCGACGCCTGTTTGCTCGGCACCGATGCCGTGCGCGATGGCGTCGATGTGCCCGGCGATTCACTGCGCCTCATTGTCATGGACCGTGTGCCTTGGGCCACGCCGACCATTCTGGAACGTGCCCGCAAGGAAGCATTTGGCGGAGCGCTGTGGCAGGATATGACCGTGCGCTTGCGCTTGCGCCAGGCCTTTGGCCGCCTCATCCGCACCGACAAGGACCGCGGCTGTTTCGTCATCCTCGACCCCCGCCTCGCCTCGCGCTTCGCCACAGCCTTTCCACAAGGCGTCAAGATCGAACGCATGGGACTGGTTGACGCAATCGAAGCAGTGGCGGGATTTTGCAAAGCAGGCTAGGGTAACAAAAAAGGAGCAACCATGTCCGGCACAATCAGCAATGAACAGGCACTCATCTATATCATGGTGATGATGTCGGGCGTCGAAGGCAAGCTCAAGAAGGAAGAATTGGCCGAGATAGAACTTCTCGTCCGCACGCTTCCCGTCTTCAAGAACTTTGACCGCTCCCGCATCGCCACCGTGGCGCAGGAATGCGGCGACATCCTGCAGGAAAAGGAAGGCATGCAAACGGTTATCGGCCTGGTGAAAGACCAGTTGCCCAAGCGTTTGCGCGAAACCGCCTTTGCCGTCGCGGTTGAAATTGCCGCCTCTGACTTGCTGGTGGGCAAGGAAGAAATGCGTTTTCTTGCGATCTTGCGCGACGGCCTCGAACTCGACAAACTCGTCACCGCGGCAATCGAGCGTTCAGCGATTGCAAGATATCAGTCAGTGTGAAAATCATTCCTCTCCCGCTTGCGGGCGGGGAATGCGCCATCTTGAAATCCACCCCGCTCCTCCCCACATAACTCGCGTTGGAGGACATACCATGCCACTCATACTATTCATTCTGAACGCCGTTTGGTTTGTGATGGGCGGGTTCATTGCAGGCCTTGCGTGGATTCTCGCAGGCGTCATCATGGCCATAACTATCATCGGCATTCCATGGGCCCGATCATGTTTCATGCTGGCGCGGTTCAGCTTCTGGCCCTTCGGTTATGATATCGTCGCCCGCGACAAGCTCTATGGCCGCGAGGATTTGGGCACCGGTGCACTGGGCACCATGGGCAATGTCATCTGGTTCGTGCTCGCTGGCTGGTGGCTTGCAGTGATGCATATTTCCGCCGCCATTGCGCTGGCGATAACCATCATCGGCATACCCTTTGCCTGGCAGCACGTGAAGCTCGCAATCGCTTCGCTCTTCCCGGTTGGCAAAGCAGTCGTTCCGACCGACCGCCTGTGGACGCCTATTTCGGATCTTCCAAGACTTCACCAGGCGTGAACACGTAAGGCGTTGAGCAGAACTCGCATGTCACCTTGATCGCGTCGCCCTCGACCATGGCGGCGCGTTCTTCATGCGAAAACCGTGACAGCATATTGGCAACGGTTTCGCGCGAGCATGTGCAATGCCGCTCCAGCCGGATCGCAGGATAAACTGTAACCCCATCTTCGTGATAAAGCCGGTAGAGCAACTCTTCCGGCGTCAACGTAGGGTCAAGCAATTCATGGTCTTCGACAGTGTCGAGGTGCAAACGCGCCTTCACCCAGTCGTCATGTTCCAGGACCTGCTCGATTCCCTCAGGCGCATCACCCGAAGCAAAGGGAATTGGCGACGATCCACCGGTGCGCGGTAAATGCTGCACGAGGATGGCGCCGACCCGCCAGTGCGAAGCCTTGTCGCCACGCATCTGCAACGGCCCCGCAGCAACCCGCAACCGCGTTGGAATCTGCTCGGATTGCTGGAAATAAGTATGCGCAGCATCAGCAAGTGTCGTATCTCCCAAAGGCACGATGCCTTGGTAGCGTTCCATGTCAGCCCCTTGGTCAACTGTCATCGCAAGATAACCACTGCCAAGCAGCGTTTTCTCGTTACGCTCAGCCATCGACGCAAGTGCAGCAACGTTAAATTTGGCAACGCCACGCACGCCGTGCGGCGATACAAAATCCGCGACCAGCATCGAAACCGGCCCATCGGTTTTTGTCTGCAGAATGAACTTGCCATCAAATTTAAGTGTCGTGCCTAGCAAGGCGCCCAGTGCTACTGACTGCGCCAGCAAAGCTGAGACAGGCGCGGGATAATCATGCCGCCCAAGAATGTCGTCGATGACGGCACCCATCCGCACCACGCGGCCCCGCACGCCCAAAGGCTTCACTTCGAATGGCAGGACAAGGTCAGAACCAGTTGCAAGATCACTTTTCATGCGCCGTCATATACAACATCGAACCCGTCTTTCCATGCCCGAATATGAAGGCTAAGGTTCCAACATGCCAGACGGATTGCCCCTCGCAAAATTCAATCCCCGTTCGAAACTCGTGACCAAAACCACGCGTGTTGAGCGCCCCGCCTTTCCCGCCATTGACGCGCATAATCATCTGGGAGCGAGTTTTGGCGGCGGTTGGGATTCGCGGTCAGCTTCTGAATTGCTGGCCCGTCTCGATGCAGCGCACATCACTCACTATGTCGATCTCGACGGCGGCTGGGGTGAAGACATACTCGACGCGCACCTCAAGAAATTCAAGGAAACAGCACCCGACCGTTTCATCATGTTTGGCGGGCCTAACTGGAAATATTGGGAAGAGGCGGGTGAGGCATTTGGCGATTTCGCAGCACAGCGCTTTCGTGTGCAAGCGGCACGCGGTGCACAAGGCCTCAAGATCTGGAAAGACTTTGGCCTCCATGTGAAAGACCATCGCGGCAAACTCGTTGCAGTTGATGACCCGCGCCTTGATCCATTGTGGAACGCCGCCGCCGAACTCAAGCTTCCGGTTCTCGTCCACGTCGCTGATCCCATTGCCTTCTTCGATCCGCTTGATGAAACCAATGAGCGCTGGGACGAACTCCACGCCCATCCCGACTGGCAATTTCCTTCGCCGCCATTTCCGGCCTTCATCGACATCATGAACGCTTTTGCAAGACTGGTGAAACGTTGGCCGTCAGTCACTTTCATTGGAGCTCATGTGGCCTGCTACTCCGAAAATCTCGGCTGGGTCTCACAACTGCTGGATGACTGCCCCAATCTGATGATCGATTTCAGCGCCCGCATCAGCGAACTTGGCCGCCAGCCATTTTCAGCCCGCCGTTTTTTCGAGCGCTATCAGGATCGGATTTTGTTCGGCATAGATGCCGGACCCGACCTCGGCGCCTATCACACATATTACCGCTTCCTCGAAACCGACGACGAATATTTTGACTACGGTGGTGGCCAGGGCCGCTGGCAGATCTACGGCCTCAACCTCACCAAACCCGTCCTCGAAAAAATCTATTCCCAAAATGCCCGGAAACTGTTCAACTTGGGAAAATCATAAACGGAGGAACCCATGAAACCTGTATCCATGATCAGTGGCGTTGCGTTGGCCTTGTTGCTCCAGGCCGGAAGCGCACTTGCCGATTCGGAATTGACCTTCATGCTCTGGGGCAGCCCAGCCGAAGGCGAAGTCTGGACCAAGGTGGCGAAATCCTTCGAGGAGAAAAACCCCGGCGTCAAATTGAAGATTGAAGTTGCAGATTGGGATGGCTACTGGGAAAAGCTCCGTGTACTGACGGCTGGCGGAACGCCACCAGATGTGTTCGCAATGGATGCGCCGCTTTATCCAGACTGGCAAGCTCGTGGCGCATTGTTGAATCTGCAACCCTATCTCGACGCTGATCCCAAGGCGCTGGATGGCGTCTATCCAGTGACACTCGAAGCCTACAAGACCAAGGACGGATACTTCGGTCTGCCAAGGGATTTTCAGACCATCGTTCTCTACTATAACAAGGGCATGTTCGATGCCGCCGGTGTCGCTTATCCCAATGATGCCTGGACCTACGACGATTTCCGCGCTGCCGCAAAGAAACTGACCATCGACAAAAACGGCGACGGCACAACTGACCAATGGGGCTTCTGGGCCGAAGCGCTCGATCCCGAACCGTTCTGGGGTGCGGTGATATGGTCATTCGGCGGTGACATCGTCGATATTCCAAATGGCAAGACCTTGATCAACAGCGATCAGGCCAAGGCCGGTTTCCAGTTCATCAATGACATGTGGCTGGGCGACAAGTCGATGCCCACAACCGAACAGCTTCAGCAATATGGTTATGACGGCTTCCTCTCTGGCATCGCGGCGATGGGATATTCAGGCCACTGGTCTGTGCCGGATTATGCAGCACTGCCATTCAAATGGGATGTGGCCCCCGTACCCAAAGGGCCAGCAGGCCGTGTCACCGGCGTCAACAGCGCAGGCTTTGTCATCTCGAACGCAACAAAATACCCGAAGGAAGCATGGGAGTTTGTGAAATTCGCAATCGGCCCCGTGGGCCAGGCACAAGCCGCAAAAGTGGGCCTCGCAGTTCCCATCCTGAAATCAGTCGCCGAAAGCCCGGACTATCTCCAGCAAAAATCAGCGCCCATCAATCACCAGATGTTTGTAGATGCACTGGCCTATGCAAAACCAAAGCCGGTATTCAAGGGCTATGAGGAATGGTCGGCAGCCGTGGGTGATGCATTGAACCGCGCCTGGACCGGCGAAGTTCCGATTGCAGAAGCGCTCACCGAAGCCGCCGCCAATGGCGACGAGGCACTGGCCAAAAACAAGTAGCAATCGTGTCTGATGCATCAGGCCTGAAACCGCTGGGGCGGGAACGCTGGAGCGTGGCGTTTCTGCTCTTGCCAACTTTGTTCGGCCTGTTGCTCGGCGCGTTGGGATCGATTTTGGCGACATTGGTCCTCAGTTTCTACGATTGGGACCTGATCCGCGCACCGACCTGGGTAGGACTGACGAACTACGCGGAACTTCCCAAAGACCGGTTGTTCATGAATGCGCTCGTCAACACGGCGCTGTTTTCAGCGCTTTATGTACCGCTCACGCTGGTCTTCTCCTTTGCCCTTGCTTTGCTGCTCAATCGCAAAATCTCCGGCGTTTCGCTTTTCCGGGCAATCTATTTTCTGCCCGTCGTCTCGTCGCCCACTGCAGTCGGTTTGCTGTGGACCTGGATCTATGCAGAGGATCAGGGCGTTCTCAACAGCATTATCACGTACCTTGGCGGTTCGCCTGTGCAATGGCTCAGCAACCGCATGATCCTGTACTCTGTGGTGTTGGTCAATGTTTGGGGCGCAATCGGCGAAGGCATGATCATTTTTCTTGCCGGTTTGCAGGCCATCCCGAAGGAACATTACGAAGCTGCCCGTATCGAGGGAGCCAATGCCTGGCAGCGCCTGACCATGATCACCATTCCTTCGATGGCGCCGAGCCTCTTCTTCCAGGCCGTGCTCGCCACCATCCACGCCTATCAGGCGTTCGACTACATTTACATTCTGACGCGGCTCGGCAACGGCAACTCGTCTTTCCCCACGCTTGTGTTTTCGATCTATCGCAGTGGCTTCAGGTTCTTCCGCATGGGTGATGCGGCAGCGCAAGCCGTGGTGCTGACCCTGATCATTCTCGCCCTGACTCTCATCTATTCTCGCATCCAGCGCCGCTTTGAGGTGAGCGCATGATGTCGCGGCAGGACCGCAGCGAAAATATCGCTGCAATGATCGTGCTCATTATTGGCGCAGCGCTGATGATCGGCCCGTTTCTGTGGATGGCATCGACATCGCTGAAAATGCCCGAAGAACAGTTCGCAAAATCCTTGATCCCCGAACACCCGACAATCGTGAATTACATCAAGATCTGGACCATGATGCCTTTCCATCTTATGGCCTGGAACAGTTTCAAGATCGCCGCACTTTCCACCATCGGCCAGCTTCTCACGTGTTCCATGGCGGCCTTTGTATTCGCAGTCGTCAGGTTTCCCTTCCGCAACATCCTGTTCACGCTGCTGTTGGTGACACTGATGGTGCCTGCCCAGATCACCGCCATTCCGCAATTCATCATCTTCAAGTATCTTGGCCTCTATGGAACTCAGGCACCGCTTTATCTGCCAAGTTTTCTCGGCGGCGCGTTTGGCACTTTCCTGATGCGTCAGTATTTCAGAACCATCCCCCTGGAACTGGCGGAAGCAGCGCGGATTGAAGGAGCGGGCCTCTGGACCATCTTCTGGAAAATCTACATGCCCTTGGCAAAGCCGGCGCTCGCTGCATTTGCGATCTTCGCCTTCATGTTCTCATGGAACGACTTGTTCAGCGCCTTGATCTACTTGCCCAGCAACATGAACACCACGACGCTGCCCGTAGGCATCGCGCTGTTCAAGCAGCAATTACAGGGACAGTGGACGGTGGTGATGGCAGGCGCACTGCTGAGTGTCATGCCAATTATCCTGGTCTACATGCTCGCCCAGCGCCATTTCATCCAGGGCATTGCCATGTCAGGCTTCAAGTAACGTCGGGCATCAGGTAAGGCAGTGCAGCAAAATCGCCTTCTGCGCATGCACGCGGTTTTCCGCTTCATCAAACACCACGGATTGCTTGCCATCCATCACCTCGTCAGTCACTTCCTCGCCGCGATGAGCCGGAAGACAGTGCATGAAGATTGCGTCAGGCTTTGCCAGCGACATCAGCTTTTTGTTCACCTGATAGGCGCCCAGAAGATTGTGCCGGTTTTCGCTGTCGGTATTGTGCATGGAAACCCAAGCATCCGTGACGACGCAGTCCGCATCCTTCACCGCGTCTTGTGGCGAAGTGACATGCGTGATCTTGGCATTTCGGGATTCTATCCAGCTCTTCTGTTCGCCGGATAGTCCAAGCTCCGGCGGGCACCCCAGCACAAGTTCGCCACCCATGATGCCAACAGCATGTATCCAGGACGCTGCGACATTGTTGCAGTCGCCGACCCATGCAACTTTCTGTTTGGTCAATGGCCCACGATGCTCTTCCAGCGTCATCACATCCGCCATGATCTGGCAAGGGTGCGTTAGGTTGGTGAGCCCGTTGATCACCGGCACAGTGGCGTGCTCCGCCAGCTCTATGAGCGTATTGTGATCAGCCGCGCGCAACATGATGGCGTCGACATAGCGTGACATCACACGTGCAGTGTCCGCAATTGTTTCACTGCGGCCAAGCTGCATTTCGGAAGCGCTCAACATCAGCACTTCGCCGCCCAGCTGCCGCATGCCGATTTCAAATGAAACCCGCGTGCGTGTCGATGGCCGCTCGAATATCATTGCCAGCGCCTTGCCCGCAAGCGGCGTCAGCGCATCGGGCGTTCCCCGCGGCAGATGCTTGCGCGCGTCCTTGATGGACTTGGCGCGGGTCAGCATCGCCTCGAGCGAGGGCTTGTCGAAATAATTGAGATCAAGAAAATGTTTCGCCATGGCTATGCCTTATGCCGCAACAGCGCGTGCAGCGCGTTCAAGTTTGTCGACGGCTTCGTCAACATCGTTGCGCGTCACCACCAGCGGCGGCAATAATCGCACGACATTGTCACCAGCGCCGATGATCAGAAGTTTTTCTTTCAGGGCCGCTGCCTGGAACATCGTATTGGGCACTTTGCATTTGATGCCCATCATTAACCCTTCGCCGCGCACTGCTTCAATCACGTTCGGATGCTCATCCTTGAGCTGCGCCAGTCGCTGCTTGAGATAAATCGCCTGGTCACGCACATTCTGCATAAATCCATCCGCGGTGACAACATCAATGACAGCAGCGCCAACCGCCGTCGCCAAGGGATTGCCGCCAAATGTGGAGCCATGCGTTCCAGCCGTCATGCCGGACGCTGCATCCTCCGTGCCAAGGCATGCACCCAGTGGAAAGCCGCCGCCAATGCCTTTGGCGATGCCCATGATGTCTGGCGTGATTCCAGCCCATTCATGCGCGAAGAGTTTCCCTGTGCGGCCCACGCCGCATTGAATTTCATCGAAGATCAGCAAAAGCCCGCGCGCATCACACAACGCGCGCAGATATTTGAGGAAAGCCTGCGGCACAGGCCTGATGCCGCCTTCGCCTTGCACGGGTTCGATGAGGATGGCCGCAGTCGCAGGCGTGATGGCCGCTTCAAGCGCTGCTTTGTCATTGAAAGGCACTTGGTCAAAGCCCGGCGCTTTGGGTCCAAAGCCTTCAATATATTTCTCCTGTCCACCGGCTGCGATAGTGGCCGTTGTACGGCCATGAAACGCGCCCTCAAACGTGATGATGTGGAATTTTTCCGGATGGTCTTTCACCGCGAAATATTTGCGCGCCATCTTGATGCAGCATTCCATTGCTTCTGCACCCGAATTGCAGAAGAACACCTTGTCGGCAAAGGTCAACTCCGTCAACTTGTCAGCGAGTTTGTTCTGGTTAGGCACTTGATAGAGATTGGATGTGTGCCAGATCTTGTTTGCCTGTTCGGTGAGCGCCTTGATGAGCGCTGGATGTGAATGTCCGCAGCTTGTGACAGCAACGCCCGCGCCAAAATCAAGATACGCATCGCCATCTTCGGTATAGACATGGCAGCCATCACCACGCACAAATGAAACGGATGCACGGTTATAGGTAGGCAATACTGACGCAATCATGTCTGCATCCTGTTTCTGAAATGAAATAGCGCGCCAGCGGTGAGACCAACGCGCAACACTGCAATCTATAAGACTCTGTTTTCCACCGGTCAATGAAGTCAAAATCGCGTTTTGTTCCAGAGTGAGTCAAAACAGCGCATGGACATCATCGACTCACGAGTCTTTAACTTTTGATTAATGGTCTGACGCAGGCGAAAGCTGGGGAAAACACCGGGTTCACATGCGTCAATCATTGCGGCAGAAACCTCGCATATTGTAGGGTCCTCCGCAGTCGCTACAACAGATAGCGCAAATTCAGTCAGGCGTAACACGGATCATCGCGGGTTGAGGTCAATCCGCGGGCAATGGGGGATTCTGGAATGAATGAACAAAACGCTGCACCACTTGCTGCGGAAAAGGCACCTTGGACCGAAGATCGCGTCGAGCTTTTGAAGAAGCTCTGGAGCGACGGCCTGAGCGCGAGTCAAATCGCTGGCCGTCTTGGCATGGGTGTCACGCGCAATGCTGTGATTGGCAAAGTGCACCGTCTCAATCTTGCCGGCCGCGCCACGCAGCCGCGCAACTCTGCACCGAGGGCTCCTCGCGAACCGCGGATGCCGGGCCTCTCTCGTCCGCATGCGCCTTCAATGCCGACAGCTGGCTCATCTGCGCTGAAGCCCATGCTGCGCCATGAAACCCATGCGCGTCCGATGCCATTGCCGGAGCCGAAGCCTTTGCGGCTCGTTGATCTGCCAAAAGATGGCCGCATCACGATTTTGCATTTGTCGGACAAGACCTGCCGCTGGCCAATTGGCGATCCGGGCACGGAAGAATTTTGTTTCTGTGGCCACGGCCCCCGCGATGGCTCACCCTATTGCGAATACCACGCCCGCATTGCGTACCAGCCAGCTCAAGAACGCCGCATGCGCAGGGCAAGCTAAACAGATATTGAAGTCACAGATTTCCGGAGCGCGCTGATGTTTTCAGCGTGCTTTTTGTTTGCGAAAATCGCCGAGCCCGCAACAAACACATTCGCACCAGCCCTGGCAGCAAGTGGCGCGGTTTCAACCGTAATCCCGCCATCCACTTCGATGTCAATCGCACGACCCCCAACCAGCGCCTTGGCTTGCGCAATCTTGTCCAGCATAGCAGTGATGAAGGACTGTCCACCAAACCCCGGATTGACCGTCATCACCAATATGAGATCAAGCCTGTCAATGACATGTTCAAGAGCGGAGACCGGTGTCGAAGGATTAAGTGCCACGCCGGCTTTCTTCCCCAGCGCACGGATCAATTGCAATGTCCGGTCAAGATGCGGCCCCGCCTCTGCATGAACCGTCATCAGGTCAGCGCCTGCCGCCGCAAACATCGGCAGAAACGGATCAACCCCTGCCATCATGATGTGGCAGTCAAAAATTTTCTCCGTAACCTTTCTTATGGACTGAATGACCGGCAGCCCGAATGTGATGTTCGGCACAAACTGTCCATCCATCACGTCGATATGGATCCAGTCAGCCCCGCCTTTGTCGGCACTGCGTACTTCTTCGCCAAGAACTGAAAAATCCGCAGCGAGAATGGAGGGAGCAATTATGGTGGGTCTGTTTTTCATGCTGTTGTCGTTTCTGAAACTGGCGGGTATGACTGACATACATCACAGGGCCCTGATTTTGGCAAACTTACTTTTGCAGAACCCCAAGACCGGGCTCTCATCCTTTGGCTATATCGACGACCTCAAGATCTTGGGTGAGCTCGTTCCCGGCGGACATATTTATTTGAAGCATGGTGAACACCGGGGTCCGAACCGTGTTTTGGCGCCGCCCATATTTGGGCTGAACACGAGAAGGAAATGCTGTCAGTCGGCTTCACGGCGGTCGCACATGTTCCTGCTTTTGTGGCGACCATTGTCCATCCAGGTGCTCACATTTATTTTGAAGGGTCCCGGTTGCGGGGCGGAGTTCGAGTAAGTGTAGTTCGTTCGTCAAACGGAATGGCCATCCTTGAGCATATGGGAACTCGAGGCAATCCGAACTATTCAATCGTCACCGCTTATCTCAAATCAAAAGCGCACGGCACCCTGATAGGTACCGTGCGCTGAATTCAAGTGTAAACAGTAGCAGCGTTTCCTTAGCTCATAGGTTCGGAAACCACCTCTCGTGTCCTGTTTATAAGTTCCCTGCAGAACTTACCGTCCTCATGAGCGGGCCAATTCACAGGTGAAGCCAAACTCAAAATGCTCTTTACGACCTCCAACACATAGCCACTCCCAAACAAAAAGTCGAGGTTCGGCCTGGCTTGGCGAGTCGGGTAGTTCATCAACCAGTTGAAATTACTGAATTTTATTTCCTACCCAATCAACTTCCCGAAATGCACAGCCGTGTCGCTCATGCGGTTCGAGAAGCCCCATTCATTGTCATACCACGACAGGATGCGAACCATTGTGCCTTCAATGACCTTCGTCTGGTCCATGTGGAATGTCGACGAATTGGGATTGTGGTTGAAGTCGATCGAGACATTCGGATCATTGGTGTAACCAAGGATGCCCTTCAGCTTGCCGTCCGCCGCAGCCTTGATTGCCGCATTGATCTCTTCAACCGTGGTCTTCTTCTTGGCCACGAACTTGAAATCAACAACCGACACATTCGGCACTGGCACACGGATTGAAGTGCCATCCAGCTTGCCCTTGAGTTCCGGAATGACGAGTCCTATCGCCTTTGCAGCTCCTGTGGATGTCGGGATCATCGACATGGCGGCAGCGCGCCCCCGGTACAAGTCCTTGTGCATCGTATCCAGCGTCGGTTGGTCACCCGTGTAAGCATGGATCGTCGTCATGAACCCGTGGTCAATGCCAACTGCATCATGCAAGACCTTGGCGACAGGCGCCAGGCAGTTCGTGGTGCAGGATGCATTCGAGATCACCATGTGATCCTTGGTCAGTGTTTGATGGTTGACGCCATAGACAATTGTATTGTCCGCGCCGTCGCACGGAGCCGAGACAATCACGCGCTTGGCGCCTGCCGAAAGATGCGCCGAAGCTTTTTCCTTGGAGGTGAAAATGCCGGTGCATTCCAGCACGATGTCAACGCCGAGATCTTTGTGCGGCAGCTGCGACGGATCCTTCACCGCCGTCACCTTGAATGTGTCAGTCCCGATCGAAATCGTGTCACCCTTTACCGTCACTTCATGCGGAAAACGGCCATGTACAGAATCGTAGCGCAACAGATGGGCATTGGTTTCAACCGGTCCCAGATCGTTGACTGCAACGACATCAATATCCTTGCGTCCCGATTCATAGATCGCACGCACGACATTGCGCCCAATCCGCCCGAAACCATTAATTGCTACCCGCACTTTCGCCATATCTTTTCTCCTTGAGAGGTTTGAATTTGGCCAGCCTTATAGCGTGTCTTTTACCGAGTGAAAGCGAAATGTAAGCGCTGATCAGTCTTTGATGAAAAGCCATCAATTGACTGATTATCCCATCAGGGTCTCACCCATTTTGCATTTGCCTTGGATGATTTCACGCAAGCTTCGATGAAAGCCATTCCTTCAACGCCATCCGTGATGCCGGGGAACTGAACATCCTTTGAAAGCTTGCTGCCATGCCGTGCTGCTCGAATGGCTTTTGCCGCTTCCGAATAGATTGTGGCAAAGCCTTCAAGGTAACCCTCAGGATGCCCAGACGGCACTCGCGTCACCCGCGCTGCGGCAGGGCCAGAACCTGCGCCGCCCCGGGTGATCAACCGCTTCGGCTCGCCAAACGGCGTGTACCAAAGATAATTCGGATCAGCCTGCGTCCATTCCAATCCGCCTTTTGTGCCGTAGACGCGGATCTTGAGGCCGTTCTCATGCCCCGGTGCAACTTGGCTTGCCCAAATCATGCCTTTTGCGTTCACCCCATCCTTGGTTTTAAATCGCAGCATTGCATTGACATTGTCATCCAGCACGCGGCCCTTGACGAAAGATGTGAGGTCGCACGAGATTTCTGATAACGTCAGTCCACTGACAAATGTCATGAGCTGATAGGTATGCGTGCCGATATCGCCCACACAACCGCCAGCACCCGACCGCTTCGGGTCCGTGCGCCAGGCTGCCTGCTTCTGTCCTGTCTTTTCCAGCGCCGTTGTCAGCCAGTCCTGCGGATATTCGCCCTGCACCAGACGGATGTCCCCAAGTTGTCCGCCAGCCACCATTTCGCGCGCCTGCCGGATCATTGGATAACCCGAATAGTTATGCGTCAGCGCAAATACAACGCGTTTCCTCTTGAGCAGCGCTTCAAGCGATTTCGCCTCTTTCAAGTTGAGCGCCAGCGGCTTGTCGCAGATCACATGAATGCCAGCTTCGATAAATGCTTTGGCCACCGGAACATGCATATGATTGGGCGTGACGATAGCAACAGCTTCGATCCCATCGTTGCGTTTCGCCTCTGCCTTCGCCATCGCCTTGAAGTCGGAGTAAATCCGATCCGCAGCAAGTCCCAACTCGATGCCCGAGGCAACAGCCTTTTTGGGATCAGCCGAAAGCGCGCCTGCGGCCAACTCATATTCATCATCAATGCGCGATGCGATCCTGTGAACCGCGCCAATAAATGCACCCTGCCCGCCGCCAACCATCCCAAGTCTGATGCGCCGTGATTTTTTTTCTGTTGTTCCAGTGATTGCCATAACATCTCTCCCATAAAAATCGAACTACCCTTCATCCACGCGGGACGCGTGGGGGAGGTGCCCGAAGGGCGGAGGGGGGTAGCATACCCAGGCTCGGTGTAGCGAGTTCTTGGCTCGCACCCTCTCCGGCGCATCGCGCCACCTCACCCAGCTTCGCTGGATGGAGGGTGAAATTATTTCAGTCCCAGCATCCGTCGCGCCTTGCCCGTATCCGTCGCCCCCGCCGCAAAATCATCAAATGCCTTTTCGGTCACTTGAATAATATGATTGGCGATGAACGGCGCGCCTTCTGCCGCCCCTTGCTCAGAAGACTTCAGGCAGCATTCCCATTCCAGCACCGCCCATGAATCATAATTATGCTGTGCCAGTTTCGAGAAGATCGCGGCGAAATCAACTTGCCCATCGCCCAGCGACCGAAAACGCCCCGCCCGGTTCGTCCAGTTCTGGAAGCCGGAATAAACCCCCTGCCGCCCATTCGGATTGAACTCCGCATCCTTCACATGATAGGCGAAAATCCTGTCGTGATAGATGTCGATGAAGTCGAGATAGTCGAGCTGCTGCAACACGAAATGCGACGGATCATAATTGATGCCGCAAGACGGATGATTGCCTGTGGCCTCAAGAAACATCTCGAACGTCACACCATCCATCGTGTCTTCACCCGGATGCAATTCAAACCCGACCTTCACGCCATTGTCCGCCATCACATCCAGCAGCGGCTTCCAGCGCTTGCCCAGTTCCTTGAAGGCCTCTTCGATCAAACCCGGCGGCCGTGGTGGCCACGGATAAAGAAACGGCCAGGCCAACGCGCCAGTAAACGAAACCTGCCGCGTGATGCCGAGATTTTTCGACGCCTTGCAGGCCAGTTTCACCTGCTCCTCCGCCCACTTGCGCCGCTCATCTGGCTTGCCATGAACCGCTGCCGGCGCAAACGCGTCAACCGCTTCATCGTAGGTTGGATGAATCGCAACCAGATGTCCCTGCAAATGCGTGGAAAGCTCGGTTATCTCCACACCGTTTTCTTTGGCAACGCCTTTCAGCTCGTCGCAATAGGTCTTCGATTCCGCCGCCTTTTTCAAATCAATGAAACGCCCGTCCCACGATGGCACTTGCACACCCTTGTATCCAAGATCGCCCGCCCACTTGGTGATCGATTTCCACGAATTGAACGGCGCCGCATCGCCAGCGAACTGTGCCAGAAAAATTGCGGGGCCTTTGATGTTGGTTGGCATTAATTTTTCTCCCTGATGTTTGTTCCTCCCCGCCCTTGAGGGCGGGGTTGGGGGCGGGTGTCAGCCGCATGGTGTAGTCCGTGCTTATGGCTGACACCCACTCCCGGCCTCGCCCTCAATGGCGAGGAGATAACTACCGGTTCAGCAACCCCTCTAGATACTCCTGCCGTCCGCTCACGGGTTGCGGCTCAATCCCATCCTTCACCACTCGCGCCGCAATCCCCTCAAGCGTGGCACCCTTGTCCAGCATCGCCGCATTCTGAGGCTCGCTCCACTTGGCGTAGCGTTTGTTCACCGCAGCATCAAGCTTGCCGTCCTCAATAATCTTTGCCGCAGCGAGCAACCCTTGTGCACAGGCATCCATCGAGGCCGCATGCGCAATCAGCAAATCATCCGCATCCAGCGACTGCCGCCGGATCTTCGCATCGAAATTCATGCCGCCCGTGGTGAGGCCGCCAGCCCGCAACACTTCGATCATCATCAATGTCAATTCCGGCACATTCATCGCGAACTGGTCCGTGTCCCAGCCCACCTGATAGTCGCCACGATTGAGATCAAGCGATCCAAAAATCCCAAGTGCTGAAGCCAGCGCGATTTCATGTTCAAAAGTGTGGCCAGCAAGAATCGCATGATTCTGCTCGATGTTCATCTTCACATCGTTCTCAAGCCCGTAGGACTTCAGCAACCCATAGATCGTCGCCACGTCATAATCATACTGGTGCGTCGATGGCTCCTTCGGTTTGGGCTCAATCAAAATTGGTCCCTTGAAACCAATCTTGTGCTTGTACTCGACAACGAGCGACAAAAACCGCCCCGCCTGTTTCAACTCCTGGCCAATTTTTGTGTTGATCAGCGTCTCATAGCCTTCACGCCCGCCCCACATCACATAGTTTTCGCCACCCAGATCCTTGGTCACATCGAGGCAGTGCTTCACCTGCGCCGCGCAATAGGCAAACACGTCAGGATCGGGGTTCGTCGCGGCACCCGCCATGAAGCGCCGGTTCGAAAACATGTTGGCCGTGCCCCACAACAGTTTCTTGTTGTGTTTGGCCATCAGCCTTTCGAGTACCCCGGCAATTTTTGTCACATTGCCGTTGAATTCCTTCAGCGAGTTTCCTTCTGGCGCAATGTCAAGGTCATGGAACGTGAAGAAATCGATGTCGAGCAGCCGCAGCGTCTCAAACATGACTTCGGCTTTCTTCTCCGCAGCCTTCATCGGATCGGCCATGTGGTGCCACTCACGCATGAAAGTCTCACCGCCAAACGGGTCACCGCCCGGCCAGCACAAACTGTGCCAGTAGCAAACCGCAAACCGGAAATGCTCCCGCATCGTCTTGCCCAAAACCTTCTGATCTGGATTGTACCACCGATACGCCAGCGTCTTGTCAGAAGCGGGCCCTTCATATCTGATAGGGTCCTTGATCGAATGGAAACTCATGTCAGCTTGATCCCTTTGATGGCTGGATAGATTAGTGTGTAGCGCTTGTACTGGGCTTCATAGGCGTTCGTCAGTTTTCGTTCAGGCGAAATTGTCTTTGCCGTCTTGGGCTTGGTGCACACTGTTTTGTACGAATCCCCAGTTGCAGCCATCAGCCCCATGCGCGCCGCTCCAAATGCGCCACCCACATCTCCTGCTGCAGGTAGATCAACCGGAACGCCCAAAACTGTTGCAATGATCTTGAGCCACAATTCCGATTTGGTTCCGCCGCCAACCGCCATGACACGCTTGATCTTGGATCCGCCAGCTTCCAGCGCTTCAAGCGAATCGCGCAGCGAGAATGCAATCGCATCCAACACCGCATGCGTCATCACTTTTGCATCAGTCTCATGGCCGAGTCCCATCATCACTCCACGGACCTGCGCGTCACCCACCGGAGTTCTCTCGCCGGAAAGATAGGGCAAGAACAATGCAGAGGAGGGGCCCTCAACTTTATTGCCTAGCGCCGCCGTCAGTTTGGGCGTCGGCGAATTCAAAGCGCCGGCCAGCCACTCAAGTGATGCCGTGGCCGAAAGTATGACTCCCATCTGGTGCCACATGTTTGGAACAGCATGGCAGAAGGCATGCACAAGCTTCTCTGCATTTGGCGAGAACTTGCGGTTCGAAACAAACATGACGCCCGATGTGCCCAATGACACAAACGCCGATCCATCATCAACTGCTCCGATCCCCACGGCAGATGCCGCATTGTCCCCGCCGCCACCCGCCACCACCGGCTTCTTCGGCATTCCCCAGGCAGAAGCCACAGCATCCGTCAGTCGGCCTGTAGCGTCTGTTCCCTCGAACAACTCCGGCATCTGGTCGCGGTCCATATAACCAGCAGCGAGCAATGCGTCCGACCACCGTCGTGTCGCGATATCAAGCCAGTAGGTGCCGGACGAATCCGACATGTCAGAGCCATAGGCACCCGTCATTCGGTAGCGAATGTAGTCCTTCGGCAGTAGAACCTTGGCGACCTTGTTGAAAATCTTCGGTTCATGCTTGCGCACCCACACCAGTTTGGGCGCGGTGTAACCGGCTAGCGGAACATTGCCCGAGAGCGAAATGGCGCCCGGTTCCCGTTTCACTATGTCGATGCACTCTTCGTAGGAGCGCGCATCGTTCCACAAGATGCAGGGGCGCAAAACCTTCCCGCTCTTGTCAAGCAATGTTGCCCCGTGCTGCTGGCCGGAAAGGCCAATGCCCTCGACCGCTGCCACCGCCTTCGGTTTGGCCTGCTTCAACAGTTTGACAACCGCATTGGCGGCTTTCCACCAGTCTTCAGGGTCCTGTTCCGACCAGCCGGATTTTGGCCGCGACACCTTGAGTGGCGATGAGGCCGTTGCAACAATCTTCTGATTGCCGTCGATCAGCACGCCCTTTACCGAAGATGTGCCGAAGTCCAATCCGAGATACAACTGAGGCCTCCCCTGTAAAGATTGGCGATGCAAAGATTTGTTTTATCGCCCTTGTTAATGGCACCATTTTTCATTTCCTCCAAGAGGAGGTTGCAACCCGATTTCCATTTTCACAGAAACCTGCTTTACTTCCGCCCAATGCCGCGCGACTGCGGCAAAATCCAGGGAGTAAAAACTGATGACCCACAAAAACCTTATTCGCGCGGCGCTGCTCGCCACGACGATGATTGCAGCCGCGAGCGCCAACGCCAAATCGCTTGTCTATTGCTCGGAAGGCTCGCCCGAAAATTTCACCCCCGCCATCAACACCACCGGCACCTCGCTGGATGCCGCCCGCCCGGTCTATAACAAGCTGGTGCAATTTACGCCCGGCACCACGCAGGTCGAGCCAGGCCTTGCCGAGAAATGGGAAATAGCTGATGGTGGCAAGACACTCACATTTCATCTCCGCAAAGGCATCAAGGTCCACTCAGGCGTCAATGGCTTCACCCCAACCCGCGACCTCAATGCCGACGACGTGATCTGGTCCTTCGAGCGCATGTGGAAGGCCGAGCATCCCTACGCAAAAGTCTCAGCCGGTGCCTATGACTACTTCAACGACATGAGCATGCCCGACCTCCTCGATACGATCACCAAGGACGGCGATCTCACCGTCGTGATCAAACTGAAAGCGCCCAACGCGCCGATCCTCGCCAACCTCGCCATGGATTTCGCCACCATTCACTCAGCTGAATATGCCGACTTCCTGATGAAAAAGGGAACGCCTGAGCAGTTCGACCAGATCCCTGTCGGCACCGGCTCATTCTCGTTTGTCGATTACCAGAAAGACGCCGTCATCCGCTTCAAGGCTTTTGACGGCTGGGCCGGAAAACCCAAGGTCGATGATCTCATCTACGCCATCACGCCAGATGCAACGGCGCGCTATGCCAAGATGCAGGCGGGCGAATGCCAGATCATGATTGCCCCAAATCCGGCAGACCTCGACGCCATGAGCAAGGACGCAAACATCAATTTGATTTCACAAGCCGGTCTCAACATCGGTTATATGGCAATGAATGCGCAAAAGCCGCCCTTCGACAAGGTCGAAGTGAGGAAAGCCATTGCCATGGCGGTTGATCGCGCCGCGATCCTCAAAGAAGTCTATCAGGGTGCGGGCCAGCAGGCCAAGAACCCCATTCCGCCGACAATGTGGTCCTATGATGAGTCAACGGTCGACATCGAATACAATCCCGAAAAAGCCAAGGAAATGTTGAAGGCCGCAGGCGTTGAAACCCTGAACACCGATCTTTGGTGGATGCCGGTGCAGCGCCCCTATAATCCAAACGCCAAGCGCATGGGCGAAATGATCCAGGCCGATTTGGCCAAGGTCGGCATCAACGCAACGCTTGTGTCCTATGAATGGGGCGAATACCGCAAGCGCATGCAGGCGGGCGAACACCAGATGGGCTTCCTCGGCTGGACCGGCGACAATGGCGACCCGGACAATTTCCTTGCCGTCCTCCTGGGCTGCAACAAGGAAGGCAAACCCAACGCCAACAACATCCCGAAATGGTGCGACACCAAATTCCAGGACGACATCACCAAGGCTGTCCAGGAATTCGACCAGGCCAAGCGCACTGAATACTACAAGGACGCCCAGAAGATCGTGGCCGAGCAGGTTCCCTGGCTGAACATTGCCCACTCCACCGTCTTTGAACCCGTCAGCAAGAAGGTCTCTGGCTACAAGGTCAGCCCACTCGGCTCTCACGAGTTCCAGAACGTCGATGTAGCGGAATGAACTTCCGGCCCTCACCCGCCCTTCGGGCACCCTCTCCCTGAAGGGAGAGGGGTAAGAAACAGTCCGGCCCTTCGCCCTTTGGGGAGAAGGTGGCGCGAAGCGCCGGATGAGGGCCTTCAACCGTTATGCTCAAATTCCTCGCCAAACGCCTCCTCCTGACCATCCCGACTTTCGTCGCGCTGATGTTCATCACCTTTGTCATGATCCGCCTGGTCCCGGGTGACCCCATCGAAGTTCGCCGTGGCGAACGTGGCATCAGCCCGGAACGCCTCGAACTGCTGCGCCACGAAATGGGCCTAGACCAGCCTGTCTGGAAACAGTTCGGCGATTATGTCTGGAGCATCCTGCACGGTGACTTCGGCACATCGCTTGTATCCAAAGCTCCGATCCTGGAAGAATTTGCCAAGCTCTTCCCCGCCACCATCGAGCTCACACTTTGCGCCATGCTGTTTGCAGCCTTGATCGGCATACCGGCAGGCGTCATCGCAGCCTCGCGCCGTGGCAGCGTTTATGATCAAACACTCATGGGCATAGCCCTCACGGGCTATTCCATGCCGATCTTCTGGTGGGGATTGATCTTGATCCTGTTCATGTCCATCAACCTGCATCTGACACCGGTTTCAGGCCGGGTTGACCTCATCAAATATTTCTATCCGCCAGTCACAGGCTTTGCCTTGATTGATTCAATTCTCTCCGGTCAAAAAGGCGCATTCGGCGATGCAGTGCGCCACCTCATTCTGCCATCCATCGTACTCGGCACGGTGCCGCTCGCCGTCATCGCCCGCATGACGCGCTCATCCATGCTCGAAGTGCTGGAAGAAGATTACGTCCGCACCGCAAAGGCAAAGGGCCTCTCCACAAGGCGCGTCATTGGCATCCATGCACTCCGCAATGCATTGATCCCCGTCATCACATCAATCGGCCTGCAAGTCGGTACCTTGCTTGCAGGTGCGGTTCTCACCGAAACAATTTTCTCCTGGCCCGGTGTTGGCAAGTGGCTCGATTGATTCCATCAATCGCCGCGACTACCCGGCCCTGCAAGGCGGCATCATGCTCATCGCCGGCGTGGTCATCTTCGTCAATCTGCTGATTGATCTTCTTTACGGGCTGATCAACCCGAGGATCAGGCATGCGCGGTAAGCGCCCACCAACAGCCGTCATCGCCCGCTTCATCCGGGCCACCCATTTTCTGCCAGCCATGGGTGGCCCGCATGAAGCGGGCCATGACGGAATTTTTGGGAGTTTTGTCGGGGAACTTGCCCCATGATCACCATACCCCTCACCGCGTCACCCCCCGCACCGCCAGGCCCATTCCGCGCCTTCTGGTCCGCCTTCACCGAAAATCGTGGCGCTGTGGTGGGCCTCATCTTTGTCTCGCTCATCTGCTTGATCGCCTTTTTTGCGCCCTGGCTCGCACCCTACGATCCCTTGGAGCAATTCAAGGGCGCAACCAAATTGCCGCCTTTCTGGGCTGAAAAATCCGACCCGCGTTTCCTCCTCGGCACAGACGCCGTCGGCCGCGACATGCTCTCGCGGCTTATGTACGGCGCCCGCATCTCGCTCATGATCGGTCTGTCAGTGATGTCCGTTTCCATGATCGTCGGCGTGGCACTTGGTCTCGCTGCCGCATGGTTCGGCGGCATCATTGATGTCATCATCATCCGCATCATGGACTTGATCATGGCGATACCTTCTCTGGTCCTTGCCATTCTCATCATCGCAGTCATAGGCCCAGGCTTCGTCAATACCATCATCGCAGTCACCATAGTTTACATGCCGCGATATGTGCGGCTCTTGCGCGCTTCCGCGCTGTCGGAACTTTCAAGAGACTATGTCACGGCGGCAAAGGTCTCCGGCGTAAGGCCAATGCGTCTGATGTTTGTAACGGTCCTGCCCAACTGTCTCGCTCCACTCATCGTGCAGGCAGCATTGGGAATTTCCGATGCCATCCTCGAAGCAGCAGGCCTTGGTTTCCTTGGTCTTGGCGCACAGCCACCAACGCCGGAATGGGGCGCCATGCTCGCCGATACACGCGACCTCATGCAGTCGCACCCCTGGGTGATGGCCTTGCCCGGACTTTGCATCCTCATCACCGTAATGGCGATCAATTTCATGGGCGACGGCCTGCGTGATGCGCTTGATCCAAGATTGAGGAAAGGGTGATCATGTTTAAACCATCATCCCGCATTCCACCAATTTCCGTCATGGCCCGCTTCAGGCGGGCCACCCATGACGGGTATGAGCAGGGTGGCCCGCCTGAAGCGGGCCATGACGGTACTTGGATTGCTTCAGGCTCTCACATTACATGCTGAGCATCAAAAACCTCACCGTCGAATTCAAAACCTCAAATGGCTGGTTCCGCGCTGTCGACTCTGTCTCGCTCGATATCGAAGCAGGAAAAATCCACGCCATTGTCGGCGAGTCAGGCTCGGGCAAATCCGTCGCCATGCTCGCCGTCATGGGCCTCCTGCCAAAAACCGCGCGTGTCATTGCCGACAAGCTTGCATTCGAGGACCGCGATCTGATGACCATGCCCGCTGATGAAAAGCGCAAGCTTGTCGGCAAGGACATGACGATGATCTTCCAGGAGCCGATGTCCTCGCTCAATCCGTGTTTCACCATCGGCTACCAGCTCAACGAAGCCCTCGCCCAGCACATGGACCTCGACAGGCAGCAGCGCCGCGCCCGCGTCGTCGAGTTGTTGCACGATGTTGGCATCCCAGCACCTGAGTCGCGACTTGACGCCTACCCGCACCAGTTTTCCGGCGGCATGAGCCAGCGCGTGATGATCGCCATGGCCCTGGCCTGTAATCCCAAGCTCATCATCGCCGATGAACCGACGACCGCTCTTGACGTCACCATTCAGGCGCAAATCCTCGATCTCCTCACCAAGCTCAATCGCGACAGAAATCTTGGCCTCATCCTGATTACCCATTCCATGGGTGTTGTCGCCGAAACCGCAGACACCGTAAGTGTGCACTACGCCGGCCAGAAAGTCGAAGAACAGCCGGTCGAAAGCCTGTTCGCCAGCCCGCATCATCCTTACACAGCGGCACTGCTTTCGTCTTTGCCGGAGCGCGCCATCGGCAGAGATTTGCCCTCCATTCCGGGCACTGTGCCGGGCCAGTTCGACCGCCCGCAAGGCTGCCTCTTCTCGCCACGCTGCACTTTCGCTGATGCCAAATGCAGAACTGTCTCACCGGTAATGCAATCGGGTGCGTTGTGTCACTATCCACTGGGAATGGCGCAATGATATCACCGGTTCTCAAAGCCACCAACCTCAGCCGCTACTATGCGGTTGCGCGCGGCATGTTTGCCGAACCCCTGGTCTTGAAAGCCCTCGATGGTGTCAGCTTCGAACTCCATCGCGGCAAGACGCTGGCTGTGGTCGGTGAATCAGGCTGCGGCAAATCCACACTCGCCCGCATCGTCACCATGATCGAAACCCCGACAGCGGGGTCCTTCAGCATCGGTGGCAGTGAAGTGCACGGAGTGACACCGAAACTTCGCCCGCGCGTCCAGATTGTTTTCCAGAATCCTTATGGTTCACTCAACCCGCGCCAGAAGATCGGCCACGCACTGGAAGAACCGCTTCTCGTCAACACCATCATGCCGGCATCCGAACGCACTGCAAAAGCCCGCGCCATGTTGGCAAGTGTGGGTCTCCGTCCCGAACACTACGAGCGTTATCCTCACATGTTTTCAGGCGGCCAGCGCCAGCGTATCGCCATCGCCCGCGCCCTGATGCTCGATCCCGAAATCCTTGTGCTCGATGAACCTGTCTCTGCGCTGGATCTCTCCGTGCAGGCGCAAGTGCTGAACCTGCTAGCCGACATCCAGCAGCGCATGAACCTCGCTTACCTCTTCATCAGCCACGATCTGTCAGTCGTGCGCCACATCGCCGATGAAGTCATGGTCATGTATCTTGGTAAAGCCGTCGAGCAGGGTTCACGCGATGTGATCTTCAACGATCCGAAACATCCCTATACCCAGGCACTACTCTCAGCGACGCCAGTGGCTGATCCTGCCGCCAAGAAACACCGCATCGTGTTGAAAGGCGAACTGCCATCGCCACTCTCCCCGCCGCAAGGCTGCCCATTCCATCCACGCTGCCCGATAGCGGATACGGAATGCAAGACATGGTTACCAGAGATAGAAATGAAGTTCGGTCGCTCAATCTCATGCAGAAAAGTATTAACCGGTCTGCCGCACCCCTAAAATTGGGAGTGACGCTTGCTACAACCTCAACTAAACATCGGCTAGCCGGGGGGCGCCAACCAACACAATCAGAGCACATTGATGCACGCCCTTGTCGAAATAAGTTCGAGCGCCCGTTTGGCGAGAATAGCGCCGCCAGCAGCGAAAGAACTCACGCAGTTTTCGCGCACCGTCGATGCAATCTACGATTCGGTGCTCGAACCCACGCGCTGGACCGACGCGCTCCAAAGCATCACCAGCCTGATCGGCGCGTCCCAGGGCGCATTGCACTTTGGCGATGTCGTGAAAGGCGTCTTCGCAAAGGGCTACCATGTCGGCTTCTCCGATGCCTTCATGAATGGCATCTACCAATACGCGCCCATCTGGAGCCTGCAGGCTGGCATCGCCTATTGGCATGTTGGCGAAGTTTATCACTTGCCCGACATTCTCCCGCTGGATGAATTCTATAAGGGCCGCTTCTATCAGGAGTTCCTCAAGCTCCACCGGCAGGAAGACTACATGGGCTTGGTTGCACTCAAGGAAAGCACGCGCGTCATCCCGATGAGCTTTGCAACTTACGTCGATGAAGGGCCGATCCCTGCGCGCGGCGTCGAACTCATGCGCCTTCTCGCCTCCCACATTTGCCGCGCCATCAAGATCAGCTCGGCTTTTGATATCAGGACGCTGCAATCCTCCATGCTAGAGTCAACGCTTGATGCCCTTGCCGCCTCGGTCTTTCTCTTGAACCGCGATGGCGCAGTCGTGCACATGAACCGCTCAGCCGAGGACTTGCTGAAAACGTCCCGTACAATCCGCGTCGCCGGTCCAAAACTTCAGGCAATTGACAAACAGGCGAATGACTTTTTGGCCCACGCCATTGCATCCTTGTCCGGCCAATCATTGGTCATGGACCGCAATCCGATCTCTTTGGCGCTTCCAGGCTCCGACGGTGGACTGATCGCGACTGTCTTGCCTCTCGCTGAAGGCAATCGCCGCGAAATCATGAAACCCTTTGCCGCCGAAACCGCAGTCTTCATTCAGCCGCCGGCCTTGCAATTGCCAGTTCCCGGTGACGCGCTGATGCAGCTTTACGGCTTCACGCCGTCTGAATTGCGCGTCGCCATGACCATGCTTCCCGGACTTGCCGTGCAGGAAGTCGCGGATATTCTCGGAGTTGGCGAGGCAACCATCCGCTCGCATCTGAAGAACATGTTCGTGAAAACCGGAACCACCCGCCAGGCAGAGTTCCTGCAATTGCTCACCCGCTCAATGCCGCCGCTTAGAGCGGTTCCCGCTCAATTGGAAATATAACCAATAGTCCGTCTATCCCGCGAACGCCGGAACCCGGATTTTCCTGCAGCGGGAATTTTGACAGCCTGGATCCCTGCTTTCGCACTGCTGTCCGGTCAACTCGAACCCCCAACTCTGTCATCCTCGCAGCTGTCGCACTGTTGTCCGGTTAACCCGAAATCTCCCAAAATTGTCATTCCCGCACGTGTTGCGGGGACCCATCCGTCAGCTTGTGTGGAAGTCACGTCGCGTGCCATGCACGCGCTGCCGATGCGTTCGACGTTGCGTTTGCAGTGTTTTGAGCGAAACACGCTTCGCTCACCTGAGCATCTCACCCAACGGACCAATGGGTCCTCGCAACAAGCGCGGGGATGACAATGCTGGGGGATTTCACGCAATCCAGACAGCCTCGCTGCTTTCGTTGGGAGGACGAGGTGAGTTTGTATTTGCAGTTCTAAATTACCAGGAACCGTCCTAGGCGTTTATTCCCTACTGACAATTGGTTCAAAACGCGGCATGATTTCTTCTATAGACCAAATCAGGGTATGAAAATGGCTGCCCGGGTCCCATTCACCCGGGAGCTGGACTTAACTTGTGAACCGAGAACCCATGACTTGTGAACAGAGAACCCATGACTTGTGAACAGAGAACCCATGACTTGTGAACAGAGAACCCATGACTTGTGAACAGAGAACCCATGACCACCGTTGCCATTGTTGACGACCACCCTCTGACCCGCAAGGGCGTGCGGGCCACGCTTGAGGAAAATGGCAAGTTCCAGGTGGTTGCCGAAGGCGGGTCGGCAGACGAGGCCATCGCAATTGCCCGGCAGCTTGAGCCCGATCTGATGCTTCTGGATATCAATATGCCAGGCGGCGGCGTTGAGGCAGCTCAGGCGATTGGCGAAATCAAGCCCGGCATCAAGCTTATGATGCTGACGGTCTATGACAACCTCGCAAATGTCAAGGCATCGCTCAAGTCCGGTGCAGCCGGTTATGTCCTCAAAGGGGTCGAAGGCGACGAGATGATCTCAATCATCGAGCGCTTGTTGAGCGGTGCAAAACATGTGAGCCCGGAACTTGCCGCCAAGATATTGACGGAACCGGAAACCGGAAGGCGGCCTGCGCAAAGAGTTGAGGTGGTTGCCTCGCTGACCGAGCGCGAAACCCAGATCCATGCCCTGATCGGCAAGGGAATCAGCAACCGCGATATTGCCGATAAACTGTCGCTGAGCGAAGCAACAATTAAGCAATATGCCAGCCAATTGTTCAAAAAACTCGGCGTGAAGAACCGCGTTGAGGCCGCATTGCTCCTCAAGGATTGAGCAACGCACTGTTCTGCAACTGAAAAACCAATAGATTTAACTTTATTGCGATAATTTCAGTCTTAATCAGACTTTAGTCTATTGCCGAAGGCTATGCTTACGGATAGCTTACAAGTATAGGACAAAAACTTTTGTTTATGTCCTATGGCGAGAGGCAAAATCGCCAAAAGCATGATGCGGCCTGGGAACAGGCGGATAGTGGTTAGACCCCTTTGCGGTCTAACGCGTCGAATATTGTCAGTCCCTGTAAGAGTTAAACGAGATATCGCGCATTGTTGCATGCGCTGTTTCGTGAATACCGGACGGCGAAATTTTTGGGAGCGGCCACCCGGACAATTTGAACAATTTAGCGACGCAAACCCCCGTTTGCGCGGACGGAGAAACATTGTCATGGCATACGACCTCAAACCATTTGTCATCAATCTGAACGACCTCACCTATTTGCTGGCGCAGGTAAACTTCGTGCCCCTGTTTGACGGGCAAGGCAACGCGCTGGTCAACTGGGATGGCACTTCGGATGCTTTCAACAGCAAAGGGATCGCAATCGACCTGACGGGCCTGTCGCAGCAAGATGCCTGGGACCAGTATGGCCATGGCTTCCCGCAAGTCTCGGCACCAATCGGTATCCGCGATGTGACCGGCCTGCACAACAACCTGTTCGGCACGCAAGCCGACTGGGGCGCAGTCGATGTGCCTTTCCGCCGCGATATCGCAGCGGATTTCAACAATTATGCAGCCGCAGCGGCCAGTGCAACTGTCACGATTCACGATGGTGGCATAGTCTCGGTAAAGGTCGGCAGCACTATTACAGACATTGATCTGACGGCTGACGTATCGACGGCAGCTGGTGCCAATACGGTAACCAGCCTGTCCATTAACAACGCGACCGGGATGATTTCCGTCAATCTGAGCAACGCGACGACCGTCGCTATCGACATCTCCGCGAATGCCGCCTACAAAGCAGCCCTTGGTGGCCAGATCACGACGCAGGACGGCGCACTCTACTCTCATGACGCGTCTGGTACGATCTCAGCTCCGGGCTACGGGCTTTTGGACTATTCGCTGGCCGGCAGCATCATCGACTATATGCCGCGCATCATCAGCCGCACGATCACCACCGCAGGTGTGAACCTGTTGGCGGATAGCAACGGACACTATGTTGAGTGGGATGCAGCGCGCTATACGAGCGATTCCGCATATGCAGCGCTCATCGAAGCATCTGGCGTCACGATTGCCAATCTCGTCGAAGGCGCGAAGATCGTTGCGCCAGTCAATACCGAGATTGCAGTCCTTGACTACAATGGCGATCCTCTGGTTTGGACTCTCGGCAACTACCAGGCCAGCGTTGTCTACACGACGACTTTGGCAGTGCTTGCCGCCACCAGCTACGGCGGGCTCAAGGATCCAGCGGGCTTAAGTCTGCAAGCGGGCGAAGCGGTTTGGTATCGTCCAATCCCAGGTGGAGCACTTGTAAACTCTGGTCAAACGTACCAGCCGGATGTTCTGGCCTACAAGCAGCTGATTGACGGCAATGTGGACTTCAGCGCCGGTACACCAGCCAATGGCACAGCCATTGTCACCACCGTTTCAGAATCCGGCTACGGCCTTCTCGAAACTCTGGGCCATATTGATTTCCAGAATCCGACGTCCGGTGAATTCTTCATCGGTTCGGAAAATCCGGGTGTGGCACCAGTCAATAGCTGGTTCGCAATTTTCGGCCAATTCTTCGATCACGGCCTTGACCTCATCGGCAAGGGCGGCAATGGCAAGATCACCATAGCGCTTGATCCGTCCGATCCACTCTATGGCACGATAGGCCCTGATGGCCAGCCTGTCACCAAAATGACGATTTCGCGCGCCACAATCGCCGGAACGGATGCCAATGACGATCCGAGCTACGTCAACCACACCTCGCCCTTCATTGACCAGAGCCAGACCTATGGTTCGGTCGCCCAGATCACCGATCTGCTGCGTGAATGGGTAACCACTGATGGCACAACCTACCACGCCGGCATGGAACTGTTCGACGGCACCACGCTTGTCGACTCCTGGGACCGCCGCTGGCCGGATGGCACGGTGGAAGCCGTCCACGACACGCTGCCAACCCTGAATGAACTGCGCGACCATGTTCTCGACACCAGCCGCGCCGCGCTGACCTGGGAAGATGTTGCGAATTTCCGCAACCGTGATGCCAATGGTCAACTCCTGGATTCTGACGCAGGTACGCTTGGCGTGCAGACAGCAGGTTCCGGCCACGCCCTCATCCTCGACATGAACCCACGCTTTGACCTCGCACATCTCAATCCGAACGATGGCAAGGTTCTGACAAACTGGGATGATGCAGTCACCAGCAATGTGAACCAGGCAATCATTGATCTCAATGCAACGGGTGTTCGAAACGCAGGTGCCGTTGATGCCGACGTGCTCGGCTTCACAAGTGGACAACTTTCCCTGACACTCGGAACCGCCCTTTCGATTGGCCCCGGCCCGGCAATTCCTGCTGGAACGGTCATGAAGGGTGCAAGTGCCCTCATCGCCGCTGGCTGGGTCAACCCCGCCGATTTCAGCATCACCTTGCCTGAAGGATCACTGCATGATGCCGTCGGTGAAATCCTCATGGCCTCAGTTGGCGATCACTACATCGCCGGCGATGGCCGCGTGAACGAAAACTTCGGCCTCACCTCGATCCATCACGTGTTCCACGAAGAGCACAATTTCCAGGTCGCGAACCTGAAGAACTGGATCTACCAGCACGACACGAACAACTCGCCTGTCGATCACGCTGGCCTGCATAACTGGCAGGACAAGGTTTCGCCCCTGGTTGGCGACACACTCGCAGGTGGCGTTTCGCTCGTCGGTGACCACTATGAAGACGTCGCTGGCAACTACGTCTACGCCAATGGCACCGTCGCCTGGAACGACAACAAGATGTTCGAGGCCACCAAGCTGGTCGTTGAAATGGAATACCAGCACGCCGCTGTTGACCAGTATGCGCGCACCATTACCCCGCGCATCCAGGAATTCGTCGGCTATTCAACCGGTGTCGACTCGACGATCTCGCTGGAATATTCACAAGTTGCCTTCCGCTTCGGCCACTCGACCATCCGCGAAACCATCGACACCATTGATCCATCAGGCTGGATGCTGGGCAACGTCACGCGTTTTGCGCTGGAAAAAGCCTTCCTCACACCGCAGACCTTTGCCGAAGAAGGTGTAGCTGCCATCACGCTCGGCCTGTCGCGCCAGCAGATGAACGAGGTGGATGAATTCATCACGCCATCGCTCACCCAAGGCCTTCTCGACCAGCCACTCGACCTCGCGGCGATCAACATCGCCCGTGGTCGCGACCTCGGCATCCCGACCCTCAACGACTTCCGCGCTGGCATCAGCCTTGCGCGTTACACAAGCTGGGATGATTTCGGCAAGAACATGATCCATCCGGAATCGCTGGTGAACTTCATCGCCGCCTATTCCTTTGGTGGTGATGTCGGCAAGGCGCAAGCCATGGTCGGCTTGTTTGATGGTACCTTGATAGACGGCGATGCTGCGGCACTCGGATATACGGCTGCTGACGCTTTGGCCTTCATGCTCAACAACGCAACTGTCAACACGGAACTCAACACCGCACGCGACGGCTTCAACCACATCGACTCGTGGATCGGCGGTCTCGCCGAAGCCCATGTGCCTGGTGGCCTGCTTGGCGAAACCTTCGACGCCGTGTTCGTGGCGCAGATCCAGTCGCTGATGGATGGTGACCGCTTCTACTATCTCTATCGCCTGTTCGGCACGCAGATTCATGAAGAGGTCAACAATGGCCAGTTCAAGGACATCGTGGAACGCAACACAGGCCTGTCGCACCTCAATGGTTCGATCTTCGCCTATGCCGACAAGTATTATGACTTCAATCGTGGTGCTGATGGCACCTTGACAGACACCAGCGGCGACCACGAAAATCATCTCTATGCCGACGTCATCACGACAGGCGGCAAGGGCATCTACTCCGACGGTGGCGCCAGCACATCAGTCAACGGCTCCGACATCTCGGTTGTGGCGTCGGATGGCATTCGCGACAACGTCACACTGAACCTGATCCGCGACGTGCGCGTCGATGCAAATCCTGATCTGGTTCATCCCCTCGAAGGCACGCCAACGGATGGTGCTGACTCGCATGAAGTCATCGTGGCCACGGAAAATGTTGACTACATCCAGGCCCGCGGCGGTGACGACACCGTTTATGGCGAAGGTGGCGACGACTTCATTTACGGCGGTGGCGGCATTGATCGTCTCTATGGCGGTGCCGGCAACGACTTGCTGGACTCGGGCGAGGGTCCAGACCTGGTTGATGGTGGTGCCGGCAAAGACATCATCTATGGCCGTGGGTCAGGTTCGGAAGTCGGCGGCTTTGACCAGCTGGTCGGCGGCTCCGGCAACGATCTCGTCATCGGCGGCGAAGGCATTGACAAGCTCTCGGGCGGTTCGGGCGACGACATCATGTATGGTGACGGCCTGACCAATCCTGAAATGGGCAATACCGACGCCTTCACCCATGGTGGTGACGGCAACGACTATATCGACACCGGCGCTTCGGGCGATCTCATTTATGCCGAAGAAGGTGACGATTATCTGGTCGGCGGCATTGACCAGGACCTGATGCAAGGCGGATCGGGCGACGACATTCTGCGTCCCGGCTCGCCATCGCAGGCATCCGGAACGGTCGGCGGCCCGGATGAAGTCATCGGCGACGATGGCCGGGGCAATGTTGGCTTCGACCTGATCGATCTCAGTGACTGGGCCGGCAGCGCGCCAGGTGCCAATATCGTCTTCTCGACAATGTTCAACCCGCTTGTGGCCATTGACCAAACGTCTCCGTTCCCGGCCTGGGTCGAGATCGAGGGTGCGATCGGCACGTCGAACAACGACACCTTCATTGGTGATAGCGCTGGGGATGGCACGGCAACGCTCAGCCTTGGCAACAACTGGCTCATCGGCGGTTCGGGCAGCGACACCTTCACCGGTGCCGGTGGCAACGACCTGATCATTGGTGGCTCAATCAGGCTGGATGATCTCATCGGCAAATATTCTGATGCAGGTACAGAAGGTAACCTCGTCCTCGGCAGCACTGCTTGGCTCGCCCAGGCGATGGCTACAACGGCTGGCGGAACAGGCTATTTCGACAACACCGAAAACGCCTATTCCGGTGCTTCGAACCGGACTGCTGGAACACTTGGAACCGACAGCTTGATCGACGCCCTCAACGCCCTTGCAGCAAATGCCACTGAACAGTTCGACAAGCATTTCACTGAAATGTTGAAGTCGCTCATGTTCAAGGACCTGATGCTCGGCGACAACGGCACCGATGGTCTGGCGGATACCGCCACCTTCACCGGTACGGCTGCTCAGTATACACTGGATGCCGACGTCTCCCTCAACGGGGGCATCAGGGTTCTCGACTCTGTCGCCGCCCGCGACGGCACCGACTTCGTCGCCGGCATCGACAACCTGCAATTCGGGTTGAATTCGCAATCGCTTGCTGAAAACGAACTGGACGTCACCACGGTCGTATTGCCTACGGGCTTCACCGCCGCGCTGACAGGCGCATTCACCCTGTCGGGTCCAGACGAAGCCTTCTTCGGCATCAACGATGCTGGCGAACTCGTCTTCTTGGCAGCTCCGGATTTCGAAGCCCCGGCAGATGCAGGTGCCAACAACGTCTACAACGTCACGGTATCAGCATCGAATGGTGCAGGCCTGTCAATCGTGCAGTCCTACGCCATCACGATCACCAACGTGAATGAACCACCGGCATTCACAACAGGTGACGCATTTGCAATCGACGAAAATACAACAACGGTCACGACGGTCGCGGCTTCTGATCCGGATGGTACACCTGTCACATACGGGCTGTTAGGTACCACTGCCAACTTGTTCTCGATCAACCCGGAAACGGGCGAACTCGCCTTCGTCAGCCCACCAGACTACGAAGCCAGCCCGTTCCCCAACAACGTGGTTGACGTGACTGTAACGGCATTTGATGGCGTCAATACCACGTCGTTAACGATTGCAATCACGATCAACAACGTCAACGAAGCCCCAACGATCACTTCGCTGGCAGCGGTTTCCGTGGCGGAAAACACCACAGCAGTTACGACAGTGACTGGCGTTGATCCGGATGGACCGACGACATTCACCTATGCACTTGCCGGTGGCGTGGATGATGGCTTGTTCAGCATCAATGCGACGACGGGTGAACTTGTATTCAACAACGCACCCAACTTCGAAGCTCCGGCAGATGCGGGTGCTGATAATGTTTACAACTTCGATGTCAGCATCAACGATGGCACAACAACCGTCACGCAAAACATGACGGTGACCGTCACCAACGCGAACGACGCTCCAACTGGCACACTGACCATCAACGACGTGACGCCAACGGAAGGCAGCCCGATCACGGTGAGTGCGGCAGCGATTGCTGATCAGGATGGACTTGGTGCATTCTCTTACCAGTGGCAGTCATCTTCCAACGGTACGACCTGGACAGATATTGGAGGTGCAACAGCGGCAGCCTTTACGCCGCAAGACTTGGGTGCTTCGCTCTTTGGCGCACAAGCAGGCCTGCAACTCCGGGCGGTCGTCACCTACACGGATGGCGCTGGCTTCACCAACAGCGTAACATCGGCAGCAACAGGCCCGACGGGTGTGAACTGGAATGCGGTAGCCTTTGTAGCAAACACATTCAACGGAACCGCTGGCGACGATATCGCCACTGGAACCAATGGCCTGCTTGGCTTTGGTGCAAATGACACTCTCAACGGCAATGCTGGCAACGACATCCTGAATGGTCTAGGCGGCAACGACATTATTAATGGCGGCACGGGTGATGACACAATCACCTACCAAGTGACAGGTGGCCGTGACGTAATTGACGGGGGCACGACGGCGTTGGATATCAACGGACGTGATACTGGATCGGATACCTTTATTTTGAGTGGTAATGGCACAGCAGAAACGTTCCGCATCTACACGCGGGCTGCGTTCATAGCCATTGCGGGCAACGGTACTGCGGTTCCTAACACCAACACCGAAATCGTGATCACGCGCAACGGCACTAACAACGCCTCGATCATTGCTGAACTCGACAATATCGAGGAAATCCGCATCAACACTCTCGATGTGACACTAAACGACGGCAACGGCGGTTTGAATGGCGGTACCAATAGCGGCGATACCATCCAGATCATCGGAAACTTTGGTACGTCCACGAATGCGGCAACCAGTTTGAACTTCAGCACGATCACCGTGAATGGTTCCAACGCTGGCGATACGGTGGATATCTCAGGCCTCACCTCCGAACACCGCATCGTCTTCAACGCGTCTGCCGCTGGCGGCAATGTGATTGGCACGCTGCGTCCGCAGGATGTGGTCAGTGCTGGTGTAACAGTGTTGCCACCTGGAACGGTGATCAACCCGCCACCCGCTGCCTTGACGCTCAATGGCGATCATCGCAACAATGCGCTCAACGGCCAGGATGGCGATGACACGCTGAACGGCAATGCCGGCAACGACATTCTCCATGGCGGCAAGGGTGCCGACAAGGTCAATGGCGGTGACGGCCACGACAAGGCCTACGGCGATGATGGCCACGACATGATCAACGGCGGCAAAGGCGACGACATGGGTTATGGCGGCGCTGGCGACGATGTGTTCATGGCAACCCGCAATGACGGCGAAGACACCTATTATGGTGGCGACGCACCGGCAGATTCGGGCAACGACACGCTCGACATGTCAGCGATCCTGACCAATATCAGCGCCAACCTCGGAACCGGCGGCAATCCCAAAGGTTACGCCCAAACCGCTGACGTCAAGGACACGCTCTACGGCATCGAGAACATCGTGACTGGTTCCGGCAACGACACCATCGTCGCCTCAACCGCGCACAATGTGATGGATGGCGGTGCCGGCAAGGACACCTTCGTGTTCAAGTCTGCCGCCCATGCCGATGGCGACACGCTGACCACTTTCCAGGCAGGCGACAAGATCGATGTTTCATCGTTCATGGGTCACCACGTCAAACTGGTGAACGGTCAGGCCAGCGCCGGCCAGATCAGCGTCAGCCATGAAACGGTTGACGGCCATGACGTGACCATCATCCACGGCAATCTCGACGCCGATGTAACCGATGAATTCAGCATCACCGTCAACGGCCACCACATCTTGACGGGCTCGAACTTCACCTGACAATACCCTGCAAGACGAACGACGGCGTACGCCCCGGGGCATTTCCCCGGGGCGTCTCCATCCCAAATTACGGTGACAGTGCACTTAATTATTTCGTATTAAATGCACTGTCACCGAATTAACGACGCAAAAAGCTCGCATTTCGTCAGATTCGGGGAGTTTCGAGTTTTAAGTCCTATTCACAACCAAGGATTTAATGCGTACTTCGTCGGGAAATTTGCGCACCAGGCGGCGAAACGGGACTCAGGCAGGGGAGTAGGGGCCTGTCCCGGATGTCGCTCTAATGGGCTAAATTTCGCGCCTATGGGCCGTTTTAAATTCCATGGTCCTGGTCTGGGCTGGCGAGTGCGAAAGTAATGGCAACCGGATGCAAAACACACACCCATAGAGGGCAAAACCGGAAAACACCCCAAATGCTTGCGCTAATTCGGTGACAGTGCACTTAATTATTTTACCGCCGCCGCTTGCGGCGCCGGTTTGCGGGCCCGGAATTTTTCCGCTCCAACCAGGCCGGTGAAGTAGAAACCGCAAGAAAAATCACGCAACGCCGATCCGCGCGGCAAGCGCGAGGTTGGCAATGATGGGAGATGCCGAGCGCGTCGCCCGCGCATCCGGTCCTAGCTCGGTTTGATCTCCTCATAAATCTCTTGGTACTCCGTTTGCCACGCGGCGGCGGGTTCAATCTTGACAATGTCGCTGCCAGCAATTGGGCAAACTGATTTCCCGGTCGCGGCCTCCATTCCAAAAAGCGCAGCGCCTAAAGCAACCAGCTCCATGTCGCCAACAACTTTGATCGGCTCGCCAAAAATGCTTGCCCGCAATTCAACAAGTGCACGTGATCGCGACCATCCGCCTGTTGCATAAATATCGTGCCTGGCAACGCCAGCGACATGCATCGCGTCCAGCATGCGGCGCGACTTCAGTCCCGCCACTTCGAGACCGCGTCTGATCGACCTGTCATCATGGTTGGCCGTGCATTTCAGTTCTTCCAATGAGGAGGGCGGTGAGCCGGGCAGGCGATCAACGCCAAGATGGTTGCGCAAGTGATTTTCATCGCGTTGAAGCGACGCCATCGCAGCGCCGAATTCCACAACCCCCAAACAGGAAAGTCCGGCATTGCCGGATGCCGGAATTGAAAAGGCAATATGGTCATTCACGTGTGGCTCGCAGATTCTTGTCGTCTCACCGTAAACCAGATTGGCGGTGCCCAATGAATCAACTCTGGCAAATGGATCAAACCGCCTGATCATCGACGCTGCAACAGGGTGATCATGTCCGCCTGCCACAAGAACCGTTTCATCTGATGCCGCACCACTGTCACGCAGCCGGCCCTTGCGCACTCCGCCAACGATTTCGCCTGCTTTCAGGATGGGCGGAAGTGCTGGGGCATGAGACGCAGCCAGAAGTTCCTCGATCCATCGCCGCGCATAAACATCATAGCATCCCGTGCGTGGAACGAGACTGCAGCTCATGAAGGGTCTGCCAGACCACCACACCGCCGGAAAATCCGTGAGCGCAATCCAGCATCTGGCGTTCGCCAGTTCGTGCGGGCGGTGCCTGCTCAACCACAACCACTTGGCTGCCGTCCGTTCAGTGCTGATTCCAATCCCCGCGCGCTCGCTGAACCGGGAATGCTGCTGAAGTTTTTGCACTTCCGCCGCCGCGCGCCTGTCAAACCATGGCAGCGCGTATCCGGTCGGCTGGAAGGCATCGCTGATCCCAACGCCATCCTCGCCAACACCAGCTGCCGTAATGCTGCGAAGTGGAGCGCCACTGCCAAGCTCGCGCCAACCTTCGATGATCATGCCTTCAAGCGTTTTCACCAACGCCATCGCGTCAGTCAAAGGGCCGAATTCATCGAAGCTGCGCGGCGATGCGATGGACTTGGCGAAGACGGTGCGGCCATCTTCGCCCGCAAACACCGTTTTTAAATTGGTGCTGCCAATATCGATCCCGCAATCGATTGCAGGCATGTTACCAGCGGCGCTTGAAGTGCTTGCGCGTGAAGCCCGCGATTTCCCCGATCATGTCGTCAGCCTCTTGTGGCGGCCGCTGCCAGATTTTCCGGCCAACGACCACGCCCTGTGCGCCCGCCTCGATGCATTCGCGGATGTCGCGCAATGTCGACTTTGCATCCCCACTCATGGGCCCGCCTGCGACGACAATGGGAATGTCGAGCTCAGCGCACAGTTTCGCCGTGGCGTCAGCGCCAGGAAAGGTGATCTTGATGATGTCAGCGCCGAGGTCATATCCCACGCGCGCGACTTCAAGCTCTGCCTCGATGATTTCCTTGCTGCGTGGCACATTGAGGAACACGGGCTCGACCATCACCGGCATGTTCCATTTCGACGCTTCGCCGACAATTCTGCCGATGCGCTTGCAGTACTGCACTTTCTCGGCGTCATTTACGTTCCACGGCAGCAGCATCTTGACGCAGTCTACGCCTAAGCGCACTGCATCTTCGACGCTCGCCACCATTTCGCCCGTTCCTGTTTCAGAAGTGCTGGTCGGCCAGAAGGCGTCAATGGCGAGGATGCGGGCCAGCTGCGGAGCCTTCGCCAAATCGGCTTCGGACTGTTTGGCGATTCCGGTCGACACCATGAAGCCCGTGATGTCTTGCGGGATGAAACGCCGCATGACACTAACCGGTGCTTCCAGAGAAGGCACGCGGCCCCACACCAGGCCATGGTCGATGGGAACGACCAGCGCAGCGCGGTCATCCCGCAATACCCGGTTCATGCGATAGTTGGTGGAGTATCTGTTGGTCATGGGCGACTCACGTTCATTGTGACAATTGCCTGGGATGCATATGGCGTGTTTTTGGTGCGTGTTGAAACTCGGATCATGATATCACGCCATGCCAAGTTCCACTTTTCGTTTTTCAGCCCAAGCCCCAATCAATCGACTGGCGATGATGCCGATGAACGCTATCCCCAATCCCGCCAGAAGCCCACGCCCCGTGTCAGCGCCGGGGAGCGCTTTGTAGATCTCCTGGCCCAGATCGCGTGACCCTATCAGCGCCGTGATCGCCACCATCGCCAATGCCATCATGATTGTCTGGTTGATGCCGAGCATGATTTCCGGCAGTGCGATTGGCAATTCCACTTTCCACAAGCGCTGCCACTTCGTTGTGCCAGAAGCCGTCGCCGCTTCAATCACCGTCTGCGGCACACGCTGCAGGCCAAGATAGGTATAACGGATGGCGGGCACCGTTGCGTAGAACAGCATCGCGATGACATTGGACAAATCGCTTGTCTGGAACAGCATGATCACCGGGATCAGATAAATGAAACTTGGGAACGTTTGCAGCAGGTCGCAAATGCCGGAAATCACCCGCGCTGCCGTGGCATTGCGCGAACTCCAGATACCGAGAGGCACGCCGATCAATATGCACAGCACGGTGCAACCCGTGACCAGATAAACCGTGAGCATCAGCGGTATCCAAAATCCCGCCAGCATCATGAAGCTCAGGAAACAAATGGGAATGAGTGCCAGCCGCCAGCCGCCAAAATGCCAGCCCATAAGGCCAAACGTGCCTATCACCGTTGTCCATGGCAGCCACAGATAAAAATCACGCATCGGCAGCAGCATCCAGATCGTGATCGTGTCGCGGATCGGTTTCACATAAGGAAACAGGTTCTTCGAAATCCACCGCACCAGATCATTGATCGGCGCGCCGTAAGACATCGTCAGGTTTTTCGGCAGCACGGCAAGCGCCGGAATGAAATACGCCGCGAGAATTGCCACAGCCGTTGCGGCCAGAAACCAGGTCAAATGCCAATGCCTGACATGCCATGGCGTATCGGCGGCAAATCGTGGCGGCGTGCGCCGGACAAACGCTTGCGTCATGCGGTCCAGCACCACTGCAATCAACGTGATGGCGATGCCCTGCTCCACCGCCTTGCCGATTTGCAACTGTTGCAACGAGAACAGTAATTTTTCGCCAAGCCCTGACGCGCCAACCAGCGAGGCTATGACCGCCATCGCCAATGTTTGCATCACAACCTGATTAAGCCCCAGCAACAGCGCCTGTTGTGCGGAAGGCAATTCAACCTTCCACAACAACTGCCGTGGCGTGCAGCCAGACATCCGCCCAGATTCAAGAATGTCGGATGGCACACTGCGAATGCCCAGCACCGTGAGCCGCGCCATGGGCGGCACGGCAAAACCAAGTGTCGCCAGCATCGCGGGCACCTGGCCAAATCCAAACATGATCACGACAGGCCCGAGATAAGCCATATGCGGCGTCGCTTGCAGCACATCGAAGATGATGTTGAGTCCACGCTCAATGCGTGGACTCCGCGTCGCCCACACACCCAGCAGCAATCCAATCGTTGCGGCAAGCGGCACCGTGACAGCGACGATGGCAAGCGTCTTCATCGAGTCTGTCCACAAGCCGAAGATCGCCAGATAGAAAGCACACAACCCGCAGAAAATTCCAAGCCTGCGCCCGCCGGTCCAGTCACCAAGCAGGCCAGCGCCCATCACAATGGCAATCCACGGTAAGGGAGCCAGGCCAAGATTAGGCACGCCGCGATAAAGCAGCGCTTCCACAAGAGCGAGCGGCTTGGCCAGCACCCACGCAATGGCGCGTGTGACCGGCTTGGCGACAGCACTGAACCATGCGAAAAAATCCGTAACCCAGCCCCGCACTGGAATCAGCCATTCGGCGGGCCAGTCATCCAGTGGCGGCACCAGCTTACTGGCCAGGATGCTGATGATCGCAAAACCGACAAGCACCACGAGCAGGGGCGGTCTTTGCCCGCCAAAGCTGATCGGCAATGGACGGGCAATGTCACTCACGCCTGTGCATCCGGATAGAGTGCGGCAATCATGTCATTGCGTGTGACAACACCAATTTTTCGTCCCGCACCATCGACAACAGCTACGGCCTCATCCGCGTTCAACACGCGCACTGCTGCTTCCTCAAGTTTCGCGGATGACAAGAGCGGTTCACCCACAGTCTTCAGCCGTTTCGTGCTTGCAATGGCGCCTACCGAAACAATCTTGTCGCGCGGCGCATTCTTGGTGAAGGCCTTCACATAATCATCCGCTGGATGGGTCACCATCTCTTCCGGCGTTGCCAGCTGCACCAGCCTTCCGTCTTTCATGATGCCGATGCGGTCAGCCAGCCGGATCGCCTCGTCAAAATCATGGGTGATGAATACGATGGTTTTCTTCAGCAATCGTTGCAGCCGCAAAAACTCATCCTGCATCTCGCGCCGGATCAAGGGATCAAGTGCCGAGAACGGTTCATCCAGAAACCACACATCCGGCCCCACGGCGAGCGACCGCGCAATGCCAACGCGCTGCTGCTGGCCACCCGACAGCTCGCGCGGAAAATAGGTTTCGCGGCCTTCAAGCCCTACAAGCTTGAGCATTTCACGCGCCCGTGTCTCGCGTTCGTCGCGTGGCGATCCTCGCACCTCTAAAGGAAACGCCACATTGTCGAGAACATTGCGATGCGGTAGCAATCCAAAATTCTGGAACACCATGCCAAGCTTGTGACGTCGCAGCTCAATCAGTTCTTTTTCGGAGACTTTCAACAGGTCCTTGCCATCCAGCATGATCTCGCCGCTGGTTGCATCATTCAACCGGGTGATCGCGCGAATAAGCGTGGACTTGCCCGATCCCGACAATCCCATGATGACAAGAATTTCGCCATCATGCACGTCAAACGACACATCACGCACCGCACCGATATAGCCGCCCGTTTTCAGGTCAGCATCACTGGGAGCAAACTTGTGCCGCGCCAGGAATTCACCAGCGTCCTTGCCAAATACTTTCCACAAATTGCGGCACGAAATTTTCGCGTGTTGCGACATGTCCCCTCCGAACCACACTCACGCTAGCTCAGACCACGCCTGAATGTAAGACAACAAAACGCCGGGCCGGAGTTGTGCATTCCGGCCCGGCGTCTTCAAGTCAAACGCTTATTGAACCCAGGCTTTCCAGGTCGCTTCGTTGTCCTTCACCCACTTGGTGGCGGCATCTTCCGGCGTCATGCCGTCAACGTCAACCATGGCAGCGGCGGCTGCGATCTGTGGATTGGTGAAGTTCACCTTCTTCAGGATTTCCGTTGCCTTTGGCCACTTTTCGGCCAACTGCTTTGAACCTGCCTTTTTCAAGTAACCACTGGCAGGCGCACCACAGTCATAGATCGCATCAGGGTTTGATCCCCATTTCGGGTCCGAGAAGCACGCCGCTTCATACTTCGGAAATTCCACGAACTTGCCTTCGAATTTGGCTTCAATGAAATTCGGCGTCCAGTTGAACAGCACCACCGGTTCCTTGCGGTCATAGGCCGCCTGCAACTCGGCCCACAGCGTTGCGGCCTGGCCCACAGCCACTTCCTGGAAGTTCATCTTCAAGGCCTGGATGCGCTCTGAATAATGTTTGCCCCAATCCGCTGGCGGACCCACAAAGCGGCCCTTGGTCCCGGTTTCTGCGGTTGCAAGTTTCCCGGCACAGGCATCCAGTGCTTTCCAGTCAGGAAGACCCGGGCACACTGCTTCCATGTAGGTGGGATACCACCAGTCTTCGCGTGTCACGGCGTCGTGCGCACCAAGATCAATCGCTCCAGCCGCGATTGCCTTGTTGAATGATTCGGCCTGCGACCCTTCCCAAACCTCAACCTGGAAATCCATGTCGTTGGCGGGCAGTGCGGTATACTGCAACTGAGTGTCGGAGTTTGTGTATTCAATATTGTACCCTTGCGACTGCAAGACCTGGCCGACGACATTGGCCAGCACCAACTGGCTGGTCCAGTTATTGGTGATGATCTTGATCGGGTCTTTCGAGTCTTCTGCAAAGCTTGGGGCAGAAGCCAAAAGGCTCAGGCCGAAGACTGAGGTATAAGCTATTGATTTCATTGATTTCATTGTGTTTCTCCCTCTGAGTACCGGTTTTTTTCTGTAACGATTCTTGGGTCGAATGGTTCCGCCCTTGCGGAATGGCCAAATGCTAAGTCACAATTCTGTTTCCTGCAAGGCAAGATTTTTTCCTTTAATGAGTGACCGACAAATAAATGCCGCCACTGCTTGGCAGTGACGGCAATTGAGTTCCTGCTGATTTCTTAGGCTGGCAGCTGGAACACGAAGTGCGCGATGAGCACCACCGCAGCACCTGCGGCCAAAGCGATGTAGGGTAAATTGCCTGCCTTGCGTTCGCCGAGATTGCCGTCCTTCAGGCCAAGCTCTTCCAAGGCACCCTTCGGGAACTGGCCACCATCTTGAATATAGTGACGGTAGTAGAACACCGGAATGATGAGTGCGGCAAAGAACAGACCCTGCCACAGCACCTGCGGATAGCCCCAGACTTTGGCACCCGCCCCTAAGAAGAGCGCGTTGACAAAAGCCAGCACCGTATTGATGCCGATGAGGATTGCCGGAGCTTTCCACGGACGTTCAACATGCGGTGAGTCGATGCGGTGGATCCAGCCGGCGTTCAAGTTCAAGAAGTTGAAGATGATGTAGCCGACATTGGAAATCGCAAGCACCCAGAAATAGCCGCCAAGGTCAGAGGCCAAGGCGAGCAGGAACAGGTTGAAAGCAAAATCCGTCCACATGGCGCGGGTTGGAGCACCATGCGAGTTGGTTTTCGACAGGTAACGCGGAAGCCAGCCATCAAGCGATCCCTGGTACAAGGTGCGTGATGAGCCGGCCATGGCCGTCATGATCGCGAGGAACAAGGCGAGGATCATGATGATCACGAATATTTGTGTGATCACACGGTTGCCGCCAAGGAATCCGCCGAGCGCTTCCGCCACTCCGGTGCCATCTACAATGCCCGGTGCCAGCATGCCGGATGTCCCAAGAACGCCCTGGAATGCGAACGGCACGATGAAGAAGAACACACAGCACAACAGGCCGGAGAAGAAAATGGCCTTGAACGTGTCGCGCTTGGGATCCTTCAATTCTCTGGTGTAGCAGACTGCTGTCTCGAAACCGTAGGTCGACCAGGCGGCGATGTAGAGACCACCGAGGAACAAGGTCCATCCGCCGAGCGACCAGGTGCCATCAACGCCAGAATATCCAGCTGTTGGCGGCACGAGGCCCGTGATGTTGGCGCTGTTGATCTGGCCCGTGAGAATGGGAACAAGGCCAACCAGCAAAAGCGGGATCAAAACGATGATCGCCAGCCACTTCTGGGCATTCGCTGTCGAGGCAATGCCGCGATGTTGAATCCAGAACATCAAAAGCATCAATAATGCACCAATGACGAAGGTGGAGTTGAAATGCAACGCACCGATGCCGGGCACATTGAGGGCCAAAGCCTCCCATGTGCGAAGTGCCGGCGTGAGTGCCGAAACGCCGTCGGCAGTTGCGACTGCCTTGATGGCATCAGCAGGTGCAGTGCCAGCATTGGCCGCGATGTAATCGACAACCGACTGCGTTGCGGCCGTGTAATTCGCGGCATTCGCCGTGACCCAATCCACAACAGCTTGCGAGTCACCAGCGGGAATGGGCGCAAACGCGTTGAGAATGTAACCTGCCGCGATGGCGCAACCCAGTGACAGCACCGGTGACCAGGCAAACCAGTTGCACCACACGGAAAGTGGCGCGATGAATTTCGAATATCTGATCCAGGCGGTTGCTCCATATACGGAAGCTCCGCCCGATTTGTTGCCGAACATCCCGGCCATTTCAGCGTAGGTGAATGATTGCAGAAAGCCCATGATCATCGAAATGATCCAGACCAGAAAGGCGAGCTTGCCGGTTGTCCCGGCAATACCGCCGATGGAGAACAGGACTAGCGGCGGAACGCCGGCGGCGACCCAGAAGGCGCCTTTCCAGTCCAGCGCGCGGATGAGTCCGCCCGAGTTGTTTTCAGAAGACATGAGATTTCCCCTCTCGTCGTTGCATGCCAGCCCGCCCGCTTCTATGCGTCGCGCGTGGTGGCCAGATCAGGACGACCGGATGTTGCCCCGTTGCCCCTCACATAAGGAAACATTTATTCACCACATGATATCGACGGTCAAGCAGAACTGTGCGATCATGCCGGTGAAATCCTGTTGTATCGCAGCGCAGCACAATGAACGCACCGACCTTTTTTGCCCCCCGCGCCAGCCGCATCTTGCGGCCGGGGGAACGTGTTCTGCCGCCAGGCGTTGAGCGCTACGTGATCAAGGCTGGCGGCTCGATTATTGCCGATGTCTTGGCGGGCGACAGGCTCTCGTTCACTGATACAGAAGGCGGGCAGATTGCCGAGGTCATATTTTTCGACAAGAAGGGGCGCAGTGATGCAGGTGGCCTTGGTGCAAAAGAGCATGGCAGTGGCGAAGGCTTGAAAACCATACTGGCGCAGGAAAATGAGAGCGCCCAGCGCAGCCGCGCGGCACTCGCAAAGCGCAACATCGATATTTCGAAATCCCGCAGTTCAACCCTTTTTGGAATGGAAAGCACTGCGGGCAGCAAGGTTGAAATGGCTGTGAAGCAGGATGGCGTTGTGATCGCAGCTGCTCCAGCAATGGACATGTTGCCCGAAGCGCATGACACGGGAACAGATATCGAATTGCGCATTTTTCGGGCGCAGCCGAAACCGAAGACACCAGGGTGGGATTTGCCTGAGCCGCTGGCCGATCCCTTGCAGGACATTCGCATTCGCGCAGCCACGGCGCGAAGCTATGTGGTGAAGGCGGGTGAATACATCCAGATCATCGATGTCTCTGGCCGGCAGATGACCGACTTCCAGTGCTTCTCAGCCCGAAAACTCGACAAGGGCATTGAGCATGCATTGGACGCCACGATCACCCGCACATTGACGGGCCGCGCCTACCCAACGCCGGGCTTGCCTTCGAAAGCATTCGCGCTGGATTTCGAGCCTCTTGTTGAAGTGGTGCAAGATACATGTGGCCGCCATGATGCTTTCGCCACCGCCTGCAATCCGCGTTTCTATGATGACATGGGCTATCCCGGCCACGCCAACTGCACGGAGAATTTCAATTTCGCGCTTGATCCTTTTGGTATTGAAAAGCGCAAAGGCTGGGAAGCGCTGAACTTCTTCTACAATACCCGCATGGAGCACTCGAATGTCATTGTGTCGGATGAGGCGTGGTCTCGCGCTGGCGATTATGTTCTCGTAAAAGCGCTGACTGATCTCGTCTGTGTGACGTCCTCCTGCCCGGATGATATCGATCCCGGCAATGGCTGGAACCCGACCGACATTCACGTGCGCGTTTATGGCGCTGAACAGAAATTTCAAAGAGCTGTGGCAACCCGCATGACACCCGATGCTGACCCCGTGATGACCAAGGAATCCGCGTTTCATCCACGCTTTTCGGCGATGACCCGCCATTACTCCGAGTACAGGGGATTCTGGCTGCCGGGCCGCTTCAACAACGATGGACCGATTGAAGAATATTGGGCAGCCCGCGAAAAGGCTGTCGTGATGGATCTGTCACCACTGCGGAAATTTGAGGTGACGGGACCGGATGCCGAAGCGCTGCTGCAATATTGCTGCACGCGCGACATTCGCAAACTCTCGACAGGGCAAGTCGTCTACACCGCCATGTGTTACGAAAACGGCGGCATGATTGATGACGGCACGGTGTTCCGGCTTGGACAGAACCTGTTCCGCTGGATTGGTGGCGATGATTATTCCGGCATCTGGTTGCGCGAGCAGGCGCAGATGATGGGCTACAAGGCGTGGGTGCGTTCATCGACGGACCAATTGCACAACATTGCGGTGCAAGGCCCCGCCAGCCGCGAGATCATGAAAGAGGTGATGTGGACTTCCCCAGCGCAACCGTCCATGGCGGAACTGGAATGGTTCCGCTTCAGCGTGGCGCGCATCGGGCACTTTGAAGGTGTGCCAGTTGTTGTATCACGCACCGGTTACACAGGTGAGCTTGGTTACGAGATTTTCTGCCATCCCAAACATGCTTTGGAGGTGTTCGATGCAGTGTGGAATGCCGGGCAGAAGCATGGATTGAAACCCATGGGGCTTGAGGCCTTGGACATGGTGCGCATCGAAGCGGGCTTGATTTTCTTCAATTCCGAGTTCAATTCCGAAACTGATCCCTTTGAAGCGGGCATCGGTTTCACCGTGCCGTTGAAAACCAAGACCGATGATTTCATCGGCAAGGCAGCACTGCTGCAGCGCAAGGACCTTCCCCGCCGGAAACTGGTGGGGCTTGACATTGATTCAAATGAAACCGTGGGCCATGGCGACTGCATTCACATTGGCCGCGCGCAGGTTGGCGTGGTGACCAGTTCCTGCCGCTCGCCGATCTTGAAGAAGAACATCGCTTTGGCCCGTGTTGATGCGCTGAACAGCGAGATCGGCACTGAAGTCGAAATCGGCAAGGGAGATGGCCACGCCAAACGCCTGCCGGCGAGAATCGTCAAGTTCGCGCATTACGATCCGGAGAAGACGAGAGTACGAGCGTAGCAAGTACCCCCTCAGTCCTTCGGACAGCCCCCCAACAAGTTGGGGAACGCATGTGAGGGGCAGCTCACGCAACTAGACTCTAATCGTTCTTGAATGAGGCAAGGAAGTTCCCTCCCCCTTGTGGGGAGGGTTAGGGTGGGGGTCGCGCTGAACCTGCAGGATTGAAAGAACCAGTCTCAATCTTGTTTGCCCGTCCGACCCCCACCCCGGCCCTCCCCACAAGGGGGAGGATGAAGCGGAAGACATGACTCACTCAAAAAAAATCTCGCTCTAGCGCTCCCCCAACAAGTTGGGGGAACTGTCCGAAGGACCGAGGGGCTTACTTCACCGCAAGGTAAGTCTTCATCGAGTCATCCAGCGCATCGGTCCATTTGGTATGATGCAGCGGCTGCATGGTGCCAGTCATCAATGACCGGTAAGCATTGTTGCGGAAGCCCATGATGTTCTCGCCCTTGTGATGTTCCCATTCCATGAATGTCTTGTTGGTGCCTTCGATGTCGAAACTTGGATAATCGGTGGCGTCGATCAGTTCCTGCACATAGTCACCCTGGAACCAGATCATCTGCTCGGCATCTTCAAGCTTCTCTTCGCGCTTGCGCCATTTTGCTGAGTTCGATTTCATTGCTGCAGCAGTTGGCAGCTTGATCCGCTTCATGATGATGTCACGCACGTACCAGGCTTGGGCATCAAACATGTTGAAGGTGTAAAACTGGTCCTGCATCCCGATATAAAAGAAACGCGGGTTCTTGTCCCACACGACACCCTTGTAGAGATCCAGCGGCCAGAGACGATTTGCTGTGACCAAACGCAGATCATCTTTCAGAAACGGAAAGTGATGCAAATAACCAGTGCAGAGAATGACAGCGTCAACATGTTTGGTTGTGCCATCCTTGAACGTCGCGGTGTTGCCCTCAAGCTTCTGCAACAGCGGGCGCTCTTCAAAGCGTTCTGGCCATTTGAAACCCATGGGCTTTGAGCGGTAGGTGGCAGTCACAGATTTGGCACCATATTTCCAGCATTGCGAGCCGATGTCCTCGGCCGAATAGCTGCGGCCGACAATCAAAACATCCTTGCCCTTGAACTCCAGCGCATCACGGAAGTCATGGGCGTGCATGACGCGGCCATTGAAGCTCTCAATGCCAGGGAAATGCGGCACGTTGGGGGTGGAGAAGTGACCCGACCCGCAGATCACATAATCAAACTGTTCGGTGGTGACCTTGTCCTTCACGCGGTCGTGGACAGTGACATTGAATTTCTTTTTCTTGTTGTCCCAATCCACCATGCGCACCGGCGTAGAAAAATGGCACCATTTGCGCACGCCGGCTTTCTTCACGCGGCCAACAATGTAGTCGTGCAACACTTCGCGCGGCGGGAAGGATGGAATCGGTTTGCCGAAATGTTCTTCAAATGAATAGTCGGCAAATTCCAGGCATTCCTTGGGACCATTGGACCAGAGATAGCGGTACATTGAGCCATGCACAGGCTCGCCATATTCGTCCAACCCGGTGCGCCAGGTGTATTTCCACAACCCTCCCCAATCGTCCTGCTTTTCAAAGCAAACGACCTCAGGAATCTTCGCTCCCTTTTTCTTGGCCGATGCAAAGGCCCGCAGTGCTGCCGTGCCGGATGGGCCAGCGCCAATGATTGCTACGCGTGTCATTTCATCCCTCTTGATTATTATTCCGGAAAAATGCCGGGGCTCGTTGGCTTGCCGTCATCAAATTTTGAAAGCCATTCCACTGTTGTTGGGCGATGGCGTGTGAGCCCCTTGTAATCGATCAGTTCCGGAGGCAAGTCGCGCAGCACGCGGTGGAAGCGGCGCGCCCATTTTGGCACTGTCACCAGTTCTTCCATCTTCAGCAGATAGCAACGGATGACAAACAGGATGGCGTTGGAACGCGGCAGGCGCCACAGGGTCTGCAATTCGCAGCGCAGATGCACTTTGCTGCCGACATTCTCTGGGGTCACAGTGGCGCGGTCAGTTCCCCATTTATGATAATTTTCTGGCGACGTATCGAGGCGCGCATTGATGGTCATGGTCCAGTTCAAACGGCGCACAGGTTTGCCCTGTTGCAGATTGAGAAGGAATTTGAGAGCGCGATCAAACACTCCAATCTGGTGCGCCAGCGGCACTGGTCCATGCCATTCCATGAAGTTCATGCCGAGATCGAAATCAAGTGACCAGTCGGCCTGCGTGGTAACAAGTCCTGCATCCATCCACAACTGATGGTCACGCTGATCGACAATGCAAATGTCGCCTTGCGTTTGCCGCATGATGTACTCCATGGGCTCATGAGGGAGTGTTGTGACATCACCAAATACAAATTTTTGATCAATGCCCAGCGGCTTGTTGATCCAGTGCCAGTTGTTGCCCTCTTTGGTGAGGTTGAAGAGCTCGGGATAACCGTGAGCCTGCTGTTCCATTAGCAACTCAAGCGTATCCCACTGCGCGGCCATCATGTGGGGCAGGGCTTGCGACTTAAGCGGATCTTCCTTCAGCACGATGGCGCGGTCTGCCATTTCCGAAACATAATGCTCATCCACGTCAATGCCCGCATTATAGGCATGGCCCTTCGGCCCCGACGATACATGAGGCTCCATGTTGACGGAATACATGTATTTGTCTTCATGGAATGGAAATGGAAAGCGCTGAATTCCAACAGGCGAATTACGAAATGTGAAATCGTCGCGGAACGTTTCCTTGTTGAAGGTGATGTTCATTTTGACACTCCTCAGAGATCAAGCGCAATTGCGCTGCCCTTGATGCGCGACACGCAGATCATGATTTTCTTGCCCGAAGCCTTGTCTTCCGGCTCCAGATAAATGTCGTTGTGCAGAATCGTGCCGTCACACGAGACAACGGCGGTTTCGCACTGACCGCAGGCGCCCCCCCGGCACATATATGGCGCATCAATGCCGTTGGCTTCGACGGATTCCAGTATGCTTTGGTGCGTGCCTACAGTGATGGTTTTTTTGGAGCGCGTGAGTTCCACCTTGAATGCATCGCCCGGTGGTGGAGCGAGGAAGCGTTCAAAATGGAGGTTTTGTTGTGGCCAGCCGAGCGTGGTTGCCTTGGCCAGCACAGCATCGATCATTCCTGCAGGACCGCACACGTAAAGATGCGTCCCGAGCGGCTGGTTTCCAAGCACTGCATCAAGTGGGATGAATGATTTCTCGGCATCGACAAACAGTTTTACGCGCGCGCCATAGCGTTCCATGAGTTCCCGCCAATAGGCACCGTGCTTGCGGTCGCGGATGGCGTAATGGAGTTCAAAATTTTCACCGTCGTGCTGCATCTGGTCCATCATTGCGATGAAGGGCGTGATGCCGATGCCGCCGGCGAACAACAGATTCTTTTTGCCGCGCTGATCAATGGTGAAAAGATTGACAGGCTGCGTGAGTGTAACCTCGTCACCTACTTTCAATTTATCATGCATAAAATGCGAGCCGCCGCGTGATTGTTCGACGCGCAGCACACTGATCTCATAACCAGATGTATCGCCGGGCTTTGACATAAGCGAGTAGGGTGTGCGGCGCAGGCCGTCATCGGTGTGGAATGCCAAAACAATATGTGCGCCACCGGAAAAGATCGGCATCGCTTCGCCGTCGATGCGTTCAAAGCGGAATCGCTTCACCTTTTCCGCAACATCGGTGATGGCCACAATGCGGCAGGGCATCTCGGTATTGATTGTCACGGGAAGACTACCTCTGGTGCAGGTGCTGTACCCGGTTCCTCGGCATCAATGCACACACCCTGAAAAGCGCCGATGCGGCGGGAATAGTGATCGCGCACCAACAACGACAATCCACAATGCGAACACATGACCGGCTGCGTGGTCACGTCGTCTGTGATGCCCTTGCAATGCACGCATTGCACGCGACGCGCCTCTGAGCCGCGATGTTCCGTTTTGATGGAATTGAAATCCAGTCCGTGGCCGAGTGCAACCCGCATCGCCTGCCCGATGAATCCTTCGGTGCCCGCGATATACAGCCTTGTTCCCATTCTTTCGGTTGCCAGGACCACGTCGAGCCTGTTCAACAGGATGGGAATTGTAGCGGCTTTCCAAAAATCATTGGCGTGCAGCTGCTGCAAGGCTGTCTCATGAGCTGTGTCGACACACAACATTGCTGCCTTGGCCAATTCGGCCTTGTCCGGTTTCTGATCGAGCAGACACATTGCACCTTCGCCCTGCAGCACCATCAGATGCCGCTTGGCGTTGGGGTCAATTGCGATACCGCCATAGACCGGTCGACTCTTGATGCCTTTTACCAGCATGTTTCAACCAACTGCGTTACGCTTCTTTTTCTCCGGATCGTCAAAGCTGATGGTGTGCGCAATTGCTTTGGCCTTCAAGTTCTTGCCGCGCACCTCAAGTGGTGTTCCTTGCTTGGCGACGGCCACATCCATGCGGCAAATGGCCATGCTCTTCTTGGTGAGCTTGGAATAGCTCGGGCAGGTGATGACGCCAACTTTTTTGCCACCCGCCCAAAGCTCGTCCCCGCCATCAGCCATCTTGTCGCCTTCGATGAGGAGACCGAATATCTTGAAGCGTTCCTTGCCCTTGAGTTTGTAGTGCTCCTCGTGGCCACGGAAACCCGTCTTGCCGGGAGACACGGTGAAGTCGAGGCCAAGCTCCCACAGTGAATCGCCCGGTGGCTGATCGGGGAATGGATACATCTGCGAATTGTCGAAGGGATAGAACAGCAGGTAGCTTTCAACGCGCAGGAAATCGAGTGTTGTAAAGCACACAGGCAGGATTCCCATGGATTTGCCCTGCTCAAGGATCGTATCCCAGACCATCGGCGCGTCCTGGCCGCGCACGAAAACTTCATAGCCGCGCTCACCTGTATAGCCGGTGCGCGAGATCATCACGGGTGCGCCGAACAAAGTCGTTTGCATGTGATGGAAGTATTTCAAATCGCGGATGCCGGGCACATGCTTCGACAGGAATTCAACAGCGACAGGACCCTGCAGCGACAAATCATGCAGATCATCATCAAACAACACCGCAACATTGCGCCCCATGGCCTGCTTCGAGATTTCCTCGTGACCCGAACCAGAGCCATGCACCAGCATCCATGAGTTGGGACCGGTTCGATAAACAATGCAATCGTCGGTGAACATGCCGCGGTCATTAAGCATGCAGGCATAGACGGACTTGCCGGGATAGACCTTGTTCAGGTCGCGCGTGGTGCAGTAGTCAAGTACCGCCTGTGCATGTGGACCAACAAGATGCACCTTTTTCAACCCCGACACATCCATGAGGCCAGCCTTGGTGCGCACAGTTGCGTGCTGGTCCACCAGATCGGCATCATAGGTCCAGGCGGTCCCCATGCCGCTCCAGTCCTCAAGCTTGGAGCCAAGTGCGCGGTGGCGGTCGGCGAGGGTCGAAAATCTCCAGGAAAGTGGCATGTGGGTCTCCTCCGATGTTTCCTGACTGGAATTATTTTTTCCCTACTGTACTCAGGAAATTGGCTGGTGCAAGATGGCAAGCAATGATTTTTTCCAATGGGAGGTCCCTGTGAAAGCCATTACGCCGCACGAAAGAATGGTCCGGAACATCAAGACATCCAGTTTCAGCAAGTATATTGATGCAGATGGCCGGGAGGTGCCCGGCCAAAGCTACATGCAGCTGGATGACACCTTTCCGGAGGGTGCCGGCTTTACGATTTACCGCATGGCGCCAGGCAGCTCCAGCCAGCCCCATGAGCACACCTGCCATGAACAGTTTTACGTCATTGAGGGCGAGGTGACGGATAATGACGGATTTATGTATAGAGCAGGTGATTTCGTGTTGCTGAAAACCGGCACACAGCACTATTCAACGACCAAGACAGGTGCGACGCTGGTTGTTTTTGTGCGCGAACTTGAAAAGAATCTCTGACAAGTCAATGGTATCGTTGCAGGCGGTGCGCTGAAAACACCAGGCAGATTTGGCCGTGAGTACTCACGAAAACATCTGCTATTTCCCAAATCTTTCATCGAATGCGTAGCCGCTGGCGCGCACTGTGCGGATTGGGTCTTGCTCCTTGCCGCGTGACAGGCTTTTGCGCAGGCGGCCGATGTGGACGTCAACTGTGCGTTCATCAACATCGCTGTCATTGCCCCAGACCCGGTCCAGCAATTGTGCGCGGCTGTAGACGCGGCCTGGATGCTGGATGAGATATTCGAGCAGGCGAAATTCGGTTGGCGACAGGTTTACATCGCGTGATCCCCTGGTCACGCGCTTTTTGATGCGGTCCAGGATGACGTCACCTTGCACGAGTTCGTCTGCAACGGACTCAGGTCTCGCACGGCGCAGGATGGAACGAATGCGCGCCATCACTTCCGGCACCGAGAAAGGCTTGACGATGTAGTCGTCAGCGCCAGTTGCAAGGCCGCGCACGCGCTCAGCCTCCTCACCTCGCGCTGTGAGCATCACAATGGGGAGCGTTTGTGTTTCAGGCCGAGCCCTGATCAACCTGCAGACTTCGATGCCCGACAGGCCGGGCAGCATCCAATCCAGCAAAATCATGTCGGGCAATTCGTCTGACAATGCTGCGTGAACTTCTTCGCCAGTTTCGACAACCCGTGTGCGAAAGCCTTCGGACCGCAGATTGTACTCCAACAACTGGTGAATGGATGGCTCGTCTTCGACAATGAGAATCGATGCGCTCATGATCTGCCTAGTCGTTGTTCACGGCGGAAAATTGCGTTGTTGAGGTCTTGTCCTTCTTCGGCCGTTGTTCCTTAAGCATCTCGCCATGCACGAAATAATAAATGTTCTCGGCAATGTTGGTGGCGTGATCGCCGATGCGTTCAATGTTTTTTGCGGCAAACAGCAGATGCGTGCAGGCGCCGATCATGCGCGGGTCTTCCATCATGTAAGTCAGCAACTCGCGGAAGATTGAATTGTATAGCGCGTCAAGCTCTTCATCGTGCCGCCAGACATCCATGGCTTTTTCGGCATCGGAACCCGCGAAGGCATCAAGCACAAGTTTCAGCTGCGCTTGCGACATTTCGCCCATGCGTTCCAACCCCTTGGTAAGGCGCTGCGGGATATTGTCATAAATCGCGTGCGAACGCTTGGCGATGTTTTTTGCTAGATCGCCAATGCGTTCGATGTCGGCAGAAATGCGGATTGCCACCATGATATTACGCAAGTCACGTGCCATGGGCTGGCGCTTGGCAATGGTGAGGACGGCTTTTTCTTCGACCGCAATCTCCATCTGATCAAGCTTCTCATCATCCTGCACAACTCTATCGGCAAGCTTGGTATCGCGGCGCACCAGCGCATCAATGCTGCGGGCGAGTTGTTCCTCGGCCATGCCACCCATCTGCGAAAGCATGGATTTCAACGCGGCGAGATCGTTGTCATAGGCTTTGACAATATGGTCCGACATGTCTCTGGTCTCCTTAGCCGAAGCGGCCTGTAATATAGTCCTGAGTGCGCTTGTCCTGCGGATTGGTGAACATCACATCCGTGTCGCCCACTTCAACAAGTACGCCAAGATGGAAGAACGCCGTGAAATCAGACACGCGTGCGGCCTGCTGCATGGAGTGTGTTACAATCACGATGCAATAATTCTGTTTCAGTTCATGGATCAGTTCTTCAATGCGCGCGGTGGCTATTGGGTCAAGTGCCGAACATGGCTCATCCATCAAGATGACCTCTGGATTGACCGCAATGGCGCGCGCAATGCACAGGCGTTGCTGCTGGCCGCCGGAAAGTCCAGTGCCCGGTTCCAACAAGCGGTCTTTCACTTCGTCCCACAGGCCGGCCTTCTGCAGGCTCTCGGTGACGATGCGTTCCATGTCCTGCTTGCCTTGGGCAAGTCCGTGAATGCGCGGGCCATAGGCGACGTTTTCAAATATTGACTTCGGAAATGGATTTGGTTTCTGGAACACCATGCCAATGCGGGCGCGAAGCTCAACCACATCAAGCGCACGTGCATAAATGTCCTGGCCATCGACACGAATGTCACCTGTCACGCGGCAGGAAGGAATTGTATCATTCATCCTGTTGATGGTGCGCAGAAACGTTGACTTGCCGCACCCTGATGGGCCGATGAAAGCCGACACGGCGCGGTCAGGAATGGCAATCGAGAGGTTTTGGATCGCCTGCTTCTCGCCATAGTAAACGTCAACATCTGTTGCGATGATCTTGGGATCACGCGCCGCCATGCTTCTTGGCTCGACAGGTTTCTTCACAGTTCCAACTCTCATGTCATTCATGACTACCACCGGCGTTCGAATTTGTTGCGCAGGTAAATCGCCAGCGCATTGATGCAGAATAAAAGTGCAAGCAGCACCAGAATGGCGGCGGCGGTGCGTGATTTGAATGCTTCTTCAGGAAGGTCGGACCACAGATAGACTTGCACCGGAAGTACCGTTGCTGAATCCGTTACACCTCCTGGAATGTCCGCGATGAAGGCGATCATGCCGATCATCAGCAGAGGTGCTGTTTCACCAAGCGCTCGTGCGACGCCAAGAATTGTTCCCGTCAGAATGCCAGGCAGCGCCAGCGGCAACACATGGTGAAACACGGCTTGCTGATGTGATGCGCCCACGCCCAATGCCGCTTCCTTGATCGACGGTGGCACTGAGCGAATGGCAGCGCGCGAGGCGATGATGATGGTAGGCAGAACCAAAAGCGCCAGAACCAGCCCACCCACAAGTGCTGTTGAGCGTGGCAGGCCAAAGCCATTGAGGAAAACCGCAAGGCCGAGCAGGCCAAAAATGATAGACGGCACGGCAGCGAGGTTGTTGATGTTGACTTCAATGATATCGGTCAGCTTGTTTTTCGGTGCAAACTCTTCAAGATAAAGTGCCGCAGCAACGCCAAGCGGCAGCGAGACAGTCAGCGTCACCAAAATTGTCAGTATCGAACCAATCATCGCACCGAGAATGCCAGCACTTTCAGGCTCACGTGAATCGCCGTTGGTGAAAAAACCGGTCGAGAAACCTGTTGTTATGGCACCCTTGTTCCTCAGCGCTTCGAGCCACGCGATTTCCTTTTCGCCGAGCGATGCACCGCCCATGCCTTTGAGATAGAGATCGGCCTTGGACGAAAACGCCACCGGAACGGTCACGTTTCGCCCGATCAATGCGGGATTTCCGACGACCTGATACTGCACCTCATCAGCGGCACGAGCCGAGATCAGCCCATTCAGTCTCTTCTTGTCGCCGCGGGATGTCACGTCCGGAAACTGCGCAGCCCATGCCAGTTTGACGAGACTTTGAAAATCGCCGCCACGTGGATTGCTGCTGTCAACCTTCGCTGGATCAACCATGACGCTCAGCGACGCGGTATTGGTGGTGAAAGTGGGGATGGCCTTGCTGATGATGTCAAATAGCAGGAAGGCGAGAAACGCAGCTGTGATTGCAATCGCAGCATGGCCTAGCGCCTTGAAGCGGCGCTCGGAAGCGTAGCGTTGCGCAGTGGAGCGGGGCCTATTCATATTGCTCCTTGTATTTGCGCACGACCTTCAAGGCGATGATGTTGAGCGCAAGTGTGACAATGAAGAGCACGAGGCCCAGCGCGAAGGCCGATAGTGTCTTGGCGGAATCAAACTCCTGGTCGCCAACCAGCAAGGTTGCAATCTGCACCGTTACGGTTGTTACCGCAGCGAATGGATTGAACGTCAGATTGGCTGCAAGCCCTGCCGCCATCACAACAATCATCGTCTCGCCAACGGCGCGTGATGTTGCGAGAATGAAGGCTGATACGATGCCCGGCAGTGCCGCGGGCAAAACAACGTTCTTGATTGTCTCGGATTTCGTAGCGCCCAACGCATAAGACCCGTCGCGCAATGACTGTGGCACGGCATTGATGATGTCATCGGAAAGTGACGAGATCAGCGGCACGATCATCATGCCCATGACAAGGCCAGCTGCGAGTGCCAATTCAGAGGCAACCGAAAGCCCGATGATTTCGCCAAATTTGCGCAACAGCGGAGCGACAGTGAGGGCGGCGAAGAATCCCAATACAACTGTTGGAATGCCGGCGAGCAATTCGAGCACGGGTTTGATCCAGCGGCGGGATTTTGGCCCGCAATATTCAGCGAGATAGATCGCAGAGAAAAGTCCAAGCGGTCCTGCAACCAGAATGGCGATCAGCGTGATCAGCAGCGTGCCCGCCATAAGTGGCAGGATGCCGAATGAGCCGGGCTCTGCAGTGGGTGCCCACACCGATCCAAACAGGAATGACAGGAGCGGCACTTCTGCGAAAAACCGCAGGCTTTCATAAACCACTGACAACACAATGCCGACGGTCGTCAACACAGCAACGCCAGAGGCTGCCGCCAGCAGCGCAAGCACCAGCGGCTCAAACTTGCGCGAGAGTTTTGGCTTGTAGGTTGGGCGGTTGATTGCGGTGATTTCTGTCATCATGAATCTCATGATCAAGGACGGCCCTGGTACATCCGCAGAGACCGCCCTTGAACAAAGTGACTGCTTCTTACATGACTTTGTCAGCAGTCAGGGTTTGCATGTCCTTCGCCATGGCGGCAGTCGCACCTGCCTGATCAGCAGGAAGCGGGATCAAGCCCTTGTCGGCGAGATAGCCTTCTTCGCCCATGGCTTTTGCCGATGTATATTCGGCCAGGAATTCAGCCATGCCGGGCACCTGACCCACATGCTGCTTCTTGGCATAGATGAAAAGGGGACGCGATACCTTGTAATCGCCAGACGCAATGCTTTCAAAGTTTGGTACAGCGCCATCGACTTCAGCAGGCTTGATCTTGCCTTCGTTCTCTTCAAGGAAAGAAAAACCGAAAATACCAAAAGCCTGTGGGTTGGCTTCTAGCTTCTGCACAATCAGATTGTCGTTCTCACCTGCTTCAACATAAGCACCATCCGTCCGGATTGACTTCCACACGAATTCGAAGGCTTTGGCATCAGCCTTCTTGAGCGCCGCCAATGATTCAAACTTCGCAGCCCCAACTTCCATCACCAGTTCCGCGAAAGAATCGCGCGTGCCTGATGTTGGTGGCGGGCCCAGTACCTCGATTTTCTCTGCAGGAAGCGAGGGGTCAATCTCGTTCCACATCTTGTATGGGTTGTCGATGAGCTTGCCGTCTTTGCCCGGCACCTGCTTGGCAAGCGCCGTGAAAATCTGCTGCTTGGTGAACTTTGCAGCTGGGCCCGAGGCCGCATTGGCAATCGTCAGGCCATCAAAACCAACCTTGATTTCAACAATATCGGTGACACCATTCTTGACGCAAGCTTCGAACTCGGACTTCTTGATGGCGCGTGAAGCGTTGGTGAAGTCAGGCGAGCCCTCGCCAACACCAGCGCAGAACAGCTTGAAGCCGCCGCCTGTGCCAGTTGATTCAACAACTGGTGTTGGCTTGCCAGTAGATTTGGCGAAGCTTTCAGCCACAGCTGTGGTGAAAGGATAGACAGTCGATGAACCGACAATGCGAATCTGGTCGCCGGCAACTGCTGATGTTGCGGCGAGGCCTAGGACTGATGCGGCAAAAAGGATAATTTTCATGATCTCATTTCTCCTCGTGATAGTTGACGACCGTCGACATAGGGTGCCGATGTGAGATTTATGAGACAGTTTTATATCAGTTATGTGACAATGCAAGCCTATGAATTATATAGAGGAAGAGAGACCGTGAAAATGCTGCCCTTGCCGATTTCAGACTTGATTTCGAGCTTGCCACGATGCCGCGACACAATGTGTTTCACAATCGCCAACCCCAATCCCGTGCCGCCACGTTTCCTGCTCTCCTGCGTGCTCACGCGATAAAACCGTTCAGTAAGCCGCGGCAGGTGGATTTCATCAATTCCTTTGCCGAAGTCCCTGACAGAAAAACCACACGCGTTTCCCAGTGTGTTGCAACTGACTTCGATCCTGCCACCGTCGCCACCATATTTGATAGCGTTCTCGATGAGGTTTTGGGCTACTTGCAAAAGCTCGTCGGCATCCCCGGCAACTGTTGCATCAGCATCGCCGCTGATTTCAACTGCGACCTGCAAATCAATTGCCCGCTGGGCGAGATTGGCCTTGGCCTGCCTCAGAACATTGATCAACAGGACTTTTCTGTTGGGTCGCACATGTTCGTTGAGCTCGATGCGACTTAATGTGAGCAAATCGTCAATAAGCAGTTTCATCCGTCCCGCTTGCACCAACATCGTTGCAAGGAACATGGTTTGTGCCTTGGGATCGTTTTTTGCAGCACCCTGAAGAGTTTCAATTGCACCAATGATGGTGGCAAGCGGGGTTCGCATTTCATGCGAGGCATTGGCGACAAAATCCGAGCGCATTTTCTCAACCGCCTGTTCACGCGTGAGGTCGCGCAACACCACGAGCATATCGCCAGCCTCTCCCATCGGCGCGATAAATGCATTGATCTGGCGCGGTGGCCGTCCGTGAAAATCGATATCAACGGCAGCTGGCTCGCCAGATTTCTTTACCGCCGCAAGCGAAGACGCAAATGCCGGATTGCGCAAGACCGACATGGCAGTGAGCCCAATCGGGTTCGACTGCAAAACATCAAACGCCGCCCTGTTGGCCGCCAGCACGTCACCCAGAGGACCGATAACAATGGCTCCATCAGGCAGTGCCTCGATGAACTCAAACCTCACATTTTCCACGCTCAGATTTTCCGTCAATTTAGCTCCTGCGAAAGGTGCAGCAAACCTCGTGAGATCAACGCATGGGCGGACATGGAGCAATATTAAGGCTTCCAGTTCGAGCGCACCAGCTAAACAATTGAGGGGTGAGCCAGGGACACCGCTGAAAGTTTCGGAGTTTGGAACAACGAGGCAATTAAGCAGGCAGGGGACATGGCCATGCCAATTCACAGGTGGCGCAATTCCTGGACAGGATCGTTGAGTCAAATGTTCCTTCCGTTGTCTCTGCCTATGAAGACAAGGTTGCCAAACTTGAAAATGAAAAGCTCGTCATCCGTGAAAAGCTGGGCAAAGACACCCGTCCACACGCGAGCTTTGACGCCATACTTAGAACGGCATTGGAATTCCTTGGAAACCCGCAGAAACTATGGGTTTCTGAGGCCTTGAAAGACAAGCAAACGGTCCTCAAACTCGCCTTTGCGGGCAAGTTGGCATATGCAAGAAATGAAGGCTTTAGAACGGTGAATTTGTCATTACCATTCAGATGGTTAGGGCAGAATTCAGGTGGTAAATTGGAGATGGCGCGCCCGAAAGGATTCGAACCTCTGACCCCTAGATTCGTAGTCCATATTTGAATGAAACCGCCAACTTCACACCTCTACCAAGAAACTCTCAAAATCAATAGCTTATGCCAAATTCAAGCACATAATTTTTCTCGGAATTCCTCTAGAAATCTCCACAATTTGCTTACATAGTGCTTACACGGAAGAGCCGGTGTTGACGCAAAATCAGCACCTGAAGAACGAACTACCCAGAACCACCGCACTCTTCCATCGTTGAATTTATACGCGGTGGAAGTATGTCCAAACTTACAAAGAAATCAGTTGATGATGCGGACACATTGCCAAAGCCTTATCTGCTTTGGGATGGTGAGTTGCGCGGTTTCGGGTTACTTGTGCTACCAACCGGAGTAAAGACATACGTCTTCCAGTATAGAAATGAATCGCGAAGGTCGAGACGGTTGACAATTGGTCGGCATGGTTCCCTCACCGTCGGCGAAGCCCGTGAGATAGCGCACGAAGCGGCAGTTGCAGTTGCCAAAGGAAATGATCCTGTTGCCAGCAAACGAAGTTATCGCGAAGCGCCGACTGTATCGCAACTTTTGGAGCGTTATCTGAGTGACCATGTTATTCCGCACAATGCGGAATCTACACAAAAAGACATCAGAGTCGTCATCGCTAAAAAATTGGTGCCAGCGGTGGGAAACATCAAGGTCAACGATCTGACGCGTGCAGATGTTGCCAAACTTCACAACGCAATGAAGGACACGCCACGTCGGGCGAACTATGTCTTAGCGATATTTTCAAAAGCACTTTCGTTGGCAGAACTTTGGGGCTTGAGGGCACAAAATAGCAATCCTTGCATTGGTATCAAACGGTATCCCGAAAATCACCGCACGCGGTTTCTCAGACAAAACGAGTTAAGTCGGTTGCTTGATGCAATGAATGAGGCAGAAACGATTGGCCTGCCATGGAATGTTGAAGGAAATCTATCGAAGCATCTGGCCAAGGAACCCAATCAACGGGCACAACTCTCTTGGCAAGTTATCGGTGCACTGAGACTACTGTTGCTAACGGGCGCAAGGCTAAGCGAAATAACTTTACTGAGGTGGTCCGACGTCGATTTCGTCCTCCTTACAATTGCACTTCCAAAGTATAAAGGAAAGAAGCGCGAACCATTTCCCGCAACTGCTGCGGCTCTGGATATTTTGAAATCATTGCCTCGAATAGAAGGATCAGATCTCGTATTCCCACGCAGCACTGATAGAACTGTCCCTATATCCAAAGAGGTCATGGAGAGTGCTTGGCAAAGACTGCGGTGGAGAGCCGCGATCGAGGATGTGCATATCCACGACTTGCGCCATACCGTCGGGACATATGCAGCGCAGGCCGGCGTCTCAGGATTTATCGTTCGCGATCTATTGCGGCATGCCAATATTTCGACAACCGGAAGATACGCTAATTTTGACGCCAGTCCGGTTCGTGAAGTTGCAGATATTGTAGGGCGGCGCATTTTTAAATCTGCAGTAAAGTAGAGGAATTCCACTGGATATCCACGAGGCTTCCAACTGGAATTTGTGATTTCGAGATTCACTCCAAAATCCAAGAATTTTTACCGAAGGTCTGAAGGCACATGATGAGTCGTTTGAAAAGGAGCTGGAAATAATCAATTTGAGCAGTAATGACCTGCCACTTAGAATTTCCTCCAAAAGGATTTAGAGTTCGGCCCTGACGAAGGAGACGGACGATGAATCGAAAGAGTTGTCGCTGGTAGCGCAGGCAATTTAGAAGTCACAATGCTGATTACGTCTATGATGGTGGCACAGCTGTCGCAGTCACTTTTGACCGGCAATTCAAAAGCTGCCGTTTTAAACTCCGACATAAAATCGCGACTCTGCCAGATCGTCTTAAAGTCCAACTGCTGCAATCACTCCATCAGAAGTTCCTCTACTCTCCGGGCAAGTGCAAAGCTGTTCAACGGCAAAGGGGGATTACTATCTTGGTCTTGAACCTGTTGCCTTATAGTGTGCCCCTTCGTGGACAAGACTTGCTGGCGCTGGGAGGGCTATCGCATGGAGGATTTTGGAAAGATCAAGACTTTCATTGAGGTCGTTGGTGCTGGCAGCTTTTCGCGCGCAGCCAGAGGTATGTCGGTCAGCGCTGTGACCCGGCGGGTCCAGTCGCTTGAGGATGAGTTGGGCGTCAGGCTGTTGAACCGCAATACGCGCGGCCTGTCGCTGACCGATGCCGGGCGCAATTTCTACGACCGGGTGACCGGCATTTCCGTCGATCTTGATATTGCCGTGTCTGAAGTGAAATCCCTTCAGCATGATGTCCGTGGACAGTTGCGCGTCTCACTGCGGCATTCGGCGGCCATGATCCTGGTACCGCTGTTCAATACATTGCTCGCCAGTCACCCAGACCTGAAGATCGACGTTATCGTTACGGATGAGCGCCGCGATCTAATCTCCAGCAACATTGACGTGGCGGTTTGGCTTGGCCCGCTGCCAGACGCGGTCATCGCACGTCGCCTTTGCCAAAGTCGGCGGATTGTCTGTGGGTCGCCAGACCATTTCGAAAAACATGGCGTTCCGCAGTCACCCCAGGATCTCCGGGATCACGCTTGCCTCATATATACGCCAATTCACGCCCACCGCTGGCGTTTTTCACGTGATGGGACGATTGAAGAAGTCGATATCAAGGGCAATTTCAGCTCAGATAACGGTCCAGCGCTGTTGGCCGCAGCTTTGTCGGGTACTGGAGTGGCTGTGGTGTTCGAGTGGATGGTGCGCGATTTAATGGAGCAAGGCAAGCTGGTCCGGGTGTTACCTGAATACGAAGTGAACCCTCATCCTGGCGATGCCGACCTATATGCTGCCTGGTCGTCAAGCCGGGGTATGTCACGCAAGGTCCGGGTTTTTGTGGATTTCCTCGTCGAGGTATTCACCTATCCAGGCGTCGTCTGACCTTTCCACTTTTGCTTTGAACGCAACCAAGCTCGTACCATTTCAGGCGTTGTGCATCGGCACCTGTCTTTCTTAGCATGGCCCTGAGCTTAAGGAGGGCCAATGGTGTCAAATCAAAGACGGTGCGAACGCAAAAGACCAAAACCAATAGCAGTCTTTCCCCCTTGGCGTTGCCGCTTGGGACATTCTTAGGGTCTAGGCAAACCGTTTCATCACCCATCCAGCCAGCCACTGCCGGCCGTTAAATGACTTCGAAAGCTGAGGCGCGGGAAGTCGTGGTGTGTCTGCGTCCCAATGTGACCAAAGTCCAACCCGTGCAAGGAACCTGAACCATGGTTGACACTGCAGCCCTCGACCTGTTCCGAGAGCGCATTTCGCAGGCGCTTCCCGCAGCCAATATTCCAACGTTGCTGCTGCTGCTTTATCAGTTCACAGGGAATGACTATTGGATCAAGCCCCCCTTCCAGCCGAAGAAAAGCCGGTGGGACGACAACGATTCCGGTGGCCTATCTGAGGAGCTGCAGATCGAGATTCGCAACGCCGCACTGAAAGCTATTATGGCTTGGCGACAGGGAGCACCTATCGCCAAGCCCGAACTGACCGCCGAAGAATTGATCCGCATGATGACCATGTCGGAGGCTGAACCGATCCCGCCCGAATATGGCGAAATGATCCTGCACAAGTTGCGGCGCTTTTCAGGTTCAATTCCTGCACCAGTCAAATTGCCCGAAGGTTTTAAAATCCTCATCGTCGGCGCCGGCATGTCCGGCGTTGCGGCGGCAATCAGGCTGAAGCAGCTTGGCATTCCCTATATCCAGATCGAAAAGCAGGATCGCACCGGAGGGGTTTGGCATTCGCACCACTTTCCGGGTTGTGGCGTCGATACGCCCGGCCACCTCTATTCCTACACCTTCGCCAGCGGCAACTGGACCAAATTCTTCCCTATGCAGCGCGAGTTGGACGACTATTTCAGCCGCGTGGCGCGTGACTTCGGTGTTGAAGATGCCATTCAATATGGGACCGAATGCGTTGAGACGCGCTATGACGAAAAGCGCCACGTGTGGACCTCGCGCTTACGCCACGCGGACGGCAAGGAAGAAACGCTGGTCACCAATGTGGTGATTTCGTGCGTCGGCGGTTTCACGACGCCGAAATGGCCCAACGTGCAGGGGCTGCGCGACTTTGATGGCCCGGTCGTGCATACATCGGCATGGGACCCAGCGGTGGTGATCGAAGGCAGACGAATCGCTGTGCTTGGGAATGGCGCTTCCGCTATGCAGGTCGTGCCGGCAACGGTCGGCATGGCATCCGAGATGGTCATCTACCAGCGCTCCCATCAATGGGCCGCACCTTTCCCCAAACTGCGCATGCCAGTGCCCGAGCCGGTGCGTGTTCTGTTGCGAGAGGTGCCGCATTACGAATGGCTCTATCGTCTGCGGCTCAGCTGGATATTCGACAGCCAAGTGCACGAAGCGCTACAGAAGGACCCGGACTGGCCGCACCCTGAGCGTTCAGTGAATGCGATTAACGATGGCCACCGCGAGGCCTATACCAAATATATTGAAGCCCAGTTGGCCGGTAGGCCAGATCTGATCGCCAAGGTCGTCCCACCCTATCCGCCTTTCGGAAAGCGGATGCTTTTGGATAATGGCTGGTATGAGACGTTGAAAAAGGCGCATGTCACACTGATCGACAGCGCCGTTGAAAAGGTTGACGGCAAGAACGTTATAGCGGCCAACGGCGAGTCTCGCGAGGTGGACGTGCTGATCGTGGCATCCGGCTATGACATCGCGCGCTTCCTGCTGCCGATCAACGTTTATGGCCGAGGCGGCGTCAGCATCCGCGAGGCGTGGAACGACGTCGATTGCCAAGCCTATCTGGGTACTGTCGCCACCGGGTTCCCGAACTTCTTCATGCTCTATGGCCCAAATACAGCACTTGGCCATGGCGGCAGCTTCATCTTCACTGTGGAAAGCCAGATCGACTATGTGCTGGCTGTCCTGCGCAAAATGGGGGAACAAAATCTCGTTGAAGTCGATTGCAAACGTGAGGTCTATGACACCTACAACCAGACCATTCAAGAAATGCACCAGCAGATGATTTGGAGTCATTCTGGCATGTCGACGTATTTCCGAAATGAACATGGCCGCATCGTCACCAACAGTTCTTGGCGTCTGATCGACTATTGGAACATGACGAAGGACGCAAATATGGACGATTATGATACCGTCACCGACCAAGCATTGACGGTCCCTAGGTTCGCGGTGGCGACATGACGTGTTTGATCGGCAAGGAGTGCGGCATATGCCTGTGATGGTGACCGGAATTGGCTTTGTCGGTGCCTATATCACTCGTCGGCTGATCGCAGCGGGCGAGGATGTCGTGGTCTATGGTCTGTTCGGGGGCAGAGCCGGGCAAACCGAGCCCTTCCCCGATATTGAAAATGCCCGTTACATGTTAGGCGAGGAAGCTTGGTCAAAGGTCAAAGTCGTTGTCGGGGACATCACCGACACTGATCATCTGGACAAGACTATTGCGGAAAATGGCGTGACGGGGATTATCCATATGGCGGCCATGGTCGCCGTCGCCTCCGAAGCCAATCTGGCACGGGCGGTCAACGTCAATGTCGGCGGCTGCATTGCCATTTTTGAAGCCGCCTTGCGCCACGGGGTAGAGCGCGTGGTCTGGGCCAGTTCGATCAACGTCTTCGGGCCGAAGTCGGTGCCAGTTGATGGCATCATCCGCGATGACAGTCCGCTAGATCCAACTGGAGCCTATGGGGCGACCAAGGCCTTCATAGAGATGTACGCCAAGCGCTATCATGCCAACCATGGTCTCAGCGTGGTCGGCCTGCGACTGGGCAAGGTTTACGGCTTTGGCGAACATGTCAAAGCCGGGCGTGGCGGTGGCAACACGTGGTTCAGCAATCTTTTGGAAAACCCAGCACGGGGCCGGGCACCAAATGTTGTCCCCTTCGCCGAAAAGCGGATGGACCTTCAATATGCCGAGGATGTAGCACAAGCTTTCATCACAGCGCTAAATTCGCGCGCCGGCGGCGGCGAATGTTTCCTCAATTCAGGCGACTACCGTACCATCCGCGAGGCTTTCGATTTCGTGAAAACCTGTCTGCCCGACGCGGATATGACCTTGACCGAGGGGGCAGAGGCAGCCGGTTTGAAGCCAGGCTCCCCAACAACATGGATGCAGCAGTTCGACGGCTCTCGCGGGCGGAAAGTGCTGAGCCTTGCACCGCAGTTCAGCATGGAGGACGGCCTGTTGGCGACGATCAACGCGTATCGACGACTTGATGCACAGCCACAAGTGGCCGACCCCCGGACGTTGCGAGGAGCATGATGGTTAAAACCAATGTGATCGCAACGGAAGTTACCATAGATACTAAAGCAGCCGGACCTGTTCCGCTCCTCGTCGGCCGGCAGCTCGGCAAGGTCTACGGCGGCCTGCGCGTGTTGCAGGGCATTGATTTCAATCTTGTCCAGGGTGAAGTGTTGGCCGTCGTGGGCGAAAACGGCGCTGGGAAATCCACACTGATGAAGGTCCTGTCTGGGGTGATCCCGTCGGGGAGGTACGATGGTGAATTCACCATGGAAGGTCGGGTGGCAAATTTTGCTTCGGTTCAAGCGGGCGAGGCCGCTGGTATCGTCCTGGTACCTCAAGAGCTCCACGTTATCCCTCATCTTTCGATCGCCGAAAACATGTTCGCAGGCCACTTGCCCGGTCGCTTCGGACTCTATGATGAGGATACCGCAGTGAAGTGGGCCAAGAAGGCCCTTGCCCTGTTCAAGATGACGGTTGATCCGCGGGCGCTGGCTTCGGTCCTGTCGCCATCTGAACGTCGGCTGATCGTTCTTGCAGCGGCGCTGCACCGATCAGCCAGACTTCTTATCCTAGACGAACCGACTGCGGCGCTAACCGATACCGAAGCGGATTCACTGCTAAAGCAGTTGAGAGTCATCCGCGCACAGGGCGTTGGCATCATCTATATTACCCACCGACTCGACGAGATCGGCAAGGTCGCTGATCGCGTTCTGGTGCTGCGCAATGGCGCGTTGGTTGCCACCTATGACACGGTTCCGCCACGCGAGCAGGTGGTGCAGTCGATGCTGGGCGACGCGATCAAATCCTTGCGTTCAATGGCGGAAGAAGCCGCCTACGTTCCTTCTGGCGCACCCTTGCTTCAGCTCAATGATTTCTCGGCCTACTCGGACGCAGCCCGGCTGAGGCCACGGGCGAAGGGCATCAGTCTGGAGATTTATCCTGGAGAGATCCTGGGCCTTTATGGTCTGGTAGGTGCCGGCCGAACCGAACTTGCGCGGGCCATCTTCGGCATGTGGCCCGGACCAGTGACGGGACGGTGTTTGATCAATGGCCGCGAGGCACGCGCCCGCAGTGCGCAAGAGGCGATGCAACTTGGGATTTCCCTGCTGGTCGAGGACCGGAAGTCGCAGGGTGTCCTGCGGGGACAGTCCGTAATGTGGAACATGACTGTCGCCATGCTGAAGGACATGCCGCAATTCCGTTTCCTTGTCGACCGTGCCAAGGAAAAGGCAAAGGTTGCCGATCTGATTGGTAAGCTGGGCGTTCGCCCGGCACGGGCGGATGTCTCGATCAACTCATTGAGCGGCGGCAACCAGCAGAAAGTCTTGCTGGGTCGATGCCTGTTTGATGGACTGAAAGTCCTGATCCTTGACGAGCCTACTCTCGGAGTCGATATCGGTGCCCGTGCAGACATCTACCGGCTGATCCGCAATATCGCACGCGAGATGCGGATCGCAGTCCTGATGATCTCCAGCGATGTCGACGAGGTGCGGACCGAATGTGACCGCATTGCGGTGATGTACAAATCCCAAATCCAGAAGTCCTTTGCCCGCGGCGCAACGACGGAAGAACTACTTTCGGCCGCAACCGGAGTTGTGAATTAGTATGAATGACACCCCGAACAATTCAATACGCCCTGCTTCAACTGGAGCGACTGACTGGTCGTTTCTGGCGCGCTTGATTCCATTGCGAACCGCTGTGCTTCTTATGGCGGCTGTATTACTCGTGCTGTATTTCCAGTTTGCGTCCGATGGTTTCTTCATCACATCAAATAATGCAGCCTTGCTGATCCGGCAAACTGCGGTGGTGGTGGTGGTTGCAGCTGGGGTCGCCGTCTTGATCATCATGGGCGAATTCGACCTTTCGGTTGGCAGTGTGGCATTCTTTGCCAGCATCATAGCTGGCAAGCTGCAGATGGCCGGCTACGATGTCGCCACCAGCGTTCTGGGCGCAATGGCCGTTGGTGCAGCGATCGGTCTTCTGCAGGGCCTTGTCATTACGCGCTTGTCAGTACCCGCCTTTGTCGTAACACTTGGCGGTCTTTTGTTGTGGCGCGGCGTTGGCTTAACTTGGACCAATGCGCAAGCCGTCGGACCGGTCAGCGATGCTTTTACCAGCCTGACAGAAGGCAGGATGCCGGCGTCAATTGCTTTGATCGGAACGGCTTTCGCAATCCTTTATGGGATCGTTGCTGCGGTGATGCGGAATGTGCGGTTGAAACAGGCTGGACGTTCCGCACCAGAGGAAGTGATATCCATACTGTTCATGAGCTGCCTTGCCGCCGCAGCTTTATTGTGGATCGGCTACTTCGGGCGTGGCTTGCCCTATGCGGCTCTGTGGATCGCGGCTGTTGTATTTCTATTCGAATTTATGCTGGCACGGTCGCAATATGGCCGAAGGGTCTTTTTGGTGGGATCGGGCCACGAGGCCGCGATGTATGCTGGTATCAGCGTCCGCAACACAGTGCTGATCGGCTTTGTGATGATGGGTACGGTCTGCGGTCTGGCGGGTAGCATGATCCTGGCGCGGGTCGGCACCTCAACACCAGACGGCGGCACCAATCTTGAACTGACTGCCATTGCTGCGGCGGTGATCGGCGGGGTGTCGCTGCGTGGCGGCATGGGCACCATTCGCGGCGCCATGATGGGCGCGTTTCTTCTGGCCACCATCGACAACGGCATGTCGCTATTGGGCGTGTCCAGCTATGCGCAGAACGTGGTGAAAGCCCTGATCCTTGTGCTCGCCGTTGGTCTGGACAGCTACTTCACCCGTCGGCAAATGCTGGGCAAATGATCACAACACCTATGACCACGGCAGTTGTATTTGCCACGGCCGTCACTTTTTCCGGAATTATATGATGTCAAACTCCATTGCCCAACAACTTGCTCAAATCAGCACTAGTCTGCGCTTCGAGGATCTGCCGAAAGACGTCGTGCACGAATCCAAACGCATTCTGCTGGATTCCATTGGTTGTGCCATTGGCGGCATCGCACTCGCCAAAAGCCGCATCGCCGTCGACTTCGCCCGTATCCATGGGGCGGGCGATCAATCCTGCACGATTTACGGCTCGCCGATCCGCTCGTCGTCGTTCGGCGCGGCCTTCGCGAATGGTGAAGCGATCAATGCGCTGGATTTCGATGCCATTCTACCGCCTGGCCATGTCTCGCCCTATGTTTTGCCGGGAATGCTGGCCGAGGCAGAAACAAAAGGCGTCACGGGACGTGAGTTGATCATGGCGACGGCCATCGCACATGAAATGACCAACCGCTTTGGCAAGGCGATGGACAACATCCGCGATATTTACGACGGCAAGCACCGGATGCCGGACGTGCTTGGCTATGCGAGCTCGGTTTTCGGGGCCACAGCTGCGATCTCGCGGCTTTGGGGTGAAAGTGCTGAGGTTACCAGTCACGCTCTGTCGATTGCAGCGGCGATCACACCGGTCAATTCGCATCGGTCCTGGCTGGAACACACCCCGGTTTCGACGATCAAATACACCATGGCCGGTCCGATTACCCAAGCTGCGTTGACTGCTGCCCACATGGCCAATCTCGGCCATCGCGGCGATGCGGCTGTGTTTGATGATGCCGAGTATGGCTATCGTCGCTTCATCGGTTCAGTGCGCTGGCAGCCGGAACGGATGTTGAAAGACATCGGACAGCACTGGTATTTCCCGAAAGAGAATGCCTTCAAGGTCTATCCCCATTGCCGCGCCCTGCACGGGTTGCTCGACCTCTTGGTTGGCTTACTAGACGAGAATGCGATTGCGACATCAGAGATCCAAGCGATCCGCACCTGGGGCGAAGGCCATGTCGAACGTGCCTGCTGGACGACGCGGGATATATCGGATGTGGTAGACGGCCAATTCTCAGCGGCGCATGGCCTCGCTGTGGGTGCGCAACGATTGCCCAAGTCGAAGGTCTGGCAATCGGCAGATGTTGTGCTTGCTCCACATGTACTTGATCTTATGGCCAAGATCACCAATCAGGTCCACCCCGACTGGGCCCGGCTGGTGGCGACCGATCCAGCAGCGCGGCCCTCCCGCGTCGAAGTGGACGCCCACGGCAAGACCTTTGTTGCTGAATTGCTTTATCCAAAGGGCACACCCGGCGCTGCCGGGGGCTCGGGCATGTCGGATGATGAACTGGCCGACAAATTCCGTCTGAATGCCGAAGGTGTGCTGGCGCGTGATGGTGTCGAACGCATCATCGAAGGATTTTATGAACTCAACAAGTTGGACAACGTATCCGCACTGCTGAAATCCCTCTGCGCCAAATCTGTCCGAACATGAACAGGAGAACTCAATGAACCCCATTTATGATTTTAAAGGTCAGGTCGCCCTTGTTACTGGCGCAGGCTCTGGTATCGGGCTGGCGACGGCACGGCAATTTGCAAAGTCTGGTGCTTCTGTAGTGCTGGCGGATATCGACGAAGCATTGGTCAAGGCCAAGACCAAAGAACTGACACATGCCGGGTTCAAGGCCATCGGCATCCGCTGCGATGTGGCCGAGGAAGATCAGGTTGAGGCGATGGTCAAGACGACCGTCGACACCTATGGCCGCCTGGACATGGCTTTCAACAGCGCCGGTATCATTGACCCGCCTGCCGAAATCGCTGATGTCTCCGCCGAGAATTTTGACCGGATCAGCAATGTCAACACCCGTGGCACCTGGGCCTGCATGAAGCACGAACTGCGCCAGATGCGGGCGCAAGGTTCGGGAGCGGTTGTGAATTGCTCTTCAATCAGTGGGTTGATCGGGTCGGCGGGGCGCACCTCCTACCATGCCTCCAAGCATGCGATCATTGGGCTGACCACCAGTGCCGCGCTGGAATATGCGGCGCGTGGAATTCGTGTGAACGTGATCTGTCCCGGCACAATCGACACGCCGATGGTCGATGCACTGGTTGAAAAGGGTGAATTGGATCGAACCCAAGCCATCACCAAGATGCCGATCAACCGTATTGCCCATGCGGATGAAGTTGCCTCGGTCGTGCTGTTCTTGTGCAGCCCCGGTGCCAGCTTTATCGTCGGCGTGGCCCTGCCGGTGGACGGTGGTTTTGTGGTGCAGTGACCGATGCGCCTGAAGTCCCTTCCCAAAGACCAGCTCGACCCTGACCAGCAGGCGCTTTACGAGGCGATTGCGGGCGGCCCGCGGTCCAAGGGGCGGCAGCTTTTCCCGCTCATGGATGCGGAAGGGGCGTTGAACGGCCCTTTTGGCATCATGGTGCACTTTCCCGGACTTGGCCTGCCACTTCAGGAACTGGGCGCAACGATCCGCTATCGCAGCAGGCTCAGTGACCGGGTGCGCGAGATTGCTATCCTGTGCGTGGCGCAGGTTACTGACAGTGCCTTTGAAAGGTATGCTCATGAACTGGTTGGACGTGCGGCCGGCCTGAGCGAAACTGAGTTGATCGACCTTGCACTTGGACGTTTCACCAGTCCCGATCCAGCCGAGGCTGCCGCCTACGCGTTTTGCATGCGCCTGATGGCGGGCGACCTGCCAATCTCTGACGGCACCTATGCCGACCTGAGCCAATTAATTGGTGAAGCGGCTATCTTCGAACTTGTCACACTCGTGGGCTATTACCGCACCCTTGCCCAGCTTTTGCATGTCTTCGACGTCGGCCTGCCCGCCGAGCCGAAGGCCGGAGCCGTTTGAATTGAAAGGACATCCCATGCGAGACATTACATCGCGGCCTTCTGAGGCTTTTGAGAAGACCGCCTATCCACCCATTGGCATGTATATCAACGGCAAATGGATTTATGACCGAAAGACATGGCGCATGGTGCGCAATCCCAGCACCGAGAACGATCTTGGCCCCGTGCCCGCCGCGACCCTAGATGATTTGGACGCTACCCTGAACGCGGCAGAGGCCGGGTTCCGCCTGTGGCGCGCCACTTCTGCGACCGAACGGGCAAGATTGATCCGCGCCGCCGTGGTACTCATCCGCACAAGGTTGAAGGATATTGCCCGGATTACCACGCTGGAGAACGGCAAGACCCTCGCGACGTCCGAGGGGGAAATTGACCGTTGCTGCAACTTCTTCGAATGGGAGGCCGGCCAAGCGCAGCGCGCTTACGGGTTGATGGTTCCGGCCGAGCCGGGAATGCAGAAACTATTGCACCGCCAGCCGATTGGCCCGGTCGTCGCCATGACACCATGGAACGTGCCGATGAGTGCTGCGGCGCGTAAAATTTCGGCAGCACTGGCGGCAGGCTGTTCGGTGATCCTGAAACCGGCGGTCGAAACTCCCGGCACAGCCTGCGCCTTGGTGAAGTGTTTTGAAGATGCCGGCCTACCGCCTGGTGTGCTCAACCTTGTCACCGGAGATTCCAACCTGATCTCGACTATGCTGATTGGCTCGTCCATCACGCGGCTGGTGACATTTACTGGGTCAACTGAGGTCGGCAAACATCTGAGCGAACTGGCCGCCCGCGCCATGAAGCCAGTGCTGATGGAACTGGGTGGCAACGCACCCGTTATCATCGGGCCAGGTGTCGATATTGACAGGGTCGCAGTCCTTTCCGCCGAAGCCAAGACCCGAGGCGGTGGTTTGATCTGCGCCTCGGCCTCGCGTTTCATCATCCATGACAGCCTTTACAACCGCTTTGTCGATGCCTTCGCGGGGGCTTTGTCGGAGTACCGCGTTGGCGACGGGTTCGACCCTACCGCTCAGATGGGTCCTCTTGCCAACAGCCGTCGCTTGCAAACCGCCGCAGCGATGGTCAGTGATGCTATTCAACATGGCGCCAGGGTGGCAACGGGAGGTCAACGCATTTCCAACCGTGGTTATTATTTTGAACCCACGGTGTTGGCCGATGTGCCACTGGACGCCCATGCCATGACTGAAGAGCCGTTCAACCCGATCGCCGCCTGCGTTTCGGTGCCCGATCTGGATGCCGCGCTGAAGGTGGCCAACAGCGTCCATGTCGCCTTGGCAGGCTACGCTTTTACCAACTCGCTGGCCGATGCCGAGCGATTGCAACGCGATTTGGAAGTCGGGGTCCTGTCGATCAACCATTTCGGCACCCCGGATGCCGACACGCCGTTTGGCGGCAACAAGGACACCGGGATTGGGCGCGAGGGTGGGCCATCCTCACTAGATGCCTATCTGGTGCAAAAGACTGTGCTTCTGAACGCAGGGCCGATCTGAATTTAATTGGTGACCACCCCTAGGATTTTTCCATTGGGACGGGAAATCCAAAAGCGCGGTCGGCGGCGTCATATCGGGCCAGATCGCCTAGCTCTTGCAACTCGGCAAAGCTTACACCGCTTTGCTTGATCGTGGCGACAGATCCGGTCCGGCGTATCTCGGCATACATCTCGCGCATGGCCTTGATCGCCACCAGCGCCGAAAAGTTAGGCATGATCATCAGCTTGTAGCCAAACTGACCTGCTTCCTCGACGGTCAGTACCGGGCATGTGCCGCCAGCGGACATGTTGAACAGGTGCATGCCGGGGATCAGCTTTGGTATGGCAGTGACGGCTTCGATGGAATTCGGCGATTCCACAAAGGTCATGTCGGCCCCTGCCGCGTTATAGGCGGTGCAGCGGCGCACCACCTCATCCAAACCACCGATGGACATCGCGTCACAGCGCGCGATGATGACGAAATCAGGGTCGCGACGTGCTGCCACCGCCGCGCGAATTTTCTGCGCCGCCTCCTCAATCGGGATCAGCGATTTGCCGGCGGAATGCCCGCTTCGCTTTGGGAAGGTTTGGTCTTCGATATGGATGGCGGCGACGCCCGCCAGTTCATATTCCCGCACGGCGCGTTGTAAATTCAGGTGATTGCCGAAGCCGCTGTCGGCATCGCATATGACCGGCACATTCACCGCCTGAGTCATGGATTTGGCACTGTCCACCATCTCGGTCATGGTGATAATGCCGACATCGGCCACCCCTAGCCGGTTCAACGCGGTGCCGCCACCGGGCAGGTAAATTGCTTCGAACCCTGCGCGCTCGGCCAGACGTCCTGGCATAGGACCAAAGGCGCCCGGGGCGAGAAGCGCGCCTTGCTGGGCAAGCAATTGGCGCAACTTTGTAGTCATTCGCGACATCTGTGGTTCCTTTGCATCAGCCACGCATCTCACGACGGGGCGCCCGGTCTTGCCTGATCATGTCTGCCGCCTTTTCACCGATCATGATCGAGGGTGCGTTGGTATTGCCACTGGTGATCCGGGGCATGATCGAGGCATCAGCCACGCGCAGCCTCCGCACGCCATGCACACGCAGAGTAGCGTCGACCACTGCCATCGGGTCGCGGCCCATCTTGCAGGTGCCGACCGGATGCCAGGCGGTGTTGCCGCTGCCCTTTATGAAGTCGAGGATTTGCGCATCGGTCTGGGCTGCCGGACCGGGGGTAATCTCGGCCTTGATCCGGCTGGCGAAGGGCTCAGTCGCAAAGACGCGGCGCAGCAGATGCACGCCATGGATCAGGCGTGCAACGTCCGCTGGATGGCCCAGATAATTAGGATGGAAGGCCGGGGCTTGCAGTGGATCGGGGGATTTCAGTGTCAGATATCCGGTCGATTTGGGGCCGACCAGAACCACCGCCCCGCCGACACCGGGTTCAGGATCTACATCGACCGAGCCATCGGGCCGGAAAATCGCCGAAACCGGCCGGATTGCCAACTGCAGATCGGGTTGCAGTTGCGTTTCGGAGGATTTCACATACGCGCTGACCGCTGAGGACCCCAGTGCAAGGAAGCCACCGCGAGTCAGAAGATACCGCGCGCCTTCCAGATACTTGCGCAAACCCCGCAGCCGCGTGTTGTACGATCCGTCGGCACCGACGCGCAGCACATAGGGCACGGCCCAGTGATCCTGAAGGTTCTGACCAACGCCGGGAAGATCGACCACCACAGGCAGGCCAAGGTCGCGCAATTGACCGCCATCACCAATGCCCGACAGCATGAGAAGTTGCGGCGAGGCTAGGGCCCCGGCGGACAGGATAACTTCCCGCGCGGCGCGGATGATGCGCTTTTCGCCTCGGTCCAGCACTTCGACCCCGGTCGCCTCGCCATCCCTGATCAGCACCCGCAAGACCGTTACGTTGGTCAGCACCGTCAGATTCCCGCGATGCCGGATCGGCTTGATGAAAGCGGTATAGGAGGTTTCCCGCTTGCCCTTGCGAATGGTGAATTGTTGATAGGCAACCCCTTCGAACGGCGGGAAGTTCAGGCCCTCAATCTCGGGTATTCCCAGCGCGGCCACCGATGTCAGGAAATCCCGCGTCACCGGATGCCGTTCCACCGGGTCCGACACCAACAACGGACCCCCTGCTCCGGCAAAGGTGCTGGCCCCGCGTGAATTGTCTTCGGACTTTTTGAAATAGGGCAACACATCCGCCCAGCCCCATCCAGCATTACCCAACTCTGCCCAATGGTCAAAGTCGCGGGGATGGCCACGCATATAGACCATGCCGTTGATAGAGCTCGATCCGCCGAGTGTCTTGCCGCGCGGCCAGTGCACCGTGCGACCACCGAGGCTGTCATCGGGCTCGGTCGTGAAGCACCAGTTGAACCGCCGGTCGTCTAAAAGGCGGGCTACTCCGCCGGGCGTATTGATCCAGAAATGATCCGCTGGCGGGCCAGCTTCAATCAGCAAGACCCGCTCGTCTCTGTCCTCGGAAAGTCGGGCGGCAATCGCGCAGCCCGCAGAGCCCGCCCCAATCACAAGGTAGTCGAATTCATCCAATGTCAGCCCTCCCGGATGAATTTCAGGAGGTAATGCGGTGGGCGCCGACCATCACTGACGCGACTGTGCAGGGCTGGTCAGTCTCATTGCGCCAATTGTGGTAACCGCCCCGCATAATGACGATGTCACCCTGCTTGACGAGAATCTCGCGCCGTTCCAACTCCATCACAACTTCGCCTGACATGACAAAGACGAAATCCACGGAATCGGAAATGTGCATGCCCGGGCGATCTGGATCGAACGCAGTGGTGAAGTTCGACAGCCCTTCGCTGTGCGCCGACTCCAGAAGAGGTAGGTTCTCTTGACCTTTGGTCTTTCCTTCGCGGCGCTCGGGCAGAAAAGTGAAGAAGCGAAACCGCACTCCGCCGGGGCCAGGGAACCACGGGTCGACAACTTGCACGGGGTTCACACCGGTTCCCACCTGAGGAATCCCGTCTGGTGTCCCCCAAAGCTGTGAGACTGTGAAAACGGGATCGCCCACTTCGTTGGTTGGCGTTTCAGCCGTCATCGACAGAACTTCATAGTCCGAGGTGCCATCGATTCCATTGCACGTCAGAATGACACGAGAGACGTCCGGATGTTTCATGGCTTCTCCAACTGTTCATTCAGGGCTTGAGCGCGCGGCTGCAGATTAGGCGGCAGAAGAAGTCAGTGGAACTGCCACAGGGAGCGAAATTGGATTGCGTCCAGCGCAAATGTCACGCCAGAGATTGGATCGTACATCTCGGCACGGGGAGTTTCAGTCAGCCGATTTGAAATACGTAAGCATCTACGTATTCCTACGAATATCCAGCGCATTCTTCTTCCGAGACTATGTAACTCATAGGCTAGCAGCAGCCTGACATACCAAGGGAGGGGAATTGCCTTGAACAAAGTATTTTCGGACGCCAGCTCCGCATTGGAAGGTTTGTTGTCCGACCGGATGACCATTGCCGCTGGGGGCTTTGGCCTATGTGGTATCCCTGAGCTTCTGATTGCCGAGATTGAACGTTCGAGAATTCGCGATATCACTTTTGTCTCCAACGATGGTGGGACCGACGATTTCGGCATCGGCCCGTTGTTGGCCAGTGGCCGTTGCCGCAAGCTGGTCGCGTCGTTCATCGGGTCAAACCCCGCGCTGGCTGGTCTGTATCTGGCCGAAAAGGTCGATATCGAGTTCAACCCGCAAGGCACCCTCGCCGAGCGGATGCGGGCGGGTGGGGCTGGAATTCCGGGGTTCTACACAGCAACAGGAGTCGGAACGATTGTCGCCGAGGGCAAGGACCATCGGAACTTCGCCGGTCGCACCTATGTTCTGGAGGAGGCGATCACCACAGACATTTCCATCGTCAAAGCGTGGAAAGCTGACCCATCGGGCAATCTGATTTTCCGCAAAACCGCCCGGAATTTCAATGTGCCGGCGGCAACCTGCGGGCAGGTCTGTGTTGCTGAAGTCGAAGAGATCGTGCCCCAAGGCGGTCTAAATCCAGATCATATTCATTTGCCGGGTATCTATGTCCACCGGCTAATTGCCGGCTTCCACGAAAAACGGATCGAACATCGGACGCTGCGCAGTGCAGGATGAGGAGGCGCTCTGATATCCTGATAAACAGTGTTCTAAAGGTCCTGAATCAATATCCATAAATGGCGGCGGGGACTTCCCTCGTGTAGGCCCCCACCACACCTTCTGTGGTGGTGTTCGTCATCATCACCGCTGTCAGGCCTGATGACTTGTCCATGAACCACTCGTGCCCCCACGCCCCGCCCCACCGCAGCGTACCTTTGGGAAGAACGCGACCGCTGGGAATCGGATCCTCGATGATCGCCGCGAGAAAGCCAAAGCGATGTCCCGCATCTCTTTCATTAAGTGGCAGGTCACCAACTTGGTTTTTGACTGCATCCGCAACCGTTTCTGGTTTCAGAATCGGCGATCCCCCTTGGCGAATGACCTCTAGGAACTGGATGATTTCATCTGCCGTCCCCACAGCACCAGCGCCACCTGACTGGAATGCCCTTGGGTTCAGGGCACGCCCCGGCGACAAAGCGAAGAACGGTTGACCACCTGCTTCGCATACCATTTCGGGATCCGCCATGGGGCGCAATCCGGGCGGCCCATCGGCATAAGGCACGGCGAGCCGGGATTGCGCTTCCTTCGGCACGACAAAACCAGTGTCCTTCCAACCAAGAGGGGCACCAATGTATTTCTGCAAGGCATCATGTAAAGTGCCACCTGTCACTGCTTCGATGACGGCACCCAGCACGTCGATGCTAACGCCATATTCCCAGCCTTGCCCGGGCGTGAACAACAGGGGTACCCGCTCGGCATACAGCGAAAAATTCTCCTGCAGTGAAAGGTTTGAATCCACGAGGCCGGAGGTTACACCTGTCTCAGGCGGGATCGCATAAGTCAGACCCGAAGTGTGGTTGAGAAGCTGACGGATCGTGATCGCAGGCTGCGAACCGTCCGGCAGTTTGGGTTTGAACCAGGGGATGTGGTTGGAAATAACGTCGTCCAATCCCATCAACCCCGCATCGATCATGGCCAGTGCTGTGGCCGAAATGATTGGCTTTGTCACGGAGGCGAGCCGAAAGATTGCTTCGGGGTACATCGCTGTCCCGGCTTCGAAATCAAAATGACCCGCCGCCTTGCGGTAGACGATATTTCCGTCCTTGGCGACGATCGTTACTGCCCCGACAATGGTCCGCCGTTCAATGGCGGCATTGACGACGGTGTCCACTCTGCCCTGCAAATTCATTGATCTACCTTGTTTTGCTGGCCCAATTATCAGGTCCAAATGATAGGACGTATTATTCTGCGGCGCCCGTCAATGGCGCAGAACGATTCGAAGAGAGGCGGCGACCACAGGTGTCACCGCCTCTCTGGCAGCCGGGCAGGCACAACCTCCCGGCCTCCATTCAATCACTTACAGGGGTTCACACCCACTCCAAAAACTTCATCAGTCTTGATCCAGCCAGCGGGCGAGATTTTGTTGATGAATTCGCAGAGGTTGTCTTTGGTGACCGAGGTGAGTTTTGGATAGTCATTTGGAACGCCGTCCACCATCACGCCCTTGATCCGCGTTTCCACGCCCGTACCAAGATCATGTGCCAGATCTGCCGCGTCGATGGCCATCTGGTCGATTGGAGTCCATGTCGTCTGGCCCTGCCATCCCTCCCAGATGTACTTCAAGCTCGGCGGGGTGGCGTCAGAACCGGTCACCCAAACCTTGCCCGGCTCAACACCAGCTGACTTCAGCGCCTGAACCACAGCTTGCGCGCCGGTATCCCACATAATCAGAAATGCGTTGATATCGGGGTTCGCTTGCAAGGCCGCCTCGGCCTGTCGTTGCGCCGTCGCGGTGTCCCAGCCCGGCGTTAGCGTGTCATAGACAACTTTGACGCACTCTTTGGCTTTTACGAGTGTATCGTATGCACGTGACATGTCGACTTGGGCAAGCGTCGATGCATCGCCACGGATGATCGCGTATTTGCCGCAAGGCACGGCATTCAGCGCTGAATTCGCTTGCAGGGTGCCCATTTCGTGGTTGTCGCGCGAAATGTGAAAATCCACTTTCGCTTCGGTAACGCCACGGTCATAGGTGATGACCTTGATCCCCGCCGCATGGGCTTGGTCGACTAGGGCATTGGCGGCTGTTGCGTCGATTGCTTGGAAGATAATGACCTTGACGCCGCGCTCAATCATCGCCTCAAATTGATTTTTCAGCGTGGCCGCACTTTCCATGGAATACTGAGTGATTAACTTGTCGCCATTTGCGGTTATTCGATCTTCAAGGATTTTCGATTCAAATGCCACGCGGGCATGAGCTTGGGTTGGCCAGATTACACCAATCAGCACCGGGTCCTGGGCCATGGCCGGAATAACGGTCCCGAATAGCCCAAGTACAAGCGGCGCGGCGCAAAGTGCGTTCTTCCAGCGACCCATCATGGTTGACGGCCTGTTGTCGGTCATTTGTTATTCCTCCCGAGGTTAGCATTAGCGTTCTTGTCGTGACTTGTTCCTCGTTACGCACGGCGGTCCCGTGCATTGAATGAGGGTGTCGTGGAACGCTATGACACAGGGGGTGCCTCGAACAACCACTGCCATACGCCAGACTCTATTGCTTGAAACGCAACAAAAGTTCGGACTTGTCGTGAGCCTTGATGAAACGGATGCAAAAGATGCTCTGCTTGCGAAGCTAGCGAGTGGGCGCATAGCCCTTCGCCCCTTACCGCAGCATGTTATTTCGGGGTTAATGGTCGGCTGAGATATCCGCAATCTTCGGCAGGCAAGTTCAACTCATCGAGGACTCGTGGCTGATGCTTGTCATGGGCGGCACATCAGCCGACAATTGTTGCCGTGGTAGCCGCACGAAGTTCCTCTTCCGTGACTCCCGTAGCGAGTTCGACAATGCGCAATCCCTTTTGGTCTACATCCAGCACGCCGAGATTAGTTATGATCCGGTCCACCACGCCCTTGCCGGTAAGCGGCAGGGTGCAGGACTGGAGGACTTTGCTTTCACCGGATTTCGAGGTGTGGTCCATTACTATGACCACGCGTCCAACTCCTGCCACTAGGTCCATCGCACCCCCCATGCCCTTAACCAACTTGCCCGGGATCATCCAGTTCGCCAGATCGCCGGATTCGGACACTTCCATAGCACCCAGAATGGCCATCGCGATCTTGCCTCCGCGGATCATGGCGAATGAAGTCGCGCTGTCGAAATAGGCGGTCTGCGGTAGTTCGGTGATAGTCTGCTTGCCAGCGTTGATAAGGTCAGGATCTTCCTCACCTTCAAACGGAAATGGCCCCATGCCCAACATGCCGTTTTCCGATTGCAGCGTAACGTTCACGCCTTCGGGGATGTAATTCGCCACAAGCGTCGGAATGCCGATGCCAAGGTTTACATACATTCCGTCACGAAGCTCCAAAGCGGCCCGCGCCGCCATTTCATTGCGATCCCACGGCATTTATAGGGCCTCCTTCTTGCGTGTGGTACGTTGTTCGATGCGCTTCTCATGGGCGCCGGTGATCAGCCGATGGACATAAATACCCGGCAGATGGATGTGATCAGGGTCAATGGAGCCCACAGGAACAATCTCCTCGACCTCGGCCACACAAATGGCACCGCAGGTCGCCGCGGGTATGTTGAAGTTTCGGGCGGTCTTGCGAAAGACGAGATTGCCGGAGGCGTCTGCTTTCCAGGCCTTGACGATGGCAAGGTCGGCGACGATGCCGCGTTCCAGGATGTAATCCTGACCTTCGAAGGTCTTGACCTCTTTGCCTTCTGCGATCACCGTGCCTACGCCAGTTTTAGTGTAAAATCCTGGAATCCCTGCGCCACCCGCCCGCATACGTTCGGCCAAGGTACCTTGCGGGTTGAACTCCAGCTCCAACTCGCCGCCCAGATACTGTCGCATGAATTCGGCATTCTCGCCTACATAAGACGAAATCATCTTCTTGACTTGCCGTGTTGCCAATAGGATGCCCAACCCAAAGCCGTCGACCCCGGCGTTGTTCGAAGCGATGGTCAGCTCCTTATGCCCAGCGTCGCGGATCGCCGCGATCAGCAGTTCGGGAATACCACACAGACCGAAGCCTCCGGCCGCAATCGTCATGCCGTCGTGCAGCACACCCTTCAGCGCCGCTTCTGCATTGGGGTAAATCTTGCTCATTCCCACCTCCGGTATTCAATCATATAGCCTCACACTCCGTCAGCCGAGACCGATGGTGTGGCATCCTTGCGGATGAGCAACAAAGCGTCCATTCGTAGGAATACGTAGTTCATTACGTGGAGAGTTGATTATGCCTGGCTCCCTAAAGGCCCGAAACCGGGGAAATCTGGAACGCATTGGCTTTTTGCACGCCCCTGATGCCACGCTGGTTCTCTCTGACCGCGTGATCCTCCTTGCCAACCATCGGGTTGAAGCGGTTTTTGGCTGGACCATTCGCGAGTTGGAAGGCAAGTCGATCCGGATGCTTTACCCCGGCCAGACCGACTACCAAGTGATCGGCGACAAAGCCCGGCGCGCCATGCAGACCGATCCAATATATCGCGACGCCCGTTTCATGCGCCGCAAGGATGGTGAAGTGGTATGGATGGAGGCACGAGGCACTGCGCTGGATCGAAACGACCCACAAGACCTTGCGATTTGGTCTTACCGGCTAGTCGAAGTCGAACGTGTCCACGGCCACGGTCTGACCACCACAGAAGCCAAGGTGGCCCGCTATCTTGTCAACGGCTTCACGAGCAAAGAAATTGCTCAGTCGCTTGCCTGTTCCCCTCGGACGGTCGAAGTCCACCGAGCCAACATGATCCGCAAATCCGGTGTGCGGAACACCTCGGAACTGGTGGCTCGGCTGCTGGCCGCAAAATAGACCCGTGCTGCTTAGTCACCAGTCCTTTGTTTCACTTATGCGCTTCACTCGCGCGCTCACGGCACAGACTGAAAAGTTCGTACTTTAAACTGCCAATGTCACGCGGCCTGTTAGGTAAGTGTGTGTTCAAGCGGTGGAACCTCCATCCACGACCAACGCATGGGCATTTACAAAAGATGAGCCAGGGCTGCAGAGCCACATGACTGTTTGGGCCATTTCTTCAGGTCTCGCCATGCGCCCAATCGGATTGCTGTCGAGTTGGGCCCTTGTAAAAACACCTTCGTCCACCATCTTGGCGACCATCGGCGTATCTGTTGCTCCGGGACAAATAGCGTTGATGCGAATACCGCGGGAGGCGTATTCCTTTCCGGCGCTGCGCGTCAGACCCAGCACGCCGTGTTTGGTGGCATGATAGGCAGCGAGTTGCGCCCCGCCGCGAATTCCGCCGACGGATGAGTTGTTTACGATGGAACCGCTGTCCTGCTTGTTCATTTGAATGAGCTCGTGTTTCATACAAGCCCATACGCCGCGCAGGTTGATTGCACTCACTCGGTCAAAAACGTCGACTGATAGGTCGGCCAGATCGGTGGCAGGCACCTGTATACCGGCATTGTTGAAGGCAGCATCCAATCGGCCGAACTCAGCGACTGTCTTTCCAACCATGGATGCAACTTGCGCCTCATCACTCACGTCGCAGATTATGCCGATGGCTCGACCACCTGCAGAATTGATCGCCTCAACCGCAGTATCGAGCGCTGCTTGATCGATATCCGCCAAACACACAGCTGCACCAGCTTCCGCAAAGGCTTGCGCTGTCGCCAGCCCCATACCCAAAGCAGCTCCGGTCACCAAAGCCACTTGCCCGCTGAAATCATAAGTTACTCTCGCAACTGTCATCAACTTTTCCTGTTCCCTTTAAGAACTTCCTCTTCCACGTTCACGCCGTTGAGTGCGCCGACATGGTCACTGAGCATCGGTACATAGTCCTCCGCATGGCCGTTCGCTACAGCATGGCTGTAATAGTGTTTTGCAGCTCCCGCTATAATGTTCATCATATTGGCGTCAGAGGCCATGTCGTTCAAATAGCGCATGTCCTTTGCCGCATTCGCAATCGAGAACTTATGTGAGTCACGATTGCGCTCCAAAACGTATCCCATGAAGGTTTCAAAAAAGCCATTGCCCATGCGGCTTGGCCCGATGACTGCATGGACTGTCTGCGGCGAGATGCCGACCTTGCTTCCGAGTACAACAACTTCAGAGTAAAGAGCGGCGTAAGACAGGCCGATAAAGTTCATGAGCAACTTCATTTTATGGCCGCTGCCGACCTGACCCACGTGCGTTATCTTGGCGGCCCAGCATTCGATGACTGGCTTGATGCGATCAAGTACCGCTTCTTCACAGCCTACCATTGCGCTCAATTGTCCCGCCTCTGCTTGCACAGGTGTTCCTCCCAGCGGCGCGTCGACGAAGGTTCCGCCCTTTTCTGAAAGTTCCTTCGCTAGAACGACTGTTGATGCGGGATTGGCGGTGGAAGCGTCAATAACAATGAGCCCTGGTCGCGCACCTGCGAGAATGCCTTCGGGGCCACGCATTGTCGCTTCAATTTGTTCGGACGTTGAAAGGCAGATATGTATGATGTCGCATTTTTCGGCAATCACCTTTGGGCTCGAAGCCTCCATCGCTCCAAGGGCCAAAAGGCTTTCGACGGGTACGCGGTTTGATCTTCCCCGCACCCACAATTCATAGCCTGCTTTGCGGATGTTTTTGGCCATGCCGTGACCCATGAAGCCCAGGCCGATGAAGCCTACTACTGGTTTTTTGTTCATTGTTTAAATTCTCCTGCTATCGATGTCGCGCCAACCAAGACATGTCTGGGGCAACTTTGTTTTCGGGTATGTATTCGGCACCTATGGGCTGCGACCATCCCAACGCGGCTATGCGGGGCAGAACAAATGAGTAGTCAAGTTCGCCATGGTCAGGCGTTCCACGGTCTGGCACGGCTGCAATTTGCACATGGCCGATCATGGGCAGCAGCGCCTCGAAGCGCCGCGTCACATCGCCTTCCATAATTTGGATGTGGTAGCAATCGAACATTATTTTCAGGTTTGGTTTGCCAACCTCGCGAATGATGTCTGCCGCTTGTGCAGTGCCATTCAGAAAATAGCCCGGCGCATTGTAGTGGTTCAGGGGTTCGATCAGAATCGTGATGGCATCGCCCGCGGCTTCGCAGGCGTAAGCGAGGTTATTACAGAAGGTGCTCCGCGCGCGCGGGCCACTGGTGTTGCCGGCCATTACGTGCACAGCACCCGCTGAAATGGCAATGGCATAAGCAAGAGCTTCATCAATGGCGGCGCGGGCATCCGCTTCGCGGCCGGGCAAAGCAGCAAGGCCGTTTTCACCAATGGCTGTATTGCCGCGTCGCGTGTTGAGCCCGAGCATGCGAAGGCCTGTTTCAGCGAGCGCTGCTTTGGTCTGTTCCGCTGGCACATCATAGGGCCAATGGCATTCAACAGCATCAAAGCCCGCGGCCTTGGCGGCACGAATGGCGTCGGGCAGTGGCCTGTCATTCCACAAAAAGCCGAGATTGGCGGAAAACCTCATGCATCCCACTCCACGTTGAAATGTGTGACCACGTCTTGCACTTGCGCTGCGTTCAACTGACGCGGGTGAAGGCCGCGCGTGAGCAGGGCCAGTCGCGCCGTTGCTTCCAGTTCTTCAATGGCATTGCAGGCCGCTTCCACATCCTTAGCCGCAACCACAGGCCCATGATTGGCCAGCATAACGGCAGAACGCTTTCCGGCAAGGCCCCGCACGGCTTGCCCCATGGCTGGGTCGCCGGGCCGGAAAAACGGCAACAGCTTCACGCGGCCCAATTGCATGATGGCATAGGGCGTGAGCGAGGGCAGGAAGTTGTCTTCATTGGCATCCGGCAGCAGCGACCACGCCACGGCGTGGCAGCAGTGCAAATGCACCACAGCACCTGCCTGACTGCGCGTGTCGTAAAACGCGCTGTGCAGGGGCATTTCCTTGGTTGGCTTGTCGCCATCAATGTGCAGGCCCTTCGCATCAAACCGGCTCAGGCGTGCGGGATCAAGCCGGCCAAAGCTGGAACCCGTGGGTGACACCAGTAAACCACCATCGGGCGTGCGCGCTGAAATGTTGCCGGTGGAACCATGGGTGAGGCCACGCTCAAACAGCGATTTGGCCAGGCTGCACATCTGTTCGCGCAGGCGCGTTTCGTCGGTCATGCTGCAAGCACCTTCAGGGCACGGGTGAAAAAATCTTCCGCACCAAAATTGCCGGACTTCAGTGTGATGGCCACATCATGGCCTGCCGTTTGGGCAAAGCACCAAGGCACACCGGGAGCAATTTCCGCGCCTATATCGAGCCTTGTAATCGCCAAAGCCTTGGCAACGGCACCAGATGTTTCGCCACCCGCAACGATGAAGCGGCGGAAGCCAAGCTTTCGGGCCTGCACGGCACAGGACGCAAGCGCGTCCTCAACCACGTGCCCTGCACGTTCAACGCCAAGCGAGTGTTGGGCGGCGCGCACGTCTTCTGGTGCTGCGGTGGCATAGATCAAGGGGGTTGCGTCGGCACTTTGTTCCGACAGCCACGCGAGCGCTGCGTCAGCACCCTTCTCGGCAAGGTCAAGCGGATTCAATTTAAAACCAGGATGTCCCTCAGCAAGGTAGGCCGCGACCTGACGGTTGGTCATGGCCGAACAACTGCCAGACAGCACCATGGCAGAGCCGGATTCAAATCGTTTGGTGCGGGTTGTTGACTCTGCGACTACATGGCCTTGCTTCATCCACAGTGCGGGCAGGGGCATGGCAGCAGCACTGCCACCTGTCAGCAACCGCATGTCGTGGCAGGCCTCGGCGATGACTTGCAAGTCATCATTGGCCACCGCATCAACCACCACATGGGCAATGCCATCACGCGCGCGCTGGGCAAGCCCGTCGCGCAGGGCAGCGGCACCTTTTGCCACCACAAGCCGATTGATGAGGCCCACGGGACGCGTCACCTGTGGTGCCAGCAGGCGCATCAAATTCGAATCCCGCATAGGCGTCAGGGGGTGGTCCTTCATCGGGCTTTCGGCCAGGGGCTGCTCGCCCACAAACAGGTTGCCCATGAAAATGGAACGGCCATTTTCCGGGAATGCCGGACAATAGATGGTTTGTCGCGCATCAAGCGCAGCCATCAAAGCTTCAGCAACCGGACCAATGTTGCCTTGTGGTGTTGAGTCAAAGGTGGAACAATATTTCCAGAAGAAGCGCTGCGCACCAGCCGCCCGAAGCCAAACGAGAGCAGCGAGCGTTTCCGCAACCGCGTCATTCACTGGTGCTGTGCGACATTTGAGGGCAATGATCTCGAGAGGAGCGGTATTTTTAGGCGGTTCTTGCGGCACGCCAATGCGTAAGGAGACCTGCACACCTGATCGCGCCAGCAGACCTGCAAGATCGGTAGCGCCCGTAAAGTCATCGGCAATCGCGCCAAAGAAAGTTGTCATGGCTTTTGGACTGTGCCCGGAAGTGTCAAGCCAACATTGCGGGCATAGACCTTGGCCACCGCCGCGTCATCCTCACGCCCCAGCCCCATTCCAGATGCTGCAAGAAATTGTTGCAATGCTGCTGCGGTGATGGGCGCTTCAAACTTTGACGCACGTGCTGCATCCAGCACGATGCCAAGATCCTTGGGCCAGATATCCACAGCGGAATGGGGGGTGTAATCCCCAGAGACGATATGTGGTGCGCGATTCTCAAGCATCCAACTCGTGCCAGCGCAGCGTGGAATAACTTTCATGAATGTTTCAGGAGCGATACCTTGGGTCATACCAAAGGTAACGGCTTCTGCCATGGCCGCAATATGCACACCCGCCAACATCTGGTTGACGGCTTTCATCGCAGAGCCAGCGCCGGCACTGTCGCCGAGTTCAAACACTGTTTCTGCCATAGCATCGAGTGCGGGCCGCGCCTTTTCGAAGGCTGAGGGCGTTCCTGATGCCATCACTGAAAGTTTGCCTTGGGCTGCCTTGACAGAACCGCCAGATATTGGTGCATCCAGAAAGTTTAACCCAAGAGCAGCGCAGCGCTTGTCGACATTTCGAGCAAAGTCAGGCGCAACGGTCACGCATAGGATAACGACGGCCCCAACTGATAGACGTTCCGCCAGACCTTCATTTCCGAACAATACTTCCTCAGCTTGGGCGGCATTGAGCACAACAACAACAAGCGCATCGAGATCTTGTGCGGCAGTGGCCGTACTTGCTGTTTCGCCACCATCTCCTAGGAAACGCTTAACAGCGTCCGCATTCACATCAGCACCATGAACCTGGTGCCCCGCACGCAACAGTGAAGTAGAAATGCCATAACCCATGGAGCCCAAGCCAATGACGCCTATTTTCATTTTTAACGCTCCAAATATGTGACTAGAAACTATGTGTGTATCCGCCGTCGCAAGCAATGGTTTGTCCGGTAATGAAGGCAGCGGCAGGTGTTGAAAGAAATATCGTCAGTCCCACAAGGTCAGCAGGTACAATGGTTCTGGGAATGCATTGCAAGTCAATGTTGCGTTGGCGAATTTCTGGTGTGAGGCTGGCAACACGTTCGGCAACTTCAGTCGCCACTGTACCTGGCCTTATGCAATTGACAGTGATTCCATTTGCACCAAGTTCACGGGCCAATGAGTTGGTCATGCCGATCAGAGCTGATTTCGATGTGACATAATGCAGGTAGTTCTTGGTGCCCCGATGGACTGAGGCCGATGAAATGTTGATGATGCGTCCAAAGCCCTGAGCTCGCATGGCTTGGGTTACAGCGCTAGCACAAAAGAACACCCCATTGATATTTACATCCATGACTTTCTGCCATTCGTCAGCCGAGATCTCATCAAATGGGCGTTTCACCAAATTTGAAAACAGCGATGCGTTATTGACGAGAATATCGATGCGACCAAAAGCTTTCAGTGTCGCGGCGACCATCATGTCAGCGGACCCTTTCTTTGACACGTCCACCGTAACGGCCAATGCATTGCCACCAGAACTATTGATTTCAGCTGCTACCGATTCAGCATTCTGAATACTCAAGTCAGCGATGATTGTCTTGGCGCCTGCTGCCGCAAATTGGCGTGCCAGCTCACGCCCAATACCTTGCCCAGCACCTGTGATGATGACCACCCTGTCATTGACGCTAAAGTCACGAGCAGTTGCTGACAAGTTCGTATCAGTGGGGGATGAAACAGATTCAGTTATCACAATTCTTCTCCGTTGTGAAAATCATCGAAACGACTTGGCAGTTGCAGTTGCCGCACTCATCAGAAAGCCAGTGTCACTTCCTGCCGAAACATAGCGTGCACCCATCGCGATCATTTCCTTGGCTATTTCCGGCCGTGAATTCAGGCCGCCAACGCCGAGATGCTTACCCTTCGCCAGACATGCCGCTGCCACATGGCGATAAGCTTCGCGTACACTTGCATGGTCAAGTTGCCCGGGCACGCCGAGGGAATTACAAAGATCGTTGGTGCCAATCAGCAGCATGTCGAGACCTTCTACAGCTGCAATGTCGTCTGCATTCTGAACAGCATTCACCGATTCAATCATGCCGACGACCAGTGTCGCGTCATTCATTTTTTGCATGATTTCCGGAGCTGGACCGCCGCGAAATAGCGTGTGGGGATTGATGCCAAGAAGTGAACGACTGCCCAAAGGCGGAAACTTTGCAGCATTCACCACTTCCTCTGCTTGGGCCTTGGTTTCAAGGTGGGGAACGATGATACCTTGTGCTCCTGCTTCAAGCGTCCGACTTATGAAGGCCTTGTCGAGCCCTGGAACGCGCACCAGGGGCGTTACTCCGAGTGCCGTCGCCGTCATACTGATTTGGCTGACCGTTTCGAGCGAGAAACTGCAATGTTCAAGATCGATGTAGAGACAGTCAAAGCCTGCACTTTTCGCGATGGCCGCAATCTCGACGCCGCGCATTAACCGGACAATCATGCCAACGGCTAGGCCACCCGCATTCATCTTGGCCTTCATTAGGTTTCTGGTCGGTATTTCGATATCTTGCATTTCGTTTCCACAGTCCCGCGATTGGTCGCGCAATGATTTGCCATAGTGACAATTGTGGGCGACAATCGCGGCATGCCAAGCACCTTCGCAGCCAGCACCGTTGTTATCAAGTAGAGGGCTCACTCGGTCATTGTTGTCATAACAATATGTTATTGGTGCCAAAATAGAGGATACCGGGCGACTGCACTTTTGTATTATCTGAAGCCAATTGATTTTGTTGTTTTCAAGATGAGAGGATTGGACATGCGTATTTCAGAAGCGGCCTTAGCCGAGGTGGGTCAAGTCGGCTCTATGCGAGACGGGAAACTCGAGCAAAAATTTCTTCTACAAGGCGACGATGATTTACCTAACAACTACCTGCTGAACGTCGGACTGACGGGTGGCGGCGGCTGGGGCACGCCGCGCCATCGTCACAATTTCGATCAGATACGCTACGTATTGAAGGGCAAGTATCCAGCCTCGCCGCATAAAATCATGGACGAAGGTTCGGTCGGCTATTTTCCTGAAAGTATCCATTATGGTCCGCAAGACCGTCCAGAAGGTCTGGAAATGATGGTGATCCAGTTTGGTGGAGCGAGTGGTGCGGGTTTCCTGAGCACACCACGGCGCGAGGCCGCTAACGAGGCGCTTAAATCCAAAGGCGAGTTCAAGGCTGGTATCTTCACCTGGGTCGATGAAAAAGGCCAGAAGCACAACGTGGATGGTGCCACCGCTTGCTATGAAGAAGCGATGGGAAAGAAAATGGTATTGGCCCCGCCGCGCTATGACGACATCATTACTATGGATCCGAACTCTTATGCTTGGGTCAAATCAGATACGCCGGGAGTTTCAACCAAGGTGCTCGGCGTTTTCACAGAACGCGAAACCAAGATTGCCTTCATCAAGGTTGATGCAGGCGCCACCTTCAAAACAGGAAACCGTACTTCGATTGAAGTGCTTTTCATGAGCCAAGGCAGCATTACAATTGAGGGTAAAACCTATGGCGAGAAGACGGCCGTAGAGCTGCTTCCGACTGACAAATCTGTAGACATCAAGGCAAATGAAGACTCTCTATTCTTCTCGGTCACCCTCCCAAGGTTCTGATGTCTGCAACCGGCGCAACTGGGTTGCGCCGGTTTTCTTCTCAATAACTCAAGTCGTCGATGGTTGGGCGGCCCTTGGCAGGCTTTGAAGTTTGTCGCGACAAAGTTCGAGGCCGATCTTTGAAACGCAGTCCACCAAGTCTTTGCGCGTTTGGTCCATCTCATAGCCCTCTCGAAAGAATACGGCGATATCGCGATTGAGGGCTGCATCTTCGAATGGCAACGCACAGATGCGTTCGTCTGCAATTTCCTCACTCACCGCATGGGCGGGAAGCAGTGCGAGATGATCAGTCTCTGCGACCAGTGATTTCAAAAGTGAAACTGATCCGCACACAGTAATTTGATGAGGTGGTGAAACATTCATCGTTTTCACAATGTGTTCCAGAACCGTGTGGGCGCGGCGCGATGTTGGGCTGATCCAAGGAAACTTGACCAGATCTGTCCAAGCCAGATTCTCGGTTTTGCGAAGGGGATGGTTTGGACCCGCAATGACGCAAAGTTTGTCACGGAACAAAACGCGCTGGCGCAGACCATCCAGCATATCAAACATCTCGGTGAAACCGATGACAAAGTCAAAATCTCGTCGCAACAATCCGATCAACAAATCAATCTGCGCATTTTCGATGATTTGCAGATGGCCTTCTTTATGGGTCTCCCGCCACTTGCTCAAGGCCAAGGGAATGATCTTGCTCGCCAGACTTGGCAAACTCCCGATCCGTATTGAATCCGAATTGTCATCTCGTGCTTGAACTAGGTCGCGTTCGGCCAGTTCAATTTCTTCTCGAATCAACCGCGCATGGCAGTAGAGAATGTCTCCGCTTCGCGTGGTCACAATTCCTTTCGGACCACGCTGCAAAAGCTTTAGTCCAACTTCGGCTTCCAATCGATCCATGGATGTAGACAGGGCAGGCTGGGACACGTGCAAAAATTTGGCTGCGCGATTAAGACTGCCTTGTTCAATGACAACAGCAAAATAAAGCAGTTTCTTTGGGTCGATTTCCATGATCATAGGCGAAGCCTAACTGGGCCGTCTTTTATGAAAACTCTGACGACCATATTCCTCATACCTAGACCTGCACACGCCTCTCGGCAATTGTTTTGGCAACTGTATAGCTATGGTACATTTCATGTCCGCCTTCCCTGCCGATGCCGCTCTGCCTGTTGCCACCAAATGGCGCGTCACCACCTGGGCTGGTGAAAACATTGACGGCAACAGAACCAACTTGCAGTTCCTTGGACAAATAGTCTGTCGTTGCAATGGAGTTAGAGAACACAAAGGCGGCAAGCCCCATGGGCAAGCTGTTGCTGATGGCCAAGGCCTCGTCCATTGAATCAACCGCTGTGCAAGGGGAAACAGGTCCGAATGGTTCTTCATGCATGATACGTGCATCAAGCGGCACATCAGCCAGAACAGTCGGCGCATAGAACCAGCCGCGATTGCCCACACGATTACCGCCAGTGGCAATGCGAGCGCCGCGCGATACCGCATCGTCCACGAGGCTGGTGACATCCTGCAGCCGGCGTCGATTCACGAGAGGCCCCATTTGCACGCCGTCAACAAATCCATCACCAACTTTGAGTGCAGCTGCCTTGGTTGCCAGGCTCTCAACAAACTGATGGTATTTGGAACGATGAATCAAATAGCGGGAAGGCGCTGAACAAAACTGCCCGGCCATTCTGTATTTCCAGTTGATGGCGAGTTGCGCAATTTCGTCGTGGTTGACGTTTTCGTCGATCAGAACAGGGGCATGGCCTCCAAGTTCCATCAATGTTGGTTTCATGGCCTCAGCAGCCAGAAGCATCAAGCGCCGCCCAACATTGACAGAGCCTGTCAGCGACACCATGCGCGTGATGGGAGACAAGATCAGTGTCCGCGATACTTCATCGGAGTCACCGAAGACAACATTGAGTACCCCTTTTGGGAGGCCCGCATCGATGAAGCATTGTGCAAACAAACAAGCCGTAGCTGGCGTTTCGGAGGCGGGCTTCAAAATGATTGAACACCCTGCCGCCAACGACGCACTGATTTTGCGGGAGGGCGCACTCATCGGCACATTCCACGGCGTAAAGGCCGCCACGGGACCAATGGGTTCGCGCACCACGAATTGTTGGATCGGCGGATCAGTCGGAACAATACGACCATAGAGACGGCGGATTTCTTCCGAGTCCCAATCCAGAAAAGTTGCGGAGCGTTCAATTTCCGCCAACGATTTATTTATCGTCTTACCCAGTTCCATCGTGAATATTGGTGCAATGTCTCGGGCGCGTTGGCGCACAAGCACCGCTGCGCGCCGCATGATCGCAGCTCTTTCAGAGGGAGGCGTTTTCCGCCAGACTTCAAAACCGCGCGCCGACGATGCCAATGCGTT
>CAWFWW010000008.1:0-640756 GCA_963819615.1 uncultured Alphaproteobacteria bacterium
TTCAGCAGGCGGGCGCCATCGACCGGACTAGGCGACGCCTCCCCACCCCGCGGCCGGGACCGGCCCGCGGAAGCAGCGAGCAGGTTACCGGGCGCCCGCGACGGCGCGGTAGCCGCGGTTCGGTCAGCCCTCGACCCGCACCGGCGACCAGGTCGCCGGCGGCGTGGGCCGCGCGCAGCACCTTCTTGTCGAACTTGCCCGTCGCCGTCTTCGGCAGCTCGTCGACCACGCCCACCAGCTCGGGCAGCTGCCAGCCGCGCGAACCCGCGCCGCGAGGCACGCGCGCGAGCTCGCTCGAGCGTCGGCGTCGGCGCCGTCGGCGCGCACGACGACCGCGCAGCGGCCGCTCGCCCCACCGCTCGTCGGGCACGCCGATCACCGCGGCCTCGCGCGACCGCCGGGTGCGGCCATCAGCGCGTTCTCCAGCGCGACCGACGAGATCCACTCGCCGCCGGACTTGATGACGTCCTTCGTCCGGTCGGTGAGCGTGAGGTAGCCGTCGGCGCGTGAGCGTGCCGACGTCGCCGGTGCGCAGCCAGCCGTCGTGGAACGCCTCCGGGCGCCGTCGTCGCCGAGGTAGGAGCCGGTGACCCACGGCCCGCGCACCTCGAGCTCGCCGACCGCCTCGCCGTCCGACGGCAGCGACCGCGCCGTCGTCGCCGACGAGCCGGCCCTCGACCGAGGCCGGCAGCCGGCCCTGGGTGACGCGGTACGACCACGCCTCGTCGCCGTCGGCGCGCGTAGGCCGGCGGGCGCGCGACCGAGCCCAGCGGCGAGGTCTCGGTCATGCCCCACGCGTGCAGGACGTGGACGCCGTGCCGCTGCTCGAACGCCTCGATCAGCGACGGGCGGGCACGCCGAACCGCCGATGACGACCTCGCGCAGCGAGGACAGGTCGGGCGTCGTGCGGTCCGCGAGCTCGAGCACCGGGATCCACACCGACGGCACGGCCGCCGCGTACGTCGGCCGCTCGCTCTCGATCATCGCGACGAGCGGTTCGGCCTGCAGGAACCGGTCGGGCATCAGCAGCGACGCAGCCGCTCATGAACGCCGCGTACGGGAAGCCCCACGCCATCGCGTGGAACTGCGGCACGATCGACGAGCGCCTTGTCGGCGTCGGAGAGCGCGAACGCCTCGCGCGGTCAGCAGCTGGAGCGAGTGCAGCCAGATCGAGCGGTGCGAGTACGCGACGCCGCGCGGGTCGCCCGGTGGTGCCGCGAGGTGTAGCAGAGCGCCGCGGCGTCGCGCTCGTCGACGACGGGCCAGTCGAACGTCGTCGGGCTCGCGCGGCGAGCAGCGTCGCCGTAGTCGTGCACCTCGCACGGCGCCGGCGCCGAGCAGCGCGCGGTGTCGGCCGCGCCGTTGACGACGACGTGGCGCACCGTCGTCGAGCTCGCGGCAGCACCGCGGCGAACGCGGGCACCAGCGCGGCGTCGACGATCACGACGTGGTCCTCGCGCGTGGTTCGGCGATCCAGGCGACGTCGCGCGGGGCGAGCCGGATGTTCAGCGTGTGGAGCACGGCGCCCATCGACGGCACCGCGAGGTAGGCCGTCGAGGTGCTCGGCGTTGTTGAACATGAAAGTGCCGACCCGCTGGTCGCCGTCGACGCCGAGCCGGCGCAGCGCGTGTGCGAGACGTGCCGGCGTCGGAACCGACCTCGGCGAACGTCCGGCGTGCGGCGACCCGTCGGGTCCCCAGGTGATGACCTTGCTGCGCGCGTGGGTACGGGCGCCGTGCGCGAGGATCCGTGCCACGGACAGCGGGGCTTCCTGCATCGTGCTACGCATGGCCGCAAGTTACTCGCGGCGCTGACGGTTAGAGACGCCGGGAGAGCGGGATTACTGTCCCATGACGATTATCGACCAAGGGCAGGCGCCGGACCGTGGCACCTCGGACGAACCGCACCGTCGGCGCTGAGTCCTCGCGCAAGCTCCTCCACGCGCTGCTCGCGTTCGACGAGCACCACCCGAGCTGGACCGTCCCCGGTCTCGCCTCGCACCTCGGCGTCCCGCAGTCGACGATGTACCGCTACATCGCGCTGCTGCGCGAGGTCGGCCTCGTCGACTCCGCCGGCGGCGGCGAGTACCGGCTCACCGAGCGCATCGTCGGGCTCGTCCCGCGGCGTCGCCTCGGCCCGCGCCACGCTCGTCGAGGTCGCCCGCCCGCACATCGTGGCGCTGCGCGACGACATCGACGAGACCGTCCTGATCAGCCGCCGCGGCGGCGCGTTCGCGTACTGCGTCGACCGCGCCGAGTCGCGCCACCCGGTGCGCCTGCAGTTCGACCCCGGCCAGGCGATGGCGATCCACGCCGGCTCGGCCGCGCGCGTGCTGCTCGCCGTCGATGCCGCGCGGCGAGCGCGACGGCCTGGTCGCCGAGATCGTCGAACCGGCTGCCCGACGAGCGCCGCGTGCTGCTCTCGCCCGCAGGCGCTCGACAACGTGCGCCGGGCCGGCTGGACCGAGAGCTTCGAAGAGGTCGACGAGGGCATCTGGGGCGTCGCCGCCGCCGTCACCTCGCGCGGCGAGGTCGTCGCCGTCGGTCGGCACCGCCGGCCCGATGTTCCGGCTCGACGAGCGTCGTCGCGCCGACATCATCAGCAAGGTCCGCGCGCACCGCGCGCGCGGATCAGCGCCGAGCTCGGCTGACGCCGCGACCGCGCCGAACGCCCCGGCCGCGCAGAGGTCGGGCCGTTCGTCTGGGTCCGCAGGGCGTCAGGCGGAGGCGAGCTCGTCCTTGACCTGGGCGATCGCCTCGCGCGCCGACGTCAGCATCGACGCCTTGAGCAGGTAGGCGCGGCGCGCCTCGGCGTCGACCATGAGGTTGCGCATCATGTCGTCGCGCGCGGCGCGCACCGCGCGGTCCTTCTCCTGCATGTCCTTGAAGTTCTGCGTGGTCTGCGCCTGCACGTACTCGTGGCACGCGACGCTGCGCACGCGGCCGTAGATCGCGGACGCCTTGCTGCCAGTCGGCGCCGTCGCTGCTCGACGGCGAGGATCGTGTCGGCCGCGGACCACACGTCGTGGATGCCGCTGTTCATGCCCATGCCGCCGAGCGGGTTGTTCATGTGCGCGGAGTCGCCGGCGATCAGCACGCGGTTCTGCGAGAAGTCCGACGCGACCCGCTGGTGCACGTTGTAGAGCGAGTGCTGGATGCACGTCGTACTCGCCGTCGATCGGCGCCGCACCCTGCAGCCGCTCCTGGATGCGCTCGGGCTTGACCGCGTCCTCGTTCGGACTCGTCGGCCGGGATCGGCATCAGGCAGCGCCAGTGGTCCGGCGTCTTGAGCAGCACCATCCACTCGTCGGGGTCGGTGATGTACGCGACGTACGGCGAGGTCGGGCATCTCGTCGCGGAAGTCGTGCGTCGTCGACATGACGAGGAAGCGCTCGGGGAACGTCACGCCGTCGAACTCGAAGCCGAGGCCCTGACGCACCATCGAGTTCGCGCCGTCGCAGCCGATCAGCCAGTCGGTCTCGATCGGCTCGTCGCTGCCGTTGACGAAGACGCGCGCGTAGTCGCCGCAGTCCTCGGCGCGGTCGACGTGCTGGTCGAAGAGCAGCTCGACGTTCGGCAGCGCCTCGAGGATCGGGCGGATGATCCGCGTGAGCTTCGACTGCTCGAGCTGGATCCGGTACGGGTACTTCGTGAGGTCCGCGAGCTCGGCGAGGTCGAGGTCGGCGAGGACGTCGCCCTCGCGGGTGCGCTGCTGGAACAGCGGCGCCTTGAGCCCCTGCGCGAGCATCTCGTCGATCGACGCCGAGCTCCTCGAGCAGCTCGAGCGTCGGCGGGTGGAAGGTCGAGGCCTTCGAGTCGGTCGACGAGGTCGTCGCCCTGCTCGAGGACGGTGACGGGGAGGCCGGCCTGGGCCAGGCGGAGCGCGCCGACCATGCCGACCGGGCCGCCACCGGCGATCACGATCTTCTTGCGCTCAGCCACCGGTGACTCCTCCCGTATGTGAGAATGCGTCATCCCGTGCAACGGGACTGCGTGCCCCAGGATACCCCGCGTGGCCACGATGGCTCGATGGCGCAGCGACCGTGACGAAAGCCGTGACAGCGGTCTACGGCATCTCCGAGGCCTCCGGTCGCTGGGTGCTGCTCGCGACCGTCCTCGGATCCGGGATGGCGTTCCTCGACGGCACCGTCGTCAACGTCGCGCTGCCCGAGCATCGGCGCGCGACCTCGACGCCTCGCTCGCCGGGCTGCAGTGGACGGTCAACGGCTACACGCTGAGCATCGCCGCGCTGATCCTGCATCGGCGGCTCGCTCGGCGACCGGTTCGGCCGCAAGCGGATGTTCCTGCTCGGCGTCGTCTGGTTCGCCGCTCGCGTCCGCTGCTGTGCGCGCTCGCACCGACCGTCGAGATGCTCGTCGCGGCCCGCGTGCTGCAGGGCGTCGGCGGCGCGCTGCTCACCCCGGGCTCGCTCGCGATCATGCAGGCGAGCTTCCATCCCGAGCGACCGGGCGCGGGCGATCGGCGCGTGGTCCGGGCTCACCGGCGTCGCGAGCGCGATCGGGCCGCTGCTCGGCGGCTGGCTGGTGGAGTCCGCGAGCTGGCGCTGGGTGTTCCTCATCAACCTCCCGCTCGCGCGTCGTGGTGCTCGTCGTCGCGCGGCACGTCCCCGAGTCGCGCGACGAGACCGCGTCGCACCACTTCGACATCCCCGGCGCCGTGCTCGGCGCCTCGCGCTCGCGGCGCTCACGTTCGCGCTGATCGAGGCGGCCGAACCTCGGCGGCGACGTCCGCCGCCGGTCGTCGTCGCGATCGTGGTCGCGGTCGCTCGCGCTGATCGCGCTTCGTCGTCGTCGAGCGGCGCAGCCGCGCACCCGATGCTGCCGCTCGGCATCTTCCGCATCCGGCAGTTCAGCGCGGTCAACGTCGTCACGTTCTGCGTCTACGCGGCGCTCGGCAGCGTGTTCTTCTTCGTCGTCGCTGCAACCTGCAGGTCGTCGCCGGCTTCTCGCCGATCGCGAGCGGGCGTCGCGCTGCTGCCGGTCACCGTGCTGATGCTGCTGCTGTCGGCCCGCGCCGGCGCGCTCGCGCAGCGGATCGGCCCGCGGCTGCCGATGACCTCGGCCCGCTGCTCGCCGCCGTCGGGCTGCTGCATGCTGAGCCGGATCGGCGCGGGCGCGGACTACTGGACCGACGTGCTGCCGGCGGTGACCTCGTGTTCGGGCTCGGCCTGAGCCCTGACCGTGGCGCCGCTGACCGCCGCCGTGCTCGGCGCGCTCGAGGCCGAGCACGCCGGGCTGGCCAGCGGGGTGAACAACGCGGTCGCCCGCGCGGCCGGGCTGCTCTCGGTCGCCGCGCTGCCGCTGATCGTCGGGCTGTCCGGCGCCGACTACGAGGTGCCGAGCGAGTTCTCCGACGGGCTACCAGTCGGCGATGCTGATCTGCGCCGGCCTGCTGGTGCTCGGCGCCGTGCTCGCCGTGGCTCACCGTGCGCAACACCGTCCAGGTCGCGCGAGCGAGGAGCCGCGCGCCGGTCCGAGCGCCGGCGTGCCCGCGCGCCCGCCGACGGCGCCCGCTACTGCGGGGCGGACGCGCCGCCACTGGCGTCCGAGCCACGCCGCGCGCCGAACCACGCCTCGAGCCGGACGCCCGGATGTTCAGCCGGCGTTCCACCGGGATCCACCGGCGGTGGCGCGAGGCGCCCGCGGACGCAGGACGATGGGGCGTGACCACGACCGGCGGGCACCCCCGCCGCTCCCGAGGCGCCGCCGAGTACGCCGACGCGCTCGCCGAGGAGCTCGACGACGCCCGGACCGAACCCGCGCCCCCGATCGACCGCGAGCTGCCCGCCGACCGGTTCCTCGACCGCGAGGCCAGCTGGCTCGACTTCAACGAGCGGGTGCTCGAGCTCGCCGCGCGACCCGGAGGTGCCGCTGCTCGAGCGCGTCCGGTTCCTGGCGATCTTCGCCGGCAACCTCGACGAGTTCTTCATGGTGCGCGTCGCCGGCCTCAAGCGCCGGCTCGCGACCGGGCTCGCCCGCGTCGACCCCGTCCGGGCTGACCGCGCGCGAGCAGCTCGACCTGATCTGGCGCCGGTCCGCCGAGCTCGCCGCCGGCACGCCGCGCTGTTCGCCGAGGTCACCAGCCGGACCTCGCCGACGAGGGCATCGAGATCCTGCACTGGTCGCAGCTCGACGCCGACGAGCGCGAGCAGCTGCACGACCTCTTCCGCGAGCGGGTCTACCCGGTGCTGACCCCGCTGGCGGTCGACCCGGCGCACCCGTTCCCGTACATCTCCGGGCTCTCGCTCAACCTCGCGGTGCTCGTGCGCGACCGCGCGACCGGCGGCGAGCACTTCGCCCGGGTCAAGGTGCCGCCGCTGCTGCCGCGGTTCGTGCCCGATCGACGGCAGCGCACCCGGTTCGTCCCGCTCGAGGACGTCATCGCCGCGTACCTCGACGAGCTGTTCCCCGGCATGGAGATCGTCGAGGAGCACGCGTTCCGCGTCACCCGCAACGAGGACGTCGAGGTCGAGGAGGAGGACGAGGTCGAGAACCTGCTGCACGCGCTCGAGCGCGAGCTGATGCGCGCGCCGGTTCGGCACCCCGGTGCGGCTCGAGGTCGAGACGCGCATGAGCGAGCGGGTGCTCGACCTGCTGGTGCGCGAGCTCGGCATCGCCGCGCACGAGGTCGACCGGCTGCCCGGCCCGCTCGACCTCGCCGGGCTCTGGGCGATCGCCGGCACTCGACCGGCCCGACCTGACGTACCCGTCGTTCGTGCCCGCGACGCACCCGCGGCTGCAGGACGGCGACGGCGGCGCGACCACCGACATCTTCGCCGCGCTGCGCGCCGGCGACGTGCTCGTGCACCACCCGTACGACTCGTTCAGCACAGCGTGCAGGCGTTCATCGAGCAGGCCGCCGCCGACCCGCGCGTGCTCGCGATCAAGCAGACGCTCTACCGCACCAGCGGCGACTCGCCGATCGTCGACGCGCTGATCGACGCCGCGCGGGCGGGCAAGCAGGTCGCTCGTCGTCGTCGAGATCAAGGCGCGCTTCGACGAGGAGGCCAACATCCGCTGGGCGCGCGCGCTCGAGCAGGCGGGCTGCCACGTCGTCTACGGCCTCGTCGGCCTCAAGACGCACTGCAAGCTGCTCGCTCGTCGTGCGCCAGGAGCCCGACGGCTCGCTGCGCCGCTACTGCCCACGTCGGCACCGGCAACTACAACCCGAAGACCGCGCGGCATCTACGAGGACTTCGGCCTGCTCACCGCCGACCCGGCCGTCGGCGCCGACCTCGCCGACCTGTTCAACCACCTGACCGGCTACACCCGGCAGCAGCGACTACGCGCACGCTGCTCGTCGCGCCCGACACGCTGCGCCCGAGCCTGCTCGAGCGCTGATCCGGCGCGAGGCCGCGCACGCGCGCGCCGGGCCGCCCGCCGCGATCACGATCAAGGTCAACAACCTCGTCGACGAGGCGATCATCGACGCGCTGTACCACGCGTCGATCGGACGGCGTGCCGATCGACCTCGTCGTCCGCGGGATGTGCGCGCTGCGGCCCGGGCGTGCCCGGGCTGTCCGAGAACATCCGGGTGCGCAGCATCCTCGGCCGCTTCCTCGAGCACTCGCGCATCTACCGCTTCGCGCAACGCCGGCGACGCCGAGGTGTTCATCGGCAGCGCCGACATGATGCACCGCAACCTCGACCGCCGCGTCGAGGCGCTCGTGCGGATCACCGACGCCGGCGCGCGCGCGCCGGATCGCGGCGATGCTCGACGCTCGCGTCCAACCCCGACTCCGGGCCTGGGAGCTCGACGCCGACGGCGCGTGGACGCGACCCGCGGCGACGATCGACTTCCAGCGCGAACTGATCCGGACCCGCCACGAGCCGCGGACGTCGACGACGCCGACGCCGGCTGAGCCCTGATCGAGCGCCTGCGCGGCCCGCGACGCGCGCCAACTACGCTCTGCCGCCATGACGACGCCGCGCACCCGACTCGATCGAAGCGGCAGGCGGCGCGCTGTGGCGCCCGACGAGGCCGGCGACGACATCGAGATCGGCCGTCATCCACCGGCCCGAAGTACGACGACTGGTCGCTGCCCAAGGGCAAGATCAAGTCCGGCGAGCACCCGCTGCTCGGCGCCGTGCGCGAGGTCGAGGAGGAGACCGGCTTCACCGCGCGTCGTCGGTCGGCCGCTCGGCGAGATCCGCTACGACAAGGACGGCGTGCCCAAGCGGGTGCGCTACTGGGCGATGCGGTGCGCACGGCGGCGAGTTCGCGCCGAACGACGAGGTCGACGAGCTCGCGTGGCTCTCGCCGGCCGACGCCCGCAAGCGGCTGCTGCCCGAGCGCGACCGCTCGATCCTCGACGAGCTCGATGCGCGGCCCGATCGCGACGTTCCCGCTCGTCGTCGTCCGTCACGGCAGCGCCGGCGAGCGCGGCTCGTTCGACGGCCCCGACCGCAAGCGCCCGCTCGACGACAAGGGCGCGCGCCAGGCCGCCGGGCTCGCCGAGCTGCTCGACCTCTTCGGCGATCGAGCGGGTCGTGTCCGCCGACGTCGTGCGCTGCCTCGATGAAGGTGGCTCAGACGCTCGTCGGTCAAACGCTGCTGGGCCGACCAGCACAACCGCGTCAGTACCGAGCCGCACAGATCCAGGGGCCTGAAACTCCAAAGATGGAGTTCCACCAGATCTACCACGAAGGCCACTGAGCGGCTCGCAGATCCACGACGCAGACCTGTTGGACTTGCAGTCCGCCGATCTGTTCGCCACCGTGGGGAACTGCCTTGGTTACTCGTCCGTCACGCAGCCTCCGACGCGCTCTTCACGTTCTTGATGTACTTGTAGAGCGTGCCGCGGGTGGCTTTGTACGGCGGGGCTTTCCAGGCGGCTCGGCGCTTGGCGAGTTCGGCGTCGCTGACAGGTCGACGTCGATGCGGTTGCTTCTCGGCGTCGATGCGTGATGATGTCGCCGTTCTTCGACCAGGGCGATCGGGCCGCCGTCTTGGGCTTCGGGCGTGACGTGGCCGACGATGAAGCCGTGCGAGCCGCCGGAGAAGCGGCCGTCGGTGATCAGGGCCACGTCGTCGCCCAGGCCGGCGCCCATGATGGCCGAGGTCGGCGTGAGCATCTCCGGCATGCCGGGGCCGCCCTTGGGGCCTTCGTAGCGGATGATGATCACGTCGCCCTTGTTGATCTCCTTCTGCTCCAGGCCGTGCAGCATGTCTTCTTCGCTGTCGTAGCACATTGGCCGGGCCGCTGAAGACGAGTCCTTCCTTGCCGGTGATCTTGGCCACGGCGCCGTCGGGGCAGAAGTTGCCGCGCATGATGCGGATGTGGCCGGTCGCCTTGATCGGCTTTTCGATCGGCTGGATCACGTCCTGCCCGGCGTCGAGGCCCGGCAGCTCGGCCAGGTTCTCGGCGAGCGTCTTGCCGGTACGGTCAGGCAGTCGCCGTCGAGCAAGCCTTTTTCCAGCAGATACTTCATCACCGCCGGCGTGCCGCCGACGTGGTGCAGGTCTTCCATGCACGTACTTGCCGCTCGGCTTCAGGTCGGCGAGGAACGGAACGCGATCGCTGACCTTCTGGAAGTCGTCGATCGTCAGCGGCACGTCCACCGCCGCGGGCCATCGCGATCAGATGCAGCACGGCGTTGGTCGAGCCGCCGAGCGCCATCACGACGACCATCGCGTTCTCGAACGCCGCGCGGGTCATGATGTCGCGCGGCTTGATGTCGCTTTCCAGCAGGTGCGAATCGCCTCGCCGGCGGCGAAGCATTCGTCGAGCTTGCGCCGGATCTTCGGCCGGAATCGACGAGCTGTAGGGCAGCGACATGCCCAGCGCTTCGATCGCCGAGGCCATCGTGTTGGCCGTGTACATGCCGCCGCAGGCGCCGGCGCCGGGACATGCTGCTGCGGACGATTTCGCTGCCGCTCCTCTTCGGTGATCTTGCCGGCGAGGTATTCGCCGTAAGCACTGAAACGCCGAGACGATGTCGAGCTTGTGATCGCCCGTCGTGCGTGCAGCCCGGCTTGATCGTGCCGCCGTAGACCATGAGCGCCGGGCGGTTGAGCCGGCCCATCGCCATCAGGCAGCCGGGCATGTTCTTGTCGCAGCCGGGGAGCGCGATGAGGGCGTCGTACCACTGGGCGCCCATGACGGTCTCGATGCGAGTCGGCGATCAGGTCGCGCGACTGCAGCGAGTAGCTACATCCCGTCGGTGCCCATCGAGATGCCGTCGCTGACGCCGATGGTGTTGAACCGCATGCCGACCAGCCCGGCGGCCGTGCACCCCTTCTTTCACCTTGGCGGCCAGGTCGTTGAGGTGCATGTTGCAGGTGTTGCCCTCGTACCAGACGCTGGCGATGCCGACCTGGGCCTTGTTCATGTCGCTTCGCGTCAGCCGGTGCCATAGAGCATGGCCTGGGAGGCGCCTTGGGACTTGGGCTGGGTGATGCGGGAGGAGATATTTGTTGAGCTGTGTCATGGGACGTTGTTTCTGGGAGCGGAAGGGAATGCGAACTGGATCGAGCCAACGCGGAGGCCGGCTGTCAGGGAGTTTTAGAAGCGATTCAAGAATCGCCGCTGCTGGAAAGTGAGGAGTTCAGTTGAGGTCAACCATCGTGAATGGACAGCAGCAGCGGTTGGGACGGACAACAGCAATCGGTGATCTCTCCTGAAGCCTGGATTGTTCTGTCAGGATTTCGGGCTCGAGTCGTTCCTCGACTGGACCAAGTCGCCCAGTGAGTGAAGCCGGGCGGCTGGGCTCCCAATTATTGAGTCGTCTGCCTCAGGCCGCAAGTCGGCGACGATCCTTATCGTGACTGCGGAGGAGTTCGTCGGGAAATCACCAAGGTCGCCCGGCGATTTCCTCGGCAGTCAAGGTGCGATACGATAACAGGCAATCTCGTCGAGCAGAACGAATGCTCAACGAGTCTGTGGAGGTCGTGCCAATTAGTCAGGAGCAGGTGGCGCAATGCGATTTCGGGATCGAACAGTGATCGTGACCGGGGGCAGCAAAGGAATTGGCGCCGGCTGTGTGGCAGGTCTTTCACGCCGAGGGCGGTCAGGTCGCGATTCTCGATGTGGATACTGAGGCGGGGCAAGCTCTCGCCGATGAGTTGAATCGCTCCGACCAGCCGCACGTCATGCTCGTGCCATGCGATGTCTCGGATGTCGCGAGTCTGAAGCACGCCATCGCCGTGGTTGTACAGCGATTCGGGCGACTGGACTGTCTGATCAACAACGCGGGTGCTCACCCACCGGCGACGACCATCGACGACACGTCGATTGAAGATGTCGAGTCTTTGATGCGGCTGAACTTTGTGGCGACCTACGCGGGCTGTAAGTTTGCGGTCCCGCATCTCAGGCAGACTCAAGGAACCATCGTCATCGTGAGTTCGATGACCGCCGTGCTGGGGCAGGATCGGTCGTCGGCCTACGCCGCCTCGAAGGGAGCACAGCTCAGCCTGACCAAGGCGTTGGCAGTGGAGCTTGGACCTCAAGGAGTGCGTGTGAATGCGGTGCTGCCAAGCAACGTCGATACGCCGTTGATGCGTGGCTGGGCAGCGACATTGGACGACCCGGAATCGGCCTTGCGTCGAGTCGCAGCGCTGCAGGTGTTCAATCGGATGGGCACTCCCGAAGAGATTGGACGAGTCTGCCTGTTTCTGGCGACCGACGATTCGAGCTTTGTCACCGGACAGGGGATTGAAGTGGAAGGTGGGGCGAGCCTCGACTACTGACCATGGTTTTCAACAGATCGCAGTTGCAGCGTTGTCCTGCAAGAAATCACCGCGGGTAAAGGGGCAAGATATTACGCGCTTCGTCAAACCTTGGTTTTGGGGAAGAGTAGCGGAACTCGTAAGAGTTTCGATGATGCGGCAACAGGCGCCGATTTCAGAAGTCTCACGACTTCTGCTACCCCATTTCTCAGGGTTGACGAAGCACTAGGGGCGGGGCGCTGGAAACGGCGGAACAGACGCTCAGACCCGAATTGCCGCCGCTTTGGGCTGCCGATGCGGTATCTCGACAGCGTTGCCATCCTCTGTGAGGAGTGCCGGTTTTGTTGACACCCGATCGCGAAACGGCAGGTATCTTGGCTGAACCGCCTTGCTGCCTGTCATCGTTCGGGGTGCCTTCTCTGGAGCTGTTGTCCGAAATCGAAGCCTCTGCGAAGATGACAGGCGCGAAGTGGGCGGGCGGAGCTTCGAATGGCCCAGAGATTTGGCGGACAGTCCCCGCCCCCCCGTAGAACCAAACGCCCCGTGACACCAGACGCCCCGTGATAGAGGAAGAGACCGGTGAACTTGGCCAGTGACGACAGACGCTGCTTGACAGAGAGTCGCATCCCGAACCTGCTCGTGGTTCTGCTGCTCTTGCTGTACACCGCCATGGCAGTCGCTGCCGAACCGGACGCTGCCCCATTGTCGGAGCCGGTCGCCTTGGTCGCGGTCGCTGGTGTCGATCGCATTCTGGAAGACTTCGACCACCTCTGTGCGATCGGTGACTTGCAGCATCTCTCGCAACTCGTCCATACTGGCTTGGAAGGTCTGAACGGACTGGCTGGTCTCAATCGGGAGCTTCCCGGTGGGGCAATGATCTTCCTGGATCCGGCGCATCCTGAAGCCGAACCGATCCCGCTTGCCTTTTTCCCAGTAGACGACATCCCGGCTCTGCAGCAGACCGCCAGCAGACTGGGGCTCGCCATCGAGCAACCAGCAGGCAGCAACGACTTCACGATCTTGTTGGGAGGAGTCCGTCATCCGCTGAAAATCTCCGATGGTTACGCCCGGGTCACCAAGCCCGGGATGCCCCGGTCGACCTGTCGGCAGCACAAATTCGCAAGCTGACGGAGCCGCTGACAGCAGAGTTTGACGTCGTGCTTTCGGTTCGACGTCACGGGATCCCCATGGCTCTGATTCAGCAGGCACGCGCGAAGTTCCTTGTCGAAACAGACCGCGAACTCGCGCGGAAGCCGGACGAACCCGAGCCGGAGTACGCCGTGCGGTCCCGGGCCCAGCAAGCGGTTGTCGGCATGGTTCTGGCACTCCTGGATCAGAGCGAACTGTTGGTGGCCGGGTTGCGAATCGCGCCGGACGATCGCGAAGCGATCGTGGAACTTCGGCTCGATACGACGGCTGATGGGAGCCTCGCGACTTGGTTCGAGCAGATCAGTCTGACCGCCCATCGCTTTGCCTCGGTTCGAGAATCCGACTCGGCGCTGTCGTGCATCACCGGCATGCGACTCACGGAAGAAGGGCAGGCACTCGGGAGCGACATCGTCAACTTCGTGCGGTTGCAGGCAGAGCAAAACCCGATCCCCGAGCTGACCGCTCCCGAACGCAGCCGCATTCTGCAGGCACTGGAGACGCTGCAGTCTTCGATCGACTCTCGGCTCATCGAGGGGTTTGCCCAGTTTCGTTCAGAGCCGGGGGAACCGTTCATTCTGCTGACTGGGCTCTTTGTCGTGAAGCCCGAAGGTTTGCAAGAGGCGATGAAAACCGTGCTTCCTTATGTCGCAAAAGCTCCCAATGTCGCACGAGTCGAGAGTGGTGTTGGCAAGAGCGAGTCGCTGTCGCTGCACCAGGTCGTGTCGCGAGAGGTGCGGAGTCGGGATGTCCGGTTCTATGGTGCAGACGCCGCGCTGTATCTGGGCACCGGTCGCGACAGTTGCTGGTTCGCGGTCGGCGGCAATTCCACGCCGTCCAAACTCGCAGAGCTGGAGCAACAGGCCGGTCTCGTCCCGCTGCCAGAGGCAGCCATCGAGAATCAGGACGACATCAAACAGGACGACGCCCCGCGAGAGGTGTTGCCACTCGTCAGTTTCACGCTGCATCTGCAAGCCTGGCTTCCACTCGTCAATGCGGAGAGTGCACGCCATCAAACGATCCGCGAGTTAGTCAAAGCGGCGTTCCCCGCTGGACAAACCGACGATGCCCTCGACGTGGAACTCGCTTCCACTGGCAGAGGTGTCAAACTCAGGTTTCGCTTCGACGAAGGCTACCTCCGCCTGGCGGCTCGTACCGCCGCGCGACAGGATGGCGAAGTAGTCGAGAGTCTGGGATCAACATCGGTTACCGCTTGACGGGGCGGCCGAGCAGTGGCAAGAAGTCTCGGAATGGTGGATTTCCAAGCGGATGGAGCGAAGTTCTGTTTTTTAACGGAACGAACCCGAGGGACAGCGCGTCGAAATCGCTGCAAACCGCTCGTTCCGACAGTCTCCCCGCGGTGCGATGCCTGGGTCGTTCCGTTTCGAGAAGCTCAATTCCTGGAGAATGAAAGATGTTCTGTCGTTCGTCTGCCATGACCTTCCGCTTGCTGGTTCTCTTCCTGTCGGCTACTGCTCTGTGTCTGACTGTTCAGGCTGCTGACCCGGTGGGGACCGAAGCGGAACAGCTTCAGGCGAGTCTGGCGAAGTGGGAAAAGGCCCGCGATGCCTGCGGGGGAAACTACTCGTACAGCGTGCGGTGGTCTTCGGCTTTCGGCTTCGGATCGGTCACCACGGTCACCGTGCAGGAGAACCAGGTGGTCGAGCGGAAGTTCAAGGAGTTCGGCGAGCCCAAACCTGTGAAACCTGGTGAGGTGGCAGTTGAAGAGAAGCCGACATGGGTTGAAACCGGCAAGGATCTGGGCAGCCACCCAGGTGGCACCGCAGCCATCACTGTCGACGCGATGTACTCCGAGGCGAAGAAGATCTTGGATACGCCACTCGCTGAGGGTGAAAAGCGTTATCTCAAGTTTTCCGAAGCAGGGCTGCTGAACTATTGCTTCGTAGTCGACACTCGGATTGCCGACGATTCTCCCAGAAAGGGAGTCTCACCCTTCGAGCTTCAATTGGCCAAGAAGCCTTAAGCGTCACCTCTGTCTGTCACGCTTCGTCGAGGAGTTCGACAGCGGCGAACTTGACCCCTTTGAGCATCTCCAGACTGGCGCCACCTCCCGTGCTGACATGCGAAACTCGGTCGGCCAGCCCGAACTGTTCGATGGCAGCGGCGGAGTCGCCGCCACCGATGATGCTCATCGCCCCGCTCGCTGCGACAGCCTCGGCGACGCGGCGCAGTCCCGGCATCGAACGGAGGCATCTCGAACACACCCATCGGGCCGTTCCAGACCACGGTCTTCGCCTTCTGAATCAGCCGTTCGTACCGAGCGGCGGTTTGCGGTCCGATATCGAGCCCTTCGAAGCCCTCGGGGATTTTACCAGCGGCAACCACCTGTTTGTTGCAGTTGCCCGAGAAGGCGTCGCCGCAATGTGTGTCGACCGGCAACACCAGTTTCGCTCCGCCGAGTTGCATCAGTTCTCGGGCCAAGTCGACCTTGTCGCGTTCCACGAGGCTCTTCCCGACCGCTCCGCCTTGTGCCAGCGAGAAGGTATAGGCCATCGCACCTCCGATGAGCACTTGGTCGCAGACGTTCAGGAGATTGCGGATCACTTCAATTTTGTCGGAGACCTTGGCCCCACCGAGAATGGCGACGAACGGTCGCTGCGGTTTGGCGATTGCATCGCTGAGGAACGCAATTTCCCGCTCGACGAGCGAGCCGACGACCTTGGGGCGCTGGCCCATCGCCTGGGGGACCGCGACCATCGAGGCATCGAGGCGATGGCAGGTTCCAAAAGCGTTGTTGCAGTAGATATCGGCCATGGCGGCGAGACTGGCGGCAAACTGAGCGTCGCCCTGCTTCTCACCCTCGTTGAAGCGCAGGTTCTCGAGCACGACGACGTCACCATTTTTGAGAGCAGCGACCTTGGCTCGGGCATCGTCACCGACAGCATCGGTGGCAAAGGCGACCGGACTTCCGATCAGCTTGGCGAGTCGCACGGCAGTTGGCCTCAGGCTGCAGTTAGGATCAGCAGTCTTCGGTTGACCGAGGTGACTGATCAGAATCAGCCTCCCGCCACGCTGAAGTACCGACTGAATCGACGGGAGTGCGCCTTGGATACGGCCATCGTCGGTGATGTTGAGGTCGGCATCGAGGGGGACATTGAAGTCCACTCGCATCAGCACTCGTTTACCAGCGACATCAACCGTATCAATGGAACGCTTCGCCATCGGAACATCCTCAAACAGGGGGCAACGCTTGTAGATCGGGTTGAACGCCAGGCAGTCTCTGCCAGCGTCCGTCAAAGACGCAGAGGATACCGGTCCTGCGGCTGAAATCAATTGTGCTGACAGATCGTGACGCCATAGTTCCTGCCTGTTGGGAGCAATCCCAGGCACGAAGCAGGCGAACTGGGCGAAGTTGATGAAACGCAGGATTCTCGCAGAGCGGCGGTGCCTCTGTGCGGGCAGCGGCTCATGACGTTTGTCTCGACTCGCGGCCTGTCCCCTTGCCTCCGAGTGGGAGTTGTGGTTTTTTTTCAACATCCCGCTGGTCGACAGCGGCGCGGGCAGATTTCCTGACCTAGAGTTGCAGGTCAGACCATTCGTCCCGGGTGGAGAACTGACTTGGACCTGTCAGCGCACTGCAGAGCAACGCGTGGTGGTCTTGTGTGCCAGTTGTCACCAGATTTACGGAGAGAAATCGTCATGGCTGCCCCCTCAGCATCTGCTTCAGATCGATTTAGTTCTGGTACAGACCGATTTTGAAAACCTCAAGCGGCTGATCCACGGCAAGCTGGTCGACAAGCTCGACCTGTCCCGCCTGGGCGAACTGGAAGGCGACACGCTCCGCCGCGAAATCCGCCTGGTCGTCGAACACCTGTGCGACACCGAGAACCCGCTGCTCAACCGGTCGGAACGCGAACGGCTGATCGAAGAAGTGCTCGACGAAACGTTCGGCTTCGGCCCGCTCGAAATCCTGCTGAAGGAAGAGGGCGTCGCCGACATCATGATCAACGGCCCGAAGAACGTCTTCGTCGAAAAGAACGGCCGCATCTCAAGCATCGAACGTCACGTTCCGCGACAACGACCACCTGCTGCAGATTCTCGACCGCATCGTCTCGCGCGTCGGCCGCCGCGTCGACGAAACCTCGCCGATGGTCGACGCCCGGCTGCCGGACGGCTCGCGTCTGAACGCGATCATTCCGCCGCTGGCCCTCGACGGCCCGTCGCTCACGATTCGCAAGTTCGGCTCGAAGCCGCTGGCGCTGGAAGACCTGCTGCGATTCGGCGCCTTCACGCCGGAAATGGTGATGCTGCTGGAAGGGGCGATCAAGGCCCGGCTGAACATCATCATCAGCGGCGGTACCGGTTCCGGAAAGACGACGCTGCTCAACACGCTGTCGAGCTTCATTCAGAACGATCACCGCGTCATCACGATCGAAGACGCGGCCGAACTGCAGTTGCAGCAGGAACACGTGCTGCGGCTGGAAACGCGTCCGGCGAACATCGAAGGCAAGGGCCGCGTCACGGCGACCGACCTGGTGAAGAACGCCCTGCGTATGCGGCCTGACCGGATCATCATCGGCGAATGCCGCGGTGCCGGAAACGCTCGACATGCTGCAGGCCATGAACACCGGCCACGAAGGCTCGATGACCACCATTCACGCCAACAACCCGCGCGACGCCGTCTCCCGTATCGAAACGATGATCACGATGGGCGGCGTCGAACTGCCGCTGAAGGCGATCCGTCACCAGTTCGCCGTCGGCCGTCGACCTGATCATTCAGGCCAGCCGTCTGCAAGGCGGGCCGCGTAAGGTGACGCACATCACCGAAGTGCTCAACATGGAGCAGGACACGATCATCATGCAGGACATCTTCCTGTTCGTCAAGGACGGCATCGATGAGGACGGCAAGGCGTTCGGCCACTTCGAAGCGACCGGCGTCCGCCCGGCGTTCATGAACCGCTTGGAAGCCTGCGGCGTTCGGCTGCCCACCAATCTTTTTTCAGCTCGAACACTCTGACATTCCGTCCAGGTCCCTTTCCCTTCCGAGGGGGGAGGGGAAGGGGCCTTTGGACAAACTGACCGGAATCTGTCCCAAGTTCTAAGACAGAGCGAACAACTGCAGACTTTGAAACGGCGCGGAAACAGACCTCATTTTCAGTGGTACACAGAGCCAACAGGCGCTCTGTCAGTACGACAATTCGTTGATCACCCTTGGCCGAAACAGCGGCGACTCCAGCAGGATCTTCATCATGCATCTTGACCCAACAATCGTATCGATCGCCGCCTTCGTCGGCGTGTTCGGCATGATCGGGGCTGGCTACTTCCTGATTCGCGACCGCAGTTCCAACTCGCTGGAAGACCGGCTCGACGTACTTTCCGGCAAAAAGAGCGCCAAAGCCGAAGCCGAATTCCGTGACCAAGGAAGACCTGCTGGCCGAGGGGCTCAGTGGCCTGGCCGGTTTCGTGCATTCGATCGCGGAGCGGTTCGCCAATCTCGACTGCTGTTCGAACAGGCCGACTCATCTATGAAGGCGGAGCAGTTCTTTCTGTATCACGGTGGTCAGCGCGCTCTTAGGCGTGGTGGTGGCGATGCTGCTGAAGCTTCCGATTCCGCTCTATCCGGTGTTCGGTTTGATGTTCTCCGGAATGCCGCTGCTCTATCTGTTGTTCATGCGGGGTCGGCGATTCAAGAAGTTCGCGAAACAGCTGCCCGATGCCATGGAACTGATCGCCCGGGCACTTCGCTCCGGACACTCACTCGCTTCGGGGATCAATGTGGTGGTCGACGAAATGCCCGACCCGATCGCCAAAGAGTTCGGCATAGCCTACGAGGAACAGAACCTCGGCATCCCGACTCGATCAGGCGTTGAAAGGCATGTACAAGCGCATGCCGAACCTGGACCTGAAGTTCTTTGTCACGGCGGTCGCCATTCAACGTCAGGCAGGTGGAGACCTGGCCGAAATTCTCGACAAGATCAGCAGGATCGTCCGCGAACGGTTCAAGATTCTGGGCCAGGTGCAAGCTCTCACGGGGGAAGGCCGCATCAGCGGCATCGTGCTGATGGCGCTGCCAATCCTCATCTTCTTCGCCGTCTGGCATCTGAACCCCGACTACGTGATGCTGCTGTTCGATGACCCGCTCGGGAAAAAGATGATGGCCGGAGCAGCCGTCCTGCAGATCCTCGGAGCGATCTGCATCAAGAAGATCATTGCGATCAAAGTCTGACGGAACAGTTCTGCAGATCTTGATCAGAACCATTTCGCTGAACACAACCGCTGACAACTCTCGCATATTTGCACACGACAGGGCACTCCCGTCCGGCAGCCGCCCCTGACGAACAGACCACTGTTCCTGATGGACTTCAGACATGTTCACTCTTCAGACGATCACTCCTTTCGCAGTATTCTTCGGCATCGGGGCCGGAGTTTGGGCGCTGATGTCCATCTTCTTCTCCAAAGACTCGCGAGCTTCCGAGCGGCTGGATGAGTTGAAGGATTCGGGCAAACGCGGTGCCGGCAAGAACACTGCCGTCGGGGTCTGTGTTCAAGAAGGCGGCCCCTGCACTCTCCAAGGCGCTCAAGCCGAAGACGGAGCTGGAAGAGAACAACTTGAAAGTGCGTTTGGCCAACGCCGGGTTTCAGTCTCCCAATGCCGCCACGTTCTATCTCGCCATCAAAACTTGCTTCCTGATCATGGGCCTCCTCTTTGGGGGAGGATACGGTGTCTTCAAGTTTGGACTCGACTACAACACGCTCTGCTCGCTCGTGATCGCGGGTGGGGTCGGCTTCTACTTTCCGGAACTCGTGCTGACCATCGTCCGCAGTCGGCGGCATGTTCAAGATCTTCCTCTCGCTTCCCGATGCCCTCGACCTGCTGGTCGTCTGTGTTGAAGCAGGGCTGGGACTTGATGCGGCAATGCGACGCGTTGCCATTGAACTCAAAGACACCTCCCCGGAACTCTGCTCCGAGTTTGAACTCTGTAACATGCAGTTGCAGATGGGACGACCTCGACGGGAAGTGCTGCACGACCTTGGGATTCGTACAGGCGACGACGACATGAAATCGCTCGTGGCGATCCTCATCCAGGCCGACCGCTTTGGCTCGTCCATCGCCCAGGCATTGCGGGTGCAGTCCGATTCAATGCGTACGAAGCGATCCAGTTGGCCGAAGAGAAGGCAGCGAAGACCTCTGTTAAGATGATTTTCCCGCTCGTGCTCTTCATCTTCCCGGGCATCTTCGTGGTGCTCGTCGGCCCTGCTGCCATCATGATGATGAAGAACCTGATCAACACCTGATACTGCAACGACTCGGGCACTTTGTACTCTGTCCGGGACCAGAACAGCACCAATATCGAGCACTGCACCCAGGGCCCGTCGCTGAAAGCGACGGGCCCTCTCGTTTGACTCTCCAGTCTTGGGAGATGTTCGGGTACTTCAACTCGATACCCAAGGCAAACGAACGGAGCCGGATACGCCATGGGGTTTCCCCGGATATCAGCCTCTGCTGATCAACGGATGACCATCGCACACAAGGGGTTGTGAGATGCCGTCACTCACGATGTTCCAGGGTGCCACGACGCTGAGCCTCGGTGCTGGTTCCCCGACGGTTGGATTGGAAATGCGGCACTCTGTTGAACTTCGCTCGACGGGGACTTAGCATCGCTGCTGCATCGTCGATGCGATCGTTGGTTGTGCCTGTTCCGCGTCGTCAATTGCCGGTCATGTCAGCCCTTTTGCTGTAGAGGTTGGCCGGCTCGTTGCGTGACTGTCGCTCGAAGTTACTGTGGCCCCTGTTTTCGGAAATACGATGTCAGAGACTCGTTCGAACGCCATTGAGTCGGTCCTCCACGAAACCCGGAAGTTTCCGCCCTCACCGGAGTTCAAAGCCCAGGCCAACGTCACGCCCGAGCAGTATCAGGCGATGTGGAATCAGGCGAAGGACGACCCGGCTGGCTTCTGGGGTGGCCTCGCGATGACCGAGCTCGATTGGATTAAGCCGTTCGACACCGCCATGAGTGGGCAGATGCCCGAGACGAAGTGGCGCTGTGGCTCCTGGCGCGGACCCGAAACTCATACCGCACCTCATCATGGTCTTCGTGCACGCGTTGTTCCGCGATTCAGCCCTGAAGCCAGATCACAATATCGACCGGGACCTCGACATCATGTTCGCCACCATCCGCGCCGCACTCGCCGGACATATCAACGTGGCCACATCAAATTGAACAACGAAGAACTTTAGGGAAAAAACATGCGCAACTCGAAATTCCGCCAACTTCTCCTTGCAACAGCTCTGGTTGCTTCCCTTCCGACGGCAATGGCATCCGCCGAAGATGTGGCGGCAGTAGCGGCCGAAACCAAAAAACCAGCGCCCAATGCCCCGTCAATTACCGTTCTCATTGCCCAGAAAGGCAAGATCGCAGAGACATTGAATGTCACCGGCAGCTTTGCCGCTGGCGAACTGGTGCTCGTGTCACCTGAAGTCGAAGGCCTCGCTGTCACCGATATTCTCGCCGAAGAAGGCGACACCGTGAAAAAGGGTCAGGTCCTCGCGCGGCTGTCATCATTGCAAGTTGATATTCAGGTCGCCCAGACCAAAGCCAGCCTGGCGCGCAACGACGCCGCTGTGGCCCAGGCCCAGAACCAGATCGAGCAGATGCAGATCAGCGAAGAGCGCGCCAAGGCCGATCTTGCACGAACGGCAAAACTTCGTACCAGCGGCGTCAGCTCGGTCGAGCAATTCGACCAGCGCCAGGCATCCTATGACTTGGCCTCGGCCCAACTCACCGCTGCAAAGCTCGGACTTGAGGTGGCCATGGCTGACCGCGCCGTCATCGAAGCACAAATGGCGGAACTTGATCTGAAGATGAGCCGCAGCGAAATTCGCGCTCCCGTTGATGGTTACATCAGCCGCCGCACCGCGCAAATTGGTGCAATAGCGTCGGCGCAAAAGGATGCGATGTTCAACATCGTGGCCAATGGCACGGTGAAACTGCTCGCCGAAGTTCCGGAATCAGATCTGCCGAAAGTTCAGGTCGAACAGAAGGCGTCGATTGTCGTCAACGGCCTCGCCAAGCCGATCGAAGGCATCGTCAAGCTGATCTCACCCGAAGTCAACGAAACCACCCGCATTGGCATTGCCCATATCCGCGTGGCTGATGGCGTGCGCATTCCGCTGGGCAGTTTTGGCCGGGCTGAAATTGCTCTCGCCGCATCTGATGGCGTCACCCTTCCGCTCACCGCCGTCACCTTCGGTGAAAATGGGCCGACGGTGCAGATCGTCAACAACGGCAAGGTCGAAGTCCGCAAGGTCATCACCGGACTCGTTGGCACCGAGAACATAGAAATCACCGATGGCGTGGTGCCTGGCGAGCAAGTGGTGGCTCGCGCCGGCAGCTTTGTCCGCGCCGGCGATTCCGTCACCCCCGTTGTACTGACAAGTTCAAATTGATGAGTAGCACGTAATGAATTTCAATTTCTCCGCCTGGTCCATTCGCAATCCGGTTCCGGCCATTCTTCTCTTTGTAGTGCTGACTTTGCTCGGCATCATGAGTTTCCGCAGCATGGCGGTTGAGAAGTTCCCGAACATCGATTTTCCTTTGATCGCAGTCAGCGTCGGACAATCAGGAGCGACGCCCGCTGAACTTGAGGCGCAGGTCACCAAACTCGTCGAAGATTCCGTCGCTGGTGTATCTGGCGTCAAGCATATTGCCTCTGACGTGTCCGATGGCAACTCGCAAACCCTCGTTGAGTTCAGGCTTGAAGTGCCAACGTCCAAGGCACTGGACGATGTGAAAGACGCGGTAGCCAAGATTCGCACAAACTTGCCAGGCGGCGTTGATGAGCCAATCGTTCAGAGCATTGACGTTGTCGGGCAGGCAATCCAGACATACGCTGTTTCCGCTCCCGGCATGACGCTCGAACAGCTGTCATGGTACGTCGACGACGTCGTCAAGCGCCAGCTGCAGGGCCTTCCTGGAATTGGTCGCGTTGATCGCTTTGGTGGCGTCAATCGCGAAATCCGCATCAATCTTGATCCGGTCAAGCTGCAAGCCTATGGCGTCACTGCAACTGCCGTGAACCAGCAACTCGCTGCGACCAACACCGATACTGGTGCCGGCCGCGGCGGCGTCGGCGGGATTGAGCAGACCATCCGCACGCTCGGCGGCGCAAAAACCCTCACAGATCTGAAGGCAACCAAGATATCTTTGCCCGGTGGCCGCGACGTAAAGCTCTCCGATCTCGCTGACATCAGCGATTCCAACGCTGAACAACGCTCCTTCGCCCGTTATAACGGCGATGGCGTCGTCGCCTTCTCGATCTTCCGCGCCAAAGGCGCAAGTTCGACAGAGGTTGGCGACCGCGTTGGCAAGAAGATTGCAGAGTTGACTGAAGCCGGCAAAGGTTCCGTTTCCTTCTCGCTCGTCGACGACACCGTTTACTTCATCTACGGCAACTACAAGGCCGCGATGGAAACCCTTCTCGAAGGTGCCATCCTCGCGGTTATCGTCGTGCTTATCTTCCTGCGCGACTGGCGCGCCACCTTGATCTCGGCCATCGCATTGCCGCTCTCCGCGATTCCTGCATTCTGGATCATGCAGTATCTCGGCTTCTCGCTGAATCTCGTGTCCTTCCTCGGCCTCAACCTCGCGACCGGCATTCTCGTCGACGACGCCATCGTGGAAATCGAAAATATCGCCCGCCATATGCGCATGGGCAAGACGGCCTATCGTGCGGCGATGGAAGCCGCAGATGAAATCGGCCTCGCCGTCATCGCGATTTCGCTCACCATAGTGGCGGTCTTCGTGCCCGTCTCCTTCATGGGAGGCATCGTCGGCCAATACTTCAAGCAATTCGGCATGACCGTGGCGATTGCGGTTCTATTCTCGCTCATGGTCGCGCGTCTGATAACGCCGATGATGGCGGCATATCTGATGCGCCACTCGCGTCATCACGAAGAACCGGAGCAGGGCATCATCATCCGCTTCTACGCGCGCCTGTTGCGTTTCCTGAACTGGGGTCCCACAACGCTGTTCAACGGCAGCAAGGGACCAACCTATGCCCGGCAGTGGTCATGGGCTGCGAATTTGATCGCATCAGGCATTTTCTTTGGGCTCTCGGCACTGGTTGCAAAACAGCTTGGCGGACTGCCGTCAACTTTCGCAGCGCCTATAGGAAGCCTGGCGGCGGTGTTCGTGGCTGTCTTCGCAGTGCTGGCGCTCGGCTTGCTCGCACTTGAACACAGAAGTGGAGTCCGGAAATGGGCCTACAAGCGCAAGTCACGCGAAGCGGCACTTGCAGATGGCTACCGTCTGCGAACCGCACCACGCTTCATGAGCTACATCACCATGATCGCGGGTTTCGGCCTCGTCTTCGCGTCAACGCTGCTCTTTCCCTATCTGCCCACCGGCTTCATCCCGAAGGGCGATGAATCGCGTTTTGTGCTTGCGATTGAACTGCCGCCGGGATCAAACCTGGAAGAAACCAGAAATGTTTCCGAGCGACTTGCGCAAATCGTCAAGCGCAATGATGAGGTCTCGCAAGTCATAGTGGTGGGCGGTTCATCGCCGACTGGCACGCTCGATACTCGCCTTGCTTCGATTTACGTCAACTTGAAATACCGTGACGTCGATCTCGTCAGCAACATGTGGAATCCGGTCGCCTCGCGCCTTGGACTTCCGTTGCGCAAATGGGAAGGCCGCGTCAAGCCGCAATGGCAAGTCGAGGAAGAAATTTTTCCGACATTGGCTTCGATGCCTGACATCCGCTGGTTCAAAGTTGAGGAAAATGGCCAGCGCGAAATTGCATTTAACTTGTTGTCGAACGATGCGACTGCATTGAACGACGCTGCCGCGCGGCTGGAAACAGCGTTGCGCGAAGACGGGCGGCTGATAGCACCCATTGCCGAAGGCGCCTTGCTTCGCCCTGAAATCCAGATCACGCCAAAAACGGCCGAAGCATCAAAACTCGGCATCAATGCGCAGCAGATTTCGCAAACTGTGCGCGTCGCCACCATAGGTGACTTCTCGCCATTGCTGGCCAAGTTCAGCATCGACGGGCGGCAAGTGCCGATCCGCGTGCAGATACCTGAAAAGGCCAGGGCGTCGTTCTCGGAACTGTCCAACCTGCGAATCATCAGCGACAAGGGAGCCAGTGTCCCGTTGATCTCCGTGGCCGACATCAAGCTTGCCGAAGGCCCAAGCTCAATCAAGCGCTATGACCGCGAACGGCAAGCCACGCTTGGCGCCGGCTTGCCTAATGGCGTGGAACTCGGCGACGCCATCAAGATCATTCAGGGCACGGCTGACAAGCTCAATCTGCCGCCAAGCGTCAAAGTTCAGAAGAGCGCCGACGCTGAAATCCAGGACGAGGTGAACACTGAATTCTTGAAAGCCGCAGGCATTGGCGTGGTGCTGATGCTCGCGGTGCTCGTTCTGCTGCTCGGCAACGTCTTCATGCCGTTCGCAATTCTCCTGTCGCTGCCATTGTCGATAGGCGGCGTCATACTGGCGCTGTTGCTCACCAACAATGCATTCTCCATGCCTGTTACAATCGGCATGTTGATGCTGATCGGCATCGTCGCCAAGAACGCCATCATGCTCATCGATTTTGCTGTCGAGCGCCGCAAGGGCGGCATGGAGCGCATAGAAGCGATCATCGATGCCGGCCGCAAGCGCGCTCGTCCGATCATCATGACCACCATCGCCATGGCGGCGGGCATGTTGCCATCGGCTTTCGGCATAGGTGAGGGCGGCGCATTTCGCGCTCCAATGGCCATCGCGGTGATCGGCGGCCTCATCGTCTCGACAGTCTTGAGCCTGGTCTTCGTGCCATCCTTCTACGTCGTGATGGACGACCTCGGCCGCCTCGTCAGTTGGACCTTCAGCCGCTTCGCCGGAGCGCGGGACGAGCCAACGGTCGTCAACGAAGAAGTCGAATCCGTCCGCCGCGAACTCTCCGCCAAACTGGAATCGATGGGAGACAAACTCGAAGAAGTCGCAGCGTCAGTGGGCAAAAAAGGCAAACTGAAACTGGCGGCGGAATAACCCTTTTCCCTCCTGCGCGAAGCGCAGGACTGTCCGGGGAAAGTTTTATGTGAATCAATTTGTCGCAGCTGCATGCCCGTTCTTTGCGGCAATTGCCGTTCATTTCTGGGTTGTTGACACTCAGAACGAGGAACGGGCATGCGCACTATCCTTAGCATTTTTGCGAACCTTCTCCAACCGCTTCACTGGAAGTCTTTCAAGATGATCGTGGCCCGCCATAATGGCGATGCCTATGACAAGACATTTGACAGCCGGACCCATCTGGTGACGATGATTTACGCGCAGCTGTCGGGCGCATCCAGCCTGCGTGGTGTGGCGGCGGGCTTCAACGCACATTCCCACTTGCACCGCCAATTGGGAGCTGTGCCGGTTCATCGCTCGACGCTGGCCGATGCCAACAGCCGCCGTCCGGTGGCGGTATTTGCCGATATCTTCGCCGCCTTGGCCTGTGACCTTGGCCGCAAGCTGCGGGCGCAAGGCCGCGCCATCATCCGCATTCTCGATTCGACCCCGATCCCGCTCAGCCAGATGTGCAGCTGCGCCACTTGGAATGGACGCATCAAGGGCTTCAAGCTGCACTTGGCCTATGATCCGGTTTGCGATCGCCCGCAGGTTCTCGCCATCACACAAGCTACCGTCAACGACATCACGCCGGCGCGCCTGGCAGCCATTGAACAAGGCGTGTTGCATGTCTTCGACAAGGGCTATTGCAGCTTCGACTGGTGGACAAACATCGCGCAAAACGGCGCTTTCTTCATCACTCGTCCGAAAACCAGCATGTGCTGGAAGACCCTTGAAACACGGCCTGTGAAGCGGCCTCTCGGTGACGGCTTCACCGTGTTGGCCGATGTTGAAGTGCAACTGGCCAGCAAGGGCGATTCCAGACTGCCCATGCGGCTGCGCCTCATCACCATCAAGCCGGATACGGCCAAGGCCTTTACCGTCCTCACCAACAACATGCAGCGCTCCGCCGCCACAATCGCCGCTCTCTACAAACACCGCTGGCAAATCGAACTTCTGTTCCGCTGGCTCAAACAGCATCTCAAGCTACGAACCTTTCTTGGCCGCAGCGAAAACGCCATCCACCTGCAAATCCTCGCCGCCATGATCGCTTATGTCCTGATCAAACGCGCAGCATGCAACTGCCGCATCAAACTGCAAGCCCTGCGATTCACCGAACTCATCACCCTCTGCCTCTTCGAGCAAAGACCCATCACTGCAATTACAGGGCCGCCATGCAGAACCCGAACCAAACCCAAACTTCAGAGCACGCCATGTCACAACGCCATCACCTACCTCTGAGTTTCCCCGGACAGCCCTGCGCGAAGCGGAGGAGGGATGATGTCACGTCAACGCACCTAATCCCTGCGCAATACGCGCCAGTGCCTTCACCAATTCCGCTTCACCCGTGGCAAACGACAGCCGTATCGACGCTGGCCCGCCGAACGCCGAGCCCGGAACCGTGGCCACACCATGCGCTTCCAGCAGCCAGTCGCATAATTCATCCGTGGACTGAATAACATGGTTGCCTGCTTTCCGCCCGATGAACGCCGACACATCCGGAAACGCATAAAACGTTGCCGGAATATCAGCGATCTTCACCCCCGGAATGGCGCGCAATCCCGCCAGCACAAGGTCTCGCCGCGCGCGGTACGCCTCGCGCATGGCATGAACATCATCGCGCGGCCCCTGCAACGCGGCAACCGCCGCCCGCTGCACGAAAGCGTTGGCGCCAGCCGAAATCACGCTCTGCATCCGCGCCATCGCCTTGGCGATGGGATCAACCGCCACTGAATATCCAAGCCGCCAGCCCGTCATCGCAAAGCCTTTGGAAAATCCGTTGAGCGTAATCGTGCGTTCCAGCATGCCGGGGAGGGCGCCAATCGAATGCATCTCGCCATCGAACAAAATGTACTCATAAATTTCGTCAGACAAAACCATCATCTGCGGATGCATAAGAACTATCGCGGCAATCGCTTCAAGCTCTGCCTTGCTCCAGACTGCACCCGTGGGATTGCTCGGCGAATTCAGGATGAGAAGCTTCGTCTTGTCCGTGACCGCAGCGGCAATCCGCGCCGCCGGCACCTTGTAATCTTCTTCAACACTTGCAGCCAAAACCACAGACGTTCCCTGCGCCAGCCGAACCGTTCCCTCATACGACAGCCAGAAGGGCGCCAGAATGATTACCTCATCGCCGGGCCCGACAACCGAAAGAATTGAATTCGCAATCGCCTGCTTCGTGCCGTTTGCAACGACCACATGCGCCGCCTGATAGTTCAATCCATTTTCGCTTTGCAGTTTCTGCGCAATGGCTTCGCGCAATTCCGGAATGCCCGCCACCGGCGCATAATGCGTGAAGCCCCTGTCGAGCGCGTCCTTCGCCGCATCGCGAATATTTTGCGGCGAATCGAAATCTGGCTCGCCAAGCGTCAGCGCCACAATGTCGTGACCAAGGCCGCGAAGCTCGCGCGTCTTCTGCGACATGCGGATGATCGCACCTTCATCAGCTGATGAACCGCGTGCCGAAAGAACTCTTGCTGGATCAAATGTCATGATGGCGCAGGCTCATGCCAGCTTTGCCTTGCGCAGTCGAGAGCGAAGCGGATAGAACAGTGCCATGAACCGATTTGCAATATTTTGTATCGCTGCGCTGGCTCTCGCAGGCTGCAACCAGAAACCGAGCGAAGTCCGCGTCACAAATGAATCAGCAGTAGCCAAGGTGCAATCCACCAGCCGCTCCGAACCGATTGTCTACAACGGCAAAACTTACCAGTTCGATCTCGCGCCAAATGGCGACGGTCAGTTCGCCCTCAAGGTCTCGCCGATGACGGCCGCCCAGCAGAAAGACGCAGTCCAGCTCGCCATCTCATCCTTGGGTTACTACGCCTGTGTGGATGGCAAGGCCGGAAAACTTCTAGGCGAACCCACGCATGCCGGCAAAACCTGGAAGATGACAGCACGGTGTAGCTAGCAAACATTCCTCTCCCGCAAGCGGGACATCTTTCATTCCTCTCCCGCATGCGCGAGAGGTGTCATGCGCGGTACGCGCCATGACGGAGAGGGCAAGTCCGGCGCAGACAGGCCCTCTCTGGCGTCGCTTCGCTCCACCGCCTGTCCCGCAAGCGGGAGAGGAATGCGTCCACCGCCACTTGCACCCGCCACAATCCCGCATTAATCTCTCTTGATATCGGGAGTGTGCGTAATGTTGCTCGACCGCATTTTCAGGGAACTCATTCGGCAGGGTGACTTGGCTGTCACCGACTGGACAGGTGCAACGCGATCCTATGGCGATGGCTGCGGCATCAAGAGTCGCGTGATTTTTAAAACCGCAAAATCAGGCCGCCGCTTCGTCCTCGATCCCGATCTCGCCGCCGGTGAATGTTACATGGATGGCAGTTTCGACTGTGTCGAAGGCACCACGATCTACGATTTTCTCAGCCTCGCCATGGCCAACACCGGTGGCCGCGGCAATCACTGGTTCCACAACATCATCCACGGCGCGCGCCGCGTGCTCCGCCGCATCGATCAGCACAACACGCTCAACAAGTCGAAAGACAACGTCGCCCATCACTACGATCTCTCGGGAAAACTCTACGATCTCTTCCTTGATGTCGACCGCCAGTATTCCTGCGCCTATTTCGAAACGCCAAACTCAACGCTCGAAGAAGCCCAGCTCGCAAAAAAGCGCCACCTCGCCGCAAAGCTAAGCATAAAGCCAGGCATGAAAGTGCTCGATATCGGCTCTGGCTGGGGCGGGCTTGGCTTGTATCTCGCGGAAATCTGCGATGCCGATGTCACTGGCGTGACGCTGTCGCAAGAGCAGCTCAAATTGTCGAACGAACGTGCCGCCCAGCGTGGTCTTGGCCACACCGCACGTTTCCTGCTCAAGGACTATCGCCTGCTCGAAGAAAAATTCGACCGCATCGTTTCCGTCGGCATGTTCGAACATGTCGGCGTCGGCCACTTCGCTGAATTTTTCGCCAAGGTCCGCACGCTGTTGAAAGACGACGGACTCTCCGTCTTGCATTCCATCAACCGCTCCGATGGCCCGGGTGCCACGTCAGCCTGGATCAGGAAATACATTTTCCCTGGCGGCTACGTGCCAGCACTTTCCGAAGTCATTCCCCATCTCGAACGCGAAGGCCTTTACGTAACCGACGTCGAAATCCTTCGCCTGCATTATGCCGAAACCATCCGTCACTGGAGCGCCCGCTTTGCCGCCAACCGCGCCCGCGCCGCCGAGATCTACGACGAACGCTTCTGCCGCATGTGGGAGTTCTACCTCGCCGCTTCCGAATGCGCCTTCCGCTATGGCGGCATGAACAACTTCCAGATTCAGTTTGGCGGCAACCAAAACGTGCTTCCAATGACGCGCGACTACCTGAGCGAGGAAGAATCGCGTCTCCGCGCCATCGAAAACCGAACCCAGCGCCTGAAAATGGTCCCGTCCAGAAGTCAATCCTAGAATGGCCCGTGCGTGCCTAAATTTGCCCGCTACGTTGGTTCATGATTTGTTCTGGTAGGGGGTACTAGGAGCCAAACTCGACGCCTGGCGGTACCTTAAAACCGCGCTTTGGGCGAATCTATCTAAAATTGATTAGTTATGCAAGATTCAACCAATGCCGATGCCCCTTCACCCCGCCGCCCCTTCCGCCAAATACTCCGCCTTTGGATCTATCGGCTCGCCATGAATGGCGGATTCGAAGGTGCGCAGGCGCTTGTAGATGGACAGCAGCTCAATGATCGTCGTCCACGAGTTTACGAGATACTGGAACAACTCCCGCACCTGCCCAAAGGCGTTGAGAATCTGGTTCATCGCGCCAAGCGTGATTTTCCCGGCGACGATGGTTGGTGCAAGCACGATATATGGAAAGATGTTGTCGGTCTGCAGATAGAAAATGCGTCCAAGGTTGAAATAGGTGTAGTTAAAATACAGCCGGAAATAATTGTCGCGCACATGGCTGAACAATTGACCTAGCGTCATTGGATCGGCCCGCGTGATGTGATCCTCGCCGTAAACGAGTTCTTTGCGATAGGCCGCTTCAACGCGTTGGTTTTTGAACTGAAGTCCAGGAAGCCGGATGCCAATCAGCGCCAAAAACCCTGTCCCGACAAGCGACCAGAACACGGCGATCCAGACGAGTGAATAGGGAATGGCCCCAAGTATGGGGACTTCCGAAACATCTTTCGAAAGCCGAACCAGAACCGGCAGGAACGCGATGAGCGTCATCACGGAATCGATCAGGCTCTTTCCAAGGCCTTCCATCGTATCGGCAAACCGCATCGTGTCTTCTTGCACACGCTGCGAAGCGCCCTCGACACTTCGCAGCTTTCCCCAATTCTGAACGTAATAATCATTCATCGCAGTGCGCCAGCGGAAAACATAGTGGCTGACAAAGAAGCGCGTCAGCACGCCCACGAGAACAGCTACAAAGGCAATTCCCGCAAACGAAATCAGTTCGCCAAAAAATTCGGCCAGTGTAACGACCTTCGATTTCGATAACGCAGCCTGGATAAGATCGTAGAAGGGCCCATACCAGTTATTGATGGCCACACTCACCTGCACCTGAAAATAGGTCGTGAAAATGATGAGCGCGGTTCCAAGCACGGACCAATCGAACCAGGGATGTGGCGACTTCCGCCACCAAAACAGCGCGAAAATCGCCAGCATGATGGCAAAGTAGATGTAGAACCAAACAAACGGCGGCGACCAGAAAACCGAGACGCCGATGATCTGCGGCGCATCCGCTGGTGGATTGTGCAATCCGATCGCCGATCCCCAATCATTTGCCCCAAAGAACCATAACAGCACCGCAAACAGCGACCACGCCGCAGCAGACCAGAAGAACGCGCGGGGGGAAGGAAAGAAGGAGACGAACATGTTGGCGGCCTTTCACGCTGAATCGGATGCGCCACCATAGCGGTGCCAAAGCCGCTTCCGCAATCACGCTTGCATGACATATAAGTCATTCATGAGTTATCCAGGCGAAATTGGCGGGGCCATCGCAGCGTGGCTGAAAAGTAATGCTGATGGATCGGTGCGCCAGGGCGCCAATGAACTTTCAGAAATGTATCGCAAGGGGCAGTCATCCACCTTCGCTGACCTCGCCTCCTATCTCACAGTCCGCGCACCAGCGACCTTCGCCGCCATCAGCGATGCCATCTGCCACACCAGTGCCGCACTTCCCGATTTCGCGCCAACTTCCTGCCTTGATATCGGCTGCGGACCCGGCACCGCGAGTTGGGCCGCACTCCAGCAATGGCCGGACATCACGCAATTAGCGCTCCGCGACACGCACGCCGGTTTCCTCGCAACGGCGCAGGCAATCGCAAGCCACAGCGGCATCGAACAACTCGCATCTGCCGACATCGAGCGCGCTGATATCCTCTCGGAAAGCTTCCCAAAATCCGATCTCGTCATCGCCGCCTATGTCCTCGCCGAACTCTCCGAAGACCATGCTCCAAAAATTGCAGCGCACCTCTGGCGCGTCACCAATCAAACGCTGATCATCATCGAACCCGGAACGCCGCGCGGCTTTGCCCGCATCAAATCGATGCGCGAAACTTTGATAGGTGAAGGCGCATTGATTGCCGCCCCATGCACGCACACTCAAGCTTGCCCAATGCAGGGCGACGACTGGTGCCACTTCTCCGTCCGCTTGCCCCGCAGCCGCGCCCATATGCATGCAAAATCCGGCATCCTTCCCTATGAGGACGAACCCTTCGCCTACTTCGCCGCCACCCGCGCGACACCGGCTCTAAGCCGCGCCCGCATCCTCGCCCCTCCGCAAGAAACCAAATACAACCGCACCTTCAAAACCTGCAGCAACACAGGCCTCGCAACGGAAGCCATAGCAACCCGCGACAAACCAGCCTTCAAACGCGTGCGAAAATTGCGCTGGGGAGATGAGTTGACGTAAAGAAGTGCCTTCATCCGCCATCAGGTGGCCAGAGGCCGAGTGAGGGCTCTTTCCGCTATCAATGAGGTCTTAAATGCGCCAGCTCATCTCCTCCGGCTCCACCTTCGAAGCAGCCATCGGTTACTCCCGTGCCGTCGTGCAGGGCGACTGGATGTTCGTCTCCGGCACGACGGGATTCGATTACAACACGATGACGATCTCAAACGATGTCGTGGAGCAAGCCGAACAGATTTTCCGCAACCTCAAATCAGCAATGGAGCAGGGCGGCTTCACCTTGGCTGATATCGTGCGCGTGCATTACATGCTGCTCGATGTAAACGACTTCGAACCTTGCTGGCCTGTGCTCAAGAAATATCTCGGCGGCATCCGCCCCGCCGCCACCATGTTCGTGACGAGCTTCGCCGACCCGCGCATGAAAATTGAAATTGAGGTGACGGCGTTGAAAGGGAAGTAATGAGAAAAGTCTCGCTTGCCGCCGCGGAATGCCCACAAAAAAAGCGAGGCCGACGGTGGCCTCGCTTCACTTAGATTGGGTAGTCTTTGCGCCCGATCCCGTGTTGCCTCTTGTATAGGAGCATGTGGGACCGGACTATCTCCCCAGACCCAGGCCTTGCGGCTTCGGAACGGTTAGCACAAGTTAACTAGCGCCAGAAGTTGCACTTTGCCAAGTAAAAAATTGTCAACGTTTTGTCAGCTTGAGTTTGGCGGGCGTTTGCTCCAAACACGCGGCGCTAGCAAATCAAAGAGATTCCCCCAGGGATCCAACAGAGAAAACGATGCGCCTGTCCCAATATTTCATGCCCGTCCTGCGCGATGACCCCAAGGAAGCGGAGATTCTGTCGCACAAGCTGATGCTGCGCGCCGGCATGATCCGCCAGGAAGCAGCTGGTAGCTACTCCTGGTTGCCGACAGGATTGAAAGTTCTAAAGAAAATTGAGCAGATTGTGCGCGAGGAGCAGAATCGGGCAGGGGCCATCGAAATCCTCATGCCCACCCTGCAACCCGCTGACCTTTGGCGCAAATCCGGTCGTTATGACGCCTATGGCAAGGAAATGCTCCGCGTCAAGGATCGCGCCGACCGCGACATGCTCTATGGCCCCACCAACGAGGAAATGGTCACCGATATCTTCCGCACGGGCGTCCAGAGTTACAAGGACGTGCCGCGTAATCTCTATCACATCCAGTGGAAATTCCGCGATGAAGTCCGCCCGCGTTTCGGCGTCATGCGTGGCCGCGAATTCCTGATGAAGGATGCATACTCCTTCGACATCAGCCGCGAAGCGGGCCAGCATTCCTACAACAAGATGTTCGTGAGTTACCTCCGCACCTTCGCCCGCATGGGCCTGAAGGCCGTGCCGATGCGCGCCGAAACCGGCCCCATAGGTGGCGACGACAGCCACGAATTCCTGATTCTGGCGGACGTCGGTGAAAGCGAAGTCTTCTTCGATAAATCCTTCCACGACATGGACTGGTCAACCTACGAAATCGACTATGACGATGTCGCGGCTGTTGCCAAAGTCGTCAGCGAATTCACCTCAAAATACGCTTCGACCTCCGACATGCATGACCAAACTGACTACGAAAAGCGCGTACCCGCCGAACGCCGCGTCAGCGGCAGGGGCATCGAAGTCGGCCAGGTGTTTTTCTTCGGCACGAAATATTCCGATCCCTTGGGCTGCGCCGTGCAAGGCCCAGACGGAAAAATGGCCACGCTTCAATCAGGCTCTTACGGCATCGGCGTCTCCCGCCTCGTTGCAGGCATTATCGAAGCCTCGCACGATGCGGCAGGCATCATCTGGCCGGAATCAGTTGCGCCATTTGACATTGGCCTGATCAACATAAAATCCGGCGATGCCGAAGCTGATGCCGCCAGCGATAAGATCTACAAGGCGCTGCAAGCCAAAGGCAAAGATGTGCTCTACGACGACCGCAACCAGCCGGGTGGTGCGAAGTTCGCCACCATGGATCTGATCGGCCTCCCCTGGCAGGTGATCATCGGTCCGCGCGGGCTGAAGGACGGCATAGCCGAAGTCAAAAACCGCAAGACCGGCGCACGCGAAAGTGTGGCACTCGACCGCGTCGTGGAGCGCCTGGGGTGACGAATGCTAAAATCATTCCTCTCCCGCTTGCGGGAGAGGTGCCGAGCGAAGCGAAGGCGGAGAGGGCAAGTGCGCGCGTGACTTGCCCTCTCCGTCACATCGCTGCGCTCGTGACACCTCTCCCGCAAGCGGGAGAGGAATGCAGCCTCCCATGACTCTCCCCGACACAACCCCCTTCGCCGCCTTCGAGTGCATGCTGGCGCTGCGCTATCTCCGCGCCCGCAAGCGCGAAGGCTTCGTGTCCGTCATCTCGCTCCTCTCATTTCTCGGCATCATGATTGGTGTGGCGACACTCATCGTGGTACTCGCCGTGTTCAACGGCTTCCATAAGGAACTGCTCGACAAGGTGCTGGGCTTCACCGGCCACGCCTCGATCTATCAACAAAACCTCGAGCCCATCATCGAATATCTCGAGCTGCAAAAGCGCATCGCCGCAGTGCCGGGCGTCACATCCGTCGTGCCGCTGGTCGAAGGCCAGGCCATGGTGTCCTCCGCCAAGGCCGCAACCGGTGCGCTGGTGCGTGGCCTCAGCGAAGCCGATCTCGAAAAAGTCCCCGGCATCATGAACGACAAACTCCGCACCTCGCTTTCAGGCGATGGCGGTCCAGATGCCGTGGCTTCGCTCAAGGGCTTTGAAAAATCCGGCGGCATCGCCGTCGGCGAACGCCTCGCCTGGCGTCATCAACTGGGCCTCGGCTCCACGCTGACACTCATCGCACCCAACGGCCCCGACACCGTGATCGGCAACACTCCCGTCATCCGCGATTTTCAGGTCGTCGCCGTCTTCAAAATGGGCATGTCCGAATATGACTCCGGCGTGGTCTTTCTGCCACTCGCCGAAGCTCAGGATTTTTTTGCCATGGACGCTGGCGTTTCCGGCGTTGAAATTACCATCGAAGATCCCGACCGCATTGCGGAAGCATCAGGCGCGCTTCGCAACGCCGCTGGGGGCGATTACGTGATTCAAACCTGGCGCGACAAGAACCAGGCCTTCTTCACCGCTCTCGTCGTGCAGCAGAATGTCGTGGTGATGGTGATGTCACTTGTCGTGCTCGTCGCCGCGCTCAACATCATTTCCGGCATGACCATGCTGGTGAAGGACAAGGGCTCCAACATCGCCATCCTCCGCACCATGGGTGCCACCAGCGGCGCCATCATGCGCATCTTCATGATGACCGGCACTGCAATCGGTGTTGCCGGAACAATTATCGGTTTGATACTGGGCCTCATCATCTGCGCCAATGCCGAAAACATCCGCATGCTGATCCAGCGCATGTCAAACGTCGATGTCTTCGATTCCGAAATGTTCTATCTCACGCAACTGCCAACCATCATCGATCCATTCAAGACCGCGATGGTGGTGATCCTCGCCTTGTTGCTCTCTGTTCTCGCGACACTTTATCCCGCCTGGAAAGCCGCCCGCCTTGATCCCGTTGAGGCATTGCGCCACGAATGACGTTCAAACCTTCACTCGAACTCGTGAATGTAACCCGCGTTTTTGGCGAAGGCGCGTCACGCCTCGAAATCTTCCGCGATCTTTCGCTCAAGCTCATGCCCGGCGAAATCGTCGGCCTCATCGGCCAGTCCGGTTCCGGCAAGTCATCGCTGCTCCACATCGCTGGCCTGCTCGAAAAACCTTCCGCCGGTGAAGTGCTGATCGCAGGCCAGGCCTGCACCGCATTGGACGACGTTTCCCGCACCCGCATCCGCCGCATCGGTATCGGCTTCGTCTACCAGTTCCATCATCTGCTGCCTGAATTCTCGGCCATTGAAAACGTGATGATGCCGCAGTTGATCGCCGGTGAATCAAACGCCGCCGCGAAAACCCGCGCCACGGAACTCTTGACGCGCCTCGCCCTCGGCCACCGCCTCGATCATCGCCCCTCCGAAATGTCAGGCGGCGAACAGCAGCGAGTAGCTATCGCAAGAGCCATCGCCAACCGCCCGCTGCTTCTCCTGGCTGACGAACCCACCGGCAATCTCGATCCGCCCACCGCCGAACTTGTCCACAAGGAATTCATGCGCCTCATCCGCGACGAAGGCCTCGCCGCACTCATCGCCACGCATAATGTGGAGATGGCGAAAAGAATGACGCGCGTTGTCGCGATCAAGGATGGAATGTTGAGCGAAGTGTAACCCTCGGTTCGCCAAGTTTGCTCTCCGCCCTCGCCATGTAGGTTCTGTCCAGCGGCAGCGCATTGACTGACTTGGTCATCTGGACTTGGAAGTTCATGTGTTTGCCGTGCGAGAAACTCAACTCGCTGATCACCAGGTAAAACTCCCACATGCGGCAGAATCGCTCGTCATGGATTGCCGCGATTTTCGCGCGGTTTTTCTGGAAGCGCTTGTCCCACTCCCTCAGTGTCAACGCATAATGCATGCGCAGGATTTCAATGTCGGTGACCCAGAGCTGTCGCCGCTCGATCGCCATCAGCGTTTCAGAAAGTGCCGGTGAATAGCCGCCGGGAAAAATATACTTGCGTATCCACGCTCCGGTCGTTCCCGGGCCGCCCTTGCGCCCGATTGAATGCACTACGGCCACGCCCTCAGGCGTCAGCAGTTCGTTGATTTTGCCAAAAAACGCGTCGAAGTGGCCGATACCCACATGTTCGAACATGCCAATGGAAACGATGCGGTCGAAGACACCGGTCACCGCCCGGTAGTCAGTCAATTCAAAACGCACGCGCTCGGAAAGGCCGCGTGCCTTTGCCCTTTCAGTAGCCAGCCGCTGCTGTTCGACCGATAGCGTAACGCCGGTCACATCCACATCGGCATGCTCGGCCAGAAACATCGCCATTCCGCCCCATCCCGAACCGATGTCGAGAACGCGCTGTCCGGGCCTCAGATCAAGCTTGGCGGCGATATGCCGGAGCTTGTTCTGTTGCGCCACTTCCAGCGTGTCGTCAGCCGACAAAAAATAGGCGCAGGAATAATTAAGGTCAGAGTCAAGGAACAGGCTGTAAAGCTCCGCCGGCAGATCGTAATGGTGCGCCACATTCTTGCGCGATTGCGCCGCCGGGTTACGCTGATAAAGACGGCGCAGCGCCTTGCCTGCTTTGCGCACCGCAACTTGCAACGGATGCCCGCGCATATTGCCGCGATTGAGCGCATAGAGCGTCAGGAGATCGCGGATGCTGCCTTGCTCGACTATGAGTGTACCGTCCATGTAGGCTTCGCCTGCCTTGAGTTCGGGATTGAAGAACAGGCCCCGGTGCAGCGCCGGATCGGTCAACCTCACAGTGACGCGCGGCTCGCCAACCCCTTCATAAACATGCGTCTGTCCATGCGCGTCAATCAGGCGAAGCGAACCAGTCCGCACAAAGCGTTGCATCAAGTTGTCAAGGAGTTGCATCAGCTTGGATTGGTCCCAATTCTTTCAGGCTGGATTGTGGTGGGAGAGGAAATATTGCCATTTGCTGTCCAGTTTCTGGTCCAAAGACGCCAGAACGGATCCTGGTAACTCATAATCGCCCCTGCCAACAACCCGTCATGGCCCGCTTCATGCCTATCAGATTCACACAACTGTTTAATAATTAGTTCCGTCATCCCGGCGTTCGCCGGAATGACGGGTTTATTGGGAAATTGAACGCCGCTTGGCGACTCTATACATTCGCCAAAAGTTGTGTGCATACGGTAGCCGCATTCGCCAGGATGAAGAGTTGAGTGTGTTATTGTGATTCCAACTCAGCGGAAAACGTTCTAAAACATCAATATGCCCGCACCAAAGTTCATTCACCTCCACACCCATTCCGCTTATTCGCTGTCGGAAGGTGCCATCACCATAAAGCAGATGGCGAAGCTGGCCACATCCATGGATATGCCGGCCCTCGCCATCACCGACACCGGCAATCTCTTCGGCGCACTGGAATTTTCGGAGGCGCTGAAAGAGCAGGGCCTGCAACCCATCATCGGGGTGCAGTTGAAAGTAGCGCTCGAAGCAGCGCAAGCCCAGCCTCAAACCGGCATTCGCAAACATCCCTCGCTCGTCCTCATCGCCAAAACCCGTGAAGGTTACGCCAACCTGATGAAGCTGGTGAGCCGCAGTTTCCTCGAAGCGGAACCCCACGAGGAACCGCATGTCGCATGGGATCTGCTGGCGGCACATGCAGGCGGACTCATCTGCCTGTCAGGCGGTCCAGCAGGACCATTGAACGATTTTCTCCTGCAAAGCCAACAGACGCATGCGCGAAACGCCGCATTGAAACTCAAGCAACTCTTCGGCGGCAACTTCTATATCGAATTGCAGCGCCACGGCTTGCCCGCTGAACAACAAACCGAAACCGCACTGATCGACATCGCCTACGAAGAGGAAATCCCTTTCGTCGCCACCAATGAACCTTATTTCGCCGCGACCGATGACTTCACCGCCCACGATGCGCTGCTCTGCATCGCCGATGGCGAGATGATCTCAACCGAAGACCGCCGCCGCCTGACCCCGGAGCATTATTTCAAATCCCAAGCCGAAATGGCCGCCCTCTTCGCAGATATTCCCGAAGCGCTCGAAAACACCATCGAGATTGCAAAGCGTTGCTCATACTACGTGCAGGGAAGCAAGCCGCTGCTGCCGCGCTTCGGCAATGGCGATGAAGCGCAGCAGCTGCGCGACCAGGCCCATGCGGGCCTCATGGATCGCATAGCAACGCGCGGCCTCATCGGCGCGCTCAGCGAAGACGATTACCGCAAGCGCCTGGATTTCGAACTCGGCGTCATCATCCGCATGGAGTTTCCCGGTTATTTCCTGATCGTCGCCGACTTCATCAGATACGCCAAGACTCATGGAATTCCCGTCGGCCCCGGCCGTGGGTCTGGCGCGGGCTCGCTCGTCGCCTATGCGCTGACCATCACCGATCTCGATCCCTTCCGCTTCAACCTCCTCTTCGAGCGCTTTCTCAACCCCGAGCGCGTGTCGATGCCCGACTTCGATATTGATTTCTGCCAGGAGCGCCGCGACGAGGTGATCCATTACGTTCAGAACCGTTACGGCGCGGACAAGGTCGCGCAGATCATCACCTTCGGCAAACTGCAGGCCCGCATGGTGACGCGCGATGTCGGCCGTGTGCTGCAAATGCCTTATGGCCACGTGGATCGGCTGTCGAAAATGATCCCGATGAACCCGGCCAACCCGATGACGCTGCAGCAAGCCATCGACAGCGAGCCGCGCCTGCAGCACGAACGCGACACGGATCAGAACGTCGCGGCACTTTTCGACATAGCACTGAAACTTGAAGGCCTCTACCGCAACGCATCAACCCATGCGGCAGGCGTCGTCATTGGTGACCGTCCTCTGGAAGAGCTTGTGCCGCTTTACCGCGATCCGCGCTCGGCCATACCCGCCACCCAGTTCAACATGAAGTATGTTGAGAAGGCGGGCCTCGTGAAGTTCGACTTCCTCGGCCTCAAAACTCTCACCGTCATTGAAAAGGCGCAAGTCCTGATTCATCTGCGTGAGCTGGGATTCGACATCAACAAAATTCCCTATGACGACGCGAAGACCTTCGCCATGCTGGCCCAAGGCGATACCGTGGGCGTGTTTCAGCTGGAAAGTTCCGGCATGCGCGACACCGCGAAAAAATTGCGCGCCGACTGTGTTGAAGACATCATCGCCATCGTCGCACTTTTCCGCCCTGGCCCGATGGAGAACATCCCGCTCTTCATTTCGAACAAGCTCGGCGAAAAGCAGGTCGATTATCTGCACCCGACGCTGGAGCCGCTGCTCAAGGAAACCTACGGCGTCATCGTCTATCAGGAACAAGTGATGCAGATCGCCCAGGTCCTGTCCGGCTACTCGCTGGGCGAAGCCGATCTGTTGCGCCGTGCCATGGGCAAGAAGATCAAGTCCGAAATGGACGCCCAGAAAGAGCGCTTCGTCAAGGGCGCCACCGAGCGCGGTGTAGCGGGCGATCAGGCGCAGTTCATCTTCGAACTTGTGGAAAAATTCGCAGGCTACGGCTTCAACAAGTCGCACGCCGCAGCCTATGCCGTCGTCTCTTATCAAACAGCTTATCTCAAAGCCAATTATCCCACCGAATTCCTCGCGGCCTCGATGTCGCTCGACGCAGGCAACACTGACAAGCTGATGATTTTCCGCGCCGAAGCGCAAAGGATGGGCATCAGAATCGTGCCGCCATCAGTGAACGAAGGCGATATCGAATTTGCCGTGCGTGACGGCGCAATCATCTATGCGCTCGCTGCACTCAGGAACGTAGGCTCCGGCGCCATCCAGCACATTGTTGAAGTGCGGAAGTCCGGCGGCAAGTTCACGTCGGTTGCGGATTTCGCCAGCCGCATTGACGCCCGCCAACTCAATCGCCGCGCGCTCGAAAGTCTCATCAAGTCGGGAGCGTTTGACGCGATCCATCCCAACCGTGCGCAGGTTCTGGGCGCTGTCGATTCAATTCTCGCTCTGTCAAATCGCGCCGCCCAGGAAGTCGCCTCCGGCCAGAACGACATGTTTGGCGGAACCGGTTCCGCGACGAATGATCTTCCCATGCCCATCATCGATGCATGGCTGCCGATGGACAAGCTGCAGCATGAATTTGACGCAATAGGCTTCCACCTTTCCGGCCATCCGCTCGATGATTATGCAAAACCGCTGGAGCGCATCAGCGTCGATAGCTGGGATGCTTTCAAGGACAAGGTGCTGAACCGCGGCGCGTCAGCGGGAAAAATCGCAGGCACCATTACCCACAAGCAGGAACGCCGCTCCAAGCAGGGCAACAAATTCGCCTTCATCGGCTTCTCTGATCCGACTGGCCAATTCGAAGCCGTATGTTTCGCCGACACGCTTTCCGCCTCGCGTGATTTGCTGGAGCCCGGCAAATCATTGGTGTTGCGCGTCGAGGCGGAAGTGCAGGGCGAGGACATCAAGCTCCGCATCAACAGCGTCGAGCCTGTCGACCAGGCCACGGCCAACGCCGCGCCCGGCATCCAGATTTTCTTGCGCGATGCCAAGCCGATCGATTCAGTTGCCCAGCGCCTGCAACGCGGCGGCAAGGCCCCGGTGAGGGTGACACTGCTGCAGGATCAAGGCAAGGAAATCGACATCGCCATCGGCGACAAATTCATCATGACTCCCCAAATCAAAGCCGCCATCAAGGCCATTGCCGGCGTGGTCCATGTCGAGGATGTGTGAAAGAGTAGGGCCCTCATCCGGACTTCGGCCACCTTCTCACATTTGCTTCGCAAACGGGCGAAGGGAATAAATATGATGCCCTTCTCCCGTTCGAAGAATGGGAGAAGGTGGCCGAAGGCCGGATGAGGGCTCTTTCAACCGGCCCTACACCAATCCCCGCCTTGCCAAATTCCGCATCAACTGGCTCGCGCTGAAAACCCAGGGGCTCGCATCCTGCGAATGCACCATGCGATTGGTGAGTGCGCCCAACTGCCGTGATGAAACTGTCACCATGTCGCCAACTTTATGCGTAAACCCGGCGCCCGCCACATCGCGGTCAGCAACCGGCGCGAACAGCGTGCCGAGATAAAGCACCGCCCCATCCGGATACTGGTGATGCGGCCCCATCATCTGCGCCACCAGTTCAGCCGGATCGCGGCTGATCTTCGCCATGTTCGAACCGCCCTGCATCACAAAACCTTCCGGCCCGCGCACCACAAGCGAAAGTTCCATATTGCGCACATCATCGAGTCCAAAGCCGTCATCGAACAGCCGTATGAAAGGCCCAATGGCAGCGCTCGCATTATTGTCCTTCGCCTTGCCGAGCAGCAGCGCCGAACGGCCTTCCACATCGCGCAGGTTCACATCATTGCCGAGTGTTGCGCCAACAATCCGCCCCGCTGATGAAACCACAACGACAACTTCGGGCTCAGGATTATTCCACGTCGAGATGCGGTTGAACCCCGCTTCCATCGCATGCCCGACCGCCGACAGCACCGGAGCCTTGGTGAAAATCTCTGCATCCTTGCCAATGCCAACTTCCAGATATTGCGACCACCACCCCTTGGCTATCAACGCTTCTTTCAACGCCATTGCCTGTTCGGAACCAGCCTTCAACTTCGACAGGTCCTCGCCGATCAATTTCCCGATTGTACCCCGCACGTCGGCTGCAGCAGAAGGGTTTCCGCGCGCCCGTTCTTCAATCACTCTCTCGAGCATCGAAACGGCAAACGTAACCCCCGCCGCCTTGACGCATTGCAAATCAATCGGCGCAAGTAGCCAGGGCCGGTTGCTGTCACGCGTCGCCTCAGGCGTGTTTGCAATCACGTCCTCCAGCCCCCAGCTGCGCGATGCTGCAGCGCTCTTGGCCGCCGCTGCCGGATGCATTTCTTCGCAAAGATCGCGCATCAGGCAATAGCCTGTCGTGATGTCGGCAAGCGCGCTTCCCTCAACCCGCACAACGCACGGCCCGTCGCTCGCAGGATCCCACACACGCCCGGCAAAACATCCATCAGCAGGCATCGCAGCCGCCATCACGTCAGTCATCTTGCGTAGTCCTCACAGAAAATCTTCGCGCCGTGAATTGGTCATGGCGGCAGGCAATGATGATCCGCTGATCGCAAGCCCGGTATATTCCATCTGCATCGCCGCAATCCATTGCGCCGCTTCCGGCGTCCAATCGCCGTCTGTCTTCAACACTTCCCGCCTTAAATACAAAAGCCCCAATAGCGTTCCCGGCATGCGGTAGTTCCCGGCATTCTGCAGCCGCATGAAATATCCTGAATGCCCCATCGCGTCGGTCCATCTGCCGCCATTGCGAACCTGCTCCAGCGCATGGTCCGCCATCCGGTAAAGCCCGCTTGCAGGCGCGCGCGTAATCATTTCCGTCTGGCTTCCGGAATGCCGGATGGCGATGATGCTCCACGTGTCATGCAATCCATATCGTTGCTGCAACTTCTCAAGCTCAACAGCCTGCCCGGGGTCGAGGCACGCTGCGATATGAAAAAGATGAATCGGAAACCCGCCGTGCAGCGATGTTACAACATGGGCCAGCAATGAATTATGCGACAGACGCGGAATGACGCGATTGATCACAAAGCTTTCGCCCTCATCGCAGAACTCAATCGACGCAGCGCCGCGATACCCCAATGCCGACAGCCGCTCGGCAATCTTCTTGATCCTCGGCAAAACAGAGGCCTGCTTGTCGCGCGTCTGCTCGGCGTCTATTGTCAGCGCCACCCAGTCCTGAATATGCCAGAAACGTTCAAACCTGATTTCAGTCAAAGGCGCATGCACAAATCCGCCGCCCGTGATGAGAATCTCCGCGGCATACCGCCGCGTTGATGCGGGCCTGCGCCCCACCAGCCGGTGATTTGCAAAATGCACAGCCTGCGCATCCCAGTCTTCCTGTGACGCAATCTCGACCGCAGTCCGCCCCGAAACATCTTCTGCCAGCGTCACATCGACAGCAAGCTTCAGCCCATGCGGCGCGCAAGCCAGCCGGAACGCCGCATAGTCTTCGCACTCACCCAGATCGCACATCGTTGAGGCAATCTTGCCGTCGGTGAGCAAGGTCAGCATCGAAAGTTCAGTTAGCGCGCCAGCACTTCCAGCCGATGGTTGCGCCAGCGTAAAACCCGCCGATCGTGCCAACTCGCCATTGACAGAACCTGGGTCAGCAACCACACATACTGTTTGTCCGGGAGCGCCTGGAGCGTGTTCAGCGATGGTCTCCAGCAGATAGTTGATGCATTCGGGATAGGACGCAAAATCCTGTACAGATACGCCGGTGCTGATCGTGGTCGCATGGCCAGCATCATCAAAGCTGTTGGTCAAGGAAGCCCGCTCCAGGCCCCCCACCCAGCCTTCAATGCCCGCCAGCAGAGCCGGGGTCGCCGACAGAAACACCAAGGGTGTTTCGTTGCGGCTCATCATGGTGACCGCATCCGGCAAAGTCACCGGTCCATGCCGCTGCGCGTGTTCCAAAACCGTCCTCGTCACTGGGTCAGAACCCGCATTATAGGCCAGCCGGGAGGTTCAAGGGAAGTGGCAAGGTTAACACGCTGGAAATCCCATTCCTCTCCCGCTTGCGGGAGAGGAATGATCATGCTGCTTAAACGATGTGCTGTTGAATAAGCTGCTTGTCGAGCTGCTTGACAAACTCAATGGCGACACCCTGCTCAAGGTAACGCACCACGCGCCCCTTCATGCGCCCCAGCATCATGTAGGTTCCAATGCTCGGCATGACATCGGACTTGATGGCAGCACCCGAAATCGAAATGTCGATCACCTCGCAAGGATAAACCCTCCCGTCAGGCAAGGTGAGCTGCGATACTTTTTCGCGCGGCTCATAACGCGGATGCCTGCGGTTTTCGGCGCCGCCGATTTCTCGCTTCTGCAACCAATCAATTTTGGAGATCAATCGCTCGCGGCGTGCCCCAGTTGCCGTAAACGCAACCTGGAAACCACCGGCTATCGCATCGCTTGAAACCGCCTCAACGCGGCCGAGCTCCTCAATATAGGCAACGACCGCAAGGCCTGGCGGCGGAACGTGTGCCGCGAGAAAGCTGGCCCCGTCCCCGGTGATGTCCTTGACCTGGCATGGATGTTCTGACATGTCGGGCAGCATGAAGCGGCCAAAAACAATGTTGGCGACTTTCGAATTATCTGAGTCATACAACTCTTCGGCTGAAAAAGCGCTCACGGCTAGTCCTCTGTCTGCCCCCGGTCTCTCTCCCCGAAAAGGCGTGGCACACCTTACAGCACACCGAGTTAACAGTTAAGACAGTCGGGTAAACCAGGAGTTAACCTATCCTGCTAAACCGTCGCAACGCAAATCCCCGATGGGTTGCAACGGACAGAAGCGCGACCATCACAATTGAAGGAATTGCAACTCAGTCCAACAACGATTACTTCCCGCCAGCGATCAAGCGCAGCAGCGGCGTACCCTTTTTCTCGATGCTCTTGAGCAGTGTTTCGCCAGCGCTGTGCTCGGTCCAGATGGTGCGCACGGTGACCAGTTCACTGCGCTCAAACACAAGGTCTCTGACCGGAACGAACGGAAACAATCCGCCGATCAGCTGGTTGTCGCGACCGTCGCCCGTCGAAAACGGCAAGGCTATCATTTCCGCGCCAAAATCCTGGCCCTGTGCAGTGAAATGCCGTGTGCGGATCAGGGCCGGTTGCAATCGAAGTTGCGCGTTCCGCAACACCCGGAGCTGCATCTGCCGCTCGAACTGGTCCCAGCCTGCCAACAAATCGGCGCGGGTCATGTCGCGGCCATAAAATTCTGTCAGTCCGGTGCCTGCAAGCCGGTAGCGGAATGTATTTGAGTGCGGTAGGAAGTCCAGAATGAACAGTTGCGGAACAATGCTCTTGACTGTGTCCAGCCGGAAGCTATTGCGGGCCGGGCAGGGGGCGGATGCACGCAGGCTCTCCCAGGTCCGGAAGAGCAATCTGCTGCCGGGGTGCAAAACTTGCGCTCCCAAGTCGGCCTTTTCTGAGATATTGTCTGCGTACAAGATAAACCCCTGGGTTGTGAGCAAGGCCCGAAGCGGCCGCTTATGTGCCATTCAGTGACGTTGCAGTGAGAGTTGCAGGAGCCATGCCAAAGTGAAGCCGCGCGACGACCAGAATGAAAATACTGCCTATTCGGCGGCTCCAGGCAGGTCGTCGGACACTCAAGCGCCATTCTTGAATGTGCCGGGGATTGTGAAAGTCTCGGCGGCGGTGCTGGTGGTGATTCACCTTCTCGTCTACTTCTCCAACCCTGGCATCCAGGCCTATGCCATCTATGGTTATTCATTCATCCCGGCGCGCTTCAGCAGCACGATAAATGTTCCGCAATTGCCCGGTGCCCGTTATTGGAGTGCGCTGACCTATAGTTTCCTCCATGGCGGCGCCACCCACCTGATCTTCAATTCGCTTTGGCTCCTGGTATTTGGAACCCCGGTGGCGCGCCGCCTGTCGCCATCCAGGTTTCTGTTGATAGCGGCTGCTGGCAGCATTGGCGGCGCCGTCATGACTTTGCTGTTTCACTGGAACGAAGTCGTGATTCTCATCGGCGCATCAGCCGCCGTCTCCGCCTTGATGGCGGCCGCCGTGCCCATCATGTTTGGCAATGGCAGCATGCTGCGCCGCATGGGCAATGAGCAGCGCGCGCGATCAGCAGTAGTGCTCCCCTTTGCCGAGCTAATGCATCATCGCCCGGCAATGACGTTTATAGCGATGTTTCTGGGCCTTACGCTGTTCACAGGCGCGGCCCAGCTCATCAGCGACACGGCCCTGATTCAGGAAACCAACATTGCCTGGGAGGCCCACATTGGAGGTTTCATCTTTGGCCTCATCGCATTTTATGCGCTGGACAAAGGACCTGTTCACGCCGGGCGCTGACTGTGTTAGGCTGCATCACCGCGAGAAAAAATATCGGGAGGTCAACATGCCAGTGTCCCAAATTTTACAGGCCAAGGGCCGCGAAGTCTTCACCGCTTCTTCGACTGATAAAATCGAGCAAATTGCGCGCAAGCTTGCGCAACACCGCATCGGTGCCATCGTTATTTTGGATGCCAGTGGCGCTATTGCGGGCATAGTGTCTGAACGTGATATCGTTCGCTTGGTTGCCGAGGCCGGTGCCGGTGCTTTGGACTCGCGAAGCGGGTACTATCATGACCACGTCGGTCAAGACCTGCCGCGAAGGCGACGGTGAAAAAGAACTGATGCGCCTGATGACCGAACATCGCATCCGCCATTTGCCCGTTGTGCACCAGAACAAGCTGGTTGGCATGGTGTCGATTGGCGACGTCGTGAAATTCAGGATTGAAAATGTCGAGCGCGAAGCCGAAGAGATGAAGAACTATATCGCTTCAGCCGGGTGACACGTGCGATCAATAGCAAGAACAGCCATTTTTCTGAAAACTTTTGCCGCTATATTGTTGGCCGCATCATTTGCCCGGGCAGATCAAACAACTGACCAAACCGCTGAGTTCTTGGCGCGCGCTGCCGCAGCCAATAGCCGCTGCAACGTGTTAAGCCCTGCCGATGCCCAGGATCTTTCGGCATTCGCCTCTGCCGCAAACCAATCTGGAAAATTAAAGGTTACCACCAAGCGCGGCGCTGCGGTTGGGGCCAGCGTGCGTTGTGATGAGACAACAGCCCGCGGCATTCGCGGGGTTTTGAAATCAGCCCGAAACCAGGGCCTTGCGAAATCCAGCCAATCAACTGCGCCAGTGTCTACCGTGTCCCAACTCGTTAACCTTCCCGCGCAACAGGCAACTCCAGTGGCTGCACCCGAAAAACCAGTCCAGGGACAACGTGCATTAACCGGAAAAAAGCCGGGCCAGCCTGAGTATGCGGGCCTGAAGCGCTATGAAGCAATGGCCGCCAAATATTACCGGGAGTTAAGGTGCCCTACCTTGTCGCGCAGCGACCTGCTCGCATTTTATGAAAATGTCATCCAGACTCACCGGAAATCAGTCGCAATTTATGGTTCAGTCAAAGTGTCGGCAGTGGTGCGCTCAGCGGCAGCCCGCGCAAAATCAGGGAATTGTTAGGGTTTATGCAAGCGGTAGCGTTAACCCCGTCTGAAAACCCTTTGTCAACTGTCTTCAAAAACTCCGCAAACTATCGAAAATATAAGAACAAATTTACCGAGACTCTTGAGGTGCCCTTAAAGGATTTTAACATAGGTTGACCGCAGTCCGAGAGGGGCGGGCCAAGTAGCTGCCTCCACGAACACAAGGGATAGGGTGGCATTTATGGCAACACAAGTTTTGGCCGAACAGGCACGTTCGCCGGCGGAATTGAAGCGCGGCAACGTTAAAGAGCGGTATATGGAAGCGCTGACATTGATCGAGCGTTTGCACCGCCGTCTGCTCGACGTCATCAAGGATGATTTCGAGCGCACAGGCGAAAAGGAAGTGAACCCGGTTCAGGCTTTGCTTCTGTTCAACATTTCCGATGCGGAACTGACCGCTGGTGAATTGAAGACGCGCGGCCATTATCAGGGCTCCAACGTCTCATACAATCTCAAGAAGCTGGTTGAGGCAGGCTACGTCAACCACGAGCGTTCAACCACCGACAAGCGTTCGGTGCGCGTCAGCCTCACCGAGCGTGGCCGCATGATCCGCTCGCGGGTCGATGCTTTGTACAATCGACAGTTGCAAGCCATTGAAGAAGTTGTAGGCATTTCGGTGGACGAATTCGACCGCATCAACCGCGCACTTGCCCGGCTTGAGCGCTATTGGACCGACCAGATCCTTTATCGGCTCTGATTTCTCGATAAAATGAACGACCAAACCAGCCGCTGGGGCAACTCCTCAGCGGCTGGTTGCGTTTTTGATGTCCCTCACCCCCCAAAGTGAATGTGGCCAAAAAACCTCAGAAGCCCTTTTTATCAGCCCGGGATCATTAAATTTTACCACCTCCAGATTCCAAACCGCGTTGATTCCCGCTACAACTGCCTTTTTCACCGCGCGTCGCGTGATGCTGACGCGCGGAACATAGGGATTTTGATGTTGAAGAATAGCAAGCCCGGCAACACCGGAAAATCACTTCGGTGGCTGCTCGCATTGACCTTGGTGTCAAGCTTTTTGACCCCGGCGATGGCGACAACCGTGAGCACCAACGGCCTGCCGCCCGCAGTCACCAAGTCAGAAGTGCTGACCGGCAAAAACGTGCAGCCCATGCTGAGTTCACTCTCGGCCCAGGCATTGCTCATCGCAGAAGAGCGCTATGCGTCCATCGTCGCCAATGGCGGATGGAGCAAGCTGGCAAAATCAGGCCTGAAAAAAGGTGCAACCGGCGAGCCTGTCGCTGAACTCAACAAGCGCCTGTGGGTCGAAGGCTACCTCCGCGGCGAAGCAACCCAAGGCGAATTCGCTGAAGTTTTCACAACGGCGACCCAGGATGCGCTCGCCCGCTTCCAGTTCAATCACGGTATCGCCGCAACCGGCCAACTCGACAAGGCGACGCTCGCCGAATTGAATGTGCCAGCCAAGCAGCGCCTGCAGGCTATCCGCGTCAACATTCCCCGTTTGCAAGTCTACGAGGAAAACCTTGGCAACCGTTATCTCGTCGTCAACGTGCCGTCGCAACAGATTGAAGCCGTCAGCAATGGCCGCGTTTACTCGCGCCACAACGCCATCGTCGGCCGTCCCGAACGCCCGACTCCTGTTGTGATGACGTCGCTCGCCGAAGTGAAGTTCAATCCCTATTGGAACGCGCCCGCATCGATCGTTGAGCGCGACATCATCCCGAAAATCACCAATGGCAGCCGCTGGCTTGAAGACATGAACATGAAAGTCTTCGAAGGCGTTGGCGGCCCGGAGATTGATCCCCGCGATGTCGACTGGGAAAACGCGGTCGTTGACAATTATCATTTCCGCCAGGAACCCGGCCCGGAAAATGCCATGGCAACCGCGAAAATCGAGTTCTTGAGCCCATTCGGAATTTATCTCCACGACACGCCAGAAAAGCAGCTCTTCAAAAGCGGCAGGCGCTTCTTCAGTTCCGGCTGCGTGCGCGTCGAAAAAATAGACGTGCTGTTGGAATGGGTCTTGAACGGCCAGGACGGTTATGGCCGCGACCAGATTTCCGCCATGGCGGAAACGCTTGAGCGCCTTGATGTCAAACTCGTATCTCAGCCGCAATTGCGCGTCGTCTATCTCACAGCCTGGCCCGTCGGCAACACGGTCGCCTTCCGCAACGACGTCTATGATCTCGACTCATCAGGCTTCACCGTCGGCCAGCCAATGCCGGTGGGCGAGGAAAGCCCCGATGGTCTTCGCTACACCGTTAAGCCAATTCCCCGCCTCGTGAAAGAAGTGGAGGATTCCGGCGGCTTCTGGTCTATCGGCAAATCATCTCGCAAGGATGAGAAAAACAAATCGCAACCTGCCAAGGGTGGCAGTCTTTATGGCGATGACGAAGTCCAATACCGAATCACCGTCAAAAACGGCATCACCTACAAAACGCCAATCAATCCAGGCCCTCGCGATTTTGTAAAACGGTCCGCCGACAAGAAAAAAGAAACGGTCGCGAAAAAAGATAAGAAGTCTTCCCCCGGATTTTTCGATTGGACCAGCCACCGCAAAAAGCAAAAAACCGAAGCGAAAACCACAACGACAAAAAAGCCGGTGATTGCCTCGGCCAAGATTGCTAAGAAACCTGCGGATTCAAAGACAGCTGCCAAATCCACGATTAAGCCCAAACCCGACGCCAAGGCACTTGCAGCCACTAAGAAACCCCCAGCCGTTATCGCAGCCGCAAAGCCAGTGACAAAAAAACCAGCCTTAGCCAATCAATGCATTGCCGATGCCACCGGTAAACTGCCCAAGGATTGCCCGGCTCCAGTGCCAGCCAAGCCGAAAACCGTTGCCAAGGCCGCCGAAGCCGCATCTGCGGCCAACTGACACCCCAAGTTTGAGGGATGGAATTTCACTGGCGCCCTGGTGTATTGGTTGCATATGACAAAGCCAGATTATGACCTAGCTTTCGCAGCCGCTTTGCAGCTCTTGCGCGACGAGGGCCGCTATCGCGAATTTGCCGATTTAAGCCGCATCCGCGGTCGCTTCCCCAGAGCCCTTTATCATGGCCCCTCAGGCACGCGCGAAATCACCGTCTGGTGCTCCAACGACTATCTCGCCATGGGCCAGAATCCTCTGGTGCTGAAAGCCATGCACGAGGCGCTGGACACTGTCGGCGCAGGCTCCGGCGGCACGCGCAACATCGCTGGCACCACGCATTACCATGTCGAACTCGAGCGCGAACTCGCGGACCTCCATGGCAAGCAGGGTGCACTCCTTTTTAATTCCGGCTACATGGCCAATGCGGCAACCCTCTCCACCCTCGCCAAACTCTTGCCCGGCTGCGCGATCCTTTCAGACGCAAAAAATCACGCATCGATGATCGAAGGCATCCGCCACGGCAAATGCGAAAAAATTATCTGGAAACACAACGATCTCGCGGACCTTGAAGCCAAACTCGCAAGCCTCGACATCGCCCGCCCCAAAGTGATTGCATTTGAGTCAGTCTATTCCATGGATGGTGACATCGCCCCCATCGCGGCAATCTGCGCGCTCGCCGAAAAATATGGTGCACTCACCTATCTCGACGAGGTCCACGCCGTCGGCATGTATGGCCCGCGCGGCGGCGGTGTTGCCGAGCGCGATGGCGTGCTGGAACAAGTCGACATCATCGAAGGCACATTGGCGAAAGCCTTTGGCCTGATGGGCGGATACATCGCCGCCAAAGCTGCGATCATCGACGCCATCCGCTCCTATGCGCCAGGCTTCATCTTCACCACTTCGATCTCACCCGTAATCGCGGCTGGCGCCCTCACGTCGATCCGCCATCTCAAAGAGTCATCTGTCGAGCGCGACCTGCAAAAAGCCCACGCCAAACGCTTGTCGCGCGAATTGAGGTCACGCGGCCTCCCCGTCATGGAAACCCCCAGCCACATCGTCCCCGTCATGGTGAGCGACCCCGTGCAATGTAAAGCCTTGACCGATCGCCTGTTGACAGATTTTTCCATCTACGTCCAACCCATCAACTATCCCACGGTTGCAAGAGGCTCCGAACGCATCCGCCTCACGCCAGGCCCCCTCCACGGCGAACTCGAAATCGCGAGGCTCGTGACAGCGCTGGATCAGCTTTGGTCAGCAATGCGATTGAGCAGGGCGGCCTAAGCCAACCCCACCCAGCGCACATCACTCTTCTTATCCCTCCTCCGCTTGCGGGGAGGGTGGCCCCCGGACTTGATCCGGGGGCCGGGTGGGGTCGAGCCGCTTGATCACGCGCCGCTCAAGCTGCGCAGGCGCCGCCTCCAATATCCTCTGCACCGCGCCTTCAAGTGATACCAATCGTCACAAGAATTGACCCATTCTTCTCCCTCCCCCTTGTGGGGAGGGCAATCGCATATGGCTTTCCTCGCCCGAGAATCGGGAGAGGTGGATTTCGCGTCGCAAGACGCGAAAGACGGAGAGGGGCTTCGCACAGCCTGGAAAATGGACAAATTTTTTCCGCTTGAGCCAAAGCCCCTCTCCGTCACTTGCTTCGCAAGCGACACCTCTCCCGCCAGCGGGAGAGGAAAAAGTGTCCACATGCGATAGCCCTGCCCACTAGGGGGAGGGAATACCAGAGAGACTCGTTTGAAGCCCGAAGAGTCAGTATTTATGACTGTTGGTATGATTCATTGATCTCCGAATTCCAAATGCGTAAAATCAGGTAACCGTGGCTTCTCAAAAACGCGTCCCGCTTCTCATCCCGCCTTGCGTGTTCAGTCTCGCTATGCTGGCTGCCATCAATCTCAATCTCAATCGCAATCCGCGCAGTCTTGTCGGCAAAATCAACAATGAAAGGCCCAATCGGAACTTGCCGGCGGAAGTGGTAGCCGTGTTCCCGCAGATCGCGCAAACACACCCAAAGTCTGGTCTCTTGCAGCGTCATGGACTTTCGCAAAGTCCGCGCAAATTCATTCGCCATCCAACAACCCTCCCTACCCGGCGCTCCGCGCCACCCTCCCCGCAAGCGGAGGAGGGACAAGGATAAGACGGATGCGCCCTCGAATTCCGTCGCACTTCCCTTGTCCCTCCTCCGCTTGCGGGGAGGGTCCGCCCGAAGGGCGGGGGTGGGGTGCGCCAAGTGGGCCCCATCCCGCTACGCCACAGTCGCCCCTAGACCCCAACCCCCAACTCTGTATAGACAGGCCTCCCCAAGCTCCCGGAGATTCCCCCTATGGCCAAGAAAGCCGTTCGCAAAACCGTCAACCTCCCCAAGAAAACCGCCGCTAGAAAGCCTCTTTTCCCCGGCTTTTTCAAGGACAAGCTGGCAAAGGCTGATCCAAAGGTTGCGAAAGCGATTGCAGCTGAGCTGGGCCGCCAGCAGAATGAAATCGAACTGATTGCGTCCGAAAACTTCGTCTCCCGTGCCGTGCTCGAAGCGCAAGGCTCGGTCATGACCAACAAATACGCCGAAGGCTATCCCGGCCGCCGTTATTATGGCGGCTGCCAATATGTCGACCAGTCAGAGCAGCTCGCCATCGACCGCGCCAAACAACTCTTCAACTGCAAATTCGCCAACGTGCAGCCGCACTCCGGCGCCACCGCAAACCAGGGCGTATTCATGGCCCTGCTCAAACCGGGTGACACCTTCATGGGCCTCGACCTGGCTTGCGGTGGTCATCTCACCCACGGATCGCCCGCCAACCAGTCCGGCAAATGGTTCAATGTCGCATCTTACAAAGTTCGCGAGAGCGATCACCGCATCGATTACGCCGCCGTCGCACAGCAAGCACTGGACGTAAGACCCAAACTCATCATCGCTGGCGGCTCTGCCTATCCACGCATCATCGATTTCAAGAAGTTCCGCGAAATCGCTGACAGCGTCGGCGCTTATCTGTTCGTCGACATGGCCCACTTCGCCGGCCTCGTGGCTGGCGGCGTGCATCCAAGCCCGCTCGAACACGCCCACGTCGTCTCCACCACCACGCACAAAACCTTGCGCGGTCCACGCGGTGGCTTGATCCTGTCCAATGACGAGGATCTCGGCAAGAAAATCAACTCTGCGATATTCCCCGGCATCATCGGCGGTCCGCTGGAACACGTGATCGCCGCCAAAGCCGTGGCCTTCGCCGAAGCACTGAAGCCGGCTTTCAAAACCTACGCCAAACAGGTCGTCGCCAATGCGCAAGCACTTGCAACGTCAATGCTCGAAAGCGGCTGCGACATCACCACCGGCGGCACGGACACGCATTTGCTGCTCGTCGATCTTCGCAAGAAAGGCATCTCCGGCAGGGACGCTGAAAAAGCCCTGGGCCGCGCTTACATTACCTGCAACAAGAACGGCATTCCGTTTGATCCAGCGCCTTTCACCGTAACTTCCGGCATCCGCCTGGGCTCGCCAGCGGGCACCACACGCGGCTTTGGCATCACCGAATTCAAGGAAATCGGCAACCTCATCAACGAAGTCCTCGACGGTTTGGCGCTCAACGGCGAATCAGGCAACACTAAGGTGGAAGCAGGCGTGAAGAAAAAAGTTTTGGCTCTTACCAAACGCTTCCCGATTTATTCATGAGGATGAAACATGCGCTGCCCCTTCTGCGGTAACGCGGAAACCCAGGTCAAAGACTCGCGTTCGACGGAGGACAACTCCGCCATCCGCCGCCGCCGCGCCTGTGCCGATTGCGGCGGGCGATTTACCACATTTGAGCGAATCCAGCTGCGCGAATTGATGGTCATCAAGCGCACCGGCCGCCGCATTCCATTTGACCGCGACAAACTTGCACGCTCTGTGCAGATCGCATTGCGCAAACGTCCCGTCGACGCCGACAGGATTGAACGCATGGTATCAGGCGTCGTCCGCCAGCTCGAAAGCCTGGGCGAGGGGGAAATAAAATCAGAACAGATCGGCCAGCTGGTGATGGAAGGCCTGCGTAATCTCGATGAAGTTGCCTATGTGCGCTTCGCCTCGGTCTATCGCAATTTCCGCGAGGCCAAGGATTTCGAAGAGATCATCGATGAAATGTCGTCCGACGACGGCGAACCTGACACCCGCAAATAAAAAGGTGGGGGCTGCCGAACGCATTTAGCGGCCCCCACCCATCCCCTCGCGGGAATACCCTCCCCATGTGGGGGAGGGATCTCTCGGAGCTATGCCGTAGCTCGCCTGTCAATATGTGGTGCAACTTTATGGCGTTCCTGCAGCAAAAGGAAAATAGATGCTGCGAGGATTAATAGAATGCCAAACCACAAATTTCCTTCTGGCCAGTAACCAAAGAATAACCCAAATGCCAGCACATTCGAAATCAACTTGAGATCATCGAACGGTTGCACGTAAGCCGCATCGGCAAGCGAATATGATTTCGACAGGCAATACTGCGCAAACATTACAAGCACGCCGCCGATAAGAAGCAGTTTGAGAATCGCGACGCTTGGCCACTCAAATCCGGCAGCCATCGACATGCCAGCATTGATTGGTGTCATCAAAAGCAATAACCATACTGTGAGTGAAATTGGCGACTCATCGGCTGTGAAGTATTTCGTCATCAGCGACACCAAACCCCACAAGACTGCTGCAACAATCGGAAGCAGCGAGTGAATGCCAAACGCAGTTGACCACGGTTGCAAAACAATCATGGCGCCTGCAAAAGCAACGAGTGCTGCAAGCCAGCGATTTGCGCCAACTGTTTCACCCAGAAAATACTTGGCGCCCAGCATCACGAAGAACGGTGATGTCATCACCAGCGCTACTACCTTCCAAGTTGGTTCACCATAGGCAAAGGCCATGTTGAACGCCTGCAGGCCAAGCACCGACAAGACCACGCGCACGATATGCAGCAACGGCCGTGAAGTTTTCAGGCTGTTTGCCCCATGCTTCAGCAAAAAAGGCAGGGAGAAAACCAGCGCTATGGCATATTGCCAGAACAGATCAGATTGCGACTTGAATTTGAGCACTGCTGTGATCTGAAACGAAAGCGAATTGATGATGGCAAAGGCAATGCCAGCCAGCACCATGTAGAAAGCCCCGCGCCAAGCAACGGGAATTGATGTTTGGGAAATCTGATTCATGTGTCAGTCCTTTCTTCAAGCATGAATCAGGACGACAAGCCGCGATGCAACGCATCGCCGACAAACCGCGATGCAACGCAAAGCGGTTCAATTGTCTCTTTTATCCGGACTATACCGTCGGCCCCGGAGTTACACCGGATCTGCTGTCACCTTCTTTCGAAGGCCGCTCGCGGGCTATACCGCCGGTGGGGACTTGCACCCCGCCCTGAGAACTATGCCGGACAACATTGTCCGGCGGCCAGCTCTTACGCGCTGCAGCCACCAGGGGCAAGTGGCAGCAAATCGATGGTTAAAATTCCTCTCCCGCACGTGGGAGAGGAAAGAGGGAGTACATTCCTCTCCCGCTTGCGGGAGTGGTGTCATGCGCGGCACGCGCCATGACCGAGAGGGCAAGTCAGACGCATGAATGATCCCCGCAACCCTCCCATGCCGCCGCCTCATTGTACATTGACCTCCACTCCGCTATCCCCTCGCAATGACCACTCCCCGCCGTTCACCCACCGAAAAATCCGCAGCCCGATTGGGCGCGGTGCAGGCGCTTTACCAGATGGACCTAGCAGGAACTGATGTCGGCGAAACCCTGGCGCAGTTTTCCTCGCGTGTCTCCGGCAACAATTTCGACAATGGCGAAACCGGCGTGGCCGACTACAAACATTTGCGCGAAGTGGTGGAAGGCGTCGTGCGCGAGCAGGGGTTGCTTGATCCGCGCATTGACCAGATCCTCGACACTGGGTGGCCGCTGCACAAGCTTGACGCCACCGTCCGCGCCATCATCCGCGCCGCCTCTTACGAGATCTGGTTCCTCGAAAATGTTCCGGCGCGTGTCGCAATTTCGGAATACATCGATGTCGCCGATGCCTTTTTCGAAAACGGCGACGAACCCAAATTCATCAACGGCGTCTTGAACACGCTCGCCCGCCGCCGTAGGCCCGACGAGTTCGCCGCGTGACCGCAGCGGATCATTCGCGCCGCACAATTCTGCTGCTTGCCATCGCCCAGGCATTTTACAACTCCTGCATCATCATCCTGTTTTCAACGGCTGGAATTGTCGGCCTTAAAATCGCCCCCACTCCGGGCCTCGCAACGCTCCCCGTGACAACATTCGTGATCGGTGCCGCAGTCTCGACCATCCCGGCCTCGCTGCTCATGCAGCGCGTCGGCCGCAAACCGGTTTTCTTCTTCGGTGCCTGCGCCAGCATGTTAAGCTCGTTGCTCGCTGTCTGGTCAATTTTTCACGGCAACTTTCAAGCCTTCTGTTTCGCAACGGCATTGGCCGGGGTCTTTCAGGCAACCTCAGGCTTCTATCGTTTTGCCGCTGCCGAAAGCGCCAGCGAAGGAACCCGTTCCATCGCCATCAGTTGGGTGCTCACCGGCGGCGTGGTTGCGGCAATTGTCGGCACGCTGATTTCCAGCAGCACAGCGGAGTATTTCCCGGACCATCTGTTCGCTGGTTCCTATGCAGCAGCGGCACTTCTGGCTCTCGCAAATTTCGGCGTCGTCACATTTTTGCGCCTGCCAAAACCTTCTGCTGAGGAAATCGCTAGCCCGCAGCGCAGCTGGCGAGAGTTGCTGCAACAGAAACGCTTGGTCGTCGCCATGGCCGCCGCCATGATCTCTTACGCGCTGATGAACCTGATGATGACCGCAGCTCCCGTTGCCATGATCGGCTGCGGCTTCACCCAGAAGGACGCAAGCTGGGTTATCCAGTGGCATGTGCTGGCAATGTTTGTGCCAAGCTTTTTCACTGGCCAGCTCATCAGGATTTTCGGGGTCGAAAAGATCACCGCAATCGGCATGCTGCTCCTCATCAGCTCGGCAGTGGCAGGCCTCATGGGCATCACCTTCAGCCACTTTGCAATCGCACTCATATTGCTGGGCCTCGGCTGGAATTTCGGCTTCATCGGCGGTACCACAATGTTGACCTCATCCTATTGGCCAAGCGAACGCGGCAAAGTGCAGGCCGCCAATGATTTTGGCATCGCCGCATTGATGGCTGTCGCCTCGCTCAGCTCTGGCCGCTTGCTGGCTGATTTCGGCTGGAACGCAGTCCCCATCGCAATTTTCCCGGCATCTGCTATCGTGCTGGTGATGATCGCTTGGCTCGCAATGAAGTCACCCCGTGCGGCTTAACGTTTTCCTTCAGCAGGCAGGCATTGGCTCGCGCCGCGAGGCTGAGCGCATCGTCGCCGATGGCCGCGTCCAGGTGAATGGCGCAACAGCAACCGGCACAACGCCGGTGGAGGAGGGCGACAAGGTCACGCTGGATGGCAAACCGATTGCTATCGAAACCCGAAGCGTTCCACGCCTTTTCCTCCTCAACAAACCACTTGATGTTCTCGTCTCCGCAAGTGATCCGCAAGGCCGCCCGACGATCTACGATCTGCCTGCACTGAAAGAGTCGCGTTACAAGAAATCCCTGCCGCGCCTCATGTATGTGGGCCGCCTCGACGTCAACAGCGAAGGCCTGCTGGTGCTTTCAGATGATGGCGCACTCGCCCAAAAAATGATGGACCCATCAGCCGCATTGCCGCGCGTCTATCGCGTCCGCGTCTTCGGCAAACTGACCGGCCGCGACCTCGCGCAAATCAAGCGCGGCGTCACCGTCAACGGCATCCGCTATCGCGGCGCGGACATTGAGCAAGAAGAGGATAAGGGCGGCCGCACCAACAGCTGGTATCGCGTCACGCTATACGAAGGCAAAAACCGCGAGATTCGCAAATTGATGGAACACTTCGGCTGTGTCGTGAACCGCTTGATCCGCACCCAGTACGGCCCCTTGCATCTCGAAAACCTGACCTCCGGTGAACTCCGCGAAGTGCCGGAAAAGAATGTGCGGATGCTGATCGATTTGCTGGCGCAGGAAGCGGCCCCGGTCAAACAATCATGATGTCGCTGGCGTTCAGCTGATAGCCATTGTCGATGGTCGCAATCCTGATTGATATGGAAGTGCCGGTGCTTCCGTCTGAATCAAACCAAAGGCTGTTTGTCGTTGTGTCAAAGATGAATCTGTCATTGGCGTCGAGCGCGGCGCCGTCAGTTGAACGGTTAAATCGCCACGCCGCCAGCGTGCCTTTCGCAACGCCAAAATTCGCGCCGATGAATTCTATGGTGTCAAGGACCGTGAAATCGAGAATGTGATCGCCGCCTTCATTGCTGAACTCATATCCAAATTTGTCTGATCCCCCTGAGCCCTTGAGAGTGTCGCTGCCGCGTCCGCCAATCAGAATGTCGTCTCCCGAACCTCCGTTGATCGTGTCTGTACCCAAGTTGCCATACAGGGTGTCGTTGCCCTGGCGTCCCTCAATCGTGTCGTTGCCGCCGACGCCATAAATGTAGTTGGCGGCGGAGTTGCCATGGAGGAAATCACTGCCTGTCTCGGACCCTTCAAGATCCTCGACCTGTGAGTAGATGTCACCAGCGGCAGCACCCTTGTTCAAGGTGCGGTCATACAATGCCGCAGTCACGGCCTTTTCATAATAATATGACAGCACGTCATTGCCATCACCGCCAAAAATGGTGTCAGCGCCCGTCCCACCGTGCAAAATGTCGTTCCCGGCTCGGCCATAAAGGATGTCACGGCCGGCATTTCCCCAGATCACATTGTCATTGGCATCGCCGGAAATCCTGTCATTCGCGCGGTTTGATCCCGAGATGTTTTCAATGCCGGTGAAAGTGTCGCCAGCCGCATAACCCGAATTTTTAAACGAACCATCGAGTGACGCGACGATGGCGCCTCCATCATAATAATTCGCCTGGTCCTTGCCCTCGCCACCGATCAGGGTATCAGCTCCATTACCGTAGACAATGAACTTGTCATCGCCGGTCCCGCCGTCAAGAGTGTCGTTGCCTTTGCCGCCGTTGAGAAAGTCATCCCCGGCGTCGCCAAAAAGTGAGTCATTGCCATCAGCGCCATACGCTTCATCATCGCCGTTGCCGCCATGGATCTGATCATTGCCCGCGCCGCCATAAAGGCCGCTGTAATAATATCCGCCGGGAGTCTTGCTGTTGATGGCATTGAAGTACACCGGGTCGGAATCGTTTCCGCCACCGCCGTAGATGATGTCATCCCCGTACCCGCCGAATATGCAGTCTCTTCCTGAGCCGCCATAAAGAATGTCATTGTTGGCATGGGCGCTGTTGAAATCGGAAACGGTATAGAAAAACCAGGTGTCGCTCTGCGTTCCAGCACCCGAAGGCGCGTGCAGGGGACTGTCGCCCAGAATGATGTCATTGCCCGCGCCGCCGTAAATCTTGTCAACGCCAGCGCCGCCATCTAGCCAGTCGTCGCCGCCATTGCCGTTGATGTTGCTGTTTTGGTCGGTTGATTTATCGACAAAGTAATTTCTGCCGCTCGTACCCGAATATGTCGCCATGCCGTCGAAGCTTTCCCGCGCCGCCACTCCGTGAAACAAGCCCGAAGAGTGGACGCAATTTGTCTAAACCTTTCCGGGTAGCATGAAAAGCGAACACTGGTTTTGTAGTTAAGCCAAAATCCGCTTCGATTGTAATTTTCCCGCTGGTCGAACTGCTGGCCGGTTAATGAAAAAATCCTCCCATCATTGTCATTCCCGCCTCACGCGGGAATGACAATGAAAGAGGTTCGTTCTTGACCAGACACAAACCCGTCCAGCCCTCAACCTCACACAATCACGATATCAAGGTAAGTCAGCTCCGCATTGTTGGTGAGATCGGCCACCAATTTCGATGCTGCGCCAGCCGCACTTCCATCCGCATCATACCACAGCGTATCGTCGGTCGTCCGGTAGATGAAACGGTCGCTCGCGTCATGTGCGAGCCCCGTGTCATTGGCCCAGAATGCGGCTTTGCCAAGCCCCCCTGCATTCAATCCGCTGAACGCCGAGCCTTTGAACGCGAACACATCGCTGTCAGTGTCAAAGTCCTGCACCAGATCAGGTCCTTCGCTGGCTGAATTGAAAACGATCTGGTCCTTGCCTTGTCCGCTAAAAATCTGGTCGGAACCCTTGCCGCCAGTGATCACATCATTGCCGATGTCGCCCACCAGCAAGTCATTGCCGTCGCCGCCCAGCAAAACGTCGTTGCCGGATGCGCCAAACAGTCGGTCATTGCCAATGCCGCCGCTCACAGAGTCATCGCCAATGCCGCCAACCAGTTCATCATCACCGCCCCGGCCCGACAGCGTGTCATCGCCGCCAAAACCAAAAATCGCATTGCGCCCGTCATTGCCGGAAAGCGTGTCATTTCCGGTATCAGTGCCTTCAAGGTTTTCAATCGAGGAATACGTATCGCCCTTGGCCGATCCGCTATTGCCCGAAGGGAAAAGCAGGTTGACCTTCACGGCCTTTGCTTCGCCGCGATACGATGCCCAATCCGTGCCCTTGCCGCCGCTCAAAACGTCTGCGCCATCGCCACCGCGCAGCACGTCATTGCCATCACCGCCATAAATCTTGTCCGTTCCTTTTTCGCCGATCAGCGTATCATTGCCGCCCTTGCCATAAAGCGTGTCATCGCCGCCATTTCCCCACAGGGTGTTGGAACCTGCGTCCCCGCCAAGCTTGTCATTGCCGGTGTTCGAGCCTGAAACATTCTCGACCTTGCTGAATGTGTCGCCTTGTGCATCGCCAGTCCCGGCAAATGACTTGTCCAGCGCCACCGAAACGCCGGCCGCCGCGCCATAATACTGTGCCAGATCAAATCCAGCGCCGCCATTGAGCTTGTCTGCGCCAGCCCCGCCTTCAAGAAAATCATTGCCGTCGCCGCCCAGAATCGTATCGACGCCTTCACCGCCATAAAGCGTGTCGCCGCCTTTTTCACCCTCCAGCCGGTCAATGCCGTCGCCGCCAAACAAAAGATCATCGCCGTCGCGTCCGAAAAGCGAATCCTTGCCGCCATTGCCGCGAATGTCATTCTTGCCTTTGTCGCCAACCAGCGTGTCATCGCCCGTCTGCGAACCCGCAAGATTTTCTATGCTGGCAAATGTATCGCCAACGGCGTCGCCGGTCGCCGTCTTGGACTTGTCTAGCGAGACAGTGACCCCGGTGGAGTAAAGGTAGCTCGCCAGATCAGAGCCGTCTCCGCCGTCAAGATCATCCGCACCTTTGTCACCCATCAGGGTGTCAGCGCCAGCACCTCCATCGAGGGTGTCAGTTCCAGTGCCGCCTGTCAGTAAATCGTCATCGGCTTCGCCATACAAGTGGTCGTTGCCATCGCTGCCGTAAAGTCCGTCCTTGCCTCGCCCGCCATAGATATTGTCATTCCCGCCGCCGCCATCCAGCGCGATGAAATAATAAGTGTCGCCGATCTTGACGATCCCGCTGTCATCGCCATCGCCGCCATTGATAAAGTCGTTGCCATAGCCGCCATAGATGATGTCGCGGCCGGCATTGCCGTTGAGAATTTCATTCTCGGTTTCAGTGGCGACAAATGCGGTGGCGAGATAATAATATGGATCAGCCTGTGTGCCAGCGCCAGACTTTGGTTCACCGCTGACTAAATTCGCTGAATAGATGATGTCGTTTCCATCGCCGCCATCGCAGCTGTCGATGCCGGCTCCGCCAAGCAGCGCGTCGCTGCCAACGCCGCCATCCAGCGTATCGTTGCCGATTCCGCCCGAAATCGTGTCATCGCCAAACCCGCCTGTCAACGTATCACTGCCGCCCAAGCCGCTGATCGTGCTGGTCGCATCAGTTGAAGTGTCAGTCAGGACGTCGTCGGTTACAACGCCATCGGGATCGCCGGTTAATGTAGCCATCTGTTTCTTTCGCCGTTCTGCCTTTTCAGAATAAGTGCCAGCCAGCGAATACGAAAAGCCTGCTCACATGAGCCTTACGGTTGAAAACCATATGGAAGAGCCTAGGCATGCCACTATCCGTCCAGAATACCGATTCCGTCAGTTGCCCCAACCCATGCAAAAACTATCCCACCTCATGACAAGGTACAAGTCATTTTGCGAAAATGGTTATGATCGGGCAGGGCCGGAAGTGAAACGCTTAAACAATGAGAATGTCACGGTATGAAAGAGCAAAATCATTGCTCAGATCGGCGATCATGACGCGCGTTCCGCCAGCAGCCGATCCATTGGAATCGTACCACAGCTGGTCAGAAGCCGTATTGTAAATGAACCGCTCGGAAGCTGCATCAGCCAGGCTGTTGCCGCCGGTGTCAAACCGCGAAGCCTGGAGCACGCCCTTGTAATCGCCAAGCCCAAACCTGCTGCCCTCGAACACGAAAAAGTCGCTCGCGTCGAACTTCACAATGGCGTCGCCGCCTTCCGCGCACGAATCATATTGGAACTTGTCAGACCCGAAGCCGCCCTTGAGGATGTCGTGGCCGCGTCCGCCGATTAGCACATCCTTGCCCGCACCGCCCTCAAGCGTGTCGATTCCGCCGCGACCGTAAAGTTTGTCATCGCCGCCTTCGCCAAACAACTGGTTTGCGCGGGCATTGCCAGCCAATGCGTCATTGCCTGTCTCAGAACCCCGGATGTTTTCGATGTCGAAGAACGTATCGCCTTTCGCTTCGCAGGTTCCGGAAAGCGAAAAGTCCAGCGACATTCGCACACCCGTGCTCTGGTAATAGTTGACCTCGTCGATACCCGCATTGCCGCCCATCACGTCAGCGCCTGCGCCGCCGATGAGAACGTCTTTGCCATCGCCGCCATTCAGCACATCGCGGCCCAATCCGCCGAACATGAGATCGTCGCCATTGTCGCCATGCATCATGTCATTGCCGCTGTCGCCAAATAGCGTGTCATTGTCGGCACCGCCAAACATCCGGTCATTGCCCAACCCGCCATTGAGGCCAAGCAGATAGAAACCGCCATCTGAAAATTCAATTACGCCGCCGTCGTCGCCAGCCCCGCCAAAGATTTCGTCATTGCCCGCGCCGCCGTAAAGCGCGTCGCGGCCTTCGTCGCCGTAAATAATGTCGGCTGACTTGTCAGTGTTGTCAAACGCGTCTTCCGCATAATAATAGGCATCATCTTCAGCGCCTGTGCCCGTGTAGTCGCCAATCAATGTTGTGCCGACGATGAAGTCTTCGCCAGCCCCGCCATGCAATTCGTCGCTACCTGCTTCGCCAGTCAGGAAATCGCCGCCATCCTGTCCCCACAGGATGTCATTGCCTGTGTAGCCATAGAGGCGGTCTTGTCCGTCACGGCCAAAAAGCTGGTCATTGCCGCCGTAGCCGAAAATCTGGTTGTCGCCGGCGTCACCGATCATGAAGTCGTTTCCGAACTCGGAACCGTCAAGATTTTCAATGCTCACAAAACTGTCGCCCGCTGCCACATCTGTGCCATTGTGGGACCCATCGAGCGAAACCTCAACGCCGTCTGACTTGAAATAGGACGCCGTATCGATGCCCTCGCCACCGTCAAGCAGGTCAGCACCTTCCCAGCCAGTGAGAATGTCATTGCCTTCATTGCCATAGAGCTGGTCATCGCCCAATCCAGCATTGATCAAGTCATTGCCTTCTTCGCCGTAAAGCTCGTCATCATCGTCCTGGCCAAAAATCCAGTCATCGCCAGCGCCGCCAAAAATCTGGTCATTGCCGCCCCCGCCAAACAGCCCGCGCAGATAATTGCGCTCCTCGCCATCCAGCACCAATCCGCCGTCATTGCCATCACCGCCACGAATGATGTCTGCGCCATAACCTCCGTAGATCGTGTCAATTCCGGCCCCACCGGAAAGAATGTCAGCGTCATTCTCATCAGGGTCAAACGCGTTGCTGAAGTAGAAATAGGGATCAGCTTCCGACCCAATTCCGCCATTGTAGCCCTGCGGTCTGGTCGCCCCGAAAATCGTGTCATCGCCATCGCCGCCGTCAATCGTGTCCGCAAACAGCCCGCCCATCAGCACGTCATCACCCGCCAGTCCGGAGATGATGTCAGCTTCGCCAGAAAGCGAGTAGATGAAATCGTGCGCATTATCGCTGCCGATGAAAGTGGCCATGGTAAGTCCCTGTTGTGTTTGTCTGGCCGCTTCCCTGCAAGTTGCATGCCCGATTGCCGCGCATGTCGGCGCATTAACCATCCTATAAAGGGGACGTTACCCTTTTCCACGCCGCTATTATTGATGCCTGCTGAAATCCCGCGCATCCCGGACAATTGGTTAACAATCGGCGGCAACCTTTCGTCGCATTAACCATCCCGATTTACAACAACGTAACATTGCATCGATAATGTTCGTGACTTCGTAAATGATCGGAGAGGGCCGGGAATGTCCGTATCAAAAAACAAGTGGGCGCTGTTTGCCCTTGCTTTGTCATGCATTGGCATGGCCCTCGCGGCATCGATCTACGTCATCAATAACCGCGCCATTGACCAGATCTTGACTGAAAACTCACAGCTCATTTCCAGGCGCTGGACCGAACAGCTCGTCAAGAATGTCGAGGGGCTAGGCGCCATCGCCGACGGCCAGTCTCCTTCCGCCGCCGACACGCAATATCTGAAGTTCGTCGCTGAAAACAATGAAGTCGACCACTTCGACATCTATTCAAAACAGGGAGAACTCAAGCTTGAATCCAAAAAGCTTGGTGAGTTTCTCCGCACTGGCCAAAATCTGGCTGAACACAATTCAGAAGTCCTTGAAGTCGTCGAAAGCGGCAAGCCCCACACTGCCATTGAGTATGAAGACGGCGAAGTTCTCGTTGAAACCTATATGCCGGTCATGCGCGATGGAAAATTTCTGGGCGTCGCCAGTGTCTATGTCGACCAGACATCCATCAACGCGCAGCTCCACGCCAAAATGGGGCAAACATCGTACCTGATTGCTCTGCTTTCTTTAATTGGCTTCCTCATTCCTGGAATTTGGGCATTTTTCCAAACCCGCCGCAAGGCCGCCGCCGTCGAACAGGCGCAGTACTTTGCAAGCTTTGATCCATTGACCGATTTGCCAAACCGCAAATCGATGGAAACCGGCCTGCAGCAGCTTCTTGATGACGCGGCAGAGAATAGAAAATTCGCAGCCCTGCATTTCATCGATGTCGATTATTTCAAGGAGATCAACGACAGACATGGCCATGCCTTTGGCGACGAAGTGCTCAAGGCATTCGCGAAGAGGTTGAAGGATGTCCTGAAGCCAGGCGATGTCGCGTCCCGTTTCGGCGGCGACGAATTCGTCTTTGCACAGACTAATTTTGCGACGATTGACGAGCTCGGCAAGGGCGCCGGCCGCCTCATTGAGGCGCTGTCAAAGCCATATGAGATTCTCGGCAAGAACATCGTCATCACGTCCAGCATCGGAACCGCCATGTTTCCGGAAAATGGCGCCGATGCCGAAAGCCTCATGCACGATGCAGACATTGCACTCTATGTCGTCAAGGTTTCGGGCCGGAACGGCCAGCGCTTTTTCGAACCCGCATTCTCGCACCAAAAGAAGCGCCGCACGGAACTTGAATTGCTCATCCGCGAGCACGCCGCCGCGAAATCCTTCGAACTTCACTTCCAGCCGCTTTACAATCTGAAAGAATCGAAACTCAAAGGCTTCGAAGCGCTTCTCAGAATGAAGGACCACAATGGCGCTTATATTTCCCCCGCAGAATTTGTGCCCGTCGCCGAAGACATTGGCTTGATCGATGAAATCGGCGCATGGGCACTCACCCATGCCTGCGGACAGGCCAGCACCTGGCCAGCGCCTTTGCAGGTCTCGGTCAATCTCTCCGCCGTGCAGTTCCGCCGGAAATCCGTCTGCAAGGCAGTCGAGTCTGCGCTGAAGTCATCGAACCTTGATCCCCAGCGCCTTCTTCTTGAAGTCACCGAAAGCCTGCTGATGTCCGATGTCGAAGGCGTTCTCGATCAGCTCAATGCCCTCAAGGCATTGGGTCCAGCACTCGCCATGGATGATTTCGGCACCGGCTATTCCAGCCTGTCTTACATGATGCGTTTCCCCTTTGACCGCATCAAGATTGACCGCTCATTCATCAACCAGCTGCAAAGCACCAGCGACAAGGGTCGCAAGATCGTCCAGACCATTGTCTCGCTAGGCCACAACATGAACATGGCCGTCACTGCCGAAGGCGTTGAAACCGCCACGCAGGCAATGGCCCTGCAATCCATGCACTGCGACGACGTGCAAGGCTACCTCTACAGCAAACCAGTCCCCATCGCAGACATCGCCGCGATTATCCTGAAGGATTTCACAGCAAAAACCGAACCCGCCATCCCGCAATTGAAGACAGGGACATACTAAAAAGTACGGGCCCAACAATCCCCAAAACTGTCATCCCTGCGCTTGTCGCACGGACTTCTTCCGCCGCCGCATGGCAACCATCCCTGCAATGCCGGAAACCATGAGCGTCAGCCCTGCAGGCAGCGGAACATCTGTGCCGCTGTCGCGGGGTTTGGTGGTGAAGCGGTCAATGAATACAAAATCCCCGCCGTTGTCGTTGTCATGATCATCATCGTTTCTGCTGCTTCTGTGGTCTTCATCGTCGTCGTCTTCGCGCAACAAGGTAAGCAGCGCGTAGGCGATGGGCGCACCTGAGGACAGGCCGAAATACTCGCCATGATTGGATCCAAGCACGGGATTGATGCTCATCGAGGCCAGCGAAGCGCCTGTGGAACTGAATGCCTGCAGCAGCCACTGACTGTCAGACGCGCCAAAATTAAAGGCGAAAGCCTTGACGCTTGAGAGGAAATCAAAGCGGAACTGGCGAGGCACCTGGTCAAAATCATTGTAGATCGACTTGCCGCCGGTCGTATTGAATTCACCGTTGAAATCCGTGCCAACCGTGAATTTGCCATCCACGCCAGTATACTTGACGTTGCCAAGTGTCAGGGTCCTGTACTCGCCAGTGCGCACGGTATCAAACCCCTGTTGCATGCCCGTGATAAGCAAAGGATCAGTCAGCGGATCGCCAATCCCGTTGATCGATGCTGCTTCAGAAGTTGTAGCGAGAGAAAGTCCAAGGAAAAAAGTGAGGCCAATGAGTTTCGACATGACATGCTCCAAACTGGGAAAGACATCCAACTTTCCGATTGCGGAGCAAAACCTGTGCCGTTCACCCATCCAAACCAGCCGACATTCCAAACGCGACCGGTATTTGTGAGGCAAATAATCAAGGTAGCGATTTGGCATCCCAGACTTGCACCAGTTAACCACACTCACCATAATGTGAATGTGAGGGAACTGGAAAGCAATGGCGACGTCGACTGCAAATGATATCTCGGATATCTCAGGCTTTGAACAATGGCTGTATGCAAGACCGAAAGACAAGCATCTGGCCGAGACTGCTTCGGCGCTCGCCAGCAGAATTTCCTTGCGCACGCTAGTGCTGGTCAGAAGTGATTTCTCCACGAAACCAGAACTCCAAACTGATTTCATTGTTGCGAATTTTCATGCAAACATCATTGCTAAGGCCGCAGTGGGAAAACGCAGTGCGGAACTTGCAAAGGCTTCTGGTGTCGCGGGCGCCAAAGTTGCTCAGGGACTGACCAGCCCAAAGAAAACCAGCGAACCGAACGTGCCAGCTTCAGAGCCTGCCGCCGGTGTAACGCGCCTCGCATTTGATTACATGCAAGCAATTGGGGCTGCCGAAATCGCCCGTAATGCGAATGACAAAGCCCAAGTTGAAGTTGTCAATGCGGCAGAGTCGTTTCAACAAATTGGCAGGGAGATGCACAATGCTAATGCAAGAGCAAACCTGCTGAACGACCCACTGATAACTCATATTACGAGGGAGAAAAATAGGAAACTGACTAACCAGTCCAAATCTGCCTACCATTTTGAACGGAAATGACGGGACGTTTCCTTTTAATACGCAGAAGACGGCAGCGTAGCTTCTATATACATCAGCATTCAGGAAGCAGCTGCGGCCGATGAGCGGGAGAATAGGGGAACTCGCCACTTTACAGATTAATGTCCAAACTTCAAAAAAAGTTGTCATCCTCTCGCTCGCAGCTCTGCTGTCCGGCTAACTCGAAATCCCCCAAAACTCTCCCCCAAAATTCTCCATGGTCGGGCCCCGACCCGGCCACCCAGCCTTGTTTCCGTGAACTGGCCTGGCTTACCGGGCCAAGTCTCCTCTTGTTTCGACGAGAAGCGCCCAAAGCCAATGCCTAAACCCCAAAGTGCTCCTGTCGCCACGCAACCACTTGGCAATTTGCGATATTTTTCTCGATCTCCCCATTTGGGGGAAGACATTAAATCCAGCTGCGCAGACTGTTCACATTTGGTTTTGCCAGGGAGATACGACATGACAATTCTAGTTGAAGCACGTTCAACCGTCGATCCGTTCTTGAATCTGAAAAACCTGCTGGTCAACGCTCCACGCCGGATCCTTGATGGCGGAAGTCTTAACCTGGTTGGCGGACTTGGTGGCGGGACAGGACTTTCGAGCGTTATCGGCCATTATGACGTTGACGCAAATGGTAGTTCGACAAATGGGGGCATTCAGCAACACTTCAATTTTAATGTCACATTTTCAAATGGCGTTCAGCAATTCGGATTTGCATTTGAAAGACACAATGCTGGTCTGGACAACAATAGCCAGTACGTCATCGATTACAGTGGTTGGGTTGCCTTTGGGAGCAATGGATTTGTAGATCGCCTGGTCCATGTTTCCCGGCTTGGTTCCGAATCCGGTTATGTAAGATACGGCGACAATATCGACGTTTACGTAGATGCAAATTCTGATATTGGATATTCCATAACTGGCATCCACATACCCGTAGCAGACTTCGCCTTTGCGTTGGACGCTTACAAGAACAACGGCGACATTAGTGCCTTCAACAATCTGATATTCGATCAGCCGGTCCATTTTGTTGGAGCCGGTTTTAACTACTTCACCGGTGGGCCCGGCGACGACTATATCGACACGTCAGCTGGACTATCCAGCTCAAACTCTGGCGATCCTGCGAAAGGCTCACAGCTTCATGGTGGCGCAGGTGACGATACAATTATTTCTGGACGGGGTGATGGACGCGCATTTGGTGATGCGGGCAACGACACGATCTATTTAAGCGCAGGCGCTGACGCCCTTTATGGCGGTACCGGAACTGACACGCTGGCCTTCTGTCAATTCCAAAGGGGGACATTCTCACGTTGCTAAAAGGGGACATTCTCATTTTGCGTTGACAGTGGCCGGTTGGTATTACCTTGACTGTCTTCGTGGCTGTGCCAGAATGTTGCCAGGGGTCAGTCACTCGATGTAAAACGGCAAGGAGATTTTACAATGGGCTCGATCACTGGAATCGTCGGCTACCGCGGGGTAGCAGGACGCAACGAACAGTTTAATGTCCTTGGTCCTGGGGCAACAGTTTTCGCCCTGGATGGTGATGATGCCATCTTCGGTTCCGGCAACGCGGATCTTCTGGTTGGTGGCGCAGGACGGGACTGGATTAACGGCCTGGGTGGCGATGATGTCATATTTGGCGACGATCAGACAGCGGGCGCAGGTGGATCAATTGACTACATTCATGGTGGCGCAGGAAACGACACTATTTTCGGCGGTTCCAGTGGCAACGGCACCAGCGGCGGTCCTGATGCTAGCCTGCTGGCCGGGGGCTCGGGCGATGATGCGATCATTGGTGGCTCTGGCGGCGATGTAATCTATGGCGGCAGCGGGAATGACTACATTGTTGCCGGAGACGGCATAAACATCGTCTATGGCGGGACGCCGGCTTCCAAAACGGGAAACCTGCTGGAAATCATCACGACCAGTTTCAATGGCTTGACCGATGTGGCAATGGCGAATGTTAACCGTGATTATTCCCAGCTTCAGATTGCCTTGAGCGATGTAAATACCGGCAATGACCACATTGTGGGCGGAGATGGACACGACAGTTTCCTGGGTCAAGATGGCGATGATCGCCTTGAAGGCAACGGTGGCAATGATTTGCTTGATGGTGGAGCGGGCAATGATCGCCTTGATGGCGGCGACGGCAATGATGACTTCAAAGGAGGTTCCGGCGCCGATAAAATGAATGGTGGTGTTGGCGTTGATACAGCGACCTTCCGCACGTCGATCAACGTGTCGCTGGATGGCAGCATTGCCAAAACCGGCGAGGCTGTGGGCGACATATATATTTCAATAGAAAACCTTACTTCTCTGACGGGAAACAACACACTGATCGGAAATGCTGGAGTCAACATGCTTTTCGGCGGCGGCGGCAATGACAATCTGTTTGGTCGCAGTGGCAATGACAAGCTCATTGGAGGCGGAGGTCAGAATTTGTTGAATGGCGGCAGAGGTGCCGATACGCTTTCAGGGGGTGGTGCAATCAACAAGTTTGCATATGATTCACAACTCGACCGCGGCGACTCGATTCTGAATTTCGCCACTTTCGACTACATGGTCTTCAAAGGTTCGGCTTTTGGCGGGCTCGCAGCCGGCGCGCTTGCGAGCGCACGGTTTTGGAAATCAGGGACGGGCGACGCCCATGATGCCGATGATCGCTTTATCTATGATCAGGCCAAAGACATCCTGTTTTTCGACATGGACGGCACTGGAGCGGTCGCAAAAATCATGATTGCTGACATGAACGATTTCAATCTCTCGGCTAGTGATATTTTGATCGTTTGAATTCACGTGGCGGCACAGGGCAACGCCATTTCACATGTCAAAACGTCGGGAATGGGAAGCGCCTCATTTTCCTTCCTTGATTCTCCGTGATTGCATAAACAATGGGGACGCTTCCCTTAAACAATGGGGACGCTTCCCATAAGGGAATAGGGGACGCTTCCCTTTTTAAGGCATACGCTGCCGGTCGAATTTCGGTGCCACTGTGGACTGCACATGCCGCCCCCTCACGCCGCATCCGGAATTTTCGCAGTCAACTGAATTCCCAGCGCCTTCATCACAGCCAATGTTGATTTGAGCGTTGGATTGCCGTCCTCGCTGAACGAGCGATACAGTTGTTCGCGCGACAATCCCGTCTCGGCGGCGATATCAGCCATGCCCTTCGCGCGCGCCACTGCGCCAACGCACTTGGCGATATACCCGGCGTCACCCGTTGCCAATGCACCAGCCATGAATACCGCGATTTCAGTGTCGTCAACAAGTGCAGTGGCCGGATCATAAGTTGTGAGTTTTTCAGTCATTTTCATGCTCCCGGTTCAGTGCCAGTTCAGTGCCAGTTTCTTGTCAGTTACAATGTCTCGCTGCTGGTTTCCTTTGTCGCCGCCGCACAACAGAATAATCATTGTGTTCCCGCGCTGTTGAAAATAAATCCGCTAACCCGGCCCATAGTGTATAGGCAATTCGCGCACGCCATCTCCCACCGATGGCGCATCACCAATCTTTCCTTCACTCAGGCGCATAAGCCGTGTCGCAATAATGGTCCGGGCCCTTCGATCTTTGAGTCTTGTCTCCCAGAGGCGAAAGGTTTCGGTCTGCTTCAATTCCATTGCAATCCAATGTAGTTTATAAACTACTGTTTGTCAAGTTCTGGCCCGGGTTCACTCCAACTCCGAGATTCCCACGAGATTCCGCGAGATTTTTCACCACCCATAGTACCTCGCGAAATATTTGACCCACCACATCTTGTGCTCATTTTCACATTTCAGACCCCGTCTCCCGTCTTTTCCCTGTGGCTCGCCCGACTCTTTTTCCGTCATTCCCACTATCGGAACAATGCCGTTTCTCGACTCAAACACTGTCATTTCCCGACTCAACTAAAGTCATTTCACGTGCGCTTTTCGGCACGCTCCACAACGCACAGCCTGCATCAACCCTGATCAACGCCCGGCACATCCTGATGGAATGTCCCCAAAATTCCGCGCAAAAGCCCTCAATTTTAACGAGAATGCAAACGTGCCGTTGCATCTTTCCACTCAATTTGCCATACCCGCACAAATCCGGACTGAGGCAGTGAAGCGCGAATCCCACGCGGCCATCCGTCAGCTGGCACCGGGGCAACACATAGGGAAAAATCATGACTACAGCACTTTGGCTGATCGTCCTCGCAGGCGCTCTTTCCATCGTATACGGCATTGTGACCACCAGGGGCCTGATGGCCGCTGATGCCGGTACCGCCCGCATGCAGGAAATCTCCGCGGCCGTGCGCGAAGGCGCATCCGCCTATCTCAAACGCCAATATACCACCATTGCTTTCGTCGGCGCAGTTATCTTCCTCATCACACTGTTCCTGCTCGGTAAATTTGCAGCCATCGGTTTTGCCATCGGCGCCATTCTGTCCGGCCTTGCAGGATTCATCGGCATGCATGTCTCGGTCCGCGCCAATGTCCGCGTCGCGCAAGCTGCCACAAAATCATTGGCAGGCGGCCTCGATCTCGCCTTCAAGGCAGGCGCTGTAACGGGCCTCCTTGTCGCAGGCTTGGGCCTCCTGGGCGTCACACTTTACTTCGGCTTCTTGACAGGCTCACTCGGCATGGATCCAACCAGCCGCACCGTGATTGATGCCCTCGTTGCATTGTCATTCGGCGCATCCCTCATTTCCATCTTTGCCCGTCTCGGCGGCGGCATCTTCACCAAAGGTGCAGACGTCGGCGGCGACATGGTGGGAAAGGTCGAAGCGGGAATTCCTGAAGACGACCCAAGAAATCCCGCAACCATCGCCGATAACGTCGGTGACAACGTCGGCGATTGCGCCGGCATGGCCGCGGATCTCTTTGAAACATATGTGGTAACGACCGTCGCCACGATGGTTTTGGCGGCAATTGCTTTACCAACCGACATGAAGCTCGCAGGCATGGTTCTGCCATTGGCCATCGGCGGCGCCTGCGTGATCACTTCGATCATCGGTACGTTCTTCGTGAAACTTGGCAGCAATAACAACATCATGGGCGCACTCTATAAAGGGGTTCTCGCAACCGGCGCATTGTCGCTTCTTGCACTTTATCCCGTGATGTCGCTGGTCTTCGGCTCGATGTCAGTGGCTCTCGGCACACCTGAAGCGCCATTCACCCCAATGTCGCTCTTCTGGTGCGGCGTTGCAGGTCTTGCCATCACGGCAGGGATCATCTGGATCACCGAATATTACACCGCCACCGGCAAGCGCCCGGTAAATTCGATTGCCGAAGCCTCTATCACCGGCCACGGCACCAACGTCATCCAGGGTCTTGCAGTGTCGATGGAAGCCACTGCAATTCCAGCATTAATTATCATCATCGGCATTCTGGTGACGTTCAACCTAGCAGGTCTTTTCGGCATCGCCGTCGCAGTCACGACAATGCTGGCATTGGCTGGCATGATCGTCGCCCTCGACGCGTTTGGTCCGGTGACGGACAACGCCGGTGGTATCGCCGAAATGGCGGGGCTCCCGAAGGAAGTCCGTCACAACACCGACGCACTCGACGCTGTCGGCAACACGACGAAAGCCGTGACCAAAGGCTACGCCATTGGCTCGGCAGGCCTGGGAGCTCTCGTGCTCTTTGCAGCTTACACCCAGGACTTGAAGACCTTCTTCCCGAATGTCCCGGTAAGCTTTGATCTTTCAAGCCCTTACGTCGTGGTAGGCCTGCTGTTCGGCGGCTTGCTGCCTTACCTGTTCGGCGGCATGTCAATGACCGCTGTTCGCCGCGCCGCACAAGCTGTCGTTGTCGAAGTGCGCCGCCAGTTCAAGGAAAAACCAGGCATCATGAAAGGCACGGAAAAGCCAGACTATGCCCGCGCCGTTGATCTTTTGACCCGCGCCGCAATCAAGGAAATGATCGTGCCATCACTGTTGCCAGTGTTGTCGCCCATTGTCGTCTACTTCGTCATCAACGCCATCGCAGGCCAGGCCCAAGCCTTCGCCGCCGTCGGCGCCATGTTGATGGGAGTCATCGTCACCGGACTTTTCGTGGCAATATCAATGACCGCCGGTGGCGGCGCATGGGATAACGCAAAGAAAAGCTTCGAAGACGGCTTCGTCAATTCGAAGGGCCAAAAACACTTCAAAGGCTCCGACGCCCACAAGGCATCTGTTACCGGCGACACCGTAGGCGACCCCTACAAAGACACGGCCGGCCCCGCCGTAAACCCCATGATCAAAATCACCAACATCGTGGCGCTCTTGCTGCTGGCGGTGCTGGCGGGGCATTGACACCAAACGCACCCTTCTCCCCGCCCTCAAGGGCGGGGCCGGGGGCGGATACCTGAAATAACCACAATGAAAGTATGGGTCGGGGTGGCAACACTCCGGCCTTTTTGCTTGAGTTTAACATGCGGGCGAATCAAACAGAAAATGCAGGTGATGAACGAACAAGAGTTGCAAGCGAGGTTTGGCCACCCGGATTTCGGGCTCGACGGAGTCTGGTCGAAGCAAACGAAACGCTTGGCAGAATTACTTGGGGCATGTCAGATTGAGTTGGACAAGTGGTGGGCAATGACCCCGCAAAACTGGCAATGCCCCTGTTGCGAGCGGCATAAGCACGTCATTGTCGTACTAGGCAGCAACAACACCCTAATTGCCAAGTTGGAGAGCCACCACGACCATATCGGCGAGAGCGTAGACGATTTTCTGACGACTTTCCTAAAGATGCCAAAGGAAGAAGTGGTCCGCCTGCCAGTGAGGAACCATGTCAAACTCCTGGCCAGAAATGTGCTGGCCCGCTTCAATCCCACAATCACTTGCGCAAAATGCAACGGGGAGGAATCCAAACTAAAATCCAAGTTCAATCTTGATCGGGGAGTGACCCTCGCACCCAACGAAATGAAATTGCTGCGTGGCGTACAAGCTGATAGTTCTGTCTCAATAGATATGGCGGCAAGACTGAAGGCATTCAAAACTGCAAGGGAAGCGTTGATTGTGCAGGCTGTTGAAAATTTCAATTCAGATGACTACGCGCAGAACACCAGCCATATGTATTGGGACAGAACTGTCAAGCAACATGTCTCTGCAATGGTTGAGCGTGTCGGCAATGAGGAAAGTACAATAACACATACTTTGGATGATTTTCTTAGTGCGTCCACCTCCAACCCGAATAGGCCAAGTTCCCGAGAAGAAGATTTGCCTCAGCCAACTCTGGAGCAATATAGAGCTTACAGGCATCCGCAACCCATAAGGCAGGAAAGTTGGGAAGCAATCGATGAAAATTGGGCTTGTCCGATATGCAAGCGATGCAAGTTCGAGTGTTTCAGGTCATCGCCCAAGGCTAAACGCAAGTTCAACGGCAATTTCTATCCAAAGTCTAGTTCGCAACTTTTCGCGGAAGGCGACGCAAAGTTTTTCATTTGTCAAGATTGCAATGACTTTCCACTGGTCTTCCGAAAATATTTGACCGTAGAAAATCGCCCAGATTTTATCGAGCCTTTTGAGTTTCTCTTTCTCGATGCCTTATTCGTTAGGGCGAACATTGATGTCAGCCCGCATCAACGCCACCGCTACCATTGCAACAGGGCTTTGACACAGTTGGACGAGCATGCAGCACTCGCTGCTAGTGAAGTTGAGTTATGATCTGGTAAGCGGACCAAAGCCGGAGGGAAGAACTTGCGCTATCTCCAAAATATCTATATATTATAGATATGCAGAAATTCTCCACCGTCGACCTCGACCAGCACCTTGGCGATGTCAAGGCCGCTGCCGCCCGCGCACCCGTTGTCATCACCGAGCACCGCAAGGACCGCTTTGTGCTGATGAATGTCGAGGAATACAAGGAACTGAAGGCCCGGGCCAATCCGCGCAAGGTGTACGGTCCCGGCCAGACTCCGAAGAAGCTTGCCAAGCTTTTCACCGAACAGATTGACCGAACGCTCAAGAAACTGAAGTAGCCCGTGTCCATCCAGCAGGGAGACATTGTAGAGGGCTACCCCTACTTGTGGCTGCGGCAGTTTCAGGCAGGCGAAACCGAGGGCCGGAAACCAAGGCCGGTCTGCGTAGCTGTCGTTGCAAAAGGCAAATCCTGCAATACGCACTTGGCGCTCCTCCCGATTTCCAGCCAGAAGCCTGCGGCCGGGCAAGCTGCCGTCCTGCTGCTGCCAGCTGAACGCAGGCGCATTGGTCTCGATGGTGATAGGCCTGCGTGGGTCTACGCCAACGAATACAACTACGACATTCTCGAAGCTTCTTACTATTTCCCGCAGTCTCCCGGCACACGCAAGCGGCTCTCCACCGTCTCTCTCAAGAGAGTATTGGAAGCATTCAGGCCAACGCTGCAGAAGAGGTCCGGTCAGGTGACTCGATGAGCTAACGGCTTGCCTTCGCCCTGCGTTGGAGGCGGCGAAGCCTCAACAATGCCACCCACCCTGCGCCACCTCCAACAGCTGCGCATCGCCCGTTCCACTCACCCGGTACACCAGCCTATCCTCCAGCGTCACCCGCCGAGAACACTAGCCTTTGCGAATGCCGCGCAAGGGCTCCGGCTTTCCCGTCCCAGTGAAGGGCATGCGTGTGTATTCTTTGATGAGTTCGTTCAAACGCAGCAGAACGTGTGGGTTTGTGGCTTGCCAATGCAGATAGTCTTCATAGGCGCGCGAGGAGAAGACCAGTCGCAAACGATCAGCTATCGATCAGCTGGCGCTCTGTCCCGCCGCCCGCATTCAACTCGTCAATGGCGGATTTCAACCGTGCCGCGTTGGTTGATGACGACAGGAGATGCATCGTCTCTTCAATCGCGTGCCAATCAGCGAGCCAAACCATGACCACGGACGCTGCCTTCTGGCGCGAAATCACCACCGGCTTGTGGTCGTCTACCACCTGATCCATGACTTCCTGCCAACTACTTCTTCCCCGTCACCGCCGCCTCAAGCGCCGCGCGGATAAACCGCTGATACGGCATGCCGGCTTCTTTCGCTTTGGCTTTCACGGAGGCGAGCAGGGCGGCGGGCAGGCGCATGTTGACGCGCTCGTCCTTCGCGGTGAATTCAAACTTCACCGGCTTGAAGCCTGAGAGATCATATTCTGAAAGGTCGGCGTTATCGACAAAGTCTTCAGCTTCCTTGTCAGTTTTCAGTACTGGAAGTTTTTTGAGCATAATTCTGAATCTCCTTCTTGTGCATGTAGCGTGCACTGAACACGCGAACAAAATTTTGGCCGTCGAAGTTTCGAAACGTGAAACCAAGAAAAATGTGGCGGCCGCCGGGATTTCGGCCGATGACACGAAACCGCAGTTCAGTTGCCGAGTGGAGGTCGTCATCAAAAACCGCGAACTCGTCTGACGAGAACAAAGCCTCAATCTCTTCAATCGAAACGCCGTGCTTTTCGCACTTCGCCCGGTTGCCATCATCCCAGTCGAATCCCGCCGCTTCGAACATATCTCAATATGACAATTGTACACACAAATGTCAATACGCTCGTTTTTCCTTATCATTTCCCGTCATTTGAATAGAGTTCCTCCCATGCCCCTCACATCCCGCAAAATCCTCACTTTCGACGTTGTCGGCACCTTGATTGATTTCGAGACCGGGATTCTCGATTACACCAACAGCAAAAAGGCAGGGCTGAACGCTCAAGCCATCCTCGAAGCCTATGCCAAGGCGGAGCACCGCCAGCATCATGAAACGCCGCGCACGCCGTTTCCATCCATGATGGCGCCGATGTACCGCGAGATGGCATCGACGCTCGGCCTGCCGTCAACTGAATCAGATGTCGAAGGCTTCCGCCTGTCCATTCCGCGCTGGCCCGCATTCCCCAATTCAATTGCAGCACTCAAGCGCCTGCGTGAAAACTTCCGCCTCGTCGCCATGACCAACTCCGACAACTGGGCGCTCGGCCATTTCGCCCGCACTCTGGATGAACCATTCGACGACAAGATCACGGCGGAAATGGTCGGCTGGAACAAGCCCGACCCGCAATTCTTCGCCTTCGCCCGTGGCCGTCAGAGCGTGCATGGTTTTACGCAAGACGACGTCCTGCATGTCGCGCAAAGCCAATATCACGACATCGCCGTCGCCAAGCGCCTGGCCTACCACACCTGCTGGATCGAACGGCGCAAGGGCATACCCGGAGCAGGGGGCACGCCCGCAGTCAGTGAAATCGCAAGACCCGACTATCACTTCACTACTCTCGCTGAGCTCGCAGACGCGGTGGATGCACAATTGTGAACATTTCCATCCACCCAATTACGCTCGAACACGTCGATGGATTCTGGCAAACGCTGGATATCGTGGCGCGGGAGGAACGTTATCTAGGCAGCACTTGCGCCGTGCCCATTGAAGAACTGCGCGCCTTCGTAAAGCGTGGCATCGAGAAGAACGATCCGCTATTTGTCGCTGTGTCAGGCGCAGACGTGGTCGGCTGGATCGACATCACCCGCGGCAAGGCGCCAGTCAAAAATCATGTTGGTCTGCTCGGCATGGGCCTTTTGCCGGATTGGCGCGGGCAAGGCATTGGTTCGCAACTGATTGATGCCGCACTGACGAAGGCCAAATCCATAGGCCTCAAGCGCGTCGAACTTCAAGTCTACATCGACAATATCACGGCCATCGCGCTCTATCGTAAGTTCGGATTTCGCGAGGAAGGCGTGGCGAAGGCACTTGCCCACCTGCGCGGAAAATACATTGATGCTTTGCAAATGGCGCGGCTCGACGAAGCCATGTTTGATGAAACGACAACAGATTGAATGACTCACCCGATCAGCGGGTTTCGCGTCTTCAATTTCGGAAACCGTGAAAAATCCCGGTCAGCGCTCCACAGCTCACTGACGCCATGTTGCAGGCAAATTGCTGCAATGCGCGCGTCATGCACTCCTGATCCAGCAATTCTCGCATTTGTCGCAATGTCAGCCAGGGTTTCCAAATGCTTGGGACCTTCTGCAATCAAGCGGACGCCTGGCGAATCTGCCCAGACTTCGACTTGTGGAATTGCCTAACCGAGTGTTGTTGGCGGCACATAACCTTTGCGATGAGTTGCAATTCCAGTGAATTCATGTAGGCGCGGCCAGGGCAAGGCCCAAAGCTGTGAGCCTTCAATGAGTGATCGCAGGAGGCGAACAGATTGTTCGTGCCAGACTGAATCCCGACGATGCGCATAGATGAGTATGTTCGTATCAACTGCGATCACCGCCACGATCCCCATAGGACGAAGCGATAATCTCTGCCGGTGTCAATCCTTGTACATCAGGGTGCAAACCCTCTCCACCAACCGAACAATCTTTCATTTTGTAGGGCTGCTCCCTCGTATGCTCGCGTTCGACAACATGGCGCAGACCCTCATCAACAAGAGCCCGCAACGTGGTTTTGTTCTTGGCCGCAATCTTCTGGACTTCGGCCAAAAGCGCATCCGATATTTGCACCGTCGTCTTCATATGGCTCGCCGTCAATCACCGCCCCGTCTGCGCCTGCTGGGCTGCGGGATACCGTTCACCCACGACCTTCACCGCATCTGATATCCGCGTGATCTCCGTCATGTCGTCCGCAGTAAGCTGAACCGCAGCTCCGCCAAGATTCTCGTCCAGCCGTGTCAGGCTGCGTGTTCCTGGAATGGGCGCGATCCACGGCTTGCGCGCCAGAACCCAGGCAAGCGCAATTTGCGCCAGCGTCGCGTTCTTGCGCTTTGCAACAGCAGTCAAAGCATCCAGCAATGCCTTGTTCGCTACCCGCGCCTCTTCGGCAAATCGCGGTATGGCCTTGCGGATGTCATTGCCGAAGAACTCGCTCTTCTCGTCGATCTTGCCAGTGAGAAATCCCTTGCCCAAAGGCGAGAACGGCACAAAGCCGATGCCGAGCTCTTCAAGCATCGGCAAGATCTCCGTCTCGACGTCGCGATACCAGATGGAATATTCGCTCTGCAGCGCCGCAACAGGTTGCACCGCATTGGCGCGGCGAATGGTGGCGGCGCCCGCTTCAGACAAGCCGAAATGCTTTACCTTGCCCTCGGCGATCAGGTCCTTCACGCAGCCTGCCACATCCTCGATCGGCACATTGGGATCAACCCTGTGCTGATAGTACAGATCGATGACATCAACCCGCAGCCGCCTCAGCGAACCCTCAATGGTTTTGCGAATATGCGCGGGCTGGCTGTTGATGTTGGAAGCGCCTGGCGGCAGCGTGCCACTGTTATCAAACCCAAACTTTGTGGCAATCACCACTTGACCCTTGAACGGTACAAGCGCCTCGCCCACCAAATCCTCGTTGGTGAAGGGCCCATACACTTCCGCCGTATCAAAAAATGTAACGCCGCGTTCCACCGCCTGACGCAGAAACACGATCATCTCCTCGCGCGGCGGGAATGGGGCATAGGAAAAACTCATCCCCATGCAGCCAAGGCCGAGTGCAGAAATTTCAAGTCCGCCTTTTCCAAGTTTGCGGCTTTCCATGATCAAACTCCTTGCTGCTTCAATTTTGTAAGATGCGAATGAATTGCAATGGCGGCTCCTGAACCTGCTATCATCGCCATGCCAGCAAAGGCCCAGGCGTCAGGCACATGATGATAGACCAGCCAGCCCATGAGGACCGCAAGGGCAATGTGGAAATAGCTGAACGGCGCAAGCATTGAAGCAGGAGCGAAACGATACGCCGCAGTGAACAAGAGATGGCCCGCAAGAGACGCCGCCCCCATGAACACAAGCAAGACAATATCCAGCGCAGTGAATGAAAACGCTTGCCAATTGAACGCGAGCATAAGCCCAAAAAGAATCGTTCCGGCAACGGCAACATGGAAAAGCATGGCCATGGTGCTTTCAGTTGTAGCAAGCTTGCGGGACAGCAACACATAGATCACGGAAACCGCAGCGCATATCAGTGCGAACAATACGCCAAGCGGCGCCAGTGCGCCGCCGGGCCTCGCGATCAGCAACACGCCGGCAAATCCCACGGCCGCCGCGATCCAGCCCGCAAGGCTGACGCGCTCTTTCAGGAAATATCCCGATGCCAGCAACACGCCGAATGTTTGCAGATAGAAAATCGAAACGGCTTCACCCACCGGCATGAGCTGCAATGCCAGGCCAGCAAAGAATGTCGCGGCGGCAAGGCTAACGCCTCTGAATACGACCAATCCGGTGCGCTGGGTTTTCCACAAATTGCTGCCGTGCCACGGTATCATGAGCATTACCAGAAAAATCAGGTTCAGCCCATAGCGGACAGCAGCGACCAGCGGCACGTTGAATTTTGTCATCAGGTATTTTCCTGCCGTGTCCATGCTGGCGAACAGCAAGGCGGCGAGAAGCACGAGCATGATCCCACGCAATCTGTCTTGGTTGATATGCACGTGGGTGACCATCGTGGCAGGCCTCCTATAGCCCAATGCTGCAATTGACAAGCGCCTTGCCCCATGGTGACTGTCCACGCATAGGAGCATTGCATGTTGATAGGGATTGACTGGGGCGGCACGAAAATCGAAGGTGTGGCCATGCAAGCCGATGGCGTGGAACTGCTGCGCCTGCGGGTCGGGACTCCACGCCATGATTATCGCGGCTGCCTCCTTTCAATTAAAAATCTTGTTGCTGATCTGGAATCGAAAACCGGACAGCGTGGCTCAATTGGCATAGGCATCCCAGGCTCGCTCGAACCCGTGAGCAGGTTGGGCAAGGGTGCCAGCTCTACCTGGCTTCTGCGCCAGCCCGTTGAACGTGATCTGCAGGAAACCCTGCAACGTGATATCCGGGTGGAGAACGACGCGGATTGTTTCGCCGCGTCCGAAGCGGTCGATGGCGCGGGCAAAGGCCACAACGTCGTCTTCGCCGTCATCCTCGGATCAGGCGCAGGTGCGGGCATTGCGATCAACGGTCGCGCCCATCATGGCCCCAACAATTCAGGCGGCGAATGGGGCCACAATCCTTTGCCTTTTCCAGAAACGGCGGAAATCCCCGGTAAAGCCTGCTACTGCGGCCGCCACGGCTGCATGGAAACCTGGGTATCGGGCCGCGCCTTTGAACGTCAGTACACGGAGCATAAGGGCGTTGAGTTGAAAGCCTCAGAAATTATGGAGCTGAAGCGCAAGGGTGACCACCTCGCCAGTCTGCTTTGGCAAAGATACGTCGACCGCGTCGCCCGCGGCCTCGCAACCGTGGTGAATACACTCGATCCTGACATCTTCGTCATGGGCGGCGGCATGTCGAATGTCGATGAACTCTACGGAGACCTTCCGCGCGAACTCGCGCGCCGCACGTTCTCGACAGTGTTTCACACGCCTGTCAAACGCAACCAGCATGGTGACGCCAGTGGCTGCCGAGGTGCTGCCTGGCTGTGGAAAGATTGATCATGGACCGATTTGATTTTGGACTCACGCTCATCAAGGAAGCTGGCGATCTCGCTCTCGGTTATTTCAACAATCGCAGCAGCCTCGCCATCCAGAGCAAAGGCCCGCAGGATATGGCGAGCGAGGCGGATCTCGAAACCGAAAAAATGATCCGCCAACGGATCAATTCAGCTTTCCCGCAAGACGCATTCTTCGGCGAGGAAACCGGCTACACAGATTACACACCTGAACAAGGCATCTGGGTGGTTGATCCTATCGATGGCACCCAGCCCTTCATCTCCGGCCTGTCAAGCTGGTGCGTGTCGATTGCATTTTTGAAGGAAGGCACCCTGCAATTCGGCATGGTCTACGCACCAGCGAGGGGTGAAATCTTTGCAGGCGGTTTGAACCGGCCCGCCTCGCTGAACAGCAAACCCGTCGAAAAACATTCGGGCAAGTCAGTCCGCGACGGTCTTACTTTTTCCGGATATTCGCCAAAAGTCGGCCCCGATGAATTCTTGCCCGCGTTCGAACGTTTCCTGCGCGCCGGCGGCATGTTCTATCGCGACGGCTCCGGCGCACTCGGCCTGTGTTACGTGGCAGCTGGCCGCCTCGTGGGCTTCTTCGAGCCACTGATCAAATCTTGGGATTGCCTTGGCGCAATCGCCGTTGTCCACGCAGCCGGCCTGAAAACCAGCAACTTTCTTGGCAATGACGGCCTTTGGAAAGGCAACCCTCTGATGGCCGGCAATGCGGAAGTCATGGCCGAATTGGCCAGATTTACGGGCAACCAGGAATAGCAAAGCGATTTCAACAGCATAAGAAAAAAATCAGAATTATCAGTAAGTCCCTTGAAATATTCTTTGTATGTCTCTATATTCCTCATTCGCTTGCCCAAAATCACTTGGGCGGCAACGCTGAAGGAGGGTGCGGATTGCGCCTGATTGCCATCATTCTCGCCGTATTTGCGGCCCTTTCGTCAAGCGTCGCCCGCGCCGACGCCATTGACGATCTCAAGCAGCAAATTGCTTTGGTGGCCTACGCAGATGGCGTTCTGAAGTATAATTCGGCCATCGAACATCTTGGCCAGTCACTTTATCGTCACGGCCTTTCGGCCCCGCAAAGCCGCGATCTCGCGGTGATCCTGCCCATTATGCGCTTTCCAGTGCCGCAAAATCCCAATCCGGAAAAAATCGATTATCAGCTATTTCGCAAAATCCTCGAGACGCTGGTGATTGACCTCGACGCTGCCGAAGCATCACTTGCGGCGGCAGGTGAGGTTGATGCGAAACTTGCCGTGGATCTCGCTGCGATCGGCTACGACTTCAACCGGGATGGCAAGCGCACTCCCGATGAAATGCTGCCGGTGATCCTCACGGGGCTACTCGGACCCAACCTCAACCCTGCATCCGATTTGACAGTGAAGTTCGACACTGCGGATATCTATTGGCTGCGCGGTTACGGCCGATTTGTGTCAGGCATCGCGCAGTTCTTGTTGGCGCATGACTTTGAGGATACGTTTAACAAGACGTTTCACATCTATTTCCCGCGTTCCGGCCTGGTGCACGGTGAGAAACTTCGCGCTAATCAAAGCGCCACTGGCATGTTCACCGGTTCATCCGATTCCGACAATACGATTGCCGATGCCATCTCCTTCTTCCATCTGATCAACTGGCCAACTGTTGAAGCCGCCCGCCTCGATGACGCCCGCATGCGCTTGATTGCTATGGCTGAGCTCAGCCCCAAAAGCTGGGCCGCTGCCCGCAAGGAAACCGACAACGACCGCGAATGGCTTCCAAACGCCCGGCAAACCCAGGCCATCACCGGGTCAAAAACTGAAGACTCTACCATCAACGCCTGGCTTGTGGTGATGGCTGAATTAAAGGACATCCTTGATGGCAAGAAACTGATGCCGCATTGGCGATTTGACAAAGGCCTCAACGTGAAACGCTTCTTCACCGAGTCAAAAAACTTCGATCTCGTCTTGATGGTCACCGGCACAGACGCTGTTCAATACGCAGAAGATGGTCCGGTTTCGACCAGTGCCAGATGGAACGAACTCATGAGCGCGTTTCGTGGAAATTTTCTGGGTTACGCGGTGTGGTATAATTGAGGGGAGCATGTAAAGTTCCGTTACTTGCGGGTGCGAAGGGCGGATGAGGGCTCTATAGGCCGCCATCAACTCATGTCGCCCGCCACTCTCCACTCCCTCGGACTCTTCCCCGTCACCCGCAAAAACTCGCGATTGAAATTCGACTTGGTTTGAAAGCCGCTGTCGTAGATGACTTGCGTGATGCTGAGCTCGCTGTTGCGCAGCAGGCGGCAGGCTTCCGCAACCCGCACGTCATTCACAAATTGCGACACATTGCGCTTCTTCACCAGATTGACCGCGCGAGACACAGTGCGTGCGGGCAGCCCCATGCGCCGGGCCAACCGGTTTAGTGTGAGATTGGGATCCTTCGCCAGCCCGCCATCGCGCAACATCTTCTCCGCCGCATCGACGACAGAAGCATCATCGGCACTTGCCAAGTCATCGAGAGTGTCCTCTTCCGGTTCAATCTCGGCAATCGAGCGGCTGCCGAGCACTGCCGCAAACGCAATCGCTATGAGACTGGCCAGATTGCCCATGCCCACCAACATTGGCGCGTTCAAACCACCGCCGCGCAGAAAATCCAGGAATACCAGGAGATCAGTCACTGCCGAGCCGAACATCGTGAATGTGACCAACCACAACGCGCGCTTGAGGTCAACGATGTTGTTAAGCGGTGCACGGCTCAACTCGTTCTCGCCCGTAAGTGCCTGCCGCAGCATCGCAAAGCCGTAGCCAACAAACACCGAGATGATAATCAAATCAATCGCATCCGGCAGCGCAAAAATGGCAATCAGACACGAGGCGGCAGGAAGAAGGTGCAAACCAATGCGCCAGTGCCAGAAAGTTTGCGCACGTGATGAATAGACCCGGAAACTCAGCCACGCCAAAGGTGGAAGCAGGCAGCCAATGACAATTTGAAGCGGCCGGAAGGTCGTCACGCCAAAATCCCAGCGCAAACTCACCAGCAGGGCCTGCAACGCCGCCAGACCCGTCAGAGCCAGCAAAGGCCTGGCCTCGCGATTGTCACGGGCAGAAGTAAACAGCCGCAGGAACAGCAGGACCAGTAGGGCAAAAACAATCAGGGTAACGGAAATCCGGGGCATGGCGCACTCTTAATGTCCGGAATCGCGTTTGGATACGTCCTGAATCGTGATTGAGGACGAACCAGAACTCCCGGACCTCCATGGATGGGCCTCCAGCAACCAAGGAGAACGACCATGTTCAATCGCCTTAAATACACCGTCGCAGCATTTTCCATCGCAGCCACGCTCGGCAGCGCCACCGCCGCAGAAGTTGGCGTCATGAACTTCACCTTTGACGCCCCGCACCGCGATCGCCTGATGCAGGCGCTCGTCTGGTACCCCGCTGAAGGTGGAGGTTTTCCCGAAGCAGTCGGAGACAATGCTGTTTTCAAAGGAGAACTGTTGCGGCGCGACGCTATGCCGGAACGCAAGAAGCATCCGCTCGTGGTCTTGTCCCATGGGTCGGGTGGCAATGCGGCCAACGTGTCATGGCTTTCCACTAGACTGGCGGAAGAAGGTTATGTCGTGATTGCCCCCAATCATCAGGGCTCGACATCCGGAGACTCGAGGCCAGAAACAACGATTCCAGCGACCTGGCAGCGCAAGCGGGACGTGACAGCGCTGTTGGATGCGGTCGCATCTTCGGTATCGTTGGGAGCGATCATCGATTCGGAAAACGTAACGGCTATTGGCTTTTCGCTGGGCGGTCACACGGTGCTGGGACTGGTTGGCGTTGAACTTCGCGCCAAGCTGCTCGCCGAAAACTGTGACTCGGATCAGGCGGCACCCGGTTGTACATGGCTTGAGCAGGGCAACGGCTTGATCAAAGGGCATGTGGATCTGCACAAGATCGACGAAACCAAATTCAACGCACGCTATCATGAGCCTCGCATAAAAAAGGTGATCGCCATCGATCCCGCTTTTGTCCCGGCCTACGATCTTGGAAGCATAAAGGAAATTCGCGTACCCGTTGGATTGCTCAACCTGGGTTCTTCAGAAAATGTGCCAGCGGGAATTAACGCAGAGCCGCTGGCCAAGGTGCTGCCATCGGTACAATTTGCGAGAGTGAAAGATGCAAATCACTTTTCATTCCTCGCCGAATGCAAACGGTTCGGCGGAATGATGATTTGGTGGGAAGGCGATGACCCCGTTTGCACTGAAGCCAGTCGCCGCTCACGTGCCGAATTGCATGACGAGATTGCCAGCAAAATCACGTCGCTTCTGAAAGGCGATCTGTTGAACTGATTAAGAGCTTTGCAAATTCTGTTGAATTAACCTCAAACAGCCGTCATCCTCCGCGCATGCGCACTGCTGTCCGGTTAACTCGAATTTTCCCAAAATTGTCATCCCCGCACTTGTTGCGGGGACCCATCCATCAACATCTCCAGATGTCACATCGCGTGCCGTGCACGCGCATATACAGCATTTGACGCAGCGTTTGCAGGGTTTCGAGCGAGACACGCTGCGCTCACCTGAGCAACTCGTCAAGCGGACAAATGGGTTCTCGCGACAAGCGCAAGGATGACAATTTTTGGGGATCTCGAGTTAACCGGACAGCAGTGGCGCATGCGGAGGAACCACCGGACCTGCACGTTAATGACCAGTGGGTGGTCCGCCATCGTGGACCATGACGACTTTCTAATATGACGTTCCAACTTGTGGCGCGCGTCAGCCGGCTTTCGTCAGCGCCAGCACCACAACCGCCGCCACATTCAGCGCCACGCCCCATGCCACCAACAACCTGAACCACTCGAGACGCGCCTGTGTCAGCACAGGCGCGATCAGCACCAGCACCGCCGGCAGCCAATCCAGCATGTAGCGCTGTGTGTTGTACTGCGAGTATCCGTTGGAGTGATAGAACAGCATTGCAAACGTCAAGCCGACAGGCAAGGCCAGCAAGAGAAAACTCCGCAATTCGCGCTTCACAAAAAACAGCATTAGCAGCCACGGGCTTGCCGCAAGAAAAGACGTGCCATAAGGATCAAGCCCGGAGAGCTTTACGTCGTGAGGTCCTTCGAAGGTCGCATGAAATCCCTGCAGGAAAAAGTAAAAGAAATTCTGCGCCGCATAGACCGGGTTCCATACGCCGTAGTCCTTGACGCGAAAATGTAACGGGCCGGCGTCAGGCGCAAGAAAACGGTAGCCCGTATCAAGCGGGTCGCCAAAGCGCCAGTAGTTGTAGGCGAGATAGCAGGCGATCCCCAATGCGACTGGCACAGCCAGCCGCAGCGCGGCGGCAACGCGTTCGCTGTTGATCCGAAGCACCGGCTCATCCTCGCGCATCCACAACAGCAGCAACACCGGCGCAAGAAATACCTGCATCTGCCGCGACAACAGCGCGCAAGCCAACGCCAGTCCGGCGGTAATCAATCTCCGTCCGGCATAGGCTTCATGCACGGCCAGTGTCGCAAAAAAGAACGCCACCGATTGCGCAAAAAACCACACGCCATCGGCCCGTAGTGTCACGTAGAAAAGCGGGCTCGCAAATGCGAGTGCCGTAACCAGCCAGAACCGCACATTGGCAGCGGCACCTTGCACTTTAAATATGCGGTTCCAAAGCAGCAGCGTGCCGGCAAACAATGCAATCGAAATGAACCCGAATCCTGTGGTGTCAATGCCATTCAACCAAACAAGTGGGGCAACAAGTGCAGCGGGAAAAGGCGGAAACAATGCCGTCAGCTTGCCGTCCACGTAGAGACAGTCCGCGCCAAAACAGGTGGCAGCATTAGGCGTGAGCTTCAGAAAGCTGTCCGCAATAACGGCATAGGCGTTAGTCCGGCCAGTCTCACGGAGCGCGCGAAACGCGATGACCGCAACAAGCAGCGCCGCCATGCCCAGCGTTGCCAGCACGAGCACACGGTTACGCCATGGTTGCGAACGGTTGTCGTGATCTACCATTGCAGGGCCGACTGGCTTTCAACCAACCGGTCCACCAGCGCGGGCATGAATTCCGCATCCATATTGGCAAATGCGAAACGCAGATAGGGTTCTTGCCCCGGACCAAACATGGAGCCGGGCAGCGATAACACAGCAAGTTCCTGCGCCAAACGCTTCGCCACGGCCTTCGACGGAACGCCATCAAACGGATGCCGCACATAGGCAAAATAGCTGCCACTGCTCACCAACTGGTAATTCAAAGAGTTGCGCCCGAAACTATCGCGCAGGGTTTCAAGCCGGTGCCGCATGATGGCGCGCTTTTCTTCTTTCCACGCCGTCACCGCATCAAGCCCGAACAGCACGGCACGTTGCGTGATCTGCGGCGGGCAAATCGTCATGCAATCGAGAATCTTCTCAGCCTCGCGCAAGACACGCGGCCCCGCAACAATGGCGCCCAGCCTGTAGCCGGCAAGTGCATAGATCTTGGAAAAACTATGCAACTGAATGAAACTGTCTTCCCAGCCCGCACGTCGCAAAATCCCATGCGCCGGATCATTCGTCGGCCGGAAATCCTTGTAGGTCTCGTCAACCACCAATGCGATGCCGCGTTCCACGGCAAGATCATGGAATGCTTCAATGACATGCGACGGATAAATTGCGCCCGCTGGATTGTTTGGCGAACACAGCATGATGGCCCGTGTATTTTTGTCAATCAGCGCCGCCGCCGCTGTAACATCAGGATAGGCCTGCCCATCCGAAAACGCCGGAAACCCTCGCGCTTCGATCCGCAGCATCTTGAGCCACATGTGATGGTTGAAATACCACGGCGTCGGCATCACGATGTTGCTGCCGCTCTCCGCAATAGCCATCATCACAGCAGCAAATGCCTGGTTGCATCCCGCCGTCACGCCAATGCAATCATATGCAATGTCAGCATCATAGGCTTGTGAAAAATGCCGCGCCAGCGCCTCGCGCAAGGGCCTGAGCCCAAGGACGTCAGTATAGCCTCCCATGCTGGGTTCCAGCCCCAGCCGGGCAATTTCTTTCTGCACTTCGACAGCTGGCGGATAGCTCGGCACAGCTTGACAAAAGTTAAGAAGCGGCTTGTCCGATTTCATGTCCTGAAGCCAACCCACAGCTTCGGCGATGGGTGGTGCTTCAACGGTGGAAATATCTTGAGATAATGAGATCATGACTGTTCACGAAGCTTGCAGGATTTCCCGTCTTATCGCAAACTGTAACCAATGAACAAACCTACGATTTCCAATCTGTTGAAAAAGCGCGGCGCCTGGCTCAAAGGCGAAAAGGTGGATTTTGAAGCCGCCCGTCAGCGCATGGCGTTGACCCGGGCAATCGGCGAAAACTACCAGAAATTTGAGCTTTTGCGCGATGAACTCCTGAACGCGCCAAATGCCAAGGACCTGGCTTCAAGCGATATTGACTCAGACGTAAGAGGCCAGATCATTGAGGGCCTGGTCGAACACCAGATTGTGCGTCTCGGCAACAACGGTACCTTGCCTTATGACACCCCGAGCTTGAAATTCCTCTCCGGTGGCTGGCTCGAGGAACTCGCCTGGCTCGCCGCCATGGAAGCAGGCGCCCATGAGGCCGTATTCGGCCAGGTCCTGGGCTGGAAAGTGGAAGGCTACACTGGTGAAAATGAAATCGACGTCATCACCCGTTTCGGCGATGCGCTTACTTTCATATCTTGCAAGGCGCTGCGCTCCGAATTCCAGAGCAGCGACAAGAAACATCGCCATCGCCTGATGGATGCCCTGCATGAGGCGGACAACCTCGCGGACCATTTTGGCCTTCCCAACGAAAAAGTCGCTGTTCTGGTGACTACCGATTTATTTGACGAAGAACGCGGCGTCGCCCGCTACAGCGCCCTCATGGGCAAAGCCGCCGTTCTCAAGGTGCGAATCGTTTCGCTCGAAGAAATAGAATGGCCGAAATTGGTGAGCGCAATGGCTAACCTGATGCAACACGTGGGCGGGATTAAAGCATGAAGGCAATACGCTTCAACCAAACCGGAGGGCCAGAAGTCCTGCAATACGCTGATTTCAATTTGCAGGAATTGGGTAAAGGCGAAGTCCGCATTCACCATCGCGCCATCGGCCTGAATTTCATCGACACCTACCATCGCAGCGGCCTCTATCCCGTTCCATTGCCGAGCGGCTTGGGCCTTGAAGGAGCAGGGGTGATCGAAGCAATTGGCCCCGGCGTTAAAGGCTTCAAGATTGGCGACCGCGTGGCATATGGCTCAGGCCCACTGGGAGCTTACGCCCAGAAACGCAATTTTCCCGCCAATCGTCTTGTCAAATTGCCGAAGGAAATCTCATTCGAAACCGCTGCGGGCATGATGCTGAAAGGCATGACGGCGCGTTATCTGCTGCGCGCCACATATAAAGTAAAACGTGGCGAAACCATTTTGCTCCACGCCGCGGCCGGTGGCGTCGGTCAGATTTTGTCGCAATGGGCCAAAGCCTTGGGCGTCAATGTAATTGGTGTTGTCGGTTCCAAGGAAAAAGTAGCCATCGCCAAGAAGATGGGCTGCAAACACGTCATCGATTCGGGCAGCGAAAATGTTGTTGAACGCGTGCGGGAAATCACCAAAGGCAAGGGCGTTCCTGTTGTTTATGATAGCGTCGGCCAGGCGACATTCATGCAATCGCTTGATAGCCTGCAACCGCGAGGGCTTTTGGTAAGTTTTGGCAATGCATCGGGTGCTGTTGAAGCATTCAATCTCGGCATTCTGTCGGCCAAGGGCTCACTCTATGTCACCCGCCCAACGCTCTTCGCATATACCTCAACCGACAAGGATTTCGCAGCCACAGCCCATGATCTTGTCGCCATCGTCAAATCTGGCAAAGTGAAAATCCCGGTCAACCAGCGCTACAAACTATCAGACGCCGCCCACGCGCATCGCGATTTGCAGGACAGAAAGACGACCGGAACGACGATCCTGTTGCCGGAGTAGGGCGCACGTGGTTTGCGAGTTGGTCATTCCCTCCCCGCAAGCGGAGCTGTCTGATACCAATCGTCACAACAATTGACCCATTCTTCTCCCTCCCCCTTGTGGGGAGGGTAATCGCATATGAACATTTTTCCTCTCCCGCTGGCGGGTCATTCTTCATTCCTCTCCCGCGTTGCGGGAGAGGTGTCGCTTGCAAAGCAAGTGACGGAGAGGGGCTTTGGCTCAAGCGGAAAAAATTTGCCCATCTTGCAGGCTGTGCGAAGCCCCTCTCCGTCTTTCGCGTCTTGCGACGCGAAATCCACCTCTCCCGATTCTCGGGCGAGGAAAGCCATATGCGATTGCCCTGCCCACAAGGGGGAGGGAGAAGAATGGGTCAATTCTTGTGACGATTGGTATAATAGGTTCAATGCGATACTGTCTAACACCTCTCTGGTGACTGCCGCGCCATCGCGGCCCACTCGGCGCTGCAATTGGTTTGCGAACACAGGAACTGCCCAAGCGATGAACCATAAACGGCATGCGCAAGATTGATCGACTGGCCATTCTGGTCAGACAGCGTGCTGACGATCATGCCAACCAGTTGACCCTGGCCGTCAAACACCGGACCGCCTGATTCGCCTTTTTGCGTCCCCATTTTGAGAACCATAGCGTCGGGATAACCGAACTTCCCATAACTCACCGGGCGCCCAAACCGCATCGACTCAAGTGAACCAACGCGTGCCGTATCGCCTTGCGAATGCGGTCGGCCTAGGGAATAGACCAGCGAACCGGGCGAAACGCACGCAGTCTGCGCCGGCTTCACTGACTTCCCCGAATAGCCCCGCAGTTTGATGATCGCCATGTCATTGGCAGGATTGACCGCCACGACTGCGCCAGAATAGATGCGGCCATTGGCAGCCCGCGCCGATGCCAGATTGCCCCGCGCCACCGCCACATGGGCGGCCGTCATCACATAACCATCCGACTCGACAATGAACCCACTGCCCGAAGTGATCGCTCGCCTGCTTTGGTCGCTGGCCTTGCCATTGAAATTCCTGTCGATCTCGGTGATCGTCAACGTCACATAGGTTGGCCCGGTGGAAGGAAGGAGATGTGCCACATCATCCACCGATCCTATTCCGGCGGGCACCGCATTCTGTTCGACTGCAATCGTCCGGCTCTCAAGATCAATCTCCTGATTGGCCGGATCCATACACCCCGCAAGCAGAGGCAATAGAACAGCGGCGGCAAAGACTGCCTTCAATGGTGAAAGTGTGATCATGTGAAATGATATCTGCGAGCAAACCGGAATGTAGCAGTGAATTGCATCCCCAACAAGGCACACTCACAAAAAGAAACGGCCCGCACGAAGCGGGCCGTTCCATCAACCAGACAATTAAGTCAGATTAGAACTTGTAGACAGTGACCAAAGCAGCCTTCATCACGTCGTTGTTGGCGCCATCTGGATCCTTCCAGCCGGCTTCCAAACCAATCGTCAGCTTGTCAACTGGTGCATAGTAAATGCCAGCCAAAGCAGCCAACGTGTTGGCGCCTTCAACGTCGGTGTAGCCGAGGCCCAATTCAAACGACACTGCGTCAGACATTGACAACGTAGCCAATGCAGAAGTCTTCCAGTAATCGTCGCCAGACCACATTTCGCCAACGGCAGCTGCAGCCTTGATCTTGAACATGTCCATGCCGAAGCCAACGCCAGCACCGACCTGCCATGCGGCAGCGTCTGCAGTTGTCCCAACATTCAAGTCTTGAATACCAGGTGCGATCGGATCGTCGTCCACGCCAGGAGCGGTCGCGTCAAGAACGAAATCGTCTTTATCCCAGGCACCACCTGCGATTTCAAACGACATGGAGTCGCCCGACCACTTGACTTCAGCAGCAACGCCAAGAGCGTCATCTGATGCGTCGTCACGCGAAGCATCTTCAAGAGCGACCGCAAAACCGATCGGACCTGAATTGTAGCTCAAACGCATCTGCGATGGGTCGCCGCGACCGAAGCCAACGTCGTAACCAGCATACATGCATGTGCAAGCGTTGGAACCGTCAAGTCCAGAAACTGAACCATCACGGCCACCGCCGAGCGCGAGCTCGTCAGTCACGTTCCAGTAGCCCCAGTAACCGTCAGCAGCCGTCGAGATCGAACCAGCAACAACGTCATAAACCTGCAAGATAGTGCCCTTGGCGCCAATCTTGCCGACTGCTGTTTCAGTGGTTCCACCAACTGTCACCCCGTAACGCGAGGCGATGTCGATGTCATCGTCACCACCGCGTTGACCATCATCCGTATAAACGATAGCTGCACGAGCATGACCAGAGATCGACAGCTCTGTGCCAGCAGGCACATCAGCCGTTGGAACGATGCTGACCACTGTTTCAGTGTCAACGCCCTTTTCCATGTCGAGGCCGATTTTCTGGGCGTCGCGACGTGAAATCGAGAGCAGGTTGTAACCAGCTGGAACTGCCGGAGCAGCTTCAACCTGTGCTACGCGGCTGTTGAGGGCTTCGATCTGAGCCTTCAGGTCCGACAATTCGTCGGCACGTGCACTGACCGAAAAAGCTGCGACAGCAGCCGTTCCGAGCAGAGCGATTTTCATCATATTCATTTGGTGTTCTCCCAAACAGTTTGAAGTTGGAGAGCCCCCCGATCCCCTGCAAGTGAATTGGATGGGCAATGCACGAGTCATCGCACGGGAATGTTTGTCGCTTTTTCGGCTGGTAAGGTCAACAGCAAAGGCCGGACTGTGGCGAGAATTCGGCGGTATGTGGCAGCCCAGCCACACCCGGCGTTCCGTCGGCAATAAATTTGAAACATCTTGCAAAATCAACTCTTTAGAGTCAAGTCTCAGGCTAGCTTCAATGCAATTTAATGTTGGCTTTTGCGGTCCGCCATATGCTAACAGGAAGTTAAAGACACGCTTGACACTTGTCTCCATTTGAGATGTGGCAAGAACTCGCAACCTGGAGGGGAAAGAGTGCGTAGAATCTACCAATGGAAGCCGTCAAAATGGCTGATATGGGCTCCCTTGATGGCAGGTCTGCCCGCTTTGGCAGCCGGGTGGATAACTTCCCCACCTCTGTGGCAAGATTTGGAGCAACGCGCCAATGCCGCTTTGACCGAAAACAGTGGTCTGAAGGTGACAATGGAAGGGCGTGACGCTGTTATCACAGGCGATGCCGCCACAAAAGCAAAGCTTGAAGCCGCAATCAATGCTGTTTCGTCAACCTATGGCGTCAGGCGTGTTGACGCCACCCGCGCAGCGATAGCGCCAGCCGCCCGACTCTCGGCTCCAACCGTTAAGATTTTGGTAACAACCGACTCAAGCCCGATTTTGACCGGCACTTGGCCCGAGGACCCGGCAAACGCACTTTCAATATCACTCGGAGACAAAATCTACGAGCTTGGCAAAGAAAAAACCCTGACAACCACAGGCGGAAACTGGAGTCTCGCTGTTCCAACAATAATTCCCGATGGAAAATATGACGTCGTTGTAAGCGTTTCCGATGGCAGCGGCACAACATCGTCGGTGAAAGCCGCAGCCGGGCTCACCATTGATTCGACTGCCCCCGCAGCGCCAAAGCTTGCGCCATCGCCCGAAAAAATTACTTGGCCTTTCGCCATCACCGGAACCTGGCCGGAGGCTGATTCCGCGTCCTTCGCAATTGAGTTTCACAACAAGACCTATGAACTTGGTGTAGCTCCCGAATTAAAGGGCGACGGCAAAGGAAATTTTACATTCGATCCAAAGATTTCCCTGACCTCGGGTAAGTATGATCTGCGTGCCACCCTGAAGGACAAACTGGGTAATGAGGTAACTCATCTGTTTCCCGGCGCAGTGGTGATTGCCGACCCTTCGCTAGGTGTAACCCCCGATCTCAGCATCCCCAAAGAAGCGCTGATGCCCACGCCAACTGTCCGTTCGATAAAAACATTCGCCGCTCATCCGGTGCTTCGCGGAACTTGGCCTGCCAACGCGGCAACAGATTTCAAAGTGGAAGTCGGCGGCCATACATACGAACTCGGAAGGACCCCAAGTCTGCTTGATGATGCTTTCGGCAACTGGATGCTTAAGGTCGACAAGCCGCTGACGCCAGGTACATATGACGTGGATGCGATAGCCACCGACGCAAGCAACATCAGCATCCGCGACGTCACTAAAGGAGAGTTGGTGATTAAGCCGTCGCCGCCAAAGCCACCGTCGATGGTAACTCCGACTGTCGCAAAAATCGCGACCGGCGATGCGGCCCCGCAGCTATCCGGCACCTGGGATGCAAAGACTGGCAAGGCTTTGCGCATTGAAGTCGCAGGCATGACCCACGAACTGGGCAAAAGCAAAGCTCTTTCTACTGACAGCTCAGGAAACTGGACGCTCAACCTCACCAAGCCATTGCTGCCAGGCACATATGATGTCGATGCAATCTCGACCGATGCATTGAGGATCAGCATCCGGGATGTGACGGGTGCCGAGTTGGTCATCAATCAGGCCCTGCTGCCATCGCCGGCGATTGACGCGGTGCAGTCCGATTCCGAAGTGACGTCGCTGTCCGGAACCTGGCAGCTGAAAGAAGCAAAGTCGCTGCGCGTCACCGCCGCAGGCAAGTCATATGAACTGGGCAAGTCACCAAACCTGACCTCGGACACAAGTGGCAAGTGGATGTTAAAACTTGAGAATCCGCTGTCCGATGGCACTTATGACATCGAAGCCACGGCTCTGGGCGATGGCGATCGCAGCTCGGGTGACACAACCAAAAATGAAATAGTCATAGCTCTGCCGCCACCGCCGCCACCGCCAGTAAAACTCGGCACTCCGTCGATAAGGGCACTGGAAACGCGCGATCCAACGCCCGTCATTACCGGCACTTGGCCGGAAGGGCCGGAAGGCAATGCAACAAATCTCGCCGTAAAGATCGGCAACAAGAATTATGTGCTCGGACAGTCTCCCGCGCTCAAGAGCATCAACGGTGCATGGTCGCTTACACTGCCTGTTGCACTGGCCGACGGGGCCTATGATGTGGAAGTCAAAATTTCTGATGGCCAAGGCAATGTTGAATCCGCCAACTCGCCGCGCGGATTGATCATTGATACCCTGCCGCCAGCGGCACCCAAGTTGCTGGCCGCCGCTGCGAATGCAAAATGGCCATATCCGGTATCTGGCAAGTGGCCCGAAACCGATGCCATATCACTGTCAATTGACTTCAATGGCAAAACCTATCTGCTTGGAGCGAATGATGAATTGACCAGCGGCGGCAACGGCGTTTTCACCTTCGCACCAAATCTTGATCTGAAGCCCGGCGCATATGATATGAAAGTGGCAATGGCGGACAGATTGGGCAATGCTGCGGAGTTCCCGATTTCCAAAGCCGTCGTAATTCCCGACCCCCCCAGAGCCCCCGAAACTGCCCCAGAAACTGCCCCTGAACCTGCGGCTCAGTCGCCAGTTCCAAAACCCAGCGCCAAAAAGCCGGTTGAAACCGTGCTTCAAACCACGGGCTATGACTGCGCAACCGATCTCGAGCGCATTTCCCATTCATTCCCTGTCCGTTTCGAATACCGAAAGTCGGAGATCACCAGTCTCCACGAATTCACATTGAGCCAGGTTGCGGCATTGCTGCGTGATCCGCGCTGCAAAGGGTTGAAGATCGAGATCGAAGGCCATACCGATTTTCGCGGTACCTTCCGCTACAACCAGCTGCTCAGTGAGCTGCGCGCCGAACGCGTGGTAAGGGCGCTGGTCCAGGGCGGCGTTCCAGGAAGCCGTCTCCGCCCGGTCGGCCATAGCGAAGCCATTCCGATGGACACCGCCCGCACCGATGCCGCACGCGCCAAGAACCGCCGCGTCGAATTCAGAATTATCAGATAGGACCAAAGGTCATGTACGACTTGTTCAATTGGCACAATTCCTGGATTCTCATTCAGCAAAATTTGCTATGGATTTTGTTGGCTTTCGCACTGGGGGCATGGACCGGCTATCGCACCTGCGAACCCCAGTCCGTGACCAAGTCCGACCCCGATCAAAATTGAAGGCAGGCCGCTAACCATGGCACATTATTTCACTGAACTTTTGACTTATATTTTGCTGACCTATTTCGCCGGGTGCTGGATCGGCGCATATTGGAGAAAGTCAAAACCTGTCGAAGCCACTTCCTTCGTTTCAGCACCGCAAGCTGAAACCGCAATTATTATGCCTCCCGTTGAGTCGCCGCCTTATGCGCCTTTCAGCCAACGTGCAGAACCCGCCGTCAAATCGTCATCATTTGAAGAGGCCCATACTCAGCTCATTCGCCCTGTCGGCCTGACCAGCCCGCTTGGAGGAAGGCCCGACGATCTCCTGCGCATTGTCGGCAATGACGAAGCAACAGTAAAAGGGCTGAAATCCATTGGCGTCTACCATTATGACCAAATTGCAAACTGGTCGGAGGAACAGTCGAACTGGGTCAATGATCACATGAAATTCGACCGCCGCGTTGGCCGCGAACAGTGGGTGAAAAAAGCCCGCCTGCTTGCCAGCGGCAAAGACGCCGAGTTCCAGCGCCTGTTCGGTGACACCACTGGTTCAGCGCTAACCGATTTTTCATTCAGGGTCCAAGCTCCGCCGCCTCATGTCACCGATGACTTGAAACGCCTCAAGGGCATCGGACCGGAAAACGAAAAGGCGCTCAACGCCTTGGGCATCCACACCTATGAGCAAATTGCGATCTGGACCGCCAAAGACATAGAGCGCGTGGAGCGCCACCTTGAATTTGATGGGCGCATCGTACGCGAAGAATGGGTCAAGCAGGCCCAACTTCTTGCCGATGAGGAGTATGGCCGTTTCGAAAAACTGTTTGGCGAGCCAAAGCCTGCATCAAAGTCGACCCGGCAGATGCCTAAACCATCGCCGTCGCGGGAACGCAAGAGCAGCACCGGGCCATCAGGAAAACCCAAGGGCCTGCCAGCGCCGCGCAGCGGCAAGGCTGACAACTTGCAGCGTCTGAACGGCATCGGACCGAAATACGAAAAGATCCTTCATTCTCTGGGCTTCTACCACTTCGATCAGATCGCGGACTGGACTCCAAGGCAAGTTGAATGGGTTGACAACCACCTGAACTTCAATGGACGTATAAAGCGCGAGGAATGGCTCAGACAGGCGAAACTTTTGGCAGATGGAAAAACTGCCGAGTTTGCAAAGGATTACGGCTCAGGTGGATTAAGAAATGCCGAGGGTGAGGTTCAACCCGGCAATCGCACCCGCCGCACCTGATTGTCGACAGCTGCAATCCACCGCGCAATCGCCGCAACGGCTTCCGTTTCATCAAGGAACGGAACATGGCCGCGCCCCGCAATGCGCGTCACGTCTAATTTCGGCGCCGCAGCTTTCATTGCATCGACGGTGTCTTGCATCAAGAGATTGCTGCCGACCCCATGAAGCAACCCACAGGGCATTTCATTGAGCGCGGCCATCAAGTGCCATAGATCGGGCAATGGCTGTTTGAGCGCTTCAAGTGACGGAAAAGTAGTGGCGAGCGCTGGATCATGCTCCGTAATCGGACATCCATCGCGTTCTCCAAATATCCGCCTGGCGGCGCGTTCCCATTGCTCATCCGAAACGCCTTCAAATCCAACGCTGTTCTTGGCAAGATGCGTGGCGGCGTCTTTCCAGGACGAAAACTCCCGTTTGAGTCCGACATAAGACGCAATCCGTTTCAAGCCATCAACGTCAAGCACCGGGCCGATATCGACCAGCATCAAACCGTCCATGCGCGCGCCCACGGTGTTGGCCATGATCATTCCAATAATTCCGCCGCGCGAAGTTCCGATCACCGCAACTCGCTCAACCTTCAAATGATCTAACATGAGGATCACATCTTGCAACTCCACATCAGGCCGGTAAGTCTGCGGGTCAACTGCATGCTGTGATAGTCCGCGCCCCCGGTAATCAGGCGCTATGATCCTGCGCCCGGCTCCAAACACATCAATGATGGGCTCGAAGTCACGGTGATTTCGGGTTAGTCCAGAAAGGCAGAGCAGGGGAACCTTTGCACTTTCAAGTGGCCCGCAATCAATCGCATAAAGCTGCGTCCCGTCAGCTGCAGTAACCGAGATGCCGCTTTTCCGAAGGGCCTCAGTCACACGTGTTGTTCGGGGAGTCTAGCGCACATCCGGCAGGCGTGACGCTGCCAGTCAAAAGTTCGGTCAACTTCGAGGGCCCGCCGCGACGCAAATCAGCAGACATCGGTCCAACGCTTTTCGGCGCCAGTCGCGAGCGGTAGATGTGCACATTCTGCATCACCTTTTGCACATATTGACGCGTTTCCTGGAACGGAATCGACTCAACCCAGTCAATCGGATCAACCTTGCCGCTGCGCGGATCGCCATAGGCTTGAACCCATTCGCGCACCCGCCTTGGGCCAGCGTTGTAGGCAACGAGAGTGAGGATATAGGATCCATTGTACTCGCCGACGAGATCAGAAAGATGCGCTGAACCAAGCTGCACATTATACACCGGATCGCTCTTCAACCTTTTGGCCGCAAAGGGCAGGCGATTTTGCGCCGCCACGATCCGCGCCGTTCCCGGCATCAATTGCATGAGTCCTTGTGCGCCCGCCTTGCTGCCGGCATTCGTGTCAAATTCGCTCTCTTGCCGCGACAACGCGAAGACCAGTGATTTCTCGATTGGTTTTCCGACTTGCCGCCAGTCGGGAAGGCCACGCAGCGGGTAGCCCCATGAGTCAATGTCAATGCCGCGCTTGCCGGCCGCTTTGGCAAATCGCACTGCCATTGGTGTACCGCCCGCACTATGCACAATGCTTGCGACGGCGTTCAAATCATCGGCACTGTTGAAACGGCTCGCAAGCGCCCACAGGAACAGATTGAGCTGCGGCTTGGCGCCAGCGCTTTTCAATAGCCTGAACGCGCGGACGACTTCATCTTTTTCAACCCGCCGAATGGCGTCTTCGGATGCAGCGCCGCTGCCTATTTTCTCCGCGACACTACCGAGCCCCACTTCCTCGCGGGCCAGCTGGCCGTAGAATACCGTAGCAAACTGAGCGGCGGTCTTGAACTCAGTCGCAGCCGCGCCTTCCTTGCCTTGTGCTGCAAGCGAGCGGCCCAGCCAATAATGCGCACGCGCCCTTTCGGTGCGCGTAGCCGCCAGTTCAGCAAGTTTTTCAAAATGCTTGATGGCCGTATCGCTGTCTTTCAAATATCTCAGTGAAATCCACCCTGAAAGAAACTGGGCTTCAACAGCGTTGTCGCCGCCCTTCAAGCCATTCTTGCTGGCGATGGCATAAGCGCTGCGATGGGAGTTCTTCTCGCCGGGTCCCAGCAAACGTCGCGCAATAATTCTGCGCTCGGTCCATATTGCATCGGGATCAATCGCGGCATCCGCGCTGCCTGGCATTGTTTCGAGTACGCCGCGCGCCTTCTCGAACTTTTCGTTCTTGCGATAGAAGCGCGCCAACGCATACTTCATCGCTGATTGCTCGCGCATGGCTGCAGGTAAGGCGCCGTATTTTTTGTCGGCGCCTGTTACGAACCTCAGCAACAGCTGCGCCGTCTCAGCTGCTTCAACAATGCCGCCGCCAATGCGATTTGCGTTGCGGATGGCGGCATTGGACTCCTGCGCCAGCACTAGCGCCCACACTCTCTTGCGCAAGTCTTGTTCACTCAAGTAAGCGCTGAATTCGCTGCGCACGAGTTTTTCTTCGCCGGATTCAATATCGCTACTGAGCCACCCCGCCATCAGTTCGGCTTTGCCGCCCTCGGCATTGCCATTTGCAAAATGTGCCCTCGCCAATGCGAGGTGTCCTTCGGCTGAAAGCGGCGGAGATTTGGCGAAATAGGCGTTAATTTCATTGGCGGAATGTTGATCTGCAAACAGAAGGTGCTCGGCGCGCTTACGTAGGGTTTCCGACAGCGGCCACTTCGGCGCATCCTTCAGAAAGCCTGCGATGCGCCCATAACCCGCTTCTTTCCAATGGTCCTTGAGATATAGAAATTCCACAAGATGGATGGCCGCTTGATCTCCGGACCTCTCGGCCAATGAACCCGCGGACATGAAGTCACCGCGCAAGGCTGCCTCAATCGCCGACCGGCTCGAGGTTTCGGATGCAAATGCGCTGTTCCCCTTGAACAGGGAAACATCTGGCACGCATATTGGCGCGGTCAAAAACGCTCCAGCCAGCATACCAACGCGCAACGCAGTCGAAATTCTCATTTACCTTCACTCGTCAACTAGCGTCTTCCAGCCGGACAACAGACATTGGTTGACGCGATACTCGCGTTTTGCGGCGAACACTTCAACGCCTTGCCGTTTGCCGTCCAAAAGACTATGGTCCGCCCTCAGATTTGGGCTCATTCAGTTAAGCCTAATTCAATCTTCGTTTCCAGTTTATTACCAAATGAGGTCGAGCGTGAATATACGCGGTTCAATTCCTGCCCTGATTACGCCGATGAAGGATGGTGCCGTCGATGAGGCCGCGTTCCGGAAAATAGTCGCATGGCAAATCAAGGAAGGCAGCCATGGCCTCGTGCCCGTCGGTACAACCGGAGAGAGTCCAACCCTGACGCCAGAAGAGCATAAGCGCGTCGTCGAAATTTGCGTGCAGGAAGCCAAGGGTTCCGTACCAGTGATTGCGGGAACCGGTTCCAACAGCACCCAGGAAGCCATAGATTACACGCATCATGCCAAGGAAGCAGGTGCAGACGCAGCCCTTGTTGTGGTTCCTTATTATAACAAGCCAACCCAGGAAGGCATCTACCAACACTTCAAGGCAATCGCGGATGCTGTTGATATCCCTATATTTGTCTACAATGTCCCGGCGCGTACTGTCGCCAATATATCAGCTGAAACTCTGGCGCGGCTGTCCAAGGATTGCCGCAACATCGTGGGAACCAAGGACGCGTCAGCTGATCTTACCAGGCCCTCTCGACAGCGCCTGATGTCCGGCGAAGGTTTTATTCAATTGTCCGGCGAAGACGGCACTGCCCTTGGTTTCAACGCCCATGGTGGTGTCGGTTGCATCTCCGTGACCGCAAATGTCGCACCGCGCCTGTGCTCCGAATTCCAGGACGCAACGCTTGCCGGCGATTACCGCAAGGCGTTGAAACTCCAGGATCGCTTGATGCCGCTGCATCATGCATTGTTCGTCGAAACCAGTCCGAGCCCAGTCAAATATGCCGCGAGTCTCATCGGCCTGTGCACGGCAGAGGCGAGGCTTCCCATGGTGCCGGTGACTGAGTCGACAAAAAAAGCTGTGCGCGATGCAATGGTGCATGCGGGCCTTTTGAACTGAGCCATGTCCTCCAAAAGCGGTGGTGCGAAAAAGTCTCGGGCGCGCGAAGGCATCAAGATCGTCGGTGAAAACCGCCGTGCGCGCTATGACTTTGAGATCATCGAAGATTTTGAGGCCGGTATCGAACTGAAAGGTTCGGAAGTAAAGTCGTTGCGCGAGGGCCGCATGAATCTCGCTGAAGCTTACGCGGCAATGAAAGGTAACGAACTTTTTCTGCTCAACTCCAACATCGCAGAATATCGCGAGGCCAACCGCTTCAATCACGAACCGAAACGCCCCCGCAAATTGCTCCTTCATCGCAAACAGATTGATCGCCTGTCTGTCGGCATTATGCGTGAAGGCCTGACCATCATTCCCCTCAAGCTCTTCTTCAACACCCGCGGCCGCGCCAAAGTCGACATCGCTCTCGCCAAGGGCAAGAAAACGGCCGACAAACGTGAGACGATAAAGAACCGCGATTGGGGCAGGGAAAAAGCCCGCCTCTTGCGAGACAAGGGTTGATCGCGGGGATGATCCTCGTCGGATTGGGCAGCAACATCGATGGTCCCTGGGGCAATCCGCGCGCTTCAGTGGAAAGGGCGCTCCAAGAATTGAACGCCGGTCCGATCCGCCTCATTCGCCATTCGGCGCTTGTTGATACAGATCCATATGGCCGCAAGAACCAGCCACGCTATGTCAATGCCGTCGCCATCATCACAACCCATCTTCCGCCGGAAGCATTGTTGCGCCGGCTGCTTTATATAGAAGTCAAAGGCGGCCGCAAACGCCGCTTGCGCTGGGGCCCGCGCACGATCGACCTTGATCTGTTGGATTATCATGGCCTGAAACTCCGCCACCGCAAGATCAGAAGCGCAGCACTTGTTCTGCCGCACCCTGAAATTCCCAAGCGCCGTTTCGTCCTCGCTCCGATTGCTGAGATAGCGCCACGTTGGCTGCATCCCGTTAGTTGCATGAATGCCAAATTCCTGCTGCACCGCCTCCATCGTTAACAACTGCTTAAGCATCGCCATGCTTGAAATTGCCGAAACACGGTGAAGCGCGTCATGCATAAGTTGTTTATCGTTGGACTTTTGTCCAGCGCCTTGGTCATCTCGCCAGCACCAGCGGCAACTTTCAAGATTTATGGTGGCATGGGTGACGGTGGATCGATCAATGATGACCCTCAGGTCCCACTCAACCTGAAAAAACAAATCGTTGAGTTCACGCGCGGACTCCCGCCCGGCTCAATTCTGGTCAGCACCGCAAAGCGCCGTCTTTTCTATGTGCTCGCAAATGGCAAGGCAATGTCATATCCGGTGGGCGTCGGCCGCGAAGGTTACGCCTGGTCCGGCACCAACATCATAACCAAGAAAGCTGAATGGCCTGATTGGCGTCCCCCTGAAGAGATGTTGAAGCGCGAGGCCGAGCGAGGCCGGTTTCTGCCAAAGCTAGTAAAAGGCGGCCCGCAAAATCCTTTGGGTGCCCGCGCACTCTACATAGGCGACACGATGTACCGCATCCACGGCACGTCTTCGCCCTGGACGGTGGGCCGCGCCAGCTCCTCCGGTTGCATTCGAATGCTCAATGAGCACGTCATCGAACTCCACGGCCTGGCCCAACTGGGTGCCAAAGTCGTGGTCGAGTAAATCAAAAAAAACTTTACTCAACTTGATTCTTTCAACTGTTGGTTAACCAAACCGGTTCATCTTCTGGTCATTATTGTACGTCTTCTGGAGTTCGCGTATGCGTGACCATGTTACTCGTCCTGCCGCAATTCAAGCTTCCTTGCGCGTTCTGGCCGCCTTTACGGCAGCGGCATTCCTGTCAGGCTGCTCAAGCTCAATTGACCGCTTCATCAGCTGGCGCGGTAAAAACCCGTCTGACGCTGACCCTGTTTACACAGCAGCACTTCCCAAATCCAAGCTGACTCGCAAGTCAGTCGGTGCACCCGCATTGGATGATAACCAGATTGCATCGGCTCCAATCGGAAACACGACGTCGAAGCGCAAGTCATATGACTATGCATCAACGCGCAAGCCCGCCAAGCTCAAATTCAGCAACGGACAAAGTGACATCGAGCCGCAAGTCGCAGAGAGCAATGTCACGCATAACCCAGTTCCCGAAATGCAGGCCCGCAGCGGCAAGATACGCGTCGAGCAGGGCATGACCTTGTTCGGCATTGCTGATGCAAACGACACGTCGGTTCGCAAACTCGCCCGCGCCAATGGACTGCGGGCACCTTACCGCATTCAAGTGGGCCAGGTCATCAAGCTCCCCGGCGTGAACAATCCGCAAGTGCCGCGCGTCACGCTTGCCTCGCAGAAGCGCCAGATTGAAGACACATCGAAGGTGGCCTCCGCACCACGCGTCAACACCGGCACTCACGAAGTCACGTCTGGCGACACGCTTTATTCTCTCAGCCGCGCCTACGGCGTTTCACCTGCGCAAATCGCCGGCGCCAATGGCCTGACGATGAAGTCAAAACTGTCTCTGGGTCAGTCACTCAAAATACCAGGCGGCTCATCGCAAGTTGTTGCCGAACGCAACGACGTGGAGGATATCGGCAACAAGCCCGCAAGTGTCGCCGAAGCCAAGCCAACACAGATCGAAGAACCGCCAGCCTCTGTGGGCCAGGTGCCGGAAATTCCAAAACCTGCAACCCTCGACGGGAAGCAGATGGCTGAAGGAACTGCTCAACCAATTGAAGGCGGCATGACCCTTCGCTGGCCCGTCCGCGGTAAGGTGATTGGCGAATTCGGCAAAAAACCAGGCGGTGCCAAAAATGAAGGCGTGAACATTGCCGTGCCCGAAGGAACCAGTGTTCGTGCCGCCGAAGAGGGCGTTGTCGCTTATGCCGGCAATGAACTCAAAGGCTATGGCAACCTCGTGCTCATCCGCCACCAGGGCGGATACGTCACCGCTTATGCTCACGCCAAGGAACTCTTCGTCAAGAAGGGTGATCCCGTAAAACGCGGCGATGTCATCGCAAAAGCAGGCCAGACCGGTGCAGTCGATTCACCGCAGCTTCACTTCGAAGTCCGCAAAGGTGCAACAGCCCTCGATCCACTGAAATTCCTCGGCAACAGCACTGCCGCGAATTAAGCCTTCAACCGCCGCGCGACATCAGCGGCGAAATAGGTGAGCACTCCACTGGCTCCTGCGCGTTTGAAAGCGAGCAGGGCCTCTTGAACAACCGTCACTTCATCCAGCCAGCCATTGGCAGAAGCAGCCTTGATCATGCTGTATTCGCCTGACACTTGATAGGCAAATGTCGGCACGCCGAATTCCTGCTTCACCCGCTGCACGATATCGAGATAGGGCATGCCGGGTTTCACCATCACCATGTCCGCACCTTCCGCAAGGTCAAGCGCCACCTCGCGCATCGCCTCGTCAGAATTGGCCGGATCCATTTGATATGTGTGCTTGTCGCCTTTCAAGGTTTTGGAAGCACCCACCGCCTCTCGAAACGGCCCGTAAAAACCTGAAGCATATTTGGCGCTGTAAGCCATGATCTGCGTATCCTGAAAGTCCTGCTTTTCCAGCGCAGCGCGGATTGCAGCCACGCGCCCATCCATCATGTCGGAAGGTGCGATCACGTCGCAACCGGCTTCCGCCTGAATCAAGGCCTGCTTTGCCAGTATCGCCAGCGTCACGTCATTGGCAATCTTGCCATCGCGCATAACGCCATCATGCCCATGCGAGGTATATGGATCGAGCGCCACATCACACATGATGCCAATCTCTGGCACCGCTTTCTTGATCGCCCGCACCGCTTGGCACGTCAGGTTGTCTGGGTTCAACGCTTCATCACCATCCGCCGAGCGTGCCGCCTGATCCGTATTCGGAAAAATAGCGATCAACGGAATGCCAAGCTTTGCGGCTACATCTGCCTTGGCGACAATGCGGTCAACCGAATGCCGCTCAACCCCTGGCATGGAACTGACCGGCTCAACAACATTACTGCCACCTGTTACAAACAGCGGCCAGATGAGATCTGACACCTGCAAACTGTTCTCGGCCACCAAGGCGCGGGCCCATGGTGCCTTGCGATTGCGGCGCATGCGGGTGGCAGGGAAGGAGGAGCGTTGATCTTGGGACATGTCATTCAATCCAGCACCCCTTTACCCGTCATCCCGGCGAAAGCCGGGAACCAGACTTTCCACAAGCGAGGCGATTGCAAGTCTGGGCCACGGCTTTTGCCGGGGTAACGGAAAAAGACGAAGCATCTGCCCTCTTACCAGCCCAAAATGCATTGGCACAAGCCCATGAAAAGTTTAGGTTGAGCGCTGATTCACCGATGGACAAAATGATGCGCCTGATTGCTATTCTGCTGACATTTCTCGCAACCACTGTAGCTACCGGCGCTTCCACGCTGGAAGACGTAAAGGCGCGGGGAAAATTGCTCTGCGGCGTCAATTCCAGCCTCAAGGGCTTTGCTCTAAAAGGTGAAGGCGGCAATTGGGCAGGCTTCGACGTTGATTACTGCAAGGCCCTCGGTGCAGCAGTCCTCGGCGACGCATCCATGGTTGAATTCGTTCCGCTCAGCGCCCAAGCCCGATTTGAAGCGCTAAAATCTGGCCAGATTGACATCCTCGCCCGCAACACCACCTGGACCATGGAACGCGAAACCAAATTTCCATTCCGCTTTGTCGGCATCAGCTATCACGATGGCCAGGGCTTCATGATGAAATCCTTGATGGGCGTGACATCAGTTTTCAACATGTCGAGTGCTGCCATCTGTTTCGTCAATGGCACCACCACGCAAGCCAATGTCGATGACTTCTTCAAGGAACGCGACATGGCCTACACTGCACTCGGCTTCGACACGCCTGATGATGCAATCAAAGCCTATGAAGAGGGCAAGTGCGACGCCTACACCGCCGACCAGTCACAGCTTTATTCAGTCCGCCTGCGTCTTGCCAAACCTGACGACAACATCATCCTGCCCGAACTGATCTCGAAGGAGCCGCTCGGCCCAGTCGTGCGCACTGGCGATGACCAGTGGTTCAACATCGCCCGCTGGACTCTTTTTGCACAGATCAATGCCGAGGAACTGGATCTGCGCCAACCCAACATCGACGACGAAATCAAGAACAGCAAGAAACCAACAATCCGCCGCCTGCTGGGCGTCGAAGGCACGTTCGGCGCCGACTTGGGGCTGGACAACGATTGGGCCGCCCGCGCGCTGAAGGCGACAGGCAATTACGCCGAAATCTTCGACCGCAATTTGGGCGCAGCCTCGGGCCTCAACATCGAACGCGGCCTCAATGCGCTGTGGAGCAATAACGGAATACTCTACGCGCCGCCGGTGAGGTAATTATACAGTTGTAAAATTATACCAATGCAGCTACAATGGTTCAATGAACAAACCTTTGACCATCCGCAAAGTGGGAAATTCCCTCACTGTCACGATCTCCGATCTGGCAAAGGAAATGGGCTTGGGCGAAGGGGACCGCGTCAACGTTGTGCGTACCCCGCGCGGTTTTGAAATCACCCCGTTTGATCCGAACTTCGATGTAGCAGTCGAAGCGGCCCGCGCTTTCATGCGCAAATATCCCAACGCAATGAAAAAACTCGCGGAATAGGTCCTGTTCATGATTTGGTTGACGCGAGACATGGTGGAAGCATTCCACCGTGAAAGCTTGGTTGAATTCGGCGGAGCAGATGGCATCCGCGATGAAGGCTTGCTGCTGAGCGCACTGGCACGCCCAGAGAATCTCCACGCTTATGAACCTGACGCCGATATGTTTCAGCTCGCTGCAGCATACTGCACTGGTGTCGTGAAAAACCATCCTTTCATTGATGGCAATAAGAGAACTGGCACACTGTGCGCGATCGCCTTTTTGGCTTTGAATGGTGTCGCAGTCGAATTCAAAGAACCAGAGATCGCAGCAATCATCATCGGTCTGGCAGCAAGTGAAATCAGTGAAAGTGAACTGACAGTCTGGCTGAGGCGTGCCGTGGTCTAATCACCCTTGCTCCACATCCCGCCCGCTCGTGCCCCATTCAGCCCACGAGCCATCATAAAGTGCGTGATCTTTGACACCTGTTTCCGTCAGACACAGCGACAGCAATGCTGCAGTAACACCTGAACCACAACTCGTAACCACAGGTTTTGCCTGATCTATCCCGGCTTCAGCAAACAGTGTTGAAAGGTCTGCAGGTGATTTCAGCGTGCCATCCGCATTCACCAGTGAGCCAAACGGCACATTCACTGATCCCGGGATATGTCCCTTCGCCACGCCAGGCCGCGGCTCATCTGCCTCACCTTTGAATCGCGGAGCCGGGCGTGCATCCACGATTAGCGCCGTCCCCGCAGCCACGTCATCAATCGATCGCACCATCTCTGGCCGGAACCGCGCAGTGAACTTGACGGGCGCCACTGCACGCGCAAGGCCAGTCTCAACCGGACGCCCTTCAGCCATCCACGCTTTCAGCCCGCCATCCAGAACTGCCACGTCATCATGCCCAAAAACCTTGAACATCCACCAGCACCGCGCCGCCGAAAAAATCCCGAGCGTATCGTAAGCAACAATCTTTTTCCCGTCCCCAGCCCCCAGTGCTCCTACCTTCGCCGCAAACTCGCCGGGCTTCGGCAGCATATGGGGCAGGGTAGTGTCCTGCTCGGAAATCGCATCGATATCGAAAAATTGCGCCCCCGGAATATGCGCCTGCTCAAACTCGGCGCGGGCATCACGCATCAATGGCGGCAACAGCCACGTTGCATCGAGGATGACCACGTCAGTCACATGATCAGCCAGCCAGGCAGTCGAAACAAGATTCTCAGTCATACTTACACCAAAGCCACCCGTATCCGCCGGTTGATCTTTCCCTTGTTCTCGATTTTCGTGACCGCAATCGGCCCGATCTCCCCTGTCCGCGCCACATGCGTGCCGCCACAAGGCTGCAAGTCCAACTTGCCATCTTCGCCGATGAACACCAGCCGTATCAATCCGCTGCCGCGCGGTGGCTTCACAAACATGGTGCGCACCAGCTGCGGGTTGGCATCGAGCTCGTCATCGGTAATCGTCCGTGTACTGATCACATGGTCCTCGATAATCCACGCATTGATGACCTCGGCAAGGGCATCCTTCTGCGGAACCTGCCCCTCCGGAATGTCAAAATCAATCCGCCCGCCATCATCAGTAATCGCACTCCCCGTCACGGCAAATGGCACAGCCGCACACAAAAGATGCATCAGCGTATGACACCGCATCACCCGGTAGCGATGCCCCCAATCGATCTCCGCCTGCACCACATCACCAACAGCTGGCAGAGATTGCCCTTCAACAGGTACATGCACCACGTTCTTGTTCTCGTCATACGCCGTGGTGGCAATAGTCAGCCCACTGATCAATCCCTTGTCCCCCGGCTGCCCGCCAGCAGTGGCATAAAACACGCTGCGGTCCAGCAATATCCCGCCGCGCTCATTGATGCCAACAACAGTGGCCTCGCAAACCCGCGCATAGGCGTCATCGCGGAAGAGCAGGGTGGTCACGCCACCTCCTCAAACACCGTCGGCACTTTACTCGTATCCGTCAGCCAATGCGGCACCGGCAGTCCCTTGCTCTTCAAAAACTCCACATTGAAAATCTTCGACGCATAGCGCGTGCCATAGTCACACAGCACGGTCACAATCGTGTGCCCCGGTCCCATCTTCTTCGCCAGCCGGATCGCCGCCGCCACATTCACCCCTGTCGATCCGCCCATGCACAACCCCTCATGTTCCAGGAGGTCATAGGCAATCGTCATCGCTTCATTATCCGGGATCTGAAACGCGTCATCCGGCGTGAATCCCTCAAGATTCGCAGTGATACGTCCCTGGCCAATGCCCTCAGTGATCGACGAACCCTCGGATTTCAACACGCCCGCAGTATAAAACGAATAGAGCGCCGCTCCCACCGGATCAGCCAGAGCAATCCGGATCGAACCATCGTACGATTTCAGTGACATCCCCACACCAGCTAACGTGCCGCCTGAACCAACTGCGGAAACAAAACCGTGTATCTTGCCATTCGTCTGCCGCCAGATTTCCGGCCCCGTCGTCTCAATATGCGCCTGCCGGTTCGCCACATTGTCAAACTGGTTGGCCCACACCCCGCCAAGAGCCTTGGCCAGCCGCCCGGAATACTTCACGTAATTATTGGGATTCTTGTATGGCACTGCGGGCACTTCGACGAGCTTGGCGCCCATCTGCCGCAGTGCATCTTTCTTCTCCTGCGCCTGCGTTTCCGGAATAACGATCACCGTCTTGAACCCCATCGCATTGGCGACAACGCAAAGCCCTATGCCCGTATTCCCAGCTGTGCCTTCAACGATCAGTCCGCCGGGTTCCAATTCGCCGCGCTTCACCGCATCGCGCACCATGTAAAGCGCTGCCCGGTCCTTGACCGACTGCCCCGGATTCATGAACTCCGCCTTGCCGAGAATATTGCACTCCGTAAGCTCCGAAGCCCTGCGCAGCTTGATCAGCGGCGTATTGCCAATGGCGTCAATGACCGATTGTTTGATTTTCATGTGATCTCCAATGAGCCCTATACCTAGAAGCAATGACCCGGAAACAAAAGGGCCAGCCTGCAAAAGCAGACCGGCCTCAAAACTGGCTCCTCGAGCTGGACTTCGAACCAGCGACCATTCGATTAACAGTCGAATGCTCTACCAACTGAGCTATCGAGGAATATGGCCGCGCTATAGCAGACGGATTAAAGCCTGGGAAGGCGAAAAACATGGCTCATGAAATGCCTGCATGCGGCATTTTTCCAAACAGTAATTTCGCGCCATCGGCCAAAGCGTTTGCGCTTTTAACCCCCCATAAACCATCCCGGCTCAAAATGCGCCGATGATCATTCGAATTCTCTCACAGTTATTTTGTGCCGCAGCATTGCTCACTCCCGCATTTGCGGATGAAACTGCCAAAGTTCCGAACCCAACCGGAGAAGCTGCTTATGGCGTGTCCTCTCCTGACGATGAGGACTATGGCGCGATTGATGCACTGCTGCCACCGCCGAAGCGCACGGCCATTCTACTGCAGGAAGCAAACCAGTGCCGTGCTGAAAAGCTCGCGAGCATTTTGCCAAAGCTTGGGTCACTCACGACGCAAGTGGCATCGACTGAACCGGAACCGCCCTCTGCTGCTCCTGTTACCGCCGCCAAATCGCCCGCAAAGCCAGCAAAGAAAGTCGCGGCAAAAAAACCGGCGGCAAAGCCTGCCACCGAATCCATGACCACCGCCAGCATCAATCCGGCCCCCAGGCTCGAAAAGAAACCGGCGAAAAAATTGCGCAAGAAGAAGCCCGTCGCGGCGTCGACGGAGTTGTATTGAAGGCCTTCAAAACGCTTCCAAAACATTGTCATTCCTGCGCATAGCGGGAACCCATTCATCCGCGAATCATGGTGCTTGATCCGTGCTGGAACTCTCTGCGCTTCTCGGACTAAAAAGTTCCCGCTTTGCGCGGGAATGACAGACATTGATTTCTCTGCCACACCTACCATATCAGCGCACCATGCATCGCATAAATTTCCTCGGCCGCCGAATTCCCGTTCCCGGTCACCCCATCCTCCGCCTGATCCTGGGCCTGATTCTGGTATTTGGCGGTTTTCTGGGATTTCTTCCGATCCTCGGATTCTGGATGTTGCCGCTGGGCCTTGTCGTCCTCTCGGTCGATTTCCCGATGATCCGCCGATGGCGTAGGTCCGTCACCGTCAAAATGGGACTTTGGCTCCAGCGCAAGTATCCGGAATTCGCCCGCAAGATTGGGTTTCAGGGGATCAGAACGTCGCGATAATCGAGAATTGGAGGCCTCGCCCGGAATCGAACCGAGATAGACGGATTTGCAATCCGCTGCGTAACCATTCCGCCACGAGGCCTCTAAGAAACCGCCCTATATCGGAACTGTTGTATCGCCACAACAGTTTACAGCGATTAAAAACCCCGCCTACTTGGGCACAAACCAGTCTCGCACCTGCGGTATTTTCGGCAACCCATTGGAGACAGGACTTGAATTGCATAAATCGTTGCGCGAATCGTTTAATGAGCCGATCAGTTCAGGCCATTCTTGGCAAAAACAGCTGTTGTTCATAACTATGACTTCGGCTTAAACACTGTGGCACAGGACGGCTAAACTATTAGAGTTGCTAGTCATTGCCGATTCGTGGTTAACGGAAGTTTTACCGTGCTATGCTCGAAGAGGAATGTCAGGCTTTAGCTCGCCAGCGGGCGCGGTTGTGAAGGGGAGGGTTAGCGTGAAATCGGTTCGACTGAAATGGATTGCGATTGCAGCTCTCGCGACTGCGGGCTCCTTCAGTATGGCGTCGGCCAATGCCGAAAGCCTGCATGAAGCTTTGGGCTCAGCCTATCGCACCAACCCGACTTTAGGTGCCGAGCGTGCACGTCAACGCGCAACTGATGAGCAGGTTCCTCAAGCCCTCTCTGGCTGGCGTCCGCAAATCAGTGCGTCGGCGTCTGCTGCAACCCAGCAACGCCGCGCGAAGACTTTTGGCGGTGTCGGTCCCTACGACACAGTTGGGTCGAGCCCCGGATCACTCAACATCCAGCTCGTCCAGCCCATCTATCAAGGTGGCCGCACAACAGCGCAGACGAAATCCGCAGAAGCCAATGTCAGGGCAGGGCGTCAGCAATTGCTGTCAACCGAGCAGGACGTTCTGTTCCGCACCGTTCAGGCCTATATGAACGTCATCCGTGACCGCCAAATTGCATCGCTGCGCAGCCAGAACATCAAGGTTCTGCGCGACCAGTTGCGCGCTACAAAGCTGCGTTTTCAGGTGGGCGAAGTGACCCGCACTGACGTTGCACAGTCGGAATCACGTGTCAGCCAATCAATCTCCGCTGAAGCAAATGCGCGCGCCCAGCTTGCGGCCAGTATTGCAGCCTATGTCAATCTAACGGGCCACCAGCCCGGCAAGTTATCCATGCCACGCACGCCAAAAATGCCGCGTAGCATGGAAGCAGCCTTGCGCAGCGCGCAGGAACTCAATCCGAACATTCTTGCGGCCGCACAAGTGAGCGATGCGGCCATGCACAACATCGACGTCGCCAGAAGCGACCTCTTGCCAACGCTCAGTGTTCAAGCGTCAGCATCAATATCGGATGATTGGGAAGTGAAGACCGGCAACATCCAGGTTGGCCGCATCGAAAGCGTGTTGAACGTTCCGATCTATGATGGTGGACGCACCTATTCGTCCATTCGCGAAGCCAAGCAAACTGAAAACCAGCGCCGCATCCAGGTCATCGAAGCGTCGCGTCAGGTGCGCGAAAGTGTGACTTCGTCCTGGAACTTCCAGAATTCGTCTCGCGAAGGCATCACTGCCGCCAGGAGCCAGGTCTCAGCCGCTCAGCAAGCCCTGAACGGTGTTCGCGAAGAATATCTCGTCGGTTCCCGCTCCACGCTGGACGTGCTCAACGCCCAGCAGGAATTGCTCAATGCTCGCATCTCGCTGGTCACCGCCGAGCGTGACTACATCGTGGCGACCTATCAGGTGCTCGGCAACATCGGCAAACTCACCGCCCCACAATTGGCCTTGCGCGTTCCTTATTATGACCCCAAAGTCAATTATAACAGGGTGCGCAACAAACTGTTCGGCGCCGGCATCGACCAGGCAAAATAGTGGGTTGCGGGCGGGGGCCGCAAATCTGACAGGCTCACCAGACAATGGAGTGGGAATGGCGTGGCCATGGAACCCAAAGTGGAACCCAAAGTGGAGCCCAAATTGGAGCCGAGAGTGGAGCCGAAAGTAGAAGATCTTCTCGCCTCAATCCGCAAGGCAATTGATGACGACGATACCTCCTTGCCCGTCACCATGACGGTCGAGGAGCAGGGCAAGATTACCCGTGGCCCCATACGCGAAATGCGCATCGCCTACGAAAAACCGCCAACCCCGGTCCGCACCATTCCACCCGACATTGAAACCCTGCGCGCCCGGGTTGCCCGCACCAATGCCGAACAGGGTTTTTCCGCCCCGCCAACGCCGCGCTTCCGTGTGAAAGCTCCGCAAGATGAAGAACCGCGCACGAGCGGCTTCACCGAAATTCTCGCAGGTCGCAACGAACCGCAACCAAAAGAACAAGCACCTGTTGAGCCGACCTACATTCGCCGCTCGCCAATTGAACTGGCCTATGACGACGAGTTCGCAATCCCGCCCACAGCGTCTATCCACGAACTGCCAGCGCCAGAAGACTTGGCCGAAACCGAGCAGGAATTTTATGAGCAGCCAGAGCCGCCGCCGCTGCCGCAGCATAACCCTTACGCGCCGCCGCTTCAGCACTTCGCGACGTCGCCACCACCACAACATCAGCACCAGCAGCAAACAGCGCTCGTTTCCCACGCCTCAACTCAAAACACCCGCCGCGCTTTTGATGACCTGTCCAGCGCAATCATGTCCCGCGCCACCAACGAGCGCGACTTCGAGGACATGACCCGTGACATGCTCCGCAACTATCTCGGTCGCTGGCTGGACGAAAATCTCCCGAGCCTCGTCGAAAAGCTCGTCCGCGAAGAAATAGAACGCGTCGCCCGCCACGGAAATTAGGAAATAAAACAATAGCTTGATTTCCGCTCTGGCAATTATCATCGAGTATTGGTGAAGTGCGGAACCCCCGTTAACCATAAAAAACCAACGCGGCTCCAAATTCACCCCTAGGATCGTCCAAACAGCTCTCAAGTGTCACACTGCCAAACAGTGAATAAAAGCTCTAAAACGCGCTTAAAACGTCTATAAAGGCCTACTAAAAGGACAAAATCCCAAAACATCCAAACCCGGCAGGTAACGTTAAACCCCGACTTGTCTTGCTAAATCGCATACAACCCATAAAACGCAAACTAGGGTTGGTGAAAGGCAATGTTATGTTCACCGAAAAAAGGCGCGATTTGAGGATGCGCCGCCTGAAGCAGGGCAAAATCATCTTCAACGATCTGAATTCCGTATTGACTTGCCAGATCCGCAACGTCAGCGACAGCGGCGCATTGCTCGCTTTCGAAACCGTGCTCGGTACACCAGAAGAATTCATCCTGACAGTCCCGGGCGCCATCGAAAAGCGCTGGGTCCGCAAGGTCTGGCAAAGCAGCCGCGAAATCGGCGCGGCGTTCCTAAGCTGACATAAGCCGTTTGCGGATCAGCATTGCCCCCAACAGGGCTTTGCGTGGCACCTTGGCCAGCTTGAGCAATAGGGATTCGCGCAACTCGTCTCGGGCGGAAGGAGCGATATCCGAACCCGCTTCAACCTGCGTCCACATGGGCGGGCTGAGCATCGCCGTTTTGAGGTCGTAGAACAGCGTCCACATGCGGTAGTGGTCGATGAAGAACCAGAACCCCTCGCCAGCCGCAAGGCACTTCTCGGCCCCCCGCCGCGTGATGATGTAGGCAGCAGCTCCCCAGGTATTTTCCGTCGTGATCGTGCGCCCCAAAAGCTTCGTGCCGTTGTAACTTTCTTGTGGCAGCGGATTGATGTCTTCCTGCCCCGGCGAATCCGTGCGCTCAAGCCGCAATTGATCGATGCCCAGTTCAGCAAAGTTGATGTCATGCATCGCCGGATCCCAATTCTGCGGAATTATGTCATCTTCAAACACCAGCGCCTGCGGCAGGTTCCGCTCCACAATGATCTGCCAGACGCGCCGATGACTGGCGTAAACGCCGATATGTCCGATCGGTGGTGCCTTGAGAAAGTTGTAGACGTAAGCCTTCACCCACGCGACTTTCCCTTTGAGCGATTCATTGCGCGCATCAAACGCCTCAACGCGCTCGAATGCCAAACCAACCCGCCCAAGTTCCCGCTCCATGTCGGCGAGCCGGTCCGGCCTCCGCTTCAGATTGATGACAAAGGCATGCATGCGCGAACTCCGGGTGTCTCACTCGCAAAGACGGCAATTCACCGGCAGGTTGCGTTTAATGATGAACTAAACTCTTACTTCAAATTCTCATTGGAAGTGATATCACTTAATTGTTTATGAACGGCTAGGGCGACGGCGATGGCGATCAGGAAGCTTGCAACGGATTTCGTTGCACTCACGGCGAATACCAATGAGACAATTGACGAGATCGCGACCCTCGCCAACGGTTCTATTGTCGTCACATCGCATCGCTCGTCATCAACCGGCGCGTTGAAATATTCAACCAGACTTTACGATAGCACTTACGTGCTGATTGGCAGTCCACAAAACCTCAACGCCAGCAACTATGCCTCATTCACCGCTGCAAAGGGCACAAAGGTGCTCGATCTTGGCGACGGGACATTTTGGGTCTTGTGGAACGCGCCGCCGCAAGCGGGCGCCACCGCGCCAACGGTCATGAGCCAGCATTTTGCCGCCGACGGGTCGAAGATCGGCGCTGCAACGCTGCAATCCATTTTCGATGGCCATTCGAAATCCGTTTCTGCCAGCATCGCCGCTTCCGGCGATCCGCTGAAGCCGCTTGAATGGGCTTCAGTCAAAACCGAAAACGGCACCACATCAATCACCTTGTCTGCCCTCGGCGCAAACTTCGCGTCCCTTGGCAGCGACATCACTCTCACGGGAACCTTGGCAGTCGACACCACAATAACCGGCGTAAAAGCAATCGCACCTGACAGGTTTCTCGTCAGCTTCGTGGAAAACAAATCAACCGCGACAACTGACAAACTCTCCTTTGCCATTGCCGATCTGACGGGAGGCGCCTTCGCAAACCCGACGCTCGTGAGAACCGGAACAATCAACGACGCCGAAATCGACGTCAACCCCAACGGAACCTTCGCCGTCACCTGGCGCGAAGCCTATGCATCAGCGCCGAATGGCGTGAGGATCATGGTGAAGGTCTTTGCCGCGAACGGAGACTTGCTCGGCACGGCTGACCATATAACCCGCAACGAAGCCGTTTATGGCAGGGACTACGAAACCGTCGTCCTCGACAATGGCCGCATCGCCACCATGTGGGTCACCGCTGACCACGCGGACCCAAAGAAGACCGTGCTCTTTCTGCAATACTTCGAAGCGCAAGGTGAAGCGGCAACCAACGAAATCCTGCTGGGCTACGTGCCACGCCAAACTGCGGGCATCAATCTTCACGCCGAACTGAATGCTGCCGGAAAGCTCGTCGTCAACTGGATCGGCCTCGACGGCACAACCCTGGTCAAAAAATCTGCCGCATTCGATCCCTACAAATTCGTCGCCACATCCGCCGATGACGGCTGGACCGGCAGCGACGCCAACGAAACCCTCCGCGGGGCCAACGGCCACGACGAACTGCGCGGGTTAGGCGGAAGAGACCAGCTCTATGGCGACGCTGGTGATGACAAACTTCTTGGGGGCGCAGGCGCAGACAGGCTGGACGGCGGCGTGGGTCGGGACACGGCCAGTTATTATTACGACGATGCCATAACGGCCTCGCTACTGACACCCGCAATCGCAACAGGCGCGGCTCAAGGCGATACCTATGTCAGCATCGAGAACCTCGAAGGTTCAAACAACGGGAATGACATTCTCGAAGGCAACCGCATCAACAATGAGCTTTACGGTTTGAAAGGGAACGACTCACTGTATGGCGGTGACGGCAATGACTACCTGTTGGGTGGCGCAGGCGCAGACAGCCTCGAAGGCGGAAATGGAATTGACTTCGCATCTTACTTTTTCGATACGGCCGTCACCGCTTCATTGAGAGGTACTGCAGGAAAAGGTGCCGCTGCAGGCGACGTCTTCGTTTCGATTGAGAACCTTCAGGGATCAAGAAGTGGCTCGGACCACTTGACGGGTGATGGCGAGAACAACAAGCTTTTCGGTTTGGGTGGCAACGACATTCTCGATGGTTTTTACGGCAATGACGACATTTTCGGAGGTGATGGTGCCGACCGATTGGTAGGAAATTTTGGCTCCGACCAACTAGACGGTGGCGCAGGCAACGACAGGCTTTACGGCGGAATTGACGACGACAAGATGTTTGGCGGCTCAGGTGTCGACTATTTTAGCGGTGGAACCGGATTTGACTACGTCGACTTTGACGGCAGCGCATCAGTTGTTGTTTCGCTCAGTGGCAAGTTTGCCAATGCTGGCGCGGCGAAGGGCGAAACTTTCGTTGGCATCGAAGGCGTCTTTGGCACGCACAAAGGCGCAGACAAGATTGGCGGCAATAGCGTCAAAAATACTTTGTTCGGCTTTGGCGGTGACGACAAGCTCTATGGCGAAGGCGGTGATGACGACTTGCTTGGCGGCGCAGGCAAGGACTTGCTCGATGGCGGAGCCGGAAGCGACATGGCCGACTATTACAATGATGCCGCCGTGACAGTCGCTCTCGACGGTTCTGTCACCAACAAGGGCGCAGCAGCAGGCGACAAGTTTGTCTCGATTGAAGAACTCGGCGGATCGAACCGCTTCGCAGATCTGTTGATCGGCGATGCAGGCAAGAACTACCTCTCGGGAAGCGGAGGCAACGACACGCTGAAAGGGCGGGCTGGGGTAGACGGCCTGCGGGGTGGCTTGGGCAACGACATTCTGGATGGCGAGAGTGGATCAGACTATTATGTCTATTACAACATCAATGAAAGCAACGACAAGATCGTGAATTTCGAAAAAGGAGAATACTTCTCGTTCCCGATCAGCATGGCTCCCAAACTGACTGATTACGAACCAAGTTTCCTGAATCCGGCTCACTTTCAAAGTGGCTCAACCAACATCTCTTTGGGAGAATTCAAAATCTTCATTTTCAGGACGACTGACGACACCTTGTGGCGGGACGTGGATGGCAAGGGCGGCGCGGCTTCCGTCCTCATTGCCGACCTCCAGAACGATTACAACCTGACGGCTGACAATATTTGGTTGTTTTGATAATTTTAGGCAAAATCTGCCCACCCTTTACCTCCCCACTCCACTCGTGTTTAAGCGCACCAAACCCCTCTGATTTGGTGATCCATGCCGCTCGACAAGACCTTTATGCCTGCTGACATCGAAACCCGCCTGTATGCTGGCTGGGAAGAGGGCGGCTATTTTAAGCCGGGGCGCAAACCCAACGCCAAGCCCTACACAATTGTGATCCCGCCGCCGAATGTGACGGGCTCGCTGCATATGGGCCACGCGCTCAACAACACAATCCAGGACATCCTCGTGCGTTTTGAACGCATGCGCGGCCGCGATGTTCTTTGGCAGCCCGGCACCGATCATGCCGGCATCGCCACGCAGATGGTGGTGGAACGCAAACTGAAGGAAGAAAACAACACCGACCGCCGCACCATGGGCCGCGACGCCTTCGTCAAGCGCGTCTGGGAATGGAAGGCCGAAAGTGGCGGCATCATCACGCAGCAACTGCGCAGGCTGGGTGCATCCTGCGACTGGAGCCGCGAACGCTTCACCATGGATGAGGGCCTGTCCAAGGCCGTTGTGAAAGTCTTTGTGCAACTCCACAAGGACGGACTGATTTACAAGGACAAGCGCCTTGTGAACTGGGATCCCAAACTTCTGACCGCGATTTCCGATCTTGAAGTCATCCAGAAGGAAGTGAAGGGCTCGCTCTGGTACATCAGATATCCGGTGATCGACGGTGCACCCGGAGAAGAAATCATCGTCGCCACCACGCGCCCCGAAACCATGTTGGGCGACACCGCCGTTGCCGTTCACCCCGACAATGAAAAGCTCAAGCACCTGATCGGCCGCCACTTGCGCCTGCCGCTGGTGGGCCGCATCATTCCGATTGTCGGTGATAATTATGCTGATCCCGAAAAAGGAACGGGTGCTGTGAAAATCACGCCAGCCCATGACTTCAACGACTTTGAAGTCGGCAAGCGTCATAATCTGCCGCAAATCAATATCTTTGACCAGTTTGGCAAGATCACTCTGCAACATGCTGATTTTTCAGAAGATGTGCCAGTCTCAGAGGACCTGAAGATCACCATGGGTCTGCACGGTCTGGATCGCTTCGAAGCCCGCAAAACCATCGTCTCGCGGCTTGAGGAAAAGGCACTGCTGGAAAAGATCGAGCCACATGTTAATCAGGTTCCATTTGGCGACCGCAGTGATGTGATCATCGAACCATGGCTCACTGAGCAGTGGTATGTGAATGCAGCAGAACTCGCAAAACCATGCATTGCGGCGGTTGAAAACGGCGCTACACAATTCGTTCCAAAGAACTGGGACAAGACTTACTTCGAATGGATGCGCAACATCCAGCCATGGTGCGTCTCGCGCCAGCTCTGGTGGGGCCACCAGATTCCAGCATGGTACGGGCCTGCACTTGAAAGCAGGCAGGGTGAGCCACCGCAAATCAATCCGCTCTCGCGCAAAATATTTGTGGCTGAAACGGAAGCTGAAGCCTTGGGCGAAGCGCGCAGCTATTATGGTTCGACACCGCAAGTGGTCGATGGACTTGAACCATTCATCACCGCCGTCACGGCAGGCCGCATCGCCATCTTCCGCGATCCCGACGTGCTCGATACCTGGTTCTCTTCCGCCCTGTGGCCGTTCTCAACACTGGGCTGGCCCGACCAGACGCCGGAACTGACTCGCCACTACAAGACAGACGTGCTCGTCACCGGATTCGACATCATCTTCTTCTGGGTTGCCCGCATGATGATGATGGGCATGCACTTCATGGGCGAGGTGCCGTTCCACACGGTCTACATCCACGCCCTGGTCCGCGACGAGAAGGGCCAGAAAATGTCGAAGTCCAAAGGCAACGTCATGGATCCCCTGGAACTCGTCGACCAATATGGCGCCGATGCGCTGCGCTTCACGCTCGCGGCCATGGCCGCGATGGGCCGCGACATCAAGCTCTCCACGCAACGTGTGGAAGGCTACCGCAACTTCGCCACCAAGCTGTGGAACGCAACGCGCTTTGCCGAAATGAACGGTGTGGTGCATGGCGGCGTTTTCGATCCAACAGCCGCCCGCATTACCGTGAACCGCTGGGTCATCGGCGAAACCGCGCGCGCGCAAGGTTCCATCACCAAAGCCATCGGAGACTACAAGTTCAACGAAGCCGCAGCCTCGGCCTATCAATTCGTCTGGAACATCGTCTGCGATTGGTATGTGGAACTGGTGAAGCCAATCTTGGGCGGCACCGACGAAACGGCAAAATCCGAAACGCAAGCAACCACCGCCTGGGTGCTGGATCAGTGTTTCGCCATGCTGCACCCGTTCATGCCCTTCATCACCGAGGAGCTCTGGCAGAAAACCGCCTCACGTGATCACTGGCTCATCGATCATCCGTGGGCGGATTATTCCGGGCTCGGCGATGCCAATGCCGACGCCGAGATGCAATGGGTCATCAAGTTCATCTCCGAAATCCGCTCGGTACGCAGCGAAATGAACGTCAATGCGGGCGCAAAGATTGCCTGCGTGCTGGTGGGAACAGGTGCTGAATGCCGCCGCCGTGCCGCCCAATGGGATGCCGAAATCAAGCGCCTCGCACGGCTTGAAAGCATCACCTTTGCGGACACTGTGCCGAAATCATCCGCGCAAATCGTCCTCGACGAAGCCACCATCGCACTCCCCCTCGAAGGTGTCATTGACTTTGATAACGAGAAAAAACGACTCGCAAAGGAACTCGAAAAAATCGCCAAGGATGTGGCGGTAATAGACGGGCGCCTCAACAACCCGGCCTTTGTAGCGAAGGCCCCGGCAGACGTGCTGGAGGAGTCACGCGAACTGCGTTTGGAATTGCAAGCGAGGAAGACGAAAGTGAATGAGGCGCTGGGGAGGTTGGGGTGAATGCCTGGAAACTTAAAAAGTGCGATTTATCGCGAAGCTGTCATAGGTTCGAAAGGTGACCAGTACGAAATTGCATTGCAGATAGACAAATTTCTGCACTTGATAGTGCGATGCAGTTGCCCTGCAACAGGAATTTGCAAGCACATCATGAAAGTTTTCGAAAACGACAAGGGACCCGCAACAATTTGGCTATCTCAATCAGCGCTCTCTGTTGATGAATGCGATTCTATACTGGAAACCGCGAGACTTTGGTGCAAGTCCAAACAGATAGTTGAAACTGAAGAAGCTCGATGCATTACACTGAAAAGTAACTTTGCGAGGTTGGTTTCCCTGAAACAATGATTGTCATTTCAGCCAAGCCGAAACGCAGTGCAGGCGCGAGCTGGAACCCCGCTTTGGTGCCGCTTAACAGTAAGCTGGGTTCTAGATTGTCAGTTCCCGCCAACATTCGCTTGCGTCTATGCCCGTCTGGAATGACGTGTCGCAGCGGTGGGGGTACGCGCGGCGTAGAATGCGGGACCAGCAATCAAACACCGCGCTTGCCAAACCACCCCCTCCACCCTGCGGGCACCTCCCCCGGCTTCGCCGAAGGAGGGTAAAAAAGGCAGATGACCCTTCCTCGCGCCGCAGGCGTGGAGTGCGCGCCGTCCTTCATACACTTGTCCATCAACTACCCTCCAACAGGCCAATCATAACGGCTTGCGTTATATAACGTATCGCGTTATAAATCGGAAATGATCGGAAGCTTTGCCAGCAGGGAGACCGAAATCATCTGGCAGGGTTGCAAGTCTCGCAAGTTGCCGGGGGATATTCAGGAGACGGCGCTTCGGAAGCTGATGCTGATTGAGGCCGCAGTGAGTATCCAGGATTTGCGGCATCCGCCTGGCAATCGCTTGGAACCCTTGCGGGGCGCGCGGAAAAGCCAATGGTCAATCCGCATCAATCGCCAATGGCGGATTTGTTTTGAATGGAGAGATGGTTATGCCGAGAACGTTGAAATTGCCGACTACCACTAAGCTCAGTTCCCTGAAGGTGCCGACACCCGGGGACATCCTGCTGGAAGAATTTTTGAAGCCAGCGGACCTCTCGCAGAATGAACTCGCCCGCGCCATCAAGGTTCCTCCGCGACGTATCAATGAAATTGTCCTCGGCAAACGCGCCATAACCGCTGACACGGATTTGCGCTTGGCGCGGTATTTTCGCATGTCGGAAGGTTTTTTCCTTCGTGTTCAGGGGCAGTATGATTTGCGCAAGCAGCGCCAGCTGTTGGGGAAGAAACTCGACGCGATCATCCCGCGCGCGGCGTAGCGCTTAATTGATCCCCAAGGTTACCCACCGCCTACTGCCGTGTCAGCTTCCCCTTGGCCACATCAACCTCAAAGGAGATCGTGCAGTCAAGCCGACCCTGCGCACCGAAGGCGCGGATTGCATGTTGTGATGACGCGTCAGCTGCGTTCATGTCGATCACTGAAAAGCTTCGGGCGCTGTCATCCTTGGTCGCATCCAACTCGTCAATCCTGAGCTCCGCCTTGAACGCAAGCTCCGGCACCTGAACCGTGACATCACCCAGATACCGCATCACGCCATCGGGCACGATGATGCATTCTGTATTGGACGAGACAATCCTGTCATTGATCAGAAGCTGATAATAAAGCTCGCCATCACTGTAGGTATCGCCATCTTTGGCAATCTGGATCCGCAGATCCTTCAGGTTCAGTAAAAATCCCATGGCACCCCCGTGCAGGCTTCAATGCGATGAAAGCGTACACGGCACCCAGCACCGTGTCACCATCCAACACTGGCCTTATGCAGCGCTCAACCGGGTGATGAAATAAGCACCGAACATTCGCGCAACGCGGCGCAATTCCTGGCTTGGCATCTGCGCGGCATATTGCGCCTGGATTTGCTCCAGCACTTCGCCAAGCGTGCCCGCCGAAGTGATCGTGGACAAGACTGCCAGCGACATGCGGCTCAGATAGTAGGCCTTGGTACCTTCCTGTCCGCGCACCAGCCATTCCAGCCGCATCCAGTCTTCAGCTCGCAGCGACAACTTGCCGGCTTCATTGTCATCAAGCCCATCGGTCACCCGCTTCAAGATCGTGCGGTCAAACAGCGTCGAAGCGACGGGCGTTTTGCCATAGAGATTGGCGAGCGACAGGACCATCAATTCAAAAAACCGCTCGCGCATCGAAGGGTAGTTTTCATAAGCAACAACATCTTCGGCCGCGACAACTGGCAAAGCCCGAAACGCGCCAACCAGGGCTTCAATCTCAGATTGCTGAATTTCCATCGAACATTTGCTCCTGGGGCGTCCCTTAACCTGTAACGTTGTAGGTACCGTTAAACCGGCACCGCATTTTTTCCAGATTGACGCAGTGCAACATTAATATTGTGCAGTGCAACAGATTTGCTATAAGGGCCGCGAATCAACACATGAAAGGTGGAAACATGATGACAACCAACCGCGAAGAAGTGCTCCGCGCACTTGCATACCAGTACTGGGAAGAGGAAGGCCGCCCCGAAGGCCGAGCAGAAGCACATTGGCTGCGAGCGATTGCCGAGTTCAAAATTCCGAACCTCACAGTTATCGAAGGCTCAAGCAAGCCTATCAAGAAGACAAAAACCAAGCGCTGAGTCATGCTATGAGGAGGCATGCATTGCGTCCTCACTGACCGTATCTCAACACCTATCGGTGACATGATAATTGTCGCGCGGGATGGTGCTGTGTTGCTGCTGGAATTTGAGGACGCATCAGATCGTATCACGCGCGAACTGAAATCGCGCTTCGAGGGCGAAGAACTTCAGCCCGCCTCGAATCCTTTTGGTCTCTCGGACAGGATCCGCGATTATTTTGCAGGAAAACTGACTGCCATCGATGACATCCTCACCGATGGCGGGGGCACGGCGTTCGAGCTTCGCGTGTGGGCGGAGCTCCGCCGTATCCCATGCGGCGAAACCATCTCCTATGGCGAACTCGCCACCCGCATCGGCAACCGGCAAGCCATGCGCGCCGTCGGCCTCGCCAACGGCAAAAACCCCATCGCCATCATCGTCCCCTGTCACCGCGTCATTGGTGCTGACGGAAAGCTGACAGGTTACGGCGGCGGCCTGCACCGCAAGGAGTGGCTGCTGAAGCACGAGGGCGCGTTGTTGCTGTAGCTGTTGCAATTTGCATTTACTTCAGTTTTAAATAGATGCCTAAGATTTAATATGTTGGGTTAGGAGAGAGTGCTACAGTTGTAAAAATGATATGATTCCATTGCTAATTCATAGCGGCGAATCTCACACTTGTTTGTCAGCTCCTCCTGCACGGCAGGGCCAACGCGACCGGCGGATCGAAACGCTACGCGGTCTCGCTTGCTTCTGGTCGCTTATCACGTTGTCGGCGATGACACTTTGCAGGGAATGCATATCCCGGATACTTCGTGGTGGCGAAACTTTGTCGACTTCGCAAAACCCGTGCGCATGCCGCTCTTTGCTTTCCTGAGCTGCATGGTGGGGTCCACGATGTGTGCAAGTTCGCCGACTGGAATGTTCGTTTATCCATATACGCACTATTGGTTTCTCCAGGCTTCGACTATGCTTGCTTTATTGATAGCTCCAATGATCTATTTGTCGGGCAGTCATTTTAAACAGATTGTGCTTTGCGTGTTTGCGCTTGCACTTTCCTTGTCTTTTCAATGCCCGGCAACAATTTGTAGGCGTTGATTGGTGCCTACTCCTATTCAATCTACCTCTTTCATCCGGTGTTCACCAGTGCAGCAAGGCGTCTGCTACAGGCGTTGTATCCGGAAACACCTGATGTTGTCGTGTTTGCTGCAGGGCTTGGATGCGGCATTCTTTTTCCAGCTCTGCTGCAGAACGCAATCCGCTTATCACTTCTGGCAATTTTTTTGTTTCTCGGCATCGCGCGGAAGGTGAAATCGAAAAGTGTTTCGGTTCGCCCCGCTTAACACGAGATGGCTTTGATGCCGGGCTCATGCTTCAAATAATCAGATTCACAATCCGGCGCACTTCGCTCATTGTGGAAGTCAGCTTGAATGCTTGGCTGCCATTTTCCGGTTCCGCAGCACATGTTCATGCGCCGCATCATAAAGTGCGCTGTCGCGGAAACCGTGATTGCCGAGCACATGCCCGACCAGCACCAACGCAGTGCGTGTAAGTTTGGCCTTCCGCACTTCGCGCGCAATCGTCGCCAGCGTCCCGTGAATGAATTGCTCTTCCGGCCAGCCAACGCGATAGGCGACAATCACCGGGCAGTCCGCGCCATAATGCGGCGTCAACGAGCGCTCGATATGCGCAAGATTGCGGATCGACAAATGAATGGCGAGCGTTGCCTTTGATGCGCCAAGCTTTTCAAGTTCTTCGCCGTCCGGCATCGCAGATGCCTGCATTGTCGTGCGGGTCAAAATAACGGTCTGCGCCACCTCGGGCAGCGTCAGCTCCATCTTCAGCGCCGCCGCCGCCGCTGCAAATGCAGGCACTCCCGGCGTCACGTCATAGTCAATGCCAAGCGCATCGAGCCGGCGCATCTGTTCCGCGATTGCTCCGTACAAGGACGGATCGCCGGAATGCACCCGCGCGACATGTTGGCCTTGCTTGTGCGCCGTCTCAATCGCCGCAACAATCTCGTCGAGATGCATTGGTGCCGTGTCGATTACCAGCGCATCCATTGGAGCCGCCTTCACAATTTCCAACGGCACCAGCGATCCTGCATAGAGGCACACAGCACAAGATTGAATGAGTTTAAGCCCGCGCACCGTGATGAGGTCTGGCGCGCCAGGCCCTGCGCCAATGAAATGTACCGTCATGCGTGCCCCCGGTTCATATAGCCGCGCGGCGTGTAAGCATAAGTCCGCCCGTCACCTCGTTTGAATGCAACGGATTGCGATGATCCCACAAGTACTACGGTCAGCATGTCGACGGAGCTGTGATCAAACGCGCTGAACGGAACGATGAGGCACGTCTCATCAGGCCGCCCAAGATTGCGCGCGATCATCACCGGAGTTTCGGCCCGCCGCTCCTTCGCCAGAATTTTCATGGCCTCAACAAGATGGTCGCTGCGCACCTTGGAGCGCGGATTATAGAACGCCACGACAAAATCCCCGTGCGCCGCAGCCTGCACCCTTTGTTCAATAACGCTCCACGGCGTCATCAGGTCGGACAGCGAAATCGCGCAGAAATCATGTCCGATCATGCCGCCCGCGCGCGCCGCAGCAACCTGAAATGCCGAAATGCCGGGCACCACATCAACTGCAATGCGGCACTTGTCAAAGTCCAGCATCTCGAAAACCAGCGCCGCCATCGCATAGATGCCGGCATCTCCCGAACAGACGAGTGCAACACTGCGTCCCTGTCTCGCAAGGGCAATCGCATGCTTCACGCGATCTTCCTCGCCGCCCAGCGGAAACTTGTGCAACAGCTGCCCGTGATGCACATCCATCGCGAGATCAAGATAGAGATCATAACCCACCCAGTCCGTCGCGCGTTTCAGCTTTGCAGTTGCATCAGGCGAACGCATCTCCGGCGCACCCGGCCCAAGGCCGATCACGCTCAACAAGCCGCCAGCGCGCCCCCGCATCGTGAGGATGGGAGCAGGGGCCTCGGCAATGGCGCAGGTCGCGCGCACACTTTTGGTTTTGGGAACAATCAACCGCGACTCTGGCCCCGCCGCCGCAAGTGCGGCCGCCTCGGCCACGCTTGGCGTTCCCACTTCCGCCCGCACAACCTCAGAAGGTCTGATCACTCGGTGCGATTCCGCATTGAGTTCCTTGCTGGTGAAATACCGCACCGCGCCGAGGGCTACGATCCCGGCCTCGTCTTCCTTCAAATCAAGCGTCGCATGATGCGCCACGGACTCACGCGCAATGTTGTGCGCTTCCAGCGTTTCATTGATCAGTGCACGGATTTCCTCCTGGGACGTGCCGCGCTCGCAACCAACGCCGACAACCAGCGACTTTGGATGATACACCATCGCGTGATCGGCAACGCCTTCGAGAACACTCACGCGGACGGGAATTTCGCCATTCATGCTTGCAAAATCAGCTAACCATGGCGCGTGCCCATCAAGCCGCAATTTCTCGCCAGCCAGCAACCGCGCGGTAGCCGCTTTTGCTGCTGCGGGATTCGCCAGCACATAACCTGAAGGCGGCTCGTCCAGCGCCACGCCCAGCGTCACATCGCTTGCTGTCGTAATCGCGGCATGACCGCCAGTCAGCACCGCGATCTCTTTCGCCAAAGCGTTCGCCCCGTGATGCCCACCCAGCAATGGCACAACAGACCGCCCATCCTCTGAAACCGAAACTACCGGCGGCTCCTGTGTCTTGTCACGCAACACCGGCGCCAAGGCGCGGATCACAATTCCAGAAGCGCACAGCGCAACCAATGTCCGGCCCGCACGAAACAACTGCGCAAGATGCTCGGTCGCATTCTCATACTGCACCGCCGCCTCCACATGCTTCGGTCCATGCACGTCACCGCCAATGTCACTTGCAATTTTCCCGGCCAACGAAAACGCCGACGGGCCAAGTATGAAAACCACTGGTTTCAATGTATTGATCCTCCCCGGCGCACCAGGATTGTCGTGAAATAGGGCAGGGTATCCTCGTGAACATCCGCCAGCTTGCGGACGCGCTCGTCCTGAAGCGTTGCCTTCTCAATCACGGTTGCATGGCCCGTAAGGCCAAGCTTCTCCAAAATGTCCCGCACCATGGCAAAGTGCCGCCCGACTTTGATGATTGCGCTGGCCTGTGATGCTGCGAGTTCTGCTTCGAGCCGCGCGGGCGCAAGCGTCGCCGGCAGCACTTTTACAATTTCGTTCCGCCGCGATAGAGGCGCATGTGAAACTGCGGCAGCCGCAGTGAAAGAAGTCACGCCAGGAACCACAATCGTTTCGAACCGCGAGGCCAGCCGTTCAAAAATGTAAATGAAACTGCCGTAGAAAAACGGATCGCCTTCGCACAGCATCACCACATCCGAACCACGCTCAAGTTCGCTTGCAATGCGCTTCGCACCTTCATCATAAGCGGCCTGCGCAGCTTTCGGATCAACCTGCATGGGAACATCAATCACGATTTCCGCAGCGTCATCCGGCATGAATGGCGACGCAATCATACGCGCCGTGCTCTCGCCGCCATTGGCCGCGAGATACGCAATGACACGCGCCGTGGACACCAGCCGCCAGGCTTTCACCGTCATGAGCTCAGGATCGCCAGGGCCTACGCCAACGCCATAAAGTCTTCCACTCACAATTTCCGCACCCGCCATTGCAACACACCCATGCGCGGCCGCATCGCGCGCATGTCGCCAACATGCGTCATCACGGATACATCAATCGACACCAGTTCACCGCCATACTGTTTTTGCAATTCAAACAACCGCCCTTGACCCTCAAGCGTCACCACATTCGCAACCAGCCTGCCGCCGTGCCGCAATCTGCTCCACGAACCATTGAACACGCCGTCATCCGATAACCCGCCGCCAATGAACACCGCATCGGGTTCCGGCAAATCATTCAACACATCGGGCGCAACGCCCTTGATGATCTTCAGCCGTGGTGTTCCCAGTGTATCTGCATTCGTGGCAATAAATCCGCACTGCGCCTCATCTTGTTCAATCGCCGTCGCCTCGCAGCCGCGCGTCGAGCGCATCCACTCAATGGCAATCGAACCGGAGCCTGCGCCGATATCCCACAACAATTGATCAGGCGCAGGCGCCAATGCCGCAAGCGTCGCCGCACGCACTTCAGGCTTGGTGATCTTGCCGTCATGCTTGAACACATCATCCGGCAATCCCGGCACGCGCGGCCAGATCTTGGCATGCGCCGAGGCAATGCAGCGAATGGCGAGCGTATTGAGGTCCGACCATGACTGCGGAGGAATGGCGTCAGCAGTGAACGAAGCCATCGTCTCGCGCTCGCCACCCATATTCTCCAGCACGGTGATTTCACTTTTCTCAAATCCGCGCGCCACCAGCCTCCGCGCGCATTCCTGGATCGATCCGGCATCTTGCGTCAGCACCAGCAAACGTGCTTGCGGTTGGACGAAAGCTTCGAGGTTTGCCGCTGGCCGCCCATGAATTGTGAAGCAATCGCAATCCGGCAACGACCAGCCGATCCGCGCCGCAGCCAGCGAGAATGCTGAAAGATGTGGGAGTACCGTCATCTCATCGAACGGCAGAAACTCCATCAGCTTCCGCGCCACGCCGTAATTCATCGGATCGCCAGTGGCGAGAATGACAGTTAACTGCCCGCGCAACGGCGTAATCTGAGCAAAGACCGCGGAAAAAGGTTGCGGCCACTCATGCAGCGCTGCGGTTATCTTCGGCAAACGCGACAGCAACCGCGTGGAGCCAACGACATGATCAGCCGATGTGATCGCTTGCCGCGCGGCGGTGGAAATTCCGTAATATCCATCCTCCCCCATGCCGATGATCGTCAGCCACTTCATGCGGTCATCTCCAGCACGGCATTGATCACCGCCGCCGCCATCGCGGAGCCACCCTTGCGCCCTTTGATCGTTGCATAGGAAATGCCGCGCGGATCGCGCATTAACTCATCCTTTGATTCAGCGGCACCCACGAAGCCGACCGGAAATCCTACAATCGCCGCAGGCTTCGGCGCACCAGCATCGATCATCTCTAAAAGCTTGAACAGCGCTGTTGGAGCATTGCCGATCACCACAACGGCTCCGCCAAGTTCATCGTTCCACAATTCCACAGCGGCAGCTGAGCGCGTCGTCGATTGCGCAATCCCCATCTCCCTCGCGCGCGGATCATTCAGTGTACAGATCACTCTGTTGTTCTTGAGAAATCGCGGAATGATGCCTTGCTTCACCATTTCAGCATCAACCAGGATCGGCTTGCCGGCGGCGAACGCCGCCTTCGCCATCGCGCAGAAATCACCCGTAATCACAATGTCCGGCGCAATCTCAATCATGCCGCATGCATGAATGACACGCACCGCAACCGGCTCGGCATTCGGCGGCACGCGCGACAAGTCAGCTTCAGCCCTGATGATGCTGAAGGACTTCGCATAGATCGCTTCCGGGTCGCGGATATAGTCCACTATTTTTTCATGCTCCTGGGCCCAAGCGGATGATCCGCATGCGGATAAATAGCATGCGTGTGATCATGATGATGACCATGTCCATGCATCGCATGAGGCCTGCTTTCCAGCACGAATGGCCCGCTTTCGTTCTCATCCGTCGTGCCAATGCCCTCCACGTGGTGATGATGGCTCTCTTGCGCTGCGCCAACTTCTGCCTCAAAGCCCAGAACCTGCGTGCGGTACTTGCACAACTGGCAATTCATCGCGATGTCGCCAGTCAATATTTGCTGAATGCGCTCGACAAATGTGTCGATCACCGATGGATGATCATTGAGATAGGACGCTTTCACAAACTCGATGCCGGGATGCCGCGCCGCGACCGCATCGGTCGCGCCGTAAATGCGCTGCACCAGAATGCCCGTGAACAGAAAATATGGAAACACGATGATGCGCTTGAAGCCAAGCCGCGTGCAATGCTCCAGTGCCGGTTCGACCAGCGGAAACGTGACGCCGGAATACGCCACTTCCCCCCAGCCAAATCCAAACCCTTCCCACAGGATGCGCATGACTTTCGCAACATTCGAATTGGCATCCGGATCAGAAGCGCCTCGTCCAACAACCACAAGCAATGTTTCGTGCTTGCCAATGTGTTCACCTGCCGCTTTCATCGCCACTTCAATGCGATTCCCCGCAGCGCTCATCATCTTGGGATCAATGCCCAGCTCTTTGCCATATTCGATTCTAAGATCATTCTGCGCGGCATAGGTATTGAGCACCGAAGGAATGTCATTTTTCGCATGTCCCGCCGCAAACAGCATGCCCGGCACCGCCAGCACGCGCGTCGCACCTGCCGCTTTCAACTTGTCGAGGCCATCGCGTATGATCGGCTTTGCAAATTCAAGATAGCCAAACTCGACGGGATACTGCGGGAGACGCTGTTTCAAATGCTCCGCCAGCACAGCAAATTCAGTGACAGCTTCCTTGTCGCGGCTGCCATGGCCGCACAACATCACAGCAAGTTTTTCGGTCATCGCAGTGCCTTTCCAAACGCAAGCGCCCCCGAAACGCGAGGAAAGGCAGCTTCCGGACTTGGCCCCGCTTGGGTCAGCCGCACCGGAGTGGCTCTCAGCCCCGTGGTCAATGAGGCGCTGCGAACCAACATCTATGCGATGACGCAAGGCCCGGCAAGCATGGAAACGACACGCAATCAGAACTCCACGCCAGCCTGCGCTTTCACGCCGGAACGGAATGGATGCTTCACCTGTTCCATCTCGGTCACCAGATCGGCAATTTCAATCAGCTCATCACGCGCATTGCGGCCTGTGATCACGACATGTTTGCCGGGAGGCCGCGCTTTTAGCACTTCCATCACCTCGTCAAAGGGCAGATAATCATAGCGCAGCACAATGTTGAGTTCATCCAGCAGCACCATCCGAAGGGATGGGTCGGCGATCATGCGTTTCGCTTCCTCCCAGCCTTCTCGCGCATGCGCAATGTCACGTTCACGATCCTGCGTTTCCCAAGTGAAGCCTTCGCCCATTGCCTTGATCGTCACCAGTTCCGGAAATTTCTCCAGTACCGTCCGCTCGCCCGTGCCCCAAGAACCTTTCACGAATTGCACCACGCCGGATTTCATCCCATGCCCCACATGGCGGAAGATCATGCCAAACGCCGCAGTGGATTTTCCCTTGCCTTTGCCCGTGTGAACAATCAGCAATCCGCGCTCAATTGTCTTCGTCGCCATGATCTTGTCACGCGCCGCTTTTTTCTTCGCCATCTTCTCGTGATGCCGCGCATTGTCTTCCGTCATGTCTGCAACTCCTTCAGATGGCCATATGCCGAATTCAACCGCGGCTGCCACAACCCTCGCGCAATCGCTTCTTCAAACCGCGCCGCGATTTCCTTGAGCGCCGCCGCATTGTTCTGGGCGATGAAATCCCGCGTCTCTTCATCGCCAAGATAGGCGTCATAGGCGAGATCAAAATGATGTGACTTCACCGCATCCGCCGTGGCGGCAAAGGCAAACATGTAATCAACAGTCGCTGCAATCTCGAACGCGCCTTTGTAGCCGTGCCGCTTCACGCCATTGATCCATTTCGGATTGACCACGCGTGAGCGCACGACGCGTGCGATCTCTTCATCCAGTGTTCGAACCAATGGCCGTTCCGGCCGTGAATGATCATTGTGATAGGCGCGCGGTTTCACGCCCGAAGCAACCTCGACCGCCGCGCTCAACCCGCCTTCGAACTGGTAATAGTCATCGCTGTCGAGTAAATCATGCTCGCGATTGTCTTGGTTGTGAATGACCGCCTGCACGGACGCAAGCCTGCGCCTGAACGTCGCTTCGGTGTTCACGCCACCGGCCTTCACGCCATAGGCATAGGCGCCCCATGTGACATAAGCCGCGGCGAGATCAGAGCGTGTTTCCCAAATTCTCTCGTCAATCAGCGCCTGCAGCCCAGCGCCATAAGCGCCGGGCTTGGATCCAAAAATGCGATGTGACGACATTTCAAGCGCTTGCGCATCTTCCATCCCTGATGAGACCAGCATCGCGCATTCTTTGCGCACCCGCGCGGCCAGTGGATTATCCACGTCGTCTTCATCAAGTCCCGCGACCGCCGCAACCGCGCGATCCAGCAACTCGATCTGCGCTGGAAATGCATCGCGGAAAAATCCTGAAATGCGCAACGTCACATCCACGCGCGGCCGCCCCAGCTTGGCGATTGTCATCACTTCAAATCCCGTCACCCGCCAGCTCGCCGTGTCCCACACCGGCTTGACACCCATCAACGCCATCGCCTGCGCAATGTCATCCCCGCCAGTTCGCATATTAGCCGTCCCCCAGGCAGAAAGTACCGCAGTTACAAGGTGCCCTCCGGCGTCCTGAAAGTGCCGTGTGAGCAGCACATCAGTCGATGCCTTGCCCAATTCCCAGGCCGTGGGCGTAGGCAATGTGCGATTATCAATCGAGTAGAAATTCCGCCCCGTCGGCAGCACATCAAGCCGCCCTCGCGTCGGAGCGCCCGAAGGCCCAGGGGCAATTGCCAAACCACTCAGTGCACGGACGATCGAGGACATTTCATGTGCGCCGCACGAGCGCAGTAAAGGGGCAATTTCTTTCTCAATTTTTACAAGAACCTGAGCCGCCTTTCCTCTCCCGCTTGCGGGGGAGGAAAGGCCACTAACCAATTTGACCGCCAGCAACTCCAGCCGCTCAACCGTATCGCCAGCCGTCCGCCACGGATCATCTGATGCACGCGCCAACTCAGGTGGCTTCGGTCCAGACCATTCATCCGTGAACTGACAATTCAAGGGGTCAAACCCAAGTTCGAAATCCTGCGCCAAAGCGCGGATCAATGATTGATCGCCGCCTTCGCCAAGCCCACGCTCAACCCGCGTCAGGGCCACCAATAAATCCGCCTCTTGCTGGCCAGAGGGTGAAGAACCCAACACATGCAACCCATCGCGGATTTGCGCTTCCTTGAGATCGCACAAATATGCGTCAAGTTTCTGCAGGTCAGCATCATCGTCGCCAGTAAATCCCGCATCAGCATCAAGCCGCGACGCGCGCGTGAGATCGAGAATTTGTGCCTTCAGCGCACCAAGCCTGCGCCTGTCGAGGCCGGAGGCGAGATAATATTCGTCCACCAGTGCTTCCAGTTCTTTCAACGGTCCGTAAGTCTCGGCGCGCGTCAGCGGCGGCGTCAGGTGATCAATGATCACTGCTGATGTGCGCCGCTTTGCCTGCGTGCCTTCTCCGGGATCATTGACGATGAATGGATAAAGCTGGGGCAGGGGACCAAGCGCCACTTCCGGATAACACGCATCCGAAAGTCCAACCGCTTTGCCCGGCAGCCATTCAAGATTGCCATGCTTGCCGTTGTGGATGATCGCGTGTGCGCCAAATTCATTTCGAATCCAGAAATAAAACGCCAGATACCCATGCGGCGGTGCCAGCGCCGGATCATGGTACGTCGCCTTCGGATCAATATTGTATCCGCGCGCCGGTTGAATGCCAGTGATCACATTTCCGCTTCGCAGCACAGCCAGATGAAACGCGCCATCATGAAACGAAGGATCGGTTTCAGGCGCACCCCAGCGCGCTGTGATTTCGAGCCGGGTGGATTCCGGCTGCGCGCCAAAGTGATTGCGGTAGTCATCCACCAGCAAATATGCGTCACTACGGCGGTGAGAAGAGCGCGATTCCCGCAGCCTCTCAATCAACGCATTCCCGTCATCCGGAACATCCCCAAGCGCATACCCTTTATTCCTCAGTGTACGGAGTATCGCGATTGTGCTGGCGGGCGTGTCATAGCCAACGCCATTGGCGATCCGCCCGTCCTTGTTCGGATAATTGGCGAGCACAATGGCGACGCGTTTGTCTTCGTTAGAAAGCTTGCGCAGCCGCACCCAGTTAGCCGCCAGTTCCGCCACATGATTCACCCGGTCCGGCACAGTTTTGTAAGACACCACGCGGCATTGCGTGCGCTCATGCCACTGCTGGTCCGCCTTGAACGAAATTGTACGCGTAAAAATGCGGCCGTCAATTTCGGGAAGAACCACCGCCATCGCCAGGTCCTTGGCGTTTAATCCGCGCGTAGTTTCGCGCCACTCGTCTTCACTCGATCCCGCCAGCGATACCTGCAGCACCGGACAATCAAACTGCGCCAGCGGATCGGCCCCCGGATTGCCAACCGCAAATGCGGTCGCATTGATGATCACGTCCGGCGGCGCGTCGTGCCACGTTTTTGCAATGAACGCAGCGCTCGCTTTGTCCTTCAGGCTCGCCACATAAATTGCCGATGCGGAAAGCCCTCGCTCCTGCAATGCTCTGCACAGCGCATCGATCGGGGCCGTCAGTCCGCCCTCAATTACGGAGCGATAAAACACCACCCCAACCCGGCCCTTTGGCGCTTCATATTCCCTGGCATGGGGGTGGTAGACGTCAGCGGCTTTGAATGCAGCAACGTTCTCGGCAAAGCCGTTCCCTGAAAAAAGCGCGATGCACGCTCGCAAGAACTGCGCCGCATTTTCAGGGCCGCCCGCAGCGAGGTACTGCCGCAGCTGCTCGCCTTCCAATTCCGTAATGGTGTTGAACGCTGCAAGACTGTCGTCGCGGTCAGCGCCGCCCGGCAGCACCGCAAGCATGATCCCCTTGTCCCGCGCCAGTGCCGCAAGCGAGTCAATGCCATAATCCCAATAACTCTTGCCGCCAAGCAATCGCACCACAATCAGTTTTGCATGCGCCAGCGTTTGCTCCGTATACAGATCAACGGAGTAGTTATGTTGTAGCCGCATCAAATTCGCCAGCCGCAAACCCTCCAAGCCAAGCACATCTGCAGCGCGCGCCAGATTGGCGATTTCACTGTCCGCCGCCGACAGCACGATTATGTCGCCCGGCGACTGCCTGAGATCGACAGGCTCAGCTGCCCCATCAATGACGCCGGAAGTGTTGGCCAGGATGTGCATCAATCTTGTCCCTCCTCCGCTTGCGGGGAGGGTGGCGAGCAGAGCGAGCCGCGTGGGGTGATGCCGGCAAGCCTGACCACATCCGTCACGGCTGCGCCGCGACACTCTCCCCGCAAGCGGAGGAGGTACATGTCCAGGAATCTCATCCCCTCAACATTTCTTCAATCGCTCCACGGTTCATCGACTTCTCGCCAATCACAACGAGTTCCGTGTGCGGCAATTCGTCGGCACGCCACGGCCGGTCGAAATAGCTGTTCAGGCGTGGGCCCACGCCCTGAACCAGAAGCCGCGATGCAGAACCAGTGACATGAGCAAATCCCTTGATCCGCAATATGTCATGCTCTGTGATCGTGCGTTCAATCTTCCGAAGCAGAACTTCTTTCGCGACCGCACAGTCCAGCCTCACGATGAAGGAAACAAAGTCATCATGGTCATGCTGCGTCTCGCCTTCCTTCTCATGCTGTGACAGGCGGTTGTGCATGTCGTCCTCGGCACTGGCCTTGACACCGAGCAGCACCGCGAGATCGACCGCACCTTGCGCGGCATGGACCAGCCGCGTCGCGCGCCGCACCCTCGATTTCAAATCTCCGTCCACGGATGATTTTTCTGCGGCAGACAGCAGATCCGTCTTGTTGACGATCACCATGTCCGCCGCGTTCAACTGGTCTCCAAACAACTCATCAATAGGATTCTCATGATCAATATTGGGATCTTCTGCACGTTGTGCCGCCAATGCTTCCTCGTCATCCGCGAACCGTCCTTCACTCAATGCCTTGGCGTCAACCACCGTCAGCACGCCATCAACCGTCACGCGCGATTTGATCTCTGGCCAATTGAACGCGCGCACCAATGGCTGGGGCAGGGCAAGGCCAGATGTTTCGATGATGATGTGGTCCGGCGCATCAGGCCGCGCCAGCAATTTGTTCATCGTCGGCACGAAGTCATCGGCAACTGTGCAGCAGATGCAGCCATTGGCGAGTTCGATGATGTCATCCTCGCTGCAGGCATCGCTGCCGCAGGCTTTCAGGATTTCACCGTCAACCCCGACATCGCCGAACTCATTTATGATCAGCGCAAGTTTACGCCCATTGGCATGCGTCAGCATGTGGCGGATCAGCGTCGTCTTGCCCGCACCAAGAAATCCCGTGATCACAGTCGCTGGAATTTTGCCCCTCATGCCAAAGCGTCCTTTTCAAAGCGCTCAAGCGCGTAACCCAGAAACACGCCAAGCACCGCCCAGAACAACCCATTCATCGCCAGGCTGTTCGCGACAAAGTGCTGGATCAATCCGCCGCCAACCGCCGTCTCATGCGCTGCCGCAACCGGCGCACCAATAACATGCGGCGCAATCGCAAGCGCAAAAGCCGCAACCATCGCCCACATCTCGCGCCTCTGTGTCACCAGCCAAAGCGCAGCGCCTGTGCAGGCAATCGTGGCGAGCCACCAGATCTGCCGTGCCAGGAGTGGTGCAGCAGGCATCCCCGGCAACTCCGGTGGCAGCCCCGCTGCAGGCGCAAGCGACACTGCGACAAATCCAAGCAGACCCCAGATGATTCCATTCGCCCGCGTGATCGGAATGGCCAACACGAATGACAGCCCCGCAAGCAGCGCAGCAAAGCCGGCGCCTGCCAGCATCGATGTAAGCAAAGTAAATGCCGTGCGCTCCCAGCCATCTTGTGGCGCCCAGGCCGTCGCGTCGTGTTTATGCTCTGCCGCAACCGCATCATGCGAATGAGCGGCAGGTTGCATTTCGAAAACTTCCGCCTGCGTAATAAGCGGCGCCAGCCGCATTTCCGTGAAGACGCCCAAGAGCAATCCAGCCGCGATCCCGGCGAGGAGCGCGGCGAGCAAAACCCGCCCGATCATGTCAAAAAACTTTTAGTGACAGGGAAAGCCGATGGCGTGGCGCGTGTCATGCGCCGCATTGTGCATGCGCGAATCCTGCGCCAGCCCAACGCCAAATATCAGCGCCGAACCCAGCAACAGGGCCGTAAAGCCGATCACCAAACGCTGTGAAATCGAAATTGAACGAACATGTGTCGTTGCGGTCATGATCACCCTCCGTGAGACCTATAGTCTGGGCGGAATTGCCCCTTGTTTGCTCGGCAGGTCTCCTGACTTGCGGGTCGCTGGTTTTTCACGTCTTCCCGGAAAACTTGATGTTTCCCAGTGACTTGAGTGATAAACCTCGCCGCTCACAGTTGCGGGGGCAGTCATGGTATTGGCCCCGATTGGGTCATCCGCACCATGTTCCCTGTTAGGCCCGTTGCCGGCTGGCAAATGGGCACCGAACAAATCATTAATGGCAGGCTTGTGCCGTGCCGTCAAACTTTTGATGCATTTGCCCTGTCTAGCCACTCCCAACGCGTGGGTGGCTAATTGCGGGGGCATGAGCTATGCTCAATCACATGATTGGCGGCAACCTCCATGAAAGTTAGTGAAACCTTAACTGGCAACGTGATTCAAGCAATCGCCGTGGATTTGCGGCGCAAGGAAACTGTGTAAAATGTTATCGAGAAACGCACCTCCGTCCCGCGACGAAATTGCTGACATCATGAAGGCAAGCCGGGGCGCGTTCCTGTCGACCGGGCTTTTTAGCGGCGTTGTCAACGTCCTGATGTTGACCGGCTCGATTTTCATGTTGCAAGTTTATGACCGCGTGCTGGGTTCCGGCAGCGTGCCGACACTCGTTGCATTGTCGGTTATCGTCTTCATTCTCTATTGTTTCTACGGCTTCCTCGAATTTATCCGCGCCCGTATGCTGGTGCGTATTGGCCGCCGCGTCGAAGAGCGTCTGCGTGACCGCGTGTTCAACGCCGTCACAGCCTTGTCCCTTCAGCGCGCCAACGTTTCCGGCAGCCAGCCGGTCAACGATCTCGGCACGATCCGTCAATATCTGGCTGGCCCCGGCCCGTTGGCGTTCCTGGATATGCCTTGGGTCCCTGTTTATATGGCAGTGGTCTTCATGCTTCACTGGGTCTTGGGTGTTGCATCGCTTTTCGCCGCAGCAACAATCCTCATTGTCGCAATTGCCTCTGAATTCATGACGCGCACCCCGCTGCAAAAGGCAACCGCTGCCTCAAGCAAGGCCGCCATGATGACCGAAGAGGCGCGGCGCAACGCCGAAGCTCTTTATGCCCTCGGCATGCGCGACACGCTCCGCCAGCGCTGGGATAGCGTTCAACAAACTGCGTTGGATGAACAGACACAGGCAAACGACGCAGGCGGCGGCCTCAGTGCTGCCTCGCGCGTCATCAGGCTCCTGGTGCAATCCGGCATGTTGGCGCTCGGCGCCTATCTGGCCTTGCAGCACGAAATATCGCCCGGCGCAATTATCGCGGGCTCTATCATCATGTCGCGCGCCCTTGCGCCAATTGAGCAGGCGGTTGGCAGCTGGCAGCAATTCCTCGGCTTCCGCAAGGCGCGTGAACGTCTGGCCAAAACCTTGCAGGCCATCCCGCCCGAAATTGAACGCATGCCATTGCCGCGTCCTTCAGGTCTGCTTGAAGTCGAAAACCTTTTCGTGCAATTGCCCGGTGCCGACAAGCCAGTTCTGCAAGCATTGAATTTCAAGGTCGAACCGGGCAGGGGGCTTGGAGTCATCGGCCCGACCGGTGCCGGCAAATCGACACTCGCCCGCGCTCTCGTCGGCACCATGCCGCTGGTCCGCGGCACCATCCGCCTGGACGGCGCAACGCCTGATCAGCGCCCGATGGATGAACTCGGCCGCCTCATCGGCTACCTGCCGCAGGATGTGCAAATCTTCAATGGCACCGCGGCTGAAAACATCTCGCGCTTCGACGCCGAGCCTGATCCGAAAAAGATCGTCGAAGCAGCCCAGCTCGCCAATATCCACGATCTCATCATGCGCCTGCCGCAGGGCTACGATACGCAACTTGGCGACAATGGCAGCCGCCTTTCCGCTGGCCAGCGCCAGCGCCTCGCCCTTGCTCGGGCACTTTATGGCGAGCCAGTAGTACTCATCCTCGACGAGCCAAACTCCAACCTCGACGCCGAAGGCGAAGCAGCCCTAGTCAACGCGATGAAGGTCATGCTGCAGCGCGGTTCATCTGCCGTCGTCATTGCCCATCGCCCCAGTGCGCTCGCCGTCATCGACGATATTCTTGTTCTGACCGATGGCAAACAGGCAGCGTATGGCCCGCGCGACGAAATCCTGCGCAAGGTTCTGTCTCGTCCCGCCGTTCAAACCACTTCAGGCGCCCCCGTGCCGCAGCTTGTCGCCCAGAACCAGACAAGAGGTTAAGTCATGAAAAAATTCGATACCGACAAGTCTCTCTGGCGCATTCAGGTTGCTGGTTACGCATCGCTCGTCTTGATGTTCGGCGCCTTTGGCTTGTGGTCTGCCACTGCCGAGTTGAATGGCGCGGTCATCGCCCATGCAACACTGGTGTCCGAAAGCTATTCCAAAAAAATCCAGCACCGCGATGGCGGCATCGTGCAGAAAATCCTGGTGGCCGACGGTGATTCAGTGAAAGCCGGGCAGGACATCGTCCTGCTTGATCCCACGGAAACCAAGGCCGAACTCGGCATCGTCAGCGCGCTGCTCGAGGAAAGCCTTGTGCGCCGCGCCCGCCTCGACGCAACCCAGGACGGCAAGCGAACCATGGAATTGCCGCCTGAACTTGAATCCCGCAAAGACGATCCAGCCTTGGCCAGCATCATTCGCGGGCAGACAAATCTTCTGGTTTCAACGCTCGACGCCGCCAAGGGCAAGCGCGACCAGTTCCAGCAACAGATAGGCCAGCTTGAGGAGCAGATGCAAGGCATCGACTCGCAGCTCGGCGCAAAGCTCAAGCAATCGAAACTGATCGAGAGCGAACTCACAAGCCTCCGCATCCTCCGTAAAGATGGTCTCGTTCCCGTAAGCCGCGTGCTGGCAACCGAACGTGAAGCCGCATCACTCGCAGGCGAGGAGGGGGAGCTCCGCGCCAGCCGTGCTGGAGCGCAAGGCCGCATTGGCGAGGTCAAGATCGAGATGATCCAGATTGATGAGCAGCTCCGCAACCAGGCCTTGACCGAACTCCGCGACACCGAAGCCAAGATCGCCGAATTGCAGGAACGCAAGATTTCCGCCGCCGCCCGCCTGACACGCATGTCGATCAAGGCGCCCCAGGACGGCGTCATCTATCAACTCGCCATCCACACCGAAGGCGGCGTCATCACTCCGGGTGAAGCCTTGATGCTGCTCGCCCCTGAAGGCGACAGTCTTGTGCTCCAGGCGCAAGTTGCCCCCCAGGACGTCGATAACGTCGTGGCAGGCCAGGAAGCGCGCATCCGCTTCCCTGGCTTCAACTCCAGGACCACACCGGAAATCAGTGGCAAGGTCACGCAGGTCGCCGCCGACACGTCAAAGGTCGACGCCCAAACCCCGCCATTCTACGCCGTGCGCCTCGTCATTTCGCCGGAAGAACTCGCCAAGCTCGGCAACAACAAACTCCGCCCCGGCATGAACGCCGAAGCCTTCATCCAGACCGAAGCCCACACCCCGCTCAACTATCTCCTCCGCCCATTCCTCGACCAATGGGCTCACACGATGCGGGAGACGTGAGGCAATCTTGCCGGGCCTTTCAAGCTCCGTTGTCAGCCACCTGATCGCCGAAGCCGACGCAGCAACCGGAATAGGAGATGAATAGGGGACGTTTCCCATAGGCGCTAACTTAAGGGATTCCGCTTGGCGTGAGAACGTGATTCACACTGGCGATGGAAACAAATCAGACTGATTCTTGGGGCTGGGATGAAGCGCTGGGCCTGTTTGGCGGCGAGGCCGCACTTCTGGCTTCGGCTTTGCAGCACAAGGCCCTGCTGCGCAAGCGAGAGGTAAGACGGGCTGGCGATCTGCTGCGGCTGGCCTTGATGTACGGACCGAGCGGGCATTCGCTTCGCATGGCAGCGGCATTGGCAGAAGCCGCTGCTGTGGCGAGGCTTTCAGATGTGGCCCTGATGAAGCGGATTTCGGGATCTGCTGACTGGCTTGAGGCCCTGTGCAATGACAGGCTTTTGCAGTTGAACCAGTCTGCGCCGTTGCGGCATCAAGTCAATGTACCGCCTGACGGCGCACCCCATGACGGCACCACACGCCACATCCGCATCCGCGATGCGACAGTGATACCGGCTCAGGGCCAGGGCTTAAGTTACATGGTGCACCTGAGCTATGATCCGGGTTCCTCACGCATCGTGGATTTGACGGTGACGCCACGACCTCTGGCGGAAGACCTGACGCGGCTTGAGCCTGAAAGCGGCGATCTGGTGATTGCTGACCGGGCCTATCCAACACCCGGCTCAATCAGGAGCTTGCGCGAGAAAGGCTGCGAGTTGCTGCTCAGGTTGAGCTGGAGACGCTTGCGGCTTCAGGACGCCGATGGCCAGGTCATCGACTGGCATGAACTGCTCAGGCAGGCGAAAACAGAAGTGGTCGACAAACCCGTCTTCATTGTCAGGCCAAAGGGCACGTTCCAGCCTGTGCCCATGCGCCTCGTGCTTCTGCCCAAGCCCGAGAAAGCGGCGATCAAGGCCCGCGAGAAAGTCAGACGTGAGGCCGCGCGGCGTCAATCCAAGCGGCAAGACCCGCGCACAAAGGATGCAGCCGATTGCCTGATTTTGCTCACCTCATTGTCACCTGAACAGGCTTCGCCCGAACGTCTCAGGCACCTCTATGGCGTGCGTTGGCAGATCGAACTGGCCTTCAAGCGCATGAAGTCCATTCTCGACATGGCAAAGCTTCCCGTCAAAAATCCAAAACTGGCCCGCGCCTGGCTCTATGCCCATCTGCTGCTGGCCCTTCTGGCCGATGACATCCGCACCGCTGCGGATGCCATTCCCCCCTGAGCCCCAATATGCAAACCGCGCGTCATCCGTCTGGCGCATGACGATCTATGTCTTCACCGTCATCAAAAGTGCAATCCTATCATTCCCTTCAATCGCAGCTACAATCGCAATCTGTCCAAAACTCGCCAGACTGCTGCGTGAGCCGCCGCGAAAACGAAAACTACAGGGCTTAAGTTAGCGCCTATGGGGACGCTTCCCTTTTTCAAGCTCGATGACATACAGAAAATGCACGCCTCATGCTCACCGAAACTTTTCCAACCTCTGCATCAGTGGTGCAGGGCAAGACTTAAGGCTATGCTGACGGCGTGAACCTGACATCGATCACCGATGCGGTGGCAGCGGCGCAGAACGTGGCGCTGTGGCACAGCCCCACCAAACCTGTCCCACCCACTTGCCGGTAACTCTCCCTTAACTTCTCCGCCACAATCCCTAAACCGTCTCTTAACCCTAACAAATCATGATGCAGGTCATGAAAATTTGTCGTGTTCCGCTTGTGCTGGTCAGTGCCGCCTTTTTGTCCGTCATGGCGGGAGGGGCAGCGCCTGCGCTGGCATTGACGGAAACCGAAAGCCTCGATCTGGCGCGTGAAGCTTATCAGACCCTGGTAAAAGGCCAGCCAAAGCAATCAATCGCGAAGTATGACGAGGCCATCAACAGCCGCGCGTTGCCGCCGGAAGCATTGGCCAACGCGTTGCTGAACCGCGCACTGGCACAGCAACAGCTGGGCAAGCAAGAGGAGGCCATCGCCGATTATTCGGCAGCACTTAATCTTGACGCCATGTCGGGCAGCCTGCGGGCGACAGCGCTCTACAATCGCGGACTCTCGCAGCACAAGTTGGGGCGCCTGCCGCTCGCCATTGAGGATTATACCGGCGCATTGCTGCTCAATGCTGAGCTGCCGCAAGCGTTCCTGAGCCGTGGCCAGGCATTGCGCGAGAGCGGCCAGCTGCTTTTTGCGCTTTCGGATTTCGAGCGCGCTTTGCTCTTCGGCCACCCATCTCTGGCGCGCATCAACTACTTGACCGGCCTCACCTATGAGCAGCTGAACCGCAGGATCGAAGCGCGCCGTCATTACGAAACAGCACTTGCGGCTGATCCCAAAAATGCTCAAGCCCGCTTCCGCCTGCAAGGTCTGGGGGATGCCGAAGTCGCCACGGTGGATAAATCCGCTGCTGAAACCCGGGGTCTGACCTCCGGTACATTTGAAATCGTGCGGCCTGTAGCTGGAACTGCGGTTGAACCACCCGCAGTACTTCTCGCAGAAGCGGAAGTCAAAATGCCGCCTACAGAGGAAAAGATCGCAGATCGCATACCGGCACCAGTCGAAGCGCCAGAACAACAAGCCTATGCTGAATCCGAAACATCCAGCGCCGAAATCACTTCTTCAACCACGCCCGCACCTGCGCCGATCACGCTGGACGCTGTACCTGCCATCCCGGACGAGCTCCAGCCAAAAGCAGCGGATGTCGAAACTGTGGGTCCAGAAACTCCTGTCGCCGATTCAGTCGTCGCAGCGACCCGGCAACGCGAACCGCTGCCTGCGGTCGAAGCGTCGGCTCAATCTGCGCCGACAGCTGGCTGGGCTGTCCAACTTGCTTCGGCCACAAGCGAGCAGGGGGCTTGGGCCAGTTGGGCAAAAATGCAAAAGCGCAACAAGGCTCTTAACGATCTACAACCGGTAGTGGTGCGGGCTGACCTCGGTGCCAAGGGCATTTTTTACCGGGTCAGACTCGCAGGCTTTGATGCCCAAGAACCCGCAAAATCAGCCTGCAAGAAGCTCAAATCCAAGGGCGTGGCCTGTTTTGTAGCCAGGACAAATGGCTGATATTTACGGCATTAAACGCCAGAACCGGGACCGCGCGAGACTAACGCTACGCCTAAATTTTAGGCCCGCAACCTAACGCCATCTTATGTCACCTGGGCTATTGTCGGTTTTGCGATGCAAGACACATATCACGATGCGACTCGCACTGAGAACCGAACTCTGCAATCTCTGAATGCAGAGCTTGTGGCGCGGATTAAGTATGGGCAACAGCCGCAGAATAGCGTGCCGGCGCCTGCCACGACAGCAGACTTGGTTACGGAGGCGCATCGCTGCGCCACTGATAGAGTTGCGTCATGAAATTCTGGGCCGCATCTATGCCCAATCACATACTTTTTTCGAGCACCTGGTCGTCGATGTGCTTTTTGCCATGGGCTATTCCGGAAGGCGTCGCGATCTCGCCCGCTGCATCGGCCGTTCCCATGATGGCGGCGTTGATGGTCTGATCGAACAGGATGAGCTTGGGCTTGACGCAATCTATATTCAGGCAAAGCGCCTGAAACCGGGTGGTGTTGTAGCTGTGTCGGAGATCAGGGATTTTGCGGGAAGCCTCGAGGCGAAGAAGGCGAACAAGGGCGTCTTCGTGACAACCGGCGAATTCAGCTCTTTTGCGGGAGAATACGTGGCGGCGGTGTCGCGCCGCATTGTTCTGGTCAACGGCAAGCGCATCACCGACTTGATGATCCGTCACAATATCGGTGTAACCGTGCGCCACAGCTATCAGTTCAAGGAAATTGAACCGGATTACTTCGCGAAAAAACCGCTTACAGCCTCAGCTTCGATCCAGCCCCGCAGGTAGGTGGCGGCAATCAACGCGACATCTTCATTGTTATTGTGCATGGCCAGCATCTCGCAAATGACCTGGAAAGGCGCGCCACTTTTCGCAACGTCAAGTGCCATTGCTTCCTGAAGTCCGAGCAAACGAAATCGCGATGAGCCGCCTTGCCGCCAAACCATGACTACGGATGGTTCTGTCAATTGAAACGGTGCAGGTGGTTCCTGTTCGCAGGCTAAGGCCGACCACAGGCTTGTCGTATTGTGCAAAAGTGTCTCGCTTCGGACCGAAGGATTGATGCCAAAACAAAGACTTCCAAACGTTTCCGGATTCTGCGCCGCAAGATCCGGAATGGTCATGATCTGCGCATCGGGAGCATCAAAGGCATCATTGAGCGCACGTTCAAGCATGGCGAGTTCATGCACCACGCCATATCCGCCGAGCCTTGCGTCGGCCTTCAGAAACTCGGGGAATGATTGGCCAAACCATCGCGCATTTGCATTTCGCGAAGGGAGCGCTTCTGCATATCCCTGTGCAGCTTCGTTGAACGCATCGTCGCCAAGATAGGCAAGCACCTTGGAGTAGTCATGGCGGAGGAACTCCTTTAGCCGCGAAAAGTAGGCGTATTGATAAACGCCAAATGCCTTGTCCCGGTGCTTGTCAGGCGGTTGTTGAATCAATTCATTGATTGCGGTCCCGTTCAAAATTCCAAGTCTGGACGGCATCTTGCAGCGCACTGAGCTTCATGGCTCAAGCCGCTCGCGGTTCATGCACATGCGCTGCAACAGAGCGCGCAATATCAAGTTCGCGAACCAGTTCCGCAAGTGGCGGAATGTTATCGTCCCGTTCTATCATGGTGGTGACTGGCCCGAACTTTTTCAGCGCTCGCGCATAAAGGTCCCAGACGTCGTCGCACACCTCATGATCATGCGTGTCGATCAACCGGCCATCACCTTCGCTGTGCCCCGCCAGATGAAACTGCACTACCCGCTCTGCAGGCACAGCTTCGACAAATGCATATGTGGAGAAATTATGGTTTGTGCCGGATACGAAAACATTGTTCACATCAAGCAGCAGCCAGCAATCAGCCCGTTTTGCAAGTTCGGCGACAAACTCCCATTCCTCCATTTTGGAGTCCTCAAATTCGATATAGCTCGACACATTTTCAATGACGAGCCGCGTATCGAGAATATCTTGAACTTGCCTGATGCGTTGCGAAACGTGGTCTAGCGCTTCTTCGGTGTAGGGTACCGGCAGGAGGTCATGCAGGTTCATGCCATGCACGCCAGTCCAGCACAGATGATCTGAAATCCATTTGGGTTTGCAATGTTTTGCGAGCGCCTTGAGCCCGGCAAGATATTCCATGTCGAGCGGCGCCGTCGAGGCAATCGACATTGAAACTCCATGCATTACGATAGGATAACGCTCGCGGATTTCGTCAAGCATCTTTAAGGGGCGTCCGCCAGGGACGAGGTAATTCTCTGAAATCACTTCAAACCAGTCAACATTGGGCGAACCGCTCAGGATCTCGCTGTAATGCTGCGGGCGCAGTCCTAGTCCAAATCCGAGATAGGGAGGTTTTTCCATGATGTGAAACGGGGCGCGAAGCCAAGCCGCGCGCCCCGAAATCCTTAGCCGGTGACGACTTTGCCGCCCTGCGCGTCGCAGTCAGCCTTTGAAAGCGAAAGCCAGCCCTGGCCTTTGCACGCATTCTGGCCTTTGCAGCTTGAGTTCGCCGATTTGCACTCCGAATGGCCCTTGCAGGAATTGACACCGGAGCACTGCACCTTCGCGTCCTCGGCTGCCGCTGGCAACGCAGATACGATGCCGCTGACTGCAAGCGCGAATGCGGCTGCTGCAATAACCCGGCCAGATGTGCCAATATGCTTCATAATTCTGATCTCCGAAATGTTGGTTTGCGATCTTCTGACCGTCTCCCTAACGTGCCTGACATCGCCAGAAATGGCCAATCACGTTCCTTCGAACGCGCTCACGTGTGTGTGAACGCGGCGTCAACGACAGCGCAATTTTATCCAATTATTTCAGGAGGAAAGTAACCTTCAAATTAACTCGCCATTCTGCCACCTTGCCGTTCTTGACAACACATTTGATGTCTTGCACCCATGCGCCTTCGACATTGTCGAGTGTCGAATCCGCGCGTTTGATTCCGGTTTCAATGGCATCCTCAATGCTCTTGGACGATCCTGAAATGATCTCGATTGTCTTTGCGACTGACGACATGTTTGATCTCTCCATCTGTTTATTTTCTTTGGGTCATTTGCTCCCCAATCAAGGCACTATGACACGCCATGCGTGCCCGCTCAAACCTGAATGTTATCGATCAACCGCGTCGCTCCCAAATGCGCGGCGGCCAGCAGCCGGAGCGGTTCGTCGCGGTCCACTGGTACATTCAGGGTTTCGGCATTGCGCGCCGTGACATAGTCAACTTTGAATCCCAATGTGAGCAGTGACCGCTGTGCAGCCTTCGTTGCAGTTTGTTGGTCGGTTCCGTTGCGGATTTTTTCAGCCGCCTGTTCAAGCGAACGAATGAGCGCAGTGGCCTGGTGCCGCTCGTGTTTGGAAAGATAACGGTTGCGCGTTGACATCGCGAGTCCGTCATCCTCCCGGATTGTGGGCATGCCGATCACTTCAAGGGGAAGATCAAGATCCCGCGTCATCTGCTTGACAACGAGTAGTTGTTGATAGTCCTTCTCGCCCAAAACCGCGTAGTCCGGCTCACAACGGATGAATAGTTTCGCAACCACTGTTGCGACGCCATCAAAAAACTGCGGCCTGAACCTGTCCTCAAGTCCGGCCTTTGCAGGCCCTGTCAGGGTGATCGTCGTGGAAAAACGTGGCTCGTACATGTCGTCATGGGTAGGCGCATAGACGAAATTGACGCCCGTCCCTGAAAGTTGCTCCAGGTCTGCGTCTTCATTGCGCGGGTAACGGCCAAAATCTTCGTGTGCAGCAAATTGTTTGGCATTGACAAAGATTGTCGGCATCACCTCATCGGCGCATTCAAATCCCCGCCGTACAAGGCTCAAATGACCTTCATGCAACCCGCCCATCGTTGGCACAAGCGCGATGCGTTTTCCACGGTTTCTCAAGTGACGCGACAACTCGCGAATGTCGTTTGTGTTGCGGATGACTTCAATGTTCATTGTGCCGGCCTCTTCATTTGCAGGTTTACCTTCCGAATTGGCTGGCGCAAGCCCTGCTTTAAATAGGGCAAACGCTGTGGCAGGCAAATTATGGAAACGCTCCAAAAACCGTTCGCGGAATCATGTTAGTATCCAAATCCTTGGAGCGTCTCATGATAACCTTGCCGATGAGAACTGAAATATCTGATTCTCTGTTTCATGCTGAGAAGGATTGCCTCAAAGCCATCCTCAAGGATATTTCTCAGACGCAGGGTGAACAGGAAATTATCTTCATGCGGGCTGCCAGCCTGGCCAGGCATGTGCGCGCGAGCCGCAAATCCAGTGGTTCGATTGACGCCTTTTTGCAGGAATACGCGTTGTCATCTGAAGAAGGCGTCGTGCTTATGTGCCTTGCCGAAGCACTGTTGCGCATTCCTGACTCCGCCACCGCCGACAAGCTCATTGCTGATAAACTGGGCGGCAAGAAGTGGCAGGAACATGTCGGAAAATCCGGGTCACTGTTTGTCAACGCCTCGACCTGGGGTCTTATGCTGACCGGCAAACTGCTGAAAATGTCCGCAGACAGCGACAGGGGCATGTTCAACACACTTGGCCGCCTCGCATCGCAAACCAGCGAGCCAGTGATCCGCGCCGGGTTACGCCAGGCAATGCGCATCATGGGGCGCCAGTTTGTCCTTGGACGCACGATTGAGGAGGCGCTGGCAACCGCTGCTCCCCTACAGAAGCAAGGATTTGCATTTTCGTTTGACATGCTGGGCGAGGCCGCGATGACTACCGAAGATGCCGAGCGCTATTTCAAAGTTTACCGCGCTGCTGGTGCTGCAATAGGTGACGCCGAGCGGGCTGAAAAGCTCCATGACCGGGCATCACTCTCCATAAAGCTCTCGGCGCTCCACCCGCGTTTCGAAGAAAAGCAAAAGAATCGCGTGCTTGATGAATTGCTGCCACGCCTCTTGATCTTGGCAAAAGATGCCAAGTCCAAGGGTTTCGGGTTGACGATTGATGCGGAGGAGGCTGCTCGCCTTGAACTCACCCTTGAAGTATTTTGGCGACTGACAACATTTCAGGAACTCGCAGGCTGGAATGGATTGGGACTCGCAGTCCAGGCTTATGGCCGCCGCGCTTTGCCAACTCTTGAATGGCTGGCAGAAATAGCCAGAACTTCAAACCGGACTATCCCGGTCCGACTTGTCAAAGGCGCGTATTGGGACGCGGAAATCAAGCGTGCCCAGGAGGGCGGCTACGAGTCATATCCAGTGTTCACCGTCAAATCAGCGACCGACGTGAGCTACCTGGCCTGCGCGAAATATCTCCTCCGGCACCCACAACAGTTCTATCCACAATTCGCAACGCACAATGCCCAGACGCTCGCCGAGATATCGGTCATGGCGCCAAAGGAGGCCAATTACGAATTTCAGCGCCTGCACGGAATGGGCGAGCAGCTTTATGACGCTGTTCTAGCTAACCCGGAATTGAAGCGCCGCGTGCGCATTTATGCGCCCGTCGGCAGCCATGAGGATTTGTTGTCTTATCTTGTGCGCCGCCTGCTTGAAAACGGAGCCAACACATCATTCGTCAATCGCCTCGCTGATGACGATGCCCCTGTAGAAAAAGTAATAGCCGATCCACGCAAGTCATGTGCTGCATTCATCGCTCAAACCGAACCCCGTATGCCGTCGCCCGCGCAACTGTTCGGTAATCGCCAGAACTCTCCTGGCCTGCCGTTGTGGCACGATCCAGTCCGCAACAGGCTGCTGCCAAAAATCAGGCGCGAGATTTCTAACCTGCAATCAGCTTTGAGCGTGGCTCCATCGGCGGTGAAGATTACATCGCCTCATGATCGCAGCGAAATAGTTGGATCAGTTGAGTTTGCAACTCCCAAGAACGCCATTGCCGCAATGAATGCTGCATGCAAGGCGAGGCGAGATTGGAACAACGCAGGTGCGCAGACACGGGCAAATTCTCTCGAAAAAGCTGCGAACCTCTATGTGGACAACGCCCCCAAACTCGTAGCGTTGCTGGTCCGTGAGGCAGGCAAGACGATCGAGGCAGCCTGGTCCGAACTGCGCGAAGCCATCGACTTCCTCCGCTTCTATGCTCAGCAAGCCCGCGCACAATTCACTACGGCGCACATGCTGCCCGGTCCAACTGGCGAACGCAACGAACTGACGCTGCATGGACGGGGCGTTTTTGTCTGCATCTCGCCATGGAATTTCCCTTTGGCAATATTTACTGGTCAACTTGCCGCCGCATTGGCCGCAGGAAATGCCGTCATCGCAAAACCCGCCGAACAAACTCCTCTGATTGCGATTGCCGCGGTGGCGTTGATGCACCAGGCTGGCGTTCCCGCAAACGTATTGCACGTGCTGCCCGGCGATGGCGCTGCGCTTGGATCAGCTCTGCTGGCGCATGAGCATCTGGCAGGCGTCGCATTTACGGGATCAAATGAAACTGCCCGTATCATCAACACCAAGCTTGCTGAGCGTCCCGGGGCTATCGTGCCATTGATCGCGGAGACCGGCGGCATAAATGCCATGATTGCGGATTCATCCGCATTGCCTGAGCAGGTCGTGCGCGATCTCGTCACTTCCGCATTCGATAGTGCGGGCCAGCGCTGCTCGGCCGCGCGTATTCTCTATATCCAGGAAGACAACGCCAAGCGCGTGTTGAAACTGCTCGCCGGCGCTGCGGAGGAACTCGTCATCGGCGATCCATTGGACTATGTCACTGACATCGGTCCTGTCATCGACAGCGAAGCGCAAGCGAACCTTAACTCCCACAAACACGCCATGCTGATGAAGGGTCAAGTCCTCTTCGATTTGCCGCTTCCAATGTCTTGCCGCAAAGGCACGTTCGTGACCCCCGCCGCATATGAATTGCAAACTTTTCGACCGCTCGGCAAGGAAGTCTTTGGCCCAATCTTGCATGTCGTGAAATTTGGCGCCGACAATCTCGACAAGGTCGTTTCCGCAATCAACGCGACTGGCTACGGCCTGACTTGCTCGGTGCACACCCGCATTGGCAGCGTTGCGGACGAATTACGTCAAAATTTAGCGGTCGGTAACCTTTACATAAATCGGAACCAGATCGGCGCGATTGTGGAATCGCAGCCATTCGGCGGCGAGGGCCTTTCCGGCACTGGCCCAAAAGCAGGAGGATATCAATATCTCCAGCGGTTTTCGACCGAGCGGGTATCCAGCACCGACACCACTGCCGCCGGTGGTAACGCCGCATTAATGACGTTCGATTCCGAGTCTGAATGATTTTGGAAAAATTGAATGATCGTCCTTAAGCCTGTTTTCAAGTGTCAGGTGTATTGCTTTGCGCAAGGGGCAGGACCAGAGGAACCCATGACTGACTTGATTGCAGTCGGATTGCAAGCACCGTTTCGCTCGTTTGAAGAGGCGACAATTCACCTCAGGGAAACTGCGTCGCGCGGTGACGTCCGCCATCTGTCCTACTGGTTTCTAAATTTCAGTCGCGACAACCGCGACGACGTGGTGTGGTTGTCGACCTACGATCCGGGCTACATGTCGGCGTATATGAAGGAATACACGCCGCTTGGCGATCCCGGCATCAATGAATTGCTTGACCAGGTCCGTGTCATTGATTGGCCTGAGTCGATCCGTACCGACCCCATTTGCCGGAAGCTTTATCAAACCGCCAGTCGCTATGGCATCAGCAAATATGGCGTGTCATTTACATTCAATGACCCCGCCGGCGGCAATGTTATTTTCTCGGTCAACGCAGATCAAAACGTCACGGATTGGGACGCAGAGCGTTCCCTGATCGTCGAGCGCTACCAGCCGTTCGCACGCGAATTCCACGACCGTATGCGTCCATTGCTGCGCCTTATGCAAGAAAATCAGATGTCAATGTGCGCGTGAGCATCAGGGTCTGAACCTTCCGAGGCCGCGTTCAATGGCCTTGTCGCCGAACTTCGCCCTGATCTTGTCGACAGCATCTTCAGCCTTGTTGCGGGTATTGGCGCTCGCATCAAGGCTTGCTGCGTGGTGTCCAGCTTCAGCGGCTGAAAGGTTTGACAAACCAACGCCGATTAACCGGTATGCGGTTTTACCGGCTTCCTTTTCGAGCAGTGGATGCGCGGCGGAATAGATCTGGTGCGCAAGCAAGGTCGGACTCGCCAAAGTTGACGCTCGCGTTATGGTCTTGAAGTCTGCTGATTTAAGTTTCAGTGAGATCGTAAGGCCGCAAAGTTCTTGACGTTTCGCGCGTTTGGAAACACGCTCGCACAAGTGCCAGAGTTCAGGTTCCAATTCGGCCAACGCAATGATGTTCTCGTCAAACGTAGTTTCGGCGCTGACACTTTTCGTTTCGCGTTCGATCGAGACATGCCGACTGTCCATGCCCCGCGACAGCCGGAACATGTGTTCGCCCATGCCGCCATAGCGCTTCACCAGGATATCAAGCGGCAGCGACTGCAATTGGTTGATCATTGAAATTCCGTCACGCGCCAGCGTTTTCTGCATCGCAGCACCTACGCCCCAGATAGTCGTCACCGGTTGTCGCGCCAGAAACGCAAGCATTTCAGCCTTTCCAATCACCGAAAACCCCCGGGGCTTCATGAGGTCTGACGCAACTTTTGCCAAAAACTTGTTTGGTGCAAGTCCGATTGAAACGCTTATTCCAATTTCTGTCTCAATTCGTTTTGAAAGTGTTGCCAAAGTGGCCGCAGGTGATTGCCCATGCAGTCGCGCCGTGCCTGACAAGTCAAGAAACGCCTCGTCAATGGAGACGGGTTCAACAAGCGGAGTCGTTGCAAGCATCAAATTGCGGACATTGCGCCCAACCTCCGCGTATTTCTGCATGTTTGGCCGGATAACGACTGCATCCGGACATAGTTTCAGTGCCTTGAACATCGGCATCGCAGATTTTACGCCCTTCACCCGGGCCACGTAACAAGCAGTGGAAACAACCCCTCGGACCCGCCCTCCGACAATGACCGGCTTGTCCCGGAGATCTGGATTGTCTCGTTTTTCTACCGCCGCATAAAATGCATCACAATCAAGATGCGCTATGCTGAGTTGGTTGAGTTCCGGATGTCGAACAACACGCGGACTCCCACAGTTGCCACATCGGGCAGTATCGGATTCGCTGGACGCGATGCAGTCGAGGCAAAGAGTGGTGATCATTTTGCAAATTTCGGTATCCACTTTGCACCCGATAACTAGTCCGGGCAATTCCCGGCTCAACTGAGCAGCTCGTGCTATTGACCGCTTTGGGGGTAAGTTGAAGGCTTAGTATTCGACTGCCCCGCCAGGCAACTTTGCTCGCGCGAAAACAACTGACTGCGGGTCCAAACCTTCACCTGCGGCAAATTCCAGCAAAAGTGATTCGTCGGACAATCCATAGTCCAGCACCTGGCCGAGGAAAGTCCTGTCATCGGCCACCATCAGGCTTTTGATCGAATCCAGGTCAAGTCCTGTAAGTTGTTGAAATCGGCTGAAGCGCTCGTCATCTGACGCCAAAAACCTGACAAAATTCAACCCCATCTCTGCGGCCAGTTCCGGCGAAATAGGGAGTTTTTTGTGCATAAGCGAGTAGCCTTGTTAACCATCTGATGGGTCGCCAGGTCATGTTTGCAGCCCACTTAATCAGTTGGTTACACGATTTGCTGCATTCTTGGAAATGTGGGGATGTTGTGTCGATGGCTTGGCCCCGCACAAAAATAAAATTGAACAGGTGAACTCGCAAATGGACTACACAGGTACGGAGCCCGGAGCTTCGTCAACACCGGGGGTATTTGCGGACATGCAAAAAACAGTCCTGGTTGTCGAAGACAACGAACTAAATATGAAGCTGTTCAACGATCTGTTGGAGGCCCATGGTTACAAGGTCGTTCAAACGCGCGACGGCCTGTCAGCCCTTGACACCGCCCGCAAGCACATGCCCGATTTGATTCTTATGGACATCCAATTGCCCGAAGTCTCCGGCATTGAAGTCACCAAATGGCTGAAGGAAGACGAAGAACTGCGTTCCATTCCTGTTATCGCGGTAACCGCCTTCGCCATGAAAGGTGATGAACAGAAAATCCGCGAGGGTGGCTGCGAAGCCTACATTTCGAAGCCTATTTCGGTCATGACTTTCCTGCAAACAATCGACAAGTTCCTCAAGAAACCAGAATGACTGCTCGCGTCCTCGTCGTAGACGACATTGTTGCCAACGTCAGGCTGCTGGAAGCCAAGCTTTCGGCGGAGTATTTCGATGTTGTCACAGCCATGAACGGGCTCGATGCCCTTGACGCGGTCCAGCGCACCAAACCCGATATTGTACTTCTCGATGTAATGATGCCTGGAATTGACGGCATCGAAGTATGCAAACGCATTAAATCAAACCCGTTGAGCCAGCACATCCCGATTGTGATGGTGACTGCCCTTGACCAGCCGGAAGACCGTATTCGCGGCCTCGAAGCTGGCGCCGACGATTTCCTCACAAAGCCTGTCAACGACATTGCTCTGTTCTGCCGCATCAAAAGCCTCGTCCGTCTCAAAATGTTGACGGATGAACTTCGCCTGCGGGCCAATGCCAGCCAACACGCGGCCCTGCTGGAGAATGGGAACGACAGCGCTATTAGTGTGAAAGGCCATGTCTATCTTGTCGATCCGCGGCAATCTTCGGCAGAGCGCCTGCGCCAGACCATGATGGCCCGGCACGAAGTGACGGTGTTCCAGACAGCGGATGAATTGATTGCCAAAGTCACGCATGAAAAAGTCGAAGCTGAAATGGTCATCGTGAGCGTCGATGGCGATCAGTATGATTGCCTTCGGCTTTGTTCGCAGCTGCGCTCACTGGAAAAGTCCCGTCAAATACCGATCCTGATGATCGTCGATCCGGATGATCAGCAGCGGCTGATGAAGGCCCTTGAACTCGGAGTGAACGACTACCTGATGCGGCCTGTTGACCGCCAGGAAATGATGGCGCGCGTCAACACGCAGATAAAGCGTTTTCGCTACACCGAAGAATTGCGCTCGAGCGTGAAAGCCACCATCGAATTGGCCGTCACCGATTCACTGACGGGGCTTTACAACCGCCGCTACCTGGAAACCCATCTCAGCCAGCTCATTGAACATTCCATCAATCGCGGCAAAGCGCTGTCGATAGTTTCGATTGACGTGGATTATTTCAAGGCTGTGAACGACACTTTTGGCCATGATGCCGGTGATGACGTGCTGAGAGAAATGGCCAATCGCATCCGCCAGATGACCCGAAGCGTCGATCTCAATTGCCGCGTCGGGGGTGAAGAATTCATGCTGGTTCTCCCGAGTACCGACAACGTGGCGGCAGAGCGGATCGCCGAACGACTGCGCCGCGCGGTGGCGGTAAAATCTTTTCCGAACGCCAACGGGTCGCCCATACAAGTCACGATATCCGCTGGCGTGGCATCCCTGACTGGATCCGACGACAACTTGCCCAAACTGATGAAGCGTGCAGATGTGGCGCTTTACCAGGCGAAAAGAGAGGGCCGGAACCGGGTCATCCTGGCTGCAGCCTAAACCCGACTAATCTACTTTGTTTTAACTGTAACTTTGTGTAAAGTGAGGCGATGCCTCTTGGACATTCCGCGCCTTTGGAACCTGATATGGTGCCTGATTCTCAGTCTTGGGGAAGTCGCGGCACGGTAGGCCCGGTATTTGCGGGTCAGATTCAAACTCTAGATTTGAGTTTCGAAATCAATCGTAAATCATTGCTCAGAAACATAAATATGGAACTCAAGGCAGGCCAGATAACCTGCCTCTTGGGCCCCTCTGGATGTGGTAAGTCGACACTTTTGCGAATACTCGCCGGACTGATGCCGCAGACGGCAGGTACAATCTTGATGGACGGCGTCGATATTGCCAGTGAGCGTGTTTTTGTGCCGCCAGAGCGGCGTAGCATTGGTCTGATGTTTCAAGACTTCGCATTGTTCCCGCATCTTAACGTGCTTCGCAATGTGATGTTTGGCCTTTATGCATTATCCCATCAAGACGCCGTTCGGACAGCTGACCAAGCGCTTGCCCGGGTTGGCATGCTGCAATTTCGTGACGCCTATCCGGCCATGCTTTCGGGAGGAGAACAACAGCGGGTGGCCTTGGCTAGAACCATCGTGCCACGCCCGCAAGTCGTATTGATGGATGAACCTTTTTCCGGCCTCGATCAACGCCTGCGGCAATCGGTTCGCGCTGAAACAGTGGCTGTGCTGCGTGAAATGCGCGCCACTGCGCTGTTGGTGACACATGATCCCGAAGAAGCCCTTGAAATCGCAGACCGCATTGTCCTCATGCGCGCCGGTCGCATCGTTCAGGCTGGAAATCCATATGACCTGCACGATCATCCTGCAAATCTGGATGCCGCTCGGTTTTTTTCCACTGCCGACGAAATCACAGCAACCGTCAGGCGCGGCAAGATTACGACACCGCTGGGCACGATTGCGGTTCCGAAACTGCGGGATGGCGCCGCAGTCACAGTCTTGCTTCGGCCCGATGCGATAATTCAGTCCAATGACAGCAGCGCGGCACAAGGGCGCATCATTTCTGCGCAACGCCAGGGGCGCGCATTGATCTGCAAAATTGTGATGGAAACCGAAACCACATCATTCACCGTTCGTTACGACACCCTGAATGTGGCAAAACCGGGAGATGTACGCGGGTTTGCCCTTTTGCCTGAAGCAGTTCTTGCATTTGAAACCGAAACCGGAGCCCCCATATGATTGGGAAGAGGGTTTGTTGCGGTCCATTGTTGTTTCTGCAATAACCCGGTCTGAAGCATTGAGTGCCGAAAGGCAGCGGCAAGGGAGTGAATTGAAATGGGTTTTGGATCATGGTGGCACTGGGTCATCTTGTTGGTGGTGGTGCTGGTCTTGTTTGGCGGCAAGGGCAAGGTTTCCGACCTCATGGGCGATGTTGCCAAAGGCATCAAGAGTTTCAAGAAAGGTCTGGCTGACGATCCAGCTGAGATCGCGGAAAAGTCCGAGAAAACCCTTGAAGATGCCAAATCGACCGCTGACAAGGTCAACAGCTGATCACTGCGGCGAAGGTGCCGCAATACCGGCGAATTGAAACCAAATGTTTGACTTTGGAGTAGGCTATTCGGAACTATTTGTTCTTGCACTGATCGCCGTCATTGTGATCGGCCCCAAGGACCTGCCCAAGGTGTTGCGCACTTTTGGCCAGTTCATGCAAAAAATGCGTGGCATGGCCCGCGAGTTCCAGACCCATGTCGACGCGGCGATGAAGGACTCCGGCATCGACGAATTGAAGCGCGAGGCACAAGGCTTGAAAGCCGACATGGGTTCGAAACTCGCGGTTCCGAATCTCATGGGCGGTGCGGCAGCACAGCAATCCCGAACCTCCAATGATTTCGACAAATTGTTCGGCAGTGACGCCGGGCAGGGCGAAACGAAAGTTGCAGGCAAACCAGTGGATGCACCACCGGCGTCAGGTTCATGACCAAGGAAGACATCGACAAATCAGAAGCCCCGCTTCTCGATCACCTGATCGAGCTGCGTTCCCGCATCGTCAAGGCGGCGGCGGGTTTTGCAATGGCTTTCATCGCCAGCTTCTATTTTTCGTCAGACATATTTCATTATTTGATCAAACCCTTCGAATGGGGCATCGGCAAGGATGTCAGCCTCATTTCGACGAAACTCCTTGGTTTCTTTCTCGTCAAACTGAAAATCGCAATGTTCGGCGGCATGTTCTTTGCCTTTCCGATGATTGCAATGCAGGTCTATCGCTTTGTCGCACCCGGTCTCTACAAGCACGAGCGTCAGGCCTTCGGTCCCTATCTCGTGGCCACTCCCGTTTTCTTTGTGCTCGGCGCATGCCTGGTTTATTTCTTCCTCCTGCCAGTCGCCATACACTTCTTCTACAATCTCGCAGCCGGCGTTGGCACAGTGAGTGCGGGTGACAAGAACCTCATCGAACTCATGCCGGATGTTGAGGCCTATCTCGATTTTGTGATGATGTTGATCCTCGCTTTCGGCCTGGCGTTCCAATTGCCGGTTGTTCTCACTTTGCTTGGCCAGGTCGGCATTGTCACATCTGAACAGCTGCGCAAAGGCCGCCGTTTCGCAATCGTCGGCGTCTGCGCCGTCGCCGCATTCATCACCCCACCAGACCCCATCTCGATGCTCGCCATGGCCGTACCCCTGGCAGGCCTCTACGAGCTCGCGGTTTTCGCCGTCAGCATCATCGAAAAACGCCGCAAAAAGGCTGAAGAACCGGCTTCAACGTCGAACAGTCTAAAGCCCCTTTAAGAGCAGCGCAGAGCTGTTTATAGAAGCGCCAGAATTCGAATCTCTCTCTTGATCCGTCATCCCGGCGAAAGCCGGGACCCAGGCTTTCGAACTCCCAGCTGCTGGAAAGTCTGGGCCCCGGTTTTCGCCTGGGTGACGAATCGTGGGGTAAGTTCAAATCAAGTAAATGCAGGACCCCCGCCATGTTCGACATCAAAGCCATCCGCGAAAATCCCGCCGCCTTCGATGCCGCCTGGGCCCGCAGGGGCCTTGGCGCCCAAACAACGGCGATACTGAACATCGACCAGGATCGCCGCAGCCTGCTGGCAAAACTGCAGGATATGCAAAGCCGCCGCAACGCCTTGTCGAAATCCGTTGGCGAGGCCATGAAGTCCGGTAACAAAGCCAAAGCTGAAGACATCAAATCCGAAGTTGCTAATCTGAAGGATGCAATTGCCGCTGGCGAAGCCGAAGAGCGGGCTTGCGATGAACGCATGCGCAATCTCCTCGCAGCCCTCCCCAACCTCCCGCTCGACGAAGTGCCGGACGGCAAGGACGAGCACGGCAACGTCGAGCAGCGCCGCTGGGGCACCAAACCTGGCATGAACTGGAAGCCGAAGCAGCATTTCGAACTTGGCGAAGCTTTGGGCCAGATGGATTTCGAAACCGCCGCCCGCATGTCCGGCGCGCGCTTCACGCTTCTGCGTAACGATCTCGCACGCCTGGAACGCGCACTGGCGCAGTTGATGCTCGACATCCAGACCGAAAAGAATGGCTACACCGAATGCTCCGTTCCGTTGTTGGTGAACGATAACGCTGCCTTTGGCACAGGCCAGCTGCCGAAGTTTGCCGAAGACCTTTTTCGCACCACCGATGGCCGCTGGCTCATTCCCACAGCCGAAGTCTCGCTCACCAACATCGTGCGTGAACAAGTGTTGGATGAAACAAAGCTCCCCATGCGCCTCACCGCATGGACACCTTGCTTCCGTTCCGAAGCAGGTGCCGCCGGCCGTGACACACGCGGCATGATCCGCCAGCATCAGTTCACCAAGGTTGAACTCGTCTCCATCACTGCGGCAGAACAGGGCAGGGCCGAACTCGACCGCATGACCAACTGCGCCGAAAGCATCCTGCAAGCATTGGGGTTGCACTACCGCGTGATGAAACTCTGCGCCGGTGACATGGGTTTCGGCGCCCGCATCACCAACGACATCGAAGTCTGGTTGCCGGGGCAAGACGCCTTTCGCGAAATCTCGTCATGCTCCTATTGCGGTGATTTCCAGGCCCGCCGCATGGACGCTCGCTACAAGTCGAAGGACGGAATGAAATTCGTCCACACGCTGAACGGCTCCGGCCTCGCAGTGGGTCGCACGCTCGTGGCCGTCCTCGAAAACTATCAAAACCAAGACGGCTCAATCACCATTCCCGAAGCCCTGCGCCCCTATATGGGTGGCCGCGAACGGATCGCCAAACCATGAGAATTCTTGTCACCAACGACGACGGCATCCATGGCGACGGTCTGGTCGCACTTGAGGAAATCGCTCACTCGCTCTCGAAAGATGTGTGGGTCGTGGCTCCCGACGAAGAGCGCTCCGGCGCCGGACATTCGCTCACTCTGTCGAACCCGATCCGTTATCGCAAGATTGAGGATCGCCGTTTCGAAGTGCGAGGAACCCCCACCGATTGCGTCATCATGGCCGTCCGCAAGATCATGCCCGGCATTCCTGATATCGTTCTGTCCGGCGTCAACCGCGGCCGCAACATCGCCGATGATGTGACTTATTCCGGCACCATTGCTGCTGCCATGGAAGGCACAGCATTGGGCATTCCTTCAATTGCATTTTCGCAGGCCGGTGGACTCTTCGACAACAACAAGACCTTTGCCGTCGCGCGCAAACACGGCCCTGCAATCGCCAAATCACTTTCACAAATGCAATTCGGTCCTGGCGTTCTCGTCAATGTGAATTTTCCGGATTGCCGTGTTGACGAAATCAAAGGCGTTGAGATCACGCGGCAAGGCAAGCGCGACCAGAATTTCATCGATATTGATGAACGCCTCGATCATCGCGGCGAAAAATATCACTGGATCACCTTCGGTGAAGAAAACAAATCCCCGCCCATCGGAACCGACATCTGGGCCATCAAGAACAAGTTCATCTCGATCACGCCCCTGCACATGAACCTGACGCAAGTCGAAGCGATGGAAGCGCTGAAACTGAAATTCGGATGATGCCAAAGTTGAGGCCTGCCATCGGCATCGATTTTGGCACCACTAACACAGTCATCGCCGTAACAGATGATGACGGCCGCGCCAATGTCCTGACTTACGCGCACCAGAACCAGACTTACCGCACTTTCCAATCTGCCTTGTGCTTCTGGGAAGGCAAGTGTGGCGAAGGCCTGGAGTTGCAGGCTGAAGGCGGTCCATGGGCGATTGAGAAATTTCTCGAAGCGTCGCTGCCGCATCGTTTTGTGCAGTCCTTCAAGACGTTTGCTGCGAGCAAACTGTTCCAGGACACCCGCATCTTTCGCAGGCGCTTCGAATTTGAAGATCTCTTGCATGCGTTTTTCGAAGCGCTGCTCAAGCATGCAGGCGATCTTTCTCTCGCAAAAAGAAAAATTGTCATAGGCCGCCCCGTGCGTTTTGCAGGCTCAGCCCCTGATGAATCCCTAGCCATGCAGCGTTACGGCAAATCCTTCGCAAGGCTCGGAATCGCTAACCCCGTCTATGTCTATGAACCTGTCGGAGCAGCATTTTTCTTTGCACAGCGGCTCGAACAGGACGCGACTGTCCTCGTTGCGGATTTCGGCGGCGGCACAAGTGACTTCTCCGTCATGCGCTTTGAGCGCAGGAATGGCCGGATGCAGGCAAAGCAGCTTGGTCATGCAGGAATTGGAATTGCTGGCGATGCATTCGACTACCGCATGATCGATCATGCCGTTTCGCCGCAGCTCGGCAAGGGAACGGACTACCGGTCTTTCGGCAAGACGCTGACTTTACCCAACGGCTACTATGCCAATTTCGCGCGCTGGAACCTGCTGGCCCTGATGAAGTCAAATGGTGAGCTGAAGGAACTGAAAGGCCTCCTGCATTCTGCAGTTGAGCCAACACGCCTGCAGAATTTCATCGACATCATCGAAAACGATTTGGGATTTGCACTCTATCGCTCCGTGTCCGCAGCAAAATTCGAACTGTCATCGAAAGACAAAACAACATTCAGTTTCCGCCACGACGATATCAACATCGAATCCGTCATTACCCGCCGCGATTACGAGAAATGGCTGGCTGAAGATCTGGCGAGAATTTCTGAAACCGTCGACCTGGCACTAGCAAACGCCAATCTCCATGCTCCGGCTATCGACAAAGTCTTCCTCACCGGCGGCACATCCTTCATCCCGGCAATCCGCAATATATTCACGCACTCATTCGACGAAGACAAAATAGCAGCTGGCGACCAATTTGAATCGATTGCCTGCGGCCTAGCCTTGATCGGCGCGTCGAAAAACCCCGCAGATTGGGCCTTCAAGGCCTAAGAGCTTAAAAGTCCGCGACGCTTTATTGCGAATCAATCTGCTGCCAGCCTACCTATGCGTAACTGTCCAATGCGTTTGTACCCTTGGTAGAATTTTCAGAAAATCGGGCCACTAAAGGAAACAACGCATGAAAATAATTCTCGCAGCTTTCGCCGCATCTCTCGCCGTGCAGACGGACATGACCAATGCGGCTTCATTGGAACTGGAGCAGTTCATTCCGGGCAGCCCGCTATCCAATCCGATCAAGCTTGCGGCGCCAATTGGTGACAACGAAAACGTTTATGTGCTTGACCGAACGTCAGGTGCGGTAACGGCATACAACACCGCAACGGGTGTCGCAGCGCCCGCGCCTTTTCTAACACTTCCGGTCGATTTTCAACCGGGTGGATTCTACAACGCGTTTTCGATAGCCTTTGCACCTGACTACGCCCAGTCCGGGAAAGTGTATGTGAGCTATGTCGACATAAGGGACAACCTGCAGGTTTCTGTCGCAACTCGCTCAACGTCAAACCCGAACCAGGTTGATCAATCCACTTTCCATTCTGTTTTAAACGTCAAGCACGAGCCGGTGGGGCCGGGAACTCACTATGGTGCCGATCTGGATTTCGGGCCAGACGGATATCTGTACATCACGACTGGTGACAATGATGAAGCCTTCGAAAATGTGCAGTCGCAAAACCTGGCAAACTTGCAGGGGAAAATCCTGCGTGTTGATCCAAGTGGCGATGATTTCCAAAATGGTGATGAAGTCAACAACTTCGCTGTTCCCATTGACAATCCCACTCACAGCCCGGATCCAGCGGTTACTGATGCAATTTGGGCGTCGGGCCTGCGCAATCCTTTTCAAGCTGCTTTTGATCCGCTCTCCGGAAAATACGTGATCGGTGACATTGGCGAGGACTTATTTGAGGAAATCAATATTGGGGCACCAGGCGCAAATTACGGATGGCCCGGGAAAGAAGGATTTTCAATTTTTCAATCTGGAATAGCCGCCACCATTCTGTCTCCAACCGATCCCCTTTACGCCTACAGCCACGGGACTGGACCGTTCGATGGAGCCTCAATCACGGGAGGGTTGTTCTACAAGGGATCAATCTCCACGCTGGTGGGACGCTATTTGTTTGCAGATTTTGTGGCCGGAAAAATTTGGTCAATGGACATCGCTGCGGATGGCAGAGGTTTTTCAAATCTATTGTTGTGGAATTTGATGTCGCAAGTAGCGCTGCCCCAAAATATAGTTTCCTTTGGCGAAGATGGTCTTGGCAACGTTTACATCGTGACGCTGGACAATGGCATTTACCGCATCACTGGGGCGTCTGCTGAAGATGTTCCGATTCCTCCGGCGCTGTTGTTGCTGGTTTCCGCACTCGGAGGTTTTGGTGCGCTAGGAACATGGAAACGTGTGCCCACTGCGAAGTAGGTGAAATTATAGGTTCGAATTGGCAGTTAGATACCACCAATAGTGTCCGCCGCCAAAAGATCGTATTGCTTGAAACCGCTAGGGGTGTGAATAGCGAGCATAAGTCTACGACTCAGTTACGCTGCAATCATGCTTTAACTAATAAGTGCCATGGCCAATCCTGCACAACTCCGACCTGTCGAACCCGCCGCCGACTCGCCCGAAGAAGTCCGCTCGCCCCCGCACAATATCGAAGCGGAAATGGCGCTGCTTGGCGCGATCCTGATCAACAATGAATCCTGCGACAAGGTCTCATCATTTCTGACCGCGGATCATTTTTTCGAGCCAATCCACTCGCGCATCTTCGAAGCCGCCTCAAGCCTCATCCGCATGGGCAAGCTGGCAACGCCAGTTACCCTCAAAGCTTATTTTGATAACGACGCCACGCTGAAGGAAATCGGTGGCCCGGCCTATCTTGGCACGCTCGCCCGCAATGCCACCACGATTTTGAACGCTGAGGAATATGGCCGCGTCATACATGAGTTGGCGCAGCGACGAAAACTTATCACTGTCGGAACTGAAATTGTCAATGAGGCCTTCGACGCGAATGTCGAGAACTCAGCCCGCCAAATGATTGAGCGCGCTGAATCTACGCTCTATTCGCTTGCTGAAGTCGACAAATACGGCAAGGGCTTCATGAATTTCGGCCTGGCCTTGACCGATGCCGTGAGCATGGCCGCTGCCGCCTATGAACGCGACGGCGGATTGTCAGGGCTGGCGACAGGCCTCCGTGATCTCGATGAAAAGATGGGAGGCTTGCAAGCTTCTGACCTCATCATCCTGGCAGGCCGGCCTGCCATGGGAAAATCTGCGCTTGCCACCAATATCGCCTATCACATTGCAAAGTCTTATCGTGCCGAGTACCAATCCGATGGATCCAACAAAATTCTCGATGGCGGCGTCGTAGCGCTGTTCTCGCTCGAAATGAGCGCTGAACAATTGGCGACGCGCATCATTGCTGAACAGTCTGGCATTCCATCAGAACGTATTCGCCGCGGGAAAATCGACGAGGACGAATTCAATCGCCTGGTTGAAGTCAGCCGCGATTTGCAGAAGCTGCCGCTTTACATCGATGACTCAGGCGGCCTCGCAATTGCCCAACTTGCATCACGTGCCCGGAAATTGAAGCGCCAACGCGGTTTGGGCCTCATTGTCGTCGACTATTTGCAATTGTTGGTCGGTTCGTCGCGCAAGGCAGCCGAAGGCAGGGTGCAGGAAGTCACCGAAATAACCGTCGGCCTCAAGGCGCTCGCCAAGGAATTGAACGTGCCAGTCATCGCTTTGTCGCAGCTCTCGCGCCAGGTTGAAAACCGCGATGACAAGCGCCCGCAGCTATCCGACTTGCGTGAATCGGGCTCCATCGAACAGGACGCCGACGTAGTCATGTTCATCTATCGCGAAGAATATTATCTGCAGCGCAAGGAACCCCGCCCAGGAACGCCCGAGCATCAAACCTGGCAGGACGAAATGAACCGTGCTTTAGGCATCGCCGAAGTCATCATCGGCAAACAGCGTCACGGCCCAACAGGCGTTGTGCAGTTGCAATTCGAGGCCCAACTCACCAAGTTCCAGAACTTGATGAGAGATGATCATCTGCCGCAGCGATTTGAGTAAAAAAAACCGTTACCCGCCGAGGCCAGTGCTCGGCCTTGCATTTCGAACTGTCCCGAATAATTCCTGCAGGATCGAGTAGTGGGCTCCGGCAACCGGCGTCTTGCGCGTGTTGACATCAATGATGCGGCCATCCTGCAACCCGTATTGCGCCACCGATTGAACTTGATCCTGGCGGTCAAAACGCACTGCGATAACCTCTCGGCTGATTTCGCGTGGCCGCAAGAACGCACGGCCCTCTGTGACACTAGTAATGTAGTAATAGCTGTCGCCCTGGAAATTAACGCTGGCCGTCGTGGACGGTGAACCGAGATTGGCTTCGACTTCGCTCTTGGCCATTCCTTCAGAAATCTGCGAGAATGCATTGGCCTTTGCGTAATACCCCCGGTGGTTGATTTCCGGCGAGCAGCCGGACAGAGCAACGGGAGCGGCGAGCAATGCAAGCCAAAGTGAAAGAGTGCGTAGCGGCGATATGACCATGGGCGTGAAAGAATCAAGTCCGTTATGTGTTTGCCCTCAAGACGAAGGAAGGGCAAGACGATGATTTTAAGGCGGTTGCTCGGGCGCAAACCCGATCCCGGTCAGGCGCTCTATGAGGCAATTGTGGCTGCCGCGCGGCAGCCGCGCTTTTATGCCGACTTGGGTGTACCCGACACCGTGGATGGCCGCTTCGACATGATTGCGCTGCACATGTTCCTCATCCTCGACCGCCTCAATGACAGTTCCCTCGAAACGGCACGCCAGTCGCTGATCGACACCTTCTTCCGCGACATGGATCGCTCTTTGCGGGAAATGGGCGTCGGTGATCTCTCCGTCGGCAAGAAAGTGCGCAAGATGGCAGAAGCCTTCTATGGCCGCTTGCTGGCATACAAGAAGGCCGCAGGCGAAAGCGAGGAAGCCCTTGCATCAGCACTCGCCCGCAATATCTATGTTGAACGCGGCGGCGAACACGCACCAGCTTTGGCGCAATGGGTCTTGTCCGCGCAAACAAACCTGGCTGCGCAAGCAACAGAAGCAATTGTTCAGGCCAAGGTGACATTTCCACAATGAAACACGCCAAGGAATTTTCCCGTCCCATCGAAATCGACCGCATTCCGCGCACTGGATCACACGAACACTTTGCGGCCGCCGAACTCGAATGCAATTGGGTAACTGAAATCCTGAAAGTTCCCGCCGTCCACGCACTCAAGGTAAAATTTCTCGCCACACCATGGCGGGGCGGCGGCCTGAAAATAGAGGGCGAAGTGACCGTCGAGCTCACCCAAACATCGGTGATCAGCCTCGAGGATTTCCGCTCCACGCAAACCTACATTGTCGAACGCTACTTCGCCAAGAAACTGCACGAAGATGACCCCGAGGCAGATATCGACGTTCTCTCAGGCCGCACCATCGACCTCGCGGCGATTGCCCTGGAAACCATCGGCCTCGAACTTGATCCTTATCCGCGCAAACCGGGCGAAGTCTTCGAAGCCAGCGCCGAAACAGAAGAACCAGCACCAGCAAAAGTCAGTCCCTTCGCAAAACTGACCGATCTCAGAAAAGACAAAACTATAAGTTGAATTTGGCCACGAACGCTTTTGATTTGTGGCTGGGGCAACAGCCGCTATGAATAGCGTCTGGCGGATTCGAACCAGCCGGGCAGGGGCAACAGACTTGGGAACAAGGGCACGACCAATAACGCTGTCGCTCGATGCGATGGGGGGAGATCACGGACCGGACATCGTTGTTCCGGGCGCTGCCTTGGCACAACTGCGCCATCCCCAATGCCGTTTTGAGTTTTTCGGCGATGAAGCAAAAATAAAACCGCTCCTCGCCCTGCACGCCAAGTTGCAGCAAGTGTCGCAAATTCACCATTGTGATGTTTCAATCACGATGGATGAAAAGCCCAGTCAGGCCCTGCGCCGCGGCCGCCACAAAAGCGGTATGTGGAAAGCCATCGAAGCCGTGCGCAACGGCGACGCCGACGCCGCAGTCTCTGCCGGCAACACCGGCGCGCTGATGGCCATGTCGCGTTTCGTCCTCAAAACTATTCCCGGTATTGATCGTCCCGCCATTGCCGCCATGTGGCCAACCCAGCGCAATGAAAGCATCGTGCTCGATGTCGGCGCAACAGTCGGCGCCGACGCGCGCCAGCTGATTGAATTCGCCGTGATGGGCCAGGCCATGGCGAGCTGCGCCTTCAATCTTAAAAACCCCAGCGTCGGCCTGCTCAACATCGGCACTGAGGAAATCAAGGGCAACGAAGCCATCAAGGAAGCCGCCCGCCTCATCCGCGACCTGCAATTGCCAATCGCCTATCACGGCTTCGTCGAAGGCGATGACATCAGCAGGGGAACTGTCGACGTCGTCGTCACTGAAGGCTTCACCGGCAACATCGCATTGAAGACAGCCGAAGGCACAGCAAAGCAGATCGCAACATTCCTGCGTTCGGCGATGGAAAGCTCGCTGATGTCAAAGATCGGTGGGCTTCTTGCTTATGGCGCATTCAACGCGCTGAAAGAACGCATGGACCCGCGCCAGCACAATGGCGGCGTATTCCTCGGCCTCAATGGCGTCGTCGTCAAAAGCCACGGCGGAACCGATGCGCTTGGCTTTGCCACGGCCATCGATGTCGCCTTCGACATGGTGAAGGATGGCCTCGTCGAAAAAATCGCCTCGCACGTCGCCGAGGTAAACCTGAAGCTCGCGCCCGAAGCGCGCGCGGCTGAGTAGCAGGAGATGCAATGATCAGGTCTGTGCTGCGTGGCTGTGGATCAGCTTTGCCAAAGCGTTCGATGACCAACGACGATCTCGCCAAGATCGTCGACACGACAGACGAATGGATCAGGGAGCGCACCGGCATCCGCTCGCGCCACATCGCGGGCGAAGGCGAAACCACGCGCAGCCTCGCCACCGAAGCTGCAAAGCGCGCGCTGGCCCACGCCAACATGCAGGCCTCGGCCATCGACCTCGTCATCGTCGCTACGTCAACACCCGACAACACGTTTCCAGCAACCGCCACGCAAGTGCAGGCCGACCTCGGCATAAAACAGGGCGCGGCTTTTGATTTGCAAGCCGTCTGCTCCGGTTTCGTCTATGCCCTCGCCACCGCCGATAATTTCATCAAGGGCGGCAGCGCCAGGGCCGTGCTGGTGGTCGGCTCCGAAACCTTCTCCCGCATTCTCGACTGGACCGACCGCACTACCTGCGTCCTCTTCGGCGATGGTGCTGGCGCCATGGTGCTGACAGCAGAAGAGGGCGGCAAAGATACCGGCATCATCGGCACCAAACTCCGCGCCGATGGCCAGCACGCCAGCAAGCTCTATGTCGATGGCGGCCCCTCCACCACCAAGACCGTCGGCTACGTGCGCATGGAAGGCCGCGAAGTCTTCAAACACGCCGTCGCCAACATGACCTCGGTGATGACCGACCTGATGAACGAACAAGGCGTGAAACCAGCCGACATAGACTGGTTCGTACCGCACCAGGCCAACCGCCGAATCCTCGAAGGCACGGCCAAAAAGCTCGGCATCAACGAAGACCGCATCGTCATCACGCTGGACAAACACGGCAACACCTCCGCCGCCTCCATTCCGCTCGCCTTCGACGTCGCAGTAAAGGACGGCCGCATAAAATCGGGCCATTTAGTCCTACTAGAAGCCATGGGAGGCGGTTTCACCTGGGGCGCGGCCCTTTTGAGGGTATAAATACTCGAGATATGAAAATAACGCTTGACAGCGTACGCTGGATGGGGTATGAATTGATACATTCGACAGTCGTGGGTGAGGACGAAACGGGCAAACAACGCTGGCCCGGCAGCTCCAATAACTCCGCCGAAAATCAACAGAAGAGCGACAAGACTGAGCCGCGGTTGGTGGAGTAGTTGCGCAAACTGCAACTTGGTGTAATCAGAAGGCATGAGCCAGATCGCAATCAAAAACCGCAACCGGATGGCATCCGTCACCCGCAACGGCCAGGCCTACGCTACCTATGTCTACAATGCGCTGGAACAGCTGGTGAGCCGCAGCACGGCGGCAACTGGCGGACCGGTGGGCACGGTGCATTATATCTACGACACCGATGGCCACCTCATCGCCGAAGCCGACAGCGCAACGGGTGCGACCACCCGGGAATACCTCTGGCTGCCGAGCAACGATAACCAGAACGACACGCTCTCAGAATCTCTCCTCCCCTCTCGAGCAGGGCTGTCCGGGGAAACTCAGAGGTTGGTGATGGCGTTGTGACATGGCGTGCTCTGAAGTTTGGGTTTGGTTCGGGTTCTGCATGGCGGCCCTGTAATTGCAGTGATGGGTCTTTGCTCGAAGAGGCAGAGGGTGATGAGTTCGGTGAATCGCAGGGCTTGCAGTTTGATGCGGCAGTTGCATGCTGCGCGTTTGATCAGGACATAAGCGATCATGGCGGCGAGGATTTGCAGGTGGATGGCGTTTTCGCTGCGGCCAAGAAAGGTTCGTAGCTTGAGATGCTGTTTGAGCCAGCGGAACAGAAGTTCGATTTGCCAGCGGTGTTTGTAGAGAGCGGCGATTGTGGCGGCGGAGCGCTGCATGTTGTTGGTGAGGACGGTAAAGGCCTTGGCCGTATCCGGCTTGATGGTGATGAGGCGCAGCCGCATGGGCAGTCTGGAATCGCCCTTGCTGGCCAGTTGCACTTCAACATCGGCCAACACGGTGAAGCCGTCACCGAGAGGCCGCTTCACAGGCCGTGTTTCAAGGGTCTTCCAGCACATGCTGGTTTTCGGACGAGTGATGAAGAAAGCGCCGTTTTGCGCGATGTTTGTCCACCAGTCGAAGCTGCAATAGCCCTTGTCGAAGACATGCAACACGCCTTGTTCAATGGCTGCCAGGCGCGCCGGCGTGATGTCGTTGACGGTAGCTTGTGTGATGGCGAGAACCTGCGGGCGATCGCAAACCGGATCATAGGCCAAGTGCAGCTTGAAGCCCTTGATGCGTCCATTCCAAGTGGCGCAGCTGCACATCTGGCTGAGCGGGATCGGGGTCGAATCGAGAATGCGGATGATGGCGCGGCCTTGCGCCCGCAGCTTGCGGCCAAGGTCACAGGCCAAGGCGGCGAAGATATCGGCAAATACCGCCACCGGACGGCGGCTGTTGGCATCGGCCAGCGTCGAGCGATGAACCGGCACAGCTCCCAATTGGCGGTGCAAGTGGGAATGTGCGTTGAAGCCCGCCGCCACACCACGCAGGCTGGATGCGCCCGACAGCTGCGCGTAAATCATCGTCACCAGATGGGTCCGGCTGTCAAATGTCTTGTCATAGGCATCGCCATTATGGCGGGCCACGATCATCTTGAAAGACTTCCAGTGAAGCGGTTGGAGAAGGTTCGCAAAAATGCTAAGGATAGTGCGCATGCCCGTTCCTCGTTCTGAGTGTCAACAACCCAGAAATGAACGGCAATTGCCGCAAAGAACGGGCATGCAGCTGCGACAAATTGATTCACATAAAACTTTCCCCGGACAGCCCTGCCTCTCGAGGGGGAGGTGCCCCCGGACATGATCCGGGGGCGGAGAGGGTGTCAGACTTGCCGCTCGCCGTCATCAACGTCAGCGCGACCCCCACCACCTTGATGGTCCACACCGATCACTTGGGCCGCCCAACAAGAATGACCGACGCCGCCAGAGCCACGGTGTGGCAGGCATCATGGAAACCCTGGGGCGAGATCGAAAACATCTCCGGCACGATCCTCAACAACCTCCGCTTCCCCGGCCAATACTTCCAGATCGAAACCGGGCTGGCCTACAACCACCACCGCCACTACGACGCAGTGACAGGCAGATACACCCAGCCTGATCCGCTGAGGTTCGTGGATGGGCCGAGTGTTTATGCGTATGCGGGCAACTCGCCGTTTATGGAAACTGACCCGACTGGCGAGTTTGGAATTGCGGGAGCGTTTGTTGGAGCTGGCTTTGATCTTGGCATGCAACTCATCATGAACGGAGGTCGTTTCAGGTGCATAAGCTGGACGCAAGTTGGAATTGCAGCGGCGATGGGAAGCGCTGGCGGTTTCGGGATAGGTAGCAACATTATGAAAAACGCAAAATCTGAGCTCAGTTACTGGAGGTCCTCTCATAAATACGGTTCAACACTTCAACGAGTCAGAAATGCCAATGGAATATCAAGTGGGCAGTTGCATCATTGGTTGATTCCCAATCGAGGGTGGGGAAGGTATGTGCCGAATTTCATCAAGAACCACCCAGCCAATTTGAACCCGATATCAGGCGCGTTGAACCGAGAAATCGGAAGCAAGTTCAGATGGGTCGGTGTGCCTGACTGGGCCAAGAATTGGGGATCAGCATGGACAGGCGGATTTGCCGGAGATGCAGCGGGTAATGCGATCAATGGATGTCAATGCTAGGATAGCCTTTCCTGCGTTAGTGCATTTTATTGATGCTGGAAGCGGAAAACGTTGGCACAACTTGCGACTAAATTGGGATGAAGTTGTCAGTGTCAAAGGCGGGGCAATCGACCTTTGGCCCGAACTTGATTTCTGGGTGCCTGGTGGGATGTACGATAGTAGCGGCCAGGAGTTTGTTTTTCGTCATGTCTCCAATATTCCAAAGCTACCGTTTTATCTGAAACCGATCGTAGCAATTTTTGGAGCTCGTTGGATGCTGGGCCGGTTTGAAGCCAAGATCGAAATGGACGGCCCGATCCCTCTCACTCAGGACCAATTCAAGGAGCGATTGAAAAAACTTGCTGGAACCACCCTCATTCAGGGAATTACGCGGCGCAAGCTCAAGGAGTTCGTTGAACAGTCGAACTCATTTGAAGAAGCGATCTTTGTCATGTGCGGGCCCGAGGCGTTCGACAAGTCGGACACTCCTTGGCAGCCTGTTCCCGGTACACCGTTGTACGAGTATGCACAGTCGGAGTTCTCAATTTACAAGCAAGATCAACTTTCCGAACCGTCGCGTTCGAACTGGCCTTTGACGCTGGTCGCGCTTGTAGCTTTTGCAGTGATCTTTGGCATGATAGTGTTGATGAAATAGCAAACACTGTAGTTTCAATGACCCACGGCAATATTTTGACAACAAGCGCATCATATGACCTCGACTACCGCTTAATCTCACTGCAGGTGTTGAACGGCGCATCGGTGGTACAGGGCAAGACTTATGGTTACGCTGACGGCATGAACCTCACCGCCATCACGGATACGGTTGCAGCGGCGCAGAACGTGGCCCTGTGGCACAGTCCCTCGAACCGACTGACGAGTGCCGATGGTCCCTGGGGGCAAACCACTTTCTCCTACGACCCCGTTGGCAACCGCACCTACGACGTCAACACGCTGAATGCGGTGACGACGACGCGCGTGCAGTGGTATCCGGCGAACTCCAACCGCATGACCGACATGACGGAAAATGGTGCGAGCTTCCGGGTGTTCACGCATGATGCGGGCGGCAACATCACGCAGGAGGTGCGCCCCGGTGCTGAGGTCTTCGACTACACCTACAACAACCGCAACCGGATGGCATCGGTGACGCGCAACGGTGCCGCCTATGCCACCTACATCTACAACGCGCTGGAACAGCTGGCCTCACGCAACACGGCAGCACCAGGCGGCCCCGTCGGCACGGTGCATTACATCTACGACACGGATAGCCACCTCATCGCCGAAGCTGATGCCGCAACAGGTGCAACCACCCGCGAATACCTCTGGCTGCCAAGCAACGATAACCAGAAATAGGTGACGCTTCCCTTTGTTTCTGATTTCGCAATAGCCAAGGCCTGCGTTCTGCGGCAAAACTGTTCAGTGCGACAAAACTAACGGAAGTCACCCCCATTCATTCGCCTGATTTACCGTCGATAGTCATTTTCCGGCAAAGGCTGCGCATCACCAAAAATATTATTCCACATCCCTACCTCCAGATGGTTGACTTCCACAGGGGGGGGGCAGTTAGAGGTTGCATGGAAATGATGATTCGCATTTTGAAGGATTGGGCGGTTTTGCAGGTTCTCCCGGTGCTGCTTACTGCATGCGTGACGATCTGGTTTGCGAATCACGCCCATGCCGATGTGGCAAAGAACTGCCAATGGTCGACTTACTCGATCACCTTTCCCACCGTGAACACGTTGACCGATAAACACGAACCGTTCCAAAACTTTGCGACAGAAGTATCAAATCATTTGCTGGACAAAGTCGCGGGTACGCGCTGGCGGCGATGGTGGCTGACGGAGGTGGAACCGGGCCAGAAGAGCGACATCGAAATCGTGTTCTATGGCTTCAGCGCGGTGCAGAGTGCAGAAACACCTGCTTTCAAATATCCTGAAGAACTGCTTTCTACGCTGGAGAAGGACGATCATTCAGTCGGACTGACCAGCCCATGGGTGCGCATGAAGCTTGATCAAAAGGAGCCATGTCACCTGAGAGCAGTTTATGTTTTCAATATCCGCCAGTTTTTGATGGATCAAGTCAACCTGGCCGAGGGGTTGCCGATTGCGGATCAGTTTCCAATTCCATTTGAAAGGCGAATGTTTGAAATCGCAATGGATGGCGAGTACCATCGGTGGTTTGAGAGAAATTTGGATGATCTAGATGCTGGCATCGGCATCGATCCTGTTGTCAAGAACGTTGTGCGCCGCAATGCGAGCAGGCGACAACTCATGGGCCTTATGCCGCCGGAATTGGTTTGGCTCGGGGAACAAACAGAAACCTTTGAATTTGGATTTTCCTACCATGCTCCGTCTTACCTGTCGGTGGTTCACAAGACGATCGACCGCCTCGTCGAAAAAATTACTCCGGCCTATGTCGATCTCGCAGTGCGGATGACCGGTGCATTCTTCAGGTTCGACGAACCAACTGCGCACAAGTACGCATTTTCCACAATCATCGAACTGCATGCCATCGTCGATAGGAACAAGATGCGTGCGGTCAAAGTAAACCCTGGCGCATTTTATTCCCCGAAGTAGCAAGTGCGCCGCGACAAGACAGAAACACGAACAACAAGCATACCGAAAGGATCAGTATCAGATGACAACTAGAACTTTTGCAGAAATTTTTGCTCGATTGGAATTGACCAACTTTGAACAGCATCCTGCTGACCTCGTGCAGCTCACGTTTTCACTCGAGCAGGTTTACAACACTTCTTTCCAGACTGTGTGGAACAACTGGTTGGACTGAACCGCCCCGGGATTGCCGGAGGCTTGTTGGTTTAAGTTATGCGGCCATGGGGACGTTGTCCATGGCTGCGGTTGCTGCGTAGTAGTTTTCTTCGGCCTCGGCAGGCGGGATATTGCCGATGGGTTCCAGCAGGCGTCTGTTGTTGAACCAATCCACCCATTCTAGTGTTGCAAACTCAACAGCTTCGAACGAGCGCCAAGGCCCTCTTCTGTGGATCACTTCGGCTTTGTAGAGGCCGTTGATGGTTTCGGCTAACGCGTTGTCATAACTGTCACCAACGCTGCCAACCGAAGGTTCGATCCCCGCTTCTGCCAATCGTTCAGTGTATTTGATGGAGAGGTATTGGCTACCGCGGTCAGAGTGATGAATGAGGCCCCCTTTGTTCATGGGCCTTCGGTCATGAATGGCCTGTTCCAGGGCATCCAGCACAAAGCCGGCATGGGCGGTTCTGCTCACCCGCCAGCCCACGATGTAGCGGGCATAAACATCGATGACGAAGGCGACATAGATCATCCCTCCCCAAGTCGAGACATAGGTGAAGTCCGACACCCACAGCCTGTTGGGGGCTGGCGCATGGAACTGACGATTGACGTGATCAAGCGGGCAAGCTGCTGCTTTATCACTGAAGGTGGTGCGTATCGGCTTGCCGCGAATAACGCCCCGTAATCCCATCTCTTTCATAAGCCTCTCGACTGTACAGCGGGCCACATCAAGGTTATCGCGCTTCAATTGTCGCCAGACTTTGCGAACCCCATAGACCGCAAAGTTGTCCTCGAAGACACGTGTGATCTCAGGCTTCAAAGCCATGTCGCGCCTTGCCCGAACCGAAAGTTTTTCCGGATCAGCACGCTTGGCCACATGATCGTGATAGGTGGAAGGGGCGATCGGCAGTACCTTGCAGATCGGCTCGACCCCATGGTCTCCACGATGATCATCAATGAAGCTGATCATCTCTTGAACGGGCGGTCGAGCTCCGCCTGGGCAAAATAAGCTGACGCTTTGCGCAGGATCTCATTGGCCTGGCGCAGTTCTCGGTTCTCGCGTTCCAAGGCCTTCATCTTCTCGGCCATGTCGCTCGGAACACCAGCGCGTTTGCCACTGTCCACCTCGGTCTTCCTCACCCATTCGTGAAGCGACTGCGGTGCACAACCGATCTTTTTGGCAACGGAATCTATCGTCGCCCAGCGCGACGGGTAATCACATTGGTGATCCAGCACCATGCGAACCGCACGTTGGCGGACCTCAGGCGCATAGTTCGGACGTTTCTTTGGGGTTGTTGTATTGTTCATGATGGCTCCTTCTTCTCAAGAATTGGAGCCTCCGGCAATCCCGGGGCGGTTCAATTATCTCTCTGTCGTGAATTCGAGTGACAACGTAGGCTTGGAAAACTCGCTCAACAACACGGCCTACAAATTTGTTGCTAGCACAGTCGCGAGCATCAAAGATCATGAGGATATAGTCTACGGTGGAATAGTGAACGACATTCTGGTCGGTGGTGGAGGAACAGACAAGCTCTACGGCGGCGACGGCGTTGACACATTAGTTGGTGACGATGCCACATTTGCCGCGGATGGCTCGGTGCAGAGCACCACGAGTGATAAGCTTTCGGACTTGCTGGAAGGTGGCGTGGGAAACGATAATTATTACGTAAACGAGCAGTTTGTCGTTGATCAACAAGGGTTTGTCCTTGGCAATGAAGTTGAGCTTGCTGCCATGCTTGATCTCATTAGGGATGAAGATGGACTTGGAAAAATCTACTTTGGCATGGACCTTCTTGATTTGAGCAAGGTGACTATGAGGCCTAACAGTAACTCCAATAAATATGGTGACTTTCTTGACGTTGCATCGGCAGGAGGCACGTGGCTTGGCGGGAAAACTGTTGGCAACGAAATCATCTATGGATTCTTTGACAGTTCCGGCAATGAAAGTTCTGTGTGGTTCAAAACTGATGTTGGTGTCAGCTTGCCGGACAACCAGCCCACGTCGATTACACCTTTGCTGGATCAATCCGCGATCATTGCTGCAGTTGTAAATGTCGACCAGGGCAAGTTCCTCGGCATGACGTTTGCGACGGCTCTGAACCAGGTTGTCGGAACAGGCATGTCTGAAATTCTTAGCGGCACCGCAATCAGGGATTATGTCCAGGGTTTCGATGGAATTGACATATTGAGTGGCGCAGATGGCGACGATGTCATCGATGGTGGAACCGGCAACGATGTCATCCATGGCGATGCAGGTGACGATGACATTTTGGGAGAGAGCGGAGGCGACCAGATTTACGGTGATGATGGCGCCGACGTGCTTGGTGGTGGTGATGGCAATGACTTTCTGGATGGCGGTGCGGGCAATGACAGGATGAATGGAGGGTTTGGCGCCGATACATATGTTGTAGATTCCGTGCTTGATACAATCGGCTATGAATCTACATTCCTCGCGGATGTGGATAACATCATTTCGTCAGTCATCATTTCTGCCCTTCAGGTAGGCGTCGAGAATCTGACGTTCAGCGGAGTTGCGGCACTCGATGGAACCGGCAACACCCTCGCCAACGTCCTCACCGGCAACAGCGCCGCCAACACCCTCTCCGGCCTCGATGGCAACGACACGCTGGATGGCGGGGCTGGCGATGACACCTTGTTGGGCGGCAGGGGAGTCGATAAACTTTACGGCGGTGACGGTGAAGATGTCCTCTTTGGTAGAACGATGATTTTGGCAGCCTCCGGCAGCCTGGTTGAAACTCATGAAAGCAGTTTCGTGCACCTCTTGAAGCCTTTCCAAGGATACCGACATCAAACTCTTCCACATTTGCCAATTCTTGGAACGGTTTGGTAATGGCAAAAGTTTTCAAAAACAAGATCGGCACAGCTATTTGTGCAATGTATTTTGCTACGCAGTTTGTTCCATACTCGGTTAGTGGCCCGGCAATGTCGTGCTCGGTGGCCAACGGGAATTTTGTTCTCAAAAAGTCGGCTATTCTCCAATTTATGAGTAGTCGCTCGGCAAATTTTGGTGACGTAACAGATTTTCTTATCCGGAGTGATTTCAAGATCAGAAACGCCCAATTTGCCAAACCTGAGAAGAAAACTACTGGCACCGATGACAGCTACTATTTTCAAGCGGTTTTTCAGATTGATGACACAAACACTAGTTGCGCAGTTTTTGGCGTCCTTCGGATGATGCCGGAGAGCAGCACCAAGCTCATTATTGTCGACGTTTCAACACTTGCAACTGGCGACCCACAGAAGAACGCAATCGTGACATCAATAACCAACAATAACGGAGAATGAAATGGCCGAAATTCAACTCGAGAGTAAACCTGTTCCATTAACCAATGGATATGAGCACGCCTATTTGGTCTATGTGGACGACGCCGGAGTGGAGTATGTAATTCGCGGCGGCCCTCAAAACGATACTCCATTTGCCTGGGGAGCAATCGTAGTTGAAGTAGGCGTGTCAATATCAATCAGTGAAGACAATAGACCGGTTGAAGAACGGGCGTTGCATCGTTCAGTCGTACTTGACTTAAACGGACGGGACGCGGTTGCTGTATGGGACGAAATGAAACAAGTAGTTACCACAATTGGCGCTGCAAATCTTAGTTATGACTACTTCGGCACAACACAAAACTCCAACTCGGTTGTAGCGTCGGTATTAACGAGAGTAGGCATTAGTTATCTGGACTATTTGGAAACTGTCAATTCGTTGGTGAATGTAGGCTTGGAAAACTCGCTCAACAACACGGCCTACAAATTTGTTGCTAGCACAGTCGCGAGCATCAAAGATCATGAGGATATAGTCTACGGTGGAATAGTGAACGACATTCTGGTCGGTGGTGGAGGAACAGACAAGCTCTACGGCGGCGACGGCGTTGACACATTAGTTGGTGACGATGCCACATTTGCCGCGGATGGCTCGGTGCAGAGCACCACGAGTGATAAGCTTTCGGACTTGCTGGAAGGTGGCGTGGGAAACGATAATTATTACGTAAACGAGCAGTTTGTCGTTGATCAACAAGGGTTTGTCCTTGGCAATGAAGTTGAGCTTGCTGCCATGCTTGATCTCATTAGGGATGAAGATGGACTTGGAAAAATCTACTTTGGCATGGACCTTCTTGATTTGAGCAAGGTGACTATGAGGCCTAACAGTAACTCCAATAAATATGGTGACTTTCTTGACGTTGCATCGGCAGGAGGCACGTGGCTTGGCGGGAAAACTGTTGGCAACGAAATCATCTATGGATTCTTTGACAGTTCCGGCAATGAAAGTTCTGTGTGGTTCAAAACTGATGTTGGTGTCAGCTTGCCGGACAACCAGCCCACGTCGATTACACCTTTGCTGGATCAATCCGCGATCATTGCTGCAGTTGTAAATGTCGACCAGGGCAAGTTCCTCGGCATGACGTTTGCGACGGCTCTGAACCAGGTTGTCGGAACAGGCATGTCTGAAATTCTTAGCGGCACCGCAATCAGGGATTATGTCCAGGGTTTCGATGGAATTGACATATTGAGTGGCGCAGATGGCGACGATGTCATCGATGGTGGAACCGGCAACGATGTCATCCATGGCGATGCAGGTGACGATGACATTTTGGGAGAGAGCGGAGGCGACCAGATTTACGGTGATGATGGCGCCGACGTGCTTGGTGGTGGTGATGGCAATGACTTTCTGGATGGCGGTGCGGGCAATGACAGGATGAATGGAGGGTTTGGCGCCGATACATATGTTGTAGATTCCGTGCTTGATACAATCGGCTATGAATTTACATTCCTCGCGGATGTGGATAACATCATTTCGTCAGTCATCATTTCTGCCCTTCAGGTAGGCGTCGAGAATCTGACGTTCAGCGGAGTTGCGGCACTCGATGGAACCGGCAACACCCTCGCCAACGTCCTCACCGGCAACAGCGCCGCCAACACCCTCTCCGGCCTCGATGGCAACGACACGCTGGATGGCGGGGCTGGCGATGACACCTTGTTGGGCGGCAATGGCAGCGATACTTTTTTGGTGGATTCGGTCCTTGATGTGGTGACAGATTCTGGTGCTGCGACCGACATTGACAAAGTCATAACCAATCTTGCGGACTACACGCTTGGAGCAGACGTCGAAAATCTGACACTGGTCGGTGGCCTCCCAGGTGGTGCTGCAGTTACTATTGCGAATGGAAATGGACTGGCCAACGTCATAACAGGCGACGTTGGCGACAATGATCTTTATGGGCTTGGCGCAAACGACACGCTATATGGTTTTGACGGCGCAGACTACCTCTATGGCGGGGCTGGCAACGACTATATGGAAGGCGGTGCTGGTGACGACAAATATTTTGTAACCGACGCAGGCGATGTTGTCGTTGAGGCGGCTGGCATGGGCTATGACAAAGTCCAGTTGGGAACCGGCTTAAGCTGGACATTGGGACTGAACTTCGAAAACCTTTCGATGGATGTTGCAAGTACTGTCGCCTCCAACGGGACAGGCAATGCTGCGGATAACGGCTTGTATGGCAATCTCGGCAACAATACCCTCACTGGCCTTGCCGGAAACGATACATTATACCAATCCTCACAAGTTTTGACCGAGCGTAGCCCAAGGGCGCGTTCCGATTGATGTGATGCGCTGAGGGTCAGCGGCGAGTTTGCGCCAGGCTGTTGCGCAAGCTTCACGTATGTCCTCGTAGTTTTCAAAGATGCGGTTTGAGAGCCATGTCTGGCGCATGTACTGCCAGATGTTTTCCTGGGCGTTTAGCTCCGGGCAGTAAGCGGGCAGTTTGAGCAGCGTGATGTTGGCTGGCACGGCAATCGCCTTGGCGGTGTGCCAGCCTGCGCCATCAATCAACACCACAGCATGGGCACCTTGCGCGACGTTTTGTGCAATCTCTTTAAGATGGTCATTCATGGCGTCTGTATCGGCATAGGGCATGACCAGTGCAGCAGCCTCTCCACGGGCCGGACAGATGGCACCGAAGATGTAGGCGTTGTCATAACGCTGGTCCTTGGGCTGGCGCGGTCTTGTTCCCTGCAGCGCCCATTGATAGGTCAGCCCGTTTTTCTGGCCGACACGAGCCTCATCCTGGAACCAGATTTCAATTGCTGTGTCTGGCGCGATAACCTTGTCTTTCAGCGCATTGCGGACTTCGGTTTCGAAGTTTTTTTAAAAGCCGCGATGGCTTCCACGTTCTGGCCGGGATGGCGTGGTCTGGCGCTGACATGGGCAAAACCCATGCGGTGCAGAAGCCGCCCCACCGTGGCTTCCGACAACTGGATTTCAAAGTCACGCGCAATCACCGCCTGCAAGTCGCAGCAGCGCCAGCGCACCACACCGTCTTCTTCAAGGTCAGGCCCCGCAATGACAATCTCCTTGAGTTTCGCCTGGCAGCTCGCGTTGAGTTTGGGCGGCGCTCCGCAACGCTTGGCATCATGCAAGCCTTCAGGCCCGTGGGCATTGAAGGCGATCACCCAGTCCCGCAAGCTCTGCCGGTCCATGCCGCCCGCCTTGGCAGCCTCTTCCCGGCTAGCCCCGTCATAAACCGCAGCCAGAGCCAGAAGCCGCCGCACAGCCCGCGTGTCCTTGGACTTGCGAGCCAGCTTGCGCAACACACCGGCATCAAAATCATCGCGCAGAAGCAGGGCATTTCCCATCTTTCCAATCCTCCAGCAAAACCGGAACATTGAATCAACTCATCGCCTGCGCCGCAAGCCTCTTTTGCGAGTCTTCAATTCTGCAGGTTGGTATTAGACGGCCGTGGCGGCACCGACACGCTGAAAGGCGGAATTGGCAACGATATTTATATCTACCATGGTGCAACAACGACGATCACTGAGCTTGCCAGCGAAGGCACCGACACCGTTCAGTCGGATGTCACAGTTGCGGCATTGATGACGAACGTCGAAAACTTGGTTCTGAACAACCCGGTGAATGGTGTCGTCAACGGCACAGGCAATACTCTCAACAATGTAATCACCGGAAACGACAGCGCCAATACCCTGACAGGCCTCGGCGGCAACGACACACTTGATGGCGGGCTTGGCAACGATACGATGCTCGGTGGCATCGGCAATGACACTTACATCGTCGGCAGCACTACTGACGTGGTGACGGAATTGGCAGCCGAGGGCACCGATTTGGTGAAATCCAGCGTGGACTTTACGCTTTCAGTCAATGTTGAAAATTTGACCCTGCTGGAAAATTCACTTCCGTCTGGACTGTTCACTTTAGGAACCGGAAACGCCCTCGCTAACACCATTACGGGCAACAGCGGTGACAACATTCTCGACGGCTTGGGCGGAATTGACACTATGATCGGCGGTGCTGGCAATGATGTTTACGTAATAGACTCTCTGTCCGACGTCGTTACCGAAGCCGCAAATGCAGGAATCGATAGAATCGCTTCATCTGTTACCTACACGCTGACTGCGCTCAACGTGGAGGACTTGTCGGTCAGCGGCTCAGGAGCGGTAAATTTGACAGGAAACTCCGCTGCCAATTCAATACAAGGCAATGGTGCCGCAAACATCATAAACGGCGGAGCGGGTAATGATACTCTCAGTGGCGGATTGGGCAACGACATTTTCGTCTTCAACACTGCTCTCTCATCAACAAATCGCGACACGATAACGGATTTCAATGTGGCGAATGACACGATTAACCTGGAAAACACCGGAAATGGTTTGTTCAATGCCTTGACCACCATTGGGGCCATTGCGACTACGGCATTCGTCAAGAATACAACAGGAGTGGCCACGTCGGCGGCTCAGCGGATCATCTTCGATTCTGACGGGACCGGGACCGGACCGGGAGTTTTATACTACGATCCGGACGGCACGGGGGCTGCCGCCAAAATCCAGTTTGCAACAGTAACTGCGGGTCTTGCGATAACCAATTTGGATTTCGTCGTTATATGAGCTTTATATGAGCTTCACTCATCTCCCACCCCCACCCACATGAACTCCCCTCACTAACCCTTTGACAACGCCCGCATTCCCTATCTTTCCCGGTTGACCTGCCTCCGATTCGCATTTAAGCCTCTGTTAATGTTTGGAGAGAGGCCCCAATGGCGAACAAGACGCTGACGCGCTCGGACCTGACGGAAACGCTGCATCGCGACATAGGGCTGTCGCGGTCTGAATCAGCCGATCTGGTCAATTCGGTGCTCGATCTGATCTCGGATGAGCTGGTGCATGGCACCACAGTGAAATTGTCGTCCTTCGGCACGTTCATGGTGCGCCAGAAGCGCCTGCGCATGGGCCGCAACCCCAAAACCGGCGAGGAAGTGCCGATCACGCCACGCCGCGTTCTTGTGTTCCGCCCCAGCCAGGTGATGAAAAACGTGATCAACGGGCTTGATCCCGGCACCGAAGACTGAAGGTAGGCATTATGACCACCATCGTCGAAAAATCTCCAGACGCCTTCCGCACCATCAGCGAGGCCGCGACAGAATTGCGCGTGCCCCAGCATGTGCTGCGCTTCTGGGAAACCAAGTTCTCTCAGATCAAGCCGATGAAGCGCGCCGGCGGCCGCCGCTATTACCGGCCCAACGACATCGAAGTGCTGAAAGGCATCCGCACGCTGCTTTATGATGAAGGCTACACCATCCGCGGCGTGCAACGCATCTTCAAGGAAGAGGGCAACGGCTTCGTCACCGGCGTCGGCCGTGGTGACATCACGCCGCGCAAAGGAGACGCCTTCCGCGAAGGAGCGCCTCTGCCAGGAACTGCAAAAGTAGCGCCGCGCAAGGGCGGGGCCACAGCTGCAAATATTGTCGCGGCGGCGGTTGCGCCTGTTGCGACTTTCAGCGTCGGCGCAGCCCAGGCCGACGCGCTGAAAGCCGCACTTCGCGACCTCACAGACGCGCGCAAACTGCTCGAAGGCATGAAAACCTGAATTGGGCGCGAATTGGCTAAGCCCTGGTGCGCCCTTGCGGGTCAATTTTCAAGGCAAGTGATGATTGATCGCCAATCATGAAACTAAACAGCATGGTGGCGTTGCTGGCGAGCTCTGTCGGCGCACGGCTCGTCGGCGCAGGACTGGGATTGCTCACGCAGATCGCCATCGCGCGGTCATTTTCGCAAGGCGACGTCGGCATCATCTTTCTAACCATGTCGATGGCGGCGATCATGAGCCTGATCGTGACCGCAGGCTATCCCATGCTGGCGCTGACAGAACTGCCAAAGTTCTACGAACGCGGTCGCAGCAAACTGATTTCCATGCTGCATTCGCTGGCTTTTGTCGATTATGCAATCCTCACTGCAGCAATGACAGTATGTGGTCTCGCTGCGCTGTTCTTCATCCCCATGTCAGAAGGAATGCGGCTGGCTGTTGTTTTTGGTCTGTTGTCTTCGCCAGTTTCGGCCATGATCCGCTATGTAAGCGCCATCGCCAATTCGCACCGGCTGTATGCGGTTACGCTGGTGCCTGACAACATTGTGCGGCCCGGGATTTTTTTGCTGGTGATCGGCGCAGCTTATGCATTCGGCATCGCGATCCCGCTTGTTGCCGTTCTTATTGCTTTCGTGTGCTCAAACGCGGTGACCGCACTGGCGCAAATTCCTTTTGTCGCTGACAAGCTTCCCCGCCCCGCTGATTTCATCCGCCCACGGGCGAAATTTGCCTCGGTTGTGCGCAAACGTTCCTTCGCTATTGCGATAGTCGCAGCCGTCGCCACAATGTTCGCCGACATTGTGACATTGCTGGGCGGAATGATCCTGCCTGCAGAAGATATAGGCGTCCTCGGCGTCACCATCCGCCTCGCGGCGATTGCAGGGTTCTTCATCCAGTCGACGCAGCAATTGGTTTTGCCGGATTTGACTGTGGCGATTGCGAACCGTGACCAGTCGAAATCCGACCAGATCCTCTTGCGCCTAAATCTGCTTACGATGACGGTCATTGCGGCAGCACTTGCGGGTACAATTCTGTTGGGACCATTTGCGCTCCGCATATTCGGCGCTGAATATGAGCAGGGCGAAGGCCTGCTGATCCTGTTCATGTTTGGCCAAGCCATTCGCGCGTTCAGCGGCATGAACCAGCAAGTCCTTTCGATCGCTGGCCAGCAAGTGAAAACCGTCGGCTCGTGCCTACTTGCGGTAGCCTTCCTCGTTGGCTTCTGGCTGATGTTCGGCAGAACCTGGGGGCTTCTTGGCATCGGCTATGCAGTCATCGGCGCCGAATTGGTCTGGTGCCTGATGTTGGCGGTGCAAGCCCAGGCGCTTACTGGCGCACGGGCCGATTTGCTCTGGGTCCTCATGCCAAAGAAGAGGCCAAAAAAGAGAGATGGACTTTCAGGCTAGTCTTGCTAGAGAGGGCGCGGCGCGGAGCGTAGCGCAGCCCGGTAGCGCACTAATCTGGGGGGTTAGGGGTCGCTGGTTCGAATCCAGTCGCTCCGACCAGTCTTTGCGGCCATTCTATCTCTTGGCGAGAGGCTTGATGAGCCGAACGGCGCCAGCCGGAATGACGATTTGCGCCATCGTCCTGACAATCCCCAAATACGTATGAACATTGAACCAGTCCGCATAGCGCCTTTGCAAAAGCAGGCGGCTGCGTAACTGTTCCTTGCGCTTGTTCCCGGAAATGCTCTCGCGCATTTCAAGCGTATCCATCAGGACTTCGGGAATGTTTGCCATTCTGTGACCCAGCGCATGCGCCATATGTTCGAACGCATAGTCTTCCGCGGCGGGATAATCCTCGGAATACAAATTGACATCGCGATAAACCTGCGCCCGCACCATCATTGCAGTGTGCGTGATCGGCGCGTTGTAGCGCAATAGCCGCTCGCAACGCCGCCAGTCCTCAGGCAGCCGCGCCTCGCTCACGCGGCCTGTTACCTGGAATGTGTAACGAACCCATGTGCTGACTATCGATATCTTTGGATATTGCTCGAGATAGGTTTTCTGCTTCTCAAACCGCGTCGGCGCACAAGTATCCGCATTGTCCATGAGTGCAACATAAGTGTGCCCCTCAGTCAGGATAAGCCGCAATCCGATATTCAGCGCCGCTGTGCGGCCGACATTGTTTGGCAAGCGCGTGACGTGGGCATCCATGCCGGAGGTGAGCGCTTCATAATTGGTATGATATGGCGTGCCGTCATCCACGAGGTAAAGCCTGAACGGAACAGTCTGCGCGCGCAAACTTGCCAAAGTGTTCTTGATTTCATCGCCCGGCTTGTAAACTGTGAACAGGACTGCGATCTCGGGAGCGTTTTTTTTCATAGTGTTCGCGGTGCAGGTAAAAAGAATGAAAAGATGGAAGGGTCAACGCCGATTTTCCGGCGAAGCAATGCAATGGCGACAAGGTTCCAGAGAATGACGCCAGCGCCACTGCATGCCGCAGCGGCAATCAGGCCGTAACGCGGAACAAATATGAACTGCAACACAAGCACCAACGCGTAGCAACCCGCCATGATTTTGAGGTACGAGCGCTCAAGCGAAGTCATCTGCATGAGATACGCGGTGGGTCCGCAAACTGCATCGACAGTAGCGGACAAAGCAAACAGAATGAGGACAGGATAAGCAGAAACATAGGCAGGATTGAAGATGCTGAGCAACTTGTCGCCAAAGACGAAGACGAAGACCAATCCAAGAAATGTCACAATCGCAATTGCAGTCGCCAACAGCCGGCAAATGCGCCGGAGTTCGGTAAGGTTGTTGGTGTGGTAAGCCGACGCCATCATCGGTGCCGCGACTTGGCCACCGGCGATCATCGCCAGCCCAAGCAACGCTGCGGTTTTCTGCGCGGCAAAGTATGATCCCGCTTGTTCCGGCCCGAGCAGGCCGCCGACCACGATCACATCAGCCTGCTGAATCATGGCGAACACAATGCTGGCAAACCACAATGGCAGCAGCGGCTTTCGCCAGAGTGGCCAGTTTGTTTCCGGTTTCAATGAACGGGTTTGCGTTGAAAGTGAGTCCAATGATTTCTTCATTTGAACGGCAGTAACAACGGCAAGCGTCAATATGCAGATGATGAGCGCAGCACTGTTGGGCATGGCATAACCCGCAAGTGCCAATGCAATGGCGGCCGCAGGCGCTGAAATCCGCCAACCCAAATCGCGCGGCAACGCGGACCAAGCGACATGTGATTGCGCCCTGAGTGCACTCGCAACATAGTCGGACATTGCAATGGCTAGGGCCAGAAGTGCAATGAACATGGGTGCCATGCGCGACCCTGTGGTTTCGATAGCCAAACCGAAATATGTTGCCGCAGATGCCGCCAGGAGCAATGCGCCCGCTGCTATTGACACTGCGCCATATCCCGCAGCCAGGAAACCTTTGGCAAGTGACAATTCAGCCTTGGCGACATGTGCGGAGTATAGCCGCATGACGGCGACTGGAAGGCCAAGCCCAATGACAGTCGACAACAGAGTAGCGGAATTCATGGCGACGCCGAAATAGCCAAATTCGCCAGGCTCCATGATCCGGGAAAACACAATCAGCATGACAAACGTCAGGCCTGCGCCAGCAATTTTGGATCCGAACGAAATCAGGCTGTCGCCAAGCAGCTGCGGCAATACTTTGCTCGCTCCGAACTTGACCGCCATGTCGTAGAGGGAGCGGCTACGATTTTCGTGGGCGGGCCCTGTCGTCATAGGTTTGTGCTTGGGGCTCGCCGCTGCCAGTGCAGTGCCGTCGCCGCAAACAGTCCCCATGTGCAGCCGACAAGCCAATAGAAGTGACGCCAGTGATCAGTGTCGATCTGCACGCCCTGCAGCATCAACGCAAACAGCGAACTGAACACCGCAATGGCCGGGCCTTGCCAAGGGCCACGCATTAACACAGTGCGGACGCCAACGGTCGCAGTTAGGACCACGATTGAAACATACACAATCCCTCCGAGCCATCCATAGGATGCGAACGCATTGAGGAAAGTGTTGTGTGGATCGAGTCCCATATAGGTTGAATATTGCAGCGGCCCAAAGCCCAAGGGTCGCATGAGAAGCATGGGAATGCTGTTGGCTTGCGCACCGAAGCGGCCTGTCTCGCCGCCGTCATAGGGTTGGATCAGCTGTGCCCGCTCAAAGAAGAGCGCATTGATGTCTGGTATGGAAAGCAGGATTGCAAAAAGCACAATTGCGCCCAATGTGCCTGCCGCGACAACGGCAACAACGCGCAACTGCATGGTGGCACTTCCTGACAGCACAAATGTGAGGCCAAAGAGTAAAATGATGGACAGCGCCGTACTCGCCCATGCCCCGCGCGAAAATGCCAGAAACAGCGCACCCACAATCAGCAGAAGCAGCGAGCCGGTCAGCAATTTTGATCCAGGTGAGTTGAGCAGCAGGCGTTGCAACAACAGGATGATGGGAAAGTTCAAATAAGTGGAAAAGACATTTGGATCCTTGAACAAGCCAGTTGCGCGACCGGCAAGCGTCATTATCGGCCCAAGTCCTCCGATGTTGAAAAAACCAATCATGCCGAAAACCGAAGCGATGGCGCCTCCCGCAATCATGCCCTGCGCCAAAATGTGAAATCGGCGTTCCGTATCAGTCGTCAGCAGGCAACACAGGAAGAAAGCCGACATCGACATGTATATCGAAGTGACGATGAAGAGGCCCGTCTTCGGCCTGTCGGCAACAGGCAGGTAGCTCATGAAACCTGCGAAGTTGTAAAGTACAAGCAACATGCCAATGAGGCTGGCGGCTGGAGTCAGTTTGAGTCCCGAAAAAAGATAGAGGCTGAACAACGCAAAGAACAACAAGTCAACTGGTGCCGGTTCGATCTTCACGATGAAGCTCGACGCGAACATCAGCCAAAGCAGGGACGTCCGGAGAGTTTCAAACGTGGCACCGCCTGCGTAACTCGTAGGCATGCTCAGCAATGCTGTGACCTCCGTTAATGCTCTCGCTCGGCGCAAGAGACGGTGAAAATTCTGCTGAAATTTAGAGGCCAATCATTAACGACTTGTTCTTGTTGGGCATTGAGGAAAACTCGCCAACCTAGAGCGTCGGGTGATCAAGCGAAGCCACACGACAACTCTCCTGGGCCGTCCTTGAGCTGCCGATCCAGCCTTTCCAGCAGCAACGTGACGGAAAATCTGTGTAGCCGGGTCAAAGCCCGGCTATGGAAAGTCCTTGTTGTGAGTTCAACTGACTACCCGATGCATTTACAGTCCGGTTCCACCGCCAATTCATGTGCGTATAGATTTGAAGCTCGTCAGCGTTTCATAAAATTGCGTAATTGAGTGCGCCATATGGCTGCAGCTGTTTCGCAATTGCAGTATCTTTCGCGCTTCGGCCGCTATTTTATCAAGTTCGGACCGCGCGTGGAATGCCTTTCCAAGTGCAATTGTAAACGCAGCCGATGCCACAGGATGAACGCAAAAGGCATCTGGCAGCATTTCCGGGATGCCGCCAATGCGGCTGGCAATGACTGCTCTCCCGGCGGCAATTCCTTCCAGAACCACGTATGGAAACGCTTCATTGCGCGATGGAACGACAAGCATGCTTCCCTTCGCCAGCGCGGCGCGGATGGGCATGCGGCCTGCAAACCTCACTCTCGATTGCAGGCCAAGCTGTGTCGCCTGGGACTCAAACGCTGCTTGATCAACGCCATCGCCAACCAATGTCAGGCTTGAGCCTGGAATTTGGGCGATTGCTTCCAGCAGGATGTCGACGCCCTTGAGTTTGCGCATTTCGCCAACAAACAGAAACGTGCTGGCATCATTGTCCAGCGGGACAGGCTGGAACTCTTCTGGCGTCAATCCATTTTGGACGATCGCAAACTGTCCGTTGCCGATTCCGACTTTCGCGTCAAACAGTTGCCTTTCGAATTCGCAAACGAAAATATAATTGCTGCCGAATTTGGTCAGCACTTTCTCCATGGAAAGAAACACAATCCCGGTGGCGCTGGACCATTCATAGTGAAGGCTGCCGCCATGCGGGGTGTAGACCGACTCGGCCTTGCCATACCTGGCAGCCAGCCTTGCATAAAGCCCGCCCTTGGCGCCGTGCCCATGCAGGATATCCGCATTGAGATTGATGCCCATACTGCGAATTCGCAACGCGTGGGAAATGTCACTGGGATGCGGCAAGCGCCGCATGTCGAGACGTTCAATCCCAAGCGTGCAAATTGGAGCGAGTGATTTGAGAATAGCGTCGGCGTTGCTGCCGCCGGTCAAAGAGTCGCAGACGATGCCTGTCTCATGTCCAGCATACGCCTGCTCACGCGTGAGATCGCACACATGCCGGAACAAGCCGCCGACGGGACTCCGGAGCACATGAAGAATGCGCAAAAGCCTAGAACCATCTTTCGCGGACGTAAATCACATCGCCAGGATAGACTTGTGTTGTAACCGGCACGCGATATGTATCAGTGCCTTTTATGTTTCGCCGTGTGAGCAATACTTCTTGCTTGTCAGCACGCGGTGCGTACCCGCCCGCAATGGCTATTGCGTTCTGCACCGTGATGCCAGCCTGATACGGAAATGATCCAGAGCCGTTTACTTCGCCCAGAATATAGAATGGCCGCAGCGACGTGATCTGCACGGCAACCTGTGGATCGCGCAAGTAACCAGCTTGGAGGCTGGAGCGGATCAAACCTTCAATCTCACTTGTGGTCCGACCAGCCACGCTCAGGCGCTGCACATAGGGAAGCGAGATGAGGCCAGTAGGGTCAACAACAAATTCGCCAGTGAGTTCTGACTCGCCAGCAACCCGAACGGAAATCTTGTCACCGGCGCCAACGCGGTACCCGACGGAATATTCGTAGGCTGAAGCCTCGCCCTTCGCTGCATAAGGTGGAACCGGGCCGCGTAAATTGCGCGTTGGCAGTGTTGTGATGCTTGACACTGCGCCAGGGCCTTCAGCCAGCTCCTGGTTGGCGATCAACCCAGTGCCGCCGGGCTCTGCCGTTGGCCCGTTTTGCTCCCACTCTTCAGCGCAAGCAGTCAGGGCCAGCGACAGGGCCGCGATTTGAATTGCACGCATACGCATCAAGTTTCACTCACCATAAAATGTCACCTCTGCACTTGCACAGACGCGGCCTATGCATAAGGAGCTATGGTTAGTAACATGTTAAAAGGTGCCAGCTTGGCGTTTCATTTGTTAAGTGCGTGTGTTAAGGGATTAGTTACCATAATCAGAGATGAACGGGATCAGCAAAGACAATTCCCGCGCAAATTATGAACCATTCCAACGAACAGAGAAATGCGATCAGTCTCGCCGACGTATTCCGCAATACGGTGCGGCGGCCAAAACGGATTCTCGCAAGCACGTTTCTGGGGCTGGTGGCAGGTCTTGCCATAGTTACACTGATTAAACCCAGTTACCTGACTGAAGCGAAGATACTCATTGAACGCCGCGAAGTTCCTTTAAATCCCGATGGCAGCCCGTCGCAGGACGCAGCATTGCCAATCGACGAACGCTTGATATCCAGCCAGATCGCGGTGCTGAAATCCGACGACTTCGCCGCAAAGCTCGTAAGCAAACTCAAGCTCGACCAGGATCCTGATTTTGCTCCCGAGAAGGTGACCTATGGGGTCGCCAAGTCGTTTCTTGTAAGGTTTGGATTCAGCGATGACATTCGCTCCTTGCCTCGTGATCGCCGCGCCACGGATTCTTTCTCAAATGCTTTGACGGTCTTTACAGAGCCGAACTCAAATGTCATCACGGTCAGGACAGAAGCTGCGAATCCGGCACAGGCTGCTCGGATCGCCAATAGTCTTGCGGAGGAATACATCCACTCGACGTCCACTGATGAAGGCACCGATGCCAAACGCGTGCAGGACTGGTTGGCTGCGCAGATCGATGAACTGCGCAGCAAGGTTTCCACCTCTGAAGCAGCTGTTGAAAAGTTTCGCGCCGGGGCAGGTCTTCTGAAAGGCACGAATTCCACGCTTGGTGTTCAGGAAATTTCAGAACTCAACACCCAGCTTACGGTGGCAGAAGGCGCGCAAGGCGAGGCAGCGGCGCGCGCCAGGGAAATCAAGTCACTGCTCGCGCGCAAGGGGAACATTGATACTTCGGCGGAAGTTCTGAACGCCCCCGGCATTCAGAATTTGCAGGATCAGCGCATCGCCGCCAATCGTCAACTTGCGGAACTGTCTGCTGTCTATTTGCCGAAAAATCCAAAGCTCCAGGCAGCGCGCAAGCAGGTGGACGAAATCGACCGTCAAATACGGCGTGAGGCAATCAAGATTATCGACGGTCTCGACAGTCAGGCGAAAATCGCGGAAGAACGCGCCGCATCAATCCGCAAGAATCTTGAGAAGCTGAAGGAGCGTGAAAGTGCTGCAAACCTCGACGACGTGACGCTGAAAGCGTTGGAACGCGAATCCACTGCAAATCGCCAACTCCTCGAAACGCTTCTGGCCCGTTATGTTGAAGTCAACACGCGCAAGGACTTTGACGTCCGCCCGACCTTGGCCCGGATTATACAGACAGCCGTCGTCCCAAGTTCGGTTAGTTTTCCACGCACTGGTCCAACTGTTCTTTTGACGACGCTCGGTGGCTTGGGGCTTGGCCTCGGACTGTCGTTTTTGGCGGCAATCATGCGCATGTCGGCGGCTGCGCCAAATGGAAACAGGCGGAATCCGGAATATTCGACCCAGCTAGAACCGCAGTCGCATTCATATGATCCGCCCCCCCAACCCTCGCGCTTCACGCCGCCACCTGCCGCAGCGCCTTCCGCAACCGTGAATCCACCAGCGCCGATTGTCGCAACTGCTCCGTTGCCAGTAGTGGCACATCCTCCAACGGCCCCGGTCACTCCTGTGACCCCAATCTTCGCTCCAGTCATTGATGTTGATCCAGCGGCGATTGTGCCAGACCTCAATTCAAGCTTTCAAAATGTTCCAATACATGCGCCTTTTGCCTACAATGGTGCTAGCCCACCCAAACCCCTGAAATCAGCGCCAGCAATTGGAGTGGGCGAAGAAGACTTGTCTCTCTCAGGAAACCTTTTGGCGCTGAACAAGGCCAGTGGCGCACGGAATTTTGCTTTCACCCGGGTCGGATGTGCACCCGCAGAATCGGCCATGGCAGTCTTTAATAGTGCCCGCGAAATCGCTTCCGCCAAAAATCGCGTTCTGGTGATGGATCTCGACCATGAACGCGCCGAACTTGAGCGTCTCTTCAGGTTGCCCGAGGGCCATGGATTGCTTGACCTGCTTGCCGGCCAGAGTGACTTCAGCAAATTGATCGCGCGCGATCCTTTATCCGGAGTACACATTATAAGGCTGGGAGACGTTACCAACGCGCGCCAGCCGCAAATGCTTGCTGAGCAAATTCTTTCCGTTCTGCGCAGCATCCAGGGCATCTATGACTTTGTGTTGCTGCATGTCGGCCAGGCTTCGTCCGAATGCCTTCCCTTCATGTTGACGTGTGACGTTGCTGTGATAGTCGCGCCGCCCACCCATGACCTGGAAGTCGTCAAAGCGATCCAGACCTTGACCGAGCGGGGACCGGTGCAAGTCCTGCACGTTGCCGTGGATCGGACGAGCGTTACAGCCACCGCTGCTTGAGAAGCGTTATCCGGCGACGGTCGTGTTGCCGCGCAAAAACCTGCGCATCGCATTGAACCAGCCGCGCAACAACCTGTTGCTCTTGATGGCACGGGTAATCAGCTGCTTGGCGTAAACCGCGCAAGCTGCTACAACGCCTTTCAGCGTACGTCCTTTGACAATATGGTGCAGCACGAGTTCGTCCGAGGCCCATAGCCGCTTGTAGTCGTGATCTCCAATTCCAAGGTCAAGTTGAGTAATGCCATTTTCATAACAATGCGCGATCACCTTTCTGAGCACCAGATCGCCCGGCGAATACTTTCGCAAGGGCGACGCCGCCAGCGACGTCATGAAATCACTGCACGTCCCTCTGTGAAATGCTGCGAAGATGGAGCTTAAGCCTTGGCCATCAACGCTCAGGCGCATCACATTAAAACGCGTGTCTGAGATGCGTGATTCCAGAAGTCGGTGATAAAATTCGCGCTCGGCTTCGCCAAACGGGTCGCGGATGCCTGCTTCCTCAAGCCTGCGTCCCTGATCGGAAAACAGCTCATCAGCTGCCTCGCGCAATTCGCTGCCGCGCAATCCGGCATCAAATGACAGTTTCCCTGCCTGATCAAGTTTGGAATCTTTCCACCTCAGGTTTTTGCGTGAATCTGCGCTTCGTCTGGAGTTGATAAATTCCTCAAATGTACCGGCCAAGAGCCCGGTGAAAGCAGCATTTGGTGCGCGAAGATTGAAATGCGCCGCCAACGGATGGGAAACACCTCCAATAGCGCTTGGCATGTCGCGTAGCAGCAAGAGGTCATATGGCTCGCACAGCGCAAGCAGATCTTCAAAGTGGGAATTAAACCAGCCCTTGCCTGCTTCGCTGAAGCACCATTGGCTGCACGCAAGATGACCATAGGAAGCCAAAGGAGCGGATAGAAATTCCACCGTCTTTAGCCGTTTTGAGACGTGCAATTGTAACGGAAAAATGAACATCGCTTCGCCGGAAACTGATTGCCCGCTGATGATCAGCGGCTGCTTGTTGTGCCTGACAGAGCCGGACTGCTCCCACGTGAGTGACCACGCGAAAGATTGATAAACTGTTGAGAATCCATTACTCTCAAGTGCGCGCCACTCATCTCCAGCGCTTGCGACGGTGTCGTGAAGCCGCAGCACGATGCCATCCACCAAAGCGGCCGGATAAGGGCCCACCAAGGGCGAGGGGTTGGGTCGCTGCTGCATTCTGCGTGTTTGAAATAGGCTCTGTTAATGAGTTTTGCGTATCACCAACTGCCACAGTACCCCTAATTTGCCGATAATTTCCAATGGATGCTTCGACACTGTTAAGAACTGGTTTCGATGTTCTGCACTATAGCGGGACAACGGCCTTGATGCGTCCTTATGTTCGGGGCGTCGGAGCGATATTTTGCCTCCATCACGTTAGTCCGGACGGAGGCACTAAAACCTCCTTTTCTCCCAATTATCAGCTGGAAATAACACCGGAATTTCTCCAGGAAACGATATCCATATGCCAGGATAGGGGGTACGATCTTGTGTCACTCGCTGAAGCAGTAGATCGCATAGAATCTGGTTCAGAAAATCCTTTTGCAGCATTCACCCTGGATGACGGTTATCTCGACAACGACATTCATGCCGCGCCAGTATTCCGCCGGAACAAGTGCCCCTACACGATTTTTGTTAGCCCGAAGATTGCAGAAGGCACCTGCGAGCTGTGGTGGCGCGCGCTCGAGATGATCATCGCCGATGCAGGCAAACTCAATTTGGAAATCGGCGGGTCACGCATTGAATTGGAAACGCGCAACGGCGCCCAGAAGGCCACTGCCTGGAAAGCCTTGTTTCCAAAATTGAAAGCAATGCCGGAACATCAGCAACGCGAATGGATCACTGCCACGGCAGAAAAATCTGGACTTGACTTAAACGCGTATTGCCGTTCGGTTGCAATGCCATGGCGGAAAATCGTTGAACTCAATCGCGATCCCTTGTGCACGATCGGTGCGCACACAATGAACCATTTCGCCGTTGCAAGGCTCTCAGCTGAAGAGGCTCTTCGTGAAATGCAGCTATCGAAGTCGATCACCGAGGAGCATTTGGGTGAAACCGTGGAGTTCTTCGCCTATCCTTATGGAGATCATGCCGCCGCTGGTCCCCGTGATTTCCTATTGTCACAGCAAGCAGGATTCAAGGCGGCTGTGACCACGCGTAAAGGCGTCATATTTTCCGAACATCGGACTCACCTGCAAGCTATTCCGCGCTTAATGTTGTCTGGGCGTTATCAGAAACGGCGCTATGTGGATGCATTGTTGTCAGGCGTTCCCTTTGCCCTTTTGAACTGTTTTCGCCGCGTCGACGCCGCTTGAGTCGGGTTTGCTCATCCAGCGGATGATTGCCATGACGAAAGGCAGCCAGGCGACTCCGGCCAGCGCAAAATACATGAATTCAACAATCCCATGCCGGCCAACAAAAAATTGCCCTCCAATTGCCATTGCAACAAGCGCATACGCGATAAGAAATCCAACTGTGAGCAGCGTTCCAGCAAATTTTCTCGGTCTTTGCCTCATCCCTGCCTTATAGGTTGACGCAAGCGGCAAAACAACGCGTCGATTAAGGCTTCTCGCGCGGGCCATTCTGGTCTTTAATCAAATCCATGGATGCGGAAACAGAAGAACTGGCTGCCCCACCTAAGCAGCGGCCCATGGGGCCAGTGCGCAATTGGCTTTGGTGGATTGCCACGTTTATTTTTCTGATGGTCATGGTGGGTGGCCTGACGCGCCTCACGGACAGCGGCTTGTCAATCACAGTTTGGGATCCAGTCATGGGCGCAATTCCGCCGATGTCTGAAACAGACTGGACTAAGGTTTTCGATCTTTACAAGCAAACAACTGAGTTTCAGACTCAGAACTCCGCGATGACTCTGCCAGAGTTCAAGCACATTTTCTGGTGGGAGTGGGGGCACCGGTTTCTTGGCCGTTTGATCGGCGTGTTGTTTGCCGTGCCATTCTTGTATTTTCTTGTCACAAAGAGACTGAGTTTCGGCTTGGTGCTTCGCTTGCTTGTCCTCTTCATTCTGGGCGCAGCTCAAGCTGCGCTGGGCTGGTACATGGTCAAGTCGGGGCTTGCTGGCCGTGTAGATGTCAGCCAATACCGTCTCGCGGCGCATCTTGCGCTGGCCAGCCTGCTGTTTGCAGTAACGGTCTGGATGGCGCTTGGCATTGAGCGCACCCGCCGCTTTGTCTGGAGCAGCAATTCGTTTCTGGCGGCGCTGCTTGTGATCCTCATCCTCCTGCAAATAGCAGCGGGCGGATTTGTCGCCGGCCTGGATGCAGGTCACGCATCTTATGATTGGCCAAAAATCAACGGCGTCTGGGTTCCCGAAGGGCTCGACACTCTCAAGCCGCTTTGGCGCAACGCCGTCGAAAACGCGCTTGCGGTTCAGTTTGATCACCGCATGTTGGCCTATTTCGTGTTTCTCCTCGCCATCATCCACGCTTGGTCAAGCTTCAGCTTTTCAGCGATAATTCTGGCCTATGGCGTGTTTGTGCAAGTCGCACTCGGAATTTTGACCATCATGCTGAAAATACCAATGGGCTTTGCTTTGGCGCACCAGGCAACTGCGATGCTGGTCCTTGCACTCGCAGTCGCCAATCTTCATGCACATATGCTCAGTCAATCGCCTGCTTCAAGTCTGCAATTATATCGTCAGCGTCTTCAATCCCAATAGACAGCCGCACGACATCAGGACCAGCACCCGCCTTGGCCAATTGCTCTTTGGTCAATTGGCTATGCGTCGTTGAAGCTGGGTGAATGATCAGCGAACGCGTGTCGCCGATATTGGCAACATGCGACAGGAGTTTTGCTGATGACACGCACTTGACGCCAGCATCATACCCGCCCTTGAGGCCAAAGGTGAAAACTGACCCGGCACCGCGCGGTGAATATTTCTTCTGCAACGCATGTTGTTCGTGATCCTTGAGGCCAGCATAATTGACCCACGACACTTTCGGATGCTTCGCCAGCCATTCTGCAACGACTTGCGCGTTATCAGAGTGCTTCTGCATGCGCAACGCCAGCGTTTCCATGCCGGTGAGAATGAGAAATGCGTTGAGCGGCGCAATGGACGGCCCCAGATCGCGCAATCCCAGCACGCGGCAGGCAATCGCAAACGCAATGCCGCCAAACGTTTCGTGCAGCTTCATGCCGTTGTAACTGGCATTGGGCTCCGAGAGCAGGGGATATTTTCCGAATTTTGACCAGTCGAACGATCCGCCATCCACAATGACCCCTCCCATGGAATTGCCATGCCCGCCCATGAATTTAGTGAGTGAATGAACGACGATATCCGCGCCATGCTTGAATGGCTGAATGAGATAGGGCGTGGCCATCGTGTTGTCGACGATAAGCGGCACTCCTGCCTTCTTCGCGATTTTGGCAATTGCATCGAGATCGGTGAACCTCCCGCCGGGATTGGCAATCGATTCAATGAAGATCGCTTTTGTCTTCGGCGTAATAGCCTTCTCAAACGATGCCGGATCATCGCCATCGGCCCAAACAACGTTCCAGCCAAATGACTTGAATGAGTGATTGAACTGGTTGATCGACCCGCCATAAAGCTGCCGTGCCGCAACGAACTCGTCGCCCGGCATCATGAGCGCGTGAAAAATCAAGAGCTGTGCCGCATGCCCGGAAGCCACAGCAAGTGCCGCCGTGCCGCCTTCCAGTGCTGCAATTTTTCCCTCCAGCGCTGCTTGCGTGGGATTCATGATGCGTGTGTAGATGTTGCCGAAAGCTCGCAACGCGAACAGATCAGCCGCATGTTGCGCATCGTTGAAAACGTATGCGGTGGTTTGATAGATCGGCGTCACGCGAGCACCCGTCGCTGGATCGGGCGCGGTGCCGGCATGTACAGAAAGTGTCGCGAAACCTGGTGTCTTGTCGGCCATGGGATCCTCCTTTGTTGTGCCCAAGACGAATAGTGAAGTGGAGAGTTTTTGTCTATCGCTTTGAAAGTAGGTGTGGACTTGCGCCTGTCACAAATTGGTGGTCTTCTGGCTCGGGGGCTGGTTCAAATCCAGGAGCAAACCATGAAAAAATTTGTCAAGCTTGACTACTCGGTCGCCGCCGCATTCGCCATCACCTTGGGTACAACAGCTGCTTTCGCCTCGGACAATCCCAGCGGATTTAAAACTTCGCAACCCGCCATGATGACGCCAGTCAAGGCCGGTGTGCAAATCACTCCACTCATCACAGTAGGCGACACACTGCCGGGTGGCTACCGCTTTGAAGCGATCCCGGATGGAATTGCTGTCCAGAAGCGGCGAAGGGGCAGGGCCAATGTCTATGTAAACCACGAAACCGGCAAGGTGCCATTTCCCTACAACACAGCGACACCTACCGCAGCCAATGGCGAAAATGACTTCGACAATTCCCAATTGAGCAAACTGGTGCTGAGCCGTAATTCGGCAAGCGTGCTGAGTGGTTCATTCGCGATCAGCAAGGACGAAGGTTACCAGCGCTTCTGTTCAAATTTTCTCGCGACATCAAAACAAGGATTCGATCGTGACATTCTGTTCACCAATGAAGAGTCACCTGACTATGTACGCCGGCAGACAAATTCCTGGCCACCAGCCGTCGGCGGTCCAGACGAAGTGGAAGTCGGCCTTGTCGTGGCCCTCGACGTCAAGACTGGAAAGCACAAACCCATTTACGGTATGGGCCGCCACAACCATGAAAACAGCGTGGCAGTCCCTGGTTACGGCAAACCAGTCGTGCTGTCCGGCGATGACACTTTCACCAGCGGTCCGCTGACCGGCGTCTTTCCCGTGGATGCAGTGCCAGCGCAGTCACAACTCTATTCATATATCGCAAAAAGCACCGAAAGATTGTTGAAGGACGAAGGCGACTTGTGGGCCTTCGTTTCGGATACGCCCGGGGTCAAGAACTACTACGATGTCCTGCCCAATTCAGGTACTGTAGTGACCGGGCATTTCATCAAGGTGCCGAAGCTGATTGCAACTGGCAAAAAGCCTGATGGCAGCGAAGTTAAAGCGGCTGATCTCGGCTATCCTCTTCCGCCCACCAACGGCACCTGGCAAACGGACTTGCGCATGGTTGCGCCAACCGGCATCGACGGTCCGCAATGGGTGCTCGAATATTGGAGCGACACCAATAAAGTTTTCCAGTTCGTGCGCATTGAAGACATTGCTTATGACAAGCGGCGCGGCATGGGCAACGTCGTTTATCTCGCAGATTCCGGCCGCGGCCGCAGGCCGGACCAAGTCCTCGATACGCCGAATTTCAGGTCGACCAACGGCCGGGTGTGGAAGATGGTTATTGATAAGCACAATCCAACCAAGGTGACGTCACTCTCGGTTTTTGTGGAAGGTGACGACAATCCAGTAAAGACGCTGGACGAAGTGCATCAACCCGACAATATCGAAACCACTGCAACAGGAGTTCTTCTGACGGAAGACCCCGGCAGCAGCCAGCAGTTCCCGGTTGGCTCAACCGATCCCGCCACAACACCGGGAAGGCTGTGGTATGTTCCGTTTGAAGGCGTGGCAGAAGTTGTGGCCAAAGTCGATCAATCGGCTGATGGCGGTGCCACCGATGTCGATGGGCGCGCTGCCGGAAACCTGGGAGCATGGGAATCCACAGGAATTGTCGATGCCTCGCACGCCTTCGGAAACGGAACTTATCTCATCAATGTTCAAGCCCACACGCTTTGGATTGAGAAAGCGCCAGGCGAGGACAACAACGGCGATGGCCAGCCTGACTTCACCTACAAGCGTGAGGGTGGCCAATTGATGATGATCAAGATCCCCGGAATCTAACACAGAATTGCGCCCTCCCTCAGCTCTGCTGGGGGAGGTGTCGCGAAGCGGCGGAGGGGGTGTGCCCGCACGAAAGCAACTCAAGGAATGAAAACCAAACTATCTCTTCGGTCCCAACCCCAGGCTTTGCATCCTTCCACTGTCATGCATCACTTGCCGCTTCGAGGATATGATCCCTGAAGCCCCGCCGACCCAGGCCCATTCCCCCGATAACTTGCCATATTCAATTTTGGGGCAGCGGTTCATCACAACCTTGAGCCCCTTGGATTCTGCCCGCTCAGCTGCTGCATCATTGCGGACTGTCAGCTGCATCCAGATCACCTTCGGCAGCGGTTCAAGCGCAAGCGCCTCATCCACAACCTCTCCCGCAGCTTCGGAATTGCGGAAGACATCAACCATGTCTATCGCAGTCGGCACCTCGCGCAGGCAGGCGTAAACTTTCTGTCCGAGCAATTCTTGCCCGGCAAGTCCCGGATTGATCGGGATGACACAGTATCCCTTGTCCGTCAGATATTTCATCACCAGGAAAGATGGCCGCACAGTATTGGCCGAAGCTCCAACCACCGCGATCACTTTGACGCTTTGCAGTATTCCGCGGATGTACTCGGGCTCGTAAGCGTCATGGTTCATTCAAGCCATTGCGCCTCGCGCTTCTTCAGAAAAGCCTCGATGCCTTCGCAAGCCGAAGCCTCAAGCATGTTCTTGGCCATCACCGTCGATGCAATTTCATACGCATCATTCAAAGGCAGGCCGCGCTGTATTTGGTGCAGCTCCTTGCCAATGCGAATGGCGACTGCTGATTTTCCCGCAATCAGCCGCGCCATGTCGTCAACATGCCCGCGCAGCTCGTTTTGCGGAATGACTTTGTTGATCAGCCCAACCCGCTCGGCGTAGGCCGCATCCTGCTCAGCACCCGTCAGCAGCATTTCCATCGCATGTTTGGATCCGACAGAGCGTGTCAGCGGCACCATCGGTGTTGAACAGAATAACCCGATATTGACTCCAGGCGTGCAGAACGTCGCTCGCGGCGATGCATATGCAAGATCACAAGCAGCAACCAACTGGCATCCTGCGGCGGTGGCAGCGCCATCAACTTCGGCAATCACAACGCAGCGGTGTTGCGCAATCGCCGTCATCACTTTGGCGCATGACCCGAAAACCTCTTCAAAAAATGCCAATCCACGATCAGGATCGCTCCGGCGCGATGTGAGTTCTTTCAAATTATGGCCGGAGCAAAATGCAGCCCCATGTGAAGCGATCACGACAGCATGAATGCCAGCTACAGATGCCGCCAACGCCAGCGCCTCATCCAGTTCCGTGAGCATCGCCAGCGACAGGGAGTTTCGGCTCTCATCATCGTTCAAGGCAATGCGCAACACTGCGCCTTCACGCTCATGCGTGGTGAGCTTGTTCATTCTTCTTCGATCTCCAGCAGCTTCATTTTGTCGGCATAGGCAGGGTCCTTGATCAGGTCGTCAATGACAGTTCGGTTGTTGGCCGAAGGAATCATCGCCTTCAGCGACTTCATCAACCTGTCCTTCATGTCCTGCGCCAGTTCGGTATCCTGCTTCAGCTCTTCAATCTGCTGCTGGATGTCATCAGTCTGGTCGTCGATGATGTTCGAGTATGTAAAACTGGCGGTCGTGATGATCAGATTCCATTCATTGACCGAAGCAAATCCTGCTGCCTTGATGTCCGCTTCAAGTTTTTTGCCGTCATCAGTTTTGTCGACAAAATCCTGCAGGTCATCATAATTCTCCATGCCGGAATCCTTGTAGGTTTCCTTGACAGTGGCATAGACGTCGATAGCTTTTCGGGTCGTATCCGCTTGAAGCTCCACGGTTTCAACAACCGGAATCTCACCAAGACTGATCCCGTCATCGGGCGCATCCCCAGGGCTTGAACCAGGGCTTGAACCAGGGCTTGAACCAGGGCTTGAACCTGGGGCAGGGGGTGCAATGGGCCGATCAGTCTCAGCCGGGGTTGCAGTGGGCGTCGCGGATTGGCTCATCTCATTCTTCCATGGCCTGGCGGTAGGCGTTTGATTAACGGCATGCAACTGCAAAGCGGCACCCGCAGGAGCCGCCATGCAGACCGTCAATATCATGATACAACTGCATATTCGTTGCATTTTAAACCTTCACCGATGGTCACGATAGGCGACGTCAAAGATTCTCGCTACATCAAACTTGCCTGATTCATAGAACGAGGTAACATGTTACCACACCAATAAATCGCCCAAATCACGCGGTTTCCCTTGACTGTTCGTGAGCCAATCCTTAATGCACCACGTAATTTCAACCTCTAACGAGTGACTGCATGAAAACCTTTTCAGCAACGCCCGCCGATATCAAGAAGGACTGGATCCTGATTGACGCCGATGGGCTGGTCGTCGGGCGCCTTGCCTCGGTGATCGCCAACCGCCTTCGCGGCAAACACAAGACAACTTTTACACCTTCGATGGATTGCGGTGACAACGTCATTGTCATCAATTGCGAGAAAGTGGTCTTCACCGGTAAGAAGGAAAAGCAGAAGCCATATTACTGGCACACCGGCTTTCCGGGTGGCATCAAGGAACGTCGCGCTGAATTCTATTTGCATGGCAAGCACCCTGAGCGCATTCTTGAGGCCGCCGTTCGCCGCATGTTGCCCGGTGCCTCATTGAAGCGCCAGCAGCTCACCAACCTGCGCATCTACAAAGGTGCCGCTCATCCTCACGAAGCGCAAAATCCCAAGACACTGGATGTCAAGGCGATGAACGCCAAGAACTCAATGAGAGACTAACACATGGCTGAAGCAACCACTCTTTCCAATCTCGGTGAGGCCATGGGCTTGGCCGCAACACCTGCGGCAGCAATCGCAACGCCGGCCCAGCCCAAGCTCGACAAGCAGGGCCGCGCCTATGCTACCGGCCGCCGCAAGGACGCCATTGCACGCGTATGGATCAAGCGCGGCAAAGGCAAGATCACGGTCAATGGCAAGGCGATTGAAGTCTACTTCGCCCGTCCTGTTCTCCGCATGCTTGTGCAGCAGCCGCTGGTCACCTCTGGCCGCCTGTCGGAACTTGACATTGACTGCACTGTCGTCGGTGGCGGTCTCTCGGGTCAGGCTGGTGCGGTGCGCCACGGTCTCGCCCGTGCACTCACCAACATGGAACCCACTTTGCGCCCGGCGCTGAAAAAGGGTGGCTTCCTCACCCGCGACAGCCGCGCCGTCGAACGTAAAAAATACGGCCGCGCCAAAGCCCGCCGCCGCTTCCAGTTCTCGAAGCGTTAAGCCTTACGCTATCCTTCCAAAGGGCCACTATCTTGCGGCCCTTTTTTATTCATGCCAAGGTTGTGGATTCTGTTAAGAAAATCGCAACAGTTGTATGAAAGACTGCGCACAGGAGTTGGTTGCGTCTGTGCGTTTCATATTTTTTGTCTTCAAAGTACTTTTGCTGATTTCAGTGTATGCAGGCGGGGCCAAGGCCGCAGCGCCGGACGATTTTGCCAGTGTCCTTGCCGGTTCCAGCGGATCGGCGACGGCTGCGACAACGGCCGCGACAGGCCAGACAAACGAATATGTCGGGACGTTTGCGACTGTCTCAGGTTTGCCACTCAATTCTCACTGGTACACATGGGTTGCCCCCGGAACGGGAAGCGTCACCTTTCAAACTTGCAGCAATGCGCAAACCACATTCGACACCACGCTCGTCGCTTTCAACAAGGCAACATTGCCCCTCACAACAGACACGGCACTTGCGCTGAACGACGATACGAATAGTTGCGCAACGACAACGACAACAAATCGCGCCAGTCGCATTACATTCGCGGTAACATCAGGCGTCACCTATGCCATCCAGGTCGATGGCTATCAGGCAGCAACAGGCAACTATCTGCTCAGTTGGACCTTTACAGGTCCGGCCTTCACTGTAATCAAATCCGCGAACCCCACAAACGTTTCGGCGCCCGGTACGATCACCTATACAATAACGGTCGCCAACGTCGGCACAGCAGTGCTGACCGGGACAACGATATCCGATGCCCTGACACTCAATGCATCAAGCCTTTCCCTCTCATCTGGACCAACTCGCATTTCCGGCGACACCAACTCTGACAACCAGATACAGACAACCGAGACATGGGTCTACTCGGCAACATACAACGTCACGCAAGCCAACATCAACACTGGCGGGACCTTTTCCAACACAGCGACATTCGACACCACCCAAACCGCGCCACAAACATCTGCCGCCGCAACCCCCATCACAAGCACGCCATCGCTGTCGCTCGTAAAAAGCTGGGCCTTCGCGTCCGGCGGCGACCTCAACGGCAACGGCACCGCCGACGTTGGCGACCACATCATCTACACATTCGAAACGACCAACAGTGGCAACGTCACGGTAGCAACGATCACCGTCACAGAAGCAGCATTCTCAGGTGCAGGCACCTCGCCCGTTCCCGGAACAGCTGTTTTGGCTACAGACGTTGCCCCAATAGGTGACTCTGCTGACGTAACAGCAGGCGACGCAATCTGGTCCTCTCTCGCCCCCGGCGACAAGAGCAGGCACACGGCGAACTACACGGTAGTGCAAGCAGACGTGGATAATCAGTAGTCACAAGTTCGGCAGGTCAAGCCCGCCAGTCTCCCAAATTCTCTCCATGGCAGGGCTTGACGCTGCCGCCTGCCTTTCAACCAACGAAAGCGTGCTTCAGCGTCTCAAGTTTCGATTTCATGAAAAATTCGACGGAGTTATTGAACCTGCCGGGCCAGCTTTGATGCGCCCATTTCGCCCTCACCCACTTCTGTCGAACCTAGTGATATATGGGGGGTGGAGCGTACGCTGTCAAGTGTAAATTCACTAAACAGGAAAAAATCAACCAAGTTATTGATTTGTGGAATTAATTCACACCGCTCACCCGGACATTCTCCCCCGGCGCGGCGCACATGACCTTTAATTCCCGGTCCCCCGGCGCCGGTGCCTGCACTTTTTCGCCTGAATGCAGCGTGATCCATTCCAGCCAATGCGCCCACCATGATCCCGGATGCTCGGTCGATTCCGCCGTCCAGTCGTCAAACGACGAAACGCTTTTGCCATCAGTCCGGTACGAATACTTCTTCGCCCCGGGCGGATTGACCACACCAGCAATATGCCCCGAGCCCGCCACCACCATTTCAACATCACCGCCGAAATGCTGGCCGAGCCGAAACACTGAACGCGCCGGCGCAATGTGATCATCACGGCAAGCAAGATTATACACCGGGCACATCACGCGTGAAAGATCAATGCGCGTACCATCAATCTCCAGGAGTCCCTGCGACAGCTTGTTGTGAATGTAGAACTCGCGCAGATAAAACGCATGCACCGCCGAAGGCATGCGCGTTAAATCGCTGTTCCAGAAAAGCAGGTCAAACGGCGGTGGATCCTTGCCCAGCAAATAGCTGTTGACGACATTCGACCAGATCAGGTCATTGGACCTCAGCAGGTTGAACGCGTCCGCCATCCGCGCGCCCGGAAGATAACCTTTGGGCTCCATCCGCTCTTCGATCCAGCTCACTTGTTCATCGTCGACATAAACCTTGAGATCACCCGCTTCATTGAAGTCGACCTGTGTTGTCAAGAACGTCGAAGCCCCGACACGCCCATCACCCTTAGCCGCCATGAAACCCAGTGCCGTCGCCAGCATCGATCCGCCAATGCAGAACCCGACGGTGTTCACTTTCTCAGAACCTGTCGCTGCTTGCACCGCGCTGACCGCTTCAAGAAAACCTTCGCGGATGTAGTCCGCAAATGTCTTGGGCCGCGTGCTCTCCTGCGCATTTGCCCACGACATGACAAAAACCGTCAGGCCATTTTCAACGCAGAACTTGACGAACGACTTTTTCGCATTGAGATCGAGAATGTAATACTTGTTGATCCACGGCGGCACGATCAATAACGGAACCGCATAGGCCCGCGCGCCAACCGGTTCATACTGGATCAGTTCAAAGATATTATTTCGGAAAACCACCTTGCCAGGCGTCGTCGCGATGTTTTCGCCGAGCCTGAACCCGCTTTTGTCAACTTGCGCAATTCGCAAGCGTCCATCCGGTGTGGAAAGATCTGCCCGCAATTTGTCGAGCCCGCGCACCAGATTATCGCCATTCGAAGCGACAACGGCTCTCATTACTTCAGGATTTGTCGCCGCGAAATTGGAAGGAGAAAACATGTTCAGCATGTTCTCTACGTAAAACTTGGCCTTGCGCCGCGTATGCGGATCAATGCCTTCCGCATCGCGCACCATCTCCTGCGCCCAGCCTGACGTCGCGAGATAAAATTGTTTGATCGCATCGTAAACAGTGTTGTCGCTCCAGTCGGCATCTTTGAAGCGCTTGTCGTTTTTCGCGGGAACAACAATCGGCGTCACATTGGCGCCCGTCGCCCGTGACCAGGCATTGTTCCAGATCGCGGTGTACTGTTCCCAAAGCCGCGTTTGCGCTGCCATGGCGTTCTGCGGATCGCGCATATAGGACTGCACGACTTCCTGCAGTGTTTTTGAAACCATCTGCGTCGGCAAAATCTGCGTGTCCATGTCCGACATCTGTTGCCCGGTCTGATCCGCCATCACCCGCGCCAAAACAGCTGAATGCTCGAACAGCTTGGCGAGATTGGCCGCAAGCTTTGCCGGATCGACCAGCGTGGCTGTAGTTGGCATTTGGCTCTGGGGTTCGCTCATGTTCAAAATCTAGCGCGCTTTTTATCGGGTTTGGTAGGGCTTCGTTTGGACTATGGGCCATTTCTTGCCAAATCGTATTACGGCAGCCATAAGCGGAGAAAATACAGTTAACAAAGGTATAAATTATGACAAATGCGCTGCGCCTTGGCCTGGCCGGTTTGGGAACCGTGGGAGGCGGAGTTTTGGATTCTATCACGCGCCATCGTGACTTGCTGACCACCCGTGCCGGAAAGCCCATCGCAATCACCGCTGTAAGCGCCCGTGCCAAGGGCAAGGACCGCGGCCATGATCTGTCAAAACTCGCCTGGTTCGACGACCCCGTAAAACTCGCAGCATCATCCGACATCGACGTCTTCGTCGAGCTGATCGGCGGTGACTCTGGTCCAGCAAAATCAGCCGTCGAAACTGCAATTGCATCCGGCAAACACGTCGTCACCGCGAACAAGGCCTTGCTTGCCCATCACGGCGTAGCCTTGGCCAAGGCAGCTGAAGCCAAAGGAGTGACGCTCAATTATGAAGCTGCTGTCGCAGGCGGCATTCCGATTATCAAAGTATTGCGCGAAGGGCTTGCCGGAAATGCGGTGCGCAAAGTTTTCGGCATCATGAACGGCACCTGCAATTACATCCTCACCAAAATGGGTACTGAAAGCCGCAGCTTTGCTGACGTGCTCGCAGAAGCGCAACAACTGGGCTATGCCGAAGCTGACCCTACATTCGATGTCGGCGGCTTTGATACCGCGCACAAACTTTCGATTCTCACCTCGCTCGCCTTCGGGACGCAAGTGAACGTCAAGGAAATCGCAATTGAAGGCATCGAAGGAATTACACTCGATGACATCCGTAACGCTTCCGACATGGGCTACAAGATCAAACTGCTAGGCGTCGCCGTGCTTCATGAAGGCGGTGTCGAACAACGCGTCCATCCCACCCTCATCCGCAAAGGCTCGCCCGTTTCCGACACCGATGGCGTGTTCAATGCCGTCGTCGTCAAAGGCGATTTCGTCGGCGACTTGATGATGGAGGGCAGGGGTGCGGGCTCCCATCCAACCGCGTCTGCCGTCATTGCTGACATCGTTGACATCGCCCGAGGCAACCGCCGCCCGACATTCGGCATACCGGCGCAGCAGCTCAAGACTTACAAACCCGCGCCGCAGAAAGCCCATGAAGGTGGCTTCTACGTCGCCCTGCAACTGCCCGATAAGCCAGGCGCTGTGGCGGCAATCGCAAAGATTCTCGCCGATGAAAAAATCTCGATTGAAAGCATCGTCCAGCATGGCAAGTCCGACAAGGACGCGCAACGCGCCACCGCACCCTTCATTCTCATCACCCACGACACCTTGGAGCCATCAATCCGCAAGGCCATCGCAAAAATCGAAAAGGAAGGCCACGCCGCTGGAAAGCCACGGGTGATCCGGATTGAACGCTTATGAACCAGTACTTTCCTCTCCCGCTTGCGGGAAAGGTGTCATGCGCGGAACGCGCCATGACGGAGAGGGCAAGTCACGCGAACACTTGCCCTCTCTGCCTCGCAAGCGCTCGACACCTCTCCCGCATGCGGGAGAGGAAATATTTGCTGATCGGGTAAGTTCATGACCCCCTCCTTCCTCAACGTAGAAAAATCTGTCCGCAGTGACCGGTGGGTCCCGCGCCTCTCCAATCCACGCCTCGGTGAAGCGATTTCACAACAGCACGACCTCCCCGATATTCTAGGGCGTGTCCTTGCAGCTCGCGATGTAACCGTAGAAAGCGCCGAAGCATATCTCAATCCCACACTCCGGGGATTGATGCCGCAGCCTGGTGCATTCCGCGATATGGAAAAAGGCGCGGACCGTTTTGCCGAAGCAATTATCATGAACGAGCAAATCGGCTTCATCACAGACTACGACGTCGATGGCGTTTCATCCGGCGCATTGCTCTTGAAATTCCTCCGTGCAGTCGGTCGCAATGCGTTAGTTCACATTCCTGATCGCTTGACGGAAGGATACGGACCAAGCGCCAATGCCGTTGCCGATCTCAAATCAAGAGGCGTAGAAGTTCTCGTGACGCTGGATTGCGGCGTACTTTCGCACGACCCCCTTGCACACGCCGCCGAACTCGGCCTGACCACCATCATTGTCGACCACCATTTGGCCGCTGCTGAGCTTCCGCAAGCTCATGCCGTGATCAATCCCAACCGTCAGGATGATACATCCGGTTTCGGTTATCTCTGCGCCGCAGGTGTGGTGATGATATTCATCGCCGCAGTGAACAAGCGTCTTCGCGAGCGCGGTTATTACGCACAAGGCACAGCTGAGCCAAATCTCCTGCAATGGCTCGAGCTTGTGGCGTTGGCGACGGTCTGCGATGTGGTGCCGCTGAAGGGCCTTAACCGCGCTTATGTCACACAGGGCCTGAAGGTCATGTCGCGGCGCGAAAATCACGGCCTTGCCGCCTTGGCCGATGTCGCCGGACTGAAAACCCGCCCCGATGTTTACGCGCTTGGCTTCATGCTGGGTCCACGACTTAATGCGGCGGGCCGGGTAGGCCATGCCAACGACGCATTGTCGCTGTTACTGGCAAGAGATCGCAGCGAAGCCATGGCCAATGCCCAGGCCTTGGACCAACTCAACAAGAAGCGTCAGGCCATAGAACTGCGCATGGTGGATGATGCCGTCATGCAGGCCGAAGCCTCGCTGGGCCGCGAACAGAACGCTTCCGTCATCATCACCAATTCTGAAGCCTGGCATCCCGGCGTGGTTGGCCTCGCAGCTGCACGCCTGAAAGAGCGCTTCCGCCTGCCAAGCTTTGCCCTCGCAGCCAACGCAAAGACCGGCTTGGCAACAGGCTCAGGCCGTTCAATCAGTGGCGTTGATATGGGAACCGCCGTACGCAAGGCGCTGGAAGCCGGGATTATCGAAAAAGGCGGTGGCCACGCCATGGCTGCTGGCCTCACAGTCAGGATCGACAAACTGGCGCAACTGCGCGAATTCATGGAGCTTTCCTTGAAGTCAAATACCGGTGCCGCAACCCAGCACACGCTCGAAGTCGATGGCGCATTGACGGCAAGGAGCGCCAATCTCGATCTCATCGAATTGCTCGAACAGGCCGGCCCCTATGGTGCTGGTAATCCGGCTCCCGTCTTTGTTTTTCCTGCCCACAAAGTAATTTACGCCGATCTCGCAGGCACCGACCACGTGCGCTGCACACTTGTCGCCAGCGACGGGGCAAAGCTCAAAGCCATCGCCTTCCGCGCCGCCACGACCGAACTGGGCGAACTTCTTCTTTCGGAACGCAGTTTTCCGATCCATGTCGCTGGCCGTCTGGTTGTCGATGAGTGGGGCAAGAACCGCGTGCCAAGCCTGCAAATTGTCGATGCAGCTCGTATTGGCTGAAGTCTAAGTCCAGCGACCGATTAGGTCTGACAATTTTCTGCTCGAATTTATTGCAAACGTTTCGATAGGCGAAAAGGCAAACGCCGCAACAAATGAAAGTATAAGGGTAACTAGACCAGTCAAGATGGAGACGATGGTAATGGAAAAACCTAACCTAGTGAGCCACACATAGAACCAGGAAGAAGCGCTGCATATGATGAGCAGATGTGTCAGATAAAGCGGGAATGACAGATGCCCGAGGGTTTTTGAAATGCCTGAGCTCAAGAATGCCCTAATTTTAGGGGCAGTGAGGATTGCTAGAACAACTGCCGCCGCCGCCAAAGATATCGCTGGTGGATAAACGAAATACTCAGTTCTGAGCATTACAGCAATCATTGGAACAACCAACAAGGCAATGGCACTAATATTACAGAAATCTGGAGCCCGACGTTCATAGTCGCGCAAGACAGGTGTCAGATCTGCTAGTAGTACGCCAAACACAAAAGCGGCGAGGGGACTTCCAAAGTACACCGCCAGCACAGTTGAAACGCAGTATCCGACATTCCTTAGCCATCTTCCACGCAGCACAAATAATCCAAGTAAAACAAACAATGAGCCGAACAACTCATGCCGCATTGTCCAAAGGACAATATTGTAGCTGTTTCCGTGCGGAACAAGATAGACGTCCACAGTAGAGTACTTCAATACCGACAATAGGGACACCGGAAACGTGTAGAATGATTTTAACCAATCATTGTTGGCAACTTCGCCTGCGATGGCATTCTGCATGCCGCCCGTTTCAATAAGAATGAAAGCGATGAGGCAAGAAGCGAGGATTGGAATTGTGAGGCGCGGGTATCGACGTATCGCGAGGGCTTTTAATATCTTGGTGTCACCGCGCTCAAGATAGCCAATTGACAGTACATAACCCGACAAAACAAAAAAAACCGAAACTGCCAATTGTCCGTCAATAAAGAAGGGTATAAAATTGGGGATATATCCGGGCAGTAGAAAACGAGGCCCTAGATGATCAAACAACACAAACAATGAGGCCCAACCCCGAAGTCCGTCCAGGAAGTCTCTACGCATTAATAGCGCCCCTAAATAGGAAGTAATTCAAGTTCATTCAGAATGCGAACCTAGATATAATTGCTATACTCATTGTGTCACTAACTAGGGCTTGGAAATACCGGTGGCAAGGTAGCCGTCGAAACATCGTAAAATTGCGCATCATTTGAAGTCCACACAGTTAACCGCAATTAACCAGTAATGCAGTCGGCACCAATGAGACATTAAGCAACTATTCAGCTCTACCTCGGTTACACTTAAGTTTTTGATCTATAACTAATATAAGATCGTTCAGGTTTGTCGTGGCCTGGAGAGAGGTGCCGTGCTCTGCGCCGATGCCACTTTCAACTACGAACGGATTGACTTCGTCGCAGACTGCGATGTCGGTAGAAGGGGATCGAATTGGGAAAAGCAGTCCGCAATGCCCTAGAATCTGGAATCTTCGAAAAAGGCGGCGGACTCGTCACGGCTGTCTACGGTGCTGGTAATCCGGCTCCCGTCTTTGTTTTTCCTGCCCACAAAGTAATTTACGCCGATCTCGCAGGCACCGACCACGTGCGCTGCACACTTGTCGCCAGCGACGGGGCAAAGCTCAAAGCCATCGCCTTCCGCGCCGCCACGACCGAACTGGGCGAACTTCTTCTTTCGGAACGCAGTTTTCCGATCCATGTCGCTGGCCGTCTGGTTGTCGATGAGTGGGGCAAGAACCGTGTTCCCAGCCTGCAGATCATAGATGCTGCACCTGTTAGCTGAGGCTTGCCATGCCCAGGAAACCCCACTATAGACCCGCCCACTGCGCGCCCTTCGTCTATCGGTTAGGACGACAGCCTTTCACGTTGTAAAGACGGGTTCGACTCCCGTAGGGCGCGCCAAATTTTTCAGCTGCTTTTCTTCCGTTTTGAAGTTCGTGCCGTGCGGGAAGCTGCATTCAGCTCAACAGCAGCAAGAACCAGCGCCTTCAACGCATGCTCATCAATCTTCTCGCCATCGCGAATATCAATTGTGCACCTTACATTTCCCTCGAGACTGGAGTTGAAAATTCAAGCAGGGTCATTCAATGCCGCGCCTTTGGCAAACGTAAATTTCACGACTTCCTTGTAACTTTCGCCGGTACAAATGATCCCATCATGCTCCAGCACAGGTACGCCACGCCGTTTCCATGTCTCAACCACACCAGGGTCGGCTCGTTTCATAATCGCCCGAACCCGGGCAAGCACGTCTCCCCGCCAATGACCAAGCTCATTGATTTTACAGTCAATCAACTCGGTAGGCGGAGTTATATTCTTTTCGTGGTCTGCAATATTCAAATTTATGCCTGCAATTTTTGACTCAAATTATGCGAAGCCGATGTCTGAAAATTCAATGCCTGTGATGATGGTGCAAATCCGGATAGTGCACAAGTCTGTGCCGAATGGGTTCGTGCCGGTGCCAATGCGTACGCGGTTCTGGGACTGGTCCGTAATGCGCATGCTGGTGATGCTCGTCATGCATGTGGATGTGCACGTGTTCCTACGCCATATGCTCATGCTGGTGATCATGACGTTCGCTCAGGTGCAGCCAAAGCCCAAGCCCCATCAGCAGTGCTGCGATAACAAGTTTGGTCGAAAACGGTTCTCCGAGAATTGCCATCGCAACCAGGGCCCCGATGAACGGAGCAAGTGAATAATAAGCACCCGTGCGCGCCGTTCCCAGATGCCGCAATGCCAGCACAAACATGACAAGACTAAAGCCGATGCCGAAAAATCCAATGATGCCCGAAGCGAACAGCGTTGACGATGGAGGTATGGCTGCGCCGTAAAAATATCCAATCGCGATATTCGCGATGCCCGCGAATAGCCCCTTCAACATCGCGATGACAACAGGATCAGTGGCGGCAACCCTGCGCGTGAGGTTGTTGTCAATTCCCCAAGCGAGACAGGCGCCGGCCACCAGCAACGCGCCAGAGTCAGCCGCAACACCTTGCCCCTGCCAAGACAGCAACACCGCACCCGATACTATCGAAGCGGCTCCGATCAACAGCCTGCTGTCAACATTCCCCGAAAACACCAGCCACGCGATGGTCATCGTTGCAAGGCCCTCGAGATTGAGCAATAACGAAGCGCTTGCTGCTGTGATATGCGTCAAGCCCAACATCAGCAAGACCGGGCCAATCACGCCTCCCATGAGAATTGCAGCGCCAAGCCACGGAAAATCCTGGCGGCGGAGCGGTGCTTCCGATGAATGTGTTCCAAAGGCACGCCGCAGAAAAATCAACGCGGCTAATCCAACGCCGGCCCCCAGATACATCAAGCCAGCAAGCAAGACAGGTTGAATGGAACCAAGCAAGACCTTTGAAATTGGGGTCACTGTGCCAAACAGAACAGCGGAACCGAGCGCTAGCGGGACGCCGGGAAATTGGTGGCGCTGTGAATTATGATCAGGCACGAAGTGAAATGTATCGGAAGTGCCCGAATTGTCCCTCTATTTGCGGTATGCATTTTTTGCTCGGATAGGTGGCTGGGAATTGTGGCGACAAAGCCCACAAAATGTCCCCCTTTTGACCATTGTTGATCCCTACATTCAGGTCTGGGACGGTTCCAGAAGGAGAGGCTAATCCTCATGGTACAGAAAGCCGAACAAAACTATGGCAGCGACTATCACGACAATTATGGTCGCACACAGGACCAGAATAAATGGATCTGGGGTGCTCTCGCGGCACTTGCGGCTCTGGCGCTGATCGTTTGGTTCGCGTCAAGCGGCGGTCCGAATATCAGCCCATCCACAACTGGTTCTACAACTCAGACAGAACAGACGACGGCGCCAGCAATAGCGCCTGCCGAACCGGCAGCACCAGTGCAAGCAGTTGAACCTGCTCCAGCGCCGGCTGCACCGGCAACTGGTGGCGCTACCCAGCAGTAGTCACGTTCTGAGGCAATACCTGGCCGTTACTCCCGCGCAAGCGGGGGTGACGCGCTGGTATTTTGTGAATTCGTTTTGCTCAATCTCCCGGCTTGGGGCATGATAGATGCTTTGAGCGGAGATGAATGTGTTTGACGATTTGAAAGACAAAGTTGTTGTCGTCACGGGTGGCGTGACAGGCATTGGTGGCGCTGCGTCTTTGGGCTTTGCAAAAGCAGGAGCAAAAGTCCTCGCTCAGTATCTGGGCGGCGGCGAAGAACTCAAGAAAATTGAGGCCGCTGGCATCAAGACCATAAGGCTGGATCTTGCTCAAACTGATGCGCCCCTCAAACTCATGGAGCAATGCTTCAGGCTGTTCGGGCGCATTGATGTGCTGGTCAACAATGCGGGTGGATTGGTCGCACGGACAAATCTCGAGTCACTCAACGATCCATTCATCGACCAGGTCTTCGATCTCAATGTGCGCCAGCTTGTGCATTGCTGTCGCATTGCCGCGGATCACATGAAAAAGCAGAACAGCGGAAACATTATCAACGTATCTTCGATAGCCGCCCGCAATGGCGCCAGCCCCGGCGGCAGCATCTACGCCGGCACCAAGGCATTCGTTTCGGCATTCTCGAAGACCATCGCCAAGGAACTTGTGGGCCACAACATCCGTGTCAATTGCGTGTCACCCGGAACCATCCACACTGCTTTTCACGAACGCTTTTCGACCGCCGAAAAGCGCGCTGCAACAGCCAAGTCGATCCCCATGCAACGCCTCGGATTGGCTGATGATTGCACCGGCACATTCCTTTATCTCGCCAGTGATGCAGCGAGCGCTTATGTCACGGGCCAGGTCCTGGAGGTCAATGGCGGGCAACTGATGCCGTGACCGAATTCGTCACCCGCAGCCTCAATCAATCGCCCGACGCAATCGCTCCTGATGGTTCAGAAGTCAGGTTTCTTGCCAGCACAGCCCGTGGTTCCATGGCCCATTTCAAACTCCCGCCAGGTCAAATATCGATAGCCGTCGCACATCGCACTGTCGAAGAAGTCTGGTATTTCACCACAGGACACGGTCGCATGTGGAGAAAATTTGACGGCATCGAATCCATCATCGACGTGCGCACCGGAATATCAATCGCAATTTCCGTTGGCACGCATTTTCAGTTCCGTTCTGATGGCGATGTTGCGCTTGAAGCTGTAGGCGTCACGATGCCACCTTGGCCCGGCAAGGATGAGGCTTATCCTGTAGAAGGAAAGTGGTGACTACCAACTGCCGATGTTTGGCATGCTGGCCCATGGCTCCTGAACTGGCAGATAGCCATCATCCTTCTGCAACACTTCTATTGAAATGCCATCCGGCGTCTTGATAAATGCCATGCGCCCCTCACGCGGCGGTCGGTTGATGACAATGCCCGCCGCCATCAGTTTCGAGCAGTAGTCATAGACATTGTCTACTGCAATTGCGAGATGACCAAAGCTGCGTCCGCCGGTATAAACCTCAGGGTCCCAGTTGTAAGTCAACTCAACCGGGCATTCAGGACTTTCCGGGCAGATCACGAAAACCAGTGTGAATCGCCCTTTTTCACTCTCGTGTCGCCTTTGTTCGACAAAACCCAACTTGTTGATAAAGAAGTCAAGTGACTGTTCCAGGTTTGAAACGCGGATCATGGTGTGCAAGTATTTCATGGGACAAGGACTTTCGTGGCTGCGACAATGGTTACGCTACCTGAGGCAAAACGCGATGTGAAGCGCTAGCATCTGGCGGCGCCATTTTTGGATGAAGATAGCAACTGTGGGTTTTCCACCGGCAATTGCAATCATATACTGTACAATTCCGTTGTTTATGTTCAAATCGTCACAAATAGCACTGAGTCGAGTTTAGTTTGGGAATGGTTGGTCTGTGATGGCGGCGAGCGAACAAAAGCCAGGATTTCCGGCGCAACAGGAAGGCCCTGTTTCCGTCGAACCTGGCGTTAATATTCTGCGCATTGATGGTTTGGTGAAGTGGTTTGATGTTGGCCGCGGTTATGGCTTCATTATTCCGGACAATGGTCTTCCAGATATTCTACTTCACTTGAGTTGCTTGAAACGGGATGGCTTTGATGCGCCCCTTGAAGGCACTCGGATCGCCTGTGAAGTTGTAGCGCGCCAGAAGGGCTATCAATGCCTTCGCGTGCTTTCGGTGGATCAATCGACGGCAATTCATCCCGTGGAGCGCCGCATCCGCACGCATAACAGCGTCAATCCGGCAAGCGGCTGGGTGCGTGCGAAAGTCAAATGGTTCAATCGCGCACGTGGTTTCGGTTTCTTGAGCGAAGGTGAGGGCAAGGGCGATATTTTCGTTCACATGGAAGTTATGCGCAAAACCGCAGTTGCTGAACTGATCCCCGACCAATGGGTTTATGTGCGCTATGGCGACAGCAACAAGGGCAAGATGGCAGCAGAGATCAGGCTCCAGCTCGAATCTGGACCCCAACACACAAACTGAACAGCATTTATCCTGCTTGCCAAAATTGACCGCGCCCATTTGCGGTGCCGCCTGGTTTGATCTAAGCTGATGCCTTGGTTTGGGTGGTGTAATGTTGAAACGGTTTTTGATCGTCTTGTTCATGTCAATCGTGCTGGGAGTTGCTGGCGCTGCCGCAGCCCAGGAACCTGCCAAACTAGAGCCCCTGACCATTGTCACCGAGACCGATGCAACCCTCGTGACAGCCGAAATTGCGGATACCGACGAATTGCGCGCCCGCGGCCTGATGTTCCGCCATCGCCTGCCCGAGGGTCAGGCCATGCTTTTTGATTTTGGCACCCCGCGCCCCGCCGCCATGTGGATGAAGAATACTTATATGTCGCTTGATATGTTGTTCGTCCGCGCCGATGGCACAATTGCCGCAATAGCCGAAAATACCGTGCCAAAATCGCTTGATACAATCAGCGTGCAGGAGCCTGTTCGTGGCGTGATTGAATTGGCAGCAGGGTCGGCCAGGAAAATGGGCATCAAGGTGGATGACCGTGTTTACCATCGGATATTCGAAGAAACGCCAGAAAAAACAATTCCGTAAACCGCACTTGCGGCTGCTGCCGGAAGTCGGTAAGGAACCGCTCGTTCAGGACCGAAGGATCGGGGTGTAGCGCAGTCTGGTAGCGCACCTGCCTTGGGCGCAGGGGGTCGCGAGTTCGAATCCCGCCGCCCCGACCAGCCTTCGCTGATAGCTTCGGCTGGCGCAGCCAGCACGTAGGTATCAGCGGGGGCTGTCCTCCGAAGCTCGCCAAGGAGCGAAGGGGGACCGGCTGTACACAAGCTTAAATATGATAATGCCATGTACCATGTCTATTTCTTGCGGAGCGAGGCTGACGCGGATCAGCGCTACGTTGGTTTTACCAATGATCTTAAGAATCGTCTGTTGGCGCATAACAAAATGGTGAATCCGCTCATACAAAGAAATACTTGCCATGGACGTTGGTCGCCAATCAGGCATTTGTGGAAAAGCACAAGGCACTAAAGTTCGAAGCCTACTTGAAAACTGGATCAGGGTGCACATTCGCGAACAAAAGGCTTTGGCCTGATTGATTTATTCGCTATTTTGGAACCAAATACGCTAGAAGATTGGAAGTCGTCTCCCATGCCCGCCAGAATTTTCAAACCAGCCCGCAACGCAATGCAGTCCGGCAAAGGCAAAGCTCATAGCTGGGTCTTGGAGTTCGAACCAGAATCCCCTCGTGCCGCTGATCCCCTGATGGGCTGGACCTCGGCTGATGAAACCGCAACACAGGTCAAACTCACATTTGAATCGCGCGATTCTGCTGAAGCCTACGCCAAGAAAAGGGGCATCGCATACACCGTGCAGCCGGAAGCTCCTGTGCGCACCAACAAGAAATCCTATTCCGACAACTTCAAATTCGGCCGCACCGAAAACTGGACGCACTGAACGAACAATGACCCCGTAGCTCAGCTGGACTAGAGCAAGTGCCTTCTAAGCACTAGGTCGCACGTTCGAATCGTGCCGGGGTCGCCAGTTTTCCTTGATTTTCCTAGGTATTTCATATATCCCCTTGCACATGTTGGACATGGCAGAACCCTAGGGAACATCACATTTGAGAGCAAAAAAAGAGCAAAATTTCACAGAGCTCTTGCTCAACTCGCTGAAGTTCAACGGCGAGATCACCTACTACTGGGACAAAGCCGTCCCCGCCTTCGGCATCCGAGTCTCGAAAACCCGCAAAACCTTCACTGTGATCCGGGGCAAGAAGCGGGAACGGATAACGGTCGGCCACTACCCGACAATGCCGCTGAAAGAAGCCCGTAAGCTCGCACGTGGCCTTCTGGACGCACCTGAGCCGACAGGCCCCACCATCGCCTTCAACATCGCCATGGACGACTTCCTGACCTCCCATGTCGACACCCTGAAATCCGGCAAAGGCATCCGGCGCATTCTGAAAAAGCATTTCACCTGGACGACCCCACTGGCGCGTATCACCCGCCAAGATGTTCAGGCAGTCTTGAACCGCCTCGCCGCAACACCGTCAGAGGGCAACCACGCCTTCAAATACCTGCGCACCTTCTTCCTGTGGTGTGTGCGGCGCGGGCTGCTCGATCACTCCCCCATCGCCGCCATGAAGATGCCGTTCAAGGAAACCACCCGTGAGCGCACGCTTTCGGACGAGGAATTGCGCCAGATCTGGAAGCACCTCAAAGACGACACGTTTTCAACGATTGTGAAGCTCCTTATCCTGACTGGTCAGCGGCGCACCGAAGTTCAACATCTCGTGGTCGAAGGCGACATGGCAAAATTGACCGGCCAATATGCCAAAAATGGACGCGAGCACATCTTCCCTCTCCCTGCCGCAGCGCTACCATTGTTACAGCGCGATCTCACCTTCAACGGCTGGTCGAAGTCCAAAGCCCGGTTGGACAAGGCCTGTGGAGTTTCAGCATGGACGCTGCACGACCTCCGCCGCACCTACGCAACGACACATGCCAGATTGGGCACGCCGATCCACGTCATCGAGCGCCTGTTGAACCATGTGTCCGGATCAATTTCAGGAGTGGCGGCAATCTATAATCGCTACAGCTACGCGGCGGAAATGCGAGCAGCCGTAGATAGTTACGAAGCTTACTTGAGGAAGTTGTTGAGTCTCCGGTAGCAACACAGCCAGTATTCATCTTGCCAAAGTTTGCCAATGTGAAGCGCCCGTGCTATCCTTTCCCCATGACCACAAGCACCATGAACATTTCACTTCCTGAGACCCTTAAACGTTTTGTGAAGGAGCGCACTAAGGGAGCGAATTACTCGAACCCGAGTGACTACGTACGCTCGCTTATTCGCGAGGATCAGCGGCGGCTGGCGGCGGCTTCCCTGCTGGATGACATGTTGGCAAAGCATCTTGCGGCCAATCCCACTGCAACTCCGGCCAGGCTCGAAAAACTGCGCGCAGAATTCTGGACGCGCTGGAATGAACTTAAGACTGATATTGATGCAGGCATCTCCTCGCTTGATCGTGACGGCGGCAAAGCCCTCGACGCCAACCTTGTTTCAGATATCAAAACCCGCGCCCGAAAGAAGCTGGCCAGCGCCAAAGATGTATGACATCCGTCCGCATTTCGGCGGAAGCGGAGGCCGATCTCGAATCCATCTGGATGTACATCGCAGCCGATACCCCTGCAAACGCAGATCGCTTCCTGGATCGGCTCGTGTCATCTCTCACCCAAACTCTGTCTACAGCACCCCTCGCTGGCCGCGCCCGTGACGAATTCGGCGAAGGCCTGCGCAGCTTTCCTTACGACAGTTATGTCGCCTTCTACCGCATCACCGAAAACGCCGTCGAAATCGTCCGCGTCATCCACGGTGCCCGCGATCTCGGTTCCATTTTTGACGAGTAGTTTCAATTCGAAACTGCCGAAAGCTGAGTCCGTCAGGCCATGTCCTTCAGCATCAGGTCGCGCAATTTCAGGGCGTAAGGCTGGAAGCTGTCTTTGCCCAACACCACATTCAGGGTTGTCCGCAGTGCGAACGGAAGTTGCTTGTGAACCATCTGCGCTGCCGCCCGGACTTTTTCGTCGTCGCGCAGTGTTTCCTTGGTCGTCAGGCCAGCCTTCGCAAAGCCATCGCGAATGTGTTTGTTGATCACATCAAGCGCCATCGCTGCCTCCCTTTTCGCCCAACTTAAAGCGGGCCTCGCCAAAGTTGCAAGCGCCTGATAGTCTCTCCCTTGTCCATGGGCGTCAACCCACGGGGCATCGCGATGCTTCCAGCACAGGAAGTACAGCGATGAGGTTACTATCAAAACGTCAACTCAAGGAGCTCGTGCTCTATTGCCCGCAACATATCCAGAGACTGGAGAACGCCAACCGGTTTCCAAAGCGCGTGCGCCTCGGGAACGGGCCACGTTCGAGAGTTGGATGGATCGAGAGCGAGGTGATGGAATGGCTCCAGAAACGCATTGAAGCACGCGATCAACCCACCGACACCTCCGCGTGATCGGAGGCGGGCTGGTTCCCCGGCCGGGGGCCAGCCCAAACCTTGATGCGAGGATGGTGTGCAGTCTTGCAATTCCTGCAATTGTGCTATAATGTACACATGCAATCACATATTGGTTTCAACATGACATCATCCACACTCACAGTTCGCGTTGACAACACCCAGAAGAAGCGCCTTGAAGCTCTGGCGAAAAGCACAGGCCGCAGCAGGTCATATCTCGCTGCGGATGCAATTGGCGCCTATCTCGATGTCAACGAATGGCAGGTCGCAGGCATCAAGAAGGCCATGGCATCGATTGATTCCAATGGCGGCGTTGATCACGCTGAGGTCAGGAAATGGGTCGCATCTTGGGGCAACGCGAAGACGGTGCCAGAAAAGGCCCCACACACCCGCAAGCCATGAATATCAAATGGTCGGATGAGGCACTGGAAGACCTTCGAAGCCTTCACGCCTACATCGCCAAGGACAATCCAGCGGCCGCGAAGAAGATTGCCATCGCCATTGTGGAATCCGTCGAGAAAAACCTGCCTGAGAACCCGCAAATGGGTCGGCCTGGCCGTGTCAGCGGAACACGGGAACTCGTGATCACGCAAACATCATATATTGTTCCCTACCGCATCAAAGCAGGCACAATTCAAGTCCTGCGCGTCTATCACGGTGCAAGACGCTGGCCGGAGCAGATGTGAAGACCCACTGAATTGTGCAGATGATCGTGCAATTCCTCGATTGAACTCAAAATCGAACGTAGCCAATAGCATAACTTTCAAAGAATCGCGGTGGAGACGCGTCAAGTAAGGCGGTGCATTTTGAACAAATCAAAATTTGAATAAGAATTCTCCTCATACAACTCTGCTCGCCTTTCCGGCAGGAATCAGTGTTAAAACATCTACGCTAATGTCCTCTTCCTTGAAAAAACCCGTAAGCTCGTTGAGCCGCTTTGGAGTGTCAGCCTCGGAAGAACGCCCGACAAATCTGAGCGCAAAAGCATTGCTGCCAATCCATTTTTCACATTTTTCAGAGACGTTAATCGCCATTATCATTCCTTTGAGCACGTTCGGAGTTGGAGTTGGAGAATCTTCAAATTGAACCGCCCCGGGATTGCCGGAGGCTTGTTGGTTTAAGTTATGCGGCCATGGGGACGTTGTCCATGGCTGCGGTTGCTGCGTAGTAGTTTTCTTCGGCCTCGGCAGGCGGGATATTGCCGATGGGTTCCAGCAGGCGTCTGTTGTTGAACCAATCCACCCATTCTAGTGTTGCAAACTCAACAGCTTCGAACGAGCGCCAAGGCCCTCTTCTGTGGATCACTTCGGCTTTGTAGAGGCCGTTGATGGTTTCGGCTAACGCGTTGTCATAACTGTCACCAACGCTGCCAACCGAAGGTTCGATCCCCGCTTCTGCCAATCGTTCAGTGTATTTGATGGAGAGGTATTGGCTACCGCGGTCAGAGTGATGAATGAGGCCCCCTTTGTTCATGGGCCTTCGGTCATGAATGGCCTGTTCCAGGGCATCCAGCACAAAGCCGGCATGGGCGGTTCTGCTCACCCGCCAGCCCACGATGTAGCGGGCATAAACATCGATGACGAAGGCGACATAGATCATCCCTCCCCAAGTCGAGACATAGGTGAAGTCCGACACCCACAGCCTGTTGGGGGCTGGCGCATGGAACTGACGATTGACGTGATCAAGCGGGCAAGCTGCTGCTTTATCACTGAAGGTGGTGCGTATCGGCTTGCCGCGAATAACGCCCCGTAATCCCATCTCTTTCATAAGCCTCTCGACTGTACAGCGGGCCACATCAAGGTTATCGCGCTTCAATTGTCGCCAGACTTTGCGAACCCCATAGACCGCAAAGTTGTCCTCGAAGACACGTGTGATCTCAGGCTTCAAAGCCATGTCGCGCCTTGCCCGAACCGAAAGTTTTTCCGGATCAGCACGCTTGGCCACATGATCGTGATAGGTGGAAGGGGCGATCGGCAGTACCTTGCAGATCGGCTCGACCCCATGGTCTCCACGATGATCATCAATGAAGCTGATCATCTCTTGAACGGGCGGTCGAGCTCCGCCTGGGCAAAATAAGCTGACGCTTTGCGCAGGATCTCATTGGCCTGGCGCAGTTCTCGGTTCTCGCGTTCCAAGGCCTTCATCTTCTCGGCCATGTCGCTCGGAACACCAGCGCGTTTGCCACTGTCCACCTCGGTCTTCCTCACCCATTCGTGAAGCGACTGCGGTGCACAACCGATCTTTTTGGCAACGGAATCTATCGTCGCCCAGCGCGACGGGTAATCACATTGGTGATCCAGCACCATGCGAACCGCACGTTGGCGGACCTCAGGCGCATAGTTCGGACGTTTCTTTGGGGTTGTTGTATTGTTCATGATGGCTCCTTCTTCTCAAGAATTGGAGCCTCCGGCAATCCCGGGGCGGTTCAAATACCATCGAAATTATTTCATACGGAGCGGCAACTTGCTCTGCAAAACAATAGACAAAATCTGAAGCAGGATAGAGAATGCCTTCGTATTGATACGATTCAGTCTTCTGTTCGGGACGATTGACCGGATTAGCAATACGGAAACTGATTCCATCCGATGTGAGATCCTTTATCTGGAAGAATGAGGCTACAATTGGCTTCTCAGCTTTCACAAGTCTGTTGTACAATACATAGTCGCCACAGTGTTTCTCATAAAACATCGGCCAGAATGATCTGTGCTGTTCTGTAACAGCCATATGAACACTGCGCTGAGTTCCGTCGAATGGCATGTTCCCCATGATACCATACACCCTCGAATGGGCATATGAAGCAAACTTGACGGGGTCCAACTTGAATTGCTCGACGGGAATTCCGGTGAGGTGCGACAGCCTTTCGAGCTGCACGACTGAGATAGTAGTTTCACCATTTAGTAGTCTTGATACTGTTGAACTGTGGACATCTAGTTTTGCCGCTAAATTCTTCTGTTTCATATTCTGCGCAACAATTAACTTCATCATCGCCTGAATGACATTTTTATGAATAGTGTCGTGCAACATTGTCCCGTCCCCTTTTTGCTTGAACTGGAATACCCCGCATGTCAATTCGCTTTGAACCGATCAGGCCGCCCTTGATGAGGTGCTAAAATGCATCCGCGAAGAGGGTGTTGCCGCCTTCCGCGAGCATGCTGAAATCATCCCGTTTCCCAAACGGTGAGTTCTCGAAACGTACTATAAAAAGGCACTTGTTCCTAGCACCAAGAGCAAAAAAAGAGCAAAATACTTGAAAAAGTCAATGAAACAGGTCGTAGCAACAATCTTCTAAGCACTAGGTCGCACGTTCGAATCGTGCCGGGGTCGCCATCCTCATTCACCTGAATCTGTGGATCAGGGCTCAATCCAGATTTCAATTTCAGTTCCATTCGCACGCCAGAGGCCAGTTCTCTCAAAACCGTACTTCAAATAGAATTTTTCTGGCCCATCTTCGCCTTCGATGAAGCTCGACACCAGCCGTGTCGCACTGCTGTGCGAACGAACATGCTTCCGTACCAGGTCAAGAGCGACGCGCCCAATTCCTTGCGCTTGAAAACGTCCGTCAATCATCAAGCGCCAAAGTCTAATATCTGTGGAGGCGAACGCCCCTTTTGAAATTGCACCGGACCGACTGGGGTCAAATAGCATCACAAATCCAACAGGCTCATCCCCAAGATGGATTGCCCGGAACCAGGCTCCTGGATTGAAATGCGCTTCGGCCAGTGACACGGAATTTGACGCGACATATATGCGCTGCTCTGGGCGAACATCAAGCGCTACAATGTTCCGCACGGTTTCAAATGTGATTTCACGGAATTCTACTTCCCCATGCCCAAGTATGGAACGTTCGTTCACTTTCCGGCGTACTGGAATAAGGCGCGGCGGTTCTTGCGGCCGCATCGTTCATGCCATTCGCGCCGAGGGCCGACATCGATATGGATAACTGAGTTGCGGCAATAGGTTCCGATGCCGCCCCGCGCAGGAAGATTTTTGGCAACGCGCAGCACTTTCGCTTCTGAAACACCAACGACCTTGATGTCCGCCGCCATGCAGCGAAGATGGAATGATCGTTTTGCGCCGCCAGCGCGCCGGTTGCCGTGGTTTGATCGGCAACCCGAAGAGACTATGACGGGCCGGCCAAATTTCCGTGATACATCACGCAGCATTCCCAATAGCTTGGGACTCAGTCCTTGCCCTCCCAGGACAGCAGCGCCATGCGGATAGACCGGGTTGGCATCAGAAGGTCCTGGGACCAAAACTACAAACATCAAGCAGATCGCCGCCGCCGCGGACCGGCTCAGATAGTGACCGAGCATGGGAAAGCACTTTCAGTATAACCAATGCCGTCCACCGGTTGGGTCGCCGATAGCCCAAATAGCCACAAAATGAAACAGGTAATTTACGTCCCGTTAACCAGTCAACTCGTGAGGAAGTCCTTGCAGGATGGCGCCGCAGTAGCTCCCCAAGGCATAATTGGCACGGTGGATGTGGAATTCTGCGGGCTGCCTTCAATCAGCTTGTCTGTATAAGCGAGATAAACCAGCACATTGCGGACCGGATCGCACCCTCGGACAATTTGCATTTTCTTGAAGAACAGCGAGCGTCGCTGTTGGTAAATTTCGTATCCTTGTTTGAACTTCCCGGTAATTTCAATCGGACCAATTTGTCGGCACGAAATGGATGTCTCTGAACGTTCCTCAGCAAAACCAGCCCATCCAGCCCATCCACCAATTTCTGGGATGGTGAAATAACACGAGACGCCTTTCACGTTTGGGTCGTCAATCACATAGGTTGCGAGTTTGGCGTCTGGCGAAAGCATCCGCCACACTGTTGTCTTCTTGAAGATCAACTCGGGATCATCGGCCATCTGCGCAAGCACTGGCGTTGCAAGAAATGCAGTTGTGAGAAGTGCAGCAGCAGTGCGTTTCATATATTTCTCCATGGGGGCAAGATGTGGGAAGTCGTCGGCCAAATTCAAGCCTTGCCCATCCGCACAAATCCAGCGCTCAAATCAGAAATGAGATCGTCCGTATGTTCGAGGCCGATATGGAAACGCAAGCAGGGTCCTTTGGCAGTCCAATGCGTCGCTGTGCGATGCGGCACAAACGGCACCACGAGACTCTCATATCCGCCCCAGGAAAAGCCCATGCCGAACAACTCCAGTCCATCCAGCAATGCGGCAACGGCCTTGTCGCTGGCAGGTTTTAAGACTACGGAGAACAACCCCGAAGAACCTTTGAAATCCCGCTTCCAAATCTCATGCCCAGGCGCATTCGTAAGCGCTGGGTGCAAAACCGTATCCACTTCAACGCGCGAGCGGAACCATTCAGCGATTGTGATGGCGTTTCTCATATGCCGCTCAAGCCGCACATCCAGCGTACGCAAGCCCCGCAAGCCGAGATACATGTCGTCTGGCCCGGCGAAAACGCCCATCGTGCTGTAAGCTTCCTTGAACTGTCCCCAAACGCTTTTGTTGCAAGTGACTGTGCCGAGCATCGCGTCGGAATGTCCCACGATATATTTCGTCGCCGCTTGGATCGAAACATCGCATCCATGTTCAAATGCCCGGAAATAATGGCCACCGCTCCATGTGTTATCGAGCACGCAAATGGCGCCGCCTTTATGGGCCGCGTCAGCAAGCGCAGGAACATTCTGCACCTCCATCGTTTGCGATCCCGGGCTCTCGCAGTAAACCACGCGAGTATTGGGTTTCATCAGTGTACGGATGTTTCCGCCGACCAATGGGTCGTAATACTCGGTCTCAATGCCCAAGCCTTTGAGCATCGTGTCGCAGAAATGCCGCGTCGGGTGATAAGCAGTGTCGGTCATGAGCAAGTGGTCGCCGGATTTCAGGAACGCCAAAAGGGCCGACGTGACTGCCATCAGGCCAGAAGGTGCCGCAGCACTGTCAAATCCGCCCTCGAGCTGCGCCACCGCTGTTTCGAACGCCCGTGAAGTCGGCGTGCCACGCCGGCCGTAAACATAAGGCTGGTTGCGTGAATTGAGCGTCGCCACATCGGGAAACGTAATTGTGGATGCGCGGTACACCGCCGGGTTGACGATGCCGTGTTCTGCAAATTCACGCCCAGCGGTGACCAGCCTTGTTTGGGGGGTCAAGCGGGATGGAAGATCTTTTTGGCCATTGTGGTTTCCAATGCGATAAGAAACCACGGCTAGCACATGCCCTGCGCAAGAGGAAACGCCATGAATGACAACTTCCAGATGTCGCCCCTGGCGCGCGTCCTCGTCAGCATCCTGAACAAGGCGACTTGGGGCGCAGGCGTGCTTCTTCTCGCATTCGCGGGGATCCTGATTTTTCAAAGACTGACGCCAGAAGGTTCCGTGATTTTCAAACAGGGCGACCTTGGTTTTCTAGGCGTCTTGGCCGCATTGTTCTTGCTGGCAGTTTATATTATTCGCAGCATCAAAAAGGAAATGGAGCGCCCAGGCGGATGAAACAGAACACATGGAATATTTGGCAAACCTTGGCTTTCACCTCGCTTTTTGTGGTCGCCTTATTGGCCGCAGATTTTGGCTCAGGCAAAGGAGTTTTCAATGGAACTGCACCAGCGAGTGTCTTGTCGTTCGGCAACGCTCCATCGCAAGCTGTCAAGACCAATGGTGGTGGTGACGCATGGTAGTATCGGGTCCAACAAATGCGGCACTTGAACGCGCCACCTGCAAGCGATAGCTAGACCCGAAACAGATCAGGTGCATCGAATGGAATCCGCAAAACGCATTGCCGGCAAAAAAGACTGGATAAAGGGCGCCACAGGCGACTGGGAGATTATCATCGGACTAGAGGTCCACGCCCAGGTATTGTCCAAGGCAAAGCTTTTTTCAGCCGCATCCGCGGAATTCGGTGGCGAGCCAAATGACCATGTTTCTGTCGTTGACGCCGCAATGCCAGGCATGCTGCCAGTGATCAATGAGTACTGTATCGAGCAGGCGGTCCGCACCGGCCTCGGCCTCAAGGCGCAGATCAACGAAGTCTCGGTATTCGACCGCAAGAACTATTTCTATCCCGACCTCCCGCAGGGCTATCAGATCTCGCAGTACAAGCAGCCTGTCGTCGGCGAAGGCAAAGTCACCGTCGATCTCGACAATGGCGCTGCAATCGAGGTTGGCATCGAACGCCTCCACCTCGAGCAGGACGCCGGCAAATCCCTGCATGACCAACACCCCAATATGAGCTTCGTCGATTTGAACCGGTCGGGCTGTGCCCTCATGGAGATTGTTTCCCGTCCCGACATGCGTTCCGCTGACGAAGCAAAGGCCTACGTCACCAAACTTCGGCAGATAATGCGTTACCTCGGTACCTGTGATGGTAATATGGAGCAGGGCTCCATGCGGGCCGATGTCAACGTGTCGGTACGCAAGCCGGGCGACGATTTTGGCACTCGCTGTGAAATCAAGAACGTGAATTCCATCCGCTTCATGGGACAGGCGATCGAATACGAAGCCCGCCGCCAGATCGGCATTTTGGAAGATGGCGGCAAGATCGATCAGGAGACCCGTCTGTTTGACGCCCGCAAAGGCGAAACCCGATCGATGCGCTCCAAGGAAGAAGCCCATGACTATCGCTATTTTCCTGATCCGGACCTCTTGCCCCTGAAACTCGAGCGCAGCTGGATCGACGGCATCAAGAAAAGCCTTCCAGAGCTGCCCGACGACAAGAAGGCCCGCTTTGTTGCAGCCTACGGATTGTCGGCATACGACGCGTCCGTTCTGGCAGCAGAGCGGCCATCCGCCGATTTCTTCGAACAGGTAGCCAAGGGAAGGGACGGAAAACTGGCTGCAAACTGGGTCATCAACGAGTTCTTTGGACGGTTGAACAAGGAAGGTAAAACCATTGAAACAACGCCAGTTTCCGCCAGTCAGTTGGGCGGCATCGTGGACTTGATCGCCTCAAACACAATCTCGGGTAAGATCGCCAAGGACGTCTTCGAAATTCTTTGGACCGAGGGCGGCGATCCTGCTGACATCGTCGAGAAACGCGGCCTCAAACAAGTCACTGATACTGGCGCGATCGAGAAAGCGGTCGATGAAATCATCGCAGCTAACCCAGACAAGGTTGAACAGGCAAAGGCCAAACCCAGCATGTTGGGTTGGTTCGTCGGCCAGGTCATGAAATCCACCGGCGGCAAGGCCAACCCGGCGGCAGTGAATGGCATGCTCCGTCAAAAACTCCAAATTAATGAATAATATCAATTCTTTATTAACTATTTCACTTTTCGAATAAATTCCATTATACTCCGTACGCTGACAATTTGTTTGCGTGTGTTTACAGGAGTATAGTCATGGCGAAGCCAGCCAAGAAGGCGGCAAGGAAGTCCGCTGCGGCAAAAAAGGCAATGCCCAAGAAAAATGCAAAGCCGACGGCCAAGGTAAAATCCAAATCAGGAAAAGCGGCGTCTTCCTCAGAGAAGCAGCGTTTTACGCTTTATGGATTCGCGGGTTCGACCTCAACCTACGCGGCTGCTTTGGGTCTCGCCCTGATGCGGCATCCGTTTTCGTACATTCACGTAAGCCTGCGTGATGGTGCCCACAAGCAACCGGACTTTCTGGTCAAAAACCGCTACGGTCAGGTCCCGGCACTGCGTGATGGACAAACTTACTTCGTCCAGTCGGCAGCTATCCTGCTGCATCTCGCGGAAGCATTGGACAAATATGATGGCAAGACGCCGGCAGACAAGCAGCACGTTCGCGAATGGTTGTTCTGGCAATGGGACCGTCTCGCTACTCCCGTTTTCCGGCTGCGCGCGCGCAATCGCGGCCTTCGTCAATTTGGCGAAGAGGTCCGCACGATGTATGACGCGGATGCCAGGTCCGCATTTTCCGTGCTCGATCATGAACTCGCGCGTTCAGAGTGGTTGGTTGGAAAGAAACCAACGGTCGCCGACGTCTCGATCTACGTCGTTGCGCGTTTTGCCCATGATGCCAACATCGACTTGAACCCTTACCCCCATGTGCAAGCGTGGAAAAAACGTTTCGAAGCGCTGCCAGGATTTGCGGCGCCAGAAATGTTGCTACCAATGGAAAGTCGATTGATCTAGCGGCAATTCCGCGCTCAGAAACCGGTTCCAGCATTTGCTCACGGATGCTAAACGGCGGCGTGCCCGCCAGCCGCTGGCGAATTGATTCGAATCGAGGACAGAGCGCGCGTGGAAGCGAAAACCGCTATCAGCAGAAATGAAATAGCTGATCCCGCTGAAACCGAACCGAAAAGGCAAGTCGGCGCTGGATGGGGCGGGGTTATTGCCGGTTTGGTCTTCGCCTGCGTTGGTCTTGCAACAACCCGTCTGGGCTACTTGTGGCCAATAATTGATGTTCTATCTGCGCTCACTGCGCACTTCCTCTTTCTTATTTTATCCTGCCTCGCCGCAGCATTAGTCCCAAAATGGAAGTCTTTGGCGGCAACCGTCTTCATGATTGTGTGCATCATTGCATATGGAGCCTGGCCACAGATTGGGAGCCTCTCAACTCCATTGCAATTAAAGCCGGGTGAAGTATCGTTGAAAATCGCGCACTATAATTCGCGTGCTCGCAACAAGGACCTTCCTGCGATTGAATCAGAAATCCGCGCACTTGACGCGGATATCGTCTTGCTGCTCGAAGTGACCAAAGATAAATTTGCCGTTTACGACAGCCTTCGCGCTGACTATCCATATATCAACACATGCATCGGGCAGGGCAAATGCGAGATGGCGATTATCTCCCGCCGGCAATTCGCTGCTGTAAACCCCCTTGCACCGGGCAATTCTCCTCCCAACATTTCGGTTCGCATGGGCCCCGAATTGCAGTCGGTCACAATTATCGGGGTTCATACGCAGCGCATCCCGAACTTGGCGCGCCAGAACGAACATATCAAAAATCTTGCCAAATTGATCGAACCGTTGACTGGCAATGTCATTTTGACCGGCGACTTCAATGCAACGCCGTTTTCGCGCGCACTGACAGATTTTGAACTCAGCACCGGCTTGAAACGGCAAACCAGCTTGCCCACTTGGCCGGCACAATTTGTGCTTCCGCAGTTTGCAATCGATCACATTTTCTTAAGCCCCAGTATTCGGGCACTCACTCCGCCGCGCACTGGCCAAGCCGGAGGATCCGATCATTTCCCGCTAGTGATGCAAGTTGCTCTGCCGCAGCCTTAACAGCATTCACGCTTGTGATTTATTTGTGGCATTTCCGATTTCTGGTGAATGGAGCGTAAAGCATCAAACCACGATTGTATCGGTGTTAACTCATAACTATATGAAATCATTCAATCATTATAGTTGAATAATGATTTGCAATTATCCCGGTCATACTCTGTTCAGCTTAAGGGTTAAGTATCCCTTTGAATTTCTACGTCAGTCTTGTCGCCTGTGAGGTGAGCGAAAAGCCACCAAGCAAGTCACGCAAGTGGCTTTGGGGGCACTAAAAACTGAACGATGGGATAGCGTAAAATGACAAGTGTGAATTCGGAGATCAACATTCCAGACCTGGAAATCGGTAACGCAACCGGTGACCAGTTCCTGGACATCGCCATGCAATATAGCCTGGGCCGCGGCGTGGCGCAGAGCAATGTTCTGGCTCACATGTGGTTTAATATTGCCGCGATGAAGGGGTGTCCATCTGCCAAGCAATACCGCCACGAACTGGCGCAGGAAATGTCACCGGCGGAAATCGCTGAAGCCCAGCGTCAGGCGCGGGCTTGGTTGACGGTGCACTGAGACGGGATCAATAGTCGATTGAAAAATCAGAGCCGCTGTTTTCCGGCTCGGAGAAAAATCGACGGATGTAGCTGTCGTTCTGTTGCGCCTCGCGGGCGCGGCGGTAAATATCGCTCTCGATGACGTCAGCACCCGCATTCAGCTTGTCACGTACGCTGTTGATGTCAGCGACACTGTCGATTTCTGTTGAATAGCCCGGGCCTGTCGGCACGAAATTTTCTTCGGCAAGCGCTGCACTCGGCACCCAGAACAAGAACACGCCCAACAAAAATCGTCTCATGGCTATCTCCAGCAGTCCCGTCAGAATAATCCAACAATTGCTGTGAAGCCACAAAGATTTCGTTAACCCTGCAATTATTGGCTTAATCCGCTCGCCGCAATGAGCTTCGCCGCCTTGGCCTGGTTCGCCACAATGGCCTTGAGATTGATTTGTGACGGCGAAAGTGTTCCAAGTGATTGCACGAATTCATCAGCTGGCACGGCAGGATTGACTGGGTACTCATAATTTTGCGCGGCATAAAGTTTTTGAGCATAGTCGCTAGCGAGGAACTCCATGAAAGCCTTTGCATTTTCGGCATGTGGCGCAAACCTCGCCATCAGCATGCCGGAGATATTCACCTGCGTCCCGAGTTTGTCGGAAGAGGGCATCAAAACCTTGATGGCGTTTGCCCACACTTTTTGTTCCGGCTCTTTCTCGTTATGCGCCATCAGGCCAACATAATAGGTATTGCCAATGCCGAGATCGCATTCGCCGGCAAACACGCTCTTGGCTTGCGCACGGTCATTGCCGTTGGGTCTCACGGCGAGATTGGCATTGAGTCCTTCAAGCCAGGTCTTGGCAAATTCCTCGCCGCGTTCGGTGATCACACCCGCGACCAGCGCCAGATTGTAGGGATGATCGGCAGGTCGCATGCAAACTTTGCCTGTCCATTTGGGATCAGCCAGCTCTTCATAAGAAATGTGATCCTGTTTAACGCGCTCTTTGGAAGCATAAACCACGCGCGCTCGCATTGTCAGCCCAAACCAGTTGTGATCAGGGTCGCGCAAATTGGCGGGCACTTTGCTGTCAATCGCTTCAGAGACGACAGGCTGCGCCAGACCTTTGTCGCTGGCTTCCACCAGCCGACCCGCATCAGCCGTCAGCAAAACATCCACAGGGCTGAGTTCGCCTTCCTGGACCATGCGTTCAATCAGGCCCTTGTCCGAGAACACCACTTTGACATCAATGCCGGAATTTAAGTGGAAAGCGTCGATGAGGGGCTGAATCAGCGACATTTCGCGATAGGAGTACACATTGACCACGCCTTCAGCCGCTGCGGGTGAAACCACTGCCAACGAGCTCAAAAGGGCTGAGAATAGATATTTCTTGGGCCGCATTTGAAGTCTCCGAGTAAATTACTCGGAAATTACTAAGCCGGATCGCTCGCCCCGTCAAACACCCATTTTGCCGCACCGCAAAGCTTGCGCCCCGCCACAAATCACGGCAAAAGCCCGGCCCAGCAGGAGACGTGGCCGAGTGGCTGAAGGCAACGGTTTGCTAAATCGTCATACGTCGCAAGGCGTATCGAGGGTTCGAATCCCTCCGTCTCCGCCATTGCCCTCAGCGATTTTTTGATTGATTACCTGCCCTTGCTGGCATCCACGCTGTAAGGTCCGGCACCCGCCGCAGCAAGCCACAGGAACACGAAGCAATACAGAATCGCCAGTTCTCCCATATTCAGGATGGGGAAAAACCCTTGCGGGGCATGCGCCATGAAATATGCGGCGGCCATGAAACCTGACAGGATGAACGCCACAGGCCGCGTGAACAGGCCAAGAATAATCAATATGCCTCCGGCGAGTTCGATGAGTCCGGTGAAATAGAGCATTCCTGAAGGCGTGCCGGAAAGCATGCCCTTCATCATGTCATTCATTGGGAAACCGAACAATTTCATGGTCCCGTGTTGTAAAAGCAGTAGCCCGGTCATCACCCGCAAAGCAGCGTGAATAGACCCTGACCAGGACTGCGGGAGAAAGCCGTTAAGCATGGAATTTTTCCTTCGTTATTATTGACAGTGCCGCTTTAACAGTTAAAACAATAAGTAACAACAATAATTACAGAAAAATCTTGCGACGTTACAGAGGCCACTTGTCTGTGTCGTAATCAGGATGTTGCCTGTTACTTGCGGCCACGTTCGCCACGCGCTCCGGCCCATCCAGTTCTTCCGATGTGCCCGACTCTGGCACCGCGGTGATCTCGCCAAACCACGGCATGCGGCTCTCGATGGAATCTTGCGAAATTGGCTTGACGTCTTGCGGATGGTCCAACGCGCCAATCATGAGGCCGATATCATCGGAATGAATGGAATCAAAAAACAACGGTGTTCCGCAAGTCGAACAGAACCCGCGCTCCACATCCGCCGACGACCGGAAGCGGGCAGGGGTGCCGCGCGTCCAAGTGAGTTCAGATTTTCCCGTGCTCACCAGCGCCGCAAAGAAATTCCCCACCGCTTTCTGGCACATCCGGCAATGACAGATATGCGCATTGTCGAGAAGTTCAGTCGTGCGAAATCGGATCGCCCCGCATTGGCATCCGCCGGTGAATGTTTGGGTCATGGCGTCTTGTGTCCTTCCAACCCTGAATCGCAACTGTTACGCAATCGTTCAAGCACAATCGGCCCGCCGAAGCACAGCAGGATAAATGAAAGTCCAAAATTGGGGGGGACGTTCAGGATGTATCCTCAGCGAGCACAGCTCGGGCCAGGCCGTGGCACTCCCGCAGGACATAATCGATTTCGTGCCTACCGTCTTTGCGTCTGCCCGGCGGTGGGCCGGGGCGCAGCGGCGTTGTGAATTTGGGATGTGCCATCGCCGCCCGCCGCGCCCGCCAACGGGCCATGCGCCGGGCCTCGCGTGGCAAATGGTCAAGCGCGCGTTTGATAGTTTCGAGGCGGCGGCGGAGACGCGCAGTTTCTGTCTCGCTGCTCAGGTTGTTGTCGGCCGGATTTGCGAATTTTGCCAGAAACTGTGAGCGGGGATCAGGATCGCCTACAACCCGGATGCGCGGACCTCCGCTTTGGCCCCCTTCGTCTGCACTGTTGTCATCACTGTCGTCTCCAATGTCATCTTCAAGGTCGCCGAAGTGTTGGCGCGTGTCAAAAAGTTGAAATGCAAGGGGACCAGTACCTTTTCCGGCAATCGCCAATCCTGGCGGCATGCGCCGGATTTGAGGCATCGGGACCACCAGTTTCCGTGCCGCGACAACAATCAGCCGGCGCAGCGCTGATTCGGTCGGATGAAGAATTCGAGCGATCAAACGGTAAACCGGCAGCGGCAATCGCTTGACCCCACCTTGCGCCGCAAGCAAAGCCACAAGCGCTGCCACGATGCGGGTGAGCGCTTCTTTGTTGATCTCGATGGCCCGTGCCCAGTCCACTATTTTCCTCCTGCGGGCAGGCTGGAACATAATAAGAACATTGTCAAGTGGGTGAAGCGGGGAATCCACGGCTGAGAAGCCAGGTTAACGCGGGTATAGCATTGACGGAGCGTTGGTGATTCCATGAGGCCTTCTGATTCGGAGGCTTTTCTGATGGAAGACGCGTTTGATTTCTTCACTGATATCGACATGCCCCGGGCGCGGGTTGCCGTGCTTTTGAAGCACTTTTCCACGCTCGACGACGAACGAGAACCGTGGCGGGTGGTGTATCCCCTGCCTGAAGTGCTACTGCTGCTGACCTGCGCCACGATAGCATCCTGCGACGATTTCGACGACATTGCCGCCTGGGGCGAGCATCATCTGGACCTGTTGCGGCGCTTTGCCCCCTTTCACAACGGCATCCCTTGCGAGCGGTGGCTGCGCGCCCTCGTCAATCGTGTCGATCCCGTGCTTTTCGGGCGTTGCTTCGAAAGCTGGATCAAGGCGTTGTGGCCGCAACGGCACGATCTCATCGCCATTGATGGCAAAACCTCGCGCCGCACCCACGACAAGCGCAAGGGACTGAAGGCCCTGCACACGCTCAGCGCCTATGCGACCAACGCCCGTCTCACCTTGACCCAATTGAGTGTGCCGGAAAAAACCAATGAGATTACCGCCATTCCCGAACTGCTTGATCATCTTGCCGGGACCGGACAGCTCGAAGGAGCCCTCGTCACCATCGACGCCATGGGGTGTCAGGTCGGGATCGCCAACGTGATCGTTGATCACAAGGCAGATTTCCTGCTCGCCCTGAAAGGCAATCATCCTGTCTTCGAGGCCGAGACGGAAGCTTATTTCGATACCGCGCCAGCCTGCGAACTCATCACCAAAACCACAGTCGAGAAAGGCCATGGACGCATCGAAACCCGCGTCTACACGGCCTCAGGCAACATCGATTGGATCACATCCGGCCGATCCTGTCCGGGCCAGCCGCGGTTTCAGCACATCAAGTCGCTGGTGAAGGTTCTCAACCGCGTCGAACATGCCGACAAATGCACTTTCGAAAAGCACCTCTACATATCATCCGTCCCGCCCGACATTGACAGGCTCGCCATTGCCGTGCGCAGCCATTGGGGAATCGAGAGCATGCACTGGTTGCTTGATGTCGAGTTCAAGGATGACCTGTCGCGCTATCGCGCCGGCCACGGAGCCAAAAACATGGCCGTCATCCGCCGTTTCGCCCTCGGCCTTGTCCGCGCCAACAAAACCAAAAGCAGCGTCAAATCCAAAAGAAAACTCGCTGGATGGGACACCGCATTCCTCCTCGAAATCCTCCAGATCAAATGACCGTTAACCCGGATTCCCTGCCGTGGCGGGGAATCCATGAATTGACATTAGCTAAGTACTTAGCTAAGTATGTGCCATGACTGTGGTCACCATCCATAAGGCAAAAACTGAACTTTCCAAACTCATCGCCCGCGTTGAAGCTGGCGAAGAAATAGAAATCGCCCGCCGCGACAAGGTCGTGGCCAGGTTGGTGCCCAGCGCGCCGGTTGCGCGGAAGAAACATTCAGGACGGGGGGCCTGGAAAGGCTTGATGCCAATGCCCGATTTTCTAGCGCCAATGGCGGAAGAGGAATTGGCTGAAAGGGAAGGCCCGATTGAACCTTCTGCTTGATACGCATGTATTGCTCTGGTTTTTCTACAATGACGAACGTTTGGGCGAAGATCGCGCTGACTTGATTGAAGATCCCGGGAACCAGGTTTTTGTAAGCTCCGTTTCTGCTTGCGAAATTGCAAACAAGGTGAGGATTGGAAAACTTGTCCACCCAGAGAGCTTCGCGCGCGAATTTGCAAAAGTTTGTACCGAACATGGATTCAAGCCACTTTTGTTAAACCATGATCACGCGACACGGGCCGGATTGCTGCCCGGCGCCCACTGCGACCCCTTCGATCGCCTCTTGGCTGCCCAGTCCATGATCGAGAAGATGCCCATCATGACAATTGATAGCCGGATCAGGGAGCTGGGGGCAGAGGTGGTGTGGTAAGCTCTCATCTCAATCACTGGCGAATTGGTGTCTCGATTGCAGTGCTGGGTATTGCAATTGCCAATGGAGTGCTCGGTCCTCCTGAAGATGCATTGGCCAGTTACGCAACGGGCCGGTCAACAGGTCAACTCATTGACCATGGAATTAATACGATCCTGGCAGCACGCGCGTTGGGCACATTGGCCGAGATCTGTTTTTCGATACGCAAACGACCCGGCTAACGGGGAGTGTAAGGCCAATCCGACACAATCAATTCTCCCCCGCCCTTGAGGGCAGGGCCGGGGGCGGATGTCAGACGCAGGATTTTGTCGCGGAAAACGTGGTGGCATGGTCAAGTGTGGCTGACACCCACCTCTACCCCTCCCTCGATGGCAAGGCTATCGCATATGGACATTTTTCCTCTCCCGCTGGCGGGTCATTCTTCATTCCTCTCCCGCTGGCGGGTCATTCTTCATTCCTCTCCCGCGTTGCGGGTCATTCTTCATTCCTCTCCCGCGTTGCGGGAGAGGTGTCGCTTGCGAAGCAAGTGACGGAGAGGGGCTTTGGCTCAAGCGGAAAAAATTTGCCCATTTTCCAGGCTGTGCGAAGCCCCTCTCCGTCTTTCGCCTCTTGCGACGCGAAATCCACCTCTCCCGATTCTCGGGCGAGGAAAGCCATATGCGATTGCCTTGCCCTCGATGGAGGGGAGGAACCACACTGCACTCCAGTCCAAAAGCTTCGTGACTTGTTGACCCGAAGCTGGCTTCCGGCTCGCAGGCGACACCTTTCGCGTGGCCGCCAAAGGTCAAGGCCCGCGTCCGGAATGACGGGAGTTAGGAGAGTGTGGCAGCAAAAGCGGAGTTCCATCTGTTGCCTTAATCTATTCACTCAGTAATACCGTCCTTTAGGGGATAATTTGCGAGAATGGCCTTGCACTGTTCAATTGCCGCAGTGAGATGGCTCTGATCAATGTCGAAGGACATCTGGTGCGATTGGTTCAGGTTTGGAGTTAGCGAAACCGTAAAACGCAATTCACCCAGACCGCTGGACTCAAAGTCCAACGCCAATTCCTGTTCCATGAATTTTACATCAGGCACTTCTGCTCCAGAAAGTAATGCCTCGAGACTTTCCAGAAGATCGAAGATTTCGTTTATACGAACAAAAGGCCCTCGTACTGTGACGGTCGCACCCGGTGCTGTGCAAGCACATGAAACATCCAACCAATTGCCATCCCAATAATCTGTCGCATTTGGAAACTCGTAACCGTGGATACGAATCGCAAAGCCTCCCAGATTGAAATATGGTTCTTCGACGGTCCCCCTCACTCCGCCGCTTCCTTCCGTCCCCGCTTCAGCACCTCCTTCAGATAATGCCCCGTATAGCTGCGTTTCTCCCGCGCCACATCTTCTGGCGTGCCTGCGACGACAATCTCACCCCCGCCGTCACCGCCTTCCGGGCCCATGTCGATCACCCAGTCGGCGGTCTTGATCACTTCGAGATTGTGCTCGATGACGATGACTGAATTACCCTGATCCACCAGCTCATGCAGCACTTCAAGAAGCTTGCGCACGTCATGAAAATGCAAACCGGTTGTTGGTTCATCGAGTAGATACAAGGTCCGCCCCGTGGCGCGTTTGGAGAGTTCCTTGGCGAGCTTCACCCGCTGCGCCTCACCACCTGACAGTGTTGTCGCCTGTTGGCCAACCTTGATGTAGCTGAGGCCCACGCGCTCCAGCGTGTCCATCTTGTCGCGCACCGATGGCACGGCGCGGAAGAATTCCGCACCTTCCGCCACTGTCATGTCGAGCACATCGGCGATTGATTTGTCCTTGAACTTGATGTCGAGCGTTTCGCGATTGTAGCGCTTGCCGGAACATTCATCGCACGTCACATAAACATCCGGCAGGAAGTGCATCTCGATCTTGATGACGCCATCGCCCTGGCAGGTTTCGCAGCGCCCGCCTTTCACGTTGAACGAAAACCGCCCCGGCCCATAGCCGCGCGCCTTCGCCTCCGGCAAGCCAGCGAACCAGTCACGAATCGGCGTGAACGCGCCAGTATAAGTAGCCGGATTGGAACGCGGCGTGCGGCCAATAGGCGATTGGTCAATGTCGATGATCTTGTCGAGATGTTCGATGCCCTCGATCTTGTCATGCGCCAGCGGCGCCTCGCGCGAGCCCATGAGCTTGCGGGCCAGCGCACGATAGACTGTATCGATCAGCAATGTTGACTTCCCGCCGCCAGACACACCGGTGATGCAGGTGAACACGCCCAGTGGTATTTCTGCCGACACATTTTTCAGATTGTTGGCGCGGGCACCCGAAATGCGCAGCGAGCGCTTCTTCTCCCACTTGCGGCGTTCGCGCGGCGTTGGCACCTGTTGCAGTCCCACAAGATATTGCCCGGTGAGGCTGTTGGTGTTCTGCATCACCTGATCCGGCGTGCCCTTGGCCACGATGTGACCGCCATTGACGCCCGCACCCGGCCCGATATCCACCATGTAATCAGCAAGGCGGATGGCATCTTCATCATGCTCCACCACAATCACCGTGTTGCCGATGTCGCGCAAATGCACCAGCGTTTTCAGCAGCCGCGCGTTGTCGCGTTGATGCAGGCCGATCGATGGTTCGTCGAGCACATAAAGAACGCCGGTGAGGCCTGATCCGATTTGCGATGCAAGACGGATGCGCTGGCTTTCACCGCCGGACAGTGTGCCCGCCATGCGGGAGAGGGACAGATAATCAAGGCCGACATCGACGAGGAAACGCAGACGCTCGCGGATTTCTTTCAGGATACGTGCCGCGATTTCGTTTTGTTTTGCTGTGAGCTTTTTGTCGAGAGACCCATACCATTTTTCCGCCTGCCGGATGGAGAACTGCGACACGTCACCAATATGCATGGCATCGATCTTTACGGCAAGCGCCTGCGGCTTCAGGCGATAACCCGTGCACACATGGCATTCGTGATCCGACTGGTACTTCGACAGCTCCTCGCGCATCCATTCCGAATCCGTTTCGCGCCAGCGCCGTTCGATATTGCCGATGACACCTTCGAAGGCCTTCTTGTTTTTGTAAACGCGCAAGCCATCATCATACGTGAAGGTGACTTCATCTTCGCCGGTACCGTTCAGGATTCCATCGCGAACTTTCTTCGGCAGCTCCTTCCATGGCGTCGTCATCGACACCTTGAAGAACTTGCACAGCGCCTCCAGCGTCTGCGCGTAATAGGGCGAAGTGGCGCCCGTCTTTGACCACGGCGCAATGGCGCCCTCGCGCAAGGACAAGTTTGCATCCGGCACGATCATCTCGGCCTCGAACTTGAGCTCCGTGCCAAGCCCATCGCAAGTCGGGCACGCGCCATGCGGATTGTTGAACGAGAACAGCCGTGGCTCGATTTCCTCAATCGTGAATCCCGAAACCGGACAGGCAAAGCGCTCAGAGAAGATGATGCGCTCATGCGTTTCATTCTTGCTCTTGTTGGTGCCCTCTTCGGATGTTTGCGAGGCGGGCAGGGGCTTGTCCGCAAACTCGGCAACCGCCAAACCATCCGCGAGCTTCAACGCCGTTTCAAAAGAATCTGCCAGCCGCGTGCCAAGGTCCGGCTTCACCACGATGCGATCCACCACCACATCGACGTCGTGTTTGAACTTTCTGTCCAGCGCCGGCACCGCGTCAATCTCGTGAAACGCGCCATCAACTTTCACACGCTGAAAGCCCTTCTTCTGCAGCTCGGCAAATTCCTTGCGGTATTCACCCTTCCGCCCGCGCACGATGGGCGCCAGAATGTAAAGCCGCGTGCCGTCCTCCAGCGACAGCGTGCGGTCCACCATCTGTGTCACCGTCTGCGCTTCGATTGGCAAGCCGGTTGCAGGCGAGTAGGGCACGCCCACGCGCGCAAACAGCAGGCGCATGTAGTCATAGATTTCGGTGACAGTGCCGACCGTCGAGCGCGGATTTTTCGACGTGGTCTTCTGTTCTATGGAAATGGCAGGCGACAATCCGTCGATCTGGTCCACATCGGGTTTCTGCATCATCTCAAGAAACTGCCGCGCATAGGCCGACAGCGATTCAACATAACGCCGCTGACCCTCGGCATAGATCGTATCGAACGCCAGCGATGATTTGCCGGAGCCCGAAAGCCCGGTGAACACGATCAGCTTGTCGCGTGGAAGTTCCAGTGAAATGTTTTTCAGGTTGTGCTCGCGCGCTCCCTGGATGGAGATGACTCGTTTGTGTGATGACATGACGCCTGACTAGATCAAACAGTGAACAATTGCAATGCGCCGGAAACTTATCGTGTGTGAGTGACGAGCATGTCAGCAGTTTTATGTTTGTCCACAGATTATCAACCGGGCCATCCAAACCAGGTTTGCCAGTCATAACTGGGCCTGCAGGTGAAGTGCGTTGCAGATTACAGCGAATTAATGCGCCCGCCGCAATTTGCAGCCTCAACTGCCTTAATGCAATTTGTTGAACAGGTGTTTTTGGAATGTCCGTCAATATTGGCCCGGCGCCTTCGCCATCTCCCATTCTCCCGTTCGTCATGCTTCTGGTCATGACCTTCGCAACGGCCGTCGTCGCATTTGCCCAATACGCCATGCCTGACCCGGGGTGGCCGGGCTGGGATGAAAGTTTTCCAAACGCAATTGCGTATCAGATGGGTATGTTCATTGCTTTGTTTTTGACGGTCCGCATGATGATGCTGCGTCCCCGGGCCATAGAGGGCATCCATTACTGGAGGATGGGGTGTGCGGTGATTTCATCGCTGCTCGTCCTGCAGCTTGTTGATCTCCTCGTTGAACAGCGATTTCCGGAATTGTCCGCACCAGATCGCATGCTCAACTACACATGCCAGTTCTTGTTGGCAGTAGCGGTAGGAACTTCATTGTTTTGGCGGCCAAGGCGCGCGCGCCATTTGCTCTGGATTGAAGTATCACAATTTATTTTGCTGATGCTGCTGATTGCCGCAACTGCAAACGAATACCTCGAGGCCAACCATTTTTTGTTCTGGGCAAAGCGAAATCCGATGGAGCTATCAGGGTTCGTCGAATTTGTGCTGGTGGAACTTTATGTGATTGCATTGGTGTTGGCAGGGACTGACAAAACAGCGCGGGTTCCAGACTTTGGGAACGGGGCATCCTGTGTGGGTACCGATGCGAGAGACACATACTACGCGCTGTCTTTGCAGGAAAAAGCGAAACACCCGCCTGCAAAGCCATTGCTTTACCCGGTGCTTCAGGACCTGTTCCTTGGCGGCGTCGTCGCCTGGATGCTCGCCATTGCGGGCCGCGGCATAAAAGCGGTCTCGGGCAAATCGCTCTGGATCCAGGCGCGCGAAATGTTTTGGCTTTGGTATCACGATGGCATTGATCCGCCAAGTTACTATCAGCTGGAATTGTACCGCCCCGACCACGCCCATTGGCCTGCCGCGAGCTTGACCCGTTTTGAAACCAAAAACGGCCTGTTCCGCGCCCTGAATTTTCAGCGGCCCCAGCCTTATGGCGGCAAGGAAATGAACGACAAGCGTGTCTTTGCCGAGTTTTGCGCCAAACATGCGTTGCCGCACCCGCAGATTCTCGCAACCGTGTCTGCCTCATCCAGGCATGTGCAGGCTCCATTGAAAGATTTTGCAACTGATCTGTTCTGCAAGAAATCTCATGGCATGGGTGCGACCGGTACTAAGTCGTTTCGATACAACTCGGAAAATGCCTATGTTGATGATGGAGGCGGATCATTGTCGTTAGCGGCGTTGCTGGCATGTCTCCAGAGCAAGGCTGGTCGCGGTCAATATCTGGTTCAGCCGTGGCTCCGGAATGCGCCCGATATCGCCAATCTTGCTGGCGAGTCATTGATAGCAATCCGCATCGTCACCGTCGAAAATGAATCTGGACTCCCAGAGGTGGCGCTTGCCATGCTGCGGGTTCTGGCAAAACTTGAGCCCGATTGGAAAGAGGCGCTGGATGGCGAGTATGCAGCGCCCATTGATGTGCACACCGGCATCATGGGCAGGTTCACCGGCGACAACATGCGAACCTCGCACCTCCGTTATGACTGGCATCCCATAACGGGAGCGAGAGTAACAGGGCGGAAAATCGCTGCATGGCCAGGCTTTGGCCGAATGTGCCCTTGCGGCCCATCGTGCCTTGCCGCACCGCGTCATTATTGGCTGGGACATCGCGTTGACCTCAGCCGGACCAGTTGTGCTTGAAGGTAATACCAACCTTGACGTCATGTTCCTACAGCGCGTGCACGACTTGCCGGCAGGCGCAACCCGTTTTGGGGAACTATTGGAATTCCAGCTGCGGGAGTTTTGCCGCAACAGGCAGTAAATTCTGTTGCCATCTGCGCGTGTCTTTGTGAAGATCGCGGTATGCAACAACTTGACCAAGCTCTCGCTGCAACAATAGATCAGTTCAAGAAGCGCCGCCCCAAGACAGCAGCCATGCATGAACGCGCCAAGTCCGTCATGCCCGGCGGCAATACGCGCTCGGTGCTGTTCTCCGCGCCATTTCCAATCCGGATCGCAGAAGCCAGCGGCGCGAAACTGAAGGATATCGATGGCAACGAATATTACGACTTCGTCGGCGAATATTCCGCCGGCATCTTTGGGCATTCGCACCAGCGGATAAAAGTGGCTGTGGATGAAGCTATGGCTTTTGGCCTCAACATCGGTGCCCAGCATGAGCGCGAAATCACCTTCGCTGAGGCCATCGCAAAACGGTTTTCGCTCCAGCGCCTGCGCTTCACCAATTCCGGCACCGAGGCAAACATGATGGCGCTTGCCGCTGCCCGCTGTTTCACGTCACGCAAGAAGATCATGCCCATGCATGGCGGTTATCACGGCGGAACGCTCTATTTCAGCCATGGCGCATCGCCGGTCAACGCGCCCTTTGAATGCGTCATGGCTCACTTCAACGACGTCGAAGGAGTCCGCGCGCTCATTGCTCAGCACACGGATGATCTCGCCGCGGTCATTCTTGAACCCATGCTGGGCGGGGGAGGGTGCATCGCCGCCACGCCCGAGTTTCTGACAATGCTCCGCGAAGAAACGTCAACGCGCGGCATCATCCTCATCTTCGACGAGGTCATGACATCGCGCTTGCATCCCGGCGGCCTCTCTGCGCACCACAACATCCAGCCTGATCTCAAGACGCTCGGCAAATATATCGGCGGCGGAATGAGCTTTGGCGCATTCGGCGGCCGCACCGATATCATGGATATGTTTGATCCGTCGAAACCCGGCGCACTTCCCCACGCAGGAACATTCAACAACAACACCCTCACCATGACGGCAGGCCGCGTCGCCATCGAGGAAATCTACACTCCCGATGCTTGCCGCACCCTCAACGCCCGCGGCGAAGCGCTCAAATCCCGCCTCAACGATCTTTTCATGCGCTACCAGGCCCCGATGCAAGTCACCGGCATGGGCTCTCTCCTCACCATTCACCCCAAGGCAGGAACAATCGAAAAACCAGAAGACCTTGACCATACCGACCTCCGCATCAAACGTTTGTTGTATCTGCACTTGCTCGACAATGGCATCTACATCGCCGAGCGCGGTTTCATGGCGCTGTCGCTTTCAATTGATGATAAAGCCTGCGATGCGCTGGCCGAAGCGGTTGAAAATTTCATTGAAACCAGCAAGAGCGTGATTGAGTAAGGCAGACACTCAGCCTTCAAGTTTATTCTGTCTAATACCGACAGTCATAAATACTGACTCTTCGGGCTTCAAACGAGTCTCTCTGGTATTCCCTCCCCCCAGTGGGCAGGGCTATCGCATGTGGACATTTTTCCTCTCCCGCTGGCGGGTCATTCTTCATTCCTCTCCCGCTGGCGGGTCATTCTTTATTCCCCTCCCGCGTTGCGGGAGAGGTGTCGCTTGCAAAGCAAGTGACGGAGAGGGGCTTTGGCTCAAGCGGAAAAATTTGCCCATCTTGCAGGCTGTGCGAAGCCCCTCTCCGTCTTTCGCGTCTTGCGACGCGAAATCCACCTCTCCCGATTCTCGGGCGAGGAAAGCCATATGCGATTGCCCTCCCCACAAGCGGGAGAGAGAAGAATGGGTCAATTCTTGTGACGATTGGTATTACTTTGGATCTCCCGGTTGATTGTGCAATTACTTACACGACCAATATATCTCCAGCACTCATCGCGTAATCCCGCGCCAAATCAGCAAACAGCGTCAACCCGCCCGCTTTGTTGCCGTTGCTGTCAAACCACAATGTGTCATCACTGGAGCGAAAGACAAATCGGTCAGACGCGTCATGCGCGGCATTACTGTTACCACGCCAAAACGCCGAACCTGGCAGGGCACCGTGAAAGTCGCCAAATCCGAATGCCGATCCTTCAATCATGATGGTATCCACAGCACTGAAATCCCGGATCACATCCCCCGCGTCTTGCACGTCGCGAAACACAAACAAGTCGCTGCCCGCGCCGCCCGTCATCACATCTTTGCCGGCGCCACCCGCCAGCACATCATTGCCCCCGCCACCGCTCAGCGTATCTTCGCCACCATATCCGTTGAGCCGGTCGTTCTTCAGTCCGCCCTCAATTGAATTGTCTTTGACCAGATTGTTCAAGAAAGTTGAAGGCGTCGCATAGCCAGCAAACAGTTTCAGATAATCCGTAATCGTCGTGCCAAATCCATCAGCGCCCACATCGGTTCCACCTGACTTGATGAAGTCAATCAGCGCGCCTGTGCCCAGCAGATGCGACGCCGCGATCATGCCGGATTTGGTCAGCTTCACACCATTCAGCGTCTGCTGGTCATACATCTCGATATCGAAATGGCGCACGCGGTTCCACAGCAACGTCCACCATTCCGAAGCCGCCAAATCCTGTGCAGCACGGTTTCCAAGAAACTCCGCCCTGCTGTCCACGCCAAACTTGCCCGTGAACCCGCCGCTGAAAATATTGTTGAATGGATTTGCATCGCGCACCGCTATCCCAAGATCAACCAGCGCCGCCTCGCCAAACTGATACGCGCCGAGATATCCGAACTGGTTCACCGCAGAATAATTGCCGGACAACTCCCGCGCGCGTACATCCGCGAAAAATGCCTGATAGGTTTTCGCCATGGCCAGTTGTCCCACAGCACAGGATAACGCTCAGTAAATCAACCTGCGTAATTCTTCCGCAAGTCTGCCCGTGCCGCCAACCTCAACACCGGAAAGCCCGAGCCACGCCGCCATGCGGTTCAGCTCAGCCGCCAGTGCGCTCGCCGTATCTTCATGATCGCAACCGATTTCAATATGAGAGTGATTGGCCAATAGCCGTGAGTTCGGCCGGTCTGCCTTCAAGCAAACCCGCCCTGCAAACCTGTCGCCGTGCAGGAAGGGCAAAACATAATACCCAAATTTTCGTTTCGCAGCAGGTGTATAGAGTTCAATCCTGTAGTGAAAGTTGAACAGCTTTTCAGCCCGGTCGCGATACCAGCAGATGGGATCAAATGGTGAGACGAGCGCAGTCCCTCCAGCTTTCCGTTGCACCTTTGCATCGCGATGCACGTAGGCAGGCCGCTTCCAGCCTTCCACTTTCACCGGAAGCAGTATCCCCGCTTCAACCGCGTCCTCCACCGCCCGCGCTGCTTCAGCGACTGGCAAACGGAAATAATCACGCAAATCAAAATCCGTGCCCATGCCCAAAGCACGGCCCGACAAGTCGATAAGCTGCAAAAAACCATCGCGCTCTTTCGGCGTCGGCAGAGCCAACACATCAGCAGGAATCACCCGCTCGGGCACGTCGTAATACCGCTCGAACCCCTCGCGTTTTGCTGCCGTCACCAGGCCTTGGTCGAACAGCGTTTCCAGCGCCAGCTTGTTGCGGCTCCAGCCCCACCAGCCGCCAGCACCCTTGTGTTGCTCCGGCAAGTCGCTTTGCGCTGTTGGCCCGTGTGATTGAATGAAGGCCAGAACGCGCCTGAGATAGGCCCTCTCTTCGCGCCCAAAACTGTTCATCGCGCGATATGTGCCGTCGCCCTTGCGCGCCCGGTCCATGCGCCAGCGCATCAGCGGATGCAGCTCCATCCACACCAGTGAGGCCTCATGCGCCCAGCATTCAAACACATCGCGGTTCTTGATGTTGAGCGACCGCTTGTCCAGCGCCACGCGATCATAACTTCCAAGCCGTGAAAAAAGCGGCAGATAGTGCGAGCGGCACAGCACATTCACGCTGTCAATCTGCAACAGATGCAGCCGCTTCAACTCGCGCTTCATCGCAGGCCAGGAAGCCGCACCATCGCGTTTCTGTTGCACAAAGCCCTGCGCCCCAAGCGCCATGCGCCGCGCCTCGCTAATCGAGACGCTGTCTCTCACCCGTGCCAGGCGGCATCCTTCGGAACGCTGTCGTCAGACTTGAGCTTGGCATTCACCACATAATGCGTGGAGCAATAGGGACACACAATTTCATCCGAAGCGCCCATGTCAAGAAACACATGCGGATGGTCAAACGGCGGCATGGCGCCAATACACATGAATTCCCTGGCCCCGATCTCGATTTTCGGAACTCCCATGGTATTGTGGAAATGTGGTGTAGCACCCGCTGCCATGTCGACCTCTTAAACTTTGCTTTAACAGGCCGAATAGCATAACTGGGGCACGATGCAAAAATTCAATTCTGACGGTGCTGAGATCGCCTTCGAGGTCGCAGGCGAGGGCCCGCCCGTGCTGCTCATCCATGGCTTTGCTTCCACCAGCCGCATCAACTGGGGCGAAACCGGCTGGGTAAGGTTTCTCACTGAAGCAGGCCGCCAGGTCATCACCTTTGATCACCGCGGCCACGGCGAAAGCGAAAAATTTTACGACACGTCAAAATATTCCGCCATCCTCATGGCCGAGGATGCCAAGCGCCTGCTGGATCATCTCGCCATCGCGCAAGCTGATGTCATCGGTTATTCCATGGGTGCGCGTGTCACCGCTTTCATGCTGATCAACTATCCGGAAAAAGTCCGCCGCGCCGTGCTCGCTGGCCTCGCATCGCGGATGATCCACGGTGTGCCTGGGGCAGCTGAAATTGCCGCTGCACTCGAGGCCGAAGACCTTTCAAGCGTCACCGATCCCGCCGGCCGCGCTTTTCGCATATTCGCCATGCGCACCGGCGGCGATTTGAAAGCACTCGCTACCTGCATCAAGTCGTCCCGCGTAAAAATCAAGGAAGAAGCCCTGGCGCAAGTCAAAAAACCAGTGCTCGTCGTCGTGGGCGACAAGGATGATCTGGCGGGCGACATCGCCCCGCTCGTCGCCGCCATCCCCAGTGCCACTGGCCTTACACTTCCCGGCAAAGACCACATGAGTGCCGTCGGCGACCTCCAGTTCAAACGCGAAGCGCTGAAGTTTCTGACATAAACACGGCGCTGCACTGGTTATTTCCCCCCAGTCGCCTTATGTACAAAAAACTGCTATAGAGACGACGGAGAACACCCATGGCCCGCGAGACCGCCAATCCGAAGAACATCGAAAAGCTCGACCCCGTCTGGGACCGCATCCGCCGCGAAGCTGAGGAAGCCGTGCGCAACGAGCCCGCCCTCGGCGGCTTCATCTATTCGTCCGTCCTGGCTCATGACAGGTTCGAAACCGCTCTCATCCACCGTCTCGCCCAGCGTCTTGGCAATGCCGATCTCGGCTCCGATGCGGTCGTCAACGCCTTCATGGATGCGCTGGATGCCGAACCTGAAATCGGCCACGCCGCCCGTGCTGATCTCACCGCCACTTTCGACCGTGATCCTGCCTGCCATCGCTACGTCGATCCGCTGCTGTATTTCAAGGGCTATCAGGCCCTGCAAACCCACCGCATGGCGCACCGCCTCTGGTACATGGGCCGCAAGGATTTCGCCTATTACCTGCAGAGCCGGTCCTCGATGATCTCCAGCGTCGACATGCACCCCGCCGCCCAAATCGGCAAAGGCATCATGATCGACCACGGCCACGACATCGTCATCGGCGAAACCTCGGTGATCGAAGACAACGTTTCGATCATGCAGGGCGTAACCTTGGGCGGCACCGGGAAAGAAGAGGGCGACCGCCACCCCAAGATCCGCCGCGGCGTATTGATCGGCGCTGGTGCCAAGGTCCTCGGCAACATTGAAGTCGGCCACTGCTCGCGCATCGCCGCTTGCTCGGTCGTACTCCACGATGTGCCACCCAATCGCACGGTGGCCGGTGTGCCTGCAAAAATCGTGGGCTATGCCGGTTGTGCTGAACCCGCCCGCTCCATGGACCACCAGGTGGAAAACGTTGCGGATCAGCCGGAGAATGGCTAGACGCTCGGCAAAGCCAGGAGACCGTAGACCGTGAAACCCGATGAACTTGCCAAGCTGACAAAATATTTTCAGAAGCAATTCAACACTGCCGCCATCACCGTCCGCAAGCGCCCCCAAAAGGATGATTCCGGCGAGGTCTACATGGGAGACGAGTTCCTCGGTGTCATTTTCCGCGACGAGGAAGACGGCGAACTCTCCTACAACTTCTCCATGGCTATCCTCGAATTCGATTTGGAAGATTAATCGCCTTCCTCTCCCGTTTGCGGGAGAGTTGTCCCGAAGGGACGGAGTGGGGCTTTGTGCCAGCAGGTACGCCCACCCATTAACCCAACGCCTTAATCTCCCCGCAACCAGCCCCCATTATCATGCGCCTATGTCGCGCATTCTGAACTCCATCCTCGCCACTGTCCTGCTGATGGTGCCCGCCAGCGCCGAGGAAATCCCCGCTGCCTGCACCGGCAAAAATCTTTTCACCGAGCTTCAGAAAAACAACCCGCAAGCAGCCAGAGCCGTTCTCAAGGAAATGGCCGCAGACCCCAACCAGGGTCCGTTGTTCTGGAAAATTACCTCTCGCAAATCGAAAAAACCCTCCTGGCTCATGGGCACCATGCACGTCACGGATACGCGCGTCACAACACTTTCCGAAAATGTGAAAACCAGGATTGAATCCGCCCACGTATTGGTGCTGGAGCTTCAGGAAATTCAAAACAAGCGCCGCCTTGCATCCAAGCTCATGTCCTTCACTGATCGCGTCAGCATGCCAAAAGGTAAGACCATTTGGGATGTGATCCCGGATGACCAGGAGAAGGTGATCAAGTTTAACCCGATGATCGCCATGATGCCGCCGCAAAACATCGAGCATCTCCAGCCCTGGGTCCTGGCCCAGTCACTCAGCGCACCCTTCTGCGAACAGCTGCGCCAGCCGTTCAAACTTTCGCTCGACGAAACCCTGGCCCGTAACGCCCAGATCGCGAGTGTCCCGGTCGAAGGCCTTGAAACCGTGGAAGAGCAAGTCAAGGTGATGAGCGACGTGGCGATGTCAGACCAGGTCCAGGGCCTTGTCGCTCTGGCAGCCCGCAAAATCCCCGCCGAAGACATCTACATAACGATGGTTGAACTCTATGTGAACCGCCAGGTCTCGGCCTTTGTGCCACTTTCAAAACACCTGGCCGACGCAGGCTCCGGGACCAACGCCAAGGCCGGTGAAAAATTCATGTCGGCCCTGATCGACAAACGCAACGCCATCATGGCCAACCGCGCCCGAAAATATCTCGACCGGGGCAACGCCTTCATCGCCGTCGGCGCACTTCACTTGCCCGGAAAAACCGGCCTCGTCGAACTCCTCCGCAAAGTCGGCTACAAGGTGACCCCCGCAGAGTAATTCGAGGCGATGACAATTTGTTTTGAATTATCGGAATTGCTTGCTGAATTGTCTCCTCTACACCTCTCGAACCTCGAGCTTCCAAAAAAAGTTGTCATCCTCGTTGCTGTCGCGAGGACCCATCCGTCCTCGTGACGGGACGCTAATTCCAACAGTCATAAATACTGACTCTTCGGGCTTCAAACGAGTCTCTCTGGTATTCCCTCCCCCTGGTGGGCAGGGCTATCGTATGTGGACATTTTTCCTCTCCCGCTGGCGGGTCATTCTTCATTCCTCTCCCGCATCGCGGGAGAGGTGTCGCTTGCAAAGCAAGTGACGGAGAGGGGCTTTGGCTCAAGCGGAAAAAATTTGCCCATTTTGCAGGCTGTGCGAAGCCCCTCTCCGTCTTTCGCGTCTTGCGACGCGAAATCCACCTCTCCCGATTCTCGGGCGAGGAAAGCCATATGCGATTGCCCTGCCCACAAGGGGGAGGGAGAGGAATGGGTCAATTCTTGTGACGATTGGTATAAGGTGGACGAAGCGTGTTGCGCTCAAAACCCTTCAAACCCTGCTTTGTTGGCGTTGAATGCGCGTGCCCGGCACGCGACGCAAGGTTCACTCATGCTGACAAATGGGTCCTCGCGACAGCTGCGAGGATGACAATAATGGTGGATCTGTACGGCCACAAATTCACCTACCTCCCCACCCATCGCGGCACCGCCTCGGCATATTGTCGCCACTCCTCGCCAAACCTGTCCGCAAGGTGCCGCTCTTCGCGCAACACGGCGAGATGGTGCACGGCAATCGCTGCCAAAGTCACCGCGACCAACAACCACACCACGCCAAACACCAGTCCCACGCCCGCTACCAGCATCGTATTGCCGACATAAATCGGATTGCGCGTAAACCTGAACGGTCCTGTGGTGATCAAATGCGAAGCCGCACGGTGCGGCAGAATGGTGGTTCGCGCTTTCCGGAAAGTGACCGCAGCCGCAACTTCCAAAGCCACTGCCGCCGCCACCAGGAGAGCGCCAGCCAGCAGCAACACCTCCCGCAAATTTCCTGCTGCCCAGGGCAGGGGAATCAGCCAATGCAGACAAAGTCCAGCCATGGCCGCTGCGATAAAAAGCATCGGCGGCCACGGTATTCTATTGGGTGGGGAAAATCTGTCAGACAAATCTCGAAGTCCAAGTTGTTTCATACATAGAAATATAATCGTACCAAATGGCAAAAGAAACGAATAAAAATACAAAATAGAAGTTTAGCACAAGCAGTTGATGTTCCTCGATTGTTTCCTCTCCCGCCTTGCATTCGCCACCGATTGCCTATAGGAACGCGCCAATTCCACAATCCACAGGAGATCATGCTTCATGGCGCGTGTCACCATCGAAGACTGCATTGATAAATTGCCGAACCGCTTTGAGCTTGTGCTTCTGGCGTCCCACCGTGCCCGTTCGATTGCCCAGGGCGCTGAATTGACCGTAGATCGCGACAAGGACAAGGATCCGGTCGTGTCATTGCGCGAAATCGCTGCTGAGTTGATCAACAAGGACGATCTCCGCGAGGAATTCATCCACGCCATGCAGAAGCATGTCGAGATCGATGAGCCCGAACCCACTGAAATGCCCCTCATCGCCCAATTGGGCGACATGGTCATGGTGCCCGACACCGGCGAGGATTCTGCCGACATGGAGCGCATGACCGAGGAAGAGCTGCTGCGCGGCCTTGAAGGCATGCCACCCGCCGAAAGCCCCGGTAGCCAGCGCAACGGCTACTGATTATTGAAAGCACAACTATTTAAGCAGCCGGGGCTTTTCCCCGGCCTTTTTTTGCGTACAGTGTCGCCATGATGCGCCAATACGAACTGGTCGAGCGGGTCACCCGCTATGACCCGGATGCCAATGAAGACCTGCTGAACCGCGCCTATGTCTACGCGATGAAGGCGCATGGCGACCAGACGCGCGCCTCCGGCGAGGCCTATTTCAATCACCCGCTCGAAGTCGCGGCGATCCTCGCCGACATGCGCCTCGATGATGCAACCATTGCCGCCGCCTTGTTGCATGACACTGTCGAAGACACCGAAGCCACGCACCAGGACATCAAGGAAAAATTCGGCCCCGAGATTGCGGCCCTCGTCGAAGGCCTGACCAAGATCAAGAAGCTCGATCTCGTCACCAAGGAAGCCAACCAGGCAGAAAACCTGCGAAAACTCTTGCTCGCCATGTCGCGCGACGTGCGCGTTCTGCTGGTCAAACTCGCTGACCGCCTGCACAACATGCGCACCCTTGATCACGTCAAGCCCGAAAAGCGCGTCCGCATCGCGCATGAGACGATGGATATCTACGCGCCGCTCGCCGGCCGCATGGGCATGCAGCTTGTGCGTGACGAGCTTGAGGACATCGCCTTCAAAATCCTTAACCCCGAAGCCAACCGCATCATCACTGATCGCCTCGCGCGCCTCCACGCTGAAAGCGGTGACCTCTTGAAGGAGATCGCAGAATCGCTTCGCACCATCCTCGGCAAGAACGGCATTCAGGCCGATGTCCGCGGCCGCGAGAAGCGCCCCTATTCGATCTGGCGCAAAATGGAGCGCAAGCATCTCTCGCTCGACCAGCTCTCGGACATTTTCGGCTTCCGCGTCATCGTCGACTCGATGGACGATTGCTACCGCACGCTTGGCGTCGTCCACCGCACCTGGCGCGCCGTGCCTGAAAAATTCAAGGACTACATCTCGACGCCAAAACAGAATGACTATCGTTCCCTGCACACCATCGTCATAGGTCCGCACCACATGCGCGCTGAAATGCAGATTCGCACGCGCCTCATGCACGAAATTTCAGAGCGCGGCGTGGCCGCCCATGCGCTTTACAAGGACGTGCCCGACGCCAAGGAAATGGAAGGCGGCTTCCGCGTCGATGCATCCGAGTCAAACGCTTACCGCTGGCTTCGCCATTTGATGGAAGTGCTGCAGGAAGGCGACAGCCCGAAGGAGTTCCTCGAGCACACCCGCCTCGAACTTTTCCATGACCAGGTCTTCTGCTTCACGCCCAAGGGCCAGCTCATCGCATTGCCGCGCGGCGCTACGCCCATCGATTTCGCCTATGCCGTGCACACTTCGATCGGCGACAGCTGCGTCGGCTGCAAGATCAATGGCCGCCACGCGCCGCTTGTCACCGAACTCAAAAATGGCGACGAAGTCGAAATCATCCGCTCCGAGGCGCAAACCCCGCCGCCTGCATGGGAAGCAATCGCCATATCAGGCAAAGCCAAGGCCGCCATCCGCCGCGCCACCCGCGCTGCCATCCGCAAACAGTTTGCAGGCTTGGGTCGCGACATGGTGACCGCCGCACTGGAAGAGGGCGGCCACAAGGCGACGGAAAAGGAAATCACCAAGGCTGTGCGCCGCTTGGGCCACAAGGATGTCGATGACGCGATGGCGGCAGTGGGCCGTAGTGATCTGCTCGCTGCCGATATGTTGAAAGCGCTTGGTCACGATGTTGATCAAAAGCAGGTCCGCGCCGAACGCCGCAAGGCATCTCTCAAGAAAAATCAAAGCCATGACAAGGACAGCATCCCGGTCCGCGGCGTCAAATCGCACTCGGCGCTGAAGTACCACATGGCGACAGGCGCCGTGCCAGGCGAACGCATCGTCGGCATCGTGACTCCTGGCGAAGGCGTCACCATCTACCCGATCTTCGCGCGCGCGCTTGAGCAGTTTGACAGCCAGCCCGAGCGCTGGGTCGATCTCGCTTGGGGACCTCCGGAAGATGGCCAGCGTTTTCCTGCCCGGCTAAAAATTACACTGATCAACGAAGTCGGCGCACTGGCGCAAGTCACGCAAGTCATCGGTGATCTCGGCGGCAATATCGACGCGCTGGAAATGCATGCGCGCCACGGCGTCCGCGACTTCTTCGACCTCTCAATTCTTGTGGAAGTCTTCGACGTCAGGCATTTGACCGAGATCATGAATGGGCTAAGGGCAAAACCGTTGGTCAGCGAGGTCGCGCGCGATGCAGGATGAAACATGTTAAGCCACGAAGGTGTATTGCAGGAATTCCGCGACGCCGGTGCCTTGCTCGAAGGCCATTTTGTTTTGTCATCCGGGCTGCACAGTTCTCGCTATTTGCAATGTGCGAGAGTCCTAATGGATCCCCGCCGCGCCGGGCGCCTATGCGCAGCGCTCGCTGAGATAGTGAAATCCGCAGGCCACGGCGGAATTGATCTCGTTGTTTCGCCCGCCATGGGCGGTGTCATCGTCGGCTACGAAATGGCGCGCCAGCTTGGCGTGCGCGCAATTTTCCTCGAACGCGTTGAAGGCAAACTCTCAATGCGCCGCGGCTTCACGATTGACAGGGGCGCGAGTGTCCTCATGGTCGAAGACATCGTCACCACCGGCCTGTCATCCCGCGAATGCATAGCAGGCATTCACGAAGAGGGTGGCGTCACAATCGCCGCCGCCTGCCTCATCAATCGCTCAGGCGGAAAAGCCGACATCGGCGTTCCCCTTCACGCACTCACCAGCCTTGACGTTCCAACATATCCCGCCGATCAACTGCCGCCTGAACTCGCCGCAATTCCGGCCTATAAGCCTGGGAGCAGGGGGCTGGCAAAATGATCATCGGTCTGGGCAACGACATCGTCGATATTCGCCGCATCGAAAAAACCATCGAGAACTATGGTGACCGTTTCATCGAGCGCATTTTCACGCCCATCGAACGCGCCAAATCCGACCGCCGCGCCAATCGCGCCGCGTCATACGCAAAACGCTTCGCCGCCAAGGAAGCCTGCTCGAAAGCCTTGGGCACAGGTTTTCACAATGGTGTTTTTTGGCGCGATATGGGGGTCGTTAACGATTCGCTTGGCAAACCAACCATGCAACTGACGGGCGGCGCAAAAGATCGGCTCGTCAAAATAACTCCCGAGGGCAAACAGGTCGCAATCCACGTCACCATCACAGACGACCACCCATACGCACAAGCAATTGTTATAATTGAGGCAATTTAAGCCAAATGCAGTGTGGTATTTGCGCCACTATGGCTTTCCTTACAGCTCATTCAATTGCTACTCGCCAATACAGGCCTTATATCCACAGAGCACAAGAATCGATGCGGCCGGGGCGATTAGCTGTATCCACAAGAGACATGAATGGCACGCAACGAATATTCAATGGCGGCACAGAATTCTTATGATCGTAAGCCCGAAGAAGGCATCTGGGAAACCGTAAAGGTCATCATCCAGGCGCTCGCAATTGCCTTTTTCGTCCGCACGTTTCTCTACCAACCATTCAACATTCCATCCGGTTCGATGTATCCGACATTGAAAGTCGGCGATTACCTTTTTGTGTCCAAGCTGTCTTATGGGTATGGCAAATACTCGTTCAACTTTACGCTCGGTGCGCTCGGCAACACATGGGTCAAGTGCTGCCCCGTGGATTTTCAGGGCCGCAAGTTCCTCGCTGACAACCCTGCACGTGGTGACGTGGCAGTCTTCAAACTGCCGACGGACACCGAGATCGACTACATCAAACGCGTCATAGGACTCCCCGGTGATCGCATTCAGATGAAACAGGGAGTGCTCTTCATCAACGACGTTGCGGTGACGAAGGAGCGGATCGACGACTTTGTCGATCCTTCAGGCGAAGGCAGCGGAAGGCCAATTCCGCAATATCAGGAAACTCTGCCAAATGGCGTGACTTACCGCGTACTCGACATTGAGCCGGAAGGCCCGGCGGATAACACGGATGAATACGTGGTGCCCGCCGGGCACTACTTCATGATGGGCGACAACCGGGACAATTCCCAGGATTCACGCTTTCTGAACAAGGTCGGTTTTGTGCCGATAGAGAATTTTATGGGTCGTGCAGACATCATATTCTTCTCGATCACGCCGGATACGACCTTCTGGAAGGTGTGGGAATTGCCTCTAGGAATAAGATGGGGACGGTTTTTCAACATACTCTAGATCGGAAAAACCATGCTTAGCACGATGCCAGAAATGACAGATACGCTGGCAAGCCGTATTGGCTACGAATTTGAAAACGAGTCGCTGCTGAGGGTCGCATTGACCCACGGCAGCAGCAACAGGAAGGCCACAGACTACCAGCGGCTTGAGTTTCTGGGCGACCGTGTATTGAGTCTCGTTATCGCAGACGTCCTCTATCGTCAGCACGCTGATGAAAACGAAGGGCAGATGGCGACGCGCCACTCAGCCTTGGTGCGCGGCGAAACCTGCGCTGACATTGGCATCGCCTTGGGAATTGCGGATTTCATTATCGTCGGTGTTTCCGAGAAACGCAAAGGCGTGCAGCACATGCGTTCGGTCATCGGCGATGTCGTGGAAGCTCTGATCGGAGCAATTTATCTTGATGGCGGCATCGCCGCCGCAAGCTCTTTCATTATGCGGGGCTGGACCGAAGCGCTCGCAAAACCGCGCGGTCTTGAGAAGGACCCGAAAACATTTCTTCAGGAATGGTCCCTGGGCCGCGCCATGTCGCTGCCGCGATACGAAATTCGAAGCCGCACCGGCCCCGAACACCAGCCGGAATTCACCGTGGCCTTAAGCGTCGGCACTTTCCAGACTGCCGAAGGCAAAGGCCCGTCACGCCAGGCCGCCGAAATGGCGGCAGCGCAAGCGTTTTTGGCGCGCGAAGGCCTGCGCTGAATGAACGAAGTTGCGCCGCGCGCAGGCTTTTGCGCGATCATTGGCGCACCCAATGCTGGCAAATCGACATTGGTCAATCATCTTGTCGGGTCAAAGATCAGTATCGTCTCGCACAAGGTCCAGACGACGCGCGCGCGCCTGCGTGCCATATTCATTATTGAGAATACCCAGGTCATTTTGGTAGATACGCCAGGCATCTTCAAACCGCGCCGCAAACTCGACGAAGCGATGGTCACCAATGCCTGGACGGGTTCAACAGAGGCAGACGCAACCATCCTCCTTGTTGATGCGCGCGCCGGCCTGAACGACGAAGTGCGCGCCATAATTTCTGAACTCGTGAACCGGAAAGCCAAAGCGCTGTTGGGACTAAACAAGGTCGATTTGATGGATCGCGAAAAACTTCTGCCACTGTCCGAGGAAATCAACGCGCTGGCGTCCTTCGAAGACACATTCATGATCAGCGCCATCAAGGGGTCAGGCGTCGAAAAACTGCGCGAGGCGATCGCAGCGCGAATGCCGGAAGGGCCATGGCTCTATCCCGAAGATCAACTCGCCGATGCCAACATGCGTTTCCTCGCCGCTGAAACCACGCGCGAGAAAATATACGAGCGTCTGCACCAGGAATTGCCTTACGCATCCACGGTTGAAACTGAAGTGTGGGAAGAAAAGCCCGACGGTTCGGTAAAAATCCAGCAAGTCATTTTTGTCGAACGTGACGGCCAGAAAGCTATCGTCCTTGGCAAGGGCGGGCAGACCATAAAACAGCTTGGCCAGCTGGCGAGGAAGGAGCTTGAAGAGACACTGGGCCGCAAGGTACACTTGTTCCTCTTTGTGAAGGTGCGGGAGAACTGGGCGCAGGATCCGGAGCGCCTGCGCAACATGGGACTGGATACGTGAACCAACAATGGAATGGCGCGACCAAGGAATTGTTCTGGGCTGCCGCAGTCATGGCGAGACATCAGCCATTGCGGAAGTGCTGACACGTGAACATGGCCGTTGCCTTGGCCTCATTCGCGGTGGCCGTTCACGCCGCCTGCGCCCGATCCTGCAGGCCGGAAACATCGTTGATCTTGTTTGGCGCGCCAGGCTCGAAGAACATCTCGGCGCCCTCCAACTTGAACCCATCGAACTCAAAGCTGGTTTCATCATGGACAATCGTTTGCGGCTGGCTGGCCTCACGACAATTGCCGGCCTCGCCCAGGTGTTGCCTGAGCGCGAGCCCCATCCAAGGCTTTACGATGCAGCACGCCTGATTCTGGACGCGATGGAGGACGATCACATCTGGCCAGCGCTCCTCGTGCGCTGGGAGATGGGCCTGCTCGATGAGCTTGGCTTCGGGCTCGATCTGGATAGCTGCGCTGTCACGGGCATTCGCGAAAACCTGATCTATGTCTCTCCCCGCAGCGGCAAGGCAGTCAGCGAAGAAGCAGGCAAACCCTACCTGAAACAGTTGTTTGCCTTGCCCGCATTCTTGCGCGGCGGCGTCTCACCCAGTGACTCCGATATTGTAGAGGCTTTCCGCGTAACCGGCCATTTTCTAATTCGTCACATTTACGCGCCACGTGCACTCTCCATGCCACATGAGCGGCAATGGCTGACTGATACCCTGGCGGCGTCGCAGCAGGTGAATCTGTGCTCGGTCGCTTAAATCATGTGGCGTTCGCAGTTCCTGATCTTGAAGCAGCCACACGCTTTTATCGCGACAAATTGGGTGCCCACGTATCCGACCCTCAATCGCTGCCAGAGCATGGCGTGCGCATCGTGTTCGTCGAACTCGGCAACAGCAAAGTTGAACTCATGGAACCGCTTGGCGACGCATCGCCAATCAAGCCTTTTCTTGATCGCAATCCGGGCGGCGGCACGCACCATGTTTGCTACGAAGTCGCCGACATCATGGCCGCGCGTGACAAGGCCAAAGCGGATGGGTTGCGCGTTTTGAGTGATGGCGAGCCGAAAATTGGCGCGCATGGCAAGCCGGTCTTGTTTCTGCATCCCAAAGATACATTTGGCACTTTGATAGAACTGGAACAGGCATGAAATTCGGCAGTTACGTCGCAATCTATTTCGTCATCTGGTGGACGGTTCTGTTTGCGGTTCTGCCCTTCGGCGTGAAGACCGCAGATGTACCTGATCCAGGCCACGACGCAGGTGCGCCAGTCGCACCCCTTCTCCTCAAAAAATGTCTCGTGACCACGGTGGTATCGGCTGTGTTGATGTTGTTGTTCTGGTGGCTGCTGACATCAGGAGTGATAGACGTGATGGCGTTGCCTTTTATTGACAAGTGACGGCAACCAAATCCGTCTTTCTCACTGTGCGGTGCTGCTGTCTGTTTAAGGCGGTATTCCCCAAAGATTGTCATCCTCGCAGCTGTCGCACTGCTGTCCGGTTAAGGAAAGACCAAGAAAATGGAAGTGCCTGATTGTAGTTTGGATATGATACCAATCGTTACAAGAATTGACCCATTCTTCTCCCTCCCCTTGTGGGCAGGGCAATCGCATGTGGCTTTCCTCGCCCGAGAATCGGGAGAGGTGGATTTCGCGTCGCAAGACGCGAAAGACGGAGAGGGGCTTCGCACAGCCTGCAAGATGGGCAAATTTTTTCCGCTTGTGCCACAGCCCCTCTCCGTCACTTGCTTCGCAAGCGACACCTCTCCCGCAACGCGGGAGAGGAATGAAGAATGACCCGCAACGCGGGAGAGGAATGAAGAATGATCCGCCAGCGGGAGAGGAAAAATGTCCATATGCGATAGCCCTGCCCACCAGGGGGAGGGAATACCAGAGAGACTCGTTTGAAGCCCGAAGAGTCAGCATTTATGACTGTTGGTATGAGCTCGTTTTGCCTCTCGAAGCTCGAACTTTCAAAATATACTGTCATTCTCGCAGCTGTCGCGAGAACCTATTTGTCCGCATGACGGGTTGCTCAGGCGAGCGCTGCGTGTTTTGCTCCAAACTCTGCAAACGCAGCGTCAAATGCGGCAGATGAGCGTGCACGGCAACGCGACGTGACTTCCACACAAGCTGACGGATGGGTCCCCGCAACAAGTGCGGGGATGACAATTTTGGGAGATTTCGGGTTAACCGGACAACAGTGCGACAGCTGCGAGGATGACAATCGAGGGGGATTGCCCATCAACCGAACTACAGAACGACAAGCGCGAGGGCTTCACTTCTTCTTCCCCGCAATATCTGGTGCCGCAGGAAACCTCGACTTCAAATCGCGGTCAGTCACACTCATGTGGTTGCGCGTATATTGCTCGGAGGCCTTGCGCAGCGGTTGAAAATCCCAGGGGAAGTTTGCCCCCTTTTTCATGGCTTCAAACATCATCAGCCGCGACTGTTGACTTTGCAGAACTGCGGCGCGAATGCGCGGAATATCAAATTTCTTTTCGACCTCGGCACGAAAAAGCTTGGACAGCGGATGAGATGCCGCAAGGTTCTTCAACTCATCGGGATCGTCAACAAGATTGAACAGTTGATCGGGATCGCCAGGCGTATGGATGAACTTCCAAGGCCCCCGCCGCAGCACATACATCGGTGCAACAGCGCCCTCCGCAAGGTACTCGCCCCACGCTGTGGCGTCAGCATGCTCCGCCGCGCCATTCAGCAATGGATAAAGCGAACGGCCATCCACCTCCCGCGCCAACTTTGCCTTGCCACCTGTTGCAACATCGACCAGCGTAGGCAGAATGTCAGTGAGCGCCGCTGGCTCGCGCACCCGCCGCGGCGCAATGCCCTTGCCCCACACGATCATGGGAACATGCGCCGAAGGTTCGAGATAAGACATCTTGTACCAAAGCCCGCGCTCACCCAGAAAATCGCCGTGGTCGGAAGTGAACATGATGACCGTGTTGTCAATCTGGCCCATTTCCGTCAGTGCACTGATCAATTGCCCGACCAGATCGTCAACATACGAAATATTGGCGTAGTACCCATGCCGCGCCGCGCGGATATCAGCCTCGCTCACCGCATAGTCATCCATCGCCGAAACGTCATAAAGCCGCTGGCTGTGCGGATCGAGATGGTCGCGCTCCATTTTGCCAACACGCGGAAGATCAATGTCCGAATCGCGATATAGGTCCCAATATTTCTTCCGTGCCGCATAAGGATCATGCGGATGCGTGAACGACACCAGCATCGCAAATGGCGCATCAGGTGAATAACGCGCATAGTCATAAATCTTGCGCACCGCCTGAAACGCAACCTCATCATCGAATTCCAGCTGATTGGTTATTTCAGCGATGCCCGGTTGCAGCACGGAACTCATGTTATGATACCACCAGTCGATGCGCTCCTGCTTCAGCCGCCAGTCCGGCGTCCAGCCAAAATCGGCTGGATAGATGTCGGTGGTAAGCCGCTCTTCCAACCCATGCAGCTGGTCCGGCCCCACAAAATGCATCTTGCCGGAAAGGCACGTGTGATAACCATGAAGCCGCAAATAATGCGCCCAGGTCGGAATGGCAGAAGGAAACTCCGCCGCATTGTCATAAACCCCGGTGCGTGATGGCAGCAGGCCATTCATCACCGTCGCCCGTGCGGGCGCACATAACGGCGACGACGAATAGAAATTCTCGAACACCACGCCTTCCCGCGCCAGACGGTCGATGTTCGGCGACTTCACCAGCGGATTGCCGTAAGCGGAAAGCGCTGAAAATGTCAGCTGGTCGGCCATGATTAAAAGAATGTTGGGTTTTTCGTTTGTAGTCATTAGATTTACCCGATGAAAACTGTCTTGCTAAAGTTCATACGACTATACCAGCTGACACTATCCTCCGTCACTGGCCGCTCATGCCGCTATCTCCCGACCTGTTCCGACTATGCGCGGCAGGCCATTGAAAAACACGGCGTGCAGCGCGGCGGCCTTTTGGCCATCGCCCGCATCTCCCGTTGCCATCCCTGGGGGAACGACGGCTTCGATCCAGTCCCCGACGAATATAATGGCCCCGTCTGGCGCCTCAACAAAAAGGCCGGGGAATAACCCCGGCCCGTGCTGGTGTATGGAGTAGAAATTAGAACCAGTTGAATGCCCAAATGGCATGAAGCCTGACTTCGTGTTCGCTGCCGGGATCAACATTAAGTTCACAGCATGCGCTGTTGTAGTTTTCGGAACCCAACTGCGTGTACAGGTAATCAAGTCTCAGGCGAAAGTTGTCGGTGACAGCATGCTCGATGCCGCCCCCAATCGTCCATCCCCAATGATCCGCCTTGATGTGATCCGGGACAGCGGCGACAATGCCGTCAATATCACCCCTGGCGTAAGCACCACCAGCCGTGACAAAAAGAAGTGTGTCGTCCAGCGCCCAGCCTGCGCGTGCGCGCAGTGTCGCGATGCTGTTCATGGAGAACGAAAAATCGCCAAACGCATCCTCGTTGGTGGCAACTTTGTCGGTTATTCCCCAGTCGCCCTCAACGCCCAGCACGAAATCCTGGAATTGGTGATTGTATCCGGCGAGGACACCGCCCTTTCCGCCGCAGCCCGACATTTCGAAAAGGCCGCCCGGAGTTCCGCCAATGTCGTTGAGCCTGCCATCAACGCAGGCAACACCGGCCCAAGCGCCAACATACATGCCCGACCAGTCATAGGACGCCGGCCGCAAGTCATCGACCGGCGGAGGAGGCTCGTAATCTGCTGCGATGCTCACGCCCGAAAAGAGAAATGCACCCGCGAGGAGCAACGCATGGAAACTTACTTTGTTCATAAAACACCCGAACGTTAGTGGTCATACTTCGCTGAACATGGACTGTTAAGGTTAATGTGGCGTAAATGGAAAACGGTTTCCCGAACTCGCGATGGAGTTGCGGGCTTGACGCGATCAAGGAGTTCCGGCATGTGCGCAGGCATAAGCAAGCTTACCCGCGAACGTTGGCGGGAGTGGGCGGGAGGCCAAAATGATTGCAGTGACATTTCCCGATGGCGCAAGGCGCGAGTTTGAACCGGGAACAACAGCGGCGCAGGTTGCGTCATCAATTTCAAAATCCCTCGAAAAGAAAGCAGTGGCAGCCGTCATCAACGGCCAGCTCTCTGACTTGTCCGATCCGATCAACGCTGATGCAAAACTCGAGATCGTCACCCGAGACGATGCGAAGGCGCTGGAACTCATCCGCCATGATGCAGCACATGTGCTGGCCGAAGCCGTGCAGGAATTGTTCCCCGGCACGCAAGTGACGATTGGTCCGACAATCGAAAACGGGTTCTATTACGACTTCTTCCGCAACGAGCCTTTCACGCCAGCGGACTTTCCGGCAATCGAAAAAAAAATGCGCGAGATCATCCAGCGCGACAAACCGTTCACGAAATCAGTGAAGACGCGCGAGCAGGCAAAGGATTTCTTCCGCGCCAAGGGCGAGAATTTCAAGGTCGAACTCGTCGACGCCATTCCCGGCAACGAGGACATCAAGTTTTATGATCAGGGTGGCTGGATCGACCTCTGCCGTGGCCCCCACATGCCTTCAACGGGCAAGATCGGTTCAGCCTTCAAGCTGATGAAAGTTGCTGGCGCTTACTGGCGTGGTGACTTAAAGAAACAGATGTTGACGCGCATCTATGGCACCGCGTGGCACAATGACAAGGATTTGCAAGCTTACATCACTGCACTTGAAGAAGCGGAAAAGCGCGACCACAGAAAGTTGGGCCGCGAAATGAACCTGTTCCATTTCCAGGAAGAGGGACCAGGCGTCGTCTTCTGGCATGCCAAGGGCTGGACCATGTTCCAGCAATTGATCGCCTATATGCGCCGCCGCCTCAACAAGCTCGGCTATGATGAAGTGAACGCGCCGCAGCTGCTCGACAAATCTTTGTGGGAAACGTCAGGCCACTGGGGCTGGTACAAGGAAGCGATGTTCGCCGCCACCTCTGCGGGTGACGACACTGAGGACGAACAGGTCTTCGCAATCAAACCAATGAACTGCCCGGGCCATGTGCAAATCTTCAAGCATGGCTTGCGGAGTTACCGCGAACTTCCTGTAAGGCTTGCAGAATTCGGCAACGTCCACCGCTACGAACCATCCGGCGCATTGCATGGCCTGATGCGCGTGCGCGGTTTCACGCAAGACGATGCGCATATTTTCTGCACCGAAGCGCAGATGGCGGACGAGTGCCTGAAGATCAACGACCTCATCCTTTCCACCTACAAGGATTTTGGTTTCGAACAGATCGTTGTGAAACTTTCAACGCGTCCCGAAAAGCGCGTCGGCACCGATGAAATGTGGGACCGCGCCGAAGACATCATGCAGAAGGTGCTGAAACAGATTGCTGACGCATCCGACGGCAAGATTAAGACGGCGATCAATCCGGGCGAGGGCGCTTTCTACGGACCCAAATTCGAATATGTCCTGCGCGATGCGATTGGCCGCGACTGGCAGTGCGGCACCACGCAGGTTGATTTCAATCTGCCGGAACGGTTTGGCGCGTTTTATATCGGCGAGGACAGCGCCAAGCATGTGCCCGTCATGATCCACCGCGCCATCTGCGGCTCCATGGAACGCTTCCTCGGCATCCTCATCGAAAACTACGCCGGACACTTTCCATTATGGCTGGCCCCAACGCAAATCGTCGTCGCCACAATCACATCAGATGCGGACGCCTATGCACGCGAAGTGCAACAGCAACTGCGAGACGCAGGCCTCCGCGCCGACATCGATCTCCGCAACGAAAAAATCAACTACAAGGTCCGCGAACACTCAGTAACGAAAGTCCCTGTGATCCTTGTGGTAGGCAAACGCGAGATGGAAGAAAGAGCCGTCAACATGCGAAGGCTCGGAAGCCAGGACCAGAAGGCGATGGGCCTGACGGATGCGCTAGGGGCGTTGGTGAAGGAAGCGACACCGCCGGATTTGAGGTGAGCAAGTGTCGAGCAAAGAGGCGAATAAGGCAAAACGTGAAAAGGAATTTTTCCTGCAGTTTGCATCGAAAAACGGTTGGCCATCCGACGAAAGCTTGATTGAAAGCCGGAAACCTCCTGAGCCCGATATTGTTTATCATTCACCGTGCGGCAAGATTGCCTTTGAGCTTTCCGAATATTGCGATCCCGATATTGCTCATCAATTTGCAGACCCGGCATCGCAGGGCTTTAAGTGGGTTGGAGGGCCGACTGTCAGAAGTTTGAGGAAGAAATTGACTCGCTCTTACCAATCTGAATTTCCGATGGAACTGCTTATCTATTGGAGCGGACAGGTGGTTGAAACAGACGACATGGCAGTTCCAAAATTAAAGCAGTTGTTTGACAATAGATTGACCGGAAACAAGTTTCGACGAGTTTGGTATTCTGGAGAAAAGGAAGTTTTCAAAATATTTGAAGCCGATTCTTGATCGGGATCACTGTCCCTGTTTTCGTCATTCCAGACGGGCGTGGAGCGCAGCGGAACGACCGATCTGGAGCCCAGCTTTCTTTACTCAATTTGATAGTTGCAGCTGGGTTCCAGCTCGCGCTGCGCATTCGCTCCGCTTGGCTGGAATGACGGGCTAAAGAGGATATATCCCATTCTCCGTCATTCCAGACGGGCGTGGAGCGCAGCGGAACGACCGATCTGGAACCCAGCTTTCTTTATCCAATTTGATAGTCGCAGCTGGTTTCCAGCTCGCGCTGCGCATTCGCTCCGCTTGGCTGGAATGACGGGTTAGAAGAGGATATTCTCCATTTTCCATCATTCCAGACGGGCGTGCAGCGTAGCGGAACGACCGATCTGGAACCCAGCTTTGGACCGTGCAAGTATAGCTCAATGCGCGACGAGCTACAGCCTGCCGTTTACATCATGGCGAACCGTTATCGGGGCACGATCTATATTGGTGTGACCAGTGCGGTGTGGAACCGTGTTTGTGACCATAAGAACGAGTCGTTCAAGGGATTCACATCCCGGTACGGGTTGAAAACCTTGGTCTGGTATGAGCATCACCCCGACATGGCATCTGCGATCAAGCGGGAAACACAGATGAAAGCCTGGAAACGGAATTGGAAGATTGAGTTGATCGAGAGACTCAATCCTGATTGGCAGGACTTACACGATCACATTGAGTGGAGGCCTGTTGCGTAGAGCTAAAGCTGGGTTCCAGCTCGCGCCTTCGCTGCGCTGCGGCTTGGCTGGAATGACGGCTTAGGGAGGTGCGTTCTTTGGTGCTCTCTTCCCCAAAATCATCTCCTTCGATGCCACAAGCGCCCCCGCCACAATCAGCGCACACGCCAGCCCCACCAACCAGTCAAATTCGCCATATCCAAATGCCAGCAGGGCTATCACCGAGAGCAATGGTGCGGTGTAGGACAGTGCGCCCAGCACCATGATGTCGCCGTGTTTGCATCCCCAATCCCAGGCGTAGAAGCCGAGGCCCAACGGCACAGTGCCCAGCGCAAATATCGCAAGCCATTGCTGGATTGTTGCAGGCCACACAGTTGGTTCCAGAGCCATGTGCAGCACGAAGGTGACAGCGGAGGTGATGAGGCAGTAGCCGGCGACGACATCGACTGGCACGTTGCCGAAACGGCGCGAGAGCACTGAGTAGCCGGACCAGACGAAGGCGCAGAACAATGCGATCATGTGGCCGGATTTGATGCCGCCAGCCAATCCGACTGTGCCGCCTTTGGTGATCACAGCGATTGCGCCTATCAGACCCATCAACGCGCCGAAGATGTGATGGGCGCGGAGTTTCTCGTTGGGCAGCAAGGCCGCGAACAGCACGATGAGCAGAGGCCAGAGATAGGCGATGAGGCTCACCTCAACAGGTGGTGCCGATTGGATTGCGAAGAAATAGGCGCAATGATAGATGGACAGGCCTGCCACGCCGACAGCCCACACTTGCCACGGCTGCCGCAACGCTCGAATGGCGCCGGGACGAAACAGCCAGCTCACCACGCCCACCATGCCACCCAGAAAAAACGTCATCGCCGCCAGCTGAAACGGCGGAATGGGACCCGCGATAGTGGAAAGCAGCGCCAGCACCGCCCAGGTCAAAATTGCAATGAAGCCGATCAAGGTGGAAATAGTTCTTGTCATCGCTTTGGAATTGCCCCTTGTCGCAACTTGCGCTACCACATGGCTACAGCCGGAACTGAATTCTGGCAACAATACGGGGAGGAATATTCATGTTGCGTCGTACATTTGTTTCCGTGGCGCTGGCCGCCATGATGGCAGTTTCTTCAATCGGATCGGCCCAGGCTGTTGACAATCTGCGGATCATCGCACCTGCCAAGCCAGGCGGTGGCTGGGATGGGCTGGCGCGATCATTGGCCGAAGTGATGACCGCTGCAGGTGCCAAGGGCGTCACCGTCGAAAACGTTCCGGGTGCTGGTGGCACAGTGGGGCTTGCCCAACTTGTTGATCAGGAAAAGGGCAAAGGCGATGTGCTGATGGTCAATGGCCTGGTCATGATCGGCGCCATCCTCACCAACAATTCGCCAGTCAATCTCGGCATGACGACGCCAATTGCGCGGCTCACCGGTGAATACGAAGTCATCGTTGTTCCGGCTGCATCTGAAATCAAGACGCTGGCTGATCTTTCGGCGAAGCTGAAAGCAGATACAGGCGCTGTAGCCTTTGGCGGCGGTTCAGCTGGCGGCACGGATCATATTCTGGCCGGGCTCGTGGCCAAAGCCGCAGGCGGAGACGTGACCAAGCTCAACTATGTGCCGTTCTCCGGCGGTGGCGAAGCCCTGGCTGCGATCTTGGGCGGCCACGTTGTGGCAGGCATCAGCGGCTACAGCGAATGGGCCGGCCAGATTGCTTCTGGCGAGCTTCGCGCCTTGGCGATTTCAGCTCCTGGGAAGCAGGCTGGCATCGACGTCCCCACCATCAAGGATGGCGGGCTGGACGTTGTGCTGGCAAACTGGCGTGCCGTTGTTGCCCCTCCCGGACTCGACGATGCCGCCAGGAAAGCGCTGCTCGATTCCGTTGATGCGACAGTGAAGAGCGATGCCTGGAAAAAAGTTCTGGCCGACAAGAAATGGACCGATCTATATCTCGCCGGCGATGACTTCGCCAAGCTGATCGAAGCCGAAAATGCCTCGACCACCGAAATCCTGAAGGGCGTCGGTCTCGTGAACTGAACCGGATCATGACCAAACAACTGTCTTTGGCCGGTGTGTTCATCGGCCTTGGACTTCTGGTCACCGCCGCTGTTATCGGTTGGGACGCGATGCATATGCGCGTCCCGCCGGTTCATGCAAAAGTCGGCCCCGGCGTGTTTCCAATCCTCGTGTCATGCGGGCTGGCGATCACTGGAGTAATCACCTTGCTCAGCGCCCGGAATGGCAATTTCCGTGCACCAGAAGGTGACGCCGATTGGCGCGCCGTTGCCATCATGTTTGCAGGACTGGTCTTGCACCTAAATCTGCTCAAGCCCATTGGATTCATTCCGGCCAGCATAATTCTTTTTATGGCAGTGACGATTGGTTTTGGCAGCAAGTCTTATCTGCGTGATTTCCTCATTGCAGCAATTGTCGTCAGTTTTGCCTATTTCAGTTTTACGGTTTTCCTCGGGCTGCAACTGCCACCGGGCATATTCAAAGGGCTGCTGTGATGGATGCAATCACAGCGCTGATGCAAGGTTTCTCCACGGCCATCACACCAGTGAATTTGTTGTGGTCGCTGGTCGGCGTCACCCTTGGAACCTTCATCGGCATCTTGCCTGGCATTGGCCCCGCACTCACAATAGCGCTGTTATTGCCGGTCACTCGAACCCTTGATCCCACAGGCGCCTTCATCATGTTCGCCGGTCTTTATTACGGCGCGATGTATGGCTCTTCCACAACGTCCATCCTGCTCAACACGCCAGGCGAATCCGGCTCGATCGTGACAGCGCTCGAAGGCAACAAGATGGCGCGCAAGGGCAGGGGCGCCGCCGCACTTTCAACCGCCGCCATCGGCTCTTTTGTGGCGGGCACACTGGGCACTTTGGCGCTCACACTGCTCGCGCCGCTATTTGTAAAACTGGCGCTGTTATTTGGTCCGGCGGAATACTTCGCGCTCATGATCCTGGCATTCACAACGGTAACGTCAGTGCTGGGCAAATCCAAGCTGAGAGGATTGGTGGCGCTGCTGTTGGGTCTGGCCTTTGGGCTGTCAGGCACGGATATTCTCACCGGCCAGCCACGGCTGGTTTTTGGATTTCCAAGCTTGCTTCGTGGCATCGATGTTGTTGTCGTCGCAGTTGGCTTGTTTGCCGTGGGCGAAGCACTCTACATGGCGTCGCGCCGCGATTTGCGCTCAGCAGAAATCCTGCCGATCAAAGGCTCGCTGTTCATGACGCGTGAGGAATGGGCGAGGTCTTGGAAACCATGGCTGCGCGGCACGGCAATCGGATTTCCATTTGGTTGCCTTCCGGCTGGTGGCACGGAGATTCCAACTTTTCTGTCCTATTTCACCGAAAAGAAGTTGTCGAAACATCCGGAAGAATTTGGTCATGGCGCCATTGAAGGCGTGGCAGGGCCGGAAGCTGCCAACAACGCGGCAGTGGCTGGTGTGCTGGTTCCGCTGTTGACACTGGGCCTGCCGACGTCTGCAACTGCCGCCATTCTTTTGGCGGCATTCGAGCAATACAATCTCCAGCCTGGCCCGATGCTGTTTCAGAATTCAGGTTCCCTCGTATGGGGACTGATTGCCTCGCTCTACATTGGCAACGTGATGCTCCTTGTTCTCAATTTGCCGTTGGCGGGAATCTGGGTCCGGCTTCTCGCCATTCCGCAGCCATTGCTCTACGCAGGCATCCTGCTGTTCTCGACACTTGGCGTCTACAGCCTCAGCAATTCTGTGTTCGATCTTGTCCTGCTGCTGATAGTGGGCCTGATAGGCTTTCTCATGCGCCGCTACGACTACCCCGTCGCCCCGGCAATCATCGGCTTGATCCTTGGGCCGCTGGCCGAAGCCCAGTTCCGCCGCGCCCTCACCATAAGCCAGGGTGACCCCAGCGTGTTCGTGACGCATCCGCTGTCGTTGGTTCTGTTGCTTGCAGCCCTGGCAGTGGTCATTGTTCCGTGGTTCCTTCGCCGCAGGCAGATTGAAGTGTAATCGGATCAATTCCATATTACACAACATAAAGGCAGGCGATCATGGAAATTGGAATTTACACCTTTGCTGATGTTCCGCCGGAAACCCCGCAATGGGCCGGCCAGCGGTTGCGCAATCTCGTCGAGGAAATGAAGCTCGCTGACGAAGTGGGGCTCGACGTATTTGCCGTCGGCGAGCATCACCGCGCTGATTATGCAGTATCTTCGCCCGCCGTGGCGCTGGCAGCGGGTGCATCAGTCACGAAAAACATAAAACTCTCCAGTGCCGTCACGGTTCTCAGTTCCGATGATCCTGTCCGCGTGTTCCAGCAGTTTGCCACTGTCGATGGCCTGTCGAATGGCCGCGCGGAAATCATGGCGGGCAGGGGGTCCTTCATCGAATCCTATCCGCTCTTCGGCTATGAGCTTGACGACTACGATGCGCTCTTCGCCGAAAAACTCGACCTCTTGATGAAGTTGCGCGACGCCGAAAAGATAACGTGGCAGGGACATCTGCGCCCATCTCTCACCAACGCCGGCATCTACCCGCGGCCTGAACAGAAGCAGATGCCAATCTGGATCGCTGTCGGCGGAACGCCTCAATCAGTGGTCCGCGCGGCAACTCTCGATTTGCCGATGGCACTCGCCATCATCGGCGGTGACCCGAGGCGTTTTGCACCCTTCTTCCAGCTTTACCGCGAAACGTGCCAGCGCGCCGGGCGCGATCCATCAAAAGCAAAGCTAAGTCTCAACATGCATGGTTTCGTCGCAGACACTCTTGCGAACGCAAAGGACATCTATCACGCCGCTCATACGACAGTCATGAACCGCATCGGCCGCGAACGCGGTTGGCCACCGCAGGGCCGCGCCCATTTTGAAGAGGCATGTAGTCCAACAGGCAACCTTGTCGTCGGCGATCCACAACGCGTCGCCGACCGCATCATCGAACTGCACGGAATATTCAAGAACGACCGCATCCTGATTCAAATGGCCATCGGCGCCGTGCCGCATAAAGATCAGCTCAAAGCGATCGAACTGCTGGGGTCCAAGGTAGCGCCGCTGGTGCGTGGGGCGGTATAAGCTTTTTTCCTCTTCTGCGAAGCGGGCCGGGTGGGGTGTGGCAATTGCCCTGTGCCGACGCCACCCACCCGGCTCCCCCTACCCTATGCACACAACTTTTGGCGAATGCATAGAGTCGCCATGCGACGTTTCAATTTCCCAATAATACCAATTGTCACAAGAATTGACCCATTCTTTTCCCTCCCCCTTGTGGGGAGGGCAATCGCATATGGCTTTCCTCGCCCGAGAATCGGGAGAGGTGGATTTCGCGTCGCAAGACGCGAAAGACGGAGAGGGCTTCGCACAGCCTGCAAAATTGGCAAATTTTTTCCGCTTGAGCCAAAGCCCCTCTCCCGCAACGCGGGAGAGGAATGAAGAATGACCCGCAACGCGGGAGAGGAATGAAGAATGACCCGCAACGCGGGAGAGGAATGAAGAATGACCCGCCAGCGGGAGAGGAAAAATGTCCACATGCGATAGCCCTGCCCACTAGGGGGAGGGAATACCCGAGAGACTCGTTTGAAGCCCGAAGAGTTAGTATTTATGACTGTTGGTATAATTAATAAAAACAGTTGTTTATGTCGAGTTCTTTCGAAATCTCAGGTTCGAAAATGAGCGGGAACAAAGTTGTGTGAATTTAATAGCGCTCCCCCGGATCAAGTCCAGGGTCGCCATCCTCCCCGCAAGCAGAGCTATCAGATTCACACAACTCCCAACGGCCGTCATTCCGGAAAAGGGCGTGTTTTGCTTCAGCTAAACTTGAGCCCTTGGTCCGGAACCCAGCTTTCGAGCAGTTACCGTTGCGACCGAAAGCGGGGTTCCAAATCGCCCCCTCCCTCATTTGCTTCGCAAATGCCAATATTATCGTGGAGCGTTTGGAATGACGGGCATAAGGATTTGTGCATCTGATAGCCGCATGCGGAGGAGTGATATCGATAGTGGATCTGCCACAACTCAAATTGGCCGATCTACTGTTTCACCCGCAACAGAATATCCAGCGATTGCCCTTGCACAAGATCAAAGGTCTGCTCCGCTGTCTCGCCGCCAGTTTCAGCTGTTACTCTATAAGTGCCAGGCTTCATCACCAGCTCAGCCGCAGCCTTATCCGTAGCTGGGACATAGGTCTCGCCACCGGTAACAAAAGCCCACTTCACCGGCTTGCCCGCAGCTTCAGTCATCTCGATGCGGACCGAACCTGCCCTATGCGCTACATGAACGGCGCTCATGATGCCAGGCTTCACCGTGACATCGGCAACCGCCACCGCATTGCCAAGGTCAAACTCGCTTTCAAGGCGATATGTTCCGGCCTGAATCTTGATGATCTCGCCCGGCAACCTGCTCGCGGCGATGAGCTTGCCCTTGGTTATTCCCGCCAACGAATAAACCCGCGTCGTGCTGGCGGGTGGAAAAGTCGTTACACCCTGCACAGTAGGCAGAATGCGCAACCCGCCAAGATTGAGAATGAAGCTCACGGACACTTCGTTGCCGGGAAAAACCGAGATCACTTCACGGTAGGAGAGCGTGCCATAGCGGGCCTCGACGATGTAGTCGCCCGGCTGCACCAGTGCATCGGCGGACACAGCTTTGCCCTCGAAGACGACCCCGCCCAATCTATCCGATATCTTCCAGTTGACGTCTTTTAATGGGTCGATCCCGCGCTCGCTCAGCTTTGCAGTCAGGGAGAGACGCTCCTGCCCCGGTTTCACTGTTGTGATCGAAACCTGATGATCCGTACGCTGACCAATTGCGCGTTGCGGAGTTTCATTGGATGTCGAGATGGCTGAGAGGGCGGTGACAGCGGAAACCGACGCCGTCATGACCAGGAGAAAAGTTGCCGCCGCCAAGTTGCTGACGCGAGAAGTGGCGCTGTGGCGGCGGCTATCACTCGGACGAATACTCACGTCCATTTCTCGCTCCCCCTGAGGTGCTCGTTATTTCCCCCAGCTCGTTTTCCGGCCGGCAAGTAAACCCACCACAACCTTGCACTGGCCGCAATGACATCATTAACAAATGGTTAATACTGTCAGCAAAATGCAACAGGTTGCAACTTGAGCAAACCTTGTCCACAAGCGTTGCATGACGGAATTGAATGATAAATCAAGCCTCTTGGCCTTCCTGCGCAGCCGCAAATCTGCGTCTGCAAAAACAATGACAGAACCAGGCCCTGACCAAAACCAACTGTCGGCGATATTGGAAATAGCAGTGCGCGTGCCCGACCACGGAAAACTGGCGCCGTGGCGTTTCATTGTATTTCAAGGCGACGCACGCACCAAAGTCGGCGGCGCTTTCGCTGATGTCTGGCGCAAAAAGAACCCTGGACATGGCCCGGAAATTCTGAACTTTCAGCGCACTCTCTTCAGTCGTGCGCCAGTCGTAGTTGCTGTTGTGTCCGCCGCAAAGCCTCACGCCAAGATACCGGTGTGGGAACAGCAGATGTCCGCCGCCGCCGTTTGCTTCAATCTTGAACTCGCATCGATAGCGCTTGGCTTTGACGTTCAATGGCAAACCGATTGGGTCGCCTATGACGATCAGGCAAAAATCGCTATGGGTGTGAAAGCAGACGAAGCCGTCGCTGGCTTGATCTACATCGGCGCCACATCTGCGCCCCTCGAGGATAGGCCACGTCCCGATGCGGCCGCACTCACCACCTATTGGAGTTGAAATTGGCTTTTCGCGGAATTCTCTTTGACAAGGACGGCACGCTGATAGAGCATGATTGCGCCTGGGTTCCATTCTATCGCCGCCAATTGATGCGCATGAAGAATGTCGAACTGGCGATAGCCGAGCAGATGATGTCTCTGGTCGGATTTGACTCAGTGACCGGACGTATTTCTGCAGGCTCAATCATGGCTGGCGGAACGACGCGCCAGCTTGTCGATGTCTGGTGGCCTGATCATTCAATGGAGGAGCGCGGCAATCTCATTCTTGAGATCGACAAGGCTGCGCAGCAGGACGTGAAAATGGAGATCAAGCCGGTCACTGATCTCCGTGCGCTCATCATGTGGTTTCGCGACCGCGAGTGGAAGGTGGGCATTGCGACCAATGACAGCTTCATCTCGACCGAGCGCCAGGTCGCGGAACTGGGCGTGGCCGACCTGCTCGACGCGATTATCGCCAATGACACAGTTGAATCGCCAAAACCCTCGGGCGACATGATCCGCAAATTCAATGCGCTGACGGGCGTCCATGCGTCTGAGATCGTCATGGTCGGCGATAACTTTCATGACATTGAAGAAGCGCGTCGTGGCGGAGCAGGGTTGGCTGTGGCAGTCCTCAGTGGCAACGGCAAGCACGCCGATCTTGCTCACCTCGCTGACGCGACACTGGACTCGGTGTCGGAACTTCCCGGATATTTTGGTCGAGGCTGATGTTCTACGACGCGATCCGCAATGACCATGGCCTTGAAATAGATCCAGTCAAAGCCATTGTTGCACCACGGCCAATAGGTTGGATTTCGACAATGTCCACCGATGGCGTTGCAAACCTCGCCCCCTACAGCTTCTTCAACATCGTGGCGGAATTGCCGCACTACGTCGTCTTCGGTTCGTCCGGCTACAAGCATTCGCTTGCCAATATCGAAGCCAATCACGAATTTGCCGTCAACCTCGTCACGCACGATCTGCGCGACGCCATGAACAGGACCTCCGGCCATTATCCTGCGCATACCGACGAGTTCGTCGTCGCCGACCTCACCAAGGCGCCCTGCGAATTCATCCGCCCGCCCCGCGTCGCCGAATGCCTGGCAGCCCTTGAATGCAAACTTTACCAGATATTGCCATTGCCCGACGATCAAGGCCGGGTCGACGATTGGCTTGTCATAGGCCGGGTTTTGGGCGTGCACATCGCCGACAGCATGATCCAGAACGGCAGGGTCAACACAGGCGCAATGCGCCTCGTGGCCCGTATGGGTTACAGCGAATACATCACCGCCGATGCCCCATGGCGCTTGCGCCGCGAGCCGTAACAACCCCGATTCTCACCAAAAATCCGTCCGGCGTTTATCCACAGGCTGTTGTGGACAATCATGTGGATAACCCACTTTCATGGTCCAGATTCAACTGTTTACAGTTATCCACAGCCTGTGGATAACGTGTCTTAACGCTCCATTAACCGTTCCGGCGCACCTCTCAAACAACGAACGAAACGAGTCCGCCGCCCCCCGCATCAAGTTAGTGATTGCTATGATTAGCTGTCTTCTCATCGATAGGAACGAAACCACCAGAAACCTGGTCGGCGGGATGCTGTCCGATCTGGGAATAACCTGTTCCCAACACCAATCCTGGGAAGCAGGAAAGCCAATTCCGCGCAATCGCTTTGATATCGTATTGGTCGGCAATCCCGAAGGTGACGACTACGCCCATGTGCCGGCAACGATTCGTCATCGCCCGCAACATCAGATATTCTACTATTTCGCCCAGCACCCCGATGTGGACGTGATCAGCCGCCTGATCGTTCACGGCGTCGCCGATGTGCTGGTGATGCCGTTCGATAGCCAAATCCTCGGCTTCAAGCTTTCCCAGGCAGGTATCCAGCTGCGCAGCGCCGCCGCCTGACATTTTCGAAATCACTGTGCATCCGCTGCAACCCATGAACGAATTGTTAATTCTTGCCCCATACTGTGACAGCTGAAAAGCGCCCCGGATTGTTGCATGATTTCAAAACGCAAGACAATGCCCAAGACATTGCCCAAGACATTGCCAATGACTATCGGCCTCGATACCATGTTTTTGGCGCAGGTCGTGAAGGAGGGTGGTCCCGATGCACGAAAGCTCCTGGCAGTTCAGATTGCAGCACTTCTTCGCGATCCCGCGACACCGTTATTGGAGCGCGAGCAGGTAACGCCCATCGTCTTGAAGCTTGCCGCCGACGAGGATTTCGAAGTCCGAAAGGCCTTGTCAGACGAACTGCGCGACGTGCCCCGCCTTGCACCTGAGCTCGTTTTCGCACTCGCCGCCGAAGACGATCAGGTGGCGCTCCAATTCATCAGCAGCGCTGCTTGCCTTGATGCCAAGCGCATGATCGCCATCCTTCAGGTCGGGGACGAAGCCCGGCAATCGGCCATCAGCCGGCCGCCCTGATCTTGCGCCCGACGTATTGAACTATATTCTTGATAAGGGCCGGCCGGGAGCGGTTGTTGTTCTGTTGAACAATTCATTGCTCGAATTGAACGACGCGGATTTTCGCAAACTTTACGCCCGCTTCTCGGTCACGCCGGAAATCATGGATCGCCTTCTCGCCCGGATTGACTTGCCCATGGATATCCGGGTCACGCAAGCACGCCGCGTCGCCGGGCGCATGAAGCAGTATGTCGCGGAATTCCCCTGGGCCGAATCAGAGAATACGCTGTCCGCGATCGACGAAGCCGAAGACAAGACGCTGCTGGACATTCTCGAACCTTCCGACGGAGAGCAATCACAATCGCTTGCCGCCCATCTCGCGGATAAGAACCTGATCACACCCGCGCTCATTCTGCGTGCCGCTTGCATTGGCCGCATGCGGGCCGTGGAACACATGTTGCAGCATCTCTGCGGTTTCAGCCGCCAGCGCATCCACGACATGATGTATGTGCGCCAGGGCAGGGTGTTGCACAATGCGCTAGTCAAAACAGGTTTGCCTGTGAACTGCATCGGCATCCTGCAGGCAGCTTGCGGCTTGATGGCGGAAACGCGCGAAGAGGGAATAACGCTGCCGCCGGACCGCTTCACCCGCCGTTTGCTCGAAGCATTGATGACCGTTAACAACCAGCTATCCATCCAGGCCCGCCAGCAGCAGGTCGAATACATCTCGCGTTATGGCGACCCCACCGTGCGCAGCGTCGCCCGCAAGCTGAAAACCAGCCTAGCCAGAGCCGCGTAGACCCGGCCTGGCATTATTTGAGCCATGTGCGATCGGTTGCAAGCATACTTACCGTCACCCTTGCGAAGGCAAGGGTCCAGACTTTCCGCAAAGTCGCGTCTTGAAAGTCTGGATGCTGGCCTTCGCCAGCATGACGGGCTTAATTTTATTGACTGCCTGAAGTTCTAAAACTTGAACTGCTCCATCAACACCCGCTCGGCCAGGCTGTGGCCGGTGTCGAACAGAAGAGTCACTGATTTTTTCCGGTCAATGGACACGTCAACTTTCGTGACATCCCGAACCTCGACATGATCCGCCACGGCGGCGACTGGCCGCTTTTCGTCTTCCAGAATTCTCAAGCTGATCTTCGCGCTTTGCGGCAAAATGGCCCCGCGCCACCGCCTCGGCCTGAACGCGCTGATCGGTGTCAAAGCAAGCAGGGAGGAGCCAATCGGCAATATTGGTCCGTGTGCGGATAGATTATAGGCCGTGCTGCCAACAGGCGTCGAAACCAGGATGCCATCGCAAATCAGTTCCGAAAGCTGCATCTTGCCATCGACCTCGATCACGATTTTTGCCGCCTGATGCCGTTGCCGCAGAAGCGAGACCTCGTTGAAAGCAATGGCAGATGTGACGCGTCCGCTGCGCGAGGTCGCCTTCATTTTCAAGGGATGAATGCGCGTTCTCTCGGCATTGTTCAATCGCTCTAGCAGGCCGCGCAACGCATAGCCGTTCATCAGGAAGCCCACGGTGCCGCGGTTCATGCCGTAAATCGGCAAGCCGGCATTCAGGTACTTGTGCAGGGTTTGCAGCATGTGCCCATCGCCGCCCAACGCAACGATGACATCGGCATGCTCTGGCGGAGCATTGCCATAAAGCTTGGAGAGGCTCCTTGCCGCCGCTTTCGCCTCCGGGGTATCAGAAGCATGGAAGGCCAGGCGCGTAAGAGGTGACGTAGGATTCATGTTGACTGCCTGGCAAAGAAGCGGGTGGACTTTCCGACACTAAACACCTAGCTACTCGCCGTCAAAGACCATGCGACAGATTATTTTATGCACCACATGCCGCTATTCGGCGGAAAGCAAAACCGGCCCGGACGGAAGAACCGGCGGCGAAACCCTGATTGGCCACGTGCAAGGAAGGCTGGCTGCTGCCGGGAGCGCGGAAGTGACGGTGCAAACCCAGGCCTGCCTGTGGAACTGCAACCGCCCCTGCAGCGTCATCCTGCGCGACACTGATCGCTTCACCTATATCACTGGTGGCCACGAGCCGACTTCAGAACAAGCCGACGCAATCATTCAATGGTTCAAGGCTCACGGAGAAACCGCAAGCGGAGAGGTGCCTTTCCGCCAATGGCCGGACAGGATGCGCGGTCACTTCATCGCCAGAATTCCAAAGGCCGAATCATGAGCATCACACTGGTCCTGGGCGGCGCAAGGTCTGGCAAGAGCCGGCTGGCGGAAAGCTTGGGCCACGGTCACAAATTCTATGTTGCGACAGCTGAGGCATTTGATGATGAGATGAAGGAGCGGATTGCGGCCCACAAATCCCGGCGTGGCGACGGCTGGGAAACCGTCGAGGCCCCGGTCGCACTCGCAGTGGCGATCAAAGAGCTGGATCGCAAGGATGCTTTCATACTGGTCGATTGCCTGACGCTTTGGCTGTCAAACCTGCTGCTGGCCGAAATGAATTGGGAAGACGAACTCGAGCAATTGGTCGAAGTGCTGGGCAGTCTCAAAGGCGAAGTTGTCTTGGTCTCTAACGAGGTTGGATTGGGCATAGTCCCAGACAACGCGCTTGCACGGCGATTTCGCGATGCGCAAGGCATCACCAATCAAAGCATTGCCGAAGTCGCTGATGTCGTTGTCATGATGATTGCAGGAATTGCACTGGAATTGAAAGGGCCACAGCAAGACCGAATAGGCCCGCCGCTAGGATGATCATGCTGCGCTCGAACAGCCGCAATCCGTCAGCGATGTCAGCAGCGGTCATTTCGTCCCGGCCATCTCCCATGTAGGGCAGGTCAACCACTTCACCGTCATATTGACGCGGTCCGCCAAATCTTAATCCAAGCGCCCCAGCCATGGCAGCCTCCGGCCAACCTGCATTCGGTGATTGATGCTGCGACGCACCCCGCCACATCGCCTGCAATGATTGACGCGAAGACCCGCGCGACGTGAACCGCGCAGCCGCTGCGAACAACAATCCGCAAAGCCGTGATCCCGGCAAATTGATCAGGTCATCCAAACGCGCCGCAGCCCAGCCAAACTGCAAATAACGTTCAGATTTGTGGCCAATCATGGAGTCAGCCGTATTCACGGCCTTGTAAAACACCAAGCCCGGCAAACCCAGAAAAGCATACCACAACGCGGGCGCAACGATGCCGTCGGAAGTATTTTCGGCAAGGCTTTCCAGCACGGCCTTGCTGAGCGCACTCTCATTGAGATTTGTGACATCGCGGCCAACAATCTTTGCCGTCTCCAACCGCGCTTGCGCAAGCGAAACACCGAGCGCAGATGCAACGGATTGCACATGATCGCGCAATGATTTCTGCGCCAGCAAAGTCGTGGCCAAAAGCACGTTGATCAACCAGCCGAATGGCAAGTGAGCCAGCAGCATTTGAAGCAAGAGGGCAGGGACCACAGTCCCGGCAATCAAAGCGCCCACCGCAAGAACGCCCTTGACGTGACGGTCACGGTCAGAATCTGCCGGTCGGTTTAACCGCGTTTCCAGCGCCGAAATGATCCGCCCGATCCATTCAACGGGATGCCCGATCAGCTCTTGAACAAAACGTGGATACCCAATGAGATTCTCAATCCAAAGCGCCAGCGCAGCAAAAACCAGGGTTTCCGCCATTGCTATTCTGCCAGTCCAAGCAGCCGGTCAATGTCGACACATCGCGCCAGATGATCCGCCAACTCATCGAGCGTCTCCTCGATTTGAAACTCATAGCGAAGCGAACCTGGCTCTATGCCAAGTTCGGCAAGGTAGGCGCGCCGAAAATCATCGCCTGCAAAGCAGCCGTGCAAATAGGTGCCCTGCACCAATCCGTTGGCCGAGCGGGCACCATCAGCACCATTTCCAAGAACGGCAAAGGGCCGCGCACAATCAGCCCCCGTGGTTTTTCCCAGATGAATTTCGTAACCGGTAATGGTCACTCCGCTCGCGGCATGTTTGCCCTGGGCATGCGTCAATGTTTTGCCGGGCAATAGTGTCGTCTCAACATCAAGAAGCCCAAGCCCCGCGACAGTCCCGGCCTTGCCTTCAAGCCCTTGGGGATCATGGATGGCGTGGCCCAGCATTTGATACCCGCCGCAAAGCCCCAGCACGCGCGCCCCTCGGCGGACATGTGCCATGAGGTCAATATCCCAGCCCGCCTCCCTGACGGAAGCAAGATCGGCGATGGTGGATTTGCTTCCAGGAATGATGACCAGTGCTGCATCGCCGGGAATTGGTTCTGAAGGGTCAATGAAGCGAACGCTGGCCTCCGGCTCCATTCGCAAGGCGTCGATATCGTCGAAATTGGCGATGCGAGGCAATCTCAAAACACAGATTGCCTTTTTATTGGAATGAGTTCCGGCCATTTCCTCCAAACTGACTGCATCTTCGGCAGGAAGCCGGTGCGCTCCGGCAAAATGCCCAATGATGCCAAGGCAAGGTGTCCCGGTCCTGTTTTCAAGCAATTGCTTGCCATCTTCGAACAACGAACCATCGCCATGAAACTTGTTGATCAAAAATGCTCGAAGCAGGACGCGGTCTTCTGGCGGAAGCAGGTCAAATGTCCCGGCAATTGAAGCAATGACACCGCCCCGATGGATATCGCCAATAAGCACCGCAGGAACTTTCGCCGTGCGGGCAAACCCCATATTGGCGAGATCGCCATCACGCAGATTGACCTCGGCCGGGCTTCCCGCTCCCTCCACCAAGACGATGTCACACTCCTTCTTGACCTGGGAAAAGCTCTCGATGATCGCGGGCATATACTGTTGCCGGTTCTGGAAAAACGCGCGCGCCTGCATCGTCGCGACGCGCTTGCCTTGCAAAATCACCTGTGCGCCAGTTTGGCTTTCTGGTTTCAAGAGCAGGGGATTCATGTGAACCGTCGCAGCCACCTTTGCAGCTCTCGCCTGCAACGCCTGTGCCCGCCCGATTTCTCCGCCGTCAGCTGCTACTGCCGCATTGTTCGACATGTTTTGCGGCTTGAATGGCGCAACGCGGATGCCACGATTGGCCAGCAGCCGCGCCAATCCCGCCACGATCAGCGACTTGCCGACGTTGGAGCCCGTTCCCATGAACATGAGCGCCTTCGCCGTCATGCCGCCTCTGCGATGACATGGGCGTATGAACCCATGACATTGCCCCTCTGCATGCCCATTGGCCCGATGGCCGTTCCAGCCGCATCTGTCGCAAAAAACAAAGCGTCTGCGGCTTCACAGCTTGTTTGTGTCGAATAATGAAACTCGTGCCCCCGCAACAGTTTCTTCCAGGGCCCTGTCAGCGGCCTTAGCTCGCGATAACCCAGATGCAATTTGCGCTTCTCGAAACCGGTGACATGCGGCAGCAACCCCGCCATCGCATGCGAGGAACCTTGCGCATCAATCAGCGCATCACCCAGAAACATGTATCCACCACACTCACCATAAATCATGGCGGAACTGGACTTCAGCGCGGCAATAGTCCGGTCGGCCGCCGACAAAACTCCTGCATGAAGCTCCGGATAGCCGCCCGGCAAAAACACGGCGTCCGCACCCGCGCCAGGTCGCTCATTTTTGAGTGGCGAAAAGAAACTGATATCCGCGCCTGCGCATTTCCATCCAGCGATGACATGCGGATAGCAAAATGAAAACGCTTCATCCTGCGCAATCGCAATGCGTTGCCCAAGCGGCGGCAGAACCACATCAAACAAATCATTCGTCAAATCCGTTCCAATTTGAAACAACTTGTCAAGAAATGTTTCACGTGTGACCGCTAAGGCAGCCTCTTCAATGAGCTGTTCAAGACTTTGAAATTCCTGAGCTTGTATCAATCCTAGATGCCGGGACGGCAGATTAAGCAAGTCGTTCTGCCGCACCGCGCCAAACAGCTCGCACCGAAGCGAATCCGATAGAACTGCGAGATGCCGATCCGAACGGACCTTGTTCAACACAACGCCGGCAATCTGCGATGAAGGCCGGAAAGTCTGAAACCCATGCACCAAAGCGGCAATCGATTGCGCCTGATGACTGGCATCGACGAGCAACACAATGGGTAATCCGAGTGCTTCAGCAAGATCGGCCGTTGAACCTTTGGCTCCTGCAGGCCCATCGAACAGTCCCATCACGCCTTCGACAATGACCACATCTTGTCCGGCGCCAGCCTGAACAAGAAGGCCGCGGCACCGCGCTTCTCCCATCGCCCAAAGGTCAAGATTGACACATGGTTGCCCGCTCGCTGCGGCGTGGAATTGGGGGTCAATGTAATCTGGTCCCACTTTTGCCGAAGCTACCTTGAGGCCCCGGTTCCGCAATGCCCGGATAAGCCCCAGCGTGAACAGTGTCTTGCCGCTGCCCGATTGGGGTGCTGCAACAACAAGGGCTTTAGCCAATTGGATTCTCCCGAAGTGCCGGGGAATACCAGTCGAGCAGCGGTCGCCAATCCGACGCATGTCCAACCACGACGATCGCGGGCGTTGGTGGACTTTCCCGCGCTACAAACGCTCCCGCCTCCGCAAGTGTTGTTGCAACAACGCGTTGCTGCGGCAGGGACGCATGCGAGACAATGGCCACCGGATCATCCGGCACCCGCCCGCCTTTCACCAAAGCCTCAGCAATCTCCCCTAAATGCTTGACAGCCATATACATTACGATCACCGGCGCCGCCGTTGCCACAGCCTGCCAGTTGACACTTGCGGGCATCTGGCCGGACGCATCATGCCCGGTTAGAAAAATAACCGTATGGTTCGTATCGCGATGCGTCGCCGGAATACCAGCATAAGCCAGGCCTCCCACGCCAGAAGTTATGCCAGGCACAATCCGAAACGGCACGCCCGCTTTAGCGAGCGTCTGGCTTTCTTCCCCACCGCGGCCAAACATGAACGGATCGCCACCTTTCAGCCGCAACACGCGCTTGCCCCGGCCTGCCAGTTCAATCAACCGCACAGAAATGTCCCGCTGCACTGGCGACGGCTTGCCGCCTCGTTTGCCGGCATATTCAAGCTCCACGCCAACGCGCACCCAGCGCAATATGTCCGGATTGACCAGCGCGTCATAAACCACCACATCGCAATTCTGCATCGCGTGATAGCACAGCAATGACATCAATCCTGGCGCGCCGGGACCAGCCCCCACCAGCCAAACCCAGCCCGGTTCGAACACCGGAAATGCTTCGCCATCAAGCCGGGAAAACCCCGTCGCCTGCTGATCCCAGGTTTGTGCAGAAATATTTGGTCCGCTTGCCATTGCAGCCTTATACAAGTCATCTATGCGGAACGAAAAGCCCGAAGGTGCATTAAGACGGGGGTGGACGACGGGCGCTTGCGCAACCGCGGCAACCAAGGCCGCTTATACGGCATTGCTGACGGGCCACTTCCCCGACCCCGTCACCATCACTTTGCCGAAAGGTGAAACCCCAGCTTTTTCATTGGCCCATACGGAGCTGGGCAACGGCTGGGCCCGCGCCGCCATCATCAAGGACGCAGGCGACGACCCCGATGTAACGCATGGCGCCACCATCGTTTCCACGGTCAAATACGGCCAAAATGGAATTGTTTTTGCCGGAGGCGATGGTGTCGGTACGGTCACCAAACCCGGTCTCCCCATCCCCGTGGGCGAACCCGCCATCAATCCCGTCCCCCGCAAAATGATGATCGACGTCATCAGCGAAATGGGCGGCGAGAATGTGGAAATCGAAATCTCCGTCCCCGGCGGCGTTGGCCTCGCCGAAAAAACCTGGAACCCGCGCCTCGGTATTGTCGGCGGCATTTCGATCCTCGGCACCACCGGAATCGTCAATCCGTTTTCCTGTGCTGCATGGATCGCCTCCATCCATCGCGGCATCGACGTCGCCCGCGCCATGGGCTTGCAACATGTGGCTGGCTGCACCGGTTCCACCAGCGAAGATGCGGTGCGCGCTCTTTATGGCCTGCCGCTCGAAGCCATGCTCGACATGGGCGACTTCGCCGGCGGCGTGCTGAAATATCTGAAACTCCATCCAGTGGCCCGCCTCACCATCGGCGGCGGTTTTGGCAAGATGGTGAAACTCGCCCAAGGTGCCATGGACCTCCACTCCGGCCGCTCGCAAGTGGATTTCGAATGGCTCGCGGTCCGTGTCCCCAATGAAATCCGTGGGGATGTCGCAACCGCCAACACCGCACAGCATGTGCTGGAAATGGCGGGCCCCGATCTAGCGCGGAAAGTCGCACGCGCTGCCTGTGATCAGGTCAAGGCCATGCTCGCCGGAAGCAGCACCGCAGCTGATGTCATCATCGTCTCGCGCGACGGGAAAATTATTGCGCATGCCACATAAAATTCTCGTCCTCGGCGGCACGCGCGACGCGAGGGCGATCTGCGATGCGCTTCACGATCTCGGCCACGGCGTGACGCTCTCTCTCGCCGGCGTCACCGAAAATCCGGAAACCGTGAAATGCAAGGTCAGGGTAGGGGGCTTCGGCGGCGCGGAGGGTTTGCGAAATTATCTGCAACGCGAAAACATCAGTGTACTGATCGATGCAACGCACCCCTTCGCCGCCCAAATCTCCGCCAATGCCGCGAAGGCAGTGGAGCATCTGGCGATCACCCATCTCCGCCTCACCCGGCCCGCTTGGGCCAAACCAAAAGGCGCAATCTGGATCAAGGCCAAGTCCTACGAGGAATCCGCCCGGCTCCTGCCCCCAAACGCCCGCGTATTCCTCGCCATCGGCCGCAAGGAACTCGCCCCCTTCCTCAGCCGCGAAGACATATCCGGAATCCTCCGCATGATCGAACTCCCAGCCCAAATTATCCCCGGCCGCTGGATCCTTGTCCGCGCCCGCCCGCCAACTTCAGTTGAGCCCGAACTCGAATTGATGAAGCACCACCGCATCACCTACCTCGTCAGCAAAAACGCCGGCGGCCCGGCCTCGCACAAGCTCGATGCTGCCGCACAGCTCGGAATTCCAACAATCATGATCGCCAGGCCAGCGAAGCGCGGGGGCAAGGTGTTTGGGAGTGTTGGGGAGGTTATCCACGAGCTCGCGTGACGAAGGGATGTCATCAGCCGCGTTCCGCGACAGTCTCTCCAAAAAAAGAAGCGTAGATAAAATAAAAAGCCCACCTTCCCAACCCCGCCCTAGAGGGCGGGGAGACGTATCCGCATCGCCGTGCGCGAAGACCATCTCAGCATGTAGAAGTTGGCGGCACTTGGCATCACGGTGGCGTCGGTTGCGGAACAGATGGCGGCGGGGTCTTTGGGCTGTTGGGTGGCTGAAGCGGAAGATGGGGTAGTGGGGTTCTCGATGGCGCAGCGGGCCGAAGCGGACATTTTTGCGTTGTTTGTTTTGCCGGAGCATGAGGGCTGCGGCCATGGATCCGGGTTGATCAAAGCATGTGAAGATTGGTTGCGCGACCGGGGGCATGTCGAAGCATCGCTAGGCACAGGAGCAGAGACGCGAGCCTTTCAATTCGAATTGCGAAGGAGCTGGACGCTGGCAGTGCGGCAATCCGGCAATTCCGGGGATGATGTCAAGCTTTGCAAAAAATTGTTGTGAAGCACTCGCGCACGCAAAAATCTTTCAATTGACCGTGAACTCGCGCTTCGCCTAAGCCTCGCGCATCATGATCCGCATTGACTCGATTTCCAAGCAAAATGGACACCAACTGCTTTTTGTCGAGGCCTCCGCCGCCTTGAACCGGGGCGAGAAGATTGGGCTTGTGGGGCCGAATGGCGCCGGGAAGACCACGTTGTTCCGCATGATAGCGGGACGCGAGGATCCCGATGAAGGGCGGGTCACGACAGATCGCGGCATCACCATCGGCTACTTCAGCCAGGATGTGGGCGAGATGGCGGGCTGCAGTGCCGTTGCCGAGGTGATGGATGGGGCAGGGCCCGTGAGTGTTGTTGCGGCTGAGTTGAAAGAGCTGGAACATGCGATGGCGGACCCGGCGCGCTCAGACGAGATGGACGAGATCATTGCGCGTTATGGCGAGGTGCAGGCGCATTTCGAAAAACTCGATGGCTATGCACAGGATGCGCGGGCGCGGGAAGTTCTGGCGGGTTTGAGTTTTTCGCAAGAGATGATGGATGGCGATGTCGGCAATCTCTCGGGCGGATGGAAAATGCGTGTAGCACTGGCGCGCATTCTTTTGATGCGGCCTGATGCCATGCTGCTCGACGAACCATCGAACCATCTTGATCTTGAAAGCCTGATCTGGCTCGAAGACTTTCTCAAGAATTATGAAGGCCTGCTGGTGATGACGTCACATGACCGCGAATTCATGAACCGCATCGTGACGAAAATTGTGGAGATTGATGCAGGCGAGCTGAATTCATATTCCGGTGACTACGAATTTTATGAAGACCAGCGCGCGATGAATGAAAAGCAGCAACAGGCTTCGTTCGAGAGGCAGCAAGCGATGCTGGCCAAGGAACTCAAATTCATCGAACGTTTCAAGGCCCGGGCCTCCCATGCAGCGCAGGTGCAGAGCCGCGTAAAGAAACTCGAAAAGATCGACCGCGTGGAACCGCCGCGGCGGCGGCAATCAGTGCTGTTTGAATTTGCACCCGCACCGCGCTCGGGCGAAGATGTGGTGAGCCTCAATGGTGTGCACAAGGCCTATGGTGCACGCAGCATCTATGATGGCCTCGATTTCCAAATCCGGCGCAAGGAACGCTGGTGCATCATGGGTGTCAATGGCGCCGGGAAATCAACTTTGTTAAAACTGGTGGCAGGCACTGCAGAGCCTGACAAAGGCAAGGTTGCCACGGGTGCATCGGTAAAGATGGGATACTTCGCGCAGCACGCGATGGAATTGCTGGATGGCGAAGACACGGTGTTTCAATCATTGGAAAAGTCCTTCCCGCAGGCGACGCAGAATTCTTTGCGCACACTTGCGGGGTGTTTCGGGTTTTCAGGCGACGATATTGAAAAGCCGTGCCGGGTTTTGTCCGGCGGCGAAAAAGCACGTCTGGTGATGGCGCAGATGCTGTTTGATCCACCGAATTTTCTGGTGCTTGACGAGCCGACGAACCATCTCGATCTTCTCACCAAGGAAATGCTGATCAAGGCACTGGCTGATTATGAGGGCACGATGCTGTTTGTGAGCCACGACCGCCATTTTCTTGCGGCACTGTCGAACCGCGTGCTGGAACTGACGCCAGATGGCGTGCATCAATATGGCGGCGGATATACTGAGTATGTCGAGCGAGTAGGTTATGAAGCGCCTGGTTTGCACGTGTGAAATGTAGAGGCCTCAATGTCGTGACGACGCATTCCAAATCGCAATTCATTTTTGGTGCTGTTCTGGTTGCAGGTTCAGCAATCGCCTGGAGTTTTGGAGGCACGATTGCGCGGTTTCTGATTGAGGACAACAACTGGACAGTTGTTTTCTGGCGCAGTTATTTCGCTACACTGTTCCTTCTTGTATTTATGGTGGCGCGCGACGGCGGGGAAGGGACTTACCGGCTGTTCCGCGGCATGGGCCGCGCTGGTTTGGGGGTGGCTGCCTGTTTTGCCATTGCTTCGACCAGTTTTGTTGTGGCGCTTTCTTACACAACTGTGGCCAATATTCTACTGGTGCAGGCTGGTGTGCCTTTGCTTGCGGCACTGTTGGCATTTGTCCTGTTTGGGGAGCGGCCTGCAGTTTCGACCTGGGTTGCAATCGCAGCAGTGATGGCGGGCATTGGCATCATGGTGTCGGACTCGCTTGCGGATGACGTTTCGCCAATCGGAAACGGGTTGGCCGTGCTCATTGCCGTTGTGTTTTCGATTGCAACAGTCATCACACGTCGTTCGGTCACAGTGCGGATGACGCCGGCCGTTTGCCTCGGCACGTTGTTCGCAGCAGTATTCTCGCTGATGTTCGCTGCGCGCACTGGCGATATCTCGGTTTCGCTGCCTGATCTTGGCTGGTTGTTTTTGTTTGGTGCAGTCAACCTTGGTGCGGGGCTTGCCATGTTTGCAACAGGTGCCCGGTTGTTGCCGTCAGCCATTGCAGCACTCATCGGCACAATTGAACCGGTCCTGGGGCCGATCTGGGTATGGCTTATCCACGGCGAAATGCCATCGCGCATGACTTTGATTGGCGGCGCAATCGTGTTCGCAGCATTGTTTGCGCATCTGCTTGTGGAATGGTGGCGGAGCCGGGTTCGGGTTGCTTGAGGCCTATGTTGTTGGTGTGGCGGGCAATTCCCAATTCACGGGTTTCAGGCCTTGGGATTGCAGGAATTCATTGGTCTTCGAAAATGGTCTTGACCCGAAAAATCCATTGTGCGCGGAGAGCGGCGATGGATGCGCGGATTTGATGATGCAATGGCGCGCGGTGTCTACAAATGCCGCTTTTTTCTGCGCGTAATTACCCCAGAGAATAAAAACGACCGGATGGGGCAGCGCGTTCACTTCGCGGATCACGGCATCGGTGAAACGTTCCCAGCCTTTGCCCTGATGCGATGCCGCGCGGTTTGCTTCAACAGTCAGAACGGCGTTGAGCAATAGTACGCCTTGTTTGGCCCAGCTTTCGAGATGGCCGTGGCGCGGAGCAACAAGGCCGAGATCGGCTTTCATTTCCTTGTAGATGTTGACGAGAGATGGTGGTGGCGGCACGCCGGGCTGCACTGAGAAGCACAGGCCGTGCGCCTGGCCTTCGCCGTGATATGGGTCCTGCCCGAGGATCACGATGCGCACCTGATCCAGTGGTGTGGCATCGAGCGCGTGGAACCATTCGGTGGCGCGCGGGAAGATGCGTTTTCCCGCATCGCGTTCGGCAATGAGGAAGGATTTGAGAGTTGCCATGTAGGGCGCTTCAAATTCCTGGGCCAGCGGCTTCAGCCAGCTTTCGTGCAAATTCACCATCGCAAAGGAATAGCTTTTCACGCGCTACTTGCAAAGCGGTGCTGTTCCTGTGCAAATCCAGATGGCGACGGTGATTCAGAGCGAGGACTACCTGCCGATGGCCGATTGGAATCCTGAGCAATACCTGGCCTATGCCGATGAACGCGCGCGGCCGATCATTGATTTGATCCTGCGCATTCCGCTGCAGCGGCCGCGCGTGGTTTATGATCTGGGTTGCGGCCCTGGAAATTCGACCGGCATGCTCAAGCATGCCTATCCCGCTTCGCGCATCGTTGCGATTGACCGCTCGCCGGCGATGATCGCCAAAGCCAAGGAAACCGTTTCGGGCGTTGAATTCCGCTCGCAGGATATTGCCATGTGGCCGCCGGACAAGGAAGCCGATCTGGTTTTTTCAAACGCGCTGTTCCAGTGGGTGCCGCAGCACGGGCAATTGTTGCGAAAGATACTGCATGCGATGAAAAAGGAATCAGTGTTCTCGTTGCAGATGCCAGATAATCTGTCGGAACCCTCGCATTTCCTAATGGCTGAAGTGGCAGCGCAGGGACCATGGGCGCACAAGCTTTCAAAGGTAGGCGAGTCACGCGCCGAAATTCATCTGCCTACGGAGTATTATGACCTCCTGAAACCATTGTGCAATGAAATTGATATCTGGCACACACTCTATGAACACGCGGTCGATGGGCATCAGGGCATTGTCGGCATGGTGTCGTCAACCGGGCTCAAGCCTTATCTGGATCTTCTGACTGAAGAAGAGCAGGCGGAATATCTGCTCGCCTATCGCGCTGCGCTGGAAGAACATTATCCAGTGCAGCATGATGGCAAGGTGCTGTTCCGGTTCCCGCGGCTGTTTATCGTGGCAAGGAAGTGAATGTACAAGCTTTATGGACGGTCGGGTTCTGGTTCTGTGGCGGTTGAGGCTTTGCTGGCGGAGTTGGGAATTGAGCATGAATTGATTGATGTGCCACGCAATCCGGACAAGTCCATTCCGCAGTGGTTCAAGGCAATCAATCCACGCGGAGAGGTTCCGGCGCTGGTGCTTCCTGATGGTGCGATGATGACCGAGAGTGCGGCGATCCTGATTTGTCTCGCCGATCTTTTTCCAGCGAAAGGCTTTGCACCTTTGATCGAACATCCGGCCCGCGCGCAGTATTTGCGCTGGATGGTGTATCTGGCGGCCGCACCTTACAACAGTGATCTGAGGATGTATTATCCGGAAAGATTTTCGACTGATGCGACGCACGCGGAAGCGATCAGGACCAAGGCCATCATTGACCTCAACCGGGACTTCGACATTCTTGCCGACGGGTTGGGGAAAGGTCCTTACATGCTGGGTGCAAATTTTTCCGCACTCGACATTTATGGGGCGATGCTGATCAGCTGGTCGGAAGATGTGCCGAAACTGCTCGTGCGGCATGCGAATTTGAAGCGGCTCTATGAACTGGTCGCCGCGCGGCCAATGATTGCGCCAGTATGGGCGCGGAACGGGATGGCGGTGGGTTAGGGGTGTCGCATCAACAGCGTCAACCACCAATATTCCGTCATGGCCCGCTTCAGGCGGGTCACCTATGGCTATCAATTTGGACGAAGCAAACGATCATCATGAAGAATACATTCTGTATTGTACGTCTAGACGAACCGCCTGCCACTCATGGGTGGGCCGCCTAAGGCGGGCCATGACGGCATTTTTGAATTTATGCAAACTAACCCGGAACAGCTATGAATATTGGTCGAAGCAGGCGAACAATCAAATTGAGCACATTCATTTTGAACGGCAAGAATAGCTACACATCATTCAGGGTGGTCCGCATGAAGCGGGCCACGAAGGCATTTTGTACTTGTGTCACCCAAACCGAAACCGCATTAGTTCTACAAACTTAAGCCGCTTTTTCTGCTGGCGCTCCCAATCCCAGCGTCCGGCATAACGCGTAAACAAGTTCGGCTCGGTTCAGTGTGTAAAAATGAAATTCATTTACGCCTTCGCGGGAGAGGGCGTGGACCTGTTCTGCGGCGACCATGGCGGCGACGAGGTTTCGGGTTTCGGGATCGTTTTCCAATCCAGAAAAGCGGCTGACGAGTTCTGGCGGAATATGCGCGCCGCACTTGCCCGCGAATTCCTGCACGCGGGTGAAATTGGTGATGGGCAAGATGCCGGGCACCAGATTGATGTTTATGCCGCGCGCGGCGATGCGGTCACGCAAGCGCAGGAAAAAAGAATTGTGGAAAAAGAATTGCGAGATGGCGCGGGTCGCGCCGTGATCGGCCTTGTTGGCCATGAAGGCCAGATCTTCTTCGATTGAAACCGAATCCGGGTGGCGTTCGGGATAGGCCGAAACCGATACTTCGAAATCTGCAATCTGCCTGATGCCCCGCACCAGTTCTGCGGCGTTGGCGTAGCCTTGCGGGTGAGGTTGGAATTTTTCTGAGAGGCCGCCCGGTGGATCGCCACGCAGTGCCACGATGTGCTTTACCCCTGCATCCCAATATTCACGGATGACGGCATTCACTTCGTCTTTGGTGGCGCTCACACACGTGAGATGGCCAGCGGGTGCCAATTTCGTCGTGGCCTTGATATTGCGTAATGTCTCGAGGGTGCGTTCACGCGTAGTGCCGCCAGCGCCGTAGGTTACGGAGACGTAAGTTGGGTTCATGGATTCGAGGCGCTTCAGGCTGTTGGCAAATACTGTTTCGCCTTCGCCGGCTTTTGGCGGAAAGAATTCGAAAGAGACCTTTATTGAGTTTGACATTATGCGGCCTCCGTTTCGGAATTTTGTTCATGCGCACCGGGTGCGGCATGTCGGGCGAGTGACAGCGTCACGGTCAGCCCGCGGGATTTCAATGTTGCAGGTGGCGGCAGGGTTTCGTGCCGTGTTTCAACGAGTCCGATTTTTGCAAACCAACGGTGCAGGTCTTCCGCAGGAATGCCGAGGCGGCGATGGGCGTCGTTTTCGCGCAGGTCTTCGAGCTCGTGGGGAGCGAAATCCACGACGAGCAATTTCCCGGTCGGTTTCAAAATCCGGGAGGCTTCGCGCAAGGCTGCTTCCGGTTCGTCGAGGTAGTGCAGGACCTGATGAAGGATGACGACATCGGCCGAAGCATCAGCGAGAGGCAGGGCATACAGGCTCGCCTGGCGGACCTGGGCATGGTTGGCGTTCAACTGTTCGAGATTGCTGCGCGCATATGTGAGCATTTCGCGCGACAGATCGATGCCGACGAGACGGCGGGCCTGACCGGCGAAAAGTTCCAGCATGCGGCCGGTGCCGGTGCCAAGGTCGACGAGCGTGTCGACCAGGTCGCGGTCAATCATGGACTTGATGCGGTTTTCGACCTTGTTTTCGTCGAGGTGCAGGGAGCGCAGCTTTTGCCAGTTCTGGGCATTGGCGGAGAAATAAGCGGCGGCGGTTTCGGCGCGGCGGGATTTTACATCCTGAAGGCGCCGCAAGTCGGTGGCTATGACAGCTTCGGTGACGGGGAGCATTTGGACTATCGATTGGGCAAGCTCGGCGCTGACGCCGGTTTCGCCCAAGCGGAACAGAACCCAGTTGCCTTCTTTGTGGCGGGTGATGAGGCCCGCTTCCAACATCAACTTCAAGTGGCGGCTGACACGGGGCTGGCTTTGGTCGAGGATTTGGGTAAGTTCCGTGACATTTAGCTCGCCACGCGACAAAACCAGCAGAATCCGGATCCGCGTAACCTCAGCCAAGGCTTTCATGGCCGCCAAAAGATTATTCATATGATGAGCCATCATGAGAACTATATAAACATATCTTTATATAGATGGCAAGAATTGGGTTGGTTTATTCCCTAAATGGGGTTAGCGGCGCAGGCCCGGCTGCGATAGTGTGACAGTAAGCCCATACAACAAATTTGATTTTATATTTTTGATTTCTGCTGCCTTGATTTTCGCAAATTTCAGTTAGAAATTGGTACCGACTCGGGACTGCGTAGCAGTCTCTTATGCGGCGACAAGAGAGACATAAAATGACAACCACATTTGACCGGCGCGCGTTTCTGTCAGCCCTGCTGTTGGTTCCTTTTGCGTCAGCTGCGATTGCAAATGCTGACCCAAAAGCAGAGGCTTACGTCAATTCCATTACAAACGAAGTCATCTCGCTTGCGAATAGCGGCAGCAGTGGCAAGAAGCTTAAAAGCCAGTTCAGCAATCTGTTGAGCCGTTATGTCAACATTCGCAAGATTGCCAATTATGCGCTGGGGACCTATCAGAAGCAGTTACCTGCGAAAGATCAGGAATTATTCTATGGACTGGTTGCCAACTATGCTGCGGCCCTGTTCGTCTATTATGTCGACGATTTCAAGGGAAATGGCCTTCAGGTCAAAGGCGCTTCGCAGCAGGGCAGCTTCATCACCGTCGACAGTGCCATTACCCGCAACGGCAAGGGAATCGAGAATGTCCGCTGGCGCCTGAGCCCCTCTGACGGCGGTTTCCGTGTTGCCGATGTCAATATCAAGGGCATCTGGATGACGATTTCGATGCGCAAGCGGTTCAATGACGTACTGAAGCGGTCAAAGGGCGATTTCCAGCCGCTTTACGATGAACTGCGACAAGCTGAAACCTGGTGAGACGAATAATTCATTGTTGCATTTATGCTTCGTTAACCATAGGGCGTGAGAAGTGGGGAAGCATTTGGTGGATTCAATGATCTCGCGGCGCATTTTTCTATCCGCATTGGCGGCACTTTCGGTTGTTCCGGCACTGACTTCTGTGCAGGCTGGAGCGGAACACCCCTCAATGGACTATATGCGCAAGGTCGGCAAAGACTTGTTGAACGCGCATCGTCAAGGAACCGTCTCAGCTTTTATGCGTGCCATCCAGCGCCATGCTGACATTCAGGGCATAGGCGATTATTCGCTTGGCGAATATGGGTCAAAGCTTTCGGCCGGCCAACGTCAAAAATATTACCGGGGCGTTACATCATTTATTTCGCGTTACTTCGCTGAACAATCGCGAGAGTATCCAATTGCCAAGTATGAGCTTGGCGATGCCAGAGCGGATAGCGACAAGTCAATCACCGTTATTTCGAAAGTCTATCTGCTCAGCGGGCAAGTTTATGATGTGAAGTGGCGCTTGGTCTGGCGCGGTGGACGCTATCGCGTGTCCGATGCGAGAATGCTCGGTTTTTCGCTGACTTACCTGCAGCGCAATTTGTTCACTTCGTTTATAGAGAAGCGCAATGGCGATGTCTCGAAACTGGTGGCAGCGCTCAATCCGTGATGGGTCGTTGAGGTATTTGCGTTCCAGGTTTTGCCGTGCTCTGGCTGGTCTTGGTGCGCTGGCGCTGGCAAGCTGCTCGGGCAGCAATCTGCCGGAGTTTTCAACGGTAGGCGTAACTCCGCCCGGGGCGCGATGCGAGGTCGATCCGCAATCCTTCTCGGAAGCTGAAAGCTTGGGATCTTATGGCCGGGGCATTTGCACAGTGAAAAATGCCTTCCGAATTTCAGCGATGGAAGGTGTGCAGTTCAGCCAGCCAGCAATTGTCAATTGCGCTGTGGCTAACGGGTTTCGCGAATGGCTGCAGAACGTGGTGCAGCCGGCGGCCGAAAGCGCCTATGGATCGCGTGTTTCCAGCTTGACCGTTGCTGCCAGTTATGCCTGCCGTGGTCGCAATGGACGGCGCGGCGCCAAACTCAGCGAACATGGCTTTGGCAATGCGCTTGACGTTTCGGCGTTTCAGCTAGCAGATGGACGCGAAATCAGCGTGGAGCAGGATTTCTACCGTTCGCGATTTCTGAAACAGGTGCGGCAGGGAGCGTGCGGGCGGTTCAGCACCGTCTTGGGGCCGGGCTCTGATGCTTCGCATAAGGACCACCTCCATTTGGACCTGGCGGTTCGGCGGAGCGAACAGGCCTATTGCCGGTGATTGCACTCGGTGCCGCAGTTGTTTATGAGGCGCTCTATGGAACAAGATATTCTTCGTCCGCCATCGACGCCAAAGATGTCGTCCCAGGCATTCAGCCCTTTGGGTTGTGGGCTTGCGGCATTCGGGGCTGCTATTCTCACGCTTTGCCTGCTCGGCGCATCAGCTGCCGCTTCGGCTTGGGCCCTGTCGCGGCTAATGGGTTTGCCTGACACGCTCATGTTTGGGATGCTTGCTTTGCTGATGTTGCCCGTCATAGCTGCGAGCATATGGGTTGGCGCGCGCGCTTGGGCGGTTGAGCGCATGCTGGCGCGGGGTGCAGATGTCGCTCCTCCGGTCTTTTCATTGAGTTATTATTTCAAATCACCATAATCCTCGCTGATTGCGGGGGAGGTTATTACGGCAATGTCGATCTGGTCGTTCCTTACTGACTCTGTTCAGAATATTGGCGATTCAGTTGCGCAGTTTCTAGGCAAGATTGGGCGCAAGGCAACTGCGCCCGAGAAATCAGTCGCATTTACAATCGGCATGATCGCTCTTGGCGCAAAGATGGCTCGATCTGATGGCGTCGTGACTGGCGAAGAAGTTGAAGCCTTCAAGCAAATTTTCCAAGTGCCGGAAAAGGACATTGCCGCCGTTGAACGGGTTTTCAATCTCGCAAAGCAAGACGTTGCAGGGTTCGAGTCTTACGCAGAGCAGGTGGCAAAACTCTTCGCAAAAAAGGCTGCGATCCTCGAAAACGTGCTTGATGGCCTTTTTCATATTGCCACGGCTGACAATGCGATTCATGAAAAGGAAATCACGTTTTTGCGGCGGGTTGCAGAAATCTTCGGATTCAGCGAAATTGATTTTGAACGCGTGAAGTCACGCCATGTGCGCGTTGATGATGATCCTTACGTCGTGCTAGGCGTCGGGCGCGAAGACAGTGTGGCTGATATCAAGGCAAAGTACCGCAAGCTGGTGCGTGAACTTCATCCTGACAAGCAAATAGCAGCGGGCGTTCCGGAAGAAATGGTGCGTTTTGCAACCGAGCGCCTGGCGCGCATCAACGAAGCGTATCGCGCAATCAAAAAGGGCGGCATTGCTTGATTGGCACCGGGCTGGACAAACGTGTTCTTTCTGCAGTCAATTTTGAAGCCCGAATTGGCGGTGTCGCTCCAACGATTTTACTGATGCACTATACGGGCATGGAAGATGCCGTACGGGCCTGCGAGTGGCTGTGTTCGGATCATTCGCGCGTCTCTTGCCACTATCTTGTCGATGAAGCTGGCGTGGTCACGCAGATGGTAAGCGAGGACATGCGCGCCTGGCATGCGGGTGTTTCGTCATGGGCGGGTGTTTCGGATATCAACTCGCATTCGATCGGCATTGAAGTGCAAAATGCGGGTCATTCCGGCGGATATCCGGATTTCCCAGGGGTGCAGATGCAAAGCGTTGCGGCATTGGCCTGCGACATAGTTGGGCGCTGGAAGATCAATGCGCGGCGCGTGTTGGCGCATTCGGACGTGGCGCCAGGGCGGAAGGCAGATCCAGGAGAAAAATTCGACTGGGCGATGTTGCACCGTGTCGGCGTTGGACATTGGGTGGAACCTGCGTTGCCCATGGCCGGGCAAGCGTTTGGTTTGGGTATGGAAGGTGACGGAGTTTTTCGACTCCAGCAGTGCTTGGGCGCTTACGGATACGGGATTGATGTGACGGGGACATTTGACCTCAGGACCAAGCAGGTTGTCGAGGCATTTCAGCGCCACTTTCGGCCAGCGCTGGTCGATGGAAAAGCGGATCGGTCAACAATTGACACGCTTCAGAGGTTGCTTGAATGACGGGCTATTCCTGCCCGGGTGGTGGCGATGTGCAAAGCCGGAGCAAGCCTTCAACATCGGCATTGACGAGGGGAAAGATGCGCTTCCCGTTTCCGAATGATACTGCGAAATAGTCTGCAGATCTGAGTACTTCGAACAGCGGGCTCTCAGTTGCGAATTCTGCTTCGAGCGTATTGCTTTCCCGGCTTTCGTCCTTGTTCAGCAATACGGGCAGCGTGAACGTCTTTCCACTGACGCTGAGTTTGAGACTTGAAGGAATGCGGGCATGCGGGCGGCTTTGCGGCAATGGCAGAAAAAACCGCACGGTTGGGGTTCCAATGCGGCACCAGAAGCTTGCTCCGACGTCGTCAGTCTCGGGTGTCCCGAAAACCAGGAAGACATCCTGATCCGTGCGGTCGAGTGTCCATTCGCGTTCTTGCGCATTCACTGGTGTGGTCGCGAGTGGCAACATCAATATGCTTGAGATGACCAGCTTTCTCACAATTTGGCTGAACTGCTTTGGAGTTTACATTGATGATTCGTTACGTTCTTACAGCAGAAATCATGGCGCTGGTGCGTTCATGGGAACTATATTTGGTCATAAGACCACGCTTGACCCGTGGATGTGCAAAGCCTAACTCCAAGTTCGCCAGTCGGCCGGATGACCGCTGTTGCCTCGGTGATGGAGGAAAGTCCGGGCTCCACGGAATTATGGTGCCGGATAACGTCCGGCGAAGGTGACTTCAGGGAAAGTGCCACAGAAAACAAACCACCCGGCTACGCTCTTTGAGCTACGCCGGGCCAGGGTGAAACGGTGCGGTAAGAGCGCACCGCGCGTTCGGCAACGAAAGCGGCACGGCAAACCCCACCAGGAGCAAAACCAAATAGGGGTGGCGCGCATCTTCGGATGCAGGGCATTTTCCGGCCCGCTACCCGGGTTGGTTGCACGAAGCGTCCGGCAACGGCCGCTCCAGATGAATGGTCATCCAGCGGGGTAAACCTCGCAGACAGAACCCGGCTTACAGGCCGGCTGGCAGATTTTAAGGTCGTTCAATTTGATGCAGGATGGCTCATAATTGAAACGAATTGTTAAGTGTCGCGAGGCCATGTTCACGGTCACATTAACGCCTTGTTCATTGTGATTTCTGTTCCGTAAATGACTGACTTTTCAACGCTTACCCGCACGCCGCATGTGCCCGTCATGGTGGCTGAGGTTCTGGCGCAGCTGCAACCCAGAGCCGGTCAGGTTTATGTTGATGGCACATTCGGGGCTGGGGGTTATTCGTCGGCCATTCTCGACGCGGTGCCGTGCCAGGTCGTGGCGCTGGATCGTGATCCGAGTGCGGTTGCGGCAGGTCAAGCGCTGGTCGCAAAATATGGCGGCCGATTGAAGCTCGTGCAGCGCAGTTTCAGCGAAGTTGCAGAAGCCTTGCAGGATGCAGGCATACCCAAAGCCGATGGATTTGTGCTCGATATCGGCGTGTCCTCGATGCAGTTGGACCAAGCGGAGCGCGGGTTTTCGTTTTTGCGCGAAGGGCCGCTCGACATGCGCATGTCGCAGAGCGGACAGTCGGCGGCTGAAGTGGTGAATACACTGGCGCAGGATGATCTCGCGCGGGTGATTTACATTCTGGGCGAAGAGAAAAAGTCACGGGCGATTGCGCGCGCCATTGTGGCCGCCCGGGATATTGCACCGATCCGCACGACGGCGGAACTTGTGAAAGTAATCGAGGTCGCCGTTGGACCACAGCGTGCTCATGAGCGCATCCATCCTGCGACGCGCACGTTTCAGGCCTTGCGGATTTTTGTGAATGCAGAACTGGATGAACTGGTGAAGGCGCTCAATGCGTCGGAAGATATGCTGCAGGAAGGTGGGCGGCTGGTTGTGGTGGCGTTTCACTCACTGGAGGACCGGATCGTAAAGCGGTTTCTGCAATCGCGGTGCGGGCATTTGCCCGCGCAGTCTCGGCACATGCCAGGGCAAATAGAAGAACTGCCTGCGAGTTTCATCTTGCCATTCAAGGGGCACCTCGAGGCGAACGAAGCGGAAATTGACCAAAATCCGCGGTCGCGATCTGCGAAGTTGCGGGCGGGAATCAGGACAGCGGCGGCAAGTTGGCCGCATGATGAGGTTGAGCCAGTGCTGCGAGTTTCTTCAGGGGGAGGACGCAGATGATCAAGCTGCTCAATGCCGCGTTGACAGTCGCCGTGCTGGTTGCGGCCTTCATGCTCTATTCTCTGGAATTTTCGAAGCGGGCAGCAAAACGCGACATCTCGCGGCTTGAGGCCAGCATTGCGGAGGAAGAGGAGAACATGAAGTTGCTGACTGCGGAATGGAGCAGTTTGTTGAGGCCGCAACGGATCGAGGCGCTGGCACATCAATACCTTGATCTGCGGCAAGCCAAGCAGACGCAGATCGTCAAATTCGAAGATCTTGGTGCAAAAATTCCACATCGGACGGCCACGTTTTCCGCCAATCAGACACAGGACCCTGTGGGTGCAATGATCGAGAGTTTCGCCGAATGAACGGGACCTCAACCCAGGACAGCGCTTCCCAGCCGCTTCGACTGGCCGGGCAAAACCGCATCAGGCTGGTCTCGATGATTTTTATCGCGGCCTATCTTGCGATCGGTGTGCAATTGGGACGCATTGTTGCGACCAAGCCGCTGGAGCATCGCAGCCCTGAGTTGGTAGCGCAGGAGGAGCGCGTACCGCGGCCTGATATCATTGACCGCAACGGCGTCGTCGTTGCAACGGACATCGCGGTGTCTTCCCTATATGCTGACCCTCGCAAGATTCTTGACATGGATGAAACGATTGAAGCTTTGACTGCAACGGTTCCTGATCTCGATGCAAAGATGCTGCGGCAGAAACTACAAAAGCTGGGCCGTGCTTTTGTCTGGTTGAAGCGGCAGGTGAGTCCGGAAGAACGCGATGCAGTCTACAATCTCGGACTTCCTGGCGTTGGTTATGTGAATGAGCGGCGCCGGGTCTATCCGCAAGGGAGGCTGACTGCACATGCTGTTGGTTACGTCGATGTCGACACAAAAGGCATTGCGGGAATTGAAAAATACCTGGACGATCAGGGTGCGCTTTACACGGCATCACTGAATGACCCATCTGCCTCGGTTGCGGCGCCAGCGCAGATTTCGCTTGATGTCCGCGTGCAGCATGTGCTCGCGGAGGAAGTTGGCAGTGCCATTCGAAAATTTCACGCTATCGCAGGTGGCGGCATAGTGATGGACGTGCAGACGGGCGAAATCCTCGCCATTGTTTCGCTGCCGGATTTTGATCCAAATGCCGAGGACAAGAATATCGGCGCGAAGCAGCAGAACAAGATGACGAGCGGCGTTTATGAGCTCGGTTCGGTCATCAAGGCGGTGACTTTCGCGATGGCGCTGGATTCCGGCAAGGTGACGCTCAATTCAAGCTATGACGCGACGCACCCGCTGGTGATCGGCAACCGCAGCATTGATGACTATCGCGGGCAGCGTCGCGTGCTGACGCTGCCGGAGATATTTACTTATTCCTCCAACATCGGAACCGCGCGCATGGCGCTGGATGTGGGCATCGACAAGCACCTTGCGTTCCTGCGCAAGGTTGGATTGCTGGACCGGCTGCAAACGGAATTGCCGGAGAGCGCCAAGCCACTTTTGCCAAAGCACTGGGGGCGGCTGGTGGCGGCAACAGCCGCGTTTGGCCATGGCTTTGCCGTGCAGCCTTTGCAAGGTCTGACGGTTGTTGCCGGACTCCTTAATGACGGGAAAATGTTGCAACCGACTTTTCTCAAACGGTCCGTCGAGGAAGCTGACGTCATGGCGCAGCAGGTAATTTCGCCCAAAACCTCCGCGACATTGCGCTATCTGTTCCGGTTGAATGCCGAGAAGGGTTCGGCGGCGAAAGCTGATGTTCCCGGCTATTTGGTTGGCGGCAAGACAGGCACGGCGGAAAAGGTTATTGGCGGGCGCTATTCCGGCAATCATCGCCTGACTTCATTCATCGGCGCATTTCCGATGTCGAAGCCGCGCTACGCGATGATCTTCATGCTTGATGAACCGCAGCCATTGCCGGAGACATTTGGATTTGCGACATCGGGTTGGAATGCGGTTCCAGCGGGAGGGCGGGTGATCGAACGCATCGCGCCAATTCTTGGCGTCGAGCCGGAACTCACGGAAACAGATTTGGAAAAACTTGGCGAAATGGCCGCCAAAGAGAAGAAGATTTTGGAGCAATGACGCTTTCACTTGCCAAACTTGTGGATCAGGATGCCAAACTGCCGGATGGAGCTGATGCAATCCGCGTGAGTGGCATTACATCCGACAGCCGCGCGGTGAAGCCGGGTTTTCTGTTTGCCGCTTTGCCGGGAAGCAAGGTGGATGGCAGCGCATTTATTCAGCAAGCCTTTGCCAACGGGGCTGTCGCAGCAATTGTGCAAGCGGGTTTGCAGACAGGACATGGTCCTATTGTCTCCAGCGACAATCCGCGGCGGTTGCTGGCGATTGTCGCCGCGCGCTTTTCCGGCGCGCAGCCAGACACAGTTGTCGCGGTGACGGGAACCAACGGCAAAACTTCCGTTGCTGTTTTTGTGCGGCAGATTTGGGCAAAGCTTGGGTTCCGTGCGGCAAGCATCGGCACGATCGGCGTTGTTGGACCCGCTGACACAAAATATCTGCAACATACGACACCCGATCCAGTAGAACTTCACGCGATTGCGGCGCAGTTAAGTGAAGATCATGTGAAGCATCTTGCCGTCGAGGCATCAAGTCATGGTCTTGCCCAGTTTCGGCTTGATGGGTTGCGCCTGACGGCGGGCGCATTCACCAATCTCACGCGGGATCACCTGGACTATCACGCGACGGAAGAAGAGTATCTGCGGGCAAAGCTTCGGCTGTTTGGCGAGTTGCTGCCGCAAGGGGCGGGTGCCGTGATCAATGTAGATGCTCCGTATGCGGAGCGTTTACTGGTTGCGGCGCGGGCACGGGGCCTCAACTTGTTCGAAGTAGGGAGAGCTGGCGCGCAAATCCGGCTGGTTGATTGCGTGCAAGAGGGATTTGAACAACATTTGCGCATTGCCACGCCACATGCGGAGCACCGCGTGACGCTCCCGCTTGCGGGAGAGTTTCAGGTTTCAAATGCGTTGGTTGCCGCGGGTCTGGTGATTGCGGCGGGAGGGGATGAGGCGCAGACGTTTCATGCGCTTGAATCATTGAAGGGTGCGCCGGGTCGGCTGGAGTTTGTCGGCAGAAAGGCTGGCGGAGGAAGCGTTTTTGTCGACTATGCCCATACGCCGGATGCGCTTGAAACAGCATTGCGCGCGCTCAGGCCATATGCAAGGGGCAAGACTGTGGTTGTGTTTGGGGCTGGTGGCGACCGTGATCCCGGCAAGCGTCCGTTGATGGGGGCTGCAGTTGCAATATTTGCCGATATCGCAATTGTCACGGATGATAATCCGCGCACTGAAGATCCTGCGGGCATACGGAAATCAGTGCTGACGGGGGCACCAAAGGCGCGCGAAATCGCCGATCGGGCGGTGGCGATTCAAACGGCAGTTTCCGAACTTGGGCCAGATGATATTTTGCTGATCGCTGGCAAAGGGCATGAAGAAGGACAAACAGTGGGGAACAGGAATATTCCATTTGATGATCGTGCCGTTGCACGCGATGCGCTAAGGGAGTTTGCAGAACTTGGTTGAGCGATCACTTTGGACAATTGACGGGCTGACCGCGGCGACAGGAGGAAAAGTTGTTGGTGTGCCAACACAAACCTACAGTGGCGTCTCAATTGACACGCGGACAATCGCTGCCGGTGAAATATTTGTTGCGATCAAGGGTGACCGCGTTGACGGGCATGATTATGTCGTGCCGGCGCTGCAAAAAGGCGCAGGTCTTGCAATCGTTTCGCACATTGACGACGCATTGAAGGCGGCAGGGCCTTTATTGGTTGTGCCAGGAACGCCGCTCGAGGCACTTGAGAGAATGGGGCGGGTTGCCCGAAGGCGCTCTTTGGCTGGCATTGTGGCGGTGACTGGAAGCGTTGGAAAAACCAGCACCAAGGAGATGTTGCGGACGGCGCTTGGAGCCTGTGGTGAGACCCATGCATCTGCTGCGTCCTTCAATAACCACTGGGGCGTGCCGTTGACGCTGGCGCGTTTGCCGCGTGATGCCAAGTTTGGAGTTTTTGAAATTGGCATGAATCATGCGCGTGAAATTACGCCACTTGTGCAAATGGTGCGGCCCCGGGCGGCAATCATCACGACCATCGCTGCGAGCCACTTGGGTCATTTCAAATCGCTTGACGAAATCGCCGATGCCAAGGCGGAAATTTTTTCTGGCATCGAGCCAGGCGGCACAGCTGTGCTCAATAGTGACTCGCCTTACTACGAAAAACTCGCAGACGATGCCAGGCGCGGCGGGATTTCCCGCATTGTTGCGTTTGGACATGGCGGGAAAGCCGATGTGCGCATGGTGCAATCGGTGCTGCATTCGAACTGCACGTGCATGACTGTTGATGTCATGGGCGAGCGCATGACGATGAAGCTTGGGCTTCCGGGCGCGCATATGGCGCAGAATGCGCTGGCGGTTCTTGCGGCAGTGAAACTTCTTGATGGTGATCTGGCCAAAGCCGCTCTGGCGCTCAGTGAAGCGAAACCTGCCAAGGGCCGTGGCGTCGTTGAGAAACTGCACTTGCCCGGCGGCGACTTCATTCTGTTGGATGAGAGTTACAATGCTAATCCGGCGTCAATGCGGGCAGCCATTGATTTGTTGAAATTGAAATCACCGCGCGGCACGGGCCGTCGCATTGCTGTCGTCGGTGACATGCTGGAATTGGGCGACACGAGCCCTGACTTGCATCGCGGTCTGGTTGGCGATTTGGAGGATATCGATCTTGTCTATGCATCGGGATCGATGATGAGAAATCTTTGGGACGCGCTGCCTTCAAGTGTCAAAGGCGCATATGCCACTGCGTCTGCTGACCTTGAACCTGCGTTGCTGGATGCATTGCGGCCCGGCGATGTCGTGATGATCAAGGGGTCGCTTGGCAGCAAGATGGGGCCGGTGGCAGAAACGTTGCGCACGCGCTATGGGGCAGGCAAAGGACAAAACTAATTCATGCTTTATTACGTATTCAACAGTCTTACGGACGAATTTTCACCTTTCAACGTGTTTCGCTACCTCAGCACGCGGAGTGGCGGAGCGGTTTTGACTGCCCTGCTGTTCGTGTTTTTCTTTGGCCCCAAGATCATCTCGCTTTTGAAAGTGAAACAGGGCAAAGGCCAGCCGATCCGCACAGACGGGCCGCAGCGGCACATTGTCGAAAAGCAAGGTACGCCAACGATGGGCGGGCTGATGATTTTATCAGGTGCGTTGGTTTCCACCCTTTTGTGGGCTGATCTGTCCAATCTTTATGTTTGGGCTGTCTTGTTTGTGACTTTGGGGTTTGGTGCGATCGGTTTTTATGACGATTTTCTGAAGGTCACTCGCGCAAATGTAAAAGGATTTTCCGGGCGGTTCCGCTTGATGACGGAGCTCTTCATCGCGCTCATCGCTGTGTTGTGCTTCATGTGGATCGGCGAGCGCCCATTGTCGCAGTCGCTTGCATTTCCGTTTTTCAAGGATGCCCTGCTGTATCTCGGCCCGCTATTCGCAATTGTCGGCGTATTGGTGATTGTTGGAGCGGGCAACGCGGTCAATATGACTGACGGGCTGGACGGACTTGCGATTGTTCCGGTCATGATTGCCGCGGCAAGCTATGGAATCATCGCCTACATCGTCGGCAATTCATTCTTCTCGAATTACCTGCACGTGCCGTTTGTCGTGGGCACTGGTGAACTGGTGATCATCTGCGGCGCGCTCATCGGGGCGGGGCTCGGGTTCCTGTGGTTCAACGCGCCACCAGCGATGATCTTCATGGGTGATACGGGATCGTTGTCGCTTGGAGGGGCGCTGGGTGCGATTGCCGTCGCGGTGAAGCACGAGATTGTCCTTGCCATCATTGGCGGCCTGTTCGTCCTGGAAACAGTTTCTGTCATCGTGCAGGTGGCATCCTTCAAGATGACCGGGAAGCGCGTCTTTGCGATGGCGCCGTTGCATCATCATTTTGAGCAGAAGGGCTGGAAGGAACCGACCATCGTGATCCGCTTCTGGATCATCGCGGTGGTGCTGGCGCTGATTGGCCTCTCGACATTGAAATTGAGATAGATGTTTCCGGCAAGCACATTCAAGGACAAGCGCGTTGCCGTTTTCGGGCTTGCGCGCAGTGGCATTTCATGCGCCAAGGCGTTGATGTTTGGCGGCGCAACCGTATTTGCATGGGACGATTCCGATGCGTCGCAACACGTTGCGATGGCCGAAGGGCTGCCGGTCAGCAATCTGCATGACGTGGATTTCAAGTCACTTGATTGCCTGGTGCTGAGCCCAGGCGTTCCGCTGACACATCCAGATCCACATTGGACGGTCATCAAGGCGAAAGCCGCCAGCATTGAAGTGATTGGCGACACGGAAGTTTTCGCGCGCGAGATCAAGGGAAGCGGCGCCAAGATCGTCGCGGTCACGGGAACCAACGGGAAGTCGACAACAACAGCGCTGATTGGCCATGTGCTCACGTCAGGCGGAATTGATGCGCATGTCGGCGGCAACATTGGACTTGCGGCGTTCAATTTGCCTGCGCCGCGCGAGGGACGGGTTTATGTGTTGGAGTTGTCATCGTTCCAGATTGATCTGATGCCGGGCCTTGCACCCGATGTCGGGATCCTCACCAACATCACGCCGGATCATCTCGACCGGCACGGGACGATGGAACATTATGCCGAGGTCAAATCGCGCATGTTTGCCAAACAGGGTGCGGGACAAACAGCGGTGGTCAGTGTTGACGATGCCTGGTGTGCAAAAATCGCCCAGCGGATTCCGCATGCTGCCGATAAGCGCGTGGTCAGCGTCATTGAATTGCAGAGAGACGGTATCAACGTGCTTCTCGGCGTGCTGGTTGACCGAAGGCATGGACAGGCGCAGGCGGAGATTGATCTACGACTGATGAACGGACTGCGCGGCAAACACAACTGGCAGAACGCCGCAATGGCCTATGCTGCGGCCCGCGCGCTGGGGATGAGTGCAGAGGCCATCAAGTTCGCCATGTCATCGTTTCCGGGACTTGCGCATCGCATGCAAGAGATCGGAAAATCGGGGGCGGTTTCGTTCGTCAATGACTCCAAGGCGACCAATGCCGATGCCGCGGAAAAGGCCTTGTCCTCCTTCGATGATATTTTCTGGATAGCCGGTGGCATCGCAAAATCCGGCGGCATTGAGGCATTGAAGCCTTTGTTCGGCAATGTGCGGAAAGCCTATCTGATTGGCGTGGCGGCGGATGAATTCGCCAAATTGCTGGAAGGCGTATTGCCATGCGACATTTCAGGAACTTTGGACATTGCGGTCGGGCGTGCGTCGGAGGATGCAAAGGCGAGCGGATTGCCGCAACCGGTTGTCTTGCTCTCACCTGCTTGCGCCTCGTTCGACCAGTACAAGAATTTTGAAGTGAGAGGCGATGCCTTCGTCAAGGCAGTGGCAGCGCTTCCGGATGTCACCATGTTTGTGGGAGAAACAACCGCATGATTATTTCGCGCAGCGACAGTGGCCCGGTGGCGCGCTGGTGGTTCACGGTGGACAGGCTGATGATGTCGACAGTTTTCGTTCTGATGGCGATCGGCGTCTTGGTGAGTATGGCGGCGAGTCCTTCAGTTGCTGACAGGCTTGATCTCGATACGCTGCATTTCGTGCGCAGCCAGTTGTTTTACATTGCAATTGCAACGCCACTGATGCTGGTGGTTTCGGTTTTTCCGGTGGACTGGTTGCGGCGCATTGCGGTGCTTGGTTTCATCATTTCGATTGGATTGATGATTGGCGCGATTTTCTATGGACCGGAAATCAAGGGCGCGCATCGCTGGATCAATATTGGCGTCACAAGCCTGCAACCGTCTGAACTTGCAAAGCCATTCTTCGTCGTCGTTGTGGCGTGGTTTTTGGCGGAACGCATTCGGCGGCCCGACATGCCGGCGCATTTCACGGCTTACGGCGTTGCCGGACTCATGCTTCTGGTTCTATTGTTGCAACCGGATTTTGGACAGGCAATCCTTGTTGCGTGTACATTCGGCGGCATGCTGCTGATTTCCGGTTTGCCGTGGGTGTTCATCCTGGGACTTGCCGGCTTGGCGACTGCAGGCGTGAGTGTCGCTTACGTAGCGCTGCCCCATGTTGCTTCGCGCATTGACCGGTTTCTGGCGCCAGAAAAAGGCGACACATTCCAGACCGACATGGCGATGGAAGCATTCCGCAATGGCGGGCCTATGGGTACTGGACCAGGGGGCGGTGCCGCAAAGCTGGTGCTGCCGGATGCGCACACCGATTTTGCATTTGCCGTGATCGGCGAAGAATATGGCATCATTGCTTGCGGTGTGCTTGTGGCGATCATAGGATTTGTTGTCGTGCGGGTTCTCATGCGGGCGCGGCGCGAGCCGGATCCGTTTGCAGCACTTGGCTTGTTCGGGCTCGGCACGATGTTTGGAATTCAAGCGTTCATCAATATGGGTGTCAATTCAGCATTGCTTCCAGCAAAGGGCATGACGTTGCCGTTCATCTCCTATGGCGGTTCGTCATTGCTTGGCACTGCAATACTGATGGGATTTGTTCTCGGGCTTGGCCGCAAGCAACAGCAGCATGCAATCAAGCTGCCTGGACTCAAGGTTGCTGCTGCCGCCGCATGATCGACAAGGGACTCGTGATACTTGCCGCAGGCGGCACCGGCGGCCATCTGTTTCCGGCACAGGCGCTGGCCGAAGCGTTGACCCGGCGCGGCTATCGCATCCAGCTGGTGACGGACGAACGCGTGCGCGACTATGGCAAGGATTTTCCCGCCGAGAAAACCCATGTGGTTGCCGCCGCGACGTTTTCATTGTCGAAGCCGTGGCGGCTGCCTTCCGGCGCCATCACGATGTTTCGCGGGTTGTTGCGGTCATTGCAAATTATGAGATCTGAGAATCCGAAGGCAGTTGTCGGTTTTGGCGGGTATCCTTCTTTCGCGCCATTGCGCGCGGCAGCGCATGCGAAGATTCCGGTGGTCATTCATGAAGCCAATGCGGTGCTGGGCCGTGCTAATGCCAAGCTTGCGCCGCATGCAAGTGTTGTAGCCGTTTCCTTTGCGGAGAGCCGCGGACTTGGCACTGAATTGAAATCGCGAATGGTGTTTACCGGGAACCCGGTGCGTGCGGCGGTGATTGCGAAAGCCGGCGCACCATATCCGGATCACGATGGCTCATTCAGTCTACTGGTATTTGGCGGCAGCCAGGGTGCTCGATTTTTTTCTGACTTCATGCCGGGCGTATTTGCCGCGCTTGATCCGGCGCTTCGTAAAAAAATGCGGGTTGTTCAGCAATGCAGGCCGGAAGATGTGGACCGCGTGCGGCAGGTCTATCACGAACTGGGGCTTGATTGCGAGCTTGCGACGTTTTTCAACGACATGCCGCAGCGCATTGCGAGTACGAATTTGGTGATCGGACGGGCAGGGGCATCGACAGTCGCTGAACTTGGCGTGATCGGACGGCCCGCCATGCTCGTGCCGTTGCCGGGCTCCATCGACAACGACCAACTGCACAACGCAAGATCGTTTGAAGCTGCAGGTGCTGGCTGGGTTTTTCCGCAGAAGGAGCTTACGCATGAAGCATTTGCGGCGCAGCTGGCGAATTTGCTAGGGGATCGGGCGCGGCTTGTGAAGGCCGCAAATTCAGCAAAATCGAATGGCAAAGCCGATGCGGCTGATTCGCTCGCAGACGTGGTCGAACGCGTTATTTTGGGGAAAGAACAAAGATGAAAATGCCACGGGATGTGGGGCCGATCCATTTCATCGGGATCGGTGGTATCGGCATGAGCGGCATTGCCGAAGTGATGGCGACGCTTGGCTACAAGGTTCAAGGTTCGGATCTGAGCGACAACTACAATGTCGCGCGCCTGCGCAAGGTCGGAATTGACGTGGCGATTGGCCATGCGGCGAACAATTTGGGGGCGGCCCAGGTCGTTGTTGTTTCATCTGCGGTGAAAGATGACAATCCGGAACTGGTCGAGGCGCGCAACCGGTTTCTACCCGTGGTGCGGCGTGCGGAAATGCTGGCTGAATTGATGCGGTTCAAATCCTGTGTCGCCGTTGGCGGCACGCATGGCAAGACGACAACGACGTCGCTGGTCGCGGCTTTGCTTGAGTCGGGCGGGTTTGATCCAACCGTGATCAATGGCGGCATCATCAATGCTTATGGCACCAATGCGCGGCTCGGAAAAGGCGAGTGGATGGTCGTTGAGTCGGATGAGAGCGACGGCACGTTTGTGAAATTGCCCGCTGATGTTGTCATCGTCACCAATATAGATCCGGAACATCTTGATCATTACGGTACCTTCGAAAAAGCCAAGGAAGCGTTTCTCGCATTTGTCGAGAACATTCCATTCTATGGCTTTGCTGTGATGTGCATTGATCATCCGGTGGTGCAGGAATTGATCGGGCAGGTGCGCGACCGGCGTGTGATAACCTATGGGCGCAGTCCGCAAGCCGATGTTCGCCTCAGCGACGTTACCTATTCTGATGGCATGACGCGGTTTTCAGTGCGGGTGACGGAGCGAGTTTCGGGTGCCTCGCGCGATATTGCTGATCTGGCATTGAAGATGCCGGGTGATCACAATGCGCTCAATTCGACTGCGGCGATTGCGGTTGCGCTGGAGCTTGGCATTGATGATGCGAAAGTTCGCGCTGGCTTGACGATGTTTGAAGGCGTGAAGCGCCGCTTCACGCGCACAGGCGAGCATGATGGAGTGACGGTGTTCGATGATTATGGGCATCATCCGGTTGAGATTAGTGCGGTGCTTCAGGCCGCGCAAAAAGTGACGAAGGGCAAGGTCGTAGCCGTCATGCAGCCGCATAGGTACACGCGTTTATCCAGTCTTTTCAATGAGTTTTGCTCGTGTTTTAATGATGCGGATTCAGTTGTGATCACGCCGGTTTATACGGCCGGTGAGTTGCCGATTGACGGGGCTTCGCATGATGCGCTGGCGAAGGGATTACATGACCGCGGGCATCGCTCCGTGTATACGATCAACGCGCCAGAGGAACTTGCAGCTGTGGTGAAGCCGTTGATTGTTCCCGGTGATATTGTCGTATGCCTCGGCGCCGGCACAATCAGCCAGTGGGCCTATGCATTGCCCGGACAGCTTGACGCATTGGCGGGAAAAGCCTGATGCGCAAACTGGATGGCGCGGCGCTGCTGGCACGTTTGCCAAAGGTGCGCGGACGCCTTGATGCAAATTATCCGCTGGCGGAGCTCAGTTGGTTTCGCGTTGGCGGACCTGCGGAGGTTCTTTTCACGCCTGCGGATGAAGCTGACCTTGCAGAATTTCTTGCGCAGACACCTTCCGACATTCCAGTCTATGTGATCGGGGTTGGCTCAAATCTTCTGGTGCGTGATGGCGGTGTTCCGGGTGTCGTGATCCGGCTGGGCCGCGGCTTGGCGGATGTGACGATTGAAGGCGGATCCCGTGTCAGGGCAGGTACCGCCGCGCTGGATGTGCGGGTTGCGCGCGCGGCAGCAGAGGCCGGTATTGATTCATTAACCTTTCTGAGAGGTATACCCGGCACAATAGGCGGAGCGCTTCGCATGAATGGTGGAGCCTATGGCGGCGAGACCAAGGATATTCTGGTGGAGGCTCGCGCCGTCACGCGGGAAGGACAGATCAAGGTGATGAGCCTTGCAGAAATGAAATACAGCTACCGGCATTGTGGTGCGCCTGAGGGTTTGATTTTCACGCAGGCGCTGGTTCAGGGGCGGGCAGGCGACAGGCAAGCCATTCAGGATGCCATGGACAAGATCACGGCAAGCCGCGAATCAACGCAACCGGTGAAATCGAGGACAGGTGGTTCGACTTTCAAAAATCCGCCGGGACAAAAGTCTTGGCAGCTGATCGACCGGGCAGGGATGCGCGGATTTGCCATCGGGCCTGCGAAAGTATCTGAGATGCACTGCAATTTTCTGATCAACGAAGGTGGCGCGACCGCCACGCAGATCGAAGCGCTTGGCGAAGCCGTACGGGCAAAGGTGAAGGCAACGTCCGGCGTTGATCTCGATTGGGAAATCAAGCGCATTGGCCTGCCGGCGGAGTCACTCTGATGCTGCTGCCGCAAAGACTGATTCCGCGTGAAACAACTGTCGCAGTTTTGATGGGTGGCTGGTCGGCTGAACGCAAGGTATCGCTCTCGTCGGGCGAAGCTTGTGCTGGGGCGCTGAAGCGCGCGGGCTTCAACACAATCATGATCGACGTGAAGCGCGAAACGATTCATTCGGTCCTGCTGGATTTGAAGCCAACTGTCGCGTTCAACGCGCTGCATGGCAAGTGGGGCGAAGACGGATGCTGTTCGGCTTTGCTGGAGACGCTAGGCATTCCCTATACGCATTCGGGCGTGCTGGCTTCAGCATTGGCCATGCACAAGGAGAAATCCAAAACGATCTTCAAGGATGTTGGCATTCCGGTGCCGGAAAGCAAACTTGTTGAACTGGAAATTGCCGCAACGATGCATCCCATGGCATTGCCTTATGTAGTCAAGCCGGTCGATGAAGGTTCGAGTTTTGGAGTTCACATTGTTGACCGGACTTCAAACGGGCCTGCCGCTGTCATACTTGAGCAAGCTGATATTTTCGGCACGCATGCGATGGTGGAAAAATTCATTCCCGGGCGCGAGCTCACTTGCGCGGTGATGGGCGGCATTGCGCTTGGCGTCATAGATGTCGTGCCGCAAGTTGGGTTCTATGATTACGAGGCGAAATATACGGTTGGCGGATCGCAGCACATTCTGCCGGCACAAGTGCCCTACGAAATTTACCGGAAGTGCCAGATGTATTCGATCATGGCTCATCAGGCGCTGGGTTGCCGCGGGGTATCGCGCAGCGATTTCCGTTATGACGATACGCCAGGTCAGGAGGGGCAGCTCTATCTGCTCGAATTGAATACGCAACCCGGCATGACTGGCACATCGCTTGTGCCTGAAATGGCCGCGCATGCTGGCCACTCATTTGAGGAATTTGTGACGTGGATCGTCAACGACGCATCTATCGATCGCTGAGAGTGATGCGGCGCAGGATTGCCGCGTGGCTCGATCAAGCGAAACCGTCACTGGGCATCAGAAGCCTGGTGCGCGGCAGCGCAGTTGCAATGCTGTTGTGCACTGTCGGCTATGGTCTGATCCAGGGAGGGCATGTTGATTCACCCAATGGCGCACCCTTCCGCCTTGACGACTGGATAGCGGGCCGGGCAGGCTTTGCTGCCGAAGACATTGAAATCAGAGGCCTCACATTTCACAAACCGGAACAAGTGTTGCAGGCGATTGGCATCAAACCTGGCGACAGTCTTATTGGGTTTGATCCGCAAGATGCGCGCAGGAATCTTGAAAATCGCAGCTGGGTTGCTTCAGCGGAAGTGCAGCGCGTTTATCCAAACATTTTGCGCATGGCGGTCAGTGAACGTGAGCCTTTTGCGATCTGGCGGCAGGTTTCGGGATTCAACGTGATTGACCGGAGTGGCGTTGCGATGTTGGATGCAGATTATGGGCGGTTGAAGCATTTACCGCTCGTGACGGGCGAAGGCGCCAATTCCGAAGCAGCACCGCTGCTTGACGCGCTGGCTGCTGTGCCGGATTTGCTGATCAAGGTCAAAGGCTCGGCGCGGGTTGGCGCGAGGCGGTGGACGCTTTACCTTGACAATGGAGTCAAGATTTTGCTGCCGGAGGAAAAGGTGGATCGGGCGCTGATCCTGGTTTCTCAGCTTGACGCCAGCCAGAAAATATTGTCCAGGGCGATTTCCTCGGTTGATCTGCGCATTGCTGGCCAAATTGTTGTGACCGCGCTACCTGGCAGCATAGAGCAGGCAGCAGTCGCGGCGGCCGCGGAAAACCAATGAAATCGTTTGATTTATGAGTGAAGCATGACAGTCGTTCCTTTGCACGCCCCGGCACATAATCCAGGTTCATCGCGGTTGCCTGCACCCGCACGTGCGAAGTTTGTGGCTGTGCTCGACATTGGTTCGACGAAGATTTGCTGCTTGATCGCTTCTGCAGTGCCCAGTGGAAGCAGCGGACGCATTGAGCTTCGCGTCAAAGGTTTTGGCACAACGGCGGCCCGGGGCATTCGCAGCGGAGCTGTGAGCAGTATTGAAGAAGCAGAAAAATCAATTCGCCTTGCAGTGGACGCTGCGGAGCGCATGGCCGGCATTGCCGTTGAAAATGTCCATGTCGGCATTTCAGGCGGCAGGCCGAAAAGCGCGAAATATGCGGCCACGCATCGCATCCCTTCTTCTGTTGTCCGGCAATCTGACGTTGACCATGCCGTGGGATTGGCGCTTGCGAAGGCAGTGGTAGGAACGCGCACTGTCTTGCATTTGACGCCACTGCGCTTTGTGCTTGACGGAGTTGCGAGCGATCTTGCGCCAATCGGCATGCACGGGCATCAGATGTCGGTTGAAGTCAGTCTCATCACGATAGAAACGCCGTTCTTGCAAAACCTTTCTGAGGCTATCGACCGTTCGCATTTGTCGGTTGCCGGATTTGTGCCTGCTTCGCATGCAGCAGGCATGGGGTGCCTGGCTGAAGATGAAAAATCGCTCGGTGCCGTACTAATTGATATGGGCAGCTCGGTAACGTCAATTGGCATCTTCCAGAATGGGCGGCCAGTGAGTGCTGATAGCGTGCCGCTCGGCGGGCAGCACATTACCCATGACATCGCGCGGGCTCTGTGCACTTCAATTCCACAGGCCGAAAGGTTGAAATCACTTTATGGAGGATTGTTGACCTTTGGCGCGGACGAACAAGAGCTGATTCCGGTGCCGCGGGTCGGCGAAACCGGCATTGATTCGCTGCATCATATTCCACGTTCTCAACTCACGGCGATCGTCCGGCCAAGAATGGAGGAAATTCTTGAGCTGGCCGGTGAAAGAATTCTCGCCAGCGGGATATCGGGTGTTGCTTGCCGGCGCGCGGTCTTGACGGGCGGTGGCGCTTCGCTGCCGGGCTTGCGCGAACTCAGCCGTTCCGTGCTGGGTTTGGAAACGCGAATTGGCTACGTTCCGCAATCACTTGGGTTGCCGGAAGCGATGCGCCAGCCATCAACCGCTGTTGCAACCGGACTGCTGGTTTATGCGCTTGATCCTGATGCCAAGCTGGTGATGCCGGTGCAGGCAGCCGTAGCAATCGAGCGCCAGCAGATCGGTTACGTGCGCCGCGTCGGCCGCTGGTTGGCCGATAGTTTCTGATTCACGATTGCGAGTCGGTGATTTTGTCAACTGCAAGTCGGCGCAATTGTTAACATTTATGAGCCGCCTGAGTCAGAATGAATCAATTAAAGTTGCATCAGACTGAGTTTGGTTAGCGATTGTTAACCATTTATTAGGGTTTCGGAAAGAAATTGAATCAGCGTCGAAATCGGGTCGAACAACAAAATGTCAATCAAACTAACTGTACCAAATCTTTCGGAACTCAAGCCACGGATTACTGTTTTCGGCGTCGGGGGCGCTGGTGGCAATGCTGTCAACAATATGATCGAAAGCCGTCTCGACGGCGTCGAGTTTGTTGTGGCCAACACGGATGCACAGGCGTTGATGCAAAATGCTGCCGAGCGCAGGGTGCAAATGGGCACGGCTTTGACCCAAGGTTTGGGAGCGGGCTCGCAGCCGCAAATAGGTGCGGCAGCCGCTGAAGAGGCGCTGCACGAAATCATCGATCATCTTTCTGGGTCGCATATGGCCTTCATTACTGCCGGCATGGGTGGCGGTACTGGTACAGGTGCAGCGCCAGTCATCGCGCGCGCCGCCAAAGAGCAAGGCATACTCACTGTTGGCGTGGTGACCAAGCCATTTCACTTCGAAGGCGCTCGCCGCCTTGCGACAGCCGAGCGCGGTATTGAAGAGTTGGCGCGCTATGTTGATACATTGATTGTCATTCCGAATCAGAATTTGTTCCGGGTGGCCAATGAGAAGACGACATTCGCTGCGGCCTTCGCGATGGCCGACCAGGTGCTTTATTCAGGCGTTGCCTCGATCACGGAATTGATGACCAAGGAAGGTTTGATCAATCTCGACTTTGCCGATGTTCGCGCAATCATGAGCGAGATGGGCAAGGCGATGATGGGGACCGGCGAAGCTTCTGGCGACAAGCGCGCCATCGAAGCCGCTGAAGCCGCAATTTCCAATCCACTTCTTGACGATGTCTCGATGCGCGGTGCGCGTGGACTTCTGATTTCCATTGCTGGCGGGCCTGACCTCACCCTTTACGAGGTAGACGAAGCGGCTACCCGGATCCGCGAGGAAGTGGATCCGGACGCCAACATCATTCTGGGTGCAACATTTGACGACACGCTGGAAGGCACGATGCGTGTTTCTGTTGTTGCAACTGGATTGACACTTGAACCTTTCACTTCTGAAGCCCCTGTGGAAGTTGCTGAACCAGTTCGTATTGAAGAGCCGAAACGCCAAGTATTTGGATTTACTGGCAAGCAAACGCAACCGGTGAAGGTTGTGAAGCCGCTTCCGGTCATGCAGCGCGCTGCCAACATGACGCAGCCTCCCGGTGACCATCTGATGCGCCTCGCAGAAGAAGCTGAAGAGATGGAGGTGCGCAGTTTTCATGAAACGGCACAGCCCTTGCAGCCAACACCACGCATGCAGTCACAGCGCATTCCTGACATTGAAGAATTTCCACCGATTGCGCAGCAACAGGTTGCCGTGCAACAGCAACGTATCGAAAGCATCGCTGACCATGCTGCAAAGCGCCGCAAGGGCATCTTTGAGCGGTTGGCAACGGTCGGCTTGGGACGTCGCGAAGCAAGCGTCCAGCCACCGCAGCAAGAACCAAAAATGGCAGCTCGGCCTGTTGCAACACAGCATTCGCGTCCCAATCCCGCCGATATTCTCGTCGAAGATTCACTCGATGATGATGAATTGGCAATTCCGGCCTTCCTGAGACGGCAGGCCCACGCAAAGTCTTGATCTCCTGCAACGAGAACGGCAAGCCCGGCGGTCACACTTCCGCCGGGTTTGCCTTTTCAAAGCACCCGATACAGGCGACAAGGTTTTCGGATGATTGATTACAAACTGCTGATTTCGGGTCATTTCATCATGCGAATGAGTGTCATCCTTGCAGTGGGACTTGCGCTTGGCGGCTGTTCACTCGGAAGCGGCATGAAGAACCTTTTGGGTGGTGGCGAAGACAAGGCCGCGCTGGCCCGCAACAGTGGGGGTGCACTTGCCCCTGATGCTTCGACGCCGGATGACGCAGCTGTAGCCGAGCTTTATAACAAGGGCCTTTCCAACATCAGCGGTGGAAACTATCGTTCTGCTGTCAAGGATTTTGCAGAAGTTGAGAGGCAACATCCCTATTCCAAATGGGCTACCAAGGCGATTTTGATGCAAGCTTTTGCATCATATCAGGGGCGCAATTTCGACGATGCGATCAACTCATGCAAACGCTTCATTGCGCTACATCCAGGCCATCGTGACACGCCGTACGCATATTACCTCTCGGCGCTCTCCGAGTTTGACCAGATCCAGAATGTCGAGCGTGACCAATCACAGACAGCGAAGGCTCTGGAGTCGCTTGAAGAGGTCGGTCGCCGGTTCCCTGAAAGCAAATACGCTGTTGACGCCCAGAAAAAGGTTTTGCTCGCGAAAGATCGTCTAGCCGGCAAGGAAATGGAAGTTGGCCGCTATTATGTGGAACGCGGGTCCTATTTGGCGGGCATCAACCGCTTTAAACGGGTAGTGACTGAATACCAGACGACCTCACAGACGCCAGAGGCCCTATACAGGCTTGCAGAGGCGTATATGGCATTAGGGGTGGTTTCGGAGGCGCAAACAGCGGCTGCGGTGCTGGGACACAACTTCCCAAACAGCACCTGGTATCGCGACGCCTACCAGTTGGTTTCGTCCGATGGCCGTGCACCGGTTGCCAATGAATCGAGTTGGATTACCCGCGCTTTCCGGCGCATTGCAGGATAAATCCGCAGTCAGCACTGCACCTGTTGGCTTGGCAGGTGTGACTCAGCTATGCTGGCGGCATGCTTTCCGGCCTTTCCATCCGCGACATCGTCCTCATTGAAAAACTCGATCTCAGCATTGAGAGCGGCATTACCGTGCTTACCGGCGAGACTGGTGCTGGCAAGTCGATCCTGCTTGACGCTTTGGGTCTGGCGCTTGGGGCCCGTGGTGATGCCTCACTGGTGCGGACCGGACAGGCAAAGGGTTCGGTCACTGCGGCTTTCAGTTTGCCGCAAGGGCATGCGGCGCGAAAGTTGCTTGAGGAAAAAGAAATTGACGCCGAAGGCGACATCGTAATCCGTCGCATCCAGAATGCGGATGGTGGCAGCCGGGCGCAGATCAATGACCAGCCGGTAAGCCTCAATGTCCTGCGACAGTTGTCAGCGCTTTTGGTGGAACTCCACGGGCAACATGCGGATCGGGCCCTCGTCGATGTGGGCGAGCATCGGCGGCTGCTTGATGCATATGGAGGACTGGAACCGCAGGCAAGGCTGGTTGAAAATCTTTGGCGAGCGCAAGTGCTGTGTAAATCGCTGCTAGACGAGCATGTTGCATTAATGGCGCGCGCGGAAGCCGAACGCGAGTATCTTGAGCATGCGGCAGATGAACTGCGCAAACTCGATCCTGAGCCGATGGAAGAGCAACAACTCGCTGAAAAGCGCCAGATGATGATGCAGTCCGAGCAGTATGTGGCGGCACTTGACGAAGCCGAAGGCGCGTTGTCCGGCGACTCTCAGGGCAGCGTGAAAATCAACGCGGCCTTGCGCAGGCTTGAACGCCGGAAAGACACGGCAGGCGGGCGGCTTGATGCGCTTTGCGCCGCGCTTGACAGGTTGCTGCAGGAGTTTGACGAGGCGTCGCGGGCGATTGATGACGCGAGACGCAGTTTTGAGTTTGACCCGCGAGAACTGGAACAGTCAGAAGAGCGGTTGTTCGCTTTGCGTGCCGCGGCGCGGAAACACAAGTGCACAGTAGACGATCTTGCGACAGTGCATGACCGATTTGAAGCAGAACTCACGTCCTTGACAGATGGTGGCAAGCTCCTCAACCAATTGGCGGCGGCCCATGATGAGGCCAAGGCGAAATTCGAGGTAGAATCGGACAAGCTCAGCGCGTCACGACGGAAAGCCGCCAAGGTTTTGGACAAGGCTGTACTGAAGGAATTGCCTGCGCTGAAGCTTGAGCGCGCCCGGTTTGAAACGTCTGTTGCGGTCGATGCAGGCAAGCCCGGACCGGGAGGCATTGACCGCGTTGAGTTTGTCGTTGCCGCAAATCCAGGTACGCCGCTTTATCCCTTGATGAAGGTGGCGTCGGGCGGCGAGCTTGCGCGGTTCATGTTGGCGCTCAAAGTAGTGCTGGCTTCGAAGGGTTCGGCGCCGGTCTTGATTTTTGACGAAATTGATACCGGCGTCGGAGGCGCAGTGGCAGATGCGATCGGGCAACGCCTCGCGCGGCTCGGCGATGGCCTGCAAGTGATTGCCGTCACGCATTCACCGCAGGTTGCTGCGCGTGCTACGCATCACATGATGATCAACAAAATGGAAGACGTGAAAGCGAAGCGCATGTTCACGCGCGTCGTTCCGCTGGCAGCGCAAAGTCGCCGCGAGGAAATTGCCCGGATGTTGTCTGGTGCTTCGGTGACTGATGAGGCGCGCGCGCAGGCTGACCGGCTGCTGGCGGGCATGGGCTAAGCCATGGCTGGCAAATCCTTGGCGCAGGCGCAGAATGAACACGCCAAACTTGTTGCTGAAATAGCGGCGCATGATGTCGCCTATCATCAGAACGATGCGCCCGTTATCTCCGATGCTGACTATGACGCTTTGCGGTTGAAACTTCTGTCGTTGGAAGACGGTTTTCCGGAGCTGGCGTCTGAGACCTCGCCGTCGGCACGAGTCGGTGCTGCGCCATCCGGGAGGTTTGGCAAGGTGCGGCATGCAGTGCCGATGTTATCGCTTTCGAATGCGTTCAGTGATGAGGATGTTTCTGATTTTCTCAGACGTATCCGGCGATTTCTCAATCTCGGTGATGATGTCAAGGTCGCATGTACTGCTGAACCCAAGATAGACGGATTGTCGATTTCCATCCGCTACGAGAAAGGCGTACTGGCGCAGGCCGCGACGCGGGGTGATGGCGCTGAGGGCGAGAATGTCACTGCCAATGTGAGGACAATCAAGGATGTGCCGGAAACACTCAAAGGCAAAGTGCCTGATGTGTTCGAAGTGCGCGGTGAAATATACATGTCGCACAAGGACTTCGCGGCATTGAATGAACGGCAGATTGAAGACGACGGGAAACCATTTGCTAATCCGCGCAATGCTGCGGCCGGCTCCCTCAGGCAGCTTGATCCAACCCTGACGGCGTCGCGGCCGTTGCGGTTTTTTGCCTATTCATGGGGTGAAGCGCCAGCGCTGCCAGCCAAGTCGCAATATGAAGTGGTGCAGGCGTTCAAATCGTGGGGGTTGCCAGTCAATCCATTGATGAAACTGTGTGAGACTACTGAAGAACTCCTTGCGCATTATCGCACTATTGAGGGGCAACGTGCGACGCTAGGCTATGATATCGATGGAGTTGTCTACAAGGTTGATGACATTGCATTGCAGCATCGTTTGGGATTTGTGTCGCGCAGTCCGCGCTGGGCCATTGCGCACAAGTTTTCCGCTGAAAAAGCGACGACCATTCTTGAAGCAATCGATATTCAGGTGGGGCGCACGGGATCACTGACGCCAGTCGCGCGATTGAATCCCGTCACAGTTGGCGGCGTAGTGGTTTCAAATGCGACGCTGCATAATGAGGACGAGATTTTGCGCAAGGATGTGCGCGTTGGTGATACGGTCGTTGTGCAGCGGGCGGGCGATGTGATCCCGCAAATCATTGGAGTTGTGGCTGAGAAGCGGCCGAACGCCTCGAAACCATATGTGTTTCCTGACCATTGCCCGGTGTGCGGTTCGCATGCGGTGCGGGAAGAGCGGGCCTCAGGTAAAACTGATGCGGTACGCCGTTGCACTGGAGGTTTGATATGCGCGGCGCAACGGGTGGAGCGGCTGAAGCATTTTGCGTCGCGCAATGCTTTTGACATTGAAGGGCTTGGCGACAAGATCATTGAAGAATTTTACCATGACAGCCTCATCCACTCGCCGCATGAAATCTTCACGCTGGAAATGCGGCATGGCGTTGCAATCAGGCAACGGGAGGGTTGGGGCGAGTTGAGCGCGCGCAACTTGTTCGATGCGATCAGGGCGCGGCGGCTGATTGCACTCGACCGGTTTATTTTTGCCTTGGGTATCCGGCATGTTGGTGAAACAACTGCAAGGGTATTGGCGCGGGCTTATGGCTCCGCTGGGGTATTCCGCGACCAGATGATTGCCGCGGGCAAGGGTGAAGTGAATGACGCCTGGAATGAACTCAACTCCCATGACGGCATTGGCGAAGTGGTGGCGGAAACTGTGGTTCAGTTCTTCTCGGAAGGGCACAATATCGACGTCTTTGACGCCTTGCTGAAAGAGGTAACACCGCAGGCCCTGGAAGCTGTTTCAACATCGTCGCCGGTTGCCGGGAAGACAGTGGTGTTCACCGGGGCGCTGGAGCGGATGACGCGCGAGGAGGCCAAGACGATGGCTGAGAGATTAGGCGCTAAAGTGTCGGGAAGTGTGTCAAAGAAAACGGATTTATTGGTGGCAGGACCGGGTGCAGGATCCAAGTTGAAGGATGCCCAGAAATATGGGGTTGAGGTAATTGACGAGGATAGGTGGTTTACGCTGGTAGGATCTTCTTGAATAAATCTGATTTCAAACAAGGCCTGCTCGACATTTGGCCGATGGTGTTTGCCTATGCGCCAATCGCGGCTTTGTGGGGAGCGGTGGCAGCATCCAAGGGGTTGACGCCTTTGGAAACTGCGTTGATGAGCGCTGGCGTTTATTCTGGTGCCGGCCAGTTTGTTGCGATGGATTTGTGGAACACTGCCATGCCACTGCCGTTGCTGGCTTTTACCGTTGGCACAGTGGCGTTGCGGCACGTGCTGATGTCGGCTTCGGTGTCGCGGCATATCACATCGTTTCCGCGGCTGCGGGCCAGTGGTTTGCTGTTCTGGCTCACCGACGAGGCATGGGCGATGATCGAGCGGCGCGCGCAGAAGCAGCCGATTTCGATGTCGTATTTTCTGGGTGTTGCCATGCCGCTTTGGCCAAACTGGGTGGCGTTTTCGGTTGTCGGTGCCTATTTCGGCAAGTCAATTGGCGATACTGACCGTTTCGGTTTGGATTTTGCGTTTGCGGCGATGTTCATCGCGGTACTCGCAGGGTTCTGGAAGGGACCAAAGACCGGTGCCATCCTGATTGCAAGTTCTGTTGCTGCGGTGTTTGCAAAAACGTTTCTGCCAGGCGCGTGGTACATTCTTGCTGGTGGTGCCGCAGGCATGTTGGCGGCGGTCGCGCTGTATCGTGATGGAGTGGCAGAATGACAGCTGATTTTTCTGTTGTGCTTGCCATCATCGCAATGGGCATTGCAACATATGCCACGCGTGTTGCCGGTTACTGGTTGCTACAGGGCCGCGAAGTGAAGGGCAGGTTGAAAGCTGCGATGGATGCCGTGCCGCCAGCCATTCTGGTTTCGGTCATTGCTCCAGCGGTATTCATGAACGGAGCCAACAATATGATTGCGGGCGCATTGACAGCGGGTGCGGCACTGCTCCGCTTGCCGCTCCTGTTTGTCATCCTGATAGGTTGTGCTTCAGTGGCTATCTTGCGCTTTTGGTTTCCTATCTGAGCGGCCCGCAGGCTTTGGTCAGCCAGTTGGCCAGCGGGCCGTCTACCAGAGGCCGCAATTCGCGCCAGACCCTGGCGTGATAGGTGTCGAGCCACTCCAGTTCTTCACGTGTAAGTAATCGCGTATCAATGAGCCGGCGGTCGATGGGACAGAGAGTCAGGGTTTCGAAGCCGTGCATTTTTCGGTCGCCGCCTTCTATATCCGACAGCTCGGTGACGACCAGCAGGTTTTCGATGCGGATGCCGTAATGACCCTGCTTGTAGTAGCCAGGCTCGTTGGACAGGATCATGCCAGATTGCAGCACGATATTGCCCGCCTTGCTGATCCGGGCAGGACCTTCATGAACAGACAGGAATGAGCCTACGCCATGGCCCGTGCCGTGGTCATAGTCGAATCCGCCTTTCCACAAAGCGGCGCGCGCGAAGGCATCGATATGCGCACCCGTTGTTCCGGTTGGGAAACGCAGAAGCGAAATCTGGATCATGCCTTTGAGCACCCGGGTAAATCGGTCGCGCATTTCCTCTGTAGGCTGGCCAATGATCACAGTGCGCGTGATGTCAGTGGTGCCGTCGCGATACTGGCCACCGGAATCAATCAGGAATATTTCGTTTATTTGAAGCTTGCGGGGATGCGATTTACTGGCATGGTGATGCGGGAGCGCGGCATTGGGGCCGGAAGCGGGAATGGTTTCGAATGAGAGATCGGCAAGCAAGTTGCTGGTTTCACGGAAGCCGCGCAAACTTGCGGCGGCTTCAATTTCGTTCAGGTCCGTCCGGCCAGCTTCCTGGTCAAGCCAATGGAGAAACTGCACCATCGCCGCGCCGTCGCGCAAATGCGCTTGCCGTGCACCTTCAAGTTCCACGGCGTTCTTCCGTGCTTTCGGCAAAGTGCACGGATCGGAACCTGTGACGATCTTCGCTTTTGCTTTTTCCAGCATCTTGCGGATTGCGTCGGGTGCAGAATTTGCGTCAAGAATGACTGCCGATTTCTTTTTGCCGAGTGCAGCGAGGGACTTGGCGATATCATCCGGTTTCTTGAACGATACATGATCAGCCAATTCAGCACGCAAAGCATCCGGCACTTTGGCGGGATTGATAAAAAGTTCGGCCTTCCCCTTGCGCCGGAGAATGGCATAGGCGGGAACCACAGGTGTGTAAGGGATGTCGTTCCCGCGGATGTTGAGGACCCAGGCGACAGAACTCGGTTCGGCGATGACGGCGGCATCAGATTTGGCGGCTGCAATCGTTTTGCTGCACTCGGCCAATTTGTCTGCAACGGACTTGCCCGCAAACTCCAGCGGATGAGTAAAAATCGGCGCAGCAGGGCGGGGCGGCTGATCGTCCCAGATTTGGTCGATCAGGTTTGGCGTCGTGGCGACCAGACTAGCGCCTGCGGCTTTGCATGCGGCGGCAAATTTGTCGGCGTCCGTTACAGTGGTGAGCCAGGGATCGTAGCCGACGCGGCCACCGCGTTTCAGGTTCTTTTCGATCCATTTGTGGGGCGGTTCGTCAATCAGGTGATGAGGTTGAAAAAGTTTGGTGTCGACTTGTTCGCGGACTTGCACCGTGTAGCGGCCATCGACGAAAACATGCGCTGCCGTCGCATCCACGATAGCCAAGCCCCATGAGCCGGAGAAGCCAGAGAGCCACAGCAAGCGCTCAGCATAGGCGGAAACGTATTCACCCTGGAACTCGTCCTGGCGCGGCACCAGAATGGCATCGAGCCTGTTCTTCTTCATCAGGGTCCGTAAAGCTGTCAGGCGCGCCAGATGGGTTGAGGTCGGTGTATTGCTCATGGAGTAAATGTTTCCCGCGACTATTTGCAAGGGTTACAACACACTAGCCTTGATTCAACAACTGCGATGCCAATAAAGGCCCTGTTGCAAAGACGCGACAGTGATGAGGTCGAGATTAGCCCTCCGCTTGCATCGTGCCAGGCATTGACCCATAATGAGCTTTCGAATTTGGCCGGACGTTGGTCTGCTCCGCTATTTGTGGGCTCCGCACTCCTGACTTCGCCAAGTCTCGAGACTCGCGTGCGTGGAGCGGAGGGGTGTTTGTGCTCGCGGGGAGCAACTCATCTAAAGGACAGACGAATGGCTAACGGCACTGTTAAATGGTTCAATACGCAAAAGGGTTTCGGATTCATCCAGCCAGATGATGGCGGCAAGGATGTGTTCGTGCATATTTCTGCGGTCGAACAAGCCGGACTAAAAGGTTTGAAAGACAATCAGAAAATCGCTTTCGAACTGGTTACTGACAAACGTACTGGTAAGACTTCGGCCGGGAACCTCGTGGTTTCCTGATTTCGTTTCCGATTTTGCCTATCAAGATGCCCGGTTCCCTGGATCGGGCATTTTGTTTGCAGTGCGAGGGTTTGTGAAGTTGCCGCATTTTTTACCTCGGGTCTTACTTCGGCTCATTCACAGGTTGTTTACTGTGCTTGAAGAATAGGCAAGGGACGGCAAAATGCCTGATCTAAAATGTTTTGAATAACTGTTTGTTGTCAAATACTTGCAGAAAATTCGTTTTTGATATGCGAAATTCGCATGTCTATTCTGCTGCATATGTCCTACCGAACGTTTTTAGTATCACTATATGAGTGTCATGACGCGCTGCACAATCAAGTTTGCAGCGCCAGATTTGAGTAGTGACAATGACGACGGCGGCTTCCCATTCCCACAATTTTCCACGCCACGGTTTGATGAGCCGTATCAGGGTTTATCTGGTGCGTTCGCGAGCGACCAAGCAATTGCATGGCCTTGACGACCGCTTGCTGGCCGACATTGGGCTTAAACGCGGCGAGATAAATGCTTCTGTTTGGGGCAATTGAGTTTCCAGGTTCCTCCCAAGTTGGTCGACTGACCAACTGAACCTCGCCCGGCGCGGCAACGTGCCGGGCTTTTTATTGCACCTTGTGCATGACCAGTGTTGCCCAGTTGTGACGTACGCCTGTAGACGAAATACTTAGGCCTTGGTTTACGTAGCAGGCCTTGATCCAGCGGAGTTGGTCTGCTGTGAGACCCGACAGGATCAGATAACCGCCAGGCGCCAAAATGTGCGCAAGTTCGCAGGCGAGTTTGGCAAGTGGGCCTGCAAGAATGTTGGCGAAAATCAGGTCATAAGGAGCGTTGTTGCGTATCGTGTTGTGTTGAAGCCCAACAGCGTGAACAACCTTGAGACCTTGGATAATCCCATTGTGCATGGCGTTGGCTTTGGCGGTTGTTACAGCCGCAGCATCGATATCGGATGCGATCACCAATTCAGTGTGAAGTTTGGCAGCTGCCAAGGCCAGGACGCCGGTCCCGCAGCCAAGGTCCAGGACTTTTCGGGGACGATTGGATTTCAAAATGCGGTCAAATGCTGCAAGACAGCCCGCCGTGGTGCCGTGATGGCCGGTCCCAAATGCTGTTTGCGCATCCAGTTCCAGATTGATGCCACCGCATCGCCTGCGGTGACGGTCGTGTGATCCGTAGAGAAAAAACCGGCCAGCGAAAACCGGAGCCAACCCCAGCAGCGATTCCCTGACCCAGTCGGTTTCAGGAAGTGCGCTGATGGAATCCGTTGGCAAACCAAAGATCCGGCGTGCCGTTTCCGCCAAATTGCGCGTTTCAAAATAGCCAAAGACACTCCAGAGACTTTGCGCTTCGTCGGTTTCAGCAATGCTGACCGCCAAAGCTTCAATGCTGATGTTGTTCTCCAGGATGTCGGCAATTGCTTGGGCTTCCTGCAAAGGATGGCAGCCCGAAGTCAAAAGGAAGCGGGCTGGCTGCATTTTCAATCGAACTGCTACGCGACGAGCGCGCCAAGCCGGTTGCAGAGTTCGGAAGCTTTGCAACTCTGAAACAGTTGTTCAGAAGCAATCGTGAATGTGAACATTGCAGCGGCGCAGGCGGCGCCGTTGGAGACATTTTCACCTGATTGTAAAGACTGGAGATCACTCTTCGGCAACACAATTGATATTGAATTCGAGGTTGCAGAAAATACTGTTTCCATCACTTCGCGGCGCCCTTTTGCCCGGCGACGGTGGTTGGAAGAAACCTGGTCCAATGGTGTGGATTCAAGCGGCAAGTTCATCGCGACAATGCCATCACATTGAGGCACGGCTTTGTACTTTTCCCAGAAAGCGGAATATGACGCTTTCATGATGTCTGCTGATGCAGCGTCGAGGGCGTGGGGATGGGCCGTTTCGTTGATCGCGTAGAGTTTTTTGCAACCGAGCGAATGAGCGATGCCAGCCACCGAAGCCAGCATCATATAGGGCAGGGCGATTTGCTTGAATGCGTCCTGCAGCGGTTTTTGATACCACCGGTCGGATGTCGTTTGATTGCGGCCGATGATGACAATTGGACCGGGGCTTGCGCCGATAATGGCGCCGTCTGCAATGGCAAATGACATCACGCCAACGCGTTCGTTGTTGACGTAAAATACCGCACTCAGGCCGCCTTCATATAGATTGTCGCTTCCAAGCTCGAGGCCAATCTTGAAAGTATGGGTTGTCGATTCAGCCTGCCACAGTACATAGCCGTGGGTTAAAAGCGCACCCTTTGATGCCGGTTCCAGGTGTTGGTCAATCATGCTGTAGGTGTATTGCGCTATGGCGACGCGCTTGGCTTTGGTCAGCCCCTGACAGAGGTAATGACGATTGGAAAGTGCAAAGAACGGATCGTTTTTTCCGACCAATTTTTGGTGTGCAGATGCGGCTGCGGAATTGAGGAGGTCTTTGGTGCCGTCCGGCAACGGGAACCGCGCCAACACGCGCGCCAGCCGCCATGTCGCGATGTCGGGCCGATGCGTCAACAAATCGCGTCGATAGGTCTGAAGTAAGTTCCGAATTACCATGCTACCCTGATTGCCCAAGTCATTGCGACTGAAATTGGTCTCTAGTTCAAAACTGCAAAGAGAGTGGTAGCCAGTATTTGCCCCAACTGTCCAGAATTGAATAAATTAAGCCTAAATTTTGCGAATTACCCTGACCGGGAAAATAGTCCACAGCGTGCCAATCGCCCGGATTGGTTCATATCAACGTTAATTTCCGCGATTCAAGCTTAGGTCAGCGGAACAATCGTGATCTCGACGCGGCGGTTCTGGGACTTGCCGGGTTCACTGTCATTGGAACCAATTGGTTCGCGTTCACCGCGGCCTTCAACGTTGAAGCGGTCAGGGTTGACCTGCTGTGTGGCGAAGTATTGCGCGACAGAACCGGCACGGCGGCGCGAGAGGTCGTAGTTGTAATCATCGGCCCCACTTGAATCTGTGTGGCCTACGACGTCAATCAGCGTCTTGTCGTATTCCTTGAAGACAAGTGCCACGGAGTTCAGGGTATCATAGAATTGCGGTTTGATATCAGACTGGTCTGAATCGAATGTGACGTTGGACGGCATGTTAAGCACGATGCGATCGCCGACGCGGGTCACGGAAACCCCGGAGGACGCGAGGCGCTTTCTCAGCTGGGTTTCCTGGTTATCCATGTAAACGCCAACGCCGCCGCCGCCAATCGCGCCGATGCCGGCACCGATAAGTGCGGCCTTGCGGGTGTTGAGGCTTGTGGTTGCACCCAGAAGTGCACCAGCGGCTGCACCTACTGCTGCCCCGGTGCCTGCACCTACGGCGGTATTGGAGACCTGCTGTTCGCCACTGAAGGGATTGGTCGTGCAGGCGGCAAGGGCAAGTGTTGCGGCGGTGAGAGCGACAATGGCGTGTTTCATAGATTATGATCCCCAATTGACCGGAGGCTATTCAGCGCCTCTTGTGGCGGATTTGTGGTTAATGGAGGGTTACGATTTGGGGCGGTTCGAGGGAGTGCACCCGCGCCCCGCCCGTCACCGCAAGCGAAGGAGGGATAAGAACCGGTGAAAACCTTGTCCCTCCTCCGCTTGCGGGGAGGGTGGCGCGCGGAACGCGCGACGGGTGGGGGACAGTGGCAGGTGTCAGTCACCGTCGTATCAAACCAAAGGGAAACGTCCTGTGTTCTTTCTCCGCACTTTGAATTGAATGCACTGTCACCGTAATTCCTGTCACCGTATTCCAGGTCACTACTTGCTCAAAACTTCTTGACAAATTCGATTTTATTAATTAACCTATTCATTATATAACACAATGGATATACAATGCAGTCAACCATGCTTGATGCGACCTTCGCCGCCCTGGCCGATCCAACACGGCGGGCCATACTTGCTCGGCTCGCAATGGGGGAAACTTCGGTCATGGAGCTGGCGGAACCATTTGAGATTAGTCAACCGGCAATCTCCAGACATTTGAAAGTTTTGGAAACTGCAGGTCTTATCTCACGAAGTCGCGACGCTCAAAAACGACCTTGTCGAATTGAAGGAAGTCGTATTGCTGAAGCGGCAGAATGGCTCGAGCGATACCGAAGCATTTGGGAGGCAAATTACGAACGCCTCAATTCAGTCCTTGCAGCAATCAAAACCCAAACAAAATTAAAAAAGTAACAATTCCAGGGAAAAGCTATGACAGCAAAAAACAAATTAACGATAGGCGCGCTTTCAGATCGAGAGATTGTCATCAAGCGCAGTTTTGATGCAAGTCGCGAGAACGTATTCGAAGCGATCACTACGCCCAAGTTCATTTGCCGATGGCTACTCGGGCCTCCGGGTTGGACAATGCCGATTTGCGACGTTGATCTGAGAGTCGGAGGTTCTTTCAAATATGTTTGGAAGCGCCAATCCAATGGCGATGAAATGGTGATGAAGGGAACCTACCGCGAAATCATTGCTCCAGAGCGCATCGTGAATACTGAAGTTTTTGAAGACGATTGGACCGGAGGAGAAGCACTTTCAACAGCTGTTCTCACAGAAGCCCGTGGCCGAACAACCCTCATAACCACCGTACTCTATTCAACTAACGAAGCGCGGGACATGGTTTTGAAGTCCCCGATGGAACAAGGCCTGTTTGAAAGTTACAACAGATTGGAATTGGCGCTTTCAGAAGTAAATCAGGAAAATCAAACTCATGACTTACACAACTAAAAAGCAATTCTACGGAGGCCTAAAAATGCGTGGAATTTTCGCGGTGATTTCAGGGTTCTTTTTGACCTTCCTCCTCTCACGAGGAACTGATATTTTTCTCGAATCTACAGGGGTGTTTCCGCCCGTTGCTGATCAGCTAAAAAATGGTTTTAATGTAATGTGGATGAATATGGTAGCACTCACCTACCGAGCACTGTTTGCTGCTTGTGGTGGCTATCTCACGGCGGTGATTGCGACCAGCCGACCAATGCGCCAAGTCCACATACTTGCGGCCATCAGTACAGCAATCGCTATCGTAGCAAATGTCGCGTTGGCATTTTCACCAACGATGGCAAACGTCCTGCCAGTTTGGTTCTCAGTAGCTATGGTGATAACGGCCTATCCAAGCACCTTACTTGGTCGTTGGATATATCTCCGCAAACCCTAAATTAACATCTATGTCTGGGTTATTACGATGCGATGTAAGCGTCCGTGAATCAAAGTGGACGCTTCCCTTTTCCCCCCTCTACCTTTCAACTTGTGATGTCATTCTCGCGCTTGTCGCGAAGGCCATTCTACTCCTTCCCCCTTATGGCAGGGCAATTGCATATGGCTTTCCTCGCCCGAGAATCGGGAGAGGTGGATTTCGCGTCGCAAGACGCGAAAGACGGAGAGGGGCTTCGCACAGCCTGCAGAATGGGCAAATTTTTTCCGCTTGAGCCAAAGCCCCTCTCCGTCACTTGCTTCGCAAGCGACACCTCTCCCGCAACGCGGGAGAGGAATGAAGAATGACCCGCAACGCGGGAGAGGAATGAAGAATGACCCGCCAGCGGGAGAGGAAAAATGTCCATATGCGATTGCCCTGCCCACAAGGGGAGGGAACGCACGCGAGACTTGCTTGACAGGCATGCGCTCCCAGTTTATGTTCCTGATATGTTCACTTCGGCCCAACAGATATGGGATGCTTCGGTTGAGCGCAACACGGCGGCGCTCAGGGTTGTTGTTGCGGAGCTTGTGGGGTTGCTCAGCGCTTATGGCGGGATGGAGGCGATGAGGGTGCCGCGTGTTGTGCGCAGCATCATGTTGCGGGTGTTGCGGCCGGCGGAGGCAGCACTTCGGCGGTTGATCGTGATTGCGGCGCGTGATGTGCGTGTTGATTTTTTGCCGCGTAAAACGAAGCCTTTACAATCTGTTACAGGGGAAGGTTTATCAAAAACATCCACCCCTCGCGCGCCATCGCGCATGCCGTTCCAGATCATTGATCCGCGCAGGCGGTCCGGGCAGCGGAACGTCGCTTATACAAGTTCCAATCCGCGGGTTTTCGCGGTGGAGGCTGCGGTACCATTCAGTCCGCTGTCACAAATGCCTGTTTCCCCGCCACAGCAGGAGCATGAAATGCTGGCCGGAGCGAGACGCATTTGCCGCCGTCTCAATGCACTTGTCGCAGCGCTTGAAGATGTGCCGCGTCAGGCCAAACGGCTGGCGCGGTTGCGGGCTTGGCGTGAGCACAGAAAATCATTCTTCTCGCCGCTTCGGCTTGGCAAGCCGCCGGGGCATCGGAAAATTCCGGTCGACGACGTCGACTACATTCTCGCGGAGTGCCACGATTACGCACGGGCGGTTTTGGCTTTCCCATTCAAACCGCTTAATTATGAAAAAGTGCCGAATACATCTTGATGTCTTGCCAAAACCATGCCCGGCGTCAAACCATGCATCCGCTGCCGCGCGATGCAGCGGCTTGCTTTGTTCGCTTTCCACAGCCGGGACGAAAGGGTGTTTCAGCGTTATGCGGCGGTTATTCCGCCGCTGTTTTCTTGATGTCTTCCGGGATGAGGAAGCCGCCGGATTGGCGGCGCCAGAGGCTGGCGTAGATGCCGCCCTTTTTCTTCAGCAGGCTGGCGTGGGTTCCTTCCTCGACGATCTTGCCTTTGTCCATCACCACAAGGCGGTCCATCGCCGCGATGGTGGAGAGGCGGTGGGCGACGGCGATGACGGTTTTGCCCTCCATCAGGGAGTTGAGATTTTCCTGGATGGCGGCTTCGACTTCGCTGTCGAGGGCGGAGGTTGCTTCGTCGAGGATGAGGATTGGCGCGTTCTTCAGCAGCACGCGCGCGATAGCCACGCGCTGGCGCTGGCCGCCTGACAGTTTCACGCCGCGTTCACCGACATGGGCTTCGAGGCCCTTGCGCCCGTTGGGATCGATGAGGTTGGCGATGAATTCATCGGCGTGGGCTTTTCGCGCTGCTTCGAGGATTTGTTCCTCGCTGGCATCGGGGCGGCCATAGCGGATGTTGTCGCGCACCGAGCGGTGGAGCAGGGAAGTATCTTGCGTCACCACGCCAATGGCGGCGCGCAGGCTTTCCTGTTTCACGTCAGCGATGTTCTGGCCGTCGATGATGACTTCACCGGCGTCGATGTCATAGAAACGCAGCAGCAGGTTCGCGAGAGTTGACTTGCCCGCACCCGACCTTCCGACGAGGCCGACTTTTTCGCCCGGTTTGATATCGAGTGTGAGGCCGGAGATCACTTCGCCATGCGTGTCTTCGATCTTCTTGCCGTAGTTAAAATGTACCTTGTCGAAGTGAACATTGCCTTTGGTGACTGCGAGCGCTGGCGAATCTGGTTTGTCGGTCACGGCATGGGCCCGTGAGATAACGTCAATGCCGTCTTTCACCACGCCGAAGTCTTCGAACAATCCAGCCATTTCCCAGATCATCCAGAAGGACATGCCAAGCATGCGGTAGACGAGACCGACCGAGAATGCGATGGCGCCCACAGTAATGGCATTGGTGTGCCATAGCCATATTGCCATGGCGGCAGTTGAGGTCATCAGCAAGCCATTGAGGACATTGAGCGTGGCATTCATCCGCGTGGAAACGCGCATTGACTCGTAGACGCTGTCAAGCATCCATCCCATGCTTTCCCTGGCGTAGTCATCCTCGCGCGAGGCATGGGCGAAGAGTTTTACCGTGGGCATGTTGGTGTAGGTATCGACCACCCGGCCGGTGACCATTGAGCGCATGTCGGCCTGGCGTTCGGCAAGTTTGCCGAGTTGCGGGACGAAATGCTTGATGGCAAAGGCATAGCCCACGCACCACACAGCCATCGGCAGGGACAGCCACAGGTCATTGGCCGCAAATGACGCAATTGCAGCGACGAAGAAGGTGAGGACCCAGGCTGCTACTTGAGTGAATTTCATCACCACATCACGGACACCCATGGCGGCCTGCATCATCTTGGTGGAGATGCGGCCGGCGAATTCATTGTGGAAGAATTCCATCGATTGGCGCAGCAAATAACGGTGCGCCAGCCAGCGGATACGCATGGCGTAGTTGCCGCGAAGTCCTTGGTTTTCAATGGCATCGCCGATAATGCTGAGAAGTGGCATGAGGATAACCGATACGCAGCCCCAGAAGATCAGTTGGGTCTTGTTCTGGTCCCAGAATGTTGCCCGATCGGCTTTATCGAGAATATCGACCAGTGAGCCGACATAGGCGAAGAGGCGCACTTCCAAAATCGCAATGACGACCGAGAAAATCAGGCCAACGGCAAGCATTGCGTAGAAGGGCTTCGAGTAAAAACGAATAAAGCCCCAGGTCGATGCTGTTGGCATCTGGGGTTCGAGTTGCGGAAAACTATCGACGCGGCTTTCCAGCCACTTCATGAACGGGGTCAGCATTGGAGCTCCAAATGTCGTGCAGCTATTGTGGTTCCACAAGCCTGCTCACGACGAAACGAGATGTCGTTGGGGGTGGTGACAGTATTCTTCAGGCCCTGTCAGGCGTAAATCTGAATTCCCATTGGTCGCATGGCACAACCCTCGTTTTGGTTCGGAACGCTTGGTTTCTAGGACGGAGCAAACTGAATGTCAAACCGCCCATAAAAAAGCGCCGGAGATTTTCCGGCGCTTGAATTTCAATTTATACAAACGCGTCATGCTTTCTTGCGGCGGCTGGCAAATCCTAGGCCGCCGATGCCTGTGAGCAGCAACAAAGCGCCTGCAGGGATCGGCGTTTCGGAACCTGCAGTGGCTCTTCCCAAATTCAGGGCTGAGCCAATGACGATGTCATTGCCGCAACTCATGGTCCAGGAAAGAATGAGCGAGGTGCTGTCAATTCCGGTGACGCTGAAAATGTCCATAATTTTGAAAGTGACAGCACCGATTGCAGGCCCTTGCGCAATGCTCCATGTGCCTCTTATTCCAGTGTCTGTGCCTTTGCCTGCTTGCCGGTCGTAAACATGATCGGTCCGCAAGGTTGTCTCCACAACATCAGCGACGCCCCCGATGGCGTAAAGTCTTCCCTTGCCATTGCCGCCTGTTACTTTGCTGTTGGCGATGTCGTAGTCAAACATGTAACCAAAACGGCTGGGGTCTGCCGTGTACGTGTCAGTTTCATATTTTGGGCCAGTGCCTGCAAAATTCACCGATCCACGGCCAATCAACAACGAACCCATGACGGTATCGCCTTCGCCGATATGATTGACGTAGGCAGTATTGACGGTCACCGTGAGGTCTGTTCCGCTGCGCTCAGCAATCAAGTTCTCGACTGCAAAGTGTGAGCCAGCCATGACATCCTGGCTAAACGCTGAAGCTACGCCGCCGCCCCAATACACATCATTCACTGTCGCTGCCTGGACTTGAGCCGTGACACCAGCAAACATCACCAAGGAAAATCCCGAAACCAAAATAGTGTTCATTGCAACTCTCTCTACAAGCATGTCCGTAACAACCCGCTTCAACCCCCGTGAAGGCCACACTAGGCAATGGAAATTGTTATACAACTTCAACTTTATTCGTTTTTACTGCTTTAACTATGGCGTGGTCGGGACCGCTTCAACCTCGTTAACGTTCTGCTTCAGTTTGGTTGCAGTTGATTAATGAATTCTTAATTTCCAAGGACTTCGTCCTGCGGCGAATTTCCCATAAAAAAAGCGCCGGAGGTTATCCGGCGCCAGTCAGTCAATTGATTGGGAAGCGTTTATGCTTTTTTGCGGCGGCCTGCATAGCCAAGGCCACCGATGCCAGACAGCAGCAGAAGTGCGGCAGCTGGAATTGGCGTTTCTGCGACGTCAACTTTGCCGAAGTCCAGAGCAGAGCCAATGACTACGTCATTGCCACAGCTCATCGTCCAGGAAAGGATCAGCGAAGTGCTGTCAATTCCGGCAACGCTGAAGATGTCCATGATCTTGAAGGTGACTGAGCCAAGGGCAGGGCCTTGCGCAATGCTCCACGTACCAACAACGCCAGTATCGGTGCCGCTGCCGTCTACACGGTCAAAGGTTTGCTCGGTGCGAACGGTTGTCAATTGGGCATTGGCCACGCCGCTGAAGGAATATAGTTTTCCCGTGCCACTTCCGCCAGTTACAGCGCTGTTGGCGATATCGTAGTCAAACACATAGCTGAACCGGCTGGGGTCGGCTACATAAGTGTCGTTTATATAGTTCGGGCCGGTGCCTGCAAAATTCACAGCGCCAGTTCCGATCATGAGCGAACCCATGACTGTTCCGGCATTGCCTATGTTGTTGACATAATTGGTGTTGATAGTGACCATAAGGTCAGTGCCGGTGCGCTCGGCAACCAGGCTGTCGACAGCAAAGGGAAGGCCGCCAATTGTGTCTTCGTTGAAGCCACCGGCACCTACGTTGCCGCCCCAATATTCATCGACCACCGTCAATGCCTGAGCTTGTGGCGCGATACCGGCCAGCATCAGGAAAGTAAAAGCTGAAACTAAAGTCTTTTTCATCGTAATCACACTCACATTTTTCAAACATCAGCAACAACGTTGCTACAACCGCACTTGATTTCCCTATAAACGATTGAAAAATTATTTCAACTATAACGTTTGTTGTTTATGCTATATTTACCATATTTGAGCGAAATACTTACTTGCTGGTTAATGGCAAACCTTCCCTGCCAAGAGTTGGGAACAAACGGTCGTTGAGAGAAACAACCTGATTTAGCGTGGAATTGATCGCAATCTCGAACTTGATTCAATATTGCGAGGGCGGCTGCTTAAGCAGCCAAAGCTTCCAATTTGCCCAAGGCGCGTTGCAGCGCATGCAAGCAATCCGCATCAAAAGCGGTTTCCAGGTCTTTCGTCATAATTGCCAGCGCCTGGCTTGCCAGCATTGCCTTGCGGTAAGGGCGGTCTGCCGTGAGGGCGTCGAAAACATCGGCGACGGTGACGATGCGTGTGTCTTGCGAAATCTGTTCCGCTCTCAAACCACGTGGGTAGCCCTTGCCATCGAGGCGCTCGTGATGGGAATGCGCGATTTCTGCAGTGTCGGCAAAAATGCTGATGGTAGACAGGATATCAGCAGAATGTGAGGGGTGGGTTTTGATGACGGCGAATTCTTCGTCGGTAAGCTTTGCAGGCTTGTCAAGGATTGCGTTGCTCACTGCCAGTTTGCCGATATCATGCAACAATGCGGCGCGCTTCAGCCAACGGCGGTGCGCCGGGGACTTTCCCATTTCCTCCGCAATCAAATCGGTGAAGACTGCAACTCTTTCGCTGTGGCCGCGGGTGAACGGACTCTTTGAGTCGATCACTTGCGCAAAGGCTGTGGCAATTTCGTCGAGATATGTGTCATCGGCGAGCCGGATCGCATGTGTGGGTTCGAGTGCGAGGACGCGCGATTTCAAATCCGGCGAGGAGAGTGCCGCCCAGAACTCATCTGAATCCGAAACCGCAAGGAACACTTCCACGAGGTCGGGTTCGAACCAGGTGCCGGAGCGTGAACTCACCTCGCTGATCGCAGCCTCGCGGCCATTTGTGGTGTGGAAGACATCGGCGACCTGCGCCAGAAGTGCGATCTGCGATGCGAGCGGGATGTCGCGGCCCGATTTGTTCTCGGGTTTTCCCGTGCCATCCCAGTGTTCGTCGAGATTGAGTATGCCATCGCAGACATATTTTGAGAAACGCATCTTTGCCGCAATCTCAGCGCCGCGATGGCAGCGCGCTTCGATAAGTTCGCGCGAAATCTCGCCGCCATTGCGCAAAATGTTGACGACAGTGCGGAAGCGCTCGGCAAGGCTGGCGTTGAGGCCCGTGTGGCCCAGTACAAAGCGCAGCGCCTGCGGCAAGCTGCCGTCAATCTTCTTGAAGTCCTGTTTAAAACTGCGATCATCCGTGAGGTAGAGTTCGCAGATGCGCGCTGCATTGGATGAACAGCCGAGGTCTTTCAGCAATAGCGTGTAATAAAGGTCGGACAATTCCTGGTCGCGCATGTTGATGGCGCGTCCGAGCTGAAATCCGATCCAGCAACAGCGAACGCAATGCCCCTGCGGCTGGCCTTCAGTGAGGTCCAGCGCATGAGACAACGCGCCGAGAAGCTCTGCGAGGCGGAGGTGCTGCGTTTGCATGGGGGAGAGTGTTGCGGCGGGAGGGTTTAATTTTGGTGAACAAACTGGCGTTTGGTTCTTTGGATGTTCAGTTGGAAACGATGCCAATAACTCTCCATGGCCGGGCGCTGACCCGGCTACCCAGGCTTGTAGCACAGGACCAACTTTCGGTCCGGATGCGGAACAGAAGAAATATCCAATTTACTGCCCATCCTGCACATCAATCATCACAATCAATCTTTCCGCATCAAACGTAACAACCTCAACGCCACTTCGCACGGTCTCAACACCTGTGACCTTGTTCGTTGCCCGCAGGTGCCAGTGGGAAACGGCAGTGTATTCATCACGCTGTTCGAGTTTGTCGTCGAAGGCCTGGTGGTCAGGGTTGGTGGCGAAGTAGTTGCGCAATGATTGCATGACTGCCTCACGTCCTTGCACATCGCCGATGCCTACAGAAGTGTAGCGGACGTTGGGGGCGAGCATCCGTTCGACTGCAGCGAAGTCGTGCGCATCAAGTGCCGTGTGGTAGGCGGCGAGGCGGGTCAGGGCAGTCATTTTCATCCCAGATTCATTCCAGATTCATTCCAGATTGGTCCACCAAATATTTCCGACTTTTTTGGCAAAATTGAGATATCTGTCTCCATCCGCCATGCCCACATCTTCCCGCACCCTGTCCCTCACCGTTGCCGCTGCGCTGTTCATGGAGAACATGGACTCGTCCATCATCGCCACTGCGCTGCCTGCGATTGCAGCTGACATTGGAACGAGCCCGGTATCGCTGAAGCTGGCGTTCACGACTTATCTTTTGGGGCTCGTGGTGATGCTGCCGATGAGCGGGTGGATCGCTGACCGGTTTGGGGCGAAGCATGTGTTCAGACTGGCGATAGCGCTATTCACCTTGTCATCTATTATGTGCGGCTTTGCGCAATCGCTGGGCTGGCTGGTATTTGCGCGTGGGCTTCAGGGGCTTGCCGGCGCACTGATGGTGCCGGTGGGGCGGATCATTCTTTTGCGCAATGTGCCGAAAGCAGAATATGTCAATGCGCTGGCATGGCTGACATTGCCGGCTCTGGTCGGGCCTTTGATCGGTCCGCCGGTGGGCGGGTTTCTAACGGATTATTTTGACTGGCGGTGGATTTTCTGGATGAACTTGCCGATGGGATTGCTGGGGCTTGTTCTCGCCAGTTATCTAATGCCGGACACGCGGGGCGAAGAGGGAATCAGGTTTGATCTCAAGGGCGCGTTTTTGGCAGGCGGCGGATTGCTGTTTACGGTGTTTGGGCTGACGGTTGCTGGGCGCGGGTTGCTGAGCGCTGCACAGGTGGCGCTGTTGGTAATCGTTGGCGTGTTGATGCTCCTGTTCTATGTGCGTCACGCGGCGCAAGTGGCGGCGCCGGTCCTTGATTTCAGGCTGCTGAAAACGGCCACATTTCGAGCCGGGGTGACTGGTGGCAGCGTATATCGGATTGGCGTTGGCGCGATCCCGTTTTTGATGCCGCTGATGCTGCAAATTGGCTTTGGAATGTCGGCATTTTCGAGCGGAATAATTACCGCTTCAGCAGCATTAGGGGCGTTGTTGATGAAGGCCGGCGCGGGGACGCTGATCCGGCGGTTTGGGTTTCGAAAGTTGTTGTTGGTGAATGGCTGTCTGTCGTCGACCTTCATGTCGTTCAACGCGTTGTTTTCGCCTGCTACGCCGGTACTCGTGATCATGGGCGTGACCGTGCTCGCGGGACTCTTTCGATCCCTGCAATTTACGTCAATCAATGCAATGGCTTATGGCGATATCGAAAAGCAGGACATGAGTGGGGCCGCAGCCCTTTTTACTGTCGCACAGTACCTTTCGTTGGCGGCGGGTGTTGCAGTCGCGGCGTTCATCCTCGATGCGAGCCTGTGGTTTCGCAGCGGGAACTCCCTGGCGCCCGCTGATTTTTCAATAGCTCTCCTGCTGGTGGCGCTTGTTTCGGTGACTGCAATTTGGCCATTTTCGCGGTTGCCTGATGATGCTGGCGCCGCAGTTTCGGGGCGACAGAATGGATGATCACCCACCCAAATTGTTTTCCCCGCCGCAAGCGGCTTTGTGGTGGCTCAAGAAGGGCACGTTCAAGCTTGGGCCTGATTGGGAGAAGGCACACGCCATTTGCCAATCAGCAGAGGGCAATTTCGAATATGATCTTGTGCACGCGTTGGCGCACTGGATCGAAGGGGATTTGGGCAACCGGGACTACTGGTACCGCAGGGTTGGGGGCGGCCGGGCTGAGACAATTGCAGCCGAGTGGGAGCGAGTGGCTAAGGTTCTGGCGCAAGTCTGACTTGAAATTTGGCGCACCGATGTGTAGCTTTGTGTGTGAAGGTTCACACGAATGGCTACCAATCTGTCGCTTGATCCTGCGTTGCTGGAGCGAGCCCTGAAAATCAGCGGTGAACGGATCAAGAAAGCGGCTGTGACCAAGGCACTGGAAGAGTTCATCGCGCGGCGGCAGAAACGCTTGCTTGATCTGATGGGCAAGCTCAAATGGGACGAAAGCTTCAGTATCGCGACTTGATCATTGACAGTTTTGGTGCAGTTCCGCTGATTCCGCCGGATCGCTTGGACCATATAGAAGCTGCAGCACTTCGCAATCGATGCCGGAATGCTGGAGTGCAATTTGGAACTATTGACGCAATCATCGCGCAGCTTTGCATAGGGCATGATCTTGAGCTGCTGACAACAGATCGCGATTTTGGCAACATTGCGAAGAAGGAAAATCTGAAGCTGGCGGTAGCGGTGGCACGATAGTTTCGCTTTTACCCCCGCTCCACAAACCCATCCATCACCCGCTTCTCGCCCGCCTTCTCGAAATCCACCGTCAGCTTGTTGCCTTCCACACTGGTCACGTTTCCGTAGCCGAATTTTTGGTGGAAGACGCGGTCGCCATTGGCGTAGCGTACGTCGCCGGTCACGAGGCTTTCGCCTTCGATGAAACGAGGGGCTGAGCGGAGCGCTTCGCCTTTGGCCTGGCGTTCCTGCATGCGTTGCCAGCCTGGCGTCTCATATGTGTTGGCTGAAAAATTCGATGACTTGTTGAAGCTTCCGAGGCCGTATCCGCCATAAGTGGTCGTCATGGGCTTCACATCGACATGGGCTTCGGGCAGTTCATCGAGAAAACGCGAGGGGAGGGCTGATTGCCAGAGACCACGGACCTGACGGTTTTGCGCAAATGAGATAGTGGCGCGGCGCTTGGCCCGCGTGATGCCGACATAGGCGAGGCGGCGTTCCTCTTCGAGACCGGCGCGGCCTTTTTCATCGAGCGAGCGCTGATGCGGGAACAGGCCTTCCTCCCAACCGGGCAGAAACACCGTGCCGAATTCGAGGCCCTTGGCGGAATGCAAGGTCATGATCGACACACGGTCTTCAGCGTGGTCTCCGGAATCGCGGTCCATGACAAGGGATATGTGTTCGAGGAAACCTGTCAGGTTTTCAAATTCGCCCATGGAGCGCACAAGTTCCTTCAGGTTTTCGAGGCGGCCCGCAGCTTCCGGACTTTTGTCGTTTTGCCACATTTCAGTGTAACCTGATTCATCAAGCACGATTTCAGCAAGTTCAGTGTGGGGAAGGGCGGTCATCTGCTGGCGCCAGCGGTTGAAACTATCGATCAGTGCACGCAGTGAATTGCGCGCCTTGGCCGGAAGTTCAGTGGTGCGCGACATGGCGTCGGCTGCGGCGTAAAGTGATGTGCCTTGCGCACGCGCCGAGTTATGCATTTTCTGGACGGATGAATCGCCAATGCCGCGTTTTGGCGTGTTGATGATGCGCTCGAATGCCAGGTCGTTTTCAGGAGAAGTGACGATCTTGAAATACGAAAGGGCGTCGCGGATTTCGGCGCGTTCGTAAAAGCGCGGGCCACCTATGACGCGATAGGGCAGCCCCAAAGTGATGAAGCGGTCTTCGAAGGCGCGCATCTGGAACGATGCCCGCACCAGAACCGCCATGTCGTTCAGGTGTTCCTTTTTGCCGTGCAAGGCTTCGATGTCTTCGCCGACGCTCCGAGCTTCTTCTTCGCTGTCCCAGTGACCGCGGACGACGACCTTGGTCGTTTCGTTCTTGGTAGTATGCAAAGTCTTGCCGAGGCGGCTTTCGTTTTTGGCGATCAGGCCAGAAGCTGCGCCCAGGATATCTGGCGTCGAACGATAGTTTTGTTCGAGCCGGATTATTTTCGAGCCGGGGAAGTCTTTTTCGAAGCGCAGAATGTTGTCGACTTCTGCGCCGCGCCAACCGTAGATTGACTGGTCGTCGTCGCCCACACAACAGATGTTCTTGTGGCCCTGCGCAAGCAATCGCAACCAAAGATACTGGACTACATTTGTATCCTGGTATTCATCTACTAGCATATACTTAAAACGTCTTTGGTATTCTTGCAGTACGTCAGGATTTTCTTGGAACAGACGAACCATTTCCAGGAGCAGGTCGCCGAAATCAGTGGCGTTGACGACTTTCAGGCGATGCTGGTAGTCGGCGTAGAGTTTACCAGCCAATCCATTGGCGAAACTCTGGGCTTCAGCTTGCGGGACTTTTTCCGGGGTCAGGCCACGGTTCTTCCAGCCATCGATCATGTTGGCGAGCTGGCGGGCAGGCCAGCGCTTTTCATCAATGTTTTCGACTTCAAGCAATTGCTTCAACAAGCGGACTTGATCGTCGTCATCCAAAATCGAGAAACCGGATTTGAGACCAACAAGTTCGCAATGCTTGCGCAGTATCTTGACGCCGATTGAGTGGAAAGTGCCGAGCCAGGTCATGCCTTCAACGGCGCTGCCAATGAACATGCCGATGCGTTCGCGCATTTCGCGGGCGGCCTTGTTGGTGAAAGTGACCGCGAGTATCTGGTTGGGGAATGCTTTTTGCGTAGCGAGGATGTGGGCAAGGCGGGTCGTCAAGACACGGGTCTTGCCAGTGCCGGCCCCTGCGAGGACGAGGAGTGAGCCTTCAGTCGATAGCACAGCTTCGCGCTGCTCGGGATTCAGGCCCTTGAGGTAAGGCGGTTCACCACCTTGAAGAGCGCGCGAAGAAATACCGCCAGCTTGGGGAGCTGGCGGCGCCATTTCAAAGCCGTCCGTGGCTGAGTTGTTTGCAGGGTTAGGTGCGGGTTTTGCCATATTTGCCATGGGCGGGAATGATTCCTTCACCGCCCATATAGCAACTTGTGAGCAATAAATCAGGCCGTGTTTTAGGCCGCGTTGCGGATCTCCGCAGTTTTAGGCACAGACACGACCGCGACTGCCTTGCGCCAGTCTGATGCTAGCCTTGCGTCGCCAGTCTTTTCAAAAAGATCAGCCATACGCAGGGCTTCGTCGCGCGCGTGTTCGCCATGGGCGAAGACAAGGGCTTCTGCTAATCGTGATACGTGCTTGATGTGCATGGGGCGGCCTCCACAGATTCTACGATCCTGTTAATGCCCCCGAATTAAGACAAGCCTATAGCACGTTTGTGACGTTAATGCGTCAACTTTTTCGCTGAATTCCGATTTTATGGCCGATTTGTTGCGGTCTTGGTAAATTGCAGTGCTGTCGCATCAGCAATTCGATACGATTGTAAATGTCTGAGGAAAAAGGTGCTGTTTTCTTTGCGTTTAAATCGACATGCGCGACCATCACTTCTGATACACATGAGAGCCAACCTTCACTTTTGTGCAGCATGCGCTGCACGTAGTGCACGCGCTTTGCATCGCAATCGAGAATTAGATTTTCGATGACAACGATGTCACCCGCATGGAGCTCGCGCAAATAGGTGAGATGCGCCTCAAGCGTGAAGTAAGAGCAGCTGGCGGTTTTCACATAGTCTGGTCCCAGCCCCAGGCTGGCGAACATTTCCTCTGCGGCAGTGTCGAAGAGGACGTTGTAATAGGCCATGTTAAAGTGACCGTTATAGTCGATCCATTCGGGTTTGACCTGAAGGTCAGACGAGATGAATGGTTTTTGAATTTTCATCGATTCTCTGCGCCATTGTGTTAATTTGCAGCCATGAATAGACCGGATTCGAAACTGGCGACAGGTGTGGTGGTCGATATCTTGCGGCAACGGCTGGGGGAGCGGTTGTCAACAGCTCCCGCCGTGCGGGAGCAGCATGGCAAGGACCAGACGTGGAATCCAGGTGCGCCTCCGGATGCGGTTGCATTTGTACTGTCTACGAATGAAGTGCAGCAAATAGTTGAACTGTGCGGGCAGCATCACGTACCGGTCATTCCTTATGGTGCAGGCACTTCGCTTGAAGGGCATTTTTCGGCGCCGTTTGGTGGGATTTCGATTGATCTCAGTGGAATGAATGCAGTGCTTGAGGTCAATGCGGAAGATCTTGATTGCAGGGTGCAGGCGGGTGTCACGCGCAAACAATTGAACACGCATTTGCGGGATCGCGGGCTGTTTTTTCCGATTGATCCTGGCGCCGATGCAAGTATCGGCGGGATGGCGGCGACGCGGGCCTCGGGCACCAATGCGGTCCGTTACGGCACGATGAAAGACAATGTACTCGGGCTTACAGTTGTGATGGCAAGTGGCGAAGTCATTCGCACGGGAACGCGGGCGCGAAAATCTTCCGCGGGTTATGATCTTACGCGATTGTTGGTGGGCAGCGAGGGGACCCTTGGTGTGATTACCGAAGTGGCGTTGAAGCTGCATGGAATTCCCGAGGCGATTGCTGCGGGAGTGTGTCCATTTCCAAGTGTGGAAGCGTGCTGCAATGCTACTATCGCCACGATCCAGATGGGCATACCTGTGGCGCGGATTGAGCTTGTCGATGCCGAGCATATCAAGGCGCTGAACGCGTATTCGAAATTGTCTCTGGCGGTCACTCCGACTTTGTTCGTCGAATTTCATGGCACAGCTGCCGGAGTGCGCGAACAGTCTGAGAGATTTGCGGAAATCGCCGATGAAAATGGCGGCGGTGCGTTCGAGTGGGCGACACAAGAAGAGGACCGCAACAAACTATGGCAAGCGCGGCATGACGCATTCTGGGCGACAAAATCATTGATGCCCGGCAAGGACGAGGTTTTTGCGACGGATGTTTGCGTGCCGATCTCGCGGCTTGCCGAGTGTGTGACCGCAACACAGGCTGACCTTCTGCGCGAGAATATTTACGGACCAATCATCGGGCATGTCGGCGACGGCAATTTTCATGTGGTGCTCTATAGTGCGCGCGACGACAAGGATGAGATCGCAAGAGTGAAAGCGGTTTATGACCGAATGATCGAGCGGGCGCTCGCAATGGGCGGCACGTGCACGGGCGAACACGGCATTGGCTCCGGCAAGCGCAAATATCTCGCGCGCGAACACGGACCTGCGCTTCATTATATGCATGCCATCAAGCAGGCACTTGATCCGAACAACATCATGAACCCGGGGAAAAACGCTTCGCCATGACAATCTGGAAGTCACCGATTTTCTATTTTGGCATTGCGCTGGTGCTGTTGATCGTTGCGGCGCTCGGCGCGCCATTTATTGTAAACTGGGATGGTTACAAGGCTGATCTCGAGGATTATGGCGAAAGGCTTACCGCACGGGCCGTTAGCATCGAAGGGCCGGTTTCGGTGCGGCTGTTTCCGTGGCCACGGCTGGAAATGGAAGACGTTCGGATATTCAACGGCGGTATGCAGGACAAGGGCATCTACGCGCAAGCCGACAAGGTGTCGGTGCGCGTATCGCTTTCGGGACTGTTTAACGGCACCATTGCGGTCGAGGAGATCGAGTTGGCGCGGCCTGAGCTCAATCTGCTGCGGTTGGTGGACGGATCAGGAAATTGGTCGGTGCAGGAATCTGCGGCGGCTTTTCCTGCCAAGCTGCTTGAACAGGTCAAGCTCGACAAGATTTCAGTGGTTGATGGCGCCATTCGGCTTCGTGATGACGCCAAAAATCTTTCTCTAGAATTTGACGCCATGTCCGGAATCTGGTCGGCGCCGGCATTGGCAGGGCCTTGGCGCGCCAAAGGTTCATCGCATTACAAGGGATTGCCGTTTGGATTTACTTTTACGAGCAGCGATTACAAACAAGGCGAAGCCTTCAAATTTGGATTCAAGCTGGCGCCAGAGGACCCGGCGGCACCCTCTTTTGCATTCGACGGAAGCATGAGTGGCGGGACAGTTGAGGGAAAGCTGCAACTCACATCGACAGTAGATGAGAAGGCAAAGGGAAATTCCGAGGGGAAATTGCGCCCCTTGAACCTTCAGTCTGATGTGAAAGCCACTTTTGAGGCGGTTGCGTTGAACAAGATCAAGATACAGCCGGTTGACCGGAATGACAGTTCGACGCTGATTGAAGGCAATGCAGTTGTTGACATGTCGCGGGACATAAAAATTGCCGCTGACATGAAAGCGCCGCGGCTGAACGTCGACGCATTGCTTGGAGCCCAATCATTGGCTGCATGGCGCGTTGGCGGGGTCGCGGGATTTCTGGATGGCTTGACGCGGTCATTTCCCGCGAACGTCACTGCTAAGTTGAACTTCAGTGCTTCGGTCGTCACATATGCTCAGCAAGCCCTGGAGAATGTCGCGCTGGTTGTTGAAGCGAGCAAGGATGCAATCCGCGTGAACAGGCTGGCTTCCGATTTGCCGGGGCAATCGCGCATGATTTTTGATGGCGTGGTGTTTCCTGGCGCGTCGGGCACGGAGCTCGGCGGGACAGTCGCAGTGGAGGCGCTTGACACGCGCGCGCTGGCAAGTTGGGTTTTTCCGTCCGCGCTTCCAACAATCCAGGCACATTGGAATGGTGCACGGGGCAGACTGAAAGCGCAATCGCAACTGACATTGACCGCAAAGAGATTTGGATTGCAGGAGTTGCAATATGAGCTCGATGGGTTTCAAGGTGGCGGCGACTTGAGCTACAGCCTCGGCGACCAGCCAGTGCTTGACGTGAAGCTCAGTTCCAGCACGATTGACGTTGAGAGCTACATGAAGGGCGGCATTTCACTCTATCCTGGCGAACGGGCGATCAGCTGGCCGGAACTTGCGAGCGGGCTGGCCATTGATTCAGGATTGCAGAAGCATTTCCAGCTTGAGGCCAATTTCATCACGGTCAACGGTGTCCGGGCGCAGGACATCGTATTGAACTTGTCTTCTGGCATAGCGGGGCTGGATGTCCGGCGGTTTGACATCGGATCAGTTGCTGGCGCATCAGTCTCAGGACAGGGACAGGTGTTGAATGGAGCCAAGGGCCCCTTGGGTGACATAGGCGTCCACATAAAAGCTGCGGAGCCTTCAGGACTTTTGCAATTCATCGGCGTGGGGCAATCCGGCCAGCCACAAGCCTGGACAAGGCAACTTGGCGCGACTGATCTGGGCCTCAAGCTGTTTGTTGCAGAGGGTGCCAGTGAGCCAGCGATCCGCGTGATCGCAAATGGCACGAGCGGGCCATTTACGTTGAGCGGGACAGGCGAAGTCCAGAATTTCTCGCAGCGGCGGTTTGCTGAATTGAATATTGATACGTCCGTAGCGGCGAGTGACGGCGGCAAGTTGCTGGGACTTTTCGGCGTGCCCGTTGTGCAAGAGCAAACCGGCGATGGCCGGATGAGACTTTCCGGTCGGGGGTCGTTTGGCGGCGGCATCAAGTTCAAGGCATCCATCGCCGCGCTATCGGCTGTTGCCGATTTCAACGGTGAAATGTTTGTGCAAGCCGATGAAGGTTTCCGTGTTTCGGGCCAAACATCATTGACCGCGCCTGATCCTGAACTTGCCGTGCGCGCGTTAGGCGTCCCTGTCATAAATGTGGTGACGCAACCAGTGACACTCAAGGCTGCGGTCAATGCCGGTTCGGCTGGTGTTGACTTTGGAAACATCACGGGCAATTTTGGCGGCCAGGATGTATCGGGTACAGTGCGGGTTGGAGTTGACCGGCGGATCAGTGCCAACATTGATGTTGAGCGCGCATCATTCCCCGATGTGATTGCGATGATCATGATGGGATGGCGCAACAAGCTGCCCGGGTTTGACGATCCGTTTGCCGGTGAGTTGCTGTTCGGCATGACAGGCGAGATGTGGCTGCGGCCAAAGACATTGGCCTTATGGGGAGGGGAGATTGCCCGAGAAGCGGTGATCGGGGTTCTGTCAGAACCAGGTACGCGGCGCATCAGCCTCGCTGGGCGGTCCAACAAGGACGAGACGCTGACGATCGAACTCGGCATCAAGCCTGTGTCCGGACAATATGAAGTTGATATGTCGGGCATTGTGCCCGTCGGGCTGGCTGCGATGTTCAAGGACACAAAAGGTGGCGTGCAGCTCGACGGTGAAATGTCCATTGAAGGGCAGATCAGGGGCACGGGCCTCACGCCTTATGCCGTGCTGGCAGATCTCTCAGGCAAGGGGCGGCTGCAAGCAAGTGGCGTGCGTTTTACTCAAGTTGCTCCACAGCGATTTACGCAAGCGCTGCCAAAAGTGGTGACGGCGGATGATTTGTCGCGGGCCATCGGCCTTCTTGAATCAGGCGGCGGGCTTGATCTTGGAAATTTCGCGAGCGACATCACCGTGAGTTCGGGAGCTGCGACCGTAGCTCCGCTGGAACGCATGTTTGGCGCTGACAAGCTTACGATCAATGCTGCAACTGATCTTGCGGCGCAAACGGTGTCTGTCTCCAACAGAATCGACTTTGAACCGGGCACGGAACTGCCTCAGGCATCTGTGGTTCTCAGCGGTCCAATGGGTGGGGTGACTGTGAGAAGCCTCACCTCTGAAATTGCGTCAAAACTTGGATACGAAATTCTGGCGCGTGACCTTGCCGAGCTCGAGCGGGTGCAGCGCGAACAGGCACTGATCATCGCGAAGGAAGAGAAGCAGCGGCTCGACGATGAGGCGAAGTTCCAGGCCTATCAGGAACAGAAGGCGGAGATTCGCACTCGTTCGCGGGAGATCAAGATTTTCGAAGCACAGCGGGTTCGTGATGCAGCGAATGCCAAAGCCGCGTTTGACGCACTTCTCGCGACAGAGCCAAAAGCCACAGCAAGCGAACTGGCGCAACGCAAGCGTGAGGCGAGGATTTTCAGACTGGCGGCCACCCCTGCGCCTACGATCCTCATGCAGTTGCCGGTTGGCATCAATCCGGTTGAGGTTGCGCCTTCGCCGAACTGAGGCGTTGCAGGATGAAGACGCGGCAGGCGCTGGAGAGATTTCGCGGCCCGCGATTGCCGTCAATCTGCTGGACGAGATTGGCAACGGATATCTCTTGTTCCGCTGCGATTTTCTGAAGAACCTCCCAAAATTCCGGTTCAAGAGAAAGCGATGTGCGATGTCCCTGGATGGTGAGCGAGCGCTTCAGGTCTTTCACCATTTCGCGCCATCACTCATCGCGCTTGTGGCCGTCGAGAACTCCTCGGCGAGTAGCAGTTCGGCTTTGACCAGTAATTTTTCGGCTTTGGTTCGGCCAAATTTTTCACGGTTGTTCGCTGCTGCTTTCGCACTTTCGTCGCGCTGCTTTTGTTTGCGTGCGTTGCGAAGGTTGATGATGTCGGCCATCAGGACGGTCCCAGCATGTTTTCCGGCTTTACGATGGAGTCGAAATCCTTGGCATCGATGCCTGCCTTGATGGCTTCCTCGCGCAATGTCGTGCCGTTCTTGTGCGCGGCCTTGGCAATTCTTGCAGCGAGGTCATAACCGAATTTCGGTGCCAGTGCCGTCACCAGCATCAGCGAGCGATCCAAACCAGCCTTTATATTGTCGAGGCGCGGTTCAATGCCGACAACGCAGTTTTCGGTGAAGCTCACCGTTGCGTCGGACATCAGTTGCACTGATTGCAGGAAGTTATAGGCCATCACCGGGTTGAACACGTTCAATTCGAAATGGCCCTGTGAATCCGCGAAGGTGATGGCGGCATTGTTGCCGAAGATCTGTGTACAGACCATTGTCAGCGCTTCGCATTGCGTCGGGTTCACTTTGCCCGGCATGATGGATGAGCCTGGTTCGTTTTCCGGTAGGTTCAGTTCACCCAATCCTGAACGCGGGCCTGAACCCAGGAAGCGGATGTCGTTGGCGATCTTGAACAGCGAAGCGGCCGCCGTGTTGATCGCGCCATGGGTCATCACCATCGCGTCGTGCGCTGCCAGTGCTTCGAACTTGTTGGGTGCGGTGGTGAAGGGCAGCTTGGTGATGGCCGCGATGCGTTCCGCCACGTTCTCCGCAAATCCTACGGGCGCGTTGAGGCCAGTGCCAACAGCCGTGCCGCCTTGCGCGAGCTGCATCAGCATCGGCAAAGTCTGTTCAATACGCTTGATGCCGTTTTCAATCTGCTGGGTGTAGCCGGAAAATTCCTGGCCCAAAGTCACCGGCGTTGCATCCTGCGTGTGGGTGCGGCCGATCTTGATGATCGCCTTCCAGCTTTGCGCTTTGTCGTTCAATGCATTGCGCAGCTGCTGCAGGGCAGGGAGCAGGCGGTGGTGGATTTCCTCCGCACAGGCGATGTGCATGGCTGTGGGGTAAGTGTCGTTCGAAGACTGCGACATGTTCACATGGTCATTGGGATGCACCGGCTTCTTCGAACCCATTTCGCCACCGAGCATTTCAATGGCGCGATTGGAAATAACTTCATTGGCATTCATGTTGGACTGCGTGCCAGAACCAGTCTGCCAAACGGCGAGGGGGAAGTGTTCGTTGAGCTTCCCTTCGAGCACTTCGTTCGCAGCCGCGATGATCGCATCAGCGATCTTCTGATCAATCTTCCTCAGCCCCGCATTCACCTCCGCCGCCGCCCGCTTCACAATCCCCAGCGCGCGCACCACAGAGGCCGGCTGCTTCTCCCAGCCAATCTCGAAATTTTGCAACGACCGCTGCGCCTGAGCGCCCCAGTATCTGGTGGCGTCGACTTCGATGGGACCAAAGGTATCGGTTTCAGTGCGTGTTTTCTTGGGCATGGCGCGTGACTCGGAGATATGAATTTGTGCGGTGCAATAGCACATATAGGGCAATGTTGCGAATAGGGTGATTGGTTTACTTTGTGTACCCCATATGTATTCTGTTTAGGAATTGCCAATCTGTGACTGCGATGTCTATTGCTTGGATTAGATAAACGGAAAGAATGAGAACAAACGATGCCGACCGTAAATCCAGACATTCTTACTTGGGCGCGTGAAACGTCTGGAATGTCGCTTGAGGAAGCGGCGAAAGCAATCGGAATCAAGCCAGCTAGTTTGAAAGGACTAGAACAGGGTGAGCACGAATCTTCAAATGTTCAACTTTCAAATATGGCAGAGAGGTACAGACGACCCCTCACAGTGTTCTATCTGCGTAGTCCACCGCCACTGAGTAATCGTGGCGAAGATTTTCGTCGTGCACCAGATTCCCCGCCAATTGACTATGATCCAAGGTTGGATGCCCTTATTCGGGATGTTCAAGCCCGTCACGATCTTGCGAAATCACTACTGGAAGACGAAGAAATTGAGCTTCATGATTTTATTGGGTCAAAGTCGGCACGGGATTCGGCAGTTGAGATAGCCCAAAGTATCCAAAGCACGATTGGATTCGACTTGGCTAAATTTCGCAGCGGCAATGAAGAATCTGGTTTTACCTATCTACGCAATTGTTTTGAGCGGCATGGCGTGTTTGTGGTTTTGCTGGGCAATCTTGGCAGTTACCATTCAAACATTTCTGCAATGTCATTTCGTGGTTACGCGATAGCAGATCCCATTGCTCCATTTATTGTTGTCAATGACAACGATGCGCCAGCGGCTTGGTCATTCACGGTGCTTCATGAGGCTGCGCATCTGTGGCTTGGTAAAACTGGCGTTAGCGGGTCGGCGGAAGGCGCTAGTATTGAACGACTGTGCAATGAAGTTGCTGGTTTGATTTTGCTGCCGAGGGACGATTTGCAATTTCTTCGAGATTCGCGTGCGAATAACTTTCAAGAAACAGTCAAATTTATTTCAGAGTTTGCGTCGTCGCGAAATGTCAGCCGGAAGATGGTGGCATATCAACTGCTGCTTTTGAAGAAGATTGATAGACTGTTTTATCAACGGGTAAGCGATCTATTTTTTGAAGATTGGCAACGAAGTAAAGAGCGCAAAAGGAGCAAAAGATCCGGGTCTGGCGGTGGACCCAATCGCCATGTCGTGTTGCGTCATCGTCTTGGACATGCCCTTGTAGGATTGGCTCGGCGATCTTTTGATCGTGGTGCACTTACACCGACGAAGGCGTCTCGGTTGCTTGGCGTGAATGCGGGAGCAGTGCGCAATTTCCTGCATCCTGTTCCGAAGACCGGTGCAAGCTAGATGCTGTATCTGTTGGATGCCAACGTAATTATCACGGCCAAGGATAGCTACTATGCAATGGACCAGGTCCCGGAATTTTGGGATTGACTTGTCCACCACGGCCGCCAAGGAAACATCAAACTACCTCGTGAAATACTTGATGAAGTAAACCCCGGAAATGACAAGGATCATCCATTCTTTTCATGGCGCAAAGACAAAGAAACAGTCCAGGCATTGAAGCTAGAAAATTCAGTTGATCCTGCAATACTTCAGCGTGTCCTTGATGCGGGCTATGGTGAAAATCTTACTGACGCGGAGCTAGAAACAATCGGCAATGATCCATTTCTTGTCGCTTATGCGTTGTCAGATGGCCAGCGAGCCGTCGTCACCACAGAAGTATCCCGTCCAAGCGCAAAACGGCAAAACAGAAAACTTCCTGATGTGTGTGATCAGTTAGGCGCAAAATGGTTCAACACGTTTCAGATGACTCGAGCTCTTGGATGGAAAACTGACTGGAATCCCTAATTGTCAACGGAATTCGCTAGGCTGCGGCAGCGCCTTGGAGAATGATAACGCGAGCGCTGAGTGGAGATGTTGGCATAGCGCGCCGGGCTGTTACCGTAGAGGTCCAAAATTTCGTTGCCGTTCGACCGTAACGCCTGAGTAACAATGGAGCGATGACACAATTTGGGGTCGCGTTCGAAGCAAAGCAAGTGGGTGGCTTTGGTTTGCACGGCAATTTCCAATTCTTTCAATGCATATTTGGCATCGGGTGGACGGCTTCGCCTGATGGGCTCTCGTAGATGGCGGGGAGGCAGTTTAGTCCGTCCCCGGCACTCCTGGTGGAGCTGGACTTGTTTTCTTTGGCCTGTTCTGCGGCCTGATACCGGGTACAAGCGATAGGCAAATCGGGGGCGATGCCATAAGGACGGCGGTCATGAAAAACATTCCGCGCGGCGTTTGGGTGCTTGGTTTTGTCAGCCTGTTCATGGATGTGTCATCCGAGATGATTCATGGCGTGCTTCCGCTGTTTGTGGTCGGCACGCTTGGGGCAAGCGCTGCTGTGCTGGGATTGATTGAAGGACTTGCCGAAGCGACGGCGCAGTTTTCGAAATTGTGGTCGGGCGTGTTGAGTGATCGATGGCGGAGCCGGAAAGGTTTGGCGCTGTTTGGTTATGGCATGGCCGCAGTTGTGAAGCCGCTTTTCCCGATGGCGCAGTCCGTGACTGAAGTTTTTTTCGCGCGATTTGCTGATCGCATTGGCAAGGGCATCCGCGGGTCACCACGCGATGCGATGGTGGCGGACTTCACGCCGCCGGAATTGCGCGGAGCTGCATTTGGTTTGAGGCAGTCGCTCGATACGATTGGCGCTTTTGCGGGGCCATTGATCGCGGTGGTTTTGATCGGCGTGTTTCTTGTCGATCTGCGCACTGTGCTGTGGGTGGCGTGCATACCGGCATTGATTGCCGTTGCGGTGTTGGCATTTGGCATTGAAGAACCGCAATTGGCTGAACCGGTGAAGAAAAAGGCGGCGTTTGATTTCGCGACGATGCGCAATCTCGGCTCGCCATTCTGGTGGGTCGCGGCACTTGGGGCTGCCGTCATGCTGGCGCGGTTTTCGGAGGCGTTTCTGGTGTTGAAGGCAGCATTGACTGGCATGGCTACGGCCTATGTGCCGCTGGTGATGGTGGTGATGAGCGTTGTGTATTCGCTATCGGCTTACCCGGTTGGGGTCATGTCGGACAGAATTGGGCGCGGTGGATTGCTGGCGCTGGGATTGGTGGTGTTGATCGCCGCTGATGTGGTGCTGGCGAGGTCAACATCGGTTGCAGTAATGTTCGGCGGGATTGCGCTGTGGGGCCTGCATATGGGGTTGACGCAGGGTATTCTCACAAGCCTCGTTGCCGATACGGCACCGGCAGAATTGCGGGGCTCGGCTTTTGGCGCGTTCAGTTTGGTCAGCGGTGTTGCGACGTTGCTGGCAAGTGTGGTCGCTGGAATCGTGTGGGATCAATATGGCGCTGAATGGGTGTTCTATGCGGGTGCTGCGTTTTCCGTGATTGCGCTGGCGCTCACTGTTCGGTCATCGCCCTATCCCAGCCCGTCCCACCAATAGGGATTGCTCCAGGCGCGTTTGCCGGCGTGATCAATGGCGGTGACGCGGAACCACGGGCTCGGCTTTTCGAGGAGCCAACCCTTGTCAAGCTTTGTGAGATCAAATTCAGCGTGAGTAATGGCTTTGCCAAATTTCACGCAGGTGCGCGAGACGCCGCAGACGACCGTAATTGTATCAACCGGCGAGGTTTCAATTTCAATGTTCTTGCCATCGAGACGAATGTCGTGGAGCAGGGGGCCTTGCGATGAGTAGTGTTGGCCACTCTTCAGTGCACGGAGCAATTCACCGGGATCGAGGCTTTCAGCTTTCACATGCACCCAGCCGCCGAAATGATCAGGAGAGTGGAAATGCGCGTCGTCGGTCGCGATGGCAGAAAGGCGATTACCTTCATTGAGCATCTGGTCGAGAAGATAGAACCCTTCTCCGAGATCATTTTCGGAGGCGCAGCCGTGATTGTAGATTTCAACCGCATGAGCGAAGGACAAAGCCCGGCCATCTTCAATTGTGTATCGTGACCATGATGGGTGAGCGATGGCGACGAAAGCTCCGGCTTCAGCCGCACGCCTCGCGATTTGTGGGCCGGTTTCGCCTTTGGCTGCGGGGGCAAAATCGGGTGGCAGTCCGGCGGCGACGATGTGCCACAATTCACCAGCTGAGGTGACTGGCGCGTGGAGTTCGGCGCCGAGAATTGTGGTGAAGTCATTGCCGCGCAGGTGCCGCGTGTCGGCGATGGGCCAATTGTAGTGTTCAATGAAATGATCGGTCAACGCAATGAAATCGTACCCGACGTCCTTGTAGCGCTGGACAACATCATCCAAGCCCAGTTTTCCGTCTGACAGCGTTGAATGCATATGCAAATTGCCGCGCCAGAAACGGCCAGGAGAGGAGAAGGGCGCGAGTTGCATCAAATACTCATCTGCATGCCGAGCTCAACAACGCGGTCGGCTGGAATGCGGAAGAACTCCACGGCTCGTGTGGACTGATTGGTGAGCATGATGAAGATGCGCTGTTGCCAGAACGGCATGGGTGCTCGCGGAGATATTTTTATGGCGCGGCGGCCAAGGAAATATGAAGCTTGCCGCGGATCAATGGTGAGGCCATGGGGTTCACAGGCGCGGAGCGCTGCTGGCACGTCGGGCTGTTCCATGTACCCAAACCGCGCTTCCACCATCCATGCGCCGAGCGGGCCCTGCTTGACCGTCACGCGGTCGCCTTCCTGGCGCGGTTCGTCGGTGGTTTCAACGGAAACGAACACCAGAATGTCATGCAGGACGCGGTTGTGCTTGAGATTGTGCATCAACGCGCTTGGCGCAAACTTGTTGTCGGTCTGAAGAAACACCGCAGCGCCAGCGACGCGCGTTGGTCCGCGTTTTTCAAGACTGTTCAGAAGCGGAACCAGTTCAACCGATTCCTTGATGAGTTTTTTGGCGAGCAAACTGCGGCCACGCATCCATGTGATCATGAGGAGTATGATCGTCGCACCCATCAGGATTGGCATGTAGCCGCCGTTCGGGATTTTAAGCGCGTTGGCGGCGAAGAAAGTGGATTCGACAAAAAGGATGAAGATCAACGCCGGAATCGCCCACCAGCGCGGGAAGGATTGCGCTTTCCAGAAGAAGGCGAGGGCAAGCATCGAGTCAACGATCATCGATGTGTTGACGGCAACGCCGTAGGCGGATGCCAAATTTGACGATGATTTGAATACCAGCACAAGCAGAATGACGCCGAACAGGATGAGCCAGTTGATTTGTCCGACGTAGATTTGCCCTTGCTCCTCCTCGCTGGTGTGAGTGATGCTCATCCGTGGCAAAAGGCCGAGCGACATGGCCTGCTGTGCAATTGAGAATGCGCCAGTGATGACAGCTTGCGATGCAATCACGGTCACTGCCGTGGCGAGGAGCACCATGGGGATCAGTCCCCAAACCGGGATCATGAGGAAAAATGGATTCTCGACGGCATCGGGATGTGAAATGATGAAGGCGCCCTGGCCCAGGTAGTTGAGGATCAGCCCAGGCAACACAACGGCGATCCAGGCGTGGCGAATTGGGGTTTTGCCGAAGTGGCCCATGTCAGCATAAAGAGCTTCGCCACCGGTGACCGCCAGAAACACGCCGCCAAAGACGAGCAGAGCAAGTCCAGGCTGCTCAACCAGCATCCGCAGGCCAAAGTACGGATTGAAGGCAGCGAAAATTCCCAAATCGTCGCCGATGTGAAACAGGCCCAGGCCTGCGAGAATTATGAACCATGCAAAAGTGATTGGCGCGAAAAGTGAAGCGACGCCTGCCGTGCCTTTGTATTGAAACGTGAACAGCGAAATCAGAATGGCCAGCGTAAGCGGCACGACATAGGGCTCGAAACCCTTGTTGATGACATTCAGGCCTTCTACGGCTGAGAGCACTGACATCGCCGGGGTGATCATTGCGTCGCCGAAAAAGAAGGCCGCCCCAATGATGCCAAGGGCAAGCGGCAAACCGCCCTTCTTCTTGAAGATGGTTTCGACCAGCACCACCAGCGAGAGAATGCCGCCTTCGCCGCGGTTGTCGGCGCGCATCAGCATGATCACGTATTTGAGAGTAACGACGATGAGCAGGGCCCAGATGAGCAGAGAAACCACGCCGAGAACCGCCAGGCGCAGGTCGCCACCGGCTGCGACAACCGGATGCAGTGCTTCACGCATGGCATAAAGCGGGCTTGTTCCGATGTCGCCGAAGACGACGCCCAAAGTGGCAAAAGCCATTTTAACATTGGCGGAGTTGGGTGGCGCTTCCGCCGCATGTGCTTGTGACATTAAAAGCCTTTCAGGGGCTTGCTGTGCGACGTTACGCGCCTAGGGTGCAGCAATTACGCTGCGGCATTCAGCAGGTAGACTTGCGAGAGTCAAGCCGGGCATTGGTTTTGCCGGTTTCACTGGCTTCGGGTCTGGCTTTTTCGGTTTCCAGGGCAATGTGCCCATCCAGTAGCTCAGTTCTTCGCCGCAGCCGGTTCCGTCTTTGGGTTTTGGAGTCCACTGGTTCTTGCAGCCTGCAAATCCTTTCGGGCAGGTCATGCGAATGTGAAAATGGTAGTTGTGGCCGTAGTAGGGGCGCACCTTGGCAAGCCATGACCTGTCGCCTGTCGCCCATTTGCAAAGCTCAGCCTTGATTGGCGGGTGCACGAAGATACGCGCAACTTCGGGGTAGCTTGCGGCGCGCTTGATCAGTTTTGCCTGTCCATCGGTCCAGCGTGACTTGTCGATTTGGGTCCGGCTCTTGGTCATGACAACGGCGGACATATTTTCGCGTTCGCTGGTCGTCAGCGTGCGGTCCGGCATAGGCGTAAGCCAGACATCGGCATCAAGGCCAATCTGGTGGCTGGCGTGGCCGGTCAACATCGGGCCGCCGCGCGGCTGCGCCAGGTCGCCAACCAACAGCCCAGGCCAAGTGTCGGCGGATCTTGATTCTTTCGCCAACCGCTCAAGCAGAGCAATCATGTCAGGGTGAGCCCAGTTGCGGTTTCGCGACAAGCGCATGACCTGCCAGGAATCGCCACTGACCGGCAGTGATTTTGCGCCCGCCAAACAACCACGCGCGTAGCTGCCAATGGCACGGGCTGTAATGTTGGCTGGCAGCTTTTGGGCGCCGAACAACTTTCTGGCGGAAATGCGGTCCAATTTGCCGGTGGACGCTTTGGCACTTGTAGGTTCAATAGTAATCGCAGGTATTGGCGAAATTGCTGCCACTTGAACAGGTTTTGCCACTGCACTGGCACGCCGTTTCTTCTTGACGACTGATTTGTATTTCTTCTTTTTTATAATCTTCTTCTTTGCCACAACTTGAGAAACATCGGGCTTTGCTTTTGAATTCTTGGCTGACTCTGCGGCTGTGGGCAGAAACGCCAGCAGGGCAATTGCCGCGATGGCAAGACTATTTTTTACGAAACGCATCAAGGGAAACAACCTTATCTTCATTGGCAGACTCTGGTTTTGCCGCAGCTTCGTTTTCTGTCTTGGCCTCGACAGATGTTTCAGATTCTGGATTGCCGTCAGCGCCTGCTTCGGCCTGTACCACTTCGAACTGCAAGCCAAACTGCACAGCTGGATCGAGGAAGCCCTTTATCGCGGCAAAAGGGACTACCAGGCGTTCGGGTACTTGGTCAAAGAACAAGACAACTTCAAACCGTTCTTCGGTGATGATGAGATCACTGTATTGATGCTGGATCACGATCGTCATCTCGCGTGGATAACGCTGGAGCAGTTTTTCGCTGATGTTAACGCCGGGAAAACGCGTGGTGAATGCGATATAGAAATGGTGGTCGCCGGGAAGGCCTGAGCGTTCAATGATCCGCAAGGCATCGCGCACCACGCCTCGCAGGGCGTTTTGCGCCAGCTGGTCATATCGCATCAGATCTTTGGCCATTGGTGCTTCATTCAAAAATTATTGTCGACTCGGCGGACAATAGCCTTTGGACCTGTATAAAGTCACGCCCTAGTCTTTCTGTGAATTGCGGCAATGTTTACGTGGTCTCCAGGGGGCCAGTCCTAGATTAAATGACTAAGGATTAATGGCAACTTTTTACCAGAGGTTGTGGTACTCTTTCCCGCAACCGGCCCTGTGAGCATGCAAGGTGCGGTTTTTTCGATCCAAGGGTGCCGCCGGCAACCATTTGGATAAGGCGTGCAATGCAGCTCCGGTAGGCCTCCTCATCCGTCACATCAATGCGTGCGATCCAACAGCCCTTTGTCTTGAGCGGTTCTGTCTCATCAAATCGGACCCTACGACGCGTTCTTCATCTCAATCCGAATACCGTGCGCTGTCGTCTGGGACGCATTGAGCACCCGGCCCGCCGGTTGCGGCGCCATATGGACCACGAGGCATCCCTTGCCATTCCAGGCCTCCAACGCTTTGATGACATCGCGGTTGGGCGGAAGCTGAATGCCATCAGGTGAAATATCGTAAACTGGTGGCTGAATTTGGTCGAATACAAATACCGATGGCCAGCGGTGATGATGCACCGGCTCCTCGTCTTGCGGAGCCAAAGTGACCTCAAGGACCCTCAACTTTTCATTTTCGAAGAGGACTTTGTGATGCTTCGGAGCCGCAACAACTGCATCCAATTCAGGGGGCCAATTAGACGGATCCGAAGCAGCAACATTGTAATCGTGGGTCATGGTGCATTCCTCCATTCAGAAGAACAAGAACTGCCAATTGCGGCAATCAAGCACCAGTTTCGGTTCCTTAGCCGACATCCACCAGATTGCCAGCCCCCACTGTAGAAAATTACGCCAGTTGGCATTTTATGCAAGCGCCGACAGGTTGCAGCGTAGTAGGGCGGTTCCACCCAACCAAAATCCGCTCAAATTTGCGCCCGACATGCAAACTGTAAAGAAGAAGTGCTGGCTTCTGTTGCCAGGTGCCAGCGAACCCCGCCTGAAGCTGCAAAGCCTCAGGGCTTAATTTCCAGTATTTCGCACTGCTTACGCAGCGAGAGCAACCGGTGCATAGTTGTCATTTGCAACTATTGAATAGCCCGATAACGTCGGTACCATCACGAGCGAAAAACCAACCTTTACACCCCCGTCGATCCTGTTTCGCCCCCATGATCCACCCCTGGAGGGGAATGGTGGAGGCGCCGGGTACTGCCCCCGGGTCCGAATGGTTTATTACGCGGGCCGTTTATCGCCATAGTCCACCTTGCGGCGGACAAGGGGAATATAGACACGGTTTAAGGAAAAAAGAAGGGGGTTTTGAGGGTACGGGTGAATGCGGTTGGGAAATCGTTAATTTTGTATTTCGCCAGTTTGGGCTGAAAATCTTTGCAATGATGCACCGAAACCTGTGTGAAACCGGGAGTTTCTCAATCGAGTATGCTTTGCGCAGGCAGCCTTGGGCACGTATCATGGGGTCATGAATCAATATCTGGAATTGATGCGCCATGTCCGTGACAAGGGCGTGAAAAAGGGTGACCGCACGGGTACCGGAACATTGTCGGTGTTTGGGCACCAGATGCGGTTTGATCTTTCGCAAGGTTTTCCGCTGGTCACGACAAAGAAACTGCATCTCCGGTCAATCGTCCATGAGTTGCTTTGGTTCATCAAGGGCGACACCAACATCCGCTATCTCCATGACCACAACGTCACCATTTGGGATGAGTGGGCGGACAAGGACGGAAATCTTGGGCCGGTTTACGGGGCGCAGTGGCGCTCGTGGCCGAAGCGGGACGGTTCAACAATTGACCAGCTGGCGGATGTCATTGAGCGGATCAGGAAGTCGCCTGACTTCGCGCCGGTTGATCGTCACTGCATGGAACCCTGCTGATGTTGACAAGATGGCGCTGCCACCGTGCCATTGCCTGTTCCAGTTCTATGTGGCGAATGGTGCGTTGTCTTGTCAGCTCTATCAGCGCTCGGCAGACATATTCCTTGGTGTGCCGTTCAATATTGCATCATATGCCTTGCTCACGCACATGATTGCAGATGTAACTGGATTAAAGGCAGGTGAGTTCATTCACACGCTTGGTGATGCGCATCTTTATCTCAATCACCTCGATCAGGTTGAAACGCAATTGAAGCGCCTTCCAAAGGCTCTGCCGACGCTTAAAATAGCCCGTAAAATCAATACTATAGAAGACTATGTTTATGAAGACTTTCATTTCGATGGCTACCAGCCTGATGCAGCCATTCGCGCACCAGTGGCGGTATAATAGATGACGGTTTTCGGGCCCGGATTTGAGAGCGGGAAACATGAGTGGCTTTATTCTGCCCGCCACACACAATCAGTGGCAATGATCATTGCCTTGTTTGTGGCGCTCTTACTCATCAATGTCGTCGGCCAAAACGTGGCTTCAGTTGTAGGCTACAATTTGCTTGGCGGCAAGCTTGGCGCTGGTGCAGGGGTCGGTGCTGAAGCACAGTCGCTGATGTTCAAGGGCATGGTCATTGGCCTGGTTCCGGCAAGCCTAGTTGCGATTGGCGCTGCCTGGTGGTTTGCGGGGTGGCAAAGGCAAGACCGGGTTGAAGTTCTGGCACTTCGCCGTCCGCAACTTGGCTGGGGCGGCTGGATCGCAGTACTGATCGGATTTCTTGTAGCGGTGTATCTTTTGAATGCCGGTGTTTTTGCTGTGACTGGTCTGAACCCGCAGGACTATGCACCAAGCTCGGACGGTGTGCTCGACAAGTCCAATTCGTCAGGATTGGTTGAAAAAGCGATGGCCGATCTTGCCAATGAACCGTTGCTTTTTGCTTTGGCGCTTCCGGGTGTCACGATCTTTGTGCCTATGATGGAGGAGCTGCTGTTTCGCGGCGCGCTTTTCACTGCAATCGCGCAATCGAAAATTGGCCGCGCGGGAGCCGTCGTCATCACCAGCGGCTTGTGGGCGGTGATGCATGCGATGTCGGCGCCTTGGCTTTTTGTGTCATTGATTTTTCTGATGGGGCTGGTCCTCGGCATCATACTCTTGCGCTGGGGAAGTTTGTGGGTGACGATTGCGTGCCACTGTCTATGGAACAGTTTGTCGAGTGCGACCATCTTCAGCCTCGTCATGTCGAATTGAGTTTGACATGCGCATTTCCCTAGTCGTGGCATATGCCCAAAACCGGGTGATCGGCGATGACGGCAAATTGCCTTGGCGATTCTCGGGTGACCTCAAGTCGTTCAAGCAATTGACGCAGGGCAAGGCCGTGATCATGGGCCGCAAGACCTGGGACAGCTTGCCACTAAAACCGCTGCCGGGGCGGTTTAATGTGGTAATGACCCGTGCAACGCCTTTTGCGGCAGAAGGTGCGATTGTCGCAAATTCGGTTGAGCAGGCCCTTGCAAAGGTAAACGCCGCCAGAATTGACGAGGCCATGGTCATTGGCGGAGCCGAAATCTACCGGGTTTTTTTGCCTGTAGCGCATCGCGTTTATGCTACTGAACTCAAGTCTGCCGTGGCCGGAGATGCCTTGTTTCCGGATTTGTCTCCGGATCAATGGATTGAAGTCAGTCGAACCGAAATAGCGAAACTGCAAGGCGACACGGTTGGCGGTGATTTGGTGGTATACGACCGCTTTGACCTGATCGCGGATTAATAGCGTAACGTTTCGTAAGAAATGGACATTCTATGGTCCGGTTCCTATATCAGGCCCTGCATTCGATAAGTTGAGGAAACACACATGCCTTGGAACACAGATGATGGCGGCGGCGGAAACCAGGGACCCTGGGGGCAAGGACCACGGCAACCGCAAAATCGCGGCGGCGGAAACCGTGGCGGTGGCGGACCAGGGGGCATTCCGCCTGACCTTGATGAACTGCTGCGCAAGAGCAAGGACAATTTCAGGAATGCGCTCCCTGGCGGGCAAGCGCGTTGGCTTATGCCAGTCTTGTTGCTGGCAGCCTATTGGGCATACAACTCTTTCTACCAGGTGCAGCCGGATGAACGCGGAGTGGTGTTGCGGCTGGGTGAATATTCAAGAACCGTAGACCCAGGCTTGCAGTTTGCAATGTGGCCGATCGAAGTGATCGAGAGGCCGAAAGTCGGGTCAGTCCGCAGTGTCGAAGTCAATGATGATGACCAGATGCTGACTGCGGACAAGAATATTCTGAACGTGGACTTCACCGTGTTCTGGCGCATCTCTGATGCCAAGGATTACCTGTTCAATGTCGCCGAACAGGAGGCTTTGGTCCGGGCGGTGTCGCAAAGTGCCATGCGTGAGGTTGTTGGGCAAGCTGACGCACAAAGTGTCTTGACCTCAGGCAAGGACGCAGTTGCGGTGCAGGTCGCGCTGATATCCCAGACCTTGCTTGACCAGTATAAGAGCGGCGTTGTGGTTACGTCGGTCAACCTCAGCACTGTCCAGCCGCCGCAAGAAGTTGCGGACGCATTCAACGAAGTGAACCGCGCGGACCAGAACAGGAAGCAGTCCGAGAATGAAGCGCAGCAGTATCGCAACCAGCGGCTACAGATTGTCGAAGGCGAAGCGGCCAAGCTGACCGAGGACGCAAGTGCCTACAAGGCCCGGGTCGTCGCTGAAGCGCAGGGTGAAGCCGCGCGCTTCATTTCTGTCTATGACCAATACAAGGTGGCAAAAGACGTGACGCGCCAGCGAATTTTCCTGGAGACAATGGAGGAAGTCTACTCAAACTCCAACAAGGTGATTCTGGAAAGCGGCGACAAAGGATCAAGTGTGGTGCCTTATCTGCCACTGCCTGAAATCCAGAAGCGCAGCGCCGAACCTGCCGCACAGAATTGATTGAAAAGCCATGAACATGACAACCCGCTTTGTTGGAATACTCGCAGCGATCATCGCCCTGATTGGCTACATGTCGTACTTTGTCGTAGATGAACGGGAGAAAGTCCTGGTCATGCGGTTTGGCGAGATCAGCCGGATCGTCGAAAAGCCAGGCCTCTATTTCAAAGTTCCTCTGGTGGAAACCATCACGCCGATTGAAGATCGCATCGTCGTTTGGGAGAACAATGACCGGCCGGTTCAGGACAGCAACAGCCAAGTCTACATTGTTGACGCATTTACACTTGCTCGCATCTCTGACGCGCGCCTGTTCCGCGAAACACTTGGCGCAGATCTGTCGCAAGGTGAAAACCGGATCGCGGCATTGATGGATGCGGCGCTGCGCCAGACTTATGGCCGGCGTCCGTTTGGCGATACCCTCTCCTCTAACCGTGCCGCCATCATGAAAGAGATCACCGACCGGGTGCGGCTGGAAGCAAAGCCGCTCGGCATTGAGATAGTCGATATCCGAATTCGCCGTGCCGATTTGAACGGCGATGTCCTGAAGGCAACGCATGAACGCATGCGGTCTGAGCGCAACGCCATTGCAGCGAACACAAGATCGCAGGGCGAAGCGACCAAGACGCGCATCATTGCAGAAACCGACCGCGCCTTCACCGAGAAGACGGCGGATGCACGGCGGCGTTCGGAAATCATCCGCGGCGAAGGAGATGCGGAGCGCAATCGCGTGTTTGCAGAAGCATTTGAGAAGGACCCTGAGTTCTTTTCATTTTACCGCTCGATGCAGGCGTATCAGCGTGCCTTGGCCAACCGGGACACTACTCTTGTGGTAAGTCCGGATTCGGAATTCTTCAAGTATTTCGGAACTGAGCAACAGCGCACGCCAAAAACGCCATGATCGCGAGCCTGGGAATCGCACTTGGGCTACTGTTTGTCGTTGAAGGACTGTTCTATGCTTTGGCGCCCTCGAAAATGAAAGCTGCCATCGCCGCGGTTTTGACGCAAAGTGATGAACAGTTGCGCATATTCGGAACTGTTGCCGTCGCACTGGGCGTGGCAATTGTCTGGCTGGCGAAGCAAATCGCGGGAGGTTGAGGATGGGACGCGTCTTGAACAGGCATATCATTGCGGCACTGCTGGCGGTCAGCACCGCCGGTGTGATACTGTCGCTGGCTGCGACAGCTCCTGCTTATGCGCAGGCGCAAGCCCTGCCGGATGTAGCTGATCTGGTGGACCGGGTACTTCCGGCGGTGGTTGAAATTTCCGTGGAATCCAAGGTGAAAGGGGCTGAGGCTGCAATTCCGCAGCCGCCTGACGATTCTCCGTTCAAGGATTTCTTCGACGATTTTCTCAAGCGCCGCGGCGAGGGCCAGGGGAGCGGCCAAAGGCTGGTCAGCGGAATGGGCTCCGGCTTCATCGTTGACCCTTGGGGATTTGTCGTCACCAACAACCATGTTGTCGAAGGTGCAGAGAACATCGAGGTGCACTTGCAGAACGGCGAGACCTACAAGGGAACGGTGCTGGGACGTGATGCCAAGACAGATCTGGCGGTCGTCCGGATCAAGCCCGATCATGCTTTGCCTTCGGTGACTTTCGGCAACAGTGACAGTTTGCGCATTGGCGAGTGGGTCATGGCGATCGGCAATCCATTCGGCCTTGGCGGATCAGTGTCGCTGGGCATTGTGTCGGCTCGCAATCGCGACATCAATGCCGGCCCCTATGATGATTTCATCCAGACCGATGCGGCGATCAACAAGGGCAATTCCGGCGGCCCGCTGTTCAATGTCAAGGGTGACGTCGTTGGCGTGAACACCGCCATCTTCTCTCCAACCGGCGGGTCCGTGGGCATTGGATTCTCGGTGCCCGCAAACACCGTGCAAACCGTAATCACTCAACTCATCAAGTTTGGCGAAACCAGGCGCGGTTGGCTGGGCGTGAAATTGCAGTCGATAACTGATGACATTTCACAGTCAATGAGCCTGTCCAGCAAAAAGGGCGCGCTGATTGCCGACGTAACCAAAGACGGACCAAGCGCCAAGGCTGGCGTCGAGGTCGGAGATGTGATTGTCGAGTTTGATGGCAAGCCGATCACTGAAATGCGCGGCCTGCCACGCGCCGTTGGTGAAACCGAAGTTGGCCGGCAGGTCAAGGTCAAAGTCATCCGCAAGGGCAAAGAGGTGGAGCTCACCATCGAACTAGGCCTGCTTGAAGACACCGAAAAGCTTGCAATGGCGCAGCCTCCTGCGGGCGGCCCCGCGGCGGATGTAGAGATTGAGAAAATCGGCGTGACGGTGAGTGCTTTGTCAGCTGAACTGCGCAAAAAGTATGGAATTGCGGATGCGATGACGGGTGTCGTGGTTAGCGATGTCAAGGACGGCAGCGCTGCAGCTGACAAGAAAATTTCCGCAGGTGATGTCATCATCGAAGCAGGCGGCAAGAAAGTCGAGAAGGCGAGCGAAATCGCGGAAGCGGTCGATGCGGCCGTAAAGGCGGCAAAGTCTTCTTTGCTGTTGTTGGTCGCCAAAGGCGGCAAGGAATCGGAGACGCGTTTCTTTGCCCTGAAGCTGCCGAAATAGCGCTGGCTCTCCGCCATCTGTCAGTCGGCTGATGACACGTATTGTCAGCAGCTGTCAAAAGCTGGTCCTTGTCATCGAGCGCACGCGGCGGTGTGACCTTGAATGGTCAACCCACAGGATAAAGTCGTCGGCAATGAGTGTCTTGAGACCGGTCAGTCGGCCAGATGCGTGAAGTCCCCGATCAGGTCACGGGTTGTGGCAGTCTTGCCGGTCTCTGAAATGGTGTTGAAGTCGAAGACATCCTTGCCGGCACCGCCCCCTCATCCGTCTCGCGCTGCGCACGATCCAACTTCCCCCGCAATCTCACTCACGACCGTCATGGCCCGCTTCACGCGGGCCACGCATGGCCGCCGATCAATAGGTGGCCCGCACGAAGCGGGCCATGACGAAGAAAGGGATGCTCAACCGCATTGCGTATTGGTGTTCAAACTTCACCTGTCAGTCATGGCAGCTTTGACCGCTGCCTCGATCGCTGCGATGTCGATCTTGCCTTGCTTCATCATTTCAGCTGTTGCCGCCAATGCGATGGTGATGTCAGCGCTTGTCGTCAATTCGATCAGCCGCCGCGGGTAAACCTGCCACGACACGCCGTAGCGGTCCTTCAGCCACCCACACGCACTTTCCTCGCCGCCGTCGGTTAGCGCGAACCACAGCCGGTCCAACTCGGCCTGATCGTCAGTCTCAACTGAAATGGACGCCGCCTCGTTGAGCGTGAAATGCGGCCCGGCGTCAAGAATCTGGTACGGCACACCACCCAGCGAAAAATCAATCAACGTGAAGGTCCCTTGTCCTTCATGCGCGGAAAACGCCCGCTCAACCCGGCTGCCCGGAATCAGCGAACAATAAAAAGAAGCCGCCTCCCGCCCCCGCCCGTCGCGGAACCAAAGACACGTGCGAATGGAGTGGGTCATGGGGATGCTCATGGGTTGCTGGGTTAGGTTTCAAGTGCAGCGCGATGTACAACACATCCGTAGGCGGGGTTATACGACTAACCGGGCACCGTGGCGAGGGTGTGGGCGACGCCACTTCCTCCTCCCCCTTGTGGGGAGGGCCGGGGTGGGGGTAGGACGATGCATCAGGATCAAGACACATTCATATCTGTCCTGAAAATCCCGCGCGACCCCCACCCTAACCCTCCCCACAAGGGGGAGGGGATTTGATTGAACCGTTTGACGGGCGACGCACGGCTGGGTGATCACAACTCGGCCTTCGTGTAGTCCGGTCCAATTGATGTCGGCATGCCATCGGCGAACTTGAGCCATGGCAATTTCTCCTCAATGGCAACGTGCAACGTTGGCGCAAATTTTTCCGGCTCTTCCATCGCCGCCACATAGAGATGCATGACGCCTGACATTTTCTGCGACCGAAATGAAATCGGCGTCCCACACGTGTCACAAAACGTCCGCTCCACACCGGGTGAAGACTTGAAAACCTTTGGCACCTTTCCCGTCCATCGCCATGCGCCATCCGCCACGCCGATGTAAGTCGTCATCGGAGCAGAACACTGCCGCCGACAACTCTCGCAGTGGCAGGCCACACAAGACAGCACCGGGCTATCAACTTCGAACGAGACCGCCCCACACAAACAACGCCCACGCATGAAGGACCTCCATAGCTAAGGTTCTATTTTCCGCCACGATGCGTTCGACGCACATCCAAAAGCGCACAGCGGCGACATTCCCCGCTGCGAGATTCAAACAACTCCCAACGGTCGTCATTCCGGAAAAGGGCGTGTTTTGCGGCAGCAAAACGGAAGCCCTTTATCCGGAACCCAGCTTCAGGCAGTTACCGCGAAGCCAGAAAGCTGGATGCCAAATCGCTCCCTTACGCATCGCGTGCCGCGAAGCCCTGTTGCGTTTGGAATGACGGGAATTGTGGCCGCCAGAAGCTCATCGCCTCTCCATATCCCAAACACCATCGTTACCCCGGCGAAGGCGAGGACCCCGCTTTTCTGTCAAGTGCACCGCTACTGAAACAGAAGCATTCAACAGTTTCCGAGTACACTTCCATTCCCAAACACCGTCATCCTCGCGCTCGTCGCGAGGACCCATTCGCCCACCAGCGCGGCGCGCCTGTTGGCGTGACAGTTAAGGATTTGAGGGACAATTACAAATCGAAAGCGAATTCGTTCCAGTATATGCGATCGAGGTTATGCTAAGCTGCGCTGATGGCTGTGATTCAGTACTTCGCATACGGCTCGAACATGCTGAGCGAGCGCTTGCACGCGCGTTGCCCGTCCGCACGAGTGCGAGGTGTCGCGTTTGTGGACAATTATTCAATCGCCTTTTGGAAGCGAAGCCAAGATGGATCGGGCAAGGCGACTCTTAGCCCCAGTATTGGGGGTCGTGCGGCTGGCGTTGTCTTTGACTTGGACGTGACTGATCTAGTGAGCTTGGATACAGCCGAAGGCGCGGGAACGGGTTATGATCGTGTCAGCAAGTTTTTGGTTCGGATGGAGAGTTCGGGAGAGCAACTAGCGACCATCACCTATTTGGCCTCTCCTTCTTCCATAGATCAAGAGCTGAAGCCCTATGATTGGTATTGGAAACTTGTGTTGGCTGGTGCTCGGCAGCATGACCTGCCGTTGGGCTGTGTCAGAAAAATTGAGGCCATGCCGTGGGTCGAGGATCCAGAACCCAAACGACCTTCACGAATTGACGCGCTTAAACTCTTGGGAGAAGCGTGACATAATGCCTTCGGATGACACCAGAATTGCTGGTACCAAGACAGTGGCTGACTGGAAGCGTACCAAATTGCTATTGGAAAATGGCAATAACAAATCCAACTGGGACAATGCGTACAATGACTTTCTCCTGAAACGCCTGCATACGCGATACTTTGCACCCATCAAAGCGATTGAGGACATGAAATCTTCGGTCGGAGAAGGTTTTGCAATTGTGACCCTGCACTGCTCACTCATTGAGTTTCTTGCCGCACTCGTCAAGGGCGAGAACTTTCAGGACAAAAAGAAATCTGAACTAGCGGAACATGAATACGGCAGGAGCGAAAGCAAAAACCTGTTTTGCGAATTTCTGACAAGCCATAATCCATTCAGTTGTATGTTCACCGAAGAACAAGCCAAGGACTTTTATGGAAATGTCCGTTGCGGTCTTCTCCATGAAGCACAGACAAGAGGAGGTTGGAAGATACAAGTTTGCTCGACGGCGTCCGTGGCAGTCGATGCAAGGGGGAAGATTGTGTACAGAAACAAATTGCAACCAGCATTCGATCAGTTTCTTGAATGGTATAAATGTGAGCTTGCCAAAGACCCCAAACTCCAGAAGGCGTTTATCCGCAAATTCGATGGCCTCAGCAATCAATAGATCACGGCCATAGAAACGGCTTATCACGAACTGCCAGCCTCCGTCCCCGCCGCGCCTGGGCCACTGTTTTGCCTCTTGAGCGCATCTGTGTTATGTTGCGGCATGGTTCAGAACTTCAAAATCAACGCAGTCTGGGATGACGAAGCCAAAGTGTTCACGTCTGCTTCGGAGATTCCGGGTCTCGTTGTTGAGGCCGAGACGTTCGAGGAGTTTGTTTCGCTCGTGGAAGCCCTTGCGCCGCAAATGCTGGCCGATAACATGCCGCATGTGAAGCGGCCATATCACTTTGACATCCAATCGCACCGCTCCTTGGCAGTGGCGTGAGTGCCGAAGGATTTCTATCGAGAGCTTACAAAGATTCTGGCTGCTGAAGGTTGGACGAAAGCTGACGGCGGAAAAGGCAGCCATGAGCGTTGGGTTCACGCGCAAACGAAACGTTCAGTGACTGTGCCCCGTTCCAAAAGCCGCCACACAGCGAATGAAGTGCTGAAGCAGGCCGGATTGAAAAAGGCTTTTTGAGCAGCGCCGTCCCTCCTAATCCCCGTCATTCCGGAAAAGGGCGTGTTTTGCGTCAGCAAAACGAAAGCCCTTTATCCGGAATCCATCTTTCGGGCAGTCTACACGAGGACAATCCCACCCAAACCGTCATGGTCCGCTCCACGCGGCCCACCCATGGGTCACCGACCCACCAACCTCTGTCGTCCTCGCGCCCGTCGCGAGGACCCATCGGCCCACCAGCGAAGCGCGCGGTGTGAGACCACACCAGCGAAACGCCTCGACAAGTGCGAGGATGACAACTGGGAGAACGCAAAACGCCCCATCCGTCATTCCGGAAAAGGGCGTGTTTTGCACAAGCAAAACGAAAGCCCTTTATCCGGAACCCCGCTTTCGGGCAGTCCAAGTGAGGACGATCTCACTCACGATCGCCATTGCCATGCACCGGTTATCGACTTCAAACGTGATAACCCCACACAAACAACGGCCACGCACCATGGACCTCCGCACGCGGCATGAATGGCATGACGCCAATCACCGACTCCACGTCTGTGTTAGCTGCCGCATTGAAAAACAGCAGTTCTTCCCTCAAGTTGGATCAATTTTGCATCAACGCTGTGAAGGCCGTTTTCAATAAAATTCTGTACATAGTCTGGAGAAAACATGCACACAACGTTATAAGCTTGTCCCATGCGCATCGATTTCTTCAAGAATGCATCGATGCCACCCTCACTCAGAGATTTGTAGATATCTGTAGGTAGTTGTGTATTCTCAACTACTATTTTGCCATTCAGAAAAGATGGATTCCTATACAGGACTACTAGCTTATGGCCGCTACCAAAAACTGAAATGAATCGTCCTCTATCGAATTCGATCAAGTCGGCGACAGATTGTGTGGGTTCGTTCGAAGTTAGTGCTTGGACCATTTTTTCGGCCCAGTCCTTCTCAATTTTTTTCTTCTTTTTTTCTAGTTCGACCTTGCGAGCAGCCTCTGCAATTTCAGCAATTCTCTGTTCTTCAATTCTGTTTTCAGACTGGATTTTGTTGAACAGACCTTGCGCGGGTTGATTCTGATAAGTGCCCCAACTGTTCCCTTCGATGTTTGAAGTGGTAGCCAGAATTCCCGGCAACATCGGAAGGTAGCCAGGCAAATCCACAAATATCTCAACTCCCTTGTAGCCCTTTGCAGGGCAGTTTTGCTTATAGTAATCCATCGTCAACAACAACAACCTATTGATCACCCAACCGCTTTCGACATCCAAATCTCTATTTGGGCTGACCCGAATTATGCGACGAAAGCGATTCTCATCGCACCCTTCAATACTGAATTTGAGCGCAGTCTGATCAAAATTCCATTCCATCTGACCACGTGTAATCTTGATGCCTGCTGTTCCTCCAAATCGTTGTCTCCATTCCTTCTTCAGGTTCACAAAAAACTCTAATTCGCCAGGACCATCTGCCCAGCCGTCGACACATCTTCCCTGCCACTTAATGCTAGTTATTTGATCCCAATCCAATTTGATACTACAACCAGTTTCTGGGTCTTTGAGTACTCGTTCAGAACTATGAGCAGGAAGTGCAGTGCACACAGCACATGACAGGATCAAAAGTAGATTGTGCAGCCAGCGTAGTAGATTTGCCCTGAATTCTGAGATTGCTGGTCCAAGCTGAGGCTTTGCATTCATAGGGTTATGCTCCGAGCGGCGAATTGCATTATGTCGCTAACAGTATATTTGAGTCAATTGCTCGCACTTGAGCGCGTGGCAGTGCTGCTGCCCGCGATCAAGCCGAAGGGTACATTTTGCTCGGCGAAAGACACTGGACGGAGGCTGAAGCTGGGGACACCCCAACTTATGGAAAAGCAGGTCGGGGAAATCAGCGTTGGCGTTATTGTGCTCGCCCGTTCCTGGGCAAATCTGGACTCTTGAATGTTAGCTTTACTTCCGTTCCTTCGTGCTCGGCCACGGCAAACCGTTCTTGGGAAGCGATGGCCAACCCATCTTCCGGCTTGATCGTGCAACACTCCTGACACACTGCTGTCAGCAGCCCCACACAACTCAGCCAAACACGGGTTCCGTTTCCGCGCTGAAACCCCTATATCTCCCCCATGGGACATTCTCGACAAGAGGGCGGGTTCGCGGAGGCTCCGCAGGCGCGGCTGGAAGGCTATCCGGTTCTCCCCGAAACGGCGCGCGCTGGGCTGGAGGGGTTGCGGCCCGATCTCAACGTCCTACCCGACACGACGGGCTTTGTGCCTTTCAAGCCGCCGAAGCCGCCGAAATCCGAAGGCGGCAAGCTGTTCAAGATCGTGTCGGAATTCGAACCCAAGGGCGACCAGCCCACGGCAATCGCGGAACTGGTGCAGGGCACGCAAGCCAATGAGCGCGACCAGGTGCTGCTCGGCGTCACCGGCTCCGGCAAGACCTACACCGTCGCCCACATCATCGAGCGCACACAGCGCCCGGCGCTGATCCTCGCCCCCAACAAAACACTCGCCGCCCAGCTCTACGGCGAGTTCCAGAATTTCTTCCCCGAAAACGCCGTCGAATATTTCGTGTCCTACTACGATTACTACACGCCGGAAGCCTATGTCGCGCGCAGCGACACCTACATCGAAAAAGAAAGTTCGATCAACGAACAGATCGACCGCATGCGCCACTCGGCGACGCGCGCACTGCTCGAACGCGATGATGTGATTGTCGTGGCGTCCGTGTCGTGCATCTATGGCATCGGCGATGTTGAAACCTATTCGGCGATGACGTTTCAGATCAAGAAGGGCCAGCGTTTCGCGCAGCGCTCACTCATCGCCGATCTCGTGGCGCTGCATTACAAGCGCAACGACCAGAATTTCGTGCGCGGCACATTCCGCGTGCGCGGCGACACGATCGAACTGTTCCCGTCGCATCTGGATGATCGCGCCTGGCGCATCTCGCTGTTTGGCGATGAGGTGGAGCAGATCACCGAATTCGATCCGCTCACCGGGCAAAAACGCGCGGAACTGGAAGCGGTGAAGGTCTATTCCAATTCGCATTACGTGACACCCAAGCCGACGCTGGAACAGGCCGTGACGCGCATCAAGAATGATCTGCGCATCCGCCTCGCCGAATTTAACACCGCCGGCCGCATTCTCGAAGCGCAGCGGCTTGAACAGCGCTGCATGTTCGACATCGAGATGATGATTGCCACGGGCAGCTGCGCCGGCATCGAAAACTATTCGCGCTATCTCACGGGCCGCAAACCCGGCGAGCCACCGCCTACACTGTTCGAATATCTCCCCGACAACTGCCTCGTCTTCATCGACGAAAGCCACGTCACCGTGCCGCAGATCGGCGGCATGTTCAAAGGCGACTTCAACCGCAAGGCAACTTTAGCCGAATACGGCTTCCGCCTGCCCAGCTGCATCGACAACCGCCCGCTGCGCTTCGAGGAATGGGACGCCATGCGCCCGCAGACGGTTTACGTTTCCGCCACCCCCGGCAAATGGGAAATGAACCAGACCGGTGGCGTATTCTCCGAGCAAGTCATCCGCCCCACCGGGTTAATCGATCCGCCCGTCATCATCCGCCCGGTGAAAACGCAAGTTGATGACGTGATCGCCGAATGCAAGATCGTGGCGCAAGCTGGCTACCGCATTCTCATCACCACGCTCACCAAGCGCATGGCCGAGGACCTCACCGAATACATGCACGAGCAGGGTGTGCGCGTGCGCTACATGCATTCCGACATCGACACGCTGGAGCGCATCGAAATCCTGCGCGATCTGCGGCTTGGCGCGTTTGATGTGCTGATCGGCATCAATCTGCTGCGCGAAGGCCTCGACATTCCCGAATGCGCCCTCGTCGCCATTCTCGATGCCGACAAGGAGGGCTTCCTGCGCAGTGAAACCAGTTTGATCCAGACCATCGGCCGCGCCGCCCGCAATGTCGATGGCCGCGTCATCATGTATGCCGACAAGATCACCGGCTCGATGGAACGAGCGATAGCCGAAACCACCCGCCGCCGCGACAAGCAGCACGCGTTCAACCAGGCCAACAACATCACGCCGCAGTCGATCAAGAAAAACATCTCGGACATAATGAAGTCCGTCTACGAACAGGACCACGTGCAGGTTGAAGGCGCAGATGTGCCACTTGTGGGTCACAACCTGAAAACCGTGCTGGCCGACATGGAAAAGAAAATGCGCGAAGCCGCCGCCAATCTCGAATTCGAAGAAGCCGCCAGATTGCGCGACGAAGTCAAACGCCTCAAAGCCGTCGAACTCGCCGTGATGGACGACCCCCTCGCCAAGAATTCCACCATCGAAGACGCGTCAGCAAGCTGGCCCAAAGGCGAGAAGCCGCGCAAAGCCGGCAGCAAGGCGGGAAAGCCTGGCACGCGGGCCTGGCGGGGGCCGAAGCAGTAACCGCCTGAACACACTCCCCCTCCCGCCGTCATTCCGGCCAAGGGCCTTGACCTTTCGCGCCAGCGAAAGGTGCCGCCCGCGAGCCGGAATCGAGCTTTGGTTCAGCGAGTCACGGCGGGACTTGCGAAATATACAAAAAAATGTATAACAGGCCGTGGATCGAACGCAAGTACGGCAACTGCTGTGGATAGGATCGTCGCGCCAAGACATGCGCGAACTTCCCGAATTGGTTAGGCGCGCATTCGGGCTTTCGCTGTATTCCGTGCAGTGCGGAGAAACGCCGCCCAGTTCGAAACCGCTGAAAGGGTTTTCAGGTGTGTTTGAGCTTAAGGAAAACAACCGCGACGGAACCTTCCGCACGGTCTACGCAACGTCACTGGCGAACGCTGTTTATGTGCTGCACGTGTTCAAGAAGAAATCGAAGTCCGGCATCGCAACTCCTAAGCCGGACATGAACGTGATCCGCCTACGATTGAAACTGGCCGAGGCCGACGCCTCGCGCCGCAAGGAGATAAAGTGATGAAAAAATCAGTCGAGAAGAGCAGCGGCAACGTTTTCGCAGACATGGGCCTGCCCGACAGCGATCATGAGTTGCTCAAGGCGAAACTGATCCTGCAAATCCACCGCATTATCGCAGCCCGAAAACTCACACAAGTGGCAGCCGCCGCACTTCTCGGCACAACCCAGCCACAAGTCTCCAGCCTCATGCGCCTGCGCCCTACGTCACTTTCTGTGGGACGGCTGATTGAATTCCTTACCATTCTGGGGCAGGACATTGAGGTGACGCTGCGGCCTGCAAAAAGTCGGAGAGCAGGGCAAGTGGTGGTGAGGGTGGCAGCGTGATGGACGATCCCCCGCCAAACAATCCACCATCCAACCCGCTACCGTCGGCTGGCCAAAGGGTGAGAAACCGCGCAAGGCCGGAAGCAAAGCGGGCAAGCCAGGAACGAGGGCTTGGCGCGGGCCGAAGAGATAAGGAATTTGTCGCAGTAGCCAAAGCAATATTTGAGTTGTAACGTGTGATTCATGTTAAAAAAGACTGGCGACCAGGAAGAACGAATAGAACTTGGCATTGGCTTTTACACTGCCAGTGAAGCCGCCCGTTTGCTGAAGATGCCTGTGCTCAATATAAACCGATGGCTGCGCGGCTACGATTACAAGTATCGTGGTACCTACCATCACAGCGAGCCCTTGTGGACTCCTGAATTGCCATCTTACGACAGCAAGATTGAACTTAGTTTCCGTGACTTGATAGAGCTGAGGTTCATTGAAAGTTTTCGAAAGGCAGGATTGGGCCTTAAAACCATTCGCCATTGTCTCGATTTCGCGCGCGACAGCGTGAACGATGTCCGTCCGTTCTCGACCCAGAAATTCAGAACGGACGGACGCACGATTTTTCTCGATACAATTCGCGAGTTTGGCGAAAGCGAGTTGCTTGATCTCAAGAAGCGGCAATACGTACTCAAGCAGGTGATCGAACGGAGCTTTAAGGACCTCGATATCGAGGCCAATGCCGTTGCGAGGTGGCGTCCGTTCAAGGGCAAGGAAAGCATTGTCATCGACCCTAAGCGCGCCTTTGGCCAGCCGATTGCAGCTGATTTCGGTGTGCCCACCCAAGTGCTGGCGGAGGCCGTCGGCGTGGAAGGCTCTGTGGCTCGCGTCGCGAAGATTTTTGAAGTGCCTCCCGCCGTTGTCAGAGATGCCGTCAACTTTGAAGAATTTCTGCAGGCTGCGTGAAGGTCCTCGTCGACGAGCACCTTCCTCCCGCGCTCGCCCGCTCGCTTCATGCTTTGTTTGAAGGTGAACATCAGATTGAGCACGTCAGGGACAAGTTCGGCCCCGGTGTTACCGACATCAAGTGGATCGAAACGCTGAACGCGGATGGACGATGGGTGGTGATTTCCGCTAACCGAAGAATTACGCGAAACCGGGCTGAATACATGGCCTTTTCTCAGTCGAAGCTCATCGGGTTCTTCATGAGTAAGAGCGTCTACAAGAGTCCGCTCGTCAAACAGACAGCACGGATTTTGCTGTTGTGGGACGGGATTTGCGAGATCGCAGAAAGAGTCGAGGGCGGTGCCATGTTTGAATTGCCGGGAAAAAGCAATCGGATCCGACAGTTGAGATTCTGATCTGGCGGGCGGACGAGGCAAAGTTCAAGAGGTTCGAATCATGCAGTCGACATTGAAATTTCATACTATGAGAGTAACTGATGCGGCATGCAATGATCGCATCGGTGTCTCTCTGCTCTTGTTCGTCGTGTTTGTAGCTCTTGCATTCGTGTTGAAACCAACTATTGCGTCGGCGCAAAACACCCAAATTGGCATCGTTGACTCAAACTTGTCGTGGATGTCCCAAGAAGAGCGCTTGAACCGCCTGTGGGAGATCAAGAACATGGGCGCGACCACAGCGCGTGTAACCATATATTGGAATGAAATCGAGGTAAGGAAAGGAGAACCGAATTGGGTTGCCTTGGAGCGCCTGTTTTCTGATTTCCGACTTCACGGAATTGAGCCGCTTCCTGTGCTATTTCTAGCTCCAGATTGGGCATACTGAACCGCCCCGGGATTGCCGGAGGCTTGTTGGTTTAAGTTATGCGGCCATGGGGACGTTGTCCATGGCTGCGGTTGCTGCGTAGTAGTTTTCTTCGGCCTCCGCGTGGGGTAGATTATTTGAACCATGCGAAAACTCAAGCGCGCGCACTTGCGCGTCCACAGGAAAAACAGCAAGGTCACGTGATGGACACCACCGCCCTCCACTCCTTCGCCATTGCTGCCAAGAAGGCCACCTATGTTGGCAGTGGTGCGCCCGCAACGCCCAGCCGAGTCGGGTCGCATGATCTGACATTTGAACAGGGACCGTGGGTCTATCGCGACTCGTATTTTGGCGGCACGGATTTTCTGGGGCAGGAAGTTATCTGGCACGAGACTGAACCCGTGTGGGCAATGAACTACCATGGTTACATTTTGCGGGCTGATCTGATTACACCAACTCAGGCGGGCACCATTTTGAAAGCAGCGCTCGCCCAGCCGCAGTCTCAGGGCCGCTTGCTCGACACGTTGGATTGCCCTGCGGAGCTTGGCCATTATCGCATTGCGTCCACCGGTACGATTTCGTGTTTTGGTGGCCGCGAGACCATTCACGTCGGTGACGTTTTGGCCTATGCTTTGGATTATCAAGGCGGGGTGGTCATCCCCTGAGAGTTGCATGGACGACAGCATCAAGACCTACAACGCTGCACAGACCCCGCCTTGGCGAGGGATATGCGAGAAGCTTGCCTCTGAGATTGATCGTGGCCTGCCCAGGGCCGAATCCAAAATCTGGCACCGCACCGCCGTATGGTTCATCGATGGCAATCCAATCGTGGGATACGCGGTGCGGAAGGCGAATGTGCAACTGCTGTTCTGGAGTGGGCAGTCCTTTGGCCAGCCAGGCCTGAAACCCGAGGGCAGCTTCAAGGCGGCGCAAGTGCTTTACACAACCGCTGAACAGGTCAAATCATCTGACATGGAGAAGTGGCTCGCCAAGTCCGAAGTTGTCCAGTGGGATTACAAAAACATCGTGAAGCGCAAGGGCCGGCTAGAGAAGATTGGCGATTGGTGAGGCATTGTTGCGGTGGTCAACCCTTCGAAATTGGCCGCAAGTTTTCCTGTTGGTTGCCGCAATCGCGTTTCACCTTATTGCTCGCACCCCGGACGATGTCTGGATCAAGGCTTCAAATCCCGCGCTGTCGGCCTGGAGAAAATTCAGGCGGGGGTCGTTGAGATGGGAGCCGAGATTTGCGGCGATGGTCATCGCATGCGGATGATTGATGCAAAGCTGGATCAGGTTGCAGTGGTTGCGTTCCATGCGTTCTGATGCATGAGGCCCGGCCGGCCATTCGATGAAAGTCGGAAACGCGCCGTCTTGCGGCAGCGTTCCGTCACCCGGAATTGTGATCTTCCAGCTCAGATCGCCGCGGCTGGCGCAGACGATTGGATGATTTGCGCCGGGCACGCCTTCGGTGGCATTCCCGATATTCCGTGTACGGACCACCCAATGGATGATGCGGGGCTCGTTTTTGAGGGATGCCAGAAAAACTGGATCGCCAAGATTGAACCAGCGCGGGTGCGGCGGGGCAGGGGTTGTAGGGTCGATTGCGATGACTTCGAGATAGGCGTCGGTGCCGAGCCGGAGGAGCTTGTTGTGCGTGCCCATGAAGGTGTGCTTGCCGCCATCTGAAAGTGCCACGCCAAGGGCGTGCTCAACATGGGCGGCGCCTTCTTCCAGGGTCGCTGCGCCGACGACAATGTGATCGAGTTCCAGCAAAATCATTTCAGGCCTTCAGGCTGGCCAATGGCGACGACCTTGAAGTTCGGTTCGGCCAGCAAGCGTTTGGCCTGTTCCTTCACCTGCCCAAGCGTCACAGCTTCAATGAGATTGTTGCGCCGGTTCACATAGTCACGATCCCGGCCCAACAATTGCTGGGTGAGCAGGAAGCCGACGATCTTTTCGCTGGAGTCGAAACGCAGCGCAAATGAGCCGGTGAGGAAGTTCTTTGCGTCATTGAGTTCCTGCAGTGTCGGACCCGTCGCCGCCATGCGCGAAATTGTCTCTCGAACAACATTCATGGCCTCGCCAGCGGTTTCGTTTTTAGTGCTGAATGATCCCAGCAAGAGGCCTGCATGTTCGAGGGGCACGAGTTCAAAGCCGATGCCGTAAGTGAGGCCGCGCTTTTCGCGAATCTCCTGATTCAGTCTTGAACCAGTGTCGCCACCCAGGATCTGCTCCATCACAAATGCTGGAATGAAACCCGGGTCGTCAAGTTTGATGCCCTTTGCGCCAAACATGATGATGCTTTGGGGCATCGGGCGTTCAATCACTTCGGTTGCGGGAATGCCGGAGATGATCGCATCCGGCACGGCCGTTGCGGCGCTCTTTTCGGGCAGTGAACCAAAGATTTGATCAAGAATGGCGCCGAGTTCGGCGGATGTGATATCGCCGACAACCGCGATCTTGAGATTGTTCCTGGTGAAGACAAGCTTGTGAGATGCGATGAGGTCATCACGCGTGATCTTCGCGAGCGATTCAGGCGAACCACGGTTGCGGCGGGTATACGGGTGCTCGCCGAGGAGGTTTTTCATCAAGGCGCGCGATGCAATCGATTGTGGGTCATTGGCTTCTGATTGCGCGCTGACGACAAAATTTTGCCGCATGCGCTCGATTGCTTCCAGCGGAAAGCGCGGGCTCTTCAAGGCACTTTGAAGAAGCCTGAAAGCTTCCTTGCGGTGCTTGGAAATTGTTTGCAACGAGCCTTCAAACCTGTCGGTTGAAGCGTTGAAGCTCATGCGAATCCCGAGATCTTCACGCAGCGCCTGAAATGCCGTGCCGTCCAGATCGCCGCTCCCCTCGTCCATGAGTCCGGTCAGGAAGTGGGCGGTTCCTTCCTTGCCGGGCTGATCAGTTGCAGCGCCTGCCGCGAATGCAAAATTGATCGCGATCAGCGGCAATGTTTCATCATGCACGAACCAGGCTGAGAGACCGCCGGGTGTTTTTATTTCCTGGATGTCGAATGCGGGGGACGCAACCGAAGTGAACAGCAGCGCCGTACAGGCCAGGCCAATGCGGACCAAGGTGATGAGGCAATTCATGGCCTAATCCATCTTTGTGCGCGACAATGTGGCGGTGACAGAGTTTTCAATGATGAGATACTTCCGCGCAACCGCCTTGAGCGAAGCCAGCGTAACCTTGTTCCAGTGGCTGGTGTCGAATGCGTCCTGTGGCGATGCGCCTGACATGATCGCCGATCCTGCAATGCGAACAAGATTGAGCTGGTCATCGAGTGAGTAAACCTGCTCGTTGGAAGCCTGATTTCGAATGCGATCAAGTTCGGCCTGCGTGACGGTTCCGCGCAGAACCTTTTCGATTTCTGCATCGATTGCGGATTCAATCAGTTTGAAGGTTACGCCCGGATTGGGAACCGCGTAAGCAGCAAAGACTCCGCTGTCGAGCTGGCCGCCGTTGTAATATGCGCCTGCACTTGACGTGAGTTTTTGGTCCAGTACCAGAGCCTTGTAGAGCCTGCTTTGTGATCCCGATCCCAATATGGCGGCAAGAAAATCGAGCGATGCTGCTTCGTCTTCCGACCTAGCCGACGACGGCCCCAGGTAATTTCGCAGGATATAGGGCGTTTCCGCACGTTCATTGACCATCGACACGCGCCGTGCGGCAATGGGCGCAGGTTCAGCCGTGCGCGCCCTCGGCTTCGGGTCAAACGTATTTGTGAGGGGTCCATAAAATTTGTCTGCAAGTGTTCTGACGGTTTCCGTAGTGACATCGCCGGCAATGATCAGCACTGCGTTGGCCGGCGTGTAGTTGGCGCGATAGAAGGCGAGCGCATCGTCTTTCGAGAGTTTCGCCACCTCTGACATCCAGCCGATGACAGGCCGTCCATAAGGATGGGCGGTGTAAAGTGCGGCGTCGGTTTGCTCGGACAGGAGGGCCGAGGGGCTGTTTTCCGTGCGCTGCCTGCGTTCTTCGCGAACCACAAGAAGTTCAGGCGCGACGTTGGCTTCTGTCAGCACGAGGTTCTGCATGCGATCGGCTTCCAGTTCCATGAGCATTGGAAGGCGATCACTTGCGGCGCGCTGATAATAAGCCGTGTAGTCGCTCGTGGTAAATGCGTTGCCTTCGGCGCCGTTCAGTTTGAGCAACTTGTCAAATTGTCCTTCGGGGAATTTGGTTGTGCCCTTGAACATCAGGTGTTCAAGAAAATGTGCAAGTCCCGTCTTGCCCGAAACTTCATCAGCCGATCCGACGCGATACCATATGCTATGAGTGACGACAGGTGCGCGGTGATCCGGAATGACGATAACTTGCAGGCCGTTGTCGAGTTTGAACTGGTCGAACTTCAAATCCAGTGCAAAACCTGGTCGGGTGGGCGAGATCAGCAGGCAAATGACTGCGAAGCTGAAACGCAGGATTTGCGAGGCTATTGGTCGCCTGGAAAAGTGGTCTGGCATTTTTTTGGGTTTCCGGTGCAAATGATCGATCCGGTTTCTGTTAATCTTGGCGCAAACAGGATTGTATCATGGTTTGCAAGCTATCCGTCAATGTGAACGCCATCGCCCATCTTCGCAACCGGCGGGACGTGCCTTGGCCGTCGCTTGTTCATTTGGCCAGAATTGCGCTGGATGCAGGTGCGCATGGCATCACCGTGCATCCCCGGCCTGATGAACGGCACATTCGCCGGGGTGATGTGACGGAACTTCGCGCCATGCTGCGTTCAGAATTTCCAAAAGCGGAGTTCAATATAGAAGGGTTCCCCGACGAGCGGTTTCTCACCCTTTGCGAAATCGAGAAGCCCGACCAGGTCACTTTGGTGCCGGATGATCCTGGCCAATCCACCTCCGACCACGGCTGGGATTTCGCCCGGCATCACAACTGGCTGTCGCCAATTGTCAACCGCGTGAAAAAAGCGGGCATCAGGGTGTCAGCCTTCATTGATCCCGATCCCTTGGCTCCAGCATTGGCGAAATCAATCGGCGCAGATCGCGTGGAAATCTACACCGGCCCTTATGGCGGCGCATTTGGCGATCAAATGCCTGCCGAATTTGCCAAAGTCGTCGCCACTGGCAAAGCCGCAGCGGCTGCCGATATCGGTCTCAATGCCGGCCATGATCTCACCCGCGAAAATCTTCCCCGGCTGGCCGCTGCCTTGCCAAACCTGCAGGAAGTCTCCATCGGCCACGCCATCACGGCGGATGCCCTGGAGTTTGGCATGGCGGAAACAGTCCGGCTGTTTTGCGCTGCAATCCGGCCCGCATAAGCCCGCCCTTGCCTTTGCCAATGCGGGCCGCTATCCCGCCTTCCAAAGCAAATAGGGAACTTTGAAACATGCGCGTTTATTACGACCGGGATGCTGACGTTAACCTGATCAAGGGCAAGAAAGTGGCCATCATTGGCTATGGCAGCCAGGGCCGGGCGCATGCGCTCAACCTCAAGGACTCAGGTGCCAAAGAACTCGCCGTTGGCCTGAAGAAAGGTTCACCTACTGCAAAGAAAGTCGAGGCTGATGGCCTCAAGGTGATGACAGTTGCCGAGGCTGCAAAATGGGCTGATCTCATGATGATGGCGACACCCGACGAATTGCAGGCCGATATCTACGCGCAAGAGATTGCGCCGAACATCCGCGATGGTGCTGCGATCGCTTTTGCGCACGGCCTCAATGTGCATTTCAATTTGATCGAGCCGAAGAAGACGGTTGACGTGGTGATGATTGCGCCAAAGGGACCTGGCCACACCGTGCGCGGTGAATATCAGAAGGGTGGCGGCGTTCCGTGCCTCATCGCCATCCACCAGGATGCGAGCGGCAATGCGCATGACCTCGCTTTGTCATATGCCTCAGGCGTCGGCGGCGGCCGCTCGGGCATCATCGAAACGAGTTTCAAGGAAGAATGCGAAACCGATCTGTTCGGCGAGCAGGTAGTGCTGTGCGGCGGCCTTGTTGAATTGATCCGTGCTGGTTTTGAAACGCTGGTTGAAGCCGGTTACGCGCCGGAGATGGCTTATTTCGAATGCTTGCACGAAGTGAAGCTGATCGTCGACCTGATCTATGAAGGCGGCATTGCCAACATGAATTACTCGATCTCCAATACCGCCGAGTGGGGCGAATATGTTTCAGGTCCGCGCATTATCACGTCTGAAACGAAAGCGGAGATGAAGCGCGTGCTGAATGACATCCAGACCGGCAAGTTCACCAGCCAGTGGATGCAGGAATACCGCGCCGGTGCTGCCCGCTTCAAAGGCATCCGCCGCATGAATAACTCCCACCAGATCGAAGCCGTAGGTGAAAAGTTGCGCGCGATGATGCCGTGGATCGCCAAGAACAAGCTGGTTGACAAGGCGCGGAATTAGGCCGCCCGAAGTTTGCCGAATCTTTCGGGTTAAGAAGCGGTCGCCAGGCCGCCTTGTCTCAGCTTGCGGCAAGTGTTAGAAGCCTCCAGGGGTTTGGTTGCAAATGTCAGGTGTCAATAATGCGAAGAACGAACTGGATCGCGCTGGTCTTTGTAGCAGCGGCCTCCGCGGCGCAGGCGCAAACATCGAACTTGGTCGGCGGTGAGACCAAGCAATATGTCCATGTGACGTCAACAACCGGAAGCTGTTACGTGGGCCGAGGTCCTTCAGTTTTCCAGCGCACGGCTACGATTTCACGCGCTTTCATCACGTTTGATGAACTCTGGACCGGTGGCCGCTATGACTTAAGTGGCCAGGCGAGCTTGAGTTTTATCACTGCGACGGCAGGTCGGATAGCATTCAAGAATGCAACCGGTATCCCGGCTGCTGTCAGCGCTCCTGCCTTCAAGTCATACTCTCAAGTTTATTCAGCTGCATCACGTAGACTTCTGGTGAAATTCACTATCGCGTTTCCAGGATGCACGCTTCTCGTCACGGGGTCCTATGATGGCGCCTAACACTTTCAAAAAGCCGTTCATGCGCTTTGTCCGACAATGCGCAGCATTTTTAGCCAGCATCTTGATTACGCTCAATGTCACAGCCCAGAAAGCTCAAGCAGGCGTTGAACCATTTATTGGCGAGGTCCAAATTTTTGCTTTTTCGTTCTGTCCAAGGGGATTCGCGCCATTGGAAGGTCAACTCCTGCCGATCAATGATAATCAGGCTTTGTTCTCTCTTCTCGGAACGACCTATGGCGGCGATGGAACATCAACGTTTGCGTTGCCGCGGGCCAAACTGCTTGCTACCTTGGTTCAGGGTGCGCCACTGCTGCAATGTATCGCCCTTCAAGGCATCTTTCCTTCCCGTAACTGAACGTCAATATTACAAAAACAAACTGGATCTGCCGACGCTACATTGTTTGTGATCGACTTTCAAAACTTCCGGAGACAATGCCGAATGACCAGATCGAAGTTGTTGGCGAAAAGCTGCGTGCCATGATGCCGTGGATTACCAAAAACAAACTAGTGGGCAAGGCGCGGAACTAGGATGACAATGGTCTCTGACATCGCCGCCATAAAAAAACAGGAAGCTGCACTTCGTTTCGAAAAGTTCGACGAGGCTGATGCGTGGCGGCTGGGGCAGGGGATGCGGCAACTTGCCGAAACTAAAAAATATCCTTTCGTCATCGACATCCGCATCGGGACCAGGCTGCTGTTCTTTGCGGCGCTGCCTGGTTCGGCATCTGACAATGCGGAATGGGCTCGGCGCAAGGCGAATTCGGTCATGCGGTTTCATGCCTCAAGTTACCGGTTGGGGCTTGAAATCAAGAACAGCGGCAAGAGTTTTGGCGAAGCGCGCGGCATTGAACTGATCAATTATGCCGATGCAGGCGGCGGTTTTCCCATTCATGTGACGGGCACGGGCGTCATCGGCAGCATCACGGTGTCTGGCGTGCCGCAACGCGATGACCATGAATTTGTGGTCGAAGCGCTGTGTGCATTCCACGGAAAATCTTATGGTGACATGGCGCTCGGGCCGGAAGGCGCTTGATGCCAACGGACGTTACCTTCTGGCTGCTCGCTGCGATTTCAACTTTCCTTGCGGGCGCCTCGAAAGGTGGATTGCCGGGGGTCGGAATTATGGCTGTGCCGGTTCTGGCGCTCAGTATTTCGCCAGTGACAGCCGCCGGACTCTTGTTGCCACTTTATGTTTTAAGCGACATTTATGGTTTGTGGATTTACCGCAAGGAATACGACTTGCGTAATATCAAGATCGCCGTTGCTGCTGCAACGATTGGAATTCTGATTGGTTGGGCGACGGCGCATGTGACCAGCGCCAGTATGGTGAAACTGATTGTTGGCGCGATCGGGCTTTGGTATTTTGCTGACATGCTGTTCAAGAGGGGCCGCGAGATTAAGGCTAAACCTGCTGACCTTAAGCGCGGTTTTTTTTGGAACACCCTTGCGGGGTTCACCAGTTTTGTCGCGCATGCAGGCGGGCCGCCGTTCCAGATGTTTGTGTTGCCGCAGAAACTTCCGAAAATGGTCTATGCGGGAACCTCGACCATCACTTTTGCGGCCATCAATTTGCTGAAAGTTCCGCCTTACTGGTTTCTTGGCCAGATCAATCCCGGAAGTTTGAGGATTTGCGTCTACCTCGCGCCGGTCGCAATTTTCGGTGCCTGGGCGGGTTACCGGTTTACGCGGGCGCTTCCTGAGAAATTGTTTTTTCAACTTGTCGAAGTGGCGTTGCTGCTTTTGTCACTCAAGCTAGTTTACGATGTTGTTGCGCACTGAAAGGATTCAAACGGTCGATCTGCGCCTGCGGCAACGCAAATGGAATTTTGCCGATGCGCAGCGCGAAGAAATCTCGGCCAGGTGGGCGGCGCGGGTCAAGGCCAATCCTTCCCTGTGGAATGGGCGCATCTTGATCTCGCATGATGTTCGCATTGAGCAAGGTTGCCTGTCGGCAAGTTTGAGCGAAACCGACTATGCGAGTTTCGTCGTTTGGCGCGACATGGACTGGCCCGACAGAAGCGCGTTCAATATCTTCGGCATGGGTGTAGTTGTGTCTTCCGATGGGGCGCTGGTGTTTGGCGAGATGGCGCAGAACACCGTGAACCCCGGCAAGATATATCCACCCGGAGGCTCGCTGGAACCACGCGATGTCAATGCTGATGGCGCTGTTGAAATTGATCGTTCTGTCCAGCATGAGATTCTTGAAGAGATTGGGATTGATGTTTCACGCGATTTGCGCGGCGAACGTTTTGCGGTTATCGATGGGCAGCGCATCTGCGTGGTGCAATCCTGTTTGCATGCGCTGAGTTTTGCGGAAATCAGCGTGAAGTTTGAGCGGCATCAGTTGACGCAAGACATGCCGGAGCTAGTTCGGCTGGTGCCGCTGTGGAGAACGGCCGACCTCACGGATGCAATGCCGGAATGGGCAAAGGCTTGTGCGCGGTTATTCATGCGGGGGTAGCGTGGCCACTCACTCTCCGCCCGCGTGGCTTGAAAGATTTTTGGGTCGGGATCACCGTGCCGTAAATTGGTGACAGACAATCAAAAAACACCGTCATGGTCCGCGAAGGCGGACCACCCATTGAATGTAAAATCAGACTTGCAGTGGTTCCTCCGCCTAGGCGGGGGATGACGGTGATGGGATAGGTGACCCGGCTGACTGCCCGTTGCGCTAGCTCTGACAACTGATACATCTTCGCTGTTGCAATGCAAAATGCGCGGCGATAGTTTTTTGCCATGAAGCTCAAATTCCACACACTCGATGTCTTCACTGACCGCAAGTTTGGCGGCAATCCGCTGGCTGTTGTTTTGGGAGCGGACAAGCTCTCGACGGATCAGATGCAGACGATCTGCCGCGAGTTCAATTTGTCTGAAACAACTTTTGTGATGGCGCCGGACGATCCCGCGCATACGGCCAAGGTCCGGATATTTTTTCCAGGCGGAGAAATGCCGTTTGCGGGACATCCGACACTGGGGACAGCGGCGTTGCTGGCTGAATTAAAGCAGAAAGCCGGATGTTCATTTGAGACAGCGGTCACGCTGGAGCTTAAAGCGGGATTGACGCCGGTGAAAATCACGCGGATTGCCGACAGGCTCTCTGGTGTTTTTACCGCACCCGTTGTGCCGTTCCATGCGGATGTGACGTTGCCTTCGGTTGTAGATACTGCGCGGGCGCTTAATTTGAACGTGGATGATATTGGCTTTGACGGCCATGGCATTGCCTCGCTCGAAGGCGGGCCACGGTTCTTTTATGTGCCGGTGAAATCGCGGCGCGCCCTTGAAATCTCAAAAGTTCTGGAGCCTTTTTGGTCAGAGTTGATCAGGCCCATGGGCGGAGTGGACGCTGCTTATCTCTACACGCGCGGCGGCGGGGGTGCAGCTGACGCGGACTTCAGGTCGCGCATGTATGCGCCCACTGGCGGAATTCCCGAGGACCCGGCAACAGGTTCGGCGACAGCCCTGTTGGCGGCGCAATTGCTTTTAGTCGAGAAGCTTGCGGATGGAACGCACCGCTGGAAACTGGAGCAGGGCTATGAAATGGGACGGCCATCTGATCTGCTTCTTGAAGCGGATGTAAGTGGCGGAGAGCTCGCCGCCGTGCGTGTTGGCGGCAGTGCCGTGCTGATGATGGAAGGGGAGATTGAGATTTAGCGGGAAGTCCGGGAATAGGCGTGTTTGCGCAGGACTTCCCGGTCCACCAGCTCAATCTGCCTCGCGCCGCTGCCTGGCAGTGAACCGAACGCAATCCCTATCCCTTTTCCCTCCTCCGCTTGCGGCTATCATGTTCACACATCTTCATGTCCGTCATTCCAAACGCGACCGGGATTTGCGAAGCAAATGAGTGAGGGAGAGATTTGGAACCCAGCTTTCAGTCTTCACGAAAACTGCCGATTTCGGTGACGATTGCGGTGACAGTCCAGCACTGTCACCGAAATTGCGTCACCGAAATTGCGAGAACCCCGGACGAAAGGGCAGCGCGTTCAGTTCGCATGATAATCAGTGCACGGAGCAAACATCGGAGTTGTGTGCACTGTCACCGAATCTCACCCGAATCTCACTCGGACGTGCGCGTGGTGTGTGGAGATGGCTCAGATGAGGCGTTGTTCACCGACGCATTCCTGCCTTTCACCGGCCCCGACAATATACGCCGGATTGCTGGGAAAGATCCGGCGGTACAAATGCCGCTCCTGCACCTCAAGGCGCAGCTTGGGGATGCCGGGCCTCCTGGATGGGTTAACTGGTTTCAATCTTTCGGGCACCGCTCGAGCGGCCCGGCGAGAGAATGACAGCGCAGTCATAGGGTTCTCCATAAAATACAGCGTGCCACGGCATGACCTCACGACCGGGACATTACCGCGCCGTCGGCGCCTCAGCGCTTAGCAGAAGTCCGACCAAGGCTGACTGGCTGTGAACGCCGGTACGCTCGAAGATGCGCTGCAGGTGCGTGCGCACCGTGTTGATGCTGACTCCCATCTTGTCAGCGGCAGCGGCAAGATCATCGCCCTGGGCCACGAGTATGGCCAACTGCGTCTGCGCCGCTGAGAGGCCATAGATGCCTTGGGCGATGGCAATGTGGCGCTTGAGCAGCTGCTCGTCATTGAAAGAAACCATCACTTTTCCATCTTCAATCAGGACCCAGCAGAAGACGGGCGCGGCATCGCCGCTTTCCCCGAGTATCACCGCGCGCGCCGGGCGGCTCGGCGGCTCTGGCGGCGAGTGCTTTTGCATTTGGCGGTTGGCCCAGTCGACCGCTTCCTGAAGTGCGGCGTCATGACCGCGGTTTCGGGCCCGCAAGCGGCCGCCGCTGATAATTAAGACGGGGTGGTTGGTGATTTGGTCATGGGCATGAGCATTCATCCAGATCACCGTTTTGTCCGGACCGACTTCGATCAGCGGGCAGGTTTCGTGGTCCATGGCTCGCTGCAGGACGACAATGCAGAATATTTTCCATTGGCCTTCTATGCGCTGGAATATTTTGAGTTCGTGCTGGGTGCCGGCCAACTCGCAACTGTCGCCGGTTTTGTCGCCAATTTGGTCATGGGTAACCCACGCCATGTCGCCGTTGACGACGACATTCATCCGTTCCCGGTGCACGCGGGATGCGGCATAGGATTCCGGGAGCTGTTTAATTACGCTCCTGTGATGCGCGTCGATGGCGTCCCAGCCCTCGTAAACCTTGACCCCGAGATGCGCATACGAAAACAAGCGCCGCGCCTGCGGCGAGTGGACCCAGAGTTCCGCAATGGCATCCGGGTCCCGCCGCAGGTAAGCTGCGGTATCAGCTTCGAGAACCGCAAGCACCGCAGCCTTGTCGTCGTCCGTGCTCATGGCAATCACGCCCGTTTTGGAACAGGTGAATATCATGACGCTTTGGGCCCAATGAGTCCATGACTGGGATTCCCACGCGTCGCATGCATCAACGTCAGAAGTGCTCGGACCAGCCGCCGTGCGCGGGTCATGGTGGCGGACACTTTCTCCGGCAACTCCTGGCTTGCTTCGGCGCGGTCATAATACTCTTGCTCTTGCTTGGCGTTCATTTTGACGCGGGCGATTGTGCGCGGATGAACGACGGTCAACAGTGTGTGGTCCATGTCTGCCTCCATTGCTGTCAATGGCAGCAGAATACGCGATGCCGGGCGACGGCATTGTCATGCGTTTGGATGACACATCGTGAAGGAATTGCAGGTCATCCCTTAACCCGCTACCGTGGCGGGCATGTGCTCCTCCAAATCCAACGTCAGTCCAGAAATTACGGTGACAGTGCTGGACTGTCACCGAATCCATAGCAGCAACGAGATCAAAGGGTAGCGTCCCCTGCGTTTTTGCGCTGTCACCATACCTGCTTTTCCCTCCTCCGCTTGCGGGGAGGGTGTCGCGGCACGCGACGGGTGGGGCCTCGCACCGCGACCAAATTCATCATTCCCTCCTCGCACTTTCGAAGAAGGATCAGGCTTAACAAAGGGAAGCGTCCCCATTGTTTCCCCGTTGGTGCTTCCACTTCCGGGGCTTCCGTCGCCATTGCGGCCATCGCCACCGCCAGTCGCTACTGCAACCCCTGTGCTGGTCGCTTGGGTAGTGGAGGTCACGGTAGTGTTATCAACAACTCCGTCGCCGCTGTTGTCGTAAAGATCGTCACGATCATCAGCGCTGAAACCACCGTAGTATTCGTTCTCGTGCCCGCTCGGATCACTCCCGTTCACCGGATCATTTCCGGCATAGGCATAGCGGTTGATATCCACTCCCGGAATGGTCGGGTCCCAGGTATCCGGCGAGAGGAATCTTCCCAGATGCGGATCGTAATAGCGGGCGTGGAGATATTGCAGGCCCGTTTCGGGGTCGAAGCGCTCGTTGATGTAGGCCTTGCCATTGGCGGCGCTCAGGCCTGAGAGGGTGACCGGCATGCCGTAGGCCGCGAAGTCGCGCGCTGTCGCTGCGCCATTGAAGCGCGTCTCGCGGCGGATCGAGCCTTGCTGGTCCTGCACCAGAAAGTCGGTGGCCGAGCCTGCGCGCCGCACGGTGCTGGAGAGATAGGAGGTGAACTGGCCCGCCGGAATGGCAGGCGTTACCGCAAGCTCGACATCATTGCCGAGATAATAGGTGATGTTGGCACCCCCCGAGGTGGCCTTGGACCAGCGCTCGCCATCCGGCCCGTAACGGAAGATCGAGATCGACCCCTGCGCCGTGATGGGTGAGAGGCGACGGAACATTGTTCCGGCAAATCATGCCAGTGGCATGATTTGAGCCTCGAACGGGCGGTTTTCACCGTCGTATGTAAAGGAGCGCGGCTGGATTGACCCCGCACCATCGGGATCATAATTGGTGGTGTTGCCATTGGCATCGTAAGCCACAGCCGTGCCGCAGATCGAGCTCGGCGCATGCGGGCGAATGCTGGTAGCCCCTTGCGGCTTGCAAAATTATGGCACTTGAGCTACATTGTATCTCAACAAGGAGTTCCAGCCATGGCAGCAACGACAACGATGGTGCATGTTCGCATCGACGAACAGGTCAAGTCGCAGGCCACAGAAACACTGGCGGCCATGGGATTGTCTGTATCAGATGCAGTGCGCGTATTCTTGACGCGCGTCGCAGCTGACCAACAATTGCCTTTTGCGCTCAAGGTTCCAAATTCCGAAACCCGCGCGGCGATGCGGGAAGCTGATGCGATTGTGCAGTCTGGCAAAACCCGCTTTGGCAGCCCTGCAGATTTGTTCAATGGCCTCGAAAAAAAGCGGCGCAAGTAAGCGCACAACGCTGCCTCGCGCGGCGGAGTTCACGAAGTCCTTTCTCAAGGACTGGGAACGCTTGTCGCGAACTGGCCGCTTTAACATGCATAAACTGAAGCAGGCAATGATCCTGCTGATCGCCAACGACGGGCCGCTTGGGCCGGAATGGCTTGATCATCCGCTCGTCGGCAACTGGACCGGACATCGCGAATGCCACATCGGCGGCAATTTTCTGTTGACCTACAAGATATCTGACATTGGTGTCGCGGGCATGATCGTGTTTGTGCGCGCTGGCACACATGCGGAGCTGTTTGAATAGCCCGGCACAGCGCCGGTGGCGTGGCCATTCAATCAAATGAATAGATATCGGAAAGCACGCCGCGAAGAGATGATTAGTGTACGGATGGATACAAGATTTTTGGGCACGGTCACTGAATCTCAACAGTTGCAAATCAAGCTGAATTAATATTCAAAACTTTAGGATCAGAAAGACTCACAATGTCTACCACATAGTCAACGGTCAACAAGCAGAAGTGCAGGTACTTTTCATTGGGATAAGCGTTGCAGCTTTCATCGTGAATCCATCGAATGAATTCGCTTTCATAACTCTTATAGAAAAACCAATTTGGATCGGGCCAGCTTCCTGTTTCTTCAATTGAACGTAGCGTAAGCCGATGTTGATACTTGCGATATGCAATGTAATTATCGAACAGCAGAGTGAATTGTTCCTTGGATGTCATGTCCAGACATAAAATTTCCAACACAGTGGCGTCATCCCGAAGGTCGAGAATATCCAAATAACTAGCTCGAGCCTTCACAGGCAGATCAAATTTCTCAAATGAAGTCATTTATTGTACTGTGCATTTAATTATTCCATCCAAACCCCCTTCCACGACACATCTGCCGATCAAACAACTGTCTGGACGCCCGCCAGTTGTCCCGGAAGCGCTTCACTGACCTTGAAAAGCAAAGTTCTACGGCGACAGCCGTCCACCGAGAGGTCCCCCAATCCCCTTCGGGGACCCGCGTCTCCGCGCCTTCCCTCAAGGAGCAGGGGAAGGCATCACCGCCGCCCCAACGCCAGCCACCCACTTTCGACTCTCTAGCGAGATTTCGCGAGATTCTGCGAGATTTTTGTCATTATGTTGTAGATCTTGAAGCCAAGCCCCTACTACACATAGTAGGTCCGAGCCGCGGCCGCGATGCCTTTCCCGTGCTTTGCTTGCTTTGCGCATGTGATTCTCCCGTGCAGAATCCCATGCCATTTCCCGACTCAAATATGTGCGAGTCCCGATTCATCCATGTGCATTTTTGGTGTTTCTGCCGTCAAACTGCCCACGGTGAAGGGGCGGGCAGGGCAAGCCAACAAAACCGATCAAACCGTCCAGCACCGGCGTTCTGTGCCCCCTCATCCTGCCCCTCGCATGCGCCCCAACCCAAACCAAAACATCGCCTCCAAGCCTCGCGAAAATTTACCTTAAACATTCATCCTAAACGGAATTTCCATAGCGTTTACCATAGGTTGCGATAGCCAACTGCGAAAATTTCGACTACATTTTTATCAGAAATCAACACCCGATCCTAACAGTTTCAATCGGGAATCCTCTCCACAGAGAGGGGCGGCAGAAACGATCAGCACCCGTTCTCCCGCCCGACGACATAATGCGGAAGCAATTCCGCAACAGAAAACCCTTGGGTTCAGGCCCGCCGCATCTCCTGAACACTAGGGCTCGCCGACCCGGGCCAGAAATGAGTGGCCTCCTCATTTCTCTCGAAAACCCGGGTCGGCACCTATCTTCCCAAAATCACTCCGAAGTTCCAGAATCGCTGTCGGCACCTGGCGACAGGCTTATAGCGGCCTCAGGTTGGCCCTGGATTGCGTTCTTGGCTTGATTGGCGCCTGATGGCCCAAAACGCGAAATAGCGTCCTACGGGTAAATTCACCGAAGAAATTCGATTCAATCTATAGATGTAAAATCACTTGTTGGACCAGGTCCAAGGCCCGTTCCCGCGTCGCTAGCCGGATTGCCGGGCGACCGATATTGCCGAACTGCTCAACTGCATGGACCATCTTCCGCTCGCGCACCCCGCAGGCAAGATGTACCAGCCCGACGGGCTTCGTTGCCGATCCACCTGTTGGCCCGGCAATTCCTGTAACAGAAACAACGACATCCGCTTTGGAACGGGCGAGGGCGCCCGCCGCCATGGCCTCGGCCACCTCGCGGCTTACAGCGCCGTGTTTTTCGATGATTTCCGCTGCAATTCCAAGCATTTCCACCTTGCCCGCATTGGAATAGGTGATAAATCCGCAGTCAAATACTTCGGACGAACCCGCAATGTCGGTAATTGCAGCGGCAATCATCCCGCCGGTGCAGCTCTCCGCTGTGGCGAGCATTAAGCCTTTGAATTTTAACGCTGAAAAAACCGAACTGGCGCTCACGCCGGTAGCCTCACGATGACCGTCGCATAAGCGGCCATGCCTTCCTTGCGACCAATGGCGCCCATTTTTTCGGTCGTTGTCGCCTTGATCGCGATCCGGTCAGCCGTGATCTGGAGCAGGGCGCTTAAATTCCCTTTCATGACAGTGAGATGCGGAGAAATCTTCGGCGCTTCGGCGAGAATGGTGAGATCGGCATTGGCGATAATGCCATTGCGTTTCCCCAATAATCCCATGGCTTTGCGCAAGAAAATTGATGAGGCCGCCCCTTTCCATTGTGCATCAGATGGCGGGAAATGCACGCCAATATCGCCTTCGCCAATGGCCCCGAAAATCGCGTCTGTAAGCGCATGCATTGCCACATCGGCGTCGGAATGGCCCTTGAGCCGATGCGTGTGCGGTATGGAAACGCCGCACAATGTGACGCTGTTGCCCTTCTCAAACACATGAAAGTCAATGCCCTGGCCCATGCGCACATCGGGCCGCTCAGCAAAATGCAGCGCCGTAAGTTGTTGATTGGCAATGTCCATATCGTGCGCGGTTGTCAGTTTCTTGTTGGCCTGGTCGCCATTCACAATGCGGACTGGCAATCCCGCATATTCGGCCACCGCGGCATCATCTGTAAAGCCGTCGCGTGACTCGCGCACTGCTTGCCGGTGTGCATCCAGGATCTTGGAATAGCTAAACCCTTGAGGTGTTTGGACAAACCACATCGCCGACCGGTCGACCGTCCTTTCGATGAATCCACCAGGCGCAAACTTGATGGTATCGGCAACGGGAAGTCCCGGGATTACCGCGTCGGCGCGATCAAGTTCCGCCACTACGTTGCTGATCACACCATGTGAGATAAACGGCCTGGCAGCGTCATGAATCAATATCTTACGGGGAGTCACAACCGCGCAAGCCTCAACTCCCAAACGGCAGGATTCCTGGCGGCTCACCCCGCCTATAACAGGTGGCGGCAAGTGCAGCCCCGAAGCCGCATCCCCAAACAGCGCCTCATGACCCTCGCCAATCACGGCCTGGAGGTGTTTCACTGCCGGATGTGACAGAAACGCCTCAAGCGTCCAGCGGATCATCGGCTTACCGCCAATGAGCTGGTATTGCTTGGGTTTCTCGCCCCCCGCCCGCAAGCCACTGCCGCCTGCCACGATTACCGCCGCAACTGTCATGGCTAGCTGCCATAGCGCAATTTATGACCAATGGGAAAGCACACTATACTGGAAAAGTCTTGACTTGTGCACCGCACAACATATTCTGCCTATTGAATGACCGAACATGATACCTGCCTAAAATATGAGCATTAAAATCGGTAATGTCACCACACGGAACAAGGTTTTCCTTGCTCCCATGTCAGGTGTGACGGACGAAGCCTTCCGCGCCATTGCGCATGACTGCGGTGCAGGCCTCGTCGTATCTGAAATGGTGGCAAGCGAAGAACTGGTCCGCGAACGCCGCGACATGGTGCGCCGTGCCCGTGGCAAGGCCAAACTGTCGACATTTGTCATTCAGCTCGCTGGCCGCGAAGCCCATTGGATGGCGGAAGGGGCACGCGTCGCGCAGGACCTGGGTGCCGATGTCATTGATATCAATATGGGTTGTCCCGCCCGCCAGGTGACTGGCGGCTTGTCCGGTTCAGCACTTATGCGCAATCTCGATCATGCGATCACGTTAATTGAAGCTACCGTTGGCGCATCGCGTGTGCCCGTGACGCTGAAAATGCGCCTCGGCTGGGATGATAACATGCTTAACGCCCCAGACCTCGCCTGCCGCGCCGAAAATGCAGGAATTCAACTGGTTACGGTCCATGGCCGCACGCGTTGCCAGTTCTACACTGGCAAAGCCAACTGGAGCGCCATCAAGGCGGTCAAGGATGCCATCAGCATCCCTTTGATTGCCAATGGCGACGGCGTTTCACCAGACGATGTACGCAGCATGATAGAAGATTCAGGGGCCGATGGCGTCATGATTGGTCGTGGTGCCTATGGCAGGCCCTGGTGGCCTGGCACAATTGCAGAAGCATTACAGCAAGGTAGCGGCCAAGCAGAGCCAACTCTCGTCGAAGAACTGCAATTGCTCCTCCGTCATCAACATCAAACTATTGAACTTTACGGCGATCAACTCGGCAACAAGACATTCCGCAAACATTTGGGCTGGAGCGTTGCGCGATTGGCGGAACGCCAACTGATTGATGCAGAAGAACTGCAACGTTTCCGTCAAACCGTTTTGAACCAGTCCGACAACGCAGTTGTTCGCATTGCCATCGGCGAAGTCTATGATATTGCAGGCAACTCATCAACAAGGGTGGCGGCATGACAACCGCGGCCACACCTTGCTTGCGCAGCGTTTTCGACGCACTCCCAAACCCGATCCTGATACTCGCGCAGGGAAATGCCATCAGCTTTGCCAACAGCACCGCAGAAGACTTCTTCCAGACATCTGGTTCTTCTCTTTGCAAGATGGCTTTTGACGAACTCGTCCCGTTCTCCAGCCCCATTCTCCATTCGCTTGCGCAAGTCCGCAAACTGCAGGGAACTGTCCAGGAATACTCCGTTGCAATAGGCACCCCCAAAGTTGGCGGCGAGCGTATAGTTGACGTGCAAACCTCGCCCATTCCGGACGATCCTGACTTTGTCGTATTGATGGTTTTGCGCCGGTCCGTAGCGCAAAAGCTCGACCTGCAACTTTCACATCAAGGTGCCGCCCGTTCTGTCGCCGGAATGGCATCAATGCTCGCGCATGAGATAAAGAACCCTCTCGCTGGCATCAGGGGAGCGGCGCAACTCATCGAAAGTTCGCTTGGCGAACAAGACCGCATGCTGGCACGGCTGATTTGCGATGAAACCGACCGCATCCGCAACCTTGTCGACCAGATGGAGGTCTTTTCCGACGAACGCCCCCCTGACCGGAAACCGACGAACATCCATGTGGTGCTGGATCGTGTGAAGCAGATTCTTGGAGCGGAACTGAATGGACTGATCGCGCTACGTGAAGACTATGATCCGTCATTGCCTGATGTCTACGGCAACCATGACCAGCTTGTGCAAGTGTTTCTAAATCTTGCCAAAAATGCACGAGAGGCGATATCAGCCAGTGACCGCCCGGGTGAAATCGGTTTCACCAGCGCCTTCCGTCCCGGTGTCAAACTTGCAGTACCTGGCAGCGCTGAACGCGTCAGTCTTCCTTTGGAAGTCTGTGTGCACGATTCAGGCATTGGCGTTGCGCCTGAAATCAGCGCGCATATTTTTGATCCGTTCATCACCAACAAGCAAAACGGCCGCGGCCTAGGATTGGCGCTGGTCGCCAAAATCATTCGCGACCATGGCGGCGTTGTCGAATGCTTGCCCCGGGATCGCGGCACCACTTTCCGCATTCTCCTCCCATTGATGCAACAAGCGGGCGCAAAACCATGACCGGAAAAACCATACTGATTGCAGATGATGACGCCGCCATACGAACGGTTTTGTCGCAAGCATTGACCCGCGCGGGCTATAATGTGCGCGCGACGGCGACCGCAGCAGCTCTATGGCGCTGGGTTTCTGATGGCCTTGGCGATGCGATCATTACCGACGTGGTCTTGCCGGACGAGAATGCCTTCGAAGTAATTCCCCGCATCAAGAAAATGCGGCCCCTCGTGCCGATAATTGTAATGAGCGCACAGAACACGATTGTCACTGCAATTCGTGCAGCGGAGCTGGGAGCTCACGAGTATCTGCCAAAACCATTTGATCTCAACGTATTGCTCCAAACAATTACCAAAGCACTGGACCAGCCGCGGAAGCTGATATCAACAAAACCCGAAGCGGCGGCAGATGCAATCCCCATCATTGGCCGCTCCTCAGCAATGCAGGAAATCTACCGCGTGATTGCGCGCCTTACGCAAACAGACCTGACAGTCATGATTGTGGGTGAAAGCGGCACTGGAAAGGAGTTGGTGGCGCGAGCGTTGCATGATTACTCAAAACGCCGGAAGGGCCCATTCATCGCCATAAACATGGCAGCAATTCCTAAAGATCTGATTGAATCTGAACTCTTTGGCCACGAAAAAGGCGCGTTCACAGGCGCGGTTGGACGTGCTGCAGGACGTTTTGAGCAAGCAGAGGGGGGCACTCTGTTTCTCGATGAAATAGGCGATATGCCAGTTGAAGCGCAAACCAGATTGTTGCGCGTTCTTCAACAGGGCGAATATACGACAGTCGGCGGCAGCAACGCGATAAAAACCAATGTCCGCATCATCGCAGCAACTCATCGCGACCTACGTCAGCTGATCTCGCAAGGCCTTTTCCGTGAAGACTTGTATTTCCGGTTGAATGTGGTTCCCATGCGATTGCCGCCCTTGCGTGAGCGAACTGAGGACATCGGCGATCTTGTGCGGCATTTTCTTGCGCGGGCTTCCAGGGACGGCCTGCCCATCAAAGAGATATCTGACAGCGCAATTGAACAATTCAAACTATATCGTTGGCCTGGCAACATTCGCGAACTCGAAAACCTGATCAAACGCCTGATCGCAATGGAAGCCGATGACGTAATTTCCGCTGACTCCGTCCGCCGCGAGGTGCTCGAACTCTCACCCAGCCAAAACGTCCAACTCAACAATGCTGATGGCACCCAATCATTGGCTGAGTTTGCTGAAAACTACTTGAACCAGCACTTCGCGTCATTTGGCTCTCAACTTCCGCCCCCTGGGCTTTATGAACGAATACTTGCCGAAATCGAACCAGCGCTTTTGCGCACAAGCCTCACAGCAACCAATGGCAATCAGCTGCGAGCCGCCGATCTCCTTGGAATTAACCGCAATACACTCAGATCGAAGCTCCGCGAACGGAAAGTCCAGGCAATACGCGGCATAGGCCGCATCTAGCCTGACTGTCGCAAAACAGCCACTATTGCTGTTGATATCTTGCAACAGTAGGCTTGGGAATTGTGCGATTATCTGATCTTCATATACCACCGCGCTATCGCGGCCTGCCCGCATGGCTGGCCACGTGTCTGATTGCGCTCGGCACGGCGATTGGGCTTTTCACTTTCCTCGTATTGACCAGACTAGCGCCGATTGAACCGACAGAGCGCATCGTCCGCGCTTTGCTGCTCACGAACGGCGCCTTGGTATTCCTGATGGCTGCTCTGGTGATCGGCCAAGTAGCCTCGCTGATCTTGGAAAGGCGTCGCGGTACACCTGGGAGCGGCCTTCATATCCGGTTGATCTCGCTGTTCAGCATCATCGCCGCATTGCCGGCCATTCTTGTCGCAGTCTTTGCGACAGTGACGCTCAATCGCGGTTTGGACCTTTGGTTTTCCGAACGAACCAAGGCTATCGTAGACACTGCGACAACGGTCGCAGAAGCCTATGTGAAGAACGCCGCCGAAGCCACCAAGTCTGACATTGCAAACATTGCCGCCGATCTCGTCCAAAACCGCGAGCTCTACGATAAGGACCGGCCCGCCTTTGTTCGCCGCCTTGCGCGCCATGCCTCATTGCGCAATCTTGCTGCAGCCTTTGTGTTGGACGAGAACAACAAGAAAATTGAAGCAAATGTGACCGCAAATGACAAAATCAAGTTCTTGGTTCCCCCGGCGGACGCGTTGCAAAGCGCTGCTGAAGGTGAAGTCGTTTTGCTGTCGCCGGGGCGTGGAGGAAACTTGGTGCGCTCGCTGATGAAACTTCAAGGCTTTCCTGACCACTACCTCTACGTCTATCGCATCATTTCACCAGTCGTAATCGATCAGCTTGTCAAAACCCAGGATGCCAAGGCCGAATATGATGCGCTGCAAGGCCAGCGCACCGGCGTACAGCTGACATTCGCACTTGTCTACGCATTGGTGACACTTGTATTTCTGCTCGCCGCAATCTGGACCGGGCTTTGGTTCTCGCACCGCTTGGTAGCACCTCTCGTGCGCCTAATGGGGGCAGCACGCCAAGTGGCGGAAGGAAATTTCTCGGCCCGTGTCAGCGCCATTGATGGCCATGCTGATTTGATAACTCTGGCCAACACCTTCAACATGATGACCGAGCAGGTTCAGCTCCATCAGGACGAACTTGTCTCAGCCAACACCCAACTTGATTCACGACGCCGCTTCACTGAAGCGATGCTGGCGGGCGTGAGCGCAGGTGTCATCGGCATTGATGCAGACCATCGCGTGTCACTCGTCAACCGCTCTGCACTGACGCTCCTGAACCGCCGGCAGGAAGACATCATCAACCAGCCCATTGAACTGGTGCATCCTGAGTTTGCCGTGCTGTACACTCAAGCTTTGTCGCGGCCATCTGGTGCAGCGGAAGGAAAGATCGACACAGTCATCCGGGGCAGGGACGTCAGTTTTGTAGTGCGCATCACCACCGAAATGTCGGATGGTGAACAACATGGCTTCGTACTCACGTTTGACGATATCACTGACTTGGTCTCGGCGCAGCGCAATTCTGCCTGGGCCGATATTGCGCGTCGCATTGCCCACGAAATCAAAAATCCGCTGACGCCCATACAACTCTCCGCCGAGCGACTTAAACGAAAATATTCGAAGGAAATCCAGACCGACCGCAAAGTCTTCGAACAATGCACCGACACAATTATCCGGCAAGTGGGCGATCTTGGCCGCATTGTAGATGAGTTCTCTTCTTTTGCCCGCATGCCAAAAGCCGTGCCGGAACCAAACTCGCTGCATGATACTGTGCGCGACTCCACCGTGCTTCAGCGCGTTTCGTCAGGAGAAGTAATCATCGAACTTGATCTTGCCAATGAGGATGTGCATTTCCAGTTTGATCGAAGGCTGGTGACGCAAGCCATCACCAATATGGTCAAGAACGGCCGCGAAGCCATCGAGGCACGACAGGCATCGGAGCCCATGCTGCAAGGCAAGATTACCATTACAGCCGGCCTCGACTACAACATACCTTTCATCTCCGTCGTCGACAATGGCGTGGGCCTTCCGGGCGAAAATCGTCACCGACTTGCCGAGCCCTACATGACAACGCGCGAGAAGGGCACAGGCCTTGGCCTTGCAATTGTCAAACGCATCATGGAAGAGCACGGCGGCGCACTTATACTGGAAGATTTGCCGTTGGGGCGCGGCGCCAAGATTACGCTGCGGTTTGCGCCACTGATGCAACCTGTATATTTGCAAGAAGCGGGAGTGTAACACTGTGTCAGCCGACGTTTTGATCGTTGATGATGAAACCGATATCCGCGAATTGATCGCCGGTATTTTGCAGGATGAGGGTTACGAGGCTCGTCTGGCGCACAATTCCGATGCCGCAATTAGCGAGATCATGCAGCGCCGTCCGACAATCGTGGTTCTTGACATTTGGTTGCAAGGTTCAAAACTCGACGGTCTCGATCTTTTGCTCGAAATCAAGAAGAATCATAGTGACTTGCCGGTCGTCATCATTTCAGGTCATGGCAATATCGAAACCGCTGTCTCTGCCATCAGGCGCGGCGCTTATGACTACATTGAAAAACCTTTTACAGCAGACCGCCTGCTGCACGTCGTTGGCCGAGCCCTTGAGGCAACCCGCTTGCGCCGAGAAAACGAACAGCTCAAGGGTCGTACTGGTTTCGACCTTGAGTTTCTGGGCGGCTCGCAAGCGGTTCGCCAATTACGCCAACTCCTAAAGAAGGTCGGACCCACCAACAGCCGTGTCATGATCTCTGGTCCCATGGGCAGCGGCAAGGAAATGGCAGCGCGTGCGCTGCACTCGCTTTCACTGCGTTCGCAAGGTCCGTTTGTCACGTTGAGTGCAGCAACCATGACGCCTGAAAACATAGAAGAAGAACTGTTTGGCGTGGAAACCGGGCACGACACGCCGCCACGGATTGGCGCGCTCGAAGAATCGCATGGCGGCACATTGTTCATCGATGAAGTGGCGGACATGCCGCTCGAAACCCAGGGAAAGATATTGCGCGTGCTCATGGACCAAACCTTCCAGCGGGTCGGCGGCGCCAAGAAAGTGAAAGTCGACGTGCGCATCATTTCTTCAACCGCACGTGACCTGCAAAACCAGATCAGTCGCCAGGAATTCCGGGAGGACCTGTTTCACCGCCTCAGCGTTGTGCCAGTGGCTGTGCCAGCGCTTGCAGAACGTCGCGAAGACATTCCGGAACTGATCGAACAATTTGCCAAAAGTTATTCTCTTTCGTCAGGCCAGCCCGCGAGGCGTTTCGCGCCAGAAGCCATCGCAGCACTCCAGACGCGTGAATACGCCGGCAATGTTCGAGAACTGCGCAACAATGTCGAACGCATCATGATTGTCGCATCGGGCGAGGGTTCTGACGAAATCACTGGTGCAATGCTGCCGCAGGAAAACAACGCACATGGCGCGAGTGCGAACAACAGCCTGGGACACCTGTTGGCTCTGCCATTGCGCGAGGCGCGGGAAGCATTTGAGCGCGATTATGTTGCCGCCCAAATTTCGCGTTTCGGTGGCAATATTTCGCGAACGGCCTTGTTCATCGGCATGGAGCGATCAGCATTACACCGCAAAATCAAGCTTCTAGGCATGCACGGCAAGGACGAAGAGGATCCCTCGTAGCCAGTTTCTTTTCACCCGGAAAGCGTGTTAAGACAATTGGTGGAGGGGGCTCCAACAAAAACAACAAGGAAAACCCATGGCGACCGAAAAACCGCAGAACTTGCAGGACACTTTCCTCAACAGCGTGCGCAAGTCAAAAATTCCTGTCACTGTTTTTCTTGTGAATGGGGTGAAGCTTCAGGGCATTATCACATGGTTCGACAATTTCTGCCTCTTGTTGCGCCGTGATGGCGTGTCTCAACTGGTCTACAAGCATGCGATTTCCACCATCATGCCGGGAGGCCCGATCAGCCTCTTTGATGATGAGCAAGCCAGCTCTTGACACCTAAGAAATCTCCAAAGCCCGTGCGCGGAGGCAAGGGCTTCGACTTCAAGCAGGAGGAGGGCGCTGCAACCCGTGCGCTCGTTCTGCATATCGAACCCAAAAGTCGCAAAACCGGCGCTGAACAACGCGATGCTGAAACGCGGCTTGCCGAAGCCGTGGGCCTCACGCAGGCCATTGAACTCACCGTTGCCCACACGTTGATCGCACCCCTCAGCACACCGAAACCAGCGACATTGCTGGGCGAAGGAAAAGTAGCAGAAATAGCCGAACTGGTGAAAGAACATGAAGACGCGCTCGTAATTGTAAACGCGCAGCTCTCACCGATCCAGCAACGCAACCTCGAACGCGCCTGGAACACCAAGGTTCTGGACCGGACAGGCCTCATCCTCGAAATCTTCGGCCGCCGCGCTTCCACCCGCGAAGGCACATTGCAAGTCGAGATGGCGCATTTGCAATACCAGAAAAGCCGTCTCGTCCGGTCCTGGACCCATCTTGAGCGCCAGCGTGGTGGTTTCGGTTTTCTCGGCGGCCCCGGCGAAAGCCAGATCGAGGCCGACCGCAGACTCATTCAGGAACGCATTTCGAAAATCGAGCGCGAGCTTACCGATGTCATCAAGACCCGCAAGTTGCACAGGTCGGGCAGGGCGCGCGTGCCCTATCCCGTCGTGGCGCTTGTGGGTTACACCAATGCTGGAAAATCAACGCTCTTCAACCGCCTGACCTCTGCCAAAGTCCTCGCCAAGGACATGCTGTTCGCCACCCTCGATCCAACGATGCGCACAGTATCGCTGCCGCACGGCCGCAAGGTCATGCTGTCTGATACCGTGGGCTTCATCTCTGATCTCCCCACCACATTGATCGCTGCTTTCCGTGCCACGCTGGAAGAGGTGCTCGAAGCGGATGTGATCCTGCATGTGCGTGATATAAGTCACGCTGAAACTGACGCGCAGGCCGCAGACGTCAACTTCGTATTGGATAAGCTCGGCATAGACGAAGCCCGTCGGAGCCACATGATCGAAATCTGGAACAAGGCCGACCTGCTCGACCCGCTCGAACTGGCGCAACGCGAAACCGCAGCATCGAGGAAAAGCGATTGCTTCCTGGTTTCCGCTGTTGACGGCACGGGCCTCGATGATCTGCTTTTGCGCATTGAAGAAAAACTCGCAACCGGTTCGAACCTTTACCGCATCACGCTCGATCCCGAGAATGGCAAGGGCCAAGCTTGGCTCCACGAGCGCGGCGAAGTGATCGCCAAAAGAACAGGTCGCACCGGAAAAATCACAATCGACGTTCGCCTCGACGATGACCGCGCGGGGCAGGCATCAGCGCAATTTGGCAAGGCAATGAAGACTGTAAAGTAGGGGGCCAGGGTTCAATGTTACAGACCCCTGCTTTTCGCTTCTTCCCAGAGTACGTCCATTTCTTCCAGATTTGACTCACGTGGTGATTTTCCACGACTCTCCAGGCCGTCTTCAATAAATCTGAACCGCCGCTCAAACTTGGCGTTGGCGCCCCGCAATGCTGCTTCAGCGTCAATCCCATAGTGCCGTGCGATGTTCGCCATCACAAACAACAAGTCCCCAAGTTCTTCAGCGCGCTTTTCCCCAGGCGCTGATTTCAACTCGGCAATTTCCTCCGTGACCTTGTCGAAGACATAATCCACATGCGGCCAGTCAAAACCAACCTTGGCTGCCTTGCTCTGGAGTTTGATGGCGCGAGTCAGCCCCGGCAAGCCAACAGCAACGCCGTCCAGCGTCCGCATTTTCGTTTCAGTTGATTTCTCCTTCGACTTGGCTTCTTCCCAGAAACCCTTGGCCAAAGGCGCAGAACGGGCATTTGCATCGCCAAATACATGCGGATGACGGCGGATCATTTTGGTGCAAACAGCTTCCACAACATTCGCAAATGTGAAATGCCCGGCTTCAGCCGCCAACTGCGCATGATAAACCGGCTGCAACAGCAAGTCGCCAAGCTCCTCACAAAGCTCCGGCATGTTCTTGCGGGAGATCGCATCGGCAACTTCATAAGCTTCCTCAATCGTGTAAGGCGCAATGCTTTCGAACGATTGTTCCAGGTCCCAGGGGCAGCCGGTCATCGGCGTCCGGAGTGCCTTCATGATGGCAAGGAGAGTGCCAAAATCGCGGGGATTCATCTGGGTTGGGTCAGCCGTCATCCTTGTTCTCCAATTCGCATAATATATATTATGGAATATTTGTAGTCGACAAAATCAAGCTGGATTTTCGCGCCCCGCCAATCCTTTGCCGCCGTTTCTTCACATCGCATGTTAGCGCCTATGGTCGAATTTGCTTTGGCCAGCTCCGCGGCTTGCAACTTGCGACCCTGGTGTAATCTGCACCCCATTCCTGGTCCACGCAGTCAAACCAATAAGGCGTGGACGCTGCCCATTCCGTGGAGCCAAATTTCGCTTTCAGCAGCTCCTGGGCCGGCTTCGAATAAGCCTTGTGGCCGCCAGCCCAGCGGCAGCCAAAACGCGTCGTTCGCACAGCCAGTGCCAAGGCCTCTGGCGCTCCGTCTTCACCCTTGCTGGCATTGGCCCAGGCAATGGCGCGTTCGGCCAGCAACTTGGGTGCCGATGGCGCGGATGCTAGCTTGTCGATTTCGGTCCAATCAATTTGCCGGACAATCGGATGCTGCTTGAGCAATGCTTCACGCGCCGCCGACAATCGATCATTCACGGTGTAATCGAAAAATGGATCCGGAGTTGAACCTAGGTAAACTTCGCCACCCATGATGCTTGTCAACGACGATTTCACAAGCCCCAAATGCCGATCAGGCTGCAGCGGACACCACCAGTTCTTGTCATTTGGATCGTACTCATCCAGCGACGCATAAGATTCGCGCGAAGCTTCAATCGGTTCGCCGTAACCGTCCGGTGCATTGGCAAGTACGCCAAAACGCGGATTGCGCAGTATGGTTAACAGCAATCGGTTCCGCTTCGAAATCGTTGGGTAATCCGCCTGAACCTTGTCGTACGCAGTCCGCAGCTCTGAGTTGGCTGCAAGCATTTCTTCAAAGCGATCTGGTTTCTGCGAAACGGCGGCAGCGTAATTTCTCGTCCACGCTGCACGCGTGAGCAATGCTTTTTGAGCAGGAGAAAACATGGGATCATCGGCCAACTCACGCAGCTTTGCCGCAGGCAAGAGATTGATAACCGGGTTCGCCAGCTTGTCATCTGACCACTCCTGTGCGCTTCGCCAACGTGCTTCATCCTCAGCTATCCAGCTAAGCATATTTGCAAAGAAGGACCGACTTGCCTTCACTTCATCCGGTTTCAGGTCTGCAAAATAATCATGCGTAAGCACTATGTCGCGGAAGCGGCGAGTTTCTTCCGCCTGCCCGCTTGCCAATAGGTACTGGCCTAGTTTGAAGACAACATCGCGTTGAAAGTATCCTGAACCCTTGAATGGTATCGCGGCCAGCCCATGATATGCTTCATCAAAGTTGCCTGAAATAGCTGATAGCCGAACTGCTTGCTGCAAGAGAAATCCCGCCGCTGCGGTCTCTGGCGCTTCCCCGCAACTCTTTACCGCGGATTCTACAGCCGCCTTCGCCTTATACCAAAGTGCAGCGCGTGCTGCATCATCTGGCTTGGCCCTGAAAGCATCGAGAACAACACGCGAAAGTCCCGTTACTGCATTAGCTGGTTGAAGCGCCCTTGCCCGGTCGATGTATGAAGTTGCTGCCGCATTCCATTTTTCGCCTTGATAAGTCCACGGCACTGCGGCCTTCTGATGAACCGATTGTCCCGTCATCATCCACAATGCCATTTGACTGCGGCGGGCAACATCCACGATTGCTTTGGATATTGTCGGGTCTTCAGGCAATTTCCCCGCTATCCACCAATCGCTTTCCTTGTCGCCGATCCCGGCATAGTCCAGGTCATAAAGAGCGGCCTTGTAGGCGATGCGGCTCTCCGACGATGCTCTAATTTTGTCTAGCGGCATCGTCGCATCGCGCAATGCTCGATTGATGATGCGGGTCCATCCTTCGGGCGTGTCTTCAATGTTGGCAATGTATCCGAGCAAATCTTCAGTAATCTTGTGCACAGCCTTGATTGAAGGATCTGAAAGTATGGCGGCAGCTTCAGCTTTTGCTTCAGCAATATCCTTGGCGTTGGCAAGAATGTTCGCGAACGTATATCGCGCCGCACCCTTGTGGACCGACTGCGACGCGCCGATCGCCTTGAACAACTGCGCAGCTTTTTGCTTGTCTGTATAGAAAGCGATGGAAGCGTTCTGATATGCCCGGTCGTCGGCTTGCAGAGTCTGCAATTCGCCTGTCACTTCAAGTGCAACTGGCAGCGAAACATTTGGCGCTGCGGGATCGCTGCAAACCTGCAAGACCCTTTGCTGGCTGAGCAGCCACTGTTTGATATAGGGAGACTTTCCACCGAGTTTGCTCACCCGCTCATTGAGCACGCTCAGCGGATATCCCATCCGGCAATCATATCCAGGCTGCTGCAACTCGGTCAGTTCCGGAGCAAGTTCAGTCGCCCGTCTGCGCCATTCTTCCGTCGCGGCGTAGTCACCAAAATAGGCTCCTTCTGGTTCCACTCCCGGGTCACCAAGCCCATTCAACACCCTCCAGGTTCGCGCGCTGAACGGCGCAGAAGTGTAAATATCAATGGCCGCTGCAAGTTTTTCCGGTGGACAAACTGTCTGCGGCAGCGCGGGAAAAGGATTGCTGATCAGTAATGCGAGAGCAAGAAAGATTCTCCTCATGGCTTCACCCTTCCAATACCATTCCGTCAAAAGCAGGGCGCACATTGACAGGCAGTTCCCTGCACAGCGTGTCGTAGTCCATATCAACATGCATGTTGGTCAGCACCGCCCGCTTCGGCTTCAACCGTTCAATCCACACCAGTGTTTCTGGCAAACTGAAGTGACTGGGGTGAGGCGACCGTTTCAATGCGTCAACAATCCACAAGTCAAGATGCTTTAGCGCAGGCAAGCTGGGTTCCGGCACATCGCTTAGGTCAGGCGTGTAGGCTACATTTCCGAAACGAAAGCCCAGGGCCACGATGTCGCCATGCTGTAGTGAGAAGGGCAATCCAGTGATTGTTCCCCCTGCTCCATTTGTCTCGATGATCCGGCCAGGCTCGATCAGGTTTTGCTCGGCAATCGGTGGGTACTGACTGCCGGCAGGTTTCACGAAACAATAGGCAAACCGCGTGTTGAGCATGTCGCTCGTCGCAGCGTCTGCCCAGACTGGCACGCGTGTACGCTGCCGCAGATAGAAGGCGCGCAACTCATCAATGCCATGCGTGTGATCCGCATGTTCATGCGTATACCAAACCGCATCGACAGACCCGACATTTGCCGAAAGCATCTGGTCGCGCATGTCAGGCGAAGTATCAACCAAAACTCGCGTCGTCCCCGCTTCTGCAACGCTTTCAACCAACAGCGAGCACCGTCGCCGACGATTCTTCAGATTCTTCGGATCGCACAATCCCCAGTCGCCGCCAATCCTGGGAACCCCGCCCGATGAACCGCTTCCAAGAATTGTAAACCTCAATGTCATGCTGCAGTCCTGAAGCGTTCCGGCCGTGGAATCTTGTCGAAGTAGCGAAAGAAATTATCCGACGTTTGCCACGCCATCGCATCGCGCGAAACGCCGCGCACTGAAGCAAGATGCTCCAGCGTTTTCACCACATAAGATGGCTCATTCGGCTTCCCGCGAAACGGAATTGGCGACAAAAACGGAGCATCTGTTTCAACGAACAATCGGTCCGCAGGCAAAGCCCGGGCTGTCGCCCGGAGATCATCAGCGCTCTTGTATGTGAGAATGCCCGAGAACGAAACATAAAGGCCAAGTTCAACCGCCCGCTCAGCCAGCCATTGTTTCGAAGTGAAGCAGTGCAGCAAAGCCTTGAACGGACCATTGCGCATTTCTTCTTCAAGTATTCTGGCGGTATCATCTTCGGCTTCGCGAGTGTGGATCACCAACGGCAAGCCTGTTTCACGCGCTGCCGCGATGTGGTTGCGAAAGCCTGCGGCCTGCGCTTCGCGCGGGCTGTTGTCATAGTGATAATCGAGACCCGCTTCGCCAATGCCTACGACCTTTGGATGCTGCGCGAGCCGTATGATCTCTGACACCGGAACATCAAGCTCCTCATGCGCATTGTGCGGATGTGTGCCAATCGTGCAATAGACATTTTCGAATTGCTCGGCAATCGCCACGATCCGCTCATGGTTGCGCACCCGCGAACTGATCGACAGCATGAACCCGACGCCTGCCACCTCCGCCCGCGCGACAATATCGGGGAGCTGTTCACTCATCCCCTCATAGTCGAGATGGCAATGGCTATCGACAATCCAAGTCACTCTTCAGCCCTTCGCTTCTTCGTCCACAAAGCGCGGAAAAATAGGCGCGGGCACCGGCAATGGAGTGCCGCTGGTAAGCCGTGCACCGACATACGCAAATGTCCGCGCGTCATCCGGCACTGACAACACATCAAGCAACTTTGCAGCTGATGCGGGCACATAGGGCTGTGCCAGAACGCCTACAATGCGCAATACCTCAGCAGTCACATAAAGCACAGTCTCCATCCGCGCCGAATCAGTCTTCCTTAGAGCCCATGGTTCCTGCCCTGCGAAATAGCGGTTGGCATCGGCCACAACTTTCCAGATTGCATCCATGGCTTTCGAAATCGAATAAGTTTGATGCTGCGCGCGAACTTCAATCATCAACGCATCCGCGCTGCCAAGAATTTCCTTGTCTGCTTCGCTCATCGCGCCGCAAGCCGGAACTTTTGCGCCGCAATTCTTGTTGATCATCGAGAGCGACCGCTGCGCCAGATTGCCAAGATCATTGGCAAGATCAGCGTTCATCCGGGCCGTAATCGCTTCATGGCTGTAGGAGCCATCTGCGCCCCACGGCACTTCGCGCATGAAGAAATAACGCACCGGATCAACTCCATAACGCTCGACCAGATCGGCAGGTGAAACGACATTGCCCGTCGACTTCGACATCTTCTCGCCGCGATTGAACAAGAACCCGTGCACTACAATCTGCTTTGGCAAGGGCAGCTTCGCTGACATCAAAAACGCCGGCCAGTAGATCGAATGGAACCGCGTGATGTCTTTGCCGATGACATGCGCAGCAGCCGGCCAGAAATCAGCGCGGGCCGCCTTTTCATCGGGAAATCCTGTAGCCGTGATGTAATTCGTCAACGCATCCACCCACACATACATCACATGCTTCGGATGTCCTGGCACCGGAATGCCCCAGTCGAATGTCGTGCGGCTCACCGACAAGTCATTCAAACCGCGCTCAACAAACGCAACAATTTCATTGCGGTATTTTTCCGGCACAATGAACTCCGGATGCTTGCGGTAATGCTCCAGCAAGGGCTTCGCATAGGCCGAGAGTTTGAAGAAGTAGCTCTCCTCCTCCATCCATTCCACCAGCGTTCCCGTCTCAATCGCAAAGCGCCGCCCGTCGCGTTCCTCGGTTTCATCCTCGACAAAAAACCGCTCATCCCGCACGGAATACCAGCCGGAATAGCGCGAAAGATAAATGTCGCCATTGGCCTCCATCCGCGTCCAAATTTCGGAAACAGCAATTTTATGACGCCCGGATGTCGTGCGGATGATGTCATCAGCGCGGGCATTCACCAGTTCTCCCATCGCCTCAAACTGGGCGGCGGTGCGGTCCGCGAGCGCTATCGGCGTCAATCCTTCGCGCGCCGCCGTCTGCAGCATCTTCTGTCCGTGCTCATCCATGCCGCTGATGAACAATACGTCAGCGCCATCCAGCCGCTTGAATCGGGCCATCACATCAGTTGCTATCCGTTCATAGGCATGCCCGATATGGGGTGCACCATTGGCATAAGGAATCGCGGTGGAAATCAGGTATTTCTCGGTCATGGGGCACTCAATGCCCCGAAATCACAAAAGCATCAAGGCCAACGCTTCAAGACTGTGGTTTCAAAGCCTCTTCAATGGCCAGCATTTGGGCAACAACAGCCATCTTGCGATCAAGATTATAGGCCGTCGTTTCCCGCCGCTTGGCCAACGCCGCGCCATAAGCTTTGGCCAGCCTGTTGCCAACTGGCTGGCCAGCACCTTGCTGTGCCGTCTTGGCGGTCCAGGCCAACAGCAAGTCGCTCATCGCATCGAATTCGTCTTGCCCAACGGACCGAGCCGACATTGTGTTAACAATTGCGTTGCGCGTCAAAGCCGTCGTTCGTCCGTTTGCCGGAAATTTTCCAAATGCCTTTGCAGCGGCTGATGTCGCCAGTTCAATCGCTTTTCCCGGGCTTCCATCCGCGATCTTCATGGCCGCTTCCCGCGCCTCCGCATCAATTTCGGCTGACTGCAGCACCATTGCAGTGTCGTCTGTGCCAAGGGCCTTCAGCGGCAACCGGATGCAGCGCGATTTCAACGTTCGCAAGACGCGTCCGGGCTGGTTACTCAGCAGAAACAAAATGCATTTGGCTGGCGGTTCTTCGACCTGCTTCAAAAGTGCGTTGGCTGACTCCCGGTTCAGATCATCGGCCGTGTCGACAATCGCAACCCGCCAATTGCCGCTGCTCGACGTGCGCCCAAAAAACGCTGAAAGCCCTCGCGCATCTTCAACCGAGATTTCGGTTTTCAGTTTCACCGGCTTCCGGTCCGCCAATTGCCGCTCGAGCACAAACATGTCCGGGTGGGATTTCGCTTGAATCCATCGCCTGCTCGCGCTGTTTAATTCCTTTCCTCCCAAAACCCGTGCCGCAAATTCATAAGCCAGTGTTGCCTTGCCAATGCCCTTTGGTCCGCTGATCAGCCAGGCATGATGCACCTTGCCGCTCGCAAAGGCTGCTTCAAACTGCTGCACTGCATCGTCATGCCCTATGACGCCCTTGGAGAACCGCGGATGCAGCGGCGTCTCTCGCGGGTCTTCATGCTCATCTGCCATCAAGCGCCCTCGTCACATGATCCCGCACTTTAGCGGCAATTGTATCCATGTCCTCGCTGGCATCAATCACCTTGCAGCGTTTTGGTTCGGCGCGTGCAATGGCAAGGAACCCGTCACGCAACCTCCTGTGAAACTCCGGCCCCTTGCGCTCAAACCTGTCCTCCGATCCGCCGCCACGCGACTTCGCTCGCAACAACCCAATGGCCGGGTCCAGATCAAACAACAGCGTCAATCCAGGCCGCGTCCTTCCCACAATCTCCCGCTCAAGATCATCGACCAATGCAACATTGCACTGCCCAGCATAGTGTTGATACGCCCGCGTTGAATCCATGAACCTGTCACAGATCACCACATCACCACGTGCCAGCGCAGGCCGGATTAACTTGAGCAGATGCATTTCCCGCGCTGCATAATTCAACAGCGCCTCTGCATTGGCGCTCCACCGGTCAGTCGCTCCATTGACCAACAGGGCGCGAATGCTTTCCGCCTCTCCTGTGCCGCCAGGCTCCCGCGTCACGATATGCTTGCGGTTGCTCTTGCGGAAATGCTCGGCAAGTCTCTGAACCTGGGTCGACTTCCCAGTGCCCTCGCCGCCCTCAAAGGTGATGAAAAGCCCCGGCATCAGCCGCCGAACGTCATGATCAAAACGCTGTCCAGCGCTTTCGTCCACATGGATTCAGTCGCCGAAACATCCGCTGCAGCGAACACCGGCGAATCCGCGATCGTCTTCCCGTCGACCAGAATGCGTACTTTGCCGATCTCGGAGCCCTGCATCACCGGCGCCATAAGAGGACCTTTGTAATCAAGCTTGATCTCCACGGTCTTCTGCTCGGCAGGCGAAAGGGCAATCTTGAAATCACGGTCAATCACCAGGCCAACCCAGCGTTCCGTTCCACCCCAAACCCGCGCATTGCCAATCTGCTGTCCCGCATCATAAACGTCAAACGGCCTGAACTGGCTGAATCCATAATCCAGAAGCTTTTGTGCTTCCTCGCGCCGGACCGCGATGCTTTCGACTCCACCGACCACCATGATCAACCTGCGTCCATCGCGCTCAGCAGTTCCGACGAGTCCATATCCTGCTTCCTTGGTGTAACCAGTCTTCATTCCGTCAGCACCCGGATATTCAAGCAGCAAAGGATTGCGATTGGCCTGCTTGATCTTGTTCCAGGTGAACTCTTTCTCAGAATATATCTTGAAGTAGTCCGGGTAAGTCGAAAAAATGTAGCGCGCCAACGCCGCCAGGTCACGCATGCTCATCTTGTGGTTCGGATCTGGCAATCCCGTCGCATTGCCAAACGTGCTGTTCGTCAGACCCAGCTCTTTCGCCCGCTTGTTCATCAAACTGACAAAACCTTGTTCCGTTCCTGCAATCCCCTCGGCGAGCGCAATGCAGCCGTCATTTGCTGATTGGATGATGGCGCCGCGCAACAAATCCATCACCGGCACGCGCGAATTCAACTCAGCATACATCGTGGACCCGCCAGATGGCGCACCACCCTTGCGCCAGGCATACTCGCTTACCGGCAGCAACTGGTCGGGTTTCAGATCACCTTTTTTCAAGGCGTCAAAAACAATCGACTGTGTCATCAGCTTGCTCATGCTCGCAGGCGGCACCGAAAGATCAGCGGATTTCTCGTAAAACACAGCACCCGACCGAGCATCGATCAGGATGGCGTAAGGTGCCTTGCTTGCGAAAACCGGAACTTCGGGTTGCTGCTCTTGTGCGCCAGATCCAGTCTCAAATCCCGCAAGCAATATCGGGATAGCAGCAAGAATCGAGCGGCGCGAAAGGGGCAACATGCCCCTAGAGATACAATTTTTCAGTGCGGGATGTAAATGCTATTGCAGTGCCGCAACCTGCGGCGTGCTCATCTGCGATAGCCTTGCATCCCGGAACCCTGCATTCTGCACCTGTTCCAGAATTTGCTGGGCTTCCGCCTGGCCACGGATCGGCCCAATAACGGGACGATAGACCATGCCCTCTTCGGTTTCACTTGTGACGAGCCGTGTCTCGGCGAAATCCGACACCATTGCCATGGCAGCGAGTGCGTTGGACTGGTCATAAAAACTTCCGACCTGAATTCCAAATCCGCGGTTGGCCCTCGCAGGTGTAATTTCTTCGTCACGCGCATTTGCCAATTGCACTGAACCTCGCGATGATGGCGCTGACCGCGAGGCAATTTGGCGCAAGCCAGAAATGTTCTCGCCCTGCCCCAAAGCTTGGTTCATTGCCAGGAGATGCTGTCCCGGATCGTTGATGGGCGCATTGGCAATCCATTGCACCCGGACATCTGCCTTGCCTTGATTCTTGAACCCAAGAGCGTCGGCTGAACGCTTTGAAAGATCGATGATGCGGGTGCCGACAAAGGGCCCACGATCATTGATCCGAACGACGACTTGGCGTCCATTCTCGAGATTGGTGACTTTTGCGTAACTCGGCAGCGGCAGCGTTGGATGGGCCGCCGTCATGTCATTCATGTCGAACCATTCGCCATTCGAAGTTTTGCGCCGGTGAAATGCTTCGCCATACCACGATGCGGTTCCTGACTTGTCATAGTTCGGCTGTTCCTTTGGGTTGAACCAGCGGCCGGCGACTTGATAGGGTTTGCCGACGTGATATTTGCCGCCGCCGTTGGGAAGTGGTCCGGAGCCCTTGTAAATGGGGCTGCCAACGCCAGCGAATGGATCAAGCTTTGCTTCCTTCTTCGATGTGCACCCTGCCAGGGCGATGGCAATCGCTGCAGCACATAACATCATCTGACGCATAACCGTTCCGATCCATGAAAGCATTGTCGTTCGTGACGAACGTTAACGGCGTTCTTGGACGACCGTGGTAAACAGCCATTTGACAAACATGGTGAACGAAGCGTTAAGGCGAGGCTTTCGAAGTTGCCTTAAGATCAAGACGCTTGATGTTCGATTCCGCGACGCTGATGCCAAGTGCCACGGCCCGTGCATAAAGAATGTGCGCTTTTGCATTGTCTTGTGCAACGCCCCAACCTTGTTCATAAAGTGCGGCTAGGTTGTTGTTTGCCCACCCGTCGCCCGAAGCCGCTGCTTTTTGGAACAGCTCAACCGCTTTTTTCACGTCAGTATAGGTGCCGCGCCCATAAAGGTGGATGAGTCCCAGATTGCGTTGCGCCGCTGCATCACCCTGCTCTGCAGCCTTGGCATACCACTCAATCGCTTTGGCATCGCTTTTTTCGACGCCCAAACCAGATTCATGCATCAGGCCCAATTCATATTGGGCGCCTGCGTGCCCCTTTGTTGCAGCATCCCGAAGCAAGGTGACGGCAGAGGCCATGTCTTTCCGCAAACCCTTTGCGCCATTGCGCACGATTTTTGCGAGCCGGTATTGCGCCTCAAGATTTCCTGCGAGAGCCAGATCGCGGTACCATTTGGCCGCAGCAACAAGGTCGGGTGGCGTGCCTCGTCCAAATTCATAGGATTCAGCAACGGCAAATTTGGCTTCCCCGTCGCCTGCTTTCGCAAGTGCAAGCTTCTTTTCTAGAGAAAGCGAAGCCAGCGGGTCATCAGTTGTGTCCGAGTTCCTGCGCAATCACAGCGTTGGGAAAAACCACCGCCAGCGCAATCACGAGAGCGCAAATAGTCCGCGTAAATGACAAAACCATTCTGCAGTTAATTTTTTGCAACAACCTTGACCCGGCGGAAATTCAGTTTCTTGCAGAATGGGCCCCAGCAGCCCTTTACGAAAAACCTGTCGCCCTCGAGCCGCGCTTCTGCGCGGTAAGTGGTTCCGTCATCGGCATTGTAAATCTTCCCGGACCATTCATGGTCGCCGGAAGGCTTCAAGCCACTGATGATTTCCAGCCCAATGATCGGCCGCGACCGCAATGCAGGATCAGGATTTTCCTTGTCGAGTTTTGGATTGCCATTGTCGTCAAGGGGCTTCCGGATTTTTGCAATCGTCCCGCAAAGTTTCTTGCCTTCGCAATACTTCAACTCAACTGTCAGTTTGTTTTTGGGCAGTGCCCACAAGCCAGTTGGATTTGCATCTTGATTGCCGGCAAAACAGTTGCCTGCGAAATATATCAATGCAACTGCGCCAAATGCTGTCCTGAACATCATTTTTGTCCTCACTTGCCCCCAAAGTCATATTCAGCGTAAAATACAACGATTATTCGTTCATATCCAGCACAGGATGAACCCGTCATGAACCAGCAGTTTTCCTCAGTTAAGCCTTCTGACCAGGATATCTGGCAAATGCGTGTTGACCTTGCGGCAGCTTTGCGGCTCGCCGCCATGAACGATTGGCACGAGGCTGTCGCCAATCACTTCAGCCTTGCTGTTTCGCCGGATGGCAAGGAGTTCCTGATGAACCCCCGCTGGCGCCATTTTTCGCAAGTCAAGGCGTCGGAGCTTCTGCATCTCAACGCCAGCGACAAATCCACCATGGATCGCCCAGGTGCGCCAGACCTTACGGCCTGGTCGCTGCATGGCCGCCTCCATGCTGCCCTGCCCCATGCCCGCTGCATCATCCATCTGCATCCGCCGCATGCGACTGCGATTGCATCTCTCGCTGATCCTGAAATCAAGCCGATTGACCAGAACACAGCCCGTTTCTTCAACCGCATCGCCTATGACATGCAATATGGCGGCATGGCCAACACCGACGAAGAAGGTGACCGCCTTGCACGCCTATTGGGCAACAAGTCCATCATGATGATGGGCAATCATGGTGTCCTCATTTGCGCTGCCACAGTCGCCGAAGCGTATGACCTCGCTTACTACCTCGAAAGGTCTTGTAGAAATCTCGTGCTCGCTTATCAGACTGGCCAGAAACTTCATGTCATGTCCGATGCCGTCGCCGAAAGGACCGCCCAGGAATGGGAAGCTGACCGCGAGCAGTTTTTCGCCCATTTCGAGGAAATGAAACGCATCCTCCACCAGCTGGACGCCAGCTATTTGACCTGAAACACAAGTCAAATATGGATCATCGTCGTTTCCTTGGCCGTTCGGATCACAAACATCGTGAAGTACCGCGCAACATTGCTTTGGGTTTTGAATAACCGTTCGCACAGCGCATCGAATTCTCCCATGTCAATCAATCGCAGCATCAGGATCGCGTCAGTTTGTCCGCTAACGGCGTAAGCCTGAGCCACTGCGGGCTCTGCGGAAGCAACTTCGAGAAACTGGCGCATGTAGTGTTCACCATGGCGTTCCAATTCGATGGTCACCACCGCCTTCAGGTTTCGTCCGGTCTTCGCTGGTGACAGCAACGCCACAACGCGATCAATGACCCCGGAATCCTTCAGTCGCCTGATGCGCCGAAGGCAGCTCGATGGCGAAAGGCCAACCAGATCAGCCAGTTTGGCATTGGTGCGCGATGCGTCAATCTGCAGAAGGTTGAGCAGCTTGCGGTCTATTCCGTCCAAATCCATCAAATCACCAGTTTCGCTGCAATTTTATTGCACGATTATGCATATTTTGACCAAAAGTGCGATGGGTTTCGCGATAGTCAGTGGCAGCTTACAATTGGAGACGACGATGAATTTCCGTGCCGCACTCATCAGCAAAACGTTGGAAACCCTGGAGATCTACTGGGAGCTTGTTCGTGTCATCGTGCCTGTGGCGATACTTACGAAGCTGTTGCAGGACTTCGGCTTCATCAGCGCAATATCTCCGGCATTTCAACCGATCATGGCATGGGTCGGGTTGCCGCCGGAACTTGCGCTTGCCTGGTTGACTGGCCTGTTGGTCGGAATATGGGGCGGCGTCATAAGCCTTTTCGCGCTCACATCAGTTGCAAGTTTGACAACCGCTGACATGACTGTGTTTTCAGCCCTCATTCTGGTGGCCCATGCAATTCCGATTGAACAGAAAGTTATACAAAAGGCTGGGCCAGGATTTTTGATGACTTCTGCGTTGCGCGGCTCTGGGGCATTCGTGTTTGCTTTGCTATTGCATCAAGTGTTCTCGGCGACAGGATGGCTCGACACGCCCTTGCAGCCATCGTGGACGCCCATGGGCGAGGCCAGCGATTGGACATCATTCCTCCTGGATACGGGCGAGACATTGCTGATCATGTTGGTCATACTTTTTCTCCTTATTTCGTTGATGGAATTCCTCAAGGCGCTCGGCCTCCTGGCGTGGTTGAACAACGGCCTTGCGCCATTCTTTCGGCTGGCGGGCATCAAAGCGCCGACAGTGCCGTTCGCGTCAGTCGGCCTGTTCCTTGGTATTTCCTATGGCGGCGGTCTCCTTATTCGCGAGTCTCGGAAAGCAAAAACCGATTCGCGCCAGGCATTCCTTGCCTGCGTGTTCATGGGATTTGCTCACAGCATTATTGAAGATACATTGGTTGTCGTCGCACTGGGCGCTGATTTCACCAGCGTGTTCTTTGGCCGTCTGGTTTTCGCCGCTCTTGCAACGGCCCTGATCGCCAAAATCCTCGATACGACGTCAGACAGCCTCTTCTATCGGGCTTTCTTTCGCAGCGATGACAGCTCTGCTAAACAATCAACCGCTCAATGAGGTCGGCCACCAACTATAACACTGCGATCTTGTATCCTTCCAATTTCCTGCTAAAGGGCAGCCGTCACTCAAAAACGCGGAGGGGTGGCAGAGTGGTCGATCGCGGCGGTCTTGAAAACCGTTGGGGGTGCAAGCCTCCCGGGGGTTCGAATCCCTCCCCCTCCGCCAGATTTCCTTAAAATATTGAAACTGTCCGATTTCTGGGCCGGATTTGAAAATCCCTGCCCACCTCTCTCGAATGTACAAAAATATAGCCCGACCAGCGTACGCTGTCAAGATTTATTTTCATATTTATGAATTTAATGCCAAACTACGCGACTGAACGTAACCGAAGCAGGTCAGCCTTCAAACTGTTCAGCAGCGGAATTAAATCATTTTGCTTTGCTTCCGAAGCCCCGCTTTCACTGGCCGCAAAAACTTCCGCAGCAGTCACTTTGGCAAGCAGCTCGTCATAAGTGTGCGCCGTGCCATCGTCCTTGAAGCGAGTGCTGGCTTCGTCTTCGTATGAACCGAGCTCGTCCTGTGGAGACAGCGTTGTAACAGCTCCCTGGATGCCGGAAACCGTATCGAGCGGCGTTGAACCTTTCGGTGTGTTCAAATCAAAATCCCGGTCGAGATCATTCAGCGACGTGCTCGCTTCGGTGATGAAGCTTTCAACGGTTTTTAGCGCATGCGCAATGAAAGCCGATGTCACGGCAAAATCACCGGACTTGTCGCTGAAACAATGCGCCACTGACGCAACGATGCCGCTGGCACGCGACAATGCGAGCGCCAGTTTGTCGGCCGGATGTTCTGTCGTATCAAGCCCCATCCGTTTCACCCACAAGCACGACACCCCAAATCAACTTCTGGGCCATCAACTTTTCTGCTGCTATCATCACCACACCAAGTTCATTTCCAGCCATGCGATCCCCCGCAATTTCGCCGCGCGCAGCCCCAAAACCAGCGCACTCAAGCAGTAGCAAGATTCCTATTGAGCGTATACCTGGCTTTCAACCTATTGAAATAAAAACAGGAAATGTTCACAGTCTGGCGTCGCAACCAGGCCGATTTGAAAAAAGTGATTCTCTCACGATTGGCAATGCGCCGGGATTTGGCACGATTGCGCAAGATTCATGACCTGCGAAAGTTGCATGTCAGCGTATTCATCTGACAAACGTCTTACAACCTTGCGGACAACCAATACTGTGGCATTCTGAAAATGTTTGCAATGGAGGATGACTTGAAAATACTCGTAACAGGCGCTGCCGGCATGCTGGGCCGCAAGGTGATCGAAAAGCTGGCGCAAGACGGGGTGCTCAATTCGTCGAAGATCGCCCACCTCGACCGGCTCGACGTCGTCCTTGCCGCCCCTCCCCCTCAAGGTGCATTTCCGATTGCAACCTATGCCGCCGACCTATCGCAAACAGCGGAAGTCGCAAAACTCGTGGCCCAGCGGCCGGATGTCATTTTTCATCTCGCTGCCGTCGTATCAGGCGAAGCAGAGGCAAATTTCGAAAAAGGTTATGCCGTCAACTTCGATGGCACGCGCTCGCTTCTCGAAGCCATCAGGGCAACTCCCGATTACAGGCCGAAATTCGTCTTCACCTCTTCCATTGCTGTGTTCGGAAAACCTTTTCCCGAAATCATTCCCGACGATTTCTTTTGCACGCCGCTGACCAGCTATGGCGCACAAAAGGCAGCCAGCGAATTGCTCCTCGCCGACTACACTCGCAAAGGCTTCATCAACGGCATCGGTCTTCGCATGCCAACAGTCTGCGTGCGCCCCGGCAAACCCAACCTGGCGGCCTCGGGGTTTTTCTCAAACATCATCCGCGAACCACTCGCCGGAAAGCCCGCAATACTGCCCGTCAGCGAAGACGTCCGCCACTGGCACATTTCGCCACGTGGTGCCGTCGGGCTTCTCATCCACGCCTGCAGCATTGATCAGAACCAGCTCGACAATCGCCCCAACCTTTCCATGCCCGGCCTGAGCTGCACGGTGGGTGAGCAGATTGAAGCGCTGAAAAAGGTCGCAGGTGCAAATGTCGCAAAACTGATCAAACGCGAACCCGATGCAAAAATCGCCAAGATCGTTGATGGCTGGCCGCAGAATTTTACGGCTGCCCGTGCAAAGGCGCTGGGCTTCAAGCATGATGCAACTTTCGAAGACATCATCCGCATTCATCTCGAAGACGACAGGACCAGCTGAACTTGCCCGCGGAACACAGACTTCGCGGCATCGCCTGGATGCTCGCCACCATGTTGTGCTTCATCACGCTTGATGCGATCATGAAATACGCCATGGACTTCTACCCGCTGGTGCAGGTCACTTGGGGCAGGTTCTTCTTCGCAACAATTTTCGCGGCCCTCTTGTGCAACAAGGACCTGCTGAGATACGCGCAAACCCGGCGGCCAATTCTGCATTCCGGACGCGCGACCTTGTTGATGGTGACAACTGGGCTGTTCAACTCCGGCATCTGGCAAATGCCACTGGCGACAGCGACGAGCATCATGTTTCTCTCGCCAATCCTGGTCACTGTGCTTTCAATCTTCATCTTGTCCGAACATGTCGGCATCAGGCGGTGGATCAGCATAGCAATTGGTTTTGCAGGCGCTCTCATCATCGTCTCGCCATGGAACGAAGCTGCAGCTGCCCTTGGTTCGGGACCATTATTCTTGCTTGCCGCGGCCCTCACCAATGCGCTTTATCAAATCACGACGCGCCAACTTCGTGGCGACCACCATCTCACCATGCTGCTCTACACGGCAAGCGCGGGCACGGTCATCACTTCGCTTCTGGTGCCCTGGCATTGGCAAACGCCTGACATGTTCGGCTGGGCTCTCCTTATCGGCAGCGGTGCCGCCGGCTGCATAGGACACTTGTGCATCATCAAGGCATTTCAATCGGCGCCCGCATCTGTTGTCGCCCCGTTTGGCTATAGCTCGCTGATCTGGGCAACGCTTTTCGGCGTTACAATATGGGGTGAATGGCCGGAATGGACCACATGGCTCGGCGCCACACTCATCATGACCGCTGGGCTCTACATCTTTTTCCGCGAACGGCAGCTTAAAAAGCTGGCGGAGTAGTGTCCGGACCTCTCTAAAATTCGGACCTTGGAAGGGCCAGTTCACTCCAGCGCACGACGCACTGCTATCCGGTTAACTCGAAATCCCCCGAAAACTGTCATCCTCGTTGCTGTCGCGAGGATGACAAAGATGGGGGATTTCAAGTTGACCGGACAGCAATGCAACAATCGCGGGGGATGACTGTTTTTGGGAATGAAGATTAGTCTGAATGCAGGTATGTTCCGTCTACTTCGGATACATCAGGAAAGTTCCTGTACCATGAGCCACCAGCTTCCCGCTGGCATCGTGAATTTTTGCTTCTGACGTCAACATGGTGCGGCCAGTGTGCAGAACCGTTGCGCGGCAGAGCAGCTTGCCTGATTCAGGCGAAATTTTTCCGACATAGTGGATGTTCAGTTCCACAGTTCCATAGGGCCGATATGGATTGAGCGAAGTCATCACTGCGCAGCCCATCGCCGTATCCAGAAGTGAAGCGCAAAAACCGCCATGCGTGCGGCCCATCAAGTTGTTGTGGTCAGTCAAAGGAACGGCAGAAACGAGGGCCGATCCACGCGATGCTTCTTCAAGTTTTTGCCCAAGAAGCTGCAAGTACTCGGAACCAGATTTCTTTCCAATTTGCTGCAACAGAATATCTAGGCCGTCTTGTTCGTCCAAGGCAGCCCCCTACTTCGGCGCGCCAAGCAGGCTGATCTTGCGCTTGGCCAGCTCGTTGGCAACTGTCATGCGGATGTCGCTTGCAACATTGGCGCCCTCGAAGACATCCGCGACACTTCCTTTCAGTTCAAACTCAACGCCGCCGTTGAAGAAACGCGTCAGGCGCACAACTGGCTCGGGATAGCGCAGGACTTTTGGATGACCGGTTGCAGCTGATTTCAAAAGGTCAGCGACGACTTGAGTTTTGTTAAGCTGTTCGACCATGAAACTCACCGCGAAGCGGCCAATGGTGTCGCGGTGCGTCCAGTTCTTGACCGCTTCCGTGATCAGGTTGGAGTTCGGCACAATCACCGTGCAGTTGTCGAATGTTTCAATTTCGGTTGAACGCACGTTGATTTTCTTGATGATGCCCTCGCCAGCATTGGTGACGACCCAGTCGCCAACTCTGACTGGGCGTTCCGCAAGCAGGATCAGGCCGGAGACGAAGTTGTTGACGATGGACTGCAAGCCGAAACCGATGCCAACGCCGAGCGCACCAGCGATGATTGCGATATTGGAAAAATCCAGCCCCGCAGCTGAAAGAGCAAAAGAAGCGGCGATGATATAGCCAAGATAACTTGCGCCTGTGCGCACCGAATCCTGTACGCCGCTGTCCAAAGTCGTTTCGGAAAGCACGCGCCGCTGCAACCAGCCGGTTATCGTGCGGGTTAGCGCAACGCCTATGGCAAATACTGCAATTGCGACAAGGATGCCCCACGGCGATAACGTGATATTGCCGACAGTGACGCCATTATAGACCCAGCCGAAGATCGATTTGATGTCAATCCAGGTCAATGCCCAGATGACGAACAAGGCCGGGATTGCAATGACGACCAGCAAAATGTCTATGCCCGTGCGAAATGCCAGAGCAATGCGCGACAGCGACAACTCCGTAAGTCCCGTGTACTGACGGAGCAACTGGCCCGTCTTCGATATAGGATTTTGTAAGACTTCTGAAAAACCATCCGCCAGGCTGTGAATCAAGGCGAGTGAAATTATGAACAGCGCTGTGTCGAGAATGCTGCCCGTGATAAAATACGCAAGTGCAATATATCCGAGCAGCAGCGCAATGACTGCCGCAGCCAGCACCACCCAAATAAGAGGCAAAAATCTTACAAACCAGGCCAGATAATACGAAGACCCCTCTGCTTGACTGTGCTTGGCCTGGTTCTGGATGACCGCGGTAATCAAACCAATGAGACCAATCATGATAATGGCAACAAGAGCCGATTGCCCAGCCAAACCGCCCTGCGGCAGCCTGAGCGTATCAAAGAGCTTGGGCATTTCATTGCCTAACGAACTGATGAGTGCGGCCACACCTACAAGTACGGGCAGAATGCGGGCAGCCTTGTCGTCAACAGCGATCAAGCGGGTTTCAGGGTTACGGGGCGCACATAGAAAATACGTCACACCCGAATAGATGATGGCACTGGTCATCACCGCCAACACACTGTTGACATAGGCCATGGCACTGGGTGTTGCGACATCGGCAGCTTCAATCGACGCCCGGATCACGACGATGCCGACTGACACGAGGACGATGACTCCGAGCAATCCGAGCAGTGCGCGCCACAACCGGTCCAACGGAGCCATCTGCGCCGTGGCCGCTTCTCCATCACTGTGTGCACCGGACGGTGCTCGGCCGAAACCGCTGATGATGCGATTATGCGCAAACCCCCAAAGCCCATAGAGCACCATTGCGATGAGTGGCAGCAGCAACAGCCCCGCTGGATTGGCATTGTTGCGGGCATACTTGAATGTGTCTTCCACGGTGCGCCAGAAATTACCGACCATGGCCCAAAGACCAGCTCCAGCATCTATCCAGAGGCGCGGATTTAGAATTGATTTCTCAGACTTGAAAATGCGTGCAAAGAATTGTTCCCTTTGGGTAATAGTTATTTTGGAAAGCTGTTGCGTCGCTTCAAAGTCAACCAGTTCGAATTGCTTCTGCGCCGCTGCAAGCCGCGCAGAACGCGTTTCAAGAATCCGGCGTTGAGCGGCCAAAGCCGGGGCTTCAACCGTGCCATCTGCCGGAGGAGTGCCGATCCGTGTAAGTTGTGCGGAAACTTCGTTCACCGGACCACGCAGCTTGCTGGCTTCCGCCGCAGCATCAAGCTTGATCGACTCAATGGCGGCTTTCTGGTTCGCCATCACATCGTCAGTATACTGACCCTCTTCAACGATGGCCTGAACCGATTTCAGTCGTACCCTTAGACTCTCGAGCTTTGCTTCAATGTTGGTGACCTGTGCGTCACTGGTGGATTGTGCGGTAACAGGTGCGATGCCCAGCGCAAGAAAAAGCGCGAAAAGATAAATCAGCCTGCCCAGCACCACCTACACCAAACGGCTTTGCACCACTGCTGCAGCAATGAAGGATGCAAACAGAGGATGCGGTTCAAACGGTTTTGATTTCAGTTCGGGGTGATATTGAACACCGACAAACCACGGATGATCGGGATACTCCACAGTTTCCGGCAACAATCCGTCTGGCGACATGCCGGCAAACGAGAGACCGGCCTTCTCCAGCTTCTCGCGATATGCGGTATTGACTTCATAGCGATGGCGATGACGTTCCGAAATGCGCGTGTCGCCATAGATTTCAGCAATGCGGCTGCCGGGCTTCAGCGCGGCATCAAATGCGCCGAGCCGCATGGTACCGCCGAGATCACCGCCAGATTTTCGGATTTCCAGTTCGTTCCCCTTCATCCATTCCTTCATGGTGCCAACGACAGGCTGTTTCGTTTCGCCGAACTCAGTGGAACTGGCATCGGCAATTCCGCACAGGTTTCGCGCCGCTTCGATGCACGCCATCTGCATGCCAAAGCATATGCCGAAATATGGCACCTTTCGGGTACGTGCGAAGGCGGCAGCATGTATTTTTCCTTCTGATCCACGCTCGCCAAAACCACCCGGCACCAAAATGCCGTCCACGCCCTGCAAATGCGCGGCGGGGTCTTCTTTCTCGAAGACTTCGCTTTCAATCCATTCGAGCTTCACATTGACCTTGTTGGCGATGCCGCCATGCACCAAGGCTTCCTTCAGCGATTTGTAGGCATCAAGCAGGCCGGTATACTTGCCCACAACAGCAATTGTGACCTCGCCTTCCGGATGCACAATTCGCCGCTGGATTTCATCCCATTTGGCGAGATTGGGTTTCGGGCTGTTGAAGATGCCGAAAGCCTCCAGCACTTCCTGGTCCAGGCCTTCGGCATGATAGGCGCGCGGCACGTCATAAATATTGCCGACGTCCAGCGCCTGGATAACGGCACTGGGGCGCACGTTGCAGAACAATGCAATCTTGCGCCGTTCGTTAACCGGAATTTCGCGGTCGGCACGGCACAGAAGAATGTCAGGCTGAATGCCGATGGAACGCAGCTCTTTCACCGAATGCTGCGTCGGCTTGGTCTTCAGTTCGCCTGCTGTTGGAATGTAGGGCATCAGCGTCAGATGAATATAAACGCAGGATCCGCGCGGCGCTTCCTGGCCGAATTGGCGGATGGCTTCGAAGAACGGCAGGCCTTCAATATCGCCAACGGTTCCGCCGATTTCGACCAGCACAAAATCCACCCCGTCATTGTCAGCCTTGACGAAATCCTTGATCGCGTCGGTGACATGCGGAATGACCTGAACCGTTCCGCCGAGATAATCGCCGCGCCGTTCCTTGGCGATGATGTCCTGATAGATGCGGCCCGTGGTGATGTTGTCCTGCTTCGTCGCGTGCCGCCCGGTGAAGCGCTCGTAATGCCCGAGATCGAGATCGGTCTCCGCCCCGTCATCGGTAACAAAAACCTCCCCATGCTGATAGGGACTCATCGTCCCCGGATCGACATTGAGATAGGGATCAAGTTTCCGCAGTTTCACCGTGTAGCCGCGTGCCTGCAACAGCGCACCGAGTGCTGCTGAAGCAAGGCCTTTGCCAAGGGATGAAACCACGCCGCCAGTTATGAATACATATCGCGCCATGGGAGTTCACCCTAGCCGCGCACTTCCGCGATTCGAAGCAAATAATGCAGAACTTTGACAGAAAGTTGATTTTGTGCCAGTCTAGGTTAAGTATTTGATTTATTGCAGTTTTTTGCTATTGAACCGGAGGTTCTGCTGGCTTGGCAGAACCGTCTAGCTTCGGCAACAGCGAGTCAGGCACTTCGTTCGTGGCTGGTGCCGCTGGAGCCTGCTGGGTTGTGGGTGTCACACGGTCAAACACTGATCCACCCTGCTGGCGTGTGGCCATCACCGCGAGCGCAATTGACGTGACAAAAAAACATGCGGCCAGAATAGCCGTTGCCCGCGTCAGCGCATTGCCCGCACCACGGCTGGAAAACAAATTTCCCGACCCGCCACCGCCAATACCCAAGGCACCGCCTTCCGAGCGCTGCATCAGAACTGTGCCAATCAATAGCACAGTGACAATGAGGTGGATGACGATCAGGACTTGTTGCATTGCTTTGTCTCTTGCGGTTTCGGCCTAAATGGTCACTTGCAGCCGCAAGGTCAAGCAGCTTTCGCAGCCTGCCAGCTGGGTTGTTCATGCAAGTTCGGAGAAATCACATGTAAGCCTTTATAATTCCAATGAAATCGCTTGCCTTAAGCGCTGCCCCGCCAACCAACGCGCCATTCACATGAGCTGCCCCCATCAGTTCAACGGCATTATTGGGTTTGACCGACCCGCCGTAAAGAATCCGCGTCTTCTCTCCCTCGCTGCCCAAGATCGCCCTCAACTCGCTGCGTATATGCGTGTGAGCTTCGGCCACTTCGGCCGTCGTTGGCGTCAATCCCGTGCCTATCGCCCAAACCGGCTCATAAGCAATCACGCAATTGGTTGAGTTTGAACCTGTGGGAATCGAACCTTTCAACTGCTCCGAGAGAACAGCAAGAGTCTTGCTGCCCTTGCGTTCATCCAGCGTTTCGCCGATGCAAATGATCGCAACCAGATCGGCCGACTGGGCGGTTTTAGCCTTGGCCGATACCATGGCGTCAGTTTCCTTGTGGTTGGTCCGCCGTTCGGAATGGCCGACGATAACCGCAGTTGCTCCGGCATCTTTCAGCATTTCAGCTGAAATATCCCCTGTATGCGCACCCGAAACAGCCACATGGCAATCCTGTCCGCCAAGCCGGATTTTGGAGCCTTTCAGCACGCTTTTGACCCGGCGCAGCAGGGTCGCAGGAGGGCAGACCAACACATCGCACTTCAACTTCACGTCTCCCAGCATGGCAGCCAGAAGCCGGGGTTCGCGCAACATCGAAGTCGTGCCGTTCATTTTCCAGTTGCCCGCAACCAGTGGACGTATATTTTCAGCCATTTTGCTAATCCCCTTGCTTTCCGCCCGTCGCATAGCAAACGCATCTCGCGCTTGCGAGAAAAAAGCTCCGTAACTAAGATACAATTTTTGCTGATTTGCCAGCGCCTGTTGAGGACCGATGAATGCTTGAATCTTTTCGAAATGCTGCCAAATCCTGGGTCGCCAAATTATTGCTGGGTTTATTGGTCGTAAGCTTTGCTGCCTGGGGAATCACGGATGTATTCCGCGGCGGCGGTGTGCAGGATCTTGCGACTGTCGGCAAACAATCCATCTCCGGCGAAGAATATACCCGCGCCGTAAACCGCGCGATACAAAAGTACTCTGGTGAACTTGGCACGCGCCTAACTTACGAAGATGCAAAACGCCTTGGCCTGGACCGCCAGGTGCGAGACAGCCTGATTGCTGGTGCAAGCATCGACGAAAAGGCGCGTGACCTGGGTGTCACGGTTTCGCGCACTGCAATCGCGCAAGAAGCAGCCAACAATCCAGCCTTCCGCAATGCCGACGGCAAGTTCGACCGTGCCACGATGCAGCGCGTGCTCGAAGCAAACGGACTGAACGAAGAAGTGTTCTTGTCCGGTGAACAGCAAAATCGCCAACGCGTGATTTTGACCAGCGGTTCAGTTGTGGGCGCGGTGCCCGCAGCACTTGCTGACGCTGAACGCCAATTCCGCAGTGAAACCCGTAGCGCCCGCTACTTCACTTTCAATGTCGATGCCGCATCAGCTCCTCAGCCAACAGCTGACGACTTGAGAAAACAATATGAAGCAACGCCACAAGCCTATACTGCTCCGGAATATCGTTCAGTTGCCATATTGAAAGCATTTCCCGAAGATGCAGCTTCTCGTTTCGAAGTGTCAGACGCCGAACTGGAAGCTGCGTTTGAGCGCATGAAAGGCGATTATGCAGTGCCCGAAAAGCGTTCATTCCTTCAGCTGAGCTTTCAGACAGTGGCAGATGCTGAAAAGGCCCTGGCCCGCATCAAAGGTGGCGATGATTTCGCCAATGTCGCATCCGAGCTTGGCTTTAAAACAGCAGACATAACATTTGCAGACAAGGCCAGGACTGACATACTCGACGCCAAAGTCGCTGATGCGGTTTTTACCGGCAAAGTGAACGAATTGAGCGGTCTTGTGCAAGGCAGCCTCGCTACTGCGCTTGTTAAACCAACATCTGTCACGCCGGGCAAGGAACCAACTCTTGCGGAACTCAAAGATGACATCAAGAAGCGGGTGCAGACCGAAAAGGCCGCAGAGGATATTCAATCTGTTTACGACTTCGTTGAGGAACTCCGCTCCAACGACAAGAAGTTCGAGGACATCGCAACGCAGCTCAATATCCCGGTCACTATCATAGCCGCAATTGCAGCGAACGGGACTGACAAGGACGGCAAACCAGTTGCCCTGCCCGCTTCAGACCAATTGCTCAAAGCCGTGTTCGAAGGCGAAGTGGGAGTGGAATCAGATGCCATCGACACGAATGGCGGATACGTTTGGTATGAAGTGCGCGAGATCATCCCTTCCACATTGAAGCCTCAGGCTTCTGTCGAACCGCAGGTCAGAGCCGATTGGCAGGTAACCAAGCTCCGTTCTGTCGCGGAAGAAAAAGCCAAGGCGCTGGTCGCCGAGGCGAAATCAGGAAAATCACTTGATGAACTTGCCAAGACTGCGAGTGCCACCGTCAAGACCGTTCCCAACCTCAAGCGCGGACAAGCGTTGCCGGAATTTGATGGCCTCGCCGCAGTTGCATTGTTCAGTGTGCCAGAAAAGGGCTTCACCTGGTCCCTGGAAGGCGACGGAAAAAGTGCGCGCATCATCCAGGCGGACAAAGTGGAGTTTCCTTCAACGGGTGCCGAGCTCAGCAAGGAAGACAAATTAAGCGAGCGCATTGCCCTTTCCAGAGATATGGAAGAAAGTTTCCTCAAAGCCGCCCGCCAGGCTGTGCCGGTCGTCGTCAACGAAGAGCTTTGGGCCCGCGTTTCGGGCGCTTCGCAATAGCCGTTTGGTCCACAGCAACGCGCCATGATCATCTCCCCCGAATATGACCAGTTTGCATCGGCCTATCAGAAGGGCGAAACCCAAGTCGTGTCCACACGCCTTGTTGCCGATCTCGAAACACCCGTTTCAGCGATGCTCAAACTTGGACGCAAGGCGCGCTATTCGTTTTTGCTTGAGTCAGTTGAAGGTGGCGCTGTTCGAGGCCGCTACTCCATCATTGGCTTGAATCCTGACATCATCTGGAAAGCGCAGGGCAGAAAGGCAACAATCAATCGCAAGGCGCTGGCAGATGTTGAAGGCCCGTTTGAAGATGCAGGCAGCGATCCATTGTCGTCGCTCCGTTCGCTACTCAAGGAAAGCCGGATCAAGCTTCCGATCGATGCGCCACCCATGGCCGCAGGAGTGTTCGGATATCTGGGCTATGACACGGTCCGCTTGATGGAGGATTTGCCGGAACCCAATCCTGATGTCTTGGGACTGCCGGATGCCGTGATGATCCGCCCGACAGTAATGGCGATCTTTGACAGCGTGAAAGATGAAGTGACGGTCACCTCGCCCGTCTATCCTGATGCCAGCATATCCCCACGGGCAGCCTATGCCCGCGCAACCGAGCGATTGTCTGATATCGTTGACGCCTTGGACCGGCCGCTCGATATGTCGATGCGCGAAGGCGAAACGCCGCCAATAACCGCACCTGTGTCCAACACGACCGAAGCCGAATACAAAAATATGGTTCTGAAGGCCAAGGACTACATCGCGGCGGGCGACATATTCCAGGTCGTGCTGTCGCAGCGTTTCGAAACCGATTTCAATCTTCCAAGCTTCTCGCTCTATCGTTCGCTGCGCCGGGTCAATCCTTCGCCATTTCTCGTCTATCTGAATTTTGATGAATTTGCCGTTGTCTGTTCGAGCCCCGAAATTCTTGTGCGCGTGCGCGATGGCAAAGTCACCATCCGCCCCATCGCAGGAACGCGCCGCCGTGGTGCCACGCCGACTGAAGACAAGGCACTTGCTGACGAGCTGCTCGCCGATCCAAAAGAACGCGCTGAACATTTGATGTTGCTCGATCTTGGACGCAACGACGTCGGTCGCGTTGCTGAAATTGGCAGCGTCAAGGTCACCGACAAATTCTTTCTCGAGTTCTATTCGCAAGTCATGCACATTGTTTCCAATGTTGAAGGCAAGCTCGACAGCAAGCATGATGTTGTTGATGCGCTGGTCGCAGGTTTTCCTGCAGGCACTGTGTCAGGCGCGCCAAAAGTCCGCGCCATGGAAATCATCGACGAACTCGAGAAGCACAAGCGCAGCGTCTATGCTGGCTGCGTCGGATATTTCTCGGCTGATGGCGAAATGGATACCTGCATTGTGCTCCGCACGGCAATCGTCAAGGATGGAAAAATGTATGTGCAGGCAGGAGCAGGCATCGTCGCCGACTCCGATCCGCAAAGCGAACATGATGAGTGCGTTAACAAAGCCAAGGCGCTGTTCCGCGCTGCCGAAGAAGCCGTGCGTTTTGCTGGCCGTGCGGGGCGGGCACAATGATCATTCTCATCGACAATTACGACAGCTTCACCTGGAACCTGTACCACTATCTCGGCGATCTCGGAGCCAAGACTGTGGTTCATCGCAACGACAAGATCAGCGTCGGCCAGGTAATGTCGGCAAAGCCAGAAGCCATCGTCATTTCACCTGGCCCTGGTGTGCCGTCGCAGGCAGGAATGATCATTGAACTTGTCAAGGAAGCCGGTGGAAAAATCCCGATCTTCGGCGTGTGCCTGGGCCTGCAGGCCATTGGCGAGGCCTTTGGCGGCAAAGTCGTCCGCGCCCCTACGCAAATGCATGGAAAAATTTCCGGCGTGACCCATGGCAGCAAAGGCGTCTTCGACGCCCTGCCCCAATCCTTTTCAGCAACGCGCTATCATTCGCTGGTCGTTGATCGCGAGTCTCTGCCTGATTGCCTCGAAGTGACCGCTGAGACCGACGGCCTCATCATGGGCCTGCAACACAAGACGATGAAGGTGCATGGCGTGCAGTTCCATCCCGAGAGCATCGCCTCTGAACACGGCCATCAAATCCTCAAAAACTTCCTCGACTTGGCCAAGGCAAAAACATGAGCGAACTCAAACAACTCATCGCCAAAGCCGCCGACGGCAAATCGCTCACACGCGCCGAAGCCAAAACCGCATTCAACATCCTGATGTCTGGCGAGGCAACGCCATCGCAAATCGCGGGCTTCCTGATGGCTTTGCGAGTGCGCGGCGAAACAATTGATGAAATCACTGGCGCCGTAGAGGTCATGCGCGAGAAAATGATCCGCGTCACGGCCCCTGCCGATACCATCGACATTGTCGGAACAGGTGGAGATGCGTCGGGTTCTTATAACATATCAACCTGCGCTGCCTTCGTCGCTGCTGGTGCAGGCCTCAAGGTTGCCAAGCATGGAAATCGCGCACTCTCGTCAAAATCCGGAGCTGCGGATGTACTGATGGCGTTGGGCGTGAAGGTGGATGCATCGCCTGACGTCATTTCTGAATGCATCAGTGCAGCCGGTTTGGGCTTCATGTTCGCTCCCGCCCATCATTCATCGATGAAACATGTTGGCCCCACGCGGGTTGAACTTGGGACTCGCACGATTTTCAATTTGCTCGGGCCCCTATCCAATCCAGCTGGCGCAAGACGGCAAGTAACGGGCGTATTTTCAAAGGCTTGGGTAGAACCTATCGCCCATGTTCTGAATAACCTTGGCAGCGAAGCCTGCTGGATTTGCCACGGCGAGGGCGGGATGGACGAAATCATTCCGAGCGGCACAACATGGATTTCGGAACTCAAGAACGGTGTCGTCACGTCTTTCGAGTTAACGCCTGAAGACGCTGGCGTTAAACGCTCGAACCCAGACGAACTCAAGGGCGGTGACGCTGCCCACAATGCGGAAGCGCTTCGTGCTGTACTCCATGGCAAGCCATCAGCGTTTGCCGAGGCTGCCGCCATGACAGCAGGAGCTGCACTGGTTGTTGCGGGCAAGGCAAAAGACATTGCCGCTGGAACATCTGCTGCGCGTGAAGCTATCAAGTCAGGTGCAGCGCGCAATGCGCTGGAAACGCTCGTCAAAGCATCGAACGGATAAGATATGATTGTTAAGTTTCCCCAGTTTTGCAGTCATTCTGGCGAAGGCCAGAATCCAGGCTCTCCAAGTCACGGCTGGCTGAAAGCCTGGGTCCCGGCTTTCGTCGGGATGACGGCTCTAGATGTGATGCCCTGAATGTCCACCATCCTCGACAAAATCGCGGCATACAAACGCGAGGAAGTAGAGTTCGCAAAATCCGCCTTGCCTTTCGCATCGGTTGACCTCTACGCCCGCGCCCAACCAAAGCCGCGCGGCTTCCACAAGGCGCTCATCGCCAAACAGCAAGCAGGTGAATGGGGGCTGATTGCAGAGATCAAGAAGGCTTCGCCTTCAAAAGGCCTGATCCGCGCTGATTTTGAGCCTTCATCTCTGGCGCAAGCCTATGAGAAAGGTGGCGCAGCCTGTCTTTCGATCCTTACAGACACGCCGAGTTTTCAAGGAGCACCGCAATTCTTGACCGAAGCGCGCAAAGCCAGCACCCTGCCCGCTTTACGCAAGGACTTCATGCTCGACACTTATCAAGTGGCCGAAGCCCGCGCCTGGAGCGGCGATTGCATCCTCATCATCATGGCGATGATTGATGACGCTCTGGCCGCCGACCTTGAACAAGCTGCTTCCGATTATGGAATGGATACTCTGGTCGAAGTGCATGACGAAACTGAACTTGACCGTGCGCTGAAACTCAAGTCGCCACTCATTGGCATCAACAACCGTAATCTACACACGTTTGAAACAACCCTCGCCACCACTGAGCGCCTGGCGCCGCGCGTGCCAGAGGACCGGATGATCGTCGGTGAAAGCGGCCTCATCACGCCCGGCGATCTGGCCCGCCTCGCCAAGGCTAATGTAAACACGTTCCTCATCGGCGAAAGCCTGATGCGCCAGGATGACGTAACCGCCGCAACCCGTGCTATCCTGACAAAACCATGAGCAAGCTTTCGCATCTCGACGATCACGGCCAGGCCCATATGGTGGATGTCTCCGCCAAGAACGTGACCTCCCGCAGCGCCACTGCACGGGCTCGCCTGATCATGCAGAAGGAAACATTGGCCCTCATTATGTCAGGCACTGCCAAGAAAGGCGATGTCCTCGCCACCGCCCGCATTGCCGGCATTCAGGCCGCAAAGAAAACCAGCGACCTGATCCCGCTCTGCCATCCGCTGATGATTTCAAAAGTCGCCATCGAATTCGCAATTGGCGATACTCACATCGATGTCGAAGCGACAGTCAAAGTCGAAGGCAAGACCGGTGTCGAAATGGAAGCGCTCACCGCCTGCTCCGTCGCCTGCCTCACCCTCTACGATATGGTGAAAGCCGTGGACCGCGGCATCCGCATTACCGATCTGCGACTCATTGAAAAATCAGGCGGCAAATCCGGCCTTTTCAGGGCGGACTGACATGGCGCTCATGCCCGTTGAAGACGCCCTCGCCCGCATTCTCCGCGGCGTCAAACCCCTGCCCGCCGAAACCATCGCATTGAAACTCGCATTTGGCCGCGTTCTTTCCAGGCCAATCAATGCCACGCGCGACCAGCCGCCTTTTTCGGCCTCCGCCATGGACGGTTATGCGGTACGCCAAGCAGACATCGAACAAGCGCCCGCCACGCTCAAAATCACGGGAACGTCTGCCGCTGGCCATGCCTACCAAGGAACCGTGAAATCCGGCGAGGCGATCCGCATTCTGACTGGTGCGCCGCTTCCGAAGGGCGCTGACACGATTGTCATCCAGGAAAATACCACACGCGACGGCGCAAACTTGCGCGTCAACGAAGCCACGCGCAAAGGCAAGAACATCCGTCCGCAAGGTCTCGATTTCAAGCGCGGTGCCGAATTGATCGCCAAAGCCACCCGCATGAATGCCCGTGACATCGGCCTGGCAGCGGCGGGCAACACGAAAACTGTCAGCGTCCACAAGCGGCCACATGTGGTTCTCTTTACCACGGGTGACGAACTTGTTCTGCCCGGCGCAAAACCACGCGCCGACCAGATCGTATCCTCCAACAGCTACGCCATCGAAGCCATGTCCCGCGCCTGGGGTGCCAACGTCACGAACCTCGGCATCGTCAAGGACACGCTCAAAGCCACTGAAACTGCAATCCGCAAAGGCCTCGGTGTTGATATCCTCATCACCACAGGCGGAGCCTCGGTTGGCGATCATGATTTCGTTCAGGAGGCGCTCAAAAACTGCGGCGTTAAAATTGGCTTCTGGAAAATCGCGCTCCGCCCCGGCAAGCCACTAATGTTCGGAACCAAAGGCAAAACCCGCGTCATCGGCCTTCCCGGCAATCCAGTCTCTGCGCTGGTCTGTTCCCGCATCTTCATCAAACCTCTCATTGAATCTATGCAAGGCATTGAACAAAATAATGAATTTTCCACTGCCAAACTGGTCGAAGCGCTGCCCGAGAACGACAACCGCAAAGACTACGTCCGCGCCACCATGACCATCGCCAAGGATGGCACCCGCACGGTGACCCCCTATTCCACGCAGGATTCCTCGATGCAACGCACCCTCCGCAACTCGGCATGCCTCATCGTCCGCGAACCGTTTGCGCCCGCGGCGCGAACTGGAGATGACGTCAACATTTTGATCCTGGATTTCTGAGAGGCCTGGAATGAAATCGATATGCGTATTCTGCGGCGCGCGAATGGGTAGCGAGCCGAAATACAGGGAGTTGGCGACTTTGGCAGGTGTCGCAATTGCCGAAGCGGGACTGACCATTGTCTATGGCGGGGGCCGCGTCGGACTCATGGGCGCAGTAGCAGATAGCGCACTGGCAGCGGGTGGAAAGGTTATCGGCATCATCCCCAAATTCCTCGCCGAGAAGGAAGTTGAACACAAAGGCCTGACCGAAATCCACGTTGTCGCCTCCATGCACGAACGCAAGACCATGATGGAAGAACTCTCGGACGCCTTCGTCGCCCTGCCCGGCGGGGCCGGCACACTCGAGGAAATCTTTGAGCAATGGACCTGGGCGCAACTCGGCATCCACACCAAACCGATCGGCTTCCTCAATGCCGACGGCTATTACGACCCGCTGGTCGAAATGATTCAGCGCATGCGGGTGGCCGAATTCATACAGTCTGAACTCGTCGACATGCTGGTGATTGATGACGACATCCAATCGATGATCGCCCGCTTCCGGAGCTACAACCCGCCTCAGAAACGCTGGACATAGAACATTTATCACATTTGGCCATACTTTCTGGGGCGAAACACAAACACTTGCGGAACACTATTGGAACATGTATAGATGTTGTGTCTTTGTTCCGATTCTGTCTTGAAAGGTTTCACCAATGCTGACCCGCAAACAACTTGAACTGCTATTGTTCATCAATTCCCGCTTGAAGGAAGATGGCGTTCCGCCGTCGTTCGAAGAGATGAAGGACGCACTTAATTTGCAGTCCAAATCTGGTGTGCACCGCCTCATTGTTGCGCTGGAAGAGCGCGGCTTTTTGAAACGCATGCCGAACCGTGCCCGTGCCCTTGAGGTGATCAAGTTGCCAGAAGCGCATTCGCCCAGCTTGCAGCCCAAGCGCAATGGTTTCACGCCCAGTGTCATTGAAGGTAATCTCGGCAAGGGCAAGTCGTCGGCGCCCGTGGCCAATGACACAGCTCAGCGCATGAGCTTCGTGCCCTTGATGGGCCGGATTGCTGCAGGCGTTCCCATTTCCGCCATACAGGACCACAGCGCCAACCTCGCGATCCCGCCAGACATGTTGGGATCAGGCGAACATTTTGCACTCGAGGTCAAAGGCGATTCAATGATTGATGCCGGCATTTTTGATGGCGACACGGTTCTGATCCGCAAAGGCGATACCGCAGTCAATGGCGAGATCGTGGTGGCATTGGTTGATGATGAGGAAGCGACTCTGAAACGCCTGCGCAAGAAAGGCGAATCCATCGCGCTTGAAGCAGCCAATCCGGCTTACGAAACCCGCATTTTCGGTCCCGACCGAGTGAATGTGCAGGGAAAGCTGGTGGGGTTGCTCAGGAAGTATTGAGCGTTCCGGGAACTTACTTTCACCGCCGGATCGAGTCCAGGATGCGTAGTCGGTTAAGCCGAAGTTCCTCGTAATTGTCATCATGGCGATTGTTGCGCTGCTGTCCGGTTATCGATCAGACTTCCAAAACTTCTCCATGGCCGGGCATTGACCCGGCCACCCAGTCTTGAACCTGAGAGCAAGTGGAAAGTCTGGTTCGGCGGGTCAAGCCGCGCCGATGGAGAGCTGAAGGAGTTCCTACCTGCAGGAGAGGGTTGCCTCAAGCTGTTACGCCCGCAGCATTGCCCTGCCCTGATACTGCGCCGCCGTGCCCAGCTCTTCCTCAATGCGAATGAGCTGGTTGTACTTCGCCAACCGGTCTGACCGTGCCAGCGAACCTGTTTTGATCTGACCGCAATTCGTTGCCACGGCAAGATCGGCAATTGTTGAATCCTCGGTTTCACCGGAACGATGCGACATAACGGCGGAATATCCAGCTTTGTGCGCCATTTCGACGGCAGCCAGCGTCTCTGTCAATGAACCAATCTGGTTCACCTTGACGAGAATGGAGTTTGCGACCCCCTTCTTGATGCCGTCACTCAGGCGCTTGGTATTGGTCACAAACAAGTCATCGCCAACCAGCTGATGCGATTTGCCGATCTTGTCTGTCAGCTGTTTCCAACCGTCCCAGTCATCTTCCGACAAGCCGTCTTCAATCGAAATGATCGGATAATCCTTGGCAAGCTTGGCGAGATAATCCACCTGCTGCGCAATTGTCCGGGTCTTGCCTTCGCCCTCATAAACATACTTGCCGTCCTTGAAGAACTCCGTGGCAGCACAGTCGAGCGCGATGAACACATCCTTGCCCGCCTTGTAACCCGCCTGCTCGATAGACTTCATGATGAAATCGAGGGCGGCTTCAGCGGATGGCAAATTGGGAGCGAACCCGCCTTCATCGCCGACATTGGTATTGTGCCCAGCCTTCTTCAGACCGCCCTTCAACGTGTGGAATATTTCTGAACCCGTGCGCACCGCTTCCTTGAACGATGGAGCACCCACCGGCACCACCATGAATTCCTGAAAGTCGACGGGATTGTCAGCATGCATGCCGCCATTCACGATGTTCATCATCGGAACCGGCAGCGTTCGCGCGGCAGCCCCGCCCACATAGCGGTAGAGCGGCAAGGCACACGCATCGGCCGCAGCCTTGGCGACTGCAAGCGACACACCGAGAATGGCGTTAGCCCCAAGCTTCGCCTTATTGGGCGTGCCATCAAGTTCGATCATGGCTTGGTCAATGGCAATCTGTTCTTCCGCGTCCATATCAGCGAGCGCTTCATAGATTGCACCATTAACAGCCGCCACTGCCTTGCTAACGCCCTTGCCCATAAACCGCGCCTTGTCTCCATCACGAAGCTCAACGGCTTCATGCGCACCGGTTGAAGCGCCCGATGGCACAGCCGCGCGGCCGAAAGATCCGTCTTCCAGCGTCACGTCAACTTCGACCGTGGGATTGCCGCGGCTGTCGAGAATTTCGCGGGCAGTGATGTCAAGAATGGCGGTCATGAAAAGCTCCGGGGGAAGTGATTGTGAAACCGGGCTTATGGGCAGAAGTCAAAACGAATGCAAGGGCATCAATCTCCCGGATCAAAGTGTCCGCCGGACTTCTGCGTGGCCGTGCCTTTTTGATCAACCAGCACAACCTTGTTTGGCAATTCATTCGGATTTCTGGCGCGCGGTGGAAAGTGCTGCGCCAAAGCCTCGCCGCAGCGCCCAACTCCCAAAATCAGCGCATCGGTCGTCTGCTCCTTGCGAAGCAAGGGCAGCATGTCATCGATAATTTTCTGCCAGTCACCGTTCGAAACGTGATCCGCAGCGGCAACATCGGCAATAATTTCAATGTAACGTTCACGCAAGGCAACAAAGATCAACACGCCCGTGCGCCCCGACGTCCTGTGCAAGTCAAGCGCCAGAAACTCCGCCGCCGCAAACCGGCTTGCATATTTCCGCTTCATTGCATTGGGGGTCACCCACCAGCGAAACATTTCAAGGCTCAACACCAGAGCCACCAATATGAACACGGCCAGTTGGATCATGAAAATCCAGCGAAACGGCAATGACGACCATGGAAAAAACCACTCGATCAAGGGCAAAGCCAACGGAACCGCAAGCGCGCATGCCGCCGCTATGTGAATGGGCACATGAATGTAGTCATCGCAATGTGACGCAACCACAACCACAATCTCACCACTGGTCAAGGTCTCTTGCGCCTTGATTTCAGCTTCGATTTTTTCTCGGTCAATTTGATTGATCGCTGCCGCCATCGCTACCAGCCTCCCGATGCGCCGCCGCCGCCAGAACTGCCGCCTCCGCCGCTATAACCACCACCGCTACCTCCACCACCGGACCAGCCACCGGGCATGGGAAGTATGATCACCCGGTTCCGCCGACCGCCGCGCGAAGCATTGAATATGATGAACATGACGATGAGAAAGAAAATGATCAGTGGCAACAGATCTTCAATCGGCATTTCACTGCTGGTGTTGCGCGCCCGTTCAGCCACGACATTGCCACCACCACCAAGTGTTTGTGCAATGTCATCGACACCGGCATCTATGCCCCCAGCCCAGTCCCCCGCCTTGAAGCGCGGGATCATGGCGTTTTCGATGATGATGCGCGACATGGCGTCGGTCAGATCGCCCTCTGCACCATAGCCAACTTCAATGGAAACTTTCCGCTCATTTGGCGCCACCAGCAAGAGAACGCCATCATTGCGGGTCTTGTCGCCCAGCTGCCAATGCCGGAACAACCTCACCCCGTAGTCGCGGATGTCGTAACCTGCGAGCGATGGCAAGACAGCAACAACGACTTGTCTGCCGCTCGATGCCTGATAATCACGGAGTTTCTGCTCCAGCGATTGCCGTTCACTTGCATTGAGGAAGCCTGATGCATCCACAACCGCGCCGTCCAAAGTGGGAAAATTGGGCTCCGCTGCTGCGCAAATACTTGCAAGCAGCACCAGCCACAATCCTGCGAACGCAATGCGAAAACTATGCATCAGCTGCGTGATCTCGCTTCCGTGCCATTGGCTTATTGCGGCGTGGCCGCCTTGTCCTTGGAGAAATCCACCTTCGGAGGCGTCTTCTGCTCCTCGGCGATTGTAAATGACTCAGCCAATTTGTTGTCAGGATACATCCACGACCACCACCAGCGGCCGGGTATGGTCTTCAATTCAGTATTGTAAACCTGCACGGCATCAATGTAGTCGCGCCGCGACACGGCAATGCGGTTTTCAGTTCCTTCCAGCTGAGACTGCAACGCCAAAAAATTCTGGTTCGACTTGAGGTCGGGATATCTTTCAACAACCACCATAAGCCGTGCAAGCGCGCCCGAAAGTTCCTGCTGGCTTTCCTGGAATTTCTTGAAGGCTTCCGGGTTGTTGACGATGTCAGCGGGAATCTGCATCTGCGTGGCTTTCGCACGCGCTTCCACAACCGAGGTCAGCACGTCCTTTTCTTGCGCGGCATAGCCTTTGACAGTCTCAACCAGATTGGGGATGAGCTCGGCCCGCCGTTGATACTGGTTAAGAACCTCGCTCCAGCGGCCCTTCATGGCCTCCTCATAAGTCGGAATATTGTTGATCCCACACCCAGTCAGCAACAACGCCAACAACACCAAGCCCGCAATCCTGTTAATCATGTCCGCACCTCATTGATTTTGCGCAAGTCTAAGTGGAGTATCTGAGAAAGTAAACGTGATCGCATTGGAATGAGTCAGCGAGAGCTAAATGACAATTCCATCGGACCTGCACTCTCCAAAGCTTGTATCACACAGTCAAAACCCCTAAGGATTTTATTGACTTTGCAACAATCACGGCGACTTCCCAAATGCAAGCAACTGAAGCGAATTTCATCGGCAAGAAGCTGAAAGTTGGCCTCATCGTCGATAGCGATGAGGCTTCAAAATACACTCTTGAACTTGCAACCTGGGCCAAGATGCAACCCGAATTGGAGATTAGCCACCTTATTCTGCAAAATATTCCAAGACCGTCCGGCGGCTCGCTGTCGCGTTTACGAAGCAGCCTGAGAAAGAATGGCCCGAGGCACATCGTCCGCAACCGCTTGTTCAACCTCATTGCAAAATTTGAAACACGCCTGTTAAGGTCCAACCCGCATCATGGCGACCACATGTCGGGCCATGATTTAGTGCAACATGTTTCAGGCAGGATCGAAGTCACACCAGAAGTCTCAAAATCTGGTTTTGTTTTCCGTTATGGCGACTCCGATCTTGAAAAAATCAGGTCCGAAAAATTTGACTGCCTCATCCGCTGCGGTTCCGGCATTTTGCGCGGTGGAATATTGACCGCCGCAAAACATGGCATCCTCTCGTTCCACCACGCAGACAGTCGGGTAAACCGTGGTTCGCCCCCTGCCTTTTGGGAAGTACATTTGCAGCAGAGCAGCACTGGTTTTGTTGTTCAGCAGCTGACGGAAGAGCTCGATGGCGGAAATGTTCTGGTATCCGGCAGCTTCCCCACGCAATATTTCTACCTGAAAAATCAGGCTCAGCTTTTCGCAAAAGCCAATGTCTACTTGAAAAAATTGCTGCTCGATGTTGCTCGTAACGGCAAGCTTCCGCTGCAAAGACAGAAGCAACCCTACTACAATCCACTCTATAAGCTCCCAGGAACATGGACCCAGTTGCGCTATGCCGCGACGCTGGTGAGCCGCATCATTACCAAGCAAATCGAGAAACGCATCACCAAAAAATCGATGCAGTGGTCCGTGGCCTTCGCTCCCGGTTCATGGACTGACCTGGTTTATTGGCGTGCAACCGTCATCCCCGATCCGCCAAACCATTTTCTCGCCGATCCATTTGTCTATACTGACAAGTCAGGCAGTTATTGTTTTGTCGAAGACTTTGACAACACCATTTCACGCGCTCACATTGCCGTCTACAGATTGGGCCGGAAATCATCCGAGCGGCTGGGAGAAGCATTGATTGAGCCATTCCATCTCTCCTTTCCTTACATTTTTGAGTACGACGGAAAGCTCTACATGACACCTGAGGCTTGCGAGTCGCGCAGCGTCCGGCTCTACGAATGCAAGGCTTTTCCGTTGCAATGGGAACTCAAGAATATTCTTTTGCAGGATGTCTCTGCTGTCGATCCAATGTTGTTCGAATACAACGGCACATGGTGGATGCTCATCAATATTGACCCATCAAATACTGGTGAGCACTGCAGCGAACTCCAGATATTTCATGCAGATTCGCCGCTCAGCACCGACTGGATTCCGCATCCAATGAATCCGGTTATCGTCGATTCCAATCGCGCCAGAAATGGCGGATTGCTGAAAGATGGCGACGATCTGTATCGCGTTTCACAACGCCAGGGATTTGATCTGTATGGCGAAGGGGCGGCCGTCAATCGCATCGTCGAACTGACCAAGACAACCTACCGCGAAGAAATCGTAACTAATATTGACGCAAACTTCTTCCCGCATGCACGCGGCACGCATCATTTGCATTCCAATGGTCAAGTCACTGTGTTCGATTTTGTTGCCAAAAGATGAAATCACCTGATCACTTACGTGTCACGCCCAAGTGAGTTGTGCGTGACACCTGGTTCCAGCAAATCTTGCGCAGCGACAAATCATGTCGCTCAACAACGAGGAACCCGCAATGAAACATGTTTCCAAGTCAGGCGCAGCAATTGCCGCTGCAGCTTTCGCTTTGGCTATCAGTGGAGTCGCAGCTGTAACGCCAGTTGCAGCAGCCGGTAAGAATATCATGTGTTTTGGTGTCAACGCTTGCAAAGGCCAGGCCGCATGCAAGACTGCCAACAATGAATGCAAAGGCCAGGCCGCCTGCAAGGGCCAGGGCTGGATCAACGCTTCTGCCGCAGACTGTGCAAAATGGGGTGGAAAGAATGCTGCAGAGGGTTAAGCCCTCCACTGCAACAAAACAACCTGGTTGGCCGTGCCAAGCACGTGCCAGCCAGACTTTATCCTCCTGTTCCGAACTGTTTCAGCGACAAGACCATCACTGCATGCGCACTGGTGCCGCCGGTATTTTCAATCTTGTGCGCTACATCGGCGCGAAAGCGCAACGCCTCACCGGCCTTCAACAATCTCATCTCGTCACCAGCTGTCACCCGCATTTCCCCGTGCACAGCGTAGAGATGTTCGATTGTCCCCGGCGGATGTGGCGAAGAATCCAGCACCCCGTTGGGCTTTGCATGAAAATCATACCACTGAAAGTAATCCACCAGATTCAACGGGCTGACAATCGCCAGCCGACATAGTCCGTCCTGGCTTTCAAGCATCGGAATGCCTGATTTGGTCTGGTGTTCAATAAAAAGTGAAGACTGTTCGCCTTTCAGAACTTCATCGATTGTCGTGTCCAAAGCCCGCGAAAGCCGCATGACCGTTGAAATTGTTGGATTTGTTTCATTTCTCTCGATCTGGGAAATTATCGATTTGGCCACGCCTGACTGTTCTGAAAGCTCGCCGAGCGACAGATTATAGGCTTTTCGCAACCGTTGAATGGTTTTTCCAAGGTCGCCTGCGGTATTGTCATTGCCGCTTTCGCCCTTCTTGCCGCCTTTGCGTATTGACATTCCGCTTTAACCTCATTACTGTTCTTAATAACGAACGATACGTTCGGAAATGATCTAACTTCCCGTTTGATGCCCGAAAAGGCGTTAAAAATCAAACAAAATAGAAGTTCTGGAGAACGGACATGCGCTATTTCCCGGTTTTCTTCGACCTCCAAGGCAAAAAAACCGTTGTTGTGGGCGGCGGCGAGGAAGCCCTTCGCAAGGTGCGCCTGCTGCTCAAGACCACTACTGAAATCGCTGTCATTGCCCCTGTTCTTCATGACGAACTGCAGTCCAATCCCCGGGTAAACTGGCTGGCCCGCCGTTACTCAGCAAACTTGCTGGATGGTGCCGCTCTGGTCTATTCCGCCGATCCAGCCCTTAACGCTGAAGTCAGCGCCGACGCTCAAGCCCGGGGCATTCCAGTGAATGCCGTCGATGATGCAGAAATCTCCACCTTCATCGTGCCATCCATCGTCGACCGCGATCCTGTTGTTGTCGCCATCGGCACGGAAGGTACCGCGCCAGTTTTGGGCCAGGGCATTCGAGCGAAAATCGATGCACTCCTGCCGCACAATACCGGCGCTTTTGCAACACTCGCAGCTTCCCTTCGCAAGCGCGTGGCTGAACACGTACCGCATGGCAATCGCCGCCGGTCCTTCTGGCAGGGCTTCTTCTTCGGTAAACTTCGCAATGCATTCGATGCGAAAGATGAAGGCCTGTTCAGTTCCTCTCTTGAAACACTGATCCAAAATGAATCGGTTCCAGCAAAAGGCCATGTCTCACTGGTTGGCGCAGGCCCTGGCGACCCGGAACTCTTGACGCTGAAAGCCCATCGCAATATCCAGGAAGCCGACGTCATCGTATATGACCGTCTTGTCAGTCCCGGCATACTGGAAATGGCCCGCCGCGATGCAATCCGCATCCCGGTCGGCAAAACTCCTTATGAACCCTCGCCAAAGCAAGACGAAATCAATTCCATTCTGATCCGTGAGGCCCACAAAGGCCTTCACGTCGTCCGTCTCAAGGGCGGCGATCCATACATGTTCGGGCGCGGCGGCGAAGAGCAGGCCGCGCTGGAAGCCGCTGGCATAAGCGTTGATGTCGTACCCGGCATTACCGCTGCCCTCGGCTGTGCCGCGTCTGCGAGACGCCCCCTCACGCAGCGCGGCCACAATCGCTCCATCACGTTCCTGACCGGCGCATCCGAAACTGGTGTTGCAGAACATGATTGGGCCTCTCTCGCAAAATCCGGCAATGTTCTGGCCATCTACATGGGTCTCAACAACTGCGGCGACATTGCCGGAAGCATGCTGCAAAGCGGCATTCATCCGTCAACGCCAGTGACAATTGTAGAGAACGGCACCTTGCCAAATGAACGCGTGCTGGACAGCACAATCGGCAGTCTTTGGGAAACCGTGCACTTCAATGGCGTCACTGGCCCGTCACTGATCTATGTTGGAATGGGCACGGCGAGAGAATCGGCCGATGTCGTCCCCTTCCCGGTTCGCGAAGACATCCGTGACGCAATTATGAGAGCAGCATCATGAGTATTTTGGAAAAAGGTCAAATCATGACCGCCAACCGCCTGCGCGATGGCGAAGTGGTATTTCTCACCCGTTCAGGCGAGTGGAACGAGCGCATTGACGAAGCAGTGTTGGCGCTGGAACCGCAAGCCGTTGCAGCGCTTGAAACCCGCGCCAAACTTGCATCAGACGCAAACATCATCACCGGACAGTACCTGTTCGATGCTGAACGTGTCGAAGGCAAGATCAGGGCTTCGCACATCCGCGAGCGAATCCGAACATTGGGACCAACCATCCGTCACGACTTGGGCAAACAATCAGAAGGCACAGCCGGCGCTTTCGCTGCTGTGGACGCATAACATGTACCGCTACGACGAGTTTGACCGCCAGTTTGTCGATGAACGCACAGCCCAGTTCCGTGATCAGGCCAATCGCCGCCTTAAGGGTGAATTGACCGAAGACGAGTTTCGCCCGCTGCGCCTGATGAACGGCCTATACTTGCAACTACACGCCTATATGCTGCGCGTTGCGGTTCCCTATGGTACGCTTTCTTCTAAACAAATGAAGCAGTTGGCTTACATTGCTGAGAAATGGGATAAAGGCTACGGCCATTTCACCACCCGCCAAAATATCCAGTATAACTGGATCAAGCTGGAAGATACGGCCGATATTCTGCAAGCATTGGCCGATGTAGAAATGCATGCCATCCAGACTTCAGGCAACTGCATCCGTAATGTAACGACTGATCACTGGGCCGGTGCTGCGGCTGATGAAATCGCTGATCCGCGCCCGGTCGGCGAATTGCTGCGCCAGTGGTCTTCATTGCATCCTGAATTTTCATTCCTGCCACGCAAGTTCAAGATTGCCGTCACCGGTGCTCCGAATGATCGCGCCGCTGTCAAAGTGCACGATATTGGCCTCCGCCTGCATAAGAACGACCAAGGCGAAAATGGCTGGGAAGTCATGGTCGGTGGTGGCCAGGGCCGCACACCGATGATCGCTGTCACCGTGCGCGAGTTCCTGCCGGAACGCGAGCTCGTTCCCTATCTCGAAGCCATTATGCGCGTTTATAATCTCCATGGCCGTCGCGACAACAAATACAAAGCCCGCATCAAGATCCTGGTACATGAGATCGGTTCCGAGAAATTCCGCGCGGAAGTTGAGGCCGAATATGCCCGTCATCCAGCGCAGACAACCGAAGTCGAAGAGCGTGAACTGGCCCGCATTGCCAAATACTTTGCGCCGCCAACTTTCGAAAAACTGTCGCGTTTCACTCCCCTCTTTGAAGATGCGCGCCTCAAGAATAGTGACTTCTCCCACTGGGTCCGCAACAATCTCGCGGCTCACCATGTGGATGGATACACCATCGTCAACATTTCGCTGAAGGCAACAGGTGAAATTCCAGGTGACGCAACAGCAGATCAAATGCGCGTCATGGCCGAACTCGCAGAGAAATACTCGCATGATGAACTCCGCGTCAGCCATGCACAGAACATCGTTCTGCCGCATGTGAAAAAGGACGACGCTTTTGTTATCTGGCAGGAACTTTCAAAGCATGGTCTTGCCGCAGCGAATTACGACCTTGTCGGCGACATCATCGCCTGCCCCGGTCTCGACTACTGCGCGCTTGCAACGGCCCGTTCCATTCCAATCGCACAATCAATTTCGCGCAAATTTGCCGACCAGAAACGTCAGGAAGAAATCGGCCCGGTCAAGATCAACATTTCCGGTTGCATCAACGCTTGCGGCCATCACCATGTTGGCCACATCGGTATTCTCGGTCTAGATAAAAAGGGCGAAGAATTTTACCAGATCACTCTTGGCGGTTCTTCGTCAGAGAACGCATCCATCGGATCGATCCTGGGGCCCGGCTTTGCCGGCGAAGACGTGCCAGATGCCATCGAGAAAATTCTCAATACCTATGTGAAGCTGCGCCAGCCAGGCGAGGAATTCCTCAATGCCTACCGCCGCCTCGGTCCGCAGCCATTCAAGGAGGCACTCTATGCCGCTGCTTAAGAAAAACGTTCTCATTCCCGATGAATGGAAACACCTCTCTGACACAGATGAGCTTCCAGCATCAGGCTCGGTCACCGTCACTTTCGAACGCCTCGAAAAAGAGTGGGACACGCTTGCGCGCTATACTGGGCAACTCGGTGCTCGCTTCAGCAACACTGACAAGGCGCAGAACCTGGCGCCATACGCTGCGCAACTCGCATTGATCGTAGTCCCCTTCCCTGCCTTCAACGATGGCCGCGCCTATTCAATCGCCCGCCAATTGCGGCTCGATGGATATCGCGGCGAGTTGCGCGCAACCGGCAACATACTCCCTGATCAGGCGCAGCTCATGCATCAGGTAGGCATCGACGCCTTCGAAGTATCAGACCGCTTCACTCTTAAAGACTGGCAGAAAGCATCTCGGCAGATGTCGCTCTCATATCAGCGCGGGCTTTTCCGCACTGCCGGAGAAAAGGAAGTCTGGTCTCAGCGTCACCAGGGTTTTGCACCATGGGAGGAACAACCCCATGCTGGCTAGAATTTCACTGAATGATCATGTCGAGAGCCTTGCAGGTCTCGAAGGCCGCGAACTGATCACCCGCGTTGTGCAACAATTCAATGGCCGCGTCGCTGTCCTTTCATCATTTGGCGCAGAGTCCGCAGTGCTGCTGCACATGGTGTCGGAAGTTTCGAAAGAGACTCCCGTAATCTTCCTCGACACCCAGAAATTGTTCCCGCAAACGATTGCCTATCGCGACCGGCTTGTGAAGGATTTTGGCTTCCGTGATCTTCGCATTGTCAAACCGGACGAAAATGATCTCGCAACTGCTGACAGTGATGGCGACCTGCATCAATACGACACCGACTCTTGCTGCCATGTGCGCAAGACCTTGCCGATGAATCGTGCTCTTGCGGATTTTGATGTCGTCATCTCGGGACGAAAGCGCTTCCACGGGGCGGCCCGCAGTGACCTGCAGTTTGTCTCTGTGCAAGACGAAAAACTTAAAATCGAGCCACTCGCTGGCCATACATCACTTGACCTTGAGTCTTACATGCAAATTCACCATTTGCCAGTGCATCCATTGGTAACAGAGGGTTACCGCTCAATTGGTTGCATGCCCTGTACCACGAAAGGCGGTACAGAAGAAAATCCGCGTGCCGGGCGCTGGCAGGGCACAGAAAAGACAGAATGTGGGATACACTTCACCGCCAACGGGAAAGTCATCCGGACAGTATCACGGCCAGCAGTTGCTATCTGACGAAACAATAATCAGGGAGATGCGGCATGACTGAATTCTGGGTCTTCGAACTCATCGGCTTCGTTGCGCAGATCATCGACAGTTCGCTCGGTATGGGTTTCGGAATCATTTCTAATTCCGTGTTGCTGTCGCAAGGCATTCCGCCAGCACTGGTTTCTGCTAGTGTGAATGCAGCGAAGCTGCCGACCACTGGAACGGCCGCATTGTCGCATGTCATTCACAAGAATGTTGATCGTCGCATCCTCATCCCGGTTGCCATCTTCGGTTCGATTGGCGGCATTATCGGTGCACTCATCCTCGCCAGCCTCAAAGGCCATGCACTCTCAACACTTGTGACTTTCTACATGTTTGCAATCGGCGGCCTCATAGTTTGGCGCGGTGTAACAGGAATCGCACCTCGCGTCTTGCCATCGGCTTACACACGTCTCATCGGTTTCATCGGCGGCATCATCGAAGGCATTGGCGGCAGCTGGGGGCCAGTTGTCACGACCAGCCTCATGGGTGCCGGAACTGAATCGCGCTATGCCATCGGCTCCAGCAACTTCGCTGAATTCGTCGTCAGCATCGCGGTCTTCACGACGTTCGTAATCGCCTATTGGGTTGGCCATTGGGAAGGTGGTGCTGATTGGCGCACGGTGTTCTGGCCAGTCGCTGGGCTCGTGTGCGGCGGCCTGCCTGCCGCTGTTATCGGCGGTTACCTGTCCAAAATCACGCCGCGCCGCGCACTGACCATTGCGGTCGGAATGCTGGCAATCGGGATCGCCGTTTACCGCGTGGCGACAGCTTGAACTTCAAAAGGCCTGCTTCAAATCCTCAAGCAGGTCCTTGACATCTTCAAGCCCGACAGACATCCGCAGCATACCATCAGTAATTCCCATGGCTTTGCGCGCCTCGGGTCCGATATTGCGGTGCGTCGTCGATGCCGGATGCGTCATCAGCGATTTTGCATCGCCTAGATTATTCGAAATATCGATGAGGCGCAAATTGCGCAGCACATCAAATGCTTTTTTCTTGCCGCCATCAACTTCAAACGTCACCATCGTGCCGCCGCTCGCCATCTGGCGCTTTGCCAGCGCAAGCTGCGGATGCGATGGTAAGAACGGATAAATCACTCGGCGCACGCCTTTGATCGTTTCCAGGTGTTGCGCAACCGTGAAAGCACAATTGCTCTGCGCTTCAACACGCAGCTTCAATGTCTCCATGCCCTTCAGCAAAACCCACGCGTTGAATGGCGACAGCGAAGGGCCCGTATGCCGCAGGAAAGGTTTCAAGAGTTTTTCTTTGAACTCCAGGGTGGTCACAATGGCACCACCAAGAACACGCCCCTGCCCGTCCATGTGTTTGGTGCCGGAATAGACAATCACGTCAGCGCCAAATTTCAGCGGTTTCTGCAGGATTGGCGTTGCAAAAATATTGTCGACAACAATGGAAACACCACGCGCCTTGGCCATTTTGCACACAGCTTCAAGGTCAACGATATCGAGCATTGGGTTTGAAGGCGTTTCGAGAAACACGCATTTGGTCTCTGGTTTGAAAGCCGCTTCCCAAGCGCCGAGATCCGAGCCATCAACCAGCGTGTAAGTGATCCCGAATTTTGGCAGGATGGCCGTGATGATCTGATAGCATGAGCCAAACAGGGCTTGTGACGAAACTATGTGATCACCAGTTTTCAATTGGCAGGCAAGTGCACCAAATACCGCGGCCATTCCGGAGGCAACTGCGTAGCAAGCCTCCGCACCTTCCAGCAAACACAAGCGCTGTTCAAACATTGAAACTGTCGGGTTGCCATAACGTCCATAGACGTAAGCATCGGGATCATTGTTGGTGCCATCGAACCGCGATTCGGCGGTTTCAGGTGCGTCGTAAACAAAACCGGAATTCAGGTAGAGCGCTTCTGACGTTTCACCATAGGGTGAACGTTCCAGTCCACCGCGCACAAGTTTGGTAGCATCACCCCAGCCCGGGGCATTCTTCGTGCGAGTTCTCTTGGTCATCAGTTCTGAACCCAGGGAAGCCCCGCTGCCTTCCAGCCATTGGTGACACCACGATGCCCCTGGCCATCCTTGTCGCCTTCAAAACCTTGCGCCACATTCCAGCAATTGGTGAAACCGGCCTTGGTCAATGCGGTCGCAGCTGAAGCAGACCTTGCACCTGATCGGCAGAGGCAAAGAATTTCCGTGTCTTTTGGCAGGCTCGCTGCTTCCACTTCGGCAACAAAATTCGCGTTGATTTCCATCGCTGGAAACACTTGCCACGACAACCGGATCAAGCGCTCCACTTGCGGCACACCGACAAATGTCCACTCAGGTTGCGTGCGCACATCAATCAGCACGCCCTGCGGGTTGGCCTTCAATCGGCTATGCGCTTCGGCAGGTGGAATATCGCCACGATACATGAGCAAAACCTTTCATAATGCGCTTCTCTTAGCCGAATTGCCGCCAGCCGCAAGACCATTTCTGGCACCAGAATTTGGCGCGCTTGGCGCTTCCTTGCGCGTCAACAATTGCTACAATCAGGCGGATACGGGGTGTCTTCATGTCCAAGAAATCTTTACCAAAACGGGCTGATGTGGTGATCATTGGCGGCGGAATCGTGGGGGTTTCCATCGCCTATCACCTCACGAAAATCGGCATCACCAATGTCGCCGTGCTGGAAAGAAAGCAACTGACTTCGGGCACGACCTGGCACGCAGCAGGCCTCATCGGCCAGCTCCGGGCGTCGCGCAATCTCACCGAACTTGCCAAATACACGAGCGGACTATTTGAAAAGCTGGAGAAAGAAACCGGCCAAGCCACCGGTTTCAGGCAGAATGGATCCATCTCCATCGCATTGACCGATGGCCGCATGGAGGAATTGCTGCGCGGTGCATCGATGGCCAAGAACTTCGGGCTCGAAGTGCTGGCCATTTCGACTGGCGAAATCGAAGAGCGAATTCCTCACTACAATCTTGCTGGTGTAAAAGGCGGTGTATTCCTCCCCAAAGATGGTCAGGTGAACCCCATCGACGTCACACAAGCCCTGGCGGCAGGCGCACGTACACGCGGTGCCAGCATTTTTGAGAACACCAAGGTCATGCGCGTCATCACCAAAAACGGTGCAGCGGTCGGCGTTGAAACTGAAGACGGCACAATCGAAGCAGACAAGGTTGTCGTGGCCACAGGCATGTGGTCACGGGAACTTGGCAAGCCAGTCGGTGTTTCGATCCCGCTCCACGCGTGTGAACATTTTTATATCGTGTCGGAACCGATCGCCGCCCTGCCCCGCAATATGCCGGTTGTCCGGGTGCCAGATGAATGCACCTATTACAAGGAAGACGCTGGCAAACTCATGGTCGGCGCATTTGAACCCAAAGCAAAACCCTGGGGCGGTGGTGGCATAAATGAGGAACACGCTTTCGTAACTTTACCGGAGGACATGGACCACTTCGAACCCATTCTCAACAGCGCCATCGCACGTGTGCCCCTGCTGGAAACTGCGGGTATTCAGCTGTTTTTCAATGGTCCGGAAAGTTTCACGCCAGACAACAGATACTACCTCGGCGAAGCGCCGGAACTGCGCAACCTTTTTGTCGCCACAGGCTTTAACTCAATCGGTATCCAGTCTTCTGGCGGTGCAGGGTTGGCCCTGGCAGACTGGATCAAGAATGGTTACCCGCCAGGTGATTTCAACGGCATCGACATTCGACGCATTCATCCGTTCCAATCCAACAAGAACTATGTCCGGGATCGCGTGACGGAATCGCTGGGACTGCTCTACGCAATGCATTGGCCCTATCGCCAGGTCGAAACCGCACGCGGCGTCCGGCGTTCGGCATTCTATGAGCAAACCAAAAAACTTGGGGCGGTCTTCGGTGAACTCAATGGCTGGGAACGCCCCAACTGGTACGCACGCGATGGCGTAAAACCAGAATACGAACATTCATATGGCCGCCAGAACTGGTTTTCCTGTGCGCAGGCCGAAGCTGACGCACTCAAGCAAGGTGTTGTATTATTTGATCAATCTTCTTTCGCAAAAGTTCAAGTTGAAGGCCGCGATGCCTGCAAGGTGTTGAACCGCATCAGCGCCAACAACATTGACGTTGCGCCGGGCCGCATCGTCTACACCCAATGGCTCAACGAGCGCGGTGGAATTGAAGCGGACCTTACGGTCACGCGGATGACGGAAAACAAGTTCCTCGTCGTTACCGGCGCACAGCCCCAATTGCGCGACATGACTTGGTTGAAGCGCAACACGCCAACTGATGCGCATTGCACCGCAGTCGACATCACCTCGGGCCTTCCTATGTTGTCGATTATGGGACCGAAATCCCGCACTCTTCTCGAAAATCTTTCAGGCGAAGATCTCTCGAACGAAAACTTCCCCTTTGGAACGTCGCGTGAAATCGAAATCGGTTATGCCCGCGTCCGTGCCAGCCGCATCACCTATGTCGGCGAACTCGGCTGGGAACTGTACATTCCAGCCGAATTCGCAGCGCATTTCTTTGAAGTCATTATGAAAACCGGCAATGAATTCAACCTGACCCCCGCCGGCATGCACAGCATGAACAATGCCCGCATGGAAAAAGCCTATCGCCACTGGGGACATGACATCTCGGAAGAAGAAACGCCAATTGAAGCAGGCCTCGGCTTTGGCGTTGCGTGGGACAAGCCTGGCGGTTTCATTGGTGAAGCGGCCCTGGTCAAACAGCGCGGTCAAAAACTGCAACCCAAGCGCTTGATATGCTTGGCACTTCAAGATCAGTCGGAGTCCGCACCGATGATGTATCACGAGGAACCAATTTACCGGAACGGCGTCATCGTTGGCTCCACCACATCGGGTGCCTGGGGCCATCGCGTCAACCGTTCGCTGGCATTGGGCTACGTCAAACATGCCGAAAGTGTCACCAAAGACTGGCTCGCTTCCGGAACCTGGGAAGTCGAAATCGCCTGGAAAAGGTATCCGGCGGCGGTTCAGTTCGAGTGCTTCTACGATCCCAAAAACAGCCGTATAAAGTATTGAAACTGCAAAATTAAAACTCAACAAAGTCAAGAATTAGGGTTACATTTGCGATTACTTGCAAACAACCTATATAACTCTATCCTTGCCTGACAACACGTCAGGAGAGTTCCATGTTTCGCAGTTTGCTCGCGGCTATCTCATTGATCAGCCTGCTTTTTGCGGCAGGGCAAGCGCGGGCCATCGAGCTGAGGCGCGGCGTATCAACCGATGTGTGGGTCACGTGGCCGGACCGTGCAGAGCTTGTTTCAAAAACTGACCTTGCAGATTTTCCTGATTGGCGCTCCCGAACTTCCAAGGCCGAAATCGCAGCTTTGCGCCAATCCGGCTTTGATTTTGCGCGGTTAGCCATTGATCCAGCGATGTTTCTCCACAAGCGCAAACCGGAAAAAACCAGAATCCTCATTGCGGGCATGAAGAAGGCGATAGCTGATTTGCGTGGCGGCGGCCTTAATGTGCTGGTCGATATCCACGCCATTCCCGGCGATGGCGGGATGCCGCCTATCGGCGCTTACCTCGGCAGTGACAAGCACTTGGCTGAATATCTGTCTCTCGTCACCGAAATCGGACAAGCCATTGCCAGCGAGGACCCTGATCATGTGGCCTTCGAGCCGATCAACGAACCTTCCATCAATTGCGCTGGCGAATTCAGCCAAGGTGTTGAAATGCAATGGCCTTCAGTGGCCAAACGCCTGCATGCAACGGCCCGCGCCGCCGCCCCGAAGCTCGCCATTGTCATGCAAGGTGCCTGCTCCGGCAGTGCCGATGGATTAGTCGACCTCAAGCCTTCAGCTTTCAACGACGACAACATCGTCTGGTCGTTCCACACGTTTGACCCCATGATCTTCACGCATCAGGGTGCAAGCTGGAGCACGGGCGTCGAGCGATTTGTAGATGGCGTGTCGTATCCCCCTGATCCGAAAGAACAAAAAACCGTGGCCGAGCGCGCCACCCGCCGCATCAAGGACGCTGGTTTCACCAAGGCCGCAGAAAAATCGCAGCTCAAACAACTGGAGGAAGCGCTCGACGCCTATTATGCGCCAGGCCAGGCAGCGCTGATGCTGCTTGAGCCTTTCGACAAAGTGGCGGCCTGGGCTGAAACCAACAACGTGCCGCCTGCAAAGATCCTAGTGGGCGAGATCGGCGTCATCCGCACAAGTGATTTTGGTACTGTTTCCAACAACATGCGCGCCACCTATCTGGCCGATGCGCTGGCAATCCCGGCCGACCTCGGCTGGGGTTGGGCGGTGACAAGCTGGGGAGGCTCATTTGGCATCGTCGAAAGCGACGAGAACCGGAAACTCAACCCCGTCCTGCTCAATGCGATGGGCCTGCAACGCACAAACTAGCCAAAACGAATCTGAGAGCAATTTGTTGTTTATCTGAACCGCGTGTATGCTGGTGCGACCAAACCGCAGCAGGAGGCTCCCATGGTATTGCAACTAGGTGATATTGCTCCCGATTTCGAGGCCGACACGACGGAAGGCCGGATCAAATTCCACGATTATATTGAAGGATCCTGGACGGTACTCGTTTCGCATCCCAAGGATTTCACGCCCGTCTGCACCACCGAACTCGGCGCCATGGCGCAGAAAGCGCCCGATTTCGCCAAGCGCGGCGTAAAATTGATCGGTATTTCAGTGGATAGCGTGGATGATCATCTGCGCTGGAAGAAGGATATCAAGGACGTGACCGGCGCTGACGTCGAATATCCGATGATCGGCGACAGCAACATGACGGTCGCCAAACTCTATGGCATGATCCACCCCAATGCCTCTGGCGAGGCCCGGAGCCGCACCGCGGCCGACAACGCAACTGTCAGAAATGTCTACATTATTGGCCCTGACAAGAAGATCAAGCTGATGCTCACTTACCCGATGAGCACAGGCCGCAACTTCGATGAAATCCTGCGCGTGATCGACAGCTTGCAACTGACCGCCACAAAATCCGTGGCCACACCGGCAGACTGGAAACCCGGTGACAAAGCAATCATCCTGGCCTCGGTCTCTGACGAAGCCGCCAAGGAAAAGTTCCCGCAAGGGTGGAAAACGCTGAAACCTTATCTCAGACTGGTGGAAATCGGGAAGTAACTACCTATTTTTCTGCCCGCATGGGTAGAGTCGAAAATTCTGCGGCAAATTTGGCCATAGGACGATGAGACGCGTTCCGGGCTGTCAAGTGCCAAACAAACAGGGAACTCTCTCTAGGGCAAAATTTGAGGCCTTCCCGGGCATGCTGGAGATGTGTTCTCTCTATTCCTGAATTCCAGTGTTGGGGTTGGCCTGGTGCGGGCTGCGCCCTGGACGCCCCGCCCCGCCATGCCTTCCGTGACAATAAAAACACCAAAAATGCATTTGGGAGAGTCGGAACTCGCACGCATTTGAGTCGGAAAACGGCATGAGATTCTGCACGGGAAAGTCACATGCGCAAGCCAGGCAAAACACGGGAAAGGCGGCACGGCCCCGGCCGGGACCTACTGCATGTAGTAGAGTTTTAACTTCGCGACCTACTACATGTTGACAAAAATCTCGCAGAATCTCGCCAAATCTCGCGCGAGCGTCGGGAATGAGGAAGGGCACCCTGCTGTCGGGAGGTCGCGACCGTGCCGTCTCACTTGTCCGCGTGAGCGTGATCAGTTCAGCCGACTGCCAATCCTGCCTGCCCCTGGGGGCCGGGCCGGAGGCGGGTGTCAGACTGCAGGCAATCACTGTCCGTTTGCGTTTCGTTGAAAGCTCCAGCCACCGAAACAACCGCACCATTCTTTCTCTCTTTGAAGAGTGTGCCAGCGGACTTGAACCTTGGCGCGGAGCGGTCCACGGTTACGGATCGAACCTGCGGCAGGACGTTGCGTTTCAGGATGAGATCAACAGCATCGGCGTCAGTTGCGAACCAGCAAGGCCATCATTCAATCCACAGCTGACGTCAATTCCGCAGATGCGCGGCTGGAGCAAACCTAAAAAGGGAAACGTCCCCATAGGCGCTAACTTAAGGGATTCCGCTTGGCGTGAGAACGTGATTCACACTGGCGATGGAAACAAATCAGATTGATTCTTGGGGCTGGGATGAAGCGCTGGGCCTGTTTGGCGGCGAGGCCGCACTTCTGGCTTCGGCTTTGCAGCACAAGGCCCTGCTGCGCAAGCGAGAGGTAATACCAATCCTCACAAGTTTTGACCGAGCGTAGCCCAAGGGCGCGTTCCGATTGATGTGATGCGCTGAGGGTCAGCGGCGAGTTTGCGCCAGGCTGTTGCGCAAGCTTCACGTATGTCCTCGTAGTTTTCAAAGATGCGGTTTGAGAGCCATGTCTGGCGCATGTACTGCCAGATGTTTTCCTGGGCGTTTAGCTCCGGGCAGTAAGCGGGCAGTTTGAGCAGCGTGATGTTGGCTGGCACGGCAATCGCCTTGGCGGTGTGCCAGCCTGCGCCATCAATCAACACCACAGCATGGGCACCTTGCGCGACGTTTTGTGCAATCTCTTTAAGATGGTCATTCATGGCGTCTGTATCGGCATAGGGCATGACCAGTGCAGCAGCCTCTCCACGGGCCGGACAGATGGCACCGAAGATGTAGGCGTTGTCATAACGCTGGTCCTTGGGCTGGCGCGGTCTTGTTCCCTGCAGCGCCCATTGATAGGTCAGCCCGTTTTTCTGGCCGACACGAGCCTCATCCTGGAACCAGATTTCAATTGCTGTGTCTGGCGCGATAACCTTGTCTTTCAGCGCATTGCGGACTTCGGTTTCGAAGTTTTTTTAAAAGCCGCGATGGCTTCCACGTTCTGGCCGGGATGGCGTGGTCTGGCGCTGACATGGGCAAAACCCATGCGGTGCAGAAGCCGCCCCACCGTGGCTTCCGACAACTGGATTTCAAAGTCACGCGCAATCACCGCCTGCAAGTCGCAGCAGCGCCAGCGCACCACACCGTCTTCTTCAAGGTCAGGCCCCGCAATGACAATCTCCTTGAGTTTCGCCTGGCAGCTCGCGTTGAGTTTGGGCGGCGCTCCGCAACGCTTGGCATCATGCAAGCCTTCAGGCCCGTGGGCATTGAAGGCGATCACCCAGTCCCGCAAGCTCTGCCGGTCCATGCCGCCCGCCTTGGCAGCCTCTTCCCGGCTAGCCCCGTCATAAACCGCAGCCAGAGCCAGAAGCCGCCGCACAGCCCGCGTGTCCTTGGACTTGCGAGCCAGCTTGCGCAACACACCGGCATCAAAATCATCGCGCAGAAGCAGGGCATTTCCCATCTTTCCAATCCTCCAGCAAAACCGGAACATTGAATCAACTCATCGCCTGCGCCGCAAGCCTCTTTTGCGAGTCTTCAATTCTGCAGGTTGGTATAAGGCGGGCTGGCGATCTGCTGCGGCTGGCCTTGATGTACGGACCGGGCGGGCATTCGCTTCGCATGGCAGCGGCATTGGCAGAAGCCGCTGCTGTGGCGAGGCTTTCAGATGTGGCCCTGATGAAGCGGATTTCGGGATCTGCTGACTGGCTTGAGGCCCTGTGCAATGACAGGCTTTTGCAGTTGAACCCGTCTGCGCCGCCCCGGCAGCAAGGTGCTGCAGCCCACATCCGCATCCGCGATGCGACAGTGATACCGGCTCAGGGCCAGGGCTTAAGTTACATGGTGCACCTGAGCTATGATCCGGGTTCCTCACGCATCGTGGATTTGACGGTGACGCCACGACCTCTGGCGGAAGACCTGACGCGGCTTGAGCCTGAAAGCGGCGATCTGGTGATTGCTGACCGGGCCTATCCAACACCCGGCTCAATCAGGAGCTTGCGCGAGAAAGGCTGCGAGCTGCTGCTCAGGTTGAGCTGGAGACGCTTGCGGCTTCAGGACGCCGATGGCCAGGTCATCGACTGGCATGAACTGCTCAGGCAGGCGAAAACAGAAGTGGTCGACAAACCCGTCTTCATTGTCAGGCCAAAGGGCACGTTCCAGCCTGTGCCCATGCGCCTCGTGCTTCTGCCCAAGCCCGAGAAAGCGGCGATCAAGGCCCGCGAGAAAGTCAGACGTGAGGCCGCGCGGCGTCAATCCAAGCGGCAAGACCCGCGCACAAAGGATGCAGCCGATTGCCTGATTTTGCTCACCTCATTGTCACCTGAACAGGCTTCGCCCGAACGTCTCAGGCACCTCTATGGCGTGCGCTGGCAGATCGAACTGGCCTTCAAGCGCATGAAGTCCATTCTCGACATGGCAAAGCTTCCCGTCAAAAATCCAAAACTGGCCCGCGCCTGGCTCTATGCCCATCTGCTGCTGGCCCTTCTGGCCGATGACATCCGCACCGCTGCGGATGCCATTCCCCCCTGAGCCCCAATATGCAAACCGCGCGTCATCCGTCTGGCGCATGACGATCTATGTCTTCACCGTCATCAAAAGCGCAATCCTATCATTCCCTTCAATCGCAGCTACAATCGCAATCTGTCCAAAACTCGCCAGACTGCTGCGTGAGCCGCCGCGAAAACGAAAACTACAGGGCTTAAGTTAGCGCCTATGGGAAACGTCCCCTTTAAGGTCAAAAACTACGCAACGTTACGCCCACCTGTTCGATGACCCTGTTCGGCAGGGCGTAGACGCCGTGGGTGACATGTTGCGGCCGAAGCTCAGGCTCGTTTTCAATGAAACGGCGCCGGATAGGGCAGCTTGACATCGCGAGTCTGAGTTCCCGCGCTGCGCCCGTCTCGTCGTGGACAGTCTGTCGGCTTTCAGGTTTGAGCAGTCAGACTCTTTGCGGGCAATGTCGCGATGGGCCATTAGCGGGCGCCTGTCCAAGCCGCAGCGAAAGTCAGCATTGAGCCCAATCCGCTCATTCCTCGGTGCGCGGCGAAAGTCCGGTTGGGAAGGCGTTTCTTTCTGGAAGTCCCTAGTAAGACGCGTGGAAAGCGCTACCATCTTACAAAATCGGATGTTATGAACAGGCATTCCGCAAACGCAAAGTGAACCGCCCCGGGATTGCCGGAGGCTTGTTGGTTTAAGTTATGCGGCCATGGGGACGTTGTCCATGGCTGCGGTTGCTGCGTAGTAGTTTTCTTCGGCCTCGGCAGGCGGGATATTGCCGATGGGTTCCAGCAGGCGTCTGTTGTTGAACCAGTCGACCCATTCCAGTGTTGCAAACTCAACAGCTTCGAACGAGCGCCAAGGCCCTCTTCTGTGGATCACTTCGGCTTTGTAGAGGCCGTTGATGGTTTCGGCTAACGCGTTGTCATAACTGTCACCAACGCTGCCAACCGAAGGTTCGATCCCCGCTTCTGCCAATCGTTCAGTGTATTTGATGGAGAGGTATTGGCTACCGCGGTCAGAGTGATGAATGAGGCCCCCTTTGTTCATGGGCCTTCGGTCATGAATGGCCTGTTCCAGGGCATCCAGCACAAAGCCGGCATGGGCGGTTCTGCTCACCCGCCAGCCCACGATGTAGCGGGCATAAACATCGATGACGAAGGCGACATAGATCATCCCTCCCCAAGTCGAGACATAGGTGAAGTCCGACACCCACAGCCTGTTGGGGGCTGGCGCATGGAACTGACGATTGACGTGATCAAGCGGGCAAGCTGCTGCTTTATCACTGAAGGTGGTGCGTATCGGCTTGCCGCGAATAACGCCCCGTAATCCCATCTCTTTCATAAGCCTCTCGACTGTACAGCGGGCCACATCAAGGTTATCGCGCTTCAATTGTCGCCAGACTTTGCGAACCCCATAGACCGCAAAGTTGTCCTCGAAGACACGTGTGATCTCAGGCTTCAAAGCCATGTCGCGCCTTGCCCGAACCGAAAGTTTTTCCGGATCAGCACGCTTGGCCACATGATCGTGATAGGTGGAAGGGGCGATCGGCAGTACCTTGCAGATCGGCTCGACCCCATGGTCTCCACGATGATCATCAATGAAGCTGATCATCTCTTGAACGGGCGGTCGAGCTCCGCCTGGGCAAAATAAGCTGACGCTTTGCGCAGGATCTCATTGGCCTGGCGCAGTTCTCGGTTCTCGCGTTCCAAGGCCTTCATCTTCTCGGCCATGTCGCTCGGAACACCAGCGCGTTTGCCACTGTCCACCTCGGTCTTCCTCACCCATTCGTGAAGCGACTGCGGTGCACAACCGATCTTTTTGGCAACGGAATCTATCGTCGCCCAGCGCGACGGGTAATCACATTGGTGATCCAGCACCATGCGAACCGCACGTTGGCGGACCTCAGGCGCATAGTTCGGACGTTTCTTTGGGGTTGTTGTATTGTTCATGATGGCTCCTTCTTCTCAAGAATTGGAGCCTCCGGCAATCCCGGGGCGGTTCATACGGCTTGGATCACATCCTCCGACCAACTCGTAATTTTGTAGTACAGCGGATCATTCCAAATTACTGAGAAATTGTAGACCCAATCCTTATCGGTCGGTGGCTGTACAGACAACTCCTCGAGCTCACAGTAACCGTCTGATTTATAGCAATTCATCCGCGTATAATTTATTGGCCATGCGGGCCTTTCGTCAACAATAGTTGTGGTGCCCTTGATGAATGCAGCGTCAGACGACTTGTTGGACGCAAACGTTTGATAAATGCTCGGTGGGGACGCTTTTTGCATTTCTGAGCGGTAACGCAGTTGAAATATTTGCCATACCGTCAACTTACCAGTTGGTTGATCCCCCACATCACTTTGGAACGACCAAATTGCGCCACCTAAGTCTCCAATACCGTTATAAAACAAAGTGTTGAGCTGCATCGCAAACAGGTCATTCGCCCATGGGGCAAGAGCCGTGTTCGTAGCTTGGCTGTACATAACTGGCAAATCCGACTTTTGCACTGCCTCGGGAAGTTGCTTGATCTGTTCCGGAGTGAAGTCTTTATACTTCGTTACGGCGGCATCATCTGCCTTTGCCACTTCGCCTGACGGCAAAGACAACAGTGCAAACAATACCAGCAAATTCAATTTCTTCATGACCCAGCTTCTCGACAAAATTATTAAGCCAAACTACGCCGCCGCTTTATACCGCTTCACCTTGATCCCCTTCGCCGCCTTGCGTGCCCTAGCAATATCGTATTGCAGTTGCACCTTCAGCAGCAAATCCATCGACACGCCGAAGGCCTTCTCCACCCGGATGGCCATTTCGGGCGAGAGGCTGGCGCGGCCATTGAGAACTGCCGACAACGCCGGGCGGCCGACGCCGAGGATTTCGGCGGCGCGTTTCACGGTGAGGCCCATGGGTGCCAGCACATCCTCTTTCAGGATTTCGCCGGGGTGGGCGGGGTCCATCATCTGCATGGTTAAACTCCTCTAGTGGTAGTCAACGAGATCAACGTCGGATGCCTCGCCGTCTACCCATCTGAAAATGATCCGCCAGTTGCCGCTGACCGACAGGCTCCAAAATCCTTTGAGATCACCTTTCAAGGCGTGGAGCCGCCAGCCCGGCACCGTTTCCAGCACCGCCAATGACTCTGCTGCATGAAGTACCGTCAGCAGGCGGCGCAAGCGTGGCACCCAATCAGGCCGCAAGAGCTTGGCGTCGCCTTCCTCGAAGAATTTGCGCAAACCCTTGTGGCGGAAGGACGTGATCACGGGATGTGTGTAGCGCTATACGCGACACGAGTCAAGTTGAAATCGCGATTGCAACAGGCGCCCGCCCCCGGCCCCGCCCCCGCAAGCGGCAGGGCTGTCCGGGGAAACTCAGAGGTAGGTGATGGCGTTGTGACATGGCGTGCTCTGCGGAATAATGGGGAATAATGGGGACGCTTCCCTTTAATTAAGCCTGATCCTTCCTCGAAATTGCGAGGAGGGAATGATGAATTTGGTCACGGTGCGAGACCCCACCCGTCGCGTGCCGCGACACCCTCCCAACAAGCGGAGGAGGGAAAAGCAGGTATGGTGACAGCGCAGATATGGTGAAAGTGCACCAAATATCTCACGCCGCCTTTTTGAACTTCTGAACCCGTATCCCCTTCGCAGCCTTGCGCGCCCGCGCTATGTCGTAGCTGTTCTGCATGCGCATCAGCACATCCATCGAAACGCCGAACGCCATTTCCAGACGCAGCGCCATTTCGGGCGAGAGATCGGCGCGTTCATTGAGAAGGGCCGACAGTGCTGCACGTGTGACGCCCAGCGCCTTGGCCGCAGCGGTGACGGACAAGTCCAGCGGTTCCAAAACCTCGTGTTTCACAAAACCGCCCAGATGCGGCGAGTTCTTCATGCGGAAGATGGTCTTTGGCGTAGCCATGAGAAAGTTTTGGCATGAATTGGCAAAGAAGAAAAGCTGGGTTCCCGCCTGCGCGGGAATGACGGTAGGGGATGTCCGCGCTACGCCGCCTCTGGGTCATAGTGCAGCAACAGTACTTGCGCTGTGGCGACGGGTGCGATGGCGTAGGCGCGGCCTTCGTCGTCGCTGAATTCGACGAGTGCTGTGTCCGTGTTCAACACTTCGATAACAGTGCCCACTTGCCCGCGCGAGAGGCTTTGCGCCGGAATGTCATCCAGCAGCGCAACCACGTCATGCAGGTCAGGTCGCTTGTTCATGGTTCTCTCCTCTCAACTCACAAAACCCAACATGTCACCAGCTTGGGAACAGTCTCCCCGGCCCGGATCATCCAGATGGTTCTTACCACAACATGGCGGCCCTGTCGCGCTAACAGAACATCGGCCTTCCAGCGTTCACCATATTGATCAGTGGCCTGACGATCAGCATCGGAACGTGACAACCCTGAAAGGAAGGCTTCCCTCAGCCAATCGGCATCCCGCGCAGTAATTCCAAGGGAGGCCTCAAACAACCGCGCCTTGTGCCGCCCACGCGGATGCGCCGGGTTCAGGCAATAGTCGCGTAGCTTTGCGATATCGATTTCCGCAGACTTGTGGTTCGGCAGCAGACCCATAACGCAGTGTTGGAATAACAGGCGGAATAGGTCAAGCTCTCCCCACCCTGTTCACACCCGACACAACGGCTTTCAGTGAGGCCACCACGATGTTTTTGTCGATGCCGACGCCGAACAGCGTCGTGCCATCCGCCAGCCGCAACTCCATATAGGCCACAGCCGACGCATTCGCCCCATGCCCCATGGCGTGTTCGCGGTAATCCGCCACGTCGAACTGCAAGCCGCTCTCTTTGCGGATAGCGTCGACGAAGCCGTCGACCGGGCCGTTGCCGTGGCCCTTGATGGACTTGCGTTTGCCCTCAACAGTGATCACGGCGGTGAGGTTCTCGCCACTCGTCTTGTGCTCCACAAAACCATAGCGCCCGTTGCCGTCGAGATATTCACTCTCGAACGCACTCCACAGGCGGGCCGATGAAAGCTCCACGCCCTCGCCATCGGCAATACCTTGCACCACTTTCGAGAACTCGATCTGCAAACGCCGCGGCAACTCGATGCCGTGTTCGGTTTCGAGCACGTAAGCCACACCACCCTTGCCCGATTGCGAATTGATGCGCACCACCGCCTCGTAACTGCGGCCGAGATCCATGGGATCAATCGGCAGATACGGCACCTCCCACAGTGGCTTGTTGGAGGCCTTCATCGCCTTGAAGCCCTTGTTGATGGCATCCTGGTGCGAGCCCGAGAACGCCGTGAACACCAGTTCTCCGGCATAAGGATGGCGCGGATGCACCGGCAGCTGGTTGCAATATTCCGCCATGCGCACGAGATCATTGATGTTGGAAACGTCGAGCGCGGGGTCCACGCCTTGCGTGTAGAGGTTCAGCGCCAGGGTGATGATGTCCACATTGCCGGTGCGCTCACCATTGCCGAACAGCGTGCCCTCCACACGATCCGCCCCCGCCAGCAGCGCCAGCTCCGTGGCGGCGACAGCGGAGCCGCGGTCATTGTGCGGATGCAGCGAGATAATGACCGAGTCCCGCGCCTTGATCTCACGGCAGAACCACTCGATCTGGTCGGCGTGAATGTTGGGCGTGGACATTTCCACCGTGGCGGGGAGATTGAGGATGAGGCGCTTGGCTGATGTGGGCTTGATCTCGTCCATCACCGCCTCGCAGATTTCCACCGCGTAATCGAGTTCGGTGCCGGTGAAGCTTTCTGGCGAATACTCAAAACGGATGGCATCTGCCATGCCGCTTTCATCCGCCAGCCGCTTGATCAGCCGCGCACCCTGCACTGCGATGTCGATGATGCCGACGCGGTCCTTTTGGAACACCACGCGGCGCTGCAATTCGCTCGTCGAATTGTAGAAATGCACGATGGCCGACTTCGCCCCACGAATGCCTTCGAAGGTGCGGCGGATCAGTTCCTCGCGGCATTGCACCAGCACCTGAATGGTCACACCATCGGGAATGCAATTGTGGTCGATGAGATGCCGGCAGAAATCAAAATCGGTTTGGGAGGCGGAGGGAAACCCGATCTCGATTTCCTTGAAACCCATTTTGACCAGCGCGTTCCACATCCGAACTTTCCGCTCATGCCCCATGGGCTCAATGAGCGACTGGTTGCCATCACGGAGATCAACGGAACACCAGATCGGCGGGGTGGTGAGCGTGCGGTTGGGCCACTGCCGATCCTTCAAGGGAACGGGGGCATAGGGGCGATATTTTTCAACAGGATTATACATGATTGCGCTTCTCGTTTGATTTGGCCAGATTTTCAAGAGGGACCCCAAAGCGCCGGGGTCCTAAAGCCCGGAAGGCGCTTAAGGGAAGCTAAGAAGCAGAAGCGAGATGGCGGCAATGCGCGGCATGATCAAGGCTGATAACATGACGCGGGTTAAAAAACAATCCACTTTAAACCGGCTTCACCAGCGGCGCAGTCTTGTTGGCAAAAGATGCCAACCGTTCACGTGAATCCGGGCTGGTGTTGACCATGCCAGCAATCACCGCCTCGAGATATGAGGCATCCAGCGCCGACATGTTCTGCACATGCGAAATCGCCGAGCAGATGGCGAAGTTGGAGAGTGCGGGATTTTCGGCGGCCTTGTGGGCGATCTCGAATGCTTTGGCTTCGCAATCGTCCACCAGATATTGCGACAGGCCGACATCAACAGCTTCCTGGCCTTTAAAGATGCGGCCCGTCAGCATCATGTCGATCATCCGTGCCTTGCCGACCAAACCCGCCACGCGGATCGTGGCACCGCCGCCGGTAAACAATCCGCGCTGGCCTTCGGGCAAAGCAAAATATGCGGTGTCATCCGCCACCCGGATATGCGCGGCAGATGCAAGTTCCAGGCCGCCGCCGACGACCGCTCCTTTAAGTGCTGCAATCACCGGCACCCCGGAATATTCCATCTTGTTGAAGGCTTCGTGCCAACGCAAACACAGGTGCATGAAGGACACCGCATCGCGGTCCGCCTTGTGATGCTCGACGAGATCGAGGCCCGCCGAAAAATGATCACCTTCCGCGCACAAAACCACGGCCCGCACGCCGGAGCGGGGTAGCGCAGAAAATATCGTCACCAATTCTTCGATGGCAACAGCATTGAGTGCGTTGCGCTTGGGCGCACGGTCCAGCCGAACGGTGGCAATACCATCGTCAATCGTCAGCTTGATGGTTTGCAAATCGAGCGTAGTCAAATCCATGAAAATCCCTTCGCGCATGCGGTTCTTCTGGTTAGCAGCTTGTTTGATGTGGAGCCATGTCCGAGTTGATTGACCCATTGTGATACGATTGGTTTGCCCACCGCTACTCAATACCTTATGTGGCGCACGGCAAGCCTGCCAATTTCGGGGAGTCCCAATGTTTTCGTTCACACCAACCGCCCGCGTCCGGCCTTCACCTTTTTTTGAATCGGCCGTGGCAGAAGGCATGGTCACGGCCAATGTCTACAACCGCATGATCATGCCGACATCTTTTGGCAATCCGGAAGCGGAGTATTGGCGGTTGATCAACGGTGTGTCGCAGTGGGATGTAGGCGTTGAACGGCAGGTGCAGTTGAAAGGCCCCGATGCGGGCAAGCTGGCGCAGATCCTCAGCCCGCGCGATCTCTCGAAATGCAAAGTGGGCCAGGGAAAATATGTGGCACTGTGCAATCATCGCGGCACCATCATCAACGATCCGATTTTGCTGAAGCACGCTGATGACCTGTACTGGTTTTCGATTGCCGACAGCGACATCTGGTTCTGGGCCAGCGCCATCGCCGCCGAGCGCGGATTGAACGTGGAGATCAGCGAACCCGATGTGTCGCCCATGGCGTTGCAGGGGCCCAAAGCCGAGGACGTGGTAGCCCATGTGCTGGGCGATTGGGTGCGGGCGCTCAAGTATTTCTGGTTCAAGGAAACCGAGATCGAAGGCATTCCCGTCGCCGTGCAGCGCTCAGGCTGGTCAAAACAGGGCGGGTTTGAAATCTATCTGAAGGACGGCAGCAAAGGCACCAAGCTCTGGAACATTTTCAAGGACGCGGGAAAACCATGGGGTATTGGGCCTGGCGCACCAGCCACGCCAGAGCGTGTGGAGAGCGGCCTGGTGTCAGTTGGCGGCGACACGGATGATGCCACTAATCCATTTGAAGTGCGGCTCGGAAAATATGTGGACCTTGACGTGCCGGACGATGTGATCGGAATCAAAGCGCTGCGCCGCATCAAGGCTGATGGCGTAAAGCGACACCAGCTTGGTGCCATCCTTGAAGGCGGCGAAGCTGCGCCACAGGGTTTCCGGCAAGAAGACGTCTTTTTTGGCGGCGCAAAAATCGGCACCCTGACGAATTGCGTCTGGTCGCCCCGCATGAAAGCCAACATCGGCTACGCACTCATTTCTTCATCCTTGGGATCAGGCAAGTCCGTTACCGTTAATCGTCATGGCGGTGCGGTCTCCGCAAAGCTTGTAGACTTGCCTTTTCTGTAATCGGCGTGGCGACGGTGAAGACCACGCGGCGCTGTCATTTGCTTGCTGAATTGTGGAAAGTATCCCAGTATTGAACCAAAGCGCCGGGGTAGGCCCGGAAGGCGCTTAAGGGAAGCTCAGAAGAAGCAGCGCACGCAGCCGCAACCGGGCAGTCTTCAGTGCCCGATTTCCACCGCTGCAAGCCCGCGCCGCTGGTAGTCTTCCAGTGTCGCCATGCGCAGGCCGAGGCGATCGTAACGAACTGAATAGTACCCGTCACGCGTCGTCTTCACTGCTTCCGGGTGTGACTGCACAACATCCTGTGCCATCACACCGACATAGGTTTTGTCATCAGGCTTGTAGCTGGCGTTGTACTTGAAGCTGTAGATCTTGTATCCGGCTGCAGTCACCGCAAGCGGTGCAATGCTGTGTTTAAGTCGCATATCAGATAGGCAAGCCATGCTGCTTGTCGCATTAAGCGTGCACTGATTGTTGCTCGCAACAGCCAGCGATATCCCTGAAATATACTGCGAGCATCCAGGAAACCCCAAGGGATCGGTGAGTGCTGTTACAGGCGAATAGAAATCGGCATTCGGGTCAAACTCGCTCAATGGAAAATTCAAGGTCGTTGCAAGTGTTGTTGGTCCGGCCGCGAGCAATTGCACAAGCGTCTGGCCTGAAGAATCCATCATTGTAGCTAGAATTAATTTGAGAGTTTTGAAGGTCAGTGGAGTGCCGGTGTTTGGATCATATGTCAGTGGATAGTCGCCAAGAGTGGCACCCTGCAGTATACCGCTGGACACCTTTGCCATCGGCGAAATCTTGCTGGCAACGGAAATGGAACTCCCAGTCACAACCACATTGATCGGTGTATTTGCCCCGCCGCAAATCGTTGCCAGCGTGAGTGCCGCCTGATACGGCTCCGTTTGCACATTCATCGAGCAGCTGCTGCCGTTGATGGTGACTGTTGCGGAGGTAATCTTCTGGGCCGTTGCAGCGCTGCCGGTTGAAGCAACTGCTGCAGCTGGCTGAACAACTTGCGAGGCAAAGTTCACCGTGGTGGCCGGGAAAGTCAGAGTTGCATTGACTGATTGCGGGCTTGAAGCCAGCAACTGGGTCAGCGTTTGCCCGCTGGAATCCACCATGTTGGCCAGCGTAAGGTTGAGCGGCGTCGCCGCCCCCGATGGATCAATGATGCCAACCGCTGAACCCTGCTTGATGTTGGAAGAGCCAAGCCCGCTATTCAATGCCAGCGAACCTGATGCGCCGCCGCACACATTCGACAGTGTGACACCTGCCGTGCCGCCAGTCCCCGGAGTGACAACGGCAACGCGGTCCTTCAACCGGATGCGGCTCACGTTCTCGCGGTTGCGCCTGACCGGCTGGAACAGGTCCTGGCCGAAGGAATCGAGTTCGGCGACGGTTGCGTCCTTTGAACCATGTTCAGAAATCTTGTTGGTGACACCGAGCGGAATGGAAAGCTTCACCCCTGCCCCATATTGGTCGCCGGAATGCTTGTCGTAGGCGTAGGACGTCTCGAAGCTCAGCCGCGTGTCGGGATGCTCATCAAACACATAAAGATCAAGCTCCGCCCGGGCGCGGCCACCCAGCACATTGCCGCCGTCATCATCAAGTCCGATGAAATCGTAACCGCCTGCAAAGATGCGGAACTCGCCGGGTTTCACAAAACTGTCCATCGCCACGGGCATGCGAAGGCCAAGTTCAGCGTCAAATCCGCTTGGAACCTTCTCGTCGTAGGTATTGATGAAGCCACCAGATGTGACCGTCCACTCTGATGAGGTCGAATCAAACGGCACAAAGGCATTGGCTCTCGCAATCACATGCGAACCAAAATACTCCACACCTGCAATGGCCCGGGCAAACTCGTTGGACAGGTCGGTGTTGAAATAATCCACACCCGCCCACAGGCCCAGCACGCCGCCATCATCATCGAGCAATCGCCGATACCCCAGATAGCCGCCAGCGTTATAAACCGTGTCGCCAGTGTCGTTGATGTTGAAGCCCGAGAACTTCACGTCCGCCCCGAAGAACAAAAGGTCCTTGCCTTCGGAAAACACCATGGGTGCCAGAAAATTGATCTCCCCAGACTCGCCTTCATTGGCGATGCCGCCGCCGATCTCAACCGCCGGGCGGTCGTAGGTGGGAGACGACGGTGCCAAATTCGTGTCTGCAGCAAGCGACGCGCCCGATGCAACTGCAGTGCCACACAAAATTGCAAAAGATTTCGCAACCGAAAAGAAGTTCGATTTCATGCCACCACCCAACAAGAACTGTTGCCCGACTCAATGCCACGATTGGTTGCCCCACACCACCAATCGCTTACAATCTGCGCGATATTGATAAGGATTGGTACAGCCGCATGCCGCAATGGTCAATGAATAGTTAACGCGTTGCCCACAGTTTTCGGCAAGCAGCGGTGAATCTGCCACAGCAGCCGTCTTTCGTTACAGCTGGATTCCTGGATACCCTGACATTCCGTTGACGATTTGTGATGGAATTTTGTCAGTGTCCTTTGCGTACATAATACACGGAGTTCTACTCACAGGTGACAATCATGGCTATCAAGCGTGGAAGTTCACTCGCAAACAAGATCGAAGGCACATCTCTCACCGACACCATCTACGGCCTCGGGGGCAATGACAAACTCGAGGGTCTCGGTGGCGCCGATACGATCTACGGCGGCAGCGGTATTGACAAGATCGAAGGCGGTGCGGGCAACGATACTCTCTATGGCGAAGCCGGCAATGACAAGATTGAAGGCAATGCGGGCGCTGACAAACTGTTTGGCGGCGCAGGCGTCGACCTTCTCGAAAGCGGCATTGGCAATGACCAGATGACTGGTGGCCTGGGCCGTGACCAATTCGTCTATTATCGCGGCGATGACCGCGATCGCATTCTCGACTTCGCCGACAATGTGGACCATATCGACCTGACGGATTTCAATTTTGCCGGTGTCAGCGCGGCCAAATCCTTCGCCACGCAATCGGGCGCCAATGTGGTTTTCAATTTTGGCAGCGGTGACACGCTGACCATCAACAACATAACACTGGCGCAACTTACAGCACCGGATTTTATTTTGTAACCTGCGCCGACTTACATCCCTCGTATCAATCCTTGCGACAGGATCATGATGACCAAACACGCGATCCAGTATCCGGCGTCAACCATGCGGGCATAGTTTGATTTCCCGCTGAAGCTGTTGCCGGAAAATTGCAGAACGGTAAACGCCACCGTCGCCAGGATCACCGTGAACAGCGCATTGCTGTTGGCGGTGACACCAACGAACCAGCTCATCAGCAGCAAACCCAATCCTTGGGTGATCATGGCCCCGACAGGCATGTTGTCTGCCGAGTTCATTTTCACACCCGATCCTTCGGCCCATTTGGTGCCGAACAATTTTGGCGAGTACCACAGCCATCCCAGCAGGAACGAAACGATTGCGCCTGCGATAACCGCAAGCCAGCTTACGCCATTGGTAATTTCACCCATATCCATTCCCCTTTCACGTTGCCCCGCCATCAAAATAGACGGCTTCAGCCTGATTAACAAATGCATTCGGAACATTCAACCAAATAGTTGACTCTTGCCCATGGGTGCGTTAACAAGTGCCAAGCCCGCGTTCAAACGCTGGCGTCAAAATCGAGGAGTACGCACCATGGCAAAGTCTTATTCAATCGCATGCAACTGCGGCCACACCGTCAAAGGAACCGACACGCGCGTTGTCGAAGCTGAAATGTGGCATCACGCAATCAACGACCACTCCGACATGGTCGAAGGCATGACGGTCGATCAGTTGACCGGCATCATGAAAGGCTGGGACAAGGAATTCGCCGCGCAGAAATAATCCCCCATGCAGCCTGCAAGCGATTATGATCTCGACCGGATTTTTCAGGCTCTCTCCGATCCCACGCGGCGCGATCTTATCCGCCAAATCGGAAGGCAAGAGCGCACCGTCACTGAACTGGCCGAACCCTATGATCTGACGCTTGCGGCTGTCTCCAAGCACCTCAAGGTGCTGGAGGCCGCCCGCCTCATCGACCGCCGCAAGGACGGCAGTTTTCAAATGATCAAGCTCAACCCCGAAGCGTTGAAGAGCGCCAATGAATGGCTGAAATTCTATCAGCACTTCTGGACCACGCGCCTCGACGCACTCGAACGTATTCTCACCGGAAAATCCAAGGGGAAGAAGTCAAATGTTAAGCCTTGATGTCAGCAAGACAATCGCCGCACCACGCGCCAGAGTATTCGCGGCGTGGATTGATCCGGCCCTGGTCAAACTGTGGTTCGCGCCCGGCGACATGACAGTGGGTGATGTCAGCGTTGATGCCAAGGTCGGCGGCAGCTATCGCATAGTCATGCAAGGCAAGGAAGGCACTCCAACCGCCATCGGCGAATACAAGGAAATCGTGTCCAACGAAAAACTTGTTTTCACCTGGGGCTGGGAAGGCGATCCCAGCCAGCCCACCTTGGTCACCGTGACATTTCACGATGAAGGCAAAGGCACGCGCGTTGATTTGAAGCACGAACGCCTCTCGACAGAAAAATCCCGCGACAGCCACAGGCATGGCTGGATCGGCTGCCTCGACAATCTTGCGAAGGCAATGGGCGCATCGTGAACCCTGCTGACAGGTGTTGACAGCCTGACAATATAAGAGCCTGCATGGTGTTCATGCAGGGTCGGAACAAGGGGCTGTTTTTGGTAGCGATCTCCGCGCTGCTGTTCAGCACGCCGGGATTGTTCACGCGTGCGGTGGAAGCAGGTGCCTGGGAGGTCACGTTCTGGCGCGCGGTGTTCGGCATCGCCTTCATGCTGAGTTATCTCGCCTGGCGCGGGCGCTTGCGCGCGGATATTGCGGGGCTGGGCTTCGTGGGCCTTGCCGTGTCAGCCATTTGGGCCAGCGGCGCCATCGCTTACATTCAAGCCTACAAGCTCACCACCATCGCCAATGTCTCGCTGCTCTATGGCAGCGCGCCACTGTTGTCGGCATTGCTGGCGTGGATTTTTCTCAAGGAAAAACTTCGGCAGACCGTGCTGGTCGCCAGCGGCCTGGCATTTTTGGGTGTTGCCGTTGTGGCGTATGGCTCTCTCGGAAAAAACAACTTCATTGGCGATCTGCTTGCTCTGTGGATGACACTGACAGCCGCTGCAAGCTTCGTGATCTTCCGCGCCTATCCCGCAACACCCGCTGCCAGCACGACACTTTTTGCATCACTGTTGGTGTTGCCGCCGTGCCTCATCTGGGGCGATCCCTTCACAGTCGCTGCCCACGAAATCCTGGTGTTGGCCGCCTTCGGACTGGTTTTCGTCTGTGCCGCCACAACGCTCACCGAAGGATCAAAATTTCTCCCGGCCGGAGAGACAGCCCTGGTCAGCAATCTCGAAGTCCCGCTGCAGCCGATTCTGGCGTTCCTGATTTTCGCCGAGCTTCCACCGATGGCGACGTTTGCGGGAGGAGCGCTGATTGCAGTGGCGGTGCTGGCATCGCAGTGGCGGGGGCGTGCCTGATTCAGGCATATCAAATGGGTGTTATACCAACAGTCATAAATACTGACTCTTCGGGCTTCAAACGAGTCTCTCTGGTATTCCCTCCCCCTGGTGGGGAGGGAGAAGAATGGGTCAATTGTTGTGACGATTGGTGTTAGTCGTCCAGTTGTTTCCGCGCTTGTTTTGGAAACTTGGATACCAGCCGCTCAAGCACTTGCAATTGCTCGGTCGACGAGGCGCGACGAAATTATACCAAAAGCATTTCCATTCGAACCTGTCGTTGTGGGTCAGTAGTTGAAATCCTTCCTCGTTGCGCAATTCTCTCACGCGTCGCACCCAATCTGTGATGCCTCCCGCTACTTTGCGAAGCTCTCTAGAATTCATGACCTTGCCGATGTTGGCAAGGAATTGATCACGCAACTTCCATTCGGGCCGATTGATGCACAAGGTGTTGCAGGCTGCGGGATCGTTCCCAATCAAACCGGCATGATCGAACCCAGCCAGTTCAAGTCCCAAAGCCTGTCCAGCGTTTCGCAGAGTTGTGTACCGGTCGTTTCATGAAAGACATCCCCAAAAGTGCTTCCGCCACATCCTCCATTCCCATGTCCCCACCCATTTACCTTGAAAAAACAATCCCTTGCGCACCGCCCGCGAAGGTTGCTAAATCTTTAACAAAAGGATGGCGCAATGAGTTTTGAATTTCCAGTCAACACCTATACAGAAAATTGGCAGCGCCATCCGGATGTCACAACCTTTGCCGATGGCAGTTTTCTGATCGTCTGGGACTCATTTTACACGAGCGATGCCTTCGATTCCTATTACATCGCTGGCCAGCGCTACGACAAATATGGCATTCCCGTCGGCGGTGAAATTGTCATCGATGTGATTGAGAATGCCGCCTCAACCGATCCGCAAATCACGACACTGAAGGACGGCGGATACGTTGTGACCTTCAAGTATTCTGCCGACGGCATCCTCGGCCAGGAGAATTCCTACGCAAAGATTTACAACTCAGACGGCTCGGTTCGCAAGGACTCGTTCAAAGTGGACACCGTGCAGTCATTTGAAACGCAGGGCACGACATTGGCCCCTCTGGCCAATGGCGGCTTCATGGTGTTTTTCGGCGTCGACGGCACCGGCAACAATGGCAAGGTGGATTTCGATGATGTCTTTGCACGCCGCTACGACAAAAATGGCGTGGCCCAGGGGACTGACTTCAGGTTGAACACAAAAGTCCATGACTTTGACCAGAACGTGCCCATCACCACGCAACTTGCAAACGGCAACACGCTGGTCGTGTGGCACAGTGAAGCGTCATATCCGACCCCTGGTGACCTGGACGCCAACGAAATCCGCGGTTCGATTTTCTCAAAATCGGGCGCACTCCTGAAATCGGATTTCAGCATCAGCATTGCTGAAGGCACGGTCGGTGACGGCATTGATCCGTTTGGAATTTGCGCGTTGCGCAGCGGCGGATTTGCACTGTCGCGTTATGAAACGCAAGTACATCCCAACAACAAGTTCACTTATGACGTGCATCTGCAGTTGTTCAACAGCACGGGACAAGCGACAACCAAGGAAATCCTCGCCTTCTCTTCGTCGCATGGCATCATCTACGGCATCGATTTGGTGCAACTCGTGACCGGTGAAATTGTCGTGTCGTGGGTCACACCCGGAAGTCCGACCATTGATTACTTCGACGACCTCCAGGCGCGCATATTCGACGCCAATGGCAGACCCGTTTCCGGCGTTTTTGAAGTGGCCCAGGACCGCATAGATGACCAAGGGTCACCTGAGTTGAAGGCTTTGCCAGGCGGCGGCTTTGTCATCACCTATATGTCGGAAGCAGGCACAATCGACCCCGACCATGAAGGCATCGCCGCCCGCATCTTTGGCCGCGGTTCGGCAGGCAACGACGTTGCGACCGTGGACGCATCAGGTTACCTCGCGGGCCTCGGCGGCAATGATGTTCTCAAAGGCAATGCGGCAAAAAATACTTTGTCGGGCGGTGCCGGCACAGACACGCTGAACGGATTTGGCGCGGCTGACACACTGATCGGCGGCACCGGTGCTGACAGTTTTGTGTTCTCATCTGCATTGAAGGCAAGCAATATTGACCGCATCGCCGACTTCGCGCACGCCTTGGACGAAATCGCGTTATCCAAATCCAACTTCGCCGCCCTCGGCCCGACCATCACAACCACCGAACTGCGTCTTGGCACGAAGGCGTTGGACGGCAACGACCACCTGATTTACGACAAGGCCACGGGCAATCTTTTCTACGACGCCAATGGCAGCGCCGCAGGAGGCCAGTTCCAGTTCGCCACGCTAAAACCTGGCACGGTTGTGTCCGCTGGGGATTTTCTCCTGATCTGACCATGTGTGTTTGTAGTTCAATATTTGGAAAGAAAACTGGAAGACCAATGCAGACGGAGACCTAAACATACTTCCGCCAGTCATGCTGTTCTTTGAACCCCAGCACGTCGCGGGCCTTCCGGTTTGACAGCGGCGCTTCGAACTCGCCCATTTTGCGCGTCACTGGCGTTCCCGGCGCGTATTTCGCCAAAAACTTCTCCGTCGGCATGTCGGAAGTGATCGTGTCATTGACGGTGTTGAACACCTGGAAGCCCAAGCCATCCTTCTCGATGCACAGGTGCACGATCTCGCCGAGATCACGCGCGTCGATGTAGCTCCAGGCGTTGCGCTTGCGGCTCATCGGGTTTTTCACAAACCCAGGAAAGCGCGTGTACTCATGCGGTTCGATGACATTGCCGATGCGCAGCGCGTAAATATCGGCACCATACCGCGCCGCAAAGGCCCGGCCCGTGTGTTCGTTCAGCTGCTTTGACAGTCCATAGCTGTCCATCGGATCAATCTCGTAGTCCTCTTCCAGCGGAAATTTTTTGTAGTCGCGGTCACCTTCCGCAAAACACACACCATAGGTCGTCTCGCTCGAGGCGATGATCACCTTGCGCACGCCAAGCTTCATCGCGGCTTCGAGCACGTTGTAGGTGCTGATGACATTTGCCGAAAACGTCACATTGTCAGGCCGCATGAGAATGGCGGGGATGGCCGCGAAATGCACGACGGCATCAGGCGGTGACGGCGGCTTCCCAATCTCATAGCCCTGATAGCCGAAATGCGTGGAGAGTGCATTCATCGCCTGACCGCTGTCGGTAAGGTCTGTGATCAGCGTGTGTACACCCGGAAAATCCAGTGGTTTCAAGTCAATATTGAGAACACTGTGCCCTTTCGCCAGAAGATGCGGAACGGCATGTTTGCCCGCCTTGCCTGTGCCGCCCGTAAACACGATGCGTTTCCCAGTGCTGTTCGCCATTTGCGTCTCCTCCATTAGGTTGGCGATTGTACTGGGCGAAGGATTGAAATCAATGGCAATTGCCGCCGTGAAAGTTTTGTGTTCTAGTCAACACGGGCGTACGCCCCCGTTCGCCCCAAACATCCCCTGGAGGAACCAATGTTGAAGAAGATTCTGATTTCCACAGTCGCTGTCGCTTGCCTTGCCGCTTTCGATGCCGCGCTCGCCGACACCAAAGACAAGAAGATCGCGCTGTCCAACAACTACGCCGGAAATTCCTGGCGCCAGTCCATGTTGAAGAGCTGGGACAAGGTGACGAAAAAGGCTGTGGCTGATGGCATCGTCGCCGCCGCTGATCCTTTCACCACCTCCGAAAACCAGGTCACCGAACAGGCCGCCCAGATCCAGAACCTCATCCTGCAAGGCTACAACGCCATCGTTATCAACGCCGCATCTCCCGACGCCTTGAACGGCGTGGTCAAGCAGGCGTGTGATGCAGGCATCGTTGTTGTCTCATTTGACGGCATCGTCACCGAACCTTGCGCCTATCGTATCGCCGTTGATTTCGCCAAGATGGGTGAAGTGCAGCTGGATTACCTCGCCAAGAAAATGCCGGATGGCGGCAACCTGCTCGAAATTCGCGGACTTGCCGGCGTTTTCGTCGATGACGAAATCTCGAAAGGCATTCACCGTGGAGCGGACAAATACAAGCAATTCAAGATCGTCGGCTCTGTTCACGGCGACTGGGCCCAGGAAGTTGCACAGAAAGCCGTCGCCGGCGTTCTGCCATCGCTGCCTGAAATCAAGGCCGTGGTGACCCAAGGCGGCGACGGTTATGGTGCGGCACAGGCTTTTGCCGCCGCAGGCCGCCCGACGCCAACCATCATCATGGGCAACCGCCAGGATGAAATCCAGTGGTGGAAAGAACAGAAGGACTCCAACGGCTACGAAACCATGTCGGTGTCGATTGCACCGGGCGTGTCCACGCTCGCCTTCTGGGTGGCGCAGATGATCCTCGATGGCAAGAAAGTTCCACAGGATTTGACGGTGCCTTTCCTCTAGATTGATCAAGCCACACTTGAGGACAATCTGAAGACCACGGAAAAAGGCGGCGTTGCCAACGTGGAATACTCTGCCGAGGATGCCGCAAAGGTTGTAGCAGGCAAATAGGCTTGTCAGCTGATGCCATAACGCTGGACGGCGTCGAAAAGACTTTCGGCGCCGTTCGCGCTCTTGCGGGTGTGGATTTTTCCATTGCCGGCGGCGAATGCGTTGGCCTTGTCGGCCACAATGGCGCGGGCAAATCCACGCTCATGCATTTGCTTGCCGGCACGCTTAGCCCTACCAATGGCAACATGAAGATTGGTGGCGTGCCATGCACTTCAAGCTGGTCAGCCGCCGCAGCCCAGGCACTGGGAATACGTTGTGTCTTTCAGGAGCTGTCACTGTGTCCCAATCTCAGCGTCGCCGAAAACACCCGCATCATGCATGCCTCGCTTCGGGGTGCGGGTTGGAAATCAAAAGCCCGCAAGCTGATCCAGGCAAAACTCGATGAAATCTTCCCGGGTCACGGCGTATCGGCTGATGATGAAGTCGCTGAACTTGCCATCGGCAAACGCCAGATGGTCGAAATCGCCCGTGCTTTCACCACAACCAGCCACCCGCTTCAGCTCGTAATTCTTGATGAACCAACGTCCTCACTGGATGCCCAAACGGCGCGGCAATTTCTCGATTATGTCAAAGCCGAAACTGGCCGGGGCACGTCAATCATTCTGATCTCTCACATTCTTGGCGAGGTTCTGGATGCCTCAGACCGCATTGCCGTAATGAAAGACGGAAAGATTGTCGCTGACCGGCCTCGTGGAGGTTTCACCAAATCCTCGCTTGTCGCAGCCATGGGATCGGAAGAACGCAAGCGCGAAGATCGGGTCAAGAAGTCATCAAATGATGACGCTCCAATCCTGGTGACGGTTCCATCAGACACCACACGGCTTGTCGCCCGCAAAGGCGAGGTCATTGGCTTTGCAGGTCTTGCCGGCCACGGCCAAACCCGCATGTTGTTGCGAATTTTCGCGCGGAAGAACGCAACGGTTTCCGCTCCCGCTGCCTTCATCGCGGGCGACCGGCAAAGCGATGGCATATTCAATCTTTGGTCCATCGCCAGGAACGTCACGGTCCGCTCTTACAGCGCGTTGAAAAACTCTGGCGCGATCAATCTTGCGGCGGAAAACAAACTCGCTGAAGAGTGGAAGCAACGCATGTCCATTCGAACCCCAGACATGCACAACAACATCCTCACGCTGTCTGGTGGCAACCAGCAGAAAACCCTGTTTGCCCGGGCGCTCGCATCCGATGCGGCTATCATCCTGATGGACGATCCCATGCGCGGCGTCGACATTGGCACCAAGCAGGAAGTCTACGCCATGATCCGGGAACAGGCGGACAAGGGCCGCACCTTCATTTGGTACACAACCGAATATGAAGAGCTCACCCATTGTGACCGCGTCTACGTATTCCGCGACACGACTGTCACCGCCAGCATCGATGCGCGTGACTTGTCGGAAGCACGCGTGCTCGAAGCGTCTTTCGCCGAGAAGGCCGCATGATCAACCGCCGCCTCCTGCGCCAGGCCTTGCCTTTCATGTCGCTTGCCATCGTGCTTCTGGCGACATTCTATGTGCAGCCGCGCACCATGAGTTATTTCGGCATGAACCTGATGCTGCAATATGCCGTGCCAATTGCCTTGGCCACCATCGCGCAGATGTTTGTGATCACATCAAATGATCTTGATCTCTCAATCGGCCCTTTCGTTGGCCTCGTCACCTGCGTGAGTGCCACGCTTCTGCACGACAATCCTGCCCTCGGCACACTTGCACTCATTGCGTTGATCGCCGTCTATGCTGCGGTTGGCGCGCTCATTCAAAACCGCAACCTGCCATCCATTGTCGTAACACTCGGCCTCGCCTTTGTCTGGCTGGGCATTGCCGTGTTGATCCTTCCCTCCCCCGGCGGCAAGGCGCCCGCATGGCTCAAATCATTCATGGGCTTTCAAACGCCATTCATTCCGTTTCCTGTGATCGCAGCCTTTATCATTGGCGTCGCCGTACACCTCGCCTTGATGAAAACGTCGTTCGGCGTTATCGTCCGTGGCGCTGGCGGCAATGCCCGGGCGCTGTCCCGTGCGGGTTGGTCCATGTTAAAAACCAAGGCAGCATTGTTTGCCATCGCAGGTTTCTTCGGCGTGCTGTCCGGCCTGTCGCTTCTGGGCCTCACCACCTCAGGCGATGCTCATGTCGCTGACCGCTACACACTCTACTCAATTGCCGGCGTAATCCTGGGCGGTGGAGAATTCATTGGCGGCCGCGTCTCTCCAATGGGTGCCGTCGTCGGAGCATTAACTCTTGCTCTTGCGGGCTCGTTCCTCATCTTCCTCAAGATTTCGCCTGACTGGCAAATCGGCGCCCAGGGCGCCATCCTCATCATCGTCCTCGCATTGCGCGCCGTCGTCTCCCGGCAAGAGGCCCGTGCATGAGGGAAATCGTCAAAAATCTGCGCCGCGAGACTTGGGTCTGGTCATTCATCGCCGCAATCCTGGTTTGGCTCGCCACGATTGCCTATACCGATGGCCAGGGAGCAGGCGCCATCCTCACTGCAGCGTTGTCTTTTGCGACCTTTTCCATCATCGTAGGTCTTGGGCAGATGCTGGTGATTTCCTCAGGCCCCGGCAATGTCGATTTGTCGATCCCGGCAACCATCACCCTCGCTGGCGTCGTCGCCATGAAAGTCATGGACACTGATACGTCGCGCATGGTGCTTGGCATCGCTGCGGCGTTTGGCTCGTCATTTCTTGTCGGCCTGATGAATTATGCGCTCATCCGCATGCTGCGCATCCCGCCCATCATTGCAACATTGTCATCTAGCTTTCTCATTCTCTCGACGGCAATTTCTTATGGCCGCGGCATCCGCATCAAACCGCCCCCGCCATTGGCTGACTTCGCCACCGCACGGATCATGGGCGTGCCTATCGTCACCATATTTATCCTTGTACTGAGCATTTTCATAGCACAGATACTGTTGCGCACGGTGTATGGCCGAAGCTTGCTCGCAACTGGACAGAATGCCAGGGCTGCATGGCTCGCAGGCCTCAACCCAGACCGCACCCGGCTCATCACTTATGTGGCAAGTGCCCTGCTCGCAGGCCTTGCCGGAATTCTGCTGTCAGGTTTTTCCGGCGGCGCCGCGCTCAACATGGGCGAGGAATTCCTGCTGGCGTCAATCGCCGTCGTTGTCATTGGCGGCACGTCTGTTGCGGGCGGCCGCGCCAGCGTGCCCGGCATCTGGGGAGCAGCGCTATTCATGTATCTGCTGGTCACCATGCTCAACACAATGGGCGCAAGTGCGGGCGTGCGCTTGATCATGACCGGTCTGATCATCATCGCCGTCATCGTCATCGCAGGCGGCGAAGAGCAGAGAAATTAAGCCGCCTTGTGCTCTACAAAAACTGGTGCAGGCAAGCGCAGTGTGAACCGCGCGCCCTCTCCCAAAACAGATTCAATTTCCAGCGTCCCGCCATGTTGCTTGGCGATTTGTTCTATCGCAGGAATTCCCAGACCTGTTCCAAAGCTCTTCGTCGTGAACAGTGGTTCGCGGACTTTCTCGATATTCTCCGGTGCAATGCCCGGCCCATTGTCAGCAATGGTGATGAAAGCTTCGTCCCCGGCCATGTGGGTCGAGACTGTGATGCGAGGTTTGGCCGTCGCAAACTTTGCCGGGTCATCTCCCTTGCCCACCATTGCCTCGGTTGCATTGGTGAGAAGATTGGTCACGGCGCGTTGCAGCCGCGCTGAGTCAAACGGCACCATCCGCCCGCCAAGCCCGGTCTCGCAGGAAACCTGCACCGCGGAGGGGAGTTTTCCCGCTTCTTCGCACACCAGTTTCTCGATCCACTGGTCGAGATCGCCTGGCAAGGTGTCAAGCTGTTTGGTGCGCGAAAAATCCAGCAACTGCGTAATGATGTTGTCGCATCGCAAAATGCCGTGCGTGATGCGCAAGAGCTGGGCTTCCACGCCAAGATTCTTGCCCGCCAGCTTTCTTTCCATCAGATAAGCCGATGTGCGCACCGCGCCCAGCGGATTGCGCAGTTCATGCGCCACCGTTGCCGTCAGCTGGCCCAATTGCTCCAGCCGGCCTTTCTTGATCAACTCATCCTGTGCTTCGTTCAGGCGCTTGAGATTGTCCGCCAGATCGGCATTGGCCTTGTGCAGCTCGGCATATTTCGACTTGAGCAGCCTGCCCATGAAGTGCGCATAGGTGCAAGCCAGCAGGATCATTACGAATATCGCGCCGCCGACAATGTATTGCAGCAGTGCTGATTTTCGGAAAGTTTCTTCGCTGGCTTTGACAGTCTTCTCCATGGTCCAATCCAGCGCACTGGAAACCGCCATGGCGTCATTCATGATGTCATTGAAGATGAGGTCAGCGCGGCTGGCATGCTGTGCAGATTCGGCAAAAGACATGTCGGCAGATGCATCGACGCTTGCTCGAATTTCAGATGCCATTTCTTTTGCGCTTCGCTTGACCCCGCTTTCAAAAGAACTAAACCTGGAAAGCAGCGAGCCATCCAGAAGGCTTAGCCGTTCCTTGAGCAGGTTGCCGCCATCATCAATTGCTCCGCGCAGGACCGCGTCGCCGTCGATCCTAAAATGCTCATTTGCCCGCTCATTGAAGCCGCGGTCTGAGAATACGACGGCGTAGCTTGTTTCGGCTTGGGCCAAGTCGCGTTGCGCAACTTTCATGTCGCCTGTCGTCGCCATCACATCCCCGATGCCGCTCAATTTGGTGATGAAATTCTGCTTTGACTTCAGTTCTTCACGCAGAAAGTTGACCTGCGCGAGTTTATCCACGGTTTGCCGGTGCGCCGCATTGCTCCATTCCGAAAGCATCAAACCTGTTGCAATTGCTATCAAGTCGAACGCCGCAAGCGCAAAATAAACGAGATGAATTTTTGTCCAGTTGAAACTGGATCCGGTTCTGGCATTTGACATCAGCGCCCCCGCTCTGAAATGATAATTTGATGAAAAATCCCTATAGAAGTGTCATTAAGGAACAGTTGCGCAGCGCACGTATCTCGTCAGCAATTTGCAGGACTGCAGAACGCGCTGCGCACGCGCCGCGTGCATTTTATTTTTCCTGTACAGGTTTTACCAACGGTGCAGTCTTGTTGGCGAATGCTGCCAGCCTTTCGCGAGAGTCGGCACTCGTATTGACCATCCCGGCCACCACCGCCTCGAGATAGGATGCGTCGAGGGCAGACATGTTTTGCACATGTGAGATCGCCGAGCAGATGGCGAAATTAGACAGCGCCGGATTTTTCGCTGCCTTGCGGGCTAATTCCATTGCCTTCGCTTCGCAATCATCGACAAGATAACTCGACAGCCCCACGTCAACTGCTTCCTGACCCTTGTATATGCGCCCCGTCAGCATCATGTCGGTCATCCGCGCCTTGCCGACGAGTGCCGCCACACGGATCGTGGCTCCGCCACCGGTAAACAATCCGCGCTGCCCTTCGGGCAATGCAAAATGGGCGCTCCCATCCGTTACGCGGATATGCGCTGCTGATGCCAGCTCAAGCCCGCCACCGACTACTGCACCTTTTAACGCCGCAATCACCGGCACGCCGGAATACTCTATCTTGTTGAATGCCTCGTGCCAGCGCAGGCACAAATGCATGAACGCCACGGCATCGCGCTCCGCTTCGTAGTGCTCAATGAGATCAAGTCCCGCTGAAAAATGGTCCCCCGCAGCGCACAACACCACAGCCTTGACCCCCGACCGGGGAAGCATGGAAAACAGCGCCACCAATTCTTCGACTGCCGCCTCATTCAAGGCATTTCGCTTCTCTGGGCGGTTCAGCCGGACTGTCGCTATGCCGCCCTCAATCGTCAGTTTGACTGCAACCAATGCAAGTGCCGCAAAGTCCACTGAGCTTCCTGTGTGCAATTTATCGCCGTTTCCCATTTTCACCATATTAACAACTACTCCCGTCTGGACATTTACAATTATTGGCAACAGTGTTTAAATTGTTAACAATTACTTATATTGTGGAGAGCGGTAACGTGGCAAAACTGACATTTACATCCGGCAAGCCTTCCTTCAACTGGGAGGCTCTATTGCAGGATATCCTTGAAAACGGCGTGTTTTCGCCTGTTGGCGCGATCTCTACTAAACTATCGCTAGACTATAATGGCATGCATTTTGTGCTGAACGGTGTCGATCTACTGGCGTCCGCCGGTCGAACTATAATAAGTGGCACGATAACTGGCTTTACCCTTAGCGACGGAAACCAAAAAGTCCTGACCATGACGGGGCTCACCCTCCTTGGAGCAGCCGATCTTCAGGCTATCCTCAGCGGATCCTATGGCCAGGTTCCAGGCAGCGAAGCTTTCCGAAGTCTTTTCGCACCACTCTTCACCCGCGAAACTGTCAACGCCACGGGATCGAATAGTGGCGATACAATTCTGGGTTCAGCCAACGTCGATAACATCAACGGCGCTGGCGGCAACGACTATATAAGGGGCGGCAAAGGTGTCGATACCTTGTCAGGTGGCGCTGGCACTGACACTGTCGAATACCGTTTTGACGTGCGCACTGTCGGCATCAAGGCCGATCTTGGCGCCAGCACCGTGGTCAACAATACGATCGCCGCGTCGAAAGTCGACACAATATCCGGCTTTGAAAACCTGGTCGGATCGACACGGAACGACGTGATCCTCGGCTCCAGCGGCGGCAACAAGCTATCGGGCGATTCCGGCAACGATACAATTTCCGGCCTTGCCGGCGATGATGGATTGTTTGGCGGCGTTGGCAACGACGTTTTGAGCGGCGGTGCGGGCAACAACTACTACAGTGGCGGCGCCGGTGCGGACAAGTTTATCGGCGGCAAATCCACTGCCGCTGGCCAGTGGGACAAGGTGTCATATGAATCCGAAACCGGAGGCCAGGGCATCGTCGTGTCGTTCACCAGCACCCAGGCCATCACAGTAGTCGATACCTATGGCACGACCGACACTGGCTCCTCGATTGAGGAAATCAAGGGCAGCAGTTATGACGACACGTTCAACGGCAGCTCCGGCGATGAGTCAGCCGAGGGCATGGACGGCAATGACACGTTCAAGATGGGCGCCGGAGTCGATCAACTCGTATATCTGCATGAATATGATTCCGGCACCCGCAAAGGCGTTGTCGTAAATCTGTCGTCGGCCAGCGTCATCGCTGACATCGGAAGCGGTGCCGTGACGGTGCTTGCCGCAAGCGCACTTGACTCATTCGGCAAAACTGACTCGATCACCGGCGTTGAAGACATAGTCGGCACACGATATGCCGATTACATCGTCGGCGGCAATCAGTCCAACCAGCTCCACGGCGAATCCGGCAATGATTTCTTGTTGGGCTACAGCGGTGCCGACATTCTCATAGGCGGGCTTGGCAAGGATTTCATGCAAGGTGGAACTGGCGTGGATACCTTCCGTTTCAATTCAGCAAGCGAAACCGGGGCAACCGCGTCCACCCGGGACATTATCAGCGGTTTTGTGCATCTCACCGATGAACTGAATCTGGCTGGCGTCGACGCTTCGACCAAGGCGGCAGGCAACAATGCATTTAGCTGGATCAAGACTGCGGCGTTTCATGGCGTCGCCGGAGAACTCCACTACAAGAATGTGGGCACGGCAACCCTCCTCGAAGGCGACCGCAACGGCGACTCCAAAGCCGATTTCGTCATCGAGTTCGCCACCCGCGTGAGCTTCACTCTCGACGATATCATTCTCTGATATCAACAGTCATGAATACTGACTCTTCGGGCTTCTAACGAGTCTCTCTGGTATTCCCTCCCCTTGTGGGCAAGGCAATCGCATATGGACATTTTTCCTCTCCCGCTGGCGGGACTTTTCATTCCTCTCCCGCGTTGCGAGTCATTCTTCATTCCTCTCCCGCGTTGCGGGAGAGGTGTCGCTTGCAAAGCAAGTGACGGAGAGGGGCTTTGGCTCAAGCGGAAAAAATTTGTCCATCTTGCAGGCTGTGCGAAGCCCCTCTCCGTCTTTCGCGTCTTGCGACGCGAAATCCACCTCTACCGATTCTCGGGCGAGGAAAGCCACATGCGATTGCCCTCCCCACAAGGGGGAGGGAAAAGAATGGGTCAATTCTTGTGACGATTGGTATGAGATCACTTCTCCAGTTTGGTGGCCTTGCGCCTGGAGCGGTTCCCATTTTTAAAAGACAAGCGGGCCACCGACGCAGGGAAGGAGAATTAACGCAAGCCAGAATAGTTTCGCAGTCTGATTCCGCTGCGCCATTCACCAACCATGGTTACGGCGATTGCATCAAACGGAATCCCGCTGTCCGATAACTCAATGCGGTCGGCAAGCCGATGGATTAGAAAACCTACTTCGGAGCCCCTATTACGTCCGCCGCGACGACATAATGTTCGCTCGGCGCACCTTTGGGCGTGAGCTTGATGTCGTAGGAGCCATCGACCGCTGCAGTGGCGCTGACCGGGCCATCAATTGAAGTGACCGCACCCTTGTAGATGCCGAACATCCGTTTGCTGGCATCTGGCCATGTCACCTGCAACCGTGCGCCAGAGCCGATGCGCAGCACGCCATAGCTGCAATCGGCAACCGGCGAGCCATTGTTGCGCTCGCATTTGAGCGTGCCCAAGGCAAAGGCAGGCGGCGCTTTGGGAGCCATTGCCGCCGCAGCCATTTTTTCGCCCTTCAAATATTTGCCGAATGACCAACCTTTCAGGCCACCATCCGACTCGACGTTGCACCACTGGCCTTCAGCGCCATCTGTGCAGCCCAAATTCTTGAGTTTGGCTCCGTTGGAAACGCCGCCAATGACCTTGCCTGATAACGAGCCGCTGTCCCGCACGTTGAGATGATGGATGCTCTTCACCCCCGTCACCTCCAGCATGCCTCCATCCGCAGCCAATGCAGGTGTTGCCGCCAGCAAACCAATGAATGCCGTAGCCAAAATGTTAAGTTTGTGTCCCATGACTGTGCCTCTCCCCAATTGCCGCGTCAACCTAGAGCAAAACTCAGTCAATGAGAAGTGCGCTCTTTCTCCTTATGGACAAGTGGTGCGCACGTCGAGTTGCACGCCGATGAGGTTCAGGTTGAAGTTGATGAACCCGGTGTCGAGAAAATAGAACGAATTCAACTCGTCGATCTTGCGGGGTGCGATGACGGTCGTCGCAGCTTTGCCAGTCGTTGCTGCATTCCCGACCGAACTTACTTGCCCCATCACGATGGCGGCGGAGTCTGCATTGACACCACTCACCGCAGATTTGCGCAACAGCCGCACCTTCAAATTCTCGGTGCCGTTCTTGTCTTGATAAACCAGCGTCATGCGGCAGATCATCTGTCCATTCACCGGAAAATCTACCGGAGCGACCAGCACCGCCATTCCTGCTGCCTGCAGCTTGCCATTGACGAGATCAGGAAACGCATTCAATGTCTGGGAGCTTGGTGCCGCGACGTGAAACGCCGCCCCCGGTATCGAAACAATGGCAGCGTTGGCGGCGCCAGACAAAATTAATGCAGACGCTGCCACAATACATGAATGACGAAACATGCCAACACTCCTTCAACGAGAGCCCCCTCGCGAAGTGCCGCACTTTGGTGTGTTATAACTTGCCGGTCAAGCGAGTTGTGCGCTCATTTCCCCTTCATCCCCCCAACGCCAGTAGCTGCAATGCAAGCGGCGCTATCGTTACCTCACTCTTGTCGATATTTCCAACGGCAGCAATCTCCTAATCCGCCAGGGTGAATGACATGAGCTTGCCGGCGGCCACGCTTTGTGGGGAAGTCGGCTGCACTGGCTGGACGGTTTCAGCGGCAACTTTGGTCATGAATGGCTCATATTTCTGCCGGACAGGCGAGGACAAGAGTTCAAAGCCGTGCTTTGCCATGGCTGTGATAACGGCAGTGGCAAAAGGCTGTTGTAGTTCCTCCCGCGTCAGGCGGTTGAAGAACTCCGGTGGTAAACCCGGGGCCGCATCTAGCATTGAACCAACTACTCTATATGGCTGCGTGGCATTGGTGCGACCTAAAAGTGCCGCCCGGGTGGCAATAAATTCGGGGGTCATGTTTTTGTGGTCCTCGTCGAACGGGAAAGATGCGAGATCAGGACTCAATACGGTCGTCAAATCATTGACCATTGAGGGTGCTCCCTTTTCGGGTGCGGAAAAAGCATTGCTGCTTGAGTAACCTAGTCCCACGAGATCCTTTTGCATGAACGGCCTAATGCCGACCAGGCTCGAAAGCGTTGAACGCCCTGAATGCAGCGAAGTGCGATAGCCCAAGAAATGCCAATTGGAGCCATAGATGTCCTTTCTGTCGATGCCCATCAAACTGATTCCCCTTTCAGCTTGATTTCTAAAGGCCTCCCCTACATCCGGAACCTTGAGCGAAACGGTTTCTATAGACCGCCGTCCGTAGTTCTTCCGGTAAATCTCGGTTCCCTGCCCGCCGATGTTTAAAACCCGGCGGTCCGGAAAGTTTGCTGCCGCATGTAGCGGGTCGTAAATTCCGGCATTTGAGAAGAACCATCGTTCCAAGCGGTGGCCGCGCCTCGCACTCAAGTTGGCGGCCACAGGAGCATTGAGCGCAAAACCATATTTTTTCTGGAGTTCGAGCACGATTCGATAGTCATCAAGGCGGGACTTGTTTGTCATGATCCTGACCTGCGACCGGTGATCGGCCTGCATGACGGCGGCGAGGCACATGCGCGAGTCCTGACCTCCGGAAAGGGCGAGTTCAACCAACGCATCGGGCACTGTCAAAAATGTTGAAATCACCGCAACTGCCCGTTCGCTTGCTCTTCTGATTTCGTCGAAATAGGACAACAATCCGGTCTTGAACAGCTCCCGCGCCGGCTTGATTTTTACTGCGATCCGGCCATCCGGCGATGCCGTCAATGTTGCGCCCGGAGGGCTGAACAGAATGTCTTGTATGATGGTGCGGTCGCAGAAACCTTGGGACGAGAAGTTGTTGGTCCACCGTCTGGCCAGCACAGCCTCTTCATCAAGCTTGCACCGAAGTCCAAGATGCTTGCGCAACTGCGTGAGGACGAACAGCGAGTCTGAAATGGCGGCAAGACCTGGATGGGAGAAGTGCAGCATCGGCAGATGCGCGAACACATCCGCGCCAATCCGGTATTTGCCTTCGGCAGGCTGCGCACTGACGTAACATCCTTCGAGGTGGCTTGCGGCCGCTGGCGCGAAAGAATTTCCTCCACTGAAACTCAGGACTTTTGCATCATGGTCTATGGCATGACCCAAATAAAAGGAACCGTCCGGCCTCAATCCACGCCCATTTGAAATTGCGATGAGCGTTCCACCCGCGATGACGCGGACTTGAGCTTCTTCACCCGCCCACGCCAGCACCTTCTTGGCAGTCTCGCCGGATGCGAATACAATCAGGTAATTTGCCATTTCTAAGTCATCCCCCCTCCGAGCGCTCCGTGGAGTCGCGGTCACGGAGGTATTGCCTCGTAACGGGGAACGGTGGCAACCAGGATTCTCGGGAGCCAATGTACAATTCATAGGTCGGCGCGAATTGGTCAGGCGCATCCAGCGAGCCCAAATTCACTTCGATTTCATCAGCACTGCGCGAGAAGACCGACGAGCCGCAGCGTGGACAAAAAGCCCGTCCCTCATATTCACGCGTTTCGCCTTCGATCATCACCGCCTTTTCGGGGAAAATCGCTGATGCGTGAAAAACCGCGCCGTGATGCTTGCGGCAATCAATGCAATGACAGATGCCGACGCGGTAAGGTCGCCCCGTCGCCGCAAAGCGGACATCGCCGCAAAGGCACCCGCCGGAAAATTGGTCCATGGCTCGCGTCTCCTTTACACCGCCACCCTGACCCCATGCTTGTCGCGGTTCCGCAGCAGCAGGTGAATGCCGGTACATCCCGCCAATCCCAGCATGAGCAACCACGCATAGTCCAGCCCCAACCACACGATTGCGGCAGCCAACAGTGCTCCAAGGCCGGCCCCGCAGTCAAAGCCGTTTTCGGCGACAATGTTGAAGCGGAATGCGCAGGCAGAAGACTGGCCGACATTGTAGAGCGGTGACATGATGGCGGACATGTAGATGGGGCCAGCGACAGCGCCCAACATGTTGGCGGCAACGGCGGCCCATGGTGATCCGTAACCCAGAACCTCCGCGAGAACAGCACCGCTCATGATGGTTAGGCCGATTTGCACGGAGCGCTTGTGATGGCCGAGATCAATCAGGCGACCGCCGATGAGCCCCATGATGGCGCCCGCGAGGCCCGCTGTGGCAAGAGCGCCGCCGAAATTCCGGTAGCTTTCGCCCAATGTTTGAAACAACACGATACGCCAGCCGAAGTTTACCGCGAGTGCAACGAGTCCATCGGAAAAGGCGAGTGCCAAGGCAAAGTTCCGGGCCTCGGGTGCCAGCCTTGCCTCGGGCTCGATGTTCATGCGCGGCACATTCCATATTGGCAAGGCGGCAAGCGAATAAATGAATGTTGTCGAGACGAAGGCTTGCACCGGACCGAAGAACGTGAGCATGAATCCGCCAAACAGCGGCGCCACGATTCCGGTGACGGCGAAAATCGCCTCGCGCACGCTGACTTGGGAGCCGCGGTGTTCGGCATCGCCGAGGCGCGTGACGCTTGCATGATAGCAAGTCCAGTAGAACGCCGTGCCGCAGGACGACAGCAGCACATAGGCCACAAGCCACGCGCCTGGTCCTTGAACCTGGCCCAGCAGAAGAAAACTCGAGGCATCAATTAGCGTGCCGAGGATCAGGCCATTGCGCAGTCCAATGCGATGAACGATGGGCAGAAGTGCGAGGCGCAACAGCAGCCGCAGCAGTATGATTGCGGCGATGGTGAGGAAGACAAGTTCCGTGGCGATGCCTGCCTTCAGCAGATAGACATAAGAAAACACCGCCCCGCCATTGAAGGCGAAGCTCTGCAATCCGGAATGGAGATACAAACGGTTGATGTGGCTGTTGCCGAAAAAGAGCATGGAGGGTGGATAGTGGAATGGACGGGTTTGGGATAGGGGCTGCCTGAAAGTGGTCCCCGACATTGTCATTCCCGCGAAGTCATTCCCGCGGAAAGCGGGAACCTATTTGCCCATCAAGCGTGTTGCAACAGTCATAGACTAATATCGCCACGAAACTATTGAACCATGCCGACGTCAATTGAAACTTGCTGGGCGAACAATGCTCGCCACGAAAACTCGTTCCATGCAGGTGAATAGGTTCCCGCATTTCGCGGGAATGACAATGTCAGGGGACCGGTATCACGCAAATGCAAATTCACGGAATCCACTCCAGGTGCGCGGCAGACTCTCTTCTCACGCCCACCACTTGGGTGCCGTGTAACTTCCCGCAGCCTGCTCGATTGCAGCCGCAGTTTGAAACAGCGTCTCTTCGTCAAACGGTTTGCCGATCAATTGCAATCCCAGCGGCAATCCCTGCTCCGATAGTCCGGCGGGCACCGCGATGCCAGGGAGGCCTGCCATGTTCACCGTAACAGTGAAGATGTCGTTCAGATACATTTGCACCGGGTCAGTGATTTCGCCCGGCGCAAAGGCAGCGGATGGTGTGGCAGGTGTCAGCACCACATCCACCTTGTCCCAGGCCTTGTCAAAATCCTGTTTGATCAGTGTACGGACTTTCTGGGCGTGCACGTAATAGGCGTCGTAATAGCCGGCTGACAGCACGTAGGTCCCGACCATGACGCGGCGCTGCACTTCGCGGCCAAAGCCGGCAGCGCGGGTGTTTTCGTAGGTGTCGATCAAGTCATTGCCCGGCACGCGCAGGCCATAACGCACGCCGTCATAACGCGCAAGATTGGACGAGGCTTCGGCGGGGGCGACGATATAATAGGCGGGAAGCGCGTATTTCGTGTGCGGCAGTGAAATCCCGACGATCTCGGCCCCCTGCTCTTCCAGCCACTGCGCACCTTTGTCCCACAGCGCATTGATCTCGGCAGGCATGCCATCGGCGCGGTATTCTTTTGGAATGCCGACGCGGAGGCCCTTCACTGGTTTCCCGATTACTTTTTCATAATCGGGCACCGGCAAATCAACCGAAGTCGTGTCCTTCGCATCAACACTTGCCATCGCCTTCAACATGATTGCAGCGTCACGCACATCGCGCGCAATAGGGCCAGCCTGATCGAGCGAGGATGCGAATGCGACAATACCCCAGCGCGAGCAGCGGCCATAGGTCGGCTTGATGCCGACAGTGCCGGTAAAGGCCGCGGGCTGGCGGATGGATCCGCCCGTATCCGTTGCCGTTGCCGCCGCACAAATGTGCGCAGCCACTGCTGTTGCTGAGCCGCCGGAAGAACCGCCGGGCACCAGCGAGGCATTGGAATTCTTGCGCCGCCAGGGATTGGTGACGGGGCCGTAGTAACTCGTTTCGTTCGACGAGCCCATGGCGAACTCATCCATGTTGAGCTTGCCGAGCATCACAGCGCCTTCTCTCCAGAGGTTCGCTGTGACAGTCGATTCATAAGTCGGCTTGAAGCCATCGAGAATGTGCGAACACGCCTGCGTGTGCACGCCTTTGGTTGCGAACAAATCCTTGATGCCAAGCGGAATGCCCTCAAGAGCGCCCGCCGTGCCGGCCTTGATCCGGACGTCTGAAGCCTTGGCCATGGCGCGGGCCCGATCCGGTGTTTCGACGATGTAGGCATTAAGGCCTCGCGCCGCTTCCACCGCCTTGATGTAGTCTTCGGTGAGTTCAACGGCAGATATTTCGCGCTTCGCAAGTCTGTCTCGCGCGGCTGCAATGGTGAGGGTTGTGAGGTTCATGTTGTAAATCCGGTTCTGTTGAGTGCCGTCCCTCCTCCGCTTGCGGGGAAGGTGCTGAGCGCATGCGAGGCGGGTGGGGTCCTCATTCGACCACCTTGGGCACCATGAAGAAATCATCTTCGGACGCAGGTGCATTGCGCGTTACGTCTTTCGCGTAACCGCCGTCAGTGACCACGTCAGTGCGCTTCTTCATTTCGACATCGACGACCGACGTTAGCGGCTCGACATTTTCCACATTTACTTCATTGAGTTGCTCGACAAAGTTCAGGATCACGTTGAGCTCCCCCGCAAGCCGCGGCAAGTCCTCATCCTTCACTTTAATGCGCGCCAGGCGCGCCACACGTTTCACCGTAGCCTGATCGACAGACATGCTTGATCCTCTAAAAGAAGCCGCCGCTTAGCAGGTGCTCACCTGACCCGCAACCGGGCGATCTGTGTGCCCGCTGAATCGAAATTAGCCGACGAAAGCCATGCTTCGAACCCCGATCTGATTTGCGGCCATTCCTGGTCCAGCATCGAAAACCATGCGGTGTCGCGGTTGCGAGTTTTGATGATCATGTGCTGCCGGAAGATTCCTTCAAAGGTGAAACCAAAACGCAGCGCAGCGTGGCGTGATGGATGGTTGAGTGAGTCGCATTTCCATTCCAAACGGCGCACGCCCAGCTGCTCAAATGCATACTGCATCATGAGGAATATGACTTCTGTTGCTTCGCGGGTTTTCTGCAGGTCGGGTGCTAACCAGATGTTGCCGATTTCGATGACGGCATTCTTGGGATCAGCCCGCATGAAAGCGCCCATGCCTTGTGGTGCGCTGCCTGACTTGTTCACATATGCGAAGAACCATGGATCGCGCGCTGCCTCGCGCTCTGTGAGCCAGGCAAGGAACGTCGCTTCAAACTCGAACGGGCCATAGGGCATGTAAGTCCACAGCGTTTCGTCGCGGCCACTGAAAGACAGGTAGAGCGCTTTGCCATGTTGCGCCACGGAAACGGGTTCCAGTTGCATCCAGCGTCCATCAATGACGCGAAGCTCGGGCAGGCGTTGTGGCGGGAGTGACCCCAGTATTTTCCCGGTGCGCATATCTTGCCCTCCCCTATTCAGGTATTCGATGCTACACTTTGCCCCATGAAACCGCAAAGCATCCTCATCGCAGGCGGTGGGCCGGTCGGACTGACCGCCGCAATAGAACTGAAACGCCGGGGTTTTGATCCACGCGTCGTAGACCCTGACGCAGCACCTTCGCCGGAGTCACGGGCACTTGCTGTCAATCCGCGCACGCTTGATCTTATGCAACCCTCAGGCGTGACCGAAGCGCTGCTGGCGGCAGGCATCCGTGTCAAGCGCATGGTGATCAGGCGCGGAACAAGGATCATTGCTGAAGTCGATCTCACGAAAATCCCACACCGCTTCAACTTCCTTTTGGTGATTGCCCAATCGCAGACTGAAGCTATCCTCACGCAACGGCTCAAGGAGATGGGCGTTGCGCTCGAGCGGAATATCGGGCTTGATAGATTGACTCCAGGAATGCCGAGCGAGCTGTTGCTCAGCAATGGCACGGAAACCGGCGCCGACATCGTCATTGGCGCTGACGGCGCACATTCCGTGGTGCGCAAGACGCTGGGACTTAGTTTTCCTGGCGAAACACAGGCCGAAGTTTTCAGTCTCGCTGATATTGAGTTGGCGGAATGGCCTTTCCCGTTCGATACCGTGGTTCTCACCATTCTCGATACGCATCTTGCGCCCTTCATACCGATGGCAGAAGGATTTGGACGCTTCATCTCAACGCGCGGACGCTGCCTCGAAAGCCTGCCGCCGGATGCCAAGGTGAAACGCGTGGCATGGGAAACTGATTTTCGCATCAGCTATCGCCAAGTGGAATCCTACCAGATAGGCAATGTCTTTCTCGCAGGCGATGCCGCGCATATTCACTCGCCCGTCGGCGGGCGGGGCATGAATCTCGGCATGGAAGACGCTTGCTGGCTTGCCTGGCTGATCGAACAGGACCGCCAGGCGGAATACACAAAACTGCGCCATCCGGTGGGAGCTGACGTGCTGCAGTTCACCTATCGCTTCACGCAGTTTGCCAAAGCGCGCGGCAATCTTCAGGATTTGGCGTTGCGCACATTGCTGCCTTTGGTGACCGGCATCCCATTCATGAGGAACCGCGCTTTCAACGCATTGACAGCACTCGACACGCCGCCAGCGCCTTGGCTGTGACGAGGTTGAAGCACCGCAGTTGAGTTAAATCGTCGAATTCAAAATTGTTGTTACCGCGCTTGTCACACTGCTTTTCCGGTTAAGGAGACCCTGTAAACTGGACGTGGCGGAATTCAGTTCGAATATCAGTTCAGTTCTCATTTGAGGTTCGAGCATCAAAAAAGGTTGTCATCCTCGCGCTCGTCGCGAGGACCCATTTGTCAGCTTGGTGAGATGCTAAGGTGAGCGAGGCGTGTTGCGCTCAAATCATCGCAAATGCTGCTTTATCAGCCGCGGGTGCGCACGCTCAGCACGGAAAACCAGCAATGGAGTGCACTGCCAAATGGGCTCTCGCGACAAGCGCGAGGAAGACATTGATGTGGAATATCAAGTTAACCAGACTGTAGTGCGACAAGTGCTAAGTTTTTTGGAACTCGTACTTCAAATTTGAACTGGCATTCGCGCAGAAATTCAGCACTTTCTTGGCAAGAAAGCAGTGCAAAAAACCGGGGAGAACAAAAATCTTGCGGCGTCCAAGTTGTGAAATGTAGACAGATGCGATCTGCGCTCAGCTCTATCTGTAAGATGACATTTCTTGCAATTATGGGGATTGCGGCTATGCTGGCCGTTTAGGCAAATTGACTGAGCGCGATGCTTTGAACGCGGCAGCGGCGATGCGCCATGGAAAGAAAATCGTGACGCATAAAATCACCGACTTCAATAAGGTAGATTTTTGAAACTTTGAATCCTTGGACTGATCTGAAGTGAATCTTCTCACCACAGCCCAGACCGCCCTCGCGGATTTGCCGCGCGAAAAGCGCCTTATGGGGCTTGATCTCGGGACCAAGACCATCGGCATTGCGACTGCTGACCTTACCCGTCAAATAGCCACGCCGCGTGAGACAATTCAGCGCAAGAAATTCAGCATCGACGTGAAGCGGATTATTGAACTTGCAGCTCAGGAAAACATCGGCCTTATCGTGCTAGGCCTGCCTATCAACATGGACGGCACCGAAGGTCCGCGCGCCCAGTCCACCCGCAGCTTTGCCCGCAACTTTTCGCAGCTGCATTCGACGCTGCCCATTGTTTACTGGGATGAACGGTTATCCACCGCCGCCGTTACCCGCACCATGCTGGAGGCAGACCTTTCCCGCGCCAAGCGGGCAGAGAACGTGGACAAGCTCGCGGCGGCCTATATTTTGCAATCGTTGCTGGATGCAATGCGCGGGTGACAGCAATGTCAATCATTCAGACTCACGCAATTCCCGACCATTTGCTCGATCTGCCCCGTCACGGCGAGTTCGAGCAATATCCCTGCCACCATTCCTGGCGACAATCCGCTTTCACGGACGATGTCGTCGATAGGCGTTGGGGAGGTGGAAACTAGTGAGAGAACGCGAGTGCGGTCATCGTCTGAGGGTTCGCTGTCGTCCTCTGGCAATGGATCATGCTCCAGAAAAATGTCGCGCTGCGAACTGCCAGGCACATTGATGACTTCGAGCAAGTCATCAATGCCAGTGAGGATGTTCGCGCCGTCCTTGATCAGTTTGTTGCAGCCCTGCGCACGTGGGTCCAGCGGTGAACCGGGTACCGCAAAAACTTCCCGTCCTTGTTCATTGGCATAACGGGCCGTGATCAATGAGCCTGAGCGAAGCGCGGCTTCAACAACAACAGTAGCTCGCGCCATGCCCGATATGATGCGGTTGCGGCGCGGGAAGTGTTCGGCCTTGGGTGCTGTGCCCGGCGTCATTTCGCTGATCAATAGACCCTCCTCGGCGATGCGGCGTTGCAGCTTTTCATTTTCAGGCGGATAGAAATAATCGACACCACCTGCGACGACCGCAGCCGCGTGGCCGTTGATTGACGCTTCATGAGCTGCCGTATCGATGCCACGGGCTAGGCCGGAGACAACCAGCAGTTTCTCCTGCACCAGCCTTTCAACAATCATGCGCGTGAACCGCAAGCCAAGTGCTGATGCATTTCGAGCGCCGATCACTGCGATGACGGGGCGCCCGGCGAATTCACGTTTTCCTGAAACACAGAGCAGCGGTGGTGCTGCATGGATGTGCCTCAAGTCAACCGGATACCCAGAACTCTCCGGCAGCCACAAAGCTTGCACCAACTTTGACTGCGGCTGCTATTTCATCTTCCGCCAAGGTCCGGCTATACACACGCGGGCTTGCGCCTTTGCGGGCAAGTTCGGGGAGTGCGTTGATAGCTTTTTCAGCCGTGCCAAATTTTTGCAGCAGGCTTTTGAATGTTACGGGACCAATGTTTTCAGTGCGGGAGAGTTGCAGCCAGCTGACGCGTTCGCGGTCCGTGAGCTGGCGGGATTCGATCATTTCTGCTTGTTGAACGAAATCTTGGATTCTGCGCCCTTGAGCAAACGGGAAATATTCTCCCGATGTTTGTACCAGACGATCACGGCAAAAGCGCCCAGTGGCAAGACAAATGTCAGATATCCCAAGAACAGAGCGAAAAATGGCGAAGCCGCTGACGCAATCAGTGCTGCGAGCGAAGAGTAGCGGAAAGCAATTGCGACTGCGAGCCAGACGACAGCAAAGGCAAGGCCAAGAAGATAACCAAATCCGAAGGTGATCCCGACCAGCGTGGCCACGCCTTTCCCACCGTTGAACTTAAGCCAGACAGGGAAAAGATGTCCCGCAAGTGCGCCTACAGCTGCAACGATCATGAGTTCAGGCGTGTGTTGCGCGATAAAGACGGGCACAAATCCTTTCAACGCGTCAAACAGAAGCGTCAGTGCAGCGATTGATTTGTTGCCGGTTCGTAAAACATTGGTCGCCCCGATATTGCCGGAGCCGACATTGCGTATGTCTCCAAGGCCTGCAAGCCGGGTGAGAATAAGTCCAAAAGGAATGCTGCCACATATGTAGCCGAGCAGTAAAAACCAGATAGTTGCAGCTGAATACTCCATCAGGAGTCAGCGTATGCAAAAACCTTTCGGCCTGCAACGATTGTTTCCAGGGCGCGGCCTTCGAGGGTGGAATGCTCAAAAGGCGTGTTCTTGGATTTGGACAGCAGTGACTTTGCGGTCACGGTCCAGTTCTTGTTGATGTCGACAACGGTGAAGTCGGCAGGCGCACCGGTTGCAAGTTTTGCGGCCTCAAGACCGAGAAGTTTTGCAGGACGTTGCGAAATTGCTCTGACCAGCCGTTCAAGCTTCAGGTTTTCGTTGTGATACAATGTAAGTCCAGCGGAAAGCAGGGTTTCCAATCCAATTGCCCCAAAAGCGGCTTCGGCAAAAGGCAGGCGTTTGGTATCCGCACTTTGCGGATCGTGCGAAGAAACGATTACGTCGATCGTGCCGTCGTCCACGCCAGCCACAAGCGCCTTGCGGTCGGTTTCGGTGCGCAAAGGCGGCGATAGTTTGAAGAATGTGCGGTACGCGCCGATGTCATTTTCGTTGAGCACAAGGTGATGCATTGACACGCCGCAGGTGACAGGCAATCCCTTGTCCTTTGCGCGCCTCACGACTTCGACTGCTTCAGCCGTGGAAATCATCGCGGCGTGGTATCTTGCACCCGTTGCCTCCACCAGGCGGATGTCGCGCTCCAGCATGACGAGTTCAGCGACCGGGTTGATGCCTGCAAGGCCGAGGCGCGAAGCCATTTCACCGGCGTTCATGACGCCGGTTGATAGTGTTGCTTCTTCCACATGCTGCACAACCAACATGTCGAAATCGCGCGCATAAGTGAGAACCCGGCGGAACAGGTTGGCATTGGCAACGGCTTTGGTTGCATCGGTGATGGCGACAGCACCTGCTTCCTTCAGCAATCCGATTTCCGTCATCGCCTCACCGTTTAAGGATTTGGTGATTGCGGCCATGGGCGCCACTCGGACCTGCGCCGTGGCCCGGGCGCGGCGCAGCACGTAATCGACGATGGCTGCATTGTCGATGACGGGATCAGTGTTGGGCATCACTACCATGGTCGTAACACCGCCAGCGGCGGCGGCTTCGGATGCAGATGCCAGTGTCTCGCGATATTCAGTGCCTGGTTCGCCCGTGAACACCCGCATGTCAACAAGGCCGGGGAAAATGTGGCGGCCTTTGCAGTCAGTGACCTCGGTTTCATTTCCCGCTTGTTGTGGTGTCACGTCGTTACCCACTGCGATGATGCGGCCGCCTTCAAATAGCAGGCCGCCGCGGCCATTGATGTTCTGATCGGGTGCGACGATAGTGGCGTTGTGATAGAGATGGCGCTTGCCATTGCGGAGATCGTTCATCGGCCGGCCTCACGCGTGCCAGAGCTTCCAGCACTGCCATGCGCACGGCAACACCCATCTCCACTTGTTCCTGGATGACCGACTGCGCGCCATCTGCCACGTCTGAGTCTATTTCGACACCGCGATTTATCGGCCCGGGATGCATCACCAATGCGTTGGGCTTGGCTATGCGGAGTTTTTGTTCTGAAAGCCCAAAGAAGTGATAATATTCCCGCGTCGATGGCACGAAGGCGCCGCCCATACGCTCGACTTGCAGACGCAGCATCATCACCACGTCGGCGTCTGCCAGTCCCTTGTCCATAGAGCGATGCACTTCCACACCCATGCGATCTATGCCTGACGGCAACAGCGTGGAAGGAGCAACGACGCGCACTCGGGCACCCATTTTGTGCAGCAGAAGCATGTTGGAACGCGCCACGCGCGAATGCAGGATGTCACCACAGATGGCGATGGTGAGGCCTTCGATCTTGGCCTTGTGGCGGCGGATGGTGAGGGCGTCGAGCAAGGCCTGGGTTGGATGCTCATGCTGGCCATCACCGGCGTTGATGACAGCGCAGCCAACTTTTTGCGAGAGGAGTTCAACAGCTCCAGACGAGCCATGACGCACGACGAGGAAATCTGGATACATGGCGTTGATTGTCATTGCCGTGTCCAAAACAGTTTCGCCCTTGGAGAGAGAAGATGATGCAACCGCCATATTCATGACATTGGCACCGAGCCCCTTACCTGCGAGTTCGAACGAACTCTGGGTGCGCGTTGATGCTTCAAAGAAAAAATTCACTTGCGTGCGACCGGCAAGCACCGGTTTTCGCAAGCCCGGATTGCGGTTCATCTCGACATATGCGTTCGACAGGTCAAGCAATGTGGAAATGTCTGTGGGCGATAAATCACTGATGCTCAGCAGATGCTGGTGCTTGATTATCGGAGCTTTTGACTTGGGCGGGGCCATCAAAATTGGCTGCTTAGGGGGCGAAAGGCAGAAGCGCAAGCGGAAACTCCACCCTCACCTTTTCGCCGCGCTCAGTTCATTTTCCCTGAGGGAGAGGGATGTCAATCCACTTCATCTTCCTTGACGATCCACGGTTCCTTCAAGGCCATGTCTTTCCACGCCTGATACGCCGGTGTTGCCAGCACTGCTTTCACGTAGTCAGCGCTCACTTTCGACAACTTGATTTCATAAGTGACAAAACGTGACGCAATCGGCGCAAACATTGCGTCGGCATTGCTGAATTTGCCGAACAGGAACGGCCCGCCTTTGCCATAGGTCTTACGGCACTGCGCCCATATGTCTTCAATCCGCTTGATATTTGCTCCTGTGGTTGATGTCAGTTTTACTGCCTTGGGAGCTCTGCGAATGTTCACCGGGCACTCCGAGCGCAAGGCCTGAAAACCGGAATGCATTTCAGCACTCACACTGCGGGCCATCGCCCGCGCCATCTTGTTTGTTGGCCAAAGCGAAGGATTTAGCTCAGCTGCATATTCGAGGATCGCCAGAGAATCCCAGATCGGTTGCTTGTTCGCCATCAACACAGGCACCCGCGCTGCCTTCGAGTATTTGCGCACCGTCGCAGAAAATTCAGGCGTGTTCAGCCGTACCATTTTCAGGTCAAAGGCGATGCCTGCCATTTTCAACGCCAAGTAAGGCCGCATTGACCAGGATGAATAGTTGCAGTTTCCGATGACAAGAAGTGGCTTCGACATGGTTCCTCACATTGATTTCGGCAAATACTGCCAGGAAATTCCTGCGACAATGAAAAGGAACGCGCCCAGCAAACCGAATACGATCGGAGTTGCAAAGAATGTCAATGCTAAAGCGAAAACCATCCCGGGTAACAATTCGGACAATTCGATAAACGTACGGTAAACTGGTGTCATTGACTGGCGCTGGCTTGACTTCACAGCCCGCAGGTAAGGGATGCCTCCAACTGCATCAAGACCGACACAGGCTATTGCACCTGCGAGCAGTAAACCCGCTGTGACGTAGGGAAGGTGCCTACCCGCCAATCCGGCCAGCAATGCAAACATTCCGCTCCCCGCGAGGCACATGGTGACGATAATCCGGACACCCACGCGCTGCGCGAGCTTGCCATAGGCGACACCGAGAAACAGCGATGCCTGGCTCAGCGAAATCACGATGCCCGCAAACTGTTTACTGGCTCCGCCTTCAAGCAATACCAGTGGCCCGTAAATGAACAGTGTCGCCCAGAAACATGAACGGCCAAACGCTATCGCCCAGGCCAGCCGCAGCCTTGGCTGCCGGATAAATTGTTTCACATGATGCAGCGGATTCTTGCCGCGGATAGTTCCGGCCGGCAACAGGGCCGGGTCATTCAGTTTCACGTACCAGAAAACGCACAACAATATCATCGATGCCACGAAAACCAGCACTTGCGGGCCAACGGAACCATACTGGTCATACAGAAATATGCCGAGCGCTGGTCCCACCATCCATGAAACCGTTGAAAGCGTGAGCCTCAGAGATTCAGTCCTCACCAAATCTTGCCGTTTGATGTGATCCATGATGTAGAGTGACAGCGTCACATTGAGCAGCGCTGCTGATGCGTTGCGGAAATATGTGCCAAGCACTTGCCCTTCAAGCGTGAAAGACGCCAGTGCCGCGGCACTGATGACGACACCCATGATGCCCGCCGAGTAAGCCCAGCGACGGCGCAGAAATCCGAAAAAAACCGTCAGCATGAGAGTGGTGGACAAAACTGCCATCGATACCACTACGGCGAGGATGCTGACTTTCGCTGCACTCCCGAGTATGTCATATGCCTGAACAGACAGAACGGTCGAATTGAGCGACCGGCAAAACGATTCGAGCGCGAAAAGCGCTGCAAAAACGAGGGAGCTCTTGGACTTGGAAAAAGTTGCCGTCACGATTGCGATTCTTTAGCAGAACACCACTTTGGCGCAGAATACTTCTTTCACTCAAGTTACATTAATTCAGGCGGGAATGGAATTGTGACCGATACAACGTCAGCTGAAAAGCAAAGCGCTGCGGTAACCTCTGTGTTCGCCAGCGGTGGCCTGCTGCTGCTCAAGATTATTGCTGCTGTTGTCACGGGATCGCTCGGCATTATTGGCGAGGTCGCGCACAGCCTCATCGACCTCGGCGCCACTATCGTCACATGGTTTGCCGTCAGGGTCAGTGACCGGCCGGCGGACGAAGACCACCACTTCGGCCATTCGAAAGTAGAAAGTGTCGCGGCACTTGCCGAAACCGGACTCTTGCTGGTCACGGCAATTGGCCTCGGTGCAGCGGCAATTTACCGATTTTGGAGCAATTCCCACGAAGTCACTTTCAGCTGGCTTGCGGTGGGGCTTTTGGTCCTCACCATTGCCGTCGATTTCAATCGTTCCCGCATGTTGAATAGTGCCGCGGAAAAAACTGCAAGTGAAGCACTCGCCGCCGATGCATTGCACTTCAGCATGGATATGTGGAGTTCGCTCGCGGTGTTGCTCGGCCTGGCCGGTGTCGCGCTAGGCTATATCTGGGTCGATTCCGTTGCGGCACTGGTGGTCGCTGCCTTCATTGCGTGGAGCGGCATTCAGCTCGGCATCCGCACAATTGCCACACTCGTCGATCAGGCTCCCGCAGGCATCGCAGAAACCGTGCGCCAAATTGCCGATGCCCATACAGGCGTGCTCGAAGTCAGCCGTGTGCGCGTCAGGCCGTCGGGATCGGGAATCTTCATCGATCTTATGGTTCGGGTTTCACGCATGATGCCGCTGACGTCGCTCACCGCAATGAAGAAGGAGATAGCTGAAAAAATCAGCTCAGCAATTGGCAACGCGGACTTGACGATCACCACCGAACCAATTGAGCTCGATACCGAAACAGTCGTCGATAAGGTCATGCTGCTTGCGCGCCACAACAATCTCGCCATTCATCACGTGCTGGTGCAAAATCTTGATGGAAAACTGTCAGTCAGCTACGATCTGGAAATGGACGGCAAGATGTCGCTGGCCAAAGCGCATGAAACCGCAACGCATCTGGAAGACACAGTGCGCGCCGCGCTGGGCGACAACGTGGAAGTCGAAACCCACATCGAACCCCTGCCCCCTGAGATCATCATGGGGCACGATGCCGATGCAGCGGGGATCAAGAAGATTGAGGCGCAACTTTTAAGACTTCGCCAAGGCTGGCCGTTTGGTCGAAGAAATCCACAACGTCCGTCTGCGCAAAGCAACGTCAGGCGACTTCGTCTATTACCACTGCCGCTTTCCACCCAACACCAGCGTAAGAGACGCACACACCGCCATCGACCAGCTCGAGGACCAACTCAAGGCCACAAACCCGCAGATATTGCGGGTTGTCGCCCATGCCGAGCCAACCAAGCCTTAAGCCGCCGCTTCCGATGCCCTGCCAGCCCGTTCCATCTCAGCCAACTTCTCGGCCTCGCCTTCTGGTGGAATGGCAGGATGCGCCGCAGCAAAAGCCTCATAATATGTGACCTCCAGCAGTCCCTGAAGCGTCTTGAGACCCGCAGCCTTTGCCAGATTTCGCAGTTCCATCGCCATGTCAGCAGTGTACTGAGCGACCTCTGCTGGTTTTGGTGGCTGGTTTTTCAGCCTGTTAAGTGCTTTTGGGTTTAAATTTGCACCAATTTGCTTGTTCTCAATCATTGTGTCGCCATTTGCCCGTCGACTATTTCAACATAAACTTGTTGTTGACCATGTAAAGACACTAAAGATTGCAATGCGTTGAACAAGGTATCAAATTTTTCATCTTTGGGGGGCTTATTGCCTTGCCTGCCGTATCCATCTATAGGCGGGCGCCATTTCGCAAGCGCGAAGGAGAAGAATGACCGTCGTTGTCGTAGAGTCGCCTTCAAAAGCGAAAACCATCAACAAATACTTGGGCAAGGATTTCACCGTACTGGCATCTTATGGCCACGTGCGCGATTTGCCCCCGAAAGATGGTTCCGTCCGTCCTGATGATGATTTCAGCATGGACTGGGAAGTCGACAGCAAGTCCGCCAAGCGCATTACCGATATCGCAAACGCGCTGAAAACTGCAGACCGCCTCGTTCTGGCAACCGACCCTGACCGCGAAGGTGAAGCCATTTCCTGGCATGTTCTTGAGATTCTGAAAAAGAAAGGCGTGCTCAAAGGCAAGAAGATTGAGCGCGTTGCCTTCAACGCCATCACCAAACAAGCCGTACAGGACGCCCTCGCCCACCCACGTGACGTGGACGCCGCATTGGTCGACGCCTATCTCGCCCGCCGCGCGCTGGACTATCTCGTCGGATTTACACTCTCACCGGTTTTGTGGCGCAAACTCCCGGGTTCGCGCTCGGCCGGCCGCGTACAATCTGTGGCCCTCCGCCTCGTTTGCGACCGCGAACTGGAAATAGAAAAATTCAGGGCCCAGGAATACTGGTCAATCGATGGCCGCTTTGTCACTCCGAAGGGTGTAGAGTTTGACGCAGCACTTTCATCAATCGATGGCAAGCGTCTCGAAAAACTTACCCTCGGTGATGCAGGTTCGGCCCAGGCCATTGAGGCCGCTGTCAAGGGCCAGCCATTTTCAGTGGCCCTGGTTGAAAGCAAACCCGCCAAACGCCACCCCTTCCCGCCCTTTCGCACATCAACCTTGCAGCAGGAAGCCTCGCGCAAACTTGGCTTCTCCGCCTCACGCACCATGCAGATCGCCCAGCGCCTTTATGAAGGCGTGGACCTGAAAGGCGAAACTGTAGGTCTCATTACATATATGAGAACCGACGGCATCGACATGGTGCCAGAAGCCATCGCCGCCACGCGCAACGCCATTCTCACGAATTTCGGCGAACCCTATCTGCCATCTGCCCCGCGCACCTATCAATCCAAGCTGAAGAATGCGCAGGAAGCGCATGAAGCCATCCGCCCAACTGATCCCACCCGCCATCCGGACTTGGTGAAAAAGGTCTTGGAGCCAGAGCAACTTGCTCTTTACGACCTGATCTGGAAACGCACCATTTCCAGCCAGATGGAAAGCGCCGAGTTGGAACGCACCTCAGCCGATATCGATACGACGGGCAAGGACGGCAAGAATTATTCTTTCCGTGCAACAGGTTCCGTGGTGAAGTTCGATGGCTTTCTCAGGGTATATAACGAAGACCTTGATGATGGTGAGGACGAAGATTCCAAGCGACTGCCCGCCATGGCACGTGGCGACCGCATCGGCGTCAAATCGATCACCGCCAACCAGCATTTTACCGAACCGCCACCGCGCTATTCCGAAGCCAGCCTCACCAAGAAGCTCGAAGAACTCGGCATCGGCCGTCCGTCTACTTACGTCAGCATCATGTCGACGCTGCGTGATCGCGGCTATGTCCGCATGGACAAGAAGCGCCTGATCCCTGAGGACAAGGGCCGCGTCGTAACCGCTTTCCTCGAAAGCTTCTTCGAGCGTTACGTTGAGTATGACTTCACTGCTGATCTCGAAGAACAGCTCGACCGGGTGTCGAATGGCGAAATCGACTACAAGAAAGTGCTGCGGGATTTCTGGAAAGATTTCATCGTCAAGATTACTGACGTCAAAGACCTGCGCATCACGCAAGTCATCGACTCGCTCAACGATCTGCTTGAGCCGCACATTTTCCCGGCCAAACCCGATGGCGGCGACGTCCGCAAATGTCCGTCATGTGAAAATGGAAAGCTGTCGCTGAAACTCAGCCGCTTTGGTTCATTCATCGGCTGCACCAACTATCCCGAATGCAAATACACGCGTCAGATGACGATACCCGCTAATGGGGTTGAACAACCAATCGAAGGCACTGTCATCGGCACTGATCCTGAAACCGGACAGAACGTCACGCGCCGCATCGGTAGATTCGGACCGTATCTGCAATTGGGCGAAGCGGTGGAAGGCGGCGAGAAGCCAAAACGCGCCTCAATCCCCAAAGGATCAAATGCAAGTGCAATCGACCTCGAACAAGCATTGAAACTGTTGTCGCTGCCGCGCGAAGTGGGACAGCATCCGGAAACGCACACGCCGATAGTCTCAAACTTTGGCCGCTTCGGGCCGTTCATTCTGCACGATGGTACTTACGCCAATCTCAAAGATCCAGATGACGTCTACACGATAGGCCTCAATCGCGCCGTAGTTCTGCTCGCTGAAAAACGTGCGCGTGGGCCCTCTAACCGCTCACGCCCCGGCGCATTGCGCGATCTTGGCGCGCATCCCGATGGCGGCAAGGTCGAAGTCATGGGCGGGCGTTACGGCGCTTATGTGAAACACGGCAAGACCAACGCCACGATCCCCAAGGAAATCAAGCCGGAAGAGATTACACTCGAACAGGCACTGGGTCTCATTGCCGAACGCGGCGGAAAAACAGCTGCAAAGCCCGCCAAAAAAGCCGCGAAAAAAGCCGCAGCTCCAGCCGCACGCAAGTCACCCGCTGCAAAGAAGGCGGCGAAAAAAATGCCGAAGAAGAAAATAGCACCCGCGGCTTGAGCCACAAATTTTAGGACACCAAGCTGGTGTTCCAATTTCCTAAAGTAGCCGTCATTCCGGCGAAAGCCGGAACCCAGACTTTCCTCATCTCGCTTGTTTGAAAGCCTGGGTCCCGGCTTTCGCCGGGATGACGGAATAATAAATGAACGAAGTGTTCGCCTTTTGCTTACGAACTCGTCTATGCCACCCAATGATGTCCAAGAAACCATCAGCACTCCCGTCCGAAGCCGAACTTCTCGACTTTATCCAGAGTAACCCTGGCCCATCAGGCAAACGCGATATCGCGCAGGCATTTGGCTTGAAGGGTGCTGCCAAGATCAACCTCAAGAAATTGCTGAATGATATGGCCTCGCGCGGCACGCTTGATCGCAAGCGCAAGAACATCGCAGCCAAGGGGCAATTGCCGCCCGTCACCACACTCGATGTCGAAGGCTTTGATGAACACGGCGAACTTTACGCCATACCGACCGAATGGGACAGCGGAACGCCGCCGCGCATCCTGATCAAGCCGCACACTTCGCATATGGAAGACACGCGCCCACCCAAACCCGGCGACCGCATTCTCGCGCGTATCGAAGCGCTGGTGAATGACGAGCATTACGCTTACGCCGCGCGGCCGATGAAAAATCTTTCAGGCCAGGTCAAGCGCGTTCTCGGCATTTACCGCGTTTCAAAGGGCGAAGGCCGCATTCTTTCCATCGACAAGAAGGCCAAACACGACCTCAACGTTGCGAAATCCGATAGCGGCGATGCTAGCGATGGCGAACTTGTTTCAGCCGACATCATCCGCGACCGCGGACGGGGGCTTCCGCAAGCCCGTGTGCGTGAGCGTTTGGGCGATGTCACAGATCCCCGCAACATTTCGCTGATCGCCATCCACCAGCATGGCGTGCCCAACAATTTTCCGGAACGCGTCATCGCTGAAAGCGACGCGCTGAAGCCGTTCTCGCTTCAGGACCGTGAAGATTTCCGCCACATCCCGCTGGTAACGATCGATCCTGTCGATGCCCGCGATCACGACGATGCAGTCTTCGCCCGGCCAGATGATGATCCTAAGAACGAAGGCGGACACATCGTCGTTGTTGCCATTGCCGACGTCGCAACTTATATCCGCCCGGGCTCAGCACTCGACAGGGAAGCCCGCATTCGCGGCAACTCAACATATTTTCCGGACCGTGTTGTGCCCATGCTGCCGGAGCGAATATCCAACGATCTGTGTTCCTTGCGTGAAAACGAAGACCGCCCTGCCCTTGCCGTAACGCTGATTTTCGACAAGTCCGGCCACAAGAAGCGTCACATGTTCCACCGCATTATCATGCGCTCCACCGCGAAACTTGCTTACGAGGAAGCCCAGGCTGCCATTGATGGCAAGCCATCCGCGCGTGCGAAGGACGTCCTGAAAACTGTGCTTCAGCCGCTCTGGGCCGCGTATCGCTGCCTGTTGCAAGCCCGCGATGTGCGCTCGCCGCTGGAACTCGATCTTCCCGAGCGCAAGATCATCCTCGACAAGCATGGCAATGTCTCGAAAGTCGTAGTTCCGATGCGGCTTGATGCGCACAAACTGATCGAGGAATTCATGATCCAGGCCAATGTCGCCGCGGCTGAAGAACTCGAACACCGCAAGTCACCCCTGCTCTATCGCGTGCATGACGAACCGGCGAAAGAAAAAGTCCGTGCGCTGATGGAATTCCTCAAAACCGTCGGCAAGGATTTCGCGCTGGGCCAGGTGCTGCACACCAAGCATTTCAACCGCTTGCTATCACAGGTGAAGGGCGAGGAATTCGAACGCATCGTCCATGAAGTGGTGTTGCGCACCCAGTCGCAGGCCATCTATTCATCGAAAAATGCCGGCCATTTCGGCCTGGCGCTGCGCCGCTATGCGCATTTCACTTCACCTATTCGCCGCTATGCTGATCTCATCGTGCACCGCGCCCTCGTCTCCGCGCTAAACCTCGGAAAGGATGGTCTTTCTGACCAGGACATCGCCCAGATCGACGAAACCGCCGAGATGATATCGGCAGCCGAACGCCGCTCGATGATCGCTGAGCGCGACACCAACGACCGGCTGGTTGCTGCCTTTCTTGCCAATCAGGCAGGCGCTACTTTCGTCGGCCGCATTTCTGGCGTCGTCGGCGTTGGCCTTTTTGTGCGGTTGGATGACACAGGCGCAGACGGCTTCGTGCCCGCCGCGACCTTGGGCCGCGACTATTTCATTTACGACGATATCCGCCACGCTTTGATTGGCCGCGCATCAGGCGAAACTTTTCAGTTGGGCGACAGCGTGCAAGTAAGACTCGTGGAAGCAACGCCTGTGAAAGGCGGTTTGCGTTTCGAAATGAAGAGTGAAGGCCGCAAAGGCAAGGCCGCCAATTCGCCCAAGCAGCGCTTTCGCCCCAAAGCCAAGCCAAAGCGCCGCTGATTTGCCGCATTACCAAGCTAGGCATCAGTGATGCTTCGCTTGGCCATCATCTCGGGTGCCATGGCAGTGCTTTCGGCTCAGCTTGCTGCCGACGCTGGTCAACGCCTCCGCCAGAAAGTTGAGCCCAAGTGTACAGCAACCGCTATTTCAAAATTTTCAAACTGACCGGCCAAACGCTTCCGAAAAGCTTTCCCGCAACAGGAAACACTTCAACCGCTTTATGTTGATCAACTCGACACATTGCTTGTGCCGCCACTTCAGGGTGTGCTAAATTCCGAATTGGGATGGGTGAACTTGAACAGTTTGGACAAATGAACAGACGATCCTGGCTATCGGCAATGAAGCGCGGCTTGGGTGGCCATTGCCCAAGCTGTGGCGACGGTGACCTGATGGCGGGTTACGCCACTGTGGCGCCCGCCTGCTCAACTTGCTCCGCTGAGCTGCACCACCACCGTGCCGATGATGCGCCACCCTATTTCACCATGACGATTGTGGCTCACGTGATTGTGCCGGGTCTGCTTTTGACGGAGAAGATATGGCAACCCCCGCTCTGGGTGCATGGTGTCATCTGGCTCCCTGCTACCCTCCTGCTGTCACTCTGGCTCATCCCAAAGGTCAAAGGCGCCATTGTTGGGCTGCAATGGGCCAATCGCATGCACGGCTTTGGCGACGATCCAGAAAACTTCCCCCAGCCTTGACTTTCAGGCCCCAATCGGGTCTATCCACGCCAAATCGCATTTTCGGAGTTTTCCATGGCCAAGGGCAACGTTATCAAGATCAAGCTGGCGTCCACTGCTGACACCGGTTTCTTCTATGTTACCAAGAAGAATTCACGCACCAAGACAGATAAACTGTCATTTAAGAAGTATGACCCAGTTGTGCGCAAGCATGTCGAGTTCAAAGAAACCAAGATCAAGTAATTAGAGCGGTTCCAGGTTAGTTGGAATCGTCCTCACCAATTGACCGTCATGGCCCGCTCGAAGGCGCTGCTGTCTGGTTAAGCGGAAATCCTCCAACACTTTCATCTTCGCGCTCGTGGCGAGGACCCATCTATCCGCTTGGCGCGATGCTCAGGTCAGCGCAGCGCTTTTCGCTCAAAATATCCCTGCAAACGCTGCGTCAAATGCAGTGGATGCGCGTGCACGGCACACGACGCGACTTCCACGCAAGGTGATGGATGGGTCCCCGCAACACGTGTGGGGATGACAAATATGGGGATTGCGACTTGACCGGACAGCAGTGGCTTCACGCGGACCAGAGCGACACCTTGGACTTATGCCAGTTAACCCGGAATTGATCTATTCTCAGTATTACTACGATATACTGAATGTCTTGGCGAGAGCAAAAGCCCTGTTTTCAAAAGCTTTCATGATTTTAGGTGTGGCAAGCTCTAGGGCTTTGCCAGCAGCAAATTGCAACATGGGATTGCGAAAGCCATAGGCAATATCCACGTTGACCTTGCTGCCTTCGGGCACTTCTTCTATCTTCCAAGACACATTCAAGGCATGTAGTGGCCCTTCAACGGACTTCGCCATAACTGTGCGTGCCACGGGATCGGTCGTCACTTCGCTGACAAAGGACTCCCGCAAGCCCAATTTTTCGACGGCCACGATGAGTTCGGCATGAAACTTTTCGCCACTTCCAAAACTTTGCTTCTGACCCCGGACGGTGGACCGCTGCACCAGCGGCAGAAAGTCCTTGTAGGAGGGAACATCCGCAGCGACCTGAAAGGCAATGTCAGGCGGAACATGGACGACCTTCGATGCATTGAAATGCTTCATCCCCGGTTGGCGCGCAACCGTGCGAAATCTTCGCCCGCATGATGCGAGGACCGGGTCAAGGGCGAGGCTGAAACCATCAGGAAACCTTTGGCATAAGCGATCGTCTCATATGACTTGAATTCTTCGGGCGTGACGAAGCGGTCAATTCCGGCATGTTTTCGCGACGGCTGGAGATATTGCCCAATGGTGATGAAATCGATATCCGCCGAGCGCATGTCATCCATCACTTGCATGACTTGCTCGCGGGTTTCGCCCAGTCCCACCATGATACCAGATTTGGTGAACATCTTTGGATCAAGGTCTTTGACCTGTTGGAGCAACCTCAGGGAATGGAAATAGCGGGCACCCGGACGGATCTTCAGGTAGAGCGCCGGCACAGTCTCCAGATTATGGTTGAAGACATCAGGCCTTGCTTCAACGACCCGTTCCAAAGCCCCGTTTTTCTTGAGAAAATCAGGCGTCAGAATCTCGATGGTGGTGGCAGGGGAAGCTTTGCGGGTCTCTCTGATCACATCAACAAAGTGTTGCGCTCCGCCATCCTCAAGATCGTCCCGGTCAACTGATGTGACGACCGCATGTGACAATCCCATCTTGGCAATGGCATCTGCAACACGGCGCGGTTCGTCGAGATCAAGTGCTTGTGGCAAACCTGTCTTCACGTTGCAGAATGCGCAGGCCCTGGTGCAGGTGTCGCCCATGATCATGAAAGTGGCGTGCTTCTTTGACCAGCACTCCCCGATGTTGGGACACCCCGCCTCTTCGCAGACAGTAACCAGCTTGTTGGCACGGACCAGCTTTTGGACTTCAGAATAGATCGGAGAGCCTGGAGCTTTCACCCTGATCCAATCGGGTTTTTTGAGAATCGGCGAGTCTGGCCGACGCGCCTTTTCAGGATGGCGGGGACGCGGCGTGATGGCGTCGATGACGGTTGTCAATTCACACCAGCATGTGAGCCAGCGCCATCACGATGACTGCGCCAATCGTTGCAGTGGCGATATCCCGGCCAATTTCATTGCGAATGCCCAGATTTATCTTGAACTTGTCCAGCACGTAGCTGCCGACATAGGAGCCCAGAATGCCAGTCAGGGCATAGTGGAACAAGCCCGATCCACCCGCAATCCAGCTGGCCAGCCAGCCAGCAGCAACGCCCATAAGCACAGCAATGACAGCGTTTTTGGTGTCCATCGGCTGGACCTCATAGTCCATGCGTTGGCGAAACTGGTTCTTTTGATCCTGGTCGAACACGCGATCCTGAAAACGCATTTGCCACCCCCGAATGATGTTAACGGCAGCGAATATGGAGTGCCGGACGTTGCAGTTCAAGTACCCAGCATTTCAGCGCAGATCATGAGGCAAAATTGTTTTGGCGTCTGTAAACGCATCTTGGATTTGTTGCCGCGTCAGGTTCAGTGCCCCTGTCAAATCTGCTCCCCGCAAATTCGTTCGCAATAGCTTCGCGCCTTTGAAGTTTGCCCCAGTAAAATTCACAAAAGCGCAATCGGCTTCGGTCAGATCGGCATTCTCCAAATTGGCGCCACTTAAATTGGTACGCCTGATGAATGTTCCACTGAGGTCAAGCGGCGAATGAACCGTTGTCACTTCTCTCACATGAAAGTTCATTTCTTGTTCTCCAACCGATCTCCCAGAATTCCGATAATAGTACTAACATCAATCGGGGGCTTCCGGTTGCCATAGTTTACCCGATTTTCCTGAAGATAGGTAGTCAACAACTTGAAGACTGGATCAGCCAGATCAGGGAAGTCCTTGCAGACTTGCTGCAATGTGAAAATTGCACCAAGGCGGACTTCAAGCTTCTTGTCTTTCAACTGACCGACTGAGCGATTGAACAATTCAGCAACGTGGTCTCTTCTAGCCAGCTCGGCCTGCTTGAGCTGCGCTTCAGCCTGTCGATTGGCGGCAATTGTCCGCATCCAGGCGAGCCAAATACCCACAGCTCCGCCCACTACAATGCCATAGTTGCGGATGACTTCAGAAGTTGCGACTGTCAAAAAATCCATCGTAACCTGAACTTGATCGGCCAGTTGGGCTTCAAACTCCCCCAGCAGCCTTGGCAACCTCTGCCGCGAAATCATCTTCCTTCTTTTCGATACCTTCACCCAGCTGCATGCGCACAAAGCCCGTGAGCTTCACTGCGGCACCAGCACTCTTGCCAGCTTCAGCGATAGCTTGCGCCACGGTCTTGGCGCCGTCATGCACATACATCTGCTCAAGCAGACAGTTTTCCTTGGCATAGGTTTTGAGACCCGAGGCCACGATCTTTTCCATCACATTGGCAGGCTTGCCTGTGTTCTTTTCTTCGAGCACGGCTTTTTCGCGCGCCAGCACTTCAGCAGGAACGCTGTCGAGATCGACTGCGACTGGGTTGGTCGCTGCAATATGCATCGCCAGCATGCGGCCGAAGCTTGCAAGATCGTCTTTCTTGCCGGTCAACTCGAGGCCGACCAGGACGCCAATCTTGCCCATGCCAGGCGCTGCCTGATTGTGGATGTAGTTGCCGATCACACCATCTGAAACTGTCATAGCTGCGCAACGGCGCACGCTCATATTCTCGCCAATGGTCGCCACCATTTCAGCAACGAATGTCGCAACCGAATGTTCCGAACCCGGATATTTGGCGACTTGAAGCTTTTCATGATCGCCGCCAACCTCGAGCGCCAGTTTCGCAATCTGCGCAACCATCGCCTGGAATGACTCATTCCGCGCCACGAAATCAGTTTCGGAATTGACTTCAACCAATGCGCCCGAAAGGCCTTTCACGTGGAGACCGACAAGGCCCTCAGCCGCGACGCGACCTGATTTCTTGGCAGCTTTGGCCAGGCCCTTGGCTCGAAGCCAGTCAACCGCTGCCTCCATGTCGCCGTCGGTGGCAGCGAGCGCCGCCTTGCAATCCATCATGCCCACGCCAGTTTTCTCGCGGAGCGAACTCACCATGCTCGCAGTGATAGCCATTTCAAAACCTCATTAAATGGGAAAATGCGGCGCCGCCCTGGCAGCGCCGCCGTCAACAGCACATCAGGCTGCCGGGATTTCTTCAGCAATTGGCGCGTCCTGCGCACCAAGGTCAACGCCATGAGACGCTTGGCTCTTCTCGATGCCTTCAATCACGGCCTTGGCGATCAGTTCGCAGTAAAGCGCAACTGCTCGTCCAGCATCGTCATTGCCTGGAATCGGGAATGTGACGCCTACAGGATCGGAATTGGTATCAATGATTGCAACCACCGGAATGCCAAGGCGATTGGCTTCCTTGATTGCGATCTGTTCCTTGTTGGTGTCGATCACGAACAGGATGTCCGGCGTGCCGCCCATGTCCTTGATGCCGCCAAGCGCTTTGTCGAGTTTGTCGCGCTGGCGCTGTACGTTGAGCAATTCACGCTTGGTGATGCCCTGCCCCTGACGCGCGATGATTTCATCGAGCGAACGAAGATGCTTGATCGAATTTGAAATTGTCTTCCAGTTGGTCAGCATGCCGCCGAGCCAGCGCGAATTGACGAAATACTGCGCCGAGCGCTTTGCGCCATCAGCGATATGCTCGGAAGCCGAACGCTTGGTGCCGACAAACAGCACGCGGCCACCCTTGGCCACGGTTTCTGTCACGGCGTTCAGCGCCTGGTGCAGAAGAGGAACCGTCTGCGACAGATCCATGATATGAATGCCATTGCGCTGCCCATAGATGTAGCTTTGCATCTTGGGGTTCCAACGGTGTGTCTGGTGTCCGAAATGAACGCCAGCTTCCAAAAGCTGGCGCATCGTGAAATTCACGGCCATGGGTCTTTCTCCGGTTATGCCACCGCAGGGAAAGTGACCGGAAACATTCCGGCACCGGATGGCTCTCCGCTATGTAAAGGTACGGATCGCCTGCCCCTGCGTGCGAGGTTGAATGCGGCGGGGTCTAGCCGGGTGAAGGGGAAATGTCAAATCGGGGGAGTATGGGCAGTTCTGTCGCATATGATCATTTCTCCTTGCCCGCGTTGCGGGAGAGAAAAAATGTTCACGCGAAATTCCCCTCCTCCTTGTGCGGGAAAACGAGCGCGTAGTCGAAGCGGCCGGCAGGTATATTAATCTTACCGCTTCTCTAACTGGCACGTGATGCGCAGAACGTGCATGACCGCAAGCGCCATCTTGCCACAGCCCGTCTTCTTTGCCATCGTCAGACGGAAACAGGGTTTGACGGATGGCTGAGCCGCAACCGCAGCGCAGGGAAGGCATGGGGATTTATCCCATCCTGTTTTTCGGCTTTGGCATCGCTGCAGGCATACTGATCGCGTTCTCAGGCATCGGCTATCTCGAAGATTCAGCTGCGTTGATCGCCACCGTTTTCCTTTCCGCTTTGCTGGTGATCCTATTGCTCGGGATCATTCTCTTTGCCGCGCGGCGCTGGATATGGTCGCGGGTGTTTGGCTTTGCTGAAGTCCAGATTGATGAATTGGCAACACCGCTGGCAAATATTGCCGAAGGCGCAATTGCGCGCGATTCTATCGCCGCAACAAATGCCGCTCGCAATCTGGTGGCCTTGGCGCTTGCCCGCTATTCCTGGATCACGGCGCGGCGTTGGATCATCACATCGCTGACGGCACTCATCGCCGCCATGGCAGCGCTCGCGGGCACTGCGCTCCTCTTCAAACAGAACCAGCTGCTTGCGGTCCAGTCGGGCTTGCTCACAGAACAAAACGCCCGCATCACGGAACAGACAGGGTTGTTGGCGCAGCAGGTGCAGTTGGCCGAGGCTGACCGCAATGCGCAAATCGCTGTTCAAATCACGCAGATCGCGACTGATCTTGGCGCCGTCGTTGACAAGGTCGCCCGCGAATACCAGGCCGATGTCGGCAAGCCAATGCCAACCAATTTCAATGCCATTCAAATCGAAGACCTGCCGCGTGCCCTGGTGCTCCGCATCATTTCAACTTCGCAAGCGGCCAAACCCTATCGGTTTCTGAATCTCGGCCTTCGCGCCAACAGCATCAAGGACAAGACCCGGGTTGCGCTGCAACGTCGAAAGGCTGAGCTGCCCAACACCTATGCCCGCATTGCAGACTACAACGGCTGGACGGAAGAAGAAATGGAAGTCCAACTGATCGACCGCCCGGCGAGCCCGGAACGGGGTCAGCTCCTGTCGACTTTCTTTGCAGCGGGCCTTCGCAACCTTGAATCATTGAATCACACCGGGTTAGACCTGAGTTTCGCGCATTTGCTCGACGCCAACATTCTCAAACTCACCACACAGGGCGGAATATTGTTCAATGCCGATTTCACCGGTAGCCATGTCGTTGAGTCCGATTTCGGCGGAACCGCACTCGAGAACGCCAGGTTCGCAGGCTGCGTCATCCGCAATTCAACGTTTGCCGAAGTCTCGGCAGAACGCATGCGCGATCCTTATTCAACCTCCATGGCGCCCATGTCCACGCGCGCCAATGGCACTGACTTCAGCGGCGCTTATGTCTCAAACACGTCCTTCGCCGGCACGCAGCTGCTCGGCGCAAACTTTGATGGCGCATTGCTGTTCAAAACCGATTTCACCAATGCCGGTCTCGGCCTCGCCACGTTCCGCAACGCAATTCTCGTGACACCTGTTCTGGACGGCGCAACCCTGAAATCCGCCGATTTCGATGGCGCAATAATCTTCGGCACCAATGCTTTGGCCGATCTTGCCGCACACGCGGCACCCGACAGCTTTCACCCTGATCGTTTCCGCGCCGATCCACTTAACCGTGATGCGCTACTGAAAATCTCGATCCTCTACCAAAACCTCACGCTCAAGGACATTGAACAGCTCACAAACAAGGCACCCGCTTTCCGTCTAGTCCGCGTCAAACCTTTCGACGACGGCGTCCCGCCCGAAAAACCCAAGCCGTGAGCTACCACATCGACTTCGCCGCACGCTCTGGCCATACCGTATCGTATTCCAGCGCCTTGCTCTCGCCTGCAGACAAGGCCTCGAGTACCGTGCCGACGCTTGGCAAGCCAGCCGGTTCCTTGCACCCGTCCCACAACCCCGACCGCTTGATTGCCCGCGCGCACTGAAAATAGACAGCATCGATGTGAATGATGAGCACAGTGCGCGGCAACTTCCCCTCAACCGAAAACGTGCCCAGCAATCATTCATCCGCGGATATTTCGGCCACCCCATTCACGCGCAATGTGGTGCCCGATCCCGGAATGAGAAACTACAATGCCACGCGTGGTTCGCTCACGAGGTTCCGCAGAATGTCGATCCGGTTATTGCCGCGCCGGTCCGGGATCAGCAATGTGTGGTCACCCGCAATCATTTTCTAAGGGGACGCTTCCCTTTTCTAAGGGGACGCTTCCCTTTGAAAGTTGTCGATGCCTGGCATGTTCGCCGAATGCGGTGCGCTTGCAACTGCTCTGGCCAGCGCGTGGTGCCGCGAAACACTTGCAGAACTTGAATAGTGCCTGCCTCGATACCATGAGGAACAAAAATATGGCGTGCCTGTGATCATGTGTTCCCGTGTGCCGCCAACCCGGCCTGGTCGGCCCATATGCGGGTTTTCGGGCACGCGGAAGCCTTGGACCTGCTTCGGCCCGTGCTTTTTGCCAACGCTTCAAGTCGCTTCTTTTGGGAGGTGTCAATGCGAAAGCAAAGGGTACACGAAGTCTTGTCGAAGTTGCCATTTAACTGCATGTATTCATTAGAGCGCAAAATGAAAGACAGCAAGCATTTTGGCCTTGGGAGCTTTGATGTCAGACTGCAGCCGGCGCTCGTCTGCCACGCGTTCAAGCAGGAACATAAGTCAACCTGATTGCGTCCTCGCCGATGAGATCGTGGGCGACGGGGCGGAGCGGCGGCCGGGGGCCGGCGAAAAAAGGCTTTCCGTGTCCGAGCACCACGGGGCGAAAGTAGAGGTGATATTCATCAATGAGACCAAACTCGCCCAGGCTTCGTGCAAGGTCAGGGCCGCCAACGTCAATCTCCCCAACGTGCTCAGCCTTGAGCTTGCGCATTACCGCCTCGACATTATCTGTGACGAGAGTGGCGTTGGGACCGACTGATTTCAAACTGCGCGACACCACCCACTTCGGTTGCTTCCGCCATGCTAAAGCGAACTCGCGCTCATCGAGGCCCCACTCATCCCGGTTTTCATCCCAGTAGCGCATGACCTCATACAACCCACGGCCATAAACGCTGCCTGTCAGACTGCGCATCAGCTCTATCCAGTGACGAAATAGACTGGGATCAGGTGCGTAATGCTGGTGATCGACATATCCGTCCAGCGACAGGTTCATTCCGAAAACCAACTTTGCCATGTTGCAAAATCTCCTGCTGATTTCTTCCCGCTCGATTTATCATTCACTGCTTTCGAAACACAACGTGCATCGCCTTCTCGGTGGTGACATGTTCCTCACAGGCATAGCCCAGTTTCAACAGATCAACGTCACATAACAAGTGCTCGCCGGAACCAAGTATTATCGGAGAAATCGCAATGTGCATTTCGTCGATCAGTCCCGCTTTCAGATACTCGCGGATCGTGGCAGCACCACCAACAATGCGCACGTCTTGATCCTTAGCCGCTGACTTGGCTTGGTTGAGAGCGGATTGCATGCCGTCGGTCACGAAGTAGAAAGTCGTGCCGCCATCCATTTGAATCGGATCGCGGGTGTGGTGCGTGAGCACATAGACGGGGGCGTGATAAGGCGGATTATCGCCCCACCATCCTTTCCAGTCGGGATTTGGCCCATCTCCGGGAATGTCGCTGCGCAATGGCGGGCCGAACATGTTGCTGCCCATGATCCATGCCCCGATATTTTTGAAGCCACGCGAGGCAATCTCGTCATCGACACCTGTCGTGCCGTCCTTGCCAAACAGCGCCGTTTGCAAAGTGCGCGTGGGAAACAGCCACTGGTGCAGCCGTTCACCGCCTGCGCCGAGTGGATGAGTATCGCTTTGATTTGGCCCAGCGCCATAACCATCAATCGATATCGTAAAACTTTGGACGATGACTTTCGACATTGCATAAACTCCTGTCTGATATGATATTGCATCTGGTTCATGAATTGCACAACTGATTGCTGGTGTTTCACACCGGCGGGGCAACAACACGAATTGTCTGCCAGATGGCGAACTGAAAATTGACACGTCCAACGTGCGCCGCGTCGGCTCGGCCACGGGCTTCCTGTTGCAGGACGGCCTCGGCTCGGTGCGCGGCGAAAGCCAGACGGGCAGCGGCACAACCAACTGGCGCGACTATGGCCCCTATGGCATGCCGTCAAACGACAACGGACTGACGGCTGCCAATGGCCGCGGCTACATCAACGAGCGCTTTGACCCCGAGACGGGGCTGCAATATCTGCATGCAAGGTACTACGACTCGCACCTCGGGCGGTTCTTGTCGCCCAACGCATGGGACCCTACAATTCCGGAGGTAGATTTCAACAGATACTCTTACAGCCTCAATGACCCGATCAACGGATCTGCTCCGCTCGGTCGGCTTCATGTCGCTGAATTGGATGCCAATGGCAGTCAATTGTCATTGCGTGATACAGTTCGGGAATCAGGCAAACGCGAAACGTCATACACGGCTGCTGGCCCCAAGGCAGGCCAGATGCAGTATGAAGCGATGCTCAACCTCGCTCCATCTCGCCTGTTGACAAAGCCCAAGACCCTGCGGCCTGATCCCAAGCTCGTCGAGGCGCTGAGAAAGAAGGAGGAGGCTGCAAAGAAGAAGGCAGAGAATCTTGCCAAAGCTGCGGCAAAGGAAGCTAATGAGACGGTCATTAACCGACAAGGAGGCGAAAGCGAAGGCACCGGCAGCGCTAATCAAGAAGGGAAAGGTGATTTTGGCGACGATGGAGGGAGATCGAAAGAAATTGAAGATGCAGCTATAGTTGCGACGATGACGACTGGCGGGTCACTAGTTGGACAAGCTATAGGACAAGGATTAACCCGTACTTCCGTTGGAGGCACAATTGGTGCAGCAATCGGTGGACTAATTGGAGGTCTTGTAGGAACAGTCATAACGGTATTTTCGGATTGAAGGAAAGACAAAATGGAAATGAGTCGCAATTTGAGGGTGGCACTTTTGGCACTCACTATATTATGTTACTGCAGCGCGATGGCTGGGCTTCTTCTTAAGAGTTTTCTTGGGTTATGGGCAAACGGATTTGCTTTCGGTGGAGTTAATGGACTCTTTGTTCTTGCAATTCATTCAGTGCAGGAAACTGGGCTAAAGTCCAAGAATTGATTTTCTAGAATCGTGGATCGCCCGCATGCGCCGACCAGCATGTGTGGCACAGCTGTGAGCTATGATGCCAATGGCAACACCACGGCTTATGACCCGGATGGCCCAGTCAATGGAAGTAGTGGCACCATCCAGCCGCGCGGCTACACTTACGACGCCGAAAACCGGCCCGTCTCGATCACCGCGCAAGGGTCAACCACATCCTTCGAATATGGCACCGATGGCGAGCGCATCAAGAAAGTCAGCACCAGCGCCACCACATGGTATATCGGCAATGATGGCGAGTTGAAGGGTGAGGCGCGACGGAACGCAGTTCCGGCAAATCATGCCAGTGGCATGATTTGAGAGCCGAACGCCCGAAGCGCGAGCGCAGGGCCGGGCAGCCACACCCTCCGGCCTGATGACCAGCTACATCACCAGTGAGGTCCGCCGCGTGGGTTCTGCCACGGGCTTCCTGTTGCGGGATGGCCTCGGATCGGTACGCTACGAGGTAAGCGCACGGTGGTGGCCGCCTGAGTCAAAGGGGACGCTTCCTTTTAAATCCACATTTCCTCCGTCCTCTACAACGCCCGGGGCCAGGTGACGCAGATGGAGAAGGGCGACTTTGTGCGCTCGACTTACGCCTACAGTGCTCCGCGCGGCTGGCTCGATTCGATCAATACCAGCTATAGCGCGGGCGCAACCTTCTTTACCGCAAGCTATTCCCGCCATGCCAATGGCACGATTGCGTCGACCTCCCTCAATGACCAGGCGCTCGGCAGCCGCAGCTGGGCTTACGCCTATGACGGCTTTGACCGTTTGAGCACGGCCACCAGCGGCTCACCACCCAGAGCCGCTCCTACGCCTATGATGATGCCGACAACATGGTGTTCAACTCGGGGCTTTGTGCCGCGAACCCGAACATGGTGTACCCCGTCCAAGGGGCAGGCAGTGTGCGCCCGCATGCGCCGACCAGCATTTGTGGATCTGCTGTCAGCTATGATGCCAATGGCAACACCACGGCTTATGATCCCGATGGCGCAGGAGCCATCCAGCCGCGCAGCTTTACATATGACGCAGAAAACCGCCCGGCCTCGGTTACCGCGCAAGGGGCGACCACATCCTTCGAATATGGCACGGATGGCGAGCGCCTGAAGAAGGTCGGAACCTCCGCCACCACCTGGTATGTGGGAAATGACGGCGAACTGAAGGTTGACACGGCCAACCCCACGAGAATCATTGGGGACGCTTCCCTTTAAATCGCCGCCGCCGTCCCCGCCTCCGCCAATGCGGGCTAACTCACTGATGTGACACATGCTGTCAATGCGCCGGGTGGCGGCAGCCTTCTCTACAGCCACAACAGGGAGTATGATTACGACACCTCGGGCCGGATGGTGCGCGATGCGCTGCTCAACATCAATGGCCAAACTGGGGGCCAGACGCGCAGTACCGTTCAAAACACTTCGCCATGTGAGCCAATGCGCGCGAGCCGTAACGTGTCCCTGTCAGGCTTGCTGTAGATCAGAACGACATCCGGCTTGATGTGGCAATCCCGGTATCCCTTGTAAGGGCCAGTGAGCGGGTGATCGCGATATTTTGGCGGCATGGCCTTGTCGGACACCAGCATATCGAGGACGGCTTGCAGTAGCGCGTCAATCTGCGCATGATCTGGATTTGAACGCACCTTCTTCAAATCTTTCCTGAAAACTGTCGCACTCACGATCGTGCGCATGCGGCCTCAGTCTTTCATCGCTTTCATGAAGGACTTGACTGATTTGTGCCGCTTGCCCTTGCCTGCGTTCAGTTCCGCCATGGCCTTGAGGGTTTTGGCGTTGGGGGCCTTGATGTCAAACGGCAGGCGGCGCTCGTCGGCCACGCGCACCATGAGCAGACGAATGGCATCGGAGACAGACAGTCCCATTGCCTCAAGGGCATGGGTGGCGCGGAGTTTGGTGTCTTCGTCGATCCGGGCTCGGACATAATTTATTGACTCTGCCATGATTGCCTCTCTTGTTGGCAACACTGTAGTCCTGACATGACTACAAATCAAGCCTTATGATTGCGAACTCCGGGCTTTGCAGCGGCATGGGCGGGGCTGACAACATGGTGTACCCCGTCCAAGGGGCAGGCAGCATCCGCCCGCATGCGCCGACCTCGATCTGCGGTAGCGCTGTGGCTTACGATGCCATTGGCAACACGACAAGCTATGATCCCGATGGCGCAAAGTTAAGGGGACGCTTCCCTTTTCTATTTCAGCGGTTATCCTTGTAGTGCATATGGGGACGCTTCCCTTTTGCATATGGGGACGCGTCCCTTTAAATTCACATATCCTCCGTCCTCTACAATCAGCGTGGCCAGGTGACGCAGATGGAGAAGGGCGACTTTGTGCGCTCGACCTACAGCTACAGTGCACCGCGTGGCTGGCTCGATTCGATCAATGCCGCCTATGGCGCAGGCGCTCCCTTCTACAGCGCGAGCTATGCCCGCAATGCCAACGGCACGATTGCGTCGACCTCACTCAATGATGGGTGGCTTGGCAGCCGCAACTGGAGCTACCCCTATGACGGCTTTGATCGCCTGAGTGCAGCGACCAGCCCCCGTTGCAGGCCAGAGCCGCTACCACAGCCGCAGAGGGAGATGCCATGGGATTCGATCCTATCCTGTTATTCGGATTAGGCATTGCCGCAGGCATCCATATTGCCGTTCCGGAATCGGCTATCTCGAAAATTCAGCGGCCCTGACTGCCACGGTGTTCCTCGCGGATTTGCTGGCGATCCTGCTTCTCGGAACCATCCTTTTTGCTGCCCCGCCCAATAAACCAGAACCGTAACTTACCACATCGACCTGGCAGCCCGCTCCGGCCATTCTGCATCGTAATCTTTCGCCTTGATCTCTCCCGATGACAAGGACTCGAGAACCGTTCCAACCGATGGCAATCCCACAGGTTCATTGCGCCCATCCCACAAGCCGGAACGCTTGATAGCCCGTGCGCATTGGAAGTAAACGGCATCGATGTGAATGATGATCACCGTGCGCGGCAATTTGCCGTCAACTGCAAACTCTCCAAGCAGTTTTATGTCCGCAGAGATTTCGGCACGGCCATTCACCCGAAGCGTGGTTCCCGAACCAGGAATGAGGAACAACAGCGCGACGCGTGGATCATCAACAATATTGCGCAGGCTATCGATACGGTTATTGCCGCGCCTGTCCGGCATCATCAACGTGTGGTCATCTGCAATCATCACGACGCTGCCGGCATCTCCGCGCGGGCTGCAATCAAGTCCACCCGCGCCAATTGTCGCCAGCGCTACAAAGGGCGAGGCCTCGATCATCTTGCGGTATTCCGCCGTCAGGTAACTGATCTCTTTTGCTGTCGAAGCCAGTGTTGGTTTGAGATGGTAAATCTCTTCCAGTTCGGCAATCGTGGTAATCATCACACCTTCCCCTCAATCAGGCTCTTGAAAACGGTCAGTGCAGCGTGCTGCAAAAGCAGTATAGTTTTGGCATCCAAGATCTTGTAACGGGCAATCATCCCATAAGCCTCCAAAAACGGCACTTCGAGCACTTCGATGTCTTCGCCTTCTTCAGCAGCACCCCCGCCGCTCGATACACGTTCATGCCCATTGTATTGCGCCATGAACAGGTGAAGTTTCTCCGTCACCGACCCAGGTGTTGTAAATGCTTCGCACACTTTTGAAACAGTTCCTATCCGGTATCCGGTCTCCTCTTCCGTTTCGCGCCGGATGCAGCCTTCCGGATCGTCGTCATCCAGCATTCCCGCCGGAACTTCGATCAGGAATTCCTCGTGCCCGGCAACAAGGCAGGCAGGCCTGAACTGACGGACGAGAATGACCGTGCCGCGATCAATGCTGTACAACAGGATCGCAGCTCCATGCCCGCGGTCATAAATCTCGCGGCGCTGCTCTGTCCACTCGCCGCTCCTGCGCTGGTAGGCAATCACCAGTGATCTGACTTTCGCCCACCCGTTCCAGACGAGTTTGTCTTCTTTTATCCGGATATGTGTATTTTCCATTGCGTTCTCACAATCCAAAAAAAATGGCGGGCCCGAAGCCCGCCAATTCAGACCGGTTTCGGATTATTGGCTAGAGGATAAAGTCATATTTGTGAAGATCGACGTCCATCACATAGATGCGCATCTCCGCTGCGCGGTCGCTGTCCGTATCAATGTAGATGATGCTGTCATGATTGCTCGAGCCGCCTACATTGCGGCTGATGTCAACCCGCACTTCCTTGGTGGAATTTGCCGAAAACGTGAGGCCGTCAGTGAAGGAAAATGTCCCTGCGAACGATGACAGGTCAATGCGGTCCGCCGTCGCCTCAAGGCCAACGTCGAAGAAATTGATCTGGTCATATTTGGTGTAACTGCTGCCTGTCGTGGACGTGGAGGCGCTGTCCAGCACGGAAGTGTATTTGATTTTGTCTCGCGCAGCAGCTGACTCCAGCATCTCGAACTTATCAGCGCCGCCGCCGCCGACAAGCGTGTCCTTGCCAGCGCCGCCTTCCAATAGATCAGCGCCTTTTCGGCCATACAGAATATCAGACCCGCCGCGGCCGAAAAGTTGGTTGGCTCCGTTGGTGCCGTAAAATTTGTCTGCGCCATTGCCGCCAGCAATGTGTTCGAAATTGAGAATGACGTCCTTGCCAAAAACACCCAAGTCCTGTCGTGTTTTCAAAAGAAGATCGAGCTTAATCGATTTCGTATTGAACGTTGTGGTACTCAAATCGCTTGGTGCGTAGATGAACCGAAGTCCGTCGCCCGAACCCGTGCCACCGTCATAGGTATCATTCCCGGCGCCACCGATTATAAGATCCGAACCAGCGCCCATCTTGTAGACGTCGTTATTGGCACCGTCATAAGCGGTGTCGTCGCCCGAACTTCCGGTGACTTTGTCTTGACCCGCCCCGGAGTAAATCGCGATCTCGTTGTCAGCGCCCGCAGTTGACAGGTTGATGGTGTCACTGCCGCCGTAGGTGCGGATGTCATACTGCTGAGAGCCCGCTTGATTGAGTACTGAAATGATATCTGCGCCGCTGCCACCATATCCGGGCTCGATGACCTTGACATCACCGTTTTCACTGTCTTGTAATTTCTTTGTCACAGCCATGGACTTCAATCCTTCAATTCATCAAGTAATCAGTTTGCATGTTAATAGCAAACCAGCATATCCATATGCAAATTGGAAGCCAAATACTTCATTATTTGGTAGCCTTGTTACGCGCTGGCTTGCCATTTGCAAATGTGGTGAATCTGTGGGCGGCATTAACCAAAAAGGACAAGCACAAAAGTGAAGCGCGCCGAAATCACTGCGCCCATCCGCGGCATCAACGTGATACAGTGGAACGTGAGTTCTGCGCCGGTTGCTTATCTGGATGCGACCGCAAGAATGGAGAAGTTCGTCGCCGAAATCCGCAATGGAGTTGCCCCGGAGCAAGTTTGGCTTCTTGAGCATCCGCCCATATACACTTCAGGCACTGGCGCCAAACCGGCAGACTTGCTCGACCCTCGTTTTCCGGTTTATCAAACTGGCCGGGGTGGTCAGTACACTTATCATGGCCCCGGCCAGCGCATTGCCTATGTCATGCTTGATATCCGCACTCGCGGCAACGACGTCCGCGCCTTTGTCGCAGCGCTCGAAAGCTGGATTATTGCGGCGCTTGCAGAGTTTGGCGTCAAAGGCGAACGCCGCGAAGACCGCGTTGGCGTGTGGGTCGCGAACGAAGCAGGTGAAAACAAGATCGCAGCGCTGGGCATCCGCATTCGCCACGGCATCACCTTTCACGGCATCAGCATCAATGTCGATCCCGAACTCTCCCATTACGATGGTATCATTGCTTGCGGTGTGCGCGGCCACGGCGTCACCAGCCTTCAGAAACTTGGCGCCAATGCAACGATGCAGGATGTGGACAGAGCCTTGCGAAAGACATTCCAGCCGATCTTTGGCCCTATTGCTGAACCGCACTGAGCGCCGTAATCGGCAATGGTCCGTATCCTATCTCTTGCAGGAATTTTGCCAGCGCTTTTGGAAATGAAACAGCTTCGGCAGCTTGTTTTTCGCACTCGCCAAGGTCAGTGTCACACACCTGCACCGAACCAGCTGCTTCATGGCTGAAATTTTCTAGCATGACGGACCATGCATCCTCGCCCTGTCCGAGCCGGATCTTTGAAGCCACCCAGCCGGCCAGAAACCCGTTGGATTTCCAGCGCCCAGGATCGGTCTTGGCATCATATTCAATAAAGGCAAGGTCACGTTCCAGGTCACTGCGGATTGCTTCAGTGCTCGAAAGATCAACCAGCCTGTCCCCTGCGAGCTGCGAATAGACCACAGGCGCGTAAGAATTCGCATAAGAATCAAAGGAATACAGGAATGCGTTATCTGTGCTGATCATCTCCCAGGTGCCGTCGTCATTCACATCTTCCAGTGCAAACCCATCGCCGTCACGCGGCCCGACATCAAGTGCTTGCCAGTCTTTGGCATCACGGGGCTTGGTCAATATCCAGGTTTGCGTGCAACAATGTGCCCCGCCTGAAAAAGCGGTAAGGATAATCTGCGGAAATTTCGCATCTTTGTCGACGCGGTAAACGCCGAACGAGACCTCCTGTGTGCCAAGCGACCCGGATTTTTTAAGTTCGAATGAAAACGATTGATCGTCGGCGTCCCGGCCGGAAACCTGCAACGCATTCCCGCCTTTGCGTTTCACGAAGCTGACGGAAAACGACAAGTCGCTGTTTTCAAGCGTCTTTCTTTTGCCTAGTTTAACCATTTTCAAAGGCGCAGGCGCACGCTTGCTATCGTCCTGCGGCGTCCAGACGGTCGCCACAAAATCCTCACCGCGGCTCATTCTTGCATCGGCCAGAAGTAGTGGCAGATCATTGTATTTCTGCACCAGCTGCGACACCGTCTTGGCCCGGTAAGGTCCTATGACTACGGCATATTCCCCGGTTTCGATCTTCACCACCATCGACCGTTGTTCGGAAAAATGATGTGCAATGCCAACCGCCTCATTCAGCGTGCCCGATGTCGAGGCTACAACCCAGCGTAATCCTGACTTCAAACCAAACGAATTTGCCTCGGCAAGGGACGGTTCTGCCAGCGCCAATACTAAGAGCGCTGCCACTGCAAGCAACCTGACGAATCGGGACATGATCAACATCAATATGGGGCCTCGCGAATCTTGCCTCAATGGCTGCGGCAACTATTCAGCAAAGATATTTGCGAATTCTTTAAGCTTTGGTCTAAACGGCCCTGATGCACACCTCCGTACCCAAGGTCGGGCTGGTCCAGCTGGGCTGCCCGAAGAACCTCGTCGACAGTGAGCGCATCCTCACGCACTTGCGCGCCGAAGGATACGCCATTGCTCCCGGCTATGACAATGCCGATGTCGTGATCGTCAACACCTGCGGCTTTCTCGACAGCGCCAAAGCTGAAAGCCTGGCCGCCATTGGTGAAGCCATGCAGGAGAATGGCCGCGTCATCGTGACAGGCTGCTACGGGATCGAGGAAAAAACTATCCGCGAAAACCATCCCGGAATTCTGGCAATCACCGGGCCGCACCAGTACGAAAGTGTCATCGCTGCTGTTCACAGCGCTCTTCCGCCCGTTCACGACGCCAGATTCGACCTGGTTCCGCCACAGGGATTGCATCTTACACCTAAACACTATGCCTACCTGAAAATTTCCGAAGGTTGCAACAACCGTTGCAGTTTCTGCATCATCCCCTCCATTCGTGGCGATCTCGTGTCACGCCCAGCTGCTGCCATACTTTATGAGGCGGAAAGATTAGTGAAGGCGGGCGTCAAGGAACTGCTGGTAATCTCCCAGGATACAAGCGCCTATGGTGTTGATGTCAAATACAGTTCTTCCCCTTATCGGGGCCGCCAGGTCAGCGCCAAATTCTATGACTTGTGCAAGGAATTGGGCGATTTGGGTGCCTGGGTCCGCCTGCACTATGTCTACCCTTATCCACATGTTGATGAGGTGATCCCGCTGATGGCAGAAGGAAAGATTCTGCCCTATCTCGACATCCCCTTTCAGCACGCATCACCCACTGTTCTCAAAGCCATGCGCCGGCCCGCCAATCAGGAAAAAGTGCTCGACCGCATCGCCAAATGGCGCGGTATCTGCCCGGATCTCGCCATTCGTTCCACGTTTATCGTGGGCTTCCCCGGCGAAACCGAGGACGACTTTGAATTCCTCCTGTCATGGATGAAAGACGCCAAGCTGGACCGTGTCGGCTGTTTCAAATATGAGCCCGTCTCTGGCGCCAAAGCCAACGACCTTGGCCTCCCACAAGTGCCTGATGATGTGAAAGCTTACCGCTACGATCGTTTCTTGGCCTTGCAGCAAGAAATTTCGCAACAACGTCTTCAGTTGAAAATCGGACGTGAAATCAATGTGTTGGTGGATGAAGTTGACACGGAGAATGAAGAAGCAATCGCTCGCTCGCCATGGGACGCCCCGGAAATTGACGGCCAGGTCTTCATCCCCGGTGCAACCGATCTCACAGTCGGTGAGCTGGTCAGAGTCAGGATTGTTGACGCTGAGGAATATGATCTTGTTGCGGAAGTAATATAAGCCTTTCCTCTCCCGCTTGCGGGAGAGGAATAACCAATACTCACACCAGTCCAGCAAATTTCACCGCCGCATCAAACTCAGCTTTCTGGTTGGCACGACGGATATCGGCCTCGTCATCCCTGCCCCATTCCTCGCTCTGATACTCTTCATCAAGCATCGCCACATGCCATGCCGCATCCTGATCAATGGCGTGTTCAAGCATCATGCAGGTCAATAGCGCTGATCCGGTTTGCGCCATTGCATGATGAAACGCCACAAGCTTGAACGGGTCGAGACTTTCGACATGTTTGCCAAACAGCAACAACGTTTCCGCATCTTGTTGACTGTGGACAACACCAGTTGTCGCCTTGAATGAAGCACCAAGTCTAACGTTCACAAAGGTGATTACCGGGTCCCAGAATTCGGCCTGCCGCCGCACCAACCGTTCAGGCGATAGCGCCCGGTAACACACCAGATCAGACCCGGAATATTGTACGATCTCCCCCAGCATTTTCATCCGTTCTGTGGCCACCCGGTCAATCGCGGTATTGGCGAGTTTCGTGATCCGCATTTGGGCGGGGTTGATTTGATCAACCTGATCCGACCACTCCCGCGCTACCGCTTCGGCCAGCGCACGATTGGGCAAGGCCAGCGCTGCCTTCATCGGAGTTTTGACAACGCGGTCATCAAGCAAAACACGGTTATCGTCAGATATGGAAACCTGTTTGTAGAACCGCTTCTGAAACTGTCGGGCTTCAGCCATCAAAGCGATCCGCATCAAATCCAAACAACTTGAACGTCGCGAGCATATGATCCGACAATGGCGCACTCAAATCAATCGTGCCGCCGCGCGGATGCGGAAATTCAATGCGCCGCGCATGTAAATGCAGCCTGTTTGGAACGCCTTCCGGCAATCCTTCATCACCGCCATATTTGTTGTCGCCCAAAATAGGCACGCCAAGGTGATGCGCATGGGCGCGCAACTGATGCTGCCGTCCTGTCAGCGGCTTCAGCGACAGCCACGCCGCCACCTGCCCCGCCTTGTCGATCACGGCATATTGAGTCACCGCGCGCTGCTCGTCATCCTCTTCGCCATCTTTCGAAGCTCGCATGCGGTCACCATCAGGTCCGCGCGCCTTGATAAGAGCAACGTCAATCTTGCCCTGCGGTGGTTTCGGAACACCATTGACCACGGCCCAATAAGTCTTGCGCACCACGCGTGTGGCAAACAACTTGCCGAGTGCAGCCGCAACAGCTCGGCGCTTGGCGATCACGATCACGCCAGATGTATCGCGGTCGAGACGGTGCACAAGCAATGGCCGCTCGCCAAGTTCAACGCCAAGGCCCATCAACAAACCATCGAGATGATGATGCGTCTTGGTTCCGCCCTGCACCGCAAAGCCCGATGGCTTGTTGAGCACAAACAGATCGTCGTCCTCATGCATCACCATCGAGGTGAACAAGCGCCGCTCTTCCTTTGTGAGAGGTGCTATATCTGCTTTCGGAATATCCGCCGGCCGCTTGTCAAATGCCAAAGGCGGAACGCGCACTTCATCGCCGGCATTCAGCCGTGTACTTGTTTTCACCCGGCCTGCGCCAACGCGTACCTGCCCGGTGCGCGTCAGCTTGTTGAGGTAAGCAAACGTGACTTGCGGAAAGTGCAACTTGAACCAGCGGTCCAGGCGCATGCCGACTTCGTCATCGGAGACAGCATGGCGTTTGACCTCAGCCATCAGAAAACAGAGCGTCCCGCAGCCAGCCCCGCAAAGACCGCCAACAGCGACAGGCAAACCGAAGCAAGCACATAAACAATGCCCATGCCGAATTCCCTGCCTTCAATCAACCGCGCAAAATCAGCCGCAAATGCGGAAAACGTTGTGAACCCGCCAAGTATGCCAGTTGCAAGAAACAGTTTTACATTCACTGGAATCTCTGGCCGGCGCAATGTGAACGCCATGAACAGCCCCATTGCGAGACATCCGAGAATATTGACTCCAATGGTGGCCCAGGGAAACGCAGGGCCGAAAATCTTCATGCTGATAATGCTGACGCCATACCGGCCTGCCGCACCCAGCGCCCCCCCAGCGGCTACCCATAAGGTGCCTTCCACTCAGAGCCAGCCCTTCTGCTTGAAGTACAGGAATGGCAGGAGCGCCGAGAGCACCATCAACCCCAAGGCAAAGGGATATCCATAGGTCCAGTGCAACTCCGGCATGAAATCAAAGTTCATGCCGTAGATGCTGGCAACCAGCGTCGGCGGAAGAAATACCACAGCGGCAACCGAGAATATCTTGATGATGCCGTTCTGCTGAATGGTGATCATGCCCAGCACCGCATCCAGCAGAAAACCAATCTTGCCTGAAAGGAAACTGGCGTGATCAGCCAATGACTGGATATCTCGTTGCAGGATCTTGGCGCGCGCTCGGTTTTCCTTGATGTCCTTGGTCTGCTTCGACTGATCCAGCAGGGCCTGCACAAAAGCAACCAACCGACCGATAGAAACCAGACTTTCCCGCATGCGCGAATTGAAATCTCCTTCTTCGCCAACTTTGCCAAGCAGCTCTTCCAAATTCTTTGGTTTTTTGCGAACCCGCTTCTTCTTCTCGACAAAAGACGTATCAAATACCTGCTTCGATGTCTCATCAATAATAGCACCAACGCGTTCCAAATGATCGGCTCCACGGTCAACCACCGCTTCCAAGAGACTGATGAGAACTCCCCAGTTGGTCAAAGGTGTGGCCTGTGGTTTCATGGCCTGCTTGATATAAATCGGAAACGCCTGTGGATGATGGTAACGGATGGTCACCAGCTGGTGGCCCTTGATGATGAAAGTGACGGGCGAAGACTCGGGACGGTCATCGTCACCACGGCGGATCAGGTTGGCGGTCATGAAAGCAGCGCCATCCTCCTGGTACAATCGGCTTGACGCCTCGATCTCGGCAAGTTCGCCACGAGTCGGAATGTCGATGCCCATTGAGGCTTCAACGGATTTTTCTTCCTCTGATGTTGGCTCGACCAGATCGAGCCAAACGGCATCAGCCAGATGCGATGGAATCGCATCCGGAGCATGCTCAATCAGACAATCCCGCTCTGTTCCATAAATCGACAGCATTCCGCCTGCTTAGCCCCGCGTTGAACTGACTTGCAAGCGCCATTGTGCAGCGCGGTTGTTACCAAGTCGTGACCATGCTACCCCGCCATTTATGACCAAATCCATTCACATCATCGGCGGCGGCATGGCGGGGTCGGAGGCAGCCTGGCAGGCTGCTGAGGCTGGCGTTCCAGTCATCCTGCATGAAATGCGCCCCCATGTTGCAACCGACGCCCACAAGACCGAGGGCCTCGCCGAACTCGTTTGCTCGAATTCGTTCCGCTCTGACGACAAGGACCAGAACGCCGTAGGACTGCTGCACGAAGAAATGCGCATGGCGGGTTCCCTCATCATGGCCGTGGCGGACATTCACAAGGTTCCAGCTGGCGGAGCTCTTGCTGTGGACCGCGATGCATTTTCCAACGAAGTCACGACTCGCATCTCGGCACATTCCCTGATCACCGTCGAACGCGGCGAGGTTGCCGGCCTGCCACCTGCAGACTGGGGCAATGTCATCATCGCAACGGGCCCCCTCACCTCACCTGCCCTCGCTGAGGCCATGCGCAAACTCACGGGCGAAGAGTCACTTGCCTTTTTCGATGCAATAGCACCGATCATCCACCGTGAAACCATCAACATGGGCGTCGCCTGGTTCCAGTCGCGTTACGACAAGGTCGGTCCTGGCGGCACGGGCAAGGATTACATCAACTGCCCGATGACCAAAGAGCAGTACGAAGCCTTTGTCGCCGCGCTGAATGAAGGCGAGAAAACCGACTTCAAGGAATGGGAAAAATCCACACCCTATTTCAATGGCTGCCTGCCCATCGAAGTGATGGCGGAGCGCGGGCCTGAAACCTTGCGCCACGGCCCGATGAAACCAATGGGCCTGACCAATGCACATAATCCAACTGAGAAGGCTTACGCGGTTGTGCAACTGCGCCAGGACAATGCACTGGGGACGCTTTACAACATGGTCGGATTTCAGACGAAACTGAAATACGCTGATCAAGTGCGCGTCTTCCGCACCATTCCGGGATTGGAGAGTGCGGAGTTTGCGCGGCTCGGTGGATTGCACCGCAACACTTTCCTGAATTCGCCTCACGTTCTTGATGGGCAAATGCGTCTCAAGGCTGATCCCCGCCTGCGTTTTGCCGGGCAAATCACCGGCGTTGAAGGTTACGTTGAAAGTGCCGCCATGGGATTGATGGCAGGCCGCATGGCCGCCGCTGAACGCACCGGAAAATCTTTCACGGTCCCGCCTGTCACAACAGCGCATGGCGCTTTGATCAACCATATCACGGGTGGTCACATCCTGGTCACGGAAGGCAAGCAATCATCGTTTCAACCGATGAACATCAACTTTGGTCTCATGCCACCACCATCAGGCTATGTGATCAAAGGCATGAAATTTGCTGACAAGGCCATTGCACGAAAACGCGCCTACACATCACGAGCGCTGCATGATTTTGCAAATTGGCTGGCGACAGGTCTAAACTCAACCGAACTTTCGGCAGCGCAAGCATGAGACACCATGATTTCCTCCGTGAAGGATTGCGTCTTTCTGTGAGTGAAGGCACCGGCACCGTCCCCGTAGTCTTCCAGCACGGATTGTGCGGCAATTCTGATCAAACGTTTGAAGCGTTTCCTGTCGACCAGCACTATCGCTGCGTGACGGTGGAGTGCCGCGGCCATGGTGCTTCCGAATCAGGCGATCCATCGAGGTTCTCCATCGCCACATTCACCGATGATATCGCAGCATACATTTCTCGCACCGCGATTGGCCCCTGCATCACTGGCGGCATTTCAATGGGTGCCGCAATTGCCCTGCGCATGGCGGTGAAATATCCTGACCGCGTCAAGGCACTGGCGCTGGTCCGTCCCGCGTGGATTCTTGAACCCTCGCCGCCGAACAACGCCCCCAACCGTGAAGTAGGAAATCTGTTGCGTGATCACGCGCCGAACGAAGCACAGACAATTTTTCTCAAAGGCAAAACCGCTGCCACTTTGCGCGAGGAAGCGCCGGACAATCTTGCGTCACTTACGGGTTTCTTTTCGCGCGAGCCTGTGGCGACCACCGGCGCACTGTTGCGCGCCATTGCCAGCGACGGTCCTGGCGTGACTGCTGACGACGTCGCACGCATTTCCATTCCCGTGTTGATCGTTGCACATGAGAAAGACCTCATTCACCCGATTGCCCATGCGCGTGAATTGCTGCGTCTTTTGCCCACATCAAAACTGGTCGAGATCACGCCAAAGGCCGTCAGCAAACCAGCTTATGTAAGCGAATTGCGCACAGCCCTCTTGGATTTTTTCAAAGAGGTCAGCAAATGACTCTTCGGCGCGCCATCGCGGTTGATTTTGGCGGCACACAAATCCGCACCGCAGTGATTTCAGAAGACGGAACCATAGAGCGTCGCCACGCGGTTAAGACAGCCGCTGGTGCTGGCTCGACATTTATCGTCCAGCAGATCATCGATGCTGTCAATGCGCTGGGCAAAGTTCCGGATGCAATAGGCATTGGCATGAGTTCGCCTGGTCCGCTTATCGCGAAGGAAGGACTGATCGTCACCATCACCACCTTGGGGGATTTTGCCGATGTACCCGTTGTGAAACTGATGGAAGAACAACTTCCTCATCGAGTGAAACTCGAAAACGACGGCATAGCCGCAGCCATAGGTGAATGGAAAATGGGCGCGGGGCGTGGTGTTGACTCAATGGTCTACATGACGGTCAGCACGGGCCTCGGCGGCGGAGTCATCGCCGACGGCAAAGTGGTGCATGGGCGAAAAGGCTTTGCCGGCCACATCGGCCACATGGGCATCGTTGCCAACGGCGAGCGTTGCGGCTGCGGCAACCGTGGCTGCTGGGAAGCCTATGCCTCTGCCACCAATTTCACACGCCGCGCCGTCCGCCGCGCTGCTGAACACACTTCATCCGTACTCGGACGAAATTCCGCTGTGATCGACGCACGAACCGTACTCGCAGCAGCAAAAGCCGGTGACGTGCTTGCGCAAGAACTCGTCGATGAGCAGTCCATTTATCTTGGCACTGGCATAACCAGCCTCTTGCATCTGTTCAGCCCGGATGTTGTCGTCATGGGCGGTGGCCTGTCGAATGGCTTCGACCAGCTTCATGCCGGCATCATGGCGCATGTGCAGGGCAACGCCATGCCGGCGTTCCGTCAGGTCCCCGTAGTCCGCGCTGCCTTGGGTGACAATTCCGGCCTGATCGGCGCTGCGATGATGGTTTTTGAATTGCATATGCATGAATGGCCCTGATTCACATCCAAATGGAAGATGGTCCAGTTTCAGATAGTTTCACGCCTGGCCGCGCGCCAGACCAGGTACTGCACCTTGAGCGGCGTCAACAGTCCCGCCGGACCAGACAGATAAGTTTCGGCCAGACTCACCGGCAGCAAGGCCGGCAACAAGACACGCGGCAATGGCAAAAGACGTGCTTCGCGGAGCCGCATGTATGCATGTTCCGCAAGTGAGGCAACTGTCTCGCCCATGGGCGTGAAAGCCGGATTTTTCCTTTGCAAAACCTTTGCCAAACCATAAGCAACTCCGGCCACTCCACACAATTCGGCGGCACCACTTGCACGATCAGGAGCAAGGATCATCGACGCAAGCTGGAAAACACTCGATTCAGTCTCGCCAAGATATCCCTCGAGGTAAGCCAGAGACGGCATTTTATCGGCATAGAGATCAAAGCGCCGTGCATCCACCATGGCCTTTAACGGTGCATAGGGCAAACCCAGCCTGCAAATCTCAACAGCGACAGGATGGTCAACTTTTTCGCCGCGCTCCAAAGCGTCTAGCGTTTCAGCCCACCATTGCAACCTGATTTCGCCTATCTGCGGCTCGCTGACCAGTCTCGGTATCCGTGCAATCTCGGCGGCAAATGAATAAAGTGAAAGAAGCTGCTGCTGTTTGTCTGCTGGCGCATAAAGCGTCGCTAGAAAGCGGTCCCTGTCATGCTCGCGAACGAACTCCAAACTCATCGCTTCGCATCCGCGACGTTCACAAACCCGGCGGCTACGCGGCGCCCCTCGCCGAGCACGATGTTGTAGATATGGATCGCAGCACTTGTTGTCATAACGTCAAACGCCAACTTGTTCTCTGCCAACAGCTTTCGGACCGCAGGCGGCAGCACGTCCATCGTAGCACCTGATCCAATGAGAAGGACGTCAATTTCAGTCCGCACACGGACGAATTCGCCGAAATCTTCCGGCGCACTCTGCGCCAAGGAATGAACATTCCAGGCCCGCATCCCGCTTGGCAAAATCAACAGTGATCCTTGATGCGACATTCCGCCAAACCGAAACCCTCCAGCGCCGAATAAATCAATGGGTTCGCGGGTTGGGAGAAATCTGTTTGCGGTCATCACAGTTCGTGGAGCGCTCACCCTGCCTGGGTTGCGCCTTCTTTAGCCGCGGCCGATGCACCCCAGTCGCGGCTCGTTCCCAGAAGGATGAGAAGCGGCGCGCCGATGAAGATCGATGAATAAGTGCCAACGAACACGCCCCAGATCATCGCGAAGGTGAAGCCACGAATGACTTCGCCTCCGAAAATATAGAGAGAGAGCAGCGCAATCAAGGTGCACACGGAAGTCAGCAAGGTGCGCGGCAGAACCGAGTTGATCGAAAAGTCGATAAGATCCGCAATCGGCATGGATTTATACTTGCGCAGGAACTCACGGATACGGTCGAACACCACCACGGTATCGTTGAGCGAATAGCCGATGATCGTCAGTATGGCCGCGATGATCGACAGGTTGAACTCAAGTCCGCTGAGGCTGAACAAGCCGATAGACAGCACGGTGTCATGCAACAGTGTGGCAACACCGGCGACGGCAAACTGCCACTCAAACCGCGCCCACAAATAGATCAGCACGAACAGGATCGAAATCAGCACCGCGCCAATGGCCTGTTCGGTCAACTCACCGGAAACCTTCGGCCCGACGCTTTCCACGCTGCGATAATCAATCTTGTCGCCCAGCGTCTGTTTGATCTTGGTGACCGCCGCCTGCTCCGCAGCTTCGCCGCCGGACTGCGCCTCAAGGCGGATCAGCACGTCATTGGGTGAGCCAAATTCCTGCAACTCGACATCGCCAAGCCCAAGGCCGCCCAGTTTTGAACGCAGGTCATCGACATTGGCAGGCTCCGGCGTGCGGATCGTGACCACAGATCCGCCCTTGAAGTCGATGCCATAGTTCAAACCCGGACTGAAGAACAAACCGATGGCGATGACGCACAGGATTCCTGATACGAAATATCCAAAGCGGCTGATGCGCATGAAAGGAATCTTTGTCCCATCGGGAACGAAGCGAATGGGTTTCCAGCGCATCAGAGATTGATCTCCTTCGGACGATTGCGTTTCACCCAAAGTGCTACAACGAGTTTCGTTAGTGTAAATGCGGTGAACATGGTGGTGAAAATGCCTAGCGCCAGCGTGACTGCAAATCCCCTGATCGGTCCCGAACCGACGCCGAACAGCACAACAGCCGCAATCAGCGTGGTGACGTTGGCGTCAAGCACTGTGCCAAGTGCCGCCTTGAAGCCATGGTCAATGGCGCTGAGTGCTGTGCGCCCGTTCTTCCACTCTTCGCGGATGCGCTCATAGATAAGAACATTGGAGTCAACCGCCATGCCAAGCGTCAGCAGAATGCCGGCGATGCCCGGCAATGTGAGCGTGAACCCGAAGAACGACATCACGGCGATGAGCAGCAACAGGTTTCCAATCAAAGCAAAATTCGCAAACCAGCCAAACAAGCCATAGGGCAGCAGCATGAACAGCATGACGGCAGTGACGCCGATAATGCTGGCGTAGAAACCGGCTTTTACGGAGTCAGAACCGAGGCTAGGTCCGACAGTCCGTTCTTCAACAATATTCAGTTTCGCAGGCAGCGCGCCGGAGCGCAGCACTATGGCAAGATTCGCTGTCTCTTCGCTTGAGAAACGTCCCGAAATCTGTCCCGAACCGCCAAGGATTGGTTCATTGATGACAGGCGAGCTCTGCACGACCTTGTCGAGAACAATAGCAAACGGGCGGTTCACATTGTCCGAGGTAAGCCGGCCAAATTTCTGCGCGCCAGAGCTGTTGAACCGGAAGGTGACCACGGGACGGTTCTGTTGATCGAAGGAAGGCTGCGCATCCGTCAGGTTTTCGCCATCAACAGTGGCGCGGCTCGACGTTTGAACCCACATCTGCGGCAACGCCTTCAGATCCTGCTCGGTCACAGGTTGTTTTGCCTTGTCCTTTTCGGCGGTCAGCCTATCGACATCCTCTTTGCTCGGATAGGCCACGCAATCCTGCGGTGGATTTTGCCCTGTGCCAGTCGGCTGTTCGTCGCACAACAACTGGAACATCAGCTTTGCTGTGCCTTGCAACAAGTCCTTCAAGCGGCCGGTGTCCTGCAACCCCGGCACCTGCACGACAATGCGGTCTTCTCCCTGTTGCTGAATCACTGGTTCCGTGGTGCCCAACCCATTGATGCGTTTGCCGACAATTGTCAGGGATTGCTTGATGGCGGCCGCAATGCGTGCCTTCAGACCCAGTTCTGAAATGGAGAGCGTAAAGCGGTCTTCTGTTTGACTCAGATCCAGCAGATTTGCGTTTGTAGCTCCGGTAAGAATATTTGCTCCCTGGTTCGGCACCAGCTTCTTCAGCGCTTCTCCGGCCTGCGCCATGTCTTCCGGTTTGGTGATTTTCACGCTGACGGCATTGGCCGAGCGCTGCACATTGCTGTAGCCGATTTTCGCTTCGCGCAGCGCTGCGCGAATGTCGCCCGCGGTTTGCAACAGCGTATCATCGATCAACTGCTTGCGGTCAAGCTCCAGCAGAACGTTGGCGCCACCCTGCAAGTCAAGCCCCAGCGTCATCGGACGAAGGCCAAGATTGTTGCGCATCCAATCCTGCTGCGTTGTCGGCAGCACATTCGGCAACGCCAAAAACAGGGCCAGAACCAGCGACGCAAAAATGCTGATGGTCTGCCAACGTGAATAATGCATGTGGGATCAGGCCTGCTTCGCGGGTTCGCCTTTGCTGCGCACATCGCTCAGCGCAGACTTTGCCTGGCGGACTTTCACATTCTCGCCAACTTCGATGATGATTTCCGTGTCATCGACGACGCGCACCACCTTGCCAATCAGCCCGCCATTGGTGACAACTGTGTCGCCTTTGGCGACTTTGGCCAGCATGGCTTGATGCTCTTTCAACTTGGCCTGTTGAGGCCGGATCATCAGAAAGTAGAATACGCCCATAATGGCGATCAGCGGCACAATCATGCCAAACAAATCAACCGCGCCAGGTGCACCGGCGGTTTGCGCAAAGGCCTCGGAAATGAACATGAATTGATCCGGAAAGCGCTTTCGCCCCCGCCCCTATTGAAAAGTTGCGCTAGATATAGCGATGGAATAGGCCATTGCAACAGATTTGGGCAACTGATTTGGAAAGACTGCGATGGCTGCGAAGAAAGAGCTTGATTTGCTGGGGCGAATTGCCGAAGCGCTGGAACGGCTGGCGCCAGCCGTTCCAGCTTTTCCTGACCTCAAAACTGTCGAAGCCTTGCAATGGCGGCAAACCCTGAACCATCTGGGCTACCTTGATCCCATTGCCAATGTAAACCGTGTGGATATCGGTCTGCTGAAAGGCATCGACCTGGTGAAGGTGCAGCTTTTGGAAAACACCCACCGCTTCGCCAAAGGCTTGCCTGCCAACAATGCCCTGCTCTGGGGCGCACGCGGCATGGGGAAGTCTTCATTGGTCAAAGCGGTGCATGGCGCCGTCGAAAAAACCGTCCGCACACTGAAGATTGTCGAAATCCACCGCGAAGACATCAACTCACTGCCTCAATTGATGACGTTGCTCACAGCGCAACCAAGGTATCAGTTCATCGTTTTCTGCGATGACTTGTCATTCGATGCACAGGACACATCCTACAAGTCACTCAAAGCAGCGCTTGACGGCGGCCTCGAAGGCAGGCCCGGCAATGTCATTTTCTACGCGACAAGCAACCGCCGCCATCTTCTCCCTCGCGACATGATCGAAAATGAAAGTTCTACCGCCATCAATCCCGGCGAGGCCGTGCAGGAGAAAGTCTCTCTGTCAGATCGCTTCGGTCTATGGCTCGGGTTTCACAGCTGCACACAGGACGAATTCTTCGAGATGATCGAGGGCTACGCGGCGCATTTCAAGCTGCCTGTGGGCAAAGACGAGTTGCGCGCCCAAGCTGTTGAATGGTCAGTCACACGGGGAAGCCGCTCAGGCCGAGTGGCGTGGCAATTTGTGATGGATATGGCGGGGAAATTGGGGAAGAAGGTTTGAGCGCTTCGCCTTTCCCTCCTCCGCTTGCGCAGGAGGGAAAAGTAAGATGCTTGACTAACTACTCCACCGTCACCGACTTCGCCAGATTTCGCGGCTGATCCACATCCGTGCCGATGATCACAGCGGCATGGTAAGCCAGCATCTGCACCGGAATGGCGTAGATGAATGGGCTGATGAACGCGTGCGCGTGTGGCACGCGGATATGCCGGAACGTTTTATGCGCATTGTCCTGGTGAGACTGGTCATCCGTGATCAGAACAATCTTTCCGCCGCGTGCCGCAACCTCTTCCATGTTCGAAATCGTTTTCTCGTAAAGCTCATCGCGCGGCGCAATCACGATCACCGGAACATTTTCATCAACCAGCGCAATCGGCCCGTGCTTCAACTCGCCGGCGGCATAGCCTTCAGCGTGGATATACGAAATTTCTTTCAGCTTGAGCGCACCTTCAAGCGCCAATGGATAGTTGACGCCGCGTCCGAGAAACAGCACATCTCGGGCCTTGGAAATTTCCTTGGCGACATCGGCGATGTTTTTCTCTTCCTTAAGAATGTCCGTCATGTGGCGCGGCGCCGCAATCAGCGCAGCAACAAGTTCCTGCTCCAATGCAGGTGAAAGCGTGCCGCGAATCTTGCCCGCAAGCAGCGCAAAACACGCCATCACGGCCAGCTGGCAGGTAAAAGCCTTGGTGGACGCAACGCAAATTTCCGGACCTGCATAGGTCCGCAAGACCATTTCGGCTTCTCGCGCGATGGTTGACTCTGGAACATTGACGACGGCAACGATGTGCTGGTTCTGCGACTTTGAATAACGCAGCGCCGCCAGCGTGTCCGCTGTCTCGCCGCTTTGTGAAATGACGATGGCCAGGCCATTTTTGGTCATCGGCGCCTCGCGGTAGCGGAATTCAGATGCGACATCGACGTCGACCGGAAGCCGCGCAACTTTTTCAAACCAATACTTTGCCGCAAGGCCGACATAGGCGGATGTCCCGCAAGCAGTGATCGTGATGCGGTCGAGGGTTTTGAAATCAAACGGCAGCTTCTCAGGAACCCGGATCGTCCGCGTGGAGAAATCAACATACTCTGCCAGCGTATGGCCCACGACTTCGGGCTGTTCGGCAATTTCCTTGGCCATGAAGTGGCGGTGATTGCCTTTGTCCACCAGCATCGACGACGCTTGCGAAAAACTCATCGGGCGCTTCACCGGCTTGTTGTCCGCGCCGTAAATGCTTACGGAATTCCGTGTCAACACGCACCAGTCGCCGTCTTCAAGATAGGTAATCTTGTTTGTGAAAGGCGAAAGCGCAATCGCATCCGATCCTAAAAACATCTGGCCATCGCCATGGCCAATCGCCAATGGCGGGCCGTTGCGCGCGCCAATCATCAAGTCGTTCTCACTCTTGAACATGATCGCCAGCGCAAACGCGCCGCGCAGCCGGCCCAGAACATTCTTCACGGCGTCATTGGGCGTTACACCCTTGCCGCGTTCCTGAGCCAGCAAATGGGCGACAACTTCCGTGTCCGTCTGCGTTTCGAATTTGACGCCCTTGGCTTCAAGCTCGACTTTCAACTCGTGAAAATTTTCGATGATGCCGTTGTGAACGATCACCACATCGCCGGAAATATGCGGATGCGCGTTGGTTTCATTTGGCACGCCATGCGTGGCCCAGCGCGTGTGTCCTATCCCTGAAAGGCCCTGCATTGGCGATTCGCGCAGTTTTTCCTCGAGATTTTTGAGCTTCCCCGGCGCGCGACGGCGCTCGATAGTCTTGTTTTCAAGCGTCGCGACGCCTGCGGAATCATAACCGCGATACTCAAGCCGCCTGAGCGCCTCGACGATGCTCATCGCCACCGGTTCTTTGCCGAGAATGCCGACAATGCCACACATATCTTGCTCCTACTTCTTCGCCTTCTTGGCTTTTTTCGCTGCGAGGATGGCGCGATAGCTTTTCGCCCAGCCTTCCTTGATCGTGAATTCGGGCCGCGCCACTGCCAACGCATCTTCTGGAATGTTTTTGGTAACGACTGTGCCTGCACCGATATTCGCGCCGTCGCCAATCGTCACCGGGGCGACCAGCGCCGTGTTCGACCCCACAAACACATTCTCGCCGATGGTCGTCAGGTGTTTTTCAAAGCCATCGTAATTGCAGGTGATCGTTCCCGCGCCGATATTCGAAGCTTTGCCGACAATCGCATCACCGACATAGGACAGATGATTGACCTTGGCGCCCTCTCCAATGTTTGACTTCTTGATCTCGACGAAGTTTCCGATATGCGCGTTTTCGCCAATTTCAGCGCCCGGCCGCAACCTTGCGAATGGGCCTACACGTGCGCCAGAGCCAATTGCGGCACCTTCAATATGCGAATGACCGAGAATAACTACGTTGTTGCCAATTTGGACGCCGGGACCAAAAATTACGTTGGGTTCAATCACAACATCCTGTCCGATGCGTGTATCTGCCGAAAAATAAGTGCTCTCCGGATCGACCAGAGTCGCGCCATTTTGCATCGCGGTCTTGCGATACTTGGACTGAAAAATCTTTTCGATTCCCGCGAGTTGCTCACGGTCATTCACGCCCATAACGTTGAGTTCATCGCATTGCTCAAGCGCCACCTTGCGACCCTCGGAATTCACCAGCTCCACGAGATCTGTGAGATAGATTTCACCCTTGGCATTGTTGCCTTTGATCTTCGGCAACAGCCGCCATAGCCACTCCGACTCGATCGCGATAATTCCGCTATTACAGAGCTTTATGTGTTTTTCGTCAGGCGATGCATCAAGCTCTTCGCGGATGGCTATGACGCTCTCATCCCGCTTGGTGATAAGGCGGCCATAACCTTTAGGCACATCTGTCACAAACCCAAGCACCGCCATCGGATGCTCAGTATCGACCTTGGTCAACAGCCGCTTCAAATCCTCAGCTTCAACCATAGGTACGTCGCCATAAAGCACCAGCGCCACGCCCTTGAATGATTTGAACGCAGACTGCGCCATCAAAACGGCATGACCGGTTCCCCGGCGCTCTGTTTGCTCGGCAAACATCACCGAAGACATAAATCGCTGTGCTTCCTTGCGCACATTATCCATGCCGGGGCCATGCACAACGACACTCAACGCAGGCGAAAGCGCCTGTGCCGCGGTGAGCACATGTCCCAAAAGACTGCGGTTCGCAGCCTGATGTAATACCTTGGGCAGCGCCGAACGCATCCGCGCTCCCATACCTGCCGCCAATACGATAACGCCTGTTTCCTTCATGATCCCATAGAGTTGCAAATAAAACGGAGATTCGCCTGCCGGGGTTTTAGCCGCTAAATCATGATAAGTCCCTAAAATGCGGCAATTTTAGCTAACACCACAGGCTCAACCGGGCTTGACCCCGCCAGCTTGGCCCCCTAATGACGGCCAGAACAAGAATCCTTGTGAAAACGGGCCCGTAGCTCAGTGGTAGAGCATCTGACTTTTAATCAGAGGGTCACGCGTTCGAACCGCGTCGGGCTCACCAAAACACAAGGATTTGCAAAGAGTTAACCGTAAGCACCGGAATTCTTATGCCTGATGATGTGCGCCTGACCACTGCTGGCAACCTTCTTTCTATCGTCATTCCGACGTATAATGAGTTTGCGAACGTTCGCCCGCATCTCACCTCACTTCAACAGGTCCTCTTGGGATTGCCATGGGAGGCCGTCTATGTCGACGATGACAGTCCTGACGGCACCAGCGACATTCTGCGTGCCATGGCGCAGGAATTTCCCAATGTGCGCGTCATCCACCGCATAGGTCGTCGCGGCCTGTCGTCAGCCGTCATTGAAGGCATCATGTCGACCAGCACGCCTTACGTGGCGGTCATGGATTGCGATCTGCAGCACGACGAAAAACTTCTGCCCTCCATGTTGCAAGCGCTGCAATCCCAACCCCTCGATATCGTGATAGGCTCGCGCTTTGTCAGCGGCGGGAGCACCGGAGAATGGGACAACAAGCGGCTCGCCATGAGCAAATTGGCGACAAAGTTCAGCCGCCTCATCGTCAAGCAGGACATCAGCGATCCCATGAGCGGCTATTTCATGATCACGCGCGAGGCTTTCAATGGCGCGGTGAAGGAACTGTCGGGCCACGGGTTCAAGATCCTGCTTGATCTTTTCGCCTCGAGCCCAACACCGCTTCGCTTCAAGGAACTGCCTTTTACCTTCGGTCTGCGCCAGCATGGTGAAAGCAAAGTCGACTCTACAGTGGTGCTCGAATATGCATTCATGCTCATCGACAAGTTTTTTGGCGGATTAGTGCCGCCCCGGCTGGTTTTCTTCTCCGCCGTCGGCGCACTCGGAACCCTGGTGCATTTCGTATTCCTGAGCGCAGCGCTTTTTTTGTTCACCACATCCTTCTCATACGCCCAGTCGCTGGCCACGATTGTCGCCATGACCTCAAATTTTTTCATGAACAATGAAATCACCTACCGCGACCAATGCCTGCGCGGCATCGAGCTACTTTGGGGTCTGTTGTCATTCTACCTGGTTTGCACTGTGGGAATTTTTGGCAACGTCGGAATTTCGAGTTACCTCTTCCACAATTCTTATACCTGGTGGCTCTCTGCGCTTGCCGGAATAATAATCGGCACGATATGGAACTATGGCGTTTCGAGCGCCGTGACCTGGCGAAAGAAGTGACCTTACGCTGTCAACACCCGCTCCACCAGCCTCACCCAAAATGCAGCGCCTTTCACAATCAGCGCATCGTTGAAATTATATCCAGGGTCATGAAGATTTGCGGATGCACCATTGCCAATGCCGAAGTAGCATCCTTTGGCGCGCTCCTGAAAAAACGCGAAGTCTTCGGAAAACATGAAGGGGCCAGGCAGATCAATCGACTCGGCTCCTTGCCCAATTCCCAGCGCAACGTCTCGTACCGCTTGCGCCAACCCGGCGTCATTATAACCAGTCGGATAGGAAATCCCTGAACCGTAGACAATCTCTGCCTCACAACCAAAGGCGCGCGCCATGTCATTAATGATTCCTGGCACCCGCGTTGCGCACAGCTCCCGCGCCCGGGAAGAAATCGTGCGCACGCCAATCTTGAGATCAACTCGTTCCGGAATGACGGTCGCCAAAACACCGCCATGAATTGCGCCAACGGTGATCACCGCAAGATCAACCGGATCAAGATTGCGCGACACAATTGTTTGCAAACCTGTCACAATGGATGCCGCCGCGACAACAGGGTCACGCGCTTGATGCGGCAAACCGCCATGCCCGCCAACGCCCATGATGCTGACTTCGACAATATCAACGCATGCCGTGATCGCGCCCGCCCGCGTGACAATCTGCCCGACTTCAAACCCTGGCAGATTGTGAAGCGCAAAAATCCCGTCCACGCGATATTTTTCGAAAAGACCTTCATCAACCATGCGCTTTGCGCCGCTGATGTCTTCTTCGGCTGGCTGGAACACCATCATCACCTTGCCATCGAACGACCCGTCTTCCGCAAGATACTTTGCCGCTGCCAGAAGTGTTGCCGTATGCCCGTCATGCCCGCAGGCGTGCATCACGCCCGGTGATTTCGAGGCATAAGCAAGATTGGTTTGCTCACGAATCGGCAGCGCATCCATGTCGGCGCGCAACGCTATTGTTTGTGCCGACGTGCCCTTCTGAAGCACTCCGATGACCCCGGTCTCCGCCCAGCCAGTTTCCACGGCGTATCCATAAGCACGCAACCGCTCAGCAACAATGCCGCCGGTCCTGTGTTCCTTGAACTGCAATTCCGGATGCGCATGAAGATCGCGGCGTAGCGCCACGAACTCCTTTCCGGACAAATTGATTTTCTCATCGATCATCGGTGTTGCACCATCCGGCTTTCCAACATTGCGACGAGCCGCGATACTGCAAACGTCATGATGAGATAGGCGACCATCACAAATAGCAGCGGTGGATAAAGGATGTAAGTCTCTTGACGCACGCGGTCTGCCACACCGTAGAAGTCTTGCACGGCGACAAGCGTGACCAAAGGTGTTGCCTTCAGCGTAAGGACAACTTCACTGCCGAGCGTCGGCAGCACGCTGCGCAACGCACGCGGCAGCCAGACGCGCCGCAAAACTTTCCAGGGCGACATGCCAAACGCCCGCGCGGCTTCCAACTCGCCCCTGGGCACGCCAAGAAAAGCACCGCGCATGATTTCACCAACATATCCTGCTTCATTCAGGATGAAAGCGAGGTAGGCGTAGTAGATGCCTTCCCTCAAATACGGCCAGATTGAGGTCTGCCGCAGCATGGGATAACTGCCAAAAAGACTGCCGAGGCCAAAGTAAAAGATATAGAGTTGCACGAGAAGCGGCGTTCCCCGCATTAACGTGCAGTAGCCGCGTGCCAGCGCCCCCAACCACTTCGGACCAGTGACTTGCACCAATCCGATCGGAATGGCGAGGAGAACGCCAAATACCATAGTGGCGATAACGAGTTTGAACGTGGTGATGAGGCCCCAGCCGAACAACGGTAAATACTTCGGGAGCCAAGCCCAATCAGCAGGATCAAAAGGGGGCCAGAACCAGTCCATCATTGGCTCAGGTCAATTTCTGCTGGCCGAGCCGCATTCGCCCTTCCAGCCTTTTGATAAAGAAGTTGGAGACCAGCGTGATCAGGAGATAGATGAAACCAGCTGTGAAATAGAACAGGAAATAGCGCTTTGTGTAGCCGGCGGCGTTCTTGGCATATTGCAAAAGCTCCGGCGTTGCTCCAGTGACGACCACGAGCGTAGTGCCCTTCAATGCTTCCAGCCATAAATTGGCAAGTCCAGGAATGGCATTGGGCAGCATAGCAGGCAAAGTAATGCGGAGGAACGTCTGCAGGGGCGACATGCCATAAGCCCGTGCGGCCTCGATCTGCCCGGCGGGAACGGCCTGAATGGCCCCGCGAAGTACTTCCGTGGAATATGCGCCTTGCACGAATCCGAGTACCAGAATGCCCGCTAGCGTGCCGTTGATGTCAATTGTACCATACCCCACAGCCTGGCCAATCGCGCTGATGCCGCGCGTGCCAGCAAAATACAAAAACAAAATCAGAATGAGTTCAGGGATGCCCCGCACCACTGTCGTGTATACCTGGGCGACGGAGCGCACAGCCTGCCCCCCATACAACTTTGCCGAAGCGCCAATCAGCCCTAAGAATCAGGCCAAGCGCATATGCACAAACGGCAATGAGCAACGTTCTATAGGTGCCCAGGAGCAATTCATCCCCGAAGCCGGTCTTGCCGAAGCTCAGTACTTCAGGGATCATGGTGATTCCAGGAAAAGGGGTGGCAGACAAGTCCACCACCCCAATTGCCTTAGCCTTTGGGCAATGTCAGAAGGCCATCAAGCTTGTATTTTTTGGTCATCGCATCGAACGTGCCTTTTGCGGTGAGAGACTTGATCGCGGCATTGATCTTTTCAAGAAGTGCGGTGTCTTCTTTGCGGAGTCCCACGCCAACGCCAGGTCCGAGCACAACAACATCAATCGGAACAGCGCCATAGAGTTCACAACAGACTTTGCCGTCATCTGAATCAAGGAACGCGCCAAGCGTCACGCCATCGGCTTGAACATAGTCAAGCCGCCCTGCCGCAAGATCCGCATTGGCTTCATCTTGCCCTTTGTAGGTCTTGAGGGTTGCTCCCGCTGGCACATAGTATTTTTCGACGTAATTGGCATGCGTGGTCGATGCTTGTGCGCCAATGGTTTTACCCTTGAATGTTTCAGGCGTGAACGCATGATCGCCGCCCTTGGATCCAATGATCACCGAGGCGGAATTATAATACATGTCCGAGAAATTGATCTGTTTCTTGCGCTCGTCCGTGATCGACATGGACCCGAATATGCCATCCATTTTCTTTTCCAGCAGCGATGGAATAATGCCGTCCCACGCAATAGGGATCAAAGTGCACTTCTCATTCATTTCAGCGCACAGCGCCTGCAAGATATCATATTCCCAGCCTTCCCATTCGCCAGCCGCATTCTGCGACGTGAATGGCGGATAAGGTGCTGCATCAGTAGCAAACGTAAGGTCTGCCTTCGCAGCTGTCGCTCCGATCGCCAAAGCGGCGACTGCGGCGAGCAATATTCTCTTTGTGTATTTCATTACTTCCCTCCAAAAATTACTTTTTTCGCAGCAGTGCTTTCAGTGAATGCCCGATACGAATTGTTTGCACCGAGCGCTCGTTGTATCGCCAAACACTTTCGCTGGCGGACCTTCTTCTTCTACGACACCCTTGTGAAGATAAATTACATGCGATGACACGTCACGGGCAAATTTCATTTCATGCGTTACCAGGATCATCGTGCGCCCCTCGGCAGCGAGATCGCGGATAACTTTAAGCACTTCGCCGACCAACTCAGGATCGAGTGCCGATGTCGGTTCATCAAACAGCATAACCTTTGGTTGCATTGCAAGTGCCCGTGCGATGGCGGCACGCTGTTGCTGCCCGCCCGAAAGAAACGCCGGATACTGATCACGCTTCTCATAGAGCCCGACTTTCTCAAGCAGCTTTTCCGCCCGCTCTATCGCTTCCGCTTTCGCCACTTTCAGCACATGCACCGGCGCCTCAATAACATTCTGCAAAACCGTCATGTGCTGCCATAGATTGAAGCTCTGAAACACCATGCCCAACTTGGTCCGGATACGCTCCACCTGACGCTTGTCGATCGGATGAAGATTGCCATCGCTGCCAGGCTTCAAGCCGATTTCCTCGCCTGTCACCGTGATGCGGCCTTTGCTTGGTAGCTCCAGGAAATTGATGCAGCGCAGGAACGTGCTCTTGCCAGAACCGGATGCGCCAATCATCGAAACGACGTCGCCTTCATGCGCCGTAAGCGACACACCGCGCAGCACTTCGAGCGGACCGAAAGACTTGTGCAAGTCTTCGACCACCACGGCGCGTGGTTGTCCAGACATTACACCTCGCTCCCGCAGCAATTGCGAAGATATTCGATTACCGATACTCCCCGTTCTCAATGCTGACGCTACAGCGACTTTACCTTTTGGTCAAATCCGTCTTATCCTATCCCCAGACTGATGCGTTGCACGGAGCCATTCCACCCGCAGCGCCAGCAAGGGAGATAGAACAATGAAAAAAACTAGTCTTGTTGCGCTGATGGCGCTCAGCTTTGCCGCGGCGCCGATGTCTGCAATTGCACAGGAAATGAAAAAGGAAGTGGGCGCTGGCGAAGGCCAGGTCGATATCATCGCTTGGCCGGGTTACATTGAAAGCGGTTCCACTGACAAAGCCTATGACTGGGTCACTGATTTCGAAAAGAAAACCAGCTGCAAGGTGAATGTCAAAACTGCCGGCACCTCGGATGAAATGGTCGCCCTGATGAATGAAGGCGGCTTTGACCTGGTCACCGCGTCGGGCGATGCATCGCTCCGCCTCATCGCCGGCAAACGCGTGCAACCCGTCAATGTCGATCTCATTCCGTCATTCAAGAGTGTAGATGAGCGGTTGCAGAAAGCGCCATGGCACTATGTGAAGGATGCGCACTACGGTGTGCCCTATCAGTGGGGCGCCAACGTCCTCGCCTATAATGCCAAGGTTTTTCCCGAAGCGCCAAAGAGCTGGTCAGTCGTCTTCGAAGAACAGAACCTGCCAGATGGCAAGTCCAACAAAGGCCGCGTTCAGGCATTTGACGGCCCGATCTACATCGCCGATGCAGCCCTTTATCTCATGAAGAAAAAACCGGAACTCGGCATCAAGGATCCCTACGAGCTGACGGAAGAACAATACAAGGCCGCACTTGATCTGTTGCGTGCGCAGCGCAAGTTGGTAGGCCGCTATTGGCATGACGCCTTCATGCAGATTGACGACTTCAAGAATGAAGGTGTAGTTGCATCTTCGTCGTGGCCGTTCCAGGTGAACCTGTTGCAAGCCGACAAGGCCGCAGTGGAAAAGACGCCGATTGCGTCGACCATTCCGGAAGAAGGTGCCACAGGCTGGGCGGATACGACAATGATGGCGTCAGAAGCCGCCCATCCAAACTGCGCTTACATGTGGATGGAACATTCGATTTCGCCAAAATTGCAAGGCGATCTTGCGGCCTGGTTTGGCTCAGTGCCCGCCAACACATCTGCATGCAAAGGCAACGCATTGCTGACCGACACGGGCTGCGACACCAATGGGCTTGGCAACTTCGACAAGATCCATTTCTGGCGCACGCCTGTTGCCAAATGCACGTCTCAGTCGGCTGGTTGCGTGCCCTATCATCGCTGGGTCACCGACATGATCGCCGTTCTGGGCGGACGATAAGCATTGACGGCTCTCCCTCACCGCCGGTGGGGGAGCTGCTGCTGAGCAGCTGAGGGGGTGGCCAAACTTGGTTCCATTCAAATTTTTGCTTGAGACCCCATCCGGCGCGGGCAGGATGACTATTCCATGAACCCGGCTGTCCGCTTCACCAACGTCAACCGGCACTTCGGCAAGGTGCGCGCTGTTGACAATCTCTCGCTGGAAATTGCCGAGGGAGAATTTTTCGCGCTGCTTGGACCATCAGGCTCCGGCAAAACCACGTGCCTGCGTCTGATTGCTGGTTTTGAACAGCCGACCAGCGGTCAAATCGAAATCTTCGGCGAACATGCGGAGCATCTCCCGCCCTATCGGCGCAGTGTGAACACCGTGTTCCAGGACTACGCGCTGTTTCCACACATGACCATTCTCGACAATGTTGCCTATGGTTTGATGGTTAAAGGCGTTGCCAAAGCAGAGCGCCATAGGCAAGCAGAAGAAGCGCTGGCGCGTGTGGCCCTTGCAGGTTATGGCGAGCGCCGCCCCGGTCAACTTTCCGGCGGTCAGCGTCAACGCGTCGCCCTCGCCCGCGCTTTGGTGAATAAACCCAAGGTCCTTCTGCTGGATGAGCCGCTTGGCGCCCTTGACTTGAAACTGCGCGAACAAATGCAGGATGAGTTGAAAGTGTTGCAACGCGAACTCGGCATTACGTTTGTGTTCGTGACCCATGATCAAGGCGAAGCGCTTTCGATGGCAGACCGCATCGCCATTTTCAACGAGGGCCACATTGTGCAGGTCGGCACTCCAGCAGATGTGTACAACAATCCGAAAACCAGATTTGTGGCCAACTTTGTCGGCTCGTCAAATCTTCTGCCGCCGTCTTTCACCAAGCTTGATCATTGGTGCAGCCTGCGGCCCGAGAACATTTCAATTCTCTTGCCCGGTCAGGTCATCCCAAAAGCCATGCTAACGGCAGAGGTCACCGTTAAAAGCATTCACTATCAGGGTGCCGCAAGCCGTATCCAAACCGCAACCAGCGACAGTGTCACCTTTACCGCAATCTCCGCCAAATCCAAGTTCAACATCGGTGACCGCATTCAACTGGGCTGGATGCCGGAATCTGTCAATCACATGGACGCCGAAACGTGAGTGCCGCAACCATCGCGGACAAGGGCGGCATGCTCCGCGTTCTGTCGGATGTATTGTTCCGCAACCCGCGCCTGGTACTCGCAGCGTTTCTCGCCCCGCCACTGCTGTGGCTCGGCATCATTTATCTCGGTTCGCTCTTCGCACTTCTTGCCCACGCGATGTTTGCCATCGATGATTTTGCCGGCATCATCGTCTATGAACCAACTCTGGCCACGCTGAAGCAGCTATTCCAGCCGGCTAATTTTGACATCATCCTGCGTACAATATTCATGGCGGCAGCGGTTACTCTCGCATCGGCCATCATCGCCTATCCGTTCTGTTACTTCGCCGCACGTTATGCGAAGGGTGCATGGAAAGCAGTATTCTATCTGCTCGTCATGCTGCCGCTGTGGTCAAGTTATCTGGTCAAGGTTTACGCCTGGAAACTCGTGCTGGCGCAAGAGGGCATTGTCACTTGGACAGCGAATGCATTGGGCCTTGGCTGGGCACTCAACTCGCTTCTAAAATCTCCGCTCGTCGACGCCACCAGTCTTTCGGTGTCAACACTCGGAACCTTCATCGTTTTTGTTTACATCTGGCTGCCCTACATGATCCTGCCCACACAGGCTGCACTCGAACGCGTCCCCAGCAATTTGATCGAAGCCTCAGCCGATCTTGGCGGAACACCACGCCAAACCTTCCGCCATGTCATCTGGCCACTGGCATTGCCTGGACTTATCGCCGGTTCTATTTTCACCTTCTCGCTCACCCTCGGCGACTACATCATTCCTTCGGTGATCGGCAATTCAACTTACTACATCGGCAACGCCGTCTACGTGCAGCAAGGCACAGCCGGAAATATTCCAATGGCCGCCGCCTTCGCCGTCGTCCCCATCGTCATCATGTTCATCTATCTCGCCATCGCCAAACGCATGGGTGCATTCGATGCGCTCTGACCGGCCGCCAATGTTGCTCGCTGCCGCAACATTTGCCGCACTGTTGTTCATACATGTGCCGCTGCTGCTGATCATACTCTACTCGTTCAGCGCCGACGTCTCGTTTCAATTCCCGCCCACTGGATACACCACGCAATGGTATGCCGATGCAATGCAGCGCCGCGATTTGTGGGATGCAATATTCGTTTCGGTCCGTGTTGCACTTCTATCAACAATTATCGCATTGGTGCTGGGCACACTCGCCGCTGCCGCTCTTTGGCGCTTCAATTTCTTCGGCAAGAATTATATATCTCTGCTCTTCATCCTGCCAATCGCACTCCCCGGAATCGTCACAGGCATTGCCTTGCGATCCACGCTGAATTTTTTCGACATCCCGTTTTCCATCTGGACCATCGTGCTCGGGCACGCCACGTTCTGCATAGTCGTCGTCTATAACAACGCTGTCGCCCGCATGCGGCGTTTGGGTTCCAGCATGATCGAAGCATCGATGGACTTGGGTGCCGATGGTTTCCAGACGTTCCGTTACGTCATCCTTCCGCAAAGTGGCTCCGCGCTTCTCGCTGGCGGCATGCTTGCCTTCGCGCTGTCTTTCGACGAAGTCATTGTCACCATCTTCACAGCAGGTTTGCAGGAAAAAACCTTGCCCATCTGGATATACGAACAACTCTTCCGCCCGCGCGAACGCCCCATCACCAACGTCGCCGCTGTATTGGTCATGGCCATCACCGTGATTCCGGTGATGGCTGCGTATTACCTCACGAAGGATGGGGAACACATTGCGGGTTGCGGAAAGTAGAAAACTAAGCTTTTTCTTCCCCCCGCTTCCAACCTTCTTTCGTCTCCCGCCGGAAATCCTCAAACTTTCCCGCAGCAATCGCTTCGCGCATGCCCTGCATTAGTGATTGATAATATGCGATGTTGGCCCAGCTCAGCAGCATCATGCCGAGTAGCTCGCCACTACGCATTAAATGGTGCACGTAAGCGCGTGAATACTGCGACAAAGCTGGGCACGCATGTGACCCATCCAGTGGCCGCAAATCAGCCGCGTATTTCGCATTGCGCAAATTCATCTTGCCAAAGCGTGTGAAAGCCTGGCCATGTCGGCCTGAGCGCGTTGGCAAAACACAGTCGAACATGTCAATGCCGCGCGCCACTGACTCCAGAAGATCGTCAGGCGTGCCAACACCCATCAGGTAACGCGGCTTGTCTGCGGGAAGATGCGGCTCTGTCACTTCGATAGTTGACAACATCAGCGCCTGTCCTTCTCCGACTGCAAGCCCGCCGATCGCGTAGCCTTCGAAGCTGATCGAAATCAATCCCTCGGCGCTGCGCCTCCGCAACGCTTCATCAGTGCCACCTTGCACAATGCCGAAATTGCCACGGCCTGTTTGCTTTACCGAGAGAAACGCCCGCCGCGAACGCTCTGCCCAGCGCATCGAAAGCTCCATCGCGTTCACCGCTTGTTTCTGCGTATGTGGAAACTCAATGCATTGATCGAGTTGCATCTGAATGTCAGACCCCAACAGCCGCTGGATATCCATCGCCCGCTCCGGCGAGAGTTCATGCCGTCGCCCATCAATATGCGACTGGAACGTGGCGCCCTCTTCCTTGATCTTGCGGATCTTCGACAGCGACATGATCTGGAAGCCGCCCAAATCGGTGAGGATCGGTCCATCCCACCCAATGAACTTGTGCAAGCCGCCAAGCCCCGCAACTTGCTCCGCTCCTGGTCGCAGCATCAGGTGATACGTATTGCCAAGAATGATATCGGCACCGGCCTCTTTCACTTGATCAAGATAAAGCCCCTTGACCGTCCCCACGGTGCCGACTGGCATGAAGGCAGGTGTTCGAATATCACCGCGGCCCGTGTGAACAACGCCAAGCCGTGCGCGGCCATCGGTCTTGTGCAGTGTGAATCCGAATTCTGTCATGTGAGTGCAGGCCATAGCAGGCTCGCATCGCCATATGAATAGAAGCGATAGTTGTGGGCAATCGCATGTGCGTAAGCCAGCTTCATGCGGTCAGTGCCGGCAAGTGCGCATACAAGCATGAACAGAGTGGAGCGCGGCAAATGGAAATTGGTGATCAGCCCATCGACTGCGCGAAAGCGATAACCAGGTGTTATGAAAATATCTGTTGCATCTGAAAAAGCCTCAAGCCCGGAAGCCTCCAGCAAACGGAGGGATGTTGTTCCAACCGCAATCACCCGCCGCCCTTCGCTCCGCGCCACTCGTAATCGCGAAGCGACTTCGCCCATAATCTCGCCTTGCTCTGCATGCATCCGGTGGTTGGCAGTATCATCAACCTTCACCGGCAAAAACGTCCCGGCGCCAACATGCAAGGTGACCGTTTCTGTCGTAATTTTAGCATATTGCAAAGACTTCATCAATTCAGGTGTGAAGTGAAGTGAAGCTGTAGGCGCTGCCACCGCACCAGGTTTTTCAGCGAAAATGGACTGGTAGTCTGTCCGATCCTGCGCATCCGGCGCACGTCTGCTCTTGATGTAGGGCGGCAATGGAACCTCCCCCGCCTTCTCCAACGCAAATTCAAAGCTGCCGGTCTCAACGGAAAAATCGAGTGTAATCTCGCCCTCTTCGCCCTTGGCGGCAACCCGCGCCCGCAATTCACCAAAGGCAACTTCATCACCCACTGACAGCTTCTTCGCTGGCCGCGCGAAAGCCTTCCACGTCAAGGCGTCAACACGCTGATGCAGCAGCACTTCAATCTTGGGCGTCGTGCCGCCACGTCCTGTCCGTTTGCCCATAAGCGAAGCCGGGATCACCTTGGTGTCGTTGAACACGAGCACATCACCCGCCCGCAACAACCGGGGCAAGTCCGACACATGGTGATCGCTCAGCGCCGTACCAACCTGCAACAGCCTGGCGCTTTCACGCGGAACTGCCGGTCGCAACGCAATGCGTGCGCTCGGCAATTCAAAATCAAATTCTGAAACTTTCATGTGCCACGCACTACGGCACTGGCAGCTTACGTCTTGACGTCTGCTGCCACTTGCATGGTCACAATGCGGTCCGGACCCTTCACTGGCTCGCCGCGCTTGATCTTGTCGACGAATTCCATGCCCTCAATCACGCGTCCCCAGACGGTATATTGTTTGTCGAGGAACGTCGCGTCATCGAAGCAAATGAAGAACTGGCTGTTCGCCGAATGCGGGCTGCTGCTCCGCGCCATCGAACAGATGCCGCGCACATGCGACTCTTTCGAAAACTCGGACTTGAGGTCGGGCTTCTTTGATCCGCCGGTACCTGTGCCCGTGGGATCGCCGCCCTGCGCCATAAAACCATCGATCACACGGTGAAACGGCGTTTTATTGTAGAATTTTTCCCGCGACAGCTCCTTGATGCGCGCCACATGTTGCGGCGCCAAGTCTGGCAACAATTCAATAACCACGCGGCCATGTGTGATGTCCATGTAAAGTGTATTTTCGAGATCAGCCATTATTTCACAGTTACCTTTGTCATTGTGTCGGGAGTTTCTGGCGGTTCGCCGCGCGTGATTTGGTCCACGCATTTCATTCCATTTTCATCCACCTGGCCCCAAACCGTATACTGCCCATCAAGAAATCCGCCATCGGCAAACATGATGAAGAACTGGCTGTTGCCGGAACCGGGATCAGACGAGCGCGCCATGCCAACTGTGCCGCGTGCGAAATGCTCCTTCGTGAATTCGGCCGGAATATCGGCCTCTTTTGATCCGCCTGTGCCAGTTCCCGTCGGATCGCCTGTCTGCGCCATGAAGCCATCAATCACGCGATGAAACACGATGCCGTCGTAAAATCCGGAACCGGCAAGCTTGGTGATCTGCGCCACGTGCTTTGGTGCAAGATCAGCCCGCAGCTTGATGTCAAATCCGCAGCCTTTGCTGGTATCAACGTGAATATTTTCGGCCGCCACAACGGGCAAAGTCAGCGCACACAAGGTCGCCGCGGTAACAATCACTCTTTTCATTTTGATCTCCGGTTTGCGGGACACAGGTAGCGATTATTTATGGGGCCTGCAAGTGCGCCGCAAGTTGCTGTTAAAGCTTGGTAATAGCTTTGCGGAGTGCCGCTTCCGATTCTTTTGGCAAGAACATCGAAGTGTCCCCGCCAAGCTTGGCAATCTGCTTCACCAATGAAGATGCGATCATCCGCGTGGCCGGCGATGCCCCAAGGAACACCGTCTCCAGCTCTGGCGCCAGTGCGCCATTCATCTGCGACATCTGCATTTCATAGTCAAAATCGGTCGCATCACGAATGCCCCGGATAACGATCTTTGCACCAGCAGCCTTGGCCGCGGCAACAGCTAACCCGTCAAACGTCTTCACCACCAGCTTGAGCCCAGCATGCTCGCCGATGGGCGTGCAAACCGCCTCAAGCAGTTGAACACGCTCCTCGACCGTCAGCAGATTCTGCTTCTGTGCATGTGTGCCAACGCCAATCACCAGCTTGTCCACCAGCCGCGCCGCGCGCGCAATCACATCGAGATGCCCGTAAGTCACGGGATCAAAACTTCCGGGATAAAATCCAGTCCGCATCACACGCGTCCTTTAAGCGCCATCCACAATCCGCCACAGGTCAGGCAAATTCCGCTGACGACCTCAATTGCACGCACCCGCGATTGCGAAAGCCATGCGCCTGTAGAGCCTGCCAGCAAAGCGTAAAGCGTATCGCCCGCCGCCGCAATCAGCATGAAGGTCCCGCCCAGCACCAGTGTCTCACGCAATGAATCGCCGCCAGGCGTTATGAACGGCGGGATCAGGGCGCCGAACAGCACAAGCATCTTGGGGTTCGACATGATCACGATGAAACCTTGAAACAGAAAATTCCTCGGTCGCGCCAGATTTCCTCCAGCAAGGCTTAACTGGCTTTCCGACCGGAGCATTTTCACGCCGATCCAAATCAAGTAGGCAGCGCCGGCAAAGCGTAGTACATCAAACCATACGCCCATTGCAGCGATCGCCGCTTGCAGGCCAAGTGCCGCCAGCGCCAGCCAGATCAACACTCCAAGCTGGGTGCCAAGGACATTAAGCATTCCAGCCCGCGCGCCAAAACGCAATGAGTTGGCGATAATGACCGTAACAGTTGGCCCTGGCACCAAGGCCAGCGCCGCAGCAGCAATGCAAAACGTTGTGTAAGCCTGCCATGTCATTCGCTGGACTCCTCGCTTGCGTCGTCGTCCTGTTCACCTTCGGAAATGCGCTCAACAGAAACAACATGCTCGCCGTCTGAAGTTTTGAGCAGGATAACGCCCTGTGCGCTGCGGCTCATCAGCCTGATGCCATTGACCGGACACCGGATCAACTGCCCGCCATCGGTCACCAGCATGATCTCGTCTGTTTTTTCAACCGGGAACGAGGCCACCAAAGGGCCGTTGCGTTCGTTGACTGGCATCGAGGTAATGCCTTTGCCCCCGCGGCCTGAGATGCGGTAGGCGTATGAACTCGCCCGTTTGCCAAACCCATTGGCCGAGACTGTAAGAATGACCTGCTCAGCAGCGCTAAGTTCGGCGTAGCGCTCAGGTGAAAGCGTTGTCGTCGCCGATGCTTCTTCATCGCCCACATCACCGTTGGCCTCGCCGCCGTCTTCGCCTGAAACGGCGCGCGACATTTTCACATATGCATAACGTTCGTCCGTCGTTGCCTCCACATGACGCAGAATGGACATGGAAATGGTCTTGTCATCGCCCGCAAGCCTGACGCCTCGCACGCCCTGTGAAGCGCGGCTTTGTACGACGCGCAAATCTGCGACCGGGAAGCGGATGCTTTGGCCCAGCGCTGTTGTCAGCATCACGTCATCGCTTTCCGTCGCCAACTCGACGCCGATAATGTGGTCGCCGTCCTCAAGTTTCATTGCAATCTTGCCGGCGCGCTGTATCTGTTCAAAATCTTCCAGCTCGCTGCGTCTGATGTTGCCAGACGATGTCGCAAACATCAGGAACGGTTTTGCAGCTCCCTCAGCCTGTTCAGGCAAAGGCAGAATGGTTGTAATGCGTTCATTCGGCTTGAGCGGCAAAAGATTGATCAGCGCCTTGCCCCGCGATTGCGGATTGCCCGCCGGCAATCGCCAGGACTTGAGGCGATAGACCATTCCGAGCGATGAGAAGAACAGGATCGGCGTATGCGTGTTGGCCACGAAGACTTTCGTCACGAAATCTTCGTCACGCACCTGCGTGCCCGAGCGCCCGCGCCCGCCGCGCCTCTGTGCGCGATAGGCCGACAGCGGAACGCGTTTCACATATCCGGTATGGCTGATAGTCACGACAACGTCTTCGCTGGCGATCAAATCCTCGTCTTCCACCTCGCCATCATTGTCGATGATTTCGGTGCGCCGTGGCGTCGCAAAACTGTCCTTCACCTGCCGCAACTCATCTCGGATGATCTGGCGAATGCGCGCACGCGATCCGAGAATGTCGAGAAGTTCCTTGATTTCGCCGGCGAGTTTTTCAAGTTCGGCTGATATCTCTTCAAGGCCTAGCTGCGTCAAGCGCTGCAAGCGCAAATCCAGTATGGCCCGGGCCTGTTCGTCCGACAACCGGTAAGTGCCATCACCCTTCAATTTGTGGCGCGGATCAGCGATGAGCACGATCAGATGTTCCAGCATCTGCGCCGGCCAATCGCGTGCCATCAATGCCTCGCGCGCCTCAGCGGCATCGCGTGATGCGCGGATCAGCCGTATGACTTCATCGATGTTGGCCACCGCAATCGCGAGTCCCACCAACACATGCGCCCGGTCACGCGCCTTGCGCAAAGCGAACTTGGTGCGCCGCGTGACAACCTCTTCACGGAAAGCGATGAACGCCTTCAAGAGATCGAGCAGCGTCATCTGCTCAGGCTTGCCGCCATTGAGCGCGATGTTGTTGATGCTGAAATTGCTTTGCAGCGATGAGAACCGCCACAATTGATTGAGCACCACATCCGGCGTCGCATCGCGGCGCAGCTCGATGACAACCCGCATGCCTTCGCGCGAACTTTCATCGCGGATATCGGTGATGCCTTCGACTTTCTTTTCCTTGATCAGCTCGGCAATGCGCTCGATCATCTGCGACTTGTTCACCTGGTAGGGAATCTCGGTGACAATCAGCGCCGATTTGTCCTTGCGCAGCTCTTCGACTGATACGCGGCTTCGCGCTGTAATGGTGCCCCGCCCGGTCATGAAGGCGCTCTTGATGCCCGCGCGGCCCAGAATGATGCCGCCCGTCGGGAAGTCAGGCCCCGGAATGATCGGCAATAACTCTTCGACAGTAATCGCCGGATTATCCAGCACCGCCATGGTCGCGTCGATCACTTCGCCGAGATTGTGCGGCGCCATATTGGTCGCCATGCCAACCGCAATGCCACCCGAGCCATTGACCAGCAGATTGGGATATTTTGCCGGAAGAACCAGCGGCTCCTGGAACTCGTTCGAATAGTTGAGCTGGAAATCAACCGTGTCTTGGTCAAGATCATCCAGCAGCGGCATCGCCGCCTTGGCCAGCCGCGATTCGGTGTAGCGGTCAGCAGCGGGCATATCGCCATCAACCGAGCCGAAATTGCCCTGGCCATCAATCAGCGGCAGCCGCAGCGAAAAGTCCTGCGCCATGCGCACCAGCGCGTCATAAATCGCCAGATTGCCATGCGGGTGGTATTTACCCATCACGTCACCGACGATACGGGCTGACTTCTTGTAAGGCTTGTCCGGCGTGAAGCCGTTTTCGTACATCGTATAGAGAATGCGCCGGTGCACCGGCTTCAATCCGTCGCGCACATCTGGCAGCGCCCGGCTCACAATCACGCTCATGGCGTAACTGAGGAAGCTGGTGCGCATTTCCTCTTCGATGGAAATCAGGGTTATTTCATGAGGATTGGCCGGCGGAAGCCCGCCAGTCTCGTCGTTGTTTTCTGCCACTTAATACCCCGGAAAAACCCGCTGAATTCAAGCAAATGGCAAGGGCCAAAGCCCGCCAATTCGCGTCATGATCCAGTCTAGTCTGGCACCCCTTCGGGAGCAACCAAAACAGCCGGATTTTTGCTGATTTTCAGGTATTTAAATGCAGTTTGAATGCGCGTTTAGGCTGCCGTAAACCAGAAGCCACGGCCTTTCACGCGATCCCCCTCGCGGGACAGGGCTGAACAGTCCTTGCGGCCTTGATTCCACGTATTCCATTCAATGCACAGCTTGCCGCTTTCAACCGACCAGCGGCCTGAATCACGCTGTCCCTGGGAAAGCCCGACAACCGTGCCATTGGCCTGCATGTTGACGCGAAGTTCAATGGCACCCATGACTTTGACGACATAGCGGCCAGGAAACAGGTTCTTGACCTCTTTCTGATCAAGCGGGTCAGCCGCAACTGAAGCCGAATAAGCCAATGTGGCAATCGCTGCCAGGCACAAGAATTTTGTCATGCTGATCCCCCGCTTGCTGCATCCAGGTCCCGCGCACCCCGCGCGGGGACTCTTCCCAAGCCTATTCTGCAAATACGGCCCAAAAGCGCAACCAGTTTCGCCAAACAGCCTAAACATGCTTAATTTTAGGTTTTAACGATTGCATCAGCCTTTTGGTTAAAACGGCACTTCGTCGTCAAGGTCACGCGCAAATGATTGCTTCGCGCCGCCGCCGCTACGTGGCCGGTCCATGGGCGAAGACTGCCCGAATTCGTCACTGCTGCCACCATAATCGCCGCTGCTGGCACCGCCTGGCTTGCCGCCAATCATGTGCAGCTCGCCACGGAAGTTCTGCAGCACCACTTCGGTTGAATACTTGTCGACACCGTCCTTGTCGGTCCATTTGCGGGTCTGGAGCTGGCCTTCGATATACACCGTCTGGCCCTTCTTCAAATACTGCTCCGCCACCTTCGCAAGCCCTTCATTAAAAATCACAACGCGGTGCCACTCTGTCTTCTCCTTGCGCTCGCCGGATGCCTTGTCGCGCCAGTTTTCCGAAGTCGCAATCGACAGATTGACGATCGACTTGCCATCCTGCGTGTGGCGAACCTCCGGGTCCTTGCCCAGATTGCCCACCAAAATCACCTTGTTTACTGAACCGGCCATTACCTTACTCCTGCTTTCTGCTCCCATATGATGTTCGGCGCCCGACTGCACGTGCCAGACAAGCGCCATCCACATCTATTGTGTTCATTATATGTTCCATTTCGAGTCAAAAAACAAGGCCCTCCGGACGGCCCGGAGAGCCTATTTTGCGCGGGCCACGATTATGCGCGACCGAAAAGACGGGCGAATGAGCCACGGATTGTCTTTGGTGACTTGGCAGCCGCAACATGACGCGAAGTCTTCGTTTCCTGCATCATGGCAGTGTTGTAAACGTTTGAGTATGTTTCAAAAACCCAGTTCATAGTGATCTCCTTGTGGTATCTGTATTGCCTACACCCGGAAAATAGCGACAGCCCCGGCAAACCACAAACGGCATAAAGTGACATGACATGTAAGGAAATGTTACACATAGTCTGTTAAGCTATTCTCATGGCCAGACGACTCCCTTCCCTCAACGCGCTCAAGGCTTTTGAAGCCGCGGCCCGCCACCAAAGCTTCACCGATGCTGCGGCGGAGCTATTCGTCACCCACGCCGCCATCAGCCGTCACATTCGCGAACTTGAAGAATCACTAGGCACCGAGCTTTTCACCCGCACAGGTCGCGGAGTGGAGTTGACCGAAGCCGGTCGCAGGTTCGGCCTGAGGTTGACGCCTCTTTTCGACCAGCTCGCCGAAGCATCCCGCGAAGCAGCGGCCGTCGGTGCCACTCGTACCTTGAAAGTTTCGGTCGAGCCGTCCATCGCATCGCGCTGGCTGGTTGCCCGCCTTGGCCGCTTCAACGACCTTCACCCGGACATCGAACTCACGATCGATCCATCGAGTAGGCTCATTGATTTCTATGCCGACGATTTCGACGTAGCCATTCGCTATGGCCGCGGCAACTGGGACGTCGAAATGGCCAAGCTTTCTGAAGTCGTGATCTTCCCTGTCTGCGCGCCAAAACTGCTGCAAGGCCGCGCTCTGAAAAGCCCCGTCGAACTCGAAGACTTCACCCTGCTCCATGAAAACCGCAAGCAGTGGTGGGAAGAATGGCTGCGCTCATCAGGCGTGACCAATACCATGGATTGGCGTGGCACAACCTTCCAGAACCACCTTGCGATTGAAGCAGCAGAGGCTGGACAAGGCTTTGCTCTCGGCGACCAGATCCTCTGCACAGATTCTCTTGTGGAAGGTTGGCTCCTCAGGCCCTTCGCTATCGACATGAAGGATCACGGCAGTTATTGGATCGTCCGCAAGAAAGGATCAAAAGAATCAGCGCCCGCACGCGCTTTCCGCGAATGGCTTTTGGGCGAGATGGTTGAAACCAACAAAAAGTTCCAGGCAATCCGGACGAAGGCGTCTCAATAATCCACATATTCGAGTTGAATTTGTTTTATGGACATGTATTTCTTGTCCGCATGTCGGCGAAGAAGTTTCGATCAACCGGTAGCAAAAATAAAACGCACGACTATCGCGTGTTTGTCTCGCATGGTTGGACTGACCGTTGGGTCGCTGAACAAATTGCAGTTAACCTGAAAAGCGCTGGTGCAGATACGTTTCTCGATGTCTTCGATATCGAGAAAGGAGACGATTTCGAAGATCGAATATTCACTGAATTGCCAAATGCAGGGAACTGATTGCCTTGCTTACTCCATGGTCGGTGGACAGAAACTGGGTCTGGGTGGAAATTGGAGCTGCACGGGCCTTGAAGCTGCGGGTAGTGGCAGTGATGTACTGAGTCACTCTTTCTGATTTGGACAAGGAAAAGGGTGGCAAGGCCTTCCTTGGTTCCAAGAACGTTGTAGAAATTAACGAACTTGGTAGCTATATTGCCCAAGTACATAAGAGAATAAAATAGAATGACGAACCGAAAGCATCCAACAGTATTTGTGTCACACACATCTGGCAATTCGGCATTTGCACGCAAGCTCACGCATGAATTGGAACGCCAGGGTGCCAGCGTTTTTTTGGACGCGGATTTGGCGCCTGGGGCCAATTTCGGAGACAGGGTCAACAGGAGCATCAAAAACTCCGACGTCGTAGTGTTTGTCATCCCGCCGCACGAAGGTTCCGGGCGAGGAGCGCTGATGGAACTTGGTGCCGCCAAAGCCCTCAACAAACCAATTTTTCCCCTGATGCCGGATCGGGCAAGAATGAAAAATAGTGGTGCGTTGGGAAGTCTTTTTGACTATCAGGTTCTCGATGCGACCAAACATTCGAATGCAACTCTGGCTCAAAGAATTATCAGCAGCGCGAATGAGTTGTTGGTTCACTAATCAACCCCAAACCTAATTCTTAAGAAATCATGCCAAAAAAACTGAAATATGACTGCCTGAAATGCCCAGGCTATTGCTGTTCTTATCCCGTCATCGAAGTGAAAAACCGCGATGCCAAACGCATCGCTGACCACTTCGGCCTGACACTGGAAAAGGCCGAGAAGAAATTCTTCAAGGCCGTCGAAGGCTACAAACGCGTCATGAAGCGCAAGAAGGACACGCACTTCGGCAAGATCTGCCAGTTCTTCGACACCGACAAACGCCGCTGCACGATTTACGAAGCCCGCCCCTCAACCTGCCGGGAATTCCCCGGCGACGACAATTGCGGCTACTGGGATTTCCTCGCATTTGAACGCGAGACGCAAAAGGACAAGAAGTTCATATCTTCGACATGGAACATCGAAGACGATTGAGTTCTTATCAATGAAGAATCTGCTGCAAGAACAGCTTCGTCCGCGGTGATTGCGGATTGGAGAAAAATTCCTTTGGCGCGTTCATCTCCACAATCTGCCCCTGGTCCATGAAGATCACCCGGTCCGCCACCTGCCGCGCGAACCCCATTTCGTGGGTGACGACCAGCATCGTCATGCCGTCTTCGGCAAGATCAATCATCACTTCGAGAACTTCCTTGATCATTTCGGGATCAAGTGCGGATGTCGGTTCGTCGAACAGCATGATTTTGGGATTCATGCACAGGGACCTCGCAATCGCCACGCGCTGCTGCTGACCGCCGGAAAGCTGGCCGGGATATTTCAGTGCCTGCTCCGGTATTTTTACCCGCGCAAGATATTTCATCGCGGCTTCTTCGGCTTCCTTCTTCGGCATCTTCCGCACCCAGATGGGCGCCAAGGCGCAATTCTCCAGAACTGTCAGATGCGGGAACAGATTGAAGTGCTGGAACACCATGCCAACTTCGCGGCGCACTTCATCAATGTTCTTGAGATTGTTGTTAAGGGTCACGCCATTGACAATAATCTCGCCCTGCTGATGTTCTTCCAGCCGGTTGATGCAACGGATCAGGGTCGACTTGCCAGAACCAGATGGCCCGCAGATCACAATCCTTTCCTTGCGCGCCACATCGAGGTTGATGTCGCGCAGCACGTGAAACTGGCCGTACCACTTGTTCATGCTGCGGATGGTGATGGCGTTGTCGGTCATCGTTTGTGCCCCGTGTTGAGCCTGCGCTCCATATAGATCGAATACCGCGACATTGAAAAACAGAAGGCCCAGTAGATGAGAGCGGCCGCGAAATATCCCGTGTTGCCGGTTTGCGGGCTGGCCCAGTTCACGTCGTTGAAACCGGCCTGAACCATGTTCAAGAGGTCGAATATGCCAATCACAAGAACGAGCGTGGTGTCCTTGAACAGGCTGATGAAATTGTTGACGATGCCGGGAATGACGATTTTCAGGGCTTGCGGCATGACTATAAGTCCCATGGTCCGCCAATAACTCAGGCCAAGCGCCTGCGATGCCTCGTACTGGCCCTTGGGAATGGCCTGCAATCCGCCGCGCACGATTTCGGCCATGTAGGCGGCAGCAAACAGCGCCACGCCGACCATCACCTTCAAGAACTTGTCGAAATTGACGCCCGGCGGCATGAACAGTGGAAACATCACACTCGCCATGAACAGCACGGTGATCAGCGGCACACCACGCACGCCTTCGATGAACGCAACGCAAAGCGTTTTCACCACCGGCATCTCTGAGCGCCGCCCCAGTGCGAGCAAGATTCCCAAAGGCAGGGAGACGACAATGCCCGTGAAGGACAGGACAAGTGTGACCAGCAGGCCACCCCACTGGGACGTTTCAACGTCGCTCAATCCCAACCAGCCGCCCCGCAGCAATGTGAAAGTCATAATGGGATAAATGAGAAAGAAGAAAAGCGCGTTCCAACCCTTGAATGGCAATGACGGAATCAAGAGCCCAGCCAGTCCAAGAATGCCCAGCAGGAAAACAATGTTGACGCGCCACCTTTCGTCAAAAGGATAGAAGCCATAAATCCATTGCAAGCCCCACGCCTTGGCGAATGGCCAGCAGGCACCGGCGTTGGCAACAGCACACGCCTCGCGGTCCACACCCTGCCAAACGCCGCGCAGAACGGCCCAATCAATTATTGTCCAGAATATGTAGCCAAGAAGCACTGCAAGGATCAGGGACATCAATCCGCTGAATGGCGTCGGAAACAACCGGTCACGCAGTGTTGCATAAGCCCCTGCGGCACCCGGCGGTGGCGGCAAGGCTGGAGCTTCGGCAGTTCGGATGAATGCGGTGGCCATCTAGCGCTCCACCAGTTTCATGCGGGAATTGAACCAATTCATGAAACCAGATGTGAGCAGACTCAAACTCAAATATACGACCATCCATATAAATATGATTTCGATCGCCTTTCCGGATTGATTGAGCACGGTACCGCCCGTGGCCACCAGGTCAGGATAGGCAATGGCAATGGCCAGCGACGAATTCTTCGTGAGGTTTAGATATTGGTTTGCCATGGGTGGAATGATGACGCGCATCGCCTGCGGAATCACGACATGGCGCAGCGTTGCGCTGTTGCGCAAACCCAATGCATTTGCTGCTTCTGACTGCCCGCGATTGACGGCCTGGATTCCGGAACGGACATTCTCAGCGATAAAGGTTGCTGTATAGATTGAAAGAGCAAGCCAGAGTGCCAGGAATTCAGGGATCAGCGTCATCCCGCCGCGAAAATTGAAGCCACCAAGTTCAGGAAAATTCCAGGTCACCGGCCAGCCAGCAAAGAGCAGCCCAAGCAGCGGGGCGGCAACAACTATCGCCAGCGAAATTCGCCAGGCCGGGAATTGTTCTCCAGTCGCTTCCTGCCGCAAACGTGCCCATCTGATGAGGAAGTATGCGCCAACTACGGCAGCGGCGAGGAACATCAGCGCACGCCCTGCCCCGTCGCCGAATTCCGGTACGGGCATGATCAGCCCGCGATTGCTGATGAAAATTGAGTCGAAAAAATTGATCGCCTGCTTCGGCCCCGGCAGCGGCTTCAGGACTAGCGCGTACCAGATGAACAGTTGCAGCAGCAGCGGCACATTGCGAACCGTTTCGATGTAGATGGTTGCGGCCTTGGCCACCAGCCAGTTCTTGGAGAGCCGCATGATGCCAGCGGTGAAACCGATGATGGTCGCAAGGATGATGCCCAGAACCGACACAAGTATCGTGTTCCAGAATCCGACAATTATGGCGCGAAAATAGGTGGAACTCGATGAATAGGGAATGAGCGACGATATGATGTCGAAACCAGCGGCCTGATTCAGAAAATCGTATCCGAATGACTGATTAAGCCGCTTGAGATTGGCCTGGGTGTTGGCAATGATCTCGTAAAGTCCCCACGCCAGCAGCGCAAGCACAATCAACTGGCTCGCAATGCCCCTGACTTTGGGATTGTAAAACCAGGACTCACCGGCGGGCCGGGGATGCGAAACTTCTGTCATGTGCACAGCGGCTCATGACGCAAGAGGCCCGCAGTATTGCGGGCCTCAAGCGCATTGTTCTTAGCGGATCGGTGGCGCGTATTGCAGGCCGCCGTCTTTCCACAGCGCGTTCTTGCCGCGCGCGATTTTAAGCGGCGTTGCAGGGCCAAGGTTGCGGTCAAACACTTCGGCGTAGTTGCCGACATGCTTGATGATATTGAAGGCCCAGTCTGGCCCAAGGCCAACGCCTTTGCCGAAATCATTGTCAGCTTCCGTGCCGTCAGGGTTCTTCACCTTGATCGACAGCAGGCGCTGGATTTCAGGATTCTCGGACGTTTTCATTTGATCAACATTGGTTGAACTCACGCCTAGTTCTTCGCCCGTGACCATCGCAAAATATGTCCACTTCACGACATTGAACCACTGATCATCACCCTGGCGCACGACCGGGCCCAGCGGTTCCTTTGAAATGACTTCCGGCAGCACCAATTGTTCGCCCGCGTTGGAAAGTTTCAGGCGCTCAGCGTAAATCTGAGACTGATCCGTGGTATAGACATCGCAGCGGCCATCTTGATAGGCCTTGAGAACTTCCTCGTTCTTCTCGAAGGCCACGACCTTATATTCCAACTTGTTGGACTTGAAGTAGTCCGCAAGATTGAGTTCGGTCGTGGTTCCTGTCTGGGTGCACACTGAAGCACCACCCAATTCAAGCGCCGACTTCACGCCGAGCTTCGCAGGAACCATGAAGCCCTGCCCGTCGTAATAGGTGACGCCTGCAAACATCAGCCCGAGCGTCGTGTCGCGGCCCATGGTCCAGGTCGAGTTGCGTGACAGAAGATCAATTTCACCCGATTGCAGTGCCGTAAACCGCTCTTTTGCGGACAGCGGCGTGTACTTGACCTTCGTCACATCACCAAAGACCGCTGCGGCCACAGCCTTGCAGAAGTCGACATCAAATCCAGTCCACTCGTTCTTCTCATTCGGCGTGCCAAAGCCAATGACGCCTGGATTGACGCCGCACTGGATAAAGCCTTTTTGCTTCACCGTGTCGAGCGTGCCGGCGCCTGCCGAAACGGCCGAAATTGCGAGCGCTGCTGCACCAGCAAAATACTTGAATGATTTCATCTTTTTTATCTCCCATACGACACTTGTAACAGTTGTATCGCTGGGCCCAAAAGAGCGCGATTTGATGCCGAGGTCAAGCTGCGAATGACAAAACCCGGCATCGCTGCCGGGTCCATCAATCACGTCAACCGGGATGGTGTTTTACTGTGGTGAAACCAAGTTTCGCTCGGACATGAACCGGTCGAACTCATCCTGGTCCTTGGCCTTGCGCAGCTTGGCAAGATATTCGGCAAACGCCTTCTGCTCATCTTCCAGCTTGCGGCGTTCGGCCTCAAGGCGGTCCAATTGGGCTTTCTTGTAATCGTCAAAAGCCGCATTGCCGCTTGCCGAATGGCCCTGCCAGGATTTGGCAAAACCAAAATGCTCAGGCTTCTTGAAGTCCTTCCACGGTGTCTGCATTTCGGATGCTCCCTTCCAGATTTCGCCCTTCCACATCTTCAAGCCAAGTGCCAAAATACCCAGGGGCCAGAAGACGATAAAGCCGCCAACCACCGCGCCAATTTCCAGCGGCGACCAGCGCTTCTTCATGCCACCGCAGCAGCCACGATGTGCATGCTCCATGGACTCTGCTGTTGTTGTTGATGCGTCACTCATCCATCTACCTCCGTTAATGCTACAAACAAGGTAGGAAGCCCATTCCAGCTTTCAAGCCATGGGGAAAAATTATTTGTCAGATGACAGACGCTGGCATGCGGTTGTTGCGAATTCTCCAAAATTGTCATCCCAGCACTCGCCGCTAGGACCCATCGGCCCGCTTTGAGCGATGCTCAGGTGAGCGAAGCGTGTTTCGCTCAAAATCTCTGCAAACTCAGTTTTTCAAGCGCGAGGGTGACAACTTCGGGGGATTGCCCATTAACCGTCCGTGACAGCTATCCCAGTTCAATCGGCTGGCCATGCGGTGTTGACCGCGCTGCCTCATCCCAGGCAACAATCCGGGCCTCGCGTTCGGCGTGGCTCATCAGGGCTTTGGTTTCAACCATTTGCTCCAACCCTGCAAGCCAGCACTCATAATAGCTTTGCTCTGGATGCGCCTTGATCTCCACCCCCAGCACATCAGCCCATTCCCTCCAGGTAAAGGCACCGCGCTCATGCAGTTTCACCGCCATCGCAAAAGCTGTCGCTTCCCATGGCTCGGAAAAAACCGGTGCCTCAAGCGGTTTCAAGATAAGGCTCCCATAAGTCCAGATAAACATGATCGCGAGATGGCTTGCCGAACAATTCCTCGGAGGAAAATTTGACGCTGTAAAGCCACTTCGGGTTTTCACCTTTGCCAACCCCCGAGGAATCGGGAAACACATGCGCCCCATGCACCCGCTCGATCACGCCATGTTTCAACATTGCATAAGTCGGCAACCTGGTATGTCCAGATGCGGAAAGCTTCCTTGTCTTGACAGCATCGCCAGCGCGAAACAGCGCAGCACTCTGCAAGGGCCGGTCATAGGCTGATCCCTTGGCCAGCACCCCTGCCACCATGTCTTTTTTCAGAACGCGTTTCACTGGCGCCGCTGGTACATTCATCTTGCCAAACCGCAACTCGCCTTCGGTCACCATGCCGCGCTCCAGCAGCAGTTTAAGAAGTCCCTCAAACCAGATCGAATAATACCCCGCCGACCAATAGAAATCCTTGGGCAGCGTCTCGCGCGCATGCCGCCCCTGATCGATAGTCCATGAACCGGTTCCGCCAGCCGCAAGTGAAAGCCCCAGCACCCGCCTTTCCCAATCAGAATGAAACAATGGTTCGTTGGGCCCAGGTTTCACCGGCCCAAACTGTGTCATGCCCCCTACGTCCGCAGGCCATCTCACGCCGGCCTCCTTGCCAGTGCCGTGCCAATCATTGAGTCGCGCGTCACCAGCTCAGCCAATTGATCTTCAGTCAAACCTTCGCTGCCGACGGGCCGCTCTGGCACAACCATATATCTCACTTCGGCCGTCGAATCCCAAACGCGCACGTCCTTGTCGTCAGCAACTGTTACTCCAAATTCCTGCAACACGACGCGCGGTTCCATCACCGCCCGTGACCGATAAGGCGGCGACTTGTACCATACAGGCGGCAACCCCAGAACTGGCCACGGGTAACATGAGCATAAAGTGCACACGACCATGTTGTGGACCTTGGCGTCATTGAACAGCGCCACCATATGCTCGCCTTGCCGCCCGGTGAACCCAAGCGATGCAATGGCCGCCGTCGCATCTTTCTTCAGCCATTCAGCGTATGAAGCATCAGTCCACGCCCGCGCCACCACTCTCGCACCATTGCGCGGGCCGATCTTGGTTTCATAGGTATCAATCAGCTCATCAATCGCCAGCGGGTCAACATAACCTTTTTCAACCAGCAGCGATTCCAGCGCTTTCACCCGCAGCGTCATCGCCGAAAGTTCTGACCCTTCGTGTCCGTGATCATCATGCGCCATGTGAATCTCCTATTTGATGCTGCCCTTCAGTCTCCGAGCCCGGTCAATTGCTTCAACGATCATTTTCTCCGCCTCGGCATAATCACCCCAGCCCGCAATCTTGACCCACTTGCCTTCTTCCAGGTCTTTGTAATGCACAAAAAAGTGTTCTATTTGTTGCAGCGTGATCCCCGGCATGTCGGTATAATTCTTGATGTGCTCGTAACGCCGGGTCAGCTTCGGCACTGGCACCGCAATGATCTTTTCATCGCCACCCGCCTCATCCTGCATCTTCATCACGCCAACCGGCCGCACCGCCATGATGGCGCCGGGCACAACACCGCGCTGGTTTGCGATGAGAACATCAATCGGATCGCCATCATCGGACAGCGTATGCGGAATGAACCCATAATTCCCGGGATAACGCATCGGCGTATACAGGAACCTGTCGACCACCAGTGCGCCCGCGTCCTTGTCCATCTCGTACTTGATAGGCTCCCCGCCCACCGGCACTTCGACGATGACATTTACCTCCTTGGGAGGATTTTTGCCGATGGAGACCTTTTCGATATTCATGAATTCGACCTTGTTGATAATGCCCCGGAGATACGCCATCTGAACGCACCGTCAAAACCAATTTTACCGCTCGCCCTTCCGGTAAGGCACCATCAACGCCCGGGGATAGGCTGCCCGCCGCGACATCACGAACAGGGCGATGATCGACAGCACATAGGGCATCATCAAGAACACTTGATATGGCACATAAGCCCCCGCCAGTTGCTGCAATCGCAGCTGATAGGCATCGAAGAACCCAAACAGCACCGCCCCCAGCAATGCCTTTCCCGGTTGCCACGAGCCAAACACCACAAGCGCAATGCATATCCAACCCCGTCCATTGATCATCTCGAAAAAGAACGAGTTGAAGGCCGACAAAGTCAGGAAACTCCCGCCGATTCCCATCAATGCGCTGCCTGCAACAACCGCCGCCATGCGCACATGTGTCACATCAATGCCTTGCGCTTCGACTGCCGCCGGATTTTCTCCGGCAGTCCGCACCGCCAGACCAGCAGGCGTCTTGTACAAAAACCATCCGACCATCGCCGCCAGGGCAAATGCCAGATAAGTGAGCGGCGTCTGGCTAAAAACCGCCTCGCCAATCACTGGAATGTCGGACAGCCACGGCACCGTCCACGGTTGGAACGGTTCAATCTTTGGCGGCGACGTTACATTCGGAAACACCAGGCGATAGACATAGTAGGACAATGAAGACGCCAGCAACGTGATGCCTATCCCCGTCACATGTTGCGACAGCCCAAGCGGCACCACCAGAAACGCATGCAACATTCCAAACACCGCACCTGCAAGTGCTGCCACAGCAACACCCAGCCACAGGTCACCGCCGAAATAGACCGTCAACCATCCGGCAAACGCACCCACGGTCATGATGCCTTCGATGCCAAGATTAAGCACGCCCGCCCGCTCGCAGACCAACTCGCCAAGAGTCGCAAACATCAGGGGCGATGCAATGCGGATCGCCGCTCCCCACAAAGACGCCGTGAACAGTATGTCGACTGCATCCATGTTCAGCGCCACCGCAATCGAAACTGCGTGAACATCACCGCCGTCACCATCGACAGCAGTGAAACCGCGACCATCACCTGCGCGATGTAGCTCGGCACGCCCGCCGTCCGGCTCATGGCATCAGCACCCACAAAAACCGCAGCGACAAATATTGCCGCAGCAATCACTCCGATGGGATGCAGCATCGCCAGCATCGCAACCACAATGCCAGTGTAACCAAATCCCGGCGACAGATCGAGTGTCAGATTACCCTTGAGGCCGGCAACTTCCGAAAATCCGGCAAGCCCTGCAAGCCCGCCGGATAGCAGCGCTGTCTTCGCAAGCACGCGGTTCACCGGCATGCCTGCAAACGCAGCGGCTTTGGCATTATGCCCCACAGCCCGCATCTCGTAACCAAGCACGGATTTCCGGTCGATGATCCACACAGCAACTGCCGCTGCGACCGCGATCAAAAATCCCAGGTGCAATCGCTTTCCCTGAACCAGCTTCATCAATTGGCCATCAGCAATCACCTTCCTTGATTGCGGCCAGCCAAGTCCCATCGGGTCCTTTAGAACGCCCTCAAGCAGCATGCTCACCAACAGCAACATGATGAAATTGAACAGCAGCGTGGTCACCACTTCATCAACGCCAAACCGCGTCTTGAAAAATGTCGGCACCGCCAGAAGCAATGCGCCCCCGATCATCGCAGCGAACATCAGCGCCGGAATCAGCAGTGGCTTGGGCCATGGCAACAGCCCGGTTCCGAGCACCACCGTCATGACAGCGCCAGCATAAAACTGCGCTTCGCCGCCGATGTTCCAGAGCTTGGCGCGAAACGCCACCGCCGCGGCAAGCCCTGTGAAGATCAACGGCGTCGCGCGGGTCAATGTTTCAAGCAGGGCAAATTGCGTTCCCGCCGCACCCTTCGCCATCAAGGCAAATACCGACAGCGGCGATGCACCGGAAAGGCCGACCAGAAATGCGCAGACAAGTGCGGCAAATCCAAGCGCCAGCACCGGATATGCTACAAGGACAATGGTTGATCGCGAAACACGCGCTTCAAGCCGCATGGCTGAACCCCTGCCCCGCCATCATCAATCCAAGACCGGAAATCGTAATGTCCGAGCGCTCAACAAATGGCGAAACCTGGCCCCGATACATCACGCAAATCCGGTCCGACAGCGCCAGCAACTCGTCAATGTCTTCCGAGATCAACAAAATTCCGGTACCCGATATCCGCGCCGCGAGCAGCTGTTCATGCACGTAGGCAACCGCTCCAACGTCAAGCCCGCGCGTCGGTTGATTTGCAAGCACGAGATGGGGCTTGCCCGCCATGACCCGCCCCAGGACAAGTTTTTGCATGTTGCCGCCCGAAAGCAAACGCACCTTGGTTTCCGGCGACGGGCACTTCACATCGTAACTCCTGATGATGCTTTCGGCGAACCTGCGTGCCCGCCGCCAGTTGATCAAGCCGTTGCCCTGAAATCGCCGCGAGCGATATGCCTCTGAAATGACATTCTCGGTCACTGACATGTCGCCGATCAATCCTTCGCTCAGCCGGTCCTCAGGAACGCGGCCCACGCCCAGTGAGATCATTGCCTCGGGCGAGAAGCGCGTCACCACCTTGCCCAGCAGCGAAACTTCGCCCCGTTCCGGTTTGACTTTCCCGGAAATAACGGCCGCCAGAAGACTCTGCCCATTGCCGGCCACACCGGCAATTCCAACAATCTCTCCGCTACGCACTGCAATGTTTGCGTCAGACAGAAGCTGTGATCCGCGCCTTGCGCTGACACCACGCAGCGTCAACGCGTCGTCGCCAGGCATGGCAGTAACCCGCTTCATGCTTGGCAGCGTACGCCCGACCATCAGCTCTCCAAGCTCCGCACGATTGACCGAATTCGAATCCCTCTCCGCCACCAGTTTTCCGCCTCGCAACACGGCAACACGGCTGCACGCCGCCAGCACTTCCCCAAGCTTGTGCGAGATCAGGATGATTGACAGTCCTTGTCCGGCAAATTTCTTGAGCGTCTCAAACAACGAGGCGCTTTCCTGCGGCGTCAGCACCGCAGTCGGCTCATCAAGAATGAGAATTCGCGCGTTGCGGTACAGCGCCTTCAAAATTTCGACGCGCTGCCGTTCTCCCACTGACAGTGTGGACACCAGCGCATCAGGAGCAATCGCAAGACCGAAAGCGTCGCCCAGCTCGTTGATACGCTTGCGGCCTTGGGATCGGTTCGACGCAAATTTCGACAGGCGTTCCGTGCCCAGCATGATATTATCGAGCACCGAAAGATTCTCGGCCAGTGTAAAATGCTGGTGCACCATGCCGATGCCCGCCGCCAATGCAGACGCAGGCGAACCTGGCAGCAACGGCTTGCCCTCAACTTCAATGAAACCCTCGTCAGCCACATAATGGCCAAAGAGAATATTCATCAACGTCGTCTTCCCCGCCCCGTTCTCCCCCAAAAGCCCGACAATCTCCCCCCGTTGCAACGAAAGGGAAATCGCGTCGTTTGCTACAAGCGAACCAAAGCGCTTGGTGACGCCGGAGAGGCGCAGCACAGTGTCACCCGATGTCATCACGGTTTCCAAAATCAATCCTCTCCCGCATTCATGCAGGAGGGGAGTTCATCAGCTCGACTTCGGCTCGCTGTCATTCACGCCCACGTTCAACGCGCCAGACTTGATTGCCGCTTCCTTCTCGGCAACCTTCGCTTTCACCTCCGCCGGAACCTTCGCATCAAACGTCCCCAGCGGTGCCAGCGAACATCCGCCTTTGCTCATGAACGAGTATTCCCCATAATCATCCGCCTTGAACGCACCCGTTTTGATTGCAGCAATCGCGGCATCAAGCGTCGGCTCGAAATGCCACAGTGCCGATGCCACAACAGTATCTGGATAATCAGCCTGCGTGTCGATCACATTGCCGACGGAAAGAATGCCTTTTTCTTTCGCTGCATCCGAAACGCCAAAGCGTTCCGCATAAAGCAGGTCAGCGCCGGAAGCGATCTGCGCCAATGCCGTCTCCTTGGCTTTCGGCGGATCAAACCACGAACCGATAAACGCCACCTGGAATTTTGCGTCAGCGCGGGTTTCACGAACTCCTGCCATGAAGGCATTCATCAGGCGGTTTACTTCCGGTATGGGATATCCGCCGACCATGCCGATATTGCCGCTCTTCGTCATCGCACCCGCCACAATGCCCGAAAGATACGACGCATCCTGAATGTAGTTGTCGAACACCGCAAAGTTGGGGTTCGCGGCGGCATCGGGCTTGAAGCTTGAGCCGATCAGGAACGCGCGGTCCGGATAGTCCTTCGCAACAGCCCGCGCCGCATCCTCAACGGCAAAAGCCTCGCCCACAATGAATTGCTGTCCCGCCTCGCAATATTCGCGCATCACGCGCTCATAATCCGTGTTCGAAACTTTCTCCGAGAAGACATATTCGATGTCGCCGCGATCCTTGGCGGCCGTCGCTGCCTTGTGAATGCGGCTCACCCATTGCTGCTCGACCGGCACGGTATAAATCGCCGCCGTTTTGATCGGCCCGGCTGCACGCGCCTGTCCTGCCAGCAAGGGCAGTGTCAGTCCTGCCGCGGAAAACGCCAGAAGTTCGCGCCGGTTGATGCGGAAAATATTGTTGGCCATGGACCACCTCTCTGATTTGCGTCAATAATCGACTACAACACGCGCTTAAGTCCTTGTCCATATGGAGCCGCCCCGATGCTGACCGATACCGACAGAAAACTTCTCCGCATTGCCTATGACGAGGCCAAAGCCGGCTTTGATGAGGGCGGCTGCCCGATTGGCTCCGTGCTGGCGCGCAATGGCAACGTCGTCGCCCAAGGGAGAAACCAGCGCGTGCAGGGCGGCGATCCCATCGCCCATGGCGAAATGGACGCCCTGAGAAAAGCCGGCCGTCAAAAGACTTATCGCGACACGGTTCTGTACACCTCTCTGTCACCCTGCATGATGTGCACCGGCACCATCATCCAGTTCGGCATCCCCCGCGTGGTCATCGGCGAAAACCAGACCTTCGGCGGCAACGAGGATTTTCTCCGCTCCCGCGGCGTCGAGGTCGTCCTCGCCGACGATCCCGACTGCATCGCATTGATGACCCGGTTTATCAGGGAAAAACCGGAGCTGTGGAACGAGGATATTGCGGTCGATTGAGGGTTTGGTGGGCGCAGTAGGACTCGAACCTACGACCCGCTGATTAAGAGTCAGCTGCTCTACCACCTGAGCTATGCGCCCGTTCCACATTGGAAAGTCCAAGCAGGAACGCGGGCCGGGTCATAAGTGAGGAAGCCATGTGAGTCTAGTGCTTTCTTGGCGGCGGGCCATGCGAATTAAGGTTGACGCCAACACAGCGCTACAATGATTGCCAATAGCGGTGCGCCATGCTTTCTTGAACCGCCTCGCTGTTGAACCTGTCAGCTCAGTGGCAACCAAACCTGGTAGGACGCATGAGCGATAACACAACAAAAATCACCTCGAACTCGGTCGCCAAAGCACCGGGAATGCTGACATACAAAGCCAAACAGTTTCTTCGCCGGCATTTGCGCGATGCGGTAAAATGGGGCCTTGGCCTGCCGGACAAAGGAAAACTCGCGCTGGCCCGCACGACCTATAAAATCACCGGCAGCGGCTATGATCCCAGGGCCCTCTACCCGCCAGACAGGATTGCGCTCAGAACCGCTGACTGGTTTGGGAAATCGGGAGCTGCACTGGGCGCCACCTACATTCCGCTGGATGACGCCTACATTTACCGGAACGCTACCCCTAAAACGATACATCCACTGCAGCGCCGCCAATTGATGATGGACATGGATTACGTGCAGGACGAAACATTCACGCTGGTCATTCCCGGCGGAACTGTTTGGGCTGATGGACACATTTTTACTCCCGATGGAGTCATCCTCTCTGACATCTCAGTCGACTTCCGTCATCTGCATGGCATTCACGCCTCACGGCATCTGTGGAAATTGCAGAAAATCAGGAAAATAGAGGGCACAGTCGCAGTCCTCGCCACTGATGGCGCAAAACTCTACTATCATTGGATCTATCAATTGCTGCCGCGTTTCGAGCTCATCCGCCGGTGCGGGATTGATGTCTCAAGCATCAACTATTTTCTGGTCAACAAACTTGAGGCAGGCTTCCAGCGCGAGTCCCTGAAGCTCCTCGGCATCAAGGATAGCCAGATCATTGAGACCTCGGGCGACACACTTTTCACCGCCGACAAATTCATCGTCCCCTCCATCCCGCTCGGTGCCGGATGCTTCCCGGACTGGATGTGCGAATTCTTGCGCCAGCTTTTCATCCCGGCTGAAGTGCAAAATTTGAACAACCGTTCGAAGCGCATCTACATCACCCGCCGCAAAGCGGGTTACCGGCGCGTGCTCAATGAGACCGCCGTTGCGGAATTCGTCACACAACGCGGTTTTGAAATTGTCGAGTTTGAAAACTTGACCGTGCGCCAGCAGGCCAAACTCATGGCGGAAGCGGACGTCGTCCTCGCCCCGCATGGCGGTGGCCTTACCAACCTCATGTTCTGCGCACCGGGCACAAAGGTAATCGAAGTGTTTTCACCAGAGCTTGTCGCCGGATATTTCTGGAAAGTCTGCTCGCGCCTCAAGCTCGATTACTACTATCTCCTCGGCGCCGGTGCACCAGAAACCCGCAAAGTTGACTACCCCCAGAGCTGGGACGCCCGCTCCGACATCACCATTGATCTTGACGAGTTGGAAAAAACGCTGGCCCTCGCCGGCGTGAAATAGGGAACCACCTTCGGAAGCCGGCCACGGCAGTCACCGCAACAAGAGCATTTGGCCACAACCCCAAAAATTGTAGCCTTAGCGATTGCGGCGCTACCCGACACACTCTCCATCGACGTGGCCTGACGCGCCGAACCAGAATTGGTTCATGCCTGGACGACCGCGTCGTTGCCTGGGCAAAGAGAGTTGTTTGGGAGGCGGGTTAGCCGGACAGCAGAATATCGCGCAGGTAGCTGACTGGGTGGGTAAGGGCAACGCAGCTCAGCGTGGCAATGCGCCCCCGGCATTGGCAGCGGAGCGGATGCAAATCCATTTCACGCGGTTTTGGCGGTGTGTCGAAAAGCGAAGGTTGGCGGTTCATGGGATGCCATTTCAAGGCAAGCGCCACTTGGCGCAATCCTTTTCGATCAAGGTGCGCTCACTTGATGGTTTCCCACACCGCCGTCATTCCACCCCCTCCTCCGTCACCCCGGCGAAGGCCGGGGCCCAGCTTTCTTCATATCCGCACATCCGCGTCCGGCTCACCCGCCTCCAGCGCGTTCATGTACATCAGGCAATAGTCTCTGGTGAGGTAGCGTTTGTGCGCGGCCATTTCCTCGCGCTCGACGATGGGGAAGGTGGAATAGATGTAGGTGACGTCATCGCGGTTGGTGATGCCGTAAAGAATGAAATACAGCGCGTCGAGTTTGGCGCGGCGCAATATCAATGCGGGCCGAGAAAGCGCTCACCATTCAAATGAATCATGTGATCTGGAGTTTCCGCAATCCAAACCTCTGTTTCCCAAGCAATCTCTTTTGCATACTTGGCAAATGTCCGGCAATTAAGGAACGCAGTCACATATACCAAACCAAACTTTGAACCTGAAAACAACTTCGTCAGTTCCCTGTGGCGCTTGGCGTCAACCGGACCGTGGCTTGTTACAGCCTCTACCAGCAACAGCCAACGCTTGCGTGCAAAATTTAGAACTACGTCTGGCATTTTGCCCTTGCTATTTATCGTGATACCAAGCTTTGAAAGTGCAGTTTCGTCAAAATATCCAAGTTTTTTGCCTGTATCGCCCGCGTATAGCAACTTGCTTCCTGGCGCAAATCTCGGCGCAAACGTGTCAATGACCCTCGCGATCAATTCACTATGATTGCCCGGACTGAGTTTGAGACTCTGCCCCTGGCCAATTTTCACGGAAACGAACCTGAAGTTTCGAGTCCTTGCATTTCGTTCCGCCAACGAGCCCGCAGCGGCCATAAATTCTTTCAGCGACTTGTCCCACTGAGCTGATCCATAGGCGCGAAACATCGTGAGTGCCTCTGGCGACACTTGATAAACAGCGTCGGGACTGTTCACTGGCCTGTCCGGTTTGTCTGGATTGTACAATGCAATTGCAGCGTCAACAAATTGATGCAGCGTCTGACGCCTGAATGTTTCGCGTGTGTTTGGGGCATACTTCTTCTGGTACGCCTTATCCACCCACGCCATAATTGGCGTCACTCCAAGGAGTGGATTTTTGCTGTTTGCCCAACTGCCGTTTTTTGTCCAAACTCAGCAGCGCCAATAGCGTAAACGCTGATCGATCATTGATTTGCGCTCTTGGCAATCCAAGTTGTTTCAACACAACGAGAGCGTCCTCGATCCGCTTGCTCATGACTGTAGCTCAGCAAGTTTGGTGTCGATGATTTCACTGTTTGCGCTGCCTGAATTCCGAAGCCAAACTCCCAGTGAGATTAAGCTTACTAAATCCGGATATGGGATCTTTCTCAAGTCGGTTGCGTTCACCTGGGTGTGGCCGTTGAACATTCGAAAATGTTGATCCACAAATCCAGAATTGAGATACGCGGTTAACCCCCATGCGAGATCAGCAGCAATCGGCCGCTTCTTGGCATGAAAGACGTTGAGATGATTCTCAAACCCAATCCAATCAGATGGAAGAATGCTAGGGTCAACGACACTGGCATAAACACGGCGTTTTTCCTCTTTTGCAGAAAATCGCTTCACCACCGCATAGTAACCACGCGGCATCATCCACTTAATCGTATCTTTGGCCAGGTGGATTGCATTGGCTTTCTTGCTGTTTGATTTAGGCCATTCAAATTTTCCCCCAGCAAAATGACCGGGATAGAGAAGCGGGACAGAATTATTGCATATCTCCTGTCTCAAATGGTCTTTGAGCCGGAAGTCAACAACCGGACCGGTCGCGCATTCAATTCCAAGATCATCCAACGTATTCTTGAATTTTGCTAGGGTCGCTCCAGCATTCCGATCTTCAGTCGAAATATGGATAAAAAGATCCGAATCGCCGGTCATCACGACGTCAGAATATGGCCGTCTGATTTCGCAATAGTCATGAAATTCCTGGTCGGTTGATGAAGAAACCGCAACGTCACCCTGAGGCACCCCGACCGTTAGTTTGATCACGATGTTTTCTTGCAGGACTTTGTCCGAAGAAAAAGCCTTCTTGCGAGATTTGAAGACATGGATGTTACTAATCGCCGCGCGTCCAAGCATGAATTTGCGGAACGGCAAATAATATGGGCCGTTGCAAAAACTGCGGGGAACGATAGCTACAACTTCGCCGCCCGTTTTTGTCAATGCTATGGCCATCCCCAGGAAACCTGAATAGAGATTCACCGTTTCTAATCCGGCTTTACTTAACCTCGCCCTGTGATTTGAGGCGGTATTTATTTTCTTGTAAGGTGGATTGAGAATGGCGTGGGTAAACAACTGATGCTTTCCCAAACACACCAATTCTGTTGCGTCGTCGATGAAGTCCTTTGATTTGATATCAAGGTCACTCACCTTTTCATCGGACAATTCGTCAAACGTAGCCTGCAAAAGAGGAACTGTGTCCTCGTCAGACTCATACGCACGCACCCGAATGTTGTGCGTCGAACAACTGTTCCTCCATCTCTCGACAAAAGCTCTAGTCAATGCTCCTGCGCCAGCTCCGGCATCAAGCAAGAAAACGTCGCCCTTCGGCTCCGAGAACAAACGAGCCATAAAGTCTGCAATTGGCACAGGCGTAAAAAACTGCCCAAGGGCAGATTTTCTGGCACGGTCAGCTGTCAATGGCTTAAGCCGAGGTCGGTTTGGCTCAACTTGGGGCAAAGGCTCCAAAGGTGTGCTCAAGCTGGCTTGTTTCCAGAATAATCCCTGCATCACTTGCGCCTGCCGCGCAGTCAGGCCCAACTCTCCAGTTTCAAGTCTTTCCGCACTATCAAGGGGAATTTCAAGAATTTCGGAAACATCTCTTGTGGTCATACCGAAACGTTTGAGCCTTGCTGAAAAACCTGCTTCTTCAATTGACATTTTGGCCTCAATTTCTTGCCGCGCTTACCATGTAAGTTAGAATGGCGCAAATGTTTGTTCGTTTTTTGTTCAACACTCAGTTTTGACGTTATGTGCCACTCATATATTCGAACTATTTCATATCGATGGCCATCGCGCTCCACACGGCAAAGCTTGTCGATGATGTCGGCGAAAATGTCGTCCGGCAGTTTGATGCGGGCAAGGATCGGCGTTTCGGCTTCGTCAAAAAGCCCGCCATTGTAGGGCGGCAGGCCAATCGAGTTGTCGCCCGAGGCAATGCCCTCGAACAATCCCGTTGTTTGGCTCCAATAGGAACTGCGCGTGTCCGAAAACGCATCCCTCCTGTCAATGCGCTCCGCCACGTCGTTGCGCACCTTGTGGCGCATGCCATAGTCATCATAGCGCTGGTCATCGACGGGCAGCGGGTTCCTATCTTCGGCGTAAAGCACGAACAACAAGCGGTAGAGCAGGATGAGTGCGCCCTCTTTGACTTGCGTCAGGTAGTTTGGTCCCGGAAGCTTCGGTGCTTGGGTATCGTGTTTGGCAATGGATTTGACAAGCAGCGGAAACACGATGTCAAACACCACGCCGGACAAATCCTTGGCGACACTTTCCTCATAGAATTTTCCTTGCTCAAGGGAGAGTTCAAGGAAACTCTGCTTGGCACCCTCAAGCCGCAGAAAGCTGGTGCGGCGGAAAATCAGGATGAAGACTTTCAGCCAATGGGTGCGGTCGGCATCCGGCATCAAAGTCGTCTTGAAACCTTCAACACCCAGAATATCCGCAAGATCGAGTTCGCAGAAATCTTCTGCAACGGATTTGGCACCTTGGAAATACAGCCGCGACAGCCTGCCATTGGTGAGAATGCCCCAGCGCAGCTTGCCGGATGTCAGGCCTTCGATGCGCCTGAGATAGCGCAGCATCTGCGAGGACGGAACTTCGGTTTCGTCTTTCTTGCTGCCGGGGCGATCCAGTAAGCGGTTCCACTTTTTGGATTCGACGATGCAAGTGCCTTCATCGTACTTTTCGTACGATGTTCGGCCATCGGCGCGGACCATTGCCTCGCCAGTTGCAAACAGAAGTCCATCCGGGATATTTTCGCGGCCTTTGGCGGAAATTGCTTGCTGGCGCACCGAATGGGACCATTCGAGTTCCGGCAGGATTTTCCAGATCAGGTCATCTTCCGCGCGGGCTTCATGTGTCTTGTCATCTTTCGGAAAAATATCGAACAGGTTTTTGAGCTGAGTACGCATTGCTGCAACGTGAAGGTCGTCGAGGTTCTTCCATTCCTCGGTTTTCTGGATTCCGAATGTCAAATAGTCCCGTGTGAATAGTCCGCCTTGGTTCATGAAAGCTCCCCTGCGGGTAGAACCCTTGCTGATTCACATTTTGGGTCTATCAACTATCGGTCGCAGCGCCTTGCGCGCATTATTTTCCTATTTCCGGTCACCTGAAGGTGAAATTCTGACCGGCCGTGAACCTCGCGCGAGATTCCGCGAGATTTTCCGAGATTTTCGTCAATATGTGGCACGTCGCGAGTTCGCCGGCCTACTACATATGTACATAATTTGCCCGTCTCGCGCCCGCCCATGTGCGCAAATGCGACTTCAGCCTTGTGCAAACAATGCCGAATCCCTTGCCAAAAATGCCGATTTACGTGTCTTTCCACGTCAAAAAATGCGCAGAAAATGCGCTTTCACTGGCCCCAAACCGGGCTGGAAGATTGGTGCGGTCGAGAGGACTCGAACCTCCACGAGTTTCCCCGTTACCACCTCAAGGTAGTGCGTCTACCAATTCCGCCACGACCGCACGTCGTTTTGCTGAAACGCGAGGCGTGATTAACAGGGGCTTGCCGCATCTGCAAGACCTTAAACGATCTCACCGTTAACCCATTGAAATATCGTTGCAACGTCGAATTTGGTTAACGCAAGACATGGCAAATCAAGAAAGTTAACGTGCCCGCCTGAACCGCCCCGCAAGAAGCCTCCGCTATGGTGGTCATAACAACAATTGGGGCGTAAAATGAAATTCCTGGCCACCACGGCGGCTGCACTTCTCGCGATCACACTTCACGGCGGCCACGCCGTAGCCGTGAACGCCGCGAAAGCCAGCATGGATGTGAGCATGAAAACGCTCAGCCAGGAAGAGATGGGCCCGGCCCTGCCCCCCATCGGATACGTCCGCTACTGCATTGAAAACAAACGCCAATGCAACAGCTGGCAAAGCCAGGGCGCTGCCGTCGCCATGACTGCCGAACGCTGGCAGATGCTGTTCCGCATCAACACCTATGTGAACAACAAGATCGCCCCCGTGAGCGATCAGGAACTTTATGGTGAAGTCGAGCGCTGGACCATGCCTCGTTATGCCGGCGATTGCGAAGACTACGCTTTGCTCAAACAGAGCCATCTGAAAAACCTCGGTTTTCCGGCGAACTCGCTCCGCCTCACCGTGGTCATGGACGAGAACAATGAAGGCCATGCGGTGCTCACAATCGTCACCGCATCAGGCGATTATGTCCTCGACAACCGTCGCAATGACATCCTCCTTGCAGCGGAAACCAAATACACCTTCCTGAAGCGCCAGTCCGCTGCCAATCCGCGGACCTGGGTGTCGCTCACACAGCAACAGCCGCACGCAACAGGAGCCGTCGCAGCCAGCGCATTAAAGAACTAGATCAATGAGATAAGTCCGGCCGGCGTCCCCCATCCCCAATAGTCGCCGGACTTCCTGAACCGACACTGTCCCACCCAGTGTCGGTTCTTTTTTGTCACACAGCCAAACATCGTTAACCAAAAGTAAAGATCGCGCTTTCCGCTGGTTGCACAGGGATTCGCACTGTGACAAGGTTAATAAAATTTTAACGATTGTGAGTTCGCGTAATGAAGCGGTTGGCTGTCGCTGTGTCCTTGATCCTTGCTTGCTTTCTCGTGGCTTTACCGGCACTTGGACTCGAGTCCGCAATTCACGGCAAGGAGTTTGGCCAGGAATTCGGCAAAACTCTTCCTCCTGTCGGCTTCGTGAAATTCTGCCTGGAAAACCCGGCTGAATGTTCCAGCCGCATCAAGGCCGCCGCCCCGGCCCACATGTCAGCTGACGTCTGGACCAAGCTCGACGCCGTCAACCGCAGCGTTAACGCTGCCATCAGCCCGGTCAGCGACCTGGAGCTCTATGGTGTCGCCGAATACTGGACTTATCCAATCGACTCAGGTGATTGCGAAGATTATCTGCTGCTCAAGAAGCGCCAGCTGGAAAGGCTTGGTTTCGCGCCCAACAGCCTGCTCATTACTGTTGTCATGGACGAACGCAACGAAGGCCACGCCGTCTTGACTGTCATCACTGACAAAGGCGACTACGTTCTGGATAACCGCCGCAACGATTTGCTGCTCTGGACCCACACTGGCTACCGTTTCCTCAAGCGCCAGTCACAGCAAAACGCCAAATTATGGGTCGCCCTCGCCCGCCAGAAAACCGAAAAAATTCAATCGGTATCCAGCGGCGAGTGAACAAGCCCTGCAGCGAAGCGCTGCCAGCGCTCACGATAAAATTCCGCCGCCCGCATCAACCCCGCCACGTCATCTTCGGACAACACGCGTACCACTCTCCCCGGTGCCCCCAGCACCAGAGATCGATCTGGAATGATTTTTCCCTCGGCAATCAGCGCGTTTGCGCCGATCAAACAATTCTTCCCGATGACTGCACGGTTCAAGACCGTGGCGCCCATGCCGATCAGCGATCCGTCGCCGATCTCACAGCCATGTAAAATCGCCGAATGCCCGATCGTGCAGTCACGCCCGACATTCAATGGCAAGCCAGGATCCGTGTGCAGCACGCAACCGTCCTGCACATTGCTGCCTTCGCCTATCGTGATCCAATCATTGTCGCCGCGCAGCACCGCCTGAAACCAGATGCTTGCTTGGCGCTTCACGCGCACCTTGCCCATCACATCGGCAGATGGTGCAATCCAGAATGAACCGGCTTGCGGCAATTCAGGCCGCACGCCGTCAAGCGCGAAAATCGTCATGTGATAACCTCAGTGCAATCCAAACAACTGGGTGAGGATAAACACGCCCTGGAAAAAACTCCAGCCTACTGCTGCGATGACGAATGGAATTCCAAGCGGTGGATAGACAATAAACCACCAGAACGCCGCATGAATCAAAAGCCACGGCGCTGAAACCATGAGAGCCGCCGTGCGCACCGGCACCAGCAAATCATTTTCCTGCAGCATTGAAAGTTCGGGCGTTTTGCCCGTTGCCAGCCACCACATGTTTCCCGCAAGTCCCGCCGAGACAAAGCCCACGGCAACCGCCAGAAGAATTGCAAAATGCGTCGTTGAATCCAAAACAGTCTCCACGGCGCAAATCTGTGCGTAACATTTTGGCACAGTTCTTTTGCGTCAGTGGAAAGAGCAGCAATTACAGAGCCAGCTGCATGATCGCTAAAAATGACCACGTCAGTGCCTCAATCTTTCACAGCATCGCCCCATTATGGTTCGATTTCAGCCATCACACAGGTCCCAGCCGCAATTTGAATTGTCGGCATTCTTCCGGGTGTGTTCGGAGGACGGCAGCACGCTCTAAACTTGTGAAATATGACAGGAGATGAGTTATGAAGGCCACTATCATTGGAACCGCACTTTTCATCGCAGCCGCAGTATCGCCAGCATTCGCTGATTGCTCTGCCGACATCACCAAGATTGATGAAGCCATGAAATCAACGACGCTTGACGAAGCATCGATGACCAAAGCCAAGGAAACACTCGACAAAGCCAAAGCTGCCCAGACAGCGAATGACGAAGCTGGCTGCACCACGTCAGCAAAGGAAGTCCTGACAATGCTCGGCCAATAAGGCTGAACCCTATTCCCAAATACAGTTGATGCGGTGAGCACGATCTCTCCGGGATGGTAAATCCCGAAGTGGTCTTACTCATGGGGGCGCGGGTGGCATGGAAACCATGCCACCCGTTTTCCTATTGCAGATACCTAAAACTGCGTGCAAAATCTCTCCAAATAATAATAAAATTATACAGGAGAGAGTGTCATGAAACTGGTTTGCGCCAGCGCGGTTGCTTTGTTGCTATGGAGTGGTGCGGCCCAGGCCGACGCCTGTTCCGATCTCATGAGTTCCGCAAGATCAGCGTTGTCAATGGAAGGCCTGGACGAGACCACTCGCACGCAGCTCAATGACCTGTTGCGCGCCGCACAGTCTGGCGATCCCATGCAGTGCGAAAAAGCCACCGGCAGCATTTTCCAGTCTTCTCCGGAAGGTGAAAAAGCACCCTTCGTGCAACGCTGCAAAGAATCCGAAAACACTGTTTAAGACTGCCAAGATAAGTCATATTTGCGGGCTAATGAGACTCAGCAAATTCGGGACGACATATTTATGAAGATCACAGCAGTATTTCTGGCGGCAATGATTGCCGCTCCCACTGGTGCAATTGCTGACCAGTGCCAGGATGACATCACGAAAATCGATGCGGCCCTGGCCAAAGACAACCTGGATGCCGACACGCGCGCTCAAGCTGAAGACATGCGCAACCAGGCCGTCCAACTCTGCGGCGCTGGCAACGAAGAAGAAGGCACGGCAGTAACGTCGGAAGCCAAGGCCCTGCTCCAGGTTGAATAGTGCCAATCGCAAGGTAGACAACGAAGGGAATGGCAAGTTGACTGGATAGCAGTGCGCTTGTCACCTGCTAATAGCTGCTTCTCCCTCAACTCTCCATCGGCGTGGCTCAACCGCCGCGGGCTGCCAGCCAGGCGGAAAGTGAACCCGCTATGCCCTCTGAAGTCATTGCTTCAGCGCTGGAAACCGGTTTCCATCCCAGTTCTTCGCGCGTCCGGCTGCAATCAAAAACAGCCTTCTGAGTGCGCGACTCCCAGTCGTGATAACTCGGCCGGTGAATGGCGCCCGGATGCCTGACCGCAACCTTGACGAACCACTTGCCCATATCTTCAACGTAGAAACTTGAAATCGGCCGGTAACTGACATCAATTTTCATCCCGGCAATGCGCTGGAGTTCGGCCAGATAATCCCGGGCCGACATCAGAGGCGCGTCAATAAAGTTGAATGAACGCCCTTCCAAACCCGGTTTTTCCATGCACAGCACCAGCCCGGCAGCGACGTCATCGACAAGAACCAGAGGCAGTTTGTTCAAGCCTTCGGCCCAGACTTCGCACACGCCTTCTGAACGCCAGTTGGCGACGCCCCAGTGAAAGGGATTGCCGCCGCGCCCGATGACGATTCCTGGCCGTGCAATAACCAATGGAAGGCCGCGCGTTTTATGCAGGTCGGTCAACATGCGCTCGATCTGCGCTTTTGCCTGCGCGTAATTGTTGCGGCGATCTATCTTTGGATCGAGCGGTGTGTCTTCGGTGATCTTGCCTGCATCTTTTCCCGCATAATAAGAATCGATCGTGCCGGTGTAGATCAGCCGTTTGACGCCCTTCTTCAGGCACGCTTCGGCGAGCAACCGGCTCGGCTCTACCTCACGCTCGAGGAATTGCGCCTTGGTTTTGGAGTTCGACGTTGCAAGATGATAGACAACGTCAATCCCGTCGAGGGCGCGTTCGATGTCGGCGGCGGCACGCATGTCGGTGCGCATGATTTCAAGCTTGGTACTGCCCAATTCTCTCAATGCTTCGCCAGCAGAGCGTCCGGCGGCGCGCACGCGATAACCACCAGCGAGCAATTTCTCAACCAGCCGGCGACCGATGAAACCAGTGCCGCCTAAAACAAGCACGGTCGGTTTCACTGGTTTTGTGCTGGCCGCTTTGCGCACAAGTTTGTTTGGCTTCAGATTAGCAGCGGCAATAATCCGGTTGCAGGTTTTTACCACTGCCAACCCGGTGGCAGCAGAAGTCCGGTTGTCCCTCAGCGCTGGTGAGCCGAGTTCCGTATAGAAAGCGGCGACGCCATTCGTGATCTGCTTGTCGTTCGGATTGCCCTTCGACCGCAGCTTGATTTTTGAGAGCAGGTAATCGGAGAGCACGTGCCGTGCTTGCCGCTTCATCTGGCGGCCCAAATTGGCGCTGCGGTGATACCGGTCAAAATCAATGCCGCTTCGCGTGCCTCGGTCGAGTACGCAGGTGTCAGCGTCAATGTCAGCTGTGACCGTACCGAGGGCTCCGCGAGCAGTGACGGTACGATTGCCAAAGCCAGGGCCAAGTTCCAGGTTGATGTCGACTGCGGTTCGGCCAGCCGTCGCATGAATGCGCCATCGGCGATAAGCCCTCGCACCTCCTGGCAGCACAACATCCCGATCAGCGATGACATCAAGAGTTTCAGGCTCGCCAACAAGATCGATCATGCCCGAGATGGGATGTGAACCGATTTCCAGCAGCGTGTTGCCAGCGTCACGCAGCATCCAGTTGTTGAACGGTCCAAAACGGATCGTGCCAAGCTCGAGGAAATGGTTCAGGCACAAATAGTCGATCGGGCCCAACTCGCCATTGCGGACGTGATTTCGCAATTGGGTGAATGCATCGCCGGAGATCACGCTGTGGTTGACACACACCAGCCGGCCTTTTCACTTTGTTTGACGAGTACCGCCGCATCGGCGGTGCTGACGCACATCGGTTTTTCGACCATCACATGCATGCCTTTGGCCAGGGCCGCAGACGCAAGGGAATAATGCAAATCGGGCGGCGCCAGAATGTGGATCGCCGCCAGCTGCTGTGCAGCAATCATCGCTTCCATGGATACATAGGCTGGTATGTTCCACGCCCGGCCAAACGCTTCGGCAGCATTGATGTTTGGATCTGCAATTCCTGCCAACTCCACGCCCGGCAGGGAACGGACTGCTTTGGCGTGAAAGTCAGCGATATAACCAGCGCCAACGAGACCCACGCGGATAGGACGGGTGATGGAAGTATGAGAATTCTGCGTCATTGGCTATCCTGTAGCTGCAAGTTTCGTTTCCGCGCAAGCGTGTCCTCGAAGAACTTCTCGTATTGGTTAGCGACTTCCGCCCATGCATAACGCTTATGCGCCCAGGCCACGGCGTCGGCATCGTAGCCGCGCGAAACCGGCAACGCTTTTTGGATTTCCGCTGCCAGCAATTCGGCTGAAGTAGAGTCAACGAGATGCGCGTGGTTACCGAGAATCCATCGCGTCACCTCATCGTCATGCGCAACAATGGGTATGCCGCTGCTCAACGCCTCGATATAGACGTTGCCGAACGACTCTTCGATCTTTGTGTGGAGGAAAACATCGGCGCTGCGGTAAAGGTCCGGCATCTGCTCGAAGGGATAGGTCGCACGCTTGAAGCGCCCAGGCAGCAATTGCGAAGCGAGCTGATCAACCTCTTGACGCTGCGGACCATCGCCGGCAATCACCAAGTAAGCATCCTTGACCATTGCGACAGCCCGCATTGCTTCGATGACGCGCTTTCCTGCTTCGAGCGCACTCACCATCAATATCAATTTCCTGTCCGTCGGCAGGCCCAATGCAGCGCGCTTGTCTTCGCCCGGATGAAAGCGTGTTGGGTCAAGCCCGTTCGGAATGAGCGCTGAATGCCAGCGATCCTTGTTGCGTTCATAATAGATGGGATTGGTGCAAAGCAATCCGTCGCAACTGAAGAAACGCGCCTCGCCGGAACGATAAAACGCCGGCCAGTCGCTGTTCTGCGTGACAAAAACAAAAGCGGGCCTCCCGCGCCGGAAGCTCGGTTTTCGCAGCGCCCAGCACGAATAGGGGTAATTGCATGTGACCGTCAGATCGGCGCCGAAAGTCCCCCGCGCTGCCAGGCCAACGGCAAACGTCATGTCTTCATACATGAACTCGTTGCGCAAGAAAGGCACCTTCGGCCAGCTTTCGAAACGCTTGCGGTCAACATTTGGGATATGCTGGAAATCGTAAGCACGGTCGGCAATTGGCTGGCCCGAACCCGCCACTGTCACGCGGTGGCGGCCTTTGAGCGCAATCTCCTGCGCCACGGATTCGAACGCCACTTCTGCGCCGCGATTAACTCGATGCAGGCCCGGCAGGGCGAATAAAATGTGCATGCTAAATTCGCAATTCTTGAAATCTTGAATCAGCGGTGATCAACTTGCACACCAAGCGAACCAGCAAGTTTGCCAACTGCGTGCAGCACTGACGCCAGCCCATAGCGCCATTGCGGCGTCTGGCCGCGTGCAAGACGTTGCACAGGGCGCAACAAGGCGCGTCCCAACGAAGCCACACCGTGAATGAACATGCGCCAGCGCGGCGTGCCGCTTTTGACGCTGGAAAGATACGCGCTGTTGCCGTGCCAGTAATGAATGTAAAGTTGGTAACGCAAATTTGCCCGTTCAGCGAGTTCGTTCTCGTAAACAAATGGCGCTGTCGCAAAACGTATTTTCAACCCTTCGGCTCGCGCAGCGCGGAAGAACACCATGTCTTCTCCGCCAATGACCCCGAATGCCGGATCGAAGCGAATTCCGGGGCGGTCGAGAAGCCATCGGCTGCGGATCATTGAATTGAAAGTCGCCCCCGACTCCATCTCTGCGCCGTCTGCTGGCTGCACCACGCCCAACTCAAGAAACGGCTCGCTGGTCAGCCACTCCGGCGAACCAGGAGGCACGCGCCGTACCATCCGGCCAGTAACGCAATCAGCGCCAGACTTTTGCTGGCTGTCCAGCAGCGATTCGAGCCACACTTCCGGTGGTTCGCAATCGTCATCGGTCATGGCCGTCCATTCGGCTTTCTGGATGGCGGCATTGATCGCCATGTTCCGGGCAAGTGAAATGTTTTGCTTGCCTGAAATGTTGTAGCTCAATCCCAACTCAAACCGGTTGGCGAATTGGTCCGCCACCACGCGCGCGTTCCCGCTTGCGGTATCGTCGACCAGCACCACGCCAACAGCTGCGCGGTCCTTGACACGCGCGGCACATTTGATCAGTGCACGGAGCAGAAAAGTGAGCAGCTCATTGCGCTTGTAGGTGCAGATTGCGATAACCACGCTGGTCCGGCCGGAACCATTTACCAATTTTGCCTCCCCACAGACACTTGACAGCAACCAAACATTGCCCGTCCCATAGCCTAACAAACATTAACGTTCAATTGCAGGAGAAATCACGGTGAACGCCCGCTGTCGGCGCGGCCTGACCCGCCGAACCAGACTTTCTGCATGCACACAGGCCCAAGACTGGTTGGCCGGGCAAACCCGGCCACCACTGTTTTCCGGTTAAGGGACAGTCCCCAATATTGTCATTCCCGCGAAAAGCGGGAACCCATTCATCCGCGTGACGCCCAGTTCCAATCGCGCTCATCTTCGTCACCGCCGATGTGACGTGACGCAAGTATGGATCGTTTCGGAAAGAGATTGGGACTTCAGTTTTGCAACCCGCCACATGGACAAATGGGTTCCCGCATTTCGCGGGAATGACGATTTTGGAAGATTTCAGCTTAATCGGTCAGCAGGTCAGCAAACCAATCCTGCCCGTTTCTTTTTTCATCAGTACACGGAGCATTTCATCAGTACACGGACTAACTTGCGAAAATGGCGAGCAGGAGCGTTCCAGCTGGCAACCCATGTTGATCAACACCCGCTCAGAGAACTTCGACACCAGACAATACACCATTTAGTTGCATATTAAAGCATAAATTCTCATATTTCTGGTCCAAACCCCGCAACTTCCGACTATAACCCCAACATAGCCCTGAAACGCCACAGATTGCCCCCTTTGGTGCACTTCCGGAAGGGAGTTGGTATGGAGTAGCGGACAAAGCAGGAACACGCCCTACGGCCCTCCTGGGTGCCATGGTGTCGGCTACAATTTTGACGCACAAGAAATCAACAAAATAAACCTATTATAGCAATAACATCCAAACGTCGCATTTAACACAAAACACGTCGCATGCAAGCAAAATTCAGTATACTGATCATATTCATCAGTATACAGACGGTTTAACTCCGTAGACTGATGAATATTATACGCGGAAATCGGATGCGCGGCCTCACGCCAAAAAACCCGCGATCCCCCGCAGCGCTGTTCTTTCAGTTAGCTCCGCCCTGCTCTTCCGGCAGATGCATTTCGAGCGGTTGCAGCTCGGTGCCGTCCAGTGGCTCTTCGTCTTCGCGCAAATCGTCGCTGAGTTTGGGCAAGGGCACGTCGAAGCCCGGAGGCAGGCTGGCATCCAAAAGGCCCGCAGCTTTCAGTTCGTGCAAACCAGGGAGATCGGTGAGTTCGTTCAAGCCGAAATGCTTGAGGAAATCTTCTGATGTGCCATAGGTCACGGGGCGGCCCGGCGTCTTGCGGCGGCCGCGCATTTTGACCCAGCCGATTTCCAGCAACAGATCGAGTGTGCCTTTGGAGATCACCACGCCGCGCACGTCTTCGATGTCAGCTCGGGTAACGGGCTGGTGATAGGCGATGATCGCCAGGGTTTCGAGAGCTGCCTTTGACAGTTTTTTCTGCTGGTGCTTTTCACGCTGCAAGACAAAATGCATGTCGCCTGCGGTGCGGAAAGCATAGGCGCCTGCGACTTGCACCAGATGCACGCCGCGCATGGAATAATTCTCGGTAAGATCGGCGAGCAGGCTTTCAACATTGGCATGCTCGGGCAAGAATTTCTTGAGCGCCTCCGCCGTCAACGGTTCGGAAGCCGCAAACAGCATCGCCTCAATGGTGCGCAAATGCTCGCTGCGTTCGGCACTGGGATGCATGGTCACCACGGCGCACTCTTCCTCGTTTTGGGCTTCGTCGTCGTCGTGAAATTGCGGCATCGTTGCATTGGCGGTCATCATCAATACTCTTTGGTTTACATTTGTAGTCAAGCGGCCTGCTCGCGGCGCCTGAGGTAGATGGGTTGAAAGGCGTCTTCCTGGCGGAGTTCAATCGTTCCTTCGCGGGCAAGCTCCAGGCTGGCTGTGAAGGTGGAGGCGCGCACCGAGCGGCGCGTTTCCGGCGTCGACAGGTAATGTTCGAGCCAGCCGTCAAAGCTGCCCCAGTCATCCATGCGGCCCACCAGCTTCATCAAGGTTTCTCGGGCTTCCTTGATGGTCCACACGGGTTGCTTCTTGATCGTGTAAATCTGCTTGACCATGCTGCGGGTGCGGCGCTCGGCATAGGCCTTGAGCAGATCGACCAGCGTGTCGGAATAAGTTGCGTGCTTTTGCACCACGAGTGGTTCGGGCGCCCCACGGGCAAATACGTCGTGACCGAGTTGCGGCAGCTTGAATATATTGGCCGCTGACTCGCGCATCGCCTGCAGGCGTTGCAGCCGGAAGGCCAGATGCGCCGCCATGTCCTGGGGCGAACCTTCTTCAGCCGTCGTGGGCGCTGGAATGAGCAGTCGCGATTTGAGATAAGCGAGCCAGGCCGCCATGACGAGGTAGTCGGCCGCAATATCAAGCCGCATGGCGCGGGCGCGGTCAACAAAGGCGAGATATTGCTCGGCCAGCGCCAGGATCGAAATCTGGGCGAGATCGATCTTGTGCTGGCGCGCGAGATCGAGCAGCAGGTCGAGCGGGCCTTCGAAGCCTTCCACGTCGATGATCAGCTCATCGTCGGGAGCGTCACTGCGCGGCGGCTGATCGCCCCATGAATCGCTGGTTGAGTGGTGGTCAGACATGATTCGTTACTTTAGAGCAAATGGCGGCGGATTTCGCGCTTTTTTGGCAGGTTTTCCCATGTTGGTTATGCTTGTTGCACTGCCGTAGATCCAGTTCTAAACCACCTGCGATGCGGCATATTCCACATCACCCAGTGCCAGTTTACGGTCGAATTTTGCTGGTTTGCGCTTGTATTTGAGAGCGAGTCGGGCGCGACGGAGAGACTTGCCTTTGAGGGGTCCTGCAACTGCGGCCACAGCTTGCATTTCTTCCATCACGCCGCTGCAATGAAGGGCGATATCGCAGCCTGCGCCAAGCGCTGCGCTGGCACGTTCGGCCAACGTGCCTTTGAGGGCTTGCATCGACAAATCGTCGGTCATCAACAGGCCCTGGAAACCCAGCTGGTCGCGGATGATGCGGGAGATCACGCGTTTTGAATGGGTAGCCGGATGGTTTTTGTCTATGGCGGTGTAGACCACATGCGCTGTCATCGCCATGGGGAGATGCGCAAAGGCGGCAAAAGGCACGAAGTCGGTTCGCAGCAATTCGGCCTGATTTGCATCCACAAGAGGAAGATCGAAGTGGCTGTCGACCGTGGCGCGGCCATGACCTGGAATGTGTTTCATCACCGGCAAAATGCCGCCATCCATGAGGCCTGCGACATGGGCTTGCGCAAGTGCAATGATGGTCGCTGCATCGGCGCCATAGGCCCTGCTGCCGATGGCTTCAGTGCTGCCAGGAACAGGTATATCAAGGACGGGCAGGCAATCGATGGTGATGCCTGCGGCGTGCATGTCTTCCGCCATGAGGCGCGCGGAATTCCTGATGGCGCGAAGTGCGATTGCGGGTTCGCGCTCGTAAAGGCGGGCGAAACTTTGTGCCGATGGATATTGCCGCCAATCGCCTGATGCAGGACTGAGGCGCTGCACCCGTCCGCCTTCTTGATCAACCAGAACCGGCGCGTCTTTGCGGCCCACGCATAGCCTGAAATCATTTGCTAATTCAACAAGTTGAGCCGTTGATCTGACGTTGCGTTTGAAGATGATCAGGCCCCAGGGGTTGGCGGCGCGGAAAAAGTCACGTTCAGCATTGGACAGCGAGGTTTCAGCACAGCCAGAAATGAAGGCCCGAATTGCCTGAGCCATTGTTAGCGCTGACGCACCAGGCAGTCGCGTTCGCCTGCCGAAAGGAGGCGTGAACACACCTGGCCTGCAGCGGCATTGGACTGCATGGTACCGACGGCAAGGCGATAGCGCTTTGAACCACCAACCGTGACTTCGTTGATCACTGGCGTCAGTCCGCCAACGATTTGCGGATGGCGCGATTTCAGGCGCTGATATTCATTCTGCGCCTCATCCTGCGTGCGGAAGGAAGCAAGCTGGGCGACATAGCCGCCGCCCGTGGCGGGTTGAGGTTCTTGCACAGCAATTTGCTTCTGGCGCGGCTGGGCGGGTTCGACCGACGCCACCTGCTGGTCAGCAGGCCGGGCGTTTTGCGTGCCGCGTTGCTGGTTGAACAATTCCAGCAGTGTGCGGCGCTTTGGCGTTGTTGCTTGCGCAACCTGGTTTGACTGGCTGGGCCCTGCAGCAGGCAATTCGCCATAAATTCCGTCGCTGCTGGCGAGGGCCGAGTTTGCGGATGTGACCTCACCGCCAGGGGCGACGAGAACGACCGGCTCGGAACCCAAGGCTTTCTGTTTGGCCGCAACTTTTTTAGCAGGCTTTTGTTTGGCGGCAATCTTTTTTGGCTTTGCTTCAACCGGCTTGGTTTCAGTCACGTCGGTAACTGCTGGCGCAGTTACAGCTGGTGCATCAACCGTGGCAGTTTTCTCTTCAGGAACTGTCACGGATGCTTCACCGTCTGTCGCATCAGCTTGCGTGCTGGCATCGACAAAAGTTGCCGCTGCCGAACTGGGTTTAGGAACCACTGGATCAGGCGGCGGCTCGGCAACGCGGGCAATTGTCGGCTCGGAGGCCGGCTGAGTGGCTTGGGCAGCTGCTGGAGCGGAACCGACCTCAGCGAGCTTTTCCTTTGGCATAGGCAGGATATCTTCAATCTGGGCAGCTGTCTCAGGCTCAGCCGCAGCAGGGCGAATGCCCGTGCCTGCGGCATCGGCACTTGCGGCTGCGAGCGCCAATTCATCAACGGCCTGCGTTGCTGTTGTAGCGCCAACTTCTGGTGCCAGCTCAGTTACTGGGACCGCTGCTTCCGATTTGTCTGCAGTGGTTGCAGTCGGGCTGGCGGCTTCAGTAACTTGCGCAGGTGCAACGACCTCGCCAGGAAGTGCTGGGGGAGTGTCAATGGCGCCTTGCGTACCGTCAGCCCCTGGTGGCGGCGGAACCGGGAGTGGTGCTGACTCGCCAGTTCCCTGGTCTTGAAGCGCAGGAGCGGGTGCAGCTGGATCAGCAGCGGCTGGCTGGCCAGCAGGTGTTGCAGCTGCTGGCTCCACCGGTTGCACTTCGGATGGGTTCAATGTCGCCGTCCCAGGCACTTCGTTGTCGCCAACGATGCGGTCGTAGATCTGCTTCTTGGTCGGTGCCGCTACTGCCGGAGCAGCGGTTTGGGCAGGGGCAACAGCTTCGGCAGCGGGTTCTGGATCCACCTTTACCGGTTCGGCCGGTGCTGCGACCACCGGGGCCTCTACTTTTGCGGGCTCGGTTGTAGCAGGTGGCGTGGCGACTTGCATGCTGCGCAAGTTAGACTGCCAGAACCAGATTCCCAAACCAGCCGCAGCCAGTGCCGCCAATGGAATCAATATCAACAGCCAGCGCGAATTCGAGCGTGGTTGCTCTTCGTCATAACCCATTTCAGCTTCCTGATAGGCCTGGCGGTATTCGCCAGCTGTCGGGCGGCGTGGGCTTCTCACGGGGTGCTCGAAAATATCGTCCGGATCGCCATAGCTCGTAGGCTGCCGCGGCGGCATTGGCGCAGCACGTTGTGGCCGTGGAGGAATGGGCGAATAGCCCTTGTCATCAACTTCATCGCCGAATGAGGAGGACTGTTGCCGAGGCGGCATTGTTGATGGCCGTGAGCCAGGCATGGGGCCGCCATAACCGGTCACAGGATCAACTGGACGATAGGGAGCATTATACGCCTGTTGGGACGGCAAGTGAGAATAGCCGGGCGTTCCTGCATAACCCGGCTGATAACCAAGGTCGGGTGGCGGCGGCGGTGTGAATGCTGGCGGCACTTGTGGCCGGGTTACGATGCGTTCCGTGCCCAATGGCTGGCGCGGCGGCGCCATGGTGACCGGCGATTGCGGGACAATGCCAGTTGACCGGTTGTTGCCGGGCCGTGAAAGGGTGGGCTCAATCTGTGCAGGTCTATTGGCTGCGATCTTGCTTTCATCCTCGGCGAATGAAAATTTTGGCTTGGCACCCGGCGCAGACACCGGGAGTGGCGGCAGTGGTTGGCGGCCATTTGGAACCGGACTGCGCGCACCCTGCTCGGCTTTGGCAGCAGCTTCGGCGCGCTGGCGGGCAATTTGAATGCGCTGTTCGGCCAATTTCTCGGCCGCTTCGCGTTGGGCTTTCAAGCGATTGGCAAGGGCATCCGGCGTCAGGCCAACCTGGGTAGGTGGTGCAACATGTGCAGGTGTTGGCGCAACAACTGGTCTTGCTGGTGTTGCCGCCAGCGGCGGAAGCGCTGACCTTGGCGTGGCAGAAACACTGACGCCAAGAGGCGAACCAGAAGCTGGTCTTGAGGGTGCGCGAGGCGCCATCGGCGCGGGCCTGGTCACAGGCTGCACCTTTGGCGCGGCCTTAACAGATCCATTGTCGACGGCCATCAGCTCAGGTTCTTTTGCCGAACTTGGTGCTTTGAAGTCTTCTGCAATCTTCGGCATGTCCTTGGTGCCAATGCCGAGACGCTCGCGCCAGCTGCGCTTGTCATTTCCGCCTTCTTTTGTGTCATCCATGGCTATTCAGGTCTACCCTCACATTTGGGAAATGGGCGTCACTCCAAGTATCCGCAATCCATTGGCCAGACAATAGCGGATCACCATCAGGAATGCGAGCCTTGCCCGTGTCAGGCCATCGTTGCCCTCAACAATAAACCGCAATTGCGGCGACTCTTTGCCCTTGTTCCATAAACTATGGAAATCACTTGCCAAATCATAGAGATAAAAAGCAACGCGATGGGGTTCGTGGGCCACCGCAGCGGCTTCAATCAGCCTTGGGAACTCGGCTATCCGACGCGCCAGCCCCAGTTCCGACTGGTCTGTGAGCACCGAAAAATCGCCTTTTGTGACATCGGCTTCACTGATTCCCTGTTCCTTGGCATTGCGCAGTACCGAACAAATGCGGGCGTGGGCGTATTGCACGTAGAACACCGGATTGTCCTTGGATTGCTCCTTGACCTTGACGAAGTCGAAATCCAGCGGTGCCTCGTTCTTGCGGTACAGCATGATGAAGCGGACAACATCTGGTCCCACTTCATCGACAAGGTCACGCAAGGTTACGAATTCCCCTGCCCGCTTTGACATCCGCACCGGTTCGCCTGCCCGGAACAGCTTTACGAGCTGGCAAAGCCTGACAATGACATCGACCGTCCTATCGCCTTGCAGGGCGTGGCCAACAGCTTCCAGCCGTTTCACATAGCCCGCATGATCCGCACCCAAAACATACACAAGTTCCCGGAAGTCCCTGCTTATCTTGTTGTTTGTGTAGGCGACATCTGAGGCAAAATAAGTGTAGGAACCATCCGACTTCTTCAACGGCCGGTCAGTATCATCGCCGTAGTTGGACGAACGGAATAGCGTCTGCTCACGGTCTTCCCAATCTTCTGGAACTTCGCCTTTGGGTGGTGGCAGGCTGCCTTTGTAGATCAAATCCCGCCGTTCCAGTTCGGCTGCAACACGGTCGAGTTCGCCGGACGTTTGCAGCGATTTTTCGGAAAAGAACACGTCTTGCTTCACCCCGAGGGCCGCAAGATCATCGCGAATCAACTGCATCATGTCAGCGATGGCAACGTCGCGAACTTTCGGCAGCCATTCAGCCTCGTCCTTGTCCTTGAGCGTGATCCCGTACTTGGCGGCCAGCGAATGACCCACTGATTTCAGGTAATCGCCGGGATAAAGGCCGGGCGGAATCTCGCCAATGTCATCGCCCAATGTTTCCCTGTAACGCAGATAGGCCGAGCGGGCCAAGACATCAACCTGGGCGCCTGCATCATTGATGTAGTATTCGCGGGTAACGTCATAGCCTGAAAATTCGAGAAGGGCTGCCAGCGCATCGCCAAACACAGCACCCCGGCAATGGCCAACATGCAAAGGACCGGTTGGATTTGCCGACACATACTCGACATTGCATTTGAGATTCTTGCCGAGTCGGCACGAGCCAAAACTGTCTGCTTGCGCCATCGCTGACGCAAGCACCTTTGCCCAGATCGATTCCCTGAACTTTATGTTGATGAAGCCGGGGCCCGCGACTGAAACCAATTCAACATCAGGCAACTTTTCGATTTCACCGACAAGCATTTCCGCCAGCGCGCGCGGCTGCATCTGCGCGCTTTTTGCCAGCACCATCGCGGCATTGGTCGAAGCGTCGCCATGCGAAGAATCGCGCGGCGACTCCATCGTGACGCGGGATAAATCGAGTCCTGGTTCGAGCTTGTTTTTCTGCTGCAAACCAGAAATGAGATCATGCAACGCTGTCAAATGGTGCGAGAAGACATTCATCAATCAATTTTTTCAAAAATTATCCGTCTGCTGACTAACTGAAAAGCGGATCAAGGTCAAACAAGTGGCGGTGCTGCTGAATGGCGTAGCGGTCAGTCATGCCGGCGATGAAGTCACATACCTGACGCGCATGGCCGCTTTCGTTTGAAAACAGATAGCCTTCCTGCCAATCACGTGGCAGCAATTTGGCATCGCTCATGTACGCATCGAACAAATTGCTGATCAGGCGGCTGGCGCGCGTCATGATGGCCAGCACATCCTTGTGGCGGTACATGCGCTTGGTGAGAAACGCCTTTAAAACACGGCTGTTTTCCTGCATCTGCGGGCTGAAGTTGACGATGGTTTCGCCCGACTTGCGCACATCTTCAACCGTCTTGGGATGAATTCGCTTGAGGTTTTTTTCAGTTGTCTTGATCGCGTCGGCCACCATGTCGCCGATCATGCGGCGCACGGTTTCGTGAATGACCTTGGTTCGTTGAAGTTTTGGGTAGGATTTGAGGACATCCGCCAGCGCCTTGCCGACCAGTGGAATGTCACCGAGATCGATCACATCGAAGAGCCGCGCCCGCAACCCGTCATCAATGTCGTGGGCATTGTAGGCTATATCGTCAGCAAGTGCGGCAACTTGCGATTCAAGCGAGCCAAACAGGCCGAGGTTCAAGTCGTGGGCCTCGGAATATTCGATGATCGATGACGGCACGCCTTTCTCACTGTGATGGCCAACGGCATTGCCTTTGGTGTCGATCAGCGGTCCGTTGTGCTTGACCAGGCCTTCCAGTGTTTCCCAAGTCAGATTGAGGCCGTCAAATCCGGCATAACGCTGTTCCAGCCGGGTAACGAGACGCAGCGCCTGCGCATTGTGGTCAAATCCGCCATAGGGCTTCATCAATTTGTCGAGTTCACGTTCGCCCGCGTGTCCAAAGGGCGTGTGGCCCATGTCATGCGACAGCGCCAGTGCCTCCGTCAGGTCTTCATCCAGCTTCAAGGTCCGCGCCATGGAGCGCGCTATTTGCGAGACTTCCAATGAATGCGTGAGCCGGGTGCGGAAGTGATCGCCTTCATGGTAAACAAAGACTTGGGTTTTATCCTTGAGGCGTCGGAACGCAGAGGAATGAAGGATACGGTCGCGATCCCGCGCAAAAGCCGACCGCCTTGCGCTCTCGGGCTCCGGATGGAGCCGCCCGCGCGATTGCCCGGCATGGCAGGCATATGGTGCTATGGTGGAAAGCATTGACAAAATGGGTTAAAGCACCAACATCAGCATCATGACAACCGCCAGATTCACAGTATCAGATTCCGCCGCAAATCGCATCAAGGCGATACTGGGTGCCAATGCAGGATTGCGCGTCGCAGTTGATGGCGGCGGATGCTCTGGGTTCCAATACAGTTTTTCAATCGAAGACAAGGTCGAGCCCGATGATCTCATATTCGAGAAGGACGGCGCCAAGGTTCTGGTCGATCCCTCGTCGATCAGTTTCATGGAAGGCTCGGTCCTGGATTTCGTCGACGACCTGATGGGCGAATCCTTCCGCGTCAAGAACCCGCTGGTGAAATCATCGTGCGGGTGTGGCACGAGTTTTTCGGTTTGAAGCTCCCCTTGCCTTTGGAACGGGCTGGCACTTAAACTGCCACCATGAAGATCGCGACATGGAACGTCAATTCGATCAAGGCGCATATGGATGCTGCCAAGGCATGGCTGGCTGAGGCCAGGCCTGATGTTGTGTGTCTGCAGGAAATCAAGTGCGAAACTGATGCTTTTCCGGCGGAGCAGTTTTCAGACCTTGGCTATCAATGCGCGGTGCATGGCCAGAAGACTTATAACGGCGTTGCAATTCTTTCGCGGCACAAATTGGAGAATGTAGTCAAGGGATTGCCGGGCAATTCCGAGGATGAGCAGGCTAGATACATCCAGGCCACAGTTTTTGCACCGCATGCGATCACCGTTGGCTGCCTGTACTTGCCGAATGGGAATCCCGCGCCAGGACCCAAATATGATTACAAACTCGCCTGGATGGAGCGTTTGCAACTGCACGCACGTGAACTTGCTTTGGCTGAAGAGCGCACCATTCTGTTGGGTGATTACAATGTCATCCCGTCGCCTGCTGATGCCCGCCATCCAGGCAATTGGAAGACAGACGCGCTCTATTTGCCGGCAACGCGCGATGCATTCAGCGCCTTGCGCAATGATGGGTGGCGCGATGCGTTTCGGAATCTGTATCCGTTGACGACAGATGCCTACAGTTTCTGGGACTATCAGGCGGGTGCCTGGCAAAAGAACAACGGCATTCGAATTGATCATTTGATGTTGTCACCGCAAGCGGCTGATGATCTTGAAGATGCAGGCATCGACAAGCATGTGCGCGGCTGGGAAAAACCGTCGGATCATGTGCCAGCCTGGATTACTTTGCGCGTTTAAATTTTTGCCTCTGGGCACGTGCCTCATAGGCCCACGGTCTTTGTCCCTGCGCAGCCCGCGATGTGGTGAGTACGTACTTGTCACCATCAAGCTTCAAGGCATGTGCGCCATCGCGCCAGATGTCGAAGCGGTCGAGGGTTAGGATGCGGCCTCTGCAGCGGTGGCGCAAAGGATACTGTGCAATGATCACATCATCAGACGGACACATGCCAGTGGCTTCGCCAGTGCGCAGCAGGAACGCAATCGTTTTGTCATGAATGAGTGCCCGGCAAACGCTTGCATCGCATGACCAGCCCGGTATTGCAGCGGCAGTTTTCAATGTTGTGGAAATGCCCGCCCGGCGCGCCCAGTTCTTGAAGGCATATTGGCCTTGTGATTTTAGCGCCGGGACCAGCTCCCCATTCGGCAGGTGAAAAGCAACATTGCGCAATCGGCTTTCAATCAAGAGATCAGGCCTTTCGTTCCTGAGGCCTGCAACCAATGTTAGCGCTGCAACAGGAATGGCCAACCAGCGCAGACGCGTCGTGCTGGTGCAGAAGAGAACTGCTGCCAGGCACAAGCCAACGGTGAGGGGAGCCGATAGCGCCGGCGCCACGAGGTTTGCGCCGTGCCAGGATGCGACTGTGTCTGAAATACGCATAACGACATCAAGCCCCTGCCCCAAAAACGCATAAGGATAGTGTTCAAGTCCAAGTGGAATAAGAAGCGTTCCTGCAAGCGCCATGGGCATGACAATGAAGCTGATCACCGGCAACGCCAGCATGTTAGAAGCCGCGCCAAATGGCGCAAGCCTGCCGAAATGGTGAGATGCTACGACGCCGGAAAGCGAGCCGGCAATCAAGGTCGTGACTAATGCAGCTGCTATGCCGCGTGCCGATTTCAACATGAACCTTGCAACCAGATTGCGCGGCTGCTTTCGTTCATTGACTGGTCGGCGAGACCACCAGTCATAAAATGCCGCCAGTCCAACCACTGCCATGAATGACATTTGAAATCCCGCAGCGACTGCTTCTTCCGGCTGGAAAGCGAGGATAAGAATGGCGGCAATAGCCAAGTTGTGCAGCGAAATTGCCGGGCGGTCGACCAGCATGGCGAAGAACATGACGGCGATCATGATGTAGGACCGTTCTGTCGCCGCGCCAAAATCCGCAAGGACCATGTAGAAGAACCCCATGATCAGTGCAGCGATGGCTGCAAATTTCTTGATCGGCCAACGAAGTGCGGCCCGCGGAAATGCGGCGAATGCTGCGCGCACAACCCAAAAAACCGTTCCTGCAACGAGCGTCATGTGGAGGCCTGAAATTGAAAGCACGTGAAACAGGCCAGAACCTTGCAGGCTTTCCGTCATAGAGTTCGGGATTGTTGCGCGTTCGCCGGTCACGAGGGCTTCAGCGAATGCGCCGATGGGGCCAGCAATTGCGGCGCGGATTCTGACGCCAATCGTTGACCGCACTTTATGCACAGTACGTGAGAACCGGTATCGTAACGGTATGCTGTTACTGGAGACAGAAACAATCTGTTTCACCCTCCCCGTCGCGCCAATTGAATGAAAATGGAGTTGGCGAGCGAGATCAAATCCACCGGGATATTCGGGCCGGGGCAGTGGAGCGAGATCAGCGATGGCGGTTATTTGATCACCCACTTGGATTGGATCAACGTTTGACCGCGCGATCAGCCGTACCCGGTGCGGAACTTCATTCTTCGGCACCATGCTGATGGCATTCACGTCAACTGTGATTTGCACTTGTGACTTGCTGTATCTGGCTGCATGGGCGACAAAGCCTTCGACCCGCACGGTCGGCTCATACGCGCGCAGAAGTGGGGTGTGCATCATGTCGGCGCGGAATTTGGCAAGCCCGAAACCCAGCAGTACCGTTGCCAGCAAAACCGCGACGGTCCTCTGCCGCGCCAGTGCCAAGATCGCAAGCGCTATGCCCACAGAACCAGTTGCAAGTTGTAGTGACGGCTCATTGACCAGTGAAAAATAGTACCAGATTCCAGCCACCAAAGCACAGGGTAACCACAGCACGGTTTGCAAGGACTTCGCGCCCGAGACTTGATCGCAGGCCAACCGCCATGCGGCGAATTCCCAAGTCACCTTTGACCCGGCCCGTCCTTATGCTATCCCCGCCCGCAAACGCCATTTTGGCTCTACCCCTGCGGTTATCATAGAAGGAAAAACAACCACATGTCAGCGGCTGTTGTTACCCGCTTCGCGCCCTCGCCTACCGGCTATCTCCATATCGGCGGCGCGCGCACTGCCCTGTTCAACTGGGCTTATGCCCGGCGCATGGGCGGCAAGATGTTGTTGCGCATCGAGGACACCGACCGCGAACGCTCAACCGATGCTGCAACCGAGGCTATATATGACGGCATGAAATGGTTGGGGTTGACCTGGGACGGTGAAGCTATCTCGCAATATTCCCGCGCCGATCGCCACCGCGAAGTGGCGAATGCTTTGCTTAACGCAGGCAAGGCCTACCATTGTTACGCGTCACCTGCAGAACTTGATGAAATGCGAAAACTTGCAGAGGCCGAAAAGCGCCCGATCCGCTATGACGGACGCTGGCGTGACCGCGATCCAGCAACTGCTCCCGCAGGGGTCAAACCGGTCATTCGGTTCCGCGCGCCACAGCAAGGCGAGACCGTCATCAACGATCATGCCCAGGGACGGGTCGTCATTCCGAACAAGGACCTAGATGATCTGATCATCCTCCGATCCGACGGCGGACCGACTTACAATCTCTCTGTCATTGTCGATGACCATGACATGGGCGTCACGCACATCATCCGCGGTGTCGATCACCTGACCAATGCCGCAAGGCAAGCGCAGATTTACATGGCGATGGATTGGACCGTGCCATCAATGACGCATGTGCCTCTGATTCATGGCCCAGATGGCGCCAAGCTTTCCAAGCGCCATGGTGCGCTTGGCGTGGAAGCTTATCGCGCGATGGGTTATTTGCCCGAAGCCCTGCGCAATTATCTGGCGCGATTGGGTTGGAGCCATGGTGATGACGAAATTTTCTCGACGCCGGATTTCATTACCTGGTTCGATATCGGTGACGTTGGAAAATCACCTGCGCGGTTTGATTTTGCCAAGTTGGAGAACCTGAACGGGCATTATATGCGGCATACTCCAGACGAAGGTTTGATGGAGCACTTTCTGGCTTTTCTGCCACATGTTGAGGGCGGTCCCGCGATGCTTGCCAAGATCAATGATGGTGCAAAGTCCAGGCTCAAGATCGCCCTGCCCGGCCTCAAGGAACGCGCCAAGACTTTGGTTGAATTGAAGGCCAGCGCCGCCTTCCTCTTCGCTATGCGCCCGCTGACACTCGAGGAAAAAGTGGCGCAGTCATTCAACGATGAAAGCCGGCAGGAATTGAAAGGCCTGCTGCCTGTGTTGGAAAACGCTGGGGACTGGCAAGCAGGCATTCTAGAGCAAGCAGTGAAAGAATATGCCGAAACCGCGCAAAAGAAGCTCGGTAAACTTGCCCAGCCGCTGCGTGCGGCATTAACGGGCTCCGCGACGTCGCCGGGAATTTTTGACGTGCTGGTCGCGCTGGGGCGTGAAGAAAGTTTGGGCCGTATCAAGGACCAAATCGGCGGTTGAAAATTGCGCGTTAGGCCGCTGCCTGTTCATTCGTTTGCAGCGGCAGCAGCATGCGGAATGCAGCGCCGTTCCCGGGGGTCGAACTCTATCTCCAGTTTGCCGCCATGCTGTGCAGCAATTTGCTCGACAGCGGGAACGCCAAGCCCGGTGCCAAAATTTTTCGTGGTAAACAGCGGCTCGCGGATTTTTTCAATGTTCTCCAGTGAAATGCCGGGGCCGTTGTCGCTGACTTCGATGCAGGCAAATGCTCCGCGCTCAAATGTTGAAATCGCAATTCTGGGATTCTGGCTGTTGACAGCTGACCCGGCTTTGCCGTCCCCAACCAAGGCTTCCGATGCATTGGACAGAAGGTTTTGAACGGCGCGTTCCAAACGGGCAGGATCAAAGGGCACGTTCACGTTGCCTAGTCCCAGACGGCACTCAATTTGGACTGACTGAGGCAAAGTGCCTGCGATTTCGGAAACTCTGGTTGCGAGCCAGTCGTCGAGGATGGCAGCCTGTGCCGCAACGGATTTCGTGCGGGAAAAATCCAGAAGCTGGGTGATAATTGCATCGCAGCGAACGACGCCTTTGTTGATGCGATCAACTTGAGATTCAACGCCAAGATTCTTTCCTGCCAATTTGCGCTCGAGCAAGAATGCAGACGTCCGCACTGACCCGAGGGGATTGCGCAATTCGTGCGCAACAGTGGCCGTCAATTGGCCGAGTTGCTCCATTCGGCCCTTTTTGATGAGCTCGCCCTGGGCTTCGCTCAACCGCTTAACTTTTTCGGCAAGGCTCGCGTTGAGAGCCGCAACTTGGTCATTGATGGCAGCAAGTTCAACGCGGGATTTCTCCGACGTCTCTACTGCATCCTCAGCCGCGTCGAGATGGACAAGTGTCTTGCGGAACATGAAAAGCGCCTTGCCGACACCGCCAACTGCACAGGCAAAGCCTGCGACCGTCAATAGAATGAATCGCTGCCAAAGGGTGGAAAGGCGCTTGTCGATCTTGGTTTTGACCTGTCGCAAGGTGAAATCAAACAGGTTGTCAAAACGGCTGAGGAATTTTGCCTGACTGGATTTTTCGGAAAACATGCTGACGAGCGCAGAATGGCCGACTTTGCTGCTTGCCTGTTTTAGCTTGACCAGAATTTCATCGACATGAGCAGACAACTCTCGTGAATTTGCCGTGGGTCCAGCCAGGATTTCTTTGTTCGGCTCCGAACTGACAGCAGATTCAATTTCTTTTCCAAAGCGCCACGCTGCCTCCTTGACACTGCCCGCCAACGGCAAAATTTCCTGTAGTGTTTCAACCCGGAACGGACCCGCCGCAATGTTGCTATCTATAGCTTCTTTGAGTTCCGTGTAATCACTCACCCAGTCCGGCAGGGTGGCAAGCCCCGCGCTGATGAGGTGATAACTGGACTTGTCGGCATCCAGGATCAGTCCAGACCTGTTCACTATGGTGCGCAGTGTCGTGACGAGCAACTCAAGTTTCTCGTCAGCATTACCGGCATTTATCGTGTCAATGCGATTGGAAGGCGAACTCAATTTTTCGTTTTCAGCAAACTCCAATTTGGATTCCAGTGTCGGTATCTCTGCAATCTGTCCGGGAGTCAGGATGTTTATTCTATTGGTGAAAAGGGGAGCCAAAATCTCTGCAAACTGCAGGCCAATCTTCTCGCGCTCCAGGATGTCAATATCACGTTTGGCTTCCATGAAGTAAAACAGCCAAAGGACGGCGATCGGAATTGTCAAAAGTCCAAGAATGCCCGCCAATTCGCGGCCTGCTTTCTTTGACGCCAGATTTCCAACCATTCTATTTTGCCCCAGTGAATAATTTTGGTGGCATTTGACTCATGGCAAGTAAAGTTAGCGTGAATAATTCCCTTAGATTTCAGGGCAGTTCATTGGATTGGAATTTCAGATGTACGTGCATCAGGCAGGGGAATCGGGTGAAGGCGGTTATGCGGCGATGAGGCTGACGAGGAATTCGTCGTCCCAGGCTGCGGTTTTGCGGCGGAGGCGGATTGAGTCTTTTCCCGGGGCCTTTCTGTAAAGATTATGTGCGATGTGCCTGAGTGTTGTGAAGTTGGCTGGCGCATGCTCGGTTCTGATGCGGCATTCATCATCGCGGAATGTCATGTCCATGACCCAGTGAAGTGCGTTCTCGATGGCCCAATGGTCGCGGATCATCGGGCCTGAGAGCCTGGCTTCGAGACCCAGCGAGGTGATGTAGAGACGGGTCTCGCGTTCGGTTCTGGCTCCGGTCTGGCGCTGGCTTGTCACCATGAGAAGGCCTTTGAGGCCGGGCCATTTGTGCCGCGCCTGCAGCCAGGCGACATCGTGGATGGCGGTGTAGGCCCTTGTTTCGATGCGGCCATGATCGGCATCCACGGTTTCATGCGTGGTGATGGCGGTATCAGCAAAACCCTTGGCTTTCTGCTCCTTGATGAACTCTTTCACGTCCTCGCACAGAGCTCCCTGGTTGCCCTTGAGGGCCAGAATGTAATCGGCCTTCTTGGCGATGATCTTTGCAGCAATGTCGCGCTGGCAGCCCATCGCATCGATGGTGATGACGGCCCCTTCGATCGCCATCATGTCGAGCAGTGCGGGGATGGCGGCAATCTCGTTCGACTTCTCATCCACCTTCATCTGCGCCAATACCAGACGCTGGCGTGCGGCAAAGGCCGAGACCATGTGGATCGCCTCCTTTGAGGCCTTGCGGCTCGCCGTGCCGCGCATGGTCTTGCCATCGATTGCGATCACCTCAACCGGGGTTTTGGTCAGGGCCGCCACCCAATCGACAAAGCAGCGCTGGAACGCCTGTGCATCCAGCGTGGCGAAGATATCGCCAAGCCGGTCATGCGGCGGGGTGCCATCGGCAAAAGGCAGAAACCGCCGCAGCAGCGCCAGCTTCTTCTCGCCAAACCGGGCCATGTCGGTGAAGCTTTCGGCATTGGCCAGCACCGCAAGCAGCGCCAGCAACAGAACCTCGTTCAGGGGGTAAATCACTTTTCCGGCCTGACGCGGGTCAGGCAAGTCCTTGAAATAATCCAGAAACACCGTCGCTTCGCCAAGCGACCCAAAACCCGATAAACCTTTCGACATCGTTGCTCTCCATGATCCGAATCAATGGACTGCAACAGATTCAGCAATTCAGCCGCTTGTCACCAACTTCTTCACCCGATTGCCCTGGTGCATCAGGACAGTTGCATTGACCTACCTGTTGCAGTGCAATATAAGCTGGAAAAGTGGGAGAAAATCATATGACCACCGCGAACCTTAAGACCGGCGACAAAACACTGGAGCTTCCGGTTAAATCCGGAACGCTTGGGCCTGATGTAATCGACATCAGCAAACTTTATGGCCAGGCAAACGTCTTCACCTATGATCCCGGCTTCACCTCAACTGCTGCCTGCGAATCCAAAATCACCTATATTGATGGCGACAATGGCGTCCTGCTTTACCGTGGTTACCCCATCGAACAACTTGCCGAAAACGGCGATTTCCTAGAAACTTGTTACCTCCTGTACTACGGCGAATTGCCCACGCCCGCCCAACGCAAGAAGTTTGAGCACGACATTACCTATCACACCATGGTGCATGAGCAGATGGCCCTGCTTTTCCGTGGCTTCCGCCGTGACGCACATCCAATGGCCGTCATGGTCGCCGTGGTTGGCGCGATGTCGGCATTCTATCATGACTCGACTGACATCAACGATCCGCGGCAACGCGAAATTGCTTCACATCGCATGATCGCCAAGTTGCCGACTATCGCGGCCATGGCATTCAAGTATCACATCGGACAGCCATTCGTTTATCCGCGCAACAACCTGAACTACGCCGCGAATTTCCTGCATATGTGTTTTGCCGTGCCATGCGAAGATTATGTGGCAAACCCAGTTTTGGCGCGGGCGATGGACCGCATTTTCATATTGCACGCAGATCATGAGCAGAATGCATCAACGTCGACTGTGCGGCTAGCAGGCTCATCGGGAGCCAATCCATTCGCCTGTGTTTCGGCCGGCATTGCGTGCCTATGGGGTCCTGCGCATGGCGGCGCCAATGAAGCAGCGCTCAAGATGCTGGAAGAGATCGGCAGGCCCGAGAACATCCCGGCCTTCATCGACAAAGTGAAAGACAAAAACTCAAACATCAGGTTGATGGGCTTTGGCCACCGCGTTTACAAGAACTATGATCCCCGCGCCAAGATCATGCAGCAAACTGCGCATGAAGTGCTCAAAGAGCTTGGCATCAAGGATGATCTCTTGCTTGATGTCGCTGTTGAGCTGGAAAAGGTTGCCCTGAATGATGAGTATTTCATCGCCCGCAAGCTTTATCCAAATGTCGATTTCTATTCCGGCATCACTCTGCGGGCGCTTGGTTTCCCGACGTCGATGTTCACCGTGTTGTTTGCTCTGGCGCGAACTATTGGGTGGATATCGCAGTGGAAGGAAATGATCGAGGACCCGACGCAAAGGATTGGCCGTCCACGCCAGCTTTATACTGGTGCGCCGCGCCGTGACTACGTGGATTTGAAGAAGCGGGCTTAGTCGCCCCGCTCATTCATCAGCATCGCGCCGATTTCGGCTTCGGCAACTTTCTTGCCGTCAACGTGAGCTTCTGCCCAGTACTTCCAGACTGGTGGACGTTTTTGACCGAGTTTGACATGAAAGCGCACCGTGTCGCCCGGCAGCACTGGCTTTCTAAACCGCGCCTTGTCGATCGACATGAAGAACACAAGCTTGCCCGCATGTTCTCCTCCCAGATGATTGAGAACTATTGCGCCGGCTGTTTGGGCCATGGCTTCGATCAGCAAAACACCCGGCATGACGGGTCGGCCTGGGAAGTGACCTTGGAAGAAAGGCTCATTTATGGTGACATTTTTGACGCCAGTTCCTTCGGTTTCGCCCGCAATATTTTCGAGCTTGTCGATCAGCAGGAAAGGATAGCGATGCGGCAGGAGCTTCATGATCCTGTTGATATCGAGGTTCACAGGAGTTGTCGGGTTGGCGTCCATTGTAATGACCTCAAAAAAGGCGGCCAGATCAAGCCGCCTTTGTGCACTGATATGAAATCCCTGTCCCGACGTAGTCCAAGGTCTAGAAACGCGTGCCAACTGAGAAGCGGAACCATTCTTTCTGGTCGTAATCTTCTTTCAGGAGCGGATAGGCTGCCTCCAGGCGCAACGGACCAAAAGGCGATTGCCAGATCACACCAGCGCCAACCGAAGCACGCAAAGACATGTTGTCCGACACCGCACAACCATCCTTGTAGGTGCAACCATCGACGCCTTTGGCGACCGAGTCTTCGGGTGCGCCAAAGACAGTGCCAAAATCGCTAAAGACCACGCCTTCGAGGCCAAAGGATTCCGGCAAGCCTAGCGGGAATGTCATTTCAACGGTGCCAATAGCGTAAGATTGTGCGCCAATTGAATCGAGTTCGCCGTCATTGCCGACCTGTTGCGGGCCAACGCCAGACTTGGCGAAACCACGGAATGAGTCAGCACCCTTGAAATAGCGATCCTGCAATGGCACCACATCGCTATTGAGGGACTCAAGATGGCCGGCATTGGCTTCGAGCTTCAATGTAAGGCTATCTTCAACAACGGGAACAAAGTACCACAGGTGTCCTTCAACACCGGCAAATTTGTCGGTGCCGCCAAGCCCGGCAACTTCCGCTTCAAGCTGGGCACGAAGGCCGGATGTTGGTCGCGCCGGATTGTCGACCGAGTCCCAGGTGTAAGTGGTGGACAAGGCAGATTTCCAACTCGTGCCCTCTTGTGAAATGATCGCTGGCGCCGCGCTGTCGGCGTTGATGTCGGTAACATCGCGGTAAGCCAGATAATACTTGAAATTGACGGACGAGTACTCATCCAGCCTGAATCCAGTGCGCAGTGCGCCGCCAATTTGCTTGCTCTTGTAAGATGAAGTAGCTCGATTGTCGGTGAGCGTCGCGAATGCGTCGAAGCCAGCTGACACCGGAAGCCCCATAAAATATGGCTCAGTAAAGCCGAAATCGACTTGCTGCCGCTTGAAGCTCAAAGCAGTATTGAGGCGGACCTGCTGGCCACGGCCGAATAGATTGCGTTCAGTCAATTCAACGGAACCGACAACTGTTTCGACAGATGAATAACCAACTGAGAACGACAAAGATCCCGTCGATTTTTCCGAGACGTCAATTTCCAGAACGACTTTGTCAGGTGCTGAGCCTTCGCGTTCGTTGAAATCGATCTTCTCAAAGAAATCGAGTGCGGTCAGCCTGCGCCGCGCTCGCTCGACCAATACCTTGTTATAGGCATCGCCTTCAAACAACCGGAGCTCACGGCGGATGACTTCGTCATGTGTACGGTCATTGCCGACGATGTCGATGCGTTCAATGTAAGTTCGCGGGCCTTCGGAAATCTGGTAGGTAAGATTGACCTTGTTTGCCGATGGCTCGCGGTCAACTTTTGGCTCGACTTTGGCGAATACGAAGCCCTGCCGGCTGGCTTCAAGCGTCAGGTTCTCAACTGACTTGTCGACCCTGCTGGCGTCGTAGGTGTCGCCAACTCCAGTTTTCACGACACTCGTCAATCCGTCAGCGTCAAGATTGGAATCGCCAATCGCCACTGCGACGTCAGCGACGGAATATCGCGGGCCTTCCTCGATATTGAAATCGATAATGAAATAGGAGCCGTCTTCTGACAGCCTGGCGCCTGCGGAAACAACCTGAATATCTGCATAGCCATGTTTCAGGTAGTACCTGCGCACGAGTTCCTTGTCGTATTCAAGGCGGTCAGGATCATATGTTGTGTTGGAGCCAAAAAACCGCCACCAAGCATATTGCTTCGTGGCTATGACGCCAGTCAAAGTTCCGTCACTGAAAGATGTGTTGCCTTCGAAATTGATTTGCCTGACTTTGGTCTCGTCACCTTCAGTGATTTCAAAGACCAAGTTCACGCGATTATCCGCAAGCCTGATCAACTGCGGCGCGACGCGCACATTATAAAATCCTTTGGCTTGATAAAGCGCCAAAATGCGGCGCGTATCGGCTTGCGCCCGGGCCTTGGTGAAAATCATCCGTTCACGGACATCCACTTCCTTGCCCAGCGTTTCGTCGTCTATTTCGCTGTTGCCTTCGAAGTTGACCTCGCTGACCAAGGGATTTTCCGCGACGTGCACGACGAGAGCGTTGCCGCGCTGGGAAATGCTGACATCGGAAAACAGGCCAGTTTGGAACAATATCTTGATTGATTCATCGACGCGTGCAGGATCGTATTCGTCGCCGCGCTGAAGTTGCAGGTACGATTCGACAGTCTCGTTCTCGACGCGCTGGTTGCCTTCGACAATGATCTGGGAAATCGCCGCAAAAGCCGTCGCGGACATCCACAACAGAACAGCCAGCGAAGCGCCCGCGCCACAAATATTCTTCAGTATACGCATTAAACCGTCGATCTCACTAGTTTCCCCAGAACGTTTTCATTTCGGGCGCAGCCGAGCCCGGCTTTTACCCAATTCCATTTACCATGCAAACGAAACAAATAAGGCATTCTTAAGCAGGGCTCATCAAGCGGACAATATCGTTGAAGTTGCCGACGAACAGAAGCAGCATCACAATGCTCAAGCCAATCCGCATTCCCCATTCCTGGGCCGCCGGACCGAGCGGCTTGCCGCGCAGTGCTTCAATCGCGTAAAACATCAAATGTCCTCCATCGAGCATAGGAATGGGAAAAAGGTTAATAAGTCCGATACTGATGCTGATGAAAGCCAAAAACGCCATGAACGAAGCAGCGCCATCCTGTGCGGCATTGCCAGCACCCTTGGCCATCGAACCAATTCCTCCGATCTGGTCGGAATTTTCTGCCCCAATGAACAGGCGGCTGACATAGGTCAGTGTCGCCTTAACGATGAACCAGGTTCTTTCGCATGCGATAACAAATGACCTGGCAACAGAAAACGTCGTGTTCTTTGCCTCATCATTTACCAGGTCGTGCCGAATTCCCAGCATTCCGATTTTTACAGTTCCACCAAGGAAGTGCGGGACTTCCTTGATCGCAGGCGTGAGGTTGAAATTCAACGTCTGAGACTGCCTTAAAATTTGCAGTTCAACGGGCTGACCACCGCCAGTTGAAACTACCTGCTGCAATTCCTGATACGAAGCAATTTCCTTACCGTCGACCTTCTTGACGATATCGCCGGGTTTCAGCCCGGCTGCTTCGGCAGCACTTCCCGCCACCAAACCGTCAATGCGCGGTGGCATAACCCTTTCGCCGACGGTGCTTAACACCGCCGTAAAAATGGCGATCGCCAAAAGAAAATTTGCAATCGGACCAGCAGCCACCACCGCCGCACGCTTCCATAGCGGCAGGGTGTGGAAATCCCCGGGTTTTGCGGTCCCTGTCTGGGAGCTGTCGGGCATGCTTGCCGCATTCATGTCGCCTTCGAATTTGACGTAGCCGCCAAGCGGCAGCCAGCAGAGTTTCCAGCGGGTTCCGTGCTTGTCGAACCAATGCATGATCTCCGGCCCAAAACCGACAGAAAAATCCTTGACCTTGACGCCGCACCAACGCGCCACCTGAAAGTGGCCCATTTCGTGGATGAACACGATCAAAAGAATCGCCGCAAGGAAAGGCAAGGTGTTGTAGACAAATTGAGAAATCATGTGATCTTGCGCCGGACTTCAAACATGAGAAAGTTATAAACCATTAACTACAAAACACGGAAATTAAATCAAAATTCAGGCGATATGGTTACCAATAAGTAACACCTGCAGCCGGGTCGGCGAGGTTGCGCAATGCACCGACCAGGGCTGCCGCTGAAAAGACCGCCAATAGGCCGTCTACCCTGTCCAATATTCCGCCGTGACCTGGAATAAGATTGCCTGAATCCTTGATGTCATGGGCTCGCTTGAGCGCACTTTCGAATATGTCGCCGCCTTGCTCTATCACAGCAAGAAAGGCCGCCAGCAAAATGAAGGGCAAAGCGCCACTTGCCTTGCCATAATACAGGAACACTAGCGCAACCATGGCCGCTCCAGCCGCAGCACCACCAAGGCCAGCCCAGGTTTTTTTTGGTGAAATGTGCGGAACAAGTTTTGGCCCGCCTATGATTCGCCCGGCGAAATAGGCAAAAGTGTCGGCACACCAGACGAGCAACAACAGGAACAGAGTGGTCATCAAGCCGCTTTCGTGAGTGCCACGAACCAGCATCAGCGCTACGACTGGCAATGCAACATAGGCGACGCCAACCCGTTGCCATAAGTTGACCGGCCGGACATTCATCGCCACAACGAAGTTGGAAAACACTGTCAAGGCAGAAATAATTGCGAACGCAATAGTGAGGCCAAGAGACGGCAACACAATAACTGCCGTTAGTGCCGCAAGCGCATGAAGGACAAATTGCACGTCATTTCCGCCATGGGCAATTTGCGTGTATTCGCGGGCCATCAACACGCCCGCCAAACCAATCAACAATTGAAACCAAACGCCGCCATAGAAGACCATAGCGAGAACAAGGGGGATAAGCAGGACTGCGGAAATCGTGCGCGAAAGGAGATCATTCCACTTTCGGCTGACAGGTGCTGCTGTCATCCAGTTTGCGCATTCAAGCCGCCAAAGCGGCGTTCGCGATTGTGAAACTCTGTTATGCAACGCATCATCACGTCATGGGTGAATTCCGGCCACGTTTCCGGGATGAAGACGAATTCAGTATAGGCGCATTGCCACAACAGAAAATTGGAGATCCGCATGTCGCCACCAGTGCGGATCAGAATGTCAGGATCCGGGCAATTACCCGTATCCAGGTGATTGCTGATCCAATCAACAGAGATTTCGGACGCAGAAATTTCGCGTGTTGCCGCCCTGCTCGCGATGAGCTTCGCCACCCGCAGAATTTCCTGTCGGCTGCCGTAATTGAAAGCAACTTGCAAATGCAGCGCGGAATTCTCACGCGTCAGTTTCTCGGCGTCTTCAAGAAGTGCCAGGGTTGGTGCGTCAATGCCGTCGCGCTCGCCGATGACAACGATCCTGACGCCAGACTTGTGCAGATCGCTGACGTCCTGACGAATGAAACGGCGCATCAATTCCAACAGAAAACTCACTTCCGACTCGGGCCGCGACCAGTTCTCGGTGCTGAAAGAGTAAATTGTGAGGTATTTGACATTGAGTTCAATTGCTGCCTTGACCGCTCGCCGGACGGCCTCGATGCCCTGTTTGTGCCCAGCTGATCGCGGCAGCCCGCGTTGCGCAGCCCAGCGCCCGTTGCCATCCATGATGATGGCGACGTGAAGTGGTGCATTTTTTGAATGTTGTGCGGGCATTAGTTTGCCTCAGACCTGCATGATTTCCGCTTCCTTGGATTTCAATGACTGATCAATATCCTTGACAGTATCGTCGGTCATCTTCTGAACTTCATCAGCTTTGGTCTTATGTTCGTCTTCGCCAATTGCGTGGCTCTTCTCCAATGCTTTTAGCTGATCCATGCCGTCGCGCCGCACATTGCGCACGGCAATTCTGGCCTTTTCGGCGTATTGATGCGCCACTTTCACGAGTTCCTTGCGCCGGTCCTGGGTAAGATCAGGCATGCGCAATCTTATGACTTGACCTTCAGTTTGTGGCGTAAGGCCTAGATTTGACGCGAGAATTGCTTTCTCAACCGCCACGACCAATCCCTTGTCCCACACACTCACTTGAATGAGTCTCGGTTCGGGTGTTGAAACCGAAGCGCAGGCCGTCAGCTGCATTTTGCTGCCATAAGCGTCAACTTGAACGGGCTCCAGCAAAGTCGCCGATGCGCGGCCAGTTCGGAGACCGCCAAAATCATGTTTGAGTGAGTCAACCGCGCCAAGCATGCGGCGCTTGATTTCGTTGCTGTTGAATGGTGCTGGTTGTGCCATGTTTCAATTCCTGGTGACCGAGGTGAACTTGCCTTCGCCTTGAAGCACGCGCAGGATGTTTCCTGTCTCGCGGATCGAAAAAACAACTACCGGAATCCCGTTGTCTCTGGCAAGGGCGATTGCAGCAGGGTCCATAATGCGGAGGTTTTTTGCAAGAATGTCATCAAATGTGACGCTTTCAAACCGCTTGGCTGACGCGTTGGTCTTGGGGTCCGCGTCGTAGACACCGTCGACGCTGGTGCCCTTCATCAGCACGTCGCAGCGGAGTTCCGCCGCTCGCAACGCTGCACCCGTGTCAGTCGTGAAGAATGGCAGGCCCGTGCCAGCAGCGCAAATCACGATTCGCCCCTGTTCCAAATGATGCACCCCCTTGGCGCGCGAATAGGTCTCGCATACCGTCGGCATGGCAATTGCCGACAACACGCGGGCATCAAGTCCCTTGGAATTCAGGACGCCTTGCATCGCCAGCGCATTCATGATGGTTGCCATGATGCCCATGTGATCAGCAGATACGCGGTCCATGCCTTTTGCCGCACCCGCGAGCCCACGAAATATGTTTCCGCCGCCGATGACCAACGCGATTTGGGTGCCAGCCTTTTGCGCGGCGGCGATTTCGTCTGCCAGGCGTCCTACTGTTTCAAGGTCAATGCCGAATTGCTGCGGCCCCATCAGCACTTCGCCGGAGACCTTGAGCAAGACGCGCTTGAAGCGCTGTGCCATGATGTTCGCTACCCCATATTTATTCGTTGGTTTAGTGCGACAGATTTGATTCGTCTGTGACTTTCGCTAAATCCAGCGCTGCAACAACGATCCTCCATGGTCACATGTGAATGACGCGGCCGTAAGCGTCCAACACGCTCTCGTGCATCATTTCTGACAGCGTAGGATGCGGGAACACTGTGTGAATCAACTCTTCCTCGGTTGTCTCCAACCCCATGGCGACGACGAAGCCCTGGATGAGTTCTGTGACTTCCGCACCTACCATATGCGCACCGATCAGGCGTCCGGTTTTGGCGTCGAAGATGGTTTTGACCAGGCCCTGGTCTTCGCCGAGCGCGATGGCTTTTCCGTTGGCGAGGAACTGGAAGCGGCCGATTTTGAGTTCGTAACCTGCGGCTTTGGCTTTGGCTTCGGTGAGGCCGACGGTGGCCACTTGCGGGTGGCAATAGGTGCAGCCCGGGATTTGTTCCTTCTTCATCGGATGCGCATCGAGGCCCTTGATATTCTCGATGCAGATCACGCCTTCATGCTCAGCCTTGTGGGCGAGCATCGGCGGGCCGGCGACATCGCCGATCGCGTAGATGCCTTTGATGTTGGTGTTGCCGTAGCCATCAATGACGATGCAGCCACGGTCGGTTTTTACACCCAGCGATTCAAGCCCGAGGTTTTCGATGTTGGCAACGACACCAGCAGCGGTGATGACGCGGTCCACCGCGATGGTTTCGGTCTTGCCGTCTTTCTCCAAAGTGGCGGTGACGTTGTCTGCACCCTTCTTCAACGCACTGACTTTTGTGCTGAGGCGGAATTTCATCCCCTGTTTTTCAAATTGCTTCTGCGCGAACTTGGCGATTTCGGTATCTTCCACTGGCATTACCTGATCCATGATTTCAACCACGGTGACGTCCACGCCCATGGCATTGTAGAACGACGCGAACTCAATGCCGATGGCACCAGACCCAACAACCAGCAGCGACTTCGGCATCTTAGGCGGCACCATCGCCTCGAAATAGGTCCATACCAGTTTGCCATCTGGCTCAAGCCCAGGCAGCACACGGGGGCGTGCTCCTGTAGCAATGATGATGTGCTTGGCGGTGTAAGTCCCTGCCCCCAGTGTACCCTTGGGCGGCGGATTCTGCGGCAGCATGATTGCCTTCTTGGAGTCAGCAACGACAACTTCACCCGGCTTGGTGATTTTCGCCTCGCCCCAGATGATCTGCACCTTGTTCTTTTTCAGCAAACCATTGACACCCATGTTGAGGCGGCCCGAAACACCGCGTGAACGGGCAACGACTTTGGCTGGATCGAAACTGATATCCTTGGCGGAGAGGCCATAATTCTCCGCATGCTTCATGTAGTGATAGATTTCCGCCGACCGCAGCAGCGCCTTCGTCGGGATGCAGCCCCAGTTAAGACAGATGCCACCGAGGTGTTCCCGCTCGATGATCGCGACCTTGAAGCCGAGCTGTGCCGCACGTATGGCGGTGACATATCCGCCGGGGCCTGCGCCGATGATGAGAATGTCGAAATTTGTGTCGGCCATATGAACTCCATCTTTCTCTTTCCTCGCCCGATTGCGGGAAAGGTGTCAGCGCAGCTGACGGAGAGGGCAAGTCTTTGGCATGGAATTGCCCTCTCCGTCTCACTTCGCTCGCCACCTCCCCCGCAATCGGGGGAGGAATGTTGCTTACAGTTCCAAAATCTTCTTCACCACCGGCACCAGCGCCGCGCCCAACTTGCGCGTGTCGGCGGCAGTCATGTGTCCGCCATCCGTTGGATCGCGGGACGCAACATTGCCTGCTTCAAAGAAGTGCGAATCTGTTTCTTCGGCAACCCGCGCATAGTGGGTGGGCAACAGCATCGATTCCGGCCCTGCATGACCCCACAAGTCGTTAAAAAATTCATCCGTAGTCGGAACAAGTGGCGGCGGCGAGACGATGAGTATCTGCGGCACCGCATAGCCTTCAATGAATTCACAGCGTTTGGTGAGACCAATGAGATTTTCAAACCCTGGGCCGCATCAAAGGCGCGGCAGCGGTTGACATATTTCAGGTCATTGGTGCCCAGCATGATGATAACAAGATCAAGCGGCTGGTGTGTGGTGAGCAGCATGGGCAACGCCACAGCACCATTGCGCTCCACGGTGACTGTGTGATCGGGGTAAGTGGTCGTCCGCCCGTTGAGCCCTTCCTCAATCACCCGCGCCTTGCCGTTAAGGCCAGCAGCAAGAGCATTCGGCCAGCGGTCTTCAAACGCGTGGCGCTTGAACGTGCCCGCTTCAAAACCCCAGGTGAGAGAGTCACCAAATGCAAGGATGGATTTCATTGCTTCGTGTCCACGTTTCTGGTTGCTCGCAATGCGCTGATCGGATTTGCGTCTTTTGCAATTTCGCCGACAGTGTCAACCAGGTGATTGCATGTTTTTGTTGGATTGCTCCGCATCACGCGCAGAACTTCAATCATTGCTGTATCGTAGTTGGACTTGTAACGCTTCAGCGCACTCGCACCCTCATGCGCGACTTCCATACGCCATTGTGCCTGCAACAAATTGAACTTCCGTCCATCGATCACCAGGCGTTCGCCGCACCCTTCGACGGCAAGGTCTAGGGCAACCATCTTCTTGACAAGTTCCGCGTCTATGAGTTGTGCATGTGAGGAGGTACAAAGCGATACAGCAAATGCACCAGCTGCAAGGGTGTCTGTCCAGTGGGTTGCCAATCCGGGGATGGATTTCATTTCAACTTCTCTTGCAGCTCGGGCGGAAGATTGTCGATCATCACGGGCGTTTCCTTGCCAAGACCGAAGATGACGGACTTCGCAGAGTTCTCGCAGGCTGCCTTGAATTTCCTGCCGCCATTGACGCGATAGTAGGATTTCAACAATTGCAGCGTCATGCCATAGGTCGTCAACGCCTGTTCTCCTCCAGTACTTTCACGTACTTGTTTCCAGCGCGCGTTGAAGGCTTCAAGTTTGGTGGGATCGATCTTTACATACTCGGTGCAAATCTTTTCCAGCACAGTCACATTCGCCGCATGCCCGCCGAATTCGGAGTCTTGCTGGGTGGCGGAGGCGGAATTTGCAGTAAAGAAAGCTACACTCGCAATCAACGGAAGAAGACCAATTTTTACTATCGTCATACCAACATCAACCCCGGCTCTTCCAAATACATCTTGATCGCACCAATGAACTCCGCGCCCAGCGCGCCGTCGATACAGCGATGATCAGTGGACAGGGTGATTGTCATTTGCTGTTCGATGACGATGGCGTCACCGCGCACCACAGGGCGGCGTTCTCCCGTGCCAATCGCCAAAATCGAACCATGCGGCGGGTTGACTATCGCTGCGAAGTTTTTGACGTTCATCATACCCATGTTGGAAATTGCCGCTGAGCCGCCAGTATATTCCTCCGGCTTCAGTTTGCGGTCGCGGGCGCGCTTGGCGTAGTCTTTCATCTCCAGCGAAATCGTGGCGAGCCCCTTGGTTTCAGCCTGGCGCACGATCGGCGTGATCAATCCGCCGGGAATCGACACGGCCACACCCACATCAGCGTGTTTGTGTTTCACCATGTTGGCTTCGGTCCAGCTCACATTGGCATCTGGCACCTTGATCAACGCCATGGCCATGGCTTTGATGATGAAGTCGTTGACCGAGACTTTCCAGGCAGGCTTGCCGTCCTTGTCCTTAGGCGCTTGCAGGTTCAGACGTTCACGCAAATCGAGAAGATGATCCAGCGTCACATCAACCGAAACATAGAAATGCGGAATGTGCTGCTTCGATTCCGTGAGCCGCCGCGCGATGGTCTTGCGCATGCCGTCGTGGGGAATGAGGGTGTAGGAGTCGGGTGCGAAATTTCGCAGGACGGAGTCATCGGATTGTGGTGCTGACAGGCCCTCTCCGCCCCTGCGGGGCGCCTCTACTGCAAGCGGGCGAGGAGACGCGGCACTGTCGACATCCTTCATCACAATGCGGCCATGCGGACCTGATCCACTGAGCAAGGCAAGGTTGATACCCTTTTGTTTGGCAAGGCGTTTAGCGAGGGGTGAAGCGAAGATACGTGCGCCTTTCGAAGGGACCTCTCCCCGCTTCGCGGACCCTCTCCAGAGGAGAGGGGAATTTTTGCTGACATTTCCCCTCCCCTTTGGGGAGGGTGCCCCGAAGGGGCGGGAGAGGTCCCTTTAGCAGGAGCAGCAACAGGTAAATCCCCCAACTTCTCCCCCTCGCCCAAAATCACCGCAATCGGCGTGTTGACCGGCACATCGTCTGTGCCCTCAGCCACCATGATCTTGCCGAGTGTTCCCTCATCCACCGCTTCAATTTCCATTGTCGCCTTGTCGGTTTCGATTTCGGCGAGCACATCGCCAGACCTCACAGTGTCACCCTCTTTCTTGAGCCACTTGGCAAGCTTGCCCTTTTCCATGGTGGGCGACAGGGCGGGCATGAGGACTTGAGGCATGGCTTACTCCGGTGTGTCTTCGTTGAAGCCTTCTGGCTCGGGAAGCGGCCACAAGGTTTCAAGTGTAAATGAAATGCCGTCGAATGGCGGGGCGTTCACGTCCATGCTTCCGGAAAATGTCCCGAAGAGGGTCCATTTTCCCTTCGATAACTCATAAACTTCCAGCGAACGTGTTTTCGGATCAACCATCCAATAGTGCGGAACTGCAAAAGCCGCATAAATGTCGCGCTTGAAATGCCTGTCGCGCAGCATGGTTGATGGTGATGCCACTTCGCAAACCCAGTCGGGCCGCACGGTAACCCAGTTTTCGCGAGGAAGAGCTGCCAGCCGTTCCCGCTTCCATCCTGAAATATCCGGCACAAGGAGGTGCTTGCCGAACTGAACTTCCTGTTCGGTGGCAAAGACCCAGCCACCGGGACCACCTTTGCCCTTTTGATAAGGGCCAGTTACTTCGGCGGAAAGCGAGTTTGCCGCTGCGTTGTGAACGAAGGCCGCGCGTGGCTGGGTATAGAGCGACCCGTAGATGATCTCCCCCGTCACATGCGGCGGCAATGCCTCGATATCGGCATAGGTAGCATTGTGCTTGGCGGGTTCGGCCATTTGGTTCAGGTCTTATTGGAGAGGACCGAGGACTGTGCTGCTGCCTTGGCGAGGTCTTCGGCCAAGGTTTTGCGGATCGTTTCGAGATTGTGTGACGTGGTGGAGTGGCCCATCTCTTCCATGGACGCCGCCACTTGTTGTGCGATGCCGGCGAGCACATGGCCCCACATGTCGGCCTTGCCGAATGCCATCGCATGGAGTGAGAGCGAGAGATGGCCTTGGGTGATCCAGCCGCGAATGATTTCGCCGGCATTGGCATCATGGAACACTTCATGCGGCGGCTGCAATTGATGCGGATGTGTTTCGTGGGAGTGATCGTGGTGGTGATGGTCGTGTTCGTGATTTTTTGCCATTAAAATGATCCTCTTAATAAATCTCCGTCATGGTCCGCATCAGGCGGACCACCCATGGCCGCAAATTCGTGGGTGGCCCGCCTGAAGCGGGCCATGACGGCTGTTGTGGTTGATTTTGTTGGTTGTTCAAACATAAATCACACTCTTAACTGCCGCCACAACTTCATCAGCATTGGGCAGTGCCAGTTTTTCAAGGTTCGAAGCATAAGGCATCGGCACATCCTTGCCGGCCACACGCGCAACTGGCGCATCGAGATAATCAAACGCATGCGTCATGATTTCAGCAGCAAGTTCGCTCGTCACGGAGAAGCGCGGATAACCCTCTTCCACGCACACACAGCGATTGGTCTTCCGTACACTGACAAGAACAGTTTCAAGATCAAGTGGGCGGATGGAGCGCAGATCAATGATCTCGGCTTCAATTCCCTCCGCCGCCAGCTTGTCTGCTGCGGCGTGCGCGTAAGTCATGCCGATGCCGAAGGAGACGATGGTGACGTGATGGCCAACGCGGGCCACACGGGCCTTGCCTATTGACACCACCCAGTCATCCAGCTTCGGCACCTCGAATGATTTGCCGTAGAGAATTTCATTTTCGAGGAAAATGACCGGATTGGGATCGCGGATGGCGGCCTTCATCAGGCCTTTCGCGTCTGCCGCAGTATAAGGCATCACCACCTTGAGGCCGGGGATGTGGGCGTACCAGGCAGCGTAGTCTTGGCTGTGCTGTGCGGCGACGCGGGCGGCGGCGCCATTGGGGCCACGGAACACAATCGAGCAGCCCATCTGCCCGCCAGACATATAAAGCGTCTTGGCGGCGGAGTTGATGATCTGGTCAATCGCTTGCATCGAGAAATTAAAAGTCATGAATTCGACGATGGGCTTGAGGCCGGCAAACGCCGCACCTGTGGCAATGCCGGTGAAGCCGTGTTCGGTGATCGGCGTGTCGATCACGCGCTTCGGCCCGAATTCATCCAGCATTCCCTGGCTGATCTTATAGGCACCTTGATATTGGCCCACTTCTTCGCCCATCAGGAACACGTCCGGATCGCGGCGCATTTCTTCCGACATGGCGGCGCGGATGGCTTCGCGCACCGTCATGGTGATCATCTCAGTGCCAGCGGGAATTTCGGCATCGGCTATCTGTTGTGAAACTGGTGCAGAGATGGCTGGTGGCGCTTCGGCGGCCTTGGTCTTCGCAGGCGCAGCCTTCGCCGCACTCGCCTCCCCGATCACCGCAATCGGAGCATTCACCTTGACGCCTTCAGTTCCGGCCGGAACAAGAATTTCAATCAGCGGACCTTCATCGACCGCCTCAATCTCCATCGTCGCTTTATCTGTTTCAATCTCAGCAATGATATCGCCAGACTTCACAATGTCGCCGACATTCTTGAGCCACTTGGCAAGCTTGCCCTCTTCCATGGTGGGCGACAGTGCGGGCATGAGGATGGTGGGCATCTGTTAAAACTCTTGCTTGGGTGAATCGAACGGCCACAGAAGGCCAAGTGAAAAGGAGATTGCTTCGAATGGCGGGGCACAGACATTTTCGTGTCCGGTAAACGTCTGGACCAGCATCCATTGTCGTTCCACACGCGCAAACTCATCGAGAGACTGAATCGACGGATCAACATACCAAAGATGATTGACCCCAAACTCTGCGTAAATTTTGCGCTTTGGCCCAACATCAACTTTGCGAGTCGACGGCGACAAGACTTCACACGCCCAATCCGGAGTCTCTTCAATCCATGCAAGGTCTTGCCTGTCAGCAAGTCTTTCGGATTTCCATCCTGCCAGGTCTGGAACGATGACTTGTGGTCCCAAGTGTATTTCAGGTTCAACCAAAATGATCCAGCCCCCCGGGCCACCAGAACCAAAACCAAATGGCGGTCCCAACACGCTGCTCATGCTACTCATGGCTGCCGAGTGGCGGGACGTCGGTCTTGGATGCGTTTCCAAATTCCCAAACAAAATCTCCCCCACGACATTGGGCGGCAAAGCCTCAATGTCGGCGTAGGTGGCGGTTTTGGTTTTGGCTTGGACCACTTCGCTCAAGCAACCTTGTAAATATCAGTCCACAGCTCGCTCTCACCGGGCTGGGGATCATTGGTGGCGAAGTCCGCACTTGCAGTGACGATGTCGCGAATTTTGGCGTCGACTGATTTCAGATCGTCCTCAGATGCAAATCCCGCCTTCAGAATGCGCGCCTTGACCTGCTCAATCGGATCATGCTCCTCGCGCATTTTCTGCACCTCTTCCTTGGTACGGTACTTCGCAGGGTCAGACATGGAATGTCCGCGATAACGGTAGGTCATCATTTCAAGAATGTAGGGGCCTTTTCCGGCGCGGCAGTGATCCATGGCGCGGTCGGCGGCGTCTTTCACGGCGCGAACATCCATGCCATCCACCTGTTCCGCCGGAATGCCGAAGGCTTCGCCGCGCTTGCCCAATTGTTGAGCCACTGCTGTCGAGCGCTCGGCTGAGGTGCCCATGGCATAGCGGTTGTTTTCGATTACGAAGATGCACGGCAACTTCCAGATAGAGGCCATGTTAAAGGTCTCGTAAACTTGGCCCTGGTTGGCCGCACCATCGCCGTAATAGGCCATGGAGACATTCTTGTTGCCGCGATACCAGTTTGCGAAGGCGAGCCCTGCCCCAAGCGGCACTTGCGCAGCGACAATACCGTGGCCGCCGTAAAAATTCTTTTCCTTCGAGAACATGTGCATGGAGCCGCCTTTCCCTTTGGACAATCCGCCCCGGCGCCCCGTGAGTTCAGCCATCACCCCATTCGGGTCCATGCCGCAAGCCAGCATGTGGCCGTGATCACGATAGGACGTGATCACTTGGTCACCTTTAATCGCTGACATCTGCATGCCGACCACGACGGCTTCCTGACCGATGTAGAGGTGGCAGAAGCCTCCGATGAGTCCCATGCCATAAAGCTGGCCGGCCTTTTCCTCAAAGCGGCGGATTAACAGCATGTCGAAATAGGACTGCAACTCCTCGTCTTTGGAAAATCCGCTGTTCTTGAGATTTTTGGCTTCGGCCACAGTTGGTGACTTGGCTGGTTTTTCTTTTTTCTTGCTCAAATATGCGGACTTAACAGCCATCAGCACCTCTCCCACACTAATTTTTTGTAACAGTAGCACTAAGGCACTGGTATTGCGCGTAAAAAAGGCGATTAACCGAATTTCGGTTGAAACTACGGAAAGCGTTAGGTTTTTTAACGCTTGAGATGGATGAGAAAGTCGTTTGGCCCGAGCAACCCCAATTGAACGCGCGCCATTTCGTCCAGCATGTCAGGGTCGAGCAACTCTTGCCGCAACAATGAAACTCGCGCTTCGAAATTCTGGCGCTTGGTTTGCAACGAAGCGAGGTGCAGCTCTAGCTTGGTTTTAACGGATTGCAATTGGTCCAGTCCAACCACTCCCTTGGGCGACCAAGTACCCTGCCAAGCAAAGTAACACAAAGTTGCCAAGAGGCAGGCCGTAACCAGCAAGTCTATTCTCAGCCAACTGTGTTTCGTCATGTTCCAGGTTTTGTCGCGGGATGGGTTAATGAGTGGTAAAAGGCGAAAATTGGGCGATGCAAGTAAAAAAAACAGCACTTAAACTCATATTTCAGAGTATAAGCTGTTATGCTCAGCAGTAGCCGCTTTGTTGTTGCCGTACACGTCCTGTCAATACTGGCCCGTGAACCGGACGGTAGGCCAGTGTGTTCGTCGCTGATCGCAAAGAGTGCTCACACCAATCCTGTGGTTATAAGGCGCTTGATGTCTGCCTTAGAGAAATCCGGCCTAGTTCAATCGGTTGCGGGCCGCGCGGGCGGGTTTGCTTTGGCGCGTAAAGCCGCGAGCATTTCACTTGGCGATATCTATTCTGCCGTGGAAGACGATACAGTTTTCAGAATGCACAAGACAGATCCAGATTCAGCCTGCCCTGTCGCGGCGCAGATGGGAGAAGTCTTGAGACCATATCTAAAATCCGCCGAAACAGCCTTGACCAGCGCTCTTGGGCAAACAAACCTCAATCAGGTAGTGGCGGGAATACGCTAATTTGTGTAGCATTGTTTACAAGCTGACAGTTCGCTGACAGCTGCAAGACGTGAATTGTCAGGCTAATCCTGTTAGATTGCGGCTTCTGGAACTTTTGGAATGGCGATGATATCTCGGCGGCACTTTTTGTTCGCGCTGCTTGCGGCGGTTTTTGGCGTTTGCCCGCTTGTCGGTGCACAGGCCAAAGACGGTGATTCTGGCGGCGGCGACGGCGATGGTGGCGGGAACAGTGGTAGCGGCGGAGGAGATTCCGACAGCGGTTCTGACGGTGATTCCAACAGCGGTTCTGACGGAGATTCTGGCGGAGATTCTGGCGGAGATTCTGGCGGAGATTCTGGCGGAGATTCTGACGGAGATTCTGGAAGCAACTCAGGAAGTGGCAGTAGCGGCTCAGGCGGTAGCGGTTCTGGCAATAGCGGTTCTGGCAACAGCGGTTCTGGCAATAGCGGTTCTGGCAACAGCGGTTCTGGCAACAGCGGTTCTGGCAACAGCGGTTCTGGCAACAGCGGAAATGACAGCGATGAAGACGATGACGGTTCTGGCGGTAGCAGCAATGGTAGTCATTTTGGCAAGCGGAAGCGCCGAAGCGAACAAGATCGCGCACTCGCAGCCGTAAAGTCCGGGAAAGCCCAGCCATTGAGCAGGGTGATTGCGCATTGTGAGCGCAACTACAAAGGCAAGGTGCTCGACGTGAAATTGCGTGAGCGGGCCAGCGGAAATGTTTACGAAGTCAAGATTCTCAGCAAATCGAATTTCGTGCGTTTCATCAGGCTGGATGCTAAAACTCTGGCCAAGTTGTAGGATCAGTTCACTTGAAAATTCTGATTGTCGAAGATAACGAGAAAGTCGCCGAGACCTTGGCTCAGTCCCTGAACGCCAATGGTTACCTGTGTGAGTTTGCGCGTGATGGCGAAGAGGGCTGGTTTCGTGGATCAACTGAAAGTTACGCAGCGATCATCCTCGACTTGGGCCTGCCGAAAGTGGACGGGCTGACGATACTCAAGCGTTGGCGGGATGAGGGCCTCAAGACGCCTATCCTAATTCTATCGGCACGTGGAACTTGGACCGAACGTGTTGAAGGCATTGACGCCGGAGCCGACGACTATCTGCCTAAACCCTTTGAAATGGCTGAACTGATATCGCGGCTGCGGGCGATCATGAGGCGAAATTCCGGCCAGGTCACATCCTCAATCACTGCAGGGCCACTTCACATTGACGAAAAGTCGGGTCTCGCCATGCTGAACGGCGTGAAACTCAACATGACCCCCTTGGAGTTCCGGTTGTTGCATTATCTTGCGTGCCATCTTGACCGCGTTGTGCCGCAATCCGAACTCGCAGAGGTTCTGTATTCCCATGATCACGACAAGGACGCGAATGCCGTTGAAGCGGCAGTAAGCCGCGTGCGCCGGAAGGTTGGCAGCAATATTCTGCAGAACAAGCGCGGCTTCGGATATTTTCTGGCGGTCGAATGACCACTGGCTCACTGCGGCTGAGATTGCTCGTACTCTCGGCCATAGCCATCAGTCTGGCTTTAGCGATCTCCGGCGTTACATTTTACTTTCAATTCCAGCAGCATGTTGAAAATCTGATGTTGCAGGAGTTTGATTCTCATTTTGAACAGCTTGCAACCATGGCTGCTTTCGATGACGCCGGAAAGCTTCAAATTGACGGAAAGCTCAGTGATCCGCGGTTTGCAAAGCAATTCGGCGGGATGTACTGGCAGATTGACGGCGCTGGAATGGATTCCATCCGGTCACGTTCACTTTGGGACCAAGTGCTCGCTGTACCAACGCCGCCAACGTCCAATGAAGAAGAGCACATCCACACACTTGCTGGGCCAAACGGATTGAGCCTGTTAGCGCTGGAGCGCGTCATTGAAATAGAAAAACCCGACGGAGCAATTCTGAAAGCCATAGTAACAATCGGCATGGATCGCAGCCAGGTTTCCAATGCAATATCGGCGTTTCGGGGCGACATGAGTTTCGGGTTTGCTCTGTTGTACATTGCGCTGTTGGCTTCATCAATGTTGCTCATATTTTTTGGCTTGAAGCCACTACAGGAGATTAGAAATTCATTGGTCGAAATCCAACGTGGCAGGGCGAATAGGCTGGGCGGTAATTTTCCGCAAGAAGTTGATGGATTGGTGAGCGAGCTCAATACGCTGCTTGAAGATCGTGAAAAACAAGTCCACAGGGCGCGGCACAGAGCTGGAAATCTGGCGCATGGTTTGAAAACTCCGTTGACAGTTCTTGACGCCATCGCTTTGGAGCTGGACCAGGCGGGAAAGAAAGTGCCTGCCAATGAGATACGCCAGGCAACACGCGACATGCATCAGTTTGTTGAACGGGAGCTCATGCGCTCTCGCGTGGCCGCTGACCAGGCATTAGCGAGCACTTTGCTTGCACCAGTGGCAACGCGCGTAGCTGCTGCCATCAATAAAATATCCGGAGGAAAGATTAAACCAGTCGAATTTGATATTGGCGAGGACATCAGCGTACCTATGGATGAGGGAGATTTGCACGAGCTACTGGGCAACCTGATGGAAAACGCCGCAAAATATGCGTCGTCACGGATAGCCGTCGCATTTGCCGACGGTTGCATCAGCGTTGCTGATGATGGACCTGGCGTACCCGAAGCAGAACTCGAAAAAATCGCCCAGCGGGGGGTTAAGCTTGACCAACACAAGCGCGGCTCCGGACTGGGCCTCGCGATCGTCCAAGATCTGGCCGATGCTTATGGCGGCACGCTAAGCTTTGCCCGGTCAGAGCTTGGCGGGCTAAAGGCCGAGTACAGATTTAATGGTGGGCGATGAGAGACTCGAACTCCCGACATCTTCGGTGTAAACGAAGCGCTCTACCAACTGAGCTAATCGCCCGCCTGCGTGGCGTCTTATCGGTAACGGGTGCCGGACGCAAACAAAAAGCCCTGCGACCCCTTCCAGGGGGCACAGGGCAAAGCATAGTTTTTTTACCTGGGACTGTTCTGTCTGTCGAGGGCCTCATTCAGCAGAAAATCTCGTAGGATTTTAAAGTTCCAAACCACTCCCATTGCAGGTTTATGTTTGCGCTCAAAGGATGCCTATGGGGATACCAATTAATTTCGAAACTAGAGATTGGGAATCCGGCGACGGCCTCAATATGAACCCTGCAGCACACAATTTCGCGGGTAGAGAACACACACACTGCCATCCGTGATCACGATGGCTGGATTCGTGGCGGATTGCCAAGTGCAGAAATGCAACAGTATGCTGTAAAGATGACATTCCTTCCCGATTCATCGATTCTCCTCGGATATTCAATCGCTTCAGTGCTGCTGTTTATTACGCCTGGGCCGGATATGAGCTTGTTTCTGGCGCGCACGATGACGAGTGGACGGCAAGCCGGAATTGCTTCCGTGTTGGGCGCAAATGTCGGATGTCTCGTGCATACATTCTTGGCGGCATTTGGCGTGTCGGCACTGCTGGCGGCGTCCGAAACCGGATTTCTTGCGCTGAAGATCGTGGGCGCAGGTTATCTTTTGTGGCTCGCGGTGAATGCTTTGCGGAAAGGATCGTCGCTCAACGTTCGTATTGGAGAACAGAAATCCACTTCTGCATTGAACAGCTTTTTCATGGGCGTAACAGTCAACCTGACAAATCCGAAAGTGGTGCTGTTCTTCATAACGTTTCTGCCGCAATTTGTTGTTGCGAGTGATCCGCATGTGACAAGCAAACTGCTCTTTCTCGGGCTCTACTTCGTGGTGATCAATATTCCGTTGTCCATCTTCATGATCCTTGGAGCAGAAAAGCTGATAAAATACCTGAAGACCCGGCCTCGTGTGCTGCGCGGGATTGATTTTGCTTTCGCCGGCGTGTTTGGGTTTTTTGCGCTGAAAATTGCGATGACGCAGGGACGAAGTTGAATGACGGAGTAGGAGAGGCGCGGTTAATGCACCGCGCTCTCGGCTGTATCATTCTTGTTTGAGGTCCGCGCCAATGCAGCCGCTTCTTCAGCAACTTCATCCCATTCGATGGCGACAGGCTGGCGCACAAGAGCGTGCTTCAACACATCGTCCATGCGCGAGACTGGCACGAGTTCCATGCCGGACTTCACGCTGTCAGGAATATCAGCGAGGTCTTTCACGTTGTCCTCTGGGATCATCACTTTTTTGATTCCGCCGCGAAGAGCCGCGAGAAGTTTTTCCTTGAGGCCACCGATAGGGAGCACCCTGCCCCGCAATGTAATTTCGCCAGTCATGGCAACATCCCGGCGAACCGGAATGCCAGTCATCACCGATACGATTGCAGTGACCATGGCGATACCTGCTGACGGGCCATCTTTTGGCGTAGCGCCCTCCGGCACGTGCACGTGAATGTCCTTGCGGTCAAACACCGGTGGCTTGACGCCAATCAATGGCGCACGTGAGCGGACGTAAGATGAGGCAGCCGAAATCGACTCTTTCATCACATCACGCAAGTTACCTGTTACGGTCATGCGGCCTTTGCCTGCCATCATCAATGCTTCTATGGTGAGCAGCTCGCCGCCAACCTCGGTCCAAGCGAGGCCTGTGACGACGCCGACCTGGTCTTCGCGCTCAACCTCACCGTGCTTGAACTTTGGCACGCCGAGATATTTGTGAACGACTTCCGGCGTCACCTTGATCTTCTTTTTCTTGCCCGTGATCAAGTCCTTCACCGCCTTGCGGGCAAGCGTATTGAGTTCGCGCTCGAGATTGCGAACGCCTGCCTCGCGGGTGTAGCGCTGGATCATTTCCCGGATTGCGGATTCAGTGATTTCGAATTCCTTCTTGTCGAGGCCATGGCCCTCAAGCGCCTTCGAAATAAGGTGGCGCCTGACGATTTCCATCTTCTCCGGCTCGGTGTAGCCAGCGATGCGGATGATTTCCATGCGGTCCAGCAATGCCGGCGGAATGTTGAGCGTGTTTGAAGTCGTCACGAACATCACATTCGAGAGGTCATACTCGACCTCAAGATAGTGATCCATGAAGGTGGAGTTCTGTTCCGGATCGAGCACTTCGAGAAGTGCCGCTGACGGATCGCCGCGGAAATCCATGCCCATCTTGTCGATTTCATCCAGCAGGAAGAATGGATTGGACTTCTTCGCTTTTTTCATCGACTGGATGATCTTGCCGGGCATTGAACCGATGTAGGTGCGGCGATGGCCGCGGATTTCAGCTTCGTCGCGCACGCCGCCAAGCGACATGCGGACAAATTCGCGGCCCGTTGCTTTCGCAATGGACTTGCCAAGCGAGGTCTTGCCAACGCCGGGAGGACCGACGAGGCAGAGGATTGGTCCACGCAGCTTGTTGGTGCGGCTCTGTACAGCGAGATATTCGACGATCCGCTCCTTGACCTTCTCAAGGCCAAAGTGATCAGCGTTCAGCACGTTCTCGGCATATTCCAGATCGGTCTTGACCTTGCTCTTCTGGTTCCAGGGGATCGAGAGCAACCAATCAAGGTAATTGCGCACGACTGTGGCTTCCGCCGACATTGGCGACATCTGGCGGAGCTTCTTGAGTTCGGCTTCGGCACGCTCGCGGGCTTCCTTTGAGAATTTGGTTTCCTTGATGCGCTTGTCGAGCTCGGCGAGTTCATCGCGCTCTTCGCCGTCGCCCAATTCCTTCTGAATGGCCTTCATCTGTTCATTCAGGTAATATTCGCGCTGGGTCTTCTCCATCTGGCGCTTGACGCGGCCGCGGATGCGCTTCTCGACCTGCAGCACGGAGATTTCGCCTTCCATCAGCGAGTAGCACTTTTCGAGGCGCGCTTCGACCGAGATGAGCTCCAGGAGCTGTTGCTTCTCCGGAATCTTCACAGCCAGGTTTGCGGCAATTGTGTCAGCGAGTTTCGACGGATCTGTAATCTGGTTCAGTGTCGCGAGGATTTCCTGCGGCACTTTCTTGTTCAGCTTGACGTAGCTTTCGAATTGCGACGCGGTGGTGCGGGCGATGCCTTCCACTTCCTTGTCGCTCTCAATCTGACTTGTGACAACCCGGACGGTCGCCTCAAAATACTCGGCTCGAGCGGCAAACTGTTCTACTTTTGCCCGTTCAACGCCTTCGACCAGCACTTTCACCGTGCCGTCTGGAAGCTTTAGGAGCTGCAGAACTTGGGCAAGAGTGCCCACTTCATAAATGGTATCGACAGACGGGTCATCATCACCCGCATTCTTTTGGGCGACCAGCAAAATGCGCTTGTCCTCGCGCATGACTTCTTCGAGTGCGCGGATGGATTTTTCACGGCCAACAAATAGAGGCACGATCATGTGAGGAAAGACAACAATGTCGCGCAGCGGCAAAACTGGAAGCGTCTCGGCAGCGGATTTTGTGTCCTGGCTCTTCTTGGTCATTTTTATCCCTTTACCGGCGAAGCCGGATTGCAAGTCCCCAAAGGGACCTGATGAAACTGTTTACGCTTAACCGCGACTGGCGGACGAACAGACACGAATGTGGAGCTTCAGCCGCCTGAATTCAAGGCGTTTAACAACAATGGGTTAAGCCGAAGCGGGAGCCATTTTTGCGCCTGCGGAACTGTCGCGATCAGCATAGATCAGCAACGGTTTCGCATCACCATCGACGACTTCCTTGGAAATCACGACTTCTTCCACACCATCCATTGTGGGAAGATCGTACATGGTGTCAAGGAGGATCGCTTCCATGATGGAGCGAAGTCCGCGGGCGCCGGTTTTGCGCTCAATGGCCCTGCGGGCAATTGATTTCAGGGCTTCCTCTGCAAAGGTCAGCTTGACGCCTTCCATTTCGAACAAGCGCTGATATTGCTTGACCAATGCATTCTTCGGTTCGCAAAGAATCTGAACCAAGGCGATTTCGTCTAAGTCTTCAAGTGTGGCAATGACGGGCAGACGCCCCACAAATTCCGGTATCAACCCGAAGCGCAAGAGATCGTCAGGTTCTAGTTCGCGCAGGACTGCACCCGTGCGGCGATCATCTGACGAGCGGACATCGGCGCCGAAGCCAAGGCCAGAACCTTTGCTGCGTTGATTGATGATGCGTTCGAGGCCGGCAAAAGCGCCGCCGCAGATGAACAGAATATTTGTTGTATCAACTTGCAGGAATTCCTGTTGCGGATGCTTGCGGCCGCCTTGAGGTGGAACCGAAGCAACGGTACCTTCCATGATCTTGAGAAGCGCCTGCTGCACGCCCTCGCCCGATACGTCGCGGGTAATCGAGGGATTGTCAGACTTGCGGCTGATCTTGTCGATTTCGTCGATATAAACAATGCCGCGCTGGGCGCGCTCAACGTTATAGTCTGACGCCTGCAACAATTTGAGTATGATATTTTCGACGTCTTCGCCGACGTAACCTGCTTCGGTCAGAGTCGTGGCGTCAGCCATGGTGAACGGCACATCGAGAATGCGGGCAAGCGTCTGCGCCAGCAAAGTCTTGCCGGAACCTGTTGGACCAACGAGAAGGATGTTGGACTTTGCCAATTCAACATCGTTGTTCTTTTGCGCGTGGTTCAGGCGCTTGAAATGGTTGTGAACCGCGACTGAAAGTACGCGCTTAGCTTGGTCCTGGCCGATGACGTAATCATCAAGCACTTTGCGGATCTCATGCGGCGTTGGAACGCCGTCCTTGGATTTGGAAAGCGAAGTCTTGTTCTCTTCGCGAATGATGTCCATGCAGAGTTCAACGCATTCATCACAGATGAACACAGTTGGTCCTGCAATCAACTTGCGGACTTCATGCTGGCTCTTGCCACAGAAGGAACAGTACAAGGTATTCTTACTGTCGCCCGATGTATTCTTACTCATATATGTCACTCCTTATTCTGAGGAGGACTGGGTTCGCCCCAACCCTTGCAGAACAGACGGATATCCCTGTCTTAACACGCCACTGGTTATTTTAGCCTAACAAATCGAGTCGAATCCAGAATGCGCTGGTGCAAGTTAATCAATCCTTGCCGCATTGCAAAACGACAAAATTGTTATTTGGTTTCCGGCGGAAGTGCCCGTTTTTCCAAGATTTTATCGATATGACCAAATTTCAGCGCCTCTTCCGGCGTCATGAAATTGTCTCTTTCGAGCGCATCTTCAATTTCCTTAACCGTCCGGCCGGTGTGCTTGACGTAGATTTCATTCATTCTACGGCGCAAATTTTCAACGTTTCTGGCATGGATCAGAATATCAGTGACCTGGCCCTGGAACCCGCCGGATGGTTGGTGGACCATGATTGAGGCATTTGGCAATGCAAATCGCATGTCCTTGGCACCCGCCACAGCAATCAGCGACCCCATCGATGCCGCCTGCCCCATGACTGTCGTGGAAACGGGGCAGCGAATGAACTGCATTGTATCGTAAATCGACAGTCCCGACGACACCACGCCGCCGGGTGAATTGATATACATCGAAATCTCCTTCTTGGGGTTTTCGGCCTCAAGAAATAGTAGCTGCATGCAAATCGAAGACGCCATCTGGTCTTCTACTTGGCCCGTCAGAAAGATAATGCGCTCGCGCAGCAGCCGAGATGGCAGGTCATAAGACCGTTCACCACGGGCTTCCTGCTGAATAACCATAGGCCAGAAAGCGGCGTGTGGTGTTGTCGGGTCAAATGTCATGGTGGCTCCGGATGGGTGTGAATCAGTAGGGGAAGATCACACTAGATAGGTTGCCGAGGGGTTAAGGAAAAGTGTTTGGCGGACGCCATTGTTAATGCAGGGGAATTAGCAATTTATAGTAATTCAGTATTTCCCCATTCCGTCATGCCTGGACGGCTTCAGGGCTGTGGCTACGAAATGGGAACCGCGCTAAGTGTGGGACCTGGGGTAAACGTTGCTTATTCCTCTTTGCCCATGTCTTCTTCGACCATGCCCTTGAGTTCGTCGCGGGTGACGGTCTTGTCGGCAACACTCGCCTTGCCGACGATGTGGTCCACGACTTTCTGTTCGAAAATCGGACCGCGCAGTTCAACAAGCGCGCTGGGGTTCTTGCGGTAATAATCGTAGACCTGCTTTTCCTGGCCGGGGAAGCGGCGAACGCGAGCCATCAGCGCGGCTTGAAGTTCCTGCTCGTTGACCTGGATGCCTTCTTTTTCGCCCATGGTGCCGAGTACCAACCCCAAGCGCACGCGGCGCGCGGCAATCGCTTGATATTCCTTGCGAGCCTCTTCTTCGGTCGTTTCCTCGTCCTGGAATGAGCGGCTGGCTCGGCTCATTTCTTGCGTTAGCGCATTCCAAATACCGTTGAATTCGGCATCGACCAGCTTCTCGGGAAGCTCGAATGCGTATTGCTTGTCGAGCGCATCAAGTACATCGCGCTTTAACTTCATCGCAGTCATCTGGCCGAGTTCACGTTCCAGACCGGCCTTGACCATTTCCTTCAGCTTGTTCAGGTCTTCAAAGCCCACTTTCTTGGCGAAGTCTTCGTCGATGGCGCTCTTTTTTGGCGCGTCGATGCCGGTGACCTTGGTTTCGAATTCGGCTGGTTTGCCTGCAAGTTCCTTGACACCATAAGATTCAGGAAAGGTAACCTTGACGGTCTTTTCCGAGCCAACATTGGTTCCTTCAAGCTGGTCTTCGAAGCCTGGGATGAACTGGCCGGAGCCGATTTCGAGAGGGATATCCTCGCCCTTGCCGCCGTCAAATTCCTTGCCGTCAACACGGCCGACGAAGCTGATGGTGATGCGATCGCCCTTCTCAGCCTTGGCGCCTTCGGTTTTTGACTCCCAGGACTTGTACTGAGACGCAAGGCGTTCCAGCGCTTCATTGATATGCTCATCCGATGCCGGCACAAGGTGCTTGGTGAGTTCCAGCCCGGTGGCATCCTGCAGTTCAAAGCTTGGAATGATTTCACCGGCAACAGTAAAGGACAAGTCCTGCTTGCCCTCAATTACTGCGTTTACTTCAGCTTCCGCTTCGGGGAGCTTCACTTCTGGCTGGTAAGCGGGTTTCAAATTGCGGGTGGCGAACGCTTCGCGGGCGGAGTCGTCAACTTTTTTCTGGATGACTTCGGCCATGACTGCCTTGCCATAGACCTTCTTCAAGTGATCAACAGGAACCTTGCCAGGACGAAAGCCCTTGATGTTGGCGGTCTTGGCCATATCCTTGAGGCGCGTGTCGGCGTCGCGGCCAAGATCGGCTGCGGTTACAACGACCTGGAACTCGCGCTTGAGGCCGGTGCTCACTGTTTCAGTTACTTGCATGGTATTGCTCTATCTTTCGTCATTTAATTCAAGCGCGTTTGACCACAAGGTATGGTGCGGGCGGAGGGACTTGAACCCCCACGGGTTTCCCCACAGGAACCTAAATCCTGCGTGTCTGCCAATTTCACCACGCCCGCATATGGGCCAAACTGCCCAAGGGGCTACTGGTTGGGCGCGGCTATAGCAGGGTGGTTTCGGGATTGCCAGTGGGGAAATTGAAGTAGTGTGTTATGCTCGGCACACAAGAGGTGTTCGCCTCACCCGGCCCTTGTTTCGTTGCAATCTGCGATAATGTGCCTGTCCTATGGCAGCGCAAATGTGGCTCAGATGGACCAATTGGCTTTAGTCCCCCGCGAGCCGGCGGACTTGACCGCCGGGTTGAAGGCCTTGCCGGGCTCTCGTGCGCGCCTGCTTACGGACGGGCAGGAGGCCTTTGAGTTGAGGCTCAACTGCCTGCGCTCGGCACGGGCGCAAATTGATCTTCAATATTATTACTGGAAGACTGATCTGACAGGCTTGCTCTTGGCACGTGAGCTTTTGGCGGCGGCAGACCGGGGGGCGCGTGAGGTTGCTGCTCGAAGACATCAATGCTTATTGATTTGATGCAATCTATTTGGCACTCGACGCGCATGAGAATATCGAGGTCCTGCTGTTCAATCCCAGCCGAAGTCGCCAAAGCGCGTTCCGGCGCTCTTTTGAGCTGGTCTTCAAATATGTTTCCGCGGCCCGGCGTATGCACAGCAAGAACTGGATCGTAAATGGCGCCATGGCGATCGTCGGTGGGCGCAATATCGGCGATGCCTACTTCGATGCGGCAACGGTTGCGAACTTCCGTGATGCAGATGTCGCACTCACCGGGCCAACAGTTTCCGAAGCGGCAGCGATATTTGAACGCTACTGGACCAGCGAACCTTCAGTTGGCATCAGAACTTTGCATCCAGTCCGGCGTTCCTATCTCGGCAAGCTGGAAGTGCGGCTCGAACGAGTGTTTCAAACCAAGCAAGCGCAGCTCCATCTTGCGCGCACTTGCGGCAGTGAGGTGGCGGCAAAGGATGAAGACGGTTTCGTTGTGGTAGGGCGCGCCGCGTGCCGTGCACGCGCGTCTGATGCATTCGACGCTGCATTTGCAATGATTAGAGCGAAACACGCTGCGCTCACCTTAACGTCCCGTCACGCGGCCAAATGGGTTCTCGCGACAAGCGCGAGAATGACAATTTTGGTGGATTGAACTTGACTCGGACAGCAGTGGTGGATGCGGAGGAATTACTGGGTTTAAGATCATTCTGTCAGTGGACGGTTGACCTTCGCGGACCATGACGGTTTTGGTTGGATAGCTTGCCCGAAATCGTAGGTACGCAACTGATACAGGGCAAGGTTACCTCGATAGATCCGCATCAAACGGCGAGTATCCCCTGATGTTCTCGTTCACTTCGAGCGGCCGTGACATGGGCGGGGCGGCGCGTTGGATGCAGTTGGTGCGCTCGCACAGACGGCAGTTGATGCCGATGGTCGTTGCGGCGGCCACCTTGATGTCAACGCCTTTTGCATAAACGAGTTTGCCGGCATGTTTCATTTCGCACCCAAGGCCAACGACGAAACGGGAATTTTCTTCGCCCCACGGAGCTGCGGCGCTGCGCACCGTGCGCGCGATCGAAAACCATTTCGCGCCATCCGGCAGTTCGATGATCTGCGTTTCAATGCGGCCGGGATTGCGGAAGGTGCTGTGAATGTTCCAGCGCGGGCAAGTGCCGCCGAATTTTGAGAACGGAAACGAGCCGGATGAAAATCGCTTCGAGACATTACCGGCATTGTCCACCCGCACCATGAAGAACGGAATGCCACGCGCATTGGGTTTCGACAAAGTCGTGAGACGATGCGCCACCTGCTCGAAGCTTGCCTGAAATCGCGCACTCAATACATCAACATCATAAGAGAGCGATTCCGCCGCCTGCAGGAATTCATCGTAAGGCATCATCAATGCCGCGGCGAAATAATTGGCGAGTGACACGCGCGCCAGGCGTTTCACCTGTTCGCCTTGCAAAGGTTCGGTAAGTTTGTCGAACAGCCAGCCGGCTTCGATCAGGCCCAAATGATAGGCCATCTGGAATGTGCGGCCTGATGTTTCGACAAGTTCCGACATCAAGACCTTGCGGCGGTGCATGTCGAAGCGGCGCAATGTTTTGCCCATGACATGGATCGGCATGATCTGGACGCGAATGTTGTGCCGGTTTTGCAGTCGCAGCGCCAGTGCTGCTGCAAGGTCAGCACCGGTCGATTTCAAATCCCGGGTGATGTCATCTGCAAGGTTCTCAATTTCCGGAAAATGGTTGTTGGCCTGCTGCAGGAAATTCCGAATATGCTCGACAGTATCCTGGACGCCGATTGTAGTGTCGCCACGTTCACTTGTGGCCAATGCGCCAGCACCAACGTCGCGCACTTCGGTATAGGCGGTGAACAGGCGTTTGACAGCGTCGGCGACAGTTGGCGAGTGTTCGATAAGAGCGCGAATTTCAAGCTTCGGCACGCGGGTGGTATTGAACAATGGATCGGAGAATATTTCTTCCAGTTCCGCAGTCGAACGCAGTTCCTCGGTTTGCGCAAAACTTGCAGGATCAACGCCATAGGTCTCTGACAGCTTGATCAACAACTGGGCTGTGACGGGTCTCAGGTTCCGCTCGATGAGATTGAGATAGCTGATTGAAATGCCGATCTCATTTGCCATAGCACTTTGCGATATTTCGAGTTCAGAGCGGAGTTTGCGCAGCCGTGCGCCGGCGAGAATTTTTCGGGAATTGTCCTGGGCCATGCGTCTCTTTTGTCAAACTTTACAACTTTTGACAAGATTACAATTTGACAAAAGTAGATATTTTGCAACGTGGCCTTTTAGTTGATTTGTCCGACTGGTTTTGGCGCGGGATTTCCATCAGTTTACTGATGACAAACTGCCATTCACGGCAATCAAGATGAGGGCGACCACGATGACCGCGACATTCCAGAACCTGGTTCCAAACGCGCTGAAGGGCCGTTTTGACGGCATCAATCGCCCCTACTCGCCCGCCGACGTGCAAAAGCTGCGCGGGTCGATCACGATCCAGCATACACTTGCAGAGCGAGGCGCCAACCGACTATGGGAGCTTCTGAAGTCCGAACCCTTCATCAACGCGCTCGGCGCGGTGACCGGCAACCAGGCCATGCAGATGGTTCGTGCTGGACTGAAAGCAATCTATCTCTCCGGCTGGCAAGTGGCGGCGGATGCCAACACTGCCGGGGCCATGTACCCCGACCAGTCACTTTACCCTGCCAATGCCGCGCCAGAACTGTGCCGCCGCATCAACCGCACGCTCCGCCGCGCAGATGAAATTGAAGCCGGTGAAGGTCATGTGTCACGCGATTGGTATGCGCCGATCGTTGCCGATGCGGAAGCAGGCTTCGGGGGCCCGCTCAACAGTTTCGAAATCATGAAGGCCTTCATCGAAGCAGGAGCCGCAGGCGTTCACTTCGAGGATCAGCTCGCATCGGAAAAGAAATGCGGTCATCTCGGCGGCAAGGTGCTGATCCCGACAGCGGCGCATGTGCGCAACCTGGTATCGGCGCGCCTTGCGGCCGATGTGATGGGTGTGCCGACAATCACGGTGGCGCGCACCGATGCAGAGTCGGCGCAGCTGCTGACATCTGATGTTGACGAGCGCGACCTGCCGTTCATCACTGGCGAACGCACGCCGGAAGGCTTCTTCCGCCTCAAGCCGGGCTCAGGCCTTGATCACTGCATTTCGCGCGGGCTGGCCTATGCCGATATCGCTGATCTCTTGTGGTGGGAAACATCGCATCCTGATCTTGATGACGCGCGCAAATTTGCTGAGGCTGTGCACAAGAAGCATCCTGGCAAACTGTTGGCCTATAATTGCTCGCCATCCTTCAACTGGAAAAAGAAACTCGATGACGCGACAATCAAGAAGTTCCAGCGCGAGCTTGGGGCGATGGGTTACAAATTCCAGTTTGTGACGCTGGCCGGGTTCCACTCGCTCAACATGTCGATGTTCGACCTTGCTGATGGCTATCGCGACCGCGGCATGGATGCCTACTCGGAACTACAGCAGCGTGAATTTGCGGCGGAAGCCCGCGGCTACACCGCCACGCGTCATCAACGCGAAGTCGGCACCGGATATTTTGACCAGGTCGCCATGACGATTTCGGGAGGAACTTCTTCAACTACTGCGATGAAAGAGTCGACAGAGACCGCGCAGTTCCATCTCCAAGCAGCAGAATAGGAGTTACGGCCATGTTACAGACTCTTGATACGCAATCCCTGGCGCAGATCGATCTCAACGACAGGCAATCGTCCTGCATGTCAGCGCTTGCGAGCCAGATTGACGCCCTGAACGAGACCATGCGCAATGCCGTGGAGGCGGGTCTCTCCATCGAACTTCGACGCACATCCAGGCATCATCAGGATGGTGGATACTGGGGCGACATCATCGCATCGAATGTGATCAAGTCTTCCTGAGATTCGAATACAAGACACCTGCAGCAATCAATCCTGCCCCTGCCCAGACTGGCCAGGGGTAGGTTTCGCCGAACAGGAATGTGCCGAAGAACAGGCCAGCAGCAGCGGCGACATAACCGATCTGGCTGAGGTAAGTTGGACCGCCCACCCATTGCAGGCGGAAGAAAACCAGAAACATTGCGAGAGACACGACGATTTGAGACGCGATCAAAGCTGGATGAGCGAAAGCTACAGCGATACCTTGCGGCAAAATCAATAGCGCCAAAAGCAGGAACGGCACAGCTCCCAGATTTGCAGCGGCACCAACCTGTATCGGTGTTGATCCTTCCGGCCAGCGTGCCGTACGCCAGACATTTCCCAAGGCAAGCGACAAAGGTACTGCAAATGCGAACAGCGGCCACGCACTTTCAGCACCCAAGGTCAGTTTTTGCCGATTAAAAATGATGAGCAAGGTGCCGGCAAAACCCAGTCCGACTGACACGAGCAGCTTTTTATCTGGAGGGCGGATGTTGAAGATCATCGAAATGATCGCAGTAAAAACCGGTGAAACTGCAAACATCAACCCAACATAGCCAGCGCCAACATGCGGAATGGCCGCAAACGACAAGGAATTCGGAACGACATATGCCGTGAGGCCTGCCACGAGGCCGAAAGCAATGTGACGGCGCTGCAAGCCACCGCTGGTTGCCCAAAGGACTAGCCCGGGAACCACAGAAATCACCAACGCCCACAATACCGGATTGATGCCCGCAGCACCTACCTGCTTGCCAATTGGCATGTACAAGCCGAGAAGCAAGCCAGTTGAGTGGAGGAGGAAGAGAGGGTTGTTCAACACACTCCGATACGTATCATGAAATGATGAATCTGCTAAATTTCAGAATACATGCCCTTGAGCGCGTTCCTGCAAAATCCAATGAGCTGAACATTCACAATTGGATTGTTAAACCTGTTAATGTTGTTTGCAGTCTCGATGCAATGATTTAGAAAATCCGTACACAAAGACTTGTCCCAACCTGCGCAGGCGATTGCCAGATACTGCCTTGGATCAATGGTTCCCCATTCCTTTTCGAGCCGATCAGGGTGTTTATTGATGTCCCAACTTAGCTTGATAATCTCTTCGGCTTCACGGGCGGAAGGCACCATTCTATCAACAGCGAGAGCTCGCAATGCTCCGCCTATCACTGAGAGGCTGCCAAAACCCAACAGCTCCAGTACGGGTTCGGAGTCAGACGTGGATTTTCGCTTGAGCCGAACAAATGCCGTTGCAGCACTTCCCGTAATTGCATCATGCGGAATATTCTTGCGGACTATGGCATCAACGAAATCCAATGCAGGTTTGTGATCAATCGCCCCCAACGCCTTGATCATCTCCGCCTGCACCTCCCATGTGCGGGGGTCTTGTCTCTCTTTAACGTAGGCGGCAAAAAGTTCCGCACTGAGTCCGGTAATTGTCTCTTTTGAAACACGCCTTGCAGCGCTCAATCTGTCCGCAGATTTTTTGGACTTCAGCTTTTCGCAGATCTCGTCATTTGTCTGATTCATTTGATTACCTTATCCGTCCGCTCCTCAAACTGCTCGCACTTCCGCTAGCCGCTTGACTGCGTGCGCGTCGTCCCAGCAGACGGCGGCCTCCCATGCGGCGGATGCTTGCGCGGCGATGTCATGCGCATCCTCGTCGAGACCGGCAGCGTTATGCGGCAGCGCCAGATCAAGGTCGGGCACATCAACATGCGCCTCATCCCAGTCGATCAGCGCAACCCGGTCTGCGGTGATGCGGACATTGCCAGAGTTGTAGGGATTGCCGTGGACAACGCATGTCGAATGTCCCGCGAGCCGCGCCCACGCGGCTCGGCAGCGCGCAACGCCCTCTGGCGGCATCGCATAGAGATTGATCTTAGTGCCTGTCTCGGCATGCAGGAGCTCGGTCGACGATCGCCAACCCGGGCGCTGCGGCCAGCCCTTGGTTGCCCAATGCAGTTGGCGCAATGTGCCAGCCACGCGACACCAGTCGGCTTCCGCCTCGGGCGCACTACCTTCCACGTAAGTCATGACCAATAGACCATCAGCAAACAACTGCCCATCCGTGGTCGGGATCGGCATTGGCACAGTCATTCCCTCACCGTCGAGGTGTTGCATAAGGTTGGTCTCCCACGCAAGATCAGCGTCACTTCTGGTCCCAAGCCGCCCAACAGCAACGCGCCCGCCGACGCGCACGCTCCACACATCGTTGGCAACACCGCCAGCGAGCGGTTCGATGCGGCGGGCGTCTTCACCCCATAGTTTGAGTGTGTCCCACCCCACTGGCATTTCTCCGTGCAGATCGCGACTTACGGATACATGCCAACACCTTTGCCTGCAACTTTGCGCGAACGGTATGCTGCCCTGTCAGGATCTGAATCCTTCATCGCCTCTGCTTGCAGTCTCCTGCTCTTCCCGTTCAACTGGCTCTTCCCATAATTGGTTCTTTGCTTCGATAAAGGAGCGGCATGATGGGCAAACGAATGTGGTTGCCAAGAGCCGTGAACCGCAAGTGACCGGGAAACATCAGCGCCAAACCAACTCGCGATGTTCACCTGGTGCGGGCACCGGGACTCGAACCCGGACGGGATTTCTCCCAACGGATTTT
>CAWFWW010000009.1:0-23357 GCA_963819615.1 uncultured Alphaproteobacteria bacterium
ACGAGGCCAAAAAAGTGCTCGCCACCGAAGCGACGGCGCTCATCCATCGAGGCCGAACCAAAGCTGACGCCGCCGCCGAGACAGCGCGACAGACATTCGAGCTGGCGGGCCTCGCGGCTGACTTGCCGTCTGTACCGGTCCCGCATGCTGTGCTCGCCGAAGGCGTCGGCGTCCTGCAGGCGTTCGTGATGGCGGAGCTGGTCAAGTCGAACAGTGAAGCCCGCCGGCAAATTCAAGCGGGCGGGCTGCGCGTCAACGACGAGGTGCTGATCGACGACAAGCGCGTCTTGATGCTCGCCGACGTCAAGGACGGCGCAATAAAGTTGTCATTCGGGCGCAAGCGCCACGTCCTCTTGAAGCCCAGAAGGATAACATCGCTCCTTCACCGCCCGCATGCGAGGTGGCCAAGGCAAGCATTACTGCCCATTGCCACCGGCGGATGCTGCTTCGGCGGCGCGCTCGGAGAATTCGCCCTTCATCTTCGAAAGGGCGAGTGTCGAGACGAAGAACTTCTCGTCGTCGCCCGGCGTCGAGGTCGGGTTGCACTGCGGGGAGCAGTTGTAGGTCGAGCGGTTGCGACGACTTGTACACGTTGACGACGCTTGTTTTCGTCGCGGCGGACCATCATGCGCTGATCCTGGATGACGTTGCGCTCGGCGTCGAGGGCGATGATGTTGGTGATGCCGAACGACTTGCCGGTGATGACCAGCAGGTTGCCGCTCTGGATGGCGACGTCGGCGATCGGCGGGGTTGCCGATGATGATTTCAGCGGCCGGCCGCGGCAGCTGCAGCAGCTGCGACTGGTCGAACTTGACGATCAGATCCTCGGCCAGGGCCGGGTGTCGGGAATGGCAACGGCGGCGATCAGCGTCAGGCCGGCAATATGGGCTGCCGTGCGCAGTGGGCGGAACGCAGTGATCGAGAGTGCCATCGGAGATCCCTTGGGCTGAAAACCGTTCAAGCCATCTTGCCGACGATCCCTTAGAAAAAAGCAGAAACGAGTGTACCGCGAACGCCCTCCGGTGGCGCCGGGAACTCGGCCGCCAACGTGTTCGTCGCTGCCTGATGCGTGATCCCGCGTTAAGCATCCCGCTGCCGACCGCCCCCGCTCGAAGACAGTCCGGTGCCCGGCAAATGGCCTGTATGCATGGGATTAGGTTTGACCGCGAGCGTTCGCCCCGACCGGTGCGGCGGTTAGAGACAAAGCAGTAGGGTAATGACTATCGACGATCCACAAGATGCTTGGATTTAGGACTGGATTCCGATTCGAAATTTGGCGGAGACGATAGGAGTCGAACCTACGGTACCGGGTTAGGGTACAACGATTTAGCAAACCGTCGCCTCAGCCACTCGGCCACGTCTCCTGCAGGCGTTGCTATAGGCGGGGGCTTTCGGGAACGAAAGCTGTCCAGAACGCACGTCTCCGGAACACTTCGCCGCTCCGTTTAGGCCCCTACGTTCAGTCAGCGCGAGCTGTCGCTCATTTTACGGCAGCCGGTCGGCGTGCCTGCCGAGGGTCAGAGGGTCAGAGGGTCAGAGGGTCAGAGGGTCAGAGGGTCAGAGACACTTGAAGACGGTCGAACCACATTTGACATAGTTGATTTCGTCCCAGGCGCAGCAAGGCTCTTCCTGCTTGCACACCCACGCGCGGGCTTCGCCCAAGGGAAACTTGTGGCGGCAGACCCTTTCGCCCGCCGCGGCCTTTGGCAGCGAGACGGCGGCGGGGGCGGACTTTTCTTGGCGGCGTCTTGCGCCACCGCGGGAGCGATGGCCAAGCTCCCGAACGCCGCGAGAGCGATAATGCGATACAGTTTCATGACAACCTCGGTGTTGACGGACGCATCTGGTTATAGCCACGTGCCGGCGGATTTTGGTAATTTCGGCCACCGCCAATGCGAGCGAAACGCATGCCAACCACGTGAACAACCGCTGAACGCGGCTGTTAGCTTGGCGACAGTTTCCGGACCCATCGACGGCACAATCATAGGGTCAGGTCAGCTCATGCCTCGACCATGGGCGATGCACCGACCGACCCAAGGATCACCCTCGATGAAATCCATGCTCTCTCTCGCAGCCCTTGCCGCCATGCTCTCGGCACCCGCTTTCGCCCGGGCACGCAGCCTACCGCGCCGACAGCGCCCGCGGCTGCCGCCATCAAGATCGAAGCTCCGAAGGCGATGACGCCTGCTGCTGCGCCGACGACACCGTCTGCTCCGGCCGTGAAGGCCGAAACGCCGAAGACCGGCGCACCGACGACGGCAACAGCGCCCGCTGTCGCTCCGACCATGCCCGCGACTGGCAAAGTCGAAGCACGAAGGTGACGACGCCCGCCACCGGCACCGTGCCGTCGGTTCCGGCTGCAGCAGCTGTTGCGCCGAAAGCTGACGCCACGAAAACCGATGCCCCGAAGGCCGCCGGCACCGCACCGCTGACCCAGCCGATGGGCGTTGGCGCACCGAAGGTCGACGTCAAGCCGATGGCGGCACCTGCTGCCGTTGCGCCGGCCGTCAAGCCTGAGGACAAAAAGATGGATGCGCCGGTCAAAGAAATAACGTGTCCTGGATCTGAGCGACAGGTCAGGCGAGAGCCTGGAGCCCCGGCGGAGCAATCCGCCGGGGTTTTTGCGCTAGGGTGGCGGGCCTCGGTAAGACACAACGGGACGACGACAATTGCCGCAGCGACGGCATGTGCACCATGTCCAGCACAGTTGATGAGCGTCCGGCATTTGAGTTGGCTGGTTTCGCCGCCTGCACCTTGCATCGAAACGCCAAATAGTCCGTCGCGTATTTGTGCGTTCACAAATGATGTTTGAAAGGCCAGCGTTGTTCCGTAATCCTCTGCGCTTGCGAGCAGCGCGAGTATGTAACCCTGCACGTCCAAAATACCAGTCGATGGTGACAGCAAGGCCGCCGTGCATTTGATTTCGGGTTCGAGGCTTGAGGCTTGCGAGGCCGTTAGCCACTCCAAATCATGAACACCATTGGCCTTTGCTTGGGCCTGTATCGACTGCAATTTGATTTCCTCAATCTCACTCGTGGCCACAATGAGCTTGCCAAGGCGGCGGGTTGCCACGCCGTGTTCTTCGCAGAAGGCATAGAGTTGTTGTCGTCCTTCCACGCAGAATCGCGCTTTCAAGCTGTTGGTCGGGTAATAGAGCCCGGCATGAATCACTTCTGAATTGCGTGCTGATGTTTCAGTGCCGGCGCGTGACGCAGTCTCTAGAACCAGAACTTGTTGACCCGACATTGCCAGATTGCGTGCAATTGCCAGACCGATGACGCCTGCCCCAATGACAATCGCATCGAAATCAGCCGTCACTACTTGGCCTTTGCGTTTGCGGCATTTTCCGCTTCTTGAACCAGAACAAAGAAGTCCTTTTCGCCCAAACCTTTGTCAGCGGCGGCGGCATAAATGTCCCTGATCAAGCTGTTGATGCGCAATGGTGTTTGCTGCGACTTTGCGGCTGACAATAAAAGCTCGAGATCTTTCTTCAGCATGTTCAATGTTGCGGCGGCTGTGTAATCGCCCTTCACAATCATATCGGTCTTGTAGCCAATGAGCGGTGAAGCGACGGCACTTTGATTGATGACTGAGAGCATCGTTGCATTATCGAGACCGCCACTTACGCCAAACGCCAAGGCCTCCCCCAGAAGTGCCGATGTTGCAGCGACCATGCTGTTTAACACCAGTTTCATCACGCGGGCTTCTTCACCTTCACCCACATGAAATGTCTTGCGCGCGAATACGGCGAAGACAGCGGCAAGATCGTCGAAACTTTGCTTTGGGCCAGAGACAACTGCCGTGAGTGTGCCCGCCTCGGCCATGGCAGTGGAACCGGATACGGGAGCGCGCAAATAGACAATAGCCTTTGGCAAGTAGACGTTGGGCAACCTCTGCCGAGACAGGTGGCGAGACAGTGCTGATATCGATGAAGGTGGAACTTTTGGCCATGCTGGCCGTAAGTTCTGCTGCAACACTGCTCAAGGCATTATCATCGGATAGGGATGAGAAGACGATGTCTGAATTTTGTGCGACATCTGCAATCGTTTTGACCGCAGTGAGGCCAGAAGCAGATAGTTTTTCTTGCGCCTCATCGCTGCGGGCAAGTGCTGTCACTTGATGGCCTGCTTGTTTGTAGCGCAAGCAAATGGGAAGGCCCATTTTGCCAGCGCCAATCCAACCAATGCGTTTCAAACCATTCACTTCAAGCTACCTCTTCCTGCTCTGCTTTTTCTCGCGCCAGGCGTCCGCGTTCGCGGGCCTCAAACGTGCGTTTACTCATGCGGTCGAGCAGTTCGATCATGTCCTTGAGTTGGTCACGTGCAACGCCTTGGGTGATGAAGACAATACGGGTGCGCTCGTCGGCTGTTGGCCATTTCTCCAGCCAGGTGAGATTGTGCAACAGGTGCTGCACACCTTGCACCACAGCTGGCGTTCCAGGCTCCTCCAGAATGTTGATCAGGCCTTTAACACGCAGAAGACTCGGCCCCAAGTTTTGGCCGATGCCATCCAGCAGGAACGTCAATTCCTCGCGGGTGATCGGGTTTGCGCGCGTGAGGACAAAACTCTCAATGCCCTTGGCAGCAAGATGTGACGGGACGTCTTGATCGCTCACGCCCTCTGCTTCATCTTTTTTCTGAGCATAGGTTTCGTAGTTGGTAATCGACAGCCATTCCGTGGGATCCGCCATCGGGTCAGCGGCATCAAAACCCTTGTGCATCAGCAAGGGGGCCACGGCCTCTGCGGTCAAATCGGCTTTCGCAATGTGCGCTGCGGGATTCATGGCCTGCAGCTGGGCACTCAGGTCCGCGAATGTGTCATCGTCCTTCAGGTCGAGTTTCGAGATCAGCACATCATCGGCCAGCGCCACTTGGCGCAATGCCTCATCATGTTTCTCTGCCGTCGATGCCCAGTTTACGGCATCAACAACGGTGACGACATTCACCACGCGGTAAAGCCCGTCCAATGTGGGCTCTGACAGAAAAGCCTGAATCACAGGCCCGGGTTCCGCCAGCCCCGTTGTCTCAATCACCACATTGTTGAAGTCAGGCAGATCGCCTCGCGCCCGGTCGTGATAGAGGCTGTTCATGGTGGCGATCAGGTCACTTTTGACCGTGCAGCACAGGCAGCCATTCTCGAGCACCACAACCGCGTCATTGCTGCTCGTGTAGAGCTGATGGTCCAACCCCACCGCTCCAAATTCATTGACCACCACAACTGTCCGCGCGAGGTCGGGTGATTTCAGCCCGGCATTGATCAGCGTGGTCTTGCCACTGCCCAAAAAGCCCGTAACAATTGTAACAGGGATGCGGCTGCGGTGATTGGAGGACATGGCGGGGTGTTATCCCACAACCTCGCAACCCGGCAATCCACAAGAGATCAAGTGATCGGAAGGATAGTTGGTGATGATCTCGCAGCCATCCTTGGTCACCACAACCTCTTCCTCAATGCGGGCCGCACCGGAGCCATCATTAGAGCCTTTCCAGGTTTCAAGTGCGAACACCATGCCTTCCTTCAAGGGCCGGGTCTGGCCTTTGAAGCGCTTGGAGAAGATGGGGCGTTCCCACAGCGACATGCCAACGCCATGGCCATATTGCAGCAGGAAGGCTTCTTCTTCGTCCTTGTAGCCAAATTCATGGGCATCAGGCCACACGGCGGCCACTTCATCAGGCGTCACACCGGGGCGGATCATGTCCATTGAGGCGCTCAGCCATTTGGACGCCGTTTCATAGGCATCAATCTGGTTGTTGTTGGGCTGGCCGCAAATGAAGGTGCGGTAATAGCAGGTGCGATAGCCATTATAGCTGTGCATGATGTCGAGGAAGATCATGTCGCCGGGCTGGATCATGCGGTCGGAGAAGGTGTGCGAATGCGGGCGGCCACGGCGGCCTGAAACCGAGTTCACGCATTCTACGCGCTCGGAGCCCATGCGGAACAAGCGGTCATTCGCGATCGCCACCAGCTCGTTCTCCTTGGTGCCGGGGCGAATGGCGCGGGCGATATCGACATAGGTCGCATCGACCATGCTGGCGGCCATTTTGAGAAGTTCGATTTCGTCGCCGGTTTTCACTTCGCGCGCATCCAGCATGGCCTGCTGGCCATCCACCACTTCAATACCTTCCGCCTCAAGGGCGCGCAGCATCCCAAGTTCCATAATGTCGATGCCCAAAGGCATATTGTCGATACCATAATGCACGAGGGCTTTTTTAATCTGCTTTGCAAAAGCAAGCTGAATGCCAAGGCTTGGAGGAAAGGCCCCTTGCATCGTGGTCAGCGGAGCAGCGACATTGTCCTTGATCCAGGGCGAGGAAATGCGTTTGGCAGGGGGTGCCGGGTCCCACAGGAAAGGCGAACCTTCAGCGGGGCACAGCGCATAGCGGAAGAACTTGTCACGCGCCCATTCGCCAATATGGGTTGCCGTTACATAACGAATGTTATCGAAGTTGAAGCAGAGTACTGCGCCCAAGCCTGCATTGCGCACGGCGGCCTGTGCCTTGGCCAGGCGTTCCTTCGACATGCGGGAGTAGTCAACGCCTTCTTCCCAGTCCTTGGCCATCTGGCCCCAGTTGGCGGTTGCATAAGGGCTGTTGTATTTCATGTTTGCTCTCCCAGCTCTCCGGCCCATTTTTTCGTTTCGAGTGTGTCTTTGAGTTTTGACAAAAACGCTGCGGCATATGCCCCGTCGAAGGCCCGATGGTCGAAACTTTGCCCGACAGTGCCAATGAGGCGCGGCACAATGGCATCACCAGTCGCCGTGGTGATCACGGCAGGTTTCTTGCGAATGGCATCGGTTGAAAGGATCGCTACCTGCGGCGCGTTGATGATCGGCGTCGTAAAGCTGGTGCCAAAGGCGCCGTTGTTGGTGATCGAGTAAGTACCACCGCTCATATCAGCGGCCGTCATTTTGCCTGCTCGGGCTTTGTCAATTTGCCGTGCAATCGCTTTGGCGAGGCCTTGCAACGTAAAGTCCTGCACCTCATGCACGACAGGCACCACCAGGCCATTGTGATTGAGATCAACTGCGATCCCAAGATTGATATCTTTCAAAATTGTAAGTGCATTGTTTTCAAAGCGGGCGTTGATATGCGGAAAGGCTTGCAAAGAAATGCAAACAGCACGCGCAATGAAAGGCAAATAAGTGAGTGAGCTTCCGATTTCCGCCTTGAATCGCTCTTTGTGCCGTGCCCGCACCAGTTCAATTTCGGTGAAATCCACATCGATGGCTTGGAAGACGTGGGGGATTGTCTGCCAATTCTCGGTAAGACGCTGTGCTGTTTTTGAGCGGATGGTGTTGAGGGTGATTACGTTGCCGACGCTTACGCTTGGCGACGATACTGGTGGCTTTGCAACCGGAGTTGAAGATAGGAACGCTCTCACATCTTTTTCTTCAATTTTCAGCAAAGCTTTTGCCGCAGCAAAATGCGCCAATGCCGCCATATCGGCTTGGCTCTCTTTCAGCAATCGTCGGGCCAGCGGCGTGACGCGTAAGCCTTCTGGTGTTTTAGCGTCGCCATAATTCGCGAGTGGTGTTTTCACCTCTTCGAAAGCATCCATGCTCTGTGGCTTTGGTTGCGCAACTACAACGGGCGCAGAAGCTTCACCTCCAACAATTGCAACGACAGCCCCGGCTTTGGCCACCACACCATTGCCCGTTTTGATTTCAGTCAGTTTGCCAGCAACAACAGCTTCAACTTCAATCGTGACCTTGTCTGTTTCAACTTCGAAAAGTCGATCACCGATTTTAATGTCGTCACCCACAGCCTTGAACCAGCTGAGGATTTTGCCTTCGGCAACCGTCTCGCCCAACTGCGGCATGATGATGGTGTTCGCCATGGGCATCACGCCTTCATCACACGCACGATTTTTTCAACGATGCGTGCTGCATTAGGAAGCGCCAAATCTTCCAAGTGATCTGCCGCAGGCAGCGGAATATGCGGCGTGGTGATGCGCACGATGGGGCCATTCAGATCCCAGAAACCTTCATCCGCAACGATGGAGGCGATTTCAGCCCCCCAACCCAAGAGGCGTGGATTTTCTTCGACGGTGAACAGACGTCCCGTTTTCGCAACCGATGCCAACATGGTTTGCGTATCAAGCGGCACCAATGAGCGCACATCGATGACTTCGGCATCAATGCCATGGTCACGGGCCAGAATTTCGGCGGCGTCCATTGCGCGATGAACCATCATGGCGAGAGCCAATATCGTGCAATCCTTGCCGGGGCGCAGGATTTTCGCAGTCCCCAGCGTATCGACGATCTCACCATCGGGCACTTCGCCCTTGGTGGCATACAGCGCCTTGTGCTCGTGGAAGATCACCGGGTTGTTGTCACGCACGGCAGCGGCCATCAAGCCGACGACATCAACAGGTGAAGACGGTGCCACAACTTTGAGACCCGGAATCATCATCGTCCAGTTTTCGACCGATTGGGAATGTTGCGCGCCAAAGCGCACACCCGCACCATTGCCGGTGCGAATGACCAGCGGGCATTTGATCTGCCCATTGGTCATGTAGGCAATCTTCGGCATTTCATTGGCGATGTAGTCAAAACACACCGCGATGAAGTCCGAGAACATGATTTCAGCGATGGGGCGAAGCCCCGTCATCGCCGCACCCATCGCGGCACCTAAAATTGCTTGTTCGGAAATCGGTGTATCACGCACGCGCAAAGGTCCGAACTGTTCGTAAAGGCCAACTGTTGCCTTGAACACGCCGCCCGCCTTGGCCACGTCTTCGCCGAGGAACACGACATTGTTGTCGCGTTCCATTTCCTGGGCAATGCCGCGGATCACGGCATCACGATAGCTCAGTTCCGCCATGCCCAGCCTCCATCGGCATAAACATCAGCCGTCAATAGTTCAGTGGGTGCGGAAGGCGACGCCTTGCACAGCTCCGTTGCTACTTCCACTTTGCGCATGCTCTCGGTTTCGATGGCAAGCGCTTCAGATTCAGAAATGCCAAACTCGGCCAAACGTTGTTTGTAGATTATCAGGGGGTCGCGCTTCTTCCACTCCTCCAACTCGCCGGGTGGGCGATATTTGCCGGGGTCGGCACGGGAATGGCCGGAGTGGCGATAGGTCAGGCATTCGATGAGCGAAGGCCCTTCACCATTACGGGCCTTTTCAATGGCCTCCGTTGCTGTGCGATAAACCACATCAGCGTCATTGCCATCGATGACAATTTTCGGAAGGCCATAGGCAGATGCGCGATCACCCGCCGGATTGTGCACTGCCGTCACTTCATGAATTGGCGTGTATTCCATGTAGAGATTGTTTTCGCACACGAACACCACTGGCAATTTCCAGATCACGGCGAAATTCAGCGCTTCATGGAACGCGCCAATGTTGGTCGTGCCGTCACCGAAGAAGCACACCGTCACGTCCTTCTCGCCCAAATATTGCGCACGCCAGGCTGAGCCGCAGGCAATGGGCAAATGCGCGCCGATGATCGCGTAGGAGCCCATCACGCCGTGCTCAACCGACGTCAAATGCATGGAGCCGCCTTTGCCACGCATCAGGCCAATGTCACGCAGCATCAACTCGCCCAACATGCCTTCCATGGGCACACCGCGCGCAAGTGTGTGAGCATGTCCACGGTAGGTGCAAAACGACTTGTCGCCTTTCTTCATCGCAACGCCAAAGCCTGCAGCAATGGCTTCTTGGCCCAACGACAAATGACTGGTGCCTTTGATCAGGTTCTGCAGAAACAAGTCATAAGCGCGCTTCTCGCAGTCGCGAATTTCAACTTGCAAGCGGTAAAGCTCGAGCCGTGTTTCGGTGCCAATATCGTCATTGTTGAGTTGCACAGACTTCTCCCAATGGCATTCTTATGAAGCCTTGGATGCTACAGTGCCAAAAAAACCGAGCCGCAAATATTGAAAAATTATCAAAATGAGAATTTTTGGTAATTTTCAGAAGCTGAGGTTGGATAGGATCGCTTTAAGTGCCACCGGCTGACTTGCTCTGAGATGGCGTATATATGGGAGACCTGCACCATGAAGGCCGTGAGATTTCACGCAGCGAAAGATATTCGCGTCGAGGATGTGCCAGCACCATCAAAGAAGCTTGGCGCCAACGATGTATTGATCAAACCTTTGGTTACCGGCATTTGCGGCACAGACCTGCATGAATACATCGCAGGCCCCATTGTAACCCCCGTGACACCTCATGTTTATACAGGTGTGACCAATCCGCAAATTCTGGGTCATGAATTCAGCGCCATCGTTGCCGATACAGGCTCTGCCGTTTCCAATGTAAAGTCAGGTGACCGCGTTTCCATTCAACCCCTCATCTCACCACGCGATGACTATTATGGTCGTCGTGGGCTTTATCATTTGAGCCCCAGCATGGGTTGCGTCGGCCTCTCGTGGGGCTGGGGTGGCATGGGCGAAATGGCGGTTGTGAATGACTACAATGTCGCCGTTATCCCAAAGGGTGTTTCGGACATTCAAGGTGCCATGATCGAGCCTGCTGCCGTGGCGGTTTATGCTGTGGATCGCGGCAATGTGCGGTCCGGCGATACTGTACTGATCTCAGGCGTAGGCCCCATTGGTGCGCTGACGTTGTTGGCCGCAAAGGCTGCGGGTGCGGGTCAGATATTCGTTTCCGAGCCCAATGCTTTCCGCCGCAAAATGGCGAAAGACTTGGTGCCCACGGCCATCGTCATCGATCCGATGACACAGAATGTCGTTGCAGATGATCAAGGACATGACCGAAGAAGGTGTGGGCGTTGATGTCGCCATTGAATGCGTGGGGCTTGAAGCGAGCCTGAACACCTGCGTGAACGCTGTGCGCAACCAGGGCAAAGTCGTGCAAACCGGCTTGCACATGAAACCCGCAAGCGTTGACCCCATGACATGGGCGCTGAAAGACATCTCCATCGAAGCAACCTGGTGTTATCCGGTCCAGTGCTGGCCCCGCATTATCCGCATGGTTGAGTCCGGCAATTTCCCGATTGAAAAAATCGTCACCGCCAACATCAATGCGGACGATGTGGTGAAGCAGGGCTTTGATGCGCTGCTCGACAAGTCCGTCAACCACATGAAAATTCTGGTGACCGTGTAATGGCAAGTGCTCCCGTCAAAATTGCAATGATTGGCCTCGGCTGGTGGGGCAAGAAAATGACGGCTGTTTTGCAAAGCGCAAAGCAGGACATTGAAATCGTTTGCGCAGCCGAGCCCCACGCTTCAGGTGCTGACTTCGCCAAAGACTATGGCTTCAAGGTTTATTCTGATCACAAAGGCGCACTCGCCCACCCCGGCGTGGAAGCCGTAATCCTCGCCACACCACACTCCCTGCATGCGCAACAAATCGAAGACTCGGTTGCAGCGGGCAAACATATTTTCTGCGAAAAACCTTTAGCCCTCACAAGAGTGGGTGCGGAAAAAGCCGTTCAGGCTTGTGCTGCAAAAAATCTCGTTCTTGGCATGGGCCATGAGCGGCGTTGGGAACCACCTGTCGCTGATATGATTGCAAAAGCCCAAAGCGGGGCACTCGGTCGGTTGCTGCAAGTCGAAGCCAATTTCAGTCATGACAAATTCGTCACCCTTGCTGCCGATAACTGGCGGCTGAACCCTGCTGAAGCCCCCGTCGGCGGCATGACAGCCACAGGCATCCACCTCACTGATCTTTCAACGCTTTTGTTCGGCCCGGCACGCGACGTCCGCGTGTCCTGCGAACAACTGGCATCCACCATTCCGCAGGGCGACACGATGAGTGCCCACATCCGCTTTAAGAACGGCGGAACAGCCTACATCTCCGCCACCTTGGCAACACCCTTCATCTCGCGCTTTGCGGTGTTCGGCACCAAAGGTTGGATCGACATTCGCGACAAGGCCCATGTGGAATCTCCAGCAGGCTGGGTTGTGACATCAGCCACTACGGGTTCGCCCATTTCCACAGTTGAACTTCCGCCTGCCGAACCGGTGAAAGACAATCTTGTCGCCTTTGCGCGCGCAGTGCGTGGCAAAGCTTCTTATCCGATTACAGGCGAACAACTCGTCAACAACATTTCCATTCTCGAAGCCATCATCAAATCCGCAGCGCAAGATGGCGCTGTGGTGACACTTTAAGGAGCGAGCAACATGAGAGCGCTTGTTTTTGAAACCCCTGACAATCCAAAAATATTGGATCAGCCAATACCTGAGATCAACGACACCGAAGTGCTGATCAAATCGCGCACTGTCGGCATTTGCCATTCTGATTATGAGTTGCTGGCTGGCCGCTACATCATTCCGATTTCTTATCCCGTCACACCGGGCCATGAATGGTGTGGTGAAATTGTTGAAGTCGGTAAGTCAGTCAAAAACTTCAAGAAGGGTGACCGTGTTGTCGGCGAATGTGTTGTTCGCACACCTGAGCGCCTGCATCATTTCGGTTTCTCCATGAACGGTGCCGACCGCGAATATTTTAACGTCAATCCCGATTGGCTGCACAAATTGCCTGACAGTGTTGACGACAATCGCGGTGCATTGATCGAGCCCTTCACCTGCGGCTTCTATGCCGTGCTGCGTTCTGGTGGCACCAATGCCTCTGAAACCGTCGTCGTCTCTGGCGGCGGCACCATTGGCCTTGTCACAGCCGCCGCTGCCATTGGCATGGGAGCCCGCGTCATCGTCGTTGATCCCATCGCCAAGCGCCGTGACATTGCCTTGAAACTCGGTGCCGCTGAAGTTGTTGACGCCAATGACAACCCCGTCGAGCGCATTAAAGAACTCACAGGCGGCAAGGGTGCCGAACTCGTGGTTGAGGCGTCGGGCCATGATGCGTCTGTGGCCAATGTGTTTGAATACGCCCAAGAGAATGGCCGCGTCTCCATGGTCGGCCTTAATATTGGCCGCGATATCACGTCGAAACTCGGCCTGCTTCAACTGAAGAATCTCACCGTGCGCGGCTGCATCGGTTCTCCGGGTGTGTGGCCTGCGGCCATCAAGTTCTTGGAACGCACGGGCATCGATCTCTCTCCCATCCAAACCCATCACTTCGGCCTTAACGATGCGGCCAAAGCTTTTGAACTTGGCAAGGATGCACAAGCCTGCATCAAAGTAACACTCTCCATGAAGGGACTGAATTGATGGAACGCCATGCGCTCATCGCCGGTGTGTCCGGAATTATTGGCCGTCATTTGGCGGAACATTTGTTGGCGACCAAAGGCTGGTCGGTCACCGGCATTTCACGCAACAAGCACGATCTTCCCAAAGGTGTGAAGCACATCGCTGTCGATCTCACCGATGCAGACGCAACGAAAGCCGCCTTGAAGCGCGTGAAGCCCACGGATGTGTTCATCACCACATGGTTGCGTCAGGCCACCGAAGCCGAGAACTGCCGCGTCAACGCAGGCATGGTGCGCAATCTGTTGGCCGCCATGGAAGGCAAGAAGATCAAACACGCCGCATTGGTCACAGGCCTCAAGCACTACATGGGGCCCTTTGAAGCCTATGCGAAATCGAAGATGATTACACCCTTCCGCGAGGAGCAGCCACGCCTGCCTTATCAGAACTTCTACTACGATCAGGAAGATGAGCTTTATGCGGCAGCGGAAAGCCAAGGCTTCTCATGGTCCGTGCATCGCCCCCACACATTGATCGGCTATGCGCTTGGCAACCAGATGAACATGGCGGCAACACTCGGCGCTTATGCTGCCATCTGCAAAGAAACGGGCCGCCCTTTCGTGTTCCCTGGTTCGCCGCAGCAATATGAAGCCTGTGTGGACATCACCGATGGCCGCATCATCGCCAAGCATTTACTCTGGGCTGCAACAAAGCCAGCCGCACGCAACGAAGCCTTCAACATCGTCAATGGCGAAGTGTTCCGCTGGGATTGGATGTGGTCAAAGCTGGCAGCGCATCTTGGTGTGACGGCAGCGCCCTATCCCGGCCACGCCCAGCCACTGGAAAAGCAGATGGCAGATATGGGGCCGGTGTGGGACAAGATCGTTGAGAAGCACGGTTTGCAAAAGAACGCGCTCTACGCACTGTCGCATCCTGGTGGCATTCCGATGCGGACCTTGGCCGCACAATCGAAAACTTCACTGACATGACCAAGAGCCGCGACAAGGGTTTCACAGGCCTACCAGAACTCCGTTCACTCTTTCACCGACGCTTTCGACAAACTGCGCGCGGCGAAAGTGCTTCCATAAATGAGCAACAGCTGCAACCATGACATCAAGTTGCGTTGCAGCAGCTTCCGCTGGCCCGCAGCTTTGTCACGGTTGTGCTGTCTACACTTGTGTTGCTGGTGGTCTGCGCCATCTTCGCACCCTCAAGCATTTCCGCTGCTGGACTGTCAGGCAGTCTTCCCTTCGCAGCACTCATCGCAATTGTAGGCCTCGGCCAACTGCTCGTCGTCCAACAGGGTGGCTTTGATTTGTCACTGCCCGGTGCTGTGTCGCTCGCCGTCGTGCAAGCCACACACTATCCGCAGCAAGATGACTCGCTGCTTTTCATGGCTGTCGTTATCGCCGTGTGTTTTGCGCTTGCTGCGGGCATTCTCAATGGACTTCTGGTCAGCGTCTTCAAACTTAACGCCATCATCGCAACCATTGGTGTGAACGCCTTGCTCTATGCAGGTGTTTTCGGCGTGTCAGGTGGTGTGCCCTCCATCACCACGGAACGCCTCGCCAACATCGCCGGTGGTGATACCCTTGGCATTCCCCATGCCGTCTATTTCGCACTCGCAGCACTGGCCATCGTCACCTTCGTTCTGAAGAAAACCGTTGTGGGCCGTCGCTTTGAAGCCATCGGTGCAAACCCGAGAGCCGCCCGTGCTGCTGGTTTGCGCGTTCAAACGCATCAATTCATGGCCTATGTATACGCGCAGCTTCTGTATTGCCTTGCAGGTGTGCTCATCGCAGGTATCACGCGTGAGCCAACAGCCTTTCAGGGCGATACACTTCTGTTGCCCTCGGTCGCCGTTGTTGTGCTCGGCGGCACATCGCTTCTCGGCGGTCGCGGCTTCCCGATCTCCACCGTCATCGCCGCATTTTTTCTGAACCAATTGAGCCAGTTCGCACTCGCAGTCGGAGTGCCTTACTCGGCCCAAACCATCATCCAGGCTTTGGCCTTGGGTTTTGGCATCGGTGTTTATTCGCTCCGCTGGCGAATGAACCACAGCAAGACGACTGAAACTAAGAATGAATCAAACAAAGTGGAGGAAAGACCATGACATCTCTGAAATCAAAACTGGCGCTTGCTGTCGCAACAGCAGTGCTGGCACTTGGCAGCTCATCTATGGCCAATGCCGAAACACCATCATGGTGTGGACCAAAGCAAGCCACATTGGCCTTGCTGGACGGCTATGGTGGCAACAGCTGGCGTCAAGTCACAACCGCATCTGGCAAGCAAACTGCTGAACTTTGCCCCAGCATCACCAAATATGAATATGCTGACGGCAACGGCGACACCCAAAAGTCCATCTCAGACATCAAGTCGCTCGCAGCCAAGGGCATCGATGCACTCGTTGTGTTCGGTGACGCTGGACCAGCCGTGCTTCCAGCCATCACGTCCGTTTACAAATCCGGCAAGGTCATCGTGCCTTACCGTGTGGACGTCGGCGGCAAGGAAGGTGAGAACTACACCAAGTTCATCGGTTCATCCTTCGTGAACGATGGCGAGAACTGGGGCAAGTGGATCAAGGGCGTGCTGCCAGCAGGCGGCAACGTGTTGTTCCTCTCAGGCCCAGCTGGCAACAGCCAAGGCTTGGATGAGCTCAAGGGCCTGAAGAATATTCTCGGACCTGAATATGTTTTCATCAACCCAGAGCCATTTGCAGTGACGAACTGGGATCCAGCGCTCACACAGCAAGTGCTCTCGGCTGAAATCGCCAAGAACACCAAGATTGACGTGATCGTTTCGGACTTCGGCCCATCGCTCGTTGGTGCACTTGCCGCTGTTCAACAAGCAAGGCAAGTCAATCCCAGCACTTGCAACATCAGACGGCAACTCGCTCGCCTGCTTCTATGAGGAAATGAAGGGTACCAACCCTGACTTCAAACTCTTCACAGTCGCAACCGGCAACGACAACGTGCGTCTGGCTGTTCAACACGCTGTTGCAGCCGCAACAGGTGGCACGCCGCCAGCAGAAAACATCTTCTCAGCACCAGTCTATGAAGATTCAGTCTCTGGCAAGCCAAACCCAGTCACCTGCCGCAAAGACCTGCCAGGCGCCATCTATCTGTCGTCAGAACTTCCAGACGAAGCGCAAGCCAAAGCTGTTGGCCAGTAAGTAAACTCTGCCCCGGGGGGATTTCTCTCCGGGGCAATATTTTTGCGGATTGAATAACGTGGCGGCAAGCAAAGCAAAACCATCCGACGCAAGCGCGGCGCATCGCACCGACGCGACCATTCGCCTTGACAACATTTCAAAAGCTTTCTCCGGCGTCCTCGCCTTGCGCGATGTGACTGTCGAATTCTTTCCCGGTGAAGTTCACGCCATTCTCGGTGAAAACGGCGCTGGCAAATCCACCTTGATGAACATCATCTCAGGTACGTTGCAGCCCACACTTGGCGAAATTACTTTCGAAGGTCAGCGCATCACTGAGATGACACCGGAATTGTCGACCAAACTCGGTATCGCCATTTCCTTCCAACATCCTGCCATTCTTGAAGACCTTTCAGTTTACGAAAATCTGCGCGTTGCATTGCCCGATCACATTTTCGAAGGCCAGCCCTGCGCAAGACGTCGCCAAAGATATGTTGCGCGATGTTGGCCTAGACGTGCCATTGCGTCTGCGCACGGAAGCCCTCACCATCGCGCAGAAACATTTGCTTGAACTCGCCAAGGCTCTCGCACTCAAACCTAAACTTTTAATTCTCGACGAACCCACAGCGTCGCTTGATCAAGACGCAACTGACATGCTCTTCAACCGTGTGCGTGAAGTCGTGAAGTCCGGTACGTCCGTCATCTACATCACTCATCGCCTCGCGGAACTGCGCCAGATCGCCCAGCGTGTGACAGTTCTGCGCGACGGCAGATGGCGTGGCTCTTCGCTGGTTAAGGATATCAGCGATAGCGATCTCCTTGCCCTCATCGTCGGACGCTCCATGGGTTCTGCTTTCCCGCCGAAGGCAAAGGGCGAAAGCAAAGACATTAGCTTCTCTGTCCAGAACTTCAGTGGTCGCGGCTTCAAGGACATTTCATTCGACGTGCCACGCGGCCAGATCATCGGCATTGCAGGTGTTGCAGGGAATGGCCAATCCCCGCTCATGCGCGCTCTTGCCGGTCTCGTGCCGTCCGAAGGCAAAGTCACATTGCGTGGCAGCGACGTGAGCGTCAAAGAGCTGCTCGGAAAATCCGCTTACATGCCGTCGGATCGGCACAGCGAAGGATTGGCCGCAGGCCTCACCGTTCGCGAAAACGCAGCTTTCGGTGCGCTGGAAAAATTCGGAACTTATGGCTTGGTCAATCGCAAGAAGGAGCTGGAACTTGTAACCAATACCTTCAGCTCCCTTGCCGTGAAAGCGCCGAGCATCGAAGCGCCTATCCTCTCGCTCTCTGGCGGCAATCAACAGAAAATTGTGATGTCCCGGGCGCTGTTGTCAAAGCCGGGATTGATTGTTGCCGATGAACCAACACAGGGCGTTGATGTTGGCGCGCGTGCCGAAATCTACCGCATCCTGCGCGATGTGTCTGATCAAGGCACAGCCGTCATCGTCAATTCGTCCGACGCCGCAGAGTTGGAAGGGCTCTGCGATAAGGTCATCGTCATGTCGCGGGGCAGAGCAGTTTCCACTCTCACGGGTGCAGATGTCACAGAAGAAAAAATTGTCCATGCTGCCGTCAGCGCGGCAACACATGGCAGCGAAGGCGTTTTTGGTGCTGCCGCAAATGCAGCCATGGGGGGCATCCGCCACTTCCTGCAGACTGACAACGCACCTGCACTTGTCATTGCGATTATGACAGTGCTGCTCGGCCTCTACATCAATGTTCAGAACGACAACTTCCTGTCGATCTACAATGTCTACAACATTCTGTTGCTGGCCACGGCCCTCGGCTTCATTGCCCTTGGGCAAACAGTGGCGTTGCTGATGGGTGGCATCGATTTATCCGTTGGCCCCCTTACAGGTTTTCTTGTCGTCGTCGCCTCCTTCTTCATCAACGACGATAAATCCGCCGCGGTCATGCTCGCAGGTTTCCTGTTGATGTTCTTAGGCGCGATCGCCGTCGGCACCATCAACGGCGTGCTGATCCGATACGCCAACTTCACACCGATTGCGGCCACACTCGCCATGTTCATCGCCATTCAGGGCTGTAGTTTTCTCTTGCGGGATCAACCCGGTGGCTACATCAGTTTCACCGTGACAGATTGGATCAATTGGCAGTGGGGCCCCATCCCCGTCGCCTTCATCGTGCTCTGCGCCGTCGCAATCACGCTTGAATATACCTTGCGCAAGCATCGCCTGGGATGGCGCTTGCGTGCCGTAGGCTCCGACGAAGAATCAGCAAGGCGTATGGGCCTCCGCACCGACCGCACTTTCGTCACGGGTTACATCTTGTGTTCATTGCTGACCGCTTTAGGCGCCCTGATGTTGATGACGCAAATCGGCGTTGGCGACCCCAGACAAGGCATCAACTACACCCTCGCCAGCATCACCGCCGTCGTGTTGGGCGGCACAAGTTTAACGGGAGGTCGCGGCTCTTTCTTGGGTACGGTACTGGGCGCAGTGCTGTTGACAGAAGTCTTGAGCGCCGTGACGTTCCTAGGCCTCACGCAGACGTATCAGTACTTGTTCCAAGGTACGCTGATTGTGGTGGCGGCATTGGTGTATTCAACAGTGCGGAGGCCGGTGGCGGGTTGACGTTTCAATAATACCCCGCCGCCCGCATTGCCGCATCAATCCGGTTCTGACTTCGCGTTAGGGCCTCTTCATCCGAACATTCGCCATTCAAGGCCGCGAAAATTTCTTCGCCCAGAATTTCTTCAATCACGTGATATTCTGGGACGGGCGGCCTCTGCCAGTTTTGGATTTTGTTTTGCTTCGCCAATTTATCAACGAAACTGACGATGGGTGTTGATGCCGCGGCTTCTGGGTCGGCGCTGACGCTAAAGCGAGGTGCTACGGGAAATCCATTTTTTACATGTTCCTTCATCGCGGCTGGCGAGGCCATCCACGAGATCGCTTCAAACGCCAGATGGGCGCGGGCCGGTGGCAGTGATGCTGGGACCATCAACAGAAAGCCGCCGATGGGCGAAATTCCCGCCCCACCCGGACCCGCCGGATGAGGCAGGTAAGCCACTTTGCGTTTTACCAGAGAATGAATGTCATATTCAAAGCGTGCCGCCCGCATGGTCCAGCAATAAATCATCGCGGCATGGCCCGTCATGAAATAGTCGAGGGCGCGGTTCCAATCGATTGACAAAATATCCGGCGGCGAGACGCTGAGAAGCTCATGCATGTATTTGAGCGTGGTGCGGCCAGCATCACTTAAAATACGCGGACGCATGGCCTCGCCCTTCAACCTGCTGTAATCAACATGCAGACGCGGGGCTGGAATATCAATCACAGGATTGCCGCAAGCCCCCATGAAAAACATGAATGAATGGGAGATCGGCATACCCCGCGCCGCATTCCACACCATTCCGTGCATGCCGCGTTTGGGGTTGTGCAAAGCTTTTGCGGCCTGCAAAACTTTTTCAAAACTGGTGGGGTGCGGAAGCTTGTGCGTTTCAAACAAATCCTTACGCAAAGAAAGAGCTTCGATGGTGCAATAAATCGGTATGCCGTACTGCGTATTGCTCCAATTGCCCGTGGCCCAAATATTGGGGTGAAAGTCGAGCGGGTTAATCCCGCTGGCTTTCAGATAATCCGTCAGGGGTTGAGCCACGTTGTTGGACACGCTCTCACCCAACCATGGCATGTTGACTGCAATAACATCATACTGGCTTTCGCTGCGCTTCGCGTTTGCAAACACCTCCTCGCGCAATTCCGGCAACGGCAACAGGTTGAAATTTTTCCGCGCTGAAAGCTTGCTTCGGAAATCCGACCACATATCGCGCATGCTGGCGAAGTAATTGTCATCATGCAGAAGAAAGCGCAGATCCGGCCCCGCTTCTTTTTTCTTATCCATGATTTCAAGCGGTGGAATAATCTGCCCCGCCAGATAGGAACCGCCAAAATAGTAGTCTTCGGTATCACTGCTGCCGCTTTTCAAGCCAAAGGTATCGGCCAAAAGCCCTTTGACTTTCGACGCGTAGGTGGTGAAGCCAAGGGCCAATTTTCGACTGGGCTCAAGGTAGTAAGACTTTCCTGTGGTGCCGCGCTGCCGCAGTTGAATGTCGCCCGCTTCAACCAGTTTGTGGATGCGGCGCATGGCGCTGGCAAACGGAATATCGGCTGCAGAAGCGAGCGACGACATCGTCACATTCTCACCCCGCAAATGGCTCTTCATGAGATAGAGAATGATGTTCCAGTTGGGGTCGGGTTCAGACAGCGTTCAACAGCTTGTCATAGGGCGTGCGCATGCGCTCCAGGAAGCTGATAATGCGTAAAAGCTCATATTCCGTCATGGCGTTAGACTAGACAGTTTCTTCGAGGCAGCATAGGCTTCTCGCAACACATCGGAGGACACTATGGCTGAACGCGTACTCGGCATGCATCATATCGGCATTACCGTACCTGACATCGAAGAAGGCATTGCGTTCTTTGAAAAGATTTTTGGTGCCATCACGGTTTTTCGCACAGGAGCTTTCGACGTCGATGATAAATTCATGCAGGGCAAACTGGGTGCCGCACCCCATTCCCGCATCAAAGACCTTGTCTTTCTGCGCTGCGGCAATGGCACCAGCGTTGAACTGTTCGAATATAGTGGCGAAGACAAAAAAGCAGGGCAGAAACGTTCGTCCGAAGTCGGGGGATCGCACATCTGCTTTGAGGTTGAAGACGTGTTTGCATCCGCTGAACACTTGAAGGCCATGGGCGTTGAAATGCTTGATGGTCCAAACGTGGTGGACGCCGGACCATTGGAAGGCTTCAAGTGGGTTTATTTCCGCGCACCCTGGGGGCAGATTCTTGAAATCGCCAGTTTCGACAAGCTCGGATATGAAAAAAATTCACCGCATCGCCTGTGGAGTGCGAAATCCTGACCTAGCTCTTCTCGACCAACGACTTATAGGTTTCGATCATCAGTTTGGAATTGTCGGGATGCGCCTCGCGTTTGCCGCTTTCAATCTCAAAGCCGAGTTCCACCACGCGCTGGTTCATCGGCGCGTCGCGTCCGTGTTTGCGCAGCATGTCAACAACCCAGCCATTCACTTCCTGCACCTCAGCGCGACGGCCTTTGCGCCAATCTTGCAGTGACGTCACCAAGGTGTCGGGCTTCGAAAAGGTTTTCAAAACCTCATCGAAAATCTGATCGACATAGCGCTCAGGGTGGTTGGTGGTGATGGCGGGCATGCCAATAATGGGGATAATCTGCGCACCATCTGCTTGTGCCGCTTGCATGGCTTCGTATCCGGCCAATCGCATCACCTCAAGCATTCCTGGATAGCGCGCTGCGTCATTGAGCGGCATATTGAGTATCGCAGATGGAATAAGTTCAGCCGCATTGACTACGAGCTTCATCCACTTGGCGGAGCGAATGTCATCCATCACCTCCACGCGGCCTGAATTGCGCAGCAACTTCGCAACACTTTCGACACGCGGCTGCGTTTTAAGATCTAGCGCCCCAAGAGCAAACCAGGATTCATCAACATCATTCTGCCGGTTGGTGGTACCCGGCACCCACATGTTGGAAGCGATTTCGATTACGGCGCCCAATGTGCGCTCCCGACCAATAATGGTGGCAATGTCTTCATGGGTCATGCCGTTCTGCAAACCCACCATCAATCCATCCGGCGCCAGAACTGACTTTATCAATTCCGTCGCCCATTTTGTATCATAGGCTTTCACCACCAAAAAAACGACGTCAAAGGGTTCTTTGATTTCGGCAACTTGGCATAGATGCAGCGCTGGAACCTTCACGTTAATTTGGCGCGTGGGCAGATTAACCGTGATCCCGCTTTTGCGAATGGCCTCAATGTGGTCTGGCCACTGGTCAATAAAAGTGACATCCAAGCCAGCTAAGGCAAAATCGGCGGCAATTGATGCACCCTGCGCCCCCGTGCCCAGAAATGCGATGCGCGGTCCTTTTTCCTTGTCCCAGTTCATTGATACACCTCAGTTTGCCGCAGTTTAAGATGTTTAATTGTAGTATTCTGGCGGTCACTTGGTTTCAAATAAATACTCATATTGAACATTCTGGGCATGGAAAGTCTATTCATTGGCTGATCATGGTATTAAACAGGTAGTCGCAGCAACCGCTCAAACGACATCCCATAGATCAGATTCTTCACAGGCAAGCTCGGCAACCCTATTTTGACTGAACGAAAAGTTCCCGCTGAACTCTATGTGTGAATCGGACTCTGGCAATTCTGGTACAGTTTAATTCCCCGGCGATCCGAGATCGAAGGTGTCCACTGCCCCCAACATGAATCAGAAGGACCTAAATCCAATCAGAGGACACGAAAGCACAGGTCTATTAGGGCGCAGCATCCGTGAAAAATTCTTGAAAATGTCTAACCAGTTATGAATGATGGATCCGAGCGAGGGCGAACATTTAAGTATCATCGCAAACAAGACGAGAAACGATTGCACCGAGGAGAATCCACGGGCAGCCGTTCGTGACAATGCATTCAACCAGCTAAGAGGTTGCCACTCGACCCTTGTTTCTGTGGATGAATGCCTGCAGTATCAAAAATCAGTCACAGCACATTCTGTTCGTCGTAAGGCAAAATCACATTTGTAATTTACTAATACGCCCAAGATCCAGGAGCAATGATGGTTGAACAATGCTTCATGTGGAGCCGAAGTGTAGGTTCCCATATGCTACGACCGCGAGAAGCGGCGGCAATTGATTTGGGGCTTTCAGAGCAAGCTCAAAGTAAAGGAAGCTTCGCTTTTGCATTGAATGTGCGCCCTGACCAGCCTGATGGAAGAGACTTTGTTTTTTCTCCAACACTGACAGCTGTAGAACCAATTTTTGTTCCGCCCTACTCCTTGGGCCTGGGCCCCAATGCCGATGTTTGGGTGCGCAATCAGGGGGGAGAGCCAACCTGTACAGCACAGGCCTTGGCAACAACTATCGACATTCAAACCTGGAAGCACCGGAAAGCCGAACATGGAAAACCAGTCAGCGCCCGGTTTATTCACAATGCTGCACTGTTATTCGAAGGAGACACTGAAGATGGTTTGCCAGGCGCTTCAATTCGCGGGGCATTGAAAGGATTTTGGCATCGGGGAGCGTGTACCAATGATTTCGCTCCTTACTTACCCGGTTTGAAAGACAATACCCTCAGAATCGACGCCGCAAGGGATGCACGCAAGG
>CAWFWW010000010.1:0-140907 GCA_963819615.1 uncultured Alphaproteobacteria bacterium
TGGCTGGTTCGTGGAACCCACAATCTTTGCCGATGTGCCGACTTCCAGCCCGTTGTGGCGCGAAGAGATTTTCGGGCCGGTACTTTGCATACGGACCTTTCAAAACGAAGCCGAAGCCATAGCATTGGCCAATGATTGCGACTTCGGTCTTGTGGCTACTGTCGTTGGAGCCGATGCCGTGCAGACAGACCGCATCGCCGATGCGTTGGAGGCGGGCCACGTCTGGATCAATGCTCCGCAGACAATTTTCCTCGAAACCTCTTGGGGTGGTTTCAAGGCCAGTGGTCTTGGTCGCGAGTTGGGGCCATGGGGGCTGTCAAGCTATCTCGAAGTCAAACACACAACTCGGCATCACACCACTGGAAGAGCTAACAACGAACAAAGAGCATTGACGCCATGATAACCATTCGAAATGTGTCAGACCTGCGGGTCGTCATGCACCGGAACGAAAGGCCAATCTATTTTATTTCGGCCACTAACTTCAACTTGTTGGACATAGACCAATGGGTTCGTAACTTCCGCTTTGTCAGTTATATCGACTGCTTTGATGGTCGGCACCCGAAAGTTATGGTGCCATCTAAGCAAGCACACGCCGAGTTCGAGTCGATTGAGGACATCAACAATTATCTGTTGCAGCATAAGGATGTTGTTGATGAGATACTGCGGCGCGGCGGTAGGCCAGTCGCCACTTTCCTTATGTTCGATGAAAAGACCGAAGAAATCTGCAAGGAACTCGGGATCGAGGTCTGGTTTCCGAAAGCTGCACTTCGCGCACGTTGTGACAACAAGATGGAAACTGTTCGGATCGGCAACAAGGCCGGTGTCGCGTCAGTTCCAAATACGCTCGGACCTGCCAAGACCTATCAAGACTTGATGGAATCGGCAAAGCTAGCGGGGATCGGTCATGACCTCGTCGTGCAGACCGCTTTTGGTGATAGTGGACATACGACGTTTTTTGTTGCCAATGAAGCTGACTATAATCGTCACGCCAAAGAAATCCAGGCCGAGCGTGAAGTAAAGATCATGAAGCGCATTAACTGTCGTGGTGCAACTATGGAGGCCTGCGCTACAAAATCGGGCACACTAGTTGGCCCGCTTCTGACCGAAGTCGTTGGAAAGAAAGAATTGACGCCTTACAAAGGTGGCTGGTGCGGCAATGAAATATTCCCTGGTGCATTTTCGGAAAAGATCCGCAACAAAGCGCGTGAAATGGCTTTTCGCTTCGGCAATCAACTGATCAAGGAAGGGTATCGCGGCTATTTCGATTTGGATTTCTTGATCGATGCAAAGGACGGTGAAGTTTATCTAGGTGAACTGAACCCGCGTATTTGTGGTGCAAGCTCGATCACTAACCATTCAGCTTTTGCCTATGCTGATGCACCACTCTTCCTGTTTCATCTTCTGGAATTTTCAGGGCTAAAATACAAGATCGACGTGGAAGAGCTTAATGCCCGTTGGGCGAAAAAAGAGTTCATTGATTCATGGGCACAAGTGATCATGAAATCCACTGAAAAGAACGTGGAGGTAGTTACGAATGCACCACCGTCCGGCATTTACCGAATGGCCGTTGATGGAACAGTCTCCTATGATCGATTTGACTTTGACCGACAAGCGATTGACAGCGAGCGCGAGGCTTTTTTCCTGCGGATAACGGGACCGGGCGACTATCGTTATGAAGGGGCTGACTTAGGCATTCTCATCACCCGTGGCCGCGTTATGGGCAATGACTTTGAGCTCAACGACCGCGCAAAAAACTGGATCAGGGGCATCAAAAAACATTATGCTGGAAAATCTGTCCTTGAGGCCGATATGCAATTCGCTCCGCATGCCGGTTCGTTCAAGATTGTTTGACTTGCACGAAGGCAGATAAACCAATGGACATTACTTTCAACGCAATCGATGAAGAAAAGCCGTCCACAAAATGGCGCCTAAACTTCGATCGGAATTGGCATGGCTATAGTCGGTGGTTTCTGGCTGAAGGCATCCGGAAACGGTCGACATATTTGGCCAGCAAACGGGCTCTGCGCCAACACATGCCGGAGCTCGTGCCGATTTATGAAGAACTTTGTGAGGCAGCGGGTGGCGGCGATCTTGAAGCACGCTTCCTCTCGATGTGGAGTCCGCCTGCCTATATTGGAGGCTGTTCGCAAGCAATCATTGGCGGTCCACAACCTGTGATGATCCGCAACTACGATTATGGTCCAAAATTGCTGGAAGGTACGTGTCTGCGATCGCGTTATTGCGGCAAGCGGGTTGTTGCCATGATTGACAGTCTGTGGGGGGTTCTTGACGGTATCAACGAAGATGGACTGGCGGTATCTCTATCCTTTGGCGGTAGTCCTACTGTGCAGGAAGGCTTCGGCATTCCTATAGTATTGCGTTATGTTCTAGAATTTGCATCTGACACGAAAAGCGCAATTGCTATTTTGCAGCGTGTGCCAATCCATATGGCTTATTCAATCGCATTGCTCGATCGGTCCGGACACCATGCGATGGTGTTTGTGTCTCCCGGGCGCAATGTCGAAGTTGTCAATCACCGTGTTGCCACAAACCATCAGCACAAGCCTGAATGGAAGCGCCACGCCGAAACAACAAAATCCGTAGAGCGCGAGTTAGTCCTCCAAAAATCAATTGCTGAAAACAAAAGTGTGGAGGCGATGGAACAAGTCTTTTTGGCGCCCCCTGTTTATCAAACTTCATTCGAGGCAGGATATGGCACGTTGTACACTGCTAAGTACATCCCACAGACCAGTGCAGTCGAATTGGTCTGGCCAACACAGCGATGGCGTCAATCCTGTTCGGATTTTCAGGAAGGTTCGCGGAAGCTTGTTTTCTCCGGTGGTGAGAAATCCTGAAATCATGGTGGTGTAATTTGGAATGAAGAATGACATGGGCCAGACAAGTGAACCAAGCCGCGCGCAATTTTTTGTAGCTGGCATACAAATGCAGGTTCCAATAGGTGGCAACAATATTGCGGCCATGGTGGACCAGATCGAAAAGACGATCGCATTGTTTCCAGCAACAGACATGATTGTCTTTTCTGAATTAGCGATGCATGGCCCACTGCGTTCACGGATGTGCGAGACGCCGGAAGCGGATATTCAAGTGTTTCAGAAACTCGCTGATCGGCATAGAGTTTGGCTTGTGCCAGGTTCGATGTTCGTGCGGCGCGGAGAAAAGATTTTCAATCACGCGGTAGTCATTGCTCCAGATGGTACCATTACCGGACGCTACGATAAACTTTTTCCATTCCGCCCCTTCGAAACCGGAGTTGAGGGTGGCACCGAGTTCCTTGTCTTCGATGTTCCCGATGTTGGGCGATTTGGGTTGAGCATTTGCTACGACATCTGGTTCCCAGAGGTTATGCGCACTTTGTCTTCTATGGGTGCCGAGGTTCTGATCCATCCGGTACTCACCGGCACCAACGATCGCGACGCCGAAATTGCGATAGTCCGGGCTACGGCGGTGATGTTCCAATGTTATGTCATTGATGTGAATGGCCTCGATTCCGGTGGTAACGGTCGCTCTCTCGTTGCTGACCCCGCTGGCAGGGTTGTTTATCAGTCCGGTCAGATCCCAGATATCTTTCCGGTTATGATTGATCTCGACCAAGTTCGGCAAGCGCGCCGTGAAGGTGCAAATGGACTAGGTCAAGTGTTGAAATCATGGCGCGACCGCAGCGCTGAATTCACGGTCTATCGCGACGGCCATCAGTTAGACTACCTGAAGTCACTTGGTGAACTCGTACCTATGATCAAACGAGAGCGATGAGATGGGAAATGGGAGCGACGGGATTGCTTCGGAGGGAACGACAAGGCCCCTCTCAGTTGGCCATACATCTATGCGATACCAATTTGAAGCTGGGCACCTATCAAGTTGCGTCTCATAGCGCTCATTTGGAATGGCTCGATTTGGACTGTATTTCAACATGGGCGAATGCTCTAAAAATTTCGAACTTGGCATTTGACTGTGCAGTCTTGATCGTTGGCGAGATAATGTCCAACCGCTTTCGAGAAGACTTGAATTTGTGTTGTCCAAACGGCCACTATTATATTCTGAAGCCGAGAGGGCATTAGTACCCATCAATGTGGCGACAAATTTGAGCTTTGAAATCATATAGCAACTGTATGCGAACCGACACAACTACGTACGGCTTCCAAATACGTCAAACAAAATGAAGATGAGCGCAGCTATTTCCGCAGATGGTGAGTGTTTTCTGCTAGCGGTATTGGCGCTATAAAATCATTCCAATCGGCAGCTATCGTGCGGCCGAATTTCCAAGCAGACGGGTCAAGAATTGCACCCATGCGCGTGCCACCGTTCGTAATTTGATTGAGTACCGCTGACACACAGTTCACTGCTGCGTGCATTGGCCCTTCTACCCACCCATCCAGAAAGAATGCTCCTTCACCCGCACAATAGATCCGCTTGTATATCTCTTGCACCTCGACGTCTTGGGCAGCCAGATATTGGAATGCCATGGACGCGTTGTAAACATATTCGCCAGGACGCAACAATCGGTACGCTCCTTGCACATAGGGCTCTTGGTGCCAGTCAATTCTGAACGATTGGACAGAAGTTGAGTTGGCGATACCGTTGAAAACAATTGTACCAAGTTCTGTTTCATTGTCGGCAGCTTTCATGCCGCCATAGAGAAATGCAAGCCGCTCAGCTGCCGTTTCTGTGTAAGGAGGAGTCGACCCTGCCCGATCAACGATCCCGCCGTAGCGTGTTGAATCAAAGAGATTTTGATAGGCGATCAGTACTGGGCATTTAGCAAGAGGATTGGTCGGATCTGTATCGATGATCGCGGTCTGTCCAGCGTAGTGCCCGCTTAAAATCCACTTCATGGGTTCACCACCCAATGATGGCCAGCTTGGCTCCCTTATCCACGGCTTGGCCTCATCTACCGCGAGTGCCCAAATTTTAGTGGCGGGATAGTACGTCACCCGTCGCATTGATTGGCGGATTCTGTAGCAATAGAGATTGGTAGGGTCAGTCAAATCATTCACGCTGGCGAATGCGCCACGCTCCAAAGGATGACCCACGATTGTTTGGATATTTATATCCATCCCGGCGTTAGCGACCATAGACACACTGCTGGTCGCGACGATTACGTAGTCATAAGTACGGTCGGTAGTGATCCCACCAGATAGAGTTTTCACGGCAACGGTCCCGTCTATTCGTCTTGTGACAGAGACAACTTCGGTGTTCAAAGTTGGAGATTGGCTCCAGCCGACGCTGCCGCAGGCAGCCAGAAGTTTTCGGGCAATATCCTGTGACGAGAAGGGCAACCGATAAAGGTCACTATAGGCCCAAAGATCGTAACGCAAAAAATCGACGAAGGACGACTGGAAATCCTGTCCATAACCACCCGTTCCGACGCCAACTGCATAGAAGAGGCGAATATCACTGTCGGTCCAATTTGGTAGTTTTTCGTGTAAGAAGCGCTCTAAACTATACCGATCAAAGTCCCGGATGATATTGTTCCAATAGGTTTCTACAGCAACTTGTTCATCAACGCTCAGGCTGACTTGCTTCAAAATTCCTGCGATGTCCGCCAGCCCATAGGATATGGAATTAATTATATAGGTTGTGGCCGCTTCCACTTGACCAAAAAATGCGTTCGAGAGATCTTGGACACGCTGCGGCACACCAAAATCTGGGTTACTAATATCCGCTTTCCAAAGTATAGTCTGTCCTTCGACATTCAGCGCGGTGACAACTTTACCGGGGTTTGGGAAAGTCTCCATTATGACAGTGGCTGGGTCGCCGCCCTCTGCGATGATCGACTGATTTAAATAGTGCCAAAGAAGCTTGGATGTATCAGGGAAACGCATTGCACCCATTTCAGCCTGATAAGGCACTTCCGGCCCAAACGATCGGCTATAAAGTCGCCCACCGATCTCTGATCTCCCATCAAAAAGATCAGGTTGAAGGCCAGCTCTGACCAATTCATAGACTGCAGTGATACCGGAAATTCCGGCTCCCACAACGGCGACACGCATCTGTTGTTGTGTGGAATCTAGAGATGCAAAAGGTGCAGTGTTGTCACGAACCAATGCGGCGTAATCAGTACCGAACGTATCTACAATACGTCCTGTTCCCGTATTGAGCTCCAAAAGTGAAATGCTTGCCTTGGGACTAACCCGGCGATCTACCGGCCGCCGCATATTCAGGAATCCGCCAAAGGCATCATAGGGTGGGAAAGGCATTTTTCGGTTCCTCCAAGCAATGGCTTTGTGTGTGACGAAAATTGGGAACATTGCTGGACGCGCAATGACTTCACAGTAGACGGCTTAGATTTTCTGCGTCATTATTTTAGCAACGGACTGTTGTGTTCAATACGAAAGAATAGATGTGGGCTTGAATAGAAAGCGATGTAACGACTTGACCGATGGGCTCTGGCGGTCCGATGGAACTCTGGTTGCAAAAAAAGCGGCCATTTTGGCTTGATCAGTAATTGTCTAAATGTTGAATCGTCCAATGATGACGGGAGAATATAGTTCATACGTAGAAAGAGCTACTCTGATCAAGACGCCGTTGTGGAAGCTAAACTACAATTACCTGCCTGAGGCCCGCGAGCGCGCGGCTCTGATGTCGCAAGGTCATGACATGGATTACCCCTCACGGTGAGGCGAATGAATCGGCTGCTTGAATGACTGGCAGCAATTCAGTCGACTGATGCACCTTTCCTTAGACCATTCTTTCATTACGTCGAGGTGAAAGTAAACACGATCTTATGTTTACGGGAATTGGGGCTTGGGCCATCTGATGCATGTTATCGAGAGTACGCTTTTCGAGTCTGCCCCAAGCATCGACCTCTCGGACACTCAGGAAAAGGCTTTGTCGGTTTTGTCCCATTTGAGTTCTGCATTGTTCGCAGCTGAAGTCTCACGGGGAGAAGTTCGCTAATTGACATTAGAACAATTACCGACTTTTCCTAGAACTGCCCGTGAACACTTAATCCGGAAATAATCCGGAAGGGGCAGTTTCCGCACTGCAGAAAACTAAGCTAACCATTTGAAATCATTGGCGCACCCGACAGGATTCGAACCTGTGACCTCTGCCTTCGGAGGGCAGCGCTCTGATCCAGCTGAGCTACGGGTGCTTCGGATTTGGCTATAGACAAGTGTGGGAGGTTTCGCAATCGCGTCAGTTGGGGAAGAGTTTGCGGAAGACGGCCTGCCCTTTTCCCGGGCATCGCAAATATTGAACGGACGATTAGGGTTAATTCGCTGTCCCCGAAACATGACAACGTCCCTGGCAACATCCTTGCAAGACATGGCGCAGAGGCACTTTTGTATGATTGCGGGACAATGATCATGGTTGCGGCACGTTTTTCACCGGTTAAGGCAGGTTTTCCACAGCGGGTGGATTGGGTCGACTACGCCAAGGGCATCTGCATTGTACTTGTCGTCATGATGCATTCAACGCTGGGCGTTGAAAAAGCGCTTGGCGAGACCGGCACGCTTGGCCAGTTCATCGAATGGGCCAGGCCCTTCCGCATGCCGGATTTCTTTTTGATATCGGGATTGTTCCTGGCACGGAGGATTTCCGCGCCGTGGAGCAAATATGCCGACACGAAAATCATTCATTTTGCCTACTTCTATGTTCTGTGGATGACCATACAGTTCCTGTTCAAGGGTCACGGCATTTACACGGACCAGGGGCTTTCAGGCCTCTTGCGTGACTACGCGATGGGCTTCATCGAGCCCTATGGCACCTTGTGGTTCATCTATTTGCTGGCAGTCTTCTTTGCACTTACGAAACTGGCGCACAAGGTTCCCCCGCTTCTGGTGTTTGCAGTTGCGGGCGTGCTGGAGGCGCTCCCCATCCATACGGGCTGGACGCTAATTGACGAATTTGCTTCGCGTTATGTGTATTTCTTTGCCGGCTACTGGCTTTCGGCACATGTGTTCAATTTTGCACGCGGCGTTGCAGCTGAAAAATCTGCAACTGTGCTTGCAGCCCTTCTGGTTTGGGCGGTGCTCAATGGCGGGCTGGTGTTCAGCGGCGTTGCGCAATTGCCTTTGATCAGCCTGGGCCTTGGCCTCATTGGCGCCATGGCGGTGGTTGCGACAGGTGTCGTTCTGGCGCGATCGGGCAAGGCAGATTGGCTCAAATATCTCGGGGCGAATTCAATCGTCGTCTATCTCGCATTCTTCGCTTTCATGGCGGCATCGCGTTCGCTGCTGATTAAATTTGCGCCATGGCTCGGCGTTGATGCGATCGCCTTTCTGGTGACGCTTGCTGGCGTCATTGGCCCGGTCGTGCTGCACCTTCTGGCGAAGCGTACGGTGCTCAAATACCTGTTTGTGCGGCCGGCATTTGCAACGCTGGAATCATGGACCAAGGGCTGGCATAGTGCCGGCCATGAACCAGCTCAAAACGGGGCACAAATCGGCGCCCAAAAATTCGGCCAAGCTCAAATCCGGTGATCACGTCTACCTGATCGATGGATCAGGCTATATTTTCCGCGCCTATCACGCGTTGCCGCCGCTGACGCGGAAGTCCGACGGATTGCCAGTCGGTGCTGTGCAAGGCTTCTGCAACATGCTGTGGAAGCTGCTCACAGACCCAGCCAAAGATACCAAGCCCACACATCTCGCGGTGATCTTTGATTATTCATCGAAAACGTTCCGCAATGAATTCTATCCCGAATACAAGGCGCACCGGCCAGAGCCGCCGGTTGATCTCAGACCGCAATTTGGATTGATCCGGCAAGCGACGCGCGCTTTCAATGTCTCCTGCATCGAGATGGAAAATTATGAGGCGGATGATCTCATCGCCACCTACACGCGCGAAGCCGTGGAAGCGGGTGCTACAGTTCGCATCGTCACATCCGACAAGGACCTGATGCAGCTCATCAAGCCCGGCGTCGTGCTCTATGACACGATGAAAGACAAAGTGATTTCCGATCCAGAGGTCATGGAAAAGTTCGGAGTGACACCCGACAAAGTGATCGAAGCGCAGGCGCTGATCGGCGACAGCGTCGACAATGTCCCGGGCGTTCCCGGCATCGGTCCCAAAACCGCCGCTGAACTGATTGCAGCCTATGGCACGCTGGAAGGGGTGCTTGCGAATGCACATGAAATCAAGCAGCAGAAGCGGCGCGAGAATCTCATCCAGTTTGCCGAGCAAGCGCGGATGTCAAAACGCCTGGTGACGCTTGACGAGCGCGTGCCAGTGCCTGAGCAGATCGGCGATTTCGCCGTTGACAGCCCCCGCGCTGGCGATCTCATCGGGTTCTTGAAAGGACTTGAATTCACCAGCTTCACCAAGAAAGTGGCCTCAGCACTTGATGCGGATATGGATGCAATTGAACCTGCTGCAGTGTCGTTCACGCATTGGCCGCCGGAGGGTGGGGCTCAAGTTGCGCCCTCACCCGCCCCTTCGGGGCACCTTCTCCCGCAAGCGGGAGAGGAAAGGACAGCTGCGCGCAATGCGATGCATGAGGGCCGCGACCATGTGGCCGCGATGGAGGCGCATCTCAAAGCCATTCCAATCAGGCATGCGGAGTATGAAACCGTCACGGCGGAGAATTCCCTCGATCAGTGGATCGCCGCGGCGTTCGAGCAGAATTTCGTTTCCATCGACACTGAGACCGATTCCCTTGATGCGATGCAGGCCAATATTGTTGGCGTTTCGCTGGCGCTGGCACCGGGCAAAGCCTGCTACATTCCACTCGCACACACGGGTGCTGGTGCCGGACTTTTCGGCGGTGAAAAAATCGAGGGCCAGATTGCGCGTGATGCGGCGATTGCAAAACTCAAACCACTGTTCGAAGCACCGAGCGTTTTGAAAATCGGGCAAAATCTCAAATATGACATGCTGCTTTTGTCAAACCTTGGCATCGCGGTCACACCCATCGATGACACGATGCTGATGTCCTATGCGTTTGAATCCGGCGACGTCGGCCATGGCATGGATGAATTGTCGCAACGCCATCTCGGTCACAAGCCGATTGCCTTCAAGGATGTCGCTGGCGTTGGGAAGTCACTGGTCACTTTCGACAAGGTGGCGATTGACCGTGCGACGCAATATGCGGCGGAAGATGCCGATGTCACCTTGCGGCTGTGGATGCTGTTTCAGCAGAAGCTTATGAAGACGCGCAAGGTGACGGTCTATGAAACGCTGGAGCGGCCACTTGTTCCGGTGCTGGTGCAGATGGAGCGCGAAGGCATTTCGGTTGACCGCAGCGTTCTGGCGCGTTTGTCGTCAGAATTTGCGACGAAGCAAGCCGCATATGAGAAGACCATACATGAGCTTGCAGGCGGGCCGTTCAACATTGGTTCGCCCAAGCAACTTGGTGATCTACTGTTCGGCAAGATGCAATTGCCGGGCGGACGCAAAACAGCAACGGGTGCGTGGAGCACTGATTCCGATGCGCTGGAAACGCTCGCCGAACAGGGCGTGGAGCTCGCCAAGCGCGTGCTCGACTGGCGGCAGCTGGCCAAGCTGCGCTCGACTTACACCGAGGCGCTGCCCACCTACATTCATCCGAAAACGCAACGTGTTCACACCAGCTACGCAATGGCGTCGACGTCTACAGGGCGCTTGTCATCGAACGAACCGAACCTGCAGAACATTCCGGTGCGCACTGATGATGGCAGGCGCATCCGCACGGCGTTTGTCGCAACACCAGGCCACAAGCTGATCAGCGCTGACTATTCGCAGATTGAACTGCGCGTCCTGGCGCATGTCGCCGACATTCCGCAGCTGAAGAAAGCCTTTGCCGAAGGCCTCGACATTCATGCGATGACGGCATCCGAGATGTTCAATGTGCCGGTTGCGGGCATGGATGCGTCGGTCAGGCGGCGGGCCAAGGCGATCAATTTCGGCATCATCTATGGCATCTCGGCTTTTGGGCTATCCAACCAACTGGGCATCAGCCGCGAAGAAGCGGGCAACTACATCAAAACCTATTTCAAGCGCTTTCCCGGCATCAAGGATTACATGGATGCGACCAAGGCCCGCGCCCGCGAGCAGGGTTATGTCGAAACCATCTTTGGGCGGCGCATGCATTTTCCGCGCATTGGCTCCACCAATCCTGCCGAGCGGGCGTTCCTGGAGCGGGCTTCGATCAATGCACCGATCCAGGGCTCGGCCGCCGACATCATCCGCCGCGCCATGATCCGCATGATGCCGGCGCTTCACAGGGAAAAACTCCGTGTACGGATGTTATTGCAGGTGCATGACGAGTTGATCTTTGAGGCGCCGGAAGACGAAGTCGATGCCGCCATTCCCGTCATCCGTGACATCATGGTGCAAGCGCCGGAACCGGCGGTCAAACTATCGGTGTCTTTGCAGGTTGATGCGCGCGCGGCTGCGAACTGGGATGAGGCGCATTGAGCCGCTCTGCCCACAGGCGCAACGGATAGATGCTAATGTCTCGACGCCCGATTCCTTCAGGATAGAAAATGTGGACATGCATGGCGGCATCAGCGATCGTTGCGCAATCAGCGCCAGGGTTTGCATTGCCTGGAGCACCGTTGCCCTACCTGTCTGCGCAACAATCCTTCATGAGAAATGCCGTCAAGGCGGACATGCTGTCGTAGTCGGCGCTGTAAATGATGGACCGCGCTTCCCGGCGGGAACGGACAAGACCTGCGCGCTCGAGATTGGCCAGATGGAACGACGCGCCGGAAGAAGAGGCTGATACTTTCGCGGCGATATCACCTGCCGCCATTCCCTTGGGACCGGTCTTCACCAGCAGGCGGATGATTCTGAGCCGTGTTTCCTGCGACAAGGCATCGAATGCAGAAAGGGCTTGCGTTTCGCCAAATTTCATTTTAATATCTCTTGAAATATTGAAATAGGAGACTAGCATGAACTTGCAGCTGACAGAAGCATTGCGCATCGCCGACATGTCCTTCGGGACCTTGGCCCCATTCCTGGCGGGTCATGGTGCTAAGCAACTTGTTTTCTCATATGCGGGGCGGACCATCCAGCCAGGATATCACATCACGGAGGTGAAGGCAGGCACTTTCGCGACACTTGATTGCGGCGGCAATCCCGATGAATGGCATGAAGTCATCCTGCAGCTTGAGGACTTGCCTGCCAAAGAAGGCTCTGCAGCCATGAGTGTTGCGAAATTCCAGGCCATCCTCGCGCGTTGTGAAGCCAAGCTCCAGCTTGCAGGCGCTGCCCGCCTTACAATCGAGATTGGCCGGCCTGGCGAAGCCATGATGGTGCATGACATAGGGGACGTGAAAGTCACTGAAGAAGTGGTTCATGTCGAACTGGTTCCGCGTTCCGCCATTTGCAAGCCACGGCACAGGGTTGCAGCAGACGCAGCTTCTGCCTGTTGCAATCCCAAGGCAGGCCGACAGGCCTGCTGTGCATGACGGCATAAAATGGCGCGGAAATGGCTTGGGAATTGTCTGGCTTCTCGGTGTAACCCAGATCATCGGATATGGCACGCTCTATTACAGCTTCGCGATTATCGCGGAAGATATCGCAGGCAGCCTTAGCGTAAGCCGCGCCTACGTTTTTGCAGGGTTCTCGCTTTCCCTTGTGGCTGGCGGCATGGCTTCGCCGCTGGCTGGGCGGCTGACCGACCGGCACGGCGCGCGCGCCATCATGTGGCCCAGCTCGCTTTTGGCCGCTGGTGCGCTGGCGGTTGCGAGCTTTTCCGGCAGTATATGGCTGTTCACTGCAGCCTTCATAGCAATTTCAGTCGCCGGGACTGCAGTACTATATGACGGCGCATTTGTCGCGCTGGCACAGGCAACCGGTGCCGCAGCGCAACTGCGCATCGTGCAGCTCACGCTAATTGCCGGATTTGCATCGACCGTGTTCTGGCCGCTCACAAGCTATTTGCAGGGTGCCGTTGGCTGGCGCGGTGTGCTGCTGACTTGCGCAGCCCTCAATGTTTTGGTCTGCGCACCGCTACATGCCTTGTTGCCTAAGCCACCGCAAACCGAACCTTCTTCTGACGACCAACAAACACCTGAACCGCTTGTGCATCAGCCGCTGCCTGCGCATTTGCAACCACGTGCCTTTGCGCTGGCGACGGCAGGCTTCACGCTCAGTGGTTTCACGCTTTCAGCAATGCTGGCGCAGCTTGTTCCAGTGCTTCACACTTTGGGCTTTGGCAGCGCCTCGCTTCTTGTCGGCTTGCTGTTTGGACCAGCCCAGGTGGTGGTGCGGTTCACCAATCTTGTCTTCGGCCACAGCCAGCACCCTGTCACCGTGACGGTGCTGGCGGCCTTGCTCCGGCCACTGGCACTTCTCTGTCTCATGTTCAGCGGAACATCGCTTTCCGGCGGCGTTGCCTTCGCGATCCTGCTCGGGTTCTTTTCAGGGTTGAAGAGCGTGGTCAATGGCACGCTGCCACTGGCCCTGTTTGGGCGCAGTGGCTTTGGCCAACGCCTAGGCATGATGGCGCTGTTCCGCGTCATACCTGGTGCTGCAGCGCCATTCGTCTTTGCGTGGCTGCTCGATCACGCCGGTTCCTCCGCCGCGCTATGGTTCATCATGGCCTGCGCCGTGGCGGGGGTTTTGGCATTCCTCAAACTGGCGCGCATTTGCCGGCGCGATCCTGCCAGCATGTGATGGGTACTACTTCGGCCAGCCCAAAATCCCCACGCCGCCCACGATCATTGCGATGCCGAGCCACTGGCCTGGGGATACCCTTTCCTTCAGGAAGATCATGGCCAGAAGCACGCCGAGGCCCGCATAGGCCGAGATGCCCATGGAGGCGAGTTCCTTGTTGGGGAAACGGCCGGCATAGTTGATGCCGGATATGGCGAGGACGTCGAGAATTGCCATGGCAATGATGCCAACCCAGCCGATGCGAGGCACTGGCCTGCTTCTCGTGGATTCCGAAAATGCGGGCACCAACAACAGGGCTGCGGCGGGAAAGCGTGAGACGAAAGTGGTTTCGAATTCCCCCAGCGTTGCTGCTGCGGCCTGACCCAGGACAACCGATGCGGCATAGCCCAGGCAAGCGATGGCGCAGGATGCGATGACGAGTGGCAGCTTGCCTTGGGCAATAGCGTTGACGCCACCATCGGGGTGGCCGGTGCGGGCGACCACGGCAGCACCTGCAAGGATCATGACGAAGGCCAGCCATTCCCAGGCGCTGGGATCAAGGCCATTGAGCAATCCCCAGAGCACGACGAGGGCGGGATAGCCTGCCGTGAATGGTCCAACAACCGAGATGGGCGCCAGGCTGATCGCCTTGAACAACCCGCCGACGCCTAAGGCGTAAGCGACACCCAATAGGACGGCAAAGGCGAGCGAAGTTGCATCGGCGTTCCAGATTGCAGAGCCTTGCATGGCGGGAATGGCAAGGAGTGCAGCACCAATGAGCATCACCAATACCGCCATGCGGTTGGGGCCGATATCGCGGGCATAGAAGCGGGCGAGGATATCGTGGAGGGACCAGCAGAGGGCAGCGAAGAGGCCGAGGAGGATGGCGATCATTGCCAGCGTGCTTAACAGGTGGCCTGGCGCTTCGCCACAGCTCCGCCCTCCTCTTCCCGGCCCTTTTGGGCCAGCGGCAGCTCGAGGCCTGCCGTGAAATTCCTATTCACGATGTCAATCAGCCAATGGAAAATCGGGTTGCCCGTCACTTCCATGGTATGAATGTAATCATCTAGGATTTTGTTGTCAAGAGAGGAATGACGTATTTTGCAGATTTTTTGGCGTGGTGAGAAAGCATTTAGGATTCAACGTGCTAGCATCACCCGATGTTCCTTTCAGTTTTCGACCTGTTCAAAATCGGCATTGGGCCATCGAGCTCGCATACGGTAGGGCCGATGGTGGCGGCGCGGCGGTTTACCGACCAGATCGAAGGGCTCAAGGGTGAGCGCATTCGCGTGTCATTGCATGGTTCGCTAGCCTTCACCGGCAAAGGCCATGGCACTGACCGCGCCATTGTGCTGGGCCTTGCGGGCGAGACTCCTCGCGAAATTGATCCCGACAAGGTTGATGCGATTTTTTCCGGAGTGGCCGACATAAAACGCGCCGGCGGTTTCGCCTTCGATCCGGCCGAGGACCTGATTTTTGACTATGGGCCTGCCTTGAAAGGCCATGCCAACGGCATGGTGTTCCGGCTGTTAGGCCGAATGAGCGAAGAAATATTCAGCGAGACTTATTATTCGATTGGCGGTGGCTTTGTGCAAACGGCTGAGGAGCGCGAGGCTCCGCCGGCATTGCGGCCTGCGCATGTGCCCTACCCTTTCGCAAATGCCACGGAAATGCTCGCCATGGGAAAGGCGGCGGGGCTTTCCATCGTCGCGATGAAACGCGCCAACGAGAACAGCGCAACACTTGATGCTGATCTTGATCACGTATGGAACACCATGGACCGCTGCATGCGGCGCGGAATCATTTTGCGCGGCGTTTTGCCCGGGGGATTGAAAGTGAAACGCCGTGCTGCCGATGTCATGCAAAAACTCATCGCCGAGGCTGGCGGCAATTCGGTGCAGCCGCATCGCATCATGGATTTTCTATCGGTCTATGCGATGGCCGTCAACGAAGAGAACGCGGCTGGCGGCAAGGTCGTCACCGCTCCCACCAATGGCGCTGCGGGTGTTGTGCCTGCGGTGATGCGTTATTATCTCGATCACTGCAATGGAGCCGATCAAGGCGGCATTCGCACATTCCTGCTTGCGGCAGCAGCGATCGGCGGCATCATCAAGCACAATGCCTCGATCTCAGGCGCTGAAGTCGGTTGCCAGGGCGAGGTGGGCTCGGCTTCGGCCATGGCGGCGGCAGGATTATGCGCGGCCCTTGGCGGCACGAATGAACAGGTCGAGAATGCGGCTGAAATTGCGCTTGAGCATCACCTCGGCATGACGTGCGATCCGGTGGGCGGGCTCGTGCAAGTTCCCTGCATCGAGCGCAATGCCTTTGGCGCTGTAAAAGCCGTCACTGCGGCGTCGCTGGCATTGCGCGGAGATGGAACGCATCTGGTGCCGCTGGATACGTGCGTTGAGACCATGCGCCAGACTGGCCTCGACATGAGCGAGCGCTACAAGGAAACGTCCACCGGTGGCCTGGCCGTGAATGTGGTGGAGTGTTAACGTCTCGGGCGCCGATTGCGCCCAATCATTCCGCCACCAACTCGCCCCAATTGCAAGGCTATGATCCGGCATTATCGGATGGAGGTTTACATGACGTCGAAATTCATCATTGCGGCTGGCGCTTTGGCCATGCTGTTCACGGCTGGGCCGATTTCGGCCCCGCAGGCACAGGCGGCCAGCCTCAGTGCCAGATGCGAAGACTACGCTTATCGCGTGGCGTGGCGCCGGGGTTCGGGTGATGCTGTCGGCCAGGGCGCCATTGGCGGGGCAGTTGCTGGCGGCGTGCTCGGTGCCATCCTCGGCCGCGGGCGTGGCAAGAATATCGTCGGTGGGGCGATTGCCGGAACCGCCGCAGGCGCGGTTTTGGGAGCTGCCGGTTCACGCGGTGGCTACGTCAACCGCCGCGCCTATCGCATTGCCTATAATGATTGCATGGACCGCAATCGCGTCGTGCGGGTTCGCCGCTACGATGACTCGGTCGAATACTGCATGTCGCGCTTCCGCTCGTATAATCCTTCAACCGGATTATACCGCACTTATGATGGCCGTCTGCGGCCCTGCCCTTGATCAGTTAATTCCTGAGATGCCTCAACAGACCGGCGGTTGAGGCATCGAGGCCCTTGGTGTCTTGCCTGCCTTCAACGACGGGCTGCAATCCTGTGGCCAGTTCCTTGCCCAGTTCCACGCCCCATTGATCATAGGCGTTGATGCCCCAGATCGTGGCTTCGACGAAGACGCGGTGTTCGTAGAGTGCTATCAACCGGCCGAATGTGTAGGGATCAAGTGTCTTGTAGGCGAGGGTGATTGATGGCCGGTTGCCGGTGAAGACACGATGAGGTGCGAGCGCTTTCGCTTCCGCCTTCGACTTGCCCATGGCGATGAGCTGGGTTTCAGCTTCCTTCAGGTTTCGGCCTTTCATCAGCGCCTGGCTTTGCGCCAGGCAATTGGCGATCAACAGATCATGATGCACGCGCATGTGACCGGGCTCATGCGGATCCGCAGCTATCAAGAATTCAATCGGGATCACGCCTGTGCCTTGGTGCAACAGCTGGAAGAACGCATGTTGTCCATTGGTGCCGGGTTCACCCCAGACGATAGGACCGGTTTCTTCCTTCACCGCTTCGCCCGTGATGGTAACGCGCTTGCCATTTGATTCCATGTCTAGCTGCTGCAGGTAAGCCGGCAACCGCGACAGGCGCTGGTCGTAGGGGATGACGGCGCGCGAAGGATAGCCACAGGCATTGCGATGCCACACGCCAACAAGGCCCATGAGAACGGGGAGATTTTCAAGCGGCTTGGCAGTAGCAAAATGCTGGTCCATGGCATGGCCGCCGCGCAGGAACTGGTGGAAGTTGGACGGCCCCACCGCGATCATCACCGGAAGGCCGATCGCTGACCAGATCGAGTAGCGCCCGCCAACCCAGTCCCAGAATCCGAAAATGCGATTTTCCGAAATGCCAAAGGCTTTCACCTTGTCGATGGCGGTGGATACAGCGGCGAAGTGATCACCCACCGCAGCCTCGCCCAGTTTTTCCACAATCCATGAGCGGGCGGTTTTCGCATTGGTCATGGTTTCAATCGTGGTGAAGGTTTTCGACGCGATGATGAACAGCGTGGTCTCAGCGTTCAGAAGTTTAAGCGTGTCGGCAATATGGGCACCATCGACATTCGAGACATAATGCAGGCGCGGGCCATCGTGGTAGGGCGCCAGCGCCAGCGTTGCCATCACAGGCCCAAGGTCGGAGCCACCGATGCCGATGTTCACCACATCGGTGATCTGCGATTTTCGCACTTCATTGGCATAGCGCGACATCGCCTGCAAAACGTCATGCACATCGTGCACCACGTTATGGCCGTTGAGCATGACGATTTCGGATTGCGGGCGGCGCAACGCCGTGTGCAAAACGCTGCGGCCTTCGGTGGTGTTGATGATATCGCCGCGCATCATGGCGTGGCATTTTTGCTCGATGTTGGCAGCCTTCGCCACATGGCCAAGAAGCGTCATGGTTTTGGAAGTGACGGCGCATTTGGAATAATCGAGAAGCAAGTCTTCGTGGGCGGCGCTGAATTCGCTGAAGCGGTCACCTTTTGCGAAAACCTTGCGCATATCGGGAAGGCCAGCCTTGGCATGGTCCTTCAGGTTTTTCATAGCAGTGCGCGTTGCTGGTGTCATGGTGTGAATCTCCAATTCGTCCTCGCCCGCTTTAGCGGGAGAGGACGGGGGCCTGCAACGCGAAAGCGTTGTGGGAAAGGTGAGGGGCTTTTCAAGAACGCCCGGAACCGCATGCAACACCTTCACCTCCCCATTGCTGCGCAATGGGTCCCATCCTCTTCCAGTCTGCGGGCGAAGACGTTCAGGTGCGCAACACCGCCCCCGTCGCCTTGCCCGCTGCGGCGACGATCTTTGCTGACATGGCCTCGATTTCCTCATCGGTCATCGTCTTGTCGCGCGGTTGCATGGTGACAGACACGGCGAGCGAGGTTTTGCCATCCGCCAGTTTGAACACGTCAAACACGGCAGCTTCGGTGATCAGCACCTTGTCGACACCTTTCACTGCTTTCAACAATTCAGCTGCCTGCACCTTGTCGTCAACCACGAATGCGAAGTCGCGGTCCACCGGCAGCAGGTCAGCAAGTGCGAGCGCTGCTCTTGCCGTGCCTTTCTGTTTTGGCGCAGGGACAGCGTTGAGAATGACTTCGAAGGCCACCACTGGTCCCTTCACATCCATCTCTTTCAGAATTTTCGGGTGGATTTCGCCGAAGAAGGCCAGCTTATTTTGTGGCCCCATTTGAATGGTGCCGGAGCGGCCGGGGTGGAACCAAACAGGGGCCTGTGCCACCACCTGCAAAGTTGAGGCGGCCATGCCGCAGGATTCCAGCACGGCAAGCGCATCGGCTTTCGCGTCAAACGCATCGGCCTTGCGTTCGCCTTTCAACCAGCCGCGTGATGTCGCATCGCCCTGACGAATGCCAGCCGCACGCAGTGTTTCATTCTCCGGCATGTCACCCGCATAGGCGTGGCCTACTTCCGAAATTGCGAAATCCGAAAATCCACGCGCGATGTTGCGACTTGCTGCGGCGAGCAGATTGGGCAGCAATGACGGTCGCATGTCGGTGAGTTCCGAAGAAATCGCGTTGGCGAGTTTCAATTCTGCCTGTCCGCCGCCGAACAGTGCTGCGTGTGCTTCTGACTGGAAGGCATAGGTCACGGCTTCGTTGAACCCGCGCTGGGCCAAGGTGCGGCGTGAGGTCAACATGCGCTTTTGTAAAGGTGTGAGCACAGGCCGCGCGATGGCGTTTGGCCGGTCCATCGCTGCGTAAGGCACATTCTCGAGACCGACGATGCGACAGATTTCCTCGACAAGATCAGCTTCGCCATGCACATCCGGTCGCCAGCTTGGCACTTGCGCCGAGGCGCCGCCTGCTGCTTCCGTGACGATGAAACCGAGATTGCGCAGGATCGCCAATTGATCCGCCCACGGAGTATTCAATCCACCAAGCGCTTTCACCCGCGTCTTGCGCAAAGTAACTTTACGATTCTGGAGCGGTGGTTTTCCGGCAATCAAAAGTTCTGACGCCTCACCACCACAGAGATCGAGGATCATCTGCGTCGCAATCTCCGCACCCTCCTCGACAAAGCCCGGATCGACACCGCGTTCAAACCGGAAGCGTGCATCAGAATGGATGCCAAGCTTGCGGCCCGTGGCTGCGGTGCGGGTTGGATCGAACCATGCGGCTTCGAGGAAGACGTTGGTTGTGGTTTCCGAACAGCTTGAATGCGAGCCGCCAATGATGCCTGCGATGCCTTCGGCACCTGCATCATCAGCAATCACGGTCATTTCAGATGTCAGCGTGTAGGACTTGTTGTCGAGGGCTGCGAGCGTTTCGCCATCTTTCGCCAGACGCGCATGAATGTTGCCGGTCACCTTGTCAGCATCAAACACATGCAAGGGTCGGCCAAAGCCAAACGTGATGTAGTTGGTGATGTCGACCAGCGTTGAAATGGGGCGCAGGCCGATAGCGCGCAAGCGTTTCTGCATCCAGTCGGGCGAAGGCCCGTTTTTCACGCCCCTGAAGTATCTGCCAATGAACAGCGGGCAAGGTTTTGTATCCGCAAAATCAAGCGTCACGTTGATGGGCGATTCGCATGTGCCCTTGATTGGCTTCGCATCCAACGGTTTCAGCGTGCCCAAGCCCTTGGCCGCGAGATCGCGCGCAATGCCATAGATGCCAAGCGCATCGGGACGGTTCGCCGTCACCTTCACATAGAACATCGGATCATCAAGCCCGAGCGCTGTGGCCGCAGGTGTGCCGACCGGCCAGTCACCCTGCACGTCAATGATGCCGTCATGTTCTTCGGAGAGCAGCAACTCGCGCTCCGAACACAGCATGGCTTGCGATTCAGCCCCACGAATAGTCGCGGGCGCGAACACCGTTTGATTGTGCGGAATGACAACACCCGGCAGTGCAATGATCGCCCGCATGCCCGTGCGCGCATTTGGCGCACCGCAGACAACCTGCTTCATGCCGTCCTTGGTCTCAACCTCGCATAGCCGCAGCTTGTCGGCGTTGGGATGCTTGTCGGCTTTGCGCACATAGGCAACCGTGAAATCAGAGAGCGCTTTTGTCTTGTCCGTGATCTCTTCCACTTCGAGACCAACACCAACGAGGCCATCAGCAATCTCATCGACGGTGGCTGTGGTGTCGAGGTAATCCTTGAGCCAGGAGAGGGTGAACTTCATGGATGTGTTCCTTCATGTCCTCGCCCGTGAAGCGGGAGAGGAAGGGGCCCTATCGCGCAGCGATGGGGGAGGTGAGGGCCCGCCTTCATTTTCCTAATTCTTCCAGTATCAATACCGGTAATCCATCCATGCCTTGCATGGCGCTTTCATTGCCAAAGCGGATGACGCGGTAGCCTTCGGCCTTTAGGAAGGATGAGCGGCTGGCATCACGCGCTGTTTCATCTGGTGTTGAATGAGTCCAGCCATCGAGTTCGATGACAAGTTTTTTCTCCCGGCAAACGAAGTCCGCAATATAAGGTCCAATCGGGACTTGCCGCAGAAACTTGAACTCGCCGCAATTGCGGTTGCGCAACTGTTCCCAGAGTTTTTGTTCCGGCATGGTGGAGTTGCGGCGAAGGTCCCGGGCCAGTTTGAGTTTAGCTTGGTTACGCATCGCCCTCACCTCCCCGTTGCGTGCCGCAATGGGTCCCTTCCTCTCCCGCTCTGCGGGCGAGGACGTTTTCGAGCCAGGAGAGGGTGAATTTCATTTAGTATCTCGCAATTGTGATTTGGCACGGAAATGTATGTAAGGTTGGCGCGGCTGGGACAATCCGAGTTCTTTTCTCAGTTCAGATCTCACGATCACTATTAGCTCGGATGTATCCAATGTACCTCGAACCGAGTACTCAGAAATCAGTTTATTTGCTACTTGGATTGCCTCGTCAGAACCGAACAGCTGAATTCCTGAAATTGCGCCTTCGATGCGTTTCCAATCGACTGCGTTTTCAGGAAGATTTCCTACGTCCAGATCATTCCAAATTCCCCTGAGATCGACTGCAAGCAGTTCGCGACGTTTAGCGGAGCGTTCGCGGGACAAAGTTAGAAAGTGCGCTACCCAACCACCGATAACTGCCGCCACCAGAGATGTTACGGGAATGATCCAATCAAACATTTCTCGTCCTTACATGACCGTCCACTTGTTGAGAGAGTTAATAGTGGAGGTTCGGATATGGATCTTGACATACTTCAACGAAACCCCCACCCGGAAATTTGCCGCACAAATTTTCTGACCTCCCCGCAAGGGGGAGGTGAAGGGGAGAAGGGCGAGGTCTGACCGTTTTGCCCTCGCCCGCGCGAAGCGTGGGAGAGGGTGCCCGATAGGGCGGGTGAGGGCTCTCTATCACGCGAAGGAAGAGCCCTCATCCCCCCTTCGGGGACCTTCTCCCATCCTGCGGACGGGAGAAGGCTCACGATAGCCCTCCCGCCAGATTCGGCACTTGCAAGCTCTTGAACCCGTAGTGCCGCAACCAGCGTAAATCGGATTCAAAGAACGCGCGCAGATCGGGGATGCCGTATTTCAGCATGGCGATGCGGTCCATGCCGATGCCGAAGGCGAAGCCCTGGTATTTGTCGGGATCGAGCCCGCCGGCCTTGATGACTTTGGGATGTACCATGCCGGAGCCCAGAATTTCCAGCCAGCCATCGCCTTCGCCGAGTTTTACCTGGCCATCTTTCCACGAACACTGGATGTCCACTTCCATGGACGGCTCGGTGAAGGGAAAATGCGAGGCGCGGAAGCGCATCTTCACAACGTCGAGTTCGAAGATGGCCTTGCAGAATTCATGCAGCACCCATTTCAAATGGCCGAGATGGGTTGTCTCATCAATCACCAACGCTTCCACCTGATTGAACATCGGTGTGTGCGTCATGTCTGAGTCAGACCGGAACGTGCGGCCCGGTGCGATGATGCGGATCGGTGGTTTCTGCGACAACATCGTCCTGATCTGCACAGGCGATGTATGGGTGCGCAGAACCATGCGTGAGCCATCGGGCTTCTCGTTGAAATAAAACGTGTCGTGTTCCTGACGTGCGGGATGATCGGGTGGCATGTTCAGCGCATCGAAATTATGAAAGTCGTCTTCGATATGCGGACCTTCGGCCACGCTGAATCCAAGATCACCGAAAATCTGCACCACTTCTTCCCACACCTGATTGACGGGATGAATGGTGCCGCGCAATTCGTGCCGCGTCGGCAATGTAATGTCGAGCCGCTCGGTGGCCAGCCGTTCATTCAGGGCCGCATCGCCAAGGGCTGCTTTTTTTGCCGCAATCGCTTCGGACACTTTGTCCTTCAACATATTGAGAGTAGCACCCGCAGTCTTGCGCTCGTCAGGCGACATGGCACCCAGCGACTTCATCTGTTCAGATATGGTGCCCTTCTTGCCGAGCGCATTGACGCGCACAGTTTCAAGTGCCGCTTCATCGGATGCGTCGGCCACGCGCTTCAGGGTTTCAGATTCGAGTTGGGTAATGTCCATTTGCTCATCTCTAACACAACCAACAGAACTCCGTCATGGTCCGCTTCAGGCGGACCATCCACTGGATGCGTGCTGTGAGAGCCAGTGGGTGGCCCGCCTGAAGCGGGCCATGACGAAATGGGGTGGTAATTAAACCTCAAAAACAAAGGCCCTGAGTTAAGGGAGTCGCAACTCCCACTCAAGGCCCGGATGGTTTGCTGTGCGAGGGGAGCATCTTGCTGACACCCACCCCTGCCCCTCCCTCAAGGGAGGGGAGACTTAAGCGGCAATCGAAGCCTTCGCCTTTTCGACGAGGGCCTTGAAGGCAACCGGATCATGCACTGCGAGATCGGCGAGAACCTTGCGGTCCACGGCGATTCCGGCCTTGGAAAGGCCGTTGATAAATCGGCCATAGGTCAGGCCCAATTCGCGGGTGCCGGCGTTGATGCGCTGGATCCAGAGCGAGCGGAAATTGCGCTTTCTGGCGCGGCGATCACGATAGGCGTATTGCTCCGCCTTCTCGACTGCTTGCACCGCAACGCGGAAAATGTTTTTGCGACGTGAGAAATAACCCTTCGCACGCGCCATGACTTTCTTGTGGGACCGGCGGGCAACAACGCCGCCTTTACTGCGTGGCATGGTTCAAGCCTCCCTTAGCTGTGCTTGCCGGCATATGGCATGTGGATCTTGACCAGACCGGCGTCACCGGGGGCCAGAATCATTGTGCCGCGCTGGTTGCGGATTTGCTTGTTGGTGCGCTTGATCATGCCGTGGCGTTTGCCAGAGCCGCCTGCCTTCACCTTGCCGGAAGCGGTAAACGTGAACCGCTTCTTGGCCGAGGACTTGGTCTTCATTTTGGGCATTTTGTTCAATCCTTTCAGGACATTAAGTTTAACCGCCATGGCAGCCCTATACTGGCCAGGCGATTTTCAGTCTCAGCAGTGAAGTGAGATGACGGGGATAAAGCAGAAATGAGGGGGGAAGGCAAGTTCCAGCGGTCTTGCACAAAGTGGCTAGCCCAAAGCTAAAAGTATCGTTAACGTAATCGTCGGCCAGTGGTTCTGCAAGGCCACTACGGCCATCTGACAACACGATTGAATTCAATGGGAGGAAACCAGTTATGAAATTCAAGACACTTTTGATTGCCGTATCACTTGCTGCATTGAGCAGTGCTGCCAGTGCTGCCGACAAGCCGCTTTATGGCGTGCTGATGAAGACACTCGCCAACCCGTTTTGGGGTGCGATGGAGCAGGGTGTCAAAGCCGGCGCTGATGCGGCTGGCGTTGAATATTATCTGCAGGCCGTCGAAAGCGACCAGGCGGCAGAGCCGCAACTCAATGCCTGCAACACCATGCTGGAGCGGAAACCCGCTGTGATGATCACGGCCGCCATCAACTCCACCATTCTGCTGCCGTGCCTCAAGCAGGCCAATGCCATGAACATTCCGGTTGTTGATCTCGACAACAATCTCGATCCGGCTGTCACCAAGGAAGCAGGCGTCAACATCGCTTTCCACATCGGTTCCGATAACGGTGCTGCTGGTGCGCAAGGTGCGGAATTCCTTGTTGGGAAACTTGGCAAGGATGCCAAGGGGCCGGTGCTCGTGATCGAGGGCCTGTCCGGCAACATCACCGGCAAGAAGCGCGCCGATGGCTTTGCCAACAAGTTGAAGGAACTGGCTCCCGGCCTCGAAGTCGTGGCGTCACTGCCCGGTGACTGGGATCGCGGCAAGGCTGCCAACATCACCAACGATATTTTGACCAAGCATCCTGACCTCGTGGCGATTTTCTGCGCCAATGACGGCATGGCGCTGGGTGCGGTTGAAACCGTGTTCGCCGCCAGCAAGGGTGAGCAAGTGACAGTGATCGGCGTTGACGGCAACTCCGATGCCGTGAAGTCGATCAAGGAGGGGCGCCTCACTGCATCGGTCGCACAACTTCCCTATCTCGTCGGCAAACAGGCCGTTGAGAACGTGAAGAAGATTGTCGAAGGTGGCAAGGTCGATGAGGTTGTCTTTGTCCCAACACTGGTGCTCACCAAGGACGTCATCGAAGGCGGCAAAGAGCCAATGATGGAGTTTGTGAAGTAACAATCAATCTCCCTCCCCCTTGTGGGGAGGGCCGGGGTGGGGGTCGGGCGGTGCCGCAGAATTGTAAGAATACTTTCTGATGCGCCAGCGCGACCCCCACCCTTAATCCATCCCCACAAGGGGGAGCGAATATTACACAAGTTCACATGGTCACCGAATCCTCACCCTCCCCCTGGCAACGCCTGCAATTTGTTTTCGACACCAAGCTGCATTTGCGGCTGGAGTCGCTCATTGTCCTTGGCGCACTGTGTCTTGCATTGGCCCTGCTCTCGCCCTTCTTTCTCTCCGTCAGCAACTTCCTGAACATCCTGCTCGCCACCTCGACCATTGGTGTTCTGGCAATTGCTGCAACGCTCATTCTGTGTTCCGCAGGCCTTGATCTGTCGATCGGATCAGTGATGGCGCTCTCTGGCGTTGTTGGTGCCTATGCCTGCGTTGTTGCAGGATTGCCCTGGCCCTTTGCCATTCTTGGCGCACTCGGCACCGGTGCACTGGCCGGTTACGTCAACGGCCTGCTCATCACGCGCACGCGCATTCCGGCCTTTATCGTGACACTCGGCATGCTCGGCATTGCGCGCGGATTTTCGTTCATCATTGCACCGAATGGCGGGGCGATTTACGGATTGCCTGCCGCTGTCGTCTATCTCGGGCAGGGTCGGCCGCTCGGCATTCCGGCTCCTGTCTATCTTCTCGCGATCACCGCAATCATCGCGCATTATGCACTTGCCTACACAAAATTCGGCGCACATACGCTGGCGATGGGCGACAATGAAAATGCCGCTCGGGCGACAGGCATTCCGGTCGAAAGGCTGCGCCGCATTCTTTATACCTTGTCAGGGTTGCTCGCAGGTCTTGCCGGATTGATCTTCATGGCGCGGGTCAATTCCGGCGATCCTGTTGCCGGCATCAACTATGAACTCGCGGCCATCACGGCGGCGATCATCGGCGGCACGTCCCTGTTCGGCGGCAAGGGCACCATACTCGGTTCAATCATCGGTGCCTTGATCATGGGTGTTTTGCAGAACGGGTTGAACCTGCTCGGCGTGCAGAGTTATTATCAACAAGTGGCGATTGGTGCCGTGTTGATCTTCGCGGTGTGGATTGACCAGCTGCAATCGGCCCGGGAGAAAAAGGCATGAACCTGCTCCGGATCAGCAACGTCACCAAATCATTCGGCGCCATCAGCGTGTTGAATGGCGTTGATCTTTCCATCGAGGCAGGCACCGTCACGGGCCTCGTCGGCGACAATGGTGCGGGCAAATCCACCTTGATGAAAACCATCACTGGCATTTACGCAGTGGATGGCGGCGAGATTTCTTTCAATGGTCAATCGATGACGGGGCTTGCGCCCGGTGCGCGGCGTGCTTTGGGCATCGAGATGATCTATCAGGATCTGGCGCTCGCCAAGCAACAGGATGTGGCCCGGAACATATTTCTCGGGCGTGAGCCCACCAAAATGTTTGGTTTCGTCGACAAGGCCAAGATGGACGCCGAAGCACTCAAGATGATCAAGCGCTTGGGTGCCCGCATTCCCTCCATTCATCGACCCGTCGGCTTGTTCTCCGGCGGCCAGCAGCAGACGATAGCCATTGCGCGGGCCCTCACGTTCAATCCGAAAATCGTCATCATGGATGAACCGACGGCGGCGCTGGCCGTGCGTGAAGTTGAGAGTGTTCTGAAACTCATCCGCCAGATGCGCGACGAAGGCATCGCTGTCATTCTCATCAGTCATCGCCTGAATGATGTGATGGAAGTGACGGACCGTATCGTTGTGCTGCGGCAAGGGCGGATTGAGGCTGATCTGGTGACGGCGGATACGAAGATGCGGGATGTTGTCGAATATATTGTGGGGGCGCATGCGTAAGCCTCCTCTTGTTCCCTCCCCACAGGGGGGGAGGGTTAGGGTGGGGGTCGCTCCAGCGTTCGGAAAAACAATGAACTCTATTCTGGCCAACTTCCCGACCCCCACCCCGGCCCTCCCCACAAGGGGGAGGGTGAAGCAAGAAGGAAATCAAGAATGGCAAACGTAATACTCGGCATGCATGCTTCTCTCTGGGCAGCGGAATGGACGCGTGAAGCGGCGGAAATTGCTATACCAGAAGCCGCCGAACACAAGCTCTCCTGCATCGAGTTTCCCCTGCTCGTGCCGGAAGGCGTTGATGCGCCGCATTCGAAAAAACTGTTCGAGAAATATGGTGTCGAACCAACTTGTTCCTTGTGCCTGCCAGAAGACAAGATGGCGGCGGAAAAACCGGAGGCCGCTGAAGCTTTCGTGAAGAAGGCGCTCGACAAGGCTTCGGAGGTTGGTTCAAAATTCCTCGGCGGCGTCACCTTCGGCGCGTTGGGTTACAAATCCGGCAAGCCACCAACGCAGCGCGAATATGACAATATCGTCAAGGCGCTGAAACCTGTGGCGCAACATGCACGCAAACTCGGCATCACGCTCGGCATTGAACCGTGCAACCGATATGAAACGCATTTGCTCAACACGTCGACGCAGGCCCTCAAAATGCTGGAGATGATCGACGAACCCAATGTGACCATCCATTTCGACACCTATCACATGAATGTCGAAGAGAAAGGCATCGGCCACGGGCTGCGCACAACAGCTGGCAAGTGTTCATACATCCACATGTCGGAAAGTGACCGCGGCGTTCCGGGCACCGGCACGATTGACTGGAACGACGTGTTTCGCGCTCTTGCCGATATCAAGTTCAAAGGCCGCCTCGTCGTCGAAAGCTTCGTGGCCCTGCCACCCGAAATCGCTGGAGCCCTGTGCGTCTGGCGGCCCGTCGCAAAAGACCGCCAGGAACTTCTGGCCAAAGGCGTGCCGTTCCTGAGAGGGCTGGCCAAGGCGCATGGTCTAATCGAATGAGGAGATCGGATGACGTCATTTGAAGACTTCAAGCATGAAACGCACCTGAAGCAGGTCAAGGGCAAAACGGTTTTGGTTCCTTCATTTGCGCTCCTTGCACAGCATGTCAGCGCATCATTTGACGGTGACAGAGCCGCCCTTCGTCAACGTCTCGCCAGCGAACATGGCGCTGACTATACCTGTCCGGTGACCGTGCAACGCTACTTCAAACTGCGGCCGTTGTGATACCTGCACGGCGCTCAAGAAGCAGAAGTCCGGCAGCGCCAGGCTAGACATAGCGCGCCGACGATGAGCGCCGTTCCGGAGTAGCCCGAAACAGCCGTGCCCAGAGCAAAACCCGCCGCGCTCATCAGGCCACCAACGAAAACCATGATGGGCAGGAGCGATGTTGAAAGGCCCGGGCGGTCCTTGATTAAATCCTGAAAATAAGACACCGGCAGCGACAAAACGGCTGATGCGCCGCAACTGTTGAGAATCCCAATCGCAAACATGTGCCAGGGCGCGGAAGCGAAATACAGCAATACGCTGTAGACCGCATAGGACAGCAAGGCCAAGCCCAGCGCCCAGGCAATGGATCGCCGCTGCGCCATCCATGACCAGAACAGCATGAATGGAATTTCAAGCGCTGCGAGCAGACCTGCATAGATTCCGACATCGCGCATGGTACCGCCAACTGGCCCTGTCATGATCAAGGGATGCAACGTGCTGTGCAGCGTGTGGGCAGCACTCCCCGCCGAAACGATCAGTACACGGATGATAATCGGCCAAGTGGCCAAGAGCCCCAGGGACTCAAAGAAACCCATGCGCCCGGATTTCGAAGGCGAGGGCTTCGGAAAGGCCAGGAATCCGTAAGTCAGCAGGATCAGCAGCGACGCCACGCAAGCCACCAGAAAGGACGGCAGCATGGTGGGCGAATCCCTTAGCCACCAGGCGGTCAATCCTGGAACCACGATCCATGCCAGGGCGAAAATCGCCCGTGCCGTTGAGTTGACTGCCGTCATGTCGCCGGGGTTCAAATGGTCCAATTCGCGGCGCATGCTGCCGGCCAGCAATGAATAAAGCGATCGCGTCAATGGAATTATCGTCAGCATGCAGACAATGAAGGCGGTTTTGCTGGCGGTGAAATAGATGATGCCATATCCCGCGACACCCGCAAATGCGAGAGCAAGTATCAAGTCTTTACGCGCTGAAATCATGTCAGAGATTGCGCCAAGTGAAACAGCGCTCGCCATGCCGATCACTGCTGCTGCAAACATGAAGACGGCAAAGGCCTGATCACCCATGCCGAAATCGCGGATGCCGATGATCGCCTGGTATGGCGTGGTCGACGCCATGGCCACGCCGTACCACACACTGCACAGCGTGGTGGCGCGAATCAGGGGATTGCGGACAATGATTCCGAACGATTTGAGCATGACCCTGCTTGGGGGGTGGAAAGCCTTACTGCAAGGTCAAACTAGAAAAACCGTCCGAACAGCCACATGCCGAGACTCACGATAATCGACAGCACTAGCGATGAGACAACCGGAAAATAGACACGGACATTGCCGCTTTCGTTTTGCCAGGAGATGTCACCGGGAAGCAAATTCAGGCCTGGCGTCAGCTTGTTGTTGTGCTTGGCCTGCTGGTCCGACAAAAGCCCAATGAGGGCAAAGGCAATCAGTGCTGCCATGAATATTGAAAGCAGAGTCGAGAGCATGGGACCACCTTTCCGGCATTCACTGCGTAAATCGTGAAGAATGTCTTATGCCCGGTTGAAGCATCCGGCAATACGGGAATGGAGGCCGGATGCGGGGAGCTAGAGCGGCTCCGGTTTGGCTGGACAAAAGCCAATTTTCCGACATTCTCGCGTACTCATACCAACAGTCATAAATACTGACTCTTCGGGCTTCAAACGAGTCTCTCTGGTATTCCCTCCCCCTAGTGGGCAGGGCTATCGCATATGGACATTTTTCCTCTCCCGCGTTGCGGGTCATTCTTCATTCCTCTCCCGCGTTGCGGGTCATTCTTCATTCCTCTCCCGCGTTGCGGGTCATTCTTCATTCCTCTCCCGCGTTGCGGGTCATTCTTCATTCCTCTCCCGCGTTGCGGGTCATTCTTCATTCCTCTCCCGCGTTGCGGGAGAGGTGTCGCTTGCGAAGCAAGTGACGGAGAGGGGCTTTGGCTCAAGCGGAAAAAATTTGCCCATCTTGCAGGCTGTGCGAAGCCCCTCTCCGTCTTTCGCGTCCGCGGCTATCATATTCAAACATCTTTTTAACCGCCTCATTTTCTCTCTTGATGTGTCGCATATGATTCAACGCAACTATTTGTTATAATGTTTTTATTCCGTCATCCTGGCGAAAGCCGGGACCCAGACTTTCAACCAGCTGAGACGCGGAAAGTCTGGGTTCCGGCTTTCGCCGGAATGACGGTGTTGTGGGAAAATTCTCACTCACTTCTTTCATCTGACGGGATGCGCGGAAAGATGTGTGAATCCGATAGCCGCGTCTGCGGGGATGACAGGCTGATTGCGGAGCTAGACGGCGCAGACATCAATTGGCGGGCCATCAATTGGCGAGTTGGCGGCGTGGTCATCGCTGCGCTGGCCGCCATCTCTCAGGTCTCCCCGTTCATACGATCAAGATATCGGATGCCGACATCATGTGACCGTTGGTCAAAACGGCAAGCAGGGTTTCACCGCCTGCGGCGCTGCCATTGCCGTCGAACCAAAGTTCATGGCTGTCTGCATCCCAGACAAATCTATCATTGGCATCGTTGGCCGTGTGATCATTCCCTGACGAGAACATGGTCTTTTTAACGCTGCCCTTGTCCAGTCCGAACTCGTCACCGCGAAGGGCAAGCTTGTCGCCCTTTTGGAAATCCGTGATCATGTCGCCTGATTCAACTTTCTTCATGAAGAAGAACCAGTCGGCGCCCTTGCCGCCCGTCAACGTGTCGGTGCCGTTTTCGCCGGCAATGATGTCATTGCCGTTGCCGCCATTGACCGCATCCTTGCCCTTGCCGCCGAACAGCCTATCGTTGTCAGCGCCACCAAGGAGTTTGTCTTCACCTTCGCCGCCGTAGAGAAGATCAATGCCGGCTTCGCCCATGATCAGATCTTTTCCGGTTCCGCCATCGGCGCGGTCGTTGCCTGCTCCGAGTTCAAGCTTGTCATTGCCACCGCCGGCCAGAACCACGTCGGATCCATCGCCAGATTTAAAATGTTCGCTTTTGTCGCCGCCCGTGATCTGGTCCTGGTGCTTGCTGCCTTTGATGAGCTTCAGCACCTCTGGATCAGGTGTCGTTGGCTTGTCGACTGGTTTGTCGACTGGTTTGTCAACTGGCTTGTCGGTTGGTTTGTCGGTTGGTTTGTCGGTTGGCTTGTCGACTGGTTTGTCGACTGGCTTGTCGGTTGGTTTGTCGGTTGGCTTGTCGACTGGTTTGTCGACCGGCTTGTCGGTTGGTTTGTCGACTGGCTTTTCGACTGGCTTTTCGACTGGCGGATTGATCGGCTTGTCGACTGGTTTTTCTACGGGTGGGTCCAGTGGTTTTTCACCACCAGTCGTTCCGCTGCCAGTTGTTCCACCGCCGGTCGATCCACTTCCTACGAGCACGCCGCCATTGCCGCCTTTTGAACCATCCAGGTCAGTCCCGGCGAGATAACCGAAGAGCAACGCCATGGGTGAAATCGATTGGTTCACAGTGTATTCCCCAAGAACAGATACTGCTTCCCAACCGATATAGGTTTCGTTGACTGGTTGCTTCATGAGGTCTGGAATGGATTTGTTGGTGATGCCCCCCCACCATGGGCCAACGGTTCCTTCCGTGAAGCTGATTTGGCCATAGACAGGAATGCCGGGCCGCGGCGCCATGCCCAATGCATCGCCATCAACATCCTGAATTTCACGCAGCTGATTGGCGCCGATGCCTGTGATGTATGACAAATTCATCGGGTTTGCTCCCAGCGTGTACTGGACCGCGCCGATCATGGCTTTTTGCCACTCAACATCACCTGTCAATGCATGGGCACGGGTATAAAGCCTGGCGGCATTCTGCGGGCTGGTCAAAGACCCAGACCAATTGATGCCTCCCCAGGGGTTGACCGTTGTCAGGAAACCGTCGTCTTTCTGCCACATCGCCACGAAAGCCGCTTCATCAAGAATGTCCTTTATGCCAAGGGCCTGCACATTCTTGTCAACGCCCGCATGATTAGTCATCGCATAGGTATATGCTGCGTCAGTCATGTGTTCGTTCCAGTTGAGACTGGTCTTGTTGCCGTAGTTGGTGGTGCGCAAATATTCCGCGTTCCACTTTTCGTCACCTGTCACGCGATAAAGTTCTGCAACTGCGGAATTGCGAGGCAAGGTGAATTCGACATTGGTCGAAGCGATGTCCGGCTTGTTTGCGTCTGCCCATGCCAAAGCCTTGATGGCGCTCTGCACATAAGCGTCCGAACGGGCCTTGTCGTAGGGTGCTACCGCAAAGGCAGCCTTTGCCGCTGAAGCTGCATATTTGTAGCTCGACCAGGCATCCGGCGCGTAGACATAGGCCTGATTGGAGTCGGTCCAACTGGATTCGTACTGGTTCGGGTGGTTGCTGTATTCAATGCCGCCACTTGCGGCACCGTCGGCCCGCTGCAACCGCATGAAAAAATCCACTCCCCAGAGCGCTTCGTCAATAACGTCAGGAATGTTGTTCTTTGACTCCGGAATATTGAGGTTGGAGTTTTTTACCAGATCCGGTTTAGCCTCAGCGAGGAAGAGAAGATCGTTGATTGATTCCGTGTGCTGGATGCGGCGATCGAAATCTGCCGCGTCGAACCAGCCACCCCAGGCGTTGCTTACGACTTGTCCGGTATCGCCCTCAACGAGAGCGGTGAACGAATTCTGGTTCTTCAAATTGAGACCCATTGATGTGTCCATCAAGGTCGCAGTTGACTGTCTGACGACAAGCCCATCAGCCGGATTGTGATCAAGGGGCCGTGCCCAGTCGGTGAATTCCTTGTCCAGCGCCGTTCCTGCACGCTGGTGGAACATGCCGCGCGCCGAATTTTCGAAAGCTGCCTGCCAGCCGTTTTCACCGATGGTGAAATCATAGGACTTGCCGACGCCGTCGACGACGACATGATACTTGCCTTCTGCCGTGACGGAACTGAAGTCCATTTTGTAGACATCCGTCTGGGAATTGTTCAGCCAGAAATTTGAGGGATTGGTGAGTGCCTGAGACAGTTCAATCGTTCCCGCGTAGACTTCCGCGCCGGTCACAGAATTGATGACATGAAATGCGGTGCCCGGGGCATAGGGCAATCCAGGTTGCGCGGCGTCGTTGCCGTAATCGATGCCGAGCCAGGTCGACAAGAAAGCAACCTTGAGCGGATCTTGCGCGTCAAAACCAATTTGCGAAACATGGACCGCTTCGCTGCGAATGGAGTCGGGCGCATATGTTGCCTCAACTGGCGCCAAGGTGCTGCCGTTGAATGTTACTTTGACAGCCTGGCCCTCGGCCAGGGGTTGATTGAGCTTGATGTGAACCGTGTGCTTTTCGATAAACTCTGGCCAAAGCCGCGACAGCGTGGCCGATTCCAATATCGATGTTTTCTGAAATATTTGCTGCGGCGTGTACGTTACGCCACCAACAGAAATCGTGTAACTTGATTCAAAGCTGACCGGCGCTGAACCACCCACTGCGTCGATGGGAGCAAAAAAAGCCGCATTTGCGTCTTCAACAAACGTATCAAATAGATGGACCTTGTTCTTGTTGGGCCCGACCATTTCTCCAATGTCTTTGCCAGTCTGATCCCTGATGACACCCCACCCGGTATCCACCATCCCAGCCGCAGCCGAGAAATCGACGATTTTTCCACTGGACGTCTTGTCACCAACTTCAAAAGTGATGGCAAGGGTCTGTGCATCGACAAAGTACGAGGTCGTGATTGGCATTTGTGCCCCCAGTCATAGAGGGCGCCATGAGCTGCCCCCCGCGGTTAACTACAGGGGATGATGCTCAAGATTCCTCCTGCTTCACCAGGCGCACAAACGCGCCGCTTGCGATGAAGCAGGTGAGCCCATGACCATCGCCCCCAGCTCTGCATTTGATCTGGCGAACCAGAACTTTTTCTGCTGAGACATAAAAGCCACGATGGCGGTTAAGAACTCCGCATTCGACATGGTAAAGTTTGAATTGAATGCGCCGGGACGTCTGCTCTTGCGTCAAATGGCGCGAAAAAACTTCAGCTTCGGTTTAGGTAAACCGAAGCTGAATGCATATGTTTCAAAGACTTAGCATGAGGATTTCGACGCCTAAGTTTAATTGGAACGGGGCCCGAAAGAATTTACTATAAAACTTCAAAAACTCGTTTCAGATGTTTTCGAATTACTCATGCGATGCTCAGGCCTTGCCGCGCGGCGACATGATCATGATGATCTGGCGGCCCTCGCTGCGCGGCTCAAGTTCTACTTTGGCTGCATCGGCAAGATCGGCTTTCACCCGGTGCAACAGCTTGTGGCCCAAGTCCTGGTGATCCATTTCACGGCCGCGAAAACGCAGTGTCACCTTGACCTTGTCACCCTCGTCAAAGAAGCGGCGGGCCGAACGAATCTTCACGTCATAGTCGTGGTCGTCGATCATCGGCCGGATCTTGATCTCCTTGAGCTCGATGACCTTCTGTTTCTTCCTGGCTTCGGCGAGGCGTTTCTGTTCCTGGAACTTGAACTTGCCGTAATCGAGAATCTTGGCAACTGGCGGTTTTGCATCAGGCGAAATCTCGACGAGATCGAGCCCTGCTTCCTCGGCCATGGCAATGGCCTGGCGGGTCGGCACAACGCCAACATTATCGCCGGTGGCGTTGATCAGCCGGACATCGCGGCTGTCGATACGGTGATTGATCTTGTGGGCCTCATCTTTTGGCTGAGGCTGGGCGCTGCGGTTAACGGGTGGCTTGCGCGGCGGCATTGGGCGTGGGGGCAGACTCAAGTGGCGAAAATCTCCTGTTGTTTTGCGCCGGGAATGCATCATTAATTGATGCCAGACGAATCCGGCACAGGATCGATAGCAACAAATCCATCCGAAAAGAAGGGCCTTTGTCAGATCATGGCACGCGTTGATTTTGATCCCTTTGATCCTCAGGCCCCGTTGGCCTTTCTGCATGACGGGCCACCCGACGACAGGCTCAATACCGGCTTCTTCTGGCTGGGCGGCTTCATGTCGGACATGACAGGCTCCAAGGCGGAAGCTTTGGCAGACTTATCCCGAAACAGCAGGCGGGCCTGCCTGAGATTTGACTATTCAGGGCATGGGCAATCGGGCGGCGCATTCGCCGATGGCACGATTTCGCTGTGGCTTGAACAAGCAACACACATGTTCATCACCCATACCAAGGGGCGCAGGATTGTCGTAGGGTCCAGCATGGGGGGCTGGCTCGCCATGCTGCTGGCGCGGAAGCTTGAACGCGAAGACCCGCAGGCGTTCCGGCGGCTTTCGGGCTTGCTCTTGATTGCGCCTGCTGCCGACATGACCCGCGACCTGATGTGGGACAGGTTTTCAGCCGAGCAAAGGATAGAGCTGCAAGAGAGTGGCGTCTTGCATGTTGCATCGGATTATGGCGCGCCCTACCCGGTAACGTCGCAGCTGATCGAAGATGGAAAGAATCACTTGCTGCTTAGCCGCGGTTTTCAAACCTCCATTGCCGTGCGAATTCTGCAAGGCACGGCCGATGCTGACGTGCCGCCATCACATGCGCTCAAGACGCTGGATGCAATTGCCGGCGAAGATGTATCACTTGAGCTGATCAAAGGCGGCGATCACCGGCTTTCGGCACCGCCTTACTTGCGGATGATCAAGGATGCGGCACTCACGCTTGCAGAGCGGGCAGACGGGACAGGGTTTTGAGCAAGTCTTTAAGTCCTGCGCGATAGTCGGGGAACTTGCATGCGTAACCGAGTTCGTGCTTGACGCGGGCGTTCGAGACCTGCTTTGATTCGGCATAGAAGCTTCGCGCCATGGGTGTGAGATTGGCGCTTTCAAAATCTTCTTCCGGCGGCGGCGGCAAACCGAGCAGGCCAGCAGCGTAAGCGACAACCTCTTGCGGTGGCGCTGGCAGATCATCAGCAACATTGTAGGAGCGGCCCGGATTTGGGCTGGCAACAGACGCTGCCAGTATTCCAGCGATGTCCTCAACGTGGATGCGGCTGAACAACTGGCCAGGCTTGACGATGCGGCGCGCAGTGCCGCCACGCAGGCTTTCCAACTGGTTGCGACCGGGTCCATAGATTCCGGCCAAGCGAAAGAGATGCACCGGAAGACCATAGCCGCGATGCAAATTGAGCCATTCATTTTCAGCTCGAAGCCTGCGGTGGCCGCGTTCAGTTGAGGGTGCAAGCGGCGTTGCTTCATCAACCCAGCCGCCCGCATGATCGCCATAGACGCCGGTGGTTGAAAGGTAGGCGACCCATTTGAACTGACCAGCCCGGGCAGCAAGTTCGGCGGCAAACTTCTGCACTACGGGATCACCAGCTTCATCCGGCGGCACTGAGCTGACAATGTGCGTCACAGACGGCGGAACTGTTTCCAACTCATCGAAACGGATGCCGGTGCAATCTTGCGCATTGATCGCCGCAACGCCTTTTGCGCTGCGGCTGGTGCCGGTGATTTTCCAGTCTTTGCGGCCGAGGGTGCTGGCCAAGGCTGCTGCTGAAAAGCCAAAACCGAAACACAGAAGATGGTTCATGCAAAACCCCATTCGGCGCGGACATCGCGGTCGGTTTCACCATGATGTGCAATGGCCATGGATTGGACTTCCGCATCCGCAAGCAGTTGGCGCAAGGCCCAGACGGACATGGCGCGGATGAGATGCGAGGCATCGGCCAGATGCCGTTTCACAATCGGGACCAGTAACTGGTCACCGCTGTTGCCCGCCGCAATCAGGCAGTTGCGGATGAAGCGGGTGCGGCCGATGCGCTTGACGGGCGAGCCTGCAAAGAATCTTCGAAAAGCCGCATCATCTAGCGCCAGCAAATCGGCAAGCTTCGGCGCGACAAGATCAGCGCGCGCCGCGAGTCTTGTTTCGTGCGCCAATCCGGCAAATTTGTTCCACGGGCAAACGGCGAGGCAATCATCGCAGCCATAAATGCGATTGCCGATGGCTTTGCGGTATTCAAGGCCGATGTGTCCATTGTGTTCAATGGTGAGATAGGAAATGCAGCGGCGAGCATCGAGAGTGCGCGGTTGCGGAAAGGCTTTGGTCGGGCATATGTCAAGGCAAGCCGTGCAGGAGCCGCAGTGATCAACTTCACCAGCGTCGCTGTCGAATGCGAATGTCGTGAGGATCGTTCCCAGAAAAAACCACGAGCCAAGTTGGCGCGAGACGAGATTGGTGTGCTTGCCTTGCCAACCGAGGCCAGCCTGTTCGGCGAGGGGTTTTTCCATGAGCGGCGCGGTGTCGACAAAGACTTTGACGTCCGCGCCAGATTCTTTTGACAGCCATTGCGCAATACGCTTGAGCTTGCCCTTGATGATATCGTGGTAATCGCGGTCCAAGGCATAAACAGATATGACGCCGGTTGATCTCGCCTCAAGGCGCTGCATCGGATCAAGGTCAGGCGCATAAGACAGCGCGAATAAAATCGCTGACCTGGCTTCAGGCCACATGGCGTCAGGCGAGCGGCGGCGGGCGCTGGTTTCAGCGAGCCATGACATGTCGCCGTGCCAGCCTTTGGCGATTGCCTGGTCAAGTTGGTCGCCGGTCTCATCCGGAAGATGCGCCGCCGTGATGGCCATGGCCTGAAATCCCTCCGCCATGGCGCGCTTCAAAAGTTCGCCGCGCAGTGCTGCTGATTCAGAAATCAAGGTCGGCATAATGCGCCGAAGGCTGCACGCCTGGAATGTGATCGGCAAGCAGAATGCGGAATGACGGCCTGGACTTGATGCGGCTGTACCAGGTTTGGGCCGGTGGATGCTGGCTCCACGGCACTATCCCCAGATAGTCGAGCGCTGACAAATGCGACGCAGCGGCAAGATCGGCAAGGCTCAGCAACGGTCCGGCAAGCCAGGAATTCCGCTCTGCGAGATAGCCGACATAATCGAGATGCGGTTTCAGATTTGCTGTGCCGGAGCGGACGCGGGCCGGATCGGGTGCACTTGAACCATGAGCGCCTGCAACGAAGCGACGGATGACGCGCTCGGTGAGAATGGGTTCGGTAACTTCTGAATAAAACTTGATGTCGAACCAGGCGACAAGGCGGCGGATTTCGGCGCGGTCATGCGCATCACCCGGCAGCAACGTGGTCGCCTCGCCCAATGTCTCTTCGAAATATTCGGTCAGCGCCTCTGCACCCAAGACGGCCGTTCCATTGTCCTCGACAAAGACCGGCGTCAGGCCGGAAGGATTAAGATTGAGCAACGCCTCGCTTGGAGCCCAGGGACGCTCTTCGTGAAGTTCGGCGTCCCTGCCATATTCTGCACATGCCAAGCGCATGCGGCGGGCATAAGGATCAAGCGCGAAGTGCAGGAGCTTTGGCATTTTCGTCGTTGAAACTTCACCCTTTTGCGCCGCGATTGCGGGATTGCCGTTGCATCATGGCGCATCTATGACAGCTATGGTACAGGCTGTCCCACACTAGATGAAGTCCCGAATCACAAAGGCAGAATTTTCTTACCATGTTCCTTGAGCAAATCATCGTGCTCGCCCTCATCCAGGGCATCACTGAATTCCTGCCCATTTCATCCTCCGGACATCTCATTCTGGTTCCAGCTTTCACAGGCTGGCCGGACCAGGGCGTGGTCACCGATATGGTGACCAATCTCGGGACACTTCTCGCCGTCATCATCTACTTCTACCGTGATGTGATCAGCATGCTGCAGGGGCTTGGCGATATCCTGCGCCGCCGCGCCAGCGCCCAGGCGCAGCTGGCAACGAACATCATCATCGGCACCATTCCGATTATCGCACTTGGACTTGTCTTGAAGGCCACCGGGCTTGACGCGCTCATCCGCAATCCGTTGCTCGTCGCGATCAATGCGATCGTCTTTGGCCTGTTGCTTTGGGCGGCCGACACTTATGGCCTGTTCACGCGCACCATGCGCGACTTGGACTGGCGGGGCGCACTGATCATCGGAGGCGCGCAAGCGCTGGCCCTGTCGCCGGGCACCAGCCGTTCCGGCATCACCATGACGGCGGGGCGGGCGCTTGGCTTCATCCGGCCCGAAGCCGCGCGGTTCTCATTCCTGCTTTCCATTCCGGCAAATGGGGCTGCATCAGCCTTGGTCATCGGCGATGCGATAAAAAGCGGCGAGAGCATTTCGACCGCCGTCATGATCACGGGCGTTTTGACCTTCTTCATCGCGCTTGGCACGATCACCATGCTGATGAAGATGCTCCGTACACAGAGCTTCCTGCCGTTCGTCGTCTATCGCGTGCTGCTGGGCGTGGTGATCATCGCCATGATCTATTCCGGCATGCCGCTGGGTGCCGTGAACTGACCGGCCGCGCGATAGCGGTAGAGATATGAGGGAACCACGGTTCGAAAGCTGTTTGGCTTGACGCCCAGGCCATCGAGCGTGCGGCGTTCCACATTGGCCGTTGAACTTACAACATTGTCGGTTTTCAACAACTCGACCTGATCGGAGGTCAGCGGCGGCTTTGGCAACAGGCCAGCAATGCCGGCGACGACCTTGGCAAACGGCCAGGGCAACGGGAGCAAGAGCCGTTTTCTCTGCGCGACATCAAGAACATATTCGAGGAGTTTACGGAAGGTGATGGTTTCCGGGCCGCCCAGTTCATAGATGCGCGAAGGTGCAGCACTCCGGTCGATCAGCGTTGCAATAGCTTCGGCGACATCGCCAACAAAGACCGGCTGAAACTTTGTCGTGCCGCCGCCAATGAGTGGCAAGGCAGGCGAAAACCGCGCCATATTGGCGAACTGGTTGAAGAAATTGTCCTCGGGGCCGAAAATTACTGAAGGCCTGACAATCTGGGTCCCGGGGAATTCCCTGCTCGCACGTTGCTCGCCCTCGGCTTTGGTGCGGCTGTAGGCGCTGGCGCTGGTCATGGCAGCGCCCAAGGCGGACATCTGCACGAAGACTTCGGCTCCCGCCTGTTTTGCGGCGCGGGCCGAGGCTTCGGCGCCAAAGGCGTGGACCGCATCAAAGGTTTGGGCACCGCGACCGTATAAGACCCCCACCAGATTGACGACGGCGTAGGCGCCTTCGCAGGCAGCGGCCAAGGATTGCGGGTAGCGCACATTGGCCTGAACCAAGGCGATCTGGCCCGGCGTGCCGTTGGGAACGACTTGCAATGCGAGGTCTGGCCTGCGGCAGGCCACCCTGATGCGATAGCCGCGCCTGGCGAGCGAGCGCACCAGCTGGCGACCGACAAAGCCCGAGCCGCCAATCACCGTGACTAACCTGTTGTTTCCTGTTGCTGCCATAACGCGCCTTCTGAATCTGGATTTGGCGCGGCTTTTAGCTTGGCCCGTCATTGTTGACAATGACGCATTGGCCCGCGTAAGAGCCGCCCATTGCCCTGATGGCGGAATTGGTAGACGCACTAGTTTCAGGTACTAGCGAGTAACATCGTGGAGGTTCGAGTCCTCTTCAGGGCACCAAATCAATGATTTGAGGCAGACGGTTGATGAAGCCTGCGCGCAGATGTCAATTGATTGATCCATATTCTGCGTTTCTGAAATATTTCTGGCATGCGGCGGATGAAATTGTCGGGAGGACGTTCACCCCTTAACATCATCAGCAAAGGGGTAGAATAGCAGCAGTTTTAAACTTGCGCGAACCTTAATCAAGGTAGTAAAATTTCCGGAGAGGCCAAAATGAAACCGGAATTTCGCGTCAATTCATATGGTGACCACTGGCAGGATACGCCAAACGTCGTTTCATTCGATGATGGAAGTTTTTTGATCGTGTGGCGATCATTCTTCTTTGACACCAGCACCTACTACATTGGCGGCCAGTACTACAACGCATCCGGCGCGCGTGTTGGCGGCGAGAAGGTCATGGAGGCAACGACCGGCTCCGCATCCGAGCCATCCTCCGTGCGCGTGTTGAGTGATGGCGCATATGCGATGTCGTTTTCATTTTCACAAGGTAGCGTTGCCAATCCAGAACACACCTATGTGAAGATTTTCAACGCCAATGGAACGGAGCGCAACTCCGGTGTGCGAGTCGATAATCTGCCGATAAACAACACCGGCACCAATGCAGTTGCCGCGCACAGCGATGGCGGGTTTTCCGTGTTTTTCATGGTCAACAATTCGAACAGCAACAGCAGTTTGGACTTCGACGACATCATCGGCCAGCGGTTCGACAAGAACGGAGCCAAAATCGGCGGCAATTTCCGCGTCAATACCAAGGTGCACGAAAGAGATCAGCGCAATGTGGATGTGACGGAACTGTCAAATGGCAACAATCTTGTCTATTGGCATAGCGTCTCTTCATTCACGACTGCTGCTGGAGGCTACTCCAACGAGTTCCGTGCCTCACTTTTTTCGCCCACAGGGAAATTGCTGAAAGCGGATTTTTCCCTGGGAGACTCATTTGGAAGTGACGTGCAGAGCGTCGGCGCATCAGACATAGCACCCCTGGGCAACGGCGGCTTCGCATTCGCACATCTTGATCTGGACCTTGACGGGCCAGGAGCCTACGGCACCAGTTTGTTGCTGTTGCGTACATTTAATGCCGCTGGCGCCGTGCAGGTAAAGGATGTGCGGGTAGCCGCCACCAACAATGGTGCTATCGATACAGCCTCCATAGCCCAGCTCTCAACCGGTGAACTCGCACTGGTTTGGGAACAGCCTGCGGAAACCAACAGCTATGTCAACCAAAGCAACATCTATGGACAGATGCTCAGTGCGAGCGGCAAGAAACTGAGCAGCGTATTCTTGGTCAGCACCGCGCAAATCAATCAGCAGACTGATCCCGAAGTTGAAGCGCTCGCAGGCGGCGGCTTCGTCGTAACCTATCAGTCAGAGGCCGCTGACAGCGACGATGAAGGCATCGCCGCCCGGATTTTTGGACGCGGCACGGCTGCATCGGAAACCGAAACTGTCGACGCGACGGGGCTTTTCTTTGGCCTTGGCGGCAATGACACAATCACTGGCAACGGCAGCATGAACCGAATTTCCGGCGGCAGTGGCAACGACAAGATATCAGGCAATTATGGCAACGACAAACTGACTGGTGGGTCAGGCAGAGACACATTCGTTTTCTCCAGCAAACTGAGCACGCCATCCAATACTGACGAGATAACTGACTTCACGCATGGCATTGACCACCTCGCCTTGTCCGATACGGTTTTTAAGGCGCTGGGCGCTGGTGTGACACAGTCCGAACTGCGCTTTGGAACGAAAGCGAAGGACGGAAACGACTTCCTGCTTTACGACAAGCCAGCTGGCAAGATTTACTATGACGCGGACGGCAGCGACTCGGGCAAGGCCATATTGTTTGCCGACCTGAAGAACGGCACTGTTTTGGATCATGATGATTTCCTGATTTTGTAGTGCTGTGACATTGAGCATCTGATGGGTAAGATTCTTGTCCTGCTAACCCGTCAAGCAGTACTCTTTAGACAGTCAGCCCTAGCTGTTTCCGTGCATCATTTGACAACAATGCCCAAAGGCGACAAAAGCTCGTCAACTCGATGCCGGAAAACCACAAGTGGTAGCTGGCGTTGGAATTGTTGTTATGTTTGTTGGCACTTTGTCTGAACCATGCCCATTGATATGCGCGATTTCTATACGTTAGAGTTTGCTTTCGATGCCTAATCTGTCACCTTCTTTTTAACATGACTTAAGCGCAAGGCTCAATCACCTATGACCGTCAAACTATATCGCGGCGACCTGCCCGCTGATTTCATTCCCGGCCCTGCCATTGCGGTTGATACTGAAACCCTGGGGCTGAAGCCGGGGCGTGACCGGCTTTGCGTGGTTCAGATCTCGACCGGCGATGGCAATGCCGTTCTGGTGCAGTTTGACGGGAAATCCTATGATGCGCCGCGGCTTAAGGCGGTCATGGAAGATCCTTCTGTGGTCAAGATTTTCCATTTCGCGCGCTTTGATGTGGCGGTGATGAAACATTATCTCGGCGCCAACACTACGCCGCTGTTCTGCACCAAGATCGCCTCGAAGCTGGTGCGCACCTATACCGACCGGCATGGGCTCAAGGACATTTTGAAAGAACTCCTGGGCATCGAAGCCAACAAGCAACAGCAGAGTTCAGACTGGGGCAGCCATGTGCTGTCAGATGCGCAAAAGCTATATGCGGCACAGGATGTGATCTACCTGCATGAACTCAAGTCACGGTTTGAGCAGATGCTGGAGCGCGAGGGACGATCAGCACTGGCCAAGGCCTGTTTCGAATTCATCCCGCAAAGGGCGCAACTTGATCTCTCAGGTTGGGCCGAAGAGGATATCTTTGCCCACTGATACCCAGAAGCCAAATTTTGCCGAAGCTGAACGAGCTGTCAGGCGTTCGCGGCGGGCTGGCCTGTTGCTCAAGATTGTCGTGGCAGGCCTGATTGCTGGCGGCTGTTATTTTGTTGCCTTGGCGCTGCTGCCGCTGTTTTGGCAAGGGCCGGTTGATGTGAGTTTTGGCGCACCTGAAATGCCCGGACAGGCGGTGAGCTATGACAGCGACCTCAAGGGGATCGACAAGGAACAGAAGCCATACCGGATCAAGGCGACGCGCGGTTATCAGGATGCCAAAAACAAGGACATCGTGCATCTTGAAACCTTCAACGGCACGTTCAAGCGACCGTCCGGCGCGGATTTGCTGGTAACTTCGAAGACCGGGGTTTATGATTCCGGGACCAAGACACTTGATCTTACGGGCAATGTCGAAATCAGCGACGGGCCGCGTTTTGCCGCCTCAATGGACAAGGCGCAGTTTGATGTCGAGAAGCGTTCGCTGACGTCGCAGTCGCCGGTCAAGGTGAAAACCGAGAATGGGGTTATTGCGGCGGACAGCCTGGTCGCCGATAACAATGGCGAGAGGATGCTGTTTCGCGGCAATGTGAAAGCCAGTTTCAACCGTCCGGCAGCACCTTAGAAAAAATGAATGAGAGGGAGTCAATGAAACGAGCACTTGCAGCATGCCTGGCCTTGGGACTTGCCATGACCCCTGCCGCCTGGTCCCAGGAGGATGCCAAGCCAAAGGCCACGGATGTCACGGCCAATGAGATGGAAATTATTGATGCCGAGAACAAGACGATCTTCCGGGGCCAGGTGGTGGCGATCCGGGACAAGACAACGATCAATTGCGACGAGTTGCTGGTCAATACGGTCGCGGTGAAACAGCCGGACGGAACGACCAAGAAGGAAGTCGACGTGATGCATGCGACGGGCAATGTCAAAATCGTCACCGAGAATGAAACCATCACATCCGAAAAGGCCGACATCTACGACCGCAAGGATTACCTTGAAGCCTTTGGCAAGGTTGTGCTGGTGCAGGGCACCAATACGCTCAAGGGCGAGAAACTAGCTGTTAACCTTAATACCAAACATACGGTCATGACGGGCGGCAGAGTGAAGGGAAGCTTTCTTCCCAAGTGAAAATTTTATCCAAAATTAAGAGTGATGAGGCCTAATCAGGTGGCGCAGCAAGGACACGGCGTTGCGGCCAAACGGGCGGGAAACTCGCCCATGGCGCCGCGGCGCAAGGCAGGACAGGCGATTGGCAAGCCCAATGGCCATACTCCACCCTTGCCCGCACAGGACGGACTCGTTGCCACGTTGCTCGCCAAGAGCTACCGGAAACGCCCCGTCGTGCGCGGTGTTTCGGTGTCGTTGAAGCGCGGTGAAGCTGTCGGCCTCTTGGGGCCCAATGGTGCGGGAAAGACGACCGTGTTCTACATGATCACGGGACTCGTCGCTCCGGACCAGGGCACCATCATGCTGGACGGGGTCGATATCACTTTGCTCCCGATGTACCGGAGAGCCAAGCTTGGCATCGGCTATCTGCCGCAGGATAACTCTATCTTCCGGGGGCTCACAGTCGAACAGAATATCCTTGCCGTGCTCGAGTTTCATGAGCCCGACAAGGCAAAACGGCAAAGTTTGTTGCGTGAGTTGTATGATGAGTTCGGAATTTCCCATCTCCGGCATTCGCCGGCTTTGGCACTCTCTGGGGGTGAGCGGCGGCGCGTCGAGATCGCCCGCGCGCTTGCGGCGAAGCCCCAATTCATGCTCCTTGACGAGCCCTTCGCCGGAATTGACCCGATTGCAATCGGTGATATTCGCAACCTGGTGCGAAAGCTTACCACTCGGGGCATCGGGGTGCTTATTACGGATCACAACGTCAGAGAAACCCTCGACCTTATCGATCGTGCCCTCATCATCCACGAGGGGCGGGTACTGACCCAGGGCACGCCTGAAGAGATTGTCAACAACCCGGATGTGCGGCGCTACTATCTCGGCGACGATTTCAGCTTTTAAGCGGTGTTTACCAGTCCCAGGCTAAACAGCCGAAGCATGGCTCTCGGACAAAGACTGATACTCAAACAGGGACAATCCCTGGTGATGACGCCGCAGCTGCAGCAAGCGATCAAGCTTCTGCAGATGTCGCATGTCGAGTTGATGGAATTTGTCGATGTAGAACTCGAACGCAATCCGCTGCTGGAACGCGACGAAGGCGGCAGCATCAAGAGCGAGGATGGGCTTTCCAAAAGTTCCGAACCCAGTTCGCTTGACGCAACTTTTTCCGCTCCCGGCACGGGCGGCGATTCTCCGACCGAGGCAGGCGAAACGGGCAGCGATGACGGGACACGCGGCGAAGGGTCTGACGCTGCGATGGCAACACAGGGGCCAATGGATTCCGGGTGGTCGTCGCTCAGGTCTTCGGGACAGGTCTCTCTTGACGAAGACGGCAATGACTTCATCTCGACGGTGAGCAGGCCAGAGTCGCTCAGCGATGTGCTGACGCGGCAGCTCAACCTGCATTTCAAATCGACACAGGACCGCGCCATCGGGCAATATCTGATCGGCATGGTCAATGAGGCGGGCTATCTCAGCGCCGATCTTGCGCAGGTTGCCGAGACGCTTGGATGTGCGCAGAGCCATATCGACACCATGCTGGTGACACTCAAGACATTTGAGCCCACGGGGGTTTTTGCGCGTGACCTTGGCGAGTGCCTGAGGTTGCAGCTGAAAGAGCTGAACCATCTTGATCCGGCGATGGACACATTGCTCAATCACTTGCCATTGGTGGCACGACGCGATTTCCAGCAACTGAAATCGATTTGCAAGTTGGGGATCGATGACATCCAGGACATGGTGTCGGAGCTGAAGACGCTCAATCCCAAGCCGGGGCTTGCCTATGGTTCCGAGCCTGTAGCGCCGGTTATCCCTGATGTGTTTGTACGGGCAGCGCCTGATGGCAACTGGATCGTTGAACTCAACAGCGAGACCCTGCCGCGGGTTCTGATCAATAACCAGTACATGGCCAAGGTGGCGCGGGGCGCCAAGGCGGAGAATGACAAGTCATTCCTGAGTGAAGCCCAGACGCAAGCGGCGTGGCTGGTCAAAAGCCTTGATCAGCGGGCCAAGACGATTTTGAAAGTGGCGCGGGAAATCGTCAGGCAGCAGGACGGGTTCCTGATGCAAGGCATCCAGCATTTGCGTCCGATCACGCTGAAGACGGTGGCTGATCTCGTCGAAATGCATGAATCGACGGTGAGCCGTGTGACCTCAAACAAATACATGGCCACACCGCGCGGGACTTATGAACTCAAATTCTTCTTCACCAATGCAATTGCCGCCTCAAACAGTGACAATGACAGTCACAGTTCGGAATCGGTGCGGCACCGCATCAAGGAACTGGTGCAACGCGAAGCGCCGGACAAAGTTCTGTCGGATGACGATCTGGTGGTGGGGTTAAAGGCTGACGGCATCGACATTGCCCGGCGCACTGTCGCCAAGTATCGGGAATCGCTCAATATTCCTTCTTCCGTGTTACGGCGGCGAGAAGCCAAGCTGAAATCCTGATAGTTTCATCGTGTTAGCAATCGTGAACGGTTGAAATTCTGGGGGGAGTTGACGTTTGGCGGGCATACGCCCATGTAACCCCCCTGAGAGGGAGGGGAGAATCACTATGCACCTCGGCAGAACCTGGCGGGACTTGCCTGAGCCATAGGCCACCCTTCGGACACACTCTCACATGAAAACACTGACGCAAACCTCACGGCTTCACTTACGGGATACACTGGTCATGACGCTGGCTGACATCATTGATGCACGCGCGATCCTCGCGAATGTCAAATCGCAGTCGAAGAAACAGCTGCTGCAAGATCTCGCCCAGGCCATGGCGCCGGTTGCAGGCATCGAACAGCGGAAGATTTTTGAAACGCTCAATACGCGCGAGAAGCTGGGCTCGACCGGGCTTGGCCAAGGCATTGCCATCCCACATGGACGGATCAGCGGGATCGAACGGGTGAGCGGCATGTTTGCGCATCTGGCAACACCGATGGACTTTGGCAGCATTGATGGCGAGCCAGTTGATCTGGTGTTTGTCTTGCTGGCGCCAGAACATGATGGCGCAGATCATTTGACAGCACTGGCGCGGATTTCACGATTGATGCGCCAGCCGCAAACCGTGGCTAAGCTCAGGGGCACCCAATCGCCGGAAGCGCTTTATGCGATTTTGACTGAACCAACGGCGACTGCGACAGCCGCTTGAGTTTTTAGTCCTATTTTGTAAAATAATCCTTGACTTGTTTTTCTGTTCGTGTTATGTTCTGGTCTGGATTGGAAAACCTATCCCGGCTGATTGACATCGTGTTTTATGCCCAGGATGAAGGGGCTTGAATACTTCATCCAAAATAGCGGGGCCCCAGGCCCGGGCTGGCGCAGACGTGCGTCGGTTCTGGCGGGCAGATGCCCATTGCTGTCGCTGAGCAGTCGCTGGTGTTAAAAGCGGTGAGCTGAGCTAGCCGGCTTGCCTGACAAACAGGAGTTCAACTTGGAAGACGCACCAGACTGGGATGTGAGCGAGTGGCTGAATGCGGACGCGCCGATCACGCAGAAGGACCTGCATGGCCGCGTTGTCGTGCTGGGGGCATTTCAGCTGCTGTGTCCTGGCTGCGTGCATGAGTCGATTCCGCAATGGCGCAATGTGCATGCCATGTTTGAAGGCTCAGGCGTGGCGATGATCGGGTTGCACACGGTGTTTGAGCATCATGATGCGATGGGCAAGGCTACCCTGAAAGCGTTCTTGCATGAGAACCGCATCACATTTCCGGTGGGCATTGACCGGCCGCAAATGCCGGAGACGCCGGTGCCAATCACGATGGAACGCTATCGCCTCCGAGGAACGCCTTCGACGGTGTTGATTGACAAGGCAGGCCGCTTGCGCAAGCAGACATTCGGCCATGTTCCCGACCTGCAGTTGGGCGCCGAGATCATGGCGCTGGTGGCTGAGGGAGCCTAAAACAAACAAGGTTTCTCGTGCATTGCTTGCCTGTCAAACGTCTTCCGGGCTCCTGAGTTGGCGTGACTGCTGCCTGGCCAAATCGCTCTCGGCCTTGGCGCGGTCCGGTTGGCCAGCGGCAGCAAGGGCTATCGACAGAAAATAGTGGGGCATGCTATCGGCGGGCTTCAAGGCTGTCGCGGTTTCGAGGTGGACGATGGCTTCTGTGGTCCTGCCCTGATTGAACGCGGCCCAACCGAGAAGGGCTTTTCCGGCGCTACTCTTGGGGTGGTGCTTGATGAAGGCGTTGGCTGTTGCGACCGCATCGTCAAAATGCTGGACATCAATCTGGGCCATGCCTGTGGCGTAGGCATACCAGGGGTGATCCGGATGTTTCTTGTTCAAGGCTTCGAATTCCTGGAGCGCTTTCTGCGGCTGTTTCATTTTGGCCAACGCCTTGCCGCGCACAAAGCGGACGAAGTCATAGGCCTTGCCTTCAGCGATCAGGGCGTCAGCGAGCGGCAGAACTGCCTCGGGCTTCAGCCTTACATCAGCGGCGAAGACCTGGTGGTGGCGGAGCAAGAGGCGCAGACGGCCGGTGGCCAAGGGCTCATCGAGTGCCGCAGTGCAGAGCCGGTAGCGGCTTGCGGCCAGTTTGCCTGAGGCGAAACAAGATATTGTGCTTGGGTTGGTCTGCACCAAGAAATCCAGCGCAATTATGAAAATGGTCAATATGCTGAAGACCCGCTTCGCTTTATGTTTCCATGATGTGTTTGTTGACTGCGCCATGGTCCTCACTCAATCATAAAGCGATTGATTCCGGCTGAGGGGAGTTCGCGCAATTTGAACTGAATTTGCGGGATGGCCCGGCTTGTTGAAAGGGACCTCTCCCGCCCTGTCGGGCACCCTCCCCGGAGGGGAGGGACGCGTTCTGATGCTTTCTCCTGCCCAAAGGAGAGGGATGCGTTCTGATGCATTCCCCTGCCCGAAGGGGAGGGACGCGTTCTGATGCATTCCCTTGCCCGAAGGAGAAGGACGAACTTTGATCCAGCTCGTTTCTTGCTAATGCACGCTGGCCGGGATGAGGTCGTGTTCTATCGCGTCACCGACTGCAGCCTCACGCGAGCCCGAGATTGAGATCGGCGAACCATCGGCGTTGTAGAGGCAATAGAGCCTGGCGGTGGCCGGGAATTTGCGTTGGCCGCCCAACAGGGCTGCGGCCTGCTCAGTCTCGATTTCGCGGACATAGCCGAGCACTCCGCCGCCCAGATGGGCCAGCTGTTGTTCGGTCAATTTGACTTCGGTCTTGTTCATAGGTTCACTCACTTATCTCGATACGGCGAATGACGCGGTCTGGCGGCGATTTACGCAGATCAATTGCTAAGATTCCGTTTGCAAGGCCGGCTTTTGTCACTTCCATGCCATCGGCCAAAAGGAAGGAACGGTTAAACTGCCTTGCGGCAATGCCGCGGTGCAGATAGTCGCGGTTTTCCGGCTCAGCCTGACGGCCGTGGATGACAAGCTGCCTGTTCTCGACGGATATTTCGATGTCAGATTTGGCAAAACCTGCGACAGCCAAGGAAATGCGGAAAAGCTCGTTGCCACAATCGGATTGCGCCGGGGTGCGCTCGATATTGTAAGGGGGATAACCGTCGGATGGCGCTTTTGCGGCCCGATCCAGCATTTGTTCCAGGGCATCAAAGCCCAGCAACAAAGGCGAAGAGAAAACCTGCATTCGAGACATCACACTAGCCCTCACAAAAAGCGGCATTTCGATGGGTACGTCCGTTGCGGCCCAGACCCGATCTTGAGGGGTATATGTGTTGTGAATATTGGCATTTCAAGTCAGCCCAAAAGCGGCAGCTTGCAAATCGCCGGAATTTGTCGTCAAGTGGGGACAGGCTAAAAGAGCCCGTCAAATTCGATCATTTGACCTAACAGGGAGATAATCATGATCAAGAAATTACTGGGCGCTGCCGCACTGGGCGCTGCCGCACTGGGCGCTGCCGCAATGACTGCCATGATGGCAGCCTCGGCATGGGCCGCTGACGACAAGCCGGCCATCGTCTTTGACATCGGTGGCAAGTTCGACAAGTCGTTCAATGAGTCGATGTTCAACGGCTCGGAAAAATTCAAGAAAGACACCGGCGTGCAATATGGCGAGTTCGAAATCGCCAATGAAGCCCAGCGCGAACAGGCGATCCGCAATTTCGCTGACCAGGGTTATTCGCCGATCATCGCGGCTGGATTTGCACAGGCTGCGGCGGTTGAAAAAGTCGCCAAGGAATATCCGGATCTGAAATTCGCCATCGTCGACATGGTGGTTGACCTGCCGAACGTGCAGTCAATTGTGTTCAATGAACATGAAGGCTCCTATCTCGTCGGCGTATTGGCTGCCTTGGCGTCGAAGTCCGGCACCGTCTCCTTTGTTGGCGGCATGGACATTCCACTGATCCGCAAATTCGCCTGCGGCTACGTGCAGGGTGTCAAGGCCACCAAGCCTGATGACAAGGTCATCCAGAACATGACGGGTGACACAGGTGCTGCCTGGAACGATCCGGTCAAGGGTGGTGAAATCACCAAGGGCCAGATGAGCCAGGGGTCTGACGTTGTTTACGCCGCTGCCGGGGCAACGGGCTTGGGTGTTTTGAAAGCCGCTTCTGAAGGCGGCGCACTAGGCATTGGCGTCGACGCCAACCAGAACTATCTTTATCCCGGCAAGATCCTGACTTCCATGTTGAAGCGTGTGGACGTTGCCGTTTATAACGTGATGAAGTCGGGCAAGGACGGCACCTTCAAGGGTGGCGTTGCCAACTTGCAGGCACTTGGTTTGGCGCAGGATGGCGTGGGTTACGCCATGGACGACAACAACAAGTCACTCGTGACAGCTGAAATGGCAGCAGCTGTTGAAAAAGCCAAGGCTGGCATCATTGACGGCTCGATCAAGGTTCACGACTACATGTCGGACAACAAGTGCCCGGTTGAGTAACAACTGAATCAAGGGACCTCTCCCGCCCCTTCGGGGCACCCTCCCCAAAGGGGAGGGACAAGTTGTGGAATTCTCACTTCTTATTCCCCTCTCCTTTGGAGAGGGTCCGGCGAAGCCGGGGGAGTGGTCCCTTTCCAATTCGAAATCGCATGACCCCAGCCATCGAACTCATCAATATCGACAAGCGCTTTGGCGCGGTGCATGCCAACAAGGATGTGAACCTCACAATCGCGAAGGGTTCGATCCATGGCATCATCGGTGAAAATGGCGCTGGCAAATCCACATTGATGTCGATCCTGTTCGGTTTCTACGCAGCCGACAAGGGCGAGATCAAGGTCAAGGGGCAGGCTGTCAAGATCAAAACATCGACGGATGCCATCGCATTTGGCATTGGCATGGTGCATCAGCATTTCATGCTGGTTGACCCGTTCACTGTTCTCGAAAATGTTGTGTTAGGGGCGGAAGGCGGCGCGTTGATCGGCCCCGCTCTGTCCAAGGCGCGGGCAGAACTCACACGCCTTGCGCATGAATATGAACTCGATGTTGATCCCGATGCCATCGTCGGTGAGCTGCCGGTTGGCTTGCAGCAGCGCGTCGAAATACTGAAAGCCCTGTTCAAGGGCGCTGATGTTCTCATTCTCGATGAGCCCACGGGCGTGCTCACACCCGATGAAGCAGATCATCTGTTTCGCATTCTCGGAACCTTGCGCGATCAAGGCAAGACAGTTGTTCTCATCACCCACAAGCTGCGCGAAATCATGGCGATCACCGACCGTGTGTCGGTTATGCGGCGCGGCGAGATGGTGGCGGATTTCGAAACCAAGAATACGTCTGTTGAGCAGCTTGCCGAAGCCATGGTGGGTCGTCGCGTTTTGCTGCGCGTGCAAAAGGGCGAAGCGCATCCCGGCGAAGTCGTTCTCGATGTCAAGAACGTCACCTGGCGCGACCGCAAAGGCATCGCGCGCGTCGACAATGTGTCGTTTCAGGTGCGCAAGGGTGAAATTGTCGGCATCGCTGGCGTGTCTGGGAATGGCCAGTCGGAATTGCTTGATGTCATCGCCGGCATCACCAGGCCCGCATCAGGACAGGTCATCTTCGAAGGCAAGGATATCGGCATACTGGGTGACCCAGCGCATGTGCGCGCCGAGGGCTTGGCGCATGTACCGGAAGACCGGCAGCATCGCGGGTTGATCAGCAGTTTTGATGCCAGCGAAAGCATGATCATGGGCTGGCACCACCAAGAAGAACTCGGCCACGGCTTCCGGCTGGACCGCGCACGCGTGATTGCACGGGCGAAATCCGAAATGGAAGCGTTTGATGTGCGCCCGCCCGATCCCTACCTCCTCAGCGCCAAGTTCTCCGGCGGCAACCAGCAGAAAATCATTCTGGCCCGCGAGATGCTGAGCAATCCCGATCTCTTGATTGTAGGCCAGCCGACGCGCGGTGTTGACATTGGCGCCATCGAATTCATTCACAAAAGAATCATTGCACTGCGTGATGCGGGCAAGGCTATTCTTTTGGTGTCGGTCGAGCTTGATGAAATCCGCTCGCTATCAGACCGGATCATCGTGATGTTTGCAGGGCGCGTGATGGGCGAGCGCGCCGGCGATGCGGATGAGCGTGATATCGGTTTGTTGATGGCAGGCGTTACGAAGGAAGCGGCGTGATGGATGTGGTGCGAGCACGTCCATTTTCTTTCCCCTCCCCCTTGTGGGGAGGGTTAGGGTGGGGGTCGCCCAGAATTTGCAGAATTGCAATGAACTTTATTCTGCACCACCTCCCGACCCTCCCCACAAGGGGGAGGGGGAAGGAAGAGTCGAGGTCCCTGCCATGACCACGCGCGGCGAACTCCCAACCTGGGTTGATGTCGGGTTGATTCCGCTGCTCAACCTGTTGCTGGCGTTGGTGGCAACCTCGATCATTTTTCTGGCGATTGGCGAGAACCCGATTGAAGCGCTGGGCATCATGATCAAGGGTGCGGTGGGCTCAGTGAAGGGGTGGAGCTACTTGCTCTATTACGCCACCAACTTTATCTTCACTGGCCTGTGCGTAGCGGTGGCGTTTCATGCGGGGTTGTTCAACATCGGTGGCGAGGGTCAGGCTTATTTTGCTGGCCTTGGCGCTGCCATGGTTGGACTCAGTCTGGATTTTATCCCATGGCCCTTGCTCATTCCATTGGCCATCGTTGCGTCAGCCTTGTTCGGCGCGTTCTGGGGGTGGGTGCCCGGCGTGCTGCAAGCCAAGCGCGGCAGCCACATCGTCATCACCACCATCATGTTCAACTTCATTGCATCAAGCCTGATGGTTTATTTGATCAACTACTGGTTCCGCCCGATTGGCAAGATGGCGGTGGAGAGCCGCGAACTGACTGTGGCCTACATTCCAACGTTTCGCGAATTGGCGCGCATGTTGTTCGACTATCGCCTGCCTGCATCGCCGCTCAATCTCACGGTGTTCCTCGCCTTCTTCGCGGCCTGGGCGGTGTGGTATTTCCTGTGGCGCACCAAACTGGGTTACGAAATCCGCGCTGTCGGCCTCAACACCGAAGCTGCCGTCTATGCCGGGATCAAGCCGGACCGCATCATCATAATTGCCATGGCGGTGTCGGGCGGATTGGCGGGGCTTGTTGCTATCAATGAAGTCTTGGGTGCGCAACATCGTCTGCTTCTGGAGTATGTTCAGGGTGCAGGCTTTGTCGGCATCGCCGTTGCCTTGATGGGGCGCAATCATCCGGTTGGCATCGTGCTGGCGGCATTGCTGTTCGGCTTGCTGTATCAAGGTGGCACGGAACTTTCCTTTGCCAAACAGCAGATCAACCGTGACATGGTGGTGGTGATTCAAGGCCTGATCATCCTGTTCATGGGCGCACTCGAACAGGCCTTCCGCCCCTGGCTCACTTCACTGTTCTTCAAGGCGGAGGACTGAGCGTGTTTGATATTCTCTTCAGTCCAGAATCACTGTCATCCACCATCCGCATGTCAGTGCCGTTGATCTTCGCATGCCTCGCGGGATTGTGGTCGGAGCGCTCCGGCATTGTCGATATCGGCCTTGAAGGAAAAATGCTGGCGGCCGCATTCACGGCAGCAGCAGCTGGCGCATATTACGGTTCGCCGTGGATTGCCTTGCTTTTCGCCATCGCCGTCTCGGTTGGGTTCTCATTGATCCATGGTTACGCATCGATCAACCAGCGCGGCAACCAGGTGGTTTCTGGTGTTGCCATCAACATGCTGGCAGCGGGGCTTGCCGTGGTGCTGGGCAATGAATGGTTCAAGGAAGGCGGGCGCACGCCGCCGCTGCCGCCTGAATCGCAGTTTCCGGTGTTCAATATTCCGGGCGTCGACGTCATACCATATTTGAAAATCATCTCGGGCCACTCGGTTCTGGTTTATCTCGCCTTCGCACTGGTAGCGTTAAGTGCCTGGGCATTGGCGAAAGCGCGGTTTGGCTTGCGGCTGCGGGCGGTGGGTGAAAATCCGCATGCTGTCGATACCGCCGGCATTTCTGTTTCAAGGTTGCGCTATCAGGCGGTGATCATTGCAGGCGTCTTGTGCGGGTTTGCCGGCACATATCTTTCGGTGGCGCTACAGGGGAGTTTCGTGCGCGACATGTCGGCAGGCCGCGGCTTCATGGCACTTGCAGCATTGATCTTCGCCAATTGGCGCGCCTGGCCCGCGATGTGGGCGTGTTTGTTGTTCGGCTATCTGCAAGCCGTGGGCTTGCGCATGCAGGGCTTCAAGTTGGGAACATTTGAGGTGCCGGTGCAGTTCATCAACATGCTGCCTTACGTGATGACGGTTGTCTTGCTTGCAGGTTTCATCGGCAAGAGCATTCCACCAAAGGCAAGCGGCATTCCTTATACGAAGGACAGGTGATGCTGGACCTCATCACCGCCGCCATCGCCGCGCGCTCACACGCGCATGCACCCTATTCAAAATTCCGTGTCGGCGCTGCGATGCGCGATGAACAGGGCCGCGTGTTTGGTGGTTGCAACATCGAGAACGCCGCTTATCCGCAAGGCTGGTGTGCAGAGCCTTCGGCAATTTCAGCTTTGATCATGGCAGGGGGAAAGCGCATCACCGAAGTCGTTGTCATGGGCAACGGTGATACCCTGTGCACGCCCTGCGGCGGGTGCCGGCAGAAGATACGGGAATTTGCCGCAGGCGATGTGCTGATCCATTGCTGCACGGAAAGTGGTAAGCCGATCCGCACCTTCACGCTGGATGAATTGCTGCCAGCTTCCTTTGGGCCGGAAAACCTGCGATAGTCCCTTAATGAGGATAAGCCCATGAACAATATGAATTTGAACGTAAAAGGTGCTGTGGCCATTGCCATGGATTATGTTCGTTCTCTTGATGAACTTCTTCATGCCGATCAATTGAGGCTCGAAGAAACAATATTACAAGACAATGGTCACTGGCTCATCACATTGAGTTTCCGTGCACCCGGTACCTTCGACGAGCGGGACTACAAGACGTTGGAAATTGATCCTGCCAAGAAGGAAGTTCTTGCCATGAGAATCCGCAGACTTGAGCATACAGGGATAGACGGAGGGGTTTATTAGTTGTACAAACAGCCCCGGTCAGTGAAACAATTGATCCATGATCACCGTCCAAATGGGCTCTTGATCGATACCAACCTGCTGCTATTTTTTGTGATAGGCACAATTGGGCGCGATCTCATCGTCAAGTTCAAGCGAACCCAAGTCTACACCCCGGAAGATTTCCAGAAAGTCGCTCTCATCAGGAGTCAGTTCGCCAGACTTTGGACGACCCCAAACATACTTACTGAAACTGATAATCTGGGACGGCAATTGCCCGAGAAATATTGGCATATCTTTGCTGCCAAAATGTCCGAGTTGACGTCGCTCCTCTCTGAGGAATACGTCGCAAGTCGCAAAACAGTTGAAAGCGACAAATACGCCAGACTTGGACTTTCAGACACGGCATCAATGATGATCGGAAAGCCCCTGTTGCTTCTGACTGATGACTTGCGAATGCATGGTTTGGCATTGTCTTCGGGCATTGACGCGATAAATCTAAATCACCTGAGGTACTCATGGAACTAACTACACTCAAATCATATTTTGGTGGTTACTCGCCCAAGACCGCCATCATCCTCGGCTCGTCGCTTGGGGCCATTGCCGATGCGGTGGAGGCACCTGTCGTTACTCCGTATACGGATCTTCCCGGATTTCCGGTGCCGAAGATTTCCGGGCATGCGGGCAAACTGGTTGTGGGCAGGTTGGGTGGCAGGGATGTCGCTGTTCTGGGTGGTCGCGCACATCCCTATGAATCAGGCAATGCCGCTGTCATGCGCCCTGTTCTGGATCAATTGAAAGAAGCGGGCATTGAGACGCTCATTCTCACCAATGCGGCGGGTTCTCTCAAGTTGTCAATGCCGCCGGGGTCGATCATGATGATTACTGACCACATCAATTATTCCGGAATGAACCCATTGATCGGCCAGCATGGTGATGAAAACTTTGTGCCGATGACCAATGCCTATGATCCGGCACTTCGCAAGCAATTGTTGGCCGCAGCGAAGAAAGAGAAAATCGCCCTGAAGCAAGGTGTGTACTGCTGGTATTCAGGACCGTCATTCGAAACGCCTGCCGAGATCAAGATGTTCCAGATCATTGGTGGCACGGCGGTTGGCATGTCCACCGTGCCGGAATGCATAATGGGGCGCAGGCTCGGAATGAAGGTCATGGGGATTTCGGTCATCACCAATCTCGCTGCCGGGCTGAAAGGTGCTTCACCCTCGCATGAGGAAACCAAACGCGAAGGGATGAAGGCCGCCGACAAGATGCAACGCCTGATCACCCGCTTCATGAAAGACATGAAATAGTGCTGCCGCAGGAAGTGATCCGCCGCAAGCGCGATGGGGCGGCCCTTTCAACCACTGAGGTGCAGGACTTCATCAGTGGACTGACGAGTGGCTCGGTCTCTGAAGGACAAGTGGCAGCTTTCGCCATGGCCGTATTCTTCAAGGGCATGACGCGCGACGAAGCTGTGGGGCTGACGCTGGCCATGCGCGATTCTGGAACGGTGTTGAAGTGGGATTTGCCAGGACCCGTCGTCGATAAACATTCCTCCGGCGGCATCGGCGACAATGTTTCTCTGATGCTCGCTCCCATGCTTGCGGCCTGCGGACTCTATGTGCCGATGATTTCCGGCCGTGGTCTTGGCCACACGGGCGGCACGCTGGACAAGCTCGATTCCATTCCGGGTTACAAAAGCCAGCCTGATCTCGATCTTTTCCGCAAGGTCACGCGCCAGGCTGGTTGTTGCATCATCGGCCAGACAGCGGACCTCGCACCTGCCGACAAGCGGCTCTATGGCATACGCGATGTGACCGCAACAGTGGAAAGCATTCCACTGATCACGGCGTCGATTCTGTCGAAGAAACTGGCGGCGGGCTTGCAGCACCTGGTGCTGGATGTGAAGTGTGGATCAGGTGCTTTCATGGCGACATTGCCAGAAGCCAAGGCACTGGCTCAGTCGCTTGTAGCCGTTGCCAATGGCGCGGGCCTTAAAACCACGGCACTCATTACCGGCATGAATGCACCATTGGCAAACTGCGCAGGCAACGCTGTGGAAGTTGCTCACGCTTGTGGATACATGCTGGGTACGATCGGAAGTGGCCGAGTGCGAAGGGTAGTTGACGCACTTGCAAGCGAATTGCTTTTGAGTTCGGAAGTTTGTGGTTCATTGAAGGAAGCTGAATCCAAGTTGGCAGCGTTACATGGGAGCGGCCAAGTTGTTGAGCATTTTGATCGCATGGTGCGACTACTCGGAGGCCCAAAGGATTTTGTAAAGAATCATGACAAACACTTGCCAAAAGCGCCGATCATCCGGCCAGTTTTTTCCGACGTGGAGGGGCAAGTTAACTCAATCAACGCTCGCGAGCTAGGACTGGTGGTAATTGAACTTGGCGGCGGCAGAAAGATACCAAGCGATTTGATCGATCACCGGGTAGGACTTACCGACTTGCTCGGGAGGCATTTTCACGCAAGCAAAGAAATTCCACTTTGCATTGTTCATGCCGCGACAGATGATGATTTCAAGTTGGCAGCAGCAAAGATAAAGTCAGCTTACACGGTTGGAGAACCGCCAAAAGACGACACGGTTATCATCATCGAACGGATTGCTCACTAAATGCCCCGCGTTTTCCTCTTCATCCTCGACTCCTTCGGCATTGGTGGCGCACCGGATGCGGCGGCGTTTGGTGACGAAGGGTCGAACACACTGGCGCATATCTGCGATCACATGAAACTCAACGTGCCGCATATGGCGTCACTGGGATTGGGGTTGGCGGCACAATCTGCCGCGGGCCGCAATCCTCTGGTGCCCGCACATCTCATCGGCAAGTGGGGCCATGCGCGGGAAGTTTCCGAAGGCAAGGATACGATCACCGGGCATTGGGAAATTGCCGGCGTGCCATTGCCTTTCAAGTGGCACTACTATCCGCCAACGCAGCCTGCGTTTCCGCAAGCGCTGATCGACGCGATTGTCTCGCGCTGCAAGCTGCCGGGACTGCTTGCACTCAATCATGCATCAGGCACTCAGGTGATTGAAGATTTTGGCGAGGAGCATGTGCGCTCTGGCAAGCCGATCATGTACACCTCGGCCGATAGTGTCATTCAGATTGCGGCGCATGAAAAACATTTCGGGCTGCAGCGGCTCTATGATCTGTGCAGGGTGGCTCGTGACCTGACCTACGATATCAAGGTGGGACGTATCATCGCGCGGCCATTTCTGGGTGAAACAGCGAAAACGTTTGAACGCACCGGCAACCGCAAGGATTACGCCGTCACACCTCCCTCACCGACACTGCTGAAGGTTTTGAGTGACGCTGGCCGCGAGGTGATTTCCGTCGGTAAGATTGGCGATATCTATGCCCATGTGGGAACCGGAGAGGAGATCAAGGTTTCCGGAAATGCTGCAATGATGGCCAAGGTGATTGAAACCATGCCGCGCCTGAAGGATGGCGGTTTTCTCATGACCAATTTCGTCGATTTCGACACGCTTTACGGCCACCGCCGTGATTCCCTTGGTTACGGAAAGTTGCTGGAAGAATTTGACGCAATGCTGCCGCGCGTTTTTACCCAGTTGCGTGACGGCGACCGGCTGTTACTTGCAGCCGATCACGGCAATGACCCCACCTACAAAGGCACAGACCATACGCGCGAACAAATTCCGGTCATGATTTATGGAACGGATCTCGCGCCGGGAACAATCGGCGCTCTCTCGAGCTTTTCAGATATAGGGCAATCAATTGCACAATATCTGGAAATTGGTCCGCTGCGCTCTGGCACGGCGTTCTTACTCTGACCGCTTCAGCACGGCCTGCAACACGTCCTTCACACCGATTGCACCGGCAAAAGTATTGTCGTCATTGCACAGCGCGACAGGTGTAGTCTCTGACTTGTGCATGGCCAGCATCACGGTTTTGAGCGGGGTTCCCGGTGTTGCCCAGAACACGGGACGCGATTTCGGATCAAAGGACTTGTCGGCATCCGCACATGAGACCCACGTCGCTGCCGCACCCTCGCGCTCCACCGATGCAATCATGTTGTTCTTGTCGAGTTTGAATCGCGTGGTCCGGCGGCGGTCGAGCCAGATCCAGCCACCCTTGTCCTTCGCCAGCTCACTCTTGCCGCGCATCACGTTCCACGCGGTGAGGACCGACAGAGGATTTACATTGGCAATGAAGTCGCGGACATATTCGTTGGCTGGGCGCAGCACAATATCTTCAGGCCTGCCTGATTGCACGATACGCCCACTCTCCATGATGGTGATCGTATTGCCGATCTTCAGCGCTTCCTCGAGATCGTGGCTGACAAAGATGATGGTTTTCCGCAATGTTTTCTGCAGCTGCAAAAGTTCGTCCTGCAGTTTGGTGCGGATCAGCGGATCAAGTGCCGAGAACGGTTCATCCATCAACAGGATCGGCGCTTCGGTGGCAAAGGCGCGGGCGAGGCCAACGCGCTGCTGCATGCCACCCGAAAGTTCATGCACTTGTTTTCCTGCCCACTGATCGAGTCCCACAAGCTTCAGCTGTTTGTCGACCTTGGCGTTACGCTCGGCATCCGGCATGCCAGCGAGTTCAAGACCGAACCCAACATTTTCCCGCACCGTGCGCCATGGCAAAAGTGCAAATTGTTGAAACACCATGGCGACGGTTTTTTGCCTTAACTGGCGCAGCGTGTCTGCATCACAGGTTACAACGTCAGTCATGCGGCCGGCGTGATTGACCAGAACTTGTCCGCGCGTGACTTTATTCAAACCGTTGACGGCGCGGAGCAAGGTGGATTTTCCAGACCCTGACAATCCCATCAAGACCGATATTTCTCCCTCATTGACCGCTAGCGAGGCACTGGCAGCGCCTAGCACTTTGCCTGTAGCGGCGAGAATTTCAGCGCGGGATTTTCCAGCATCCAGCATCTTTACGGCTGCGGATGTGTCAGCCCCGAAAACAATATCGACATTCTTGAATTCAACGGCCGTCATGCGTTTTTCCTGCTGGCCAATACACGATCCAGAATGATTGCGAGAATGACAATTGCCAATCCTGCCTCAATGCCGAGTGGGATGTTGCGGTTGTTGAGCGCTCGGTTCACAGGGTTGCCAAGTGAGGGTGCGCCGATCAGCGTGGCAATCACCACCATCGACAGCGACAGCATGATACATTGGGTGAGACCAGCCATGATGGTTGGCATGGCGGCGGGAAGTTCCACTTTCCAAAGCAGCTGGCGTTTTGTGGCGCCAAAGGCTTCACCCGCTTCCAGCATGGGTTTGGGAACCGAGGTCAATCCGAGGTAAGTCATGCGCACAGGGGCTGGCATGGCGAAAATGATCGTTACGATCAGCGCTGATGCACCGCCCAAGCCAAACAGGATCAGAACCGGAATGAGATAAACAAATGTTGGCATGGTCTGCATCAGATCCATGATCGGCTGAATGGCACGCCAGACTTTTGGTTTGTGCGCGGCCCAGATGCCGAGCGGCACACCAATAACCATCGACAGTGTGGTTGAATAGAGCACCAGCACGAGGGTCTGGATGGTTTCTTTCCAGAGGTTCTGGTTGATGATGAACAGAAAGCCTGCGAGCACGGCAAGCGCCAGCGGCCAGGATCGCTTGATCCACCAGGCGATGCCAGCGAAGATGAGTGCGAGCACTACCGGCGGCATGGCGAGGAGCCCGGCTGTTGTGCCATCGAACACGGCATTGAGGCCGTCTTTCAGCCCATCAAAAAACCACTCGAAATTATTGACGATGAATTCAATGACAGATTTCCCCCATTGCCCGACAGGGATTTTCCAGCTGGCAATGAATTGCGAAATCGGGTCCATGCGCTGAGCAAGCCACAAAAATGCCCTCCCTGCAATCGCAGAGAGGGCCAAGCCTGTACAAAAGCAGTTTTACTTCATGATTGCCGCTTTGGCGTCGCCACCATCAATGGTCGTGACACCGTCAAGCCAGGCCGAAACTGTTTCGGCATTGCCTTTGATCCACTCGGCGGCCACGGCCTTCGGGTCTTTGCCGTCTTTCAAGACCGGCGCCATGATGGTGCCGCCGACCATGGGCAGCGTGAACTTCATGTTCGACACGAGCTTGGCAGCGTTTGGACATTCGGCAGCCCAGCCAGCACGGGTGTCGGTATAAACGGTGGCCGCACCAAATCCGGCCAATTCAACGCCAGCGAGATAATGCAGCTTCATGTCGCCCATCACAGGATGTGGAGTCCAGCCAAGGAACACGATCCATTCATTGTTCTTGATGGCCTTTTCAGCTTCCGTCAGCATGCCGGCTTCCGAGCTTTCAACCACGGTCCAACCTGCAAGGTTGTTCTTGGCGTCGTCGATGAAGCCCTGCATGATGCGGTTGCCGTCATTGCCTGACTCAATGCCAAACATCTTTCCGGCAAACTTGTCCTTGTTGGCGGCAAGATCAGCCAGTGATTTCACACCGGCATCGGCCACATATTGCGGAACGACCATGCCATAGCCTGCACCTTCCAGATTGACGGCGAGTTGTTCAATCGACTTGTCGTCGAGATAGGCCTGAATGTCAGCAGTCTGCGATGGCATCCAGTTGCCGAAGAACACGTCCACGTCTTTGCTCTTGAGCGAGGCAAAGGTCACGGGCACAGAAAGTGTTTTCACTTCGCCTGTGTAACCCATCGCATTGAACATGCTGGAGGCGATCTCCGAGATCACCTGGATTTCGGTCCAGCCGACATCAGCAAAACGGACGGGCTTGCAGCTTTCCGGATCGGCTGCGGATGCCGCAGGGGCCAGTGCCACAAGGCTTGCCGTGACAGCAAGTGCTGCAGCGAAGTGACGTGTATGATTCATGTTTTCCCTCCTGATAGCGCTCCACCCTTGCAGGGTGGACTGATGCGCCAGTTTAAGCCACAAAATTGCGGCGGAGTCACGCCTTCGACATTTTCTATTGCAGAAACGACATGGGCAATTCCTCCCGCCATTTTTCCAGCCGGGATTTTTCAGATTTGTGGACTGGGGCGTTGCCACCAGCCCTGGAATTGTGCTTGCATCACGGTCTCAGCTCACAAGAATATTGGGGAAGAAACATGCCGCTGCGCAATCTGCTCAAATCACTCTCTGCCGTTTCATTTGCCGCCTTGTTCGCGGGCCAGGCTGCCGCTGCTGACCTCAACGCCCTGATCTGGTGCGACCATGCCGACCCCAACCTGCTGAAGCCTTTCGAAGAAGCCAATGGCATCAAGGTCAACATCAAGGAATTTGAAGGCACTGGCGCTGGCCTCGCCATCGTCGAGCAGTCGCAGCCCGGGGACTGGGATGTCATGGTGATTGATTCCATTGACGTGCGGCGCGGCGTTGAGCGCGGACTGTTCGCGCCGTTGCCGGAAGACCAATTGCCCTTCGCTGACATGTTCCCGGAAGTGGTGATGGACGCCCAGACCAAGATTGATGGCAAGCGCTACGGCATCACCGAGAAGTTTGGCTACAACACCATCGGCTACAACAAGGCGAAAGTCGATCCTGCTGACATGCAGAGCATGCAATCGCTGCTTGCTGACAAGTACAAAGGACGCATCGCCATCTATGACTATTACCTGCCGGTGATCGGCATGGCGGCGATGGCGATTGGCAGGAAAACCGCTGAGATCACGGAAGCCGACCTTCCGGCGATCAAGGATGTGCTCGTCAAGATGAAAGCCAATGCCAAGGCGGTGACCGATGTCGCTGCAAGCCAGACAGCGATTGCCACAGGCGAAGCCGACATTCTTGTGGGCGGCGGCGAGTGGGTGACGGCAGGCATCGCGAAGGACAACCCGGACCTTGATTTCTCGATACCAAAGGAAGGTGCGGTGCTGTGGGCGCAATCACTTGCGATGTTCAAGGATTCCAAGAACAAAGACATGGCGCTGAAGTTCATCCAGTATGTGCTGTCGCCCGAAGGCCAGGCGCGGCTTGCGACGTCTGCCTGCTATTGGGGGGTGCCCGCCAACAAGGCGGCAGCCCTTACAGACGAGCAGAAGTCCATTCTGCAATTTGCCAAACAGCCTGAGTTCCTTTCGCGCGCGCAACTCTATCCCGCTCCCAGTGAAGACCTCGACAAGAAAATGCAGGACCTGTGGACAGAAGTGCTGCAGGCCCAGTGAATTGAAGTAGTGACAACACGCAACACGCCCGGCTGGATTGCCGCGTCACCAGCATTGACCTTCACCGCTGTATTCTTCGCCGTGCCATTCATTGCAATGGCGGTGATGAGCCTGACGGTGAAAGGTGCAGAGGGATTCACGCTCGCCAACTACGCGCAGTTTTTCAGCAACCGGAGTTACTGGCAGGCGCTGGTCAAGTCGTTGGAGATCACCATGATCGTCACGGTGGTTTCCATTCTGCTCGCCTATCCCTTCGCCTGGATTCTGGCACATGTTGTGCCTGAGCGCTGGCAACGGCTGGCGCTGCTCATCGCCGTGCTGCCGTTCTGGACATCTTATGTGGTGCGCTCCTATTCCTGGCTCCTTGTCCTGGCCGAGCGCGGCATCGTCAATGACGCCATCATGGCGCTAGGGCTTAGTGACACGCCCATACAACTTGCCAATACGCGCTTCGCCACCATCACGGGCTTCGTGCACTTCTTCGTCATGCTGCTGACGCTGACGATCTTTGCCAATCTCAAGCAGCTTTCACCCAATTACCAAAAGGCCGCGGCCGATCTCGGCGCATCGGGATTTCGGGTTTTCTGGCACATCATTCTGCCGCTCACGGTGCCGGGCATCATGGTGGGCGCGTTTCTGACATTTGTCCTCGCCATTGGCGATTACATCACGCCGCAAATCCTGGGCGGCAACAACGAGCTCGTATTGCCACAACTCATCATGATGCAGATCGGGCGGCGCGGTGATTTTCCATTGTCGTCCGCCCTGTCGATCATCCTGATGGCCGTGATCACGGTGGCCTATCTCGCCTCGGCACGTTGGCTCAAAATGGAGCGCATATGAGCCGACTTCTTGCCGTCATCTATGCTGGGCTGATTTACGCGTTCATATTCCTGCCCGTTGCCATGCTGGTGCTGTTTTCATTTCAGGGCGGCCAAGTGCCAGTGCCACCGTTCAACGGACCGTCTCTCAAATGGTATGGCGCGGTACTCGGCGACCAGCGCATCATCACCGCTTTGGGAAATTCTGTTGCCGTTGCATTGCTCTCAGCGATTGTTTCCGTGATCATTGGGTTTCTGGCGGCATGGGGATTTGCGCGCTTTACGCTCGGCTGGTCTAGCTTGTGGAAAGGCTTCGTTACGCTGCCGCTGTCGGTGAGCTATCTCATTATTGCGACGGGGCTTCTGGTGTTTTTCAACTGGCTTGGAATCCCAAAATCACTGTTCGCTGTTGGAGTCGGGCATGTGGCGATCAACATGCCGTTGTGTTTTGCAATCATTTTGTCGCAGATGACCGAAACCCAAGCCAATATTGAGCGCGCAGCGCGTGACCTCGGTGCGGCCAACTGGCAGGTTCTGACGCTGATCAGCGCGCCCATGCTGGCACCTGCGCTTTTCGCGAGCTTGTTTCTGTCGATCACTTTCTCCTGGGATGAGTTCATCATCGCCTTTCTGCTCACCCGTTTTGAAACGACATTGCCGGTGGAAATCTGGAACATGTTGCGCGGCGGCTTGAGCCCCCGCACCAACGCGATCGGTTCGCTGGTCTTTGGCGTCACCCTAGTTTTTGCTATCCTGTTTGAGATATTCGCTTTCCGGAAGAAGTCCACGTGACCGCATTTGCCTCCGTTGAACACATCACCATGCGATATGGCGCAAACGCCGCGCTTGATGACGTTTCGCTGAACATTCCGAAGGGCAGCTACACGGTGCTGCTCGGGCCGTCGGGGTCCGGCAAGACGACGCTGCTTTCCATATTGGGTGGTTTCCTGCAGCCCACATCAGGCCGGGTTTCAATCAATGGCGAGGACTGCACTTTCATGCCGCCCGCCAGACGGCCGACGGCTACCGTGTTTCAGGATTACGCGCTGTTTCCGCATATGCGTGTTGGCGGCAACGTAGGATTTGGCCTGCGCATGCGCGGCTTTGACAGGGAAACGCGCGACCAGAAATCGGAATCCATGCTGGCGACGGTTGGCCTGCCGGATGCGTTTCATAAAAAACCTCACGAACTTTCAGGCGGGCAGAAGCAGCGCGTGGCGCTTGCCCGTGCGCTCGTTGTGCATCCGCAATTGCTGCTGCTGGATGAGCCGCTGGGGGCGCTGGATCTCAAACTGCGCCGCCAGATGCAGGATGAACTCAAAGCCCTGCAGCAGCGCGTTGGCACGGCCTTTGTTCATGTCACGCACGACCAGGAGGAGGCGATGGCTCTGGCTGATCACATCGTGGTCATGAACAAGGGCCGCATTGAGGACCAGGGTCCGCCGCAACAGGTCTATGCGAACCCGGCCACCGAATTCAGCGCGTCTTTCATGGGTGAGAGCACGATCTTTCCGGTGGCGAGCCTTGCTGGCCTGATGCTGCGCAAGGTGCACGATGGCAATGTCGCGATCCGGCCTGAGCACATCCGCATCGTCGACGCACGTGCTGCCAATCTTGGCCGTGCCATCGTGATGGCAGTTGTCTATCAGGGAAGTTTCCAGCGCGTGCTGGCCCGCTCATCAAGCGATCCCAATGTTGTGTTCAAAATCCGCTGCCAGGCGGGGCAGCCCGTGGCCGCTGGCGATGAACTGGCGCTGGCCGTTGAACCCCAGCATGTGATTGCCCTAAAGTCCGCGCGATGATCCGCGTCTCCGCCGCGCAATGGTACGAAACAATCCGCCTTGCGGATGACATCACCTTGATCCATGAACCATGGATCAAGCCATTCTTTCGCTGCAACATGTGGCATGTCAGGGGCCGCGACCGTGACCTGCTGTTTGATACGGGGCTCGGACATTTCTCGCTGCGCACCCACGTGCCGCTGGTAACGGAACGAGCGCTGACATGCGTCGCAAGCCACACGCATTTCGATCATATCGGGTGTCATCATGAATTTCCGGAGCGCTGTGTGCATGCGGCTGAGGCGGACATTCTTGCCAATCCGCGCAATGACCTGACCTATGCCGATAAATACGCGACCGACGGCATGTTTGACCGGATGCCTGAGGGCTGGGACACATCCCGCTATCATGTCAAAGCGGCGCCGGCGCAGACACTACTTCAGCACGGTGCTGTCATCGATCTCGGCAATCGCGCATTCACCGTGGTGCATACGCCGGGCCATTCGCCGGGCGGCATTGGTTTGTTCGAAGCAAAAACCGGCACGTTTCTGTCAGGCGACGTGATCTATGATGGACCGCTGATTGATGGCGATGTTCCGTTATATGTGCGGACGATGGATGGATTGCGGTCCCTGCCGGTCAGCATCGTGCATGGCGGCCACTTCCCCAGCTTTGGCGCCACGCGATTTCACCAGTTGATTGATGAGTATGTCGAGGGTAAGCGCAAACAAGGCTGTCATCTCAAATAGGAGAATCACATGAAGAAAGTCAAATGGGGCATCATCTCGACGGCTCGCATCGGCACCGGGAAAGTCATTCCAGGCATGATGAAGTCGAAGCATCTCGATGTCGTTGCCATTGCGTCGCGTGATCTCAAAACTGCGCAGACCTGGGCGAAGAAGCTCGGCATCCCAAAGGCCTATGGTTCCTATGAGGAGATGCTGAAGGATCCTGAAATCGAGGCTGTCTACAATCCGCTGCCCAATCATCTGCATGTGCCGCTGACGATGAAAGCCGCCAAGGCCGGCAAGCATGTGCTCTGCGAAAAGCCCATGGCGATGAATGGCAAGGAGGCCAGGATTCTGAAAAAAGCGCCGCGCGGCATCCTTATTTCAGAAGCCTTCATGGTCAGGCACAATCCACAATGGATCGAAGTGCGCGAACGCGTGCAAAAAGGCGAGATCGGCGAAGTTCGCGCCATTCACTGCTTCTTCTCCTTCTTCCTCGCCGATCCCAGCAATGTGCGCAACAAAGTGTCGATGGGCGGAGGTGGCCTCATGGATATCGGCTGCTATCCAATCACCATATCGCGCTTCATCTTTGGCGCTGAGCCGAAACGCGTCATCGGAGTGTTTGACCGCGATCCCAAGTCGAAAGTCGATATCACCACCGGCGGTCTGGCGGATTTCGGCAAAGGCCGTCATCTGTCCTTCTCGATCTCGATCAAGACTGCGCCATGGCAACGCGTGCAGATTGTCGGCAGCAAGGGGCGCATCGAAGTTGAAATCCCGTTCAATGCGCCGCCTGACCAGCCCAACCGCTACTTCGTGCAAGGCATGAACATGAACGAAGGTTTCTGGCGTTCAGTGCCGGTGGCAGATCAATATCAGAAGCAGGCGGAAGCATTCGGCCGCGCCATCCGCAAACAGGAAAAGCTCACTTGGGGCGCTGATGACGCCATTCAGAACATGAAAATCATCGATGCTTTTTTCAAGAGCGAGAAAAGCGGCAGGTGGGAGAAAATCTGACGCCAAAACTTTGATGAAGCTCTTGAGCAGTCCATGGTAAGGATGGTTCCATGACAACATCCGACATCGAACGCATATTCGACCGCCAGCGCCTCAAAAAAAGCCTGACGCGCTGGCGCGTGTTTGGAGTTTTGGCGATCATTGCAGCGGTCATTGCCGGACTTGCGATGAACCACGACTGGAACAAATCGCGCGATCATATTGCCCGGTTGAACATTGACGGGCTGATCACCGGCGATCAGGCGATGATTGATCTCGTCGACAGCATTGGAAAGTCTGAACAGGTGAAGGCGCTGATCCTGCGGATCGACAGTCCTGGCGGCACGACCGTTGGTTCTGAAGCGCTCTATGGCGCATTGCGCAAAGTCGCGGGGAAGAAGCCAGTGGTGGCAGTGATGGATTCAGTTGCGGCGTCGGGTGGTTACATCACCGCCATTGCTGCCGATCATATTTTCGCGCGCGGCAATACCATTACGGGATCCATTGGCGTCATCTTCTCTTACCCCGAAGTCTCGAAACTGCTGGATTCTCTGGGCGTGAAAATGGAGGAAATCAAATCCGCTGAACTTAAAGCTGAACCTACGCCCTATAAGCCGTTGTCAGACAAGGTTCGCGCTGTCACCAATGAGATGGTGCAAGACTCGTTCAACTGGTTTGTTGGCCTTGTGGCCGAGCGGCGGAAGATGAGCGATGCACAGACACGGGTGTTGGCAGACGGCCGGGTCTATTCAGGACGGCAGGCCGTCAAGAACGGGCTGATTGATGGTTTGGGAGGCGAAGAAGACGCAGTCAATTGGCTCGAAACCGAACGAAAAATTGATGCTGGATTGTCCCTTTTGGATTGGGACAAGGCAGACAGGGGCGGCGTAACAGGCTTTGGTTTTGCAATCGGAGATCGTATTTTAGGCCAATTTGGCTTGGGCGACATGTCAGAACGCGCAAAGCTTGACGGATTGCTCGTCCTTTGGCACCCTTGAGAAACGGCAAATCACTTGCAATATCCGGGATTTGAGGAGAGGCTATGATCAAGTCTGAACTGGTACAAAAAATCGCAGACAAGAACCCCCATCTCTACCATCGTGACGTGGAGCGTATCGTCAATCGCGTGCTGGATGAGATTGTCAACTCGATGAAGACGGGGGCACGCGTCGAGCTTCGTGGGTTTGGCGCGTTTTCGGTGAAGTCGCGCGGCGGGCGCACGGGACGCAATCCGCGCACCGGTGAAAGCGTTGCCGTGACGCCAAAAAAAGTGCCATTCTTCAAGACTGGCAAGGAATTGCGCGCCAGGCTTAACGAGAAAAACTGACTTGCAACTCATTCTCCGGTGGCTGCGCTGGATTGCTGGCCTGATATTGGCCATCCTGGTGATTGGTTTTGCCGTTGCCAACCGCCAACGGGTGACGCTGTCGTTTGACCCAATCGCGCCGGGCGAACCGTTCGCCTCAGTCGACATGCCGCTGTGGCTGCTGTTCTTTTTCGGCATTGCCGTTGGGATTTTCGTCGGATGGATTGCCTGCTGGTTTGCACAAGGCAAGCATCGCAAACGGGCACGCGAGGCATCAACTGAAATCGCAAAGTTGCAAACTGAGCGCGCCGAACTTGTGCAGCGCAGGGAAGAAGGCGCTCAAGTTGAGCCGCAACAGCATGTCGTGCCGATAGGATCGGGCTGGGTATGAAATGGATCAGCGCTGAGGCCCTGGCTGGGGCGGCACCCTACAAGGATATAGTCGAGGCGTTGCGCAAGGGCTTTGCCAGCGACGTTGAAACGCCCGTCCGCCACCACCACGAAATCGGTGGCACAACACTGCTGCTGATGCCGGCGTGGTCGAAAGACTGGACTGGATTGAAAGCCGTTACCGTCAAGCCTGACAATGCCGGGACTTCCGTGCCTACAGTGCAGGCGGCTTACATGCTGATCGACAACAAGACCGGCACACCGGTTGTTGCCATGGATGGAACGCAACTGACGCGCATGCGCACGGCCTGTGCTTCGGCACTGGCTGCCGACTATCTGGCGCAAAAGGATGCCGAGGTTCTGGCGATTGTCGGCGCCGGTGCCTTGGCGCTACATTTCATTCAGGCGCATGCGGCGGTGCGGCCCATCAAGAAAGTTCTCATCGTCAACCGCACCGAGGATAGGGCGGTCGCACTCGCCAAGCAGGCCGAGTCACTCGGATTTGACGCGTTTGTCATGGATGCGGAAAGTGCCGTGAAGCAGGCAGACATCGTTACTTGCATCACATCGTCCACTGTGCCGCTCGTAAACGGTGACTGGCTCAAGGCTGGCGCGCATGTTGATCTCGCTGGTGCATTCAGGCCATCGATGCGCGAGACCGATGGCGAGGTGATTGCGCGGTCACGGGTATATGTCGACACCCGCGAAGGCGCTTTGGCGGAAGCCGGCGATCTCATTCAGGCTGAGGCCGAAGGCAAGTTTGAGTTTGCGAATATTCAGGGCGATCTGTTCGAGCTTTGCCGCGGCAAAGTGAAGGGCCGCAAAACTCGCGACGAAATCACCCTGTTCAAGTCCTGCGGAACAGCGCTTGAAGATCTGGTGACCGCAGTGTTGGTGCATTTGCGCCTGGCCTGATTTGCGGCTAGAGGCTGGCCATGCAAAATCCAATCTGCATCGCCCTCGATACCCCCGACATTGCAAAAGCCAAGGCTCTGGCGCGGGCGCTGAAACCGCATGCTGGTTACATGAAGATCGGCATGGAGTTTTTCTACGCCAATGGGGCCGCAGGTTATGAAACGGTTGCCGCTGAAGGGCTGCCGATTTTTCTCGATCTCAAACTGCACGACATTCCAAATACGGTGATGCAAGGGCTGCAATCTCTGATGAAACTCGCGCCGGCACCTGCGATCATCAATGTGCATGCGCAAGGCGGATTGGACATGATGAAGGCCGCGCGTGATGCAATTGAAGGACGGGCAAAACTCATTGCCGTCACCATTCTCACCAGCCTTTCAAATGAAGACATCTGGAAGACAGGGCTTGATGGCGCACGCTCGACTGATCGCCACGCGCTTGGCCTCGCCCAACTCGCGCATGAAGCAGGGCTTGACGGCGCCGTGTGTTCACCACTGGATTTAATCAGTATACGGACAAATTTACCACCAGGCTTCATGACAGTTGTTCCTGGCATCCGCCCCGCTGATGCAGGCGCACAGGATCAGAAGCGCATTGCGACGCCGAAAGCAGCCGTCGATTCAGGCGCTGATATTCTGGTGATTGGCCGCGCCATCACAGGCGCTGCTGACGCTGTTGCAGCATGCCGCAATATCCTGCAAAGTCTGGCGCGATGACAAAGGTTAAAATTTGCGGCTTGTCCGAAGCAGGCTCACTGAAAGCCGCCATTGAAGCTGGCGCTGACATGGTGGGACTGATGTTTTTTGAGAAGAGCCCGCGCTATGTTTCGTTGGCTGACGCCAAGCAGCTGGCCGATCTGGCGCGCGGAAAGGCGAAAGTTGTGGCAGTTGCCGTTGATCCGCATGATGAACTTGTCAAGCGCATTGCGGAGGCCGTTCGCCCCGATTTCATCCAGTTGCATGGCGACGAGACGCCTGAACGCGTTGCGGAAATCAAGGCGCTGACGCGGGTCGGCATGATTAAAGTGATCAAGGTGGCGGAGGCCAGTGATGTGACCAAGGCCAAGGGTTATGCCGCTGCTGATCTCATCATGTATGATACCAAAGCACCAAAGACCCTCAAGGATTCATTGCCCGGCGGCAACGGACTGGCCTTTGACTGGTCGCTGCTTGGCCAAAACTTGAGGGACTATATGCTGGCGGGCGGGCTAACCCCAGACAATGTCGCTGAAGCCATTCGCGTGACGGGCGCACCCATTGTGGACGTATCGTCCGGGGTTGAATCAACGCCAGGTGTCAAGGATGAGGCACGCATCCGGAAATTCATTGAGCAGGCCAAAGGCACTGGGTAACGACAAGTTTCCGCGCCCAGGAACGGTTTTTCAGCGAAAGTGGATTCCTGCTTCTGCCCGAAAGACAGTATGAGAAGATGCATCAAGAGAGCAGACAATGACGACCATCCCTCCGCCCAATTCCTTCCGCACCGGACCTGACGAGAAAGGCATGTTCGGCATCTATGGCGGCCGCTTCGTGGCGGAAACGCTGATGCCGCTGATCCTTGAACTGGAGCAGGCCTACAGGGATGCAAAGGCCGATCCATCGTTCCAAGAGGAGTTAGACGGATTTCTGGAGCATTATGTCGGCAGGCCCTCGCCTTTGTATTTCGCCGAGCGGATGACCGAACATTTCGGCGGCGCCAAGATATATTTCAAGCGTGACGAGCTCAATCACACCGGCGCTCACAAGATCAACAATGTGATGGGCCAGATATTGCTGGCCAGGCGCATGGGCAAGAAGCGCATCATTGCGGAGACGGGAGCGGGCCAGCATGGCGTTGCCACAGCGACGGCCTGCGCACGGTTTGGGCTGGAATGCATTGTTTATATGGGTGAGGTCGATATCGAGCGGCAGAAACCCAATGTGTTCCGCATGAAGCTGCTGGGTGCTGAGGTCGTGCCCGCAAAGTCAGGTTCGCGCACCTTGAAGGATGCGCTCAATGAGGCGCTGCGCGACTGGGTCGCCAATGTCGAGACCACGTTCTATTGCATCGGCACGGTTGCGGGCCCGCATCCCTATCCGGAAATGGTGCGTGACTTCCAATCAGTGATCGGCCGTGAAACCAAGCAGCAGATGATGCAGCGTGAGGGCCGCCTGCCGGATTCACTGGTTGCGGCCATTGGCGGCGGATCAAACGCCATGGGATTGTTCCATCCGTTTCTGGATGACGGTTCAGTTGAAATCTTTGGCGTCGAAGCGGCGGGACATGGTTTGAAAAAACAACATGCGGCATCAATCGCTGGCGGCAGGCCGGGCATCCTGCACGGCAATCGCACATATCTTTTAATGAATGATGACGGGCAAATCACCGAAGGCCATTCGATTTCCGCAGGCCTTGATTATCCCGGCATCGGACCGGAGCATGCCTGGCTCCACGACATGAAGCGCGTGAACTATGTTTCCGCCACCGACAAGGAAGCGCTTGAAGCTTTCCAATTGTGTTGCAGGCTTGAAGGCATCATTCCGGCACTCGAACCATCCCACGCATTGGCGCATGTGATGAAAATCGCGCCGAAGCTGCCGAAGGATCATCTGATGGTGATGAACATGTGCGGCCGCGGCGACAAGGACATCTTCACGGTGGCGGATATCCTGGGAGCAAGGCTGTGACCAACCGCATCAATCAAAAATTCTCCGCCCTGAAACGCGAAGGCCGCTCGGCCCTTGTGACGTTCATCACTGCGGGCGATCCCGATTTTGAGACGTCACTCAAGATCATTGCAGGCCTGCCAAAAGCTGGCGCAGACATCATCGAATTTGGGATGCCATTCACCGATCCGATGGCGGATGGCCCGGCGATACAGGCGGCGGGCTTGCGAGCCTTGGCCTCCGGCCAGACGATGAAGAAGACCCTGAAACTCGTGAAGGCGTTCCGCGCCGGCGACAAGGACACGCCGGTCGTTCTCATGGGCTACTACAATCCGATTTATGTCTACGGAGTTGAAGCTTTTCTGAAGGATGCCAAAGCCGCCGGTGTTGATGGTTTGATTGTCGTTGATCTGCCGCCTGAAGAAGATGACGAGTTGTGCATTCCTGCGATGGCGGCTGGGCTCAATTTCATCAGGCTGACGACGCCGACGACCGATGACAAGCGTGCGCCAGCCGTATTCAAGCATACTTCTGGCTTTGTTTACTATGTTTCGGTTCTGGGAATCACCGGCACAAAAGCGCCGGATTTGAAGAGCGTAAAGGCCAATGTGCGACGGCTCAAAAACCATACTGACCTTCCGATTTGCGTGGGCTTCGGCGTCAAAACCGCTGAACAGGCGCGCACAATTGCAAGAGATGCCGATGGAGTTGTTGTCGGGTCGGCACTGGTTTCCGCTGTTGCAAACTCGCTTGACAAGAAAGGAAAAGCCACAGCCAAAACGCCGAAAGCGGTGCACAGGCTTGTATCTGACATCGCAACAGGCTTGAGGGGCTGACATGAACTGGATCAAGAATTTCGTACGCCCGAAAATCCGCTCCATCCTTGGAGCTGTGAGGCGGACCGACGTGCCGGAGAACACGTGGATCAAGGATCCTGATACCGGCCAAATGGTGTTCTACAAGGACCTTGAAGCCAACCAGTTTGTGTTTCCAGGCTCCAATCATCATCACCGCATGCCGGTGGAGGCGCGGCTCAAGCACATGTTTGACGGCGAGTTCGAAAAGCTGACATTTCCATTGGTCGCCGTCGATCCTTTGAAATTCCGCGACGAGAAAAGGTATGCCGACCGGCTCAAGGACGCAAAAGCTAAAAATGAGGGGCATGATTCCGTGCGCGCCGGTTATGGCGCAGTTGACGGCATGAACATGGTCGTTGCCGCGCAGGATATGGGTTTTATCGGCGGCTCGCTCGGCATGGCGGCTGGTGATGCCATTATCACCGCGATGCGGCATGCCGTGACCAAGCGTTGCCCGTTTGTGTTTTTTGTCGCGTCGGGAGGTGCCCGCATGCAAGAAGGGATTCTGTCGCTTATGCAGTTGCCGCGCACCACCATTGCAGTCCAGGAATTGCGCACAGCAAAACTGCCCTATATCGTCGTGCTCACCAATCCGACGACCGGCGGCGTCACGGCATCTTATGCCATGCTGGGCGACGTCCATCTGGCCGAACCCTATGCACTTATCGGCTTTGCCGGTCAGCGCGTGATTGAACAGACAATCCGTGAAAAGTTGCCGGAAGGATTCCAGCGAGCCGAATATCTCATGGAGCATGGGATGGTTGACATGGTTGTGCCACGCCATGAGATGAAGGAAACGGCGTCGCGGATTGCGCGCATTCTCATGAAGTCCCCGGCGGCGCCCGAAATGAGGGCGCTGGTTCCAGCCTAAACCGACATGGCGATATCCGATGCAATATTGTCGCGGCTGCTGCAGCTGCATCCCAAGATCATTGACCTATCACTGGAGCGGATGGAGCGCATTCTGGCGCGGCTTGGCAATCCTGAGGAAAAACTGCCTCCGGTCATTCATGTGGCTGGCACCAATGGCAAAGGCTCATGCGTAGCCTATTTGCGCGGCATTATCGAAGCGGCGGGACTCACCTGTCATTGTTACACGTCACCGCATCTGGTGAAATTTCACGAACGCATCCGCGTGGCTGGCGCATTGGTTGCGGAAGATGAATTGTCGACGCTGCTGGAAGAATGCGAAGCGGCGAATGGGAAAGAACCGATTACGTTTTTTGAAATCACGACAGCTGCTGCATTTCTGGCGTTTGCCCGCGCACCTGCCGACTACTTGATCCTTGAGGTGGGGTTGGGTGGAAGACTTGACGCGACCAATGTCATTGCAAGACCGGCAGCGACATGCATCGCCTCCATTGGCCTTGATCACCAGCAATATCTGGGCGAAACCATTGAACTGATCGCAGCGGAAAAAGCCGGCATCCTGAAACGCGGCGTGACTGGCGTGATCGGGCGCATGCCTGCCGATGCGCGGGCTGCAATTGAGAATGTTGCGAGCAAAGCAGGAGCGCCGCTCAGCATCGCAGACCAGGATTGGCAGGCCTATGAACAGCATGGCCGGATGGTGTTTCAGGATGAGGCCGGCCTGCTTGATTTGCCAAGGCCAAATCTTGTGGGGCCACATCAAATTCAAAACGCGGGCAACGCCATCGCAATCATCCGTACACTGAAGGATAAGCGCATCAAAGACAGCGCAATTGCCCCAGGCGTCACCTCGGCGCAATGGCCAGCCCGCATGCAAAAACTTGGCCCCGGTCAATTGATGCTGCCCAACACTGAAATCTGGCTGGACGGCGGCCACAACGCCGATGCTGGCGCGGTTCTGGCAAATGCCTTTGCGGAAATGCATCAACGGCCGCTGGTGGTCATTTGGGGCATGCTCAACACGAAGGACGCAAGTGAATTTCTGAGGCCACTTGTCGGCGTTGCGAAAGCTTGCGTGACGCTGACGATACCGGATGAGGTCAATGCCATCCCGGGTGAAACGCTGGCTGAAACGGCGACAGCGCTTGGATTGAAAAGCGAATTCGCAAGCTCAATCACGGAAGCCATACAAAAATCAGCGCGGATGTTTGAGCATCCGCGCATATTGATTTGCGGTTCGCTCTATCTTGCAGGCCATGTGCTGGCGCTGCATCAGGGTGGGGAAATGTCAGCCGTAAGTGGAGCGGCAAGACGTTGATCAGGCGCTGACTCGAGCGTTAGATCGACTGCTCGATCCAGCTTTGCAGCGCGTTCTTGGGCGCGGCACCGACCTTGGTTGAGGCAACCTGACCGTCCTTGAACACCATCAAGGTCGGGATGCCGCGCACGCCATATTTTGACGGCGTGTTCGGATTCTCGTCGATGTTGATCTTGACAATCTTGGCCTTGGGGCCGAGCGACGTTGCAATTTCTTCAAGCGACGGGCCGATCATCTTGCAAGGGCCACACCATTCAGCCCAGAAGTCCACGACGACCGGAGTAGTCGATTTCAGGACATCGGCCTCGAAGCTGGAGTCGGTGACTTTGTGCGTGGACATGATTCGATCCTTCTGAATGCTGTGTTCGTCTCTCAGGTAGGTGCGCCAGCCCGCCGGGTCAAGCCGTAAAGGCTTGACGTGTCATCAAGGCCAGTTCACAGGCTTGCGTCAATTGTGCAGGCTCAATAAAGTCGAGCCGCTGGTTGGCGGTCCAGAGGATGGCGACACTGCTTTTCCGCCCTGGATAGGCCTTGCTTACACATTGAGAATACAGGGCAATTTGCTGCACCGCTGGCATATCCGGAGACAACCCGGGAGGCGGATTGGAATCGGTCTTGTAGTCCAGAAGGTATATGAAGTCATTCGTGATGCGAAGCCGGTCGATGCGCCCGGACAGGTCCTCCCCCGATGGCAAATCAGCCAATATCTCTATTTCCGCCATGCTTCCGGCGCCGAAAAACGGCTCCAAATCAGCCTCGTCAATCTGCATGGCAATACGGCGGGCAAAGCTGGGATCAAGTCCCAGGCGCATTGCCGCTTCTGCGGCATAACGCAAACGCAAGGCTGATGAGACCAGCGGCATCAAACGGAAAAATTCATGCACCTTCGTGCCGAATGTGAGCCCAGCTTGATTATCCGGATCTGCGCCCAAAACCGGCAACAACTGGCCCGCAAGCCGCGTCACGCTCCACGGCCTGGGAACCGGCGGCAAAGGAGCAGGCTCCAGAAGCCATGCAGGAAGCAAATGTTGTACCTCGACCTGATTACGGCCCAGCTCGGTCTCGTCCGGCCATGCGCCATAATGCAGCACCTGTTCCATTTGAAACGGATCGTCAGCACGCTGCATCTCGATATCCGTCTGGGCAGCGAGTTGGTCCTTGATGAAACGATACCAGTTCTTATCGCTGACTTTCTCCACGCCCGCTTTATTGGTCAAACGTGACATCGAACCAGCAATATAAAGTTCGTCCCGGGCGCGGGTCATGGCGACATAGAGCAGGCGTTTGTGCTCTTCGAGCGCCAGCCGCTTTTTCGTCTCCCTCCACTCATCAACCTGAGGTGCCGGGGCAAGATCGCTGATTGCCCAGATCGGCAGGCCATTTGGCGCGTAAACAAGGTTGACCTTGTCGGGGCTCTTGTCATCCGCGGCATCAGGCAGAATGACAATTTGCGACTCGAGACCCTTGGCGCCATGCACAGTCATCAGGCGCACTTGTCCCGCCGCCTTTTCCATTTCCCGCTTCAACACAATTTCGCCGGATTGGAACCAGGCAACGAAAGCCGCAAGCGACGTGCCTTGCTCGTGTTCAAAGTCGATGGCGTAGTCGAGGAAGGCACTGGTCGCATCACGTGATTCTGGTCCGAGACGCGCCTGCATTTCCTTGCGGCGGAGCGACAACACCTTGCTGAAAAATGCAAACGGCCCGATGATCCCAGCTTCACGCTGCAGCTCGCCAATGTACTTCGCATTGGCGATTGCCTTTTCATGCGTTGACGAAAACAGCCGCGATCGCAAGGAACCCTGTTTGCGGTCATAACTCAGGTCGAACAGTTCCTTCTCGTCCAAAGGTTCCGGCACGAAGGGTGATTTCAGAATGCAGGCCAGACTGTAATCATCTTCCGGCAGCAACATGACTTGCGCCAGCGCCAGCAGATCCTGTACCGACAGACTCTCAACAAGCTTGATGCGGTCTGCGCCCGCCACGCCAATGCCGAGTGCCCGCAGTTCCGCGATGATCATCGCAAACAGCAGCCCGCGCGTCTGCAAAAGGATCAGGATATCGCCTGCTTCAACTTTCCGGCCAAGACTCGGAATGGTGCGTTTGCCAACCCAGCTCCTGATGGTTGCTGCAATCTTGCTTGCAAGCAGGCGGCGATGGAAACCTTTGGGTTTCTGATCGACAGGGACCAGCCAGTGATCAGGTTTTTCAGGATCAATGCTTTCAATGAGCGGCCAGACCTGCACCAGCCCATGTTCATTTTTGCGGTTGGAATAATGCTTGCGGCGTTCACCGTCCGAAGGGTTGAGACCCATTGCAGCAGAGGCTGCATCTGGAAACACCGCATCGACAAAATCCAGCACTTCCGGAACGCTGCGATAGGACGTCAGCAGCGATATCTGCGGCGGCTCCTGATTTGCATCCGCAACCTGCGCCGATACTGTATCACGCGTCAGCTGAAATGTCCGCGCATCAGCTCCCTGAAAACTGAAGATGGACTGCTTCTGATCGCCGACAACGAACAAGGTCCGGATTGTCCTTTCCTCGGCACCGAGACCGGCATAGAATTCACTGGCGATGGCGAGAATGATCTTCCATTGATCTGGGTTGGTGTCCTGCGCCTCGTCAACGAGAATATGGGTGATGGCGCGGTCAAGTTTGTAGAGCACCCATTGCGTCATGGCAGTGTCGCGCACCAAATGACTGGCGCGCGCGATGAGGTCGGAAAAATCATAGGCACTCGCGGCGCGTTTGCGGCGCTCAAACTCCTGCGAAATGCGTTCACCAAGATAGAGCAGCGATGCCGTCATGTCGGCGCGCAGGTTGAGGTCGTGCAACGAGACAAGCGCTTCAACCCTTAGCCTCTCAACTTTGAACCATTGATCGAAGCGCTGATAATCCTCCGCAGTGCCTTTGGAATAGATGGCTTTTCGCGGTTCGCGGGTCTGGGTGAAATACATCTCCAGCAGCTCCTGTGTGCGATCATCTTCACCTTGAGCAAACATCACGGTGCGCAACTGTTCGGAGATCGTCAGTTTCGTCTTGCCGAAGCGCGCGACATCGCGCAAAGCATCGGCCGCATCCTTGTAAGCCGCCATGTCAATGGCCGCGACTCGTCGGGCGAGTTCGGCGGTATCAAGCGCCGAGTCCAATCCAAGCGTCTGCGCGACGAATGCGCGGATTGACGCATAATCCGCATTGCCGCCGATCAGTTCATGGATTACGTCCCGCCCGGCGAATACCGCCTTGAGCAAAAGTTCAAAAGTATCGCCGGATGCGTATTCGCCCACCATGTCGAGCGAACGTGACAAATCGTCATCAGCGGAATCTTGCGCGGCGCTTAAAACAGCGCTGCGTGCGGCGGCGATCATGTCTTCGGTTGCGCGGTCTTCCAGAACCTTGAAACCCGGCGCAATGCCTGCCTCCACTGGAAAAAGCTGCAATAGTTTTTCGGCAAATGCGTGGATGGTTTGTATCTTGAGCCCGCCTGGCGTTTCCAGCGCCTTGGTGAAAAGCTGCCGCGCAGCAATGAGCACATCGGCGCTGATCCTGATGTCGAGATTGCGCAGGCCAGCATTCAACTCGGCATCACTGGCCAGCGTCCATTCACTCAGGCGCTCAAACAGGCGGTTCTTCATCTCGGCTGCGGCGGCCTTGGTAAAGGTCAGGCAGAGAATGGTGTCGGGTTCGGCACCATCGAGCATCAACCTGATGACGCGATCAACCAGCACATGGGTTTTGCCAGCACCGGCATTGGCCGAAACCCAGACCGTCCGCCGTGGATTGGAGGCGCCGAGCTGCTCACGCGTCGGCTTGATATCTTTTTTGCCGCTCATGACTCCTTCAAACTCCACTCCCGGTAACGCGAGAGATGATCGTAGTCAGATGGATCTTCTTCCTGCTTCATGGCGACGCGAGGAAGATAAACGGCATCACGGTGCGCATAACCTGCGAGCTTCTCCTTCAAACGCACGAGATGCTCGCGCGACACTTCCATGAGGTTAAAAGCCTTGCCAATGCGCCGGAGCTTCCCCGGTGGCCTGCGGCCTGTGATATGGAGATAGACCGCTTCCCGCGCCTGACGCGGGCCGATTGCCCTGAATGCGCCCTCGGCAATGATCGCAGCCTCAAGCGTCAATTGCGGCGTAAGGCCAGACTTTATGGAATCGTCACTGGGTGGTTCACCAGTCTTGTAGTCAATGATGCGCAGCGTGCCGTCGGTGAATATGTCAATGCGGTCAGCGCGGCCCGACAGAGCGTAAGTCTCGCCTGCAAGAGGGAAACTCAATTCGCCGCGTTCTTCAACATGGATGCGGCGCACACCATCGCGCAGCTCAGCATCACGCGCGTAAACCCATTCCGCAATGCGGGCAAATCTCGGCCACCAGAAAGCGTTGGCGTCGGGATCGCCTTCGAGCCCGGCAAAGGCTTTGCGGCCTGCGGAGAGAAGCGCATCCAGACTTGCAGGCGGGCCTGCAAGAGCCAGGCGCGTCCAGTTTTCGAGCGCTTCATGAAAGATGACGCCGCGCATGCGCGCATCGGGATCATTGGCGAGTTTTTCGAGTGGTTTGAGGCGCAGGATTTTTTTAGCATAGATCGCATAGGGATCGCGATGAAGGGTCTCAATTTCGGTGATGCTGAATTTGCGGGGCCTGGCTGCTACAGGTGGCTTTGGCTTTGGCTTTGGCCAGTTCTGAAATTCAGTTGCAGCATCAATGCGCCTCGCAAGGCCTAGAATGGCATCCGCCTTGGCATGCACCGACTTGACGCCTGCTGCTTGAAGGATGGTTTCGAGCCGCAATATCCAGCGCGATGGCACCAATGGTTCGCGCCCTGCCCGTTTGGACCAAGTGAGAAACACCCTTTTGTGACCCAGATTTTCGCAGAAATCGTGGGCGGTTAGACCGATCACCCGTTCGGGCTGCTGCAGGCCAAAGGCCTTGCGCATGGGGCGGTTGAGCCAGGGGCCGGGGTCAGGCTGTTCCGGCCAGATCGTTTCGTTGAGGCCGCCCAGAATGGCGACGTCAACCGACATCATGCGTGATTCCGGCAGGCCATAAATAGCAAGACGGCCTGCGGCATTTGACGCGGTGCTGAGTTTCTTGGCGCGCAGGGCGGCTGCGATGACGGGTGCAGCTTCACGAAATACAAGCGGCGCAAGTCTTGCGCTTTCGGCTGCGAGGTCGCGCATCACGGCTTGAAATTCTGCGGCACCTGCGGCGACGTTTTCACCCGCCAGCAATGTCAGAACGCTCAGGAGCAATTCTACATGCAGCGCCATGCTGCGGGGCGTAGGCGCTGCAAGCGGGCGGAGCGCTTCTTGGACATGGGTTACGACCTGATGCATTGCGCGCCAGGTTGCTTCGGCCAATCGCTCAATCACCGGATGGAGATGATCCTGCCTTTCGCGCTCACGACTTGCGCGTTTCAGCGCGAATGCCAGACCATCAATGCCGCTTGATATGCCCTGCTGGCGAAGGGCCGCGATTTCGAGCGCCTGCGCTGCGGCTGCGTATTCGGATTGCGGCAAGCCACAACGCATCAGGCTGTGATGCAAAAGACTGACGAGAGTCTCGGCGCTGAATTCAGCCTCAATTACTGCCATCACCTGCATTGCCAGTGACGCCATTCCAAAACGCGACAGAGGCTCGCCCGCGCTGTCTTCAATGGCGATGGACCAGCGTTGTAACTCCGCTTTCACGCGCTGCGCCAATTCGCGGTCCGGCGTGATCAGGGCGGCGGTGCGCGCTTCATGAATGAGCGTCTCGCGCATGATGATGGCGATCGCAAGGGCTTCTTCATGGCGGTCGGCAGCTTGCAGAAGATGAAGGCCAACCGCGTCCTGTTCGATCTTGCGCGACAGCGATGGGATTGCGCCATGCCAGAGATGGGTGCGATCAGACGAGCGCATCATTTCGCGGGCGATTGTGGTGCGGGGACCCTCAACCGTATCGAATGGCTCCACATCCGCCGCGCCAATATCAAGGGCATTCAAAAGCTGCGACAGACCCCATTGCGGATGCGTGGGACCGAGGCCCAGCCAGTCGGCATCGCCCAAGCCCTTGTCGAGACCGGGCAGGATAAGCGCGCCGGTTGATGAATTGGCGATGGCTTTCAGGAGATCGCGTGTGGCCGGATTGGTGCCAGTTGAACCTGCTGCAATGACGGGCAGACCAGCGCCATTACTGGATATTGCGTCAGCCACACTGCGGATCGCGGCATTGCGGTGGGCAGCGGATGTGACGCGCTTTCCGTTGTGCAGCACCGACTCAAGCTGCTGGTTGAGTTCCCGCAACAGGCCGATGATGGTTTCACGGTGACCGGCGAGATCGTTGAAATCGTAAACTGCTGCAACATCAGCAAGCGGCACTTCTTCCGTGCCGGCCTGGTCGACGAGTTTGACAAGGCTTCTTGCCAAATTGAATGCCTGAACGGAGGATGCGGAAACATCTTGGGCAAGGGCAACGTGCGGATTTTCTGCGCTCCAGCGCTTGACGAAACCATAAATTTCGAAGAGCAGCCCAACTGGTGAAAGCTTGTCCGGCCCAGTTGCCAGGGCGGACCAGCCGTCGATGTCGCTCCACATGCCGATGGCTTCGGCATCGAGATCGCCAAGAGGCAGGATGCGCGGCAGAAGCAACGCAGTGGTTCCAATTTCACCGCGCAGCAATTCGGCAAAGCGGCGCGCGGCGCGGCGCGACGGAAGCAGCACTGTCCAGGCGTGGAGCGGCAGGCCCGCGCTTTCGGCGAGCGGAAAACCCGCGACGACCTTTCGCGCCAGAAGGCGCAATGGATCAAGGCCGGAGGCTATGGTGAAGACGCAAGGGGAGCTTTTGCTCACGCGTCAAGCCTTTCGGAGATAAGATTCCGCCGTGGTGACGGCTTCGGGTGTTCCAACATGCAGCCAGAGGCCATCATGCACGAGCCCAAAAAGGCGGCGCGAAGCAATGGCCTTGTCCCACAGGCGGTTCATCGAAAACTTGTCCTCTTTGACGCCTGCAAACAGGCGGGGATGCACAAGATAACCGCCAATATAGGCGAAAGACCTTTGTGATGCATCCTTGAAGCGGGACAAGCGCCCGCGCTGGTCAATGTGGAAGTCGCCTTGACCGTCAAATCCTTTGGCTTGCGAAACCGGGCAGAGCAGCAAGAGACAATCCATTGCCCCATCATCCCAAACTTGTCGAAGACGCTGCAAAGCAGGCGTCTTGCCTTCGAGCCAAAAACCATCGCTGTTCATCACAAAGAAAGGCGCATCGCCCAGCAGCGGCAGGGCTTTCAAAATCCCGCCGCCTGTATCGAGCAATTTAGCGCGTTCATCGGAGATGCTGACAGCAAAATCCGCCACCGATTTTGACCATGACTCAATCTGTTCGGCATGATGGTGCGCGTTGACGACGATGCGTTCAACCTGTGCAAGGCGCAGCGCATCGAGAGCATAGTCGATCAGTTTCTGATTGCCCACTTCAATCAAGGGTTTTGGTTTGTCACTGGTGAGCGGGCGCATGCGGGTGCCGAGGCCTGCTGCGAGAATGAAGGCGCTGCTGCCGATCCCCTGATTCATTGTTTCGCAAGGTCCAGGACTTGGGGCAAGTGCGTTTGGTACCAGGCAGCAAGCGGTTGCAATGCCGGGTGCGCCAGATTCTGCACGAGATAGCGCGCGACGCGCGGACGGTGCTGCAAATAATGATTTTTGCCGTCGCGTCTGGACAGACGCGTGAAGGTTCCCAATAACCGCGTCGCACGTTGGGCGCCTAGAACGGCATAGGCCCTGGCAAAATCTGCAGCTTCCAAATTGCGGCGAAGCGAGACATAATGCTGAAACATGGCCTGCTGAAATGCGGGCGCAACGTCAACGCGCGCATCCTGAAGCAGCGATACGAGGTCATAGGCGGGGTGGCCCATCACGGCATCCTGCGTGTCAATGATGCCGGTCCGTTGCAGGCCTTCGCGATCCGGCAGCCAAATGAGATTTGGCGAATGATAATCCCGCAGCATCCAGACCGGGGATTGAGGCTTTGCCATAATCAACAGGGCGCGCCAGACAGCTTCAAAAGATTGACGCGCCGCTGGCGGAGCTTCCTTGCCAAAAAGCTGAGGCCAGAACCAGGACGGCATGAGATCGACTTCGTAAAGCTGCGCATCAATATCGAAGTCCGGCAGGCTGTGCTCCACTCCTGGTTCGAGCCTCACAGTGCGCGGCCATTGCCGCTCCGCCATGTCGGCAAGTACTGCGACTGCACTGCGCATGGGTTCCGTCATGTCATCACCGCGGCGCATCATGTCGCCATGTACTTCGCCGTTGAGACATTCGATCAACGCCAAGCCTCGTTCGCGGCTATCGGAATATATCCGAGGCGCACTGTAACCAAGCTTCACGAGGTGGAGATTGATCGCAAGGACGGGCGTGATTTCATCGGCAAGATGCACCAACTCGCTGTAGGTCTTGCCGTGCCTAACGAGCACCGGATCCGAACGCGCCGGCATGTCCATCAGAATGGCTTTGCCCGATTTCCAGCTTACGGTTTCGTAGCGCCGGGTTGAGGCATCGCCTTGCAAGAAGGTCCGCGATGATGATGCGACATCCACCTCAGACAAAAACGAACCGATTTCAGCGTCACGGGCGAGACAGCGCTGCCAACGCCCCTTTGCGTCAATGTCGATCTGCCGCGTGCCGCCCCCGCCCGAAACATCAAGCGTCAGAACATCCTGCGACAGCGCCAGGTTTTCAAGGCGCTCAGGCCATTCGATGAGCAGCGCATGATCGCGGGCAAGATCGGCGAGACCGAGCGACGTCACGTCGGCAGCATGGGCCAACCTGTAGAGATCAACATGGAGGATTGGAACGCGCAAAGTGTCATAACTTTGCACCAGAGAAAAAGTCGGGCTTGGCACTTCCAGCACCGGGTCACCCGCTATGGCGCGGATCACGGCGCGGGCGATGGTAGATTTGCCGGCTCCAAGATCGCCTTGGAGATGGATAGCAAATCCGGGGCGCAGCCACAGCGCCAGCTTCTGCGCAAAATGTTCTGTTGCCGCGAGCGATGGCAAGGTCACGCGTTTTAACTGCAAAGCAGACATTGCAGACGTCATGCCGCCTGGCTTGCGGAAGATGCGCCTGCTGACGACTTGGCCGGTCCGTTCACTGGCAAGGTGCAAACCACTGTCGTGCCCTGCTCAAGTTTGGAGGCGAGAGAGACGCGGCCACCATGCAGTTCAGTGAAACTCTTGACCAGGGCCAGGCCCAGGCCTGCACCACGGTGACTGCCGGGCAATGGCCTGGACTGGAAGCGCTCGAAGGCTTTCTTCTGGAACTCCGGATCCATGCCTTGACCCTGATCAGCCACCCAGATTTGCATTTGGTCGCGCGAGCGGCGTGCACCCATGCGGATAGCGCCACCCTGCGGCGAGAAGCCGATGGCGTTGGACAGGAGATGGCTCAGAATTTGTTCGACGCGTTTTGCATCGGCAATCAATACGGAAGCTTCGTCGCCAATTTCAATGGCAACGCTCAACTGGCGCTTGGTCAGCAGCGGACCAGCCTTTTCAGCGACCTCTTCCATCAGGGTCGCGATATCGACCTTTTCAAACTGCAATTCCATGGCGCCCGCATCGATGGTCGAGAGATCGATGATCCCGTCGATGATGGCTTTCAGGTCGTTGGATGATTCATGGATGTTGTTGACATAATCCTTTTGCTTCGGCGTCAAGGGGCCAGCCAGACCATATTCAAGGGTTTCCGCAAATCCCACGATGCTGGTCAGCGGCGTGCGGATTTCATAGGAAATGTTTTCAAGGAAAGAAGTTTTCAGCCGGTCAGCCGCTTCCAGCGCATCGGCGCGGTCACGCAAGGCCTGTTCGGCCTTTGCAGCGTCGGACACGTCGGTGAATGTGACGAGCGAATTGCCATCCGGCAAAGGCACGGCACGGTAGCGAAGCACGTGCCCCGTATGGACAATCCGGCCGTCGATCACCTTACGGTTCTCGCCAATCGCGGTGATGGCGAAACGAACATCTTGCCATGCTGAACGCGCGTCAGGACCCAATGTCGGCACATGGGCCAGCATGTCAATGTGAGGCTGGTCGCCGAGGAACTGATCGGCCAAGGCCCAGAATTTGGCGAATGCCGGATTGTAGAGCTTCAACCTGCCATCGGGACCAAAAAGCGAAACCGCTTCGGCGAGATTGTCGAGGGTTTCGCGCTGCACGCCGAACAATTCGTTGTAGCGGCTCTCAAGCTGGAATTCCTTGGTCAGGTTTTCATAGAGATAGGAAATGCCGCCGAACGGATGCTGCTCGCTGACCACCTTCAGTGAGCGGCCATCGGGCAGGTACCAATAGGCTTCCTGCGGCTCGAGGTTGGTGTAGATCGACAACTGCTTGTCACGCCATTCGCGGTAATTCACTTGCTCGGGAATATTGCGCTGGGCGCGGAGCGCGTCAAGAATTTCGCCGTCACTCGGCTTTAAGTCAAGCCAGGCATCGTCAAAGCTCCAAAGTTTCGCATAGGCGTTGTTGTAGAAGCGCAGGCGCTGGTCGGGGCCGAAGATGGCAATCGCCGTATCGATCCGATTCAAGGTTGCGGTGTGGGCCTTGATGTGGCGTTCGAGTTCCTTCTCCGCCGCCTCAACCTCGGTCACGTCAATCGCAAAGCCTGCGACATTGGCACTTTGCCTCAACTCGTAGACGTCTATGGCGCGCATGGAGCCATTGAGCACAGTGTTGATCCGGCCTGCAAAACCTTGCTGCTGTTCTTCGGCCGTGAGTTCGACGCTGCGGTCTATGTCACCATCTTTTGCGATCCGGATATTGTTCTTCAGGACTTCGTCAATGCCTGACGCATCAGTCGAGCGCACATAGGACTGGTTGACCCATTGCAATGCAAGTTCCTTGTCGGTGATCCAGATCGGAAAAGGCGCACCGTCAAGCACGGCACTGAGGCGCTCCACCTGCTTGGCGAGCTTGCGCGCGTCATATGTGAGTTCGGTGACCTGGCGACGCTCTCCCGAGAGAGGGCGAATTCGCAAAGTTGCGAGACCGCCGGCGGTGCGGCCATCGGCATCGAGCAGATCGCCATCAATGGTCTTGATTCCGAAGTTGAAAGCGAGACCTTGATCAAGCAGAGTATGCATCAACTCCTTCATCACCGAAGCGGAATCGGGTTCGAGCCATTTGGGAAAATCGATGAAGCTTTCAACATCCGTTGGCACGTGGGCCGCGCCATGCATGCTGCCGGTCATGCGGTCAGGCAACTCCGTTCGGCCACGCCAGGTGAGCAGAATGTGGGGTTCTGATTTCAGAGCTGCTTCGGCTTCATTGAGATAGATTTCGAGCTCTGAAAGTTGTTTCTGAGCGGCAGCATGGGAGCGTTTCAATGTCACGATGCGGCGGAGCGATACAATGAGGCCCAGCCCAAGCAAGGACGCCGCAGCCGCTGCAGGCAGGGCCAGCTGGGCGAAAGGCAAAGCATTAAACTGCTCCAACAATGCAGATTCAGCGGCAACGGGCCTTGCCGCCGCACCAACAGCGATGCAAGTCGGCAACAGCAGGGGCCGCACTCGTCGATGCCAGCTTCGCTGCCAGGCCTTCAATTCCTGCCTCCCATGCCACCCCAGTTTCCCACAAAGCCGCCACGCGAATCACATCGCGCTCGTTCTTGTATCCTATAGACAGAATTGCAGTGCGCCGGAATCCACTAACTCAAATGAAAAGGGGCGCTCCGGTGTTTTTCCGCGAGCGCCATTCAATTCAAATGCGAATCAATAGCGATAGGCCTCTGTCTTATAAGGACCCTGCTGGGTCACACCGATGTAGGCGGCCTGTTCGGGTTTCAATTCGGTAAGCTTGACGCCAAGCTTGCCCAAATGCAGGCGGGCAACCTTTTCATCCAGATGCTTTGGCAGAACGTAGACCTCGTTCTTGTATTTGCCTGAGTTGGCGTTGGTGAAGAGTTCGATCTGCGCCAGTGTCTGGTTGGTGAAGGACGCCGACATCACAAAGCTCGGATGGCCCGTGGCGTTGCCGAGATTGACCAGACGGCCTTCCGACAGAAGAATGATGCGGTTGCCTTTCTGGAACTGCACGATGTCCACTTGCGGCTTCACATTGGTCCACTTGAAATTCTTCAGTTCGGCAACCTGAATTTCATTGTCGAAGTGGCCGATGTTGCAGACGATGGCCATGTCCTTCATCTGCTTCATGTCATCGATGGTGATGACATCCTTGTTGCCTGTCGCTGTGACATAGATGTCGGCGGTGCCGAGTGTGTCCTGCAGTGTCTGGACATCATAGCCATCCATCGCGGCCTGAAGCGCGCAGATTGGATCAACTTCGGTGACGATGACGCGGGCACCTGAGCCAGAGAGCGAGGCGGCGGAACCTTTGCCGACGTCGCCATAACCGCAGACAACGGCGATCTTGCCCGCCATCATCACATCGGTGCCGCGGCGGATCGCGTCGACCAGCGATTCCTTGCAGCCGTATTTGTTGTCGAACTTCGACTTCGTCACCGAGTCATTGACGTTGATCGCCGGGAAAGGAAGCTCGCCCTTCTTCTGCAATTCATACAGGCGGTGCACGCCGGTGGTGGTTTCCTCCGAAACGCCGATGATCGCCTTGCGCTGTTCGGCAAACCAGCCCGGCTGTTCCTTGTGGCGCTTCTTGATCTGGGCGAAGAGATACTCTTCTTCTTCGGCTTTCGGATGGGCGATCAGCGATGGATCCTTTTCGGATTTTTCACCGAGCAGGATGTAGAGTGTGGCGTCACCACCATCATCGAGAATCATGTTGGAGGGCTTGCCGTCGGGCCATTCGAAAATCCTGGCGGTGTATTCCCAGTATTCCTTCAGCGTCTCTCCCTTCTTGGCGAAGACCGGAATGCCAGCCTTGGCAATCGCAGCGGCGGCGTGGTCTTGGGTGGAGAAAATGTTGCAGCTTGCCCAGCGCAGTTCCGCACCCAAGGCTTTCAGCGTTTCGATGAGCACGGCCGTTTGAATGGTCATGTGCAGCGAGCCGGTGATGCGCGCACCCTTCAGGGGCTGCGCCTTGGCATACTCAGCACGCGTCGCCATCAGGCCGGGCATTTCAACCTCCGCCATATCCAGTTCGAGGCGGCCCCAATCGGCGAGCTTGATATCTGCAACTACGTAGTCGTTCTGCGCACCCATGAGCTGCTCCTTTAAATTCACGTGGAATGGAGGCTGCTATAGCAAGGCAACATGCGACGGGCAAGAACTATATAAAGATATCTTTATATAGAAGTGCGTGAAGGGTAAATCCGTCACTTCCGAATATTTTGAACTTGACCTAGGAGTGTATCCCCCCAGATGGCCCTGCAATGCCCCAAATTTGACTGTAGGATGCGATTCTTCGACTAGGATGTAGGGGGCTAGCCAAAACCTCTCAAATCGTCCTACGAGGCTCCTAGGTGCCTTAGAATTGATTTCTATTTATGGGTGTAAAATATTGTTCTTTGCTACTCATGAGATTTGGCCACGCCGACCAATGCCGGACGCAAGCAGCGTTCGCCTACCGCATAGCCCGATTGCACTTCCTGCATCACGGTGCCCGGCGGCTTTTCCTCGGTCGGCACTTCAAACATGGCCTGATGGAAATTCGGGTCAAACTTCTGGCCCACGGTTTCGATCTTGCGGATGTGGTGGCGCTGGAACACCGACAGCAATTCACGCTCGGTGAGTTCAATGCCGTCAAGAAATTTCTTCATGACATCGTCGATAACATCACGCTCTTCCGGCGGCACGGCGGCGAGCGTACGCGACAGCGAATCCGCAACACTGAGGAGATCGCGGGCAAAATTCGACGCCGCATAGAGGGTTGCCTCGGCCTTTTCGCGGTCGGTGCGCTTTCTGAGATTTTCCATTTCTGCGGCAAGCCGCAGCAGGCGGTCTTTGGAAGCCGCAACTTCATCTTTCAAGGCAACCAGTTCAGAATCTCGTGGATCAGCTGCTGGGGCTGCTCCGGCCTTTTCCAGAATCTCGTCGGCCATCGCTTCGAGATCGGCTTCCTCTTCAAACGCTTCAGGATCGTCAAAATGGCTGTCGGGCGATTTGGGGTCAGCAGAGCTCATTATTGCTTCCAATAGTCATGATCAGGTGATGCGGGATTTTCGTGACCTGCATATCGGGAATTGTGACGGAAAAATCAAGGCGTTTGGCGGATGACGGGAATCTCAGGTTTTTTCCCAATAGTTTCGTCATGTAGTGAAAAATCCGAACGAACGACAAGGATTTCACGAAATAAGCCGTCCCACCACTTTGGCTGTATAGTCAACCATGGGAATGATGCGAGCGTAGTTGAGCCGGGTCGGGCCGATGATGCCTAAGACGCCGACGATTTTTTCCTGTTCGTTTTTCAATGGCGCCGCGACGAGCGATGAACCGGACAGCGAGAAGAGCCGATTTTCAGAGCCGATGAAAATCCTGACGCCCTCGGCACTTTCGGCAAGCCCCAAAAGATCGACGAGTTCGCGCTTGTTCTCGATATCTTCAAACAGCCTGCGCATGCGTTCGAGGTCGGCCACGGCTGTGGTGTTTTCCAGGAGGTTGGCCTGGCCCCTGACGATGAGCGAGCGTGCATCGGGATCATTGTCCGCGGTCCATATGGCCACGCCATCCTGCACGAGGCGGGCCGATACCTCATCCAGCTCGGATTTGAGTTTCTGCACCTCGCGCGTCACCAGGCCCTGCACTTCGGCAATGGTGCGGCCTTGCGCCTGTGCCGAAAGATAATTGGTGGCACGCATGAAAATGGAGGCCGGAATTCCTGGCGGCACATCAATCACGCGGTTTTCCACCGCGCCATCTTCGCTCACCAGAATGACCAGCGCGCGGCCCGGCGCCAAATTCACAAATTCGATATGCTTCAACCGTGCGCTCAGCTTCGGCGACATGACAACGCCTGCACATTGCGAGAGGCCCGACAACATCATCGTTGCCTCGCCCAGCACATCTTCAAAACGGCGTGAGCGGTCGGATGCCTTGATCTGGGCATCAATGCGGCCACGCTCGGTTTCGCTGATCGCTCCCACTTCGAGAAGTGAATCGACAAAAAATCGCAGACCCAGTTCCGTTGGCATGCGGCCCGCCGAGGTGTGCGGCGAATAAATGAGGCCTGAGTCTTCTAGGTCCATCATCACATTGCGGACTGACGCTGGCGACAATGATGCAGGCAGCACCTTCGAGATGGTGCGCGAGCCTACCGGTTCACCGGTTTCAATATAGGTATCAACCAGCCTGCGAAAAATATCGCGGCTGCGCTGGTCGAGGCCTGCAATGGCGGCAAGCTTGTCGTCTACGGGTTTAGGCGGAATGATCGACATCACCCCAATTTATGTTATGAGGGCGAAAAATCAAAGGAACAAAACATGTCACGCCCTTCAGGTCGCAAGACCGACCAAATGCGCGCCGTTTCATTCACGCGCGGATTCACCAAACATGCCGAAGGTTCATGCCTCGTCAAATTTGGCGATACGCATGTTCTGGTCACGGCATCGCTCGATGAAAAAGTGCCGCCATGGTTAAAGGGTGCGGGCAAAGGCTGGGTGACGGCAGAATATGGCATGCTGCCGCGCGCCACCAATGAACGCATGCGCCGCGAGGCGGCGGCCGGCAAACAATCTGGCCGCACCCAGGAAATCCAGCGCCTCATTGGCCGCTCAATGCGCGCGGTTGTCGATCTCAAGCTTCTGGGTGAGCGTCAGATCACGCTCGATTGCGATGTGCTGCAGGCCGATGGTGGCACTCGCACCGCCGCTATCACGGGGTCATGGATTGCCTTGCGGGATTGTCTCAAATGGATGGAGGCACGTTCGATGTTTTCAAAGTGGCCGCTGAAGGATCACGTTGCCGCAATCTCCTGCGGCATTCATGGCGGCATCGGTGTGCTCGATCTTGACTATGCGGAGGATTCAACCGCCGATACGGATGCAAATTTCGTCATGACCGGATCGGGCGGCATTGTTGAGGTGCAAGGAACTGCGGAAGGCGAACCATTTTCACAAGACATGCTGATGCAGCTTCTGGGCCTTGCGCAGAAGGGTGTTGGCGAGCTGGTTGAATTGCAAAAGCAGGCGATTGCATGACACGCACCTTACGCGGCGAGAAGGTGGTGATTGCCACGCATAATGCGGGAAAGCTTGGGGAATTCCGCGAAATCCTTTCTCCTTTCGGAGTCAATACTGTCGGCGCCGGCGAACTTGGTTTGAGCGAGCCGGAAGAAACCGAGAGCACGTTTGAGGGCAACGCTCGGATCAAGGCCCGTGCTGCATTGGAGGCGACAGGCCTTGTCACGATCGCCGATGATTCAGGATTGTGCGTTGACGCGCTGAATGGTGATCCCGGCGTTTATACCGCAAACTGGGCCGGGCCATCGCGCGACTGGATGATGGCGATGCGTACGGTGGAAGAAAAATTGCAGGCCGTTGGTGCCGCAACGTTTGAGAAGCGAGGTGCGCAATTCATGGCAACCCTTTGCGTGATGTGGCCCGACGGGCATGAAGAGTTTTTTGCAGGCGTGGTGCCCGGACATTTGAGCTGGCCGCCGCGTGGACAACTGGGCCATGGCTATGATCCGGTGTTTGTGCCCGAAGGTGAGACGCAGACTTTCGGCGAGATGCCGCATGAAAAGAAGAATACGCTGTCACACCGCGCACGGGCGGTGGAGAAGATGGTGAAGGCGCTGTTGTGAGCGAAGTGGCCGCCTTCGGCGTCTATATCCACTGGCCCTTTTGCAAGGCCAAGTGTCCTTATTGCGATTTCAATTCGCATGTCCGGCATACACCGGTTGATGAACTGGGTTTTGCCGAGGCGATTGCGCGCGAACTTGAATGGATGAAAGCGCGGACCGGTGCGCGTGACGTCACAAGCATCTTTTTCGGCGGCGGCACGCCGTCGCTGATGCCGCCCAAGGCGGTTGCACATGTGCTGGATGCAATCGCATCGCTGTGGAGCATTGCGCCCGATTCCGAGATCACGCTTGAGGCCAATCCCACCAGTGTCGAGGCGGAAAATTTTCGCGGCTATCGCTCGGCAGGCGTCAACCGCGTGTCGGTTGGCGTGCAAGCACTTGATGAAAGAGATTTGGCAGCACTTGGCCGTCAGCATACGCCAGATGAGGCACTGACAGCGTTTCGATTGGCTGCGAAAATCTTTCCGCGCGTCTCATTCGATCTGATTTACGCGCGGCCCGGCCAGACGCGCGAGGCGTGGGCGCAAGAGCTTTCGCGGGCACTTTGCGAACAGCAGGGCCACATGTCGCTTTATCAACTCACCATCGAACCGGAGACCCGGTTTTTTGATCTGCACGAAAAAGGCGCGCTTAAAATTCCAGAGGATGATCTTGCGGCTGACCTTTATGACATCACGCAGGTGCTTACGGAAAAGGCCGGGCTTCCGGCCTATGAGATTTCGAACCATGCGAAGGCGGGCCACGAGAGCCAGCACAATCTTCTGTATTGGCGTTATGGCGAATATGCCGGGGTCGGTCCTGGGGCGCATTCGCGGCTGGTTGATGGCGCAAACCGTTTTGCACTGGCCACGGAAAAACATCCCGAGACCTGGCGGCAGCTCGTGCTGGAGCAGGGCCACGGGTTAGTCACGCAAGATGAGATTTCATCCGAAGAACAATCGCGTGAACGCCTGCTGATGGGGATGCGGATTGCCGAAGGCATTTCGCCCAGTAATTTTGCGCTCGACCCGAAAAAGATCGCAGCACTTGAAGCGCTGGGCCTCGTCACCAGCAAAAGCGACCGCCTCGCCGCCACTCAGGCCGGCCGCCGCATTCTGAATGCAGTAATCCGGGAGCTGGCGGAATAAGAGAGGTGAGCAAACCCTTACGTCCGCTTGTAGACATCCTCGTAACGCACGATGTCATCCTCCCCGAGATAGTCACCAAACTGGACTTCAATGATTTCAACATCAGCCGTAGCGAAATTTTCCAACCGGTGCTTGGCACCCAGGGGAATGTCGATGGATTGGCCGCGCTGGAATTCTTTCACCAAATCATCGACGGTCACTGTTGCCACACCTTCAACAACGGTCCAGTGCTCGGACCGGTGTTTGTGACTTTGCAGCGAAAGCCTGCCTCCCGGGGTCACATGCAGGCGCTTCACCTTGAACCCCGGTTTCTCCTCAAGAATGTGGAATGATCCCCATGGCCTCGTTTCGCTGTACATGAAATGCTCCTGTGATGTGTTCGATAGTGAGTCGGATATGACCTATCAAGTACCTGGCTGGAACACTTTCAATGCATGGTAAAGTTTGCGGAATTCAGGCAACTGCCCGGCGAACATTTCCTGCCACAGAATGTGCGGCGCAATACGTTTCGTCCGGCGTGGAAACAGACACACATCTTCTGCACGTTCTTGTGTGTGCCCCATGCGCGCCAACCTCGCGGCCCCAAGACTTGCGCCATATTCACCCGCTTCGGCGAGCAGCAGATCACGTCCCAGCGCACTTGCGATCATCTTCATCCACAGCACACTCCTGGTGCCGCCACCGATGATCAGCAGGCGCTCGGGCACGGTGCCGGTCTGCTGCAAAATGCCGTAGCAATCAGCAAGTGACAGGGCGACCCCTTCGAGAACGGCGCGGGCAAGTTCGGTTGAGCCTGTGCGATGATCAAGCCCGATGAAGGCGCCTTTGGCATGCGGATCATCATGTGGCGTGCGGTCGCCGTTGAGATAGGGCAGGAACATCACGGCGGAGCCGGATTTCATCTGCCGTTCGATGGGAGCAACAAGTGCGCTCAAGTCTTTTTTGCCAAGGGCTGCACCGAGCCAGGCCAATGGGCTTGCGCCATTGAGAAGGGCTGCCATCTGAAACCAGCGCTGCGGCAGGCCGTGGCAAAAGGCGTGAATGTTTTGCTGTGGTGCCGGAACATGTTTCTCCTTGGTGACGATGATCTGGGCGGCAGTCCCCATCGAAATCACGCCATCGCCCGGATTGACCAGACCAAGCCCAAGTCCAGAAGCTCCGGCATCTCCTGCACCGGTGATCACAAGGATCCCTGCGGGCAAACCAAGTGCAAGTGCCGGTGGTTTCAACAGTGTCCCGGCAATAGCGGGAGCCTCCAAAATGACAGGCATCAGTTGGCGCGGCGTTGCACAGGCGTTGAGTAGCTTCTGTGACCAATCGCGCTTTGCCACATCGCAGAGCCACATGCCGGATGCATCGACGGGGTCGGTTGCGATTTCACCGGTGAGAAGAAACCTCAGATAGTCTTTGGGAGCGAGGATATGCCTGGCATTGGCCCAATGCTTGGGCTCGTGCCTTTGTATCCACAAGAGCTTGGGTGCAAAGAAACTTGCCATGGCGCGGACCCCGGCGATGGCGGCAAGATCGGGATGGCGTTCATTCAAGTCTGTGGCTTCGGCTGCGGCGCGCGCATCGTTCCACAGAATGGCAGGACGCACGGGCTTATTCTGTTGGTCGAGCAAGACCAGCCCATGCATCTGGCCAGAGAAGCTGATCGCGGTTACCTTGGCAAGGTGCGGTTTGAGCTTGCGGCAGGCAGTTTGAAGGGCGCGCCACCAATCACCTGGGTTCTGCTCGCTCCAGCCGGGCTTTGGATGGCTGATTGGCACAGGCACACTTGCATGGGCAAGGATGCGGGATTTGCCGTCGGATATGACGGCTTTGAGTGCGGTTGTGCCAAGGTCAATTCCCAGATAAGCCGCCATGATCATTCTCCCCAAACAATTGACCCAGACAATTGACTGTGGCCCCGCTTCATGCTTAGAGCCGCCCAACATGCCTCGGCTGCGATCAGCCGGGGCCTTTTGAATTGAAACACTCATATCGAATTAATCACAGGACCCGTCCATGGCCAATACGTCATCTGCCAAAAAAGCCACACGCGTTGCATCGCGCCGCGCCAAGATCAACCAGAACCGCACCAGCATGGTCCGGTCAATCGTCCGCAAGGTTGAAGAAGCAGTGACTTCTGGCAAAAAAACTGATGCGGAATCGGCACTTAAGGCCGCCGTTCCACAAATCATGCGGGGCTCGCAAAAGGGCGTGATGCACAAGAATGCAGCTTCACGCAAAGTCTCGCGCCTCACCAAACGTGTCAGGGCGATGACGGCGTAAACCAGTCATTTCAAAAGCTTATTCGTCAAGCGCCGCGCCGGGCAAGCCTCGCGCGGCGTTTTTTTGTCAGGGAACTGACAGATTGTGGTGCAGAAATTTGCGCAATTTCAACGCGTTGGGGAAAACAGGATTCTTGTGCGGAAGAATTGCCGAAATCCGCAGGATGACCGCGACGGTTTTTGCAACCTGATGTAAATTTGCCGAAGCCTGCCGATGCTACCAGTGATTAATGAAAAGTAAAATAAAATCATAACCTTGCGGGCGCGTCTTGAAAATCCGGTTGAGCCATTTGGGCCGTCATCTTGGTCCGTGTACGGAAGATGTGCTGAATCCTATTGCGAACATTTCGCCTGCGCGAGTAGCGTTTTTAACAAGCAGGCGATCGCCGTTCAACAAGAGAACGCAAGACTTGCGAATTTGAGGCGTATTGCCTGACCCTGAGAAGGCCAGGCAGTAGTATCTGTAATGATAGAGTTTGAACGCGAAGTTGACTGCCAATTTCGCAGGGGGAGAAGTGATGTCAAATACTGCGCTGGTGAATTCACCCAATTGCAACAGGGCAACGGCTCGCCCGGGTTTGTATGGGGATGTCAGCATTGGCAGCCGACGCATCATTAGAGTTTAGCACTGCGTTCCTTTCGAGTGAGTTTCAAGGCCGGGCGATTTCATTGTCCGGGGTGACGGGTAGTTTACCGGGTGGCGCTGGTGATCGATGGGGATAGACTGAATTATGAAAACTGCAACGGCAGATTATGGGCAAATCTGGCAGCGCATAGCGGCGCGCCTCAAGGCTGAACTGGGTGATGACCTCTATACAAGCTGGTTTGCACGCATGGAAATCGAGGCTGTTGCCTCCGAAAAGCTTTTGGTCTCGGTGCCCACGCGATTCTTGAAGAGCTGGATCGAGAGTCATTATCTCAAAAAACTGCAAACCTTGGCCGAAGCTGAATTGGGAACCTTGAGCACAGTTCAGGTCAAGGTACGCGGCGCGGTCCAGGCGCACCGCAGCATTCAAAAAGCGGCACCGCCACCGGCATCCTCATCGCCCGCGAACGCTCAGCAAACCTCAATTGAGGCCCAGCCGGCCTTAAGTCTCACCATCGAGCGGGGCCCTGCCCCAGATGAAACCCAATCCTTTGATACGTTTGTTGTAGGCCCTTCCAACCAGCTTGCCCATGCCGCAGCTTGCCGTGTTGCGCAAAACAGCGCAGGCACTTCACTTACCGCCAATCCACTCTATATTCATGCCGCAGCAGGCTATGGCAAAACCCATCTTCTCAACGCCATTGCCCAGCGCGTCAAGGCGCAACAGCCGCAGCGCCGGGTCATGATGCTGACGGCCGAACGCTTCATGTATGGCTTCATTCACGCCATCCGGCAGCGCGACACCTTGGCCTTCAAGGACCAGTTCCAGTCAGTTGATGTCTTGCTGATCGACGATTTCCAGTTCCTGCAAGGCAAGACCATGCAGCAGGAATTCTGCCATTCCTTCAACTCCCTGGTCGACAGCAAACGACAGGTCGTGGTGGCGGCTGACGTACCGCCGTCACAGCTCGATTCGGTGGACCAGCGCATGCGCTCACGGCTTGTGGGCGGTCTCGTCGTCGACATTGAAACGCCCGACGAAGACCTGCGCCGCCGCATCCTCGACATGCGTTATCGCGCCATGCAGAAGGCCGATCCGTCACTCCACGTGATGGATGAAGTGCTTTCGTTAATCGCGCAACGCATCACTGGCGGCGGCCGGGAGCTGGAAGGCGCTCTCAACCGCGTCGTTGCTTACCAGCAATTCAATCATTCGGCGATCACGACGGACCTCGCGGCGATGGTCCTGCGCGATGCATCACAGACAGTGGATGCGGGGCGCATCAAAATTGAAGACATCATGAAAGTCATCGGGCGACATTTCAACGTGGCGAAATCCGATCTCCTGTCGCCGCGCCGCGCCCGCAATGTCGTGGTGCCACGCCAGATTGGCATGTATCTGTCCAAGAAGCTCACCAGCCGTTCGCTGCCCGAAATTGGCCGCAGGTTTGGCGGACGCGATCATTCCACGGTTTTGCACGCCGTGCGCAAGATCGACGGCCAGATCAGGACCGACGAGAAACTCGCCAAGGAAGTGGCCTTGCTGATCCGGCTTGTCGAACAGGCCTGATTCCCGGCATAATCCTTAGCCTGATAACTCACCGATTGACCTTGAATTGCCCGCGCAAACTTGCAAAAGTCTGCGCCCTTTCAGTCATTTAAAACGGGTTGTTATTGATCATGCGTGTAGTCGTTGAGCGTTCGCTTTTTCTGAAAGCCTTGAACCATGTGCAGAGCGTGGTCGAACGGCGCAACACCATTCCCATTCTCTCCAATGTGCTGGTCAACGCCCAAGGGCAAACCATCAAGCTCACCGCCACCGATCTCGACGTTGAAATTGTCGAGACCATTGCCGCCGAAGTGAAGCGCGAAGGTGCAGTCACGGTTTCAGCCCATATGCTCTACGACATCGTTCGCAAACTGCCAGACGGCGCACAGCTTGAGCTTGATCAGAGCGGGGACCAGGGACGGGTGCAGGTGGTGGCGGGCAAATCACGCTTTGCCTTGCAGGCCCTTCCAGCTGCAGACTTCCCGGATCTCGCACGCGGCGAATTCGGAAACACATTCGAAGTGCCTGCGGCATCGCTCCGGCAATTGATAGAACGCGTGCGCTTTGCCATTTCCACAGAAGAAACACGCTATTATCTCAACGGCATTTACCTGCATGATGTGGCTGACGGCCCAGCTTTGCGCGCTGTTGCAACAGATGGCCACCGCCTGGCACAGACCCAGATTGACCGCCCTGATGGCGCGGCAGGCATGCCCGGCGTCATTGTCCCGCGCAAAACGGTGCAGGAAGTCTCGAAACTCCTCGATGGCGTTGACAGCATCGTCACGCTCTCGCTGTCGTCGTCGAAAATCCAGTTTGCCTTTGGCAATCTGGTGCTGACATCAAAACTGATCGACGGCACTTTCCCCGATTATGAGCGCGTCATTCCGCGCAACAATGACAAGATGCTCGAGGTTGACCGCAAGACTTTTGCCGATGCCGTTGACCGCGTCTCGACCATTTCGCTCGAAAAAAGCCGTGCGGTAAAACTCGCCGTCAGCGACAACCGCATCACGCTTGCCGTCAACAATCCGGACTCAGGTTCTGCCGAAGAAGAAATCCCGGCAGGCTATGAAAGCGACGCGATGGAGATTGGCTTCAATTCGCGTTACCTGCTCGATGTTGCAAATCAGGTCAGCGGCGAAGCAATAAAATTCGAGTTGCAAGATGCGGGGTCGCCAACCGTGGTGCGCGACCCGGCGGACAAGCTGTCGCTTTATGTACTGATGCCCATGCGCGTATGACCTTTCCAGCGGGCGCGTGCATGCACCATCATTTCCCGCTAAACCCCAGACCGTGACTGACAATGCAAGCTATGCCATCACGCGTTTGACGCTGACTGATTTCCGCAATTATTCGAGCCTGCGGCTGGAACCTCAGTCGCGCCTTGTGGCATTGGCAGGCCCCAATGGATCGGGCAAGACCAATTTGCTTGAGGCGCTGTCATTGCTTTCGCCGGGACGCGGGTTGCGCGGCGCCGAGTTCTGCCAGATTGCACGCCAGGACGATGGCACACGCTGGGCCCTGGCGGCCCATTGCCATTGCCTTGGAGATGAGGTGCAGATCGGCACCGCCTGGGAACAGGCAAATGAGGATAGCGCCGCGGCGGCCCGCAGCGTAGTGATTGACGGTTTGCCACAGCGCGCAACTTCATCTTTGGCCAATCATATGCGGCTCTTGTGGCTGACTCCTGCCATGGACCGGCTTTTCATGGGCTCGCCTGGCGAACGCCGCCGCTTTCTCGACCGCATGGTGGCGCTTCTTTATCCCGATCACACTGCGCATGTCGCCACCTTTGAACGCGTCATGCGCGAGCGCAATGCGCTGCTGCAGGAGCCAAACTACGATTCAACCTGGGTCACGAGCCTTGAACTGCAAATGGCAGAAGCCGGGGCCGCAATCGCGCATGCCCGGCTTGATGCAGTTTCAACATTGGCAAAGCACTTCAACGAAAATGAACCTGACAGCCTGTTCCCGTGGGGACAAATCGCAATTGAAGGCGAAACCGAGGCTTTGGCAGAATCGCGCCCGGCCGTGCAGGCTGAAGATGACTACCGTCATATCCTTTTGCGCAACCGGGGGATCGACAGGGCTGCTGGACGAGCCTTGTCCGGGCCGCATCGCAGCGACCTTTTGATCGCCCATGGGCCCAAGAACATGCCCGCCCATTTGTGCTCCACGGGTGAACAAAAGGCACTCCTGATCGGTCTCATTCTGGCCCAGGCCAGTGCGGTGCAAGCCATGGTTGGAGGGGCTCCGATGCTGCTGCTGGACGAAGTTGCCGCGCATCTCGACAAAACCCGCAGAATGGGGCTTTTTACGCGTCTGGAAGGGTTAATGACCCAGGTCTGGATGACCGGCACAGACATCGAACTTTTTGGTGGCATCGGGGCCTCAGCAATGGTTTATGAGGTGCAGAATGGCAGACTGAGCGAATCGAAAATAGCCCCATGACCGATGAACAAAATCCTCCTCTGGACCAACAGCCGGAATATGGAGCGGAGTCAATCCGCGTCCTCAAAGGCCTTGATGCGGTGCGCAAACGTCCGGGCATGTATATTGGCGATACGGATGATGGCTCGGGCCTTCACCACATGGTCTATGAAGTCGTCGACAACGCCGTTGACGAAGCGCTGGCAGGACACGCAACGCTTGTCACGGTGACGCTGAATGCCGAAGGCTCAGTGACCGTCACTGACAACGGCCGCGGCATTCCAACTGATATCAAGCAAGACGACGATCAAGCGCCGAAGCGCTCCGCCGCTGAAATCGTGATGACGGAACTGCATGCCGGCGGCAAGTTCGACCAGAACTCGTACAAGGTTTCAGGCGGATTGCATGGCGTCGGCGTTTCGGTTGTAAACGCTCTCTCGACAAAGCTTGAACTCACCGTCCATCGCGCCGGCAAGACGCATTACATCACCTTTACCCATGGCGTTGCCGACGCGCCACTCAAGGTGACAGGCGACTCAGGCGGGAAGCGTGGCACTGAACTCACGTTCACACCTTCGCCACTGACGTTCACAAAAACCGAATTTGATTTTGCCACGCTTGAGCACCGCTTGCGCGAGCTGGCATTCCTGAATTCCGGCGTACGTGTGGTGCTCACCGACAAGCGCGGCATCGAACCGCATGCCGTTGAACTTTTCTATGAAGGCGGCATCTCGGCTTTCGTGCGCTATCTCGACCGCACCAAGACGGCGCTGATCAAGGAACCGGTCTTCATCAAAGGCGACAATGAAAACATCAATGTCGAATGCGCCTTGTGGTGGAATGACAGCTATCACGAGAGCATGTTCTGTTTCACCAACAACATCCCGCAGCGCGACGGCGGCACGCACTTGGCGGGCTTCCGCGGTGCGTTGACCCGCATCATCAACAATTATGCCAATTCCAGCGGCATCGCCAAGAAAGAGAAAATCGCCATCACTGGCGACGATGCGCGCGAAGGATTAACTTGCGTTTTGTCAGTGAAGGTTCCTGATCCGAAATTTTCATCGCAGACCAAAGACAAGCTGGTGTCATCGGAAGTGCGCCCCGTTGTCGAAAGTTTCGTGAATGATGCGCTTGGCGCATGGTTCGAGGAACACCCGGCGGAAGCCAAGATCATTGTCGGAAAAGTCGTTGAAGCGGCTGCCGCACGTGAGGCCGCCCGCAAGGCACGAGAGTTGACGCGCCGCAAAGGCGTTCTTGATATTGCGGGCCTGCCCGGGAAACTGGCTGAATGCCAGAACCGAGATCCAGCAGCCTCAGAACTGTTCATTGTCGAGGGTGACTCGGCCGGCGGTTCTGCAAAACAGGGGCGCAACCGCCAGAACCAGGCTGTGCTGCCCCTCAAGGGCAAGATTTTGAACGTGGAGCGCGCGCGATTTGACCGCATGCTGGGTTCAGCTGAAATCGGGACTTTGATCACCGCTCTCGGCACCGGCATCGGGCGCGAAGAATTCAACATCGAAAAACTGCGCTACCACAAGATTGTCATCATGACGGATGCCGACGTCGATGGCGCGCATATCCGCACCCTTTTGCTCACCTTCTTTTATCGCCAGATGCCTGAAATCATCGAACGCGGGCATCTCTTCATCGCCCAGCCGCCGCTTTACAAAATCAAACGCGGCAGTTCAGAGCAGTATTTAAAAGACAATGCTGCGCTTGAAGAAAATCTGATTGAGTCTGGCCTGGATGGCGTGAAACTGATTCTGGGCGACGGCAGCGAACGCTCGTCACGCGACCTTCGCGCAATCGTGGACGAAGCACTGGCCATCCGCAGCATCATTGAAGGCCTGCATTCGCGCTATCCGAAATTCGTGATTGAGCAATCAGCCATTGCAGGTGCGCTCAACCCGGAAGTGATCTCCAATTCCGAAAATGCGGCGGCGGCGGCAGGCTATATCGCCAAGCGGCTTGACGCGATTTCAGATGAAACCGAACGCGGCTGGCAGGGCGTTGCCGATGCCGACGGCGGCTTGACCTTTGGGCGCGAATTGCGAGGCGTCAAGGAAAGCTGGCACATTGACAGCAAACTCATTGCTTCGTCGGATGCATTGCGCCTCGACAAGAGAACCGGCCACCTGCAAGAGGTTTATGCACGGCCTGCAAAACTCCGCCGCAAAGACGCAGACACTTTAATTCATGGGCCATTGAGCCTGCTTGAGACCGTCTTTGCAACGGGCCGCAAGGGCGTGTCGCTGCAACGCTACAAGGGCCTGGGCGAAATGAATGCCGATCAACTTTGGGAAACCACGCTTGATCCCAATGAACGCTCGTTGCTGAAAGTGCGGGTTGCCGAAATCGACCAGGCAGACGACATTTTCACCAAGCTGATGGGAGATGTCGTCGAGCCGCGCCGCGATTTCATCCGCGAGAATGCGCTTAACGTGGCAAATCTCGATGTCTAAGCCGTCAGCTTGAACTGCGCCTTGTCGGCTTTCTCAAGCGAAGCTGCAACACTGTAACGATCAATGATCTTTGCGCCATTGTCGGAGAGCGCCACAAATTGCTCGACCGACATGGGCTTGCCCATGAGGTAGCCCTGGCCTTCCTCGCAACCTGCTTCCTGGGTGAATTGATACTGGCCTTCGGTCTCAATGCCTTCGGCAAGAACCGGAACCTGGAGCGCTGTGCCCAGGCCAACGACTGACTTGAAAATCGCGCCTGCACGTTGATCAACGTCGGCGGTCGTGATGAACGACTTGTCGATCTTGATGCGGTCGAAGGGGAAGGAATTGAGCAGCGACAGCGACGAGTAGCCTGTGCCGAAGTCATCCATCGCAATGGAAATGCCAAGCGACTTGATCTGGCGCAGACTGTGCAGCGCGCGGCCAAGATCCTGGATGAGCGCTGTCTCGGTGACTTCCAGTTCGAGCCGCGACGGCGACATGTCGGTTTCCGCGAGTATGCCGCGCACTGTCGATGCGATGCTGGCAAGCCCAATGGCCTTGGCCGAAATATTGACGGCAAAGCGCGGCACGGCGGGCCACTCCTTTGCGAGCTTGCAAGATTTGCGCAGCACCCATTCGTCGATCTCGGAAATGAGCCCGTTCTCTTCAGCAATCGGGATGAATTCGCTGGGCGGCACGAAGCCGCGCGTCGGATGCTTCCAGCGCAGCAGCACTTCGAGGCCTGAAAGCTCACCGGACGTCACATTGAATTGCGGCTGGAAGTAAGGCGAGAACTCGTCGTTCTGGATGGCGCTCTTGAGATCATGCGCCAGTCTGCGGCGCTCGCGCACAAACTGGTCGATGCTGGCGCCGAAAACGCAGACTGGCAGGCCCGGCTCTGACTTTGCCCGGTACATGGCAAGGTCAGCATTGGCCAAAAGATCCTGCCGCGACGTGCCGTGCTGAGGATAAAACGCGATGCCAACCGAGATGCCAGGCTCAATGATGCGGCCTTCGAATTCAATGTGCCGGCATAGTTCGGTGGTCAAACGGCCGGCGAGATCGGTGGCACTGGTATTGTTGCCATCAAATTGGACGAGCACGAACTCATCGCCACCAAGGCGCGCAGCATATTCACCTTCGCACAGCAATGCCGTGATGCGGTTTGCCGTCGTTTTGAGCAAATGATCGCCGGCTGCGTGGCCAAACAGGTCGTTCACTTCCTTGAAGCGGTTGAAGTCGAAGCTAAGCACAGCTAGCGGCTTGGCATCGGTCTGGGCCTTGCTGATCGAGTCATCCATGAACTCGTTGAAGGCCATGCGGTTGGGAAGGCCAGTCAAACCGTCATGCATGGCGATCTTGCGGATGCGCTGCTCGGCCAGATCCTTGGCTTTCAGATCGTTGACGCGTGTTGTCACGTCATGCAGGGCCAGCACTTTGCCGCCGCCATTGAGATCAGTCTTATAGACTTCAACAATGAATTCCCCGAGGACGACGTCCTTTTCGGTGGCCTGGGTTGCAAGTTGAGCCAGGTTCCGCAGGCACTTCGCATCGCCAGGGAACGCCGCCTGGGCGAATTCCGTGAAGCGCGGGTTCCACAGCGACATGTCGCCCTGTTTGTCGAGAACGACGACGCCTGAGATGGTGCTTTTCAACACCGCCTGCAGCAACCGTTGGCGCTCGGCATGGGCCAGCGCGTAGCGCACTGACCGGTCAATGACCTCCGGTGCTATCGACAGTTTCGGAAGGAAGTCCGATGCGCCGGCGCGCAGGGCTTCCTCGTCGATATGGTAGTCTGGCATGCCGGTCAGAAGAATGATCGGCGTGTCTATGCCCGCCGCACGGACGTTCTTGATGTAGTCGATGCCGGTCACCGGACCCAAGCGGTAGTCGCTGAGGATGACATCGAAGGATTCACGCGCCAAGATGCCCATCGCAGACAGGGCTGATGTCGCTTCCGAGACTCTGTAAACCGTCCCCTTCACGTCATTCAGCGCGTCCTTGATCAGGTAAAGATCATCGTCGTCGTCATCGACGACGAGCATCTTCAAGATGCGATCTCCACTCCCAGACATCACTGTTCCCACACCCACACACTGGCGGCCACCACAGCCGCCTTAAAACACTGGCGACCACCACAGCCGCCTTAAAACACTCAGGCGACCTTGCGCTCGAGGAACTGTTCCTGCTCGTTCAGCTTCACACTCTTCGAAACCAGCAGCTGGCGGATGTCGCCGAGCTTCCGCAAGCTTGCGATTTCGGGCATCGTGAAGCGGACATGGAAGGCGTTTTCGATGGCGAAAACAACTTCGATGTGGCGCAGCGAATCCCACTTCGGGGTATTCTGCGCATTTGAATCTTCCGACAGGGTGGCCGCTTCGACGCCGAGGACCTTGCCGATGATGTTGTAGAGTTGCATTTTAGTCTCCTGTTTGAACGCCTGTTTTTTGTCGTTACGAAGCGATATTAACCGAAAATCTGTTTGCGGACCGTTACCGGCCACCGTGAAGGTTCGAATCCATGTTGAGTGAATGCAGCAAGGACCCAGCGCTCGATTCCGAGGCCAACACAGCCAGTATGGGCAGGTTCGCCGTTTGAAGTGTTAAAATCGAAGCGCTTGCCGAAGAAGTTTCCGTGCAAGTTTATCGAACCGCAAGCGAGCTTCTTAACGCTGCCGTCATTTCCCAATGCCGGAATCTTGATTTCGTTCTTCACTTCCTGCGCCGCCTGGAAGAATTTCTTGGCGGCTGACACCGTGGCGAAGAAGGGGTCTGTGGCCGTCTGCACCGAACAATCGATGTCCATCATGGCGGCGAGCTCCTCGATGATCGGAAGGGCCTTCTTGCGCACGTCACGGCAGTAGTCTTCGGTGCCCACGAACACCAGTTCGCGGACGTTGAATTCATAGAGACGGTCAAGGCCGTTGATGTTGCGCGACTCATAGCGGAAAACGCGGCCCATCCAGGTATAGCATTCGCCGGTTTCGTAGACCTTGCCCTTGAGGGTCGGATAGCAAGGGAAACACGCCGCCGGATTGAGGCACATGCCGTCGATATGGATGTGTTCGGCTGGCGGCAGAAGGGCGCCTTCCGAGCACGAATTGGCTTTGCGGAATTCCTCGATGGCGTCGAAATCCTCGACCACGTTGCCCATGAAGGTGACAGCGTTGGGATGCGAGTCGAAATAGCCACATTTATGCAATGTGTCGGCATCGATCATGGCCGGGAAGTGGCCATCTTCTGCGCCAAACACCGAGCGGTAGAGTTCACCTGCGCGCTCGTTGACCAGCTTCGCAAGGCGCAGCACCGGGCCGCTATAGGCGACCTGGCCCTTGCCGTAATCATGCATCCAGCCGCGCTGAACGAGGCCATCATTGACGCCAATCTGATATGGGCCGGTATCCTGACGCCTGGTTTCGACAAACACCTTGATTTCGAAACCTGCAACCTGGCGGATCATCACTTCAAGATAGCGGCGGGCCTTGTCGGTGACCTGGGCCATGTCAGCTCCGGGCCTTGTGACTACGCGCACTGATTTGAGGTCGCTGTTGACGACGATCTTTTCGATCATCGGCGACACAAAAACCGATTCCTTTTCGATGTCGCCGGCAATCTCCGTGTCGATCTCACGCGAAATTTCGAGCGTTACCTCGTTGAAATCCGTCATGTGCTTGTTCATTTTAGTCTCCGTTTCTCGAGGTTAAAAATTATAGTAGAGGAAGCTCGTGCCTGATCCGATTGAGGTGAGCGCAATCGCATAAGTGAGAGCCGTGACAAAGGCGCTGCTCAGCTTCGGGCGCCAGGCCAGAAGGCCCGCATCCTGGACAATGTCATTGGGTTTGACATCCGTTGTCGGCCAGTCGAGATGCAAGATCTGCTGCGAGTTCGGCAACAACACAGTGATGGCGCCGAGAATAATTATCAGCGACAAGGCGCGATCAAACTCGAAGCCTGCGAATGGAAGCGCTCCCGCTGCGCCAAGATGGGCCAGCGGGTTCCACATGCTGGACAGGATCGTCGTTGCTGTGCTCAAGTCATGGGCACGGAAAATGACAAGGCCCGTCCACACCACTGACATGGTGAGGAACCATGCGACAACGCTTGGCAACTTGACACCTGCAAATTCGCGCCAGGCCAAAAACCCGGCAATGGCAACGCCGTGCAGCAGGCCATAGACTATGAAATTCCAGCCTGCGCCATGCCAAACACCGGCAACGAGGAAAGTGACGACCGAGGGCACGGCAGCGGTCAGGATGAACTTTGGAACGCGGCCCATGCGGCCACCCATGGCCCGGCGCATGCCGTTCATCGCCAATGCGGTATAAATGTAGTTGGTGAAGAAGCGCGTCATGGTCATGTGCCAGTTGCGCCAGAAATCCGAGATGTTTGTCGTCTTGAATGGCGAGTTGAAGTTCAGCGGCAGCTTGATGCCAAAGATCATGCCAAGGCCGATGGCCATGTCAGAGTAGCCTGAAAAATCGAAATAGAGCTGCAACGTGTAACACAAGGTGCCGAGCCAGGCGGTTGCCGGATCAACAGCGCCATTGAGCGCTACACCATTGAAGACTGAATCCGCATAGGGCGCAATTGAATCCGCCAACATGACTTTCTTGAACAGTCCAATCCCGAACATTGTCAGGCCGACAGCGAGGCGGCGCAGGTCCAGCGCCTTGATTGTGGGGTTCTCAAGCTGCGTGAGAAATTCCTTCTGAAGGACCAGGGGACCCGCTGTCACACATGGGAAGAAAGCGGCGAACAAGGCGTAGCGGGCAAAGTCGTGCCGCACGAGCTGGCCGTTATAGGCATCAATCAGGTAGCCTATCTGAATGAAGGTGAAGAACGACACGCCAATCGGGACAAGAACGCTCAGATGGGTGAAGCCGCCGCCGACACCCGGGATGCCATTGATGATGTCGATGAAGAAATTCGTATATTTCAGGTATCCCAATGAAGCGAGATTTGCGATGATGCCGGACACAAGCGCTTTTCGCGCGGCCTCCCGGTCATCAGACTTGTTGATGATGTATCGTGCAACAACGAAATTGGCGGTGATCGATGCAACCAGTATCAGGAGAAGTTTGACTCCGAACAGTCCGTAGAAGGCAAACGATGCAGCGACCAGAAAATGGTTCGACGCATTCCAGCCGCCAAATCGGTTGGCGAGGAGAAACCCAATGTAGACCGCCGGCAGAAACAGCAGTACGAACTGGAAGGACGAGAATACCATTATTTCACCGATGCCTGCTTGTCGAGTTTCGAGAATTCGTCAAATATTCGCTTCAGGCAATCCGGGTTGGCGTGTTCTGAATCGATGTAATTTTCCGGAACACAGCCGACCTTGTGGGGATCAAAACTGCCAATGATCTTGATGTTGTATTTGCTGGCCAGATTATTCTGGATATCGAGCACAGGCTGCAAGCCCTTCATGTAGGCGGTGCCTTGCACCTTGTCCCAGAATTGAGGGTTATATGGAGGCTGCGCAAAATAGATGGTGACGCCCTTGGACTGCAGATGCTGGACCAGTTTTTCAAAGTTTTCGACGCCCTTTTGTTCAATGAGCGGCGGGTTCTTGATCTTGTAGTCGGCAAATGTCAGAGATTCATGCAATGTGCGTTCAGGCGTAAAGACTTTCAGATGGTCCTCGGACCAGTTGATCGAGCCATCCGGCAGGATCGTATCGAGAGATTTAAAACGCGAATCCTTTGTTGCCTGGGGATATTCATCCGAATTGGCCCAGCGGACAATGTTGTTGAACAGCATTGCCAATGAAAATTTTTCGCGGAAGCGGTGATAAGGAAGGGATTGCCAAAATGGCTCCTTCTCGATGCCCATCTGGTCAGCCATCAACCGCCAGTATGGAATGCCTGGTTCCCAGAGGAAGTCGGGGCGACTCTCGATCGGCGCGAAAATATTGTCGCGCAAGGCGATGATCATCTTCTTGGGAAGCCGGTTGTGGCTCTCCCAGATGTAGACCATGCCCAGAAGGTCCTGCCAGAATTCGCGGTGAATATGGGAGTTGTACCACTTCAGATGCGTGACAAGGCCATTGTGAGCCTCCTGCCAGTGGCTGGCTCCCAGGAGGACCATGTCTGGCGTTTCGGTCATGCGCTCAACATGAAAATCGCGCAATTTGCGAATGTTGATGTTGAGATCGTAGTTTGCGTAGTTCTCGCCGCGCGCAAAAGCTTCGGCCGCTGGCAACATGCCCTGATCATCATACATCGGTGCGTTGAATCGCCGGTTGCCATCGAAAATGACGCCAACGGCGATTGCGGTCAAAGCCGCGGCTGCGAGCAAATATTTCTTGATCACAGGCTGCGCACCGGCATTTCTTGAAGCAGGCAGGGCAGCGGGAATGGATACAGCACGCGGCGCAGCGGGAGCCGGCTTTGCCTGGCATTTGAGGAACGGCTTTCGCTGACGCGGCAACATTTGCCGGCGCCTTGGCAAACAAGTCCTTGCGGACCCGGAATGCCAGAGCCTGCACGCTTTCGCCAATCAAATCTGAAGCAACAACCACCTGAGACACAGCACACCCCGTTTTCCCGACCGGGGTTTAGGCAATGCGTCTCGAAGATTTGGTAAATTGGAGGATGTAGTTTGGCCTTGCTGCGTCAAAACGTGCAAGCACGGCTAACAGATCACTCTACGAAGGATTGAATTTTAGGCAAAGTCCGCAGATATTTCAAGCCTTGGCAAGGGTATCGTTCACTACGACATTGCTTCCGACGTTTTCATCGCGCTTGGCTTTTATCAAATAGTTGACCACCAATGGCGCCAAAAAGATGGGAACCTGCGAGATCCCCACATAAGCCGCGGTTTCGGCCTTCATGGCGCTCGGCAACAAGGCAAATCCAAGACCGACGTTGCGAAACCCGCTGACGATGCTGGCCGTCATCGCATCGGTGATGCCCTGCTTGAACATGACGATGGCCGTGAGATAGGCCATGCCCGCCCCGAGCATTGTCACAATCATCAGATAGACGAAGAAATGCCAGGGATCATTCAAGGCAAGGTCGCGTGCGGGGCCAAGAATTCCCAGGCCAAATACTATAAGCGTCAAAATGGTCAGGCGCCTGGAAGAATTCTCGAGCGACTCCGCCAGGGACGGGGGAATTGTCCGGGCAAACGCCATGTAGACGAGGAAAAGCCCAACTGGCAGCACCAGGAACGTGGTGCAGCGATGAATGTAACTGACAAAGTCAATGCTGGTTTCAGAATGAAGCACAACAGAGAAGAAGAAAAAGTACGAAGCCGGCATCATGAATGTCGACAGAATCATGCATTGCAAAGCCTTCTGCTTGTTCAGCTTCAGAAGATCGGCAAAAGTCGGCGATGCAAACAGCGACCCTGCGGAGGACGTCACCGCCATCAGCGCAATGATCGATGGATGAACTTTCGCCAGATTGGCGGCGGCCAGGATGATGGATGGCAGCGCGAACAATTGCCAAAGAACCACTATCCAAATGCGGCCATCAACACTGAAGACTTCCGCAACATCAAGCCGCGCCATTGGAAACAATGAAAGGATAATCATTAAAAATAGAGCAAAGAATGCATAGGGCGCGAAAATTTCCGACAAACCCGGCACGGCAAATCCTGCAATCATCGCGGCAGCGAGCAACCAGCAGGCGATCGTTCTTTCAGCGTTCGAGAGCATTAACCTTCCTTTTACCCTGAATTACTTTTGCGCAAAGCGGCGCGGGAATACCCAACAAAATGGCTCTTACTTCGACTCCGTTAACAAAGAAAAAATCGCAGAAACGCCGCGCCTTTCATATTTCTTTTAGGGGTTGAATGGCATGGTCGCGCAGGGAGAGCTTGGGGCATGTCATCAACCAATAAAACAGTAACAGTCCTGCCGGGATCGCAAAACGTCGCTCCACCGGACCTCAAGGACAGCCAGGAACTTGCAAGCCTTTTTGCCGGCGCAGATGTCGGTCTTGCATTGTTTGATTCCGGGCTGTCGCTGCTTGCCTGCAACTCACTCTACCGTTCGCTTTGCGGCTATCTTGATACTGAAGCCGCGACAGGAAAGAATTTGCGCGACCTGATGACGGTCACTTTCCGGCGCCAAAACGTGCCGGAACTTGAGATCGCCCAACGCATCGAACGCATCGTCACGACCCTTGATCCGGGATCGGCTTATTCATTCCGGTATGCGGCTCCAAGCGGCCGCGTTGTCGAAGTCCGGAGACGGCGCCTGCCCAATGGCACGGTCGTCGAAACCGTAAGGCAAATTGAAACGACGGCCCAAGGGCCGGACATGAACAGCCAATATGAGATGATCGCCGAGCGTTCGCGCGCGCGGTTGATGCATGCTCTTGACGTGATGATCGACGGCTTTGGCCTTTACGACGCCAATGACCGCCTGGTACTGTACAACAGAAAATACGTCGACTTCAGTCCGATGGTGTCCGACCTCGTGATGCCCGGCGTTCCGAAAGAAGAAATCCTGCGGGAATCCGTGCGGCGCGGCGCATTCGTCCTCAACGGCATGGAGCCTGAGGACTACATCGCCTGGCGCCTCGAAAGGCACCGCAACCCGACAGGGCCCGTTGAAGTGCAGTTCTCTGACGGCCGCTGGATCCTGATCACCGAAAGGCGCACGGAAGACGGTGGCATCGTCGGCACGCGCTCCGACATCACGGAAATGAAACTCCGCGAAATGGAAATGCTGCGCATTTCGCAGCAGCTCCACGCCAAAAACATCCAGTTCGATTCAGCCCTTTCAAACATGCTCATGGGCCTGTGCATGTTCGACAAGGACCAGCGCCTGATCGTCGTCAATCGCCAGTATCTCGAAATCTACGGTTTTGCGGGCGATGTGGTGAAACCCGGCATCACGCTGCGCGACATCATGGAATACAGCGTCAGCCTCGGAAACTACACCAAGGAAGAGGCCGAACGCGCACTTCTGGAACGCAACGATCCTGATCGCCTGGCGCGGCGGAACACCTTGAAGCAGCGCCTCAAAGACGGGCGCATCATCGCGGTGATGAACGAACCGATGGCCGATGGCGGCTCGATCGCCACATATCATGACATCACCGAGAGCGAACTCGGCGCTGAGCGGATGCTGGAATACACGCACAAGCTTGAGCGCTCCAACCGCGAGCTTGTCGACTTTGCCTATGTCGCCAGCCACGATTTGCAGGAGCCCTTGCGCAAGATCGAAGCCTTCGGCGACCGGCTCACCAAGAAATATGCGTCAATCCTTCCGGACGACGGCAAGATGTTCGTCGAACGCATGCAGAGTGCCGCCGAGCGCATGCGACGCCTGATCAATGACTTGCTGTCATATTCGCGCGTCACCACGGCAGCAAAGCCTTTCCAGATGACAGCACTCAACGACGTTGTCGCTGACGTGGTGTCTGACCTCCAGATCCGCATTGAAGAGAGCCATGGCAAGGTGGAAGTCAGCGACTTGCCCGCGATCCACGGCGATCCGACGCAAATGCGGCAGCTGCTCCAGAACATCATCGGCAATGCCCTCAAGTTCAAGAAGCCTGATGCAGATCCAGTGGTCAAAGTTTCAGCCACCATCACCATGGATCATGAACTCGCCATCATTGGCCCGGCGGTTATCCTGACGATTTCCGACAACGGCATTGGCTTTGACAACCAGTTCCGCGACCAGATATTCACCATCTTCCAACGCCTGCATACGCGCAACGAATATGAAGGCACCGGCATCGGGCTTGCCACCTGCCGCAAAATCGTTGAGCGCCATGGCGGCAGCATCATCGCCGATGGACGCCCCGACCAGGGCTCCACTTTCGTAATCACCCTTCCAAAGAACCAGGACAACAAGGAGCAGGCCGCATGACACGCAGCAGCTATCCCATTCGCATTGTCGTTGCCGATGACGATCCGGACGACCGCATGATGATCAAGGATGCCTTCGAAGAAGCCAAACTCGGCAATCCGGTTGACTTCGTGCAGGACGGTGTTGAACTCATGGAGTATTTGCGGCGCGAGGGCGAATACAAGAGTTTTTCTAACCAGCCCTATCCGGGCTTCATCCTGCTCGACCTCAACATGCCGCGCAAGGATGGACGGACTGCATTGAAGGAGATCAAGGAATCTGCCGACCTCCACCGCATTCCCATCGTCATCCTGACGACGTCGAAGGCCGAAGAAGACATCATCAAGACCTATAATCTCGGCGTGAATTCCTTCATCTGCAAGCCGGTGTCGTTTGACGGACTGGTGGAGATCGTGAAAACAGTCGGCCGCTACTGGATCGAGATCGTGGCCTTGCCGCCGGAATGCAAACGGTCGGCTGCTTGACCCAAAGCGATATCATCAACAATGAAAACCGGCGCAAAGCCGGTTTTTTTATGGGCTCAGAGTGCCGCGCAATTCCTTTTCGGTCAGTGCAGCCGTGTGTTGGGCGTGCACCGGCGCCAACATCTTTTCCGGCAACCATGTCGCCAGCCCTGGCAACGCAATCAGAACGAACACCATGGCCAGCATGATCGCAAAACTCGGCATCGACCATCTGGCGATGCGGAAAATATTGTGGCCCGTCATCGATTGCAGCACGAACAGGTTGAAGCCAACCGGAGGCGTGATTTGCGCCATTTCGACAACCAGCACGACGAAGATGCCAAACCAGATCATGTCAATGCCAGCCTGACGCACCAACGGCTCTACTATGGCTATGGTCAGCGCGATGCAGGAAATGCCATCGAGGAAACAGCCAAGGATCGTGAACAGCACGAGCAGCGCCATGAGCAAGGCAAATGGCGACAGATGGAGCGTCGCCACATATTGCGCAAGCTGCTCCGGCAATTGTGAAAATGCCATGGCCTGCGATAGCCCGGCTGACGCCATAAGAATGAAGCCAATCATCGTCGTCGTGCGGGTCGAGCTCATGAGGCTTTCGGAAAAATTCCTCCAGTTGAGCGTACCCTGCCACCAGGCAAGGCCGAGTGCGCCGGCAACCCCAGTCGCCGCGGCCTCAGTTGCCGTTGCAATTCCTGCAAACATTGACCCCAGAACAATGAAAAGCAGCACATGAACCGGAATGAGGAGCTTAGAGGCAGCAAGCTTCTCGCGCCACGTCGTCACCGGTTCGACATCCGGCGCATAATCCTTCATGGTCGACGCCTTGATTGCAACATAGAGGGTGAACATGGCCGCAAGGACAAATCCTGGAATGATGCCCGCAATGTTGATCTTGGCGATCGATTCATTGGTCATCACGCCATAGACCACCATCATGATCGAAGGTGGAATCATCAGTCCTAACGTCGCTGGCCCTGCAAGCGTGCCGATCACCAGCGGTTCAGGATAGTTGCGCTTTTTGAGTTCCGGCACTGTCATTTGGCCGACAGTCGAAAGGGTGGCGGCTGATGAGCCAGAGACAGATCCGAAAATCGTGCAGCCCATGACATTGGTGTGCAACAATCCGCCAGGCCATCGGCCCATGATGGGAGCCAGTCCGCGGAACAAGTCCTCCGACAGGCGCGTGCGGTAAAGAATATCGCCCATCCAGATGAACATCGGCAGCGCCGTCAACAGCCATGATGCCTGCGATGACCAGAATGTCGTCGCCATCGAAGCGCCCGTTGCGGGCGCGCCATAGAAATCCATGGCAAATGCCGCGACTGCTATCAGGCCAAAGCCTACCCAGACGCCCGCGCCGAGGAGCGCGAAAAGCACGAGGAACATGATGATGATGAAGGTAGTCGGTTCCATGATTTCAATTGATTCCGGTCATAAGGCGTCCGGCGAGGGTGCGAGGCCATGATCGCCCAGCATAAGAAGCCGCAAAGTTCGATCAACGACGGCGAGGCAGAAGAGCGAAAAGCCAAGCGCCATGCTGGCTTGCGGAATCCAGAGCGGCGTTGCATCCATGCCTTCGCTGATGTCGCCTAAAGTGACGGACCAGTAAACCATCGACCAGGCATAATTTGTCATCCACAGGCAAATGCCTGAGGCCACCAGAAACCCTGCCCGTTCCAAAAACCAACGCGCCCTGCCCGACATCGAGAGAAACAGTTCGATCCGGATCTGGCCACCGGCGTCAAGCGTGTGCGCCAGCCCAAAAAAAACCGAAGCCGCCATGAAATAGCTGGCGTAGTTGGTGAAGCCCGGCGGATTGAATCCGACCATGCGGCCAATGATCTGAACCATGGTGATAGCAAAGACAGCAAAAATGCAGAAGCCCGCGGCATAGCCAGACCACTTATAAAGCGGGTTCAAAAAACGGATGAGACTGCCATCAGGGGTGCTATCGCCGATCTTCGGAACAGTTTCCATCGGCATGACGCATCCACTCCACAATCCAGTTCCCCTCGGGGCAACCAGGGTCGTTATTTCTTGAAACCGCCGAGAACCGCTTTGCCGGCGTCACCTGCATTGGCGAGCCATTCTTCAGTCATCGTTTTGCCGATGGCCGACAGTTCTGCCTTCAAGGCGTCGGAGGGCACAACTATCTGAACGCCGTTTTCCGCAAGCGTCTTGAGGGCGGCCTCATTGGCGGCCGTTGACTTTTCAAGGCCGGCGGCTTCGGCCACCGAAGAGCAGTCTTTCAGGACACCCTTGGTCTTGTCTTCAAGCCCATCATACTTGGCCTTGTTGATAATCACGTGATTGCGCGGCATCCAGGCTTCGACCTTGTAGAAATACTTGGTCTGCTCCCAGGCCTTGGTGTCAACGCCAGTGACAGCGGATGTGATCAAGGCGTTGATCACGCCAGCCGCAAGCGCCTGGCTGGTTTCCGCAGCCTCGATCTGGACAGGCACCATGCCCGTAAGTTCGGCGATGCGCTGCGTCGCCTTGTTATAAGAACGAATCGTGATGCCCTTCATGTCGGCCACGGACTTCACTTCCTGCTTGAAGTACAGTCCTTGCGGCGGCCACGGCACCGAATAGAGCAGTTTGAGCCCCTGTCCTTCGAGCATCTTGTCGAGTTCGGGGCGCGCTGCGGCATAGAGTTTGACTGAATCGGCATAAGTGTTGGCGAGGAACGGGATAGAGTCCGTCCCGAATATCGCGTTTTCCTTTTCATGGGCCGACAGAAGACGCTCGCCAAGCACGGCCTGGCCAGTCTGCACGGCGCGCTTGATATCGGCCGCCTTGAACAACACGCCATTGGGATGAACGGCAATATTGATGGCGTCTGCTGTGCCCTTGGCAACGCAGTTGGCGAAGTCCTGAATGTTGAGGGTATGAAAATTCGCCGCAGGATATCCCGTGGGCAGGTCCCATTTTTCGCCCGCCAGCGCTGCCGTTGAATTCAGCACCGGTGCTATAGCCATTGTCATTGCGATCGTTGATATTGAGTACTTGCTCATTTTAACCCGCATTCCAATCCGTTTCGATGTGCGGCTACCTCAGCCGCATTGAACAGGCCCTGAACCTGGACCTAAAAACAAATGTAACTTGCCAGAAAGCCGTTAAGAATTGGTTGGGCACCAAATCTACTTTCGTATGGTGCAGGGAAGGCGAAATTCACTGGTTGCAGGGCGTCTGGACGCGGCACCCCGCCCGGGTTCGATCCTGTTGAACTAGAAGCAAGCTGTTGTTTTGGATTGCTTATGTCACTATCCACAGACTTTATGTAACTGTGGATAATCACATCCCCGCGCTGCCCCCCCGGCAAACCAACTGGTAAACAAAGTCTTAATGTTTAGTCAGTCCGAGTTTGAGGAGTCACCCATGCGGCGGTTTGCGAGTTATGCGTTGTTTGCTTTGGCCCTGTCAGCAACTTCGGCGGCGGCGGCTGATGTGGTGGGGTTAAGCTGGGGCGAATTCGTCACCAGCGAAGCGCAAGCGCCAATGCTTGAGCTTTCAGCTGCGCAAGGGAAACTTCAGGCTTCAATCAAAATCGGCGACTTGGGCGCCAATGCCGATGGCAACAAGACGGAAGCTTCCGACACTTTCAACGGGCAATTCCTGCTGACCCAGCCCAAGCGCAGTGATCTCGGATCGTTCCGCGTGACCATTGGCGGGTTGATCGTCAAGACTTCAGGCGCTTCGGCGCGCGTTGACCTTACCTTCGGCAATATCAAGAAAACCATTGAGTGGCTTGATGCCGATGTGAAAGCCGAGCGGTTTGAAACCGAGGTTACCGGCGTCATTCCTGGGGGCCGCGTGCCTGTGCCTTTTCCCGTCGAAGCAATCATCCTGGTGAAGAAGCCAGCGGATAGCGGGGCTGTGCTCCTCACTGTCGACACTATAAAAATCGAATTGGCCCCTGCTCTTGTCGGGTCGACCGATCCTGACGGCGACAATGAAAAGCCGACAGCGCCATCGGCGCTGCCGGCCAAAATCGCTTTGCAATAGATCGCGCTATCAGACCGTGATCGGCTTGAAAGACTGGCGCGTGAACAAGCGCCAGCGGCCATCTTCACGGCGCCACACCTGAACGATTGACAGCGTCAAATCCAGGTCCTTGCCCTGGAAGATGAGGCTTGCTTCAAACGTATGACGCGCAATGGCCTGATCGCCATTGGTCTTGATGTCGTGATCATAGAGCTTGATTGCCTTGAAGACTTCGGCCTTGTCGACCACCGTCTTCACGAACTCAACCTTGGTCTGGACAACGCCATTGGCATGGCCAAAGGACATTGCGTCAGAAGAAAGCTCGAGCAAGCGGGCTCCGTTGCCTTCGACCATCGCCTTGCGATAGTCTTCGACTGCCTTCAGAATTTCATCGGTATCACAGGCGAGCGCGTCAGCACTCATCGCGGTTGATACAAGGGCCGCCCCGGCAGTTGCCAGGCCAGCGATAGTTACATTACGTCGTGTCAGATTCATGTTTTCCACTCCCCACACAGGATTGATGCTGCTTTTGACAGGGCCGGATTAAGGCGTGGTAAAAGCGAGGCCCCTTGCCCGGCAGGCAACATGTAAATGCTTGGCATGGTTAATGCATCGTTGACTGGCGGCGCAATCTGGGCGCGCTCTGCTCAGCGCTGCTTAACCCGGATTCAATTCGTTGCTCCACAAGATTGACGGGAATTGCTAACATCGGCCCCGGAGAATGATTGCCCAGCATGACCACCATTGTTGCGATTGAAGGGACCCCTACCGGAGGAGAGAACCCCTGGATAGACACGCTGGTTGCCGGCGACGCCACAGGCGGCAAATGGAGTGATGGCCTCAGTCAACCTGTCACGCTGACTTACGCCTTGCGATCAGGCGTGGTTCCCAATTCAGCGAACGGACTGACAACAGGAATAGGTTGGACGGCTGCGGAAGCGGCGGCACTCGCTGATGCGATGAAAGCCTGGTCGGCCGTCACCAATGTCACGTTTAGCCGGACGTCAAGTGTCAACAGCGCTGATCTGTGGTACTGGCTTGCACGCGATGCGGATATGATCGATGGCGCTCTGGGCTGGCATGAACTGCCAATCGCCGGAATGCCGGTTCCCGCTACTGGTGCCTTCAACTATGAAGGCTACAGCTGGACGCCGGATTCGATGAAGCCAGGCGGCAATGCTTTCCTGATCATGCTGCACGAACTGGGCCATGGCCTCGGACTGGCGCATCCCCATGATCAGGGAAATGAATTTCCTGGAGTCACCAGCGAATTCAACTCCTATGGCGACTACAATCTCAATCAGGGCATCTTCACGACGATGTCTTATAATGACGGATACGCCACCAGGTTTCCAAACCATGGCGACATCACTTATGGCGGCCAATTGACGCCCATGGCGCTCGACATTGCAGCCATTCAATTGCTCTATGGCAAGAACCTGGCCTATCACAAGGGAACGGACGCCTACAGCCTGCCGCGCTATAACAGTGCCGGAACAGGCTGGGCCTGCATCTGGGACGCAGGCGGAACTGACCGCATCTCCGCCGGTTCCACCACAAAGGCCGCTGTCATAGATCTTCGCGCGGCAACTCTCATCGGCGCGCATGCTGGCGGCTATGTTTCCAACATCAAGGGCATTGTCGGCGGATTTACCATCGCGAACGGAGTGGTGATCGAACAGGCCACCGGCGGCAGCGGCAATGACTCGCTCAATGGCAATGCCGCAGCCAACACCCTTTATGGCTTATCGGGCAACGACACATTATATGGCCGCGAGGGCAATGACAGAATTGATGGCGGGCTCGGCATTGATAGACTCGATGGCGGAACCGGCTCCGACACAGCGAACTATACTTCGATAAGCGGAAATGTCGCCGTCAACCTTGGCATAACGGGGCAGCAAAACACGGGTGCTGCGGGACTGGACATACTGCGGTTCATTGAAAACCTGACGAGCGGCGCTGGCAAAGACAAGCTTTATGGCAACAGCGCCGCAAACCGCATCAATGCAGGCGCTGGCAATGACCAGGTTTGGGGGCTCGACGGCGACGACACGCTGATGGGCGGGTCCGGCAATGACTATTACTCCGGCGGCAACGGAAACGACACGCTCGACTTTGCCGGCGTGACGGGCCGCATCACTCTCAATCTGGCGCTGACAACCTCGCAGTACACTGGCGCGGCGGGTTACGACACCGTGCGGCAAGTCGAGAATGTGACCTGTGGAGCCGGCAATGACACGGTCACTGGCAATTCAACCGCCAACGTGTTGAAGGGCAATGCAGGCAACGACACTCTTAATGGCGGCGGCAGCGCTGACCAGCTCTGGGGCGGTACCGGCAATGACAGCTTCACCTTCGACAATATAGGAGACCGTGCGGTGGAGTATTCCGCACAAGGGACCGACACTGCGCGTTCGTCGGTCACGGTGTCGGGCCTTGCGGCCGATGACGCAACAGCCGCCATGATTGGCGCCGCGGTTGAAAATATCATTCTGCTTGGCATCGATGCGATCAATGCCACCGGCAATGCAATGATCAACACGATCACAGGGAACACTGGCGACAATGTGATCAATGGCGGCAGCGGCAATGACACGCTCAAGGGCGGCGCTGGCGATGACACATTCGCTTTTGACACGGCGCTTGCTGCAAACAATGCCGACGTGATCCTGGATTTTGACGCTGCACTTGAGACGATGCAGCTCAATTCATTGGTTTTCGCAGGTCTTGATCCGGCTGGCGGACTGCAGATCGAACAGTTTGTCATCGGGACCGCAGCAGGTGATGCCGACGACCGCATCATTTTCAATTATGCCACCGGCCAGCTTTATTTCGATGCCGATGGTTCTGACACAGGAGCAGCGCAACTCCTGTTTGCCACTCTCGATACATTCACTGGAACGCTGACGCAATATCATTTCACCATCGTGTGAGCCGGGTTTCCCAGGCAATAAAACCGGATGGAGCGGCCCCCCACCGGTCTAGAATTTCCGATCCAAGGAGAAAATTGATCATGTTGCTGATCAGTTCCCGCCGCAAGGTAATGAACTCTTATTAAAGTTGCGGGAATATGGAGAGAGAAAATTCTGACAGCGGGATCCTTGGATTGCAGCTCCAACCAACACATTACCTGAAAGTCGGCACTGGGCTGGTCGTGTTAATCGTCGCCATCATTGTGGCCATGAACCTGATGACTGGAGCCAAAGTCAGCCGACAGCATGCAACATTTCTCGTCAGCCAGTCCGAGTTGCAGAGTATTGACCGGATGCAGACAGCAACACACCGCATCGTGTCATCGACCAACGAAATCGTCCTGATCCAATTGACCGCCTCACCGTCTACGGGAACAGGAGTGGTTTCAGAAAATGTTGCTGAACTCAGGACTGAACCTGAAGCCAGTCCCGATCAGGCAATCGCACGCGAACAGCAGATGATCACGGATGCTACCGCTGAATTCAAGTCGGCAATGGCCAACATCGGTGACACCAAACTGGTGAAACAAACGACAATGGACGGCCTGGGCGAAGCCATTGCAGCGCTGCTGGCAGTCAATGACGAAATCAAAGGGGCCATCAGCGCAGTACAACCCGACAAAGACTTGATTTTCGAGCTCAAGGAAAAGCAGGAAGATGCGGAAGGCGAACTGCTGTCAAACATTTCAGCCGAACGCACCCGGGTACTGGGAGAAATCAAGACGCAAGGGCAAGCGCTGGAAGGCAGCCTATCGGCCACGAAACAGTACGCCGTCCTCGCTGGTCTGCTTGCAGGGGCAATTCTACTGTCGTCAAATCTGCTGATCGGAAAGCGCATTAACGCCATGTTCAAGGAAATTTCCGACCAGCGGCACAGCATCGAGAAATCCAACCAGGACCTCAATGCAGCCATGGCAACATTGCGGGATCTCCAGGACGACCTGGTCAAAAAGGAAAAATTCGCGACGCTGGGCAATGTCACTGCGACGGTCAGCCATGAACTGCGCAATCCCCTCGCTGCGATCCGCAATTGCGCTTACATCATCAAGGAGGGCATTGGTGTTGCGCCGGAGCTTACCAGCTTCGTTGATCGCATCGAACGCAACGTCATCCGGTGCGACCATATCATCGCAGACCTTTTGGAGTACACGCGCACGCGGGCGCTGGCGCTGCACCGGGTCGATATCGGGCCATGGCTGCAAGCCGCTGTCAGCGAACAGCCGCTGCCCGCGAATGTAAAGGTCAGCGTCACTCTGGCGGATCGACCGGTCTTCGCCGACATTGACGAGATGCGCCTCGTCCGCGCCATCATCAACCTGGTCGAAAACGCCGCCCATGCAATTGCCGCAACCGACAAGCCTGGCGAAATCCGCATCAGTTGCGGCGAGAAAGACGCGCGGGCCGTCATCACGGTTTCTGACAACGGCCCCGGAATTCCGGAAAGCCTGAAAGGGAAAATATTCGAACCCTTGTTCACCACCAAGAATTTTGGCGCCGGGCTTGGCCTTTCGATCACCCGCAATCTGGTTATCCAGCACAGGGGTGCACTTGCGCTGCAGTCGAGCACTGGCGCGGGATCGACTTTCACGATATCGCTCCCGATTTCCAGCCAGACTGAAAAGCAGGCCGCAGCATGAACCGGAGCATTCTGATCGTAGAGGATGACCATGATGTCGCCGACACGCTGGCGCATATCGTGCGCCAGCAAGACTATGAGGTGGCTGTGGCCTATGACGGGGAATGGGCCATGGAGCTGTTCCGGCGACGCAAATTCGATGTCGGGTTTTTCGACGTGTTGCTGCCCGGCATGAACGGCGTTGACTGCTTCATTGAGTTCAAGAAGTGCTGCCCGCTGGCGTCTGCCTTCATCATGACGGGCTATGCCAGCGAAGAGCTTGCCAACAAGGCGCTGCAGAATGGCGTCAATGACGTGATGCGGAAGCCGGTGCTGCCGGACGACCTTCTCGGCAGGCTGCGGCGCACGGCCTTGCGCCAGATCCTTGTGGTGGACGATGACCCGGACGTGTGCTCAAGCCTGGAAACACTGTTGAAGAAGTCGGGTTGGAAATGCTCTGTCGCCAAAGATGGCGAGACCGCCGTCAAGATGGCGCAAGCGAACGATTTCGGGGCAATGATCCTTGACCTCCAATTGCCCAATGCCTCTGGCCCTGAGGTCTTCGCGCAGCTGCGAAACGAAGGGCTCGCTGTGCCTACCTTGATCGTGACCGGCCATGACGGGAACTATCCCCGGATCACTGATCCGGCCATCCAGGGCTATGTCCTGAAGCCCGCCGATCCCCGTGTCGTCCTGGCGATGATTGAGCGAGTCAATACGGCGGTCGCATAAAAAACGGCCGGAGTCACCTCCGACCGCCACATTATCGTCAGCCTACGGAGGATTACTCCTTGTCGGCGTCTTTCTTTTTCATTGCGGCCTGGAGAATGTCGCCCAGGCTCGCGCCTGAATCCGATGAGCCATACTGGGCCACGGCTTCGCGTTCGTCGGAGATTTCCAGCGCCTTGATCGACGCATTGACCTTGCGGCCCTTGGCATCGAACAGGGTAATCATGGCGTCAAACTTGTCGCCTACCTGGAAGCGTTCGGGGCGCTGTTCGCCACGGTCGCGCGCGAGGTCAGCGCGCTTCACGTATGCCGTGAGATCGGAATTGGCAATCCGGACTTCCAGCCCGCCATCTTCCACCTTCATGACTTCGCAGGTGACCTTGGCACCCTTCTTGATGGCTGAACCGCTTGCTGCCGGAGCACTGCTTGCGCCACCGCCTTCGCCCGAGAGCTGCTTGATGCCGAGCGAGATGCGTTCCTTTTCGCGGTCCACATCGAGCACCACCGCCTTGACCTGATCGCCCTTCTTGAAGTCCTTGATGGCATCTTCGCCAGGACGCTTCCAGTCGATGTCGGACAGATGCACCATGCCGTCGACATCGCCTTCGAGACCGATGAACAGGCCGAACTCGGTCATGTTCTTGACCTCGCCTTCAACCACGGTTCCCTTCGGGAAGCGTGTGGAGAAGGTTTCCCACGGATTGTTCTGAACCTGCTTCAAGCCCAGCGAGATGCGGCGCTTGGCGCCGTCGATTTCGAGCACCTGCACGTCAACCTGTTCGGAGGTCGAGAGGATCTTGCCGGGATGCACGTTCTTCTTGGTCCAGCTCATTTCCGAAACATGGATCAGGCCTTCGATGCCGTCTTCCAGTTCAACAAACGCACCGTAATCGGTGATGTTGGTGACCTTGCCGGAAACCTTGGTGCCGACAGGATATTTGCCGGTGACGATTTCCCATGGGTCCTTGTCGAGCTGCTTCATGCCAAGCGACACGCGCTGGGTTTCCGGGTTGATGCGGATGATCTGCACCTTCACGTTCTGGCCAACGCTCAGCACATCCGATGGATGGTTGACGCGCTTCCAGGCGATGTCGGTGACGTGAAGCAGGCCATCGATGCCGCCCAAGTCAACGAATGCACCGTAGTCGGTGATATTCTTCACAACACCGTCCACAACTTGTCCTTCAGCCAGGTTCTGCACCAGTTCGGAGCGTTGCTCAGCACGGGTTTCTTCCATGATGGCGCGCCTGGAGACAACGATGTTGCCACGGCGGCGATCCATTTTCAGAATCTGGAATGGCTGCGACATGTGCATCAACGGACCCACATCGCGGATCGGTCGCACGTCAACCTGTGAGCCAGGCAGAAACGCCACAGCACCACCAAGGTCAACCGTAAAGCCACCCTTGACGCGGCCGAAGATCACGCCATCGACGCGCTCATTCTTGGTCGACATTTCTTCAAGACGGGTCCAGGCCTCCTCGCGGCGGGCCTTGTCGCGCGAGAGAACAGCTTCGCCTAAAGCGTTTTCGATGCGCTCGAGATAGACTTCAACCGTGTCGCCGGGCTGGATCGTCGCTTCCTTGCCGGGAAGGGCGAATTCCTTCAGCGCCACGCGGCCTTCGGTTTTCAGGCCGACGTCGATGATGACGAGCTCTTTTTCAATGGCCACAACGCGGCCCTTGACGACGGAATTTTCAGAGACAGGACGGTCGGCATAGGCTTCTTCAAGAAGCGATGCGAAGTCGTCCAAGGTGGGATTCATTGAAACGGCGGATTTCGCCATGGGACATATACTCTGTGCCTGCGGAGCCAGACGGCCGGTGGCCAAGGCGGGCGGGCGGGGTTAAAGCGTTCTGGTTGTTCACCCGCCGACGAGGCGCTGCGGGGTCAATCCAAAACAGAGATGAGTGCCGGTTCTGGTTGAACCTGCACCCGGTTTTATCCAGATGGTCGGATAGTTGTGGCGTGATCCTTGAACCTATCCGGTTCGCCATACGGCAGACCACACGCTGATCGTCTGTCCTCGAGACGGGCGGGGGATAGCGCAGATGGGGGGAGAAGGCAAGCACAGCTCCCAAAGGCTTAAATACTTGCACCAGAGGTTGACAAGCGAAGGTCAGTCATATTATATAAATATATAATTTCATGAGGTTGTTACAATGCACATTACCAATCTCCGCAAAGTTGGCGGCTCCGTGATGCTGGCTGTGCCTCCAACACTGCTCGATTTGCTGCATCTGCAAGCGGGGGCCGCTGTCGGTGTCACTGTTGACGGAGAACGCCTGATTGTCGAAGCGAGCCCGCGGCCGCGTTATACGCTGACCGAGTTGTTGGCGGCATCCGATTATTCCAGCTCACCATCGCCCGAAGATCGCGAATGGCTTGACGCGCCCGCAACAGGCAAGGAAATCCTGTGAAGCGCGGCGACATCTACATGGTGTCCCTCTATCCAACCCTAGGCAGGGAGCAACAGGGGCATCGGCCTGTCTTGATTGTGTCACCAACGGAGTTCAACGCAGCAACCAAACTGCCCATCGTTCTGCCCATCACCAACGGCGGTGATTTCGCCCGTCGCATTGGATTTGCAGTGGAAATTTCCGGCATCAAGACCACAGGCCTCATCCGCTGCGACCAACCCCGCGTTCTCGACATCGCCGCACGCGGCGGGCGCAAGGTGGACACATTGCCTGCTGCTTTGCTTGATGACGTGCTGGCAAAACTGGCGACGATTTTTGGGTGATGGCTGAAACTGCCTAGCGCGCGACAAAATACCTCGCGCCATCTTCTGATGTGCGCGCCGCCCCTGTGATGACGAGGGTTTCAAGGACTTTGGCCACACGGGTTTTGCGTTGCGCCGAGTTGCGGCCATCGAAGCTGGCAGCAATCGTGTCGGCGGAGGCGAGGCCTTCGGATTGGCTCAGAAGTTCGCGCACGCGCCTGATCTGGTCGTGGGCATCGCTGGGCCATTTCGGCTTCTTGGCTGCTTCTTCGATGATTTCAAGATCGAGTTCTTCGGTTTTCGCCTTGGGTGCCTTGGCCCCAAGTTTCGGGATTTGGTATTCAGGCCGCAGCCAGCGGATAACCCCACGCTTTTCTTCCTCGGCGCGTTCATGGTTCAGGGCGACGAGGCGGCGTAGCAATTCTTCCTCGGCTTCCAATTGCGCTTCCGATTTGTGGTCGGAAGGCACTGTGCCTCCCACTTTGCCCACAAGTGCTGCCGCAAGATCGTCCCAGCCATAGGCGGAGAGCGTGGCGCGGTCGATGTTATCATGGATTTCGGCCAGCACGGAAATGAGTCCCGCCTCATGCACATCGCGCTCGGCAGGCGAAAGCGGGCCGCCAATGCCCGCATTCACTTCGCGGTACCGCTCCAGCGCGTTGTGCAGCCCGGTCATGGTGAGATGATCATGGGCGGCAAGGCGTTCCTTGCGGAAGGCGTCAAGCCGCTCGCCAAGTTCGCGCAGCCGGTCGGTCAAGGCTTGGCGCGATGTGAGGTCGGGGAAGGGGAAGGGATCGAAGGTTTGAGTTTTTGTATAGATAGGTCGATCTTCGAGCAATCCACCTGTATTGAGAGTCCAATGCACATGGGCTGCTGAAGATAGTAGTGATAGATGTTCCGCCTTTGATGTACCAATATTCACCAATCTGTTATCTGGCCTGATGCTGGCGTCGAGGAACTGGAAGAAGCGATGCTTGGCTGTTTCGATTGTGGTAATGTAGCGGGGAAGGCCGAAGCTAAAGTCTCTAAATTCTGGTCGCGGTCTGCCAAAGACCCACCAATTGGTGCGAATTGCTTCGTCGCGATTCTGATCGCGTTCTGGCTTAACGCGCTCAAGTACAGTCTGATAAATTGCCGGAAATTTAGTTTTAACATCCTCGATTTCCAGCCCGAAAAGATCAATTAGTTTTACTCCCCTCGGACGCGAGGCTATGTCACGACCGTTTCGATAATCAACAATCAACTTCTCAGCGCCTCGTATTTTACCCAAGCCAATTGAAGTTGCCTGTGTCGGTGTAACAATAAATCCCGCCCCATGAAGAACCACTCCCCTGCTGGATAATTCGGCGTTTGCTGCGAGTTCTCGAACTGAAGCAATGTCGGCACCGACTGTAAGGGTTGCGCGCACTGTGCCCTCTGACTTCTCCAACTCCACATTCGGCGTATCCGTATCCAATCCTTCTTCTGACTTCACCTCCGCCAACACACCTTGCACCGCGCCCCTCACCGCCACGGTCATGGCGATGCGCACTGCGGCTTTGTCGCTCGCCTTGAGCCACGGGTGATCGGGTACCGCAAAGATCAGCGACAGCGGTTCCTTGCCCTTCATGCGATGCTCGATGACGCGGCGGGAAAATGTTTGGGTGATGGAATTGGTTGTGATGAAGCCAAAGCGGCGCAACGGATTTTCTTTTTTTGCAGTACCTTTGCGCAACAGCATTTCTGCTGCCTGATCCCAGAAGTGCATGACGAAATCTGCTCCACCCGGAATATGCGGGCGCACTTTCCAGCAGCTTTCCGCATAACCATCGCCCAATTCCTGGCGCATGTCCTTGCCACCGATGAAGGGTGGATTGCCTACGATGAATTCAACTTCCGGCCACGCCGCAGCGCGCGGGTTCACATATTTGTACAGTGGTGCTTGCGCGTCAGGATCAGGGATGTCCTCGCCCGTGATCGGATGCAGTTTTTTGGTGATGCCATCCCAGCGCGACAGTGGCCTTCCCCGTTCGTCTTTCAACACTTCCTGCTTATCGTATTTCAGGATCGCATCCTGCTGCTTGATGGTGCCATAGGCATGCAGCACGGGTTCGGTGATGGCAGTGAGGCCTGCGGTTTTGAGCTGCCATTTGAGATAGCCCAGCCACAGCACAAGATCAGCAATCGGCACGGCACGGGGGTTCAGCTCCAGCCCATAAAACTGCCGGGGGCTGACGGTTTCGCCATCCAGAGCCAGCCGCGCCTGATCCTCGCCAAAAGCCGACAGTGCTTCCAGCACATCGCCTTCCAGTTTCTTCATCAGTTCCAGCGACACATAGAGAAAATTTCCGGTGCCGCAGGCGGGGTCGAGCACGCGGGTGGTGCACAGCTTGTGGTGAAAATCCTTGACGGCGGCCAAGGCCTTTTCCGGCTCACCACTCAATTGCAGATCGGCGGCGATATCCTGAACATCCTGCCAGTCCCCGCGCAGGGGTTCGATGATGGTGGGGATCACAAGGCGCTCAACATAGGTGCGTGGTGTGTAATGCGCGCCGAGTTTGGAGCGCTCGCGCGGGTTCAGCGCGCGCTCCAGCAGCGTGCCGAAGATGGCAGGTTCGACATCTTCCCAACCCCGGCCTGCGGCCTTGAACAGTTCGTCGATCTGGTCAGGTTCCAGCGGCAGGGCGCGGCAATCCTTGAACAAGCCGCCGTTAAATTTCTTCATTTGGTGGTTGAGGCGCGGTGAATAGTCGCCTTCGTTCATTGCTTTCCAAAGACTTTCGAGCGCCACCACAAATGTATTTGGCGTGTCCTTCAGTTCCTTGAGCAGGTTCTCGAAACTCTTCTTCGGAATAAGCTGCGCATCCTCAGCAAACATCGTGAACAGGCAGCGCATGAGGAATTCGGCCACATCTTTGGCGTCGTATTTTTTCTCCAAAGCCGTTGCGATTTTTGCCAGCCGCTCGGCCACGTCTTTCGTCACAACCGCCGAGATGCGGGTGGGATCGAGGCTGAGGGGATCAGTCCAGATGGCGGCGAGGCGTTTCTGGACTTGCTCATTCAGCAGATCTTCCATCGTCAGGCGGAAACTTTGCCGGTCCGGAAAGTGCGCATAGTTTTTCCCCTGACCGGAAAAATCCGCATAGACCTCGATCACATGGCCAACATCGGCGATCAGTAGAAACGGCGGATAGCCGTGGTCGACGGGCAAGGCCTTGGCATAATCCTCCGCCTGTCGGCGGGCCGAAAGCATGATCTGGTCCCAGCCCGTTTTGGTGGGTTTGCCTTTTCCTTTTTTGTCGCCAGTGAAAAAACTCAGCTGGTTCTTGTCGGCAAATTTTGCTGCTTCCTCGCGCTGGCGTTGCCTTTTGGGTGACTGCTTGGCTTCGAGAATGAAGCTGCCGCGTTTGTAGCAGTCGATGCGCCCCGGTGCCGACGTCCCATCAGGTAAATTGAAGCTGACCTTGCGCTCGAACACATAGTCGTTGAGTGCGGTTTCTTCCTTCGCCATGTCCGGGCCATTGAGGCCATACGCGTTGCACAGGCGTTCGACGAACAGCTGGTAGTTGGCCAGCTCCGAGCCACCCGAAGCCTTGGCATCGGCGATGAGTTTTGAGAGTTTGGCGGAATCAACATGGGACGGCATGGCGCTATAGATAGTTTGACATGGGCTTCACGTCTAGGTTGGCCAAGTTAAACAATTCACTCCACAAACGGCATTTGCTTTGTGCACGGGGATCAACATGTTTCACCCTTATTGTCCAGGCCTGCCGATTTCAACTGCCACGAAAGCGACTGCACCCACCCCACAGCTCCGCCAGTTTGCGGAACCCCCTGTTCCGTCAGGTGAAAGGATTTCCGGTCCCTCTCATGACCCTTATTCACGATGTCAATCAGCCGATTCCTTGGCGGGGCCTGCAAGACCCGCTTCGAAACCATGGCCTGAGCTGCCGAGGCAATTCAGTCCACACGAGGAATATAGCCCATGCATGAGAACACATCAAGAACTATTATGAATTTTTATTCCTGGACAAGTTCAGGTGGTTGGACCGAAAGGTCTCCATCCGGCGCTTCGCGCCACCTTCCCCGCAAGGGGGAAGGACCAATCACTCACAGTGCCTGCTCTACAATCGCAATCGCTGCGGCGATGGCCTCCGTGCTGCTCAGGTTCGTGGTATCTAGCACGGTTGCGCCTGATGCGGGAACGAGTGGTGCAATGGCGCGGGTGGAATCGCGGTGGTCTCTCGCCTTCACATCGGCGAAGACCTGCTCGTAGGTCACCTTGTCATCGTGTGCGAGCAATTCGCGATAACGCCGCTCGCTGCGCACTTCCAGCGAGGCCGTGATGAAGAGTTTCACTTCTGCATCCGGGCAGACAATGGTGCCGATGTCGCGGCCATCGAGAACGGCGCCAGGTTTTTTCTGCGCGAAATTCCGCTGCATGGCGAGAAGATTGGCGCGGACACCAGGGAAGGCCGAGACGCGGCTTGCGGCGGCTGCCACGGGTTCGCGGCGGAGATCGGCGTCCTCGTAATCCAGGGGATCGAGTTTTACGGCGATCAATGCGGCGGCGGCCTCATCCGCGAGATCGCTCTGTGTACGGAGCATTTCAAAACCCACCATGCGGTAGAGCTTGCCGGTATCGAGAAAATGAAAACCGAAATGCCGCGCAAGGCCCCGGGCGATGGTGCCCTTGCCGGCGGCCGATGGTCCGTCCACTGCGATGATCATGATGGTGTTCCTGTAAGGGAAAGTTGCCCGCTTGCCAAGCCGCAGCGCCGCCCCTAGTGACGGGCGGCATGAAGACACTCACCATCATTCCGCCAGACCATCCGCTGAAAGGCAAGGTCCGCCCTCCGGGATCGAAGTCGATCACCAACCGGGCCTTGCTGCTGGCGGGCCTCGCACGCGGCGAGAGCAAGCTCACGGGTGCGCTCAAAAGCGATGACACGCGCTACATGGCAGAAGCGCTTCGTGCCATGGGCGTTTCCGTATCAGAACCTGATGCGACAACATTTCTGGTGCAGGGCTCGGGAGAATTGACGCCGCCATCACAGCCGCTGTTCCTGGGCAATGCCGGAACCGCCACGCGTTTTCTCACTGCGGCCCTGGCACTGGGCCATGGCCGTTATATCGTGGACGGCGATGAGCACATGCGCAAGCGCCCGATCCAGCCGCTTGTCGATGCGTTGCGTGCGCTAGGTGTTGCCATCGACGCGCCAACTGGCTGCCCGCCTGTCACCATCACGGCGAATGGGCGCTTTGCCAGCAACCATGTGGTGATTGATGCCGGATTGTCGAGCCAATATGTCTCAGCGCTACTGATGGCCGCTCCCCTGGCAGGAGAGGCCTTCACAATTGAACTTGCGGGCGATGAGATCGGGGCTCGCGGTTACATCGACCTCACACTTGCTGCCATGCAGGTTTTTGGGGCCGAGGTATTACAGGTTTCGCCGTCACAGTGGCGCGTTGCGCCGACAGGATACAAAGCCTGCCGATTTCACATCGAACCTGACGCGTCAGCTGCTACCTATCTCTGGGCGGCTGAGGTTCTGACCGGAGGCGCCATTGATCTTGGCGTTCAACATTTCACCCAGCCAGACGCCAAGGCCAAGGATGTGATATCCGCCTTTCCGCACATGCCCCCCGTCATCGACGGATCGCAGATGCAGGATGCGGTGCCGACACTGGCGGTGCTTGCCGCTTTCAACGGTACACTAGTTCGCTTTGTCGGCATCGCCAATCTCAGGGTCAAGGAGTGCGACCGTATCCGGGCGCTATCGCTTGGGCTGAATGCGATCCGCCCGGGCCTGGCGCAAGAAGAGGGCGATGATCTTGTGGTCAATGCCGATCCTTCACTTGGCGGAAAGACGGTTGCCGCAGAGATCGACACATTCGCGGACCACCGCATTGCCATGAGTTTCGCCTTGGCGGGATTGAAGGTCGCTGGCATCACGATCCGCGATCCTGATTGTGTCGCCAAAACCTTTCCGGACTACTGGAAGGTGCTCGGTGCGCTGGGAGTCAGGACTGAAATCGAGGGGCGCAAACCTCTTTGACAAAGCTGGCGGGATTTGGCATGAGCCACGTCAATTCCTCACATTCGTGAATTGAAAGGACCCTTAAGTGGTTAAACCTGAGCTTGGCACCAAGCGGACCTGCCCCAATTGCGCCACCCGTTTTTATGACCTTTTGAAAGATCCGATCACCTGCCCGAAATGCTCGACGAGTTTTGTGGCCATGGCGATCCTGCCCTCCAAGACCGATCTGCCGGGTGCAATCCCGCAAGCTGCACCGCCCAAGCCACGCATGGCCGAGGAGCAGGATGAAGAAAGCTCGGATGTTGAACTTGTCAGCCTCGAAGAGGTGGAAGAAGACGACAAGGCCGATGACGAGACCGCCGGCATCGAAGATGTCGATCTCGGCGAAGACGCTGCCGACGGCGATGAGGAAGAGGATGATACGTTCCTTGTCGAGGAAGAAGAGGAAGGCGGCAACCTGTCCGACCTCGTTGAAGGCGGCGGCAAGGAAGACGAAGAAGAGAATTAATATTGATTTCGTGATTGATTTGGGTGGGGCTTGCCATTAAGCCCCGCCCCATCTAACCCGGCATTGTCGGCCATAGTTGGATTTGGGGTCATAGCTCAGTTGGGAGAGCGCTTGCATGGCATGCAAGAGGTCGGCGGTTCGATTCCGCCTGGCTCCACCAATCCTTTCAATGACTTAGCAGTTGGTGCGGAAGCGGCAAAAGTGCCCTAGCAACCAACTAGCAACCAGCCCTAAAAATAAATTTTTGTGAGCACGTTTTTTCAACAAGAAAATTCGCTTTGTCGCGCACCAATTTGTGCCGCGCTCGGTCTCCTGTTTCCTTCACGCAATTGAACCGAGAGAGCGGGGTGGGCGGCAAGAGCGACTGACAGGCCCGCTGATGGAGGCGGGCCGCACCGCAGGCCGTAGCAAAGCGAAGGACTGCGCGGATGAGATCATTGTCGTGCGTTGACTGCTTGAAGCACTTGCGCAGTTGCGGTTCGCCGCAGCGGGCCTAGGAGGGAGCGACCGCCCACCTCGCGAGCGATGAGTGACTTTCCGATTTACATCTTGGGTGCTGTGTCAGTTGCAGGCGGTTTTGCGCCGTCTGGCAGTGGCATGTTTGGCTTGGGAGCTTTGACTTGCGAGCTGGTCCGTGATTTCATTCGCAAACGTTGTTGTGCTTGCGAGCCGCCTGCCGAGTTGTTCAATGAAGCGCTGGAAGCGTTGTTGGCCAATCGCCTGTGCGGCCTGTTGCTCCGAGGGAGGCATCGGCGGCGACATGATCAGGTAGTTCCGGATAAACAGCCCAAGACTTTCGATCACGATCTGCTGGTGACGATTGATGACACCGACATCGCGCGTCAATCTGTCGAGGCGGCGCGGCATTGCAGTGTCCAGCTGGTCCTCAGTTTTCGGATTGAGCAATTGTGCGAGCGCGGTCTCGGTCAATTTCGACTTGTTCTTTGTCCTGTCCTTGCAGGCAAAGTCGAGTTGTTCGGCAACGATGCGCGAGACATAGACGGTGAGCTTGATCTTCGGGTCTTGGCGGCGTCTCATCGGTTTTCTCAAGTCGATTTGTTCACGCCTTAAGATCGTGCCAATCCAACCTTCGCTCAATTGGGAAAGGCGAGAAAACGCGGGAAGGCGTTAGATGCCAAGGCCCCTGCGCGGTCCCCATTCCCACTGGATGCCTTGTGCTGATGCGGTCCCTGTGATCTCCTTGCCGCGCATCGGCTCCATGTCTGGCCGCCACGGCACGAGCGTGAATTCATGCGATTTCTGGACGACGGCGTACTTGCCGGAGGCAAGGGTTACGGATTTTGAGAATGTGCCGCTGATCTGCTCGCCTTCGATGGGCGCAGTAGTGAGTCAGACCAAGCTCCTTCGAGAGGGCCTGTGTCGCATGATCGTATTCGCGGTGACTGAGGAGTTTCGAACAGCTTCGGTTTGGGCTGGAACAGTCCTTGGCCATCCAGTTGTCCCAGCCCTTGCGAAATCAGCCATTGCCGCCGCCGATTGAGGGCCGTCTTGATCTCCGCGCCAAACCCTTGATCCGCCAATGGTGTCGGTGTCTTGGCAAGAAGTTCCTTGTCGAGCCAAGTGACGCCTTCCGCTTCGGCCAACTTCTCGAATGAAAGGTATGACTGGATTCGAAGCCTGTTGCGCAGCTTGGCGTCGTCTTGTGACCTTGCCGCTTCAATTGAAACAATCATGCCCTTTTCGGGCAATACCTCTGGCCTGACCTTGCCGATATCGGCGTAGTGCAATCTGCCATCAACGCCATCAACAACGACATAGTGCCTGTCGCTGATCTCATCGGTGAGGCCAAGGGCCGCCACTTTGCCTAAGACCGGCTTTGATCCGCCCTCAGCTCGGAAAATGGCAAAGCTGCCAGCAGGACGGTCAAGACCTGCCTGCTTCATGGCACGGTGCATCGTGGCGATGATGTCGTTGTGCTTTCCGAGACTGCGAAGCTTCTGTTCCATGGCAGGATCGATCTGCCAGACGCCTGTTTGCCTTTCCACAGCAAGCCCGAGGTCAGACAGGTTCCTCAGTCTCCGCATATGGGCTGTATGGGCTTCTGGTTCCTGAGGCGGCAAGCTGCTGATGGTGAGGTAGCCCTGATCGACGTGCTTCAGGATTGACCTGTCCAGCCGCGTGAACCGATCTGCCGCCACTTCGCGTGCGAGCTTCAGCTGTTGTTCGAATTCGTCTTCGGGTCCGAGCTCCAAAGTCAGCAACTCACTGGCGCGTTGTCTGATCCCGTGGGTGACATAGTCACGCGCCATGATCAGGTCATGTCCTTGTTCGTCCTTGCCCCGGATCACCACATGCGCGTGGGGGTGGCCGGTGTTGTGGTGATCGACAGCGACCCAGTCGAGCCTTGTCTCCAAGTCACGCTCCATCTGCTGCATGAGGTCCCGGACGAAGGGCTTGAGGTCAGAGAGTTGATCGCCATCATCCGGCGAAACGATGATCCGGAATTGGTGTCGGTCGTCGTCGCAGCGCTCAGTGAACTCAACCCCGTCGACCTCATCAACATCAGGCCCATAGAGCTTGCCCGGTTCCCCAGACCTGTCCACGCCATCACGCTGGATATACCGCATGTGGGCGCGAGGCGCTGCAAGGTTCCCCGCCTTCAGCTTGGCAATCCGAACTTTGATGACGGCCCTTCTGCTGCCGCCCCGCATCAGCCCTGCAGAAGCCAGCGTCCCCCAGGCCGCACCCCGTCCAATGCGCTGGCCTGTGAAAGACGACTTGCCGCTTGGTTTTGAAGCCACTCTTGTAGGCGACGTCGAGCACCTGCCGGACAAATGGTCTTCGGCCTTGCAGACTTCTTGTGACCGATCTTTCCAAGCCGGGGCTCGAAACTCTTTTTCTGACATGACATGCATACTCTCAAAGCGCGTCTCACCCTGTCAGATGTATAGTGTCTGCCAATCTCGCAAGGTACGGCATGTAAAGCGCAATGCGATCATAGCCTTCATCGTTCATTACCGGTGTGATGACGGTTTCGGCGGAGATGCTGACGGCAACCAAACAGAAGCAATGTCAGTAACTTGCGCCACTAAAACACAGACCTGACGGCAAAGCTTTAATCCTGCTTTCCCATCCCCTGATGATCTGTGTGCTGAGCAATTCCCGGAAGTTCACAAACTGAGTGTTCCGCATCACAAAACCGCCTCTGATATTTGTGACAGATCATGCGGCGCAATAGCATTGGAGCAAGGCGGCTTTTACACCAGCAGCACCAACAATTCTATTCGCAAGCATCAAAACTCACCCGCGAAATCTAGCTCGTAAGCGGTGATTTGGCCCAAATTTTCACAGTCGCCGCAGCATTATTTGCCAACGATATACCTTGAGGCATTGGGCATATTACGAGTCGAAATCATTAAATTTTTAATGCGGAAAAGCAAATCTAGAAGTCGAATTTCTAGGCGTCAATGGCCCCAATCAAGTGCCAATCAACTGAACATCTATTTCAAAGAATCAAGTAAATCTTTGTAGAAATTTGATCTCTTTCGATCTGTTTCATTAACACGCCATAAAAAACAGAAGTTGCCACCGCAACACTGAAATCAGCTCTTCGTGGACTGCAGGAAGGCCTCGAACTCGTCGTCTTTGATTGCGACTGTATGCTCATCTGCCGGATAGACACCTCCATCCACATCAGCCTTGTACTCTTTGAATGCAGCGATGCGTTCATTCTGCAATCGCGCAAGTTCAGGCCCCAAATTGCGGTAAACCTTGCCATGGCGCGGCTTGTGGTTTTGACCGTAACCGCAAACGTCTTCGGTGAAGAGATATTGCGCGTCGGCGTATTTGCCAGCACCCATGCCAAGCATGATCAGGGAAGAGTTTTCAGACAGGAACTTCGCCACGCGGTCGGGAACGACCTCAAGCTCGGCACCGAACACGCCAATTTCTTCCAGTTTTTTTGTATGACGCCAAAGTGCCGAAGCCTCGTGGGCTGTTTTTCCGACAGCGCGCCAGCCGCTCCAGGTGATATAAGCTGGTACGAGGCCGATGTGGGCAACGACCGGAATGTGATTGTCACACAGTGTCTTCTGAATGTCGTATGAAGCTGAGCAATAATATGCATCGCCGCCGATGGCAGAATAATGAAAAGCAGCACGCATATAGTCTTCTGCCGTGGCCAAGGCGCGGCCATTGAACGTACCCCAGCCGCCATAGGGTAATCCCACTTGCACAAAGCAACTGCCCGCAGCTTCACGCATGGTGGCGTCGAAAAATCTGCCCTCAATCGACAACATGTGAATGCCCGCAGCATTGGCGGCAGCGGCTTCATCTGGCGTGGTCACGAAGAGCATGGAAATCTTTTCGCCCTTCTTCTTCATCTTGCGAATGTCTTCGACATGCGGACGGTTATGATACATTCCCATGATACTTTTTCCTCAGAATTCTTGTGGTTTGTAGTCGCCGACTTCCAGAGGTGCGACGGCTTGCAGAAGTTCGACCGACTTGCGCACGCCTTCAAAGCGCGACAACATCACGTCTTCATGTTCAATAGAGAGCCATCCGTCATAGCCCACCATGCGCAGGCGGTAGCAGAAGTCTTTCCAGAATTGCTGATCGTTGCCATAGCCCAAGGTGATATAACTCCAAGCGCGGCCCGGAATGTCCATCAATGAACCGTTTTCAAGGCGGCTGGTGAAAGCAGCAGACGGGTTTGTTGATGAAGGTGTCCTTGGCATGGGTGTGCAGAATGGCGGACCCCAATGCATCAATGGCTGCGAGGGGATCAGCGCCCATCCACATCAAGTGTGAGGGATCAAGATTGGCACCGACGATCGGTCCGATTTCTTTGCGCAAGCGCAACAGCGATGGCACGTTGTAAACCAGTTGGTTGCCGTGCAATTCGACCGCCAAGTTTTTTGACGCCGTGCTGTTGTGCGAAGGTCGCAAGCTTGGCCCAGTAGGGAAGTGCCCGTTCTTCCCATTGATATTTTAGCATGGTTTGCGTTTCAGGTGGCCATGACGACACCACCCAGTTTGGCATTTTGTCGCCAACGGCACCCTCGGGAAGGCCGGACATGAGAACAACTGTATCAACACCCAGTTCACCTGCAAGACGGATGGTGTCGTGAAGGGCCTCCGATTGCTTCTCGCCCTCAGTGGGATGAAGTTGATTGCCATTGGCGTTGAGTGCGATGATCTCAAGGTTACGTTGCTTGACAGCAGCGACAAAGGTTCTGCGAGATGAAGCGTCGCTGATCAGCGATTTCAGATTTAAATGCGGTGCAGACGTCCAATTGGCGGCGTTGAACTCAACACCTTGGATGCCAAGCTTCGCCGCTGTATCCAGCATTTCATCAAAGGATAAATGCCCCAGCGAGTCCGTGACCATTCCGATTTTCATTTGGGCCTCACATATAGAATTTTGGTTTGGCAATTTGCGTCACGGCAACAGTCTTGCCAGAGTGCAAAGCTTCAACGCCCGCTTCCGCCACAGCTGTTGAGCAATAACCATCCCAAGCTGTGGCACCCAGATTGGGCTTACCTGTGTTGATTGACTTTACCCAAGCGCGGTTTTGTTGGCGGTAGGCGTCCACGAAACGAGGGCGCCAGTCAGCGGGATAGGTGTTGATCTGTTTAAGGCCAAGGTTGATGTCGGCATTCACAGGAGCACGCAAAAAGGCCGTACCCTTTTCGCCCACCAATTCGCCGCGCACGTCATAGCCATAAGTGGCGCTGATGTTGACTTCAATGTTGACCAACTGGCCAGCAACCGTTTCCAGCACCATGAACACAGGTGCTGTTTCGCCGCCGCTCGGTGGGCGGAACACGCTGATCGATTTGAAATCGGAATCCAACATCCAGCGCGCCACGTCAAACTCGTGTGGGGCAGAATTGCAAATGGCCATTTCGGGGCGGAAATCATAGGCCGGTGCCACGTTGCGATGGAAACAATGGAACATCAAAGCCTTGCCCAGATCGCCACGCACCAACATGGATTTGATTTCGGAGTAAGATGGATCGAACCTGCGCATGAAGCCGATTTGCACCAGATGCTTGCCAGACTTTTCTTCAGCCGCCAGCACGGCGAGGCATTCTTTCGAACTCTGCGACAAGGGCTTTTCGCACAGCACGGGCTTTCCTGCCGCAATGCAAGCCAGTGTCAATGGCGCATGGAACTGATCTGGCGCTGCAATCACCACCGCATCAACAGACGCATCGGTGATCACGGACAATGGATCGCTTGTCACAGATTTTGCTCCATTTGCATCTGCCGCAATCTTGGCCCGCGCCTGATCTGCATCGCAAATGACTTGCAACGATGTCCCCGGAACCTCTTCTGCGAAGATGCGGGCGTGGTCTGCGCCCATGATGCCGGCACCGATAATACCAATCCGAAGAGTCATGATTTTTCGTTCATCCTTGCAACTTTCTTTGCGTAACGCGCATCCATCAGCTCTTGCCCTTCTTTGCTGCCGTCGTGCCAAGTGCCGAACAACTTATCGATGCCAGTCGCACCGTCAGCGTAGTTCACTTCAAAATGTTTGTGGTGCAGGTAATGGGCAAAGGCGTGGGTATCAACAGCGCCATTGTCTCCCACTTCCATTTTGTCGAAGCCGATATGGCCAACCACAGCACCGGTGCCGGTGATCTGCAAATTGTAGAGGAACAGCAAAGGATGCGACGGCACGATGAGGTGAATGAGTGAATCTGACCAATACAACAAATGCTCAACCGGGTGCATGGACAGGCTCGACCATGGACTTGGATTGACCGAGTTATGATGCACGGAGTGAATGTGCTTGTAGAGAATGGGCACATGGATCAAGCGATGAACGCAATAGAAATGCAGCTCATGGTACACCGGCATGACGAAGGCGAACACAATGAACCAGATGGGATATTCTGCGAAAGTGCCCCAAAGGCCATAGCCATTGGCATAGCACCATAGCCCGAACACCTCATACGCCGTCCAGATGGGGACGCCTGATACAAATGAGCGGATAATATTATCGATGTTCTGGCTCTTGAACATGAACACATCACTGGGCTGTTCAGACGGCCACTTGCCATTGAATTTGAAACGGTTGCCCTGCGCCCGTTTGACGTAAAGCCGCAATTCGAGAGCGCCATAGATAATGAGAACAAGAAGCGCATTGCGGGCGAAAAGATACGCGATCCAACCCGGCGCAAATGTTTTCATCGTTTCAATTGATGGCGTGAGATAAAACCACTGCACCAAAGCCACAGCGATGAACAACAAGTTCCAGGGGAATAAATAGCCGATCAACCAATTGACGTAATTCATCGGCTCACGTGGCCACGTGAGATAAGGTGCCAGGCCCAGAGGCTCTTTCGGGTTCCAATCGCCACGCTTGTTGCGTGTGCCAAATTTTAGATCATCCATAATGTTTCAACTCACTTTATATATTTCATCAGTACACGTACGATGTAGATAGAATTTTGGTTTTACGCAGTACTGCCTTCAATCTCAGCTTCGAGTGCAGCCATGGAAGCGCCGCCCGCCATAAGGTCAGTAATTTGCTCGCGCGTCTTTTCGCCTTTGCGGAAGTCGGCAGCGATGGCACCGCGAATGAGAACCGCGAAGTGATCGCCGACAGCCATGGCATGCATGACTTGGTGGGTGATGAAGATCACGGCGAGGCCGCGCTTCTTGGCTTCGTTGACAATGCGAAGAACGTGGGACGCTTGCTTCACACCCAAGGCAGCGGTGGGTTCGTCCAGAATGAGAACGCGTGCGCCAAAGTGAACGGCACGGGCGATGGCCAAAGATTGCCGTTCGCCACCAGAAAGACCACCAACCAATCTGTCGCCATCATCAATGCGTGTAATGCCGAAGTCACGCACCGCTTTCACAGCAATCTCATTGGCCTTTTTGCGGTCGTAAACTTTGAATGGTCCCCAACCCTTGGTTGGCTCAACACCGACAAAAAAGCTGCGGCCAATGCTCATCAGCGGAAATGTGCCGCCAAACTGGTGCACCGTCGCAATGCCCATGTCGCTGGCTTGGCGCGGATTGGTGAAGTTCTGGGGTTTCCCGTCCATTTCCAATTGGCCAGAGGTGAGTGTGTAAACCCCAGACAAAATCTTGATCAGCGTAGACTTGCCCGCACCGTTGTCGCCCAAAAGGCACAACACTTCGCCAGCTTTCACTTGCAGCGAAATGTCGTTCAGCACTTCAATCGGGCCGAAGGATTTGTTGACGTTTTTAAGCGCGAGGATTGGTGTTGACATGTTTTCTCTCACTTCTTTTTCGGCGCGTAAGACAGCGCCATTTTACGGAATGTGT
>CAWFWW010000011.1:0-13449 GCA_963819615.1 uncultured Alphaproteobacteria bacterium
CATCCCCAATTTGGGGGGTATCGATAAATTAAATCGCCTGTTTCAGGTCGTCGAGCAGGTCTTTCACGTCTTCCAGACCAACCGAAAGCCGCAACATGCCGTCGGTGATGCCCATCAAGCTGCGGGCTTCCGGGCCGATGTTGCGGTGCGTCGTGGACGCGGGGTGGGTCATCAGGGATTTGGCGTCGCCGAGATTGTTGGAAATATCGACAAGACGGAGATTGCGCAGCACATCAAAGGCGCGTTTTTTACCGCCTTCCACTTCGAAGGTGACCATGGTGCCGCCGAGCGTCATCTGGCGGCGGGCCAAAGCCTCTTGCGGGTGGCTGTCGAGATGAGGATAGATGACTCGCTGAATACCCTTCATGGCGGAGAGGTGCTGGGCCACGGTGTGGGCCGATTGGCTTTGCGCTTCAACGCGGAGTTTGAGAGTTTCGAGGCCTTTGAGCAAGACCCAGGCATTGAACGGCGAGAGCGATGGTCCGGTGTGGCGAAGGAATGGCTTCAGAAGTTTTTCCTTGAATTCGAGCGTTGACACGATGGCACCGCCGAGCACCCGGCCCTGCCCGTCCATGTGTTTTGTGCCTGAATAAACAATAACATCCGCGCCCATCTTCAAGGGTTTTTGCAAGATGGGAGTGGCGAAAATGTTGTCGACGACAAACAAGGCGCCGTGTTTCTTGGCCAATTTTCCGACCGCTTCGATATCGACGATATCGAGCGTGGGGTTCGATGGTGTTTCGAGGAACACGCATTTGGTTTCGGGCTTGAAGGCACTCTCCCAGGCGGCCAGGTCGTTACCGTCGACGAGCGTATAGGTGATGCCGAAGCGCGGCAGGATGGCTGTTATGATTTGATAGCAGGATCCGAAGAGCGCTTTTGACGACACGATGTGGTCGCCGGTTTTCAGGGTGCAGGCGAGCGCGCCATAGACCGCGGCCATGCCGGAGGCGACGCCATAGCAGGCCTCTGCCCCTTCGAGCAGGGCCAGGCGCTGCTCGAACATGGTGACCGTGGGATTGCCGTAGCGCCCGTAGACGTAGGCGTCGGGATCGTTGTTGGTGCCGTCGAAGCGGGCCTCAGCGGTTTCCGGCGCGTCATAGACAAAGCCGGAATTGAGATAAAGGGCTTCCGATGTTTCACCATAGGGCGAGCGTTCGAGACCGCCACGCACGAGTTTGGTGGCGTCGCCCCAAGAGGGGGCGTTCTTGATGCGGGTCTTCTTGGTCATTCAGCTTTGTACCCAGGGAAGGCCGGCATGTTTCCAGCCATTGGAGCGGCTACGGTGACCTTCGGCATCCTTGTCGCCCTCGAAGCCCTGAGCCACGTTCCAGCAGTTGGTGTAGCCAGCGTTGGTGAGGGCGGTGGCAGCCGAGGCCGAACGCGCACCGGAGCGGCAGATGCACAGAATTTCCGTGTCCTTTGGCAGTCCTGCGGCTTCCACTTCGGTTACGAAATTGGCGTTGACGTCCATCATCGGGTAGACCTGCCACGACAGGCGGATCAATCGCTCGACTTGCGGCACACCGACAAAAGTCCATTCGGGTTGGGTTCGCACATCCACAAGCACGGCTTGAGGATTATTCTTCAACCGATTGAATGCCTCAGCGGGCGGAATATCACCACGGTACATTGATCACCTATTGCGTTGGTGTCAGTTCCTTAGCCGATGACTCTGCCAAAGCCTAGAGCGTTCAAAGAATGAAATCGTCGGCGGCCAGGGTGATCAGTCCTTTCAGTGCAATCTGGAAATCAGCCTTGCCGTCACCATTCACATCGCCAGCCACAATTGTTCTGTCATTGTCTGTGCCTACCACGTTCTTCTGGCTGTAGCGCAACTCGCCAGCCACTTTGTGGAAACCGCTGGTTTCAATGAATGTGAATGCGCCGTTGCCAGCCGTTTTTGACGATGCGTCAATCGTCAACAGGTCAATGACGTCGTCGGCGCCATTGAAATCCGTAATCAAGTCGCGGGTGGTCCCGGTCGTGCCAGAGTGGCTCTTGTTGTTAAAGTCAAACGTGTCCTTGCCCTCGCCACCAGTCAGGATATCGCGGTCCTTGCCGCCGTTGAGATAATCATCGCCCGCAAGGCCAAACAGTTTGTCTTTGCCAGCAAAGCCATAAATCCAGTCGTTATCGCTGCTGCCTGTCAGTGTGTTTGCGCTGCTCGTCCCGTTGATGATTTCAGGAGTCACATTGCCGACGTTCAGCGTGTAGGTGGTGCTGGTCAGGGCACCCGTCACAACGGCGACGCTGAAACTGGATTTTGTTTCGAAGTCCAGTGATGTTCCTGCCCGGAGATACAGACTGCTATCGAGCACTTCAAATGCGGCTGAATCCGCACCTGTTAGTGTGAACGCATTGCTGCCGCCATCGAGATCCGTGACTGCGATGTCGGCGACCTTGATGCGTGCCGAGGTTGATGTGTTTTCAGCAATGGACGGGGTGGTGTTGGTTAGTCCTAGTGCCGTTGGCGCATCGTCAACTGCCGCAATGTCCACTGTGACCGTTTGTTCAACTGTCGCTGTATTGGCATCCCTGATGACGATGGTGAATGCGTCGGCCCCGTTGGCATCGGCGTTTGGCGTGTAAGTGAACGTGTCGCCAGTGAATACGACCGTGCCCTTCGATGGTTGCGCTGAAGATTTGACCGTGTAAGTGAGCGATGTGCCGTCGATGTCTGTTGCGCCAATGTTCACCGCTTCTGACGGCGTATCTTCTGTGGTTGTGACAGTGTTAGTTGAGACTGCTGTTGGTGCAGGATTGAGGACTTCGAAGGCACCGAGATCGCGGGCAGAATTGTTGGCGTTGACAACATTCACAAAATTGAATGACGCGTTGTTGGCGTAGTCAAAACCCGTGGCTGAGAAGTCGGCCCTATCCAAGGCGTAGTTGCCAGAGTTTACCTTCAAGGACACATATTGGACCCCATTTGGATCCGTCGACAACAGGCCGCCGCCATTGGCCGCAAGATTAGCGAATGTGGCCAAAGCCGTAGTGACGTCGCTGCCGAATATTTTGCCACCGTTTTGAACTGTCGCGCCTGAGACGTTCGAGACAATATCGGTATCGCCGCCATTGGCAATCGTGATCGAATTGGCAATCTCGAGGCCGCCGCCGCCTGTTGTGCGGAAGGCGTCGCCGCTGCCGTCAGCACTGTTGCCGGTGATTGTCGAGGTGTAGACTTTGGCGATGCTGGCTTGCAGTGCGCCTCCATTGCCAGATGCCGTGTTTCCACTCAAGGTGACATTTTCAAGTGTCGCGATTGACGTTGAAAAAACTGCGCCACCGTTGGTTGCGACGTTGCCGCTCAGTGCCGTGTCTGTCAGATTTACGAGGGATTGGCCATTGACGCCGCCGCCATCGCCACTTGCCATGTTGCCGCTGATTGTTGAATTCGTGACCGCGAGATCGCCCGCTGCAAATACACCACCGCCATCGACGCCACTTCCGCCCGTAATCACGAGGCCGTTGAGGGTCAAAGCTGCAGTGGACTTCAACACCTGCACGTTGTCTGCCAGCAAACCAGTAGATGCGGCGATGTCGGTAATGTTGGCGATGCCGATGGTGATGTCGTTATCACTGGCGTCACCAGTCAGCGTCACGTCAGGACGGTCATCGCCGTTGATGTCGCCGTCAATGGTCAATGCCTCTGTGATATTGAGAGTGCTGGAGACGCGGATCAGTCCGCCACTAACACCTGGTGCAAAAACGATGGTGTCTGCACCAGCGTTAAAATTTGCGAGGGTGACGGCTTCGCGCAGCGATGTTATATTCTCGTCAGCGTCAACTGTGTCGGCAGTGGTCGTTACTACAATAGTACCCATGGTCCGTCCCCCAAAATCCAAGCAAATTAAGCATGAATAGTAATAGAGGTTAACTTGACTTGCAAGCGGTTGTGAAACCGAGGTTAATTGGTGCCAATATTGACAGGGTTAGTACTATCGGCGGCAAAGTGCGTTAGCTACCTTGGCCTGTCATCGAAGGCATCAGGCCAACAGGAAATCATCGAGTTTCAAACTCTCGATCCAGCGAAATTCAATCATCGCATCCGCCAACCTGTCGCCGTTATTGTCGATGCGCAGCATTGAACCGTCAAAATAAAACGATCCGGTACCACCGACGAAGTCGACATGTGTATACGCGAGTGGTCCAAACGCGCGAAGATCAATTTTGTCTTCCCCGATAGTGAAGCCCTCGACAATGTCGACCGTGCTTGCCGTCGTACCCGTATCACCAGGTGCAAATACCAGGGTGTCGACGGCACTGCTATTGTCCCAAAGTGTCATTTTATCTGCGCCGATCCCACCCATGACTATATCTGCACCTTCGCCAGCATTGATTACATCATTGCCTGCACCACCTTCGATGATATCAGCTCCATGGTTGCCGTGGATTTCGTCGCTGTCGTCGCCACCTCGTAAAATCTCAGCATTGCGTCCACCATGGATCTTGTCGTTTCCTGCGTCGCCATCAATGACGTTAAATCCCCGGCCAGCACCCAACGTATCATTGCCTAAACCACCGTCAATTTTGTCATTGCCATAGTCATCCCATATTTCATCGTTTCCTGCGCCACCAAGCATCGTGTCTGCTCCGTGGCCACCGCCAACCTTGTCGTTGCCATCTCCGGCATCAATGAAATCAGAACCAAAATCATCGAATATCTTGTCGTCACCGGCACCGCCATACGTGATGTCGTCACCTTTGCCCCCGCCCATCATGTCGTTGCCGATGCCACCGTCGAGGCTGTCATTCCCGCTTTCGCCCCAGATGCAATCGTCTCCTACTCCGCCTGAAAGTCTGTCCCAGCCTTGGGCACCACCAATGTCATCGTTGCCGTCTTGGCCGTCTATTGTGTCGCTACCCTTGTCGCCCCACAATTCATCGTCACCGTTGCCACCGAACATCTGGTCGTTTCCGGTTCCACCACTTGATACGTCATTGCCATCTCCGGCCAGAACGATGTCATTACCTCCATCCGCCCAGATGTGATCATCGCCGGCACCAGCGTCAAATGTCTCGTTGGCAGCCCCAGCGATGGCACCGCTGTACTTCCCCGAAAAAAGTTCGTTTCCGCCTGCGTCTCCAAACACATAGCTGCGTCCGTTCAGGAAGTAGTTGAGCCATCGCGCCACGTCGACAACCCGCTCATTTTGATTGCCGTCTTCGTTCACGAAGCGGCCGTTCTTGACATCAAATCCGACGTGGAACACAGCATCAACCACCGTATCAATCAATGCACGGCCTTGGAATTCGAGCTTGCCGCCGTCATTCTGAAGAACGTGAAACCCTGTTTCAATGTTACCCTCATCGTCACCGTGTGCTGCAACAAATCGGGCATTTAGCACCGGATCAGACTGGATCATTTGTGACGCTTGGGCAAGTTCAGTTGGTGAAAGGACACCGTCATCATTCATTCCCGTAGCTGACAGAACTTCGGCAATGATGGCGTTCAATTCGCGAATTGCGCTGAAACCCGCCGCCAAGTCTTGTGCGCTCACTCTGTTGGTTAAGCCTGAATCGGCCGCCACAGCAGCAACGATTGATTCCAACTGGTCGGTCATTTCAAGAATTGTAGGCATTTGCTCCCCCTTTGACGCAGCATCCGGACAGTTTCGCCAGACTTGGTTCTGAAACAGATGCAGTGCCAGCGATTAAAAGTGCGTGTCAAACTTCGATAGAAGTTTGGCCAAATTGAAGACAGCAGCGCGCTGGGCTACACCTCCTAATTCGTTGGCAATTGCGACGACTATCTGGCACGAACTTTGAGACTTTTTGGCACTTTGCTCGCCCAGATTCACAATTAAGACTGGAGAAAACAAGAGGTATGCCCATGGTCAAGACCACCCTGCCCGCAAGAGCCGATGTCATCATTGTCGGTGGCGGTATCGTCGGATGTTCGATAGCCTATCATCTCACCAAGATTGGCATCACCAATGTCGTCGTCCTCGAACGCAAGCAACTTACTTCCGGTACGACATGGCACGCCGCTGGTTTGGTGGGGCAGCTGCGGGCATCGCGCAATCTCACGGAATTGGCAAAATACACCACCGGACTGTTTGAAGGTTTGGAGAAGGAAACCGGCCAAGCAACAGGTTTCAAACAGAATGGCTCGATTTCCATTGCACTGACGGATGGACGGCTGGAAGAACTTATGCGCGGTGCGTCGATGGCCAAGAGCTTTGGACTCGACGTGCAGGTGATTTCGAAAGACGACATTCACGCCTGCGTTCCGCACTACAATATGGAAAACGTCAAAGGCGGCGTGTTCTTGCCCAAGGATGGCCAGGTCAATCCCATTGACGTGGCGCAGGCGCTGGCGGCGGGGGCGCGGTCCCGGGGTGCGCAGGTCTTTGAGAACACCAAGGTGACGCGGATCCTCACCAAAGACGGAAAAGCTGTGGGCGTCGAGACGACCGACGGCACAATCATGGCGGACAAAGTGGTTGTGGCCACGGGCATGTGGTCGCGTGAACTCGGCAAGTCCATCGGCGTGTCGATCCCGCTGCATGCGTGCGAGCATTTTTACATTGTGTCCGAACCAATTGCAGAATTGCCGCGCAACATGCCTGTGGTGCGCGTGCCCGATGAGTGCACCTACTACAAGGAAGATGCCGGCAAGCTGATGGTGGGTGCGTTTGAACCGAAGGCCAAGCCGTGGGGTGGTGGCGGGATTGATGACGAACACGCATTTGTCACGCTGCCGGAAGACATGGATCACTTCGAACCAATTCTGGCGAGTGCCATCAACCGCGTGCCATTGCTGGAGACGGCCGGCATTCAGCTGTTCTTCAACGGACCAGAGAGTTTCACGCCGGACAATCGGTATTATCTTGGCGAAGCGCCGGAACTGCGCAATCTCTATGTGGCGACCGGTTTCAATTCCATTGGAATCCAATCGTCCGGTGGTGCGGGCCTTGTGTTGTCGCAATGGATCAAGAATGGATATCCGCCGATGGATGTGAACGGCATCGATATTCGCCGCATCCATCCGTTTCAATCCAATGCAAGTTATGTGCGCGAGCGCGTGAGTGAAACGCTGGGGCTTTTGTATGCCATGCACTGGCCGTATCGGCAGGCAGAGACATCACGCGGGGTGAGGCGTTCGCCGTTTTATCAGCACACGAAGCAGTTGGGTGCCGTGTTTGGTGAAGTGAACGGTTGGGAGAGACCGAACTGGTACGCGCGGCATGGTGTGAAGCCGGAGTATGAATATTCATATGGTCGGCAGAACTGGTTTTCCTGTGCGCAGCACGAGGCCGATGCACTGAAAAATGAAGTGGTGTTTTTCGATCAATCGTCATTTGCAAAATATGAGGTGAAGGGGCGTGATGCTTGCACGGTGTTGAACCACATCAGTGCCAACTCCATCGATGTTGCGCCGGGCAGAATTGTTTATACGCAATGGTTGAATGAGCGCGGTGGCATCGAAGCAGACCTGACAGTCACGCGGCTGGCGGAAGACCAATTTCTCGTCGTGACGGGCGCTGCACCACAAACGCGCGATATGGCCTGGCTGAAGCGCCACACGCCGGTGGATTCACGATGCGAAGCCTTCGATGTCACGTCTGGGCTGCCGATGTTGTCCATCATGGGGCCGAAATCCCGGGCGCTGTTGGAGAGCCTGAGCGGCGATGACTTATCCAATGCCGCGTTTCCGTTTGGCACGTCGAAAATCATCGAGATTGGATATGCAAAGGTGCGCGCGAGCCGGATTACCTATGTGGGTGAACTCGGTTGGGAACTCTACATTGAAGCCGAGTTTGCGGCCCATGTGTTCGACGTCATTGCGGCGGCGGGTACAGCTTTCAACCTCACTCCGGCCGGCATGCACACCATGAACAATGCCCGCGTTGAGAAGGCCTATCGCCATTGGGGGCATGACATTTCCGATGAAGATACGCCGGTGGAAGCTGGCCTTGGCTTTGCTGTCGGTTGGACAAAAGCTGATTTTCTTGGCAAAGCCGCTGTCGAAAAGCAGAAGGCCGCCGCGGTTCAGCCCAAGCGCTTCGTGTGCCTGGCTTTGCACGACACTTCCGAAGCCGCACCGCTGATGTATCACGAGGAACCAATCTATCGCGATGGTGTTCTTGTTGGAGCAACGACATCGGGAGCGTGGGGTCACCGCGTGGGCGCGTCGCTGGGACTTGGGTATGTGAAAAACGCGGCTGGCGTGACCAAGGACTGGCTCTCGTCTGGCCGATGGGAGGTGGAGATTGCGTGGAAAAAGTATCCGGCGACTGTGCAGTTGCACAGCTTTTACGATCCGCAGGGTGTCAGGATCAAAGTGTAACGTCAGACGAAGTTTGTTCTTTATTCCGAACGAAACGTATCCTATATAGTCTTATCGACATACAATGGAGGTTCCCATGGCACTGCAACTTGGTGATATTGCCCCTGATTTTGAAGCCGACACGACCGAAGGCCGGATCAAGTTCCACGACTACATCGAGGGATCGTGGGCCGTTCTGGTGTCGCATCCGAAGGATTTCACGCCCGTTTGCACCACGGAACTGGGTGCGATGGCCGCCAAAGCGCCGGATTTCGAGAAGCGCGGCGTCAAGCTCATCGGCATTTCGGTGGACAGCGTGGATGATCACCTGCGCTGGAAGAACGATATCAAGGACGTGACGGGAGCGACCGTGAACTACCCCATGATTGGCGACAGCGACATGACGGTGGCCAAGCTTTACGGCATGATCCACCCCAATGCATCGGGCGAGGCCAAGAACCGCACGGCAGCCGACAACGCGACGGTGCGCAATGTTTACGTCATTGGCCCGGACAAGCGCGTCAAGCTGATGGTGACGTACCCCATGAGCACGGGGCGCAACTTCGATGAAATTCTGCGGGTCATCAATTCCCTGCAACTGACGGCGACAAAATCGGTGGCAACGCCGGCCGACTGGAAGCCCGGCGACAAGGCGATCATTCTCGCATCGGTTTCGGACGAGGCCGCCAAGGAGAAATTCCCGCAGGGCTGGAAAACCCTGAAGCCCTATTTGCGTCTGGTTGATGTGGGCAAGTAAGCGGCGGTTCTGCCTCGGCTTTTTGCAAGATGGCTCCCCGAGTTGGACTCGAACCAACGACATTTCGATTAACAGTCGAATGCTCTACCAACTGAGCTATCAGGGAATGCTGGCGGCGCTATAGCAGAGGGATTCCGTGGGGCAAAGAAAAAAGCGCATGTTTTCAATAAAAAGCTAGAAAAGGAAAATAATGCTTGACAGCGCACGGAGGGTGTGCTAGATGTCGCTATAGTCGCCAGAAGTGAAGCCCCGGTGACCCATCCCCAAGCAATAGGTTTGAAAGCACGGAAACCGACGTTGGCGGAAGGTGGACGCAAAGGGGTAAATCGTGGTGGGGTGGTGCGAAATCGAGGACTGTGAATGTTTGACGACAGCCGTTCATTTATCGGCAGGCCATTTTTGCAAGGAAACTTGCATTACGAGTTTCAGGACTATCTGGCGGCTGGCAAAGACGCGGATGTTCTTGAGCGCCTGAAGAAATGGCATGGCCGCGCCAAACTGTCCGAAGTCCAGGCGGAAAGTGCGTTCATTCAGACTTTTTTCGTCGAACTTTGGGGCTACAGTCTCACGGGTCACGGCAAGACAGATGATCACACAATCTGGCCGAAATTCTCGGTGCCCGGGACTGGCGCAAAGGGCGGCCCGGGAGCACCTGACGTTGCCTTGGGCTGGTTCCTCGGCAAGGCCAATGACGTTCCCCAAGTGCTATGTGAATTCAAGGATATCAAATCCGATCTCGATGCAAAACAAAACCGCAAGGGCTCCAACCTCACACCCGTCGAGCAATGCCTGAACTATGTGAAAGGCTCGCGGCGCAATCTGTTTGGCAATGAAACGGTGCAGCCATGGTGGGGGCTGGTCACCGACATGAACGAGTTCCGACTTTATTGGTGGGATCGTGCGCCGCAGCATTTGAAGTTCACGATTGCGGGTAAGAAAGACCTTTTCGCCCAGCATGATCTTTTGTCAACCGTACCTGACGCCCAATTTGACCGTTTTCTCTTTTGGAAACTGTTTCAGCGCGATCAGCTGATTTCGCAATCCGGCAGGCCTGCGCTGTGGCGCACAGTTGAAAAGCAATGGCTGCGCGAACGCGAAATCGAAGAAGAATTTTACGAACACTATAAGGGCGTTCGCGAAAATCTGTTCCGCGTCTTGCGTATCCACAACCCGAAATTTGCTGGCACGCCGACAGACTTGTTGCGTGTGTCGCAGAAACTTCTCGACCGCTTCATTTTTGCCTTCTACTGCGAAGACATGGGTGAGCGCATGCTGTTTCCACCGCAGTTCATTCGTGATCACATCAAGCTGCGCAGTGTGGAAGGCTACTACGACACCGAAGGCACCGAGATTTGGGAGTTCTTCCGCAAGTTTTTCAAATTAATGAACACCGGCGGCAAGATCGGGAAACAGCCGGTGCCGTATATCAATGGCGGTTTGTTTGCTGACGACGCGCTCATTGAGAACCTTGAGATTCCAAATCACGTTTTTGCAGCAATGGGTCAGGGTGCCAACGACGCATCACTGGAAGGAGACCAGAACACACTGCTGTATCTCTCAGCCCGCTACAACTACGCCGCCAAGGGAGATGCCAAGGAAAGCCTGACGCTGTACACGCTGGGCCGCATTTTCGAACAATCCATCACCGAACTGGAATACCGCATCGGCGAGTTGGAGCACCGTGACACGGTTGCCAAGCTGTCCAAGCGCAAGCGCGATGGCGTGTATTATACGCCGGAATGGGTGGTGAACTATCTGGTCAACGAAACCATGGGGCCATGGTTTGCCAAGGCGCAGGATGAGTGTGGGCTGGCGAATGCTGAGAAACCAGCAGCTGACCAACTCAATGCCTACCTCAGCAGGTTGCGCAGCATGCGCGTTGTGGACCCCGCTTGCGGCTCCGGCGCTTTCCTGATTTCTGCTTTTCGCAAATTGCTGGACGAGCGCAAGACGCTGGCCAAGAAGATGGAAGACCTCGCCGTGAAGGATGCCAGCGGCGTGGGATTCGAAGAAGCGAGCCTTGTGGCGGATATTCTGACCCACAACATCTACGGCGTGGACATCAATCCGTCCTCGGTGGAGATCGCAAAATTGGCGTTGTGGCTGCATTCGGCACGCGCCAAATCGCCGCTCTCGTCACTGGACGGCAACATCCGCTGCGGCAACAGCCTAGTGGCTCCCGATTGCTGGGCGATGATCACCAAGAACCCGGAGAACGAAGCCCGCGTCAATCCGTTTGATTGGGACGAGGCGTTTCCTTTCAAGTTCGACATCGTGCTCGGCAACCCGCCCTATGTTAAACTGCAAAACCTGATGAAGGTGGACCCCGATGTGGTGAACTATCTGCGAGCGCAACGCGCCGAGGGCACTTATGAAAGTGCGCAGACAGGCAACTTCGATCTCTATCTGCCCTTCATCGAAAAAGGCCTGCGGTTGCTGAGCGCGGGTGGCCGCATGGCCTACATTGCGCCAAGCCTGTGGACAGTGAACGAATATGGCGAAGGCCTGCGCAAACTCATCCACCGCACCAAACAGCTGGAACGCTGGATTGATTTCAAGTCGTATCAGGTGTTCAAGGAGGCGATTACATATACGGCGCTGCAGTTTTTTACGCATGAAGCCAGCGACAAAGTTCGAGTTGTCGCGTCACATGACGGCAATCTTGGAGATGTTGATTGGGAACAATCAAGAATCGAAATTGATGCCTTGCTTCTGGAAACCAATGCTGAGTGGTTGATGTTGTCCGGTGAAGAGCGAAACGTAATAGACAAACTCGCAATTCAATGTCTGCGTTTAGATGACAAAGCGGTCTGCCAAGAAATATACCAAGGTGTGAAAACTGGTGCCGATCCAATCTACAAGTTGGTCAAACTCGGGCACGGGAAATACTTGTGTGAACCGCAAGATGGTGAACCCTACGAAGTCGAATTGGAGGACGATGTACTCTATCCAATTCTCAGCGGACCGGAAGCAAAAAGGTATATCCGACCTGGTACCGACAACTACTTACTTTTTCCCTATAAGAAGGATTCAAAGGGAGTCGCTCTAATCCCTGAAGACGCGATGCGCAAGTTGTACCCAAAATGCTGGAAGTATCTGAGTTCCTGGAAGGACGAACTGATTAAACGGGACAATGGCGATTTGGATGACAATCAATGGTATCGGTTCAGTAGGTCTCAAAGTTTAGACAAGCTTGGAGCGCCCAAACTTGTGGCCGCTGGAACAGTACCTTCACTGCGTTTTTCGTTTGATGAAGTAGGCGATACATTTCTAACCGGTGGGCGCGTTGATGGTGTTGTCCCCGCAAAGGACATAAATCAATGGTTCCTTTTAGCTACTCTCAATGGAGACGTAGATGATTTCGTTTTCCGAAGAGTAGGCCGACCAAAGCAAGGCGGTTGGTTTGAAGCCAACAAGCAGTTCATCGCACCGCTTCCCATTCCGCACGCCGACAAGAAACAGCAAGCCGAGATCGGCAAGCGCGCCCGCGACTTGCAAAAATCCTGGACCAAGCGGCGCGATTTGTTTGAGGAGGCCAATGCCCGGCTTTCGACCTTGGGCCGCAGGACTTACTCGGCCCGCTTCCTGTGGCCAGGGCCTGACGGCTTGCCCGACATTGAGACGCTAAAACTTCAAGCCCCCAAATCCATGACCATGGCGACTGAGAAAACCAAATGGTCCAAGGCGAAATTCGAAGAGCTGGAAGAAGCCCGCATTGAAACGCTGCAAGGTTTCCTCGACGCGGGCCTGCCTTTGACTGTAAGCTTTGCCAAAGGTGAACTCGCCATGACCAGTGAAGGCCGGGTTGTGTTCAACAAAATCTATCTCGATGCCAAGGAAGGCAAACTCGCGGACGTCTATTGGCGCTTCCTCATTCTGGGTCAACCCAAAGATGCCAAGAGCTTCGCCCGCGACCTGGCCCGCATTCCCTCTGGCCCCGAGACGCCCGCCGCCAAGCAATTCACCCAGCGCGTGGAAACCTTGATCAATGCAACTGACAAAATCCGCAACCTTGAAGCGGAAATGAACGAGATGCTGTATGACCTCTACAACTTATCCGCAGATGAGCGTACCCTGATCGAAAAAGATTGCGCCAAGAGGCGCTTGCTTTAAAATTGCCCATGTCATGAACCGCCAGCCTTCCCTTTTCGATACCCCGCCCAAGCCGCGCGAGATCAATCTCGAACTTCTGCGCCGCCATTGCCAAAGCCGTATCGCCACGCTGAACCGCGCGACTTACATGCCGTGGACCGGCTGGCTGCTGAAAAAGGAAATCAAAGACTTCCACTATTACGGCGGGCACCTGCCAAAGGAAGAATATGACGCCATGTGGGCGGAGTTCCAGACAGAACTGGCGCGCACGAAGGTGAATCACATCGAGCGTTTTGGTGAGTTGTCGCCAGAGGATGCGGCCGCC
>CAWFWW010000012.1:0-57500 GCA_963819615.1 uncultured Alphaproteobacteria bacterium
GCGCCGCCAACACCTTGAGCGGCAACGGCGGCACGGACCGCATGGTGGGCGGGGTTGGCAATGACACTTACGTCACTGATGGCGGGGATACGATTGTGGAAGCTTCGGGTGGTGGCACGGACTTGGTCAGAAGTTCGATCAATTACACACTGAGTCTCAATTTCGAAAATCTGCTGCTCACGGGAACAGCTGTTGCGGGCAAGGGAAATGCGGTTGCCAACACGATCACCGGCAATGCGGCGAAGAACGCGCTGACTGGGCTTGCTGGCAGCGACACGATGAGTGGCGGTTCCGGCAACGACCTGATCATCGGTGGCACGGGCCGCGATTTCATGTCCGGCAATGCCGGCAATGACGTGTTCGACTTCAACCTGTTGAGCGAGAGTGGCAAGACAACGACTACGCGCGATGTGATCAAGGATTTTGCGGTGAAGCTTGATGACATTGATCTCAAGACGATTGACGCTTCAACCAAGGCTGCGGGCAACCAGGCGTTCAAGTTTATTGGCACAGCTGCCTTCCACAAGGTGGCGGGCGAACTGCATTACGCCCAGTCCAATGCAGCCGGCACCGCCAATGACAAGACGATTGTAGAAGGCGACGTGAATGGCGACGGCAAACTCGACTTCACAGTCGAACTCACCGGCCTGAAAGGCCTCACATCCGCTGACTTCATTCTGTAATTGCAAGGACCCAAACCATGCCGCAATTTCCAGCCGTGATTGACCTTGCAAGCCTCAACGGCTTGAACGGCTTTCGCCTCGACGGCATTGATGCCAATGACAAGAGCGGCTTTTCCGTCGCCTCGGCGGGTGACGTAAATGGCGACGGGTTCGCCGATCTGATCATCGGCGCCTATCTCGCCGATCCCGGCGGCGACATTGATGCCGGGGAGAGCTACGTGGTGTTCGGCAAGTCGGACGGATTTGGGGCGAAATTTGATCTGGCGACACTTGATGGCAGCAACGGGTTCTTAATCAATGGTGACGCAGGAAATGACCAGAGCGGTCGCTCCGTCGCTTCGGCAGGTGATGTCAATGGCGATGGCTTCGCCGATCTCATCATCGGGGCACCTTATGCGAGTCCCAACGGCAAAAGCAGCAGCGGCGCAAGCTACGTGGTATTTGGAAAGGCTTCCGGTTTCACCCCGTCGCTTGAGCTGTCCGCGCTTGATGGCACAACCGGATTCAAGATTAATGGCAAGTCGATATCCGACTTTGCAGGCCGTTCAGTCTCTTCGGCAGGCGATGTCAATGGCGACGGGTTCGCTGACCTGATCATTGGTGCCAAAAATGCCAATCCCGGCGCCCGAAGTAATGCCGGAGAGAGCTATGTGGTCTTCGGCAAGGGCCCGTCTTCGGGCGGTTTTGGCACCAATCTCAATCTCGTCGACCTCGATGGCACGAACGGCTTCCGTCTCGACGGTATCAATGTCGCGGAATACAGCGGCACTTCTGTGGCCTCGGCGGGCGATGTCAATGGTGACGGGTTCGCCGACTTGATCATTGGTGCCAGAGGCGGCCGTCCCGGCGGCGACAGCTTTGCCGGGCAGAGCTTCGTGGTCTTCGGCAAGGGCCCGTCTTCGGGCGGCTTTGGTGCCAGCCTCGATCTCGCCAGCCTCGACGGCACGAATGGCTTCCGCCTCGACGGCATTGATGTCTATGACTTCAGCGGCCAATCCGTCGCCTCGGCGGGCGACGTGAATGGCGACGGTTTCGCCGACCTGATCATAGATGCCAGAGGCGGCGATCCCGGAGGCGACAGCTTTGCCGGGGAAAGTTATGTGGTGTTCGGCAAAGTTTCGGGATTTGGCGCTAGCCTCGATCTCGCCAGCCTCGACGGCACGAACGGCTTCCGCCTCGACGGCATTGATGCCGATGACTTCAGCGGCCAATCCGTCGCCTCCGCGAGTGATGTCAATGGCGACGGTTTCGCCGACTTGATCATTGGTGCTTATCGCGGCGATCCCGGCGGCCACCCCGAAGCCGGAGAGAGCTACGTGGTGTTCGGCAAGGCTTCGGGATTTGGCGCCAGCCTCGATCTCGCCGCCCTCGACGGCACGATCGGCTTCCGCCTCGACGGCGCTGTTATCTATGACAACAGTGGCAAATCCGTCGCCTCGGCGGGAGATGTCAATGCTGACGGCTTTGCCGACCTGATCATTGGTGCTTCTGGCGTCGATCCCGGAGGCGACAGCAGTGCCGGGGCAACCTATGTGGTGTTCGGCCACAAGCCGCAAGCTGCCATTGCTTTTTTCGGCTCCGAGGCAGCCCAGACGACCCACGGCAGTGATTTAGGTGATGTTATCGAAGGCAATGGCGGCGACGACACGCTGATCGGAGGTGCTGGCGATGACGTCATGCGCGGCGGTGCAGGCGACGATACATACGAAGTCGATTCTGTTGCGGATGAGGTGCTGGAGAATGTGGACGAGGGCATCGACACGGTGCGGTCGTCAATACTCAGCCTTGATCTCGCGAGCTATGCCAATGTCGAGAACCTGGCACTTGATGGAAGTGCGAACTTGAATCTCACCGGAAGCGGAACCGTCAACGTGTTGACCGGGAATGGTGGCAACAATGTTCTCGACGGAGGCACGGACGCGCTGGTTGACACGCTGGACGGTGGGGCCGGCAATGATACGTTTGTGCTGGCGAGTGGCAGTGACGTGATCATCGATGCATCAGGCTTGGATACGATTACTTCGACCACCACGCGCTCGCTTGCTGACTATGCGGCGATTGAAAATCTGTCGCTGCTGGGAACTACTGCCATCAACGGCACTGGCAATGCGCTGGACAATATCATCACTGGTAATGACGGCAACAATGTACTGATTGGAGGAGAAGGCCTCGACACGCTGATTGGCGGCGCAGGTGATGACACATTCATCTTTGACGGCGTTGATGCGATGACGGAAGCTGCAGATGAAGGCACCGATACCGTATTCAGCAGTTTCACTTTCACACTGGGTGCCGATCTCGAAACACTCAACCTGGCTGGCGCGGAGGCCATCAATGGCAGCGGCAATGCGCTGGCCAATACCCTCACCGGCAATGACGGCAACAATGTTCTCGACGGCGGCGAAGGCAATGACACTCTCGATGGCGGTACCGGCAACGACACGCTGATCGGTGGCCTGGGTGATGATACCTTTGTGCTCGATGACGAAGCCGATGTGGTGACCGAAGTTGCTGGTGAAGGCACCGACATAGTCAACAGTTCTGCAAGTTTCACGCTCTCCTCCAATGTGGAGATACTTGTCCTGACGGGATCCTCCGCCATCAACGGCAGCGGCAATGCGCTGGACAATATTCTCACTGGCAATGATGGCAACAATGTCCTCGACGGCGGCGCTGGGATTGACTCGCTGATCGGTGGCCTGGGTGATGATACCTATGTGCTCGACAGTGAAGCCGATGTGGTGACCGAAGTGGATGGTGAAGGCACCGACATAGTCAACAGTTCTGCAAGTTTCACGCTCTCCTCCAATGTGGAGATACTTGTCCTGACGGGATCATCCGCCATCAACGGAACTGGCAACGCGTTGGACAACACGCTGACGGGTAACAGCGCCGCCAACACCTTGAGCGGCAACGGCGGCACGGACCGCATGGTGGGCGGGGTTGGCAATGACACTTACGTCACTGATGGCGGGGATACGATTGTGGAAGCTTCGGGTGGTGGCACGGACTTGGTCAGAAGTTCGATCAATTACACACTGAGTCTCAATTTCGAAAATCTGCTGCTCACGGGAACAGCTGTTGCGGGCAAGGGAAATGCGGTTGCCAACACGATTGTTGGCAATGCGGCGAAGAACGCGCTGACCGGACTTTCCGGCAATGACACGATGAGTGGCGGTTCGGGCAACGACCTGATCATCGGTGGCACGGGCCGCGACTTCATGTCCGGCAATTCCGGCAATGACGTGTTCGACTTCAACCTGTTGAGCGAGAGTGGCAAGACAACGACTACGCGCGATGTGATCAAGGATTTTGCGGTGAAGCTTGATGACATTGATCTCAAGACGATTGACGCATCAACCAAGGCGGCGGGCAATCAGGCCTTCAAGTTCATCAGTACACAGAGTTTCCACAAGGTGGCAGGTGAATTGCACTACGCCCAATCCAACGCCGCAGGCACCGCCAACGACAAGACCATCGTCTCCGGCGACGTCAACGGCGATGGCACAGCCGACTTCACCATCGAACTCACCGGCCTCAAAAGCCTGACATCCACTGACTTCATTCTGTAATTGCAAGGACCCAAACCATGCCGCAATTTCCAGCCGTGATTGAACTTTCAAGTCTTGACGCTACAACTGGCTTCCGGATCAACGGTGCAGCCGCGTATGATTTCAGCGGCTTTTCAGTCGCTTCGGCGGGTGACGTCAACGGCGACGGCATCGCTGATATCATCATCGGGGCGCATAAGGCGGCGATCAATGGCGCAGAAAGTGGAGCAAGCTATGTCGTGTTTGGCAAGACAGGCGGCTTTGGGGCGACATTCGATCTCGCAACGCTTGATGGCAGCAACGGGTTCCGGATTCTGGGGGAAGTCTTCAAAGACCAGAGTGGCTACTCCGTTGCCTCGGCGGGTGATGTCAATGGCGACGGCTTTGCCGACTTGATCATTGGCGCACCCTTCGCCGAGCCCAACGGCGAGAAAAGCGGTGCAAGTTACGTGGTATTTGGAAAGGCTTCCGGTTTCAACCCGTCGCTTGAATTGGCCACGCTTGATGGCACAACCGGCTTCAAGATCAATGGCGAATCGACTTACGATAGAGCAGGCTTTTCAGTTTCCTCGGCAGGCGATATCAACGGCGATGGCTTTGCCGATATTATTGTTGGCAGTCCGTACGGCTCAGGGGACATCAAAGGGGCAACATTTGTCATTTTCGGCAAAGCAGGCGGATTTTCTGCCTCACTTGAACTCTCAGCGCTTGACGGTGCAACCGGTTTTCAGATCATTGGAGAGGATCAGGCCTATAGTGCATGGTCCGTCGCCTCCGCTGGCGACGTCAACGGTGACGGTGTTGATGACATCGTCACTGGTGGCCCAGCTTCTGGGGCAATTGGCCGGGCTTATGTTGTGTTTGGCAAGACGGGATTTGCGTATGAACTCCGGCTTTCCGAGCTGGATGGTGCATCCGGATTTCAATTCAATGGGAAGATGCAGGGCTATAGCGGCAGTTCTGTCGCCTCCGCTGGGGACATCAATGGCGACGGCTTTGACGATGTAATCATTGGCGCGCCGAAAGAAGATTTAAATGTTCAAGACGGTGCAAGCTATGTGCTGTTCGGCAAGGCTGGCGGCTTTGTTGCTGAACTCGACTATTCGACACTCGATGGACTGAATGGCTTCCGGATCAACGGCGCGACAGGCGGCGACAATTTCGGTACCTCCGTGGCGGGAGCAGGTGATATCAATGGCGACAGCTTTGCCGATCTCATCATCGGGGCATATGGCGCTGATCCCAATGGCTCTGTTTCGGGTGCCAGCTATGTGGTGTTTGGCAAGGCTTCGGGCTTTGCCGCCAGTCTGGACCTGTCGTCCCTTGATGGCACATCGGGCTTCCGGATCAACGGTGAAGCCGCGTTTGATCGCAGCGGCGGTTCCGTCGCCTCGGCCGGTGACATCAACGGCGATGGTCTGGCCGATCTCATCATTGGAGCACACAGAGCGTCTGACAATGGCACCTATAGCGGTGCCAGCTACATCGTTTATGGCCGAAAACCTGATGCTGCAGTGAACTATATCGGCAGTGCCGCAGCCCAGACCCTGCACGGCAGTGATTTCGCCGATACCATGGATGGCGGCGGCGGCAGGGATACGCTGATCGGCCATGATGGCGCGGACACTCTTATCGGAGGTGCTGACGATGACGTGATGCGCGGCGGTGCTGGCGATGATCTTTACGAGATTGATGGCGGCGACACAGTGACGGAAAATGCCGATGAGGGCATCGACACGGCGCGTTCGTCCAGCATGAACCTGTCACTGGCCAGTCTGGCCAATGTTGAAAATCTGACGCTGGGCGGCAGCGCCCATCTCAATCTGTTTGGCAATGAAAATGCCAATGCCCTCACGGGCAATGCTGGCAGCAATGTGCTGGATGGCGGTGCTGGCAACGACACGCTGGACGGCGGGGCGGGGATTGACGTGCTGCTCGGCGGCGACGGCGACGACACCTATTTCATCGGTGACCTTTACGACGCAATCGTCGATACATCGGGCGTCGATCTAGTCGTATCGACCGTCAGCCGGACACTGGCAAGCGGACTTGAACATCTGACGCTCACTGGTGCAGCGGCCATCAACGGTGCTGGCAACACCTTCGCCAACACCATCACCGGCAACAGCGGAAGCAACAAGCTCTCAGGACTTGGCGGCAATGATACGATGAGTGGCGGCTCCGGCAATGATTTTCTGATTGGCGGCACGGGCCGCGATGTCATGTCCGGCAATTCTGGCAATGACGTGTTCGACTTCAACCTGTTGAGCGAGAGCGGCAAGACAGCGACTACGCGTGATGTGATCAAGGATTTCGCGGTGAAGCTTGATGACATCAACCTCGCCACCATCGATGCATCAACCAAGGCGGCGGGCAATCAGGCCTTCAAGTTCATCAGTACACAGAGTTTCCACAAGGTGGCGGGTGAACTGCGTTTCCAACAATCCAACGCCGCAGGCACAGCCAACGACAAGACCATCGTCTCCGGCGATGTCAACGGCGATGGGCTAGCCGACTTCTCAATCGAACTCACCGGCCTGAAAGGACTGACTGCGGGCGACTTCATTCTGTAACAGCAAAAATCTTAAGCATGATGAAAGTCATATGGCATTTGCCAAATGACGAATCCTGCAAGCTCGCACTAGCTTCCAGCGCGCTGGGCGAGGCAATGCCCTAGCAGATGCGGGGAGATGCGGCAAGTGGCGGTCAATTTTACCGAAGGTAATGACAATCAAACACTGTTGGTAGCTGACACTTATTATGGATTGGGCGGGAGTGACGTTTTTTTCGTGAATGGCGGACCAATTACCGTCTTCGCAGGCCTGGGCAATGACGTCTTCGTAGTCTCTCTAAGCAGTTCAGGCGGAGAGTTTTTTGGCGAGGAAGGCGATGACTATTTCGAAACAAAAGCTATCGAAGCCATATTCAGTGGAGGGGCTGGCGCGGATTCGTTCAGAGCCAATTTCGATCAGGATCTTTATACTCTGGTACTTGAAGGTGGTGCCGGTGCCGATACTTATGACCTCGTTTTTGGCAGATGCACGATAACTGAGCTGGCTGATGGCGGAACAGATACTGTTAGATTGATAATGACCGGCGGCTACACACTGCCGGATTTTGTTGAAAACCTGGAACTGGGCAGCGCCTTTGCCGGCATCTACAACGGAAATGTTGCCAACAATGTCATTTCTGGCAGCGCCAATCGGGACACAATCTACGGGCTTGGCGGAGATGACAGACTATTTGGTGGCAATGATGCCACCGATGACGAACTGTTTGGAGGTGAAGGTGACGACTACATCATCCTTGACAATCTGGATGCCGGAGACGGCTCCAACGGTAACGACACTTACGAAATCAGGCACTCTGCCATTCAAATATTTGAGGGGTTCACCGGAGGTATCGACACCGCTGTCACACATTTAGCCGCGTTCGACCTGTCTGGCTTTGAAGGAGTAGAGAACCTCACAGGCAAGTCAAGCTTGTCGGGGTTAGCGGTTGCCCAAACTCTCAGCGGCTCGAATGGCAATAACATTATCAAGGACAATTCTGCAGGTTTCGCAGATGTGTTGAACGGCCTCGCCGGAGACGACGAACTGCACAGCAGAAGTGGGGCCGATACTGTCAATGGCGGCGATGGTAATGATATATTTTACGCGGGTTCGTCGAGTGGAACATTCAATGGCGGCACGGGCAACGATGTGTTTCACGCGCTGTCAGGGTCCGCTGGAAACTCCTATGCGGGAGGAACCGGCGACGACACATACGATGTATTCGCCGACATATCGGCTGTCATCAGCGAAAACGTGGATGAAGGCACGGATACAATCCTGACCGCCGCCGCGTCATTCAATCTATCTGGTTTTGCAAACATTGAAAACCTGGTGGGGGAGTCTACTGTTGTCGGCCAGATCCTCACAGGAAATGCTGGCATGAACAGCATGGCGGGATCAAAATTTTCAGACACTCTCGATGGCGGTACCGGCAACGACACGCTGATCGGTGGCCTGGGTGATGATACCTATGTGCTCGATAACGAAGCCGATGTGGTGACCGAAGTGGATGGCGAAGGCACCGACACAATCAACAGTTCCGCAAGTTTCACGCTTTCCTCCAATGTCGAGACCCTTTTCCTGACGGGAACCTCTGCCATCAACGGCACCGGCAACGCGTTGGCCAACACGCTGACGGGTAACAGTGCCGCCAACACGTTGAATGGCAACGGCGGCACGGACCGCATGGTGGGCGGGGTTGGCAATGACACTTACATCACTGATGGCGGGGATACGATTGTGGAAGCTTCGGGTGGCGGCACGGACTTGGTCAGAAGTTCGATCAATTACACACTGAGTCTCAATTTCGAAAATCTGCTGCTCACGGGAACAGCTGTTGCGGGCAAGGGAAATGCGGTTGCCAACACGATTGTTGGCAATGCGGCGAAGAACGCGCTGACTGGGCTTGCTGGCAGCGACACGATGAGTGGCGGTTCGGGCAACGACCTGATCATCGGTGGCACAGGCCGCGATTTCATGTCCGGCAATGCCGGCAATGACGTGTTTGACTTCAACCTGTTGAGCGAAAGCGGCAAGACCGCAACCACGCGCGATGTGATCAGGGATTTTGCGGTGAAGCTTGATGACATCAACCTCGCAACCATTGACGCTTCAACCAAGGCAGCAGGCAACCAGGCTTTCAAGTTCATCAGCACACAGAGTTTCCACAAGCTGGCGGGCGAACTGCATTTTGTGAAGCAGGATGCAGCCGGCACCTCCAATGACAAGACGATTGTCGAGGGCGATGTGAACGGCGACGGCCTTGCAGATTTCTCAATCGAACTCACCGGCCTCAAAGGCCTGACGGTGGGGGATTTTGTGCTGTAGGCCAAGTCGCAGCCAACAACAGAGGATCGCAAGATCGGAATCCTCTTTGGGTTTTGATGTTCAATGCATGGATCGGACCTTGCCAATGCCGTCCCTTCGGTGGCAACTTCATCGCGCGGGCGTTCAGTGAAGGAAACACGGCAATGGCCAGTGCGCGCGGATTGATCGCGGTCGACAAGATGGGCGGCAAGGTGCTGTTTCTGAACCCTGTCACTTACGAAACTGAAGTGATTGTCAGTGACTTGGAAAAAACTGTGCACGAGCTGCTGGTGATGCCGGAAACCAGCCGCGCCTATGTTCCGATATTCGGCGACGGCATCCATGGCCGAAATCCCAACCCGCAGCATCTGCTTTGCGTATTCGATCTGGCGAAGCGCTCCCTCCTCACAACCATTGATCTCAGCCCTTGCGAAGCGCCACACTCTCTCAAGCTCGCCCCCGACGGACTGATCTACATCACCTGCGAGAACAGCGCCAAAGTGGCGGTGATAGACCGCGAGACCAACACGATGGTTGGGGCGATAGACACTGGTTCGGACAACTGCCACCGCTTGATCATAGCTGCCGACGGGCAGCGCCTCTACACCGAGAACGAGGAAGACGCCACGATCTCGGTGATCGACCTCGCCGCGCGAAAGCTGCTCGGCAAGATCACGACGCCGCGCGCACTTGCTGGCATCGCGATCTCGGCGGACGACCGCACTATCGTCGCCGTCGACGACGTTGAGCCAACGCTGTTCCTGATCGACACCCAAAACGGACGCGTCTGCGACGAGGTGCCGCTCAGGGACGTGCCCAAGGCGGCGCAGATCGCCCGCTATGCGCCGGACTGGAGCCTGCTCGCTGTCACCAGTCTCAATAGCAACACCGTGAGCCTGATCGATCCGTCGTTTCGCGGGCAGGCCGTGATCGCGGTCGGTAGCCAGCCGATGGATATGGCGTTTCATGTCGGTGAATTGTTTGTCGCTTGCCAGGGCGACGGGTCGGTGCATGTGATCGATATTCCGAACCGGCAGCACAAGCACAGTTTTGCCGCAGGCACAGGCTGCGAGTCTCTCGGTTTTTTCTAAGCTTGGCCTGAAATCTCGTTAACCGGGTACAGACTGGGCGCTCTTGTAGAGATTCCCGCAAAAAAGCTTGGCTGCACATTCACGTCAGGCGCCCAGTCCATCCTGTCACGCGCGCCAAAGATTTCAAAAGCCAAAACTTGCCTATTGCAGGGCCGCCTCAAGTTTCTTGTTGCCGAGGCGTTCAACGATTTTTTCTGGCGTGTCGCGGGAAATTGTCCGTGAGGTCGTAGCACCTCCGGCCATTACGACAATTGAAACGATGTCGGCGCTGCCTGACTTGACGGCCAAAGTGAGAACGGTTTCGCCGTCGATGTTTTTCTGGTTAATGTCGGCGGCCAATGGCAGGAGAAGTTTCACGGATTCAGTCCGGCCATTGGCGGCAGCAAGCATGAGCGGCGTATTCAAGTTCTTGTCAAGCGCTTCAGGGCTGGCCTGCTTTTGCAGCAAGGCAGAAACTGCGATCGCATTACCGCTGCTGGCGGCGATATGGAGCGGCGTGTTGCCGTCATTGTCGGCCGTGGTTAAGCCCGCATCGCGCTCAATGAGCGCCGCCGCCATTTTTTCATTGTCACTTGCAATGGCAAACCAAAGGGGCGTGCGGCCAGCGTTATCAATTGCCGTCATGTCTTCATCTGAAAAAAACTGCTTGGGCACCGCCAGTTCTCGGCAGTTTTTCGCCAGCATATGCGCCGCTGTCTGGCCGGAATAGTTGGAACGCGACTGGCGGAAATGGCCGCTCACTTCTTCAAGGGTTTGCAGGTTGCAATTCCGCGCAGCGATCAGGTCAACTGAATCACCTGTTGCTGATTTTTGATCGACATTTGCAGCAGCTGCGACAAGGATTTTGGCAAGCGCGATATTTCCCGTTTCGATGGACCACAAATAAGCCGACATCCCGCGCACATCGGTAAGATTGACGTCGGCGCCCATCGCAATCAATTGCTCCACGAGTTTCATGTTGCCGGCCCGCGCCGCAGTGATGAGGGGCGTCTGGCCTGTGGCATCCCGCCCGTTGATGTCTTTCGCGGCCGCACCGCCAACTTCCAGGGAATGGAATTTCCGCGCACTTGCCGTGGAAAGCCAGTTCATGTCTCCTTCGCGGCGGGGCTTCAGGTGCGCAAACGACGCCACGCGCGCACTTCGCAAAGGCGCCGAAACCGGCACTGGCATGGCTTGTGATGTCACGATTGTGCCGAGGCTTTTCATCAGCTTTGCGGCGTCGGCATTCCCTTTCTGCGCCGACTTGCGCAGCCAGTCGCGGGCTTGTGCATCATCGCGTTTGATGCCAAGTCCGCTGCGCAACATGACCGCCAGGCGGTACTGCGACAGCGGGTTTCCTGATTTCGCGGATTTGGTGAGCAGGGCCACAGCCTGCTTGTAATGCCGTCCCAGAATGAGCTTGCGATAGGTCTCCTCGCCGCTCGCAGCAAAGGATTGCGAAGTGAAGATGCACGCCGCCGAGAAAAAACATGCCCAGAAGAACTGTTTATGCCGTGCCATATTTCGTTTCCATGGAAATGCCGGCAGCCTTCAGAAAATCGGTTGGCAGGATGCCGCCTGCACAGATGATGACAGCATCATTCTTGATGCGGTAGTCCTTGCCATCCAGGCAAACCAGGACGTCGCTCGCGGTGATTTCTCTGACCGCCGACTTGAATCCGAGAACCAATTTACCTTCGCGCGACATGGCCGAGGCTTTGTCGCGGTTCGCAGCGCGGGCGCGGCCAAAGGCTTCGCCCCGATAGGATAGCGTCACCTGGGTGCCCGGCTGCGCAGCGATGCTTGTCGCGGCTTCAAGTGCAGAATCTCCGCCGCCAACGATCAGCACGTGCTTGTTGCGATATTGCTCGGCATCGATGAATTGATACACAACCTTCGCCAATTTCTCACCCGGCACGCCCAGTTCCCTCGGCGTGCCGCGCCGGCCAATGGCGAGCAGTACCGCCCGGCACTGGTGTTGGACATTTCCCGTATCCACCGAAAAGCCATCGCCAGATTTCGTAACACTGTTGACTCTCTGGCGGTATTTTACGTTGAGCGCCTGCTTTTCTTCTATGCCTTTCCAGAAGGCGAGCAATTGCTCCTTTGAAACTTCGCGAAAATTCACCTTTCCGACTATGGGCAGCGTCGCAGGAGCCGTCATCACGACTTTCCCGCGCGGATACTTGAACACTGTCCCTCCGAGATCATCCTGCTCTATCACTAGGTAGGAAAGGCCTTTTTGTTTTGCCGCCAGAGCCGCTGCTATGCCAGCTGGCCCCGCACCAACGATGATGAGGTCAAACCGGCCCGGTTGCTGAAAGCCCGTGAGTTTGCTGATCGACTCGACCGCTTGCCGTCCCTGTTCGACAGCATTGCGGATGAGTCCCATGCCGCCCAATTCGCCTGCAATGAAGATGCCTGGGACATTTGACTGGAAGTCAGGGCCGACAATTGGCAAATCAATGCCGCGTTCGGCGGTGCCAAAAACCAGCGTAATCGCGTCCGTAGGGCACGCCGATTTACACGCCCCATGGCCGATGCAGTGGGTGGGCTCAATCAATTCGGCTTTGCCATTGATGATGCCGAGAATATCGCCTTCGGGACAGGCAATCGTGCAGGTGGCGCAGCCCAGGCAGGTTGCCGGATTGATCACGGGGTGCAGGGACGTAGGTTCCGAGAGCCCCGCTTCTATCGCAGCACTCTTGATCGCAATTGCACGCTGTTCTGCACGTCTTTTTGTGAACAGGTAAATGGCCCAGCTCACAGCCATGATGAACAGGTAAGGCGAAAAAAGTTTGATCGTTTCCATGAAAGTTAACGGCGCATGCTCATTGTGGCGACAATCCCAGTTCGGCAGCTTTTGCTTTAAGCTGCTCTTGGGTCAATGGATCATCAGCGAAGATGGTCAAAGCTTTGTTGAATGCCGCGCGGGCCTCGTCTGGCTGTTGCAACACTAATCGCGAGCGCATCAATCTCACCCAGCCTTCGGCGTCGCGCGGCGTTGTTTCTAGCCTTGCTGCAAGACGATCCACCATGCCTCGCACCATGTCCTGTTGGTCAGCCGCAGGCATGGATTGGATGGCAGCGACGTCATCCTGCGTGATCTGCGGCGCGGAAACAGTGGCGTCAGATGGCGGAGATTTTAGCTGTGCAGAAACATCGCGGCCCAGGTCTTTTCCGAGATCGGCAATATGGCTGCGCACATCCGTGATCCAGCCTTCGCCATCAGGGGCATCGGCAAGAAGCGCCAGCCATTTGTCGAGCGACTGAACCTTATCGCCCGCTTGTTCGAGCGCCAGGGCTTCATAAAACCGTGAGCGCGGATCTTTTGGTTTGCCTTCCAGAACCTTGCGAAAATTCGCCATCGCCTCTGGGCTCACAATCCCCTGCGCTGCCTGAACCTGCGCTTCGGCATAAGCCGAGAGGTGATCAAGATCTGCCGGAGCCAATGCGATCGCCTTGGCATAGGCATCAACAGATTGCTGATAGCGCTTCGTATTGAAATAGGACCACCCAAGCATGCGCCAGCCGTCAGCATCAGCAGGATTGGCCGCAAGTCGTTGCTCAAGTTTCGCGATCATCGTGTCGACCTGCCCCATCGCGGGCTGAGCACTGCTCTCAACTTGAGCGGCCGCTTTTGTACCGACAACCGTCACAAGTGTTGGGCTGCCAAGTTTTGCATAAAGCAGCACGGAAGTAATCGCGACGAAGCCCGTCGTTGAAATCAGCGCCAACCCTCGCCAGGCAGGCGAAAGTGGCCGCGCAGATTGTTCCGCCTTGAGTGCGCTGAGCATCCGCCTTTGAATTTCTACCCGGGCGGAACCGGCGGAATTTGCGTCTAATTGTCCGGATAATTCATCGCGGTCAAGTTGCGCCAGCTGCTCCTCATATACCGCGGTTGCCCCAATCTTGGCGTTTCGGCCTGTATCAAGGTTGCGGATCAACGGAATGCTGATGGCTACGCAAGCAGTGCAGGCCATGAGTGTGAGCAACATCCATAGCATCATGTTGATTTGTCTCGCATGTCATTCAGCATTTTGATTTCATCCGGGGTTAGCGGCGGAACTGCTTCCGCCGGAGTTTCGTTTCTGCGCCGGGTATAGACCAGGAACACTGACAAAGCGCCAACAAGAACCAGTCCAGGACTGAGCCAGAGCAGAAATGTGTTGCTCTGGAGGGGCGGCTTCAACAGAACGTAATTGCCAAATCGGCTAACCACGAATTCAACGACTTTTTCATCGCTTTCTCCAAGCGTCAATCGTTCACGCACGATTAAGCGCAGATCTCGCGCCAGTCCCGCATTGGAATCGTCAATGGATTGATTTTGACACACCAGACAGCGTAGTTCCGCGCTGATCGCGCGTGCACGCGCTTCAAGTGCGGCATCCGGCAAGGCTTCACCGGGATCAACGGCGAATGCACGCGATGTCGACAGCATAAGCAAAATTGACAGAAAAAGCAGTCGGACAAACCTCATGCATTGGCTCCTTGAAGCCTGGCCCGTTGAGGTGCGCCGACACGGAAGCGCCTGTCGGACAGCGACATGAACCCGCCGAACGCCATGGTGAATCCGCCGATCCACAGGAATGGCGCAAGCGGATGGTAATAGAGCCGTACCGTCCATTTCCCTGTCTGGTCAGCTTCGCCAAGTGCGATGTAGAGATTTGAAATGATGTTGGTGCGGATTGCAGTCTGCGTCGTCTGGTTTTGTTGCAAAGGGAAGAAGCGTCGCTCGGCAATCATGGTCGCAAGCGGCTGACCATTCACGGTGACGTCGAAAATTCCCTGTTCTGCTTCAAAATTTGCGCCATCGGCGCGCGCAATGCTGCGCAATGAAACCGAATACCCGGCGATCTCAGCCGTTTCACCAGGCGCCATGGCGAGGATGTTTTCACGCTGCCAGGTTGAAACAACTGTAATGGCGCCGACCACGAGGCCAAGCCCAAGATGCGCAAGGATCATGCCGAAGGCTGCCCGCGGAGTCGACATGAGCAGCGCTACCGATGCATCAAGTGAAGTTTGGCCAAGCCTTATGCGCACCAGCAACGCCCACAGCGATCCAAGGATGATCCAGACTGAAAGTGCGATCCCTAGCGCCGCAAAAACAAGGGACAACCCGCCGATTGCTGCAACAGTGACAATGGTGAACAGGGCCATGACAAGTGGGACGCGGAGTTTCTGCAGTGCCGGAAAAATCGTGTCGCGCTTCCATTTCAGCATGGGGCCAATTGCAATGGCGATCAGCAAGGGAATGAATATCGGAACAAAAGTGCGGTTGTAAAATTGCGGCCCGACGGAGATCTTGTCATTGCCCATGAGGTCGATCAGCAACGGATAAAAAGTCCCGATGAACACTGTTGCTGTAGCGGAAACAAGCAGCACATTGTTGAGCGACAGCCCGCCCTCGCGGCTGATCGGAGCAAACGGCGCTCCGGATTTCACTTGCGGAATTCTGAATGCATAAAGCGCCAGTGCGCTGCCTGTGGCAATGAGCAGGATTGCCAGAATGAAAATGCCGCGGTCGGGGTCTTGCGCAAATGCATGCACGCTGGTCAGCACGCCGGATCGCACGACAAATGTGCCGATGAGGCTCAGCGAAAATGTGAGGATCGCTAAAAGGATAGTCCAGCTGACGAGCGCATGGCGCCGCTCGACGACGATCGCGGAATGCAAAAGTGCCGTGCCGGCAAGCCACGGCATGAGCGAAACATTTTCAACCGGATCCCAGAACCACCAGCCACCCCAGCCCAGTATGTAATAAGCCCAGAAACTGCCAAGTGTTATTCCCATGGTGAGAAAACACCAGGCCGCGAGCACCCATGGCCTCACCCAGCGCGCCCATGCGGCATCGATCTTTCCTTCGATAAGCGCCGCGACGGCAAAAGAGAATGTCACGGAAAATCCGACATAGCCAAGATAAAGGCAAGGTGGATGAATGGCGAGGCCCGGGTCCTGCAGAAGCGGGTTCATGCCATTGCCCTCCGCTGGCGCGAACGCAAGACGGGCGAAAGGGTTCGACGTGAAAATGATGAAGGCAAGAAACGCGCTGGCGATCATTCCCTGAATGGCCAACACGCGGGCTTTCAAGGCGTCCGGCAAGGCTTGGCCAAAAATGACGATGAGTGCGGAGAACAATGTCAGCACCAAAACCCACAGCAACATCGACCCTTCATGGTTCGCCCACACACCGGTAAATTTATATACAAGTGGTTTTGTAGTCTGCGAATTCGTGGCAACTAGGGCCAGGGAAAAATCCGACGTGACAAATCCGTAAGTCAAAAATGCGAATGCGGCAGCGATACACAGAAACGCCGCGATAGCGCCATAATTGCCGAAGCTCATCAAGCCTTGATCAAGTCGCTGCGCACCAACAAGTGGCACAACAGACTGTGCCAAACTCACTGCAAATCCCAGCAAAAGCGCAAAAAGTCCCAGTTCTGCAATCATCGAAGTTCCAATTTACTGTGGTAAGTAGAGCATCAAACAACTAACTAAAGTTATCGCAATAAAACACAAAAAAATCCTGAGATTCACCACAATTGTTAGCTGTTTGTCAGACTGGGGAATGTAAGGTCAGACCCAACAAGAATAGAACAGTTTAACAGCCGGGGGCATTGTGATGAGTACTGCGTTATCGCGCAAGACTGCTTATGATTTTGAAGCATTAGAATCCACCAGAAACAATGTTGTAGTCAAGCAGCGCCAGACTCCGCGCCGAGCAGCACCTGTACCCGTTACACATCCTTCCACGCGCGAAGGACTGGGAACATACTTTGTTCTGATAGCGTCATTCATCGCATTGGCCTACGGTTATTCGACGCGCAACGCCGATACCTTTGTTCCATACGAAGGTGCTGGCTATTATCTGGGCATTGCCGGCGGCACAGGCATGTTGCTGCAATTGGCCTATTCGTCAGTCAAACGCCTGAAGTTCTTTCGTCGGCTTGCAGCGTCCAGATCGCTGTTTCAGATGCACATGGTGCTGGGCCTCGCTGCGCCCATCCTCATACTCTATCATTGCAACTTCACCTGGGGCGCCAAGAACAGCAATGTGGCGCTCACCGCGATGCTTGCGGTAGTTGCCAGCGGACTGATCGGCCGCGTTGTTTATCGGCACATCCACGTTGGCTTGCACGGTGCGAAAGCCAACGCCAGCCAGATGTTCGAATACGCGCGGCACCTGCTGACTGACATTGAAGAAGACGTTGGCGGTTCGCATGGGCAAATTGCCTCGCAGCTCGCAAACTTCGCTTCCTTGCCCGTGTTCCACGAAAGGTCTTTGTCGCGCCAGTTCATTTCTGCAATGGTGATACCTTTCAAAGTGCGCTTCGCCCGACTAAAATTTAACGCAATGATTCGCCGGACCGTCGCTGAAAACGCGGTGAGGAACGGCTGGTCACAGGTGGAACTGAAAGAACACAGAAAGTTAGCGCAACGCCATGTCAGGGACTTCCTGCGTTCATTCAGCACAGCTTCGCAATTGGCCTTCTGGGAACGGCTGTTTTCGATCTGGCATCTCATGCACGTGCCGCTTTTCTATTTGCTATTGCTCAGCGGCGTTGCCCACGTGGTGGCAGTCCACTGGTATTGAGATTACGCAGTGACGAAACGGCTGGCCCAGTTTTGCATTGGCCCGGCCTTCTGGCTGGCATTGCTTTTATTCGCCGTGCCGGCAATGGCCGGAAACACTGTCGAGGATCTTGTTCAGCCTGATCTCTTGGCGGCGGCGCATCAAAAACTTGAGGCTGATTGCAGCAACTGTCACATGGCGTTTAAAAAAGCGGTGCAAAGCTCGCTCTGTGCTGATTGCCACAAGCCGATCAAGCAGGACATCGCCAAGTCCACAGGCTTTCACGGCAAGAACAAATTGGTCCGCAAATCGGAATGCGCTAATTGCCATGCCGATCACAAGGGCCGCGATTTCAAGCAGGATCGCCTGACCAATGTCATTTTCAATCACAGCGAAACCGACTATCCACTTGACGGAAAGCACAGGATGGTTGACTGCAAAGGCTGCCACCTTCCCGGCAAGAAATTCAGTGCAGCACCCGGTGCTTGCTTCGATTGCCATGACAAGGACCAGCCGCATCGCGGAAACCTGGGAAAGAAATGCGAGTCATGTCACAACACAACGGACTGGAAAAAGACCACGGAGTTCGATCACAGCAAGACCAGGTTTCAGTTGAATGGCGCCCATGCAAAAGCGACCTGTTTTGGCTGCCATGTCGGTGAGGTCTACAAAGGCGTATCGACGGCTTGTTATGACTGCCACGCCCTGCAGGATGTGCATGACGCACGCTTCGGTGAGAAATGTGAAAGCTGCCACACCGAGAAGGACTGGAAACACAAAACCTTTGACCACGGCAAGCTTACCCGCTTCGCTTTGACGGGTGCCCACGCCAAGGCGGCCTGCGCTGACTGTCACGGCGAAAACCTGACGTCAAAACTGCCGACCGCCTGCTTCGATTGCCACAAGAAACAGGATGTTCATGCGGGGCAACTCGGGCAGAAATGCGAGAGTTGCCACAAGACATCCGCCTGGCGTCAGGATGTGATTTTCGACCATGCGCTCACCAGGTTTCCGCTGTCCGGCCTGCATATCGCGGTGGCCTGCGAAAGCTGCCATGCAAGTCCTGCCTATCAAGACGCCAAGACTGATTGTTATTCTTGCCACAAGAAGGATGACATTCACCTCGGCAGATTGACCGCCAAATGCGAAAGCTGCCATTCCGCCTCAGGCTGGCAGAAAATCAGTTTCAATCATGGTACCGACACCAAGTTCCCGTTGACCGGTGCCCACGCCAAGCTTGGCTGCCACGGTTGCCACAAGGAAAAGAACGTCGTTTCCGCAACTCTGCCGGTCACCTGTTACGCCTGTCACAAGGCCCAGGATATCCACCGCGGCGCCTTCGGCCAGAACTGTGCAGCCTGCCATTCGACGACGACTTTCAAGGGTGCAATTATCCGTAAATGAATCTTTAATCCGAATCATTTCACTAGACTTTTGGAGTGAATCCATTCTTTAGTCCAAAGACTTAAGGCATGGAGCGAACGGCACTCCGGCTGAATTTTCAGGACCCTCGATAACGCCGGAGAGGAAGAAATGTACAGTATTGGAATTACAACAGGAACCCGGACTCCTTCCCGGCGGTACCGATAATATTGGCCAAGACCCTGCCATTGACCTCGCCGTTTTTCGCGGTTTTGCGCATCATCGCTGCCGCGCTGATGATTGCGCTGCTGGCGTGCAGCGGTGCATCGGCAGAGACCGTGATTGACCAGAACTTTGATCATTCCCGAACTCGCTTTCCATTGACCGGAAAACACATCGACGTCCGCTGTGAGACTTGCCATGCAGGTGCCAAATTCAAGGGCACGCCCACAGCTTGCTTTGCCTGCCATGACGGCAAAACCGCCTCCGGCAAAAGTCGCAACCATCCACCGACGACCAACATCTGTACCGACTGCCACGGCACTGGCCGTTGGCGCATCGTGAAGGTCGATCATTCCAGGATTTCCACCGGCTGTTTCAGTTGCCACGACGGCAAGATTTCGACCGGAAAAAACAAGACCCACATTAAAAGCAGCACGACATGCGAAGATTGCCACCAGGTCAGCACCTGGGAAGTGGCAAAATTCGATCATGCGATGACAACGCAACCATGTGCTGCTTGCCATAACGGCATACAGGCGAGCGGCAAGGGTCCAAAGCACGTCGCCTCTTCCAACGATTGCGCGTCCTGCCACACAACCGAGCAATGGCAACTCACCACGTTCAATCATGACGGCATCACGGGGTCGTGCTTTGGTTGCCACAATGGCCGCGATGCATCAGGCAAGTCCCGCAATCATGTGAAGACCGCCAACACCTGCGAAGACTGCCATTCGGTAAGGGTGTGGATTCCAGCCACGCGGTTCGATCATGCATCGGCACTGGGCAGTTGCGTTAGCTGTCACAGCGGCAAAGTGCAGACTTCAAGAGGCGCTATTCAAGGCAAATCCCGCAGCCACTTCAAAACGACGGATGCCTGCGAAGCTTGCCATAGTGTCACGGCCTGGACCACATCGCGCTTCGACCACGCCGAGGCCAAAGGGACCTGCTATTCGTGCCATGACAACAAGCATCCACCAGCAGGCGGCAAGGGCCGCAGGCATTTCGCGACGTCAAATGCATGTGAAACCTGCCATGAAGTAACAACATGGACGACATCGCGCTTTGATCATGCAGAAGCCAGGGGCACGTGCTTCTCTTGCCATGACAACCGGCATCCGCCAGCGGGCGGAAAAGGCCGCAGGCATTTCAAGACCAGCGACAACTGCGAAGCCTGCCACATCGTGACGGAATGGACTGGCACCCGCTTTGACCACGCCGAAGCTTTTGGCACCTGCTACTCCTGCCATGACAACCGTCATCCGCCCGCAGGCGGCAAGGGTCGTCGCCACATTCCCTCACCCGACACTTGCGAAGATTGCCACACAACATCGACATGGTTGCTGCCATGATGCGAAGGGTAACTGCATCGCTGGCTGTGCTGCTGTCGTTTGCTTTGCCTGCAATGGCGCAGGATTTCACCGCCATTGACACAAGCGACGAGGGTGGTTGCACGCAAATTCATCTGAGGCTGCGCGACGCGGTCACATATGCTGGCGCCAGCTTGTCCGGGAATGGCGGCGCAATTTCCATTCCGGTTGAAATCCTTGCGGCGCATGGAGATCAGATTACCGCTGGCAAGAACCCACCGATTGACACTGCCAATTCCGCTGGCCTGCAAGCGGTAGTCCTCTCGCGAAGCGCGTCAAACAGCGGAACTATAACCATCACCTTGGCACAGCCTGTTGGCTATCGCATCGTGATGGACGCCGAAACGCGGCACATCCGAATTGATGTCGCAAAGACCGGCACAGGACAGGCTTGCACGACAGGGCCAATTGATGCCGGTGCTCCGAAAGACCAGGCAACTGATCCGCTCGCAAAGGCATTCACGGCAGTTTCAGAAGGCAGGAATGAAGAAGCCATAAAGCTTCTCGCACCTCTCCTGTCGTCGCAAGTTGCAAGTGAAAGGCAAAAGGCGATGGAGCTAAGCGGGCTCGCACTTGAGAGGGTTGGCCGTTCGCAGGAAGCCAGGTCGCAATATGAGTCTTACCTCCAGTTATATCCACGTGACGAAAACACTGCCCGCATCAAGCAGCTCCTGAATGATCTCGTCGATGCGATGAAAGCATCGCCGGTCATCGTCGACGGCAAGGAGGATTTGCCGGCAACGCTTCAACCCAAAAGTTCCGACGCGCAAAACGCGAGCCTCGCCGATAACAGCGCTTCATTGCGCGGGACAATAGCGCCTGAGAGCACGCTGCGCAGCATGCGGAAAATCAAGGAAGCCGAAATTGACCCCGAGAAATGGAAATGGACAAAGTACGGATCACTCGGCCAGGCCTATTATCGCGACGATGCATTTGATGAAGCCGATGGTCACAAACTTGTCGAAAGCGAGATCATCAGTAATGTCAGCGCCGAGCTTAAAGGTGAAAACCAGCGCACCGCGATTTCCATGCGCGTCGATGCATTGAACCGCCAGGATATAGGCATCAACGGCAACGAACGGACGACAAGCATCTCTACCTTCTATGCCGACATCCTCGACAAGCAGTCAGAACTCTCGGCCCGTCTCGGTCGCCAGCTGCGCAATGACAGCGGCATCTTTGGACGGTTTGACGGACTGTCCGCTGCTTGGAAGCCCAACAAGAAAGTGAAACTCGGAATCGCTGCCGGGTCGCCAGTCTACGAGCGCGACCAGTTGCCATTTGCGGATAGCCGATATTTCTTTGCTGCAAACGCCGTCTATCACGAGCCGGACAGTCCATGGAGCGGCGAGATCTATGCCATTGAACAACGTGTCGGCAGCATCGTAGATCGCCGCGCTGTTGGAACTGAATTGAGTTTCGAAGCGAAAGACATTGCAGCTTACGCAGGGCTGGATTTTGACATTAATCAGGGAAAGGCGACTGGCGCATTTCTCTCCGGCAATTGGCAAGCCAATGAGCAAACGGTGCTCACCGCCTCGCTTGATTATCGCACGCAACCTTTCCTGCTGACGTCCAACGCTCTCGCAGGTCAGGAGCAGGACAAGCTGCCAAGTCTCGTCAATCTTCTGGGAGAAAAACAGGTTCTTCTGCTCGCCAATGACCGCACCGCTGATGCCGTCACGGCCGCACTCGGGCTGAGTTACACTTTCAATGAACAGTGGCAACTAGCCATCGATGCGCTCTGGTCGGATGTGTCGGGCACGCCTGCCTCAGGTGGAGTTGACGAACTCCCCGAACTCGCCAATGACATCTATGCCAGCGGATTCCTTTACGGCAATGGCATTATCCTGGCTGATGACTCATTTGGCCTCGGTTTGACCTATACCCATGGTGAAACCAGTTCGAGGTTTGGCACTGACTTGTCCTGGCGCTTTCCCGTTGATGACAAGCTTCGCATCAGCTCGCGCATTCGAGCCTTCATCACCACCAAAGACAGCGCCGCAATTTACAGCATCGCACCGAGCATAGGAGCGCGTTACCGGATTGACCGCAACTGGTTGCTTGAATCCGAACTTGGCGTCGCGCTGCGCAGCGACGAAACGCCTGCAGAGCTGCAGGCGTTTGTCGGATACAGATATGAATTTTGATTTTGGGCGTTACAAGATGAAGTCAGCGGTTGCGAGGTCCTTCAAACCAATGAGCGTGATCTGAAAATCCGCGACGCGGTCACCATCGATGTCACCTGAAAGGACGGTGTTCTTTCCGGAGACCGCAAAATTGACCTCGGCACCCCGGCCGGAAAATCCGTGCCAGCCGATGTAGTTGAACTGCCCATTCCCGGCGTCCTGTCCATTGGCGTCGATGGTTGAAAGATCAATCCGGTCAAGAAGGTGGTTGAAGTCGGTGATTGTGTCACGCGTCGTGGCGGTCTTGCCCGTTTCCTTGAACGCGTTGAAATCAAACACGTCCTTGCCGTTGCCGCCAGTCAGGGAGTCCCTGCCCGCACCACCTGTGATCCGGTTGGCAGCACCATTGCCGGTAATGACATTGGCAAGCGCATTGCCATATCCATTGGTGGCACCAGCACCTGTCAGTGTCAGGTTTTCGACATTCGCACCCAGATGGAAACCGATTGATGATTTGACCAGGTCCTTGCCGCTGTTCAGAGACTCAATGGCTTTGTCGCCAGCATTATCGATGACGTAGATGTCATCGCCAAAGCCGCCGTAAAGCATGTCGGCGTCCTTGCCACCGTCAAGGTAGTCCTTGCCGCCGGCACCTTGCATTTTGTCCTTGCCGGAACCGCCGGACAATTTATTCGCGGCGTTATTGCCAAGGATGGAGTTGGCCAGGGCGTTTCCGGTGCCATTGATGGCCAATGCGCCCGTCAAAGTAAGGTGTTCAAGGTTTAAACCCAGTTTGAAGCTGATCGACGCCTTGACTGAATCGATTCCGTCATCAGCCATTTCAATTGCCTTGTCGCCTGCATTGTCGACGACATAAACGTCATCGCCTTCTCCGCCCTTGAGCGAGTCAGCACCTTTGCCGCCGTCCAGCATATCATCGCCGGCCAGACCTTCGATTGTGTTGTCATCTGCATCACCTGTCAGTGAGTCATCGTCCCCGGTTCCCCCGCCTGATCCTGGTCCTGGTCCAGGCCCTGGGTCGATGCTTGCAATAAGTTCGGCAAGCGTCAATGTGTTGCCGGAGAACGTGAAGTGTTCGACGTTCGTGACCGTGTCAACGCCATCGCGGCCTGCGGTCTGGTCCTCGATCTTGACGGTTGTCGCGTCGATCGAAGTGATCTTGTAATTTGCCAGAACGCCCATGAAGTACGCCGTGTCGTTGCCAGCACCGCCGTCAATGGCGTCGTCACCTGTGCCGCCAGTCAGCATGTCGGTGCCATCCGCGCCATTGAGCGTATCCATGCCTCCGCCGCCGTTCAGCGTGTCGTTGCCAGCTCCGCCAGTCAATGAATCGTTGCCATCTGTGCCAGTGAGCGTCTGGTCGACTGGTCCCGTGGGCGCAAACAGGTCCGCCACGGCGACAATGCTGTTGTCCGAGAACTTGATGCTTTCAACATTGGTGATGGTGTCAGTGCCGTCACGACCGGCCGTCTTGTCGACGACTTTGACCTGTGTGGCGCCGAGCGAAGTGAACTCGTAATCGGCCATGACGCCGGCAAGGACCAGCGTGTCAAGTCCGTCGCCGCCATCAATCGTGTCGTCGCCGCCAGCGCCCGACAGAAGATTGGCACCAGCATTGCCGGTGATCGCATTGGCCAATGCGTTGCCTGTGCCGTCAACTGCTGCGGTACCTGTGAGAACGAGGTTTTCGACATTGGCTGCAAGGGCCGCAATGGTGACTGAAGACTGAATCGTGTCAGTGCCTTCATCCGCATTTTCTGTGACCACATCACCAGCCGCATCGACGACATGGATATCATCACCTGCACCGCCGGTAAGCGCATCATCGCCGGTTCCACCGTCGAGCGTGTTGTTTCCGGAATTGCCGGTGATAGTGTTGGCAAGTTCATTGCCTGTGCCATTGATGGCACCGGTTCCGGTAAGCTCGAGCTTCTCGACATTAGCGCCAAGCGTGAAGTCAACCATCGACTTCACTGTGTCGGTGCCTTCGTTTGCAGCTTCAGTCACCGTATTGCCCGATGTGTTGATGACATAAGTGTCATCGCCCGATCCGCCGACAAGAGTGTCAGTGCCAATGGACGCCGTCAGCGTGTCATTGCCTCCAAGCCCATTGATCGTGTTGTTCTGGGAGTTGCCGGTGAGCGCGTTGTCGTTTCCGTCACCCGTAATCTCAACAGGATCACCCGGATTGACAGGCAGGAAACTTGACACCATCGCGATGTCATTGTTGGCGAACTGGATATAGGTGATGCCCGAAAGCGTATCCGATCCAAACCCGGCACCCGTGATCGTGGCATGGGTCGCGTCATTTGCAACCACGGTGAAATTTGCCCGGGCGCCATTGTAGATGGCTGTGTCCGTCCCGCCGCCTCCAGTCAGCGTATTGTTGCCGCTGTTGCCGGTGATCTTGTTGTCAAGCGCATTGCCCGTGCCGTTGATCGCGGCTGAGCCTGTCAGCACAAGATTTTCAACATTGGCCCCCAGCGTATGCGTAACATCGATGTTGACAGTATCTATGCCTTCATTGGCATTCTCGACAACGATGCCATTGGCGCCGCTGACGTTATAGGTGTCATCGCCAGCGCCGCCATTCAGCGTATCCGTGCCGCCGGATGCAGTGAGTGAGTCATTGCCACCAAGCCCGTTGATGGTGTTGTCGAGATTGTTGCCGGTGAGATTATCCGCCCCCGCCGTGCCGTTGATGACAGGTTGTGGAACAACCGGCACGAAACTTGACACGGCATAGGTAGTGCCGCCGATTTCGATGTTGGTGATGCCGGAGAGCGTGTCCGTGACTCCGCCGATGGTGACCGTGGCATGGGTCGCATCCGTTGCGGCAATGGTGTAATTCGCCAAGACACCGCTGTAGACGGCCGTGTCAGTGCCGCCGCCACCGGTCAAGGTGTTGCTGGCGCTGTTTCCAGTTAGGCGGTTGTTGAGTGCATTGCCCGTGCCGTTGATCGCAGCAGAGCCCGTCAGAACCAGATTCTCAACATTGGCCGTCAACGTATAGGTAACTGCCGAATTGACCGTGTCAGTACCTTCATTGGCGTTTTCAACGACAACATGCCCGCCCGCATCATTGATGTTGTAGGTGTCGTCACCAGCACCGCCATTCATCGTGTCCGTGCCGCCCGAAGCGGTGATCGTGTCGTTCCCACCAAGCCCGTTGATGGTGTTGCTGACGGAGTTGCCCGTCAATGTATTGGCATTGGCGTCGCCATCGATTTGGACCGGTGTGACTGGTGGTGGAGGAGGAGGAGGTGGCGGTGGTGGCGTGACAGTGACCAGCGTTGTGATTGCAGCTGTTGTGTCCCTGAATTGTACGTTGGTGATTCCCGTGAGAGTATCGGTGCCATCGCGTCCTGCAACATTGTCAACGATTGTGTAAGTCGTGCCGCTCTGGGTGACCGTATAATCAGCCTTGTTGCCTTGCATGATGACTGTGTCAGTGCCGCCACCGCCAGTGATCGTGTCATTGCCACCGAGTCCAAACAGGAACTTGTCGGAACCGGTGCCGCCGGCAATCGTGTCAGCAGCAGAGGTGCCAAGGTTGATTATCGTGCCGTTGAAATTGAATTTCTCAAAGTTCACGAATTTTATGGTCTTGTTGCCGCCACTGGTCGACGTGAGCGTGACAACACCGTCAGAATTCGCCGAGACTGTATAGAACCCTGTACGGGCACCCGTGATGCTGGAATAAGATTCACCGCCCATAATCGTGTCAACACCGGCAGCACCGTCGTATGTGTTGCCCCACATGCTTACTACGCCGTTTTGCGTCAACGTGGTTGAATTGTCGTTGTTGCTCGTCAGTGTAATTGTAGCCATGTTAATAACCCCGGTTTTGAGTGATTGACTTAATTTGCGAAGCGCCACTTGCGCCCTAACAACAGAAATGTGCCGCAGTGTAGATTACGGGTGCCGGTTGAATGTGTTATTGCCTCTCGTTCAACCGGCACATGTTGGCGTGTTAAAGTATGAAATCCAGAGCGCTCAAGGTTTTGAGACCATTCAAGACGATCACAAAATCAGCGCCCAGAACTCCGTTGGTTTCGCCGGACACCAGTGTGTAGTCACCAGTTGTCCCGGCTAGGTTAAATTGCTTGTAGTTCAAATGTCCTGCGGCTTTCGTCAGTGCTTTCGTGCCATCCCATAAGAACGCGTTGTTGGTCGCAGTGCTCGAAATCGCGTCCATGGTTTTGAGGTCAATCTGGTCGTGGCGAACCGTTGTCGTGTGGATCGTAAAATCCTTGATCACATCTGTGGTTGTCTTTGATTTTGTCAATTCAGTGATCTTGTTGAAATCGAAAGTGTCATTGCCTGATCCGCCGGTCAGCGTGTCTTTGCCTGTGCCGCCATTGATCAAGTCATTGCCCAAGCCACCACTGATCGTGTCATTGCCAGCAAGGCCATACAGGAATTTGTCGGCAAGCTTGCCGCCAGTGATCGTGTTGTTGCCAGATGTTCCCAGATTGATGGTCGTACCATCTTGCCAAGTGAATTTTTCGAAATTCTTGAACTTGGCAACGCCGCTGACGGTCGTCATTGTCAATATGCCAGTATCGTCAGACGTAAGCGTAAAGTACTTGCCATAGCCTTGGTCAGACGTAACGATATCAACACCAGTGCCCGCATCTACCGTTTGGCCACGCAAGTTCAAAAAAGCCTGAGTTACCGGGTCCTGGGCTGGCACGCCATTAATATCATATTCAATTTCGATAATGGTATCGAGTATGTCGTTTCCAGCAGTAAGAGTAATCGTCATATTTCAGTCTCTCCTTGGATCGGTGGTTGGTTCAGAAATTTTTGGCCTTGCAGATCGACAAGTAGATATCCGCATCCCTGCTCAACTAGGAATCGTTCTGCCTTGTCCTCCTTTAACATCGCAACCGTGGAATAAACGCCGGCCCGCAGCGTACTTGCCTGACTAATGCTGACAGAAGACCAACAATGCACGGGCCATCCAGTCTTTGGATTAATGATGTGGCAATATCTGCGGTCATTTTTGATAAAATATTTGACGGCGTCGCCGCTGGTGGCCAATCCGCCTTGTGAAACCGGAATTGTTGCAATAATCGCTCCCTGTTCGCGCGGGTTCTCAACGCCAATAAGCCAATCTTCACCACCAGCCTGAGGTCCGATAGCGCAAATATCACCGCCGAGATTGACGTAACCTGATGTGATGCCCTGTTCTCGCAACACCCTGCCTGCCCGGTCAGCGGCATATTCCTTGCCGAAGCCACCAAAATCAACCTCCATGCCCGCTCCCCTCAACCGGACAGTGTTCTCGCCAATTTCGAGTTTCGTCCAGTCCACGAGCTCCAGATATTTCGCAATCGTTTCCTCATCCGGAACCACAGCTTGCTTGAAATCCCAAGCCTTCCGCAGCACCCCGGACGTGATGTCAAAAAGTCCGTCGCTATGTCGGTAAATCTGGTTGGCAAAGCGAAAAAGACTCAATGTCTCCTCATCACACTCGATCCATTCCCCATTTCCCGCCCGGCTGTTGATGCGGTGGATGATGCTTCCGTCATCAGTGCGGTAACGCGAATATTTGTCCTGAATGCGTAACACTTCCTTGGCCGCAGCTTCCATGGCGGAAGTCGCATGCTGCTGGTCATTGGCGACAACGACGAGTTCGTTGTCTCCCCCCATGGCAGTGAAAGTGGTACGAAAATTCCCCATGCCCTACCCGAAAGTGCAAGTGGCCAATTATACCACGTACACTTGCTTGTTTGAATGTCGTCCCGGATAGCTCCAAATCAGTGAATTTTGTCCAAACTGAGACCATGGCGAATATACTTCAGTAGGAATCCCAGTATTTCAAATTTTAGACATCTCAGTTCAAGTCAATGCTTTGAACAAAACATCAAATTTATAAATCAAGACAAGACAAAGAAAGAATAGCGATTCCCGTCGCAGCCAACCCGCTTTCACATTAAACGCATGGCATGACTGCAAATTCCGATTTCGAAATCTTTCTTGTGAGCATCCCGGGCCTCGAATCAGTACTTCTGGCCGAATCAAAAGCCTGCGCTTTTGCACAAGCGACCCAAGTAGCTGGCGGTATTCGCATCAAGGGCAACTGGCGCGATGTCTGGCGCGCCAATCTGGAACTGCGCGGGTGCAGCCGCGTTCTCGCCCGCATTGGCGAATTCCGCGTGGCGCACTTGGCCCAGCTCGACAAACGCGCCCGCGCTTTTCCGTGGTCGCAATATCTGAAACCGGATGTGCCGATCCGCGTCGAGGCCGCCTGCAAGCGCTCGCGCATTTATCATTCGGGTGCCGCCGCCCAGCGCATCGCCACCGCCATCACCGAAGAACTCGGCTCGAAAGTTGACAACGAAGCAGGCCTCATCATAAAGGCGCGCATCGAAGATGACCTTTGCACCATCAGCATTGATACATCAGGCGAAATGCTGCACAAGCGCGGCCATAAGCAGGCAACAGCCAAGGCCCCCATGCGCGAGACCATGGCGTCACTTTTCCTGCGCCAATGTGGTTTTGACGGGAATGAACCCGTTCTCGATCCCATGTGCGGCTCGGGAACATTCGTCATTGAAGCAGCTGAAATCGCCAGTGGATTGATGCCGGGCCGCAATCGCAATTTTGCGTTTGAACAGCTGGCAACATATGAAAGAGAAACTTGGGAACTAATGAAGTCGGCTCGAGCAGCTCTCCCCGCCCTCAAGGGCGGGGTCGGGGGCGGGTGTCAGCCGGAAGTCAAATTCTACGGCTCTGATCGCGACGCCGGTGCCATCAAGGCAAGTCGCGCCAATGCCGCCCGCGCAGGCGTTTCTGGTTTCGCTGTCTTCCAACAAAAATCCATCAGCGATATTTCACCTCCTGAAGGTCGGCCGGGGCTTGTGATCTGCAACCCGCCCTACGGCACAAGGATCGGTGACAAGAAACCGCTGCATGCTCTTTATGCCTCGCTCGGTAAAACCTTGATGTCACGTTTCCAGGGCTGGCGCGTCGCTATCGTCACATCGGACAAATCTCTCGCGAAGTCATCCGGTCTGGAGTTTAAATCCGTCAGCCAGCCGATCTTGCATGGAGGATTGAAAGTTTACCTGTTCCAGACCGCGTCACTCAATTAAAGCAAATGCCGTCGCCGCAGCTCGCTTAAATCCTGGGGCATGCGCCCGGTGAACAATTCAAAGGCCAGAATGCCCTGATAGAAATGCAGTTCATATCCGCCGAGGACGCGCAGGCCTGCGGACATTGCATCCACAATGAACGGCGTTTCCAGCGGCTGGTAGACGGCATCAAAGACCCACTCCTTGCCGCGCAACAACGCCGCAGGAAAAGCCGTGCCGCCATAGCCTACCATGCCGGCAGGCGTGCAATTGGCAAGGCCGCTGGCTTCTTTCATCGCATCATCAATCGTTTCACAAACTACGCCGCATCCCAAATCCCGCACCAATGTGTTGGCCTTCTGCCCATCCTTGTCAAAGACCCGGATGTCATCAGCGCCAAGCGCCAGCAATCCAAACGCCAAAGCGCGGCCCGCACCACCTGCTCCAGCAAGCGCTACCGCACCTGGCTTCATGTCGCCAAACTGCGTGGCCCAAGCCGCAACAAATCCTGTGTAGTCAGTGTTGAAACCTTTTGCGCCATCAGCGTCGAACACCACAGTGTTGACCGCGCCAAGTTTTCGCAGCATTGGATCGCTGATTGAAACTTTCGGCACGGCCCTGATCTTGTAAGGCAGCGTGATGTTGAGCCCGCGATAGCCTTGAGCGCGGCATCGTTCAAACAGCGCATCAAAATCAATTCCCTGCTCTTTCGGAACGAGCAGGTCATAACTCACGCCTATTCCGCACATCTCGCCGCACAACCTGTGCAGCTTCGGTGCGCGTGATGTCGCGATGTTGTCGCCTATCAAACCAAGCTTGATCATGTTTCCTGTTACGTGCCTTGATAACCGAACATTTGCGGCAGCCACAAGACAAGTCCCGGAAAAACCACGATCAACAACAGCGCCATCAACAATGCAATCAGATAAGGCCAGCTCTCGCGCACGATGTCCTTGATCGGAATGCCAGTGGTTCCATTCACAACGAACAAGAGGATTCCATAAGGCGGCGTGATGAGCCCGATCATGCAATTGACCACCGAGACCACCCCGAAATGCACCGGGTCAATGCCAAGTGCCCGCGCCGTGGGCAGGAACAAGGGAATGACCACGAGAATGATCGTCGTTGCGTCAAGGAAGAATCCGAGAAACAGAAACAGCACCATGTTGAAGGCAAGGAACCCGGCACGCGACAGATCGAGTCCTATCATGAATTGCGAAAGTGTTTCCGGAATGCGTTCCGTGGAAACGATATAGTTGAAGATCAGCGCCGAACCGATGACCAGCCCGACCGAAGCTGATGACCGCGCAGAATCAACAAACACCTCATGTAGCGATTTCCAAGTCAACGACCGGTACCAGAACGCCGTCACCAGAAGCGCGTAGAACGCCGCAACAGCAGCAGCTTCCGTTGGTGTTGTGACACCGCCATAAATCCCGGCCAGCAGGATCACCGGCAACATCAGCGCAGGCATTGCGCGAACCGTGATGCCGGGAATGCGCCGCAATGGAACGGCTTCTTCCGCCGGAATATTGCGCTTGTGGGCAATCACGGTGGTGATCCCCATCATCAGCAATGTCATGAGAAGACCAGGAATGACACCGCCGAGAAACAGATAACCAATCGACGTATCCGACACGAGCGCATAGAGCACCATCGGTATCGATGGCGGAATGATTGGGCCGATGGTGGCCGATGCAGCGACGACAGCACCCGCAAAGCCGGGCGTATAGTGCCCGGTCTTCAACATCATCTTGATCGAGACCTTGCCAATCCCGGCCGCATCAGCAACGGCTGATCCCGACATGCCGGAAAAAATCAGGCTGACCAGAATGTCGACCTGCGCCATGCCGCCTTTGAAGCGGCCGACCAGCGCCTTGCAGAAATCCAGAAGCCGGTCGCTGATCTCGCCTACGTTCATGATATTGGCGGCGACGATGAACAACGGCACGGCAAGGAGCAGCGTGCTGTCATAGACCGACTGGATGAATTGCTCCGATGCCAGAGCCATGTCCTGCCCTGAAAGGAACAGGTAGAGTACAGCCGATGTCACCATCGACAAAGCAATGGGTGCGCCGATTGCCGCCATCACGGCAAGCAGCAGCAACGCAAAGCCGAATGCCGAACTCACTTGATGCTGCCTTCGTCATGCCGGTCATAGGACAGGATCGTACCCTGCACGTCATCCACGCCGCGCAAAAAATTCCAGATCACCTTGCCATATCGCGCGATGATCACAATCATGAACAAGAGGTAGATTGAAAAAACATAATGCATCCGCACGCCAAGCGTATTCGACCGTTTGATCTTGTAGAACGAAACATAGTCAAACGTCGGCAGGAAGGAACCGGCAAAGGCAAGCACGATCAGCACTGCCGCAAGCGCTGCAAAAATCCGCTGCGTTGGCCGGTTGACTGACAGATACAAAAGATCAAACCGGATATGATCTGACGCGCGCAGGCACAGGCCGCCGCCCCAAAACACCAGCCACAGCCACAAGGTAAGGCACACCTCGACAGTCCAGCCCATCGGAATATTGAAAAGGTAACGCGCCGCGATCTGGACCAGGAACACGCCAAACAGCGCCGCCAGCATGGCAGCTGCAACGGCGTCAGAGAAGATGCGCAGGGTGTGAGAGATTTTGCTCACGATTCTCATTTCTGTCCGTCATGGCCCGTTTCAGGCGGGCCATGACGGTTGTGTTTTTAGAACCCGTCACCTGCCAAGGCAGGTGAAGTTCAAGTTCTTACTTCGCCAGCGCGTTGATCTTGTCAACGATGCCGGCGGGCCAGGTTTTTGAGAATTCCGAACCGAGATAGGCTTGCTGCACGGTGGTGCGGAAAGCATTGAGGTCTGGCTCATAAATCTTGAGGCCCTTGGCCTTCAGACCCTCAACCAGATCGGCCTCTTTCTTCAACTGGTTTTGACGCCCGAATTCGCACGCATCATCAGCCGCCTTCTGCAGCTTGGCCTGGTTTTCCGGCGGCAGCAAGTCCCATACTTTCTTGGAAATGGTGAGGTAGTTCAAATCCACCAGATGCGACGTCAGCACGATCTGCTTGGTGACTTCATAGAACTTGGCGTCCATCACTGTTGGCAAAGGATTGTCCTGGCCATCGACAGCGCCGGTTTGCAGGGCTGTGTAAAGTTCAGCGAATGGCACGGGCACAGGATTGGCGCCCAGCGCCTTGCCAAGGAACTGCCAGGCATCCGAAGGCGGCATGCGCAGCTTGAAGCCGGCCATGTCGGCAGGCGTCTTGATTTCCTTGTCGGAGTTCAGGTTGATCTGGCGGCGTCCGAGGTACATGATGGCGAGCAGCTTGACGCCAAGCTCAGCTTCCACCTTGTCCTTGAACGGCTGCATCAGCGGATCAGCGAATACTGCGACTTGATGCGCTGCATCGCGGTGCAGATAACCTGCCGAAAAAACCGAGAACTCAGGAAAGAAATTCGCCAGTTCCTGGGCCGATGAAATTGACATTTCCAGGTTGCCGCGCGAAATCGCTTCGAGCTCCGTGCCCTGCTTGAACAGCGTGCCGCCCCAAGTTGGCTGGAATGTCGCAAAATCCTTGATCGCCGGACCAAACACGGTTTCAAGCGCGACTGCGCGCTGGTCCGTGGCCGAGTTCACCGACGAAAGCCGGAGCACCGGCTTGTCCTGCGCCAGCGCAATACCGCCCGTCAAGGCCAACGCTGCGGCTGACCCTGCTGCCAGAAAAGCCCGGCGATTGAATACTGATGTCATTGTGTCCTCCCCAGAAGTGACAGTTTGTTATCCTCGCTGCTCTCGCACAGCCCGATTTTTTTTGCAACGAAAAGCCGGGACAATTGGGAACACAAACATTCCCAATATTGAACATAATAGGAACGCATTGCAGGATTATAACCCGACAGTATGAATTGTTAGAACGAGGTACAAAAGTGGTGTTTCTTCTCTTGGTGATCGCTTTATTTCGACAGCCGGGCTTTGCGCCGTTCCAGAAATTCCTTCTCCGGGACGGCTGGCGTAAGACGGATGGCCACAGCATAGGCCTCGCGCGCTTCGTCGATCAATCCGGCACGCGCGCAAAGATCTGCCAGCACCGCATGATAGGGCTGGTAGTCGCTGAGTTCTGCGGCCAGCTGTCCAAGGGCTTGCAAGGCCTTCGCGATGCCGCCGCCATAGGACACGGCAACAATCTGGTTCAATTTGTGCACCCGATTTCCAGTGGCCAAAGCCAATCCTTCGTAAAGCGAGGCGATTTGCGTCCAGTCGGTGTCAGCAAAGCGCTTCGCCTCGCAATGCAGTGCGGCAATCGCTGCCTGCATTTGATAAGTCCCGGGCTTGCCGCGCCTGAGCGTGGCGTCAAGCAATTGCGTGGCTTCGACGATTGCAGCACTGTCCCAGTGCGCACGATCCTGCTCTTCAAGCGACAGGGGAATGCCATCAGCACCAATCCGCGTCTCAAACCGCGCGCGATGAAATGCCAGCAAGGCATACAAGCCTTGCCCTTCGCTTTCATCCGGCAACTGTGCCGCGACAAGGCGTGCGAGCCGCATCGCTTCATCGCACAATTCGCGCCGCATATAGTGCGTGCCCGAGGCGGCATAGCCTTCGTTGAATATGAGATAGATGACGGCAAGCACCGCATCCAGCCGTTCCGGCAATTGCTCCGGCAAAGGCACAGCATAGGGAATGCCTGTCGCCGCGATTCTGTTTTGCACGCGCACCAGACGCTGCGCCATCGTCTCTTTGCTGACCAGAAAAGCTTTTGCAATTTCCTCGGTGGAAAGCCCGCACAAGGTGCGCAGCGTGAGAGCAACGCTGGCATTTCTGTCGAGTGCGGGGTGACAGCACGTGAAGATCAGCGACAGCCGTTCATCGGGAATGGCCGCCGCTTCGCCAGGTTCGTCCGCCCACTGATCAAATTCCGCAAGGCGCTGCGCGTCGCCTTGCTTGCGCGCCCAGCTTGCATCGCGCCGCAACCGGTCAATGGCCTTGCGCCGCGCCACCTGCAACAGCCAGGCGGATGGATTGGCCGGCGCACCACGTTTTCCCCAATGCTCCGCGGCAGAAACAAGAGCATCTTGCAGCGCATCTTCGGCCAGCGAAAAATTCCGCAGCTGCTTGATCAGCAGCGCCAGCAACCGGCTCCGGTCAACAGCAGCGAAAACCGGAGCCAGATTCATGTATTAGCCAAACACCATGATGGGGCGGATTTCCACCGTGCCATTGCGCGCATCAGGAATTTTCGCGGCATAGGCAATAGCCTCGTCAAGGTCCTTGCAGTCGAGGATGTAATAACCGCCAAGCTGCTCTTTGGTCTCTGCAAACGGCCCGTCCATGGTCTCGGTCTGGCCCTTGCGCACCCGCACTGAAGTGGCCGTGCTCGTGGGGTTCAGGGCTTCTCCACCATGGAATTTTCCGGCCTTCTTCACATTTTCGGTGAAGCTTTGATACGCACCGAGATAGGCACCAAATTCAGGCGTGCCGGGAGCGGGGCTCGGAGCAAATTCGTTGCCGTAAATCAAAAGCATGTATTTCATTTTGTGTCTCCTTGAGGAAAGATGTCACCAGATGTTCTGGTGCGTCAATGACGATTCGTAAGGCATGGATTCGACAGGCTGGAAGAATTCGCGCTCGTCGCACTGCTGTCCGGTTAACCCGAAATTCCCCCATCTATGTCATTCTCGCGCTCGTCGCGAGAATCCATTTGACGGCTTGCGTGAAGTCGCGTCGCGTGCCGTGCACGCGCAGCTGCTGAAATCAACGACTGCGTTTGCAATGGTTTGAGCGAAAACCGCTTCGCTCACCTGAGTACTTTACCACGCGGATAAATGGTTCCTCGCGACGAGCGCGAGCTTGAAATGAGAAGGAGAGATGATTCCAACTCGCTGCGAACCCGCTCTATGCTAAAGACCACAACAAATAACCGGCCAGAGCCAGCATGACGGCTTGCGTGCCTACCCCACCCATGATGCGCAAGGGCGCCTTTGCATTGGTCGCACTGAACCCAGCCACATGCAGAAGTCGCGCCACGATGAGCACTGCTCCGCCCGCATGAAGCCAGCTGGTCGACAGCCCGCGCGCTTCCGCCAGCCCCATCAGGATGAGCACCAGCGGGATGGCTTCAACAAGATTGCCATGCCGCCTGATCCACAGGGCAAGATCCATATTGTCGCCATGCAGGATGGCGATGTTGGTCTTGCCGCGCTTGGCCGAAACTATGTTGGAAAGCACCGCAATCATGAGGGCAAAGACGGCGGCGTAGAAAGCTGTGACTGGAAAATTCATGGGGTGTTGCCTTTCGTGAGGGGTTGAACAATCCTGTGACGAACGGCAGGACAGGGAATCGACAACGCCGGAGGATCTGGGAATGGCCTACAGTTTCGAACGCCTCAACCGCTACCTCATGGACCTGCCTGATGAAGACGAATGCATGTTGCTGGAAGAGCTCGACGGCTTTCTGGCCGGCGTTCTGGCCTGCCCCGATGTGATCCCACCCAGCCAGTGGCTTCCGCATATCTGGCGGAGAAAGGAAGGCTTGGGCCCTGAAGATGGCTTCAAGGACATGGACGAGGCCAACCGCGTTCTTGGTCTCATCATGGAGCACTACAACGAAATCGCCCGCAGCCTGATGCCAGAAAGCCGCGAACCCTATCAACCCGTCGTGTCATTACACAAAGAATCCGGTGAGGAAATATGTTTCTTCTGGCTTCTGGGTTTCGAACAGGCATTGAAGGCGTGGCCCGAAAGCTGGATGAAAGTCATGCTGGGAACGGAAACTGGCGCCCAGGAAGCTTTGACCCGGTTGCGAAGTCTCATAAAAGCGGTCAACGCCAAAGAAGAAGACTTCACCGAAGACCAGATGGTATTGCTGGTCTCCGCCCCCGATGAAATCAGCGAACTCGTTGTGATCCTCAGCCTGTCCCGGCTCGTCGATAACCCCGTGTTGCCGATCACGAGACATCAAGCATTCAAAAACGTAGGCCGCAACGACCCGTGTCCGTGTGGTTCGGGACGGAAATACAAGAAATGTCATGGGGCGAATTGAGGAAAGAGGCGCAGAAGCTTGGTTTCCGCATGCGTCACTTCAACCTATCTTGACAGGTTCTGGCACAGTCTCGGCATCGCCCGTATCGGGGTGGACTGCGTTACGGATCAGCGTCTCGGTTGTTTCCTCGAAGAAGCTCCGCATCTCTGCATGAAGCTCCTTGAACGCTTGCCAGACCATCTCCTCGAAAGCCCGACGCGGTGCCCGCACCATGACAGTGGTCCGGCGCTGGCGCGGATAGCGGTACGGCTTGAATCCATGCCGGCGGCACAGGGCAATGAACAGGCGGACCGACCAGGAATCCGGCATCGTGAACATCAATTCTTCAGCAGGTTCGGTCTGTTTGGCCTCGGCAAGCTTCGCCTTGAGCCGCCGGGCCGCAGCATCTGCGGCCACGCGCTCACCCGATGTTGAAGCGCCCGCAAGCAGCGCTTCGACCTTGCGCAATTTTTCCCGCAGCCGATCTTCAAGAGTCATCGCCAATCCTTCGATCAACAGCGCGAACCAGTCAAGACTGTCCAAGAAGCTAAAATTTTTGGCGGAGTTACAAATTTTTCCGCTGGCAGCACAGGACGAAATTGTAGCCATGGCAAAATTTCCCGTTGAAACTGGCCTGTCGCTGAAACGGCTCCGTGCCGACACTTTGAAAAACTCACGTTTCGCTCGCTGATCACCAATGCCGCGCCCTGACCCAGGAACAAGTCGCCAAACGCCTCGGCGGCAAGCAGGTCTACGTGTCACGACTCGAAAGTCGCTCAGACGTAAAAGTCTCAACCCTGCGCGATTATGTGCGTGCGCTGGGTGGGGAATTGCAGTTGATGGTGCCGTTTCCGCAAGGCGGGACAGCGAAGATTAAAGGAGCGGGGAAATCAGCGGGACGTTGAGCGATGGCCCTCTTCATGGTGAACCACCGGGCAGCTCATGACCGTCTTTCGACGTGTCAGTCACGCAGTATGCCGCAATTTGGAGCTGCAAAAACCACTTGACTACCCCCCCCGCATGCAAATTTTCACTGCGGCTGAGTGAAAACCGAATGGGAACAGGGACATGGTGATAAAAGCTTTCAAGTTAAGCGCATTGGTAACAACTTCTGTTGTGTGGCTTGCCGCATCCGGCGCACGCGCCGATGTGATTGTTGATCCGGATGGCACGGGGGCGAATGAAGTGGCGTTCGGCTTCGATGCGAACGGTGCCATCCGTGTTCCGCCCACAAATGGCATTATTCCAAATCCATCTTCGACTATTTACGTCGGGCGATCCGCAATCATAAGAGATCAAAACGGCAATGTTGTATTCGATGTGGATGCGCCAGGTACGCTGGAAGTCAACGCTCAATCAACGGGCAATAGCATAACTTCGCTGAACTCTTTAGGCTCACTTCAAGTCGGGCGCGACGCATTCACTCCAAACGAACCGCGTGATGCTCTCGGAATCGTCAGAATCGATGGAAACGGTTCACCAGGCTCTGCAAGTATCAATGTGCGACGTGGAATCCAAATCTTTTCATCAGCAGGCAAAGACTCGAAAATCGAGATCACAAATGGCGGGCAACTCACCTCCGACAGGCTCGCGGACAGTCTAACTAGCCCGACACTTGCTGGAGGATTGTTTGTTGGCTGGGACGATATTAATGGAAGTGCGAGTTTGTTTGACGATACAAGTCAGATACCGTCAAGACCTCCGGGCAATGCGAGTGTTTTGGTTGATGGACCAGGATCTTTGCTGGCGATCTCGGGAGGATACATTGGCATCGGCACATTCTCCGATTATGGTGCGGACACGCTGACAATTTCCAACGGCGGCAAAGTTACCGTTACACAAGCGAGCAATGCTGCAACTTTCGGCAATTCCGGGGCCTTGCTTGATGATTCGAGCAAATTCAATCTTTACGCGGGCGATGGTGCGGTTGAGGTTGGCGGCAATGGTGCCGCTTCAAACGGGCGTGATGTTCTATCTGTCACCGGAACAGGTTCAACGCTCACGGTGTCAACGAGCGTGACAGTAAGAAATGGCGCGGATGCAATTGTCGCCAATGGTGGCAAAATCACTCAGTCCGAAGTTGGTGGTCTTTTGGACCGCATACCAACCAGTTTGGTATACGGCCTATCGGTTGAAGGGTTCACAACTGGCTGGGTTGCCGGCGAACAATTGGCCGAACCTCGGTTCTTGGTCACGGGAACTGGGTCAGAGGTAAGTCTAACGAGAGACGTTCGCGTCGGCAACAGCGGTCAACCAGCGTCTCCGGGATTTAATCTAGAATCGAAAGGCAGTGGTCAGATGACCGTCGAACAAGGCGGAGTACTGTCGACGACCAGAGATATAACGATTGCCGGAACACCTCGTTTCAACAACTACGGTCTTGGCGGCGGGACCTTCACGATTAACTCCAGTGGCACCGTAAATGCTCGGAACATGGTTGTCTATCAAGGCGGCCTGCTCAACGGCAATGGTGGCACAATCAATGCGGATGTCATTGTCAACGGCGGCACCGTGTCTCCCGGCGTGTCGCCGGGATCGATGACCATCAATGGCGATCTGGATTTCATCGACGGCTGGCTGAAACTCGAAATTGGCGGCCCCGGCGCTGGTCAATTCGATACGCTCAATATCCTCGGTGATCTGATCGCGCCCTCCGGTCTCAACATGGAGATCAGCTTCCTCGATGGCTTCTTGCCGACAGATGGCCAGAGCTTTAGCCTGCTCACGGTACTCGGCAATGCGCCGATGCTGAATGATCCATCTCTGCTGAGCATATCACTGCTGGGCCTTGGCAGCGGAGCGCAAACGTCCTTCGATTTTGCCAATGGACGTTTCAACCTTTTGGTTGGAGACGCCGGAAACGGCGGCGCAGACGTCCCCATTCCCGGTGCGCTTCCCCTGCTGGCTTCGGCACTTGGCGGGCTGGCGCTGGCACGGCGGAGGAAAAAATCGAAAGCCCATCAAGGCGGGTGAGCTGTTAAGCCGCCCGCTTCTTCACCTTCAACTCCACCACCAACCCGGCCTTCGTCGCAATCATCATCAGCGCGTCGAGGCTGAACTTGCCAATGCGGCCACGCAGCAGGTCGTTGAGGCGCTGCTGCGTGAGGCCAAGCCGCCTTGCCGCCCGTGCCTGACTCAAGCCCCATGACTTTACCACCCGCTCAACAGCCATCATGAGGTGCGAACGCGCGGTGAGATTTGCGGCAACCGCTGGATCGTCCTTCAGCGCATCCCAGACATTTTCAAATCGCTCAATCTTCATGTGCACCGTCACCTATCCACCTTCTCCGCCAGCCATGTCTTGATCAGCGACTGATAGGGAACGTCACGCTTGTTGGCGGCGACTTTGATGCGTTCGAGCAATCCGTTGGGCAGCCGCAGCGAGATGGCCGTGGACGACGGTTTGAGATTGGGCAGCCGCACCTGGTCTGCCTTGCTCCAGTCCAGATATTCAGTTGAATCGTGATTTTCCCAGAACTTGCGTTCTTCCGCTTCACTTTGAAACTCTGGAATTGTCTTCATTCGCCTGTTCATAGAATTCTCGCTCCTTCCGCTTCATGGGACGCGCGGAAATAACGCGCAACCTGGTTTCATCGCCGCGCAAAGTGAACGAGACGAAGAGAGGTCTGGACTCGTCGGTTTTACCCAGCGCATGCAGGCGTGTTTCCTGCAAGCTGTGCCGTAGGTCTGGCAAAAGCAGCAAGGGTGCATTGAAAAACACCTGCTCGGCCTCAGCCTGACTGACCTCGTGCTTGTCCACATTCTTGCGGGCATTGCCGGAATCCCAGTCAAAGCCAGTGATCAAGCGCCAGTCAATCATTGTTGTATATTACTGTAATATACAAAACTGTCAAGTCGGCACAAAAACCCCGCCACTGCTTTTGCAGGGCGGGTTTCGAATTCTGATTGTCATCGAGAATGAAGGGTTGTCCCGTTTTTGCTTGCGCAAAACGCTCTCCTGTTTTTCGCAGGCCTGGCAGCGACCTACTCTTCCGCGTCTTGAGGCACGAAGGTCCATTGGCGTTTGCGCGATTTACGGCCGAGTTCGGCCAGGACAAAAGTGGGATCGGGTATGGACACGCCGCCAAAGCCACCACTCCACGCCGCCCGCTTCTTCGTCTGCAGTCCCATCGTCAGCCCCGCCTTTCGCGCCAGCATAATCAACGCGCAGATGCTGAGATTGTTGATGCGACCACCTACCTGACCGTTGTAACGCGACTGGTGGCCTGAGCACACCACCTCAGCAATAAGTTACTCTTTAACACCCGCTTTGTGCAGTCCTTCCATCAAATGTTCGAGGTCATCCGGTGCTGCATTCCATTTCAGCAACATTTCCCGGGGCACCAAGTCTGGTTTGCAACGATAGGCTTCTTGCATGCACGCAGAAGCATCGGGATGTCCCAGTTGGCCTTTCGCCGCTGCCGTGAGCATATGTGTCCAGAAAAAGAGCGGCATGGCGGTTCGCTGCATGTCGGCGATCACCTCTTCATAGTTCCGGTCATTGTAATTCTCCCGGGCAAATGAAAAATGATACCAGCCTGCATGCAACGGATTGAGTTGCTGCGCGCGCCGCACCAGGCTTGGTCCGCGCTCAAAGTCTCCCATATGGGTCAGATAGTGCCCGATGTCGGCAATCGTTTCCGGATCGTTTGGATTGAGGTTGAGCGCGATTTGAACTTCGGCTCGAAATCTGTCGTTCTCGCGCTTGAAGAAGTGCACGATGCCGAGCCAGCAATGCGCATAGGCATTGAGCGGGTCGAGACGGGTGGCCGTCGTCGCATGCCGGAACGCACGGCCAATCGGGTCAGGGCGGACATTGGTTTCGAAACGGTGCTCCGCCAGATACATGTTGGCAAGCAGCGCATGTGCGTCGGATGACAGCGGATCTAGCAGCACGGCTCGCTCCAGCAACTCGCGCGCTTCGGCGTGGGCTTCCGCATTCAGCATCCATGTGAAACGGCGCGCGCGCAGCATGCAATCATAGGCATCAAGGTCAGGCTGAGGCTTGTTCAGGGAATTCCGTAGTGCCGCATCCTGCATCTTCACGCCGAGGGTGGCCGCGATCACCACGGAGACTTCATCCTGAAGTTCAAAGATATTGGCCATTTCGCGGTCGTAACGGTCGCCCCAAAGCTGGACACCAGTTTCGCCTTCGACGAGTTCCACTGAGATACGTAACCGCCCCGCCGCGCGGCGCACACTGCCTTTGACAACATAACCTGCCTTCAGCTCCGCACAGAGTTCGGGCAATCCCTTGTCCCAATCCCTGTATTGCAAGGTTGAAGCGCTGGCGACGACGCGCAAATCGCGGAACCGTGACAGGTTTGTGATGATGTCTTCGGTTAAACCATCCGAAAAATACTCCTCGACCTCGGCACTCAAGTTAGCGAGCGGCAAAACAGCAATCACCGGCTTTTCGGCAGGTGCTGGCTGTCGGATTGCAATGTCAGCAGGCGCTACAGGCGCAAGGGCAGCGCCAGTGTCGGTATTCACGCTGCCTACAAACTCAAAACCCCGCCCGCGCACGGTTCGGAGATATTTCTGGCTGTCGCCATCATCGCCCAGCGCCCTTCGTGCCGACTTGATGGCGCTTGATATGGTGGCCTCAGACACAATGCGCCCATGCCATACAGCCTCAATGACTTCATCCCGGCTGATGATCCGGTTCGGGTTGCGCATAAAATGCAGCACAAGGTCAAAAACCTGCGGCTCTACATGACAGGCTTCACCGTGGCGGCGAAGCTCGAACCTGTCTGAATCAATTTCAATGTCATCAATACGATGGCGCATGAAAGTCGCTGGTGTTTGACAGCCGCATCCACAGCATGAGTAGCTATGTTGGGATAAAAAGCAATCCCCAGTATTTCCTCCCAAATTCATCATTAAATCTAACGCATTTCCCAAGCCACCCCCCAAGCAGGGTTGGCGTGGTCACGCCAATGTCACGGCATGACATTGCGATGCTTTCGTGAACGTGTTTATCAGACCTTGGCCTACGAACTCGGTGGTCTGCTGCTCGCAACGCCGCTCTATTCCATCATGTTTGGCACAAGCCAGCTGGCGTCTCTGACACTCACCGTGGCACTATCGCTCGCCATGTTGGTCTGGTCACCCATCCACAACACGGCTTTCGACTGGGTTGAATTGCGATGGACTGGCCGGGTGGCGAGCGACAGGCCCCGCGCGCTCCGGTTGGTTCATGCCGCATTGCACGAGGCAACATCAGCCATTGTAACACTGCCATTGATCATGTGGCTCAGTGGCCAAAGTGTTTGGACTGCCCTTGGCATCGATATTGGCTTGACCCTTCTCTATACCGCCTATGCCTATTTCTTTCACATTCTTTACGACTGGCTGCGGCCGGTCAAGGTGATCTGACCAGCATGCGCCACCCGGTAAAATCCATGAAGTCCCCACGTCTTCCCCAAGGTTCATTCAAGCAGGCAGTTGGCGGCGGCATTAGCATGATCAATGTCGAAAGAGGCCGCGACATTTGTACCTGACTTCATACTTATAAAAAAATGGGAGACCTAAAATGACCAAACCAGTTGCGCCCTTCGCCGCTCTTGCATGTGTGTTATTGCTGGGTGGCACCCCTGCATCCGCAATCACCGTTGATTTCACGGGAGCAGGCTCTGCCAACTATGATGTCGTCAGTCAGACCTACGGTGATTCCACCGCAGCCAACCTCAGCTATCGAACTCTGCTCGGTGGCGACAACTGGGGGCTTCTGGCGACGCAGGCGTCTGACCACGCAGATTATTGGGCGCAAGCTCAATACAGCGGCGACAATGCAGTCTTTGCATCAGCCAATTCAAGCAAATTGGAACTGCGAATTGACGTAAGCGCAGGCCAGGAGCTGTTCAACGTTCAATTCAACATCGGGTCATACCCGAATATCTCACAGACAGCCGCCTATCAGATTTTTGATGGTAGTGGCAATTTGCTTGACTCGTCCACTGCATTCACCGCATCGAACCTGGGCTCTGTCTTGTCACTTGCATCACCTGTCATAGGTTCAGTGATCCTGCAATTGGGCGATAGCTGGAATGTCGGCGTCACGTCCATTTCTTACGACGTCCGAAACCCATCCCCCGATCCTGTTCCAATCCCGGCAGCACTCCCCCTTCTTGCATCAGCCTTGGGGATTGCCGGGTTTTTCGGCCGCAAAAGGAAACCGCTGCAGTTCGCTGCGGCAGTCTGAGTAAAGCCGGTTGCTATTCCCGGGTGCCCCACCCGATTTACGCAACAGCGGCATCCAGCTGCGCACCACTTCAAACCGAACCAAAGGATTTTTCCATGAGCGCACTTGCCCAAACTAATTCACTGCCGGACTATGGCGCGATCAAGATCCGGCAAAACGCGGCCTGGGCCTCCGGAGATTACGCCCGCATCGGCACCACACTGCAGATAGTCGGTGAAAATCTGGCCGAGGCGATGGATTTGACCCCGGGTTCAACAGTCCTCGATGTTGCGGCAGGAAACGGCAATGCCACGCTGGCTTTCGCCAGGCGCTGGTGCAATGTCACATCGACTGACTACGTGGACGGGCTTTTGGCACGCGGCCGGTCGCGCGCCGAAGCTGAAGGCCTGCCGGTCAGTTTTGAAGTGGCCGATGCCGAAAAACTCCCCTTCAAAGACCAAAACTTCGACGCGGTTGTCTCTACCTTTGGCGTGATGTTTGCGCCCGATCAAAGTCAGGCTGCATCTGAAATGCTGCGTGTGTGCCGAAAAGGCGGGCACATTGGCATGGCGAACTGGACGCCAGACAGTTTCATTGGTCACGTGTTCAGGGCTATTGGCAAGCATGTGCCGCCACCAGCTGGCGTGAACTCACCTGCGCTTTGGGGATCAAAAAAATGGCTTGAGGGCACCTTCGCAGAACATTCGGATTCGCTGTTCATCGAGGAAAAAACCTTTGCTTTTAGATACCGTTCTGCCGAACACTTCATCGATTTCTTTCGCAGCTATTATGGCCCGGTGCACAAGGCATTCCTGGCGCTGACATCAGACGGACAGTCCGCCCTTGCATTGGATCTGCGCGCCACCATAGCCAAATTCAATACGGCCACTGATGGGACCATGCGTGTGCCGTCAATCTATGCCGAAATCATCATGACAAAAAACTGACAGCGGACACAGCATTTAAATCCAATGGATGGAGCAGTATCGTGGCAAAGATCAAATCAAACCAGGATTTCAATATCGACGGAGAAAGCATTCCAAACTGGGCTGTTTTCCTGCGAGCTGGAACTGGACACAAGTTCAGCAACAACTCCAATGTGAAGCTCGAAGGCAAAGTATACGCCGACAAATACGTGTTCAAAGCATCGTTTGAAGGCCAGAATTTTGAATTTGCCCTCTACGGCCAGGACCTGAAAGTCGACAGCAGGGGATTTCCAAAGAGCGGCACGGTAAGCGCCATGGTCTGCACCCAGTCTGGTGTTGAGGGCGCCGAGAAATACACAGTCACGAACATGTCGGCGTCCATCAAATCCATCTACAACGCGATGAAGACGCTCAACGACGCGGACGACGTCGCCATTCTGAAATCCATCCTGAGTGGCAATGACACGTTCAATTTGTCGCGCCCGGGATTTGGTTTCGTGCACGGCTATGGCGGCAACGACATCATCCGCGCTCAGGGCGATCTTTACGGCGACAACGGCAATGACACGTTGATCTCCGGTGGCAGCTCCAACATGACGGGCGGTGCGGGCATTGACAGGTTCCAGCCAGCCTTCGGTGACGACATACTCGACTTCAGCAATCAGGATTTCATCGTCCTCAAGGCCTCCAATTATCATGTGTCAAAGGCCGTGATGCAGGCGCAGCTGACTTCATTCCGGGAGACGAATGGAACCGCGACGCCATCCAGCGCCAACGACCACTTCGTCTTCGAGAAATCGACGCATGATCTTTGGTACTTTCCATCTGGCAATCAGGATGGCGATACGAACCCCAGCACAGTCAGGGGTGATGTGCTTGTGCACATCGTCAACAATGCCGTGCCATTGCTTAGCGACTTCGAGATCATCTGATCGCGGCAAAGCGGATGAATACTTCCTGCAATCACAATCCGGGCCGACCGGTCACGGCTGACCAAACTGCGACGATCAAACCCGGTATGCGGGAAGAGCCACAAATCGCCCCCTCCGTGAACTCTTCCCGCATCCCAAAATAGCAAATGGAGCAACGAAATGGCTTATTTCAAGGCATGGAGCAGGGTAGACATTGGCAAAATCGATTTCAGTTTTTGTTTTTGAACACACGACGTTTTGAACCCTGCTCCCATTCTTTAAGCAACATGGCCACATTAATCGGCGAACAGCCGAACCAGCGGCTTGGCGTAAGCCAATCCGCCATTGGGAAAGTGCGGATCGGGACGATCCGCGCTGGACCTTCTCCAGCCCCAGGATGTGATGAGCCGACATCCCCGGACAAGAGTGCCTGCCAAACGATTCCGTCGATATGGACTCGCAGGGATAATCAGCCTGTTATCCGCAGGCAGTACCTTTTATTCGTTGAGCGATGGCCCTCCTCACGGTGAACCACCGGATCACTATGACAGTCTTGTCAACTCTGCTCGACGTGCCAGTCTCGCGAGGCACGCAAGCTTATGCCATTGCAGTCAGCGCATCTTTGGGCCGCCAAGTTCTTCACTTGGCGGCCCAAAGATGCGCCAACAAAAAAGTGCCACGGTCTCCGCCGTGGCGCGGCTGATTTCCGGCCAGCCTGAGCTTACCATCTCAGCACCTCCGTTACTCTTTGGGAGGCGACCGCCGCCCCAGTCAAACTACTCTGCATACACTGGACACTATATACTTTGTAGTGTATATTCATATATATGCCTTGGCCCGTTCTTTTTCATGTTGCATTTGTGGAGGAGTTTCAAGGCTTTCCGCAAGCCGTACAAGACGAAATCGCGGCGATAGCAGAATTGCTGGGCTCAATCGGACCAACGTTGAAACGACCCCATGCTGACACTCTGAAAGGATCACGCTTCGCTAACATGAAGGAATTGCGGTTTGATGCGGATGATGGAGTGTGGCGGCTTGCCTATGCTTTCGACCCCGAACGCAAGGCCATCCTTCTGGTAGCAGGCGACAAGTCTGGAACATCGTCGGCGCGGTTTTACAAAGCGCTGATCACCAAGGCCGACATCCGTTTTGCCGCCCATTTGGATGCAATGAAGAAGAGGACGAAAAAATGAAAACCGCCATTCCCCTGAAGCAAGTCATTGCGGGGTTTTCGCCCGCCCGCAAAAAGCAGATCAAAGCCCGCGCAGGTGAACTCATCGCCGAAGAAATGGCCCTGCGCGATATAAGAAAATCCCGCGCCCTCACCCAGGAACAAGTCGCCAAACGCCTCGGTGGCAAGCAAGTCTATGTGTCACGGCTAGAAAGCCGCTCCGACGTGAAAGTCTCAACCCTCCGCGATTATGTGCATGCGCTGGGTGGGGAATTGCAACTGATGGTGACGTTTCCGGAGGGAGCGAAGACAGGTATTAAGGGTCGGGTGAAGATGGCAAGTCGTTGAGCGATGGCCCTCCTCACGGTGAACCACCGGATCACTATGACCGTCTTGTCAACTCCGCTCGACGCGTCAGTCTCGCAGTTCATGAATCAAACTATGAGTATATCTGAAGCCGTAAGCTTAAAGTCGTTCGACAAATCAGCAATCTTCACAGCGCCACCCGTGCCGCTGCCGTCCGCGTCAAACCATAACGTATCGTCAGTAGTTCGATAGACAAAATAGTCGTTGCCGTCTTGCGCATAGTTATCAGCACGTGAGACAAACATCGACTTGGCAAGCGTGCCTTTCGCCATGCCGCCGAATGCTTTGCTGTCAAAAACAAAATAGTCAGCACTTGAAAACGATGAAATCCTGTCGTTGCCTTCACTTGCCGAATTATACCGAAATTTGTCGACACCAACACCACCAGAAAGTATGTCCGCGCCAAGACCACCAACAAGAGTGTCATTTCCACCCTCTCCATAAATCTTGTCTACCCCCTTGCCACCGTAGACAGAGTCGTTGCCGCCACGGCCAAACAAAGTGTCATTGCCGCCGTTGCCATCAAGTCGATTGGCAGAATTGTTGCCAGCCAGCTTGTCGTTGCCTTTGTTCGAACCTGAAATGTTTTCGATGGACATCAAAATATCACCAACAGATGCACCAGCAGATTTGAACGAACCATCCAACGCGAGCGTTGCCGCTGCACCGCCAACGTAGTAAGCCGTATCGGTGCCCGCTCCGCCGTTCAGCACGTCGCTTCCAGTGCCGCCATCCAGCGTGTCATTGCCGCTCCCCCCAATCAGTTGATCTTTTCCTGCAAGACCAGAAATCTTGTCCTTGCCTCCAGAACCTTCAATCTTGTTATCGCTGGAGTTTCCTGATTGATTGATTCCGACATTTGCATCGCGCGTTGTGATAATCGTGTTTGTTCCATCCCTTGACACCACAAACTTTGAAAGATCAAATTTCCCCTTCAACGCTATTGTAGCATCGTATTTGCCATCGCCATTCAGATCAATATCAATGCTCGTGCCTTTGCTGAATAAAAATGCTGTTTTTCCGAGCGAAACTCCGTTTATGATGATCTTGTCTTGCATCGTGAAATCGTGGATTGTGCTCCCGTCCAACTGGGACGCCCGGCCTACAACGACATCCGCCCCGGCACCCAATATGATCTGGTCAAATCCACCACCCGGATTGACCTTGTCATTACCCAGACCGAAATTACCGAACTCAGATTTGGACGTGCCAGCTACTGTTTCAGAAGCATAAATGTTCGAGGCAGCACTCGCGGCAAGTTTTTGGGTGCTACTAGGTGCATATGCAACGAGGGGAACAAATAGTTTCTCCAGAGCCGCTTCTGTGATGCTTCCCAACGCCTGAACTTTGTTCAGGGCCGTTGCAGTCATATCCAAAAGGTTGTCAACCGTATTGAGCGCTTGGTTCGATAGTTCCTGAATTTGCTGCGCGGTCCAATCCTTGATTGCTTCCCATTGAGAAGCTGTCATTTGCGCGATTTCTTGCCATTTCTCGACCGCCATGTCTTTGACAGCCAGCCATTTGTCTGCACCCCACGCCGCGATGCCTCGAACAGTATCTACGGTCCAAGTCCCAATGGTGACTATACCATTCGCTGTCTTGAGCAAAGCCGTCGTGAGCGCGGCATCAATGATTGCACCAAATTCAGTCTGGGCTACGCCAATTGCCTCAAGAGCACGAATGGTAACCCCAATCGTCGATCGAAGATTCTCAGCACCCGCACGTGTTAGCAACGAAACTGCTACGGACGGACTAAATTGTGCAACCGCCAAAACAAATGCGAAATACTCGCTGTCAATTCCATTGTTAGAATAGAGCGGGCTGTAAAGATCTCCACCCAATGTGGAAGAACTGATATTGCCAAGGTTGATTGGATCCGCAACGCGAGGAAGTGTCAATATGTCATTTTGGTACGGGCCCAAATAATAAGAGGCTTCTGACCAGTGAGCTGTGTGAGCATTGCCAAAGTGTGTGCCAAGACTAATTGGATTCGCATTTATCGTATCCAGATCATAGACCTGAACTTTTCCGGAGATATATGATTGCCCTACAAGCGATACGATATCACCTGATGAAATTCGGTGTTCAACTTGCACCACGTTCGCGATATTTGCAATCAACCTGGCTGCATCGGAAATCCCAGGCGAATTGTAAGTCGTAAGCGAACTCACGCGTATACCAAGCTGTTCAATTTCATACTGACCAGTTTCATACTTACCAGTTGCATAAGCCGCGACAAGTTGGGCTTGAGCTCCACCTTGGCTATGCCCAACAATATTGATGCCCTCAGCTGCATGTGCTTTCAACCAAGCCTTGAGGCCCAATTCGGAAGAGTCGGCCCAAGCGGTATTGAATTCTGCAACACCGACCCCTTGCGGGTTGGTGTTGTCAAACCAGTCGAGTAGTGAGTTCCGATAGTCGAATATCGAAAGTGAGCCTCGTATTGCAATAACTGGTTGCTTCGTGTCACTGACTAGCGCGACTGCGACAAAACCATTTTCTGTAACAAACGTTCTGTCAACTCGATATCCAGTTGTAACAAAAATGGAATCATTTGCCGGATTTTTTACGTTGGGATTGGGGTCAAGGCCTCCATTAGCAGCAAAGCCAAAGCGATAAGCAATATCACGCGCAAAATACTCCAGCATCGCTTTGTCAGGTGCAACGAGTGGAGTGGCGACTGGCGCAGCGGTGCCCAAATCAGTCGTCGTAACTGTATACGATCCTGTCTTGTCTGCCGCGCCGTCACCACCAGCGCCTACGGCGAGATAATATATGCCACTTTTCTCGGCAGTGAATTCGATACTTGGTGTTGCGCCTTCGGCGAATTCTCCGGTCACGGCGTTCCCGTTCGCATCGCGCAAGCGGATGAACAGCGATGACAGACTATCCGTTGAGTTTACACTGGCGTCTCCTGAGAATGTGTATTTGTGTCCTTCGGTCAATGTGACTTTGTAGTAATCGACATCCGTTGTAGCTCCATCCACTTGATTGATGCGCCCGACCTTTGACACACCACCTGACAATCCAGCATCCGTTCTGATGTCATTTGCAACTGTATCAACATCGCTGGTCACAACAGGGATAGTGCTTTTCTCGGCAAATCCGATACTGTAAACGCCTGTCTTGTCAGCGTAGTTGTCGCCTCCAGCACTTATGGCAAGAAAAAATGTTCCGCTGGTTTCTGCTGTGTATGAAAAGCTCGCAGTGCCACCTTCATCGAATTTGTCCACCGGCAGTGGATTGCCGTTGGCATCACGCAAGCGGATGAAAACGGAGTCCAATGTGTCAGAGGTGCTGCCATTTGCATTTGCGGTGAAGACGTAAGTTTTTCCGGCAGTGAGCGTGACTTTGTAATAGTCTTTGTCGACAATGCTGCCGTCCAAGTCTTTCTGATGGATAGAACTAGAGATGCTCTTGCCTAAATCGAAGTTGACGGTACTTGCGGCGTCATTCGGTATCAGGTCATTCAATGTGGGGGGATTGGTACCCGCATCAAATATTTGTGCATGAATTGAAGTGTCTGAAGTATCTGCCAATGTCTGCCCAGTGCTCTGCCAAGTGACGACAAACTTACCCTGGCTCAGAACGCTGATCTCAAGATCAGTCCAATCTACATTCTCAATAGAAAACTCGCTGCCCGATTTTGTTCCGTTTTCATTGAAAACCTGAATACTCACTCCAACCAGAGTACCCCAGGCAACGACAAATCGACCATCATTCAAACTCTCGATCGCTGAATCGAATACGTGCGGGTAACTTAGGGGCAATTTGATAGCAATTTCGTTGCCCACTTTTGTTCCGTTTGCCTGCACAAGCTGCAAATGGAGGTCTCCCAATTTGTCGCACCAAGACACGACAAATTTACCCGCAGTCATTGGCGTGATGTCAATGGGTTCAAAATCATTGGCGGAGGTTGATTGGAATTGCCCCCCAAAGGTGCTGCCATCTTCATTAAACACTTGGGCCTTGATTCTGCTTACAGATAGCGAATTCAACTGCGTTGAATACCAGGCGACTACATATCTACCGTTGTCGAGAGCGGCGACTATTGCTCCGGTCTCACCTCCTGATGTGTAAGTAATTCCAACTCTTTGGCCGCCACCGAGTTTCTGGCCGTCGGCTGAAAATTTTTGCGCCCAAATTTCATCTCCACCGGAATTGAAGTCTTGATTCTTCTGGACGATGATAAACCCATCGCTGCCGAGATTGGCGATTGATCCGCCAAACGCTTGAGTTGGCAATTGGAGGCCAGTCGAATCATTTGCTAGTGTGATTTCTCCTCCATTTGGATTGCCAACAGAATCAAATATTTGCAGCTTTAATTTCGGGGCATTCACCTCATTCCTATCTTGCTCCTTCCACGAAACGGCAAATCCCCCTGTCGCAAGTCCTTCGACATTGGGATCGAATTGTGCTGCACTGTTTCCAGAATTGATTACTATTTCGGTCCCGGCTTTGGTGCCGTTCGAATTAAAAATTTGAACTCGAATATCTATGTAAGAAGCGGATGATGATCGACTATAGTCGGTCCAAGCAACAGCAAATCTGCTATCTGCCAGAGTCGCGATGACGGGATAACTTTGATCTCGTGCCGTTGTAGAATTTACAAGAAATTCGCTTCCAATTTTTGTAACCATCGCCCTGCCCTATGTTGCAATAAAATTCCTGCACAACTTTTAGGGTTTTGTAAACGGATTCTTAATCTTAAAGTAACCGATGCCTCAACAAAAAAACCCGCCACTGCTTTCGCAGGGCGGGTTTTTGAATTCTGATTGTCATCGTGAATGAAGGGTTGTCCGCGATTTTGCTTGCGCAAAACGCTCACCTGTTTTTCGCAGGCCTGGCAGCGACCTACTCTTCCGCGTCTTAGGACGAAGTACCATTGGCGCTGGAGCGATTTACGGCCGAGTTCGGGATGGGATCGGGTATGGACACTCCGCCAAAGCCACCAGGCCGGCGAAAAACAGGGAGGCGTTTTGCGTTAGCAAAATCGCCCAGAGCACATTTTCTTTTCTTTGCTGACACCCTCATCCGGCGCTTTCGCGCCACCTTCTCCCTCAAGGGAGAAGTGAAGGTGTCATATTTCCATGTTGCTTGAATGCACATCAATAATGAGAGTGATTCAAGCCGTTCGAACGATTAGTACCGGTAAGCTCAAGACATTACTGCCCTTACACACCCGGCCTATCAACGAGGTCGTCTTCCTCGGTTCTCAAGGGAATTCTTGTTTTGAGGTGGGTTTCCCGCTTAGATGCCTTCAGCGGTTATCCCGTCCACACATAGCTACCCTGCACTGCGACTGGCGTCACAACAGGTCCACCGGAGGTGTGTTCAACCCGGTCCTCTCGTACTAAGGTCAAATCCTCTCAAAATTCCTACAATCACGGCAGATAGGGACCAAACTGTCTCACGACGTTTTGAACCAGCTCACGTACCACTTTAATCGGCGAACAGCCGAACCCTTGGGACCTTCTCCAGCCCCAGGATGTGATGAGCCGACATCGAGGTGCCAAACGATTCCGTCGATATGGACTCTTGGGAATCATCAGCCTGTTATCCCCGGCGTACCTTTTATTCGTTGAGCGATGGCCCTCCTCACGTAGAACCACCGGATCACTATGACCGTCTTTCGACTCTGCTCGACGTGTCAGTCTCGCAGTCAGGCAAGCTTATGCCATTGCACTCGAGGGCTGATTTCCGACCAGCCTGAGCTTGCCATCTCAGCACCTCCGTTACTCTTTGGGAGGCGACCGCCCCAGTCAAACTACCCACCATACACTGTCCCGGGCCTCGATTCAGAAATTACATTCCTTTCCAAGCGCCACAAGTTCGAGTATTATTCAAATGCGTTGAATTCGTCCATGCACTTCCCAGTAACTGAGGAGCATAACGTGACAAATACAATCATGCCATCTGTCACCGTCAAGGATGGTCTTCGGCTCCACGCCGGCCAAATTATCTCTGCCCAAGATTTGTTTGATTTGAATTTGGGAGATTTTGTCAAAGTTTTCGCAGTGCTTATAACAGTTCCATCCAACATTTGGGCTGGAGGCGGAACGGAATTCTACAAAGACGAACACTGGGCGAACTTATATGGCCCGTTTGATGTAGCTCCTGGAACCTACAATGGAGGACCTGCTGCCGGTTTGTTGATCAAAGTTCCGGAACATTTGGATCGTAGTGTGTTCCACCTCGTTGTTGTTACTAGCCCAGATGGAGTGCTTGAACATGGAACCCAAAATCCGGGCACGATTACTGGCGTATTCGAGTACGATAATCAGCTTTTCACTAACGCCGGCAATACAGTGGATTTCAACTCCCTCAAGCCCGACCAAGTAAGTGCCATCAACGCGGGCGCGGAGCTGTACAAAGCCCTCGGTGGCAACGACGAAGTCTGGCTACCGGATACTAAAATAATTCCAGGCACAAACAACATAACTTGGGGCTTCGCCGCCAAGTTTGAAGGTGGAGCGGACAACGACACAGTCCACGGCGGCAAATTGGATGATCGAATCTCGGGTGGCACTGGCGACGACAAACTATTCGGTGGCGCCGGAGATGACGTTTTCTTCGGCATGGGACGCAGTGGGCCGCAGGCATCCGAAACTGGCAAGAATGAAATTGTGGGGAGCGGCAATACGCCAGCGGGAGACAAAATCATCTATGGTGCGGTTATCGACTATTTCGACATTAAATATCCAAAGAAGTTTTTGATCCTGCCGGAACAAGAAAAACTTGAATTCAAGTACGACGGTGGGGCAGACACTGTTTCTCAAGTTGAGAAATTCAGTTTTGGCGGCATTGAGTACAAGCTCGTAAACCTACAAACCTTTGCGAGTTTCGATTTTGCGCTGTGGGCACTAGATTGGATGTTCAAGTCTGCGGTTTTTCTTCCCGGTGGCGTGGCCGTGGCTATTGCGAGCGGCACGATCAAGTCAGCCCTGACTGCTATTGCAAGAGTTGAATTGAACCATTCGGCGGGTGACGATGAGCTTCGCCCGCTGGTAGTTGCAACAGTCGACAAAGCAATATCGGATATTTCAAAGTGGCTACTGGTCGGAACGTTGGAAGCGAACGACTTGCCAAGCAGTGGCCCGGACTTTTTTGTGGGTAACAAACTCGTGGCGGAGTTGATTGCCAATTGGAAAATTGGTGCAAGAGCGAGTGCTCTCGATTTATATGAAAAGATGAAGTCTGGCGTTTTCGGCGGCACACACAGCCAAGCCCTGGATATCAACGCAGTTGAGACCGCCGTGAAAGCAATGTGCAGTTCGACTTACAATTCCGCCGTTCAGAAGACGGAAGAGAAATTCAAGATAGATCATGATAAATGGGACATGCGCGGCGGGGTCAAGTCACCAGTATTGCATCTGCCCCCCGACACTATTCCGATCAACGGTGAGTTCATCGACAAAGGTGCTGGCAACAACACAATCCAGCCGAACAGTTTGTCAAACAAAACAGCAGCGGTCTTTCTTGGGGGCGGAAACGACAAGCTGAGTACTGGTTCTTATTCATTGATGGCCACGGGTGACGCAGGCAACGACACAATGATTTCTGGCGGCGGGAAGGTGCAGTTTCTCGGAGGCGCCGGGAATGATCTTCTGCAAGGCAACAAGGCCAGTGATACGCTCTTCGGAGGCGCCGGAAACGATACCCTCAAGGGTGGGAGCGGAAGTGACGATCTGCATGGCGGCGCAGGCAGGGACGTAATTTACGGCCAGTCTGGCGCGGATGTAATATTGGGCGGAAAAGGTGGGGATCGAATGAATGGTGGATTGGGCGCTGACCAGTTCGTCTACAAGTCTCTTGCTGAGCGCAATGACACCATCAGCAAATTTGCAGCTGATGATCTGCTGGTATTCAATGGCGCTGCATTCGCAAAACTGGAAGCTGGCTTGTTGCAACCCGCATTCTTCCGGAGCGGAAAGGGAAATGTTGCTCTTGATGGCAATGATCACTTTATCTTCAGGACGACAGACGACACCCTTTGGTTCGACGCAGATGGCAAAGGCGGATTGGCCTCGATCAAGATCGCTGATCTCACAAACGATTTCAAACTTGCCGCAAGCGATATCTTGATCATTTGAGAAAACAAAGCCCGCCGCTGCTTTCACAGGGCGGGTTTTTGAATTCTGATTGTCATCGTGAATGAAGGGTTTCTCGTGATTTCAAGGGAAATCACTGTCCTGTTTTTCGCAGGCCTGGCAGCGACCTACTCTTCCGCGTCTTAAGACGAAGTACCATTGGCGCTGGAGCGATTTACGGCCGAGTTCGGGATGGGATCGGGTATGGACACTCCGCCAAAGCCACCAGGCCGACGAAAAACAGGGATGTCAGGGATCGGAAGTCAGTAACCAGAAATCAGAAAACTCTGATGACTGACAACTGATGTCTGACTCCTGGCACGAGCACATTTCTTTGTTGGTATTCCATGTTGCTTGAATGCACATCAATAATGAGAGTGATTCAAGCCGTTCGAACGATTAGTACCGGTAAGCTCAAGACATTACTGCCCTTACACACCCGGCCTATCAACGAGGTCGTCTTCCTCGGTTCTCAAGGGAATTCTTGTTTTGAGGTGGGTTTCCCGCTTAGATGCCTTCAGCGGTTATCCCGTCCACACATAGCTACCCTGCACTGCGACTGGCGTCACAACAGGTCCACCGGAGGTGTGTTCAACCCGGTCCTCTCGTACTAAGGTCAAATCCTCTCAAAATTCCTACAATCACGGCAGATAGGGACCAAACTGTCTCACGACGTTTTGAACCCAGCTCACGTACCACTTTAATCGGCGAACAGCCGAACCCTTGGGACCTTCTCCAGCCCCAGGATGTGATGAGCCGACATCGAGGTGCCAAACGATTCCGTCGATATGGACTCTTGGGAATCATCAGCCTGTTATCCCCGGCGTACCTTTTATTCGTTGAGCGATGGCCCTCCTCACGTAGAACCACCGGATCACTATGACCGTCTTTCGACTCTGCTCGACGTGTCAGTCTCGCAGTCAGGCAAGCTTATGCCATTGCACTCGAGGGCTGATTTCCGACCAGCCTGAGCTTACCATCGCGCGCCTCCGTTACTCTTTGGGAGGCGACCGCCCCAGTCAAACTACCCACCATACACTGTCCCGGGCCTCGATTCAGAAACCGCGGTTAGACATCCATGTCAACAAGGCTGGTATTTCACGTTTCGGCTCCATCTGGGCTAGCGCCCAAACTTCAAAGCCTACCAGCTATGCTACACATGCCAGCACGAATGCCAGTGTAAAGCTATAGTAAAGGTGCACGGGGTCTTTCCGTCTGACCGCAATAACCCCGCATCTTCACGGGGAGTTCAATTTCACTGAGTCTATGCTGGAGACAGTGGGGAAGTCGTTACGCCATTCGTGCAGGTCGGAACTTACCCGACAAGGAATTTCGCTCGTTTGTTCTTGCAGCTTTCGCTGCGAGCCGGACTTTATCTTAAAATTGCTCATCAAGGAGATCAGGGGTCTCCTCGAGGTCGTTTTCATCCCATTGGATCTCCGCTCCACGATTCATCTTGGCTGCGATTGACCGGATTTTCTCCAGTCCATCTGGCGTCAGATGCTCACCCTTTTCCATCACCAGAAGACAATCGCGGAACTTGAGAAAGTCCACGTTCTTCCTGGTTTTCAAAGGATGCTTCATGAAAAACGGTATGATGATCTTGAGCAGATGATCCTGACTGCGAACCCGATAGGCCATCCGGTCGCCATGGTTCGTTCGAACCACACCGCACCCGAAATGAGCTTTCAGTGCATTCAGTATCTGCAGATCACGCTTGTGTTGTACGACAGTGAATTCAGGCAACACCTGAACACCAGCTTTCATTTCCGCATTGGCATTGATGCCAACATGAAAACAGCCTTCACCATCTGTAAAACCAGCGATCCACTGGGTATCCAACTTCATTAGCAATCTCCTGAACATTAAGTCTCTGAGGATTCCCGAGATTACTCTCAGGTCTTTCCTGCGGATTGTCCCC
>CAWFWW010000012.1:62500-632019 GCA_963819615.1 uncultured Alphaproteobacteria bacterium
ATTGAATATTGAAGGTTGACAGAACATCACATCGCCGCCATGGTCGAATTGTTCGGGGACAGGGGTCCTCTTTGCTTGCACATTCGGGGCGACTTTCGAAATTCCTGGGTTTGATCCTGGAACGCCACGGACTTGAGGGGAGTGCGGAGAGTTTGCGTGGCCAGAAACCAAATCGATACCGGCCTGTAGCTGGGAACGACCGCAACAGGCTCGTACCCACCAAGTACCAACCCCGGTCTATCCAGCTAGACACAACCTATCTCGATGCGCCGCATCATCGCTGGATGCTGTCGACGTGCCTTGCAGGTATCGCCGCTACGCTGGTCGTTGGCGGTGCACTTCTTGGAATATTTGGCGAAAATGCTGCGCCCCGTGAAGCCCAGGCAGCTGTCGAACCATCAACGATCACTGCCTTGCCCGATGCCAAGTTTGTGGCCAAACTGGCAAAAGCCGATACTATTGCCACGACGCAAAGCCTTGGCAAAATTGCAACGCATGTGAAGTCGGCAGAGATCTTGCCTGAACGCGATCTCGACAACAACTTTTCATATCCCGAAATCACCGAAGACGAATTGCCTTACGACAACGAGCAGACCGCAGTTCTTGATGCGGAAATCCAGGCCGTTGAAAGTGAAAACGAAAATATCACCACGATAACCAAGACCCCGCCGCCTGAACCGGTCGACGAAACTTTCAAGCTCGCATCTGATGCAAACTTGAAGCAGGAACTCTTGGCGCGCGGCGTATCACGCAGCGCTGCTGAAGCGCTCATTGCCGCAATCGAGCCAGTTTTGCCCACCAAGATGATCAAGGCGGGCACGGATTTTGAACTGACGCTTGACCGGCAGATTGACTTTTATGGCCGCGAAGTGATTTTCCCGGTTGAACTGTCATTCAAGCCAGGGCCGAAGGAAACAATTGTAGTTGAAGCCGACGAAGATGGCCGCTTCGATGCCCGGATTGACGGCAAGGATGCCAGCGCCAAATCGCAATATGCGTCCTACAGCCATTTCCGCACCAATGCCCGCATCGGCTCAAGCTTGTATGCAACTGCCAAAGACAACCAGATCCCCGACTATATCGTCAATGAATTCACCCGCGTCTTTTCATACGATGTGGACTTCCAGCGCCAGCTGAGCGCCAATGACTCATTTGAGGTATTCTTCGGCGCCCCCCTCACCGGCACGTCCAGCAAGCGCAAGGTCTTGCATTATGCCGAGCTGAATTTTGACGGTGCCAAGAAAGCCTATTACCGCTTCACCACCGACGACGGACAGACCGATTACTTTGACGAAAATGGTCGCAGCGCCTCGCGTGCATTGCTCAAGACGCCTCTATCTGGAGCGCGTCTGACATCAGGCTTCGGCATGCGCCGTCACCCATTGCTCGGCTATTCGAAAATGCATGCTGGCGTCGACTTCGGCGCTGCCTGGGGAACGCCCATCCGTGCGGCAGGTTCAGGTACGATTTCTCTGGCCGGCCGTCACGGCGCTTATGGCAACGCGATTGTTGTCAAGCACACGTCGAAATATAAAACCCTCTATGCCCACATGAGCAAATTTGCAGCTGGTGTCCGCTCCGGAATGCACGTCAATCAGGGCCAGATCATTGGCTATGTAGGATCAACTGGCCGCTCAACTGGCCCGCACTTGCACTATGAAGTCCGCGTCAATGATCGCGCTGTGAACCCAACTGCCATCAAGGCGGCAGGTGGCAGACAGTTGGCCGATGCTGAACTGCGCAAATTCAGAATGATCAAGCAACGCGTGCAGGCCATGATGCAACAAGCGCCGTCTTCGCTGCAAGTAGCTCAGGCCGCACAGTAAATCAGGCGAGCCGGTTTGGTTCAGGTTGGCACATTGCCGGCGAAGCGATGCAGCCAAAGAACCGATCCCAGGCTTGTATGATGGTATTCCTTACATCTACTATCGCATTTATTATGCAATACAACTTAAGCGGCATGGCTCTTTAATCCTTTCCCAAGGACTATCACCGAGTGATTCGGCGTCCATTTGGTGGCTGATGGTTCAACTGCGGGGAACGCGGCATGCGGCACAGTTTGGTTTTCAACTTGGCTATGGCATTAGTTTGCATGGCCTCACCGGCACAGGCAGCATCGGTCATCGACAACGGCACCGTTCAGCTGGGCGTCGAATCCCAAGGCCAGCTGGGCACACCCGGAGAAATCAGCTCGCCTGTCGAAGGCCAATCGATGGTCGGGCTTCGCTATTTGCCGACAGGCAATGAGAGCCTCACCCACGGTTGCCTGTGTGAAGGCTGGGGCGCAGGCAACGGCGCAACTGGCGCATATGGTTTTATCAGCACCGAATTTGGCAATGATTCAATCAACAGCATAACCTTTGACTCAACGGACCGGACAGCTGAAGCCATCACCGCTATTGCAGAGGAGCTTCAAGTCAGCCACAGCTTCACGCCATCTGCAAACGACAACCTCTTCGAAATCACCATTTCAATCACCAACATTGGCACGAATGACATCGCGGATCTGCGCTATTCCCGGGTGATCAACTGGAATATCGAGCCAGAGGCGTACAATGAATATTTGACCTTCGGTGGCATTTCCGAGGCCTCATCATTGCTGCGCGTGTCAACTGATGCCAGCAACATCCCAAACCCGTTTTCTGAGCGTATTAGTCTGCTTTCCGGGAACGAAACTGTGTTGGGTCCGGGAGACCTGGGATCCACTTTCGATTTCGGCTTCGGCCTGCTGCGGCAGGACGAAACGCTGTCTTTCAAAATGTTTTATGGCGCAGCAGCCAACAAGGCGCTTGCGCTAAGCGCCTTGGGATCGGTCCTCACTGAAGTCTACGCAATAGGTCAGGCGGCATGCGATCCTGACGCAGGCGGCTCAGGCTGCGTCGCGACCCCAAACGCTTTCATGGTGGGCTTTAGCGGCGTCGGCGGCACGCCGCTTGCCGAAGGAGATGTTCCGCTACCAGGAGGAATTCTTCTGTTTCTTTCAGGCCTTGTTGGTCTCTTCACCTTTCAGCGCAAACGCCATGTCAAGATATGAAACTGGTTCTCGCCGTTATCGCTGTGGCTTGGCCCTCGGTTCCTTCCGTGGCATGGTCGTGGACAGCGGATTGCAAGCTGCATCAGTGCGGCGTAAGCGCGTCCGCAGTTGATTCAGCAAACAAACATCCCGTCATAACTCTGACGGTGCTTGTCAAACGCGACAGATCAGATCCGCAGCTTCTCGCGACAATGCCGCTGGGAACGGCACTCGAACCCGGCGCCCGAGCGAAATTTGGCGGCATCACCCTGAACCTAAAATTCAAGGCCTGTTACCCCGATGGCTGCCGCGCCCACGCCATTCTTGATGACGCATTGCTCCAGGAACTCGCCTCTGCAAATGACATTGAAGTTCAATACTTCGCTCAGTCAAGCGAACACCGGATTTCGGCCACCCTGCCTTTGCAGGGCCTTTCCCAGTCTCTCGCGCAACTGCCGCAACGATCAGTCAGTTCAGTACCCGCGCCCTGAGCTGCAGCGCATCTCCCTCGACATCAACATCAACGGTCTCGCCATCCTTGATGCGCCCTGCGAGCAGTGCTTCTGCCAGCTGGTCCTGCAAAGCCTTCTGCACCACACGCTTTAACGGCCGTGCCCCATAAGCCGGATCATAACCGCGTTCAGAGAGCCACGTCCGTGCGCCATCTGACAACACCACGGAAATCTTCCGTTCACTGAGCAATTTCGCCAGCCTGCCCATCTGGATGTCGACGATGGCGCCCATATGCTCGCGCTTCAGCCGGTGGAACAGGATGATTTCATCGATGCGGTTGAGAAACTCCGGCCGGAAATGCTTGCGCACCACTGCCATCACCGGTTCGCGCACCGCATCCGAATCTTGATCCTCACCAAGATTGACGAGAAATTCAGACCCGATATTCGACGTCATGATGATGAGAGTATTCTTGAAATCAACTGTGCGCCCCTGCCCGTCCGTCAGCCGCCCGTCATCCAGCACCTGCAGCAAAACGTTGAACACATCGGGATGCGCCTTCTCGATCTCGTCGAACAGCACCACTTGATAAGGCCTGCGCCGCACAGCTTCGGTGAGCGCCCCACCTTCATCATAACCAACATAGCCCGGAGGCGCGCCAATGAGCCGCGATACGGAATGCTTCTCCATGTATTCCGACATGTCGATGCGCACCATTGCGTGCTCATCATCGAACAGGAACGACGCCAGCGTTTTCGTCAACTCTGTCTTGCCAACACCTGTGGGGCCAAGGAACATGAACGAACCGATAGGCCGGTTGGGATCCTGCAAGCCGGCACGCGCCCGCCGCACCGCAGTGGCAACAGCTTCCACCGCATCTGCTTGGCCGACCACGCGCTTGGCGAGGTCCTTTTCCATATGCAGCAACTTTTCCCGCTCGCCTTCCAGCATCTTGTCAACCGGAATGCCGGTCCAGCGCGATACGACTTGCGCGATATGCGCTTCAGTCACTGCTTCTTCCAGAAGCTTGGAGCCAGTTGCTTCCGAAGCCTTCAACTTTTTCTCGAGTTCAGGAATCGTCGCATAAGCCAATTCACCTGCCTTGGAGAAATCGCCCTTGCGCTGCGCCTGTTCCAAGGCGCCACGTGCCTGGTCCAGCTCTTCCTTGATTTTGGAAGATGCCGCGAGCTTGTCTTTCTCCTCCTGCCAGCGCCGCGTGATGCCAGCCGATTTTTCTTCGAGTTCCGCAAGCTCTTTCTCGAGCTTTGCGAGCCGGTCTTTCGACGCGGCATCGTCTTCCTTCTTCAGGGCCTCACGCTCGATTTGCAGCTGCATGATGCGCCGGTCGAGTTCATCGAGTTCCTCAGGCTTAGAATCAACCTGCATGCGCAGCCGCGATCCCGCCTCATCCATCAGATCGATGGCCTTGTCGGGCAGAAAACGATCACTGATATAGCGGCTCGACAATGTGGCCGAAGCAACAATCGCCGCGTCAGTAATGCGCACGCCGTGATGCAGTTCATATTTTTCCTTGATGCCGCGCAGGATCGAGATTGTATCCTCAACCGTCGGCTCGGAAACAAACACCGGTTGGAAACGCCGCGCCAGAGCCGCATCTTTTTCGACATGCTTGCGGTATTCATCAAGCGTCGTCGCCCCCACGCAATGCAATTCACCCCGCGCCAAGGCCGGCTTCAATAGGTTCGACGCATCCATTGCACCTTCAGCCTTGCCTGCACCAACAAGCGTGTGCATCTCATCAATGAACAATATTATGCCACCTGCAGCACTCGTCACTTCCGACAGCACAGCCTTCAGCCGCTCCTCAAACTCACCACGAAATTTCGCGCCCGCAATCAGCGAGCCCATGTCAAGGGCCAGCAGTTTTTTGTCTTTGAGTGATTCCGGCACATCGCCTTTGACAATGCGCAAAGCGAGACCTTCCGCGATTGCCGTCTTGCCAACGCCCGGCTCGCCAATGAGAACCGGATTGTTCTTGGTGCGCCGTGACAACACCTGAATGGTCCGCCGGATTTCTTCGTCGCGGCCAATCACTGGGTCAAGCTTGCCCGATTGCGCAGCCTCCGTGAGGTCCCGCGAATATTTCTTCAAAGCATCATAGGACTGCTCTGCCGAAGCTGAATCCGCAGTGCGCCCTTTGCGAATGTCATTAATTGCCTGATTGAGTCCCTGCGCAGTTACATCCGCAGCCTTCAGTGCCGAAGCCGCCTCCGACTTTTCCATCGCCAAAGCCTGCAACAGGCGCTCCGCAGTGACATAAGAGTCATTCGACTTCTGCGCAATTTTCTGCGCAGCATCAAACACCCGCGCCAATTCCGGCGCCAGGTAAACCTGCCCTGCCCCGCCGCCAGAAACCTTTGGCAGCTTCGCAATCGCGGCCTCCGTCTGTTGCAAGGCCAATCGCGGATCGCCCCCACTGGCGCGGATCAATCCTGCAGCGAGACCTTCCTCGTCATCCAGCAAGACCTTCAGCAGGTGTTCGGGTGTAAAACGCTGGTGACCCTCGCGAAGCGCCAGGGACTGGGCAGATTGAATAAACCCGCGCGACCGCTCGGTGTATTTCTCGAAATCCATTTCATCTCTCCATGGCACGAACCCATGGCCCAAAATGGCACCGCAAGCCCGCCCTCCAAATGATTCAAGTCAAATATGGGAATAAAAAATAGGACGACAAGGGGGCTAGATTACGCCCATGTCAAATAGCCAAAGGAGCAACCCCGCCGAAATCGCAGCCAATCCCGTTCCAACTGCTATGGCCCCTGAAACCGCAGGCACTGCCTCGTCGTTCCGCTGCGCAAACAAGAACGCATTGGCCCCCGTCGGCATCGCTGCAAACAGCACCGCGATCTTGAGCCATAGCTCTGGCAGCGCCACCACATAGCGCGCCAGCACAAACACCGCGACCGGCATCAGAATCATTTTGATGGCGATGAGCGCGAACATCCCGCCAAACGACCCCTTGAGCGAATATCCCGCCAGCGAAACTCCGAGCGCCACCAGCGCCGTTGGAACGCTGGCATCAGACAGCATCGACAACATGCGGTCTGCGATTGGATTGAGACCAAACCCGGTGAGCCGCCAAAGCGCGGCAGACGTCAGCGCCAGCACAATGGCATTGGTGGAAAGCTGATGCAGCAATTCCCGCGCCGTGTTCACAACCGAAAAATTGGCAGAATGCCGCGCCAGCTCACGCTGCAATGTCGCCGAAAACCACAGGATCGGCGCATGGATGGAAATGATCAGCCCGACCGGTGCTGCAACCACATCACCAAAGTGAGACAACGCCAGCGGCGTTCCAAGCAGCGCCAGATTGCCAAATCCTGAAGCCATCGAAGCCGCAGCCCCTCCGGGCGTTTGCAGGCTTTCAACACTTCGCGAAATGAGAGCCGCAGCAATCCAGGCAACAGCCAGCCCGCCATAAAACGCAAACCAGAGTTCATAAGGCGGGGCCTCCGCCGCTTGCATCTGCGACACTGTGCGAAACAGAAAAGCCGGAATGGCGACGTTGAAAACAAACAGCGAAATCCCCCGCCCCGCCGCCGCATCAATGATTCTCGCCCGCGCCAGGAGAAACCCCAGCACGATCAAGCCAAAAACGGGAAGAACGGTGGTGAGGATCGCAGTCACGCGCTATCTCTCACAGTCAACGACAATCCTCCACCACGTCATCCCGGCGAAAGTCGGGACCCAGGCTTTCAACCAGCTGAGACGCAGAAAGTCTGGGTTCCGGCTTTCGCCGGAATGACGGAATGAAAAAACAATCAATCAAGCCCAAGGCCTCGTCGCAGCATTTTGCTTCTCAAACGCATCAATGCTCGCAGCCTTCTCCAGCGTCAGCCCGATGTCATCAAGCCCGTTCATCAGGCAATGCTTGCGGAATGGATCGAGATCGAACTTGATCTTGCCGCCATCCGGCCCGCGAATTTCCTGCGAAGGCAAATCTACCGTCAAAGTCGCGTTCGCACCGCGCTCGGCATCATCCAACAACTTCTTCAAGTCATCCGGCGATACGACAATGGGCAAAATGCCGTTCTTGAAACAGTTATTGTAGAAGATGTCGGCAAAGTTCGTTGAGATGACACACTTGATGCCAAAATCCAAAAGCGCCCAGGGTGCATGCTCGCGGCTAGAACCGCAGCCAAAATTATCGCCAGCAACAAGAATTTCCGCCTTGCGATAGGCTGGCTTGTTCAGCACAAACTCCGGCAGTTCCTTGCCTTCTTGCGTGTAACGCATTTCATAGAACAGCGATTTTCCAAGCCCCGTGCGCTTGATCGTCTTCAGAAACTGTTTCGGAATGATCATGTCCGTGTCGATATTGACGATGTTGAGAGGTGCCGCAACGCCGGTCAGTGTTTCAAATTTTTGCATGTGACTTCCTTTAGGCAGCGAGATTGACCGACGCAGCTTCATCCGCACCGATCATCAGATTGAGATTTTGCACGGCCGCACCCGAGGCGCCTTTGCCGAGATTGTCATAGATCGACATGATGAGAAGATGCCCACGCGCCTGGTTGGCAAAGACATGCAGCCGCAAATCATTCGTATTATTGAGCAACTCAGGCGATATTTCTCCTGATCTCTCAACAGCAGCAAGCGGCGCAACCGAAATGAACCGCGAACCTTTGTAGTAATCAGCCAATGCGCTATGTACCCGTTCGGTCGCAACACCTTTGCCCATCAGTTCAAAAAACAGCGGCACACAGCCCATCATGCCTTGCGCATAATTGCCGACAGCGGGTTGAAAAATCACATCATGCCGCAAGCCCGCATAATGTTTCATCTCCGGCAGGTGCTTGTGCGAAAACGTAAGGCCATAGGGATGATAAGGAATGGCAGCCGCCCCCTTGGCCTCATAGTCCTCGATCATCTTGCGCCCGCCACCGGAATAGCCCGACACGGCATTATAGGTGACAGGATAATCAACCGTCATCAAACCAGCCGCAATGAGAGGCTTCACCGAAGCAATCAAGCCCTGCGGATAACAGCCCGGATTGGCAACCCGCGCCGCATTGGCGATGCGCCCAGCCTGCTTGCCATCAAGCTCGGCAAATCCATAGGCCCAGTCAGGATCAACCCGGTAAGCAGTTGACGCGTCAATCACTTTCGTTTTTGACCTAACATCAATCAGCGCCACTGCCTCCTTCGCCGCATCATCCGGCAGGCACAGGATTGCGACATCAACCTCGTTCAGCAACTGCCGCTTGGCCGCAACGTCTTTGCGCTTGGCCGGATCAATCGACACAAGCTCAATGTCAGTCCGGCCCTTCAGCCGGTCGCGAATTTGCAAGCCGGTCGTGCCTGCTTCGCCATCAATGAATACAGTAGCTTTGCTCATGCTCCGGGCTTCTAATGCCAACCGCACCGCCATTCAATTGACATTTGCGGACCGCTGGATATCCCGGTAATGCGGGCCCCAACCAACGGGATTTTAGAACAAGTGCAAATTTCCAACCTTCGCGCCGTTCCACACTTCGCGGCAACCCTCGCTGATCGCGCCTGGAACGCATGGTGGACCGACAAGATTCCCCTTTCAGAATATCGCACTTGGGTCGATGCCTGCCTGCCCGGCGATGGTGTGCCCATGGCCCTCGTGGCCCATGACAGTGATCACTATCTGGGTTCGGCAAAACTGATCCCCAGTGACCTGGATTCACGTCCGCAATACACGCCTTGGATTGCCGCTGTCTGGGTTGATCCAGAACATCGACGCCAGGGCATCGCAACCAGGCTTCTGCAGGCAGCAGCTGCCGCCGTCCAACAAGCTGGCTTCGCCTCAGTCTACCTTTGCGCCAGCGCGGCAAACACAGATTTCTACCTCGCCCGCAACTTCCGCCAGATCGAAACCGACGTCGAACATTTGAACATCTTTGTTTTGGATACGAGATAGCGAACCCGCAAAAGAAGGGCCTCCATGGTCGTACTGAACCGCATCTACACCCGCACCGGCGACACCGGCCAAACCTCTCTAGGTTCTGGAGAGCGTGTGTCCAAGGCTGACTTGCGCATCCATGCCTATGGCTCGGTCGATGAAACCAACTCAGTTCTTGGCCTCGTCCGCCTCCATACAAAATTACCGGAATTGCAACCGCTTGACGACATGCTGGTCCGCATCCAGAATGAACTCTTCGACCTCGGTGCCGACCTGTGCGTTCCCGACCGCGGGCAAAAGCTTGAGCACGAACCGCTGCGCATTTCTCCAACGCAATATGAACGCCTTGAGCGCGAAATTGACGGGATGAATGAGAAGTTGGCTCCGCTCCGCTCTTTCGTCCTGCCCGGCGGCCACGCGGGCGCGGCATACCTCCATCAGGCCCGCACCGTCTGCCGCAGGGCGGAAAGACTGATCGTGGAACTCAGCGCGATTCCCGGCGAGCATGTGAGCGAAGGCGCAATTTCTTACGTCAACCGGCTGTCGGATTTTCTCTTTGTCGCATCTCGCTGGGTCAATGCCAAATCTGCAAATGGTGATATCCTTTGGGTGCCCGGCAAGACACGCTGAAGTTTGCGGCCAAGCTAAAGTTGCTTCCATCGCAAACAACTTGCCCTAACCCCTGAATTTTACTGGTAAAAATCTATCCCATGCGACAAGTTGCTGGTGGGGCGATGATTCGCGGTAAAAATTGCAAACGACAAACACCGGTTCGTTCTTTGAACAAGCCATCGCTATTGCCAAACACAGGAGCCAACGTCCTTACTGGATTGCGGTAATCGCAACTCCCATTGTGCTTGCTGCAATTGACTCGATGAGCCGGATTGCCCGCTATTTCGGCGTCATCACCATCAGGCAAAATCTCGATCTGTCTGTTTCAAAGGAATATGGATACGCTGAGCTTGTTGGATTTGCCGAGCTGACAGCGGCGGTCATATTGCTGGTCTTGGCAAGCATCAAACTTCGCGACGCAAAACTCAAGATTCTGGCGGGCATTGCAGCCTATGTACTGTTCGACGATCTGTTCATGATCCACGACCGCTTGCGCCCATTCCTAGGAGCGAAGTTTTTCTCCAGCTATGCACCAGACAAAGCCATCGAATTTGGGGAATCGATTTATTTCGGAACAGCCATCGCAGTGATCGCGACAATCCTGATTCTGGCATTTCGCAACGCTTCGCGCCTGCAATATTGCCGGGCTTCACTTGTGGTCGGCGGCTTCGCTCTGTTCGCATTCTTTGCCGTGGTGCTTGATGACATCGGTTCACTGCTCAACAGCTACGGATTTATCTCGGACCGGGTTCATCGCAACCTCGCCATGATAGAAGACGTCGGCGAATTGTTTGCAGCAGGTCTCATTTTCATGGCGTCACTGGTGCTTTTCCGCATGGGTCAGGAAATCGAAGTCAGCCAGTCTACCCCAATCCGAGAAGACTAGCTTTCCGGGCGAATTTCCCCATATAAGCCGCTACCATGACCGCAACTGTGCACATTCCGTTCCGTAAGATGAACGGCCTCGGCAATGACTTTGTCGTGCTTGACGCCAGGCGCATGCCCTTGGCGATAAGCGAAGCGCAGGCCCGCGCCATTGCAAACCGGAAAACGGGCATCGGTTGCGACCAGCTGATTGTCATCGAACCTTCTTCCGCTGCCGATGCCCGCATGCGCATTTGGAATGCTGAGGGTGGCGAAGTTGAATCCTGCGGCAACGCATCCCGCTGCATCGCCGATCTCCTGTTTGATGAAAAATCTGTCGCGACCGCAACCATCGAAACCAGGGGTGGCTTGCTGGTGGCGCAAAAAGCAGGTGACAAGCTTGTCACCATCGACCAGGGCGCACCCAAGTTTGGCTGGAAGGACATCCCGTTGTCCGAAGCATTCGCCGATACGCGTCACATCGAATTGCAGGTCGGCCCGATCGACAATCCGCACATCCACTCGCCATCAGTTGTGAATGTCGGTAATCCGCATTGCATTTTCTGGGTCAAGGACCTGGACGTCGTCGACCTCGCCAAGGTTGGCCCCATGCTCGAACATCATCCACTGTTCCCCGCCCGAGCCAACATCACTCTGGCCAAGGTCAAAGCACGTAATCACGTCACGATCAAAGTGTGGGAACGCGGCGCTGGCTTGACCCAAGCCTGTGGCACCGCTGCTTGTGCCGTGATGGCAGCAGGCTTCCGCATCAGGATCATCGACGCAAACTGCCGCATCAGCCTCCCCGGCGGCGATCTATTCCTGGCCATCAATCCGGAAAACGGGCATGTCCTGATGACCGGTCCCGCCGCCTATGACGGCGAAGGAATTTTGCCGCCGGAATTATTGTCGTGACAGATATCGACATTCAAACATTTGGCTGCCGCCTGAACGCTTTCGAAAGCGAAATCATGCGCAACCACGCAACTGCCGCAGGCCTGTCAGATACAATCATCTTCAACAGCTGCGCGGTCACGGCAGAAGCGACACGGCAACTGCGCCAGGCCGTTCGCAAGTCGCACCGCGAACGCCCCGAGGCATCAATCATCGTCACCGGCTGCGCCGCCCAGACTGAAGCTGACGTCCTCGCCAGAATGCCGGAAGTCTCGCGCATCATGGGCAACGAGGAAAAACTGAAAGCCGAAAGCTGGCATCCACAAACTAACGCACCCCGCATCAACGTCTCCGACATCATGCAAGCGCGAGAATCCCGCCCGCCAAAGATTGATGGCCTCAGCGGCCGCACCCGCGCCTTCGTCCAAGTGCAGAACGGTTGCGACCATCGCTGTACCTTCTGTATTATTCCATTCGGACGCGGCAACTCGCGTTCGGTCTCCATCGCCGAAGCGGTCGATCAGGTGAAACGCGTCGTTGATGGCGGTCACCACGAGGTCGTACTCTCAGGCGTTGATCTTACCTCATGGGGCGCTGATCTGGATGGAACGCCACGGCTTGGTGCATTGCTGGCGGCCATTCTGAAATCAGTTCCCGCCCTGAACCGCCTCCGCCTGTCATCGATTGATTCAATCGAGGCCGACGAAGAATTGATTTCAATCATCGCATCTGAACCACGCGTCATGCCGCATCTGCACTTGTCGCTGCAATCCGGCGACAACATGATCTTGAAACGCATGAAGCGCCGCCATACGCGCGAGGATGCAATTGAAATCTGCAAGAATCTGAAATCAAGGCGCCCCGACATGACGTTTGGCGCCGACTTCATCGCAGGCTTTCCGACGGAATCCGATGAGATGTTCGAAAATTCCCTGCGCATCGTCGGCGAATGCGAGTTGACTTACCTGCACGTCTTTCCGTTTTCACCCCGCCCCGGAACGCCGGCAGCCCGCATGCCGCAACTTGATCAACCTGTCATCAAGCAACGCGCTGCCCGCCTGCGTGAAGCTGGAGAAAACCGCCTGCTCGACTTTCTGGCTCAACAAAAAGGTGAACGCCGCGCACTGCTGATGGAAACAGCCCACACCGGCCGCACTGAACAGTTCGCTGTCGCCCGCATCAAGGAAGCGGCAACGCCGGGCGCAATCATTTCAGCAGAAGTGACGGGCCTGCGCGGAACGACTCTTGAAGCAAGGATGATCTGATGGCGGGCTTCTTCAAGAAACTCTTCAATCGCATTACCGGCCGCAAAGACGAAGCTCCGCTAGAAGATGCTCAGCAGCAGGCGGCCCTTCCACCACCAGAACCAGAACCTGAACCAGTAATTGAGCAGGTCACCGCCCCGGCTGAACCTGCCGTCGCAGAACGCGTAATCACGCCAGCAACGAAAGCTGAAAAGCCTCACTTTGCCAAAAAACCGGAACCGAAAGTACCGGTAAAAAAAGCTGCGGCAAAACCAATCGCCCCAAAGAAACCAGAACCTAAAAAGCCAGAAGCAAAAAAAGTTGCTGAACCCAAGAAAGTTGAAGCAAAGAAACCCGAACCGGTAGCCGTTCCAAAGAAAGCCGTTGCGAAGTCCAAGCCTGAAACAAAGATACTTGAACCGAAAAAACCCGAGCTAAAAAAACCTGAGCCTAAAAAACTTGAACCCAAGCCAGTTCAAAAAATTACGCCGCCGCTGCTGCCTGAGCCTGTTCAGGACCGCGAGCCTGTGCCAGCGGTCATCGTCACACCCGAACCTCTTCCACCTCCCGTCATCGAAACTCCATCGTCAGCGCCGCCGCCCGAGCCAGCGCTTGCACCAGTTCCAATTGCCAAACCAGCAACTCCGTCTGCGCCACCCTCCCCAGAACCTGAACGGAAAGGTTGGTTTGCCAGGCTCAAGGATGGACTTTCAAAATCTTCGAAATCTCTCACCGGCTCGATCACCGCAATTTTCACCAAACGCAAGCTCGATGCGGCAACGCTGCAAGAGCTAGAAGACACCCTGATCCAGGCCGACCTTGGCCTCGCCGTTTCCGAACGCATCATCAAGGCGGTATCAACCGGGCGTTACGACAAGGAAATCGATCCGGAAGAAGTAAGGCAAATTCTCGCTTCCGAAGTGGCGAAGGTGCTGAAGCCCGTCGAAGTGCCGTTCAATTTTGGCGAGGAAAAACCATTTGTGGTTCTCGTTGTCGGCGTAAACGGTTCCGGCAAGACCACCACCATCGGCAAGCTTGGCGCAATCGCCGCAGGCGAAGGCTTCAAGGTGAAGTTCGTTGCCTGCGATACCTTCCGCGCCGCCGCCATCGAACAGCTGACCGTTTGGGGCAAACGCATCGGAGTTGAAACCATGTCGCGCCCGCAAGGCTCGGACGCATCAGGCCTCGCCTTCGACGCCATGAAGGCCGCCCAGGAAGATGGCACCGAGATCATGTTCATTGATACGGCGGGCAGGCTTCACAATAAAACCTACCTGATGGACGAGCTCGATAAGGTCGTCCGCGTAATTAAAAAGTATGATGCAAATGCGCCACATGCCGTTTTGCTTGTGTTGGATGCCACGACAGGCCAAAATGCGCTCGCTCAGGCAGAAGCATTCACCAAAGTTGCGGGCGTAACAGGACTGATCATGACCAAACTCGATGGCACCGCAAGGGGCGGCATTCTCGTCGCCATTGCCGAGGCCTATAAACTTCCCATCCACGCCATTGGCGTCGGCGAAAAGATTGAAGACCTCCAGCCATTCGACGCCGATGGCTTTGCCCGCGCGATTGCCGGACTCGAAGACGCATGAGCCAGGGCCGCAAGACACTCCTGGACTTCGGTCCCCTCCTCGCTTTCTTCGTCGCGAACTGGGTGGGCGGCATCTATTGGGCCACTGGCATCTTCATGGCGGCAACCCTGGTCGCATTGGCGATCACCTACTTTGCCACCGGAAAAATCGCCAAGTTTCCGCTTTTTAGCGCAATTTTCGTGGCGGTCTTTGGCGGATTGACGCTGTATCTGCACGACGACACGTTCATCAAAGTCAAGGTGACCATGGTGAATGTTCTATTCGGCGGCATCCTCATTGCGGGCCTCGCTTTCGGCAAGACCTTCCTCAAGGACATCATGGGTGAGGCAGTGCAGTTGCCCGATCCCGCCTGGCGCACCCTCACCATGCGCTGGAGCGTATTCTTTTTTTCGCTGGCCATCGCCAACGAGTTCGTCTGGCGCAACTTCACCACCAACCAATGGGTAAATTTCAAAGTCTTTGGTCTGATGGGTCTGACGCTGCTCTTCGCCCTTGCGAATGCCCCCTACATGGCCAAGCATATGACAGCCCCGGACGAGAAACCGTCAGCCAACGGATGATCGGCTGCGCACCTTCTTTGGCAAGAGTCAAGACTTGTCAGCCGCATCAGTCTGCGGCAATAGATCAGTGTGCTGATTAAGCGGCACGTTTGGTGTTTCTTGGCATGCTAGGCAATATATGCTTGCTGGAAACAGGGGGAGAAGCTAGGACTCACGCGCTTACGGGGAAATCTTCTCGATGCCTGGGGTTCAGGCGGCGGAAATTAAGGGTTTGCCGGTTGGGGATGTGAACATCCGAGATCAGGTTTGGTATGTCGGGCACTAAAGAGTCAAAACAGTTTTCACGGTCGTTATCGCACTTGCTCAAGCGGTCGGTGCAGTATTCAGTCCATCTTTACATGGAAGGCGTCGGTAAGTCGGGTCTGACTCACCGGCAATTCATCGTATTGCAGGCGGCTGATGCAAATGAAGGCAAGAGTCAAACCGACCTTGTCAAGATCACCGGCATCGACCGCTCGACGCTGGCTGATCTTGTGGCCCGGTTGATGTCCCAAGGCTATCTGCAGCGCCGCCGCACCAAGGAAGATGGCCGCACCAATGCCGTGCGCCTGACTCCGCCGGCAAAAAGGCGCTGCGCTCCGTCCAGAACGGCGCGGATGATGTCGACAAGCGCTTGCTCGCCCATGTTCCATCCGGTGATCGCAAGACCCTCGCCGACTGCCTGACGATCCTCGCCGCTGAGATGGACAAGATCGATTCGGCCACCGAGGAACGACCCAGCCAGAAGGTCAAACTCAAGCGCCGCTGACAAGCGTCAGGAGTTGGAGTGTTATGCCGGCCACTCTCCCAACTGTTTTCTCGATTCCAGAACCGCGTTCGCTGGATCTGATTTTCACGCCAGAAGCCCTTGCCCGCTTCCATAGCTCATGCCGCCTCATCGAGGCTCAAGGCGACGCCGGTCTGAAACTGCTCGAACAGCGCATCGCCGACATTGATTTCATCCTCGGCCAGCCGCCGTTGCCCCGCGAACTCCTGGTCAAAGCGAAAAAGCTCAAGGCCATCTTCAACGTTGAATCAAACTTTCTCGACAACATGGATTACGATCTTTGCTTCGAGCGCGGCATTCACGTCCTGTCAACCGGAAAAGTCTTCGCCCAGCCGGTTGCCGAAATCGGATTGGGCCTGGCCCTCGCACTTGAACGCAACATCGTCGGCGCTGACCGCGATTTCCGTAACGGCCAGGAACTCTGGGGCGGCGATGGCAACACCGAAGCCCGGCTGATGTCAGGTGCGGAAATCGGCTTCATCGGTTTCGGTGATCTCGGCCGCGCGCTGATCAAACTGCTCCACGGCTTCCGCTCAACCATCCGCGCCTACGATCCTTGGCTGCCCGCTTCATTTCTGAAAGACCACGGCGCCGAACCCGCCTCACTCGATGCGGTGCTGAGCCAAAGCAACATCATCTTTGTCGTCGCCGGTGTCACCACCGAAAACGGCGGCTTCCTCGGTGCAAGTGAATTCGCAAAAATGCGAAAGGGAACCTGCTTCGTATTGTTAAGCCGCGCAGGTGTCGTCGATTTTGATGCGCTGATGAACGCCGTGCGCTCGGGCCACATCCGTGCTGCAAGCGACGTCTATCCTGAAGAACCGCTGGCGCAAAATCATCCCGTCCGCAAGCTCGACAATTTCATACTGAGCGCCCACCGCGCCGGCGCGCTCGATGCCGCCTTCAAGGACATGGGCCGCATGGTCCTCGAAGACCTCGACCTCATCTCAAGAGGCTTGCCACCCTTCGCCATGCGCCGCGCCGAACGCGAAACCGTGCGAAGGTTCAGGTCGAAGCCGGTGACGCGAAATTGATCCGTACACGGAGCTTGTTGCAGGCACCCACCCCTACCCCTCCCTTGAGGGAGGGGAGTGTTCTTCCCTTCTCCCCTCCCTCAAGGGAGGGGTAGGGGTGGGTGTCAGCCGCAGATCACGGCGTGAACATGGAAACATGACTCTCCCTGAGCACCGTCTTCTGCACCTTGCCCATGGCATTGCGCGGCAGTTCCTGCACATAAACGACCCGCTTCGGTGTCTTGAAAGGCGCAAGCGATGTCCTCAGTACACGGATCATTTCAGTTTCATCCGCGGATGTGAGCGTCTGCGTTGCCACAACCGCCACCACCGCCTCGCCAAAATCCGCATGCGGCACGCCGATCACCGCTGACTCAATCACGCCAGGCATCGCATCAATCAAAAGCTCGACTTCCTTCGGATAAACATTGAACCCGCCGGAAATGATCAGGTCCTTGGCCCGCCCCGAAATCACCAGATAGCCGTCCGCATCAAAATGCCCGACATCGCCGGTGATGAACCAGCCATCATCAGTCATGTCCTCTTTGGACTTCTCGGGATTGCGCCAGTAGCCAACGAAAACATTCGGCCCCTTGACCTCAATGACACCCTTGCCATTGATCCGCACGCCGACACCCGGCAGTGGCATTCCCACTGTCCCTGCCCGCCGCTCGCCATCAAGGGGGTTCGACGTATTCATGTTGGTTTCGGTCATGCCATAGCGCTCAAGAATCGCATGCCCCGTGCGTTCCGAAAAAGTGCGATGCGTTTCAGCGAGCAACGGTGCTGACCCCGAAACAAACAACCGCATGTGCCGCGTGGCATCGCGCGTCAGCCCCTCTTGCGCCAAAAGCCGCGTATAGAATGTCGGCACCCCCATCAAACACGTGGCTTGCGGCATCTGCGCTAGAACATCAGCAGCACCAAATGACCGCCGGTACAGAAGTGTCCCGCCAGACAAAAACACCGTATTCATCGCCACGAACAAGCCATGCGTATGATAAACCGGCAGCGCATGGATCAGCACGTCATCAGCTGTAAATTTCCACGCATCGATCAATGCCAGCGCATTGGACGCAAGATTCCGTTGCGTCAGCATCGCCCCCTTGGATCGCCCCGTCGTACCGGAAGTATAGAGAATGGCGGCAAGATCATCCCAGGAAGTCGCTGCGTCAGCAAAGCTGCCACTCACCGGCAATTGATCAAGCGTCGCAAGTTTGCATGAGGCAATCTTCTGCATTGCCACCTGTTTTTCAGGTGAGCAGATAAATACCGAAGGCTCGGCATCTCCCAGAAAATATAAAATCTCGTTTGCCGTGTAAGCCGTGTTCAATGGCAAGTAGATAAATCCGCCCCGCACACAGGCCCAGAACAACGCAATCGCCTCAACACTTTTCTCAACCTGAACCGCAACCCGGTCGCCCCGCTGGACACCGGAAACCGCAAGCGCCGAAGCCAGCCGCCCGCTCAACTCCCAAAACTGCTGGTAACTGAAAGTCCGGCCATCATCGCACGCGATGAAAACCTTGCCCGGTTGAAGCATGCGCGCCAGCACAAGGGATGGAAAATTGGAATGAGAAGCAAGGTCAGAGGTCATGCCCGCTTCTCTCATATTCACCTGATCTTGTCATGCGTGGCACTTGAGCGAAGACGAGTTTGCAGTCCACCTCATTGCTAACAAATGCCGTCATCCCGGAGCAAGCTCGGACCCAGACTTTCAACAGGCAAATGTGTGGAAAGCCTGGGTTCCGGCTTTCGCCGGAATGACGATTTATGGGAGATGAACTCAAGACGTATTCAGCCTCGCCTCGCTCAAGACACCCAGCGCGAACTTGTGGCACTCCGCGAGAATGTCATCGATCTCGTGATGCGCTATGCTCCGGTGGCCGGGCGGCTTTCCGGGGCGCAGTGGCGAGAAAAACCTCGGCGGTTGTTGTGTTTCCCGTTTGAGCCGCAATCGCGCGAGACGGATGGCCTGACGCGGAATATCATCGAGTGCGGATGCGAGCGCCTTGAGCCGCAGGCACAGGCGACGCGCGCCGATCTGGCGATCAGCATCTTCCACAACAAGCCGGCTCTCATGCGGCAAACTGGCGAGTGGAGACAAAGGCGAAAGCGGCGCTTTTGGCCCGACAAAAGAAATCCTTGGGACCAGAGTCGTATAGATCACCCGCGGCGCACCGAAACGCTTGCGCGGATCAAACAGCTGGAACGACATGCGCGATGCAGGCTTGCGTGGCGATGTGCGGTTTCCTGTTCGCGCATTTGTCGGCGCTCGCTCGTCAGGACTCACAATCACATCACGCGCCGCAATCAAAATCAGCCGCCGCAACGCTGATTCGGCAGGCCGCAGCACACGGATGATCGAGGAGTGAACAGCCCGGGACACCTTGACCGCGTCCAAGCCACCATAAACCGACAAAACAGCCAAAAGTTCCGCCACCACCCCCGCAAGCGCGGCCGCGTTACGCGCCAAAGCACCATCCCAGATCTGCTTGAAGGAAGTGAACATAACAAGAACATATGTCCAAAGAGTTCAGTCTGTCAATGGCCCTTCCAAAGTATCTCCCCAACCTTCCTCAGCGAAGCTGGGGAAGGTGGCGCGTTGCGCCGGATGGGGTGCATCCCCAAAATGATCGCTGACAGCGAGCCCAGATCAGTATGCGCAACTTGACACTTGCTGTCTGACGTACTACGTTTTTGCCGTGATCAAGACTTGGAAAAATTCCGCTTCGCGAAAGTTTTGGGGAGATCAGCTCGGCCACAGTTTTCGCAGGCTTGATAGGGACTTTGCAATTGAACTTCTGGCGGCTTTGAATGTGGCCAAGAGCTTGAGAGACATCAGTCCGTTGAAGAGTGTTGGATTGCATAAACTGAAAGGCGACCGAAGCAAACAATGGGCAATGACCATCAATGGGAGATGGCGGGTCTGTTTTGTTTTCAAAGATGGCGATGCCTACGACGTTGAAATTGTTGACTATCATAAGGGATAAATCATGACACCCGCGATCCACCCCGGACGGCTGCTGCGCCGGGAATTGCTTGCCCGCGCGTTGAGCGCCAATCGACTTTCGATCAACCTTGGCGTTCCTTCAGGGCGCATCACCGACATCTTGAATGGCAGGCGATCAATATCAGCCGATACAGCTTTGCGGCTTGGCCGCTATTTCGGCAACAGCCCGCAATTCTGGCTGGATCTGCAGGGCCAGTTTGATATCGCCATGGCAGAACGTGAACACGGTGAAGAAATCAGGAAACGCGTTCATCCAGCGGACGCAGCGTGAGTCACAGTTTCGCTTGCCGTTAAGTGAAGCAGGACCAAGACATGAAGACCGCCATTCCCCTGAAGCAAGTCATCGCAGGATTTTCTCCTGCCCGCAAAAAACGTATCAATGGTCGCGCCAAGGAATTGATCGCAGAAGAAATGGCCCTGCGCGACATAAGAAAATCCCGCGCCCTCACCCAAGAACAAGTCGCCAAACGCCTCGGCGGCAAGCAAGTTTACGTCTCCCGCCTGGAGAGCCGCTCAGACGTGAAGGTCTCAACCCTGCGCGATTACGTGCATGCGCAAACCCAAAATACCGTCATGGCCCGCTTCAGGCGGGCCACGCATGACTGGTGGGAAAATTTTTTCGGGCGTTCCAAATTGATCGGGTTTCTTTGATCTGGGGCTGATGTCCATGGGTGGCCCGCCTGAAGCGGGCCATGACGGAATTTTGGATTAATCCCAACTAACCGTGAACAGAATGTCATACGCCCAACACCCCATCCCCCTTCGGGACCTTCCCCACGCGCTGTCGCGCGCGAGGAAGGGTGAAATTTTAAGCCCCCATCTTCCCCACCACCATATAGTTCACATCCATATCCTTCGCCCGCCGCCATTCATTGGCCAGCGGATGATAAACCACGCCAGTTTCCGCCTTCACCTCAACGCCATTGTCCGAAAGCCAGCCTTTCAGCTCCGCAGGGGTGATGAATTTCTCCCACTGGTGGGTTCCCCGTGGCAGCCAGCGCAAAATATATTCCGCCCCCACAATGCCTAAAGCAAAGGATTTCAGTGTCCGGTTCAGCGTCGCCACAAACATCAGTCCACCCGGCTTCAGCATCGAACAACAGGTGCGGACATATGCTGAAGGATCAGCCACATGCTCGATCACTTCCATATTGAGAATCACGTCGAACTTTTCACCCGCAGCATCCAGATCTTCGGCAAGCCCGGCGCGGTAATCAATCTCCAGCTCCTGCTCCAACGCATGCACTGATGCTGTCTTGATATTCTTCTCCGATGGATCAACGCCAACAACCGTTGCCCCCAGCCGCGCCATGGGTTCACACAGCAACCCGCCGCCGCAGCCAATGTCCAGAAACCGCAGGCCGGAAAACGGCTCCCGCTCATAGGGATCACGCCCGAAGCGCGCTGTTACCTGTTCCTTGATGTAGGAAAGCCGCACCGGATTGAACACATGCAGCACTCCGAACTTGCCCTTGGGATCCCACCATTCGGCGGCCATTTTTGAAAATTTCTCGACCTCGGCAGGATCGAGGCTCGGCGGCAAAGTGCTTGTTCCGGCTGTCATCACGTGAAATTCCGTTAATTCCGCCCCCTTATATTGCATCTGGCAAAAGGGTCTACTATGAGGATGCCGCGCCACCCGGGAAGTTCATCTCCACCCCTTGAAAAATGACGGGAATCGATTGATTCCTGGGTTCAGCTTTGGATTAAGAGGATGTTGGGCCCATGGGCCGTTTGGTAATGAAATTCGGCGGCACGTCGGTTGCGGATATCGACCGCATCCGCAATGTTGCGCGCCATGTGGAACGTGAAGTCAAGGCCGGCAACCACATCGCCGTGGTCGTCTCGGCGATGGCAGGGACCACCAATCAGCTGGTCGAATGGTGCCGCCAGGCTGCCCCCATTCACGATGCAAGAGAATATGATGCTGTTGTCTCGACAGGTGAACTCGTCACCGCTGGCCTCCTCGCCATTGTCCTCCAGGACATGGGCATCCCTGCTCGCTCTTGGTCGGGCTGGCAGCTCCCTGTCGAAACCGATGGCGTCCATGGCTCAGCCCGCATGACCAAGATCAATGGCGGCGAAATCAGAAAGCGCATGGAACAGGGCCAGGTCGCCGTGATCGCAGGCTTCCAGGGCATTGGCCCCGACAAGCGCGTGTCCACCTTGGGCCGTGGCGGCTCCGATACATCAGCTGTGGCAATCGCGGCAGCCCTTGAAGCCGCTTGCGATATTTATACAGATGTCGATGGCGTCTACACCGCTGATCCACGCATCGTCACCGCTGCCCACAAGCTCGATCGCATCTCCTATGAGGAAATGCTGGAACTTGCATCACTCGGATCAAAAGTGCTGCAAACCCGCTCGGTGGAACTTGCACTTGTGTATAAGGTGCCTTTGCAGGTGCGCTCATCGTTTGAAGCACCCGACGCCGCCAACCAGAACAAGCCTGATGGAACAGGCCCCGGAACAATCGTATGTGATGAGGACAGAATCGTGGAACAGCATGTGGTCAGTGGCATCGCCTATTCACGCGATGAAGCAAAAGTCTCGATCCGCGGCGTCAAGGATCAGCCCGGCGTATCGGCGGCAATTTTCGGCCCCCTCGCCGAAGCTGATATCAGCGTCGACATGATCGTCCAGAACCTGTCGCATGACGGCAAGTTCACCGACATCACCTTCACTTTGCCGCGCAAGGATTTGCGCAAGGCCATCGAAAATCTTTCCGCTCTCAAGGGCAAGGTCGGCTTCGAGGACATCGTCCATTCCGCCGACGTCGCCAAGATTTCCGTCGTCGGCATCGGCATGCGCAGCCACGCCGGTGTCGCCGCAAAAATGTTCAAGTCACTGGCGGATAAAGGCATCAACATCCAGGCCATCACCACCTCGGAAATCAAGGTGTCGGTCCTCATCGACGAAGCCTATACCGAACTCGCGGTGCGCGCCTTGCATCAGGTCTATGGTTTGGACAAAAATTAAAATGTCCAACTCCAGTACCTCATAAGGACAGCGCCCATGCCGGCATCGCCCCGCGGCCCGCGCGTTCTGCTCCGAAGGCTCCGGGAAGTGATGGCGGAGCCGGAGACGGCACAGCAGCGCCTCGACAAGATCACCACGACAATCGCCGCCAACATGGTGGCCGAGGTCTGCTCGATCTATGTCATGCGCCCCGGCAATATTCTTGAACTCTATGCCACCGAAGGCTTGAAGCAGGAATCAGTCCACAAATCGAAACTGAAAACCGGTGAAGGCCTTGTCGGCCTCATCGCCGATCAGGCCATCGGCCTCAACCTGCAGGAAGCCCATCAGCATCCCGCGTTCAAGTATTTGCCCGAAACCGGCGAAGAGATTTATCACTCCTTCCTCGGCGTGCCCGTGATGCGCGGCGGCTCGGTGATCGGTGTGCTTGTCGTCCAGAACAAGACCCAGCGCACCTATACCGAAGAGGAAGAAGAAGCCCTCCAAACCACCGCCATGGTGCTGGCGGAGATAATCGCCTCGGGCGATCTGAAGGAAGTGGCCCGCGAAGTCGCCGTCGATGTCGCTCACATGCGCTCGCACCATCTGCGCGCCGAAGCTTTGGCCGAAGGTATTGCACTTGGCCACGTCGTGCTCCACGAACCCCGCGTCAAGATCGAGAACATGATCGCGGAAAGCATCCCGCATGAATTGAAGCGCCTCAATGCGGCAATTGACCAGTTGCGCTCGCACGTCGACGAATTGCTTGATGGCTCCGATGCCATGCGCGCCACGGATTATTCCGATGTCCTCGAAACCATCCGCATGTTCGCCCACGACAAGGGTTGGCTCAATCGCCTGAGCGAAGCCGTGCATACAGGCCTCACTGCCGAAGCCGCCGTCGAGCGCGTCCAGACCGATAACCGCGCCCGCATGCAGCGCATCCAGGATGAATACCTGCGCGAGCGCATGCATGACCTCGACGACCTGTCGAACCGCTTGTTGCGCATTTTGACAGGTGCCGTTGCCACCGCCTCGCGCACCGACCTGCCAGCCAACTCGATTGTCGTCGCCCGCAACATGGGCCCGGCTGAGTTGCTCGATTATGACCGCAGCAAGTTGCGCGGCGTCATCCTCGAAGAAGGTGGCAAGACCAGCCACGTGGCGATTGTCGCGCGCGCCTTGCGCATTCCCGCCATCGGCCTTGCCAAGGGTGTGATTGACCTTGTCGATCCAGGCAACGAAGTCATCATCGATGGCTCAACCGGCGAAGTCTTCGTGCGTCCCTCGCAGGAACTTGAAAACGCCTATGCCGAAAAAGTCCGCTTCTATGCAAAAAAGCAGGCCCAATATGGTGAACTCCGCGATCTCCCCGCCATCACCACAGACGGCGCACTGATCAGCCTCAATATCAATGCCGGTCTGATTGTCGACATTCCGCACCTCCATGATTCAGGTGCCGAAGGTGTGGGTCTCTACCGCACCGAATTGCAGTTCATGATGGCGCAGCGCTTTCCGCGATTGTCCTCGCAAATCCGCCACTACAGCCAAATCCTCGAACAGGCGCAGGGCAAGCCCGTCGTCTTCCGCACCCTTGATATCGGCGCCGACAAGACCTTGCCTTATCTCCGCCAGCCGCGCGAGGAAAACCCGGCCCTCGGCTGGCGCTCCATCCGCATGGCGCTCGACCGGCCCGCACTGCTTCGCCTGCAGCTGCGCGCCATGCTCATGGCAGGCGTTGGCAGCGACATCAGGATCATGTTCCCGATGATCGCCGACATCGATGAATATCTCCGCGCCCGCGAAGTCTTCGATCACGAAGTGAAATACTTGGCCGACCGCAAGCACAAACTGCCCAACTCCATCAAGCTCGGGGTCATGATCGAAATCCCGTCGCTGCTCTGGCAACTCGATCATTTGTTCCCGATTGTCGATTTCGCTTCAATCGGTTCCAACGATCTGATGCAGTTCCTTTTCGCGTCAGATCGCGGCAATCCGAAGTTGGCCAATCGCTATGATCCCCTGTCGCCTGCAGTTCTTGGCGCCATGCGCATGATCGTCGAAAAAGGCAAGGCCCACGGCAAGAGCGTCACACTCTGCGGCGAACTGGGTGGCCGCGCTATCGACGCCATGGGCCTCGTCGGCATTGGCCTCACCTCGATCAGCATGGTGCCCTCCGGCATCGGCCCGGTGAAAGCCATGATCCGCTCCCTCGACCGCGCCAAGCTCTGGACCTTCCTTGAACCCCGCCTCAACAGCGCACTCCACACCCTGCGCCCCGAATTAATGGAATTCGCCCAGCGCAACCGCGTGGTGCTCTGATACATTTCCTCTCCCGCTTGCGGGAGAGGTGGATTGCGTGCGCCAGCACGCAAGACGGAGAGGGCCTTCCCGCCAATCTCGAAAATCTTCCCCCTCGTTAGTCTCTCATTCACCTTTCTGCGCCATTCTGCGCTTATGGTTAGTAAAAGGTAAAGCAGCGCCACCTGCTGCCAAGAGATTGCGACATGGATCAGCACGCTTATCATTTCGAAAATCAGGCTCAAGCGGCTGCGGCGGCGGCCGTAGAGAGCCATCGCCCCGACCGCAGGACAAACCCCGCTGGCGAAGCCGGTTGGTATCTGTCGCAGGAGCGCTTGCGCCGCGGCATCGGCCTCGAATCAGCCAGCACAAAAACCGGAATTCATCCATCCCACATATTTGCCATCGAACATGGCGACATGACGCGCATGCCGCCGCGCATCGAAGCGCTTGAGATGATCGCCGCTTACGCGAATTTCCTGGGATTTGACCCCGAACCATTGCTGAAGCACTACGTCACATTTTTGCCAGCGCCCCAGCTTGCACCAAAACGCCATCCGGCTGATCCTGCGCCATTGTCCAGCGCCAAGGTCCTTCCCTTCGGAAAATACATTCCGAAAATTCCATCCATCGATCTGAAGCAATTCAAGCTGCCATCCGTCGCGCAATATCCTGGCGGCCAGAATGGGGTCATCGCATCGCTTGCCGGAGCCTTCATATTGTTTGCAGGCTCTGTCTGGTTCATGTCTTCGCCATCCGAAATCCGCGAACCCATCGACATGACAGCCGAGGCGCCAGCCCCGGCGCCGGTTGAAGCTTCAGCACCGGAACAGCAGGCCGCAACAGAAATTTCCGATCCGATGCCAACCGCCACGACGGGCAAGGACGCGGCTGAAATTACGGTGCAGGAAGCACCGATGGTGGCGCAGTCTACCGCGTCTCTTGAAAATCCGGCCGTGCCCGGAACGACGCCCGCCGTCACCGATCAGGACGATCTCGGCGCCTTCATTCAGAAGACCCTTAACTCGGAGACAGCACCCGCAGCGCCTGTCGCCGCAACAGTTCCGGAAATCGCACCAACAACTGCTCCTGACCAGACAGCATCAACAGCACCCATCACAGCTGATGGCGCCGTTTATGGTTCAGAAGATCCAAACGCGCGGCTGGTGATCAAGGCCACCGACAATGTCTGGGTCCGCATCGAGGATTCGCGCGGCCAGGTTCTGATGACGCAAGGCCTGAAAAAAGGCGACATCTACCGCGTCCCCGACCAACCAGGCCTCACTATCATCGCCAAGGATGGTGGCCTTCTCACTTATATCATCGACGGCAAGGACAAAGGTCCCTTGGGCAAACCCGGCGAAATCCTCGCCAACGAAGCCCTCGATCCCGCCAAGCTGGCGACGAAAGGGTAAAAAGAAACCCGGAGCGGACATCCTCGCGGCGGGCGCACTGCTGTCCGGTTAACGTGAAATCCCCAACTTTGTCATTCCCGCACGTGTTGCGGGGATGACAATTTTTTTCGGAAGTTCAAAAATCCTTCACAGCAGCTCGATCAAATGAGGAATGAGGGGCAAGTCTGCTGGCGGCATGGGGTATTGTTTCATGTCTTTGGGGCGGACCCATTTCATTGCTTGACCCTCGTGCGCGGCGACCGCGCCTTTCCAGCGGCGGCAGGCATAGAGCGGCATGAGCAAGTGGAATTTTTCATAAGTATGGCTGGCGAAGGTCAAGGGAGCGAGGCATGATTCAGTCACGTCGATGCCGAGTTCTTCCTTCAATTCACGGATCAAGGCGGTTTCGGGTTTTTCGCCTGCATCCACTTTGCCGCCGGGAAATTCCCACAGTCCTGCGAGCTGTTTGCCTTCGCGGCGCTGGGTGAGGAGGACGCGGCCATCAGGGTCGATGAGGGCAACGGCTACGACGAGGAGGAGGTTCATTGGGGTGGCGGACCCCAACCGGCGCTGCGCGCCACCCTCCCCGCAAGCGGAGGAGGGATAAGGTTAGCGCTATTCCTCTTTTCCCTCCTCCGCTTGCGGGGAGGGTCCGGCTGGAGGCCGGGGGTGGGGTTGCTAACTCCGATATGAGCCATTGATGTCGATGTAGCGATGCGTGAGGTCGCAGGTCCAGACGGTGGCGCGGGATTTTCCGGCCCCGACGTCGGCTTCGATTTTTATCTCGCGGCCTTTCATGTGCGGCATGATGTCGGTTTCCTTGTAATTCGGATCGCGCATGCCCCTGGCTGCAACAAGAATGCCGCCGATCCTGATGCGCAGTTTGTCGCGGAAAGCTTTCTCGCCGGACTTGCCGATGGCCATGACGATGCGTCCCCAATTGGCGTCTTCGCCTGCAATTGCAGTCTTGACGAGGGGCGAATTGGCGATCGTCATGGCAATGCGGTGGGCGGCCTTCTCGCTGGCGGCACCTGTCACGGTGATCTCGACGAGTTTTTCTGCACCCTCGCCATCGCGAACAACGAGCTGCGCGAGTTCGTGGCAGACGTCATGCAGCGCTTTGGCAAAGGGCTTAACATTGGCGGCGGTGATGGCAGCGCTCTTGCCTGTGGCAAAACACAGGACCGAGTCAGATGTTGATGTATCGCCATCGACGGTGACGCAGTTGAAGGTTTTGGTAACGCTTGCCGAGAGCAATTTCTGCAAGGCCTTTGCCGGGATTTTTGCGTCGGTGAAAATGAAGGACAGCATCGTCGCCATATCCGGGGCGATCATGCCGGAGCCCTTGGCGATGCCATTGATGGTGACGGTCTTGCCGCTGATTTTCACGCTGCGGGTCACGGCTTTCGGGAACGTGTCGGTGGTCATGATGGCGGCGGTTGATGCATTCCAGCTGTCGGCATTGGCGTTGGCGCCGAGGGAGCCTAGCGCGTTGACGATGAAGGATGGATCAAGCGGTTCGCCGATCACGCCGGTCGATGCTTGCAGGACCTCGCGTGGTTTGCATTTGAAGGCCTTGGCTGCGGCTTTGGCCACTGATGTCACGGTTGCGACTCCGCGCTTGCCGGTGAAGGCATTGGCGTTGCCAGCATTGACGACAAGGGCGCGGGCTGTGCCTTTTTTCAAAGATGCAGCACACCAATCGACCGGAGCCGAGCGGGATTTTGACAAGGTGAGACAGCCTGCGACTGTGGTGCCGGGATCGAGCAAGGCGAGCAGGACATCGGGCCTCCCCTTGTAGCGGATGCCCGTTGCGGCGGCAGCGAGCTTTACGCCATTGAGTGCGGGGAGGGTTTGCTGGTGCGTGGGTGCGAGGGGGGAAACGGGGTGGGGCATGAATTTGGTCCGCTATTGTCATTCCCGCGACTGCGGGAACCCATTTTACAGTTACGCTCGAAAGGCCGACAGTCAACGCTGAAACGCCATGGGTTCCTGCTTTCGCAGGAATGACAGCGATGTTACTGCGCCGGGGCCTGGAGGTCGCCTTTGCCGGTTGTGGCTGCGTCATCGCCGGTGGCGCCGGTTTCAGTTTGGTCAGCGGGCTGATCAGCTGCAGGTGCGGCCTGGCCTGCGACCGAACCTTTTTGCTGTTGGGCTTCGAGGGCCTTGCGCTGCTTCTTGGCTTCTTCGGCAAAACGCTTCAAGTCCTCGTCCAATATGTCAACCTTCGCCACTTCGCGAAGGCTGGCGAGCTTCTGCTGGACTTTCTTGCGCACCAGCACATTGCGGATGGCGCCTTTCACTTGATCATAGGGCTGGGCAGCGCCTTTCTTGCGGTCTTCGATCCTGATGATGTGCCAGCCGAAATCAGTTTTCACGGGCTTTGAGGTTTCGCCCTTTTGCATGGCGAAAGCAGCGGCGGAGAATTGCGGCACCATCTCGGGTGCCGTAAAATAGCCCAGATCGCCACCGTAATCCTTCGATCCGTCGAGGGAATATTGCTTGGCGAGGTCTTCAAATTTTTCGCCTTTTGCGAGACGGGCCTCAATGTCGGTGGCTTCCTTTTCCGAAGCCACGAGGATGTGGCGGGCGCGGACGCGCTCGGTTTCTTCCAGGCGTTTCGATTCTTCGTCGTAAACGATCTTGATTTCCGCTTCGCTCACCGTGGGTCCGATTTTCTGGGCGAGATAGGAATCGCGCAGTGCCTTGGCCTGGTAGGCAGCGAGCCGGCGTTTGTAGTCATCCGAATCGCCCAAACCCTCCTTGTTGGCGAGCTGGGCCAGCAAATGACGCTCGATCAGGAATTCGACGACAAAGGGATAGCGCAATTTGCGCGGAATGTTGGGCAGCTGGCCGATCACATCGTCAAAGGCCATGCGGACTTCCGAGGCCTTGATCTCATAGCCGTTGACGGTGGCGACAGTCTTGTCCTCGCCGGTGAGGGCTTGAGCTTCCGGCTGCTGTTCCTGTTGCTGATCCTGGGCGCGAGCGGGGAAGGATAGGGCCGTTGTAACCGCCAAGGCAGCAGCAAGCGTCAGGGTGCGGGATGCGAATAACTTAGTTGTCATGAAAACCATCAAATCACTGCAAAAAAGGAAAAATCACGTGTGCTCATGACCCCCAAACACGGCAACAATGTGCCGACACGCCAGCACATTCCCGCCTGACAGGCAGGTTCCGCTTCGGGACCTACAAATCACCCTGAATTTGCGTGTCTAACCCATGGCTTGCAAGGGGGATCCCACGCGTTTGTGATCATGTTGCGATTGCGCAACAGATTGATTCCATTCGCGGACATTCTTACATGTCGGCCTGCATATCCACGGCTGGAAGCCGGTCATTGTCCAAATCGGTCAAGTTGGCTAGAAGGCCCGGATTCACTTGCTAATTCATTTGGGGTTTTTCCCGTTTCATAAGGTATTTTGTTGAATGTTCGGACTGCGCACGCTGGCCCACAAGATTTTTGGCTCGACCAATGACCGGAAAGTGACGGTCATGCAGAAGCGCGTACCCGCCATTGGCGCGCTTGAAGCTGAATTTGAGACACTCACTGATTCGGAGCTGAAGGGGAAAACGGCACAATTCCGGGCTGAGCTGGCGGCGGGGAAGTCGCTGGACGATCTGATGGTGCCAGCCTTTGCAGCGGTGCGCGAGGCTTCCAAGCGGGCCCTGGGCCTGCGGCCATTTGATGTGCAACTGGTCGGCGGCATGGTATTGCATGAGGGCAAGATTTCAGAAATGAAGACCGGCGAAGGCAAGACGCTGGTCGCCACGCTGCCGGTCTATCTCAATGCGCTCACCGGCAAGGGTGTGCATGTCGTCACGGTCAATGACTATCTGGCAAAGCGCGACTCTGACTGGATGGGGAAAGTCTATTCGGCTCTCGGATTGACCGCGGGTGTGATCGTGCACGGGCTTGATGATGCCGAGCGGCGGGCGGCTTATGCCTGCGACGTGACTTACGGCACCAACAATGAATTGGGCTTTGATTACTTGCGCGACAACATGAAGTACCATCTCGAGGAGATGGTGCAGCGCGGGCACAATTTTGCGATTGTCGACGAGGTGGATTCGATCCTGGTCGATGAAGCCAGGACACCCTTGATCATTTCGGGGCCGGTTGATGACAAATCCGAACTTTACAATGCGCTGGACCAGTTCATTCCGGTGCTGGTTCCTGAAGATTACGAAGTTGATGAAAAACAGCGCTCGGTGACTTTGACGGAAGCGGGCAATGTGCATCTGGAGCAGTTGCTGGCGGAGTCCGGGTTGCTCAAGGGGCACAATCTCTATGACGCCGCCAACGTCACCATTGTGCATCACATCCAGCAGGCGCTCAAGGCGCACAAGATGTTTGCGCGCGACAAGGATTATATCGTCAAGGATGGCGCCGTTGTTATCATTGATGAGTTCACCGGACGCATGATGGCGGGACGGCGTTATTCGGAAGGACTGCATCAGGCGCTGGAAGCGAAAGAACATGTAGCGGTGCAGCCCGAAAACGTGACGCTGGCATCGATCACCTTCCAGAACTATTTCCGGCTTTACGGCAAGCTTGCGGGCATGACTGGCACGGCCTCGACCGAAGCTGACGAGTTCATGGACATCTACTCGCTTGATGTGATCGATATTCCAACCAACGTGCCGGTGGGGCGCAAGGATGAAGATGACGAGGTTTACCGCACGGAGCGCGAGAAGTTCGTCGCGATCATGGAGACGATCCGTGATGCGAAGACCCGCGGTCAGCCAGTGCTTGTCGGTACGACGTCGATTGAGAAATCCGAAAAGCTGTCGGAGCTTTTGAAGAGCAACAATGTCGAGCACAATGTGCTCAATGCCCGCTATCACGAGCAGGAAGCTTCAATCATTGCGCAAGCCGGCGCGCCGGGTGCTGTCACCATCGCCACCAACATGGCGGGACGCGGCACCGACATCAAGCTTGGCGGCAATGCCGACATGCGGATTGCGACGGAGCTTGCCGGCATTCAGGAGAGCGTTGAGCGCGATGTGAAGATCGCCAAGATCAAGGGCGAGGTTGAGGCCAACAGGCAAGTTGTGTTGGGCGCAGGCGGGTTGTTCGTCATTGGCACGGAACGGCATGAGAGCCGGCGCATCGACAACCAGCTGCGCGGCCGTTCGGGCCGTCAGGGCGATCCGGGGCGTTCGCGCTTCTATCTGTCGCTGGAAGATGACCTCATGCGCATCTTCGGGTCGGAACGGCTGGACGGCATGCTGCAGAAGCTTGGCCTCAAGGAAGGCGAGGCAATCGTGCATTCGTGGATCAACAAGGCTTTGGAAAAAGCGCAGCAGAAGGTCGAGGCGCGCAACTTCGACATCCGCAAGAACATCCTCAAATTCGACAATGTGATGAACGACCAGCGCAAGGTGATCTTCGAGCAGCGCATCGGCATCATGAAGGGCGAGGAAGTTTCCGAAACGGTCGACGACATGCGCCATGACGTGGTCAATGCGCTGGTCTCCGAACACATCCCGGAAAACGCCTATGCCGAACAATGGAATGCAGGCGGCCTGCACCAGCGCTTGCGCGAAGTGGTCAACGTCGATTTTCCTGTGCAGGACTGGGTCAGGGAAGAGGGCATTGCAGATGAGGAAATCCGCGAGCGCGTGAACAAGGCGGTTGACGCGCAATATGAAGAGAAGCGCACGAAGTATACTGCCGACATCATGAATCAGGTGGAAAAGACGGTGCTGCTGCGCAGCCTAGACCGGCTGTGGCGCGACCACATCATCACGGTGGAATATCTGCGCCAGGTGATCGGTCTACGCGGCTATGGGCAGCGTGATCCGCTCAATGAATACAAGACGGAAGGTTATACCTTGTTCACCGAGATGGTGAATAACTTGCGTGAGCAGGTGACCTCACAGATGATGCGGGTGGAAATCCAGACGCGGCCTGCCGATGATTATCCAAGCGAAGACGAGTTGCCCGACATGGCGGCGCATCATCTTGATCTCACAACGGGCGAGGATGATGTTGGTGAAGGCGCTGTGCTGACGCAGGCTCCGCCGCGGGTGCCGCAAGCGAAGATTGACCCGAAGGATCCTTCATCCTGGGGCCGGGTGGCGCGCAATGATGCGTGCCCGTGCGGATCGGGCAAGCGATACAAGCATTGCCATGGGGCGCTGGTGTAGGCCAAGAACCAGCCCGTCATCTTTGTGCTTGCCGCCCTCCTGTCCGGTTAAGGATCAATCCCCCATTATTGTCATCCCCGCACGTGTTGCGGGGACCCATCATCACCTTGCGTGGAAGTCGCGTGCCGTGCACGCGCATCTGCCGCAGCGTTTGCAGGGTTTTTGAGCGAAACACGCTGCGCTCACCTGAGCATCTCACCAAGCGGACCGATGGTTCCTCGCGACGAGTGCTGGGATTGGCTGAACGTCCGAGACGCTAATTCCCGTCCTCGGGCAGCCGCGGCATCGGGTAAACTTCGATTCCCTCTTCAACCAGTGCCCGCGCATCATCCGGCGTCGCATTGCCGTAAATGCCGCGTTTTTTGGTCTCGTTGTAGTGCTGCTTTCGCGCTTCCTCGGGAAATTTGTCGCCGACATTTTCGGCCGTTGACTCAACATGTTTGCGCATCTCGCGCATCATCGTCATCATAGCCTGCATCCGCAGATCAACCGGTGGCGTCATCATCGTCTGCGGAGAGGGTTCCATCTTCGCATTCGACTTTGCGCCAATGCGCGGCGCCATGATCTGTTTGTCAACCTGCGAAGTACCGCAATGCGCGCACTCCACCAGCCCGCGACTGCGCTGCGTGTCATAACCCGCGCTGTCGCTGAACCAGCCGTCAAATTCATGGCCCTTGTCACAAATGAGGTCGTATCTGATCATGCGCTTGAGATAGCCATGGTTCAGCAACGTTTCAAGCTGAAGTCGCGCGCATGTTTCAGCGCCGGAATGCGGCCGCGCGCCTCGGCAGAAGCCTGTGGGTCAATGTCAAATGCCAGAACGCAAGGATCAATTCCGGCTTCCGCAATGACTTCGCCCCAAGGCGATATCGCAATCGAGTGCCCATAAGTCGCGCGTCCTGAATCATGTTCGCCGCCTTGCGCTGCTGCCAGAACAAAACTGCCGGTCTCGATCGCCCGCGACCTGAGCAGCACATGCCAATGCGCCTGCCCCGTTGGAACGGTAAATGCCGCAGGCACCGCGATTACATTCGCATCGCCATTGGCCAGCGCGTTGTACAACCGCGGAAACCGCATGTCATAACAGATCGAAAAACCAAGTTTCGCAAAACCGATGTCCGCCACGACGGCACTGTCGCCCGGCGTATAGGTGTGGCTCTCGCGATGGCTTTCACCCGATGGCAAGTCGATATCGAACAAATGGATCTTGTCGTAATGCGCAATCTTCTTGCCATCAGGCCGGAACAGAATGCCGCGGTTGACCAGCTTTCCATCAGCACCCTTCAGCGCCAGCGACCCGATATGCAAATGAATGCCAAGCTCTCGCGCCAGATCAGCAAAGCCTTTCACTGAAACATCATCAGTCTCAGCCACGGCAATGGCTTTCAGCCGCTCTTTGTCCGGTTCAAAAATATTGCTGACCTCAGGCGTCTGCACGTAGACAGCACCTTTGCTCTTCGCCTCCCGGATCAATGCGGATGCATCGACAAGATTGCGCGCCATGTCGCGGCCCGAGCGCATCTGGATGAGTGCCGCTTTAAATGTCATGCGGACAACAAGGCATCAAGCCTTCCCTGCCGTTCCAGCTCGTGCAACTCGTCACTGCCGCCAACATGGGCCTGCCCGATGAAAATCTGTGGCACTGTCCGCCTCCCGCCAGCCCGCGCCGTCATGCGCTGCCGTTCAGCTGCATCATAACTCACATCGACCTCGTGATAGGCCACACCCTTCTTCTGCAACAGCGCCTTGGCGCGGTGGCAATAGGGGCAAAGGCCTGTGGTATAGATCGTAACGTCTGGCATGGTCTTGTTTTCAAACATCAATATGGAGCCGCGCAGGCTCCAGCACAAGTGCGAAGGTTAACACATGAACATGAACGGCCCCTGAATCCTTGAGCGTCCTTGCGCAAGCCCCGACTGTCGCCCCTGTGGTCCGCACATCATCAATCAGCAAGACGGTCTTTCCCTCCACATGAGGCCGCTTTTCCGGCGCCACCGAAAACGCCCGCCTCACATTCTTTCGCCGCTCCTCCGCCGTAAGTCCCACCTGCTGCCGCGTGCGCTTGTCCCTGACCAGCACATCAACCGCCAAAGGCTTCTCCGCCTGCCTTGCGATGATCGCCGCAAGATAGGCCGCCTGATTGAACCGCCTCTGCCATAAGCGGTAGCGATGCAACGGCACTGGTATCAGCACATCCGCTTCCGCAATCACTTTGCGGCCTGCCCCCAGCATCATCCGCGCCATCATCGCGCCAGCTTCCTGCGTGTCCTGATACTTGAGCAAATGAATGAGATGCCGCGAGCCATCATCAAACGCCGCCGCCGCCCGCGCCTTGTCCCACTCCGGCGGATCGGCAATCGCCTCTGGCGACAGCATTCCCGGCCCCTCGTCATATTCAAACGGCGTGCCCAAGGAATCGCACACCGGCTCATCCAGAAACTTCAATTTTTGCCAGCACGGAATGCACAAGGTAGCACCCGCCGTGACCGCATCCCGGCACTTCAGGCATTTGGGCGGCGTCACCACATCAACAAACGCGTTCCACATGCCCAGCGCCATTTGCCGCCAGCGCTGGAGTGGCGCCGTGATTTCCTGTATCGGCTCATCCATGCCTGATGAAACGCCCCGCCTCTTTGACCGCGCACTCTATCTTCAGCGTCAGGCAAAGGCGAGTCCTGCCATCACGGCACCACTCATGGAGCGCATCGCCGAAGACCTGGGCGAACGTCTTGCCATTGTGACCCGCCACTTTGATCGCGCCATCCTGATTGCCCACAGCGACGAATTCGCCTCGGTACTGAACGCATCCGGCAAGATTGGTGCGCTGGAACATCGCTCACCCCCAGCAACCGATGTTCTCGAACTGACCGGCCCCTGCGACGCCATCATCAGCATGCTTGATCTCCACGCCGTCAACGATGTGCCAGGCTATCTCGCCCAATGCGCGCGCGCCCTTAAGCCCGACGGCCTGCTGATGCTGTCATTCTTTGCCGGCGAAACCTTGGGCGAATTGCGCGACAGCTGGCTCGCCGCCGAAGTGGAAACAACCGGCGGCGCATCCCCGCGCGTTGCGCCCATGATCGCCATTCGCGAGCTTGGCGGCCTCTTGCAGCGCGCCCAACTCGCCCTCCCCGTCGCCGATCTCGACCGCGTCACCTTGCGCTATTCAGACGCCTTCACCTTGATGCGCGAAGTGAAGGCGGCAGGTTTCGCCAACCCGCTCATTGGCCGCTCTGCGAAATTTGTCTCGCAGCGTTTCGCCTTTAAAGTGGCCGAACACTATCAATCCCATTTCTCTGATCCCGACGGCAGAATCCGCGCCACCCTCGAAATCGCCTGGGCCAACGCCTGGAAACCCCACCAATCCCAGCCCCAACCCCTAAAACCCGGATCAGCCAAAGCCAGACTGGCAGATGCGCTGAAGGTGCCGGAAGGAAAACTGTAAGCTACGATTCTTTCCGCACCGCCCACAATGCATAATACAGCGCCGTGCCCGCAGCGATCCCTTCAATCAAATCGCGGAACACAGTTAACAAGAGTGTCACCACCAACACCAGCGCAGTCGGCCACGCCGAAAGCAGCCGCTTCACTTCCGTTTTTTCAAACATGTTCCACGCCACAGCGGCGAGAATGCCGGCAAGTGCCGCCAATGGAATGAATCCCGCAAGCGGTGCCGCCGCCATCATGAACAGCAAAAGAAAAACCGCATGCAGCATGCCGGAAACCGGGCCATGTGCGCCAGCCCGCACATTGGTGGCGGTGCGCGCAATTGTTCCCGTCGCTGTGATCCCGCCAAAGAGCGCCGACCCGATATTGGCAAAACCTTGCGCCACCAACTCGGCATTGGAACGGTGCCTGCGTCCCTTCATGGTATCCGCCACAACCGCCGACAACAGCGACTCGATGCTGCCGAGCACTGCCAGTGAAATGGCGGAAGGCAGCAACGTCCACAACTTGTCTTGCGTGATCACTGGCAACGCCGGAACCGGAAGCCCATGCGGAATGCCGCCAAACCGCGTCGCAACCGTATCAACCGGAAGCCCGAGCGCAACGCTCAAGACCGAAGCCGCCGCAACCGCAATCAGGAACCCCGGCCATGACGGCCTGTACATCCGTTGCGCAACAATGATCGCGATGCTGAGTGCCGCAACCGCAACCGCCGCCGGGTTCAGCGTGTTGACAGCCCCAATCAGCGCTCCAAGTTTCGGAATGATCTGAGCTGGCTCAGCACTGCTCAGCGATAGCCCGCCAAGCTCCTTCAATTGGCTGGCGAAGATGATCGTCGCAATCCCCGCGGAAAATCCGACGATGACAGGATGCGGCACGAACTTGACCAAAGTCCCGAGCCGCAACAACCCCGCAAGCAGCATGATTGCACCCGCCATCAAAGTCGCAACCAACAAACCGTCCATGCCATGTGTGTCGATGATGTTCGCAACGAGAACAATGAACGCGCCCGCAGGCCCGCCAATTTGATAGCGGCTGCCGCCCAGGGCAGAAACCAGAAACCCGCCGATAATCGCGGTGTAAAGCCCCGCCGCCGGTGTTGCATGCGAGGCGATGGCAATCGCCATCGAAAGCGGCAGCGCCACAATGGCGACTGTCAACCCCGCAACCGCATCCGCCCGCAATTGCACGGAGCCATAGCCCTCGCGAAGAACCGTAACGAGCTTCGGGGTGAATACAGGAGTGTCTGTCATATTTGCAAATCTAGGTCTCCTGCTTGAAGAGGAAGTTAACACATGCAATCCCCTCCATTGTCATTCCAGGGCACGACACACTGTTGTCGGTCAAGTCGCAATCCCCTTTCGTTGTCATCCCCGCACGTGTTGCGGGGACCCATCCATCACCTTGCGTGAAAGTCGCGTCGCGTGCCGTGCGCGCGCATCTACAGCATTTGACGCAGTGTTTGCGGCGTTCTTGAGCGAAACACGTTGCACTCACCTGAGCATCTCACCAAGCGGACCAATGGGTCCTCGCGACAAGCGCTGGGATGACACGCATTTTGGACGTCATGTGGCGGAAAACTGTCAACCTTGCTCGCGCAAGGACGATTCCACATTAATCCGTACACTGAATATATCTACGCTCCCGCCGAATAGGCGATCGCTCCCATCATTCCGGCGTTCATGTGGTAGAGGTGGTGGCAATGAAAAGCCCAGGTGCCGGGATTGTCGGCGTCGAAGCGGATAGTCACCGATTCTCCTACCGGCACCAGCACGGTATCGCGCACCGCACCTTCGAAGCGCTGGTTGCCAATGCCGACGACGCGGAAATAGTGGCCATGCAGATGCATCGGATGCGCCATGTTCGTCATGTTGTGCAAGATGACTTCGAGCCGCTCGCCCTCGCGCACCCGGAACAGCACATTATGCATCTCGGAAGAATCATTGAGGCCCCAGATATAGTCAGCGCCGCCGCCCGTCAGCATCACGGTTTCCGTGCGCACCACAGGCTCGTCTGGTCCCTGCTGCACGGCGCGAAGCCGCCCCTCCAGCGCAAGGTCAAAGGCAGCGCCCGCCTCGCCCTTGTCCGAGAGCTTGGCAACAGCGCCGTTCCCTGAAGCCAAAATAACGCCAGAACGCAACTCAGCGCCTTCCGCCTGAAACAATACAGGCCATGCTCCCGCCCCCGGCGGCAAATTCACCCGGATATCGGCGCGCTGCGCCACGGCCAGCGGGAACCGCGATCCCTTGATTGGCAACACGGCATGGCCGTCAACTGCAATCAGGCTGCCCTCAAGTTGCCCTAGATCAATCCAGAAATTCGAAGCCGCAGAACCATTGATGATCCGCAAGCGGAACCGCCCGCCTTTATCCGCCCGCACGATTTCAGGATCATCCAGTGTGCGGTCATTGGCCAGCATCGCATCATAGGTGATGTCATTGGGCATCGCCACGCCAGGAGCCATCTTCGACATGTCGTGACCCGCATGAGCCGCATGTGCGCCACCGCCCTTTTGCAGCTCTGCAAGAATTTCTGCGGGATCGCGGAATGTGAAATCATGCAGCATCACCACATGCTCCTGTTCATCAAACAGCGGCTCCGCAGTTTCGCGCACAATCAGCGGCGCAGCCAGAAGCTTCTGCTCCTGCAATCCGACATGCGAATGCATCCAGTGCGTTCCTGTCTCCCGCGTGTTGAAGGCATAGTCGCGCGTTTCGCCCGCAGCCAACGCCGGACCCGACAACATCGGCACGCCATCCATCGCAATAGGCGGCGTCAAGCCATGCCAGTGGAGCAGTGTTTCTTCGGAAAGCGCATTGCTGACTGAAGCTTTGAATCCATCGCCGAGCAACATATCCATGCCATGCCGCCCCGATGGCCCAAAGATGCCATAGACCTTGGCGGCTTTCCCCTTGACCTCCAGCACTCGCGTATCAATCCGCAAGGATGGCAATCCAGCACGAGCCGTTTTCGGCGCAAGGCCGGTGAGCGCGGTCGCCCCCGACGCCAGCAATATTTGCCGCCGGTTCAATTGCAATAGGCGAAAATCAACCATTCTGTTGTAACCTTATATTCATGATCATGCATCTTTGATCGGCAATATGGCTTAAGTTAAACAATATGAAACACCCGCCGATTATTTTCCAGTGAGGGCGGTTTCGGGTGACCGTTTGGAGGCGAACGTGGTTAAGAGATTGAAGGCATTACTCGCTGATGAAAATGGCATCGCTGCAATTGAATATGCAGTGATCGCAAGTTTTATGGGCCTCGCCCTCCTGCCTATTTTGCCTGGCATCACAGAAGTGATTGAGCTCGGCCTCACGCAACTCGCGGAAGGTTTCTAGCAGGCTTCTAAAGCCTGCTTCCCATATCAAGGAATTTCTCGCGCCTGTGCTGGCGCAAGCGCTCGGCTGACATGTCAGCCAGGTTGTCGATGCTGCGCAAGATCGCCTGCCCCGCATTTTTGATCGCCGCCTGAGGATCGCGCTGCGCACCTCCCAATGGCTCCGCAATGATCTCGTCAACCAGGTGAAACCTGGCAAGATCCTGCGCCGTCAGTTTCAGGGCCGTTGCGGCATCCTGCGCCCGCGTTGCATCCCGCCACAGGATGGACGCCGCGCCTTCTGGTGAAATCACGCTGTAGATCGAATGTTCCAGCATCAACACCTTGTTGGCAGTGGCAATCGCAATTGCCCCGCCTGATCCGCCTTCGCCAATGATCACGCTGATTAACGGCACGCCGAGTGACAGGCAGCAATCGGTTGAACGCGCAATCGCCTCGGCCTGTCCGCGCTCTTCCGCTTCAATGCCGGGAAAAGCGCCTGACGTATCAACCAGCGTCACGATCGGCAGCCCGAATTTGTCCGCCATCTCCATCAGCCGCACAGCCTTGCGGTAGCCCTCAGGCTTTGCCATGCCGAAATTGTGCTTGAGTCGGCTGGCCGTATCCGACCCCTTCTCTTGCCCGATGACGACGATGGGCCTGCCTTGCATGCGGCCCAAGCCCCCGACCACGGCCTGATCCTCGGCGTATTTCCTGTCGCCGGCCAAGGGAACGAAATCGGTGATCAACGTTTCAATGTATTGCAAGGCATGTGGCCGGTCACGGTGCCGCGCCACTTGCGCCTTTTGCCACGGCGTCAATGACTTGTAGAGGTCCGCCAGTATTTTTGCCGATTTCTTCTCGAGTGACTTCACCTCATCGGCAATGGAAACCGTCTTGTCGCCCTGCGCCAGCAAGCGCAATTCGGCGATTTTGCCTTCCAATTCGGCAACGGGGGATTCAAAATCCAGAAATTCGAGCATGTTTTCCCAAAGTAACGAATGATTGTTTAGTGACGACGCCCGGACAGAAAGTCAACTTTTCTTGCCCGGTTTTTTGGCAAGAGGATGGAATTGCTCGACCGCCCGCATTAACCTTTCCGGTTGCACATGCGTATATATCTGGGTCGTCGAAATATCGGCATGCCCCAGCATGCTTTGCACGGCCCTGAGATCAACGCCCCGTTCCAGGAGAAAGCTGGCAAATGCATGGCGCAGCGTATGGGGCGACAATAGCTTGCGATCAATGCCGGCAAGGCCAGCATACCGCTTCAACTCCACCGCAAAATGTTGCCGCGTCAGGGCTCCTTGGTTGCCATGTGACGGAAACAGGTAACGCGGCTTCTCGCCGTCTTTGGCCAGCTCTTCTGCATAACGTGCAAGCGCCGCCTGTGCGCGCTCCGATACCGGCACCATGCGGTCCCTTCCGCCTTTGCCGCGGATCATCAGTGTGCCATCGCGCAACGGCAAAACACGGTAAGGCAACCCCACCAGTTCCGACACGCGCAAACCGGTGGCCGCAAGAAGTTCAAGCAGGCACGCCATGCGCAGTGCTTTCAGCCGCTTGCCGCCCTTTGCAGCAGCAATCTCGGATTCAGCCACGGCCAATAATGTCTCGACCTCTTTCCGCCCGATGATTTTGGGCAAGGGCCGCGCTGCCTTTGGCCGTTCGATCGCCGCAGTGGGATTGAGCTTGATCAATCCTTCGCCATGCAGGAACTTGTGATACTGCCGGATCGCCGATAATTTGCGCGACACGGTCGTCCGCGCCATGCCGCGTCTGTCGAGATCAGCCATGTAACCGCGCAAGTCTTCCGCATCGGCAGAAGCTGGCGTCACGCCGCGTTGCTTGAGAAAGGACCGATAGTCCGTCAAATCCTGGTCATAGGCATCAAGTGAATTCTTGGCAGCACCCCTTTCGGCGCTCATCATGTCGAGAAAGCGGTTTTGCCACGCCCCGTCCTTTGCCTTGTCCATTTCGAGGCCCATGGGTCAATCCTGCTTGAGCTGCGTATCCGGCAGCGGCCGCACGATATCAACCTGCTCCGGCGGAAAATTTGCCAAAGTCCAGGCCGAGCCGTAAACTGCGCCGCAAATGACCGCAATCAGAAACAAGAACTTTACGGTATCTGGCACCATCGCCCCCGTTTACCGAATTCAGGGCGATTTGCCAAACCCGGTTGTTGGCCAGGTTTTGTGCCCGCAGCCTTGGAACAACTGATGACCAACCACGATATTGAGCAGGCGCTCCTGGCGGTGCAGGGCAAATCCATTGTCCTTGTGGGCCTGATGGGTGCAGGCAAGACCAGCGTTGGCCGCAGGCTGGCCGAAAAGCTGGGCTTCAAGTTTGTCGATGCCGACCAGGAGATCGAGGAAGCGGCAGGCCAGACCATCCCCGAGATCTTTGCCCAGCATGGCGAGGATTATTTCCGTGAAGGCGAAAAGCGGGTGATCGCGCGGCTCCTCGAAAAGGGCCAGCAAGTCCTCGCAACTGGCGGCGGCGCCTTCATGAATGACGAGACCCGCACCGCCATCAAGAAAAATGCCGTCTCGATCTGGCTCAAGGCCGATCTCGATTTGCTGGTGAAACGCGTGCAGAAACGCGACAACCGCCCTTTGCTCAAGGGCCAGGACGCAAAAATCGTCCTCGGCAACTTGATCGACATCCGGCACCCGGTTTATGCCGAGGCCGACATCACCGTTGAAAGCCGCGATGCGCAGCACAGCGAAACCGTCGCCGAAGTGCTGCAATCCATCTGCCAATGGGGATCGAGCGCAAACGGACAAACGACATGAAAAACCTTGAACGCGTTCCCGTAAGCCTCGGCTCAAGGACATATGACATCCTCATCGGCTCAAGCTTGCTGGGGGAGGCAGGTACGCATATCGCACCACTGCTCAAGCGCAAGAAAGTCGCAATTGTCACCGATGAAAATGTCGCAAGCCATCACCTCGCACGGCTTGAACAGTCGCTGTCGGAATCTGGCGTTGCAGCTTCATCAATTGTCCTGAAACCCGGAGAACCAAGCAAATCCTTCGCAACCCTCACCGATCTCTGCGACCGCCTTCTTGCAGCCGAACTGGAACGCCGTGATTTCGTGGTGGCGCTCGGCGGCGGCGTCATCGGCGATCTCACGGGCTTTGCCGCCGCAATCATCCGCCGCGGCACCGGTTTCATCCAGATTCCAACTTCCCTTCTGGCCCAGGTTGACTCTTCCGTCGGCGGCAAGACCGGCATCAACTCACGCCACGGCAAGAACCTCATCGGTGCATTTTATCAGCCGTCTCTCGTCCTCGCTGATCTTGATGTCTTGAACACGCTGCCCCAGCGCGAACGCGCCGCAGGCTATGCCGAAGTCGCCAAATACGGGTTGCTGGGGGATGCGTCGTTCTTCGAGTGGCTTGAAAACAACGTTGCCAAAATCATGGGCAACGATTCCATCGCAACGGCCCATGCCGTCAAAAGCTGCTGTGAAGCAAAAGCCAAGATTGTAGCCGAAGACGAAACCGAAACCGGCGTCCGGGCACTTCTTAATCTTGGCCACACCTTTGGCCACGCCTTGGAAGCCGCGACCGGCTATAGCCAGACACTGCTTCATGGCGAAGCCGTATCCATCGGCATGGTGCAGGCCTTTCGTTTTTCGGCGATGTTGGGACATTGCGATGAGAGCCACGCCGACAAAGTTGCGGCCCATCTCAAATCCGCAGGGCTTCCAGTCGCTGTATCTGCCATCGCCCACCTGCTTCCGTCAGCCGAAAAACTTGTCGGCATCATGCGCCAGGACAAGAAGGCGCAAGGCGGCAAGCTGACTTTCATTCTGACCCGCGGCATCGGCGAAGCTTTCGTGGCGAAAGATGTGCCCGCTGAAAAAGCAATTGCATTTCTCAATGAGGATTTAAAACGAAAATGACGTCCGACATTGGCTTGGCCATTCTAACGATCGTTTTTTTAATCATTATTTCCGGCTTTTTCTCCGGCGCCGAAACCGGGTTGACGGCGGCATCGCGCGCCAGGCTCACCGAAATCGAGCGTCGTGGCTCAAAGCGCGCCACCATGGTCTTGAGCCTCACCGACAAGAAGGAACGCCTGATCGGAGCACTTTTGCTCGGCAACAACGTCGCCAACATCACCGCATCAGCGCTCGCCACCGCAGCGCTGATCAAGATATTTGGCGATTCAGGTGCTGTCATCGCCTCGGCCATCATGACCGTGATCATCTTGATTTTCGCCGAAGTCATGCCCAAGACCTATGCCATCGCCTATCCCGACCGCGTAGCACTTGCCGTGGCACCCATCATCCGGTTGATCTCGGCCGTTCTGGGTCCCATCGTCCTCACCGTGGAATATATCGTCAAGAACACATTGCGGGTGTTCGGCGTCAACATCGACGATGACCAGAACATCTTGTCGGCGCACGAGGAAATCCGCGGCGCCATTGACCTGCATCACAAGGAAGGCACCGTGATCAAGAAGGACAAGGACATGCTGGGCGGCATTCTTGATCTCAAGGATCTCGAAGTTCTGGATGTCATGGTCCACCGCACCAAGATGGTGACGATCGATTCCGCATTGCCAATGAGCCAGCTGATTGATGCCTTGATCGCGACCGGCCATACCCGCGTTCCGGTATGGAAGGATTCACCGGAAAACATCATCGGCATTCTCAATGCCAAGAGTCTCTTTGCCGCATTGCATAAGTCCGAAGGCGTGCTCGATAAGGTGAAGCTGGACGACGCGCTGACCGATCCATGGTTCGTGCCCGACACCCGCCCTCTCGAAAGCCAGTTGAACGCGTTTCTCCGCCGCAAGCAGCATTTTGCGCTTGTGGTCGATGAATACGGACAGGTGCAGGGCCTGATCACTCTGGAAGACATCATCGAGGAAATCGTCGGTGACATTAAGGACGAATTCGACGCCGTTGTGACTGGCGTGCGCAAGCGCAAAGACGGTTCCTACGTTATCGACGGCGCAGTGCCGCTTCGCGATCTCAACCGCGCCATGGATTGGCAATTGCCTGATGAAGAAGCAACCACGATTGCAGGGCTTATCATCCATGAGGCGCGGATGATCCCCAAAGCCGGTCAATCATTCACCTTCCACGGCTTTCGTTTCGAAGTGCTGAAGAAACAGCGCCAGCAGCTGACCTCAATCAAGGTCGAAAAAATTGATCCGATAGGTGTGTCGGAAAAGCCCTAGCTCCCGGCCACCTCAACCGCCAGCGCATGCACCCGCGCTTTCATTTCTTCTGCCACCGCCGCATTGACCAGCCGGTGTTGCGCAACGCGTGACAGGCCAGCGAAAGCTTCGCTCGCAATCCGCACCCGGAAGTGGCTTTCGCCTGAAGGATGCGCACCTGCATGACCATGGTGCTGGCTGCTTTCGTCGATGATTTCCAGATGCGTCGGATGAAGCCTGTCAATCAGCTTTTGCTCCAGCAGCATCCCGACTGGTCCTAGTCCCATGACCATGCAACTTTCGTCAACAAGTTCGGGCCGCTCCGCGATGCGAGCCCAGCCCGCAACGGTAGCCGAACAAATCAGGCTGCGCCATGGCCTTTGGCAAGGCCGCTTTTGCAGCGGTTTTCGCCGGCGCCCCAGGCAGTTTGGGCACCGCCTTCTGATACAGCCAGGAATTCAGCAAGGAACGCACCGCTTCTTTCCCGCTCACCCGCACCGCTGTGTTGATGAAGTCCTGTGACGTGACGTTCCCGCCGCGGTTTTCAGCGTAAAAGCTGCGCAGGATGTTGAGAAAAACCGCATTACCGACGGTTTGGCGAAGCGCATAATACGTTGCCGCACCACGGCTGTAAGTGCGCTTGCTGAACAGCTGGTCGCGGCTTTCCACCACCGCGGGTCCAAGTTTTGAATCGACAACAAATTCATAATTGTCGACCATTGCCTTATTGAAGGCCGCCGGACTGTTCCGGTTCACCCATTGGATTTCGAAATAGGTGGCAGCACCCTCGGCAATCCACAAATCTTCCCACTTGGCGATGGAAACCGCATTACCGAACCATTGATGCGCCAGTTCATGCGCAATTTGTCTGTCATCCGGCGGCACTGGCTGGCCCGGGAAAGTCGACATCGCCTGGGTCTCTAGTGCATAGTACAGGCTTGGGTCTTCCACCACGATTGATCCGTAGCTTGCAAACGGATACTTGCCCACAAGTGATTCAAAATAGGGAATCATCTGCGCCGCACGCGCATAAGCCACGACGTGCGATTGGGGAATGTCTGAGGGAGAGTAAATGCGCACCGGCAGTCCGCCGCTTGTTGCCTTTGAGTAGACTTTGAGCTTGTTGACATGCACCGTCGCCAGCCACGTCGTCATGGGCTGCGCCATCGACCATTCATATTTGGTTTTGCTGCCAGTGGTGAGCGTCTTGACCGGTTTCCCATTGGCCACGGCCCGGTAGCCAAGCGGAACCGTGATGCGGAATGTATAAGTTGCCTTGTCTGTTGGTTCGTCATTGGAGGGGAAGAAGTTCGAAGCGCCAACCGGCTCGCTGACCACATAAGTGAAGTTTTGATGTTTCGCCCACCCAAGATAAAGTTCTTTGCCAGGAGCGGCGGTTGGGTCTGGCAGTGGAACCGGCGTGCCTGAGTAAGAAACCGTCACGCTAAACGGCTTGAGGGCAGGAAGGACCTGGGCGGGAGTAATGGCCAGCTTGTTGCGCATCCGCGAAGTTCGCGCCGGCAAGCCGTTCACCAGCACGGAAGAGACTTTAAGGCCATGCAGATCGAGCGAAAAATTTGCCAGCCGCTTTTCAGCCGTGATCGCCAGTGTTGTCCGGCCTTTGACAGCGCCGGAAACGGGATTGACATCAAGATCAATGGTGTAACGGCTGACATCAATGCCGTTATTTCCAAATGTTGGAAAAAACGGATCGACAGCCAGCGCCGAAGACGCAAAAAAACCACTTGCAGCTAAACTGCACAAACTGGAAGAAAAAACACGACTCATTATTTTACCCAACAAACTCAAAATTCAACTCAGCGATCCGCATCAGCATGCATTTGCTGTGCCATGTGGCGAGCGATGGCCGCACCGCAAGTCGTAGCGATTGGAACGGACAACGGCCGTTCGCGCTGCAGAAGCTGTCGTAGCACTTGCAGCGACCCCCGGAAGCGCTGGGATGGCTTGCTCATAAAGCCACGCATGCAGCAACGGTCTCACGGCAGAATTGCCACTGACCCCCGCCGCAGTGTCGATGAAGCCCTGCGTCGTCACATTGCCCCCGCGGTTTTCCGAATGGAAGCGGCGCATGATCCGGAAGAATGTTGCATCTCCGACTGTCTGCCTGAGCGCATAAAGCGCGATGGCACCCCGTTCATAGGTACGGTCGCTGAACAATTGATCTGGCGCTTCCACAACTGCTGGACCAAGCTGCTCCTGAACCACATAGTTATACCTGTCGGTCATGACCGCGTCGAACGCGGCGGGGTCATTTCGGTTGTCCCATTGATCGGCGAAATAGGAGGCAGTGCCTTCAGCAATCCACAGGTCCTCCCATTTGGCGACCGAAATGTCATTGCCGAACCATTGATGCACCAATTCATGCGCAACTATGTTTTCACTTGGAGGTCTTGCCCTGGCAGGGAAAGTCGACATCGCCTGGGTTTCAAGCGCGTAATACAATATGGGGTCCTGAACCACGACCGATCCATAGCTCTGGAAGGGATAGGGACCAACCAGAGATTCGAAATAAGGGATCATTTCCGATGCCAGCGCATAGCCATCGACATGCGCCTGCGGAACGTTGTCAGGATAGTAAACCCTGACCGGCGTGCCGCTTGCCGAACGCTTTGAATAGACGTTGAGCTTGTTGACTTGGACTGTGGCAAGCCACGATGTCATGGGCTGCAGCATCGCCCACTGAAACCTGGTCTTGTTGCCGATGCTGATGGACCCGACAGGCGTGCCATTCGCAATGCCCTTGTATCCAAAGGGAACGGTGATGCCGAAAGTGTAAGTCGCTTTGTCAGTCGGTTCGTCATTGGCTGGGAAAAATGTGGAAGCGCCAATCGGCTCGCTGACCACATAGGTGGAATTTTGATACTTGAACCAGCCTAAGTCATAAGACGCGTCCGTAGGATCAGTCAGGGCGTCAGGTGTTCCTGCGTACGAAACTGTCACCACAAATGGCCTGCGCGGCGCGAGTGCCGCAAATGGCGTGATCGTGAGTTTGTCTTGCGCCTGCGAGAACCGCGCTGGCGCACCGTTCACCCTGACGGAAGAGACGTCGAGCCCATGCAGGTCAAGCGAAAAATCAGTGAGGCGCTTTTCGGCCTTGATCGCCAAAATCGCGCGGCCATTGATTGCCCCGGAGACAGGGTCGACATCAAGGTCGATGTTATAATGGCTGACATCAATGCCGTTGTTGCCAAAGGTTGGAAAAAAAGGATCAACGGCGAGTGCTTCACCGGCAAACCAACCTGCTGCAACGACACTGAACAGACTGCCAAAAAGAGCTTGTTTCATCATGTTGTTTCCCGAGCAAGCCGCAAGTAATTATTGCAGCTGGCAGGGCATTTGGCAAGTTTAGTGGCAAATTGTCTAGATTTTCCTTCTAACTGGTTAAATCATGTCCATCCGGGTCGCCAGAGCCAGCAAATTGCGGCATTCGGTTTATCCATGAGGATTCGGGTTGAATGAGGCAGTGATGATCATCATAATAGTTCGGTCATGAAACTCGATTCCAAAATCTTCGATAAAATAAGGGTCAAGCCGCGCGGTGCCAAGCCCGAGGCCGAAGTCAAAACCGAACAAGGCTGTGAATGGGAAGGCTGCGCCAAGCCGGCGCGCTTCAAGGCCCCGAAGGGCCGGGGCGCCGAGGGCATGTTCCACAATTATTGCCTCCAGCACGTGCAGGAATACAACAAGACCTACAACTACTTTAACGGCATGGGTGATCAGGACGTGTCATCCTACCAGAAAGCGTCCCAGACCGGCCACCGCCCTACTTGGAAACTGGGTGACAATGCTCATGCCCGGGCAGGATCAGTGCGTGGTACCGCCAAAAACCTGCGTGATCCCTTTGAGCTTTTTGGCAAGAACGCCAAGCCGGCCCAAACCAAGCTGGGCCGCAATCTCCGCAAGGCCGAGCTTGAGGCTTTGGCAACACTTGGACTCGATGACAGTGCCACGCCTGAGCAGGCCAAGGCGCAGTACAAGCTTCTGGTAAAGCGTCTCCACCCTGATGCAAACGGTGGGTCCAGGGCCAATGAAGAGACCCTGAAAGCTGTCATTAAGGGATTTGACACCTTGCGGGCCAGTGGTTTCTGTTAGGCTTGCTCCGCGCTGCCGAACCCGTTACAAAACCCACGCAACCCCCGGCATTTTATGTGAATTGAGACAATACCATGAGTTCCAAGCCCAATGGCGTCGTACCTGGCATGCCCGAGAACAAGGTTTCGGTGAGCCAGCTGTTTGGCTTTGAGTCAAACATGGAAGTCCCGGCCTATGCCGAAACCTCCGAACACGTGCCGGACCTTGATCCGGACTACCTGTTCAACAAGGACACCACGCTGGCGATCCTTGCTGGTTTCTCCCACAATCGCCGTGTGATGGTGACAGGCTATCACGGCACTGGCAAGTCGACACACATCGAGCAAGTCGCAGCTCGCCTCAACTGGCCCTGCATCCGCATCAATCTCGACAGCCACATCAGCCGCATCGATTTGATCGGCAAGGATGCCATTGTCCTGAAAGAAGGCAAGCAGATCACCGAATTCCGCGAAGGCATTCTGCCCTGGTCCTACCAGCACAATGTTGCGCTGGTCTTCGACGAATATGATGCCGGCCGTCCCGACGTGATGTTCGTGATCCAGCGTATTCTGGAATCATCCGGCAAGCTCACACTTCTCGATCAGTCGCGCGTCATCCGCCCGCACCCCGCCTTCCGGCTTTTTGCCACAGCTAACACCGTGGGCCTTGGCGACACAACCGGGCTTTACCACGGTACCCAGCAGATCAACCAGGCGCAGATGGACCGCTGGTCAATCGTCTCTGTTCTCAATTATCTGCCGCATGCCCAGGAAACCGGCATCGTGCTCTCAAAGTGCAAGACCTATGACAGTGAAAAAGGCCGTAAAACCATCTCCAACATGGTCCGCGTTGCCGACATGACCCGCAATGCCTTCGTGCAGGGCGATCTTTCAACCGTCATGAGCCCGCGCACCGTCATCACCTGGGCCCAGAACGCTGAAATCTTCAACGACCTGGCCTTCGGTTTCCGAGTCACTTTCCTCAACAAATGCGATGAGCTCGAACGTTCGATCGTGGCGGAGTTCTATCAGCGCTGCTTTGGCGAGGAACTGCCGGAGTCGGCGGCGAAAATAGCGATTGCGTGAGGCCGTCAATGGCCGGAACCAAGGAAGATCGCGCCGAAAAATTCAAAAGCGTCCTCGGCACCGCCATGAAAACCATGGGCTTGGAGCCAGAGCTTGTTGTGGCCTATGGCAACGACCAGCCAACATTGGTTGGCAAGAAGGCGAGACTTCCGCAGGTCACCCAAAACGCCAGCGACAAGGATATTGCCATCACCCGGGGCCTGGCCGACAGCTTTTCTCTCCGCCTCGCCAATCATTCCGACAAGGTTCATGGCCACTATCAGCCGCAAGGCAAGAATGCCCGCGCTGTATTCGAAGCAGTTGAGGAAGCCCGCATCGAAGCCATCGGTGCCAATGCCATGCCGGGTGTCGCACAGAATCTCGGCGCCATGCTCAACGACCGCTACAGCCGCATGGTCGTCAACCGCACCACAAATCGCCGCGACACGCCATTGGAAGAAGCCGTCGCCCTCATGCTGCGCGAACGCCTGACAGGTGAAGCACCACCGCCAGCAGCGCGTCCCTATGTCGATCTCTGGCGATCATGGGTTGAGGAAAAAGCCGGCAAGAATCTCGACACGCTGAAAAACCAGCTGCACGACCAGTCAGCTTTCGCAAAACTCTCGCGCGATCTCATCGCATCACTCGACATGGGCGATGAACTGGGCGACGACCCCGACGCATCCGACGAAAACGAGGAGCAGCAGGCCGAGGAAGATCCAGGCGAACGTCAGGAAACGCCGGAAGGCCAGGAACAGGAAAGCGAGCAGTCGGCATCCGAAGACATGCAGGATGCCGAAGGCGAAACTGATTCCGCCGAGATGGAATCCCAGGCCATCGACTCCGACGAAGCCCCCGAAGATCAGGACGGCGATGACACCGAAGACGGCGAAGAGCCATGGCGACCGCAATTGCCGTTTTCATCTCAGGCCAACGACGATTTCTACAAGGTCTATTCCAACAAATACGACGAGCAGATCAGCGCCGATGACCTTTGCGATGCCGAGGAACTGACGCGCCTTCGCGCCTATCTCGACAAGCAGCTTGCAAGCCTGTCTGGCGTCGTCTCGCGCCTTGCCAACCGCCTCCAGCGCAAACTCATGGCCCAGCAGAACCGCTCCTGGGATTTCGACCTTGAGGAAGGCATCCTTGATACGGCGCGCTTGATCCGCGTTGTCATTGATCCGATGCATCCCCTGTCGTTCAAGATGGAGCAGGACACCGATTTCCGCGATACGGTGGTGACACTTCTGCTCGACAATTCAGGCTCCATGCGCGGCCGCCCGATCACTGTAGCTGCGACCTGCGCCGATATACTCGCCCGCACGCTGGAACGCTGCGGCGTCAAGGTTGAAATCCTGGGATTTACGACGCGTGCCTGGAAAGGCGGGCAATCGCGCGAAAGCTGGCTGGCCAGCGGCAAGCCAGCCAATCCCGGCCGTCTCAATGATTTGCGGCACATCGTCTACAAATCCGCTGACGAACCTTGGCGGCGCGCCCGAAAAAATCTGGGCCTGATGATGCGCGAAGGTTTGCTGAAAGAAAACATCGACGGCGAAGCCTTGATTTGGGCGCACAACCGCCTGCTCGGCCGCCGCGAACAGCGCCGCATCATGATGGTGATTTCCGATGGCGCACCGGTCGATGATTCAACCTTGTCGGTGAACTCCGGCAACTACCTTGAGCGCCATTTGCGCCAGGTCATCACCGATATCGAAAACCGCTCGCCTGTCGAACTCATCGCCATCGGCATCGGCCACGATGTGACGCGTTATTACAAGCGTGCCGTGACTATCGTCGACGCCGAGGAATTAGGGGGCGCAATGACCGAGAAACTCGCCGAACTCTTCGATGAAAAATCCCAGCCAGCGCCGCAAGCCACCCGCGCCAAGCAACCGCGCCAAAAGCAGAAGGCGTGATGAACGCAATCCATCCCGATAAGCTCGAGAAGATCCTCGAGCGCTTTGCTTCAGTCGAACACAACTTGTCGAGTGGCGCGACCGGCGAAGCTTTCGTCAAACTGTCGAAAGACTATGCCGAACTGGAACCCACCGCCAAAGCCGCAAGAGCCCTGAAATCAGCCTATGCCGAACAGGCGGGTCTCGATGAAATGCTGGCCGCCGGTGGCGAGCTGGCCGATATGGCGGCGAGTGAGAAACCGCTGCTTGCCGAACGCATCAACAATCTCGAAAACGACATGCGCATCATGCTCCTCCCCAAGGACGCAGCTGACGAGCGCAACATCATCCTCGAAATCCGCGCCGGCACTGGTGGTGATGAAGCAGCAATTTTTGCGGGCGACCTCTTCCGCATGTATCAGCGCTATGCGTCGTGGAAAGGCTGGCGCGTCGAAGTGATTTCGGCAAGCGATGGCGAACACGGCGGCTATAAGGAAATCATCGCCACGATTTCTGGTTCAGGCGTCTATGCCCAGATGAAATTTGAAAGCGGCGTGCACCGCGTGCAGCGCGTGCCCGACACTGAAACGCAAGGCCGCATTCACACCTCTGCAGCAACCGTTGCCGTTCTCCCGGAAGCCGAAGAGGTCGACATCAAGATTGAGGACAAGGACCTCCGCATCGACGTCTACCGTTCCTCCGGTCCCGGCGGGCAATCGGTCAACACCACTGACAGCGCTGTCCGCATCACCCATATTCCAACCGGCCTTGCCGTGGCCCAGCAGACTGAAAAGTCCCAGCTCAAGAACAAGAGTGCAGCAATGAAACTACTGCGCGCGCGCCTTTATGATATCGAACGTGCCCGCATCGACAATGAACGGTCTGCCGCCCGAAAAGGGCAAGTGGGATCCGGCGATCGCTCCGAGCGCATCCGCACATATAACTTCCCGCAAGGGCGCCTGACCGATCACCGCATTAATCTGACACTCTACAAATTGCCCGAGATCATCGAAGGCCCTGCCTTGGAAGACGTAGTCCAGGCCCTGATAACTGACCATCAGGCCAGCCTCCTCGCTGAATCCGATGCCGCGTGAGACGCTTGCGTCGCTGCTCACCGAGGCGCGGCGCAGATTGGAAAAGGTGGGCATTCCGGCGGCGGCCCTTGACGCCCGGCTCCTGCTTCAAGATGCCACGGGCCTTGCACATGCAAACCTGGTCGCATCGCCTGACCTTGTGGTCACGGATCAGCAACAGCAAGTTTTCCAAGCCCACATCGCCAAGCGCCTCGCTTTTTTGCCAGTCTCCAAGATTCTCGGCCACCGTGAATTCTATGGCCGCCGCTTCACGGTAACCCGCGATGTCCTTGATCCACGGCCCGACACAGAAACAATCATCGGCCTTTGCCTTGCACATTGCGCTCCTGATAAAACTTTCAACTTCATCGATCTCGGCAGCGGCAGCGGCGCCATCGGCATAACGCTCGCCTGCGAACGCCCAAGATCGCTTGGCATATGCGTTGACGTTTCCGATGCAGCACTCGCAATCACCACCCAAAACGCCGCATCGCTTGGCGTTTCAAACAGGGTGACGGCGTTGCACTCCGACTGGTTCAGCAAAGTCCAAGGCCAATTCGACCTGATCGTCAGCAACCCGCCTTACATTACAAGTGCTGCCATCCAAACCCTGAGTCCTGACGTCCGTGACCACGATCCGCATCTGGCTCTGGATGGCGGCGGCGATGGCCTGGAGTGTTACAAGACCATTGCCGGGACAGGATCGCTCCATCTTGCCCCAGGCGGCCATATTGTCGTCGAAATTGGAGCTGGACAGGCGCCGGACGTTATTGAAATCTTTGAAGATCAGGGTTTCCGGCTGGCAGACCAACGGTCCGACCTGGGGGGCCTTCCCCGGGCGCTCATGTTTTCCACTGGTTAATGCTTTCCCAAACATTGCCAAAAAAAGACGTTGGAATCGGAACCCGGCTGCGCTACATAGAGTTGGTAACCCCCTGCTTTTTGCAAATGGAAGAATGCAGTGTGGGATTTGTCGCCGGGGCACAGCACAAATCTGACATTCGTTTTTCTGCAATAATTGCGGCGAACGTTTCAACGAGCAAGTTGGGTGTTGAAGCGGTCATCGGCGGCAGGGTCGATTTAATCAGGACGAAAGACTGATCGCATTTTTGCATATGAGCATTCTGCCGCAGGCACGCCCAAAGGGCGGCTGGCTGGCTTTGTGTGACTTGAATTCAATCGCAGCACGGACGGAACTTGCATGAGACCTGGACAGCACAATAACAAGCAGCGCGGCCGCAACCGCAACCGTGGACGCCACACAGGCAGCAGCAGCAGTAGCGGCGGAAGCGGCAGCAACTACAATGGCAACCCCGCCAACCGGGTCTTTGACAGCAATGGTCCGGATGTGAAGCTGCGCGGTACCGCGCAAACCGTCGCCGAAAAGTACATGCAGCTGGGCCGCGATGCCCAAGCCTCCAGCGACATCGTGATGGCCGAAAGTTATTTCCAGCATTCCGAACACTATTATCGCCTCTGGCTTGCAAACCAGCCGGCTGGCCAGCCGATCCAGTTCGCCCGCCGCACCGACGAAGAAATGGAAGAAGACCAGATCGACGGCGTCGAAGCCGACGACGAACAGCCGCAAGGCGAAGGCCCGCGTGAAGACGGCGCAGAACCGGCAGAAGCCTCCGCGAATGAGGGCGAGCCGCGCGAATCCTCCACCGACAACGGCCAGCACCGCCAGCAGCGCCAAAACAACAATCAACCGCGTGACGGCCAACGTGAAGGGCAGCGCGAACGTTTCCGCCCGCGCTGGCCGCGTCGCAACGATCGCGACAATCAGCGTGATGACCAGGGACAAAATCAGGCCCAATCGGGTGAAGCAGCGCCTGCCGCTGCAACACCACGCGAAGAAGAAAACGCCAACTGGGAAGCCCCATCTTTCCTGACCCGCCCCGTGCCCGCCTTGCCTGCAACAGAAGCGGGCGAAAACGAAGACCCAGCAGCCACAGAATCGGCAACCCGGCGTCCGCGCCGCGAATTCAAACCGCGCCGTCCACGCAACGAAGATGCAGCACCAGAGCCGGTCTCGACTCCCGATCCGGCTGAAGGCTAACTCCCCACTTGAGGCTGCCGGTTCATTTCGGCATTCTCATCTGATGAATCACATTGACGTGGCAATCGTTGGCGGCGGCATCGTCGGCAGCTCAACCGCATATTTTTTGAAGAAGCACGGCTTTAAAGGCCGCATCGCGATTTTCGAACAGGACCCGACTTTCAAGCAGTCCTGCACCGCATTGTCTTGGGGTGGCATTCGTCAACAGTTTTCGACCCCTGAAAATATCAGGCTGTCGCAATTCGCGCTGGAATTCATCCGCAATCTCAAATCCGAATTTGGCCCCGATGCCGAAATCAGCTTCAAGGAACAAGGCTATCTGGTGATGGCAACCGAGGCAGGCGTGTCCGTGCTTGAGGAGAACCTGGCCCTGCAACAGTCGATGGGTGCTGACACTGTATTGATGCGCAACAATGAGCTGGCAACGCGCTTTCCGCACATCAATTTCGAAGGCATCGCAGCAGCCACATTCGGTTCGCGCAATGAAGGCTGGTTCGATCCCTATTCACTGATGAACATTGTCCGCAAGGCCGCCATCGCAAAGGGCGTCGAGTTCATTCCCGCCACCGTCACTGCTATCGAAAATGAAGGCGAAATCAAAAACCTCACCCTTGCAACCGGTGAAAAATTCACCGTGGGCAGTCTCGTCAACGCCGCAGGCACGGGCGCTGGTGCGATCGCTGCAATGGCAGGCATTAATCTCCCGGTCTCTGCCGCCAAGCGCTATGTCTATGTCGTCGATTGCCCTGAAGCACCAGACTCATTGCGAAAGGGCCCGCTCACATTTGATGTCACCGGCGAGTATTTCCGCCCCGAGGGCCGCAATTTCATCTGGGGCTTCACGCCATCCGATGAAGAGGAACCGCAGGTCAAGGACTGGGAAATGGATGACTCATGGTTTGAAAGCCGCATCTGGCCGCAGCTTGCCAAGCGCGTGTCCGCTTTCGAAACCGTGAAACAGGTGGGCTCGTGGGTAGGTCACTACGATTACAACTGGTTCGACCAGAACGGAATCATCGGCAGGCATCCTGCAACCAAGAATTTCTACTTCGCCAACGGTTATTCCGGCCACGGCATCCAACAGGGTCCGGCATCAGGCAACGCCATCGCCGAATTGATCTGCTACGGTGAATACCGCGCCATTGATCTCAAGCGCCTGGGCTTTGAACGCCTGCAACGCAATGAACCGTTGTTCGAGAAAAACATTTTCTGATGGCCCGAATCCTGTCCATATCATCGCAAGTCGTTTATGGACCCGTCGGCAACACCGCAGCTGTTCCTGCAATGCAAGCCCTGGGCCACGAGGTGATGCAGATCCCGACCATATTATTGTCTCACCACCCCGGTCATGGCAAACCTGATGGGCGCGCGACTGAAGACGAATTCTTTGCCGCGCTTTTGCAACGGTGCGAAACCCTGCCTCAGCCCGGTGGCGTGCTCACCGGATACTTCGCCAGCGAACAGCAGGTGAAAATCGCCGCCAAATTCATCCGTACACTGAAGATAAAAAATCCGGGCGCCGTCATCGTTGTCGATCCGGTGATCGGCGATCAAGGAAAGCTGTATGTAAGCGAACTGATCGCAGCGGCCATCAGGAACGAGCTGTTGCCTCTCGCAACAGCGACAACTCCAAACATGTTTGAACTGGGCTGGCTCTCTGGTCATCAGGTCACCCGCATCAATGATGAGGCCATGCGCCTTGGTCCCCCAGAAGTTATTGTCACTTCCGTCCCAACCGAACCGCGCATGATCGGAACTGCGCTGGTGATGGATGGCACATGCTACATCAAGCAAATGAAACTCCAGAAATTCATCCCCAATGGCACGGGTGATTTTCTGGCCGGTGCCTATCTCGCCTACCGCCTCTCCATGCCCGCCAACAGCGCCTTTGGCAAAGCCATGCTGATGCTGCAACGGGTGATCGCCAAAACGGGAGATGCGAAGTCGCTGGTCGTTGCAGCCCCCTTGTCACGATGAAATCCGTGATCGGAGTTGACGGCTGCCCAGCGGGTTGGATCGCCGTGACTTGGGGACCGACAGTTTCTCATAAACTCTTTCACACCTTCAACGAGGTCCTCGAAATTAAAGCCGAAGTCATCGCAGTTGACATGCCAATCGGACTTCCTGCGGGCTATGGTCGCGAAGCGGAGAAATCAGCAAGAAAGGTATTGGGGAAAAGAAAATCCAGCATCTTCCCGATTGCATGCCGAAGCGCCGTAATATGCAACACATATGATGAAGCCTGCATTATAAGCCGCGCCCATTCAAATCCGCCGAAATGCCCGTCAAGACAGAGTTTCGCAATCTTTCCAAAAATCCGTGAGATCGACGCACTGGTGTCACCTGCTTTGCAGTCACGCATACACGAAGTCCACCCGGAAGTGATTTTCTGGGCGATGAACGGAAACGTAGAAATGCGCCATAGCAAAAAGAAACCGGAAGGGCAAAACGAAAGGAAGCTGGCTCTTCTGACGGGCAATTTCCCGCTCTCGGAACTTCTCGCAGCAACCTACCGCAAATCCGATGTCGCCGATGATGACCTCATCGACGCCTGCGCCTGTGCGTGGGCCGCAAGGCGTATCTTCGAAGGCATGGCAGTGTGTTTCCCCGAAAATCCGCCACGCGATGAACGCGGACTTGAGATGTGCATCAAAGCTTGAACCGCGTAGCGCATCTCTTGCCAACACCACTCCAAGGTATGTCATGGTCGGCGCACGCGGGCCATCACTGCCAGCCAAGGATCATTCCCATTTCTCTGTCATCCTCGCAGCTGTCGCGAGAATGACATCAATGGAGCACCGTGTTTATCTATGGAGTGACGCGTTTTACCCAAACGCCTTCGCCATCACGTCCGCCATGCGCCGTGCAAAACCTGCTGGATCAGGCACTGTCTCGCCTTCCAGAATGTAAGCCTGATCGAGCAGCATCTGTGCTGCATCCTCAACCGACGCCACGCCTTGCACCTTCGCCAAGGCCGCTAATGCCTTGATCAAACCATGCCCCGCATTCACTTCAAGCACTGGCGCACTCACCGTAACGCCGGAATCCTGTTGCCGCGACAGCATCTTTTCCAACGTGCGGTCCATCATGCCGTCATTGACGAGACACACAGCGCTATCCGTGAGCCGCTTCGAAATCCTGACATCGGAAACTTTCACGCCCAAAGCCTGTTTCAGCGCGGCAACGAGAACCGCCGTATCGCCGTCATTGGCATCGGCCTTCATGGCATGATCGGTAAGCTTGATCGCATCAAGATCAGCCATGCCCTGCGTGATCGACCTGAACGGCTTGCCGTCGAATCCCAGCGCCGTCCTGACCCAAAAACTATCGACGGGATCCGTGAGCAACAAGACTTCGATGCCACGCGCGCGATACCCTTCAAGCTGTGGTGAAGCGGCGGCCTTCGCGGAATTCTCGCCAGTGAGGTAATAAATCGCCGTCTGGTTTTCCTTCAACCGCGACACATAATCCTTCAGTGCAGCGCCATCGCCGGAAGTTGACTTGAACCGCGCAATTTCAAACAGCGCATCACGCCGCTCGAAATCCTCATAGAGTCCTTCCTTGATGACCGTGCCAAACGTCTCCCACAACTTGGCAAATTTCTCCGGCGCTTTCTCGGCGAATTTCTTGAGTTCGCTAAGCACCCGGTTGGTCAGCGCCTTGCGGATCGCCGACACATCCGGATTGTTCTGCAGCATCTCGCGGCTGAGATTGAGCGGCATGTCGCTTGAATCAACGGCACCCCGCACGAAGCGCAGGAACGGCGGCAACAGCGCCACATCATCCGCAATGAACACGCGCTTCACATAAAGCTTCTGCCGCCCCTTGCGCTCCGGATCGTAAAGATCGAACGGCTTCTCATCCGGCACATAAAGCAGCACATTGTATTCGAGCTTGCCTTCCGCGCGATAGTGAATGGTGAGTGCCGGCTTGCCTTCGCCGTGATACAGCGCCTGATAAAACTCCGTATGCTGATCATCAGAAACGTCTGCCTTGCTCCGCGCCCAGATCGCCGAAGCTGAATTGATCTGCCGGGATGTCTCTGCATCTTTCGCAAGTTTGATCGGATGTGCGATGTGATCGGAATAGGCCTTGACCACGCTCTCGATTTTCCAGTCTTCAAGGAAATCCTTGGCGTCATCTTTGAGATGCAGCACAATCCGCGTGCCACGCGCCACGTCTTCTGCCGCACTCAGCGTGAAAGTGCCAAGTCCGTCAGACGCCCACACATGGCCCAGCGTTTCTCCCGCCCGCCGCGAAAACACCTCGACCTTTTCCGCCACCATGAATGCCGCATAGAAGCCGACGCCAAACTGCCCGATCAATTCCGGCGCATCCTTGGCTTTGGCGGCAAAGGCCTGCGTGCCTGACTTGGCAATCGTGCCGAGATTTTCAGCAAGTTCGGCCGCCGTCATGCCGATTCCGCTATCGCTCACGGAGAGAGTCTTGGCAGTTTTGTCCGCCGCGATGGTGATGGCAAGTTCTGGTTCCTGCTCAAGCAATTCCGGCTTGGCGATCGCCTCATAACGCAGCTTGTCCAGTGCATCGGACGAATTTGAGATCAACTCGCGCAAGAACACGTCTCGGTCGGAATAGACCGAATGCACCATCAATTGCAGGAGCTTGGCAACTTCAGCCTGAAAGGAATGCGGTTTCCCGTCTGCAACGTTCTCAGGTGATTTTGTCTTTGTCGCTGCCTTTGCCATGTCTGTTCCTTTGCCCAAATCTCGGGCAGGTATGTTTTCAATGCGGGCCAAGGTCAAGACCCATCACGACAAAGAAAAAGCGGCCAGCATTGAGGCTGACCGCAAGAACGTACTTCAAACTTGCCTGATGCAGGGGGACCCGGCCAGTGTCATGCAACGGAGGGGCTTGGGGTAAACCGTTTCACTCCGGCCGGGTCTTTCGAGGCAACAAACATACTCTTGACCTGCATCGTGTCGAACCCTTGATGCAAATGCGGCAAAAACGGGGAATTTTCAGCTGCTCTTGCCAAATCGGTTTTTAAGAATAGGATGCGTCAATCAGATGACATTCAGGGGATCAACTTTGAGCTCAGGCGAAAGTGTCGATCAACAGCCAGCCGTGCAAGGGTCAAGCGCCCTTTTGCGTTTTCCCTCCCCGGCGAAACCAGTTGTATCATTTGACCGCAAGGAATTGTCGCTCATTCTCAATCTCTACGGCCGCCATGTTGCAGATGGCGAATGGCGCGATTATGCCATGGATTTTGGCCGTGATCGGGCGACTTTCTCGATCTTCCGCCGCAGCTCCGAGCAACCGCTCTACAAAATCGTGAAAGACCCAAGCCTCGCCCGGAAACAGGGTGCATATTCTGTCATTGCCCAGGGCGGCCTGATCCTGAAGCGCGGCCAGGACTTGGGCCAGGTGCTGCGCGTCCTGGCGATGAAACCAAAACTCGCCGACGCCTGATTGGAGATTGATTGGAGATAGATCTGAAAATGAAAAACCCCGGATTTTCACCCGGGGTTTCGACATCCAAAAGGCTCTGGAATTATTCGTCGCTACCCATGAAACCCATGAGCTGCAACAGGTTCGCGAAGATCGAAACGAAGCTGCCATAAAGGGCGAAGGCTCCAAAGATCGACTTCCGCGTTGACGTTTCAGCCATGTCGCCTTCGTAATACATCGACTTCACCATTTGCGTTTCCCACGCTGTGATGAGCGCTACGAACAGTACGAAGCCAGCCGAAATCACCATGCTGAACATCAGCCCGGTTGAGCTGAAGCCCATGAACATGGCAACGACCAGGTTCACGATTGCTGCGGCAAAGAGCCCGAGCAGCGCCATGCCAGCCATGTTGCCCATGCCAGTGAGGTCCTTCTTCGAGGTATAACCCCAAAGGCTCATGCCACCGAAAGTGACGGCAGCAGACAGGAAGGCAGTCATGACAATCGACGGATTAACGCCGAGATAGCGATGCACCAGTGGCGCAATGCCAATGCCCCAGCACAGCACATAGGCCCAGTAGGCTAGATGTGCAGTCGCCATGCTGCGGCTGTTCAGGATCATTTTATAGCCAAAGAATCCAAGGCCAATCATGCCGATGAAAGCCGGGAAATAAAGTGCGCGCACCACGCCGCCAACCGCAGGAACGGTAAAGCTGGCGAGAACGATCATGGCGGTAACCGCAATGCCCAGCGCCATGTAATTATAAACGCCCAGCATGTAGCTGCGCAGGCCTTGATCAACCTGCAAACCAGTCTGTGTTTGGGATTGATAGCGGACTTGTGCCATCGAAATTGCTCCTCCAATATCCGGGACATCCGGACTTGCCCACAATATGGGGTTGCCGGACGCAACCGTCAAGTTGCTGCAATGTCAAAATTTGAGAAAGTTAACCCCCAGCAATTTCGTCCATTTTCTTGGCAAGCGAAAGGTCCAGATCAGTCACACCTTGGGCGGAATGCGTGGTAAGTGTAACATCCACTCGTCCATATACATTGGTCCATTCTGGATGATGGTCCAGCTTCTCCGCCACCAGTGCCACCTGGCTCATGAATCCCCAGGCTTGCCGGAAATTCTTGAATTGGAACCGCTTGTGAATGGCATCTCGGCCCTCAACCTCCGCCCAGTCAGCCAATTCCTTGATTGCCTTGATCCGTGCCGCACCTTGCAGACGCTCATTCATAGACGCACTCCCAGTTGGTAGGATTCTTGTATGCCGTAAGGACCTCCGCCGCGCAAAGGCCGCGAGTTGAACAATACAAACGCACTCACTTCAAAAGGCTGGCTGCGATAGAGATTGTGAATCTGAATCCAGTGCTGCAACGCCTGGTCCGGCGGGTTTTTCAATCGCGCCAGCGTCACATGCGGCGAATATTTGCGGCCCTCCGGTGGCAAGCCAAGAACCTGGCACAACCGCTCATGCAAAGCCTGCAAGCGGCGCAATTCGGCGCTCTCTTCAATCCCTGCATAAAGCGAATGCGGCTGTTTGCCGCCAAACACGCCCACTCCCTTAAGCGCCAACCGGAATGGCTTCACATCAACGCCAGTCAACGCACCCATGATGTCGCGCGCCAATCCCATTTCGATGTCGCCGATAAAACGCAAAGTCAGGTGAAAATGTTCCGGATCAATCCAGCGGGCACCGGGAATGCCACCTTGCATGAAACTCAAATCAAACGCGATATTCTCGGGGATTTCGAGACCGGTGAAGAGCCTTGGCATGGGTTCCTCCATCGTTTGACTTAACTAAGCTAACTCGATTCGGAATAATGCCAAGGGAAATATAATTTGCCGTTACCGCGTTTTCGCCAGTAGCGCCTCGACTGAGGGCATTATTTTTTCTACAATCATATCAACGCCTTGCGGGTTAGGGTGAAGGCCGTCGGCCTGGTTCAACGCCGGAACAGCCGCAACGCCTTCCAGAAAGAACGGATAAAGCAAAGCGCCATGCCGCTCCGCCAGTTGGGGAAAAATCACATCGAATTTGGCCTGATAATCTGGACCCATGTTGGGCGGCGCTTTCATGCCCGCAATCAGAACCGGCAGATTGCGCGACTTGAGTGTTTCCAGAATCCGGTCCAGCGCCGCTTCCGCTTGCGCTGGATCAAGCCCGCGCAATGCATCATTGGCGCCAAGCTCGACAATGACGGCATCGACGGGTTCGCCCAGCGCCCAATCCACCCGCGCCTCGCCTTGTGCCATCGTATCACCTGAAACGCCCGCATTGATGACCACAACGTCTTGGCCCTTGGCTTTAAGGGCTGCTTCAAGCTTAGCAGGAAAGGCCTGATCAGAAGCAACTCCCAATCCCGCAGTCAAGCTGTCACCCAGCGCAAGAATGCGGGTTGTCTCAGCGGAAGCCGGAAGGCCCATTAAGACCAAAGCCACAAGAACGACGGAAATGCGAGCCATATGAGTCCAAATGGGGTAAACCGCCGTAACTTGCAAGTGAGTCAAGATGACCCCCATATCCATATCCATGTATCCCCGAATCCCTCCTATTCCGTCATTCCGGCCAAGCATCGCCGAAAGGCGGTGCGCAGAGCTGGAACCCAGCTTTCTTTGTGCAAAATCCAGAGCGGGGTTCCAGCTCAGCGCAATGCATGCCGCATTGCCCGGCTGGGATGACGGATTGGGTAATTGATGCAAAGCGTAATCTCCCTCACCAACGTCCATCTCACCTTGCCCTCTCGCGCTGGCGAAGTGCAGATTCTGAAACAGGTCTCCCTCTCTGCCAATGCCGGAGAAGCCATCAGCATCGTCGGACCATCAGGCTCCGGCAAGACATCACTGTTGATGGTGATTGCAGGATTGGAACCTGTGACCTCGGGGCAGATTTCGGTCGCCGGTCAAACGCTCCACGACAAGCGCGAAGACCAGCTCGCCCGTTTCCGCCGCGATAATATTGGCATCGTGTTTCAGTCGTTTCACTTGATCCCGACACTCACCGCAATTGAAAATGTTGCCATCCCCCTTGACTTCCGAGGTGACAACAACGCCACATCCCGCGCCCGCGAAGGCCTGGAACGCGTCGGCCTCAGCCACCGCCTCACCCATTATCCGGGCCAGCTGTCAGGCGGCGAACAACAGCGCGTCGCCATCGCCCGGGCACTTGCCTCTGGTGCCCGCATCATTCTCGCTGACGAACCCACCGGCAATCTCGATCAGGAAACCGGTTCAGCCATCATCAAACTGCTCTTCGATCTGAAATCCCGCGAAGGTGCAACCTTGCTGCTGGTGACGCATGACGACAATCTCGCCAGCCAATGCAATCGCATCATCCGCGTCCGCGACGGACATGTGAGCGAATGATCTGGCTGAAGTACGCATTGCTGAATCTGCGCTCCGGCCTCAAGGGTTTCTGGATTTTTCTCACTTGCCTTACCCTTGGTGTCAGCGCCATCGCCATCATCGGTTCACTCGGTGCCGCGGTTGATCGCGGGCTGACAGAGCAGGGCCAGCCACTGATGGGGGGTGACGTCGAATTCGCCATCATCCAGCGCGAGGCCACGGCGAAGGAACTCGCCTTCATGGCATCCAAAGGCATCGTCAGCCGCATCACCACAATGCGCGCCATGGCCACAGCCAACAACCAATCGACACTGGTTGAAATCAAGGCCACCGACGAAAACTACCCGCTCTACGGCACACTCACCTTCGATCAACCGGTTAATGAAAACATTTTCGTGCAGAAGGATGGCGCTGACGGAGTTGCTGTTGACCCGCTTCTCCTTGGCCGTCTTGGTTTGAAAATTGGCGACCCACTGAAAATCGGCAGCGCCCAACTGCAAATCCGCGCCAGCATCAAGTCAGAACCAGACCGCATCTCCGACGGCATTGTCTTTGGCCCACGCCTTCTCATGTCGCATGAGGCCCTCGCATCGACGGGTCTCGTGCAACCGGGCAGCCTCATCACCTGGAAGTATCGCGTGAAATTGGCGGGCGACACCCGCCTGCAAACAGCCAAGACAGTCGTTGACGAGGCCAACAAAAAATTCCCTGATTCAGGCTGGCGCGTGCGCGCCCGCGATCAGGCCGCAGGCGGTGCCGAACGTTTCGTCGAGCGCCTGCAATATTTCATGACACTGGTGTCAGTTGCAGCACTCGCCATTGGTGGTGCGGGCATAGCCAATGCAGTTGCGGCATTCGTCAATCGCCGACTCGGCACGATTGCAATCCTGAAATGCTTAGGCGTAGCCAACCGCGATATCTTCGCCATGTTCCTTGCCGAGATCATGCTGGTGGGCCTCGCCGGCATTTTGTTGGGCCTCGCAGCTGGTGCAATATCTCCATGGGCATTGTCCGCCCTTGCAGGCCACCTCATCCCCGTTCCGGTATCAACGCAAATCGAATGGATACCCCTCGCCTTTGCGGCAATATTGGGATTCCTCGTCACAACAGCCTTTGCCATCTGGCCGCTGTCGCGCATCTCGCATGTCTCCGGCACCGCACTATTCCGCTCGGCCATCATGAATGCCGGTGGCAGGCCAGCCTGGAGCTATATCGCAGCGTCACTCACCTTGCTGCTGATTGCGTGCCTCGTCGTGCTCTTGGCCTTCGACAACAGGCGCATTACCTCAATGTATTTGGGCGGCCTCATTGGCAGTTTTATTCTGCTCGCGATAATGGCCTGGGCCATCATCAAACTCGCCTCGCTGCTTCCGCGCCCGCGCAATACGCTGTGGCGTCACGCCGTCACCAGCCTCTATCGCCCGGGTACGTCGAGCCTGCCGGTCATCATGGCATTGGGCCTCGGCCTCACATTGTTCGTGACACTGGCCCTCACGGATCAAACCATCAGCCGCGAACTCCGCGCCGGCATTCCCGATAAAGCCCCGGCATTTTTCTTCCTCGATGTGCGCAACGAGGAACTGCCAATGTTCAAGGCCGCGGCACTGAATGAAAAAGGTGTGACCGCAATCAACAACGCCCCCATGATGCGCGGCCGCATTGCCAGGGTAAAAGGCGTGCTTGCCGACAAGGTCGAAGCAACACCGGAATCACAATGGGCCTTGCGCGGTGATCGCGGCCTCACCTATGCGGCAACACTTCCCGAAGGCTCAAAACTCACCGAAGGAAAATGGTGGGATGCAAACTATGATGGCCCGCCGCTTGTCTCACTGGTCGATGAAATTGCCAAAGGCATAGGCGTGAAGATCGGCGACAAGATCACGGTGAATGTGCTGGGCCGCGATATTGAGGCAACCGTCGCCAGCTTTCGCGCCGTCAACTGGCGTTCGATGGGCATCAACTTCGTCATGGTCTTTGATCCCAAATCGTTGAAGGCCGCACCCCACAGCCATCTGGTCACGGTGGAAATGAAAGGCGGCGATGAAGCGCAATTCCTCAACCACATGGCCCAAGCCTACCCCTCCGCCACTGCCGTCCGCGTCAAGGACGCACTCGCAACGGTCAGTGATCTCTTGGGAAAAATGCTGGGGGCGGTGCGCGGTGCCAACGCGCTGACACTCCTCACCGGCGTGCTCGTCCTCTCCGGCGCATTGGCAGCTGGTCTCTCGTCCCGCTCATATGAAGCGGTTGTTCTCAAAACCTATGGCGCGACCCGGCGGCAACTCCTCACATCATTCATCATCGAATACGGATTGCTGGGCCTCGTCTCCGCCATCTTCGGCATCATCGTCGGCTCAATCGGTGCCTGGTATCTCGCCACCTTCATTCTCGAACTGCCCTGGGTATTTTCATTCCCCCTGGCCGCAACAACCGCCTTGTTAGCCATGATCCTCACCATAGGAGCAGGCCTGATCACCACGGCAAGAGCCTTGTCGGTGAAACCGTCGGGATATTTGCGGAATGAATAGCTAAAACGAAAAAGGGCACTACCGCTTGCAGACGGTAGTGCCCATTTTTCTTTACATTCTGATGGATAATCAGAACGAGCTATGTTCGGCAATTGGGCTGATGGTTGCCTGCACGGTGGTGAAGCCCACCATGCCCCCGGCGACAGTTGTTAAAAACACCAGCCCCAGAAAAATCCGGCGCAGGAATTTCGCATCAGCTTTCACAGTCGGGTTCACGATCTTGTCCTTTCGCGAACAATTGCCCCTTGACGGATGAAATACCGCGTTAAGGTTGGCGAATTGTAAACAAGTTTTACGGAATCGATTAATGCGCCGTTATGCTTAATGATTTCTTATATCCACAAACCGCCCAGCCAGCGCCGCCGCCGCCGCCATCTGCGGTGACACCAGATGGGTGCGCCCGCGATAGCCCTGACGGCCCTCGAAATTGCGGTTGGAAGTGGAGGCACAGCGTTGCCCCGGCTTCAATTGATCCGGGTTCATGGCAAGACACATGGAACAGCCAGGCTCGCGCCACTGAAAACCTGCTGCGATGAAAATCTTGTCGAGGCCTTCAGCTTCCGCCATTTCCTTGACCAACCCGGACCCCGGCACGATCATCGCATAGGCAAGCTTGTCAGATACCTTTTTGCCTCGCACCACGTCTGCAACCGCCCGCATGTCTTCGATGCGACCGTTGGTGCACGAGCCGATCCACACCACATCGAGTGGAATGTCAGTAATCTTCTGCCCTGCGGTGAGGCCCATATATTCAAGCGCGCGAATCTTGGACTGCCGCTTGCCCTCATCAGCGATAACCAAAGGATCAGGCACCTGACCCGAAACCGAAACGACATCCTCAGGACTCGTACCCCACGAAACGATGGGCGGCAGGTTGGCGGCATCAAGCTTCACGATGCGGTCGAAGTGCGCACCCTCATCGGTCTTCAGCGTTTCCCAATACCTTAACGCCGAATCCCAATCAGCTCCCTTTGGAGCCTTGGGCTTGCCCTTCAAAAAGGCGTAAGCCTTTTCATCGGGCGCAATCATGCCAGCGCGCGCACCACCTTCGATGGTCATGTTGCACACCGTCATGCGGCCTTCCATGGAAAGATCCCGGATGGCTTCACCCGCGAACTCGATGACTGAACCTGTGCCGCCAGCAGTGCCGATCTCGCCGATGATGGAAAGGATGATGTCTTTGGCGGTGGAATGCCTGGCGAGCTTGCCATTCACTTCGACCTTCATGTTCTTGGCTTTTTTCTGGATCAGCGTTTGTGTGGCGAGAACATGTTCCACCTCCGACGTGCCAATGCCATGCGCCAAAGCTCCGAATGCACCATGGGTTGATGTGTGGCTGTCACCGCAAACGATCGTCGTGCCCGGCAGCGTGAAGCCCTGCTCTGGTCCCACAACGTGAACAATGCCCTGCCGCTTGTCGAGCTCGTTGAAATATTCGATGCCAAATTCTTTCGCATTGTTGGCCAGTGCTTCGACCTGAATGCGGCTTTCTTCTTCGGCAATGCCTTTGGAGCGGTCGGTGGTCGGCACATTGTGATCAACAACAGCCAGCGTCTTTTCCGGATGCCGCACCTTCCGCCCCGTCATGCGCAGGCCTTCAAAAGCTTGGGGGCTCGTCACTTCGTGGACAAGGTGCCGGTCAATATAGAGAAGGCAAGTGCCATCGTCAGCCTGATGGGCGAGATGATCATCCCAGATCTTGTCGTAAAGCGTGCGGGTTTTGGGCATGGATTATCCTGCAAAGAAATGATTTCCGGCTGCTATCTAGCGCCTTGGCGGCGGTTGTCAAATCGCCGTCAAGCCTGCAATTCCGTCCTGATCTTGGGGCCAAGGGCAGGGCAAGGGAGTGGACAAGAACCGGGCCCGGGAAGCTTTGTCATCTTCACGCATGCTGACAAATGAGTCCCCGCAACACGTGCACTGCTGTCCGGTTAAGGAAGACCCTGCAGACTGGAAGTGTTTGATTGCAGTGAGAACATGAGTTTTGTTTGCCTCTCGGAGATCAAACTTTCAAGATTTGATGTCATTCTAGCACTCGTCGCGAGAATCGACCCATTCTTCTCCCTCCCCCTTGTGGGGAGGGCAATCGCATATGGCTTTCCTCGCCCGAAAATCGGGAGAGGTGGATTTCGCGTCGCAAGACGCGAAAGACGGAGAGGGGCTTCGCACAGCCTGATAAATAGGCAGTTTTTCCGCTTGAGCCAAAGCCCCTCTCCGTCATTTGCTGCGCAAGCGACACCTCTCCCGCAACGCGGGAGAGGAATGAAGAATGACCCGCCAGCGGGAGAGGAAAAATGTCCATATGCGATTGCCCTGCCCGTGTGGGGAGGGAACGCCGCGCAATGTGAGTTTCCGATCTTGCCTACGTGGAACTCGCTTGCGCAGCTTTTCAGAACTGCTTCGCCGAAATGTTGATGTCACCGCAATCAGCAAGCGCGATGGCATCGCCCCTGATCTGATCAACGAGAAACCATCCAGCCGCGTCAAAGCGTAACGATGATGGATGAAGTTTGCGCTGGTGCGGGGAGTTTGCCTGGATATGCACAATGCGCCTCTCGCGGATGGCTGTGGCAAGTGCTACGAGAATTGGATGGGCATTCTCATCTTCCGCTGCCGCAATCTGAAACTGGTTGCGGGCCATGGCCACTCTCTCGCGCACGCCATCGGGGAGGGATTCCAGGAGTTTTGCCGAGGCCCGAGCGGCAGCCCGCTTCATTCCGAGATCAGCCAATACCCGGTTTTGGCATGAGAGCTGAACCGCAAGTGCTTCCGCCTCGTCTGCGGCAAGGCCTGTGAGCCTGGTGCGGTAATTGAAGCCCAGCTCGATGCCACCCTGATTGCCGCGCAAGACAACAATTGGAAGGCCTGCTTCGGTCAAAGCATCCATATCGCGCAAAATTGTGCGTCGGGTAACCTCAAGTTCGCGAGCCAGGGTGGCGCAAGTGAGGCGGCCTCGGTTCTGCAGCAGCAGAAGTATTTGCAGCAATCGCGAAGCACGCATGGGCAGTTTCCAAATATGACAACAGATGTCACCTTAATGCGAATATGCTTCCTGACAAGCCAGGGATGGCGCGAGGGAACTTCTATGCATTTTGAAATCGAGAAACGGATTGCGGCAGCACCGCAAGTGTTATGGGGAATATTGACCAACAAAGGTAAGTTACTCTCAGGCGGATTTGGCGTGCTGAAGTTTGAAGGTGATATCTCCCTAGGCCGATCTATCAAGCTGTGGTCCGAAGTCAGTCCGAACCGCGCATTTCCATTGCGGGTCACGACCTTTGATGCGCCACACCGCATGGTGTGGGAGGGCGGCATGCCACTGGGATTGTTCAAGGGCGTCAGGCGATTTGAGATCACGCCTGATGGGATCGGGTCGCGGTTTGTGATGCGTGAGGATTATACCGGATTGCTCAAGGGCCTGATTGGCAAATCAATTCCAGACCTCAACCCGTCGTTTGAAAAATTCGCCGCCGCACTGAAGCGTGTCGCAGAAGGAGCATGAAATGGCCAAAGTCACCTATGGCACAGGCACAGCAGATGACCCCTGGATCTTGAAAACGCCGCCGCTGTCATCCGACTACAAGGCGTGGAGGGATGAATCGAAATCACCGCCTGCTTTGGTCGTCCAGGTCGGAACCACAGTGCTGTCCTATCAACTTCGCTGCATCGAAGACCTGCACGCAATGCTGAAAAAGCACGGGGACTGGATGCTGCTTGGAAATGCAGATGAAGGAAAGCCCGTAACCGAAGGAAGCGTGGAAGCCTGGGCGCGCGATCCTAAAAATCCGGTGAAAGGCTATTTCGGATTGCGTAAAGGCTATCGCGGGCGGTTTGCGAACTATGTTCCCCCAGTGCTGGAATTGCTCGGGCTGGCTGAAGTCGAGCACAATCCTCGCAACAACAAGATGCGGGCAAAGCCGTAATCCCGCACCGCAACCGATGCCCCGCTTGTTGGTGTTTAGCTACCCTGCTTCAACAAAAAAGGGCCGGTGTCACCGCCGGCCTTTTGCCCGCCGTCTCGCAGTACCTTGGCCTGATTCTGTTGTCAGTTTGACGCCTGCAAAGTCTGTTTCAACATTCTCATTCGCTCAACCACCGGCCACAATATGGGCGTGCTGTCGAACCACTTTTGTGTGCCGAGATCGGTTCGCGATGCGAACTGTGTCGAAAGATTTGGCGTACCGAGCAACGTTGTTACCTGCGCATATTTATGCCTGTAGTCATTGTTGGCGGCGTCAAAATGCGTGCGTCCGCCATCAGGATGACCGCATTCGCGTGTCAGCCGGTCTTCCAGATAGTCTGCAAAGCGAGCCGCAGCTTCCGGCTGGTAGCCGACGCAATGCGAACCAATGATCGCGCCGCGAAACGACGTCAGTGGCGAAGCAATCGGCGGCAGCTTCGTTGCGTCGACATAACCGCCGAAATAAATGAAGTCCCAGCGCCGCTCGGTTATCAGTTGTCCGATGCCACTGACGCGATTCAGTGCTTTGGCCTGGAAGAACGCATCGTCCTCCATGATCAAGGCCGGTCTGCTGGAGTCAGCGCACTCGCGGATGAGCTTGAGATGGCTGTAGTAGCAGCCGCGCACCCCATTGGTGGGAAAGCCTCCAGCGTCTTTGAATTTGAGCGCATCGAAGAAGGTGATGCCATAACGCTTCATGTCAATGCCGAGATCGTCAAACTGTTTTGCGATGCGTTGGCGCCTGTCAGTCCTGTGTTTAAGGCTGATGATCTTGATGGAAGGGAAATGTTGCAGAATGTCGTGCAACACGCGACCTGCATCTTGTGAATACGCTGCCATACTAACCCCGACCGGCCACCGCTGTTCTTGATTTAAAGGCCGTGAAGAAAACCTATGTCAGAAGCAGCTATGTGACAAACGAAACCCGGAAATCCGGTTAACCAAACGGTTAAATTGTCGTAGAATTCGGAACTCTATAAACTGCCGTAAATCGTTCATTATCTGGAAATGATTAATAATCACTTGAACCGTGAAAATTGCGACTTTCCGCGCAGCTGCCGCAACGGTTCAATCAACGGACGCAACGGCAAAATGCGGTCGAACCATTTTTCAGTGCCAAGATCGGTTCGCGAAGCGAATTGGGTTGCAATGCATGGCGTTGCGATCAAACTGCGGATTTCAGGATGTTTGTACCTGAAATCGTTCATCGCTCCGTCCGGATGAATGCATCCTCCCTCTGGATGAGCAGGTTCGCGGGCAAGACTTGCTTCAAAATAACTCGCCATGCGCCCTGCGGCTTCCGGCATGACGCCATAACAATGCAATCCGATATTGTAGTCATGATATGGCAGCAAGCCCACGCTGGTGTAAGGCCGCTTTCCAATTAGGCCGAAGTAGATGATGTCCCAGCCTGACTCCGGAATTTTGAAGCCATTCGCATGGTGGATCGCGAGCGCGTCAATTCTGAATTCAACGTCGTCCTCGCAGATTAACATGGGCTTGCCCGAAGCCGCGCATGCAAACAGCAGCTCAAGATGGCTTTCGAAACAGCCGCGCACGCCAGCATTTTTGAAATGGTTGCGTGATGTGAAATATTTGCCCTCAACAAATCGGCCGCGAGCAGCTTCCATATCAATGCCCAGCGCCCTGAACTGCGCCATCACACGCCGCTTTCGATCCGCCCTGTGCTTCAAGTTGATGATCTGGGTCGACGCAAACTGATGCAACAGCTCACGTAGAACTTCACTTGCAACTTCTCGGTTATCCAAAGACAAACCTCACATTGCCCCGTCCTTTGGCATGAGCTAGCGGCACACCTTTTAATCTAGGATCAATTCTCACCGCATGCTCGAGCAAAAAATGCGCTAATGGTTAAGACGACCCGACTATGCAGCATTCATTAACCCTGTTCAACGGCAACCCCACCCCCAACGTTCCGGATTGCCTGTTCACAATTTGGCTTGATAAGAATTGAATGAGACATTTTTTGCGCCAACGCTCGGCAAGCGGGACGTCAAGCAGCAAAAAGGGCCGGTCCAAAGTCCAGCCCTCTAAAATTCCTCAGGTGATAGTGGATTACGCTTTCGCGAGAATGTCCTTCGCCTGCTGCACCCAATTGTCTTTCTTGGTGCGGCCTTTGAGTGCGTGCTTTTCGTCGAGCGCAAAAATCTGGTCGTCAGTCATTGCCGCAATCTGGTTCAGCGATGTGATGCCATCTGCAGTCAGCGCTTCCTTGACCTTGAGTCCCATTCCCTTGATGCGACCGATGTCATCGGCAGCGACCGCTGCCTTGTGATGCACTTCGGCAGCTTCTTCATGCAGTGCAAAGGCGGCGCGCTGATCTTCAACAATGCGCGCGGACTTGCCGGTGCGGCCCTTGAGATAATACAGCTTGGCGCGGCGCACGCGGCCGCGGCGCACCAGCTTGATCGAATCGATCATGGGTGAATAGACCGGGAAAATACGCTCCACGCCTTCACCATACGACAGTTTGCGCACGGTGAAGTTTTCGTTGAGGCCGCCGCCTGAGCGCGCGATCACCACACCTTCATAGGCTTGGACGCGGGTGCGCTCGCCTTCCTTGACTTTCACATTGACGACGACGGTATCACCTGGCGTAAAAGCCGGAACCGGGCGCTTGGCCAACACAGCGGCCACCTGCTCGGCTTCGAGCTGCGCGATAATGTTCATAACTCTAATCCTTTTTGGAAGTTGACGGTCTATTGCCAACGCACAAGTGAAATGTCAACTTTTGCGTGACAAATAACGCGTCCATAAGTCTAACCGCCTGATTTGCGTCAGTTTTTCCCGCTTTTCCAATTTCCAGCGGGCCACCGCCTTGTGGTCGCCACCAAGCAGAACCTCAGGAATATCAAGGCCTTCCCACGAATTTGGCTTGGTGTAATGCGGATGCTCCAGCAGTCCGTCTTCAAAACTCTCTTCCGCACCAGATTCGAGCTTGCCCATCACCCCCGGCAACAATCGGATCACCGCATCAAGCAATGCCAGAGCTGCAGGCTCGCCCCCCGAGAGGATATAGTCGCCGACTGAAACTTCGCGCAAATTTCGGGCCTCGATCACCCGCTGATCAACACCTTCAAACCGCCCGCATACGATAAGGCAGCCCGGTCCAACGGCAAGGTCACGCACCAACTTTTGCGTCAAAGGCTCGCCGCGCGGGCTCATCAGCAAACGCGGTCCCTGATGCGGAATGTCGTCAATGGCGCGCGCCAGAACATCAGGTTTCAACACCATGCCGACACCGCCACCCGCCGGATGATCATCGACGGTGCGATGCTTGTCTGTGGCACAAGCGCGAATATCCCGCGCATCCAGCGTCCACAAACCTTCTTTCAACGCGCGCCCCGCCAGCGAATGGCCCAGCGTTCCTGGAAACATGTCAGGAAATAGTGTGAGGATGCAAGCGTGAAACGGCATGGCCGCTCCTTGCAGCTTTTCTGCTCGCTGCGCAACACGCAATCAGTTATTCATCATGCATGCTCATCCCGATCCGCGACGAAAATCCCCTGCGTCTCATCCGCTTTCAAATTGTCACGGCGTCATTGATTGCGCTCAATTTTCTCATCTTCATTCTGACTGGCCCCGTCGGTGGCGAACAGGCCCTGATGGCGATCTCGACCGGCTACGGCGTCGTGCCGCAGGAACTGCTTCAGTCAACGCCCGCCTCGAGTTTTCAGCCCATCCCGGAATATCTGACGCTGATCACCTACGCCTTCCTGCACGGCAGCTGGATGCATGTGATCTCCAACATGCTGATCCTGTGGATTCTCGGTGACAACATCGAAGACACATTTGGCCATGTCGGCTTTATCGTCTTCTACCTGATCTGTGCGGCAGCGGCAGGCCTGACCCATGCTTTGATGTCGCCAAACTCTCCTGTTCCATTGGTCGGCGCATCAGGCGCCATTGCGGGCGTCATGGGCGCATATCTCGTTCTCTACCCCAAGGCCCGCATCACGGCCCTGCTGGGCATGATCATTCCTTTCCGCATCCCGGCCTATATATTCCTTGGCGGCTGGATCATCCTGCAATTCATGAGCCTGCGCGCACCGCAGGGCGAGGGCCAGGCCGTCGCCTGGTGGGCCCATATTGGCGGTTTTGCCACAGGCCTGGTCCTCACCCTTGTCTGGCCCAAGAGAAACTATTGATCGATCTAGTGAAATAAGTCCTTGACAACGGATCATTACTTTCCTACATTGAGGCTTGATAGCGGGAGCAATTCCGTTATCCGGCTGATTGACATTGTGAATTTGGTTTTGGGGATGGAGCCGGAAAATCCCCCAGGAAGCGGACCCCGATAAGACCCGACGAAAGGCAAAGCCATGAGCCAAGTCATGAACCAGACCAAGCCCCAAAAGGACATCCGCGATGGCTATCGCAAGCACGCGGCTCTGTCGCAATTCCACCGCTGGTTCCTGCTCTACGAAAACAACTTGGTTCCTCTGGCCAACCAGTTTGATCTTCTCGCCACGAATATCAAGCTTAAATCCGGACTGGGCGATGCAAAGGGCCACGACGCCTACGCCCAACGCATCACCCAAATCCCGAAAACCTGGCGCAACGCCCATTTTGTGAAATCGGTCCGCGCCGATGTGAAGCAAAATGGCGATGCCGTGATCAATGCCGGGATCACTTACCTTAACGACGGCATGAAGCCGGGCTTCACCCGCTCGGCTGAAATGTCTTACGCGGTCGAGCTCGGCAAGGGCGAACCGCTGTTGCCCAAGCTGCAATCCGTCATCATCAACCAGAACAGCGAAGGCACGGTTCCCGAATTCATCCCGGCCTATGAAGAAAATCGCCTGAAGAGCCTGTTGCATAATTGGTTGGCGCTGATCGAAGACCCCGCCCGCAATCCCGGACCCTTCGGCGAGATTCTGGCCGCTGGTTTTGTGCTCAACTTCACCAGCGGCAAGATCGACAACTTCGAAGACTTCGAGAATTGGTTCCGGGATCCAGCCTCATCTGTTGCCGCAAGCACGCATGATATCAGCGGTTTCAAACATGACGGCTTGAATGCATCATTCGAACTCGATTGGGCAGCCATCACCCCCGAAGGCCAAACCCTCACCGCCAAAACCCGCCACAGCTGGACAGTGACCGATGATCCCAAACAGCGCTTTGCAAGGATCAAGCAGATTGATGTCGAAGTATTGAAGCCGGTGACGACGGGTTGAACAAGTCTCGGGTTACCCATAATTCTCTCCATGGCCGGGCCCTGACCCGGCCACCCAGACTTGAAGCCGCGGGGCCGGCTGAAAGTCTGGTTCGGCGTGTCAAGCCACGCCGATGGAGAGTGGGTTGTAGTTTCACTTGACCGTCTGAAGTATTGGCAATGTTCAGCGCAACTCTAACCCAACAGCTTCCGCAACGCCCCACTCCCCATCACGCCATTGAACGCCGTGTTGAGGGAACCGCCGCTCAGCGTTTTCAAACACTCATCCGTCGCCGTCATCGCCTTGCGGTAAAGCGCTCCACCAATGCTCACGCGTTTGACGCCTGCTTCCTGCAACACGGAAAGTGCAACGCCGGGACCGACCACCACATTGACTGGTTTCGGCGCCACCGCTTTCACCACCGCGCGGATCGAATCCATGTCCGGCAGGCCCGGTGCAAACAGAACGTCGGCTCCAAGTTCGGCAAAGGCTGTGAGTTTCTTGATCGTGTTTTCGAGATCGGGATTGCCGTTGAGATAATTATCGGTGCGGCCCGTCAGCACGATGCGCCCGCGCGCGGCTTGCACGGCGGCTCTCATGCGGGCGGCGCACGCATCAAAATCATGCAGCGGCTTTGCCGGATCAGCTGTCGTATCCTCTATGCCAAGGCCCGCGAGCCCCGCAGCAATCGCGGCTTCAACGGTCAAGGCGCAATCCTCTGGCAAAGGACCAAAGCCATCCTCCAGATCGCCATTGACAGGCAGGCCTGAAACCTTCGCCATCAACGCGGCATTGGCGATGGCATCGCTGCGGCCCACGCCATGGCAGCCATCATCAACGCCCGCCGCAAAGGCAATTGCAATTGATGATGATCCAATCGCCTTGAACCCATTCTGCCCGACCAAAAGCGCCGACATCGCGTCCCAGGCATTGGGCATGATGAAGGCGCCGGGTGCTTCGTGCAGGGCTTTGAAAGCGAAGTAGGCTTGGGCTTGGGTCATCATGAAATCCTTTCGGGGCAAGTTTCTGCCAGTATGCCCGGCGGGCCACAATGTCGCAATCAGCCGGGCCATGCCGTAACCGCATTTGACTTAAGCGCAACCCGAAACTAGGTTCCGGCGCAACTCAGGAGCACAGCATGAAAGTTCTGGTCGCAGTCAAGCGCGTCGTTGACTACAATGTGAAAATCCGCGTGAAATCAGATGGTTCTGGCGTGGAACTGGCCAACGTCAAAATGTCGATGAACCCCTTTGACGAAATTGGCGTCGAAGAGGCAATCCGCTTGAAGGAAAAAGGCTTGGCCACTGAAATCATTGCTGTTTCAATCGGACCTCAACAATCACAGGAAACCCTTCGCACGGCACTTGCAATGGGCGCTGATCGCGCCATTCTGGTGAAGCACGACGACTATGTCGAACCGCTCTCGGTGGCAAAGATTCTCAAAGGCGTTGTCGAGGCTGAAAAACCAGAAATCGTCATTCTCGGCAAACAGGCGATTGACGACGATGCCAACCAGACCGGCCAGATGCTGGCGGCACTTTTGGGTTGGCCGCAGGCGACGGCGTGTTCAAAGCTTGAGCCAGGTGCAGGCGAAGCCACGATCACCCGCGAGATCGATGGCGGATTGCAAACCCTGAAGATGAAAATGCCGCTGATCGTGACGACTGATTTGCGCCTGAATCAACCGCGCTATGCTTCGCTGCCCAACATCATGAAGGCCAAGAAAAAGCCGCTCGATGAAAAAACGCCAACTGATTACGGCGTCAATCCGGCGCCACGCTTGAAGGTGGTGAACACCGTCGATCCGCCAAAACGCCAGTCAGGCATCAAGGTCAAATCCGTTGCTGAACTTGTCGGCAAACTCAAGGAAGCAGGAGCAATCTGATGGCCGTACTTCTCATTGCCGAACACGACAACAAGGGCCTCAAGGACGCAACCCACAAGGCGCTGACCGCAGCAGCAGCCATTGGCACCGACGTGCATGTACTGGTCGCCGGCAACAATGCCGGCGCCGCTGCAGCGCAAGCCGCGAAATTGTCAGGCGTGAAAAAGGTGCTGCACGCCGATGCAGCCTATTTGGACCGCCCGCTCGCTGAACCTATGGCGGCAACCATTGTATCGCTTGCAAGTGCCTACGATCACATCGTCGCTCCCGCCACCACCAACGGCAAGAACTACATGCCGCGTGTTGCCGCCCTTCTCGATGTCATGCAGATCTCGGATATATCCGAAGTGAAATCGGCTGATACATTTGTGCGCCTGATCTATGCCGGCAACGCCGTGCAAACTGTTCAGTCAACGGACAATAAGAAGGTCATCACCGTGCGCACGGCGTCATTCGCGGCTGCAGGCGAAACAGGTTCCGCCAGCATTGAAAAAATCAGCGCCGCCGCTGATCCTGGCCTCTCGTCCTACGTGAGTGAAAATCTCACCAAGTCGGATCGCCCTGAACTGACATCCGCCAAGGTCATCGTCTCCGGCGGCCGTGGCATGCAGAATGGCGAAAACTTCAAGCTGTTGGAAGCCGTGGCGAAAAAACTCCACGCCGCCGTCGGCGCATCGCGTGCCGCTGTCGACGCAGGTTATGTTCCGAATGATTATCAGGTGGGCCAGACCGGAAAGGTCGTGGCCCCCGATCTTTACATCGCCGTCGGCATCTCGGGCGCCATCCAGCATCTCGCTGGCATGAAGGATTCAAAGATCATCGTCGCAATCAACAAGGACGACGAAGCCCCGATCTTCCAGGTCGCAGATTACGGGCTGGTGGCCGATTTGTTTACGGCAGTGCCGGAGCTGGAAGCCGAACTGGGGAAGGTTGGGAAATAACATTCCCGCGCTTGTCCCCAGAACCTATTTGTCCGCGTGACGGGACGTTGAGGTTAGCGCAGTGTGTTTCGCTCAAAACACTGCAAACGCAACGTCGAATGCATCGGAAGCGCGTGCGCGGCACGCGACGCGCCTTTAGCGCAAGCCGACGGATGGGTCCTCGCGACAAGTGCGAGGATGAAAACTTTTGGGAGATTTCGAGTTAACCGGACAGCAGTGCGCTTGCCGCCAGGATGACAATGATGGGGATTGTTCCTTAACTGGACAACCGAGCAACAAGCGCTGGAATGACAATTTTTGGATGGACGGTTCCATCCTAAACCTTTCCAACTCTACGCCGACAATCCTTTCGACAGCGGCAAAACACGCAGCCTTTTCCTGGTTGCCGCATAAATCGCATTGGCAAGTGCTGGGCCAACAGGCGGCACGCCGGGTTCACCCATTCCGGTTGGCGGCGCATAGGAGGCAATCCAGTGCACTTCAACCTTCGGCATCTGGTTGATGCGAAGCGGCGTGTAGGTGTCGTAATTCGCCTGATCAACAGCGCCCGCCGTCAGGGTGAGTTCCTCTTGCAGGATAGCGCCAAGGCCAAAGCCGACAGCACCTTCGACTTGCGCCCGCACCTGATCCGGATTGATCACAGTTCCGCAATCAACCGCCGTCACCACGCGTTCCACTTTCACCGCGCCGTCTTTAAGGATTGAAATTTCGACGACATGGGCAACGACAGTCGAGAACGATTCCGCCAGTGCAATGCCGCGATGCCTGCCTTCGCCCGCAGGCGATCCCCAGCCCGCCTTTTCAGCCGCGAGCTTCAGCACGGCCTGATGCCGTGGATTTTTCTCGAGCATGGCCAAACGGAAATCCACCGGATCTTTTCCGGCAGCTTCTGCAAGTTCATCCATGAAAGTTTCAATGGCGTAAGCCGTATGCGTTGAACCGACCGCGCGCCACCACAGCACCGGCACACCAGTCGTCATGGTCGAAAGTTCAACCCGAACATTTGGCGCAGAATAGGGAATGTTCGATGCGCCCTCGACAGATGTAAGGTCTATGCCGTTGGTCACCAGACCTTGCTCAAACGGCGTGCCCGTCATGATTGACTGGCCGACGATGTGATTATGCCAGGCCACGAGTTTGCCATCCTTGTCGAGTCCCGCTTTCACGCGATGCACATAGGCCGGACGATATCGCCCGCCTTTCATGTCGTTGTCTCGCGTCCACTGCACCTTGACCGGATATTTCCATTGCAAGGCCTGCGCCACGGCAACCGCCTCGCTGACCACATCCGCATCAAACACCGCCCTGCGGCCAAAACCGCCGCCGGTCTTCATCACATGCAGTTTGATCTTGTCAGGCGTCGTGCCCGCCACTTGCGAGGCGATGTATTGGTAGAGATCCGGCATCTGATGCCCACCCCAGACCTCGATCATGTCGCCAGTCTTCTGCGCAACCGCATTGAGTGGTTCAATGGCGGCATGGACGAGATAGGGAAACTCGAATGTAGCCTCCATCACCTTGGCCGCAGCCTTGAAACCATCCTCGACGTTGCCGTCATTGCGCGCCGTCGCAATGCCGGGCTTCGCTGTCTGCGCACGATACTCCGCCATGATATCGGCAGAGCCGCGCTTCTCGGCTTTTGCGTCATCCCATTCAACCGTGACAGCCTCACGCGCCTTGATCGCCGTCCACATATTGTCGGCGGCGACCGCGACACCGCGGTGTATCTGCACCACATCAACCACACCCTTGATCGCCTTGGCCTTGCTTGCATCAAAGGATTTCACAGTCGCGCCAAACAGCGGCGGATGAATCATCACCGCAGTGACCATGCCGGGAAGTTTGACGTCGATCGTATAGGCCTGACTGCCGTTGGTCTTGCCCTTGCTGTCATAACGCTTCAGAGTATCAGACCCGATCTGCGTCCACTCATCTTTGTCTTTCAGTTTGAACCCGGCAGGGATTGCCACCTGTGCAGCTGCAGCGGCCATGTCTCCGAACGTCGCGGATTTTCCAGAGGCATGGGTTAGCTTGCCACCTTCGACTTTGATCTCTGCGGCAGGAACACCCCACGCAGTGGCGGCAGCAGTGACGAGCATCAAACGCGCAGCAGCCCCTGCATTCCGGTAGCGATCCCACGATGATGCCATCGACGTTGAACCTCCAGTGCCTTGCGCAAACCCGCCCCAGGCGACGTTGCCGTAAAGTGCTACATTGCCTGAACCGCCTTCAACGGTGATATTGCTCCAATCAGCGCCAAGCTCTTCGTTCACCAAAGTCGCAATCCCATGATACGATCCCTGCCCCATTTCGAATTGCGATGAATAGATGGTGACAGTATTGTCAGGATCAATCTTGACATAGGCCGCAAACGGATTGACCGGTGCCGCCGCTGCGGGCTGTTCGCCTTCAGCAACAGCCGGTGCGCGAAATCCAACCACTAGGCTAGTTCCCGCCGCCAGCGTTCCAAGAATGAAATTGCGCCGCGTTGCTTGAGGCTGCGGCAGGTTGAACGTCAGAAGTGATGTTTTGAATGCAGGAATCATGGCTCAAGCCTCCAAACGCTTTGCGGCCTCGTGGATGGCTCCACGAATCCGGTGATAGGTGGCGCAACGGCAAAGATTGCCGGACATGGCATCATCAATGTCGGTGTCAGTGGGCTTCTTGTTGTCATTGAGAAGTGCGACTGCCGACATGATCTGGCCCGACTGGCAATAGCCGCATTGCGGCACGTCCATTTCAGTCCACACGGCTTGCACGGTCTCGGCGACCTTGCCGGCGACACCTTCGATTGTGGTGATCTTGCCTTGTCCCACATCTTTAAGCGCGGTCTGGCATGAACGAATGGGCGCGCCATCAAGGTGCACGGTACAAGCGCCGCATTGCGCCATGCCGCAGCCGAATTTTGTGCCGGTCAAACCCACGAAGTCGCGAATGGCCCACAGCAGAGGCATATCGCTTTCCGCGTCGACCTGTTGATCGGTTCCATTGATGTTGACTGTAACCATCGGACGGTTCTCCTTTTGCAGCAGCGCCACTTGCCTGGAGAGCGTTCCGTTTTCAGGGAGGGCAATTACATTGCCGCGTTCCGCACTCGAGGCACGTACCGGACCCCCTTCCGGTTTGGATGATGGGAAGATGGCTCTTTATCCCCGCGAACGCAAGCGGAGACTTCAACAGTTCACCTGAAGACGCGCTCCGCAATCTTGCGTTCGGCCTCCAGTGATGGCCACTCGCCGCCATGTTCTTCGCCATAGATCAGCGTCATGGGACCTCGATATCCCGCTGCGCGCGCGGCCTTCATGCTGCGCTCGAAATCCTGCGCGTCAATGTCAGGGCCATTGAAATCCGCCTTGGCGTGACAGAGTTCCGCACGCTCAAAAATCGTCCGCAAATCGGCATGCTTGTTTGCCCCTGACCAGTTTCCGGTATCAGCAAGAAAACCAAGCCTGCTGCCAACCGCATCCAGCACATGCAATACCTCGGATGGGCTTGACAGAAGATCAAACCAGTTCTCCGTGACGACGCGAACGCCGACGCGTTCACCAAGCTCCGCCATCTCTTTCAGCGCCGCCACAGACAGCGCCAATGCTTCAGGCAATGGCTTCGCCTTGCCCGCGATCACCCGCGCATTTTCAGCGCCAAGATCAGCCGCTGCCCTGACCAGACGCGCGATCCATTGCAGGTCACGCTCGCGTGTCACCGGATTGGTGACATCACCGTCATCAATGAGCAGCGTTTGAATCGCAACGCCATCCGCGCGGAAAAAATCGCCAACCGCCTTGAGATAGGCCGGATCAAAACTGCGCAAGTGAAAATGGCAGATCTCGACGCGCTCAAATCCTTGCAGCTTGAGTTCAGCAGGCAGGTTTTCAAGGCTGATTTCCCCAGGCCCCCATGGATGTGAAAGTGCATAGGGTTCAGTCTCACCGGGACCATTCGCATAGGCATAACCCAGCAAACGATGCACGCTCCAGCTTGAGATGGCGATGGGTGGTTTGGCTTCTTTGCTCATGGCGCGAACTTAGGCAAAATCCCGCCGCGCACAAGTCCCACTGGAGCTTACCGGCTCAATCCTGCGGCCTTCAGTTTTACAAAATAGGTTTCAAACAACTCGGCGCCCTCTCGCCCCAGCTTGGCGAGATAAGCCCAGGTAAAAATGCCGCTCGCATGTCCATCGCTGAAAATGATGCGCACCGCATAATTGCCCACAGGTTCCAGCCGCGAGATCATCACATCGCGCTTGCCCCAAACGAGTTGTTCCTCGCCGGGTCCATGACCCTTGACTTCGGCACTCGGGCTCTCGACGCGCAAGAGCTCAGCCAAAATTTCAAACTGGCCACCGTCAGAAAAAGCAACCGCAAGATTGCGGCCGTGATCCTTGACACGCAGCTCCGTTGGAAAGGCTTCACTCACGATTGATGTCCCGTGCTTCATCCGCCAGCATGATCGGAATGCCATCACGGATCGGATAGGCAAGGCCGGCCGCGCGCGAAATCAGTTCTTGGCGCTCGGCATCATACTCAAGCCGTGTCTTGGTGACGGGGCAAACCAGCACCTCAAGCAGCTTCGGATCGGTGCGGCGTTGTTCCCGGTTCAGCGGCATTATTGCAGGCTCCGGTTTTTGCCCGGCCCTTGCCGTGTCAGGGCCAGCTCGGTGAGAGCAACCAGCATGTCGGCCCGCGCCTTGAGGTCGGCGGCCTCAAGCAGCGCTTGTTTTTCATGCGGCGGATAGGGCGCCATGAGCGACAGCGTATTGACAAGTTGTTCGGTGTCGATCGCTTCGACATCCGCCCAATTCGTCGTCATGTTGTTGGCATCAAGATAATCGCGGAACGCCTTCAGCACGCCGGAGCGGTTCACCAACATGTCGCCCCCCGCTGCAACAAAATCAATGGCGAAGGGCGCGTAATCCGCCGTCACCATGCGATAGGTCTTGTGCAGCCTTGCTTCGCCGCTCACCCGGAACCGGGAAATGCCGGTGAGCGAAATCAGCATGCGGCCGTCTGGTGTTTCGGCAAAGGATGTAATGCAGCCTGCACACCCGACATCAGCAAGCTTTGGCCGCGACGACTGGTCGTCGCCATTGCGCGGCTGAATCATGCCGACGATACGGTCACCCGACAAGGCGTCATCAAACATTTCAAGATAACGCTCTTCGAAAATATTGAGCGGCAGATCAATGCGCGGCAACAGCAGCGCACCCGGCAGGGGAAAAACCGGAATGCGCAGCGGCATCGCAGCAGGCGAGGTAAAGCGGTTTACAAAACGCATGACTTGCCTTTCATCCGCACCGTTGCCTTAACTGAACAAGACCGACGACAGTTTCCGCCGCCCCGCGAGCGTCGCTTCATCCTTCGGTCCCCAGGCTTCAAAAAACTGCACCAGTTGCTTGCGCGCGGCATCGTCATTCCATGTCCGGTCCTTGCGGATGATCTGGATTAAATGGTCTGTTGCCTCAGACCTGAAACCGCCGCCATTGAGCAGCACCGAAAGCTCCAGCCGCTTCTCATGGTCGGCAGGATTCTTGACGAGTTCTGCCTCAAGTTTTGCAGCTCCGCTTGTGTCAACCGGATTAAGCGCCAGATCAAGTGCTGCCTGTGCGCTCACCACATGCGGATCATTTGCCTTCTCAGGCGGCACCATCAGCAATGTCGATTGCGCTTCTTCAGTGCGCTGCAATTCCAGCTCGGACCGCGCCTTGATCGCATAGGCTTCCGCTTGCGCAGGATCAGCACCGATGATCTGCGAAGCGATGTCAATGGCCGCCTCATAATCTTTCTCGGCAAATGTTTGCCGGCAGGCGGCAAGCGCGTCAGCAAGTTGCTCCGCCATGTTGCCCATCTTGCCGAGCCTGTCGATGAACTGCCTGACTTGGCTTTCTGGCAAGGCACCCATGAACCCGTCAACCGGGCGGCCATCGACAAACGCAAACACCGCTGGAATCGACTGCACCCGCAGCTGGCCAGCGACAGCCGGATTCTCATCAATATTGACTTTGACCAACTTGACCCTGCCCTTGGCCTCGCGCACCACTTTCTCTATCGTCGGCGTCAGCTGCTTGCACGGCCCGCACCATGGCGCCCAGAAATCCACAATGACCGGCTGCTCCTTCGAAGCAGTCAGAACATCCGCCATGAAGGATTGATCGGTGCCTTCCTTGATCAGGTTGGCGGGTGCTGGAGCGGCAATGCCGCTGTCAAAAGTAAGTGTCATCAATTCAGTCTCAGTTTCAGGTGTGATGTGGGAATGCGCGTATATTAAGACAAGGCATCGCTCACCGCCACTGTCTTCGGGTGGTGGCCGCAGGACCGGATGAAAGTCACCAGATCGGCATTAGATATCGTCGTTGTCGCGGTGTTCTGCAAGGGATGATAGTTAAGCCGTTCCTGCGCCATCATTGCCGCATCGAGGATGACATTGACCTTGTTTGCGGTGTCATTGATGAGCGCAAACGGCGTCACCGACCCAGGCTCGACACCCAAAACCTCCATCAGCAAATCAGGTTTGCCAAAAGAAAGCCGCCGCGAACCGATACGCTGAGGTGCGGCCTTGAGGTCAATCCGCGCATCCTCCAGCGCCACGATCAGCCACAACACACCCTTTTCATCCTTGCAGAACAGGTTCTTGCAGTGCCCGCCGGAAATGGCGTCATGCACTTTCTTGGCTTCATCAACGGTGAAAACTGGGGCGTGATCAACCGTACGGGTGACAATTCCAAGGCTTTCAAAACGGGCAAACAGGTCGTCGCGGCTGGCGGGCATGATCTCAAGTTACTCTTAAAGAGCGGAAAAATCTCGCTATTGCATTTCATGATGCATTGCGCAATAAGACCCCCGCCTGAGGCGCTATTCCAAGTGTCAGGCCGCTAAGCGGGCGTAGCTCAGGGGTAGAGCATAACCTTGCCAAGGTTAGGGTCGGGCGTTCGATTCGCCTCGCCCGCTCCAATCTTCCTTCTGATTTCATTGCATAATCAGGTCAGGCGCTGAAAAGCCATTCGCTCGACAATTGCCTTGGTCAGCACCCGGTCATCACCACTTCTCTGCGCGAACGATCTGTTCTCAATCTCGGAACGAAATGTTAGCAGCGATTGACAGCTTGATCTCGTAGGCGATGTGCATCGTGTTAGAACGCTTGCTAAAGCGCCTCACATTGCAGCGGGGCGCAAGCTCCTCACCCGCTATTGCTGGAATCATTGCTGGAAGGCCAGCTTTCCCCTCAGTCTTGGTATGATATTGCAGCTCAAACAATGCCAGACTGTTTTCACAGGCAAGTGCCAAGTGCGAGGTCAGTATCCCAACATATCGTTCTTGAAGCCCTTGCCGTCTGCAAAATGCTTCTGGAAGGCTCCCGAGAGAGTGTTGCCGTCTATCTCGCGTTCGCCGTCATTTCCTTGATTGTCAGGCGCGCGTGTTGGATCGCCTCCAGTTTTCCCCTCTCCTCCGGAGGCAGGGTTGAGCACCTGTTGGAGAAACGGGTTCATGTAGCTTTGCAGACTGCCGGTCTTGATGGCTGTCGGGGCCTTGTCAGTGGCAATGAGGCGCTGGGCTGTGCGTGTGTTGGTTGATGGCTCAACAACACGGTCCCCGGTGTAGGGCGTGAATTTCTGCGGCAACAGCCGGTCCATCATTTGCTGAACGATGCTTTGTGAGGCATCATTCATGTAGTCCGGCAGTTCGGTCTTGGTTTCGGTTTCTGGATTGAAGAAGCTCATGACAATTCCCCCATTTCATTTTCAGCGCGCCGCGCTTCTGGTTGTTCGTCGATACTCAATCCGCCTATTCGCAGAAAGTATCGAAACAGTTCAACGGTGGCGTCGACATCGGCTGCTGCATCGTGCGCGCCTTCATGCGACTTGCCCAAGATGAGTTCACACGCCCTAGAAAGATTCACGCGCGTGCCAATCTGCTGCCTTGCAGCTTTCATCAGGCAAATGCCTGGTTTGTCGCGGAAGGGAATTGGGTAGCCAAGCCTGGCGAACTCGCCTCTCACAATCTTGTGGTCAAACCAGATGTTGAAGCCGCTGACGAATTGGCTCTGCGCGTAAATTCGCGTCCAAGCCGCATGGATCGCATCGATCGGCAGGCCTTCGGTTTCCAGCCGTTCGAGAGACAGGCCGTGTACCCTTTCGGCCTCTGCGAGATTGCTCATGAACTCGGTGTTGTCCAAAGGCCAGCGATCCGGCTGTCAATTCGCTTTGAACCGTGACCCCATTTTCGCTTGCAAAGCTGACCCCTGTTTGTGGTTGGAAGAAGCGCCCGGAGAGTGATGCGCGTAAGCCCTTGCTTATGCGCAGCGCATCGCCGGAGGGCGCCTGCGAGGTCTTTGTTTTTTGTTGGCGTCAGCTGCGGTTTTTGAAGCGCCAGCTTGTGTTGCCGGTCTCGATGATGTCGCAGTGATGCGTGAGCCGGTCGAGCATGGCGGTTGTCATCTTGGCGTCGCCGAAGACCTGCGGCCAGTCGGCGAAGGCGAGGTTGGTGGTGATCAGCAGGGATGTGTTCTCGTAGAGCTTGCTGATCAGGTGGAAGAGCAGTTGGCCACCGGACTGGCTGAAGGGCAGGTATCCCAGTTCATCGATGACGATGAGGTCGTAGCGCAACAACTTTTCGGCGAGACGGCCGCTGCGGCCAGCGCTCTTCTCCTGCTCGAGCTGGTTGACGAGATCGACGAGATTGAAGAAGCGGCCGCGCGCGCGTGAGCGGATGACGCTCGCGGCCACGCCGATGCAGAGATGGGTCTTGCCCGTGCCGGTGCCGCCGATGAAGATGACATTGCGTTTGGAATCCAGAAAGGCCCCGGTGGCTATCTCGCGCAACTCGCCTTCATCGACGGGCGTGTCGGCGAAGACGAAACTGTCGAGATCCTTCAGCACCGGGAACTTGGCCCCGCCAATGCGGTAGCTCACTGACCGTGCCTGGCGATGCGTATGCTCGGCGCGGATCAGGCTCGCGACCAGGGGGTAGAACTCATCGCGGCGGGTCAAGCCCTTGCCCGCAATCTCGTCGAAGCTGGCGCGCATGCCATAGAGCTTGAGTGCGCTCATGGCGTCGAGAATCTCATGACGTTCCATCAGGCAACTCTCCTTATGCTGTCATAGCGGCCACAATCGGCCACCGGTTCAATGGCGAGGCGCAGTGCGTCTGGCGTGGTGATGCTGGGCGGCTGCGGGGGCTGAGACTGCCTTGCGAGAATGGTCAGGATCACATCGCCTGCGGCGATCCCGGCATCGAGCGCTTCGCTGCAGGCGGCCTCAACGGCGGCCAGCCCGTGCTTGAGCACCGCGCCCAAGACCTTCACAAACTGGCGGTCGCCGTCGTCATACTTGGCAAGCAGGCCGCGGACCTGGGCCAAGCTCGGCGGCAGGTCCCAGTTCTTGAACGGTGCCCCGTTACGCAACGCACCGGGCTTCTTCAGCAGAACCGGCAGATAGTGCCACGGATCATAGATGATCTGGTCGCGCTTGAAGCTGCGCGGATGATCGGCGACGATCTCGTCGTTGAAGAGCACGACGATGCGTTCGGCATGCGAGCGCACCAAAACCATCCGGCCGGCCGCCTTCGCATCAACGCTGTAACGGTTATGGTCGGCCATGATCAGGCACGTCGTGCTGGCTCTCACCGCCTTTTCGACGAAGCCGTTGAAGGGGCCGCGCAGCGCCATGAGGCTCGCACGCTCCGCCTCGAACACCTGCCAGACGGTCTGGTCCCTGAACTCCGGGTGTTTGGTCCGCTTGGCGTAGGCCATGCACTGATCCTCAAGCCAGGCGTTGAGCTCGGAGAGACTCTTCACCCGTGGCTTGGGCCGGAACAGCCGGTCACGCAGATTGCCAACCTGGTTCTCCACTTGCCCTTTCTCCCAACCTGCCGCTGGCGTGCACGCCACTGGTTCGATCAGGTGGTGCGAGCACATCTGCAAAAAGCGGCGATTGTACTGGCGCGCCTTGCCGACGAAGATCGCTTCCACCGCCGTCTTCATGTTGTCGTAGATGCCGCGCCTGCAAACCCCGCCATAGAACCGGAACGCTTTGTCATGCGCATCGAAGACCAGTTCCTGGGTCTCGCGCGAATAGGCGCGCACGAACGGCATCCGGCTGTGCGACAGCTTCATGTGCGCCGCCTTGATCGTGACCGGCAGGCCCTGCAGCGTGATCGCCTCATGGCTCCAATCAAACTGATAAGCCTCGCCCGGCGCAAAGCTCAGCGGCACAAAGGCATGGACCGGAACGCGGGCGCGCTCGTCGCGCCAGCCCTTCACAAAGCGGTGCACGCTGTCATGCGCCCCATCGTATCCTTGTCCTCTGAGTTCCTCGAACAGGCGCTGCGTCGAGCGGCGCTCACGACGGGGAAGCTTGGCTTCTGCCTCCAAAATCCCGGTCAATACGTCGATCCAAATCCCCAGCTTCGGCGCAGGCTGTGACCTTCGTTCGTATTTGAACTCTGTCTCCTGGCTGCGGATCACCTTGCGCACCGTCGTGCGCGACACAGACAACAGCCGCACAATCTCCTTGATCGGAAGATGCCGCTCAAAATACGCCCGCCTGATCTGCCCAATCACATCCACGCCAATCATCCCTAGTGCCCTTCCCGGCCACCAAGGGCCAAAAAGGCACTGCTACACGATAAGTGAAGGGGTCAGATTTGGAAGCGAAGCTAACCCCTCACGGGGCTAATATTGCACGCGATTTTACATACTGGGTCACAGCACCGGAGGGTGATTTCTTCGCGGTGCGTTCGCCATCAGGTCCATAGGCGAAGATGGTGGACGATCCGTTGGAGAGATGGAGCAGCGGGCGGTTTTCGAGGTCATAGAAGATTTCGCGCGCGGGCTTCACGCCGGTTGCGCCATCAGGATCATAGGCCGAGGTGTTGCCGTTCTTGTCATAGGTGACGGCCGCCCCACAGATCGTGTTGGGCGCATGCATGGGAGCGGTGCTGCTGGCCATATAGGTCATGGTGGGATTGCTAGCACAGAGCGCCGTATTCTTCACCATGTTGTCGGCTTGGTCATAGCCGAAGTGCGGCGGGTAAGCGGTGTCGTTGGCGGCAAAGATTGCCTGGTCAAAGGTCGCGCCCACCCCGCTCCTCGCCTTCACCAGCCGGTCCAGGCTGTCATAGGCATAGACCCAGGAGCGCGGGGGATCATAGGCATTGGCATAATCCACCGCCGAAATTCGCAGGATGCGGCCCTTGGCATCGCGGGTGTAAGTCTGGTCCAACCGCACTGAAGTACCGGAGGTTCTGACCTGTGTCATCCAGGCGCGGCTGGGGTCGTAGGTATAGGTGACGTTGGCACCATTGCCATAGGTCAGCCTCGTGGCCTGGCCGCGCGGATTGTAGATGAAGTCCGCGATATATTTGACGGCGGTGTTATTGACATCGGCGACGGTGTTGAGACGGCCCGCCACATCATAAGTGTAGGAGGCTCCCAGCAAGGTTGCCCCGCCTGCATCCGTCACCCGGCGCGACTGCACCGCACCATTGGGGAAGTTGTTTGCAGAGAGAACTCCATAAACAAATTCCAAGGTCTCCGTTCAAATTATGATCAGTCTACGGAGCAAATGTCATAATTTAGTGCACTGTCACCGAATCCTGTTGATCGGCGTGCCCATCCCCTCTGGCAAGCGCGGGCCGCAGCCCCGGCTCCTGCAGCAGATCGAGCGCATTCAGCGCCTGCCGCGCCCCCAGCAGCGCTTCGTCATGCAGATGATCGACACCGCCCTGCAAGCCTCCGCAACCCAGGCGGCGGAGTAGCAGCGGCTAAGGAAGTTTGGGACTACCCGTCAGCGCAGACCCAGCCATTGCGCCGCTTCGCTGCCCCTTGCGCGGACAGATGCAAGGGTCAAGGGCGCGTGCCTTCACGCGCCGCGCAGCGGTTCACCCTTGAGGCTTGCAGATGGCCGCGCCACACTCGAAGCCAAGCGGTGCGATGACGCGCTCTCTCACATCATGCATTCGCGGGAATGCTGGCGTGTGGTGCTCGAATAAAAATCAACGCATTGAAGCGTTTGCGCCGCCCTGTGGCGCATCGTGCCACCACCCCATGCCGCGTTGACGTCACTCCGGTCCAATCGCTTCAAACACTTCCACCCAACCTGACGCCATTGCTTTTATCTTGCTGTTCATCCCCTCACGATCATCAGCACACGGAACTTCCCGGAAGTGCACATCACTGGTAAGCAGCAAGGGCAAAAAAAAGCCGCGGTGAAAGAGCAAAATATGTGAGCAAAGTGAGCAGGATTTTCGCGTTATGCGACCCGACGCTCCCAAAATTTTTCGCCATTCTCTCGCACGTACGTCTCCAAAAATTCCTCGAATGAGTCAGCTGCTTTGGGCCAAGCATACCGCTTGTCTATAGGTAATTTAACAAAGATGGGTTGGCGATTAGAGTTGGAAAAGGACAAATCCATTAGCAATTGATCGGAGTCTCCCACGAACTCAGCGAACACCAAGTCGGTTGAACGCATCTCTTCTGGTCGTTCCTTTTGTTCCGCCAGTGTGCAACTTCTTGAACCCAACGGCGACAGTATCTTTAATCCCCATTGACCATATGTGATGTCCTTGAAGAGCTCTGCCGTTTCGGCCATTCGCCAAAACTCAAGCAATCCTGCATCAATGTGTTGCAGATCAAAAAGGTCGTCTTCTGTCGCGGCATGGGCGCTAAAAACATTGGCCAGAGTTGACAGCTCGTTGCTTGTCTTAAAGGACATTTCTTTCAATTGATCGATCAAACGCGGGATGTTGCTCATAGCCCAAAGAATTTGTTCCAGAATGAGTTGAATGTGCTTTTGTGGGTGCTCTTCTCAACAGGGGTTAGGTTGTTGAAATCGTTCGTTCCGCCATATTGCCGTGGTTTGATGTGATGGATTTCGTAGTTTCCCCAGCCACCCCTTGGGGTGTCGTAACCACGCCTCTCCCAGTCTTTAATAAATTCAGCTCGCTCTTTTGCTCCCCACTTCACACGCTGCGCTTCTGGCACAATACCTTTGATGTCAGACGGGAACCGAATTGGCCTTCCTGTTTTGATATCGATGACCTGAGGATATCGTGCCAACATTCCTTCCACTTTGGCAACATTGGCGCTCTTCGCTGCAGCAACCGCAGCATTTTCTTGGCGTAACCCTCTAAACCAGTTCGACAAAGTGCCAAATGATCGCGCAGAGCGAGCGGTAACGTAGCCTCCGGCTCCGGCGATTTTGCCGGGAGGAAGGCCAGATTGCCAAGCAATTTGACTGCCAACAGAGAGAGGTTCATCAGCCCAAGAAAACACCTCTGCTGCATCACCAGCTGTGTTCAGCACAGCATTTCCGTAACTCGAAAACCCGTCGATGACATTGTCTGCGTAAATGCTTCCGGTGTCGGCAGGAGGTATTGGACCGGGGATGCAATAGCAATGCCCATTCGGATCACTCATGTTCACCGGATCATTCCCCGCATAGGCGTACCTGTTGATATCCACGCCCGGCAGCATGGGGTCCCAGGTGTCTGCTGTGAGGAACCTTCCGATGTTGGGGTCGTAGTAGCGGGCGTGCAGGTATTGCAGTTCGGTCTCGCCGTCGTAGCGCTCGTTGATGAAGGCGCGCGAGGTTGTGGGGATGGCGAGGGAGCCATTGTCGGCGTTGGCGAGCGGCTTGCCATAAGCTGAATAGTCCTGGGCTGTTGAGGTGGTGTTGCCCTGCTGCATGATGAGCCGGGCCGAAGCGAGGTGGTCCTTCACCAGGTATTTGACTGTGGACGTGCCGCTGCCGGATTTCTCCACCATCACATCGGGATGCAGATAGGCGCTGAGTGCACCGCTTGCCGTGTTCCATTCCGCGTCATTGCCGAGATACTGGGTCACAGCACCGGAGGGTGATTTCTTCGCGGTGCGTTCGCCATCAGGTCCATAGGCGAAGATGGTGGACGATCCGTTGGAGAGATGGAGCAGCGGGCGGTTTTCGAGGTCATAGAAGATTTCGCGCGCGGGCTTCACGCCGGTTGCGCCATCAGGATCATAGGCCGAGGTGTTGCCGTTCTTGTCATAGGTGACGGCCGCCCCACAGATCGTGTTGGGCGCATGCATGGGAGCGGTGCTGCTGGCCATATAGGTCATGGTGGGATTGCTAGCACAGAGCGCCGTATTCTTCACCATGTTGTCGGCTTGGTCATAGCCGAAGTGCGGCGGGTAAGCGGTGTCGTTGGCGGCAAAGATTGCCTGGTCAAAGGTCGCGCCCACCCCGCTCCTCGCCTTCACCAGCCGGTCCAGGCTGTCATAGGCATAGACCCAGGAGCGCGGGGGATCATAGGCATTGGCATAATCCACCGCCGAAATTCGCAGGATGCGGCCCTTGGCATCGCGGGTGTAAGTCTGGTCCAACCGCACTGAAGTACCGGAGGTTCTGACCTGTGTCATCCAGGCGCGGCTGGGGTCGTAGGTATAGGTGACGTTGGCACCATTGCCATAGGTCAGCCTCGTGGCCTGGCCGCGCGGATTGTAGATGAAGTCCGCGATATATTTGACGGCGGTGTTATTGACATCGGCGACGGTGTTGAGACGGCCCGCCACATCATAAGTGTAGGAAGCTCCCAGCAAGGTTGCCCCGCCTGCATCCGTCACCCGGCGCGACTGCACCGCGCCATTGGCGAAGTAGGCAAACTCGATGTTGCGCGTGTCGGCGCCAGAAAGCCCGAGATTGCGATGCCGCCGCAACTGCCTGGCCCGCGCTATTCTCAGTCGGATGATCACATTGGGCAACTTGTCAACCAGTTCGATGGAGCAACTGCAACCGTATCGGTGATGGCGGTGAGGTTCATGCCGACACCATTGCCATACGTCTTGCCCTGCACCACAGCGGCTCCGTTCTTCAGTTGAAGTGAGGTTAACCGGTAATCGAAGTCATAGCCAGCGTTGGTGACGAGGCCATTGCCGTGGGTGATGGTGGTCAACAGGTCCGACATCGACTTGTAAGTCAGCCCTGTGGCAATATTGACCACTGCCGCCGTGGCGTTCTGTTTCGCCGTCACGGATGTGGCCTGGCCATTGGCGAATAGAATCGAGCGTCCCAATTTCTCTAAAATCAAGTGATTCAAGCATTACTCAATTGCATAGTTGATCACAGCGTATTTGTGAAAGTCTCCGACCGATAAAGTAATTGAAGTAATCAAAATTGCTCTAAGAAAAACATCGGCCTTGCTCGAAGTAAGCAACTTTCCGAATGAAAGGGCAAGAATACAAGAAATGAGCAACGCAAACCCTATGTCTCCTGAAAGAAAATATGACAGCGGATCAACCAAGGAATAGTTTGTCCAGCCTCGCACAGAAGCGGCAGGCCCAATTGGGCAACTCAAATGCGATAGGTACCAGACACACTTTTCAACGTCTGTGGAAAATCCTTGCAAATAGTATGGCACCGAAATGCCAACAACAAACAACAAGAAATAAATGCAACCCGAATAACCTAATGCAACAACATAAGACAAGCCAACAAGCCGCCTTAACAAAAAAATCAGGCTACCGATAAGAATTCCTGCAACAAGGAACTCAGGAAGAATTTGAAAAATAGACACTTATCTTCTCAGGCAGTCGGAACAGTAAGCTGGCTTAGGAATTCCGGCGCACGTCTTGTTAGGTTCTGCTGGCCCTCCGCCTAAGTAAGAAAACCAACCTCCATGTGTAACATATAACTTTGAAGCTCCGATTTTTACGCATTGGCAGCCAACCCAGGCAAAGTCCCAATCGGTGAACCATCCGCTTGACGAGCCGCCCGGAGGTATTATCTCGCTTGTCCCGTTGTCGACGTCACCGACGCTGACTGGAGAATTGGATCCATTGAAAACACTACCGGGTGCATACCATCGGTCAGTTAGGCCGAGTCGATCCGTCTTCATAAACGGACTATTGCCCGCATAAGCATAAACACTCGGGCCGTCCACGAAGCCCAGCGGGTCGGGTTGGGTGTATCTTCCGGTGACGGGGTCGTAGTGGCGGTGGTGGTTGTAGGCCAGTCCGGTTTCGATCTGGAAGTATTGGCCCGGGAAGCGCAGGTTGTTGAGGATCGTGCCGGAGATGTTTTCAATCTCGCCCCAGGGTTTCCATGTGGCCTGCCAGACGGTGGCCCTGGAGGCGTCGGTCATTCTTGTTGGACGGCCCAAGTGATCGGTGTGGACGTAATAAGTCGAGGCACCTTCAATCACGGCCAGCGGGAGATCGGGGGCTACCCCCTCCGCCCTTCGGGCACCTCCCCCATGCTGCGCATGAGGGAGGGTTTCTGCCAGCGTGTCGTTCTGGTTATCATTCGACGGCAGCCAGACATATTCGCGCGTCGTCGCTCCCGTTCCGGCATCGGCTTCGGCGATCAGGTGGCCTTGCGTGTCGTAGATGTAATGCACCGTGCCGACGGGGCCGTTGGGATCAGCCGTGTTACGGCTCACCAGTTGCTCGAGCGCGTTGTAGATATAGGTGGCGTGGGCCGCGCCATTGCGCGTGACGGCGCTCATCCGGTTGCGGTTGTTATAGGTGTAGTCGAAGGTTTCAGCGCCGGGGCGCACCTCTTGTGTGATGTTGCCGCTCGCATCATGCGTGAACACCCGGAAGGCAGCGCCATTTTCCGTCATGTCGGTCATGCGGTTGGAGTTCGCCGGATACCACTGCACGCGCGTCGTCGTCACGGCATTCACCGTGTTGGCGTCGTAGGTGCGGTTGCCAACGGGATCGTAGGAGAAGGTGGTTTGCCCCCAGGGACCATCTGCCGAGGTCAGCCGGTTCGACGGACTGTGCCACAGCGCCACGTTCTGCGTTGCCGCGACTGTGTCGGTGATCGAGGTCAGGTTCATGCCGTCAGCGTAAGCATAAGTCTTGCTTTGCACAACTGCTGCTCCGTTCAACAGTTGCAGTGAGGTTAACCGGTAGTCGAGATCATAGCCCGCATTGGTGACAAGGCCATTGCCGTGGGTGATGGTGGTCAACAGGTCAGACATCGGGCGATAGGCCATGGCCGTGGCGATGTTGGCGACAGCGGCGGTGGCGTTCTGCTTGGTGGTCACTGCGCTCACCTGGCCATTGGAGTTGCGGGCGATGATCACGATGCGGCCCGAGGGGTAAGTCACCTGGCTGACGCGGCCGGCGGCGTTATAGGCATAGGAGGTTGCATAAATCTTGCCTGTAATGGTGCGCTTGTCCGCGGTGACGCGGCCGAAGACGTCATAGACATATTCCGTCTTGCCGGACTGGTCCTGCAGTTTGGTGAGACGGCCCTTGCCCTTGTTGCCCGCGAGAATGTCATCATAGGTGTAGGTGACATTCTCGCCCACGGCAGCGGGATAGGTTTCGGTGAGGATGCGGCCAGCATTGTCGTAGGTCATGTTCGCCACAACGCCACGACCATCGGTCTTTTGTGTGACGAGGCCGCGCGCATCGCGCACAAAAGTGGAGGTGCCCGCATCCGGCGAGACTTCCTGGATCACCTCGCCGAAGCCGTTCCGCACATAGGTGGTGGTGAGGTTGCGTGGGTCGGCATAGGCCGTCACATCATCCTGGCCGTTGCGCGTCAGGTTCAGCTCGGAGCCATCCTGATCCGTTGTCTTGATCAGGCGCTGCAGTGAATCATAGGCATAGGAGTAGAGATTGCTGCGGGGATCAGTGACCGTCGTGTTCAGATCCGTGCGGTCATAGGCCAAGGTGGTGGTTTGCGTGGCAGCGCCGATGTGGCGCAGCAGGCGGCCAAGCTCATCATAGACCATGGTCATCTGCTTAGTGATGGCGCCAGCGGCAGCGGTCTTGGCGGTTGAGGAAGTCACCTGTCCATTGGTGTTGTAGCCATAGATGATGGTCTCGCCGGTGTTGTTAGTTACGGCGGTCACGTCCCGATTCGCTGCATAGGTGTAGCTCAGATAGGACGCATCCGGCAGCGTGATCCGCGTGATCTGGCCAGCGGCGTCATAAGTCAGCGCCGTGACCGCTTGCGATGCGCCCGGGTTGACGGTGACCGTGGTGAGCCAGTTGCGTGGATTATAGGCAAGGTTGGTGATGACTCCATTGGAATCAGTGATGACCGTGGGCTGGCCCAGCGCGTTCACCGTCGTGATTTGTGTGATGTGGCCGACTTCATTGGTGACGGAAGAGAGGAAACCGCTGGTGCTACTATAGGCGTAGGTCGTTGCATCTGCGGTGCCGGTCAATGGTCCGTCGACGGTGGTGAGGAGTTGAACTGGTGCGTTGGGAACGGTCTTGGCCACCAGCTTCATAGTAAAGCCAGTCATCGCGGCCTTGGTATTGGAGGCATCGGCGCTTGACGTTGCTGTGAAGTTGAAACTCTGAATCAGCCGCGCTTTTCTAGCCCCCGAAGGCACGAGGGCCGACAGCTTCTTTGTTACCCAGTTTGAACCTTCGACCAAGGCAATCGAAGAAGTGCCAGAATTTGCAATAACCGCATTTGCGGTGTTGAGGAATTCAATTTGCACATTCGGTCGGGCGGTGAGGCTATCAGAGCGGGCAATCCATTCAACTTCAAGCGCCCGGTTGCCAGCGTCAATTTCCGTCAAGCGATCTGTGGGAAGGTTGACATCTTGGCGAATCTGGTCAATCGCCGCCGCCTTAAGTCCAATGAAACAAGGATGAAAGCTGGCTTTGCAGGGGTTAGCTGTTGATGATGACACCGTTCCAGAGTTAGCAGTCCAGCCAGTTGTGCTAGGCGACAACGCGTCTGGATTGGTCATCGCCAAGAAGGGCGTGGCTGTCGCAGTGCCATTTGCGGTGAGCGTCAGAGCAAGTGTATCCAGTCTCGCAATGCTGATATTGACCAACATTTGGACGCGCACGGTCCTGGTTCCCGCCGGAACCGGTCCAGTTCTTTCGCGTTGCTGGGTCGTCGTGACTTTACTGACAGGTGTTACCAGCGAGCCGATCTGGGTTCCTCCGACATTGAGGAAGATCAGCCGAACGCCAACCGGGTCGAAGTTAACATTGTAGTATTGTTTCCAACTAATTTTCGCAGAGCGCTTTCCGGCGTCAATATTGGCTGTTTCAGTGGCAGGCAATGAAATGTCCCGTTGGACAACAGTTGGTGACGCTGAAGACACGGCGAAGCAAGGATCAGCTGCTGAACATGGGGCAGTCGTGGCAACGCTCATTGACCCGCTAACAGTTGTCCAGCCGGTTAGTGACGAACCGCCACTACCGGGAATTGCAACATTTAAATTGGACAGCGCCGGACCAGTAGGGTTGGGCGTCGGCACCTGCGACTGAGTAAAAGTCTGATATCCGAATGCGGTCGCCCGGGTCTGACCATTGGTCGAATAAGGTAAGGTAGTGGTTGTTGTGTCCTGCACTGAAATCGACGAGAGAAGATCGTTTGCATTCCAGGCCATTGTTGACGTGCGTCCGGGCTCGACGACTGTCAAGGGTAGCGGTTTTGTCGCGTCCCATGTACGCGCTGTCACTACAGCTGATGAGGTGGTCGCACCCTCTATTGTCGTTTCAGGAAAGCCGCGGCTGTTACGAGTCCATTGGGTAATGCGACCCTCGGAATCATTAGCCTGGTTGCGAAAGCCGTTGGCATCGAGGGCATAGACCGTATTTGAAGCTGCACAATTCGTTGTCGCGATGCCATCGACCGCGATCATCCGACGTACCGAACCAAACATTGTTGTAAAGGAATAAGTAGTGCTCCTTCCGAGAACGTTGGTGACAGTAACTTTGTTGTTCAAATCGTCGTAAATTGCAGTGAACTTTTCCCTTCCGCCATTGAGTTCCGTGCTGATGGCACGGCCCGTGGCCAAATCATATCCAACGGTTATGTAGTTGTTGTTGAGTTCGTCCTTGATGTTCGTCAAAGCGAAGGGAAAGCGATAATCTTGCAAGTAAGTGTAAGTCTTGCGCGGATTGTCGGTTTCGGATGCAGGGGTTAAGTCAGGGAAAATAACAGTCTTGAGAGCGTAGAGTGAAGCGGTAACTTCTGAAATTGGCGGCAAACTCCACGCCGGATTAGGTACATACCTATTCTCATAAGTGAACTTGAAAGCTTGACCATCCGGTGTCACAAACGAATTCAGAAGTCCTGCCCGGCCAATGCCAGTTTCCATTGCAAATGACATGCGGCGACCGAAGCTATCGGTCACGCGACTGAGATTATCGTCCGGTGTGTAAAACAGGAAATGGCTATAGCCGTCTCTGAACGTGATCCGGGTTAACAAACCACTTGTGTCATATGTGTAGCGCGTGAAGTTTGGCAACTTAAGCGTTGCGTCTGTCGCGGTCACAGTCAGCGCTACGTCGGTATCAGTCCGCGCAGTAGGCCAAGCGAACGCCGCTCCGGACATGCTACCTACGGCTAGAACCCAATTCGCCGACACTTTTCGAAACGACCATTCACCACCATCGGGCATGGCAAAGTGCATTGTGGTGGCACTCGCAATATCGGTTTCATCTCCACCTGAAGTAGCATAAAGGACCCGAGAATCGAAATTGCTCCGCCAATTCTGACCGAGCATCGAATATGCAGGTGCTGCAGTGAGCTGGTCAAAACTCGAATAATATCTGGTGAAATAGAGTTGCTGGTCGCCACCCGACTTCCAGTCGTTGTAAGCTCCGACCTTTCGACCAGTCGCTATTTCGACAGGATGACCGAATGTCATGCCACCAGTATTACCTCCGCCTCCGCTCCCTCCGCCCGCAGAGCCGCTGCCGCCACCCGATCCGCCGCCATCTCCATTACAGCAGCTGTCGCTGCAACCGGTCGTAGTTACGATTTTGACGCACTTCCCGTTTAAGAGGTCCTCACTTACACCTTGACCGGTGCAAGACATCGTCGCTTCGCCGCGACAGTACATGGTTGCATTTGGTAGTGGGGAAATGCCATCGCAAGCTGGAAGGGCGTGATACCCATGACAAAATGCGTAAATGCCGCTTTGCCAGCAATGAGGTGCCGGCGCAGTTGCCGGATTGTTGCATTTGTAACTTAACATGGCAACACCAGCTCCGCCTTTCTCACCAGCGTCGTCGATGACAAAATTGTTCACAACATTACATGAATATTTCCATCTTGCGCCTGCTTGAGATTCGCCGAATTGGAGCAAAAACAAGGCTAAAAACAAGAAGGCTAAACGAGTAACTTGGGGCATTTCAACCTCGGGGAATCATGGCAACTGGCTGCAACCTAACAATACTTTAACCAATAGCAACCTTAAGGTTGTCTGGTTGTTGATAACTCTCAAAATGTACTGATATGCGCATTTTATGCGGACTTACACAGTATTGATGCATTCTATAATTGTAGTTCATGATTAGTGATTGCCGCCACCAAACGAGTCGCCAGCGCTTCATCCTCAGTTAAACTATGGCCTAGCGAGCAAGGCGGATTAACATAGGGCGAAAGCTGAAACGGGCTATGCTGAATACACGGAAAATTTAGGTAACCACTGCGGTACGATGGTTCTGAAAAAGTTGAGCAGGATGGCAACGATATCCAGCCACGGCTTCATTCTCGTTGCCGTGCTTTGGCTTGCTGGATTGATCGCTGCCATGGCGAGCGGATTCATGATCAAAGTCAGGGTGGATGCCCTGACCACGGCGAATGTGAACCAGAATGCTTTGTCTGAGCAAATAGCTGACGGAATGGCGAGACTGACGGCTTGGAAGCTATCGACGGCAACTAGCGGACTTCAAAAAAACGGCACCGTGAAGCGCTGCGCCTGGGATGACAGTGTGGTTGTAGATGTTGCGGTTCAGGACCAATCCGGGCTTGCTGATCTTAATACAATGCCGCCGGCATTCTTCGAAGAGTTTTTCAGGAAGCTTGGGGCACCTGATGCACGAGCCAGGGAAATCTCGTCTGCCATGATGGATTATCGAGATGCTGACAGTGATTCGGGGACGGGAACAGCTGAACCTGTCACTTATCCAGGACGTAACTTCGGACCGAAGAACGCGCCTTTCCAGGCAATTGAAGAGATCGATCAATTACCGGGGATGGATGAAGCTCTTTATCGCAAGGCCTTGCCCTTCATCACGGTGCAATCGAGTCAACCCGGAATTGATCCCTTGTCCGCGCCAAAGGAACTGCGGATGTTGTTCAACGAATCCGCTGAAGCTGCATTTACCGGACTACTGGCTCCCTACCAGGGATCGTCTCAGGGCAAGACTTTTGGTATTGATGTTCGCGTCACCGGCAAGAATGGATCGCGGTTTCGCCGCACGGCAACTGCAGTTGTTTTGCAGCAGCCAGATAAGCCATTTGTCTTTCTGGAGTGGCAGCGCGGTGACGAATGGACTGATGGGTCTGCAACAACAACAGCACCTTGCATCAATTGAGAATGCGAAACAATTCATCTTGGGGAGTAGTCTCGCGCGACCGAACGCGCGGCGCCTTGACCCCAAGCTCGCGTTGAAACTCCTGAGTGACGCGGCGGGCTTCGCTCATGTCGCGAATGACGCGAGGGCGGATGAAAATGATCAGTTCTGTCCGTGATGTGTTGTTGGTTTTCTGACGAAATGCATTGCCCAGCAACGGCACGTCACCCAGGATTGGAACCTTCGCCTTGCCGGTTGTTTCTTTCTCCTGGATCATGCCGCCAAGCGCCAGTGCTTCCCCGTCAGTCACCACAACGGACGTTTTGATCTTGCGCTGACGGATTGTTGGTGAATCAATGCCGGATGTTGTCGTTTTGACAACGCTGCTAACTTCCTGCTCAATATCAAGAATAACTCGCCCGCTGTCATTGACCCGTGGTGTGACCGACAGGATGACGCCTGTATCCTTGAGTTCGACGTTGTTGACGATTGGGGCTTCCGTTGTCGAAGTGCCGCGCGCCGACTGCGTGACGATCGGGACCTGATCGCCTACTTGCAATACGGCGGTCTTGTTGTCCAAAACAACGAGCGATGGCGATGATAGTACTCGCACGTCAGTGACACTAGAAAGGGCATTTAACGTCAGGGAAATGTCATTCGCCCGGAGAAAATATGAAAATCCAGGAAATGACTGCGCCACAGCACCAGATGCAATATCGGAGAATGTGCCATTCTGACGGTTTTCGCCAAACAACCAACGGACCCCAAATTTCAACTCGTCGTCCAGTGATACTTCGGCAATGACAGCTTCGAGAAGTACCTGGTTTGGCTGCGAGTCTACTTCTTCGAGAACGGAAAGAATGCGCTGATACTCGGCATCGGTTGCAAAAATCAGAAGGGAATTATTTGAGTCATCTGCAACAACGCGAATACCGTTGGCGACTGCGACTTCCTTGACAGAAGCCGTCGATCCCATTTCCTCCGGGACTGCTGCTTCACCACTTGAGCCAAGGCCAGTCGTTGGCGTCTCTGGCCCGCCATTTTCGGCATCGCTCACCGAAACTTGTTCCTGCAATCGAGGCGCAACTGGCGCGGCAGCTGATCCTGTTTCCTCGCTGGGAGCGGTTCCTTGAGTTTTCAGCACTGACTGGAGGATTCCGGCCAACTCTGCAGCAGTCCGGTTTTGTACGCGATAGACATGCAAGCTCTGTTCTTCAGTTGACGCCAAAGCATCAAGTTTCTTGATCCATGCAGTTGCTTCCTTGATGTACTTGGACCGGGAGGTAATGATGAGAACAGATTTCAGGCGGCGGTTCGGAACAAACCTCACGACATTGCGCAAAGGCCCACGTTTGGTGTCGTAGATTTGCTCAAGGTCGCCAACGATAGCACCAGGCTGCGAAGACTTCACAGCGACAAGCGCGAAACTCATGCCGCGCATCCAGTCGACATCGAAGACTCCGATGGTTTCCTGAATTGCTGCAATTTCACTCGACGTTCCGCTGAGGATGATTGCGTTGCGCGCAGTGTCAGTCCGAACGATCATGCCAGGCGGTACGAGCGGTTCGATTACATCGCGGATTTCATCAGCTGAGACGTACCTTAGAGCTACGATTGTGGGGTGAAGGCCAAACTGCTGTCGCCCAACAGATTCGTTATTTGAGATGGGAACAACTGATCTTGCGGCTTCAGCCAGCGGAACCACCCGATAATTGCTACCGTCACCGACAATGCCAGCACCAAGATCGCGCAAGGCGCCTTCAAACATTCTGAGCACGCCAACCTTACTCGCAGGCTGGCTGGTTTGCAGAGTTACATTTCCCTGCACACGGGCATCGACGCTGTAATTCAGTTCCAGCACATCTCCCAACACTGACTTGGCTGCGACAGACACTGGGACATCAACCAAATTCAATCTGATGTCACCTGATGCGCTGTTTTCGCTGCCGCTAGAATCTGTCGATGATGTATGCTCAGTTGCACCGAAAAACTGATCGTTACCGTACTTGACTAATCCGCCAGGCTTCTCGCCACTTTCAGATTGAGCTCGATCTAGATATTCGTGCAGCCGTTGCTGTTTCGATTGCGACGTCGGCTTCGATTCAAGCTTGCTTTCAAGAAGACGTGATTCATCCAGCGTTACCCCGCAAGCTGTGACAGCAAGCGAGGTCAGGACGAGAAACATCCACCTGACAAACTTACGCATGTTGGAATACGGACAACCTTGAAAGAAACCTGCAACCCCGGACTGAACCTTAGATTATGGGTTTGCAGGCTGAGTTCCGAGTCTTTCTCCAGAATTGTCCACATATTGTTTTAGTGAGTGCGACTGTCCGCTCGTCTTCAACAAAACGGAATTTCTATCAATCTTCTCAATTTTCCAGCCCATCACGATTGAACCTTGCTCAATCCACGAGCCGCCTGGTTGCTCGGGAGTTGAGATAAGTGCCAGTGATTTTTCAGAGGACATCATTATCCCCTTCAAAACCAGTTGGTTGGGATCAAAAACAGGTGTGGGTTCTGGTGGTGGTGGAGGTGTCTCCGTTGGGATTTCTGGTTCTGGAGTTGTTACCACCGGCACAAATGGCCGTCGTGTTGGACTGAAGATCGGCCTGGAAAATGTCTCTGTCCATCCTGTTTCCTTGACGGTTCCATCTGACAAATCAGGGAGTGGGCCGAGGTTCGGTTGCCACTTGATCAGTGGGCGAGACGTTGGGTCGCTGGGGTGATTCGTTTTCAGTACGAAAAATCCTACCCCCACACCAACCAGGCCAAGCACAAAAACTGCGGACAGGAATTTGTAAAAATAAGCTCTCATGGGGGCGGTGCTGTTGTCGACATGACAACACCCCATACATCAGTTCCCAATGTCATGGGCGCTTCGCCTTGCGATGGATCCGCGTAGCCAGCACGAAGTTGAACATTTTCCAGAAACAACCATGGGACGGACTGCTCAATCTGTTCGATCACGCCGTGTAGGCCTCGGGCCGGCCCCGACATTTCAACCCGGATACCAATCTTGAGCATGCCGGTTGACGCGTCCATTGGTGTCAATTCGGCTGCCTGAAGGACTTCTACACCGCGCTGTGCCGCAATCTCGCGCAAGCGGGCCTGCAATGTTGATGTGAGCACGGCCTGAGGACCATTTCCCAACAAGATTAGCGAAACGAAGTCATCTGATTTGTTGCCTAGCGAGTTCACGTCAAATGCTGCAACAGATCGAAAACGATCATATTTCTGCAATGTCAGATCGATTTGTTTGGTTTGATCTCCTGACCATGTGTTCAGCCACAGCACCACAACTAGAAGGGGGATCATCGCGCAAACCAACAATGCCAAAGCAACGAGCTTTGCGATAAATCCAGACGCCAGTTTCATTTCGAAACCCCTTCGCGTTGCATTGAAATTGAGAACCGGACCTTCTCTTCACCCGGATTCTTGATGACAGGCGATACAAATTTCACGCCTTGAAACATTTTTGATTCCTCCAGGATATGGATCAGATTTTCAGCATCTGCGGCTGATCCTTCGAGAACAATTGATGAGCCTTTTTGCGAAAAGCTCTGGAGCCATGCTGTATCCGGCAGACCTCGTGAAAGTTCTTCCCAATTCTCAAGCATGCTCCCGCTTTTCTGTCTCAAATTTTGAAGTTCTGTCAATTGCAGGGTTAGACCTTGCTTGTCGTCAATTGCTTTCCTGTTTGCCGCAGCTGGTGCCAGAACTGCTTTCAGGCTTTCCTCCGCAATTTTCAGATTGTCTGCAAGCCGCGACGACCACTGCCATGTCAAGGTCAGTGCCGATACTGCAAAAAGAACTCCCAAACTCGCAGCAGACTTTTTCCAGATCGATTCGCGGCGCGAACCAAAGCCCAATCCGTTTGCTTCAAGAACGACCGGCGCGGCGGCGTTATCACTTTCGCGAAATGCTACAGCTGCAACCGCAATTTTTTGGCGCAACAATACTTCGATTGTAGAGTCGATTACGCCGCGTTTAGTAACAATGTGAGTCAAACCAAGCCGCCCCGCCTCGTTCGCGCCATTGGGATACCAAGCGCTGAACACGTCCTGTTTCCGGAGCGGCGAAACACGGGAGAGTTCAAGATTGAGGATTTCTCCCGCACGATGCGCTGCTGCAGCAGGTATCCTAGTGTCGCGCACAAAACACTGACTATCGTCAATTGTAAGTATCACCTTTTCGCGGGGCCGAATTTTCTGAGCCAAGGTTTCGATGTCGGTTGCTTCTGCTTTCGCCGACTTGCTGCTCAAAGGCTGTTTGAGCCGCTGGTTTCGGAACAACCTCGCACCGTCTCTACTGAGCAGAATCTCGATCTTGGATTGTCTATTGGCCATCGTGCGAGGATCAACCGGAGGCACAAGCTCAATAACTTGCCGCGACCACCAAGACCAAAAATCAGTGACTGTATTTAAATTCATACTCTCAAAACCAAATCAATCGGCTACCTTATGATTGAGATTTCGAATAGTATTCACTGGAGTTCAAGCCGAAACCAGAGGTTTGAACAAGTAAGGGCTGAATTCCGCTAATATGCAACGACTTTCGAATGCCAAAACCCAATTGACGGCTGGCGAGATGTTTCTGGACTACCTCGCGTCGAGTGGCACACTAGATGCCCAGGCGCTGCAGCGGGTCCAAGCCGCCATGATGTCATCTGGCCAAAGCATTGATACTGTATTGCTTGAATTGGGACTATTGCCAGAAGACAGGCTCGCCGATGCGCAAGCTGCTTTCCTTGGGCTGGCCAGGGTTTATCCCAATGAGTTTCCACAGGAACTCCTGCCGGATGCTGAACTGCCACACGAATTTGTTCGAGGTACTGGTCTGTTACCCCTGGAAATCAATGACACAACAATCACCGTGGCTACGGCCCGGCCTTTCGAGACAGACGCGATTCGTGGAATAGGACATTTCTTCGGTAAAGAAGTTATTTCAAAGGTTTCAACCTCGACCGAGTTAATTCAGCATATTCAAAAACTAATGGCAGCGCTGAACGCGGATGCCTCGCCAACTTTCGATCAAGCAGCCTTGGCGGACGAGGAAGATGTCGAACGCCTCAGGGACGTTGCCCGCGAAGCACCTATTATAAAACTGCTCAACCGCATTATCACAGCGGCTACGGAGCAAAACGCGTCCGACATTCACATTGAGCCGATGGAAGACCATGTGCAGGTCCGCTACCGCGTAGATGGCACGTTGAACAAAGCGGACCGGCTGCCCAAGCCGGTTCAGCAAGGATTGATCTCACGCGTCAAGATATTAGCAAGAATGAATATTGCGGAGCACCGATTGCCCCAGGATGGCCGAATCCGGTTGCCAGTCAGAGGGCGCGAGATTGAATTCCGGGTGTCGACAACGCCTGTGACATTTGGTGAAAGTGTGGCACTGCGTGTGCTGGACCGACAACACGTACAGTTGGATTACGCATCACTTGGATATTTGCCCAAAGATGCTGCCGCACTTCAAAGACTTACCAGCCATCCAAACGGAATATTTTTGGTCACTGGCCCCACTGGCAGCGGTAAAACCACCACCCTTTATGCTGCCCTGAGTGCTCTTAACCAGCCGCAAGTGAAACTCTTCACTGTCGAAGATCCTGTCGAATACCGTTTGAAAGGTGTCAACCAAATACAGGTCAAGGCTTCGATAGGACTCGATTTTGCAGCCGTCTTGCGGTCGGTCCTGCGGCAGGATCCGGATATCATCATGGTCGGCGAAATACGCGATGCAGAAACTGCGAAGATCGCGGTGCAGGCATCACTCACCGGTCATCTCGTACTGTCGACGCTCCACACAAATTCAGCAGCGGCGTCAATTACGCGCCTGGTGGATATGGGCTTGGAAGACTATCTTTTGGCATCGACACTTCGGGGTATTGTGGCACAGCGGCTGCTGCGCAAACTGTGCAACACTTGCAAGACAGATGCATTGGTGGACGGAGCGATACGGTCGAAACTCGGCCTCTCGCAATCTGCGCCTATCTTTAAGCCGTGCGGTTGTCCAAAGTGCAACGGCACTGGATTTAAAGGCCGCACGGTCGCCTACGAAATCCTTGAAATCGGTGAAGAGCAGCGCAGCGCAATTGTAAACCGTCTGCCGGAAGCGGAAATCCACGCCCAAGCTGTGCGCGCTGGAATGTCGACGCTTTACCACACTGCGCTGGATTGCGTGGAGCGCGGCGAAACTTCCCTTGAGGAAGTTTATCGCGTCATCCAGGGACCAGCGCGGTGAAGCTCGCCTACCGCGCCTATGACGCCAATGGCCGCATTGTCGCTGGCAACATTGAAGGCAACAGTGAAACTGACGCACTTGCGCGCCTCAAAAACAATGGGCTTTTTCCGTTTGAGACAAACAAAGCTCATACGTCGCCTCAAACATCTGGCTGGCTAACACGTGAAATAGGCAACACCGGGCTCGGACTTGCCGAACGGGCGCGATTTTCACGCATGCTCGCGGCGCTGATTGCGGCAGGTGTGCCACTAGACCGCTCCCTGCGCTTGATGACAGATCCAAGTCACGGCAAGAAAATCTCCGAAGTGGCAAGCGAAGCAGCCGAAGCCATTGCCTCGGGTCAAACCCTGTCTGCCATTCTGGCCCGGCCAATTGCAGGATTTGCGGGCCATGAGGTAGGCATGGTGGCTTCGGCCGAGCAGACAGGTAATTTCGCTACAGTCCTCAGTACTTTATCTTCAACTCTTGATCGCCAATTGGAACTTCGCGCCAAACTTGTTTCCGCCCTAGTTTATCCGATCCTCCTTTTGATCATGGCGGCGGCATCTCTTGTGTTGATTGCAACTGTGCTTGTACCGAATCTCACGCCACTCTTTGCCGATAGCGGCACCGAGCCTCCGCTTGTAATCTCGTTCCTCATGACCGCAGTGAATATTGTCACGGAAAACGGTATTGAAATTGCCCTTGCCTTGTTGACGACATTGGGTCTCGTTATTGTTTTTTTCACAAGTGCAGCCGGACGCAAAATGTGGGGCAACACACTGCTCCGCTTTCGCACCGCGAAACAACTTGAAGCAGCACGCGTCTGCAGGACCCTTTCAGCGCTTATTGGAGCAGGAGTGCCATTGCAATCCGCAATCCGGACCACAAGTGAGGCGGTCTCCAACCATTCCGTCAAACTCCAGCTATTGGAAGCAGTCGAAAAGGTGATTGGCGGCATGAAGTTGTCAAAGGCGCTGGATCATCTTTCAGTGCTTGATGCGCCATCGCGCCAACTCATTGCGGTAGGCGAGGAAACAAATCAGGTGGAAAGCCTTCTTGCTCATGCGGCAGTGACGTTGGAAGCACTGGCATCACGCAGGATCGAACAACTCATGACTCTGCTCACACCCTTGATGACCATTGCACTTGGTCTATTTGTCGGCGGACTGATCATGAGCGTGATGCGCGCCATTCTCAGCGTCAATGAGCTGGCACGATGACAAGAAAACGGGAAAGCGGTTTCACGCTGGCGGAGTTGCTGGTTGTCCTCGTTATTATTGCGCTAGCGGCAGCCATCGCGTTTCCTGGTTTGAAGGCCGGACAGGCCGAACGGTCTGTCACTCTATTGAGCGAAAGAATTGCAGGCGCACTTCTGGAAGGCCGTTTGCGGGCGGTGGCAAGAAACGAGATAGCGTCAATAGAGTTCGATCCTGAAACCCGAGTGTTTGGCACGACCGGCAATTCAATTGCGGAAATTCCGCACAACGTGAAAGTTGAATTGCTGACAGCGCACGGCGACAAATTTGCAAGCGTACCATCCTACAGATTTTTTCCCGATGGCAGTTCAACAGGCGGCAGCATAATATTGTCGGCAGAGAAAATCTCACAGACCATCAAAGTGCGCTGGCTCACCGGGCAAATCGAAATTGATACCATCAGGCTCCCACAATGAAATGCGATAGCGAATGCGGTTTCACTCTGATCGAGGTGCTGGTGGCGTTCTCCATCCTGTCCCTCACGATCATCGTCGGCTTCCAGATATTTTCAAGCGGACTCAATCGCATCAATGACGTTGAACGTGCCAATGAGCGCCTTGCACAAGCGAAAGCGCTGTTGCTTCAGGCGCAACTGCCATCCGAGCATGACAAACCAATTGCTACAAATCTCAAAATTTCTAAAACCATTCTCGCTAACGATAGAGTTGAATGGACCACCGCCAAACCAGTTCTTGTGCAGGTTCTTGATGGAGACAAAGTCATACTCGAAACCATCATTCTGTCACGCGATGACCTGCAATGAACCCCATCAGTAGCAAATACTCACGTCAATCAGGCTTCACGCTAATCGAAACCCTGGTGGCCCTGGCATTGCTCAGCCTCATGACTGTGTTTGCAACAGGTGCCATCACCATCATGTCGCGCGCGAGGCATGCCGAAACCAGGATTACCGAGCGAAGCAATTTTGAAGCGGTGGAGCGACACCTCACGCAAACCCTGTCTGACATGCGAACTCTATTCGCCATCAGCCAAGATCAAAGCGCCCAACTTGTTTTCGCAGGCGGACCGAAATCAATCACATTCGTTGCCCCTCTCAGTGACAGGCTGGAGCGCGGCGGTCTCTATTGGTTGCGATATGACGTGGACGACAGCGGGATCTTCACCCTCAACTATCAAATCTTCCGACCACAGAAATCGTATGGCGCAGGCAAGTCCGAGCCATTGTTGCAAGGAGTGAAGGGCGTAAATTTCAGTTACTTCGGCTCCTCGGAGAAAGGCGCACTCGCAAGCTGGTCCAACCATTGGCCCCGCAAAGACATTTTGCCCCAGGCTGTTTCGGTGCGGTTCGAGTTATATGATCACAACTTGAAAGAACAGCAGATGATTATCACAAAGATCTCGGGTGAAAATTGAAGTTCAGCGTCGGATGTCACTCCAGCTCATTGGCCGAAGTTGGATTGGCGTTATCGACGGAATGCAATCAGAACAGGCTCCAAGAATCTGAACAGTTGGATAGGTGAAGTTTCTGCCTGAAGTGGCCCTCGGAATTCGAGGCGGACAGGAGAAGCAAATGACAAAGCGAAAGAGGCAAAACTACTCAGGGGCGTTGAGGCAAAAGTGACGAAGGCAACGGTGAATGCGCAACCACTTACTCCCTCATCAAAACCGGCAAGCTCAACGGCCTTGACCCCTAATTTTACCTCCGTGAAGCCTTGGCCCGCATCCAGTACTCCATCATAAACCGTATCGCCGAGCGCCAGTTATAGAGCTGGAAAGAGCAGAAGAAGCAGGATAACGTTGCGGCATGAGCCTCGCGCAGCAATCCAGTGGCAAGCCATCACTTCACTGTATAGTACGCATGAAAGTGACGCTTGAATGGACCAAGCCGCAAATCTGGCGGCGTGTCGAAGTGCCTCTGGATGCCCCGCTCGTGCTTGTGCACGCTAGGTCATTCAAGCGGCCATGCTGTTCGAGAACTATCATCTCTTCGCATTTGAAGCGGGCTCGCGCGCCCACGCGACGCCTTACGCCATTCCCGATCCCGACGGAGACTGCACGCCGACACGTGACGCAAGGCGCGTGCCACTCAGCCAGATTGTCGAAGCTGGGATCAAAAGCTTTATCTACACTTACGACTTTGGCGATGACTGGCGGCACATAATCCTGGTCGAGGCTGTTGCTGACGCCGATCCGGCTCTCACTTATCCCCGCTTCGTGGCGGGCGCAAACCGCGCTCCGCCTGAAGATGTTGGCGGTGCGCCGGGCTTCGAGCACTTTCTCGAAGTTATGGCAGACCCAGCCCATCCAGAGCATAACGACCACTCAACTTGGTACGGCCACCGTTTCAATCCCAAAGACATCTCCGAAGCCGAAATCGCGAGCCGCTTTAACAAACTGGCGAAGCCGCAGAACCCCGCAAAGACAACTTCAAATCGAAAACCGCACTGATCCCCAAGGGCAGTAGTGTTTGCTGGTCCCGTTGGACGCAAAACTTTGTCTTCCTTTCGCCAACTCGATTTTACATTATAGAAATCGTCACCCACTCCCCATCGCCTCCGCGATCTTTGCCGAAATTCTCTGCGCGGCATGGCACTTTGGATCATCGGCTAAGTGCGCATATCGAGCGGTCGTTCTGGCATTGCTGTGCCCGAGCAATGCGCCAATCATGGGAAGCGTGTCACCTGAAGCCAAGCCGATAGAAGCAAACGAGTGCTTGAGATCATGAAGGCGAAGGTTTGGGAAGCCCGCTTCTTTTCTTACCCGATCCCAAACTGATTTCATGCCGATGAAGTGGCCGTGACCGAATGAAGCCGGAAAAACAAATGGTGACTGTCGCATGCGGGGCAGGTCACTCAACAATTGAAGTGCCGGACTGCCTAGAGGAATAACCCTTGCACCCGTCTTCGAATCTCGCAACCTCAAGCAGGCCCGGTCAAAATCAACCTCATCCCAGTGCAAGGCAGCGATTTCATTCCGCTTTGCGCCGGTCATCGCCAGCATGCGGATAATGTTGATGGCTGTTGCGTTTGCTCCTATCCCCTCTGCATCGGTGGGCGCAGTTCCGAGCCTCGCAAGCTCGCTCGTGGTAGCGTCGTACCCCGCGACACGGATTGTCGGTCCGAATGCCTTGCCGTTGAGCAAATGAAAAGATACCACTCAGCAAGCCAATGACACGCGTTGCTGCGCCCTTGCCACCTCGTATGATTATTCTTGCCCGTGCCTTGCCCGTCCAGAAGTTGGCGCGTGTCTTGCCATCTGCGATATCCTTCATCGCGCGCTCAACATCTGCCAATGTTACTTCAGTTACACGTTTGCTGCCAATGAGCGGCTTGATGTGCCTCTCAATGCGGCCCCGATCGCCATAGACGGTCAGAGTTTTCTTATGCTCAACTCCGATCTCCAGATAGAGATCGCATAGCTCGGAAACAGTAAACTCTTGCCGCTTGCGCAACCGGCCAGCTGCTGGGTCCATTCCAAGATTGCCAGCAGACTGGACTTTTCGGGCGGCAGTCCTTGTTTCTTCGGGAGTGAGGCTGCCGTAACGCCCAAGCGTGAGAAAACGTTTCGGTGCCATTCTGCCGCCACCAGGCCTGTACCTGACAAAAAACGGCTTGCGACCACTTTCTTCAATCCTCAAACCAAATCCAGGCAGCTCGCTATCCCAAAAGATCGCTCGCTGGTCGTTGGACTGCAACGCATCAATTGTTGCTTCGAAAGTCGCAATCGCAATGCTGGGTCGGACATGGCGTTTTCCTTGAAGTTTTTGGTGACCACATGGCGACCACCAAAATCGGTTATGGCAAGGAAATCGCGTGACAGCGCTTGCCATCCTCGTTTAATATCACAAAGCGAATTCAATGGTTTATGGAAAATGCGAGAAATCGGATGAGAGCGGCAGATTGCCGCCTGATGCCATTGCCAAGGTTAGGGTCGGGCGTTCGATTCGCCTCGCCCGCTCCAATTTCTCCAGAAAAAACAACATTCCGCATGGTGGCCGCCAGCCAGTTTTCGTCATTGCGGGTTGGCATATGGTTGAGCTTCAGCAAGCGGGAGTTTGGCGCGCTCCCATCCATCGGTGCCCGCAGGATACCAAACCACTTCGCTGTAACCCCACGCGACCGCACGTTTGGCGGCGTTCCAGGACATCCAGCAGTTCGACATGCAGTAGAACACAATCTTGCGTGACTTGTCGCCGGATGTGAGCGCCGCCAGGCCGTCGCGAAAATAGGCCTCCATTTCGGGCGTCAGCGCCCCATATCCGGTATTTGCAAGCCAAAAACTGCCTGGAATGTTGCGCCTGATCTTGTCCCGCCAAATGGTGCCTTTCGGCAGCTTTTTCGGCTTGGCCAGTCGCGGCATGACATCAAGAAAGACAGCCGTCTTTTCCTTCCAAGCTTCTTCCGCTTCATTCGTTCCGATGACACGCGCTCCACGCAATGTACTGGGTACTGGCGAGCGGTATTCGTCCATGCGGTAGCCGCCTGGTTCGGCGACTACGGCATCACCAGCCCGTGCACCGAGCGCCAGGAACGCTGCAAACAATGCAACAAAAAGGAACCGTAGCCTCCCCAGCCGCCTCAAAGTCCGGTAGCCTCGACGGCCCATGAGGCATGAAACGTATTGCCTTTGGTGTCTTCCGCCACCGCCTCAATCGTGTTTCCCTTCCGCATCAAATAGTTGAATCGGAAATTCGGATCTTCCGAAATTGAAATCCCGCCTTCCATGCTGATGATCGGCTCGCCACCCTGACTGACGCTGACTTTATTAATGAAATGCGGCGGGATGATATAGCGGGTTACCTGATCCATCTGGAAGCCGGAGTGATTGGGATGCCGGATCATCAACTGTAGTTCACGCCTTGAATTTTCGGCAACTCCGGTTTCAGGCGGAAATTGTCGCAGTTTCATCACTCCCAGCGTAGCCTTCGCATCTTCCGGGTTACGGACGGCGGGAGCCGAACAACCGCCTGTCGCTTTGACATAGGTTTCCGACATCATCAGTTCTCCGCTTTCCGTTTCAGCAATGGCGCGGACAAATGAATAGTCATTGACCCTGAGCCGCGTCGAAATCTTGCTGACGCCGCCATCTTTGCCAAGTTTGAACACGGCGGCTAGTGGCGACGGATTGACATCGACGACCAAGGTGATGGCGACGATCTTTGCTTTGACAGGATCAAACTGAATGTCAACGGGCACAAGCCCTGCATCCTGGGCGCGCTTGGGCGCAATGATTTGCAGCACGCCGGAATCCGCGATCTTGACCGCGCGGTCGCCAATTATGTCGGGCTTTAAGCTCTTCCAGATTTCAGCAGACTCAACCTGCGAAGTTTGCGCAAAAGCTGAAGGAACGGTCCCCGCGAACAAAAGGCCGGCTGCAAGAACTGAAAATGCGATCCTCAGCATGTCTGTCTCCTTCGTAAATTCAGTTTACAGTGTAATCCATCAGGGTCCAAAGGCAAATAACGCATTGGTGAATGCGTATCTCCTGCTTATTCCCATTCAAGTTCAGCAAAGCCAGCAGTGGCGTTGCGTTCGTTAAATTCGTCGAAAAGCTGCCAGCGCGTGCGCTCACTCTGTCCCGCATGCGTAATGGCCTCGCTGAGCGGTTCGCCCTCAGCGATAGCTTTCCGGATATCTTTGGTGAGGGTGTTGAAATATGCTTTTTCTGCTGTGACCGCGCTGGGCCAAGGCGATGGAACAGGCCCATGCCCGGGGATTACCTTGTCGGCTTTGATGGCTTCAAGCTGTTCCAGCTGCCGTACCCAGCCCAAGAGCGAACCATCCAGCGTCGGCACGTGATCAACGAACACAAGATCGCCTGCAACGAGCGTTTGTGATTTGGCGTCAATGACTGTGAGGTCGTTGTCAGTATGGGCAGGTTTCCAAGCTTGCAGCATCAGCACCCGGTTGCCAAGATCAATCTCTGACTTGTCGTCGACAAGTTTGGTTGGTGGAACAATTTCCACGCCGCGCATTGTTTCTTCCCCGAGCAAGGACCTGAAACGCTCGATATAAATCTCTGCCCTGCCCGCCAGCGCCAGTGGCAGATTATGATGCCCGGTTATTGTAGCGCCGATGTCCCGGAACGCCGCATTCCCGAAGACATGGTCAGGATGCATGTGGGTGTTGATGAGATAACGGATGGGCTTGGCCGTGATTTCACCGATGGCTGCAATCAGCTTCCGCGCTTCAATCACACTGCCGCCACTGTCGACAACAGCAGCCGCATCCTCCCCGACCAACACCGTGATGTTGCAGATGGCGCCTGCGTTAGCTTTGGACATCAACGCATGTTCGCCGGAGAAACCATAAATGCCATCGCCAAGCTGGACAAGTTTCACCTGAGTCGATTTTGCATGGGCGTTTTCAGATATGCCGCAATATCCCGCGAGGTGGCCGACTGTGGCCCCCAACACCATTCTACGGTCAACCCGCAAGTTGCCGCTTGCCCAGATCACGCGTTGATCTGGCATGGGCATTTAAATTGAATCACCGGTGCCTGGAATGTTGCAACGCCATCGCGTAACGCTTAGCATTGGATGTTCATACGACCATTTGGCAATCTCAATTGGCGCAAGCAACATGCACTTCATCAAGTCGCCTTGACTTTCAAAAGTCAGCGTTTCTTCGCGGCAATGTCCCGGCGACGCAGCCAGGCAAACGGTTAGCACCAAATTTATGAGCACGACCAACCCTCCGGGTCCAATTTGGGACAACCCGCCAAAGCAACGAATTAAAGCTACGCGTGGCTCTGGCAGCTGTCAACTTGCGCTGACACTTGCGCTGTCTCGCGAATGCATCACTTAAGCGCAAAAGTGATTCAAATGTGATTCATATGTGTTGTATTGCCGCACCATTTGTGGCAGCTTTGTGGCGAGGTGGGCAGCATGCTGTTTGGTGGCGGGGGAAATGGGAACAATTCTTAAAGCAAGATTCTTTCATTCGCTTTGACCAATTCTGGCCCGTGCATCACCTTTGTAGTTAAGTAACCTGGAGGAATGAACGTGGACTTAGTAACAGCACTGGCCGTGGTCATCGGCATCATGGGCGCAATTGCCACCTGGTTGGCAATCACGCTCGGCAGCCCCTATTTTCTCATTTGGGCAATATTCATTGGTTGGGGATGCTATTACCACTGCGGTGGCAAGGAAGCCGGGCTCAAAAACTCAGCTATAGCCAATATTTGGGGTGCGATTTGCGCTGCAGTTGCACTCATTGTGCTGTTGGCGATGGGTGTTTCTGCTGTGAACGCCGCAATTTGCGTCGGTGTCACCGTCGCGATCTTGATTCTTGGTGCGAAGGTTCCAGCGCTTGCTGCCATTCCAGCGGCCGTTTATGGCTACGCATCAACCGCTGCATTGTTCCTGTTGGGAGCTGCGGCTTATGGTGAAGGTTCTGGCGCGGTCGTGAAAGTGGCCGCGGCGGTTGCCATTTCCATGGTTATCGGCAACGTCCTCGGATACATTTCCGAGAAAATTGCAGGATCGCTGGTCAAAAGCTGATCGCCTGACTTTGATTTGAATTCAAGTTTGAATTTTGTCCCTTTCCGTTGCAATACGGGAAGGGTTTCTGGTTTTGGATGGAGGCACGGCGATGTTCAGTCGCTTAATGCAATGTGCGGTCCAGTTGCTGGTTTTTATTTCGGCAACGCCCGTGGTCGCGCAAGCCGCGAATGACTACCCGACGATTGCGCGCGCCGATTATGTTTTTGCCTGCATGAAGGTCAACGGCGACACTCAGGAAGCCATGCGAAAATGCTCCTGTTCGATTGATGTCATCGCGACAATCCTGCCATTCGAAAGGTACGAAGCCGCAGCTTCCTTCTTGAGCATGGGCCAGCTTCAAGGTGAGAAAGGTGCATTGTTCCGCCAATCCGAGCCAGCCAAGCAAGCCATTGAAGAAATGCAGCGTGCGCGCGCCGAAGCCGAGATCCGTTGCTTCTAATCCAGAAACGCGCGTTTGAGATTTCTCACCTTGTCGAAATTCACCGCCTTGTCCTTGTCCTTGAGTTTTTGCAATATCGCCGAAGTGACATCGGCTTGATCGAAATCAGCGCCCGCCAGTTTAGCGCCAATCAAGTTTGCACCGCCAAGCTCAGCGCCAAACAAATTGGCGTCTTGCAGATTGGCGTCCATCAACACTGAAAATTCCAGAACCGTTCGCGATAGATTGGCGCCTGTGAAATCCGCGCCATCCAATCTTGCAGAGCGCAGCACTGCGCGCATCAAACCCATCGACTGGTTTTTCATGTCCGCTGAAAGATCAGCGCCAGAAAACCGTGCCGACCTGAAATTGGCGTTGGTCAGGTCAGCCGTGATGCGGGCGCCGGAAAGATTTGCGCCCTTGAAATTAGCGCCCCGCATCTGACTGGCGACTAGGCTTGCGCCAGTCAAATCTGCGCCTTCGAAATTGGCGGTAAGCCCCCAGGCCTGATCAAACACTGCGTGAGCAAGTTTGCAGCCTTTGAAACTGGTCTTGTTGATGTAAGTCCCGCGAAAGACCGCTCCCGCAAAATCCAGCCCTGACAAGTCAAGGCCAGACAGCTGTTTTCCTGACAGATCAACCTTGCCGCCTTTGCCAATCAGTCCAACCACGTCTTCGCGGGTCATTTCGGCCATGGTCATTTTGGGTGAGTTGAGATCGACGCCGGACATCATGTCCTGGGCCAGAACACTTTGATGCAAACCGAAACTCAAAATTGCCGTTAGAAAAAGAACTTTGAAAATTTTCATTGTTTCCCCGCGCTGAGTGCAGCCAACGCACCTGTGAGCCGGCGTTTGATGAGCCAATCGAGGCCGCGCGCCCAAGAGCTGTCGGTGTTGGACCTTATGTCCGCATTCAACTGCGCGACAAGTGTCCCGGTTTCAACGTCAAACATGTTGACGCGGAAGCCGAGAATGAGGCTCGAAAGTTTGGTGACAGAACTGACAACCGCAAGATTGCCGCCAACTTGGGTCGCCAGTCTTTTTATGCATCCGCATGCAGAAAGGTTGGAGGCTTTCGCTTCGGCAGTGACGGGCTGCATGTCGCAGGTTTTCCATCCGTCTTGTGTGTCAATCCATTTTCGCAGCTGGTTGCTGACTAGCAGGAGGCGCTTCTGCTCATCTTTGTTGACGCCCTTGACCTCTCCTTCGAAGCTGAAGTCCGCCAGCTCAAAATCAAACACGGCAACGCAGCCTGCAGCCTTGGCCTCAACAGTTTGAAATGGCGGCAGCAGGCCGCACGCGAAGAGCAGAAGGAAAGAATATGTGCGGCGCATGGCGCTCGGAATCCCCACGAGTTGTCTATGAGCAGAAATGAAGATAGGCTGGAAGACACCATGGTGAACAGCAGAAAGTATGTGTCTTGGCATCACTTCAACGTGTTTGACATTGTAGGGTTTTGCTGTTTTCCTGTCGGCATAACCTTGATGCCCCAGGGCCGAAATCTGTTGGAAAGCTATGCAAAGATTGAAAACGGTAATGGCGGCACTGTGGCTTGCAGGCATGACCCAATGCGCCCTTTCGGCTGACAGCACGGAAATCATCATCGCCTATTTGCGGCTTGATGAGAAGCAGCTATTTATTTCCGTTCTTGACGCCACGCCGAAAGATGAAGGAATTGCCGGTGCATTGGTGGCGATCAACGACAACAACACGACAGGCAAGTTTCTCAATCAGAAATTCTTTCTCAAAGACGTGAAACTCAAGCCCGATGAGGATCCGGCAAAAGCGGTAGAACGGCTGGTTACTGAAAAAACGGCATTCATCGTTGCCGATCTTCCAGCTGACATGTTGCTGAAGACTGCTGATGCGGCGGCACCCAAGGGCGTGCAGATTTTCAATGCCGGGGCGACAGATGATTCACTTCGTGAGGAAGACTGCCGCGCCAATGTTTTTCACACGGCACCCGCGCGCTCGATGCTGGCTGATGGGCTGGCGCAGTATCTGGTGTGGAAGCAATGGCGCAACTGGTTCCTGATTTCCGGTTCGCATCCGAAAGACAAGCTCTGGGCCGAGGCCCTGAAGCGTGCCGCCCAGCGCTTTGGAGCGGTGATCGTTGAGGAACGTGTGTTTGAAGATCGCGGCAGTTCGCGCCAAACCGATAGCGGCAACGCTCTCATCCAGCGCGAAATGCCTGTCTTCACCCAGGAAGCGGCCGAACATGATGTTGTCGTTGCGGCTGACGAAAGTGAGGTCTTCGCGACATATCTTCCGTACCGCACATGGACGCCGCGGCCCGTCACGGGCTCAGCCGGGCTTGTTCCCAGCAGCTGGCACCCATCGCATGAGCAGTGGGGAGCCAAGCAAATCCAGAACCGTTTCGTAAAGGCCACCGGTCGCCGCATGAACTCGAAAGACATGCAAGCCTGGACGGCGGTGCGTATCATTGGTGAGGCTGCGACGCGAACCAACTCGGCTGATCCCGCCAAATTGACGGCATTTGTCAAGGACCCGGGATTTTCAATCGCGGCGTTCAAGGGGCAGCGCGTGACATTCCGGACCTGGAACTGGCAGTTGCGCCAGCCTATGCTGCTCAGCGATGGCCGGAATGTCGTTTCGGTATCACCCCAGGAAGGCTTTCTCCATCAGGTCTCAGAGCTAGATACCCTTGGCATTGACCAGCCCGAGACCAAATGCAAGCTTGCTGCCGGAGGAGCGCAATGAAATTATCCAACTTATCCATGCTTCCGCTGTTTTGTGTCTTATGGTCCGGGCAGGCCTACGCCTACATGATCTATGTCTCCAATGAGAAGGACAACACAGTTTCGGTTGTTGATGGCACAACACTCGAAATCGTGCATACGATCAAGAGCGGTCAGCGCCCGCGGGGCATCACCGTGACGCATGATGGCAAATACATTCTCGTTTGTGCTTCCGATGATGACACAATCGAGGTGTTCGACAGCAAGACCTATGAACGTGTTGGAACTCTGCCGTCGGGGCCAGATCCGGAACTTTTGGTGCTTTCCTCCAAAGGCGATCTTCTTTATGTCGCCAATGAAGACGACAATCTGGTTACTGTGATTGATCTCGAAAGCAAAAGTGTTCTCAACGAAATTCCTGTTGGTGTGGAACCGGAAGGAATGGCCGTCAGCCCTGATGGCAAAACCATCGTGAATACTTCCGAAACGACCAATATGGCTCATTTCATTGATGCGGAAAGCCACGAGATCACGCACAATGTCCTCGTCGATTCACGCCCCCGTTACGCAGAGTATAAGCAGGACGGTAGCCAGGTCTGGGTTTCAGCGGAAATTGGCGGAACGGTCAGCGTCATTGATGCGGCCAGCAAGGAAATCGTGAAGAAGATTGAGTTTGCAGTTCCGGGGCTTGCGAGCGAAGCACTGCAGCCCGTTGGCATTCGCATCACAAAGGATGGCAAGAAGGTGTTCGTGGCGCTAGGCCCCGCCAATCGCGTGGCGGTTGTCAATGGTGAGACTTACGAGGTGGAAAAATACGTTCTCGTGGGCCAACGCGTCTGGCAACTCGCGCTTTCACCCGATGAGAAGTTCGTTTATTCGACCAATGGCCTGACCAATGACATTACCGCCATTGATGTCGAGACACTTGAAGCGACCAAATCCATTCAGGTTGGTGCGCAGCCCTGGGGGATCGCTGTTTCACCACAGTAGGGAAGATAGCTTGGAAGTTGCTGGAGAGAAGTTGAGTTTGACAACTGATACCAATGTGCCGGCGCTCAAGATTACGGGTGTCAGCCATTCCTATGGCGCAAGATGCGCGTTGGACAATGTGTCCTTTCAGGTTCCTGATGGCAATTTCACCGTTCTCTTGGGGCTGAACGGTGCCGGTAAATCTACGCTCTTTGCGCTGGTGACGCGGCTTTATGATGCACGCGAGGGATCGATCAAGGTCTTCGGCAATGATCTGCGCCACGCGCCGGGTGAGGCGCTGCGCAATCTCGGCATTGTGTTCCAGTCGCGCACCGTCGATCTTGATCTCACTGTCATGCAGAATCTGCTTTATCACGCTTCACTTCATGCCATTCCGCCGCGCCAGGGACGCGAACGCGCCGTGGAACTTCTGAGCTGGTTTGATCTGGCAACGCGCCAGAATGACAAGGTTCGCGGCTTGTCAGGCGGCCAGATGCGCCGCGTGGAAATTGCCCGCGCACTTTTGCATCGCCCGCATTTGCTATTGCTCGATGAAGCGACTGTTGGCTTGGACATCCATTCGCGCGCTGACATTATCGGGCATGTGCGGCGGCTGGTGGCGGAAGAGGGCATGGGCGTGTTATGGGCCACGCATTTGATTGAAGAAGTTTCGCCCGAGGATTCTGTTGTTGTGTTGCATCAAGGGAAAGTGGCAGCCGAAGGCACTGTCAAGGATGTCGTGCGCCGGCATGGCGGCAAGGATATCAGAACCGCGTTCGCTTCGCTTATCGGCCCCGCCAGAGCCGCTGTCGAAAGCAGCGCCGCATGACTGCTGTTCCTGTCTCCGGCTTCTCATTCCGGCAATATTTTACGTGCCTCTCTGGGATTGTCTGGCGCGAGAGCTTGCGCTTTCTGCATCAGCGTGAACGCTTTATTGCAGCGCTGGTTCGGCCGTTGCTGTGGCTCTTCATTTTCGCCGCCGGCTTCCGGCAGGTGCTGGGCGTGTCCATCATCCCGCCATACCAAACCTATGTGCTCTATGAAGTTTATATCACGCCAGGATTGGTTGCGATGATCTTGCTGTTCAATGGCATGCAGTCGTCATTGTCGATGGTTTATGACCGCGAGATGGGCAACATGCGCACTCTGCTGGTGAGCCCGTTTCCGCGCTGGTTTTTGCTGATTTCCAAATTGATTTCCGGTATCTTCGTTTCGGTTCTGCAGGTCTATGTCTATCTGGTTATCGCCTGGATCTGGGGCGTGCGCCCGCCGATGATGGGATATGTTACCATTCTTCCAGCCCTTGTTCTCGCTGGTCTTTTGTTTGGAGCACTTGGACTTTTCATCTCCTCTGTTGTGAAGCAGCTTGAGAATTTCGCTGGAGTTATGAACTTCGTGATCTTTCCGATGTATTTTGCGTCGTCCGCATTGTATCCGTTGTGGCGTGTGCGCGAGTCCAGTCCGCTTCTCTATTACATTTGCCAATGGAATCCTTTCACGCATGCGGTAGAGCTGATCCGCTTTTCCCTGCATGGCAAAATGAACTGGATGGCATTAACGATTGTGTTGGCCACAACAGCGGCGTTCCTGATCGCCGCCATCGTTGCATACGATCCAACGCGCGGCTTCATGGCGCGGCGAGGGGCGGTTGAATGAACAGGTTTCTGCACTGCACGATGGGCGTCCTGGCAAGTTTCATGCTGATGTCGAACTCCGCTTGGTCAGCGACGCAGGGCAACTGGCCTTGCGTGCAGCGCAAAGTGCCGGAAATTTCAGGGGCCGCCATCTGGCAGGGACCGCCGCTTGATGCGACTGTTTCGAACTGGCGCGGTGATGCCGCGACTTCCGGTCTGGTGCAGCTTCTCGCCGTCAGGCGCACATCGGATGATGAGGCAACAAAGGCCATTGATGAATTCGCCAAGGCCTCCGGTGCAGAACGAGGGCGGCAGCTGACGCGCGTGATGGCCGGTCTTCTCGAGTTGGTCAATGCCGAACGCGCCGAGGTGATTGCCGGGCTCGAGCGCTTCGGCGATGCGCAAAAGACGATGGCTGAATTGTTGCGCCGGGAAAACGCCGGCCTCGCCACATTGCGCAGCGCTGCTGATGCAGATCCCGCAAAAATCGCGCAAAGACTGGAACAGCTGACATGGAACTTGCGCATTTTCAATGAGCGCCAGAAATCACTGAGCTCGGTGTGCGAAGTTCCAGTGCTGATCGAAAAGCGGTTATTTGCGATTTCGAAAAGCATAATGAAAGCAGTGCAGGACGCTGATTAATTCACTTCGCTGTTTCCGCAACCAGATACTTGCCCAACAGTGATTTGACACCACGTGGCCAGGAATCGCGGGTGCCAAGCCGCAGGCCGGTTGAACCGGAAGATACAATCTTTCCAGTCGGCGCATCGAGAATGCGGATATTGACGGTATACTCCGTACGGCCAACCCTGTTCACAGTCCCTACCATGGCCAACTGACCACCCAAATCATGTGCAAGTTTTCCGGCGCATTCAGCGCAATTGCGCAAGCCGTGGCGGGCGATTGCTGAAACGTCGGCAGAAGCCAAACCGGTGATTTCATACTTTCCGGAAGCGGTCAGCATTTGCCTGGCGATTTCCGTCGCTTCAGCGAGATAGGCCTTGTCGCGCTCATCTTGCGCAAGAACACCACCAGCAGCGCTCGAATCCTGAAGTTCGAACTGGAAGACTGCAATTTTCACCACTTCCGCAGATGCGACTGTTTCGGCGGCGTGAGTGCTGAGAGCCAGTGCGCCAAATAGCAGCAACGTTGCGCTGAAACGTTTGAACATGGTCATCACTCCTTTGCGAACGGCTCAATTGGTGATCAAGTGATCTTGCTCGTCCAAAAGCGGTACGCCGAAGTCCAGCAGAATCGCGTTGATCTCGTTTTGGTTTTCGCGGATCAATTTGTTGAGCGTTCTTTTCCATTCCTGGTCGGACGCGCGCACCCCCATGGTGATGCGGAATGCCATGTGAGCTCCTTTCCTTTCCTTCAGCAGGGGAACAACGGTGAGTGGCACTTCAGATTGCTTCGCGTAATACCCTGCAATGGGTCCCCACATGGCTGCGACATCGATCTCGCCGGACTTCAAGTCTTTGATCATTTTTTGTACAGGCGAATCGTAACGCGAGTCCGCCATCAAGGCATAAGGCTTGGCGCGTGCCATCAAGCCGTTGCGCGCCATGACGCTGGCGGGCGGAGTGCCCGCAACAATTCCTATGCGTTTTTCCTTGAGCCGGGGATCGGCCATGGCATCAAGCCCGTCCAGTCCGTTGCCCGGCTTGTAAAGCATGACATATGTTGTGCGATAGTAGGCATTGGTGTTCTGGACGAGTTCATCGCCTTGCGGATAGCCCAGGATGACGTCGCACTTGTATTCGCCCAGCGTCTTGCGGACGAAACCAGTGACCATCGGGAAGTAGGTGTAGGACACTGTCTTCCCCAGCTTGCCAGCGAGAAACTCTGCAAGCCGGTTTTCAAAGCCTTCCTGTTTCTCATTGGTGAAGGGCATGTTGTTGGAATCAGCGCAAACGCGCAGAATTTTTGGGTCGACAAGTTCAACTGAACCCGCGAGTCCTGCATCTTGCGCCCATGCATTGCTGTTCAGGCAGGCGCAAAACAGCGCCAGGCTTGCCAGCGATGAAGTTTTTAACCGCCCATGCATGCGGTTTCGGCCTCGGTGAATGCTGCGGGCTTATCCGCCTTTTTCGGCGGACGGCCTGTGCCACCAGCACCATTGGCGCGGGCGCGGAGGTAAATGTATATGTCATCAATATAGCACATGACATTCTTGTTGGTGCCGAACGCAGGCATCACCTGGTTATCTGCTGCATCAACTCTCTTGCGGCCATTGGTGACCACTTCGAGAAAGCCTGCGTAATCCATGGTCTTCAGTGAATCGATGAGTGCTGGCGCATAAGATGATCCTTGACCAGCAGGCCCATGGCAGACATGGCAATCGGAGTGGTAGCGGCGATAGCCGGAGAATGTGTACCAATCGACCGTGCCATCATCGGTGACGTTATATGTCGGATCGCCATTGGCATCGACCCATTTTCCGTCTTCGTTGCTGACACCTTTTGGATCGCCCGGCGGTTCGGCAACGGCGGCGCCGCACAGCAGAGAAAGTGACACCAGAATTCCTATGCGTCTCATCTTCTTCCCTCAGAGTGAAAAAAACAATGGGGCCTGATGCGCCAGAATTCCGGCAATTTGCATCAGGCCCCACTTTTCATTGTGCCTGTTTAGAAATGTTCAGGCGGTCTGCTATGGGATCGCAAACACTGTCAGCGAACCACCGAGCGAGGTGTATTTGGTGAGAGCGGCATAACCGCCGACCGCACCAAGGCCTGCCGTGCCAACCAGCTTGTCTTCCGTTGGCAGGTTGCCTTGGTCAACGGCGTTGTGCCAGCCAGCAGCGTTTTCAGGGTTCAACAGGCCAGCCGCGAGGCCGATGCCTGCCCAACCACCGACTCCTGAGAGAACGGCAACATATTGCTTGCCGCCATGCTCATAGGTCATGACGTTGCCGATGATACCTGACGGGGTTTTGAACTTGTAGAGTTCCTTGCCCGTCTTGGCGTCAATTCCCTTTAGCCATCCATCAAGCGTGCCATAGAAGACCACGCCGCCGGCTGTTGCAAGTGCACCACCCCATGCGGAGAACTGCTCCTTGTTCGACCAGACGATTTTGCCTTCCTTGGCGTCCCAGGCAATGAAATTGCCCATGTGGGTTTCGCCCTTTGGCGGATACATGGTGAGTGCAGCGCCAACATAGGCCTGGCCTGCCGTATACGAGACCTTGTAGGGTTCGTAATCCATGCAGACGTGGTTGGTTGGCACATAGAACAGACCGGTATCCGGCGAATAGGCTGCTGGTTGCTGGTCTTTGGTACCGAGTGCGGCAGGGCAGATGTCGACCACGTTTACGTCTTCACCATTGTGCTCGGTTGACTTTGATGGAACGACAGCAGGGCGGCCATAGGTAGGGCTGTTCTTGTCCATGTCAACGCCTGTCGTCCAGTTCACGACCGGATCATAGGGTTTTGCAACCAGCAATTCGCCGGTTACGCGGTCCAGCGTATAGCCAAGCCCGTTGCGGTCGAAGTGAACCAGTGTTTTGACCTTCTTGCCACCGATATCCTGGTCAGCAAGGATCATTTCGTTGACGCCGTCGTAATCCCATTCATCATGGGGCGTCATCTGATATACCCATTTGGCCATGCCGGTGTCAGCATCGCGGGCCATAATGGTCATGGACCAGCGGTTGTCACCTGGACGTTGGTTAGGGTTCCAGGTCGAAGGATTGCCTGTACCGTAATAGACAAGGTTCAGCTCTGGATCGAACGAGTACCAGCCCCATGTCGTGCCGCCGCCGATTTTCCATTGATCACCTTCGAACGTGTTGGTGCCCGAATCCTTGCCGACTGGTTTGCCGAGATGGGTAGTCTTTTCCGGATCCATCAGGATGTCCGAGTCAGGTCCCATCGAGTAGGCGCGCCAGGCGAGCTTGCCGTCCTTGATGTTGTAGGCAGCCATCGAACCACGAACGCCGAATTCACCACCCGAGATACCGACAAGAACCTTGTCCTTGAACACGTGTGGAGCATTGGTGCCGGTTTCAGCAATGGCAGGATTGCCATTCTTGACTTTCCAGGCTTCCTGGCCCGTCTTTGCATCAAGAGCAACAAGTGTGGTGTCGGCTTGATACAGGAAGATCTTTCCGTCAGCATATGACAGACCGCGGTTGACCGTATCGCAGCACATGATCGGAATGACGTTTGGATCCTGTTTTGGAGCATAAGCCCACTTGATTGAACCGTTATCATTCAGATCGAGCGCATAAACCGTATTGGGGAAAGGTGTGTGAACATACATCGTGCCATCGATCACCAATGGGGCGCCTTCGTGACCGCGAAGCACACCGGTTGAGAAGGTCCAGGCGACCTGTAGCTTGCCAACATTCTCAGTCGTGATCTGGTTCAGTTTCGAGTAGCGTTGATTGTCAAATGTACCTGCCGGCATGACCCAATTCTTCGGGTCCGCCTGCATCTTCAACAACTCATCATTGGCCTGAGCGGCCCCACTCAAAGAAGCGAAAAGTGCAACACCGCATGTCGCGGCTAGAAGATATCTGCGCATAGCTGTCTTTCTCCCAAGTATTTTTGTTTGTTGGTTCGATCGGCTTCCCGGCAATCACGCATTTCACTGTAGCCATTTGCATTGTGTCGCCCGCACAGCAAACAGCATGATCCGCACTCGCTTTCTAACATCGTCGGGAAAGCTGTGAAAAAGTTAGGCCTATTTTTTTGGTATCGCAATGATAAAACACCGCTGCGTTGCAGCATGTGCCGCATCAATGATGTCATAGGTGCTGTCGATTGAACTTGGCGCACCAATTGTCATCGCCCAAATTGCCGCCCGCATTGCCAGAATGCGAAGTCGATGCTAGGCAATGCAGGCTACGTATCTGAAACTCGCAGTGCCTGAATAAAATGGGGAGATATTTCTGTGCGTCTTTTTCCAAATTCAACGAACAGCAAAAAAGTTGCGCTTGCGGGATTGGCCTTCATGTCATTGCTTGGTTTTGCGTACGCAACCCCTGCATTGTCAGGCGATGCTGCAAATGGCGAAAAAGTTTTCAAGAAGTGCATGGCCTGTCATGCGGCGGCCGACAAGACCAACAAAGTCGGCCCGAACTTGTTTGGCATCGTCGGCCGGCCGGTTGCAACTGCTGAAGGCTATGCCTATTCGGACGGCATGAAGGAATATGGTGCTGGCAAGGTCTGGGATGAAGCGGCGCTGAATACCTATCTCGAGAACCCGAAAGCTGTGGTGCCCAAAACCAAAATGGCATTTGCCGGATTGAAGAAGCCGGAAGACCGCGCCGACTTGATCGCTTTCTTGCTCACCAAGAAGTGAGCTTGAAAACAGGCTATTGACCGTTTGAAAAAAAAGTTCAACACTTTGAAACCTCGATGAGGGTTGGGGAGAGACTTGATGAAATCACGCGCCGCCGTCGCCTTTGAAAAGGGCAAGCCACTGGAAATCGTCGAGGTGGATCTCGAAGGCCCCAAGGCGGGTGAGGTTCTGGTGGAGATGAAAGCCACCGGTGTTTGCCACACGGACGAGTTCACGATCTCTGGCGCTGACCCCGAAGGCCTGTTCCCCGCGATCATGGGACATGAGGGAGCGGGTGTTGTGGTAGAGGTCGGCAAGGGTGTGGCCTCGCTGGCGGTCGGCGACCACGTCATCCCGCTTTATACGCCGGAATGTCGCGAGTGCGATTATTGCCTCAATCCTAAAACCAATCTGTGCCAGAAAATCCGCTCAACGCAAGGTCAGGGCCTGATGCCCGATGGCACGTCGCGCTTTTCCTACAAGGGCAAGATGGTGCATCACTATATGGGCTGCTCCACCTTCTCGAATTATTCTGTTCTGCCGGAAATCGCATTGGCCAAGGTGCGGAAAGACGCGCCCTTTGACAAGATTTGCTACATTGGCTGCGGTGTTACCACCGGTGTGGGTGCCGTCATCAATACGGCGAAGGTGGAAGTAGGATCAAACTGCGTGGTCTTCGGCCTTGGGGGAATCGGCCTCAACGTGGTGCAGGGCCTGCGTCTTGCCGGAGCTTCGATGATCGTCGGCGTTGACATGAATGATGCGCGTGAAGACTGGGGCCGTCAATTCGGCATGACGCATTTTGTCAATCCGTCAAAAATCTCCGGCGACATCGTTGCGCATCTCGTTGAACTCACCAAGGGTGGGGCGGATTACTCCTTCGAATGCATCGGCAACGTGAAAGTGATGCGCCAGGCGCTGGAATGCGCGCACAAGGGCTGGGGCATGTCGGTCATCATTGGCGTTGCAGGTGCAGGCCAGGAGATCGCAACCCGTCCATTCCAGCTCGTTACTGGCCGTACATGGAAAGGTACTGCCTTCGGCGGCGCCAGAGGCCGCACCGATGTCCCCAAGATTGTTGACTGGTACATGCAAGGGAAAATCCAGATTGATCCGATGATCACCCACACCATGCCGCTCAATGATATCAACAAAGCCTTCGATTTGATGCACGAAGGCAAGTCGATAAGAAGTGTCGTCATCTACTAGAATAGCCAATGGGAGGACCAAAATGGCAAAGAAGGCAAAGAAGAAAGCAACACCCAAGCGCAAGGCAGCAAAGAGGGCGAGTGCACCGTCAATTCTGCTGCACCCGGCGATCGATCACGGATTTGCAAAATCCGCATCGAAGAACTTTTCCGGCGGCACACTCACCTGCAAGTGTTCAAGCAATCCTGTGACCGTGGAAATCGCGTCGCAATCTGCGCATAATCACGCCTGCGGCTGCACCAAGTGCTGGAAGCCGGAAGGGGCGATGTTCTCGATTGTCGCTGTGGCGCCATCCGACAAGGTCAAGGTCACTGCCAATGAAAACAAGCTCAAGGTGGTTGATCCATCCGCGCTTATCCAGCGCCATGCCTGCACGTCGTGCGGCACGCACATGTATGGTCCGGTGACAAAATCTGGCCATCCGTTTGAAGGCCTGAGCTTCATCCATACCGAACTCTCTGACAAGAAGGGCTGGTCGCCACCAGGCTTTGCAGCTTTCGTGTCCTCCGTCATCGAAAGCGGAACGCCGCCATCCAAGATGCCAGCGATCCGCAAGCGACTGAAGGCACTCGGCCTCGAACCGTCAGACGCATTGAACCCCGGCCTGATGGATTACCTCGCCACTTGTGCAGCCAAAAAGGCTGGCACGTATCGCGAGTCATAAGTCTGACTGTACGCGATTTGGCTGAAGGCCCACAGGCCTTCAGCCATTTTTATTGGAGGAATTGGTCATGGAAACGAAATCACTGGCCAAGAGTCACGGCGGAGTTCAGGGTGTCTATACGCATCAGAGCACAGCCTGCCAGTGCCCCATGACTTTCGCGGTCTTTGTTCCGCCACACACTGTTGGCGAGAAGTTGCCGGTTCTCTGGTATCTCTCAGGGCTCACCTGCACTCATGCCAATGTCATGGACAAGGGTGAATACCGCAAAGCGGCTGCCGAACACCGGATCATTATCGTCTGCCCAGACACATCACCACGCGGTGACGGTGTTGCTGATGTTACCGACAACTGGAAACTGGGCTGTGGAGCGAGTTTTTATGTTGATGCCACTGCGGCTCCTTGGGCAACGCATTACAAGATGTACAGCTACATCCGTGACGAACTCCCAGCGATCATCTCGGAAAATTTCCCGGCGGACATGTCTCGTCAGTCGATCTTTGGCCATTCCATGGGAGGCCACGGCGCATTGGTTCTCGCATTCCGCAACCCCGGGCGTTACAAAAGCTGTTCGGCATTCGCACCTATCGTCCATCCGATGACGGCTGACTGGTCGCGGCCCGCGCTGGAAACATATCTTGGCAATAATGAAGCCGCCTGGCGCACCTATGACACCGTTGCCCTGATTGAAGATGGCGCACGCATTCCTGAACTTCTCGTCGATCAGGGTAGCGCCGACCAGTTCCTGACCGATGGCCTTCGGCCAGAGCTCTTGCAAGAAGCCTGTGAAAAATCAGGCATTAATCTCAGTCTCCGTTTGCAGGATGGCTACGACCACTCATATTTCTTCATTTCGACTTTCATGGCAGACCATTTGGCCTGGCATCAGGGTTTCTTGCGCAATGGGAGCGGTTCCCGGTGATTTGGAGTATCAATGACGCTCTCAACTCGCCATCCTCTGCGCACGCCGGGGGTGACGTATATTTGGTCAAGGTTCAGCCAACCAGAACCTGCTCCAAGGCAGCTGAACCTCCTTTACCAAGAAAGTAAGGCCGGCAAGACGAACTCTTGCATTTGCCCCAAAATGTATGCATGTGATGCGCTGCGATGAAGATCGAAGTATCTGATAAATTGTCCGATTTTGAGGATATGTGGCCAACCCTCAATCAAGCTGGCGACTGTCGTTTCTTCGCATTCCAGGCGCGGGACGCGCTTGAGGTATGGCTGCGAACGATTGGCCAAGCGCGCCGCGTGCAGCCAATTTTTGTGCGGATCAGCAAGGTCGACGGCACGCCTTTGATGCTGCTGCCGCTCGGAATTGAGCGCCGGCACGGCTTGAAGTTTCTGGGTTTTCTGGATGGCGGTGTCGTGGACTACAACGCGCCCGTATTGTTTCCCGGAGCTGAAGCAATTGATGCGGCCACGATGCGTGAGCTTTGGCGCGGCATCCTGTCAAAGATTCCGGGTTTTGATGTGGCAGTATTGGAGAAAATACCAGCTACAATCCATGAATTGCAAAATCCGTTTCAATTCGTGGCACCAACACGTGACCGCGATGCCGGGCACCTGATTGATTTGAGCCAGATAGAGCAGGATGGAACAGGCAAACTAAAAGCATTCCGCTTCAGGGATACTTCCCGCAAGCGCAAGAAACTGAAAGCTGTTGCTGAGACTGAACTCAAGATTGCCTGCACGCCGCAGGAATTGAAGTACTTTTTTGACGTGTTCATCAAGCAAAAGTCCCGCCGCTATATCGAGACACGCGGCGTCGATGGCTTTGATCGCCCTGGGTATCGAAGCTACTATTGGTCTATGGTGGAGCGCTTTTCAGCTTCAGGCAATGTTCAAGTCTGCGCGTTGCTCGCCAATGACGTGCCAATTGCAAGCCATTGGGGCATCCTCACAAGTGACCACTTCTACAGTTTGATGCCAGCTTTCGAAGCGGGTGACTGGGCGAAATATTCCCCTGGAATGATCCATTTGGAAGAAATGATTCAATGGAGCGTGGATCAGGGTCTGAAAATATTTGATCTTGGCGTAGGTGACGAGCCCTACAAACTGCGCATCGAAAACAAGCAGTTGCCTCTCTTCCGGACGGAGCAGGCTGCGACAGCACTTGGCCGGATTTACCTGCTTTATCTCGCAAGCCGCCGCAAACTTGCGTCAGGATCGCTGGGAAATGCCGTGCGTGGGTATAGGGAATGGCGCACCAGCAGGGCGGCATAGACCCGCGAAGCGCAGCAATTTTCGGCGAGGTTGTATCGCAAATTCGTTGAATATTTTCGCTTGCATTCCCTGAGCGGGCTATGCAGGTTGAACCCTGCCATGAAGATTGACCTTTCAGATAACTTGGCTGATTTTGCGGATGTTTGGCCAATCCTCAACCAGCCTGGTGAATATTGTTCTTACGCCTTTCAGGCAAAGGACGCGCTCGAAGTTTGGCTTGATACGATTGGGGCTGCGCGCGTCACTCAACCGCTTTTTGTCAAGGTTAGCCGTCCCGATGGCGCGCCGTTGATGCTTTTGCCCCTCGGTATTGAACGCAGGCATGGATTGAAGTTTCTAGGCTTTTTGGATGGCGGCGTCTCGGACTACAATGCGCCGGTGTTGTTTCCAGGAGCCGAAGTGATCGACGCACCGGCAATGCGTCAACTATGGTCCGAAATTCTGGAGAAACTGCCAGGCTTCGACGTGGCTATGTTGGAGAAGATCCCTGCTAAAGTCGAAAGCCGTCAAAATCCATTCAGGTTTATTGCAACCACGCAAGACCGCAGCGACGGTCACTTGATCGACCTTGGCAACATGGCGAAAGACAAGCAAGGCAGGTTGAAAGCACTCCGCTACAAATACCGGTCCGGCAAAGGCCGTAAACTTTCCGATCTCGCCCAAACCGAACTCAAGATCGCGACGACGCCGGAAGAGATGGAGCATTTTTACGGTATTCTCATCAGGCAAAAAACCAGACGATACATGGAAACGCGTGGCGTTGATGGTTTTGACCGGCCCGGATACCGCGCTTATTACTGGAAAATGTTGGAGCGGCTGGGCTCTCAAGGCAGTGTTCAAATGAGCGCATATGTTGCTGACGGAGTTCACATCGCCAGCCATTGGGGAATCACGTCACGCCGCCGGTTTTACAGTTTGATTCCGTCTTATGAAGCCGGACAATGGGCAAAATTTTCGCCGGGCATGATTCACCTCGAAGAGATGATCCTGTGGGCCATTGACCAGGGCTATGAGACGTTTGATCTGGGCGTTGGCGACGAGCCATACAAGTTGCGCATTGAAAACAGTATTTTGTCCCTCTCCAGGTCCGAACAGGCAGCAACAGCCCTTGGTCGCTCCTATCTGATCTTCTTGGCTAATCGCAGGATGCTTGCGGCTGGTCCAGTCGGGGATGTCGTGCGTGGATACAGAAAGTGGCGGATTGGCAAAGTCGCTTGAAGCCGTCTGGTTTTGGTCGTTTCAGTTTGAGGGTAAATTGTAGTACTGCCGTTGCTTGTTGCGCAGACCCCGGATTTTTCCCACCGCACGGTATATCTGGTAAATCCCGCGAAATGCCCTGTGGCGCGACCAAAAGAACACGCATAGTGTAGCCAGGCCGCCGGCAAAACCAGCGGCGATTTTTGTCATCTCCAAGGCCGGTGTCCACCCGCGCGGTCGCCGGCGCATCCGGATATTGGCCCACGAAGTGCCGTTCATCAGTGCCCGTTGCTTGAGCCAGCCTGCGCTGCACCTGGCCGCCGGCATCCGTTCATGAACGGTTGACTCCATCGACTGCGCGAATGTGTAGCCAAGTTCCTTAAGACGCAGGAAAAAGTCATCATCCTCGCCCCCTGTCAATGCAAAATCAGGGCTGAACCAGGGACTCTCCACCGCCCTGAACACTTCGGCACGCGCCAGAAAATTGCCGCCGGCATGAATTTGATCCACACGGCCAGTCTCCGTGAAAGAGGATTGAAAATAGCCCGTCCGCGCCAGCCATGGCTCGGGCGCAATTTCAAAATCAGGCCGCATGGCGGCGCGTACCACGTCAACTTGAAATTTCTCGCGGAGGTCGAGCAGTGCCTCGATCCAGTTTGGCTCCGGCCATGAATCATCATCAATCATCGCGACGTAGTCGACGCCACTTTGTTGGAGCGCTGTTTGCACGATCATGTTGCGTGTTGCAGCGATTCCCGGAACTGGTGCTCCAACCGCTGTCAGCGTATGATTGTAGCCTTCGGCGATAAGCGCGGTGCATGCTGCAATCCCTTCGCCGCCTTTAGGATCGTTATCGGCCACAACAATCGATATGGCTGCCTGCGTCTGCTGCTTCTCCAGGCTGCGCAACAAAAGCTTCAAATAGGCGGGACGCTTGAACGTTGGAATGCCGATGCATACGCGAACTGGATCGGCCCTTCTTTTGGCGTTCGAAGCGCTCTTGGCTTCGGTTGAACTTGCATCATCCATTGTCGCGCTCGGCTCGGAGATCACGCGGCTGTGACAGCCGCGAATAAAGACTGACGCCCCGCAAAGCCAGCCAGGCTGGAAGCATTGCGCGCAGCAACATGAATGCAGTTTCGGCGGATGTTACCCCACCATGCCGCCATCCGTTCCAGAATCTTTGCAGGTTGCGAATGGGATCGCGCGGAAAGATATATTGCGCCACCCTCCTGGCGCAGAATGCGTGAAATGCTTTGTCGTTGAATGCCGGCGACAAAGATCTGGCCCAAGCGATCTGCTGTTCATAATTGCCACCGCGTGAAATCCGGCCCGTCTCGCTCGTGTCATGCCAGACAAACAGGGGATCATCAAGCATCCGAATTCGGGCGCCTTGGGCTTGGCCACGGATCAGGAAATCATTGTCCTGGAATTTGGGCAGGCCAGGTGCGAAGCGGACCAAGCGGGCAATGTCCGCCCGGACGACAATTGAGGTCGTAGAGCAATTGCAGCCCCGCGAAAAGAAATACTCGGCCATGTTTTCATTCTGCCGTGGCAGGGAATGGGGAAAAATCGATCTCTTTCCTTCGCCGCGCACGCGCGTGCCGCGGGAGAGAAAAATTTCCGCATCCCCAGCCTCAATTGTCCGCCTCATGCTGCTCAGCTTGTTGGGCGTAAACTCGTCGTCCGCATCCAAAAGCGCCAGCCATTTGCCTTTCGCTCCGTCAATCCCGGCATTGCGGGCAAGATTTGCATCTGCAGGCCGGCTCCGCAGCGATCTGAACGGCGGAAGCTCTTTCCACTCAAGCAGCACCGGCTCCATATCAGCTGCCCTACCATTGCAGACAATCAGCAGTTCAAAACTTGTTTCAGTTTGCCGCTTCAGGCTCGCCGTCGCGCGCAAGAGATGGTCTCGGTCGCCATGCCACGGGATGATGACGCTAAAGAATGTTTGCCCGCCAGATTTTGCCATGGTCAACCCTGCAACTGACGGCTGCGGAATTTCTGTATGTCCTCGGAATCACGGCAAATCGCCGATGAAACTGCTGCTATCAGGACGAGAAAATTCCAGTTGGGCGGCATCGGCAGGAAGATGTCATGTTCCATGAGTTCGTTCAGCAAGATATACACCAACATCGTTGTGAAGCACAAAAATGCTGTGTTGTCCTTGGTGAACACGCACCCAATGCCCATGGTCACGACCATCAGAAATGCCAGCAGGAGCGTGAATCCAACCAGGCCTGTTTCAAGAACAATCTCCAGAAAGCCGTTATGTGCGTGCGGCATTCGCGCAATGAAGTTCTGCATCTGAAATTTGGGAGAGTCAGCTCCAATGTCCCAAAAACCTGCGTAGCCATAGCCAAGCCAGGGTCGCTCCTGGATATGTTCCAGGGTAAATTGCCAGATCAGTGTGCGCCCGCTGAAAGTTTCGTCATTGAAGAGCCACAGGAAGATATCGCTGGCCCTTATGCCAAAAGTTTCGGAGAGCATGATGCAGACGAGCGCAAACGCAATTGTGGTCCCTGTCATCGCATGGATGAGAGGTATGCGGAAAAACCTGCAAATAGTGTAGAGATACAGGCCAATTGCTGGCGCCAGAAAAGTCAGGCCGAGTGCCGTTTTGGAGCGCGATTGCTGAAGTTCAAAAAGACTCACGAGAATTGTCAGGATTGACGCGATCCGCAGCGTGGTTGAACCGCGCGCCGCAACGCCATACATGCACACGAGAATGGCCAGGCACGCGGTTGCACCCAGCGTGTTCTTGTGATTGTAGATGCCCGGATGTCCGATCTTTCCCGTTGGAAACACAAGCACGGCCAACAGATTTATCGCCATCGCCACGACCATCAGCCAAACAACATTTGACAAGATTTTCTGCGGCCGTGAAACGCTGATCGCGGCCAGCACCATTGTCATGCATACGATGGCTTCCAATGCCAGCCTTCGCAATGTAATGGCAGGAGCCAGCGACCAAAAGGCGCTCATTGCAAAGTACACCAGGATGGCGCCGAGCACTGCAATGAAAGCATACATCTGCCGCGGTATCTGCCGCTTCGATGTCAATGCGCTCAACAGGCTCAAGGTAAACAAGGCGGGAAAGTAGACTTTGTTGAGGGCATATTCAGGCACCACCGTTGGCGGTGCTACCAATCCATTCAGTTCATCGACCGTCGACGGATAGACAATAGGCCAAACCAGGACTGGATACGCCAGAACAAGCGCTGGCAACAAATAGGCAATCTGCTCCAGCACCCGCGAAATTGCCGGAAACTGCGTTGAAGTGGTGCGTTGCACGGTCATGGCTTGTCATCACGCGCGGCGGGCTTTGCCAGCCACCACTTGAGTTGCGCCCCAAGCGAAATGGTTATGCCAACATAGAGGCAGCAAATCGCCATGTAATTGGGGACCGGAAGAACCAGCGAAAACATGCACGCCAGCGTGCCAAGCCCGGCAATCACGGCATTGATTGCCAAGGGTTGGAACTGGCGCTCGGCCTGAAAATAGAAACTCAGGCAATTGGCCGGCACGTTGAGTAATCCGTATCCGCACCATGCCAGCACAATTGGCAGCATGTTCTCATATCGCCCTGCAAAAAGGTGACGGTCAATGAAACTCCATGTCAACAACAAGGCCGAAACATAGACTCCAGTCAAGGCCAGCGTGATGAGGAACCCTGCCCGGACTATTTTCCGTGCCTCTTCCCGTTTTCCTTCTGCAAGGAGAGCAGCCATGCGGGGCCGCATTGAGCGCCCCCAAGCCGTCGTAAGTAGTCCAAGCGGCGCGACAAGGAAGCGCCCTGCATGTATGGTTCCGAGAATCGTCGCCCCGCGCAAAAACTGAAGCACGAAAATGTAGGAGCGGTCTTGAAGGTCCGTCGCAGTTGCTCCCATCAGCATCCAGCGCGACTCTTTCCAGTACTTGGGATATGCATAAAGATGATGCTTAATTCGGCCTGGCTGGCGGTGGAAGGCCGGGCAAAACTGCCAGAGCGACAGCAGGTTTCCGGCACTCAATCCAAGCAGGCACGCAACTTCCGGAGCCATGAATTTCCACAGGATGGCTATGAAAACTGCGCTGATGACCAGATATGAAAGGTCAAGGGCGAGGCATTTTGTGATTTCACCGACGCCAACCAGAAGGCCTCTCGCCAATTCGCGGATCAAGCTCGAGCACAGAAAAATTGCCGTGACCGCTGCCTGCGCGAGTGTGAACTCCATGGCGATGCTGGCGAAAAAACAGAGAAAAGTGAGGCAGGCATTCAGCAGCAGGTCGATTGTCGTAAGCGTGGAGAGCACTTCAATTTGCGTGTCCACCGCGGTGCCGTAAATCCGGACCGCCGCAGGCGTGGTGATCATTGCGCTTTGCACCCCGACGGCAAAAAACATCAGGGCAGTGGCGACTGCAAAAATCCCGACGTTCAACGGACTGGCAAGCTTGACCAACAACAGACTGATCACCAGCGACATTGCGCTGAGCAAGGCCTGGTCAATTACCGAAAGAAAGACCGCGCCTTTCATCGACCGCAACTGGCCCTGCATGCGGTTTCTAATGGCGCTACCCTTCAACATGTGACTTGCCTCTAGTCAGCCCATCGTCCCATGTAATCCTGCACTTTCCGGGGCCGCGTGCCGTTGAGGAGGTGCATCAGCCACGCCATTACGAGCCCAAGCAATGCCCCAATGACGCTGCTGGCGGCAATTAACAGCATTGCTTTGGGTGAAGCCGGCAGTGAAGCAGGTGTCGCCCTTGTAATGATGCGGATGGTGCTGGCCGGGCAAACCGACTTGCTCTTCCGCCTGCCGTGCGCCGTTTTTGAATGTTGTAAGCAATTGGTTGCGTCCGGTCGCCTCAGTTATGAGTTCGTTGAGCTTCAGTGAAGCCATCCGCAAACTCGACGACTTGCCTTCAAGTTCTTGCACCTTGGCCTCAATCTCTTGTTCTTTCCCGAATGCCGCATCAAAAAGTGCGCGTTGGCGCGTTTTGATCCCCCTGAATTCGGTGGAAATGGCTTTCTCGACGACATTGCGCTGCTTGACCGCGGCTTTCGCCAAGGGATGCTTGGGAAGGTAGACGGCTCGCACCGCTTCTTCTCGGGACTGGGCAGCGGTCAGTTGCAGTACGAGATCGGAAAGCAGCGGTGACTGCAATTTGGTGAAATTCGACAACTGCCGCAAATCCGAAGGATTGGCCGCTTCGATTTCCCGCCACCGGGTTTCCTCTTCCTGGGTGGCGACCTTTGCTGCAGTCAACAGCGTTGTCAGCTCCTTGAGCTGTTGCTCGATGAGAGGATTGCCGGGCGAATCGGATAGTCCTGCTTGCGCCCGGTACTCTTCGACTTTGCGGTCAGCTTCGGTCGCCTCCAGCTGAAGTTTTTGCAGTCGCTCTGATAGCGCATCCGAAGCTTCTATGGCGACAGCATTTGCAGAGTCGTTGCTTTCATCGACGTATATTGAGGATATTGAGTTCGCAACTTCAGCCGCCTTGAACCGGTTTGGCGAGCTTACCGATATCGAAACAACATATGTGTTGTTCTTGCGGTCAACGCGAAGACTTTCGTTGAGTTTGCGAAGCGCTCGGTCAAGCGGCGCTTCGTCTGGAATTGTCATGGACTGCGGTCCCCGGAGGACCCAGCGAATAAGTTTGCCTACGACAGAGCCATTGGAATCCGGCGAAGATTTTCCGTAATCGGCGTCGTCCATGAGGCCATTCTTTTCAATGACCTTGTCGAGTACCAGCGATGAGCGAATCACTTCGATTTGGCTGTCGAGCAGGATGGTGTCTGCACCAAGCGCCGAAGACCCCAATCCAGTTGGCGCAACTTGCCGTTCCAGTAATTGCTTGGATCGCGGATCAATAAGAATTTCCGCGGTTGACATATACTTCACTTCAGCCACCCAAAGATAGCCAATGCCAAGCAGGATGCAAAAAAGCGTAGTGCCCGCAATGAGCCACAAACGGCTGAACAGTGCTTGGGCGACCAAGCGCAATTCATTGCCAATTGAACCGCCTGCGGCAGATTCTATTTCACTCGAAGGATGATCTAACACGCCGTGTACAATCTCGGATTACAAACTCATTAACTTCCGGCAGAACCAGTATATTTATTTAAACTGACGTAAAGTTGCTCTTATCTCCTTAGTGCCATGTCGGTTTTGGAGAAAGGTTAAAACTTTATTAACCTGAAATAGCAACATTAATCCAGTCCACTGTTAATCATTGATCAAACTAGGGTTGAAACTGAAATAAAACTAATATACTATTTAAGAGAAATTTAATATAGTGATTTGCGTAGGGCACAGCGGCGGTGCCCTTTTCAATACATTGGGGCAGAAAGCTTGCAGTTTGTAAATGACACTTGCAGACATAACTTCGTTTGTCGCTCCGAAGCGACAATTTTCGGCATTCTGGTCACTATTCGCCACCGCGGTAGTACTACTTGAAATATTTGCGATAACAGGCACAGTCCTCGTTGTCGGAAACTGGTATTTCAGCTTTGTCCTGGGAGCCCGGCCAACCCAGTCTTCGGTCATTGCACTGGGCATCATGACTTCTGGATTGTTCTTGATTGTCAGCGCTTTGCGCGGTGATTACGCATTCAAGAACCTCAGTTCGAAGCGCCAGTCTACGGAACGGTTGTTCAACAGCTGGAGCATGACCATGGCTTGCCTGCTGTTCGTGCTCTTCTTGACCAAGTCGAGCTATGACCATTCCCGGGGCGCACTTTTCATTAGTTATTTCGTGGGCCTGGCAGCACTTGGCGTGTTGCGGCGGGTCGCAGCCAAGAGCTGCCTCGCTTTGGCAGCTGCCGGCCAGATTGCAGCCAGACGCATGATGTTGATTGGAACCCAGGAGCGCATTGTCAGCGTTTCGAAATCAACCCGTTTCTATCAAAACGGCATACAGATCGTGGGGACTGCTGTCGTTGGCGCGGATGGAAATCAGGACGTCAACAGCCAGCTTGATTCTGCCGTTGAAATCGCCAGGCGCTGCCGCCCCGATGAAGTCATGCTTCTGCTGGAATGGAACGACAAGAAACTGATCCAGAACTGCCTGTCCTCGTTGCTGGTTCTGCCGGCATCAATTAGCCTTGGGCCAGAAATCTACGAAATTCCGCTGCCCGGCTTTCTGCAATCCAAAATGAACGGCATGCTGAGTGTGCCGTTGGTCAGGGAACCATTGCGCGCCAGCGAAATCGTCGTCAAACGGCTGTTTGATTTGACTCTCGCGAGCTTGGGCATGCTCATTCTCGCGCCGGTCTTTCTGGCCGTGGCCCTGGCCATTCGCATGGAATCTCCCGGCCCGGTCTTCTTCCGGCAAGAACGCTATGGCTTCAACCGGGATCCGTTTCACATATACAAATTCCGCTCAATGTACGCCTCCCACGGAGACGAGAAATTCAAGCAGGCAGTCCGCAACGATGGCCGCGTCACGCGGGTTGGCCGCTACATACGCAAACTCAACCTGGATGAATTGCCGCAGCTGATAAACGTGTTGCGTGGCGACATGTCATTGGTGGGGCCCCGCCCGCACCCCATTGACCTCGATCATCAATTCAACAAGCGTCTCGTGCTATACTCGCGTCGGCACAATGTCCTTCCCGGCATCACAGGCTGGGCGCAGATCAACAGCTTTCGGGGAGTGACGGATGAAGAATGGAAAATGGAGGGTCGCCTTATCCATGACCTGTATTATCTCGATAATTGGAGCGTCTGGTTCGACCTGAAAATATTGGCGTTGACCGTTTTGGGCCCCAAGGCCTTTACCAACGCAGCCTAAACTTGTTGGTGGTATCTCCATTTCCCGTCTTATATGCGCATCAATGTTGCGCAGTTCAGAGTTTTCTAGCGCAGTCGCGGTGTGAACCGCCCGCAATTTATGAGGAGCAGTTAAGTGCGTAATATCGTGGTAATTACCGGCTCGGCCGGCCTCATTGGGTCAGAGACTGCGCGGCTTTTTCACGCGCGTGGCCATCGCGTGGTCGGCGTCGACAACGACATGCGCAGCCGGTTTTTTGGGGCCGACGCCTCCACCGCCTGGAATCGCGCCGAACTTGAACGGGAGTTGCCGGGCTATTCGCATGTCAACGCCGACATCCGCGACGCCGAAGCCATCGGCAAGTTGTTCAAGGATATTGGCTCGCAGGTTTGCCTGATAGTTCATGCCGCCGCTCAACCGTCTCATGATTGGGCGGCAAAAGATCCGGTGATGGACTTCACTGTCAATGCCAACGGCACGCTGACGATGCTTGAAGCCATGCGTCAGCATTGCCCTGAGGCGGTGTTCATTTTCACCTCGACGAACAAGGTCTATGGTGACCGTCCCAACGAGCTCCCTTTGATTGAAAAGGCAAAGCGTTGGGAAATCGATCCAGCGCATGCCTATGCAGCACATGGCATTGACGAGGGAATGTCCATCGACCAGACCCTTCACAGTTTGTTTGGCGCTTCGAAAGTGGCGGCTGACATGTTGGTGCAGGAATACGGCCGCTACTTCGGACTCAAGACGGCGGTATTCCGCGGCGGCTGCCTCACCGGCCCGTCACACAGCGGCACCCAGCTGCATGGCTTCCTCGCCTATCTCATGAAATGCGCCGCGACCGGCGTGCCTTACACGGTGTTTGGCTACAAGGGCAAACAAGTCCGTGACAACATCCACAGCCGCGACCTCGTTGAAGCGTTCTGGCACTTCTTTCAGCAGCCGCGCAGCGGCGAGGTCTACAACATTGGCGGCGGCATGCGCAGCAACTGCTCGATGCTCGAAGCGATAGAGCTGTGCGAGAAAATCAGCGGGCGGCAATTCAATTCGACCTATAATGACACCAACCGCAAAGGTGACCACATCTGGTGGATTTCTGACACGCGCCGGTTTGAATCGCATTATCCGAACTGGAAACTGGCTTACGATGTCCGCGGCATTCTGGAAGAGATTTATGAGCAGAACAATCTTCGTTGGCAAAAAGCCTCATGATTGATTTGGTGCCCGAAAAACGCAACGTCATGGGCGTTGGCGTCAGCGTCACTGACTATGCCCGGACAGTTGCGGCAATCATCGCCGCAGCAGAGCAGAAAATACCGCTGGGCGTGACGGCACTTGCTGTTCATGGCGTTATTTGCGGCGTGCTCGACCGGGACCACCGCTGGCGCCTCAACCGCCTCGATATTGTAACGCCAGATGGTCAGCCAGTGCGCTGGGCGCTCAACCTGTTGCACAAAGCGGGCTTGCGCGATCGCGTCTACGGCCCCGACCTCACGCTCAAAATCTGCGAAGCCGCCGCAAGCGCAGGAACGCCCGTGTATTTTTACGGCAGCAAACCAGAGGTCTTGAAACAGTTGGGCGCATCGATGCTAAAGCGCTTCCCCCGGCTTCAGATTGCAGGCGCGAGGCCATCGCTGTTCCGCCGCAGCACGGAGGAAGAACGAGTGGCAATCAACGATGAAATCAGAAACTCCGGGGCCCGCATCGTTTTCGTCGGACTCGGATGCCCGCGCCAGGAAGTTTGGGCCTATGAAAACGCCAAGGCGCTCGGCTTGCCGGTGATCGCAGTTGGCGCTGCATTCGACTTTCACGCCGGATTGCTGGCGCAAGCACCGCGTGCCTTGCAGGACAAGGGCTTGGAATGGGCCTACCGCTTGTTCAAGGAGCCGCGCCGTCTGTGGCGTCGTTACCTGCTGCTGAACCCGTTATATGTCAGCCTTTTCTTGATGCAATGGACTGGCCTTTCACGTTTCCCTGATCGTGGCCGCGAGCCTGTCAAGACTGAAAATTATGCGTGACCTGCATGGGAATGGAAAGTTGGAAAACAGGATTGAACGAAGTTAGCCGTCGATCGTTTCTCGGCGGCTCATTGGCATCAGCCGTCACCCCTGGATTTTTCTCTCCCGCGCGCGCTGAGGCGTCTGAAACTGAAGATGCAAGCCTGGCTTCGCTCGCCGCTTCAAAGGGCCTTTTTTTCGGCATGGCGACGCAAGCGTCACATCTTGAAAACGATCCAGGTTTCGCCACCCTTGTGGCAAAGGAATGTGCCTGCCTGGTTTCAGAATGGGACATGAAATGGAAACCGCTTCAGCCTGAGCTCAGCAGATTCGCGCCGGAAGGTATGGATACCTTTATGGCCTATGCCGCGCTCCTGGGTCTTTGGGTTCGGGGACATGCGTTGTTTTGGCACCAGAGTTTGCCTTATTGGTTCGATGCCGAGGTGAAAAACGCAAATGATTGGGATCGCGTCATCGTTCCCTACGCAAATTTTGTCGGCACCAGATATGGCGCGAATTTGCGCCAGTGGGACGTGCTCAACGAAGGCATCAATCCCGCCGATGGCGAAAAAAGTCAGTTGCGAAGGTGGAGGATGACTGAGCTTTTCGGCGAAAGCTTTCCGAAGCTTGCCTTCGAACTGGCCCATTCAGTAGCACCGGATGCGCTGCTTTTCTACAATGATTACGGACTCGAATATAATAATCCATGGCACAAAAAGCGCCGCACTGCCGTGCTGCGGAACTTGGAAAAATGGAAGGCTGCTGGCGTGCCCATTCATGGTTTCGGTATCCAGGCGCACCTCACAGTCCACGGCGAAAACCAGCTCGCAACCAGGCAGCTCCGGGAGTTTCTCTTGGAGATTGGAGCGATGGGATTGGAAATAGTTGTGAGCGAACTTGATGTCAGCGAAACGCGGTTTGACCGCCCAGTCGCCAAACGCGATTCTGCTGTTGCTGATGAAACACGGCGCTTTCTCGATGTGGCGCTTGACGTTGAAGCAGTCAAAGGCGTTATGACCTGGGGCCTGTCTGACCGCTACAGCTGGCTGAAGGGAACCGTGAATGCGCACAACCGCGGCCTCCCCTATGACACTGGCCTTTCGAAAAAGCCGATGCATGCAGCCATTGCGGAGTGCTTGAAAAATACAATCGTTCGCAATTCGACGGGCGCAACATGAGTCTCTTGAAACTGTGGGTTTCTCTCAGTACGAAACCGGGGTGGCATGGATGACGCCCTTCATGGATAAGAGAAAATTTGGCCTAAAACTTCTGCACCGCCTGCAAATTCACAAGGCGATTGGCAGTCCGACGCTCGGCTGCGGCGTCATTTTTTCTGCTCATCGAGTGCAGCCAGCTCGGGGCGTCTCGTTTCAGCCCAACCGGAATTTGACGATCACGCCGGAATTCCTTGAAGCCGTCGTTCTGCATGTCCGCAAACTCGGCTTCCAAACCCTGAGCCTTGATGATGCGCACCAGCAGCTCCTCGGCTCGGAAAACTCCTCAGCCCGCCAGCCCTTCGTATGTTTCACATTCGACGATGGCTACCGCGACAATCGGCAATGGGCTTACCCGGTGCTGGCAAAACACAAGGTGCCTTTCACGGTTTTTGTGCCAACCAGATTTGCCGATGGCAGCGGCGTATTGTGGTGGGAATTGCTCGAACGCATTATTGTCGGGAATGAAAAAATTTCAAGTGATGGAATGGCACCCGTGCCTTCTGTTTCAACCGGACAAAAACAACAGGCGTTCAGCGAATTGGTGGGATTGATCACCAGGATGACGCCGCCAGCCGCTCATGGGTTCATTGTCCGGCTGGCTGAACGCCATGGCATTGACAGTGACGCCTTGTGCCGGGACCTGATCTTGAACTGGGATGAATTGGCTGAATTTTCCAGGCGGCCTTTCGTCAACATCGGCGGCCACACTATCAATCACTATCGACTGTCGCTATTAACTGACGATCAGGTGGAAACAGAATTGGCGGAAAGTCTCGCAACGCTTGAAAGCAGGCTCGGTCAGCGCCCGCGCCATTTCAGTTATCCTTTCGGCGATCCGACAAGCGCCAACACCCGCGAATACGGCATTGCCCACCGGCTCGGTCTGACAACCGCCGTTACCACCAACAACAGCATCATTGGCCCGCAGCATCGCAACTCGTTGACGTCCCTGCCGCGCCTGTCGCTCAATCGCATGTATGAGGATCTTCGCTGCCTGGAAGTGCTGATGAGCGGCGTTCAATCCAAACTGCCAACTTGGCTGCTCAAGGCAGGTTGAGAAACGCGAGCCATTTGTTGTTGCCGGCCGTTCTTGACCAATTGATCAAGAGTGAACAGGATGCGGCATGCCCATAGCTGCCGCCCCTTTGGACAGAAATGTCCGCAAAACCCGCATCCAGAAACATCGCGTGAATCTCATCCTCGACTGTGCTCTCGATGTCTTTGCGACTTATGGCTTCCACGGCGCAACCATCGACAGGATCGCGGCCAAAGCCGGTCTCTCCAAGCCAAATGTTCTCTACTACTTCAAAACCAAGCAACACATATACCATGCCCTTTTGGAGCGCACCTTGGAAGGTTGGCTCGATCCGCTGGAATCCCTTGATGCGAATGGCGACCCAATTGCGGAACTGACCAGATATATCTCCCGCAAACTGGACATGTCATTTGACGCTCCCTTGGCATCACGGCTCTTCGCCATGGAGGTCCTCAATGGCGCTCCACAGCTGAAAGACGCGATGCGGACCACATTGCGCGAAATTGTTGACCGCAAGGCCGAAGCAATCCGCGCCTGGATGGTCCAGGAAAAGCTCAAGCCGGTTGACCCCAGGCACCTGATATTTTCTATCTGGTCGGTGACCCAGCATTATGCAGATTTTGCCGTGCAGATTGAGACGCTGCTGGGAAGCCCTCCCAATCGCGGTGAAGTAAAGACGGCAGTCCTCGACATATTGCTGCGCGGCTTGAAAATTGATTGAGCAGGCAATCTCGCTGCCGTCACTTTACCCTTGCGGAAAACCCTGCTTCTGCACTTCATATCCTGCAGCAGTCATCACCCGCATCAGTTCTTTGTAGCCGACCTGCGCCATCTCCAATGGCGGATTTTTTTTCGGATCCTGTTCGGCCTCGACCACAAACCACCCCTCATAGCCGTGATCGGCAAGGCGCTTGACGATGGCGCCGAAATCCAGCGAGCCATCACCCGGAACCGTGAAAGCCCCCAGCGCCACCGCATCAAGGAACGATTGCTTGGCTCGATCCAGCCCGTCAATCACGCTGCGGCGAATGTCCTTCACATGCACGTGGCTGATCCGCCTGTGGTGCTTGTCGATGGCGCGCAAGGCATTGCCGCCGGCAAATTCCAGATGCCCTGCATCCAGCAAAAGTGGTATGCCAGTGCCGGAATGGTTCATGAAGGAATCAAGCTCAGCCTCGGTTTCAACCACGGCGGCCATGTGATGGTGATAAGACAATGGCATGCCCTGCTCCCCGCACCATTCGCCAAACTCGGTCATCCGCCGTGCATAGGCTTTCATTTCATCGCCGGAAAGTTTTGGCTTGCTGGCCAACGGCTTTGAGCGGTCACCCTGGATCGAGCGCCCAACCTCGCCATAGACGATGCAAGGTGCATCGACCGCCTTGAACAGATCAATCATCGGCTGGATGCGCTCCTGGTTCACTTCAAGTGAATCATCAACCAGCGTTCCGGAGAACCACCCGCCGCACAACGTCACATCGGCGGCCTTGAGAATGGGCAGCATGACCGTGGGATCGTTCGGAAACCTGCGCCCCATTTCCATGCCGGTAAAACCGGCACTGCGCGATTGCCTCAGGCATTCCTCCAGCGACACGTCATCGCTGAGCTCGGCCAGATCGTCATTCCACCATGCAATGGGCGACATGCCCAGTTTCGCTTTCAACATTCTTTGATCCTCCAAATCAATCAATGGAATTGCCACATGTCACGGCTGATGCCAATACTCACGCCTGCGGTGTCTCGGGCTGCGCTCGCCGCGCCTGTTTGATGGCATTGCGCCCCAGCGTGTAAGTTGCCGCTGCCAGAACCAGAAACCCGCCGGCCACGGTGTGAATGGTCGGCGTTTCACTGTAGAGAATCCAGCCCAGCACCGCCATCATCAACAGCCGCACATAATGCAAAGGTGCGATGGCCGAAGTGGCCCCCATGCGCGTGCCCGATGTGAACAGCCACCCACCACCCGTGAACAGGATGCCCATCAAAAGAATGACTCCAGCTTCATGCAGATCAGGCGTCTTCCAGAAATAAAACATCGTGGGCGATACAAAAGCCAGCACCACCAACCCTTGCCAGAACAACACGGTATTTGTGCTGTCATGCGCCGCTCCCATGCGCACCGCAATCATGCTGCCCGCCCCGCAAAATGCGCCCGCCAATGCGATGAGGGAAGCTGCATCGAACCCGCCGCCAAACGGCCGCATCATGATCACGACACCGGTAAATCCCACAGCCGCCGCCGACCATCTGCGCCAGCCAATGCCTTCGCCAAGAATGGCCGCGGCAAGGGCCGTCGCAATCAAGACTTCCGACATCTGGATCGCTGTCACATCGGCAAGCGGCATGTGCAGCGTCGCCGTAAGCCCGCAACCCATGGCGCCAATCGCCAGCAACCCCCGCGTCAGATGCAGCTTCAACCCCCTGGGATGGAGGATGCCTTCAGCGTCTCCGATGTACCACGGTGACAACAATGCGAATGCAATGATCTGCCGGATGAAAATGACTTCCAGCACCGGGATTGATTTTCCCACGATCCGGATCAGCACCGCCATCGCACAGAACGAGGTGAATGCCGCGAGGATGAGGATCGACGCCCTCAAATTGGGGGTGAGATTGGGAGAAAGGTTGAAAACCATATGCAGCAAGTGCCGGGGGAATTTGGATTGCGGGAAATCCGGTTCTAGCAACCTTTCCCCCAACAGACAATATTCATCCGTACACGGACGGAAATGCAGGAATATCAAATGTGGAGAGTTCCCCGCCCTTGGGAGCGGGAGAATCAAAATGTCACAAACCGGCATGTCCGCAGTGGCTCTCAGGACGAATTGAGGTTCAGTGCATTCCATGCAAGCCCATGACACTCAGCCAGGACATGATCGATGTCGTCACGCTGTCGCTTGCGAAGTCCGGGCGGCGCACCGGGCCGCAGCGGCGATGTGAATTTGGGGTTTTTCATCAAGGCCCGCCGTTTGAGCCAGCGCACCATGCGCCTGGCCTGATGTGGCAACGTGTCGAGCGCCTGGGCGAGGATCATCAGGCGATTGCTGATCTGCGCCGTCTCAGCCTCACTGCTCAGAAGTTTTGCCGGTTTTGCCAATTGCGACAAAATCACATCCTGTGGACTTGGATCACCCACAATGCGGATTCGTGGACCCGTGATAGGCTGCGCATCGTCACGATCACCATCATCTGCACTGAAGCGTTTGCGCGTGTCAAAGAGTTGAAACGAACCGCGTGACCCTTTGCGCACGATGATCAGCCCGCGGGGCATGGGACGGGCGGGCTGCCCGGACACGCTTGACACCACCAGCCCCCGCGACATCACCACAATCAACCGCCGCGTCGCCGATTCTGCAGGCAGCAGGATCCGCGCAATCAACTGATAGACCGGAAGCGCCAGACGTAACGCACCACCCGGCCCGGAAACTTGGGCTTGAAGCAGCGCCACAAGCGCACCAACAATCCGCGCCAGCGCCTCCCTGTTGATCTCAATCGCCCGCGTCCAATCCATGACCCAGCCAAACTCCTTCCCAGCCCGACTAGAACAAATAAAGAACATTGTCAAGGACAATCGCAATCGAGCACCACCTCGCCCCTGAGGGCGGGGTGGATCGGGCGGATGCGCGAGACAAGGCGGGTGTCAGACACAAACTCGGTACATTGAGCTGCAACTTGGCGCAGAGCACTATCGTTGAATGTCATACCTGTAACTGACACCTGCCCCTTCCTCAAGGGAGGGGAAGTTTGTGGCTGCTTCACCCCATAACCGTCATTCCGGAAAAGGGCGTGTTTTGCGCAGCAAAACGGAAGCCCTTTATCCGGAACCCAGTTTTGGGAGGTTGCTAAGGGTTTCTGAAATCAGGTGGCCTGCGGAGGGGCGCGGGATTGAAGTCCGGCTCACTGCCGCCAAGTGCCGCCAACCTTCGCGCAGCGAACACGGCTTTGATTTCGGAAACATCCGGCGCGTTCACAACAAGAAGGGCGGCGGCATATTGATAGTCTTCGGACCTGAGAACATCATTCAGCGAACTTGGACTTGGCACCGCTTCGCTGTCCTCAACCATGCCTTCGATGTGAAAGGCCAGTGCCTCTTCCGCCATCACACGCAGCTCTGCAAGAGAATTGCCGACGGTAACACAGCCGGGGAAGTCCGGAAAGAATGCTCCGTAGGCGGATGATTTGCTCTGTTCAATGAAGGCGAAGTAGCTGGGCATGGGTTGTTTAAATCCCAATCGTCTTGATCCGTCATCAGGGGTGTCCACGAGTTCCCCACCTCCGTCGCGTTCCGCGACACCTCCTCCCCGTTGAAGAAACGGGTTGGAGGGTGGTGTCAGAATTCACCCTCCAACCCGCGCCTTTCGCGGGGAAGTGGGGCCGAAGTGCGCTATCATCTTCAAATTCAAGGACCCTAAGCTGTCGAAGGCGAAGTCGCGGGCAGGCCAATTGGTCGATAGACAATTGGCAAATAGAAAGCAGAATCAAAACAATGGTCAAGAGCTCCATACCACCACAACCGGTTCCGGCGAATTTGTCACCATCCCAAATGCGCGAGGCAATCCCAAAACTTGAACGCCGAATTAACGCTGTGTCGGAGTTTGATCCAGATAGTATTCAGGAACGTTCAGATCCATAAGTTGATAAACGACGACGCCGAAGATGCACTTGGGTTTATCGCGTTTGTCAGTTTACTCGCCAAGTTGGTAGATAAAGCCACGAAATAGACCCCGACCCATGCCGGGATGACGGTTGTGCGTGGGTGTTTTTGGCTCAGGAAAATTCTGACTCAACTCGCTCTTGGCACGACGCATCGCCACGATCTCTTCTCACTTCACCAATTCAACCCGCAACTCACGGCCCACCCAGCGTTGGCCCGCGATGTTTATTGGATTTCTTCATGGCAGGATGTCCTTCATTCTGGCCATTCGACTTTTCCCCAATTGCGTCTCATATGAATGATGCGAAGAATGTGCAGTTTCGTCTTGTCTGGCAGTTCGAAAGCGATGATCAGGCTGGTGTGCCGGACGGAGGCTTCATAGGTGCCGGAGACGCGGCCGGGGCGGCCTATTGCATTTTGTGCGAGTGCTTCAATTCGCGTCAGGACGCGGTCCGCAACGCGACGTGCATTCATGGCGGAAGAGGCTTCGATGACATCAAGGGCGACGACAAAATCCCTTGTCGCTTTGGGAGCCCAGATGATGCGCCGCGTCATGGCGGGGCCTAATGTTTGGCTGTCCTGGACAGCCGCTTTGCAATCAATGTCTTCACCTGGTTATGGGCCATGCCCTTGCCGGATTTGATCTCGGCCTGTGCCTCAAGAATGCCGGAGACGATTTCCTCTTCGCTTTCCACATATCGCGCAATGGCTTCCTGGCCCAGAAATGATTTTGAGCGCCGGGTTGCAGCGCCCAGGGCTTCCAGCCTGTCACGCAACTGCTTCGGCATGCGGACGGTGACGGTGACATCTGACATGTTTGCCTCACTTCTGCTGAATTGTGCACATTATAGCAGAACTGGTAGAAAATGCAAAAGTCCCTCCCCCGGAAGGGCCCGGAAGCGGAAGGATGCCTCAAGCAGCGCAGCACTTTGCAGAAAGCTTCGCCCCGGCCTGCGCCGGGGTGACGGAGTGTGTGGTAGTGTTGAACGCTTACCCTCAAGCAAACTTCTGCCCCAACTCACCCTTCGCATAGCGCTTCGCCATCTCGGCCACCGGCAGGACCTTTTTAATTTTGGAAGCATTCCCCGCCGTTCCAAATTCGTTGAAGCGCAGCGTGCACAGCTTGGTCATCGCTTCCATCGCGGGCTTGAGATACTTGCGGGGATCGAACTCGGATGGATCCTCGGCGAACACCTTGCGAATGGCACCGGTCAGCGCCATGCCGTTGTCGGTGTCGATCTTGCGCACGCCGCTTTTGATGCCGCGCTGGATTTCAGAGACAGGCACACCCCATGTCGGCTTCACCTTGCCGCCGAACTTCACGCCTCCACATACTCCGCGATGCTTTCCGGCTTCGGAATTGACAGTCCTTCTTCCTTCATTCCGTCGATGTGAAACCGGATCGCGTCCCGGATTTCATTTTCTACTTCATCGACCGTGTTTCCCGTTGCAACACATCCGGGTAAATCTGGCACATAAGCGGAATAGTTATTGCCGACTTTTTCAATTACAACAGCATAACGCATTTTTTAATCCTTAAGCCCAGCCTGCTTCAAGATACTGTTTAGCGTACCTGTACCCAAGTCGTCACTTGGTTTTCCGGCAATGGTAACCAGGCCCGGTTTGACCGGATGCTTATATTGACGATGGCTGCCACGTGTTCTCACGTGCACCCAGCCATCGTTCTCAACCAAGCGCACTGCCTCACGAACCTTTGTGGGCATGAATCAACAAGCTCAAGCAAACTTCTGCCTCAACTCACCCTTCGCATAGCGCTTCGCCATCTCGGCCACCGGCAGGACCTTTTTAATTTTGGAAGCATTGCCCGACGTTCCGAATTCATTGAATCGCAGCGTGCACAGCTTGGTCATCGCTTCCATCGCGGGCTTGAGATACTTGCGGGGATCGAACTCGGATGGATCCTCGGCGAACACCTTGCGGATGGCACCGGTCAGCGCCATGCGGTTGTCGGTGTCGATGTTGATCTTGCGCACGCCATGCTTGATGCCGCGCTGGATTTCAGACACGGGCACGCCCCAGGTCGGCTTCATCTTGCCGCCGAACTTGTTGATGATCTCCTGCAAGTCTTCCGGCACCGATGACGAGCCATGCATGACCAGATGCGTGTTCGGCAGCTTCTTGTGGATTTCTTCGATGACATTCATTGCCAGCACCGCGCCATCGGGCTTGCGCGTGAATTTGTACGCGCCATGCGAAGTGCCCATCGCAATAGCCAGCGCATCGACATCGGTTTCCTTGACAAACTTCACCGCTTCATCCGGATTGGTCAAAAGCTGATCATGCGAAAGTTTCCCCTCCGCCCCATGCCCATCTTCCTTGTCGCCCATGCCGGTTTCGAGCGAACCCAAAACGCCAAGTTCGCCTTCAACCGAAATGCCGCCAAGATGCGCCATCTCGGTGACCAGCTTGGTGACACCCACATTGTAATCCCAATCCGCTGGCGACTTGCCGTCAGCCTTCAATGAACCATCCATCATCACTGAAGTGAAACCAGACTGGATCGCCGTCATGCAAGTGCCGGCTTCATTGCCGTGGTCCAGGTGAACGCACACCGGAATGTGCGGATAGATTTCGGTGACCGCATCCATCATGTGCTTCAGCATGATGTCGTTGGCATAAGACCGCGCGCCCCGCGACGCTTGCAGGATGACTGGTGCATCGCACGCATTGGCCGCCGTCATGATGGCGAGCGCCTGTTCCATGTTGTTGATGTTGAAGGCCGGAACGCCATAATCCTGTTCGGCAGCGTGATCGAGCAATTGGCGAAGGGTGATGCGGGCCATTAAAATCTCCTGAGAATCCACAATCTTGTGGCGCACTCGTTAGTCGATTGCGCGGGCCTTAACAACCGGCAATTCGGCTTCACCGCGCATCCTTAAGGAAACGTTTACTATCCCAGCCAACTCTTTTTTAAGCTCGTCGTTCAACTTGTGATTAAGTGGTCAAGAGCTATTTTGTACAAAGTTTGGTGTGTAGCAAGTGTGGGGCACGCGATGAATCTGCGGCGGATATTCTTCGGCTTCGAGGACGAACCCGATATTGTGATGGCCAAGGTCAGGGCCCTCAAACAGCAAATCCCCCTGCTTTACATTATTCTCCTGCTCAACGTTGCCTTCGTGGCACTGACCCAGCGCAGTGAAGCGCCGCTGTTCCTGTCAACCATCGCGCCCGCCGCACTTGCCTGCGGCTGCATTCTCCGCGGCTGGGGCTGGTACAGCCTCAATGTCGAAACCCTGTCAATTGACGATGCCCGCAAGCGCCTCGGATCGACGATCTCCATGGTGACAATTCTGGGCGTTATCCTCACTGCCTGGTCGATGGCGCTTACCTTCTACAGCGACGCCAATGAACTCGCCCAGATAGCGCTTTTCATGACGCTGACCTCCGCTGCCTGCATGATGTGCCTTTTGCATCTGCGCGCCGCCGCCTTGCAGCTCGCCGTCATCGTCATTGCCCCGTTCACCGCCGTATTCTTGATGAGCCCGCTGCTCGCCCACCGCAACATGGCGATCAATGTGGCGCTGGCGCTCGGCGCCTTGGTGTTTGTGGTCGTATCGCAAAACCGCAGCTTCATCGCCATGGTGCGCCAGCACGGCGAACTTGTGCGCAAACAGGACGAAGCCGAACGTCTCAATACCGAAAACTCCCGCCTCGCCACCCGCGATGCCCTGACCGGCCTCGCCAATCGCCGCAGCTTCATGACCAGCTTCGCCGACGCGCTGCGCCAGTCAAAGAGGAACGATACGTCCGCAGCCCTGCTCCTGCTCGATCTCGATGGCTTCAAGGCCGTCAACGATATCTATGGCCATGCCGCAGGCGATACCCTGCTCGTCAAGGCGGGTTCGCGCCTGCGCGATGCCATGACCGCGCAAACCCATTGCGCCCGCCTCAGCGGTGATGAATTCGCCATCTGCATTTCAGGATTCGCCAGCGAAGCGGAATTGATGCAGCAGGCCACCCACATTGCCGCTCTTCTGGCGCAACCCTTCTCCATCTCTCAAATCGAGGTGACGGTGTCGACCGCGGTTGGCATCGCCGTTTTCGGCCAGCCCGCCCAGTCAGCCCAGGACATGTTGGAATTCGCCGACTTCGCCTTGTATCAATCGAAAGAGAAAAATTCCTCCGGCCCCGTCATCTTCGACGTTCTGCTCGAACGCAAGATTTCGCTGCTGCACGAACTCGAACATGTCTTCCGCACCGGCCGCCTGGAGCAGGAGTTGAGCCTGGCCTATCAGCCAATGGTGACTGCGGGATCGCGCAAAGTCGCGGCCTATGAGGCGCTCGCACGCTGGCAGAATGACCGGCTCGGCCATTTGACCGCAAATGAATTCATCGATGCCGCCGGCCGCTGCGGCATGGCCGATCGCTTCACCCAGGTGCTGTTCCGCCAGCTCCTCACAGAAATGCAGCGCGTGCCCGAGCCCGTGAACATCTCATTCAATCTCTCGGCCCGCGATCTGATCAACCCGCAATCCATGCTGGGACTGGTGAAGGATATCCAGAACGCCGGCATTGATGCGCACCGCCTGCAGTTCGAAGTATCCGAGACGGCAGTTGCAACGGATTTTGACAAGGTCATGAAGTCGCTTATCCTGCTGCGCAATCTCGGCTGCTCGATCAGCCTCAACAACTTCGGCTCGGCGCAATCGGTCCTGGGCTACATTTATCGCTTGCCGATCGACACAGTGAAAATCGACAGTTCCTTCATCGCCGAATCCGAAGTCAGCGTCGGCGCCCGCGAAACCCTGCGCTCAATCGTCGAGCTCTGTGGCCGTCTGGATCTCGCCAGCGTCGCCGTCGGCATCGAAACCGAAAACCAGGCTCAACTTGCCGAAAGCTTGGGCTGCACCCGCCTGCAGGGCTATCACTTCGCAAAACCCGAAAGCATCGACATCATCGCCCCACCGGCCCAAGCACTGCTGTCCGGCTAGCTCGAAATACCCATCACTGTCATCCTCTCGCTTGTCGCGAGAATGGCAATCTTTGGCGACTGTTCCTGAACCCGGGACACCATCGCATTCCAATCCGAAAACATCGCCGCACCCACTTAACAGCCAGACTCCAATTCACTACAACGGCGCAATGCCAAACTTCACACCCATCATCGCAGCACTCCCCTCCACCGTTCCCTTCACCGGCCCTGAAGCACTCGAACGTAACACCGGCTCAATCATTGCCGCCCGCATCGGCGCAAATGAAAGTGTCTTCGGCCCCAGCCCGAAAGCCATCGCCGCCATGCAGGCCGCAGCAGCCGAAAGCTGGATGTATGGCGATCCGGAAAACCATGATCTCAAGGCCGCACTCGCAATCCATCTCGGCATCGCGTCCGAAAACATCACTTGCGGCGAAGGCATTGACGGCCTTCTCGGCATCATGGTCCGGCTCTTCATCGAACCAGGCGACACGGTTGCGACCTCGCTTGGCGCCTACCCCACGTTCAATTTCCATGTTGCGGCCTCGGGAGGAAAACTCGTCACCACCCCTTACGTGAATGATCGCGAAGACCCGCGCTCGCTCATTGACCTCGCCAAACGCGAACGCGCCAAGCTCCTCTATTTCGCCAATCCCGATAATCCCGTGGGAACCCACTGGCTCGCCAAAGATGTGCAATGGCTGATCGACAATGTGCCCGATGGTTGCACGCTTGTTCTGGATGAAGCCTACATCGAATTCGCGCCCGAAGGCACCGCACCCGCAATTGATATATCTCGCAACAACGTATTGCGCTTCCGAACATTTTCCAAAGCCCATGGGTTGGCAGGCATCCGCGTGGGATACGCCTTCGGCCACCATGACCTCACCACGGCCTTCGACAAGATCAGAAACCACTTCGGCATCAGCCGCATCTCGCAAGCCGGCGCCATCGCCGCCATCAATGATCAGCAATGGGTGCGCGAGGTCAAATCAAAAGTCATCGCCGCCCGGGGCCGCATCCGCGACATTGCCCACAACAACGGCCTGACACCTTTGCCATCGGCCACCAACTTCATGGCCATTGATTGCGGCCGCGACGCAGCCTACGCAAAATCCATCGTCGATGGACTTCTGCACCACGGCATCTTCATCCGTATGCCAGGCGTTGCACCATTGAACCGCTGCATCAGGGTAAGTGCCGGAACAGAAAAGGACCTCGACATGTTCGCCAAGGCCCTTCCGAAAGTGCTGTGAGATCAGATCGTGATCTGGTTGCCGATTTCCACAACGCTGTTTGTTGGCAAGCGGAAATAGCGGCTGGCATCATCGGCATTACGCGCCAGCAGGATAAACAGGTTTTCCTGGATTTTGGAAAGTTCGGAATTGCGCATTGGCCGCACATTCCGCCGCGACAGGAAATATGATGTCGTCATCGGCTCCAGTTTCCGGCCCATGATCTCAAGCCCCATGAGGGCATGCGGAACATCCGGCGTTTCCATGAAACCGAATGTCAGCTTCACGCCGGCAAAGTGTTTGCTGTGTTCCGTCACCACAACCCTGTCTGCTTCGCTCACCACAGGCTGGTCGCCAGTGCGCACCGTAAGAATGATATTCCGGTGGTGCAGCACTTTGTAATGCTTGAGGCTGTGCAGCATCGCAGTTGGAGCGCTATCCGGATCGGCAGTAAAAAAAACCGCTGCACCCGACACCATGGGCGGAAGATTGCGCTCCAGACTGGCGATCAGCGTGCGTAACGGCACTTCATCCTTGCGCGTCTTGTCAAACAGGATGCGTGACCCCTGCCGCCATGTCCACATGACAACGCACAGCATGAAGCCCAGCACCAGCGGAACCCAGCCCCCGTGCAGGATTTTCAGCGCATTTGCGCCGAAGAACAAGACGTCAAGGGCAAGCAAAGGCACCATGACGAGAAGCGCCTGCCACAAAGGCCAGCGCCAGCGTTTCCAGATCACAAAGATCGCCAGCATGGACGTGACAACCATGGTCCCCGTGACGGCGATGCCATAGGCCGAAGCCAGATGGCTCGATGACTGGAACACCATGACCAGAACCAGAACACCAAGCAGCAGCATCCAGTTGACATGCGGCATGTAGAATTGTCCGGCATTTGATTGCGACGTGAACCGCACTTCCATGCGTGGCAGCAAACCGAGCTGTATGGCTTGCCGGGTCAGGGAATAGGCCCCCGTGATCACAGCCTGGCTGGCAATGATCGTGGCCGCAGTTGCAAGCCCCACCATCGGCAGCAGCACCCACTCAGGCACCATGAGAAAGAACGGGTTCGAAATCGCGGCAGGATTGCTGAGCAGCATGGCACCCTGTCCGAGATAGTTGATGAGCAACGCCGGCAAGACCACGGCGAGCCAGGCCATCTGGATGGGCCGTTTTCCAAAATGCCCGAGGTCGGCATAAAGCGCTTCTGCACCAGTCACGGCAAGAAACACGGCACCCAATGCCACCAATCCAATCATGCCATGCGACGACAGAAATTGAACCGCGTGATGCGGACTGAAAGACTGCAAGATCGCAGGATTGTCATTGATATGTACAAGCCCGGCAACAGCAATGGCCAGAAACCAGAGCAGTGTAATGGGACCAAAGTATCGCGCCACCGCTGCCGTGCCTGATCTCTGAACCGCAAACAGCACAATGAGAATGGCAATGGTGAGCGGCATCACATACGGCTTGAAAGCCGCCGTAGAAACTTCCAGCCCCTCAACTGCCGACAAAACCGAAATCGCCGGTGTGATGATGGCATCGCCATAGAACAATGCCGCACCAATCATTCCCAGAGCGGGTATGAGAAAAACACTTTTACCCATCGAGCGCTGCGCAAGAGCCATGAGCGACAATGTTCCACCCTCGCCACGGTTGTCGGCGTTGAGCAGGATCAGAATATATTTGATGGTTACAACAAGTATGAGCGCCCAGATGATGAGCGAGAGAATGCCAAAGATGATGGGCTCGGTAATGTCGCCGCCGTCCCTCGCGGCATTGACCGCTTCACGAAGCGCGTAGAGCGGGCTTGTGCCGATGTCGCCGTAAACGACGCCTATTGAACCGAGAGCAAGGACCCAGAACGGTGACGGCGCAAGAGGTTTCACCCCTTGGCCGCCGGTGCCAAGTGCAGGTTCGTCTGGTGCCTCCAGGATTGAAGTCAAATTGTTCATGATAATCTCCATTCGCTGCTGCATGGCAGCAGGAGCAGTGGATATGTTCATCAACATGACATTCCGTTCATGCTCTTTGGACATTCCTCCATTGCGGGTACGGAAACGTCAGGATGACTGGCACAATTCGTGATCAAGCGGTCTTGCCGCAATCCTTAAGATGCAAGGTAGTCGCACCTGGTTGATTGTCGGCGCAACATTTGTAAGGTGCGCAAATGTCCGCCGGTATTTTCCTCAACCTGTTGCGCCAGTTTGTGCTCGCACTTTATGTGCTGGCGCTTGTTGCACCAGTGGCGATGCAGACAGGTGTACAGCTGGACCCCACTGCTGTGTTCTTGCTGGATCAGGATATTGCCAGGTCACGCTGCTCCGGCAGCGGAGGCGAGGAGCAGGTTCACCACGCCAATGGTGAATGCTGCGTGCAATGCACCGCCCCACAATTGCCGGGCGCTGCAAGCGCAGAAAACGCCGTACCTCTGGCATTCCCGGTTGAACTGATCCCGGCCATCACGCCGCAAACCACTGGCCTAAAGCTTGGCCATGCGGCGCGTCCTCCCATACCAAGAGGCCCTCCAGCCTGATCTCTGAAACGTGAACGGAACAGCTCGTTTTCTTTTGCGGGCACAACTTCATTTGGAGATCACTCATGACCAACCTCGATGCCACGCAGCCGGCCAATGTTGCACAAACCAGATTCTATCGCGCCGTCTGGCGCTGGCACTTTTACGCCGGCCTGTTCGTCGCACCATTCCTCATCATGCTCGCCACCACGGGTCTCTTCATCCTGTGGTTCACGGCAATCGCACCGGAATATGGTGACTTCATCAAGATCACAGATTACGGCACACCACTCACCATCACCAGGCAGCAAGAAGCCGCACTGGCAAGTTACCCGACGGCAAAGATTGGCCAGTACATTGCACCCGTGAGCGTAGAAAATCCTGCCCTGTTCCGGGTCGACTTGGAGGCAGGGAACCGCATGATCGCTCTTGATCCATACACCGGAGAGATTTTGCAGGATATACCGCAAGCGGGAACCTGGAACGAGTTCCTCACCAACATTCACGGTGAAATGCTGATCGGCGGCAACAACGGCTTCGGTGATACAGTCATCGAGATTGCCGCGAGCCTCGGCATCATCTCGCTTGTCACCGGACTTTATTTGTGGTGGCCGCACATCGAAAGCGCCCGCAGACTGTTCATCCCCAATTTCGCAGCCACGGGCCGCGCCTTCTGGAAATCCCTGCACGAAGTGCTGGGGCTCTGGATATCAATAGTCCTTCTTTTCTTCCTCCTCTCCGGCCTGGCCTGGGCCGGCGTCTGGGGCGGAAAATTCACCCAGGCCTGGAGTACCTTTCCGGCAGAAAAATGGGACAATGTCCCACTATCCAATGTTGACCACGCCAGCATGAACCATGGTGTAATGAAAGAAGTGCCGTGGACGCTGGAACAGACCCTCATGCCTGAATCGGGTTCATCCGCAGGCACTACGGGACTTCCGGCAGACGTACCCGTGGTCCTTGAGTCAGTTGTGGCCCTGGGCCGTGCCATTGGCTTCAAGGGACGCTTCCAGGTCACAGCCCCCGCAGACGACAAGGGTGTCTGGACAATTAGCCAGGATTCGATGAGTTACGACAGTCCCGACCCGACCGCCGACCGCACTGTCCACATTGATCAATACACCGGCAAGATCCTGGCCTCCGCCGCTTTCAGGGATTACCCCCTTGGCGGCAAGGCCATGGCCGTGGGCATTGCATTGCATGAAGGCCAGATGGGATTGTGGAACATCATCCTCAATAGTCTCTTCTGTCTCAGTGTGGTCACGCTGGCGGTAAGTGGCATCATCATGTGGTGGAAGCGCAGGCCCGCAGGTGAAGTGGGTTCACCGCTTTATCCTCGCAACTACGCCATCCCCAGGGCAGCGCTGGGATTGGGTGCAATCCTGTCACTCCTCTTCCCGCTCGGTGGCGCGGCCATCGTCTTCTTCGCGATAGTGGATTTGCTTCTGCCCCAGCGGTTGAAGCAGGCAGGGTCGAACTGAGTTTCGTTGCACACCTCACGCTTCACCTTGCGTTGAGCAGGGTGAAGCTTCTCACAGCACATCCCGCACACCGCACTTGGCAGCATAGGTCAAACATTCCGTGTAAGGACGAATGGCAGCACTTGTCGTCGCCGAAGCAAGTGACGTGGCGGCGGCTGCATTGCCAAGTTCAAGGCATTTCTGCAGCGGCCAGTCTTCATGCAGGCCAAACAGCACACCGGCATAAAACGCATCCCCTGCACCGACCGACCCCACAATATCTTCCCGCGGCACTTTCACCGAGCCCGCCTTGGTGACCTCGCCATCGCGCGTCACCGCAACGGCGCCATCGGGGTGATGGATCGCCACCAGCCTGCCAACTCTCATCTGCAGCAATGCACGGCACGCCTTTTCAGCAGCCGCCCAGTTGAAGGCACGACCCGTTGAAAGCTGCAAGCCAGTCAAGTCCTCCGCTTCGCGGTCATTGATCACCAGCACGTCAACCAGCGGCAGACACGGCAGCACATGGGCCTGCTGCAGCTCACGCGCAATCGGTACCATCTCCAGTGCGGTGATAAATCCACGCGCCTTCGCCGCCTCCAGCAGTCTCCGCCAGCCATCGCCTGCATCCATGGTCCGCGCAATGCCGGGCGAACCCACATAGAATATTTTCGCGTCATCATCCTTCGGCATGAGCATGTCAGGGGTCATAACTGCATTGACGCCGACTTGGTGAAAGAACGTCCGCCTCCCCGTATCAGCGCATGCCATCACCTGCGTATGGCTGGTGATAGCGCCTTCGACATGCGTGAGATGCGAAGGATCAAGTCCGTAAGCCGCAGCCTGCCGCACGAATTCCGAGCTGTAGGCGTCATCGCCAACCGCTCCCAGCAGCGTCACCGGAAATGGCGCGCCCAATTTTGCGAGGCCGGCCGCCGCATTATGAGGTGGTCCCCCCGCTCCATATTCGCTGCGCGAAACCAATGCCACGGTCTCTTCCTGTGGCCAGTGATCGGCCATGTGGACAATATCAAGGATGACTGTTCCGGCAAGAACAATCCCCCGCGAGCTCATGTGCGCGCACCCTCGAGCACGGCCTCGGTGATCATCTGGTCATCATCGAGCGATCGCACTGGCTTGAGTTTCTTTTTTGCCAGTACCGCATGATAGGCCTTTACCGCTTCGGCTGGCGTCACATCGCGCTCCAGCACCGGCCTGAACAGCGCAAGCAAATCCAGCGGACTTTCGGCGAGTTTGATCTTGCGCCCGAACAGCGCAACCTTGGCACCACTTTTTTCCGCTTGATGCAGGAGTTCAAACGTATCGCGTGCCGTGCCGCCCGATCCGCCCAGCACGCCAACCACCAATGATGAATCATGGCCAGCAAGTTCCTCAAGCCACTTCCGCCCATTGAACGGAATTTTCAGAAACGCCGGTTTCTCAGCCTTCGCCTGTCCGGAAAGGCAGCGCAGGATGCTGTCATTGACAAAAGCCGGAATGTCCTCTTTCGCCAGACCCTGTGGCGCATTCGGATTGAACACTTCCAGAAAATGCCGGAACCGGTTTTTCACCGCCTCATTGCGAAACGCGGTATAGGCTTCGAGCGACGCGCAATCATGGTCAAGATCATTGTTGAACGTCACGGAGTAAAGCCCGAGATCGACAAATTTCCTGATGCGCGTCAGATTGGCAGTCCTGAACGGCCGCGACATCCGGCCCTTGTAGGACGAGCCCCTGATGCCCCACACATCCGTCGCCTCATTGGCGCGGATCGAACCCGTTACTTTGGATTTTTTCAACGCACCCTGCACCGCTTCAATCGTCGATACCGAAGCCAGCATGATGTCAACGACGCCCTGTCCCACCACTTCGCGCACATCATCATTGAACCGCTGCACCGTATGAAACGGCCCATCCGGCTTGGCGAGATCAACAGGCCCCGTCGCCGGCACCCCCGACCCCATGTCCGGATCTTTCGCATCCGCCACAATGAATTGCTTCGGCGAATACTTGCCGGAAGCGATGTGCTTCAGTTTTTGATCAAGTGATTTCATCAAGTGCATTCCTGTTGCTTCAACTTGCAACGGTTAATGGGACATCAGCGGGTTGACAAGCCCACAATGGAGCGCGCAATTCATTCTGAAAATCCCGGAGGATACTTCTGGAGAAGTGCCTCCATGTCCCGAGACGCGTGAAGGACACGCGCAACCCCAATGGGGCGTCATTTTCGGATCATAAACGATGTGATATGAAAAGACCGGCCAGAATTTCACTGCCTCAGCAGTCAAGTCTTCGCGGATGTGACCAGCCTCCGGGTGATCTGCCAAAAAATTGAATGTCAAACGTAATTCTGCCAAGACATGTCGCGCCACGCGGTGTCCAGCTTTTTCAACCAGATAGGACTTTATATTTTCAAGATCACGCTCCGCGTCTCGCGCGAGACGATATCGGCTCACGTGCCAGCCGTGCTTTCTGAATGATCAAGGTCAGCATTGAGGCGATCAAATACGTCCTCACCATCAACCGAATCTCCCCGCAGCAGTGAGTTCATTCCAGAAGCAATTTTTTGGCCCATATCCTCTCTATGCAAAGCAATGAACCGTTCCCGTTCGCCCATCAAACGCAATGCTTCCTCGATAACTTCCCCAGACGATCCATAACGGCCCTACTGCACTTTGTTTTTGACAAACTTGGCAACTTCGCCGGTCAAGGAGATATTCATGGTCATGGCAATTCCTTTGCGCCCGGATCATAATCGCAATTCAAGCATCATCAAAACTGAATGTTTGCTTCTGCGTGAGTTTGCCATTAATCCACGTGGTCAAAACATGAACATTTGGGTCCGAAATTGCAATGACCGCCCTCGTCCTCATCCCCGCCCTTGGCTGCAACGGTCAACTCTACGCTGAAATCACCCCGGCACTGTCCGCGCAATTCACGGTCACCACCCACATCCCAACTGCCAGCCGCTACGACGGCATGGTGAAGGACCTCCTGAGCCACGCCCCGGAAAAATTCATCATCCTCGGCGCCTCAATGGGCGGCAGGCTCGCACTCGAATCCACACTCGCCGCTCCAGACCGCGTCAAGGGTCTCATCATCATCGGCTCCGGCCCCGGTCCAGTTGCGGACCAGCAAGCAGGCCTTCGCCGTTCGGCCCGCATCAGGGGCACAGAGTTCAAAGCCGTCATCGCCGAAATGGCTGCCATCATCGCGCACCTTCCCGGCCCCAATGGCGAAAAAACCCGCGACGGCTTCATGCGAATGGCTGATGAGGTGGGTGCTGAAACCACGGCCAGCCAGTCCGATGCCCTGGCCCACCGCACCGACCGCTGGCCTGATCTGGCCAACATCACCTGCCCAACCTTGTTTCTCTGGGGCGACCAGGACCAGTTCTCACCAAGCGAAGACGCCGTCCGCATGAACGGCCTGGTCAAAGGCAGCCGCTGCGCAATCATCCCCGACTGCGGCCATTTCCCTACACTCGAATACCCAGAAAAATCAGCAGCCATCATCCTGGAATGGCTCAATCAAGCTGTAGTCCACTATCCCTCCTCCGCTTGCGGGGAGGGTGTCACCGCGAAGCGGTGACGGGTGGGGAACCACCTCTCTCGAGCATATCATGATAAGGCCCAACCAGCCTACGCTGTTAGGGACTAATTTACCATTATAGGAACGCTACTGCAAAGTCACCAGATAATCCGCAATTGCCTGCCGGTCCCCCGCAGGCAGCAGTGACAGGTTCGTCTGCACCGCCCCCATGCCGCCTGATGACATCTTGTCATATCCCATGACTTCGCCGAATTCGAATGCTGAGGCAAGATCCGCCGCATCCTTGTAGCGCCCGCGCCCAGTGAGATCGCGAAGCGACGGCACCTTGCCCGTCCCTTCTGGATGCGGCCCTCCTGCGAGATATCGCGATTGATCGCTCGCCATGAACAGGTTGCGCGGTGTGTGGCATTCATTGCAATGCCCAGGCCCATCGACCAGATACCGTCCGCGATTCCAGCTCACGGATTGTGCCGGGTCGTCGATGGTCTTGTTCTCGTCAAACCCGATCCATTTCCACGCCCCCAGCCCCCGCCGCACCACTGGCAAAGCAAAAACCTCATGTGCCTTGGCCGCATTCACCACCGGCGGCAGCGTCGCAAGATAGGCCTTGAGATCGAGCACATCCTCGGTTCTCATCTTGGCATAGGACGTATAGGGAAAAGCCGGTATCAGATGTTCGTTGTGCCGCCCCAATCCCTTTTGCAGCGCATTGACGAAGTCGAGATCCGTCCATTTGCCAAGTCCCGTTTCAGGATCAGGCGTCAGATTGGGCGGATAAAGAACCCCGATCGGCGTCTTGAACGCCTTGCCGCCAACGGGAAGATCAGCGGCAGCCGCAGCAAACCCTTCCGGTGCAAGATGGCACGAATGGCACCCCGCCGCATGATACATGCGCTCGCCATTGCCCACATCAGCTTGATGCTGCGGCAACGCCGATGTCGCCAAAGGCCTGGGCATTGAAACCAGCCAGAACGCCAGAAGGCCCAGCGCTCCAGCGAGCGCCAGGCCTCCCAGCCAAACCGGTGCCTTTCGGCGATTTGTATTATTCCTTGGGGCGGCGGAATTTTTCATGGCATCCTTTGCAAGCCTCGCCGACTGCCGGGAAAGCCGCCTTGAAACTCGCCTCATCGGCAGATGCCTTCAGAGCCTGCATGGCCTTGTAGGATGCACCCCCGGCGGCTTCGAACCCGGCTGCATCCGACCAGATTTCCGGCTTGGCATAGGTCTCGGCCGCCTCACCCTTCATCGTGTCAGCGCCCCAGAAATTGGCCCAGTCAGCGCAGGCCTTGCCTTGCGCGTCAAACGCTGCCGCAACCGCTGCGGCATCAAAGGTCTTCTCGCCCTTCATGATGGGAACGGCAACACCCATCAACGCGCCTTGCGATTTCATGCAAGCCTGGCGGGCCTTGATGGTGTCATCGACTGCGGCGGCGGCAAAAGACGACGTTGCGATCAGTGCCATGGTGGTTAAAGTGGCGGCAAAGGTTGAGCGCGAAAGAAAAAGTGACATGCAATGCTCCTGTGGTGATTTTCTTCTGGATTGCGACAATACGTTTACATCCCCATAACCAAAATATTCCATCACGAAACCGTGCACCGCGTGATCCCGGTATTGGCCCCACCTTGGCATGTATCTTGCTCAAAACAAGGCATGTCCACCATTTTTGCACCTAAAATTCCTGTAATCTCCAAGCCAGCCCGCCAGATCAATCCCGAGGTCGCAGAAGAGCTTTCCATGTTGAAGGCCATGCTGCAACCCCAGCTAAAAACCCAGCTGAAAACCCAGCCAACACAAAAAAGCCCCCAGGCCAGCAAGGCCTGAGGGCGGATTGTTATCAGATCGAAACTGCTGAAACTTTCAGCAGATCAACCTGCGTTGGCTTAGACGATTACGATTTCATCAGCGCTGAAAACGCCGGCTTTGAAGCTGCTGAAGTCAATCATCATCACAGCTGCCGTAGCGCCCGTACCATCAGCATCATACCAAAGCATCTTGGTGTCGGTTTCAAAAATGAACCGTGTAAACCCGGAGGTAGAGGCATTGGTCGTGCCGGTTGCGTAGTCGCTTGCAAGAATATTCCCAACCCCCAGGTTGCCAAAGGCTGAGTTCTTGAAATTCAACGTATCGTCGGTGATCGAGAACGTCGTCATCTTGTCGCCGCCTTCGCTGGAAGCATTGAACCGGACAATATCAATTCCGACATCGTAGCTGATGGTGTCAACGCCAGCACCGCCAACAAACGTGTCGTTGCCTGCTTCACCCAGCAGTTTGTCATTGCCATCGCCGCCATTGAGCGTGTCGTTTCCTTCACCACCGTAAAGCAAATCATTGCCGGCAAGCCCGTTCAAGGTATCATTGCCAATATAGCCCTTGATCGTGTTGTTCACCGAGTTTCCGGTCAACGCATCGCTGCCGGTATTCGAGCCATAAAGCGACTCAAAGGTGTTGGCAGCGATGACGTCACCAGCAGCAGCACCTGAAACAGTAACCGACCCGTCCAGCGACACAATGGCACCGTTGGTATCAAGGGCATAGCTCAGGATATCGGTGCCTGAACCGCCATCCATTGTGTCAGCTCCTGCACCGCCATGAACGGTATCATTGTTGGAACCGCCACTGAGCGTGTCAGCGCCTTCACGCCCAAAAAGCGTGTCATTGCCGGTGCCGCCAGTAAGTGTATCGTCGCCCAGGCTGCCATCAATGATGTCATTGCCTGCCTTGCCATCAACGGTGTCTGCACCGCCATAACCGTAAATCCGGTTGCTGGCTGAGTTGCCATTCAGCGTATCTGCGCCAGTCAACGAACCTTTCAGGTATTCAATCACCAGCGACGTGCCCGTGCCGATCGTATCGCCTGCCGCAGCACCCGCAGCGGTCAACGAACCATCCAGCGAAAACGTTACCGCGCCGCCATAATAGAACGACAGCGTATCAACGCCGAGTCCACCCGTGTATTTGTCATCGCCTGAGCTGCCATACATCGTGTCATCGCCAACGCCGCCGTTGAACGTGTCATTGCCATCGCTGCCCGACAGGACGTCATTACCAGCATCGCCATTGATGATGTCGTTTCCGGCATCGCCAAACAGCCGGTCGTTGCCGTCGCCGCCATTCAGGGTGTCGATTGCATCGCCGCCATAAATGATGTCATCACCAGCGCCGCCGCCAAGAACGTCAGCGCCTGCATCGCCCCACATCTTGTCGCTGCCCGCACCGCCGGTCCATGAATCGGCACCTGTGCCGCCATTGAACACGAGCGGGTCGATGACAGCCCTGCGGATATCGAAATCGGTAGCACCATCATTGGAATCCCAGGTGACTACAACCCGGCCATCCGACAGCAAGGCGAGTTCTGGCTGGCCTTGTACGTTAGTCGTGGTGGAGTTGATGACAAAGTCGCTGCCCGATGCCGAGCCATCAGCATTGAGGATGCGCGCACGAATGTCAAAGTCAGCGCCGTCATTCGACGTCCACGCGACCATGACGCGGCCATCAGCGAGCTGAATGACGTCAGGATTGGTCTGTTGGTTGGTCGTGGTTGTATTGATTGCCACCTCGGTGCCTGCAACGCCTGCCGCATCAAAGAAGCGACCCATGACGTTAAAGTCCGCTGTGACGCCCGATTTGTAAGTGATGAAGAACCCGCCATTGGCAAGGGCTGTGACATGGGATTGACCCTGGATATCGGTCGACGTCAAATTAACAGCAAATTGAGCTGCTGCCGCAGTGCCATCAGCATTGAAGATGCGCGCCGCAACATCCAGCTCGCCTGCAACGTTCGACTGCCATGTCACGACAAACCGGCCGTCGCTCAAAACGGCAACGCTTGATTCAGAATCAGTTATTCCACCGAGTGCAGTTGAGTTGACGTTAAATACGGCAACCGAAGGGGAGAAGTCACTGTTGTAAATGACCGCTTTTTGGTCGGTGGCAAAATACGTGACCAGCATGCGGCCATCGGCGAGCATTGTAATCGTGGGCACCGAACCGGTGGCAGTAACGGGGGTAGATGCAGCCACGGCAGCCCCGGCGCCATCAAAAGCCCGCGCCTTGACGCCAGCGTCGCTTTGCCACGAAACCGCAAAACCGCCATCGGCAAGCGCTGTGACAGAAGCTGACCCTGTCGCAATGGCAGCGCTGTCCGATACAGTTATTTCTGCACCCGTTGGCGCACCGTCGACCCCAAGATAGCGGGCAAGCACGGTGCCTGCAGCACCAGTGTTGCTTTGATAGACCGCGACCATCCGCCCGTCAGACAGCATCGCAATCGATGGCTGGGACTGGGTGTTGGCAGTGGTGGTGTTGACGATTGCGTCGCTTGTAATGGATATTGGCACGATGAAACTCCCGCTATGAGTGAATGACGGGCATTTCTCGCATACAGGTATTAAGCATTACCTAAGCGGACACGGCAAAATGCGGGACGGAAATTTAGGAGTTGCCATTGATGTTTTGGCTTGTCCGAAGCAATTCTTCCGCAATATCAACAGCTTTAAACTTTGAACGAAGTTTGAAAAGATGAAAGCTTCAACTGCTTGTTAACACCCGTTGAAGGATGATTAAAATCTCTGTTTTGGAGCACTGAAGTCTGGTGCGGGAAGAGCTTGCAAGATGGAAGTTTTTGACTGAAGTGCGAGCATCAGAAAATTGTTGTCATCCTCGCAGCTGTCGCATTGCTGTCCGGTTAACCCGAAATCTCCCAAAATTGTCATCCCCGCACTTGTTGCGGGGACCCATCCGTCGGCTTGTGAGAAAGGCGCGTCGCGTGCCGTGCACGCGCTGCCGATGCGTTCGACGTTGCGTTTGCAGTGTTTTGAGCGAAACACGCTGCGCTCACCTGAGCAACCCGTCATGCGGACAAATGGGTTCTCGCGACGAGCGCGGGGATGACAATTTTGGGGGGATTTTGCGTTAACCGGACAGCGGTGCTTTTGGCGCCCCTGGGAAAATGGCTCAGGCCGCCACTTCGGCAAGCCAGTCCGCAATTGCTTCACTCAACATCCGCCCTGATGCCGGCAACATTCCGGTCGCCAGCTTCCCGGCGCATTCGCCAACCACTCGCGCTTCAAAACTGTTCGCCAGTCCTTTGAGCGCCCGCACCGAAAGCTCCAATTGCATCTGGTCTCCGGCCTCTGCACAGGCCGAAGCCGTCAGCGCCAGCACCTGCATGTCTTCAGCCGCGCGTGCCGCAAGCCGCAACCACATGGGCTTCGGCAACACCGCACGAAATGACGAGATCAGCGTCGCTTCACTGATTGGTGCCGCAACCACGGCATCTTCGCCGCGCCCCAGCACTTGCACTCTCAGCAACGCCATCTTCAATTCATCGCCGCTCGCAGGCTTTGGCAGCGCACAATCAAATAGCGCCCGCCACGTGCTGTCCTCTGTCGTATCCGCAAGATAAGCCGACATCGCCAGAATCGGAGCGCTTCTGCACAATGGAGCCTCGCTGCGAATGCGCCGCGCTGCCGTAACGCCATCCATGACCGGCATTTCAATATCAAGCAGGATGATGTCGTAAGCCTTGAGCATCGCCTTTTGCAGCGCCAGCTCGCCATCCTCGACCGCATCGACCTCATAGCCGAGCTTTCGCAACAACGCCGTTGTCACGACGCGCGAGGATGTTTGATCCTCCGCATAAAGCACCGACACCTTGCCCCCCGGCAGTTCGTCTTCACAAGTTAGGGCGCGCGCCGCTGCTGCAGCCATTGCATCAACTCCAATTCAATGGAGAGGATGTAGGCGGCGAACCTTGCCGAAAATTTTAACGAAGCGTGAAATCGGTCAGCATCGTTAACAGGAACTGAACGCCGCCTACTTCGTCCCGAACATCCTGTCGCCCGCATCGCCCAGTCCCGGCACGATATAGCCATGCGAGTTCAGGTGTGAATCAACCGCCGCCGTGAACACCGGCACATCGGGATGCTGGTCATGAAAATGCAGGATGCCCTCCGGCGCTGACAGCAATGTCACCAGCTTGATGTCCGAAGCCCCTTTCTCCTTCAGCCGCTTGACCGCTGCCGAAACCGAATTGCCCGTCGCCAGCATCGGATCGACAATGATCGTGCGCCGCTCCGCAATATCTTCTGGAACTTTCAGATAATACTCGACAGGCTGCAGCGTCTCCGGATTGCGATAGAGCCCGATATGCCCCACGCGAGCCGAAGGAATGAGCGACAGCATGCCCTCCAGCAGTCCATTGCCCGCCCGCAAGACCGAAACAATCACCAGCTTCTTGCCCTTCAAGATTGGCGCTTCCATTTCAGCGACGGGCGTTTCGATTGTTTGCGTCGTCAACGGCAGGTCGCGGCAAACTTCATAGGCCAGCAAATGGCTGATCTCATGCAACAGCTGCCGGAACACCGCCGATGGCGTGTGCTTGTCGCGCATCAAGGTCAATTTGTGCAAAACCAGCGGATGGTTGACGACGGTGAGATTGGCCGGTGCGATGAAGTTTTTTCGTTTTGTCATGATTTGACTCCTGTTATGACCATGCGGCTCCCAACCCCTGAGCGGCAAGCCGCGTCACGAAACTGTCCACGACAATCGCATTTTCCACTTGTGAATTGCAGCCGGAACCGCTATTTAAGGTAACAACGATTGTTACGGATTTGATATGACCGCGAAAATTCCCGCTGGCACCCGTATTGGCCACGTCCACCTGAAAGTCGCGGACATCCCCCGCGCCCTGCATTTCTATTGCGATATCCTGGGTTTTGAACTCCAGCAGATGTATGGCGATGGCGCTGCCTTCATTTCAGCAGGCGGCTATCACCACCACATCGGCCTCAACACCTGGGAAAGCAAGGGCGGAAAACCGCCGCCTCCCGGCTCAACCGGGCTCTATCACACGGCCATTCTCTATCCGGCAAAGATAGACCTCGCCAACGCCTTCAAACGCGTGATGCAGGCCGGCATCGAACTGGATGGTGCAGCCGACCATGGTGTTTCCCTCGCCCTCTATTTCCGTGACCCCGACCAGAACGGCATCGAACTCTACTGGGACCGGCCCGAAAGCGAATGGCCCCGCGGGGCCGACGGAAAGATCGCCATGGTCAACACTCGCATCGACCTCAAGGAACTACTCTCCCTCGCAACCAACTAAGGAAAATGAAATGACCAAAGTACTCGTTCTCTATTACTCAGCCTGGGGCCACATGGAACAGATGGCCTATGCCGCAGCCGATGGCGCCAGGGAAGCAGGCGCCAAGGTTGATGTGAAACGCGTGCCGGAACTGGTGCCAGACGATGTCGCCAAGTCGATGCACTACAAGCTCGACCAGAAAGCGCCCATCGCCAAGCCCGAGGAACTCGCCGATTATGACGCCATCATTTTCGGCACCGGCACGCGCTATGGCAACATGACCGCCCAGATGAAGAACTTCATCGACCAGACGGGCGCGTTATGGATGAAGGGCGCTCTCGTCGGCAAGGTCGGTTCGGTCATGACTGGCTCGGGCACGCAGCATGGCGGCCAGGAATCGACCATCCTCACTTTCCATCCCGTGCTTCTGCACCACGGCATGGTCATCGTCGGACTGCCATATTCCTATCAGGGCCAAATGGGCGTGGACCAGCTGCGTGGCGGCTCGCCCTATGGCGCGTCCTACGTAACCGGCCCCGATGGTTCGCGCCAGCCTTCGGCCCAGGAACTTGAAGCCGCCAAATTCCAGGGCAACCACGTCGCCAGGATTGCCGCCAAACTCGCAGGGTAACGTGCCAAAATTAAACCGGCGGTGATATAATATCACCGCCGGCTGGCAGACCCCCAGAACGCCCCTTTGGGGCCCGCAAGGAACTCCCTTGGAATAAAACAGCCCAGCCCATGGCTTGTAGTGTGGACAAGACATTCGCGTGAGATGCTTAAAAGGGAGATCCATGTCAACCTGCATTGACATGACTGGATGTAGTTGCAACTAACCATAGTGTCAACCACGGATGCAATGTTTTTGACCAAGAGGTCAGTAAAACACTAATATAACAGATAAAATATTGAAATTGCAGCGTTATTAAAAACATGAATGAGGTGGACAAAACGTCGCAGGCAACTCACATTGTCATTGCACGGAAACTCGCAAGCTTCTATTCGTCAACTATGATTGATGGTGAATTGGCCGTACCGCTCAACAACATTCGCAGCCTGATCCAGGGCGTGTCGGATGGTCTGGATGCAAAACTTCACGCCTACCGCAAGGGCACCCGCTATGAAAGCGTCCGGCCATCAGACGTGCGGGTCTTTGTTCTGGCGCTTCGCCAGCCCCGCTCCATATCGGAGCTCGCCCGAATATTGGGGGTCACACGCCAGGCCGTCCACGCCTCAGTTAAACGCCTGCGCCAGCTGAAAATCATCGATCTCCAGTCAAACTCTGCCCACCCGCAGGAAAAACTCGTCGTCCTGACCGATAGCGGTGCAAAAGCCCGTCAAGCCGCACAAGTGCAAGTCGAGCAGATGGAGGCCGATATCGCAGCCATCATCGGCAAGGACGGCCTCGAAAACCTGCGCATCACGCTGGCGGCACTTGAAACGGTTTTCGAGCAGCAGCATCTCACCCGCCCGCGCCCAACCCGCATGTCACCGGCAAAACCTGGCAACGCTGTTTAATTCGCAAACTTCCTGGCCCCCGCAACGCAAGCCACAACGGCAAGTGTCACACCAATCATCAGAGGGCTGACATCTTCGCCAAGTAAAACTGATGCCAGCATCAGCGCAAAGAACGGCTGCACGAGCTGCAGTTGCCCAACAGCAGCAGTGCCACCCAGCGCCAACCCTCGGTACCAGAACACAAATCCGATGAACATGCTGAACAGCGAGACATAGGCAAATCCCATCCATGCACCCGTCGCTATATTCTGAAGCGTCGCGGGCTGCAGGAAAATTGCCAGCCCCAGCATCAACGGCAGCGACATGACCAGCGCCCAGGAAATCACCTGCCAGCCACCGAGCTTGCGCGACAGCACCGCCCCTTCGGCGTAACCCAATCCGCACACGATGACGGCGCAAAGCATCAACAGGTCACCCAGAGGTGCCGCTGTGATCCCCTGCAAGAAAGCAAAACCCACAACGAGAGCACTGCCGAGGCCGGAGAAGATCCAGAACGCCGGCCGTGGCCGCTCGCCACCGCGCAGCACGGCAAACGAAGCCGTGGCCAGCGGCAGCAATCCGATGAACACAATCGAATGCGCCGACGTCACATGTCGCAAAGCCAGTGCTGTCAACAAGGGAAAGCCCACCACAACGCCGAGCGAAACCATGGCAAAGGACGCAAACATCTGACGCTCCGGCCACTTCTCGCGAAACAGCAGCAGCATGACTGCCGCCACCAACCCGGCAATCGCCGCCCGCGCTGTTGTCAGAAACAGCGGATCAAATCCGGTCAACGCAATCTTGGTCGCAGGCAGCGACGCACTGAACGTCAGCATGCCGAGAAAACCGTTGATCCAGCCGACGGTCGTCTTGTCCAGACTCAAGCCGTCACCAGCTTGTCCTGCGTGCGCATATCAAAATCACTTGCATCATGCCGCTCATGCAGCTGTTCTTCCAGTGGACCCCATGAACAATTGACCATGCGCCCGCGTTGCACCGCCTTGCGCTCATTGATCTCATGGGTCCAGCGATTGAGGTGTTTGTAGCTATGCGCCTCGAGAAACGTGGCCGCATCATTATAGGCCTTGCCCAGCACCACCCTGCCATACCACGGCCAGATCGCCATATCGGCAACCGAATAGTCCTTGCCCGCCATGAATTGGTTGTCTGCCAGATGCCGGTCCAGCACATCCATCTGCCGCTTCACTTCCATCGCAAACCGGTCAATCGCATATTCAATCTTGATCGGCGCATAGACATAAAAATGCCCGAAGCCGCCGCCCAGAAACGGCGCACTCCCCATCTGCCAGAACAGCCAGTTCATGCATTGCGTGCGCGCACGAGGATCTTTCGGCAAAAACGCGCCAAATTTTTCTGCCAGATATAAAAGGATTGAACCTGATTCAAAAATCCGCGTGGGCTGAGGTGTTGAATAATCCATCAGCGCCGGAATCTTGGAATTGGGATTGACGCCAACGAAGCTACTGCCAAACTGGTCGCCCTTGCCGATATCAATGAGCCACGCATCATAGTCAGCGCCAGCATGCCCCGCCGCCAACAGCTCCTCCAGCATGATGGTGACCTTCACGCCATTGGGTGTGGCCAGCGAATAAAGCTGCAGCGAATGTTTTCCGCGAGGCAGCTCCTTCTCATGCGTCGCCCCCGCAACAGGCCGGTTGATCGAAGCAAACGTTCCCCCCGAAGCCTTGTTCCAGGTCCAGACGGCTGGTGGAGTGTATTCTATTGTCATTTGGAACCTCTACATCTACTTCTCCCTCCCCCTTGTGGAGAGGGGATTTATTGCCTTTTTCGAAAACATTCAGCGTGATTGCGCAGTTCATGGCTGCGTGACACGCTTGCTCAGGTAAACCGTGGTTCCTCCCATGAACAGCTCAGTCCTGTCCACAACAAATCCATAAGCCTGATAAAAGGAAACATTGCTGGCAAAAGCCGCATTGGTCAATAACGTCAGTGTACTGATCTTTTCGTGGCGCGCCAGCTGCTCCACATGCGCCAGCAGATGCCGCCCATAACCTTTACCTTGCGCAAAAGGCTCCACCGCAAGATTGTCGATATGAATTTCGCTCACCTTGCGCACATAGACCACGATTCCGGCAGGCACATCATCCGACATCAGAACATCGATGTCTGAGGAAAGCACCGCCTTGTCATAATCCACCGTCATCGGCATTGGCACGCGCCCGATCACCGGAACCCATTTCGCATAGGCCCGCAAGGTAATTCCACACACAACAGCGGCATCCTCCGGGCCAGCACTTCGAATCGTCAATATGCCATTTCCCACCTGTATCATTTCCCACTTGTATCATTTCCCACCACCTGATAAAAGAGCCACATGATCACCCTCCGCCCCGACTCCAAAGGCCGCATCACATTAGGCAAACTCGCCGAAGGCGTATCGAGCTTCCGTGTGACCCGCGAAAAGAGCGGCAAGATCGTCATGGAACCCTATGTCGAAATTCCGGAGCGCGAACGCTGGCTCTACAAAAATCCGGAAGCCCTTGCCATGGTGGAAGAAGGCTTGCGCCAGTCAGCCCGTGGTGAAACAGTGAGAATGGGCAGCTTTGCGCAATATGCCAATGATGACGATTGATGCCTTTCGCCATCGACATGACATTGCGTGCACGGGCCGAATTTGAGTCCCTTGAACACAATCCTGCACACATCAAGCGATTGAAGGCTGTACGCAAGGCGCTGGCCCTGCTTGAATCCAATCCCCGCCACCCCTGCCTCAAAACCCACAAGTTTTCTTCAATGTCTGGCTTGAACGGCGAAGAGGTATTCGAAGCCTATGCCGAAAACAACACGCCGGGAGCATACCGCATCTTCTGGCACTACGGCCCCGGCAAAGATGCGATCACAATCATCGCAATCACCCCGCATCCGTAAATGCCCACCCACTTTCTTAAGTGTCGTCATTCCAGACGCGGGGCCGCCCGGAGCGATCCAAAGGATCGCGAGGACCGCCCGCGATCTGGAATCCAGCTGTGGTTCAGTATGCTCGGCTGACCAATGCTCGCTTCCAGTCTGCTCTGCGCTCTTCTTCGGATGGAATGTCAACTATTCCTGGGATAAATTGGTATGTGACATTCTTTGAGGTGACAAAAATGATGCTCTACCATTACATCAACGGTAAATATGGACTTGAGAATGTTCTGAAGAGACGCGTCAGGATTTCCAGATTGAATGAACTCAATGATCCTTTCGAATTTTTTGCACCCGACCTGTCTGATCGAAACTTTCGGACGGTTTTCCGCGAAACGAAAAATGAATTGAACAAATCAGCTGGCATCATCTGTTTATCGAAGACTTGGCAAAATCCCGTCATGTGGAGTCACTATTCCGACAAGCACAAAGGTGTGTGTCTCGGATTCGCAGTGAGTGGAAGAAAAACAATGAAGATCGACTATCAGTCCGAGAGACTGAAACTCACGATTGAGGATTTCAAAAATGAACGCCGAGACGCCAGGGAAGCTGCTATGCGCCAATGTCTAAGTACCAAATTCCAACACTGGAGCTACGAAAGCGAGCAACGCCTTTTCGTTAATTTGGACCCGAGAGAGAAAGATAGCGACGGGAACTATTTCTACAACTTTGATACAGATTTCAAACTTCAAAGCATTATCGTCGGTTCAGAGTCCAAGATTACCAGGAGCGAAGTGCAAAAAGCTGTTCGATCTGCCATTTACGACCACGAAATTGCATCGTTCAAAGCCCGCCCAGCATTTAAAAGTTTTGACATGGTTCGGAACAGAAACACAGCGCTCTGGCAATAGATTAATTGATAGACGATCTCCAAACACAAAACGCCGGAGTTACCCCCAGCGTTTTCATATTCATCCGCATACTGATCAATCGACGCTGTCAGCCGCAGCACCCGCACGTCACTCAGCCTTCCGCCGCCCCGCCGCCTTGTAAACCTCATTCCGCTCCCGCTTGCCGACGGCGACCACCAGAACGATCAGATGCTGATCCCGCACTTCATAGACCAGCCGATACCCGGCATTGCGCAGCTTGATCTTGTAGCGTTCCTTGGTTCCATGCAGTCGCGCCGAGGGAACTTTCGGATTTTGCAGCCGCTCTTCGAGCTTGGCCTTGAATTGGTCGCGAGTCTGGTTGTCGAGCTTGCGCCATTCTTTCAGAGCCGCATCTAGAAACGCAAGCTCATAGCTCATCAAGGCTGACTTTGTGGATGGGCTGGCCTTCGCGGGCATCGGCAAGGGCGTTAAGTTCCAGGTCCTCCATACGCTCCAGCATGGCCTCATAGGCCTTGGCTGGAATGCAGTAAAAAGCCGGTTGATTGTGATTGAGAATGGCAACAGGGAACCCTTCTCCCGCTGCGACGGTACCCATGGGATTCCGTTTCAGTTCGGAGACACTGGCTGTCGTCGCCGCATGAATTTGACTGGCCATAGGAATCTCATAAAATTACTATATTTAGCACCTTATATAATACGAAATATCGCCCACTGCAAGTACCAAAGTGTTCGGTCTCGCCAAACAAAAACGCCGGAGTTTCCCCCGGCGCTTCAACTCATCTGCTTAGAGCAGTCCCTGGTTAGTCGGAATTGCTTTCACCAATTAACCGTCATGGCCCGCTTTAGGCGGGCCACCTATGGCTACCAATGTTGGACGAAGCTCGCGGACATCAAAGAAGAGCACGTCCAATATGGCACGTCTTGAGGAACCGCCAAACACTCATGGGTGGCCCGCCTGAAGCGGGCCATGACGGCATTTTGTATTTATGCAAACGAAACCGGAACCGCTCTAAGAATCACTCATCCGCAGTCGCTTCCGCAGCTGGCGTTTCCGCACCCTGCTTCTTGGACAAATCTTCACCCGTGGCCTGGTCCACCACCTTCATCGACAGCCGCACCTTGCCGCGATTGTCCATGCCGAGGAACTTGACCCTGACCATCTGGCCTTCCGACACGACATCTCCGACCTTGTTCACCCGGTGTGGAGCCAGTTCCGAAACATGCACCAGCCCGTCGCGCGCGCCAAAGAAATTGACGAACGCGCCAAATTCCATGACCTTGACAACCTTGCCTTCGTAAATCTCATTGACTTCCGGCTCGGACACAATCGACTTGATCCACTTCATGGCGGCAGCAATCGATTCACCCGAAGCCGAGGCCACCTTGATCGTGCCGTCGTCCTGGATGTCGATCTTGGCACCGGTCTTTTCCACGATCTCGCGGATGACCTTGCCGCCCGTGCCGATCACTTCGCGGATCTTGTCGGTTGGAATCTTGATCTGCTCGATGCGTGGTGCATGTTCGCCAAGACCCGGACGCGCCTTTTCCAGCGCCTGTGCCATCTTCTCAAGAATGTGCAAACGTCCGTCCTTCGCCTGCCACAAAGCAACCTTCATGATCTCTTCGGTGATGCCGGTGATCTTGATGTCCATCTGCAGTGCTGTGATGCCGTTGGTGGTGCCAGCGACCTTGAAGTCCATGTCACCCAGATGATCTTCATCGCCCAGAATGTCAGACAACACGGCGAACTTGTCGCCTTCCTTGATCAGTCCCATGGCGATGCCGGCGACCGGTGCCTTCATCGGAACGCCTGCGTCCATCAGTGCCAGTGATGCACCACAGACCGAAGCCATCGACGATGAACCGTTGCTTTCGGTGATCTCCGATACAACACGCACCGTGTACGGAAATTCCTCAGACGTTGGCAGCATCGGATGGATGGCGCGCCAGGCAAGTTTGCCATGGCCGATTTCGCGGCGGCCTGTGGCGCCCATGCGGCCCACTTCGCCCACCGAATAGGGAGGGAAGTTATAGTGCAGCATGAAGCGTGACTTGTAGGTGCCGTCGAGCGAGTCGACATATTGTTCATCTTCGCCGGTGCCCAGCGTGGTGACAACCAGCGCCTGCGTTTCACCGCGCGTGAACAGCGCCGAACCGTGGGTGCGGGGCAGAACAGATGCTTCTGCAATGATGTTGCGCACCGTCTTGGTGTCGCGGCCATCAATGCGCTTGCCCGTATCGAGAATGCCGTTGCGGACAATATCTGCTTCCAGCTTCTTGAACATTCCGCCGACAATTTGCTCTGACGGAGCCTTTTCATCCTCGGCATTGACCAGCGCCTTCTTTACCTTGTCCTTGGACTCGGCAACAGCGTTCTGGCGGTCTTCCTTCTTGGCAATCGCATAGGCAGCACGGACATCCTTGTCCGCGAGCTTCTTGATCGAGGCATAAACTTTCGAATGATCTGGCGGATCAAAGTTGCGTGGCTCGCGCGATGAACGCTCAGCCAGACGAATGATCGCTTCCAGCACCGGCTGGAATCCGGCGTGACCAAACATCACCGCACCCAGCATCTTTTCTTCGTCGAGTTCTTTCGCTTCTGATTCAACCATCAGAACCGCGTCCTGCGTTCCCGCAACAACGAGATCGAGAGCGGACTCTTTCATCTGGTCTTGCGTCGGATTCAAAACGTATTCGCCATTGATCACGCCAACGCGCGATGCACCGACAGGGCCCATGAACGGGATACCGGAAATCGTGAGGGCGGCCGATGTTGCAATCATCGCGACAATGTCGGAATCATTTTCAAGATCATACGACAGCACGGTCGCAACAATTTGAGTTTCAACCCGGAAGCCTTCCGGGAAAAGCGGGCGGATCGGACGATCGATCAGGCGGGAAACAAGTGTTTCCTTTTCTGTCGGGCGGCCTTCGCGCTTGAAATAACCACCGGGAATCTTGCCGGCTGCATAAGCCTTTTCCTGATAGTTCACAGTCAGCGGAAAAAAATCAATGCCAGGTTTTTCAGCCCGCGCTGCAACTGCGGTGGCGAGAACCGTTGTCTCGCCGTAGGTGACCAGCACAGCACCATCAGCCTGACGGGCCACGCGGCCGGTTTCGAGGCGCAAATGTTTGCCGGCCCATTCAAGTTCTTCAACATCAATGTTGAACATGTCGTAATTTTCCTTTTGTCCTTCGCCGCCGCTTGCTCACCAACTGGACGGCATCCCCTTTGGACTGGTCGCTGAGGCCCTATTGCCTCGTCGCTTCTCGGGGACGCAGGCGAAAATTCGGTGATCCGCCTGCTCGTGTACGCGAATTTCCCTCCCCCTTGTGGGGAGGGGTAGGGGTGGGGGTCGGACGGTCTTTCCAATTGTCTTTGAGAACAACAGGGGAAGTCAGCGCGACCCCCACCCCGGCCCTCCCCACAAGGAGGAGGGGAAGTCTATGTTACCTTCTGATATCCAGCTTCTTGATCAAGGCCTGATAGCGGCCTTCATCTTTCTTCTTCACATAGTCCAGCAAACCACGCCGCGCTGAAACCATCTTCAGCAAACCGCGGCGCGAATGGTTGTCTTTCTTGTGTTCCTTGAAATGTTCCGTGAGGGAATTGATGCGTTCCGTCAGGATCGCCACCTGAACTTCAGGCGAACCGGTGTCACCGGCCTTGGTCGCATTGTTTTTGATCAGAGCAGTCTTCTGCTCAGCAGTCATCGTCATCGTGCATCTCCAAAGGAGTTAAAGGTTGAACAAACGTGTAGGTTTAAGTGAACCTTGCTCGATCGAGCAAATGCCAAGGGGTTGCCCCCGGTGGGTCACCAAAACCGCCTCCGCCGCAATGGGTGCCTGGGCACCACGGATCAGAATTGACTGACCTTGTCTGAGACGAGCCGCATCCGGATCCATCACGGCCAGTGCCGGGATGCCGTCCAGCACGGTCGAAAGGGGGCGAAGGATGCCGCTGAGGCTGTTTTCGCTTGGGTCCCTATGGCTGAGTTCTTCAAGCTTTTCCAGCGAAATCGCATCCGCCTCCATAAACGGTCCCACCCGCGTCCGCCTGAGTTCCACCACATGTGCAAGCCATCCCGTGGCGCGGCCAATATCCCGTGCCAGCGAACGCACATAAGTGCCTTTGCCACAGGTGACTTCGAAGACGGTTTCTAATGCCTCCCCGCCCTTGAGGGCGGGGTCGGGGGCGGGTGTCAGTCGCAAGTCCGAACGATCTAAATTGGCGCTGACACCCACTCCCAACCTCGCCCTCAAGGGCGAGGAGCGCCACGCGATACTTTTTATACTGTCAATCCTCACCTCACGCGAAGCCAGCTCCACCACTTCGCCCGCTCTCGCCAGATCATAGGCTCGCATCCCCTCCACCTTGATCGCCGAATAGGCCGGTGGCTGTTGCTGCACTGCACCATGAAACATCAACAACTTCTGAGTCAATAACTGCTGCATCGCAGTATAATCCATGCTGCGCAACATAGCCTGGGCATCTTTCAATGCTGCATTGCGGTAAGTATTTGTAATAACGCCTTCTAAATCATCAGTGGAGGTCTCGGCACCCCATTGCACTGCAAACCGGTAGGTCTTCACCCCATCCATCGCCCAGTTGACAGTCTTGGTCGCTTCGCCCAGCGCAATCGGAAGTAATCCCGTAGCAAGCGGGTCCAAGGTCCCGCCATGCCCGGCTTTTTCAGGTTTGAGCAGCCACTTGACCTTCCCCAGCGCTTGCGTCGACCCCAACCCCAAAGGCTTGTCGATCACCAGCCAGCCGTGAACGCGGTTGCGCGGGCGTTTCAGCGCCAACTGCCCGCTCGTTCCGTTCGGGTATCAATGACGGCAAGCACTTGGATTTCGTCGCGCCAAACCCGGTAGGGGATCATATACGCCGACCCCGGAACAAACAGCACCCTCTTGTCAGACCAATCCGTTGGGCGCCCCATGAGCGGAAACAGCGAAAGGTTGGAAACGGAATGTTTGATGAGGGCGGCAATGCTTTCAGCAGCGTATGGATTATGTTGCGCGATGTAAGTTCGAATTGCATGTAAGTCATCAAGTGAGGTACCGACCCATCTGATCCTCATTGCTAGCTCTATCGCTTCTTTGCTGCTGGCGGCGACAGTTCATTTGGCTTTCCCCAAGTATCCAGCCACGCAACAATATCATCATGGTCAACATATTCGCCAGTAGCATCAGCTCGCGTCTCGGCATCTAGAATTCGCTTGGTCAACCAAGCCTTCCGGTCAACGTAGTCTTCCAATGCTTCGGTTACGACAAACGCTTTCGTGCGCTTGGTATTCTCGGCAATAGCCTCAAGCTCAGCATCAAGTTCTTCCGGAATCCGAGCCGATATCATGGACTTACCCATTGAAACCTCACTTTAACAGTATGTGTATACAAATGCTGACATTGATTACAGCGGGAATGCCGGAAAGTCAAACTAGGCTGCCTCAATCCTCTCCGCCACCAGCTGCTGCAAATGCCACAGGCCGCTGTCGTGAATGCCTTTTGCTTCGAGTGCTGTCACTGTGTTGAGGAGATATTCAGCACCCGTCCCCCAATGACCGCAGGCCGTGGCCAGAACGTCAGCCACCTCAATCGGGCTGAGACCGCCAACATAAAGCGGCGACTTCCGGTTCATCACGAAAGCCAGCGCCTCAACCAGCCCTTCGCTTGTCGCGACCGTGATCCATTGCGGCATGGAGTTGATCGGCTTCATCGTGAATTCGCGGCGAAACAACTTGTCCAGTTGACCAGCAAGGTTGCCGTCTGGAAGCTCATAGAGCATGCCCTCGCAGCTGCCGCCTTGGTCCAGGGCCATCATCAGTCCCGGCTTGTCAGGCGTCCCACGAAATCGTGGCATGCGAAAACAGAATGACCGGTGCCAGCCATCTGCCGTGCCAGGCCGTTCGCCAGCATGCTCAATTTCGGGTTTCCAGATCAACGAGCCATAGGCAAAAAGCTGCGTGGGCCTGCCGGGCGCCGGATGCGTACCGAGCATGCGCTCCACCCAGTCTTGATAATCGGCGTCAGTTTGCGGCGATATCCCCGGCGGCACGCCACTGTCTTCAACCTTGCGCATGATGCGGGCGATATGATCAGAGTTAAGCGAAAGTGTTCGGGCAACTGCCATGGCGGCCAATGTCCTTTCAGGCTTTGTCCAAATCCCGCGCCACCGCAGGGCTGCGCAAGATGTCATCGATCTTCGCTGCATAATCCAGCGCCGTATCCACCCGCAAGCGCAATTGCGGCATGAACTTCATTTCGACCTTGGGCACCAAGAGACCCTTTATGTAGCGTTGGTTGCGCGTGCACGCATGCAAGAGCTTCTGCTCATTCCCCGACACCAAAGGCCGCACATAGGCCGTGGCGATCTTGAGATCAGGCGACATCTGCACCTCGTGTACCGAGGGTTTCAGATTCTCAAGCTCCGGGTCCCCCGTCTCGCCACGCAAAAAATCTCGGCCAACCCATGACAATCCGCAATTTCACCACACTTCGTTGACATTTTCGCTCCATGGCCAATGTTCTGTTCGAGATCCCCTTTCACGTCTTGCGAACGCCAGAAAACACGGATGTGCCTGAAAACACAATTGGAGCACATGTCATCGGTTACTCAGCAGCACCAGACATCAAGCAAGCGCTGCAAAATGCAGCGGTCAATTTGCGTGAAAGTGGTTGGCACATTGAAGATGTGGACGGCAAAGTGCGTGAGATTCCTGCAGAGAAATGGACAGCCTATGTGACGTCAGTTTGGCCGGAATATGTGGACCATTTTCCGACCGAATTGGAATTGCCCCAGAAAATAGCCGAGTGTTCCGTCTTCTTTGGACTGTTCGCCACTTACAACAAGCAATAGCAACGCTACCCTCCAAGCACCGCCGCAATCTCCGCATACCCCCGCTGTTTCGCATGCTCCAGCGGCGTCACTCCACTGCGGTCAGCAATCAACTTGTCAGCGCCTGCTGCCACCAGATGCTTCACCGTCGCCTGATGCCGGGGACCGCCATCACCCAGAATGACCGCCTCGATCAGCGCCGTCCAACCCAGATTGTTGACGTGGTCCAGTGGCGCGCCAGCTTCGATCAACAGCCGCACGACCTCGTCATGGCCGAGATGGGCAGCAGCGATAAGGGCCGTCCCGCCATAAGGGCTGGTCACATTGCTGGCCTTGTTTCCCAGTGCCAACGCCACTTTGAGTGTCTCAATGTCATCGGCGACGGCAGCGATGGTGACAGCATCATAGGCCTGGCCCTCCAGCGCATTGACATCAGCTGCCCTCGCCGCAAGCGCCCGCATGATTTCTGTTTTGCCCTGATAGGCCGCCACATGAAACGGAGTGCGCCCGTCTGCATCACGCTCGTTGACATCAGCCCCGCCATCAAGTGCAGTTTTCAAAGCCTCAAGATTGCCATCCGCAGATGCCTTGAACAGTCCCTTGTAGGCTTGCAACTCCGACACAGCAGGCGGCACCTGTGCCTGGCCCACGTGAATAAATCCAGCGGGCAGCAAGCATAAGAAGGCAAAATGCCAGAGCCGATGCATGTGTCACTCCTTCTTCAAAATAAGATATTGTAACGACAGCCTCGCCTCTTGCCCAGCCTCACACGAACCAGCAAAACCCCGGTCCATCTGCCATGAAATGCTTGGCCACCGGCGTGAACCTGCTAAAGTCAGGTGCCGTGACCCTAGCCATCTTCACCATCGCCGCCCGTCCCTCACCCGTCGCTGTTGATCCCAGGCAGTGTGCCGTAATTGTCGTCGACATGCAAAACGACTTTGGATCAAAAGGCGGCATGTTCGACCGGGCAGGGATCGATATCACCCCAATCATGCGCGCCATTGCTCCCACTGCCAGGGTTCTGGAGATTGCCCGCCGCGCCGGCATTCCGGTCATATATTTGCAAATGCAGCACCGCGCTGATCTGGCTGATATGGGAGCTGCTGATTCACCGCATCGCCAACGCCATGCCCGCTTGTCGGTGGGCGAGACGATCACAGCGCCCGATGGCACCAGGAGCCGCATCTTGGTGGCCAACAGTTGGGGCGTGGATTTCGTGCCCGGCTTGACGCCCGCCGCAACCGATCTGATCGTCCCGAAACACCGCTTCAGCGGTTTTTTTGAAACACCCCTCCACACCATCTTGCAGGGCATGAACGCCAAGCATTTGATCTTTACGGGCTGCACCACCAGCATCTGCGTGGAATCAACAATCCGCGATGCCATGTACCGCGATTATCACTGCATCCTGCTTGAGGACTGCACGGCGGAGCCTATTGGCGCAGGCAACTCCCGCAGCAATCACGATGCATCGCTGCTGAACATCGAAGTCCTTCTGGGCTGGGTGTCGGACTCGGAAAAATTCGCTGATGCCATCTCGGCGCGCTAGAGCGGTTCCGGGCTAAGTGGAATCGACTTACCTATGACCCGTCATGGCCCGCTTCAGGCGGGCCACCTATGGCTATCAATTTGGACGAAGCATACGATCATCAAGAAGAGTACATTCTGTTTTGTACGCCTAGACGAACCGCCCGCCACTCATGGGTGGCCCGCATGAAGCGGGCCATGACGGCATTTTTGGATTTATGCAAACTAACCCGGAACCGCGCTAATTAACCAGACCCATTCCCAGGCTCATTCCCAGGCTCATTCCCAGGCACATTCCCTGCTATGCGTTGATGGTCGTTTCGCGCAATCATCATGTTGCGTGGCAGCATGAATCCCGCCCTGCGCACAAGATTCCTGACACTCCCCTCATTGGTGCGGCCCTTGCTGGGCAGCGTCTGTAGACGGCCCCATCATCACGCATCCGGCCGCCGCTTGCAGGAACCGCTTCGACAGTTGCTCGTCGTTGACGGCGCGCGAGAGGAGCAACGCACCGACCATTGTCGAGAGAATGGCCATCGCCTTGCCGCCGGGCTCTTTGCCGTCAGCCTCGCCAACCCAGCTACCGAGCATCTCAAGGTATTCCCTGATCCCGGCTTCGAATGACGCTTTAACTTCTGGGCCCTGCCGGGCAGCATCCGAGCCGAGCGCAACGATCGGGCAGCCGTCCATTATTTCCGCGCCATGCTCCATGCTGAGATAGAACGCGATCACCGCGCCAAGCGGGTCCTGCGGATTGGCTGCGGCTGCGTCTGACCATCGCTGAAAGGCGCTCTCCAATGCCCGCCTGGACGCCTGCGCTGCCAAATCGTCCTTCGACGCGAACTGCTTGTAAAAGGCACCCTGGGTCAGCCCGGCACCCTCCATAAGGTCCTTCACACCGATCCCGTCAAAGCCGCGCTCCCGAAAAAGGCGGCTTGCCACATTGATCACGGTTTCGCGGTTTTCTGCGGCCTGGCTGCGACTCACGCGCATTGTTAATTTCCTCATTTTTTAGCTTGCGTTCGTAATCTATATCCTATATAGAGGTCGAACGCAATCTAAAAAGAGGACATACGAGATGATCCGCAGAACCCTGAGCGCATCGATCCTGGCCGCTCTGTTTCTTGAACTCCAGCGATCAGATTGTTTCGCTTGGCGCTCATCTCCCGTAGGAGGGCGCTCGCGTCAGGACTGTGTCCGAAAGCGGGGTCAACTGATGATGAACCTCAATCTTTCCGCGATCACCCTTGGAGGAGTCCAATGCTATACAGTTACATTGTAAAGAAAGAAATCCGAAAGACTTTCGACCACGTCAACAACCATCGCTGGGATGAGGCGGTGAAAGCAGTCGCGCCGCATGTCCATCACCGGGTTTCCGGTGCCCACGCTCTTGGTGGTGAGCGCCACGACAAAGAAGCCATGCGCCGTTGGTTTGAGCGCCTCGGCCGCGTCCTGCCCACTCTTCATATCACGGTCAACAACATCTGGGTGAAGGGCTGGCCGTGGCATACCACCGTGTTTGCGCAGTGGGATGGCACCGCAACGCTGCTCAACGGCGACGCGTCGTACGTCAACCGTGGTCTCCACGTGTTCACCCTGCGGTGGGGCAGAGTCTATGCACTCGAGGAATTCCAAGATTCACAGGCAGCGGCCCATGCTCTTGCCGCCCAAGCGGCAGCTGGCGTGGAAGAAGCTGTCGCAGAACAAATTGCAAGCTAGCAGAAGCGCAGTCAGAGGTGATCCGCCAAGACCTCTTGCACGTGCCCGGCGTCAAGAAGATCAACATCCTTGCCAATGTCCTTCTAACTCTTGTCCAAATCCCGCGCCACCGCAGGGCTGCGCAAGATGTCATCGATCTTCGCCGCGTAATCGAGTGCCGTATCCACCCGGAAGCGCAGCTGCGGCATGAACTTCATGTCGACCTTTGGCCCCAAAAGCCCTTTGATGTAGCGTTGGTTGCGCGTGCAGGCATGCAACAGCTTCTGCTCGTTGCCCATCACCAGCGGCCGCACATAAGCAGTCGCGATCTTCAAATCCGGCGACATCTGCACCTCATGCACAGAGGGTTTCAGCCGATCCAGCTCAGGATCGCCAGTATCCCCCCGCATGAAAATCTCGGCAAGCGCATGCCGGATCAACTCCCCGGCCCGGAGCATGCGTTGCGATGGGGCAGCAGCTTTGGACATGGGGAGCCTTTACCCCGTCCCGCCGCCCTTGACCAGCCGACGTGATCAGAATCGCCGTGATCAGAACCGCGTCGTCAGTTCAGTCAGCCACATCGGTGAAAGCTCGATCAGGCGCGTTTCCAGAACCTTGTCATAGCCAGACAGGATCAGCACGCCGGCAGCAACCAGCACAAATCCCATCGCTGTTTTCAAGCCACCGCCGGCTGACAGCATCCGCCCGCGCCAGTGCATCATCGCTTCGCGCGATAACAACCCAAGCAACAGTAGCGGCACAGCGGCACCAATGCCGAATGCAAACATCGTGAGCGTCACCTCGCCAACATTCTTCCCCTGCGCCGCAAGCAGCGAAGCAGCCCCTAGCGTTGGCCCCACGCACGGTGCCCAGACCGCACCCAGAAGTGCGCCCAGCCCGAACTGACCGAGTGAACCGTCACCAGCCAAGTCGCCCCAACGATTGTCGATCCAGCCGCTAACCGGTCCTGCCGCAACCGCGACCCGCGCCTGCAGCGGTGGCAACGCCAGCACAAAACCAACACCGACCAGCATGAGCGCTGCTATTCCCCGGAACACGCCCTGGTCCAATCCGATGGCAAATCCGAAAAGCGCCACGAACATCCCGATTGCTACAAATGAAACGGTAAGTCCCATCGCGAGATAAACCGGCCCCATGCGCCCGCGCGATGCCGCAGCACCGAGCGTCAGCGGCAACAGCGGCAGCACACAAGGCGACAACACCGACAGGACACCGGCGAGAAATGCAAAAACTGAAGTTCCCATGATTGACGAGCCAGCCTTACGAACCCGCCAGCGCCTTCTTCACCATGTCCTCGATCGCTGCAGGATCGGTGACGCCAACAGACCGGTCAACTTCCGTGCCGCCTTTGAATGTTATGAGCGTACTCTGCTGTTGCGCACCAAGCGAGCGCACAACATCCTTCTGCGCATCAAAATCGACCTCCAGGATAACCAGGTCTTTATAGGCAGGATTCGCTGAAAGACTTTCGATGATGGGTGCCTGCGCCTTGCAGGTCGGGCACCACGACGCAGTTATGTCGATCAAAATCGGCTTTCCTGCGGACTTGGCCGCCTCAAACGCCTCTGCCGTGAAAGCCGAACCGCCAGCATGGGCAATGCCTGTCAGAAATGGCGCGGCAGAAAAAACTGCACCACATGCGGAAAGTAGAAATGTACGGCGTGAAAACATGAGAGCTCCTCTGCGAAACAATTCTGCCTTCTAAGGCAAAGCGCGCAAGGCATGTGGTCAAACTACAGGCAAATCCATTCACGATAGGGTGATTGGCGAAGTTAACCTGTCGCAGAATAACGCCGCCATGCCAGCGCTTGTCGCACTCCTGCCCGGTTAACTCGAAATCTCCCAAAATTGTCATTCCCGCGAAAAGCGGGAACCCATTGATCCACGTGACGTTGAGCTCAAGTTAAACGCATTTTCGGCACCGCCAAAGCGATGTGACGCAAGTTTGGATCGTTACGGAAAGAGATTCAGACTTCAGTTTTGCAATACACCCACAGGACACCCACTGGACACCCACTGGACACCCACTGGACAAATGGGTTCCCGCCTTTCGCGGGAATGACAATTTTGGGAGATTTCGAGTTGACCAGCCAACAGCGTGGAGAACCGCGTCACCCATCACCACCCAAACACCAGATGTCCAAGCATGCGCCCCGGCGCCAGCGTGAAAATCCCGGCGACAATCAGCCCGCCGGTATAAAGCCCGATCATCGACATCCGGTGATTGCGAATGGCCCCGCGCCGCACCGCCAGCACCGCAGCGGGAACCCCAACCAGCACATAGATCGACAGAAGATGGATGACACTGAACCCCCTGAACTGGTTGATCTGGTGAATCCAGAAAGACGAAGCCGCCACCAGCATCATCAGCCCCGCCCAGACATAGCCAACAACCCTGTGCGAGCCTGTGCCCTTCATCGCCCACAGCTGATACGCACCCAGCGCAAGCGCAAAAATCGCAGCCGCTGCATGAACTAAAATCTGCGGCGCAAAGTCTGCCGTTTCAGACATCACGCTTCGCCCTTACATGCCCCTCAACCCGAAGAGCATCGCAGGCCCGAGATATGACGTGAACCCCGGAAAGCGCAGCTCTGTGCCATTCACCACCATCAAGCCAATGCCCGCCTTTGGATATTGAATGTCCCAGGTGACACTGTCGCCGTCCTCGAGCCCGAGTGCGCGGAATGTGCTGGCCAAGGATTGCAGCATGACCAATGCTTCGCGATCACCACTTGATACAACGGGCGGAGATGCCCCCGCAGCTTCGGATGCAGCTTCGGCAGCCTTCTTCGCTTCTTCAATCGCATCAACGCCAGAAACTTCGCCATCCGGCACAACAGGCGCTTCCACAACTTCGGCTGTAACCGCCTCTGGCGCTTTGTAGTTCAGCGCATATTCCTCAAACAGGGCCGTCACTTTCTCCAGCCCCGTCACCTTGATCTTCGACGTCCCCTCAACTGACAGCGCTTCCAGTAGCCACGCCGGATAGAACCGCAGCGAACTTGAGCTTTCGACCGAAAACTGCCGCGTCTTGTAATCAAAGGCCTTGGTCTCGATCATCGGTTTCAATGCCATGGCATAAACAATGGCAGGTGCCGCCAGCGCCACCGCATCCTTGTCACTGCGGATCACCAGCCCCTTCGCCATCTTCTGCAGCAGCATCTCATTGAGATCGCCAATGCTGAGATCATATTTGAACGAACTCGGGCTGAAGAGGTCATAGGTCTTCTGTTCCAGCGCATCTGTAAACACCCGCTGCCCAAGGTCAACGCCCGAGGCTTCCGCCCGCGCCAGCACCTCGCCCTTCTTGTCGGCAAATCCTTGCAAGCCGAAATCCGTCACATAGCTGTCAATCTTGACTTGAGGTTCCTTCTCATCGAGCGGCTTGAACACAATGCCCTTGCCGCCGGATGACACGACAAACTTGCCGAGCCCCAGAATGCCATCCAGCAATTCACCCACATTGATCACCACCTGCTCGCCATTGGCCATTGCATTGAGCTGGTTGAACGTGTTCAGCGTCGCGCCAATAGGAATGCGCTCGCCCGCTATGCCAAACGATCCTTCGGCAATGTCCAGCGCCTTGATATCAAGGAACCCGGTGTCGTGAATGCCCTTGCCGGTGAAGTTGACCGCAAGCCCCGCCCAATTGTCGGGCGTCATGCCGGTGACTTCGGCCACACCTGCAACATCCTTCATCTGCATCGCAAGGCTTGAACCCGGCGCCGTATCACGGACCTCAACGCCATTGGAACTCAGCGCCAGATTGACCTTGCTGTAATTCTTGGCGCGAAGCGCTTCGGCAAATTGCAGGGCCGCGTTGCCGTCAGATTGCACGATCGCCAGCATCGAAAACCGCTGCAGCACGCCATAAAGATCAACCGGCTCTTCGCCGTCTGCTTTCAGGTTTGCCTGTACCGAAGCAATGTTCAAATTCACCGGCAACACGCCTTGCGATGAAAAATTCTTGGCATTGATGGCAAACTGGCTTTCAACCGCACCGGCAACGCCTTCTTTCGCCACTTGCAGAGTGAAAGTGCCCATCGCGATTTTGCCGCCGCCTGCCGATTTCGGCGCAATGCTCAAATTGCCAAGCTCAAAGCCAAGCGTCTGGTACGACCGCGTTTCCGCCGACCACAATCCGTCAAACTTTGTTGACCCGATGCCAACCGTCGCCATGTTGAGAAAATCAATCGATTTCGGCAAAGTGAAATCCGAAACGCGATAAAGCCTGTTGCCTTCTGGCGTCAGCTTGAAGGAAACGCTGCCCATCGGCACCATGCCCATCAGCATTGCATTTTCAAGCACCGCCTTGAAAGATTGCCCCTCTTGCGTCACCGTCACATTGGGCGTGATGATCGGCCCCACCACGGTGATCGGCAAAGGAGTGGCCATGGCCGACATGATATCGTTCTTCACCTCTTCGGTGGTCTGGGCAAACGCGGTCGAAGCGCTGCACATCAATAGTGCGGCGAGAACGGAACGAAGTTTCATGGGGGGCTCCAGGGGTTCGATATTTGATATTGAAGGCGCCACAATAGCCACTGCCGCGGAAATTGTCTTGCGAAGTTGCACAGTATCAACGGGAGAGATGTGTGCAAATTGTGTCATCAAGTTTTAGTCATTCCGGCGAAAGCCGGAACCCAGACTTTCCGCACATCCAACTCGCGAAAGTCTGGATCCCGGCCTTCGCCGGGATGGCGGGTTGGGTATGAAATTGTGATTACAACTCAACGGGAACCGATCTAATGAAGCCAGATGACAATCGCCTCGCCATTGCCGCAGCTGTTCTGGCGGCTTGCCAATCCGCTGCCAGTTGCCGCACCGCGCTTTCTGGCATCGAATCAAATACTGGCGGAACAGCTTGGTCTTGGCCCAGACTTCTTCGAAAAACCCGAAGCCCTCGCCGCCCTTTCCGGCAACGCGCCATTCAACAAAATTGAACCAGTGGCCCTCGCCTATAGCGGCCACCAGTTCGGCCATTGGAATCCCTTGATGGGCGATGGCCGCGCCCATTTGATCGCCACACTTGAAAACGGCTTCGAAATCCACCTCAAAGGCTCAGGTGCCACGCCATTTTCAAGAAACGGCGATGGCCGCGCAGCACTTGGCCCCATGCTTCGCGAATACGTGATCAGCGAAGCCTTCGCAGGCCTCGGCATTCCAACGACAGGAACGCTTTCAGTTGTCGCGACGGGTGAAGACGTAAATCGAAGACGCACCGAGCCCGGCGGCATCGCCGCCAGGGTAGCGAAGAGTCACGTCCGCGTCGGCACCTTTCAATTCGCCGCCGCACATCTGGGGCCTGATGCTGTCCGCACGCTGTATGAGCACGAGCGGGCCCGAACTCATCCGCACACGGATGATCCCCGCAAATTCCTCGCCAGCGTCATCACAAGGCAGGCGCAACTCATCACCAAATGGATGTGCGTCGGCTTCATCCATGGCGTGATGAACACCGACAACATGTCGATTTCAGGCGAGACCATAGACTTCGGCCCCTGCGCCTTCATGGACACATTCCATCCGCAAAAAGTCTTTTCATCCATCGACCAACACGGCCGCTACGCCTGGGACCAGCAACCCTCAATCGGCCTGTGGAATCTCACGCGTTTTGCAGAGAGCATTCTTTCGCTCCTGCATGACGATCAAACCCAGGCCGTCGAAATCGCGCAAGCTGAACTGGCAAATTTCTATCCGCAATTTGAACAGGCCTTCGAGCACGGCATGCTGGCCAAACTCGGCATCACCGAACGCCGCGAAGACGATGGCGCATTCATCGCCGAAATGCTCAGGATTATGATGGACGAAAAAATCGATTTCACCCTCTTCTTCCGCGACCTCACTCTCGGTCATTCTCTCTCGAAAAATGCGGCGGGCCTCTGGCTAAAACGCGAATCTTGTCCCGACCGCACCCTCATGCAAAAAACCAACCCCATCTACATTCCCCGCAACCACCAGGTCGAAGCCGCGTTAGGCGAAGCCGAAGCAGGAAACCTCACCCGTTTCAATCAACTCTGCACGTTATTGAAAAATCCATTCACCGAACAGAACATGCCCCTTTTTGAAGCCGCCCCACTGCCAGAGGAAGAAGTAACCCAAACTTTCTGCGGCACATGACACGCGCCAGTCAGTCACCTGCCCCACCCTCCTTCAAGCAGGAGAAGACAAAGAAACAAAATCACTCCCTTCCCTCCAGTCTAAACAGAGGGAAGGTCAGGGGTGGGTGTCTGACGGCAATAGGATTGGTAATTGAATGCACTGTCACCGAAAAATAGAGTCTGAACATTCTCCCCTCCCTTGAGGGAGGGGCAGGGGTGGGTGTCAGCCGCACGCCAGACTTTCCAATCACGATCACCCTACCGCTCTCGCGGATCAATCTCCCTGATCGCAGCACTGAACCCATGATGCGCCACAGGATCAACCGGCTTGTGCTTCCGCATCGCAACCGGCGGATCAAATGCAACAGAGGTATTCGCCCGCCAGGCAGTCTTGGGCCGCACCGGACGGGACACAAACCCGCCCCCGCAATTCGGGCAAACATTATCCAGAACATCATCCACGCACGCCGCGCAAAACGTGCACTCATAACTGCAAACCCGCGCATCATCCGCATCAGGCGGCAAGTCCTTCGCGCAGTTTTCACAAATCGGCCGCAGCTCAAGCATGGCAATCACCTTGCCCCCAGTAAAAACCCCGTCCCATGCCAATCACGAATGCCGGATGCAGACCAGTTTGAGCCAGCAATCGATACATCCATTTCAATACACCAACTGCTCCGGCAAGCACGCCCACTCACGCCAATGAGAAGTTTCGCATTCCCCTCCCTTGAGGGAGGGGCAGGGGTGGGTGCCTGACGGCAATAGGATTGGTAATTGAATGCACTGTCACCGAAATACAGCAAAAGGCGGCGAAGACCTGACTCTATTGCTGCTCCAATCGCATAAGCAGAATACGACAGGTTCTTTGACAAAAACTGACATCTTGCTGGAGCGCTTAAGAGAGAACAACGTTGCACGAGTTGACGGTGTCAAGAGCCAGAATCTTTTGCGCGCCTTTTCAGTCATGATGGACGATGCCTTTGGCCTTCATCCATTCGAAATGGGAATTGGTGATTCAAGTTCGATTTGGAACCGAGCTAAAAAACTAGTGCCGAAGCTATTGTCGAAACTTAATCTTGCTCAACGAACGAGAGTTATAGACGAAGTTTTCCGCGACGGTCGAGCAATAGGTTGGTTATCATACATTTTCAGAAGTGAGACATTTGGCCAGGGAAAGTTCGGCAGCCAGAAAAAACCCGAAAGTGAATGGCTGTTTACTTCAGAGGAATATGATCGCATCACAAAATTTATGCTCAAACGTTATCAGTCAATGAATGTCGATCAAATCTTGTCCGTTCCTGATCCAGTCAGCTTGCTGTACGCTTGGAATCAGGGGGGTGATGAGAATGGTCCAAAAGAACTTATTGGTTCATATGTGAAGAATGACGACGGACTTGTCAGAATCCTCGAATCTTTGACAAGTTTTGTAAACAGCAGTGATCGTGGTCGCATTACGGTCTTGAATCGTCGCAACATTGAGCCATTTCTTGACTTTGATGAAACCACGAACCGATTGAAGTGCATCGCTTCCAACGCGGAAGTTCCGGCTCTAGCGAGCAGAGCCAAAACACTTGAAATGTATCTCCACAGCGCGTCGGATTATTGACCCCCTCACCGCATCAATTCGCAATTCACTGCCAGTGCCAAAAAAACTGCGTGCCACAATTCCTAGGTCAACGTCCGTGCCACCTTCTCCACCCGGAAGCACTCGATGATGTCGCCCGCCCGCATGTCTTGATAGTTCTCAAACGCCATGCCGCATTCAGTACCGCTGTTCACTTCCTTGACCTCGTCCTTGAAGCGCTTCAGCGTGCTCAGGGAACCTTCGTGGATCACCACGTTGTCGCGGATCAAACGCACCTTGTTGCCGCGCTGCACCGAGCCTTCGGTAACGAGGCAACCCGCCACCTTGCCGACCTTGGTGATGTTGAAAACCTCGAGAATACGGGCATTTCCGATGAAGGTTTCGCGCAGTTCCGGCGCAAGCTTCCCGGCCATCGCCAGCTTCATGTCATCAACGAGGTCATAGATGATATTATAATACCTGATTTCAATGCCTTGCTGCTGGGCCGCATCGCGGGCCTGGCTGTTGGCGCGCACATTGAAGCCCAAGACCGCAGCCCCCGAGGCCGCCGCGAGTGACACGTCACTTTCGGAAATGCCGCCCACCGCGTAATGCACAACACGCGCCCGGATTTCGTCATTGCCAACTTTTTCCAGAGCCTGAACAATGGCTTCCGCCGAGCCCTGCACGTCAGCCTTGACCAGGATGGGGAATTCCTTGCGCCCCGTCTGGCTGATTTGGCTCATCATCTGTTCAAGCGAGGCACGTGCCGACCCGGTGCCGCGCTTTTCACGCCGTTGCCGCTCGCGGTAATCAGTGATTTCACGCGCCCGCGCTTCGGTCGGCACCACGTCAAAACGATCACCCGCTTCCGGCGCAGAATTTAAACCTAAAACTTCAACCGGAACCGAAGGCCCGGCGGTCTTGACCTGATCGCCCTTGTCATTGACCAAAGCCCGCACCCGGCCCCAGGCGGAGCCAGCCACGAAAATATCGCCATGCTTCAGCGTGCCGCGCTGGACGAGAACGGTGGCTACCGGCCCCCGCCCCTTGTCGAGCTGTGCTTCGACGACAAGTCCGCCCGCTTCGCGCTCAGGATTAGCTTTAAGATCAAGCACTTCCGCCTGTAGAAGAATGGTTTCCAGGAGCTTGTCGAGATTGGTGCCCTTGAGTGCTGACACTTCGACGTCAAGCACGTCGCCACCCATGCTTTCGACAACAAGGTCGTGCTGCAACAGGTCGGTGCGCACCCGAGTGGGATTAACCCCCGGCTTGTCCATCTTGTTGATGGCAATGATAATAGGAACTTCCGCAGCCTTGGCGTGATTGATCGATTCAATCGTCTGCGGCATCACACCATCGTCCGCTGCGACAACCAGAATGGCAATGTCCGTGGCCTTGGCCCCGCGCGCCCGCATTGAGGTGAAAGCCTCGTGGCCAGGCGTGTCGATGAAAGTAATGAGGCCCCTCGGTGTATTGACCTGATAGGCACCAATATGTTGAGTGATTCCACCAGCTTCGCCGGACACCACATTGGTTTTGCGGATCGCGTCGAGCAGCGACGTCTTGCCGTGATCAACATGGCCCATGATGGTGACAACAGGAGGACGCGGGGTCAGCGATTCCGGCGCGTCAGTGTCGCCCGACAGGTTTTCAACCACGTCGGATTCGGACACGCGCTTGACCTTGTGGCCCATTTCCTCGGCGATGAGCTGGGCCGTATCAGCATCGATCACGTCGTTGATCGTGTGCATCTGGCCCTGTTTCATCAGGAATTTAATGATATCAACGGCCCGCTCCGCCATCCGGTTTGACAGTTCCTGGATGGTGATGGTTTCCGGCAATGTCACCTCGCGTGACATCTTTTCCGTCGGCATCTGGAAGCCATGTGCTTGTTTTTTAAGGCGTTCCGTGCGGCGCTTGAAGGCAGCGACGGAATGCCCGCGCGCTTCTTCTTCATTCATTGCGTTGGACAGCGTCAGCTTGCCGCGGCGCTTGTCCGCATCGGCCTTGGTCCGCGTCGGTGCCGCTACCTTGACCATCTTAGGGGCCGCCCCGGGCCGCGACATGCCGCCGGGACGTGGTGTCCCGCCGACCCGTCCTCGTGGCCGTTCTTCTTCCTCAGGCTGGTCGCGCGTCGCTGTTTTGACGGCAAGCTTCTTGGCGGCCTCTTCGGCCTTCTTTTTGCCTTCGTCCTCCTGGCGGTGACGGGCATCGTCTTCGGCCTTGCGCTTGGCCGCAGCCTCGCGCTCGACCTTGTCGCGCTCGTCTTGCACCTTGCGGCGAACCAGGTCTTCCTCCTGGCGCTTGCGCTCCTGTGCTTCACGAACCCGTGAATCAGTCAAAGCACGCTCGCGTGCTTCTCGCTCTTCGGCAGAAAGCGTACGCAACACAACGCCACGATTGCCTTGTGCAGGCGGTGGTGCCACAGGCCGCGGCGCATTGCTTTGGTCGGCAATGCGGGGCTTCGCCTGGAACGCCGGCTTGGCTTCCACGATAGGTGCTGCGGGCTTGTCTTCGCCAAACCTCTTGCGCTTCGTCTCGACCACGACCGTCTTGGTGCGGCCATGGGAGAAGCTTTGCTTCACGCGCGACTGTTCCACGGCGGGCCGCTTCAATGTCAGCGTTCCAGCGGGCTTCTTTGTCTTGTCGTCAGTCGTATCAGTCATGCGTCTCGTCTTCAGTTAAGCTTCATCATAGCGCTTGAGGCGCTGCAGTTGCACGTTAAGTTTTTCGGCCAATCCGCCCTGCGCGATGGCCGCATGTATCACATTTGCCTGCCCGAAAGCCAAATTCAATTCATCCGCCGAAAACACCTGCGAAATCAGAGTTTCCGGCTGCGCCAGGCGGTCAAGCTTCTTGACCCCGTCAGCGCCCGCATCAGGCGCATGGATCAAATGCCGCACCGGCCCTTTTCCCAATGCCGTTTCGACTTTCATGAAGCCCGTCAAGGCCTCGCCTGCCTTGCGCGCCAGTGACAATGTCGCAACCGCTTCCGCCCGCAACAGCGTGAACACCATGTCCGCCATCTCCGGTGACGCTTTGGCTTGCGCCCCAAACCCGCGCGAAAACAAATTGCGCTTCTGGGCCTCGGCAACAGCTTTCCGGCTGGCTGTGACCCAAACGCCGCGGCCCGGCAGTTTGCGCTTCAAGTCAGCGACAACTTCGCCCTCAGGTGACAACACGAAGCGGACAAGCTCTTCCTCCGGCCGCACTTCGCGCGACACGATGCACATGCGTTCGACCATCTCTGGCTCCACTATGGCAAGCGCTCCGCTCAGGCTTCGGCCTCCTCTGTCGCGGTTTCTTCCGCAACCGGCGCTTCAATCCAGCCGAGCTGCACCCGCGCCCTCATGATCAACTGCTCGGCCTCGGCGGAAACAACGCCAAGCTCGGTCAATGCACCTTTGTGCTTCACTGTCTGACCGTCCTTGCGCTCGTTCCAGCCTGTGAGGTCGTCAGTGGCGCAATCGGCAAAATCCTCCAGCGACTTGATGCCAGCCTCGCCCAAGGCAACGATCATCTCGGGCGACAGGCCTTCGAATTGTGCCAGATCATCGCGCACGCCAAGCGCACGGCGCTTCTCTTCAAGTTCCGCAGCCCGGCGTTCCAGATAGGTCTTGGCGCGTTGCTGCAGTTCTTCGGCGGTTGATTCATCAAGCCCGTCAATCTCGGCGATCTCGCGGATTTCGACATGCGCCACTTCATCAACCCGTTCGAATCCTTCCGAAGCAAGAAGCTGCGCCAGCGTTTCATCGACATCGAGGGCTTCGACAAAGTGCGCCGTGCGTGCCGCAAACTCTTTCTGGCGACGCTCGGATTCTTCCGCTTCCGTCATGATGTCGATGTCCCAGCCCGTGAGCTGCGAGGCGAGCCGCACATTCTGTCCGCGCCGCCCGATGGCCAGGGACAGCTGTTCATCTGGAACCACGACTTCGATTTTTTCAACTTCTTCATCAAGCACCACCTTCGCCACTTCCGCAGGAGCCAAGGCATTGACCACAAATGTCGCCATGTCGGGCGACCACTGAATGATGTCGATCTTCTCGCCTTGGAGTTCATTCACCACGGCCTGCACGCGCGAACCCCTCATGCCAACGCAGGCGCCAACCGGATCAATCGATGAATCCTTCGAACGCACGCCGATCTTGGCGCGAGAACCTGGATCACGCGCGACCGATACGACCTCAACAACGCCATCATAAATTTCCGGCACTTCCTGCCCGAACAGCTTCGCCATGAATTGCGGATGCGTGCGTGACAAGAAGATTTGCGGGCCCCGCTGTTCGCGGCGCACGTCGTAGACATAGGCGCGGATGCGGTCACCGGGGCGGAACGTTTCGCGCGGCAGCGTTTCATCGCGGCGCACAATGCCTTCGCCGCGGCCAAGATCAACGATGACGTTGCCATATTCGGCGCGCTTCACTACACCGTTCACAATCTCGCCGATGCGGTCCTTGAATTCGGCATACATGCGGTCGCGTTCGGCATCGCGCACTTTCTGCACGATCACCTGCTTGGCCGATTGCGCGGCAATGCGCCCAAACTCGATGGGCGGCAGGGGTTCAGCGATGAAGTCGCCAATCTGCGCCGCCGGGTTCTTCCGCGCCGCTTCTGCCAATGTGATTTGCGTCGCTTCATTGTCGATCGCCTCGACGACCTGCAGCAAACGGTTCAATCGCGTTTCGCCGGTGCGCGGATCAATCTCTGCGCGGATTTCGTTTTCAACACCATAGCGGGCCTTGGCGGCCCGCGTGATCGCGTCTTCCATCGCTTCCAGAACGATCGACTTGTCGATCACTTTCTCGCGCGCAACAGCATCTGCAATTTGCAGGAGCTCGAGCCTGTTGGCGCTGACAGCGGTATTAGCCATGGTTTGCTTCCTCTTCTTCGTCATCTTCAGTGACGGGTTTAATCTCGCCTTCGAAGTCGGACGCATCGCCAACTCCTGTCGCTTTCATTTTGGCCTTGGCGGCGTCAATCAGTTCATCCGTGAGCGTAAGCTTGGCTTCGGCAATATCCGCAAACGGAACGCCGATCAGCAATCGCTCCTTGCCATTCGCCGGGTCTTCGATGAACAACCGCACTTCGCCTTCGTGATAGCCTTCGAGCTCACCCTTGAAACGCTTGCGGCCAGCCTGCGGCACAGTCATCTCGACTTTCACTTCGTGTCCAGCCCAGGTTTCAAAATCGGAAGCGCGCACCAAAGGCCGGTCGATCCCGGGCGACGAGACTTCGAGTTGATAATGCGCCGAGATGATGTCGGCCACATCCATCATCGGCGAAAACTGCCGTGAGAATTGTTCGCAATCATCAATGGTGAAAGTGCCATCCGCCCGTTCCGCCATGATCTGCACGGTGGAACCGTTGACTTTTACACGCACCAGCCGGAACCCCATGGACAAGAGCACAGGTTCAGCCAGCGCTGCAACGCGCATGGCAGGTCCGGTTTCGCGGGCCAAACGGTGATCAGGTTGTTTTTCTGTCATGGGTCCTGTGAAAGCAAAAAAGCGGGCCCCTTTCGGGACCCACTCTCAAACTTTTCAGATTGTGAGCGAATACTTGAACCTCAAATACCCGCTTCGCAATGATTTCTCAAGCATATTCGAATAAGAAAATAAACCTTGATAAAATTCCTCATTTGTTCTGTGTTGCTCCTGAGAATGGAGTTGGTGAATGCTGTTATTCACTGCCATCTTGGCCACCTTTTGGGGCCTGTTCCACCGTACCTGTGTCTTTGCCGTCTATGCTAAAGGCATTCTTGCGCGCCCAATAGGCATTGAGCCCGTCCGGCGTCATCTCGGCGAAATACGGCAGCATTTCCCCAGGTCCGCGCTCGCCAACATGTTTCATCAAGGGAACACCTGTGCCGCACGATATCTGCACGCGTTCAACGGCCATATCAAAAATCTGGCGCGATCCGGCAAGGTCTGGAAACATCGCGTTCAAGGCGGCCCAGCCCGCATCACGCGGATGCACGGCGCAAGAACGGCCATAGACCCGCAAGATCCGCGCCTCGCCCTCGAAGGCACAAAACATCAGCGTCATCCTCCCGTTTTCCAGAACATGTGCCGACGTCTCATTGCCGCTCCCCGAAAGATTGAGCCAGACAATCCGCCGCCCATCAACAATCCGCAAAGTGTCCATGCCCTTGGGCGACACATTGACAGCCCCTTCACCTCCAGCCGTACCAACAAAAAAAATCGTTCTAAAACTCACGCAATCACTGGACAGGAATCACTCCTGCCGTTACGTTCCATATTTGTTCATATGTGGAGTAGAAACAAGTGTCATGCAAAAAATGCGGCCAGCGGTACTGGAACTTTGTGCAGGCGGAGGTGGTCAGGCTTTAGGACTTGAGCTGGCGGGTTTCGACCACGCCGGCTTGATTGAGAATGATCCCGCTGCCTGCAACACCTTGCGCATGAACCGGCCTGAATGGAATGTGATCGAACACGACTTGTTTCAGCAATTTGATTTGTCACCATTCAAAGGCGTTGACCTACTTGCCGGCGGCCTTCCCTGCCCACCATTTTCTGTTGCAGGGAAGCAGTTGGGGCAAAATGACGAACGCAATCTCTTTGATGTCGGCATCAATTACGTCGATGCCATCCGGCCAAAAGCTGTAATGTTTGAAAATGTCAAAGGCATGCTTGATCCCCGCTTCACTGACTACCGCAATTGGATTGACGCGAGATTGCGCAAGCTGGGTTACGAGCCTGGCTGGAAACTTTTGAATGCCTGCGACTTCGGGGTTCCGCAACTAAGGCCACGGGTTTTGCTGGTAGCGATGAAGAAGGAATTCTCTCATCAATTTGCTTGGCCAGAATTGAAAGTTCCTGTCGCAACTGTGGGGCATACCTTGAAAGACCTTATGGCAGCACGGGGCTGGAGTGGCGCGAAACTATGGGCGATGCAAGCACAGTCAATTGGTCCCACAATTGTTGGTGGATCAAAAAAACACGGTGGTCCAGATCTCGGGCCAACACGCGCGCGCAAAGCCTGGGCAGAACTCGGAGTGGACGGAATTGGCATTGCTGACGATGCACCGTTGCCTGATTTTACCGGCACGCCGCGACTGACCGTTCGTATGGTTGCGAGGATTCAGGGTTTCAGTGATGATTGGCAGTTCTGGGGCGGTAAGACTGCGCGCTATAGGCAAGTTGGAAACGCATTTCCTCCACCTGTTGCAAGGGCTGTGGCGCGTCAGATATCGATCAGCCTAAAACCGAGTACGAGTCACTTGTCGATTAAGGCCGCTGAATAGGAAATGGGTGCCCGCGACAAGCTTAGGAAGCACTTTCTCGCCAATGTCGGCAAAGTCATGAGTTCTGCTGAGCTGCACAAAGTGGCAGGTGGAATAAGCGAGTGGGCAAGGCGCGTACGGGAGCTTCGCAATGAAGAAGGTTATCAAATTTTAACACAATGACCGTTCAGAATTGAAGCCGGGGCAGTACCTCTTGCTCATCGCCAAACCGCAACCTGCCTTTCAGCGTGATGTTTCGAAGGAGTTGCGTTCAGAAGTCTTGGATCGGAACGGGTAAACCTGCCAAATGTGCGGTGCCACAGCTGGTGAATCTCATCCATGTGACTCCGGAAGAATGACGAGATTGCATATCGGCCAAATTGTAGACAAGTCGATGAGCGGATCGGATGATCTCTCAAATCTGAGGGCGGTTTGCTCTATCTGCAATGAAGGGGCAGGAAACATCACCCTCGACCGTCCAACAGCTCTGAAATTGTTGGTGCAACTGCGCCGGGCTTCGTCATCCGAACAACTGCAGGTACTCGACTGGTTAGTTTCAAAGTTTCCAAAACAGGCACGAAAGAGCTTGGACAATTGACTCGGTCGGCGCTTCCTCAACGCCGCCCCTCCCCTCACTTCTCCAGCCAGTCATGCTCGAAGCTCCGCAGCTTTCCGGTCATCGACATGAGAAAGGCAATCGACCATCCAAACAATATGAACCCGTTGGCGGCTTCGATGGCACCGATGAGCCGAAATTCTTGCGGCAAAACCACATCGCCAAATCCCACCGTGGTGAAGGCAGTTGTGGAGTAATACAGCGCCGTCTCGAAATCAGGAAGCGCACCCAACAGCAGGTAAAGCACCGCATAGGACCAGATTTGCAGCGAGTGGATGAACACCAGCCCCAGCACCACCGCAATCAGCAAGACGGCCTGGGCAAAAAGACTGTCATGCAATTTGACCGGACGCCCACCGGAATTGAGGATGCGGATGACAAACTGCAATCCAATGAAATGGATGACGACCGTCAACACCACCATTAGGGTAGCAAAGGCAAGACTGGTCAGCATGGGGCCACCGCAAAGCAAACAGGGTGCAATGCTTATGCCACCACCCGCCGCACAATGTCGAATGCCAACACTATTGAAACAGAAAAATTGGGGATTTCACCCACTCCTGCATGCAATAAGCGCCACACTGTCGACAACAACAGACTGCACTTTGACCGCAACATGAAAAAACTTGTCATGATATCTGCCAGCATCCTGCAGCTTGCTGCGCCAGCTGTCGCCTCAGCGCAAAGCAGTGAAACCAGGCCAATCGGAGTTCTCCTCGCGGCAGGCGATATCACCGGCTGCGACAAGGATGAAATGTTGCGCGCCAAGGCAACCGCTGAAATTCTTCGCCGCGAAATCATCCAGCTGCGCAAAGGTAATATCCCGGTGAAAGTCGCAATTCTTGGCGATCTCGCTTATGAAGAAGGAACGCCAGAGCAGTTTGCCTGTTTTGAAAAAGCGTGGGGCACAATGCTGAAATCGGAACTCGCCAATCCTGATGCCGACATTTTGCCAGTGCCTGGCAATCATGAATACAAATCCGAAGCTGCCAAGGCGTATTTCCAGAACTTGAAGTCCAACACCTGGGCCAGCCAGAATCTGCACGGCTATTTCCGCACAAAGTTCCCGGAAAATGTGCAGGGTACCTGGGCGGTCTTTGGCCTGAACAGCGAAATTGAAGGTGACAATGCAACCACTCAGGACGAGTGGCTGTCCACATCACTGGCAAAAACCAGCGAAGCTTGCATTCTCGCTTTCTGGCACAAGCCCGTTTTCAGTTCCGGCCAACATGGCCATGAAGGCGGTAAAGGTGATGCCCCCGCTAAACAGAAGGAAATGGCCGCACCTGAATCACTTTTGGCCGAACATCGTGCTTCCATCATCTTGAACGGCCATGACCACAATTACGAAGAACTCGCACCTCATGATCAAGAGGGAAAACCTGCTGCAGAAGGCTTGCGCACATTCATCGTGGGAACGGGCGGGCGCAAGCTTCGCAAACTTGAAGGCAAACGCTGGCCGGCAATCAGCGCAGTATTTGACGACGAACATTACGGTGTCCTGCGGCTCGACCTTTATCCGGGCCGATATGAATGGAAATTCTTGTCAGGTGAAACTTCGCCTTACGCAGGCGAGGCGAATTGCAACCCGCGCAAAGCCGAATAAGAGGATTTCACCGCTGCGGTAAAAACCGCCTGATGATATCCTTCAATCCCTGCTCATCGACATGCCAGGCAGCGTCTTCGCGCGGGAACCATTCGCGCTTCCGTTCGTTTTTTTCAGGCCACTTTTTCTCGGACTCCGTCACTTCCAACGCATGCACATGCACCCGGCAGCGATTGATTGAACCATCCTTCATGCGCTTGTCATAGTCATAGCTGCCAAGTGCAACCCGCCTGACATGACCTCTGACCCCCGCTTCCTCGAACGCTTCAAGCCGCGCTGCGTTGAAATCCGCAAGATGATCCATCGGCCAGCCTTTGGGAATGACCCAGCGCCGCGTTTCACGCGACGTGACGAGAAGGAATTCCACCCTGTCCTTCCTCTTGCGCCACGGCAGGGCGGCGATCTGTTTTTGCAGCTGCGACATGACACTCTATTTGCTTGGCGAATATGAATGAAAGCTGAAAAAACCTTGCCCCCATGCGGCAATGCATGTGGTGGACATACCCATATCCCGGTGAGAAGGTGTCCGCCAAGAGACAGTCATGCAAACCGGACTCACATCAGGAGACGCACAAGCTCGGCTCAAGGCGGAAGGATACAACGAGTTGCCCCGCGCAGGCCAGCGCACAACTCTGCGCATCATTCTGGAAGTGCTGCGCGAACCCATGTTGTTTCTGCTGATTGGCGGCGGTGTTATCTACTTCATTCTGGGCGATTTGAAAGAGGCCCTGATCCTTATTGCTTTTGCGTGCATGTCAGTTGTCATTACCGTGGTGCAGGAAGCCCGCACCGAACGTGTACTGGAAACATTGCGTGACCTCACCAGCCCGAGGGCACTTGTTATCCGCGATGGCAAGCGCAAACGCATCGCCGGCCGCGAAGTCGTGCGTGGTGATCTCATTGTTTTGGGCGAAGGCGACCGCGTTCCGGCCGATGCAACCCTGATCGAAGGCCACGATCTACTCGTTGATGAATCATTGCTGACCGGAGAGTCGGTTCCGGTGCGCAAGAATGCCAGCGCCGCACTCTATAGTGCAATGCGCCCGGGCGGCGATGATCTCCCACTGGTTTTCTCAGGTTCGCTGGTTGTGCGTGGGTCTGGAACGGCAGAGGTGGCCGCAACCGGAACCCGCAGTGAGATTGGCAAGATCGGCCAGTCGCTTCATGGGCTCGAACTCGAGCCGCCCCGCTTGCAGCAACAGACGCGCAAACTTGTGCAACTGGCAGCCGTGCTGGGTGGCATCGTCAGTCTGATGGCGGTGTTGCTTTATGGCACAATGCGCGGCAATTGGCTGGAAGCCGTTCTGGCAGGCATAGCCCTCGGCATGTCAATGCTGCCAGAGGAATTTCCGGTCGTTCTGACCGTCTTCATGGCCATGGGAGCCTGGCGCATCGCCAAGGCCCGTGTGCTGACGCGCCGCGCCGCCGCCATTGAGACATTGGGATCGGCAACTGTTCTGTGTACGGACAAAACCGGCACGCTCACCGAAAACCGCATGACCATCCGGGAATTGCGGCTGCCTGGTGGCAAGGCTTTCGAATTGCATGACGGCATTCTCCTGCCGGAAGGTTTTGCGCAGCTCGCAAATCTGGGTCGGCGTGCCAGCGCTGTGTCGCCAGTTGATCCGATGGACAAGGCCTTCCATGCCATAGACAACGCACAGCATGGCGGAACAGTATTGCACAGCTATGGCCTGCGCCCTGATCTGCTGGCCGTCGCCAATGTCTGGCAGGGCCATTTGCAAATGTCCATTGCGGCCAAAGGCGCACCGGAAACCATTTTCAAGCTCTGCCATTTGAATGCAAAACAGGCCCAAGACCTGAAAGCAGAAGTCAACGCAATGGCAGCGCACGGGTTACGCGTTTTGGGTATCGCTTCAGCCAGGGTCAAAACGCAAAAGTGGCAGGAGTCACTGTCGGGTTACAAGTTGCAGTTTGCAGGCCTTGCCGGATTGGCCGATCCTATCCGCGCCAACGTACCTGCCGCCGTGGAGGAATGCCGGGCTGCCGGCATCCGTGTGGTGATGATCACTGGTGATTATCCGGTCACAGCCGCCGCTATCGCGAAACAGGCTGGTATTGATTCCGATATCGTCATCACAGGTGATGACCTGCAAATGATGGGTGATGCGGAACTCGCCGAACGCCTGCGCAGCGCAACAATCTTCGCCCGCATCATGCCAGAACAGAAACTGCGCATCGTCAACGCCTTGAAGGCCGGCGGCGAAATCACCGCAATGACGGGTGATGGAGTGAACGATGCTCCATCGCTGAAGGCAGCCCATATCGGCATCGCCATGGGCGGGCGCGGCACGGATGTAGCCCGCGAAGCCTCGTCCATCGTATTGCTCGACGATGATTTCAGTTCGGTGGTGAAAGCTGTGAGGCTGGGCCGCCGCATTTATGACAATTTGCACAAGGCCGTGGGCTTCATCTTCGCAGTGCATGTGCCAATTGCCGGACTTGCAATTTTGCCCCTTGTGCTGGGATTGCCGATCATTCTCGGTCCCATACACATAGCCTTTCTTGAAATGGTGATTGATCCGGTCTGTTCGCTGGTCTTCGAAGCCGAAAACGAGGAAGAAGATATCATGCGCCGCCCGCCGCGCCCACCGCAAGCCAGCCTGTTTTCCGGTGAACTGATTGTCTGGAGTTTGATCCAGGGGGCAGTCGCGTTTGCACTTGTGGCCAGCATCACAATTCTTGCTGTCAGGCAAGGCATGCCTGAAAACGAAGTGCGCGCCTTGGCGTTCTTTTCGCTGGTCACAGCCATAGCAGCGTTGATTTTCGTCAATCGCAGCTTCAGCGCCTCACCCTTTGCGGCATTTCTGCAGCCAGGCAAGGCGTTGCTGATCGTGCTTGCCATCGTAGCCATGATACTGGGTACAACGCTCTTTTGGCCGGCTGCCAGCGCCCTGTTTCAATTCGGCCCGCTGCATGGCCACGACCTGGCGGTGACTGCGGCAGCAGGCATTGCAGTTTTGCTCATCCTTGAAACGGCAAAAGCCGTGATGCATCGCCTGCAGACGCGTCACATGAACGTGGAGCCAAGCCAATAGAAGACAGCCGCAATCGCAGCCGTGGCAGGAATGGTGATCACCCAGGCCCACACGATGCCTTTGGCGATCCCCCAGCGCACGCCGGAGACCCGCTTTGCTGCACCGACACCGACTATGGAACTGGTGATCGTATGAGTTGTCGAAACTGGAATGCCGAAATGCGTGGCGCCGAACAAGGTGAAGGCGCCCGCTGTTTCAGCGCAAGCTCCTTGCATCGGCGTGAGCCGCGTGACCCTTGAACCCATTGTATGCACGATGCGCCAGCCGCCCATCAGCGTGCCAACCATACCGCCAGGTGAAATCAGCCTCAGGCAGCTTCCGCAAAGTGTTGGGCGTCAGCCTGCAAGGCTGGCATGGGAAACACCGCATCAGCCAGCCCCAGCTTGCGCAAGGCAGGCAGAAATCCATTTCTGACGCTTACTTGCCCGGTGGCCACCATGCCAATGCAGAACTTGGAAACCCGCCCGGTTGGCTGCACGTGAAGCACGCCGCGGAAGATCTTGTCCGCAACGCCATTGCCCCGCGCCGACTTGGTTTCGATGATGCAGATGTCTGGATCAACCTGCCTGCTTCGGCCGCCGCCACTGAGCCTGAGATTGGTGTCGATTGTCAGCCGCTCACCACCTTCTCTGGCAACCAGCGTGATCCGGTCGTATTGGCTCAAGAGAACTGGCGTGACGTTTTTTTTGAACGGAGTTCCATAGGCGTTGCGATGGCAGGTATCAACAAAGGCAAGAGAATTTTTGTCGAGCTGTTGCAGTGCTTTGCCAAGTTGCATCCGTGTTTTGGCCGTCGTGCCGCGCGGCTCAATCACTTTCACTTCAAGGAAATTCAGTTTGGCGCCAACATAGGTGCGGATCCTGACCTTGCAGCGTTTGCGGCGGCGTTGATGGTGATCGTAATAGGCCCGCAAATCCTGATCATCAAAGTACCGGGTTGCGTAGGTGAATGAGCGCTCCCCCTTGATGTCGAGCACATCAAAATCTGCCGTCAGGGATTGCAGCGCCACATCCAGCTTGTCCAGCGTCATTATGTACTTGTTGTCGATCCGCGCCATCATCTCGGCTTTTTCATTGAGTTCAGCCAGACTTATCGGCGTGAATTTTTCAAGTGTGTTGTTGATGTACATGATTGCACCTCTCACTTTGCTTTGCGGAAGAAGACGCTGACGCGCGCCATGTCGTTGATGTAGTCAAGTCCGGTGATTTGGTAGGAGACGACGTCGACACCCAGACGCTCCGACAGATCGGCCCGCATCTGCACAGGATTTGACAGCGCATGGCCATCAATCTTGTCCAGGGTGATTTTCACGCCATCAGCCGAGCGCAGGAACCGCGGATGATCAAAGATGTATGCACCAGCGAGAACCAGAGTTACGACCAGCAGCATGAATGGCAGGGTTGTGCCGCCCACCGAACAAATCACCGCGATGACCAGCGAGCCAAAGAAATAGGTGATCTCGATTTTCGAAATCTGTTCCGAACGCAAACTGAAAAGCGCCAACATGGCGAACAGTCCGAAGCCCGCTTGTACGCTGAATTGAACTTGCGAGAGGATAGTAAGTGCGCCGAACGCAAAGATGTTGAACATGGCCGCAGTGGTGACCAGTTCCTTGTCATGGTAGCGCCTGTAGTAGAGCCCCATGAGAAGCACCATGCTTGCGGCAACATTGATGATGAAGCGAACGACAGCTGTTTGCACCTGCTCGTTCGCCAGAAATTCCAGTCCGATATTCAAGTAATCCATAACCACACTCCCCATTTCACAATGGCGATGTTGACCTCAACATTTCCACTGGGGAGAAGCACTACCGTCATATGACTGACATGAAGCCGTCGCAATTCATCAGACTCCTGTCAGGGAAGCCGTTCCTACGCACGAAATTGCGAAATATTCCGGAGATTAAATTTGTTTTTGTTTTTGGAATAGGCCGGCCTGTTCTTCAATGGCGCGAACAAAAAGAAGCCCCCGGCTCAGGGGGCATGAGCGGGGGCGAGTTGCACTAGGGGCCTGCTTGTGTCCTGCAGCAGCATGGGTGCCGCTATGAACTTTGCCCCGCTTGGTTACATCGTGTTGACGCGTTGCATCTCAATCGTCGTGTTGTCGCCGTGCTGTTGCGTGAAGAACATGCGCCACGATTTGTCAGCTAGGTTCGGTGCTTTTACACCAAGCAACCCTTGAACTGAGGCATCGCCATCTGAGACAATGAGACCGGTGATTTCGTTGTCACCTGAGTTTTGAAACCCGGTGTCCTTGGCATCCGCCAGTTTCGAATCGATGGTGGCGGACTTATCCCGGCCGATGGCCAGGAACCTGACAGGTTCGAGGCCAGCCGAGTAATCCTTGCTCACGTCAATGATAAAGGCGCTGTCAAATGCCTTGCGTTGCGAATGCAGTTTGTCACCTGCATCTTCACCAACCATGAGATTGTTGGCTGATGAGAAGGCCAGATTATCGAGGCCGGTATGATTTGCGTCACCGCGAAAGACGATTGACAAAACACCCTCAGCTGCATCAGCTGTTGCCTGTGACAGCTTGAGCACGCCACCGAAGCCGCCGCGCTCGGCGCCCGCTTCTGTTTTGATGTTGGTATCGCCGGTGGCTGTGAAATGGAATTCGGTAAAATTCGTGCCGGGCCTGAACACGCCATTTTCGGGACGCTTGAACGGAGTTGCGAGTGCGGCCTTTGCAAGTTTATTGGCGTCAAAAGCTGCATTGCCGTCATACATGGTGTCATGAACCACCACCCATTTGGTTTTGAGCGATTTGCTATAGCCATATATTTCGGCCTGGTGCATCGCAAGGATATCGTCATCCATTTTGCCATCGTGAAACACAATGGGCTGTCCGTCTGAACTGAAGACTTGCAGGGCTTCGAGCCTGCCGCCCTTGGTCAAATCGGACTTGTCCGTTGGCGTCAGGCGATACACAAAAGAGTTCGGTTGCTTTGCATTTTTGGTGTTTTCCCCGGCTTTGCCGCCTGCATCCTCAATCACCCACAGGCTGCCGTTTGAATCTGCCTGGATGCCTTCGTAGCTTCCTGTGCCGAACACGCCGCGCAAGTCTTCAACCTTCGATGGGAAGCTTGCAGGTGCTTGCCAGACGCCGCCTTTTTCGCCTTCCTCACCTGTCAACAACAGGGTTTGCGTGAAAGCGTTCCAGCTCGAACCATCAATGAATGGCAGGGATTTGCCGGAATTGTCCTTGTCCGCCATCAACGTGACACGATGATCTTCATCAGCATCGAGATTGATGCGGGTCAGATAGCCTTGCGGCCTCCCATCAACTTCTGCGCCTGCCTCATGGCCTTGAAACAGAAAATGTTTGCCGTAGTCGTACAACGCGTCGGGGCCACTCTGGTTGGCAAGAACGAGGTAAGTGTTTTTGTCGGGCTCAGTCTTTGACGCCTCGACATTATGGGCTTTGCTCTGCGCATCGCCTTCGGATGGTGCCATTGGGCCATCGCTGGCGTAGCCGTAATGTGTCAGGAGCTCCGTCGGATTTTCCAGCTTGCGTTTGCCATCAGCAACCACAAGCGGCTGAAGCGTTTTGGCATATAGGTTTGCCTTTGCAATGTCGTCGGCTTTGATGACAGCTCCAGCGATCGGTTCAAGTGTGAATTCTTGGGCTGTCGCATGTGCGGCAAGCGCCAACAATGCTGGACCAGCGCAAAGAAAATAAACTGCACGATGTGAAATGACCATCTCCTTGTTTGACTATGTCGTTTATTGATCATGGCAATGCGACACTCACGTAAATCATTTGTTGCGATTTTGTTGCGGTGGACAATTCACGTTGATTTTTCGGAAAAACCTTGATCCAGATGCTTGGCCAGCAGGGTCAGTCGTTTTGGCATGATGCGGTAAATCACCATGCGACCCACCCTGTGCCCAACGATCAGGTCGGCACGCGCCAGAACTGCAAGATGGAATGACACGGCATTCTGCCGAGAATTGAGGGCCTTCGCCATTGTATGAACCGCGACCCCTGAGCGGCTGGCAGCGAGCAGGCGAAGAATTCCGAGCCGCGCCGGTTGGGCAAGCGCTGCGCAGCATTGGGCGATGTCCTGATCATCCATCCATCAACAATGGTTGATAAGTGTGACAGGCACGCGACAATTTGTTATCGCAACCAGGCGCGGCAAAAATTAATAAAAAGGGAGCAAACCATGGGAAAGAAGAAGACAGAAGCCAAAGTAGCCGCGCCGGAAGAAACTCCAGGCAATGGCTTTTCGGGGCATATAGTGAGCTTGAGGCTCGACAGCAGTCTTCATTTTGATATGCGCGGCAAGAAGGGCAAGCGCAAGACGTGTGTTCTGGAAAAGGAGCACCCGATGTTTGCGCTCGCAACCGAAACCATCACGCACGCCTATTGGCTTGACCGCAAGATCAATGTTGAGGGGATCATCTCGTCCGGCAAACTTGACGTGAAAGCGATCCAGGTTGGCGATCTTGCCGAACAAGCTGCCGATGCTTCGGCTCCTGCTAGTTCCTGACAAAGGTAAGATACTGAGGAACCCGGCCTTCGCGTATGGCTTTCGCTTCGTATCGCGTTCGCGCCCAGTTGTCATAAGGTCGGGCGGAATTGCCCGATTCTTTGAACAAGCCGCTTGCCGCAACATGCTCGCGCGTCCAGTCCACATAGTTGGCAATGTCGCTGGCAAAATAAAACACGCCATCTGGCTTCAGGATACCGTGGAAGTGCGCGAGATTGGCCGCATTCACAAAACGCCGCTTCTTCTGCCGCTCTTTCGGCCAGGGATCAGGATAGAGCAGATAAATGCGTTCAAAACTGTTCTCCGGCAGCACATCCAGCAACACCCGCGCATCACCATAATGAACCCTGATATTGCCAAGCTTGCGGGCATCGATTTCGGCGAGCAGCTTGGCAACGCCGTTGAGAAAGGGCTCGGCCCCGATGAGGCTCACATCAGGATGCAACGCTGCCTGATGTGCCAAATGTTCACCGCCACCAAAGCCAATCTCCAGCCAGCGCCGCTCACCCATCCCGGCAAGTGGGCTTGCGAGATCGACACTGACCAATGGCAAGACCTCCTCCATCAGCGACGAATGATAACGGCGCAAAGGCTTCCCCTTGCGCCGGCCATAAATTTGATATGTTGGAGCGGGTGATTTCATGCATGCGGCTGATACCTAAATAAACTACAGTGAGGAAGCATGATCACCGGTATTGAGGATTTCTTTTCGAAAGGCTGCGGGCGTTGCAAACGCTTTGCCACACCGCACTGTTCGACGCGGCGCTGGGACAAGGCTCTGCGCGATCTGCGCCAATTGTGTCTGGCGGCAGGCCTGATGGAAACTGTTAAGTGGGGCCATCCCTGCTACACGCATGCTGGCCGCAACGTGGTGCTGATAGGCGCTTTCCAGGACGACTGCCGACTGAGTTTTCTCAACGCCGCACTGCTGAAGGATTTAAGCGCCGTTCTGGAAAAACCGGGTCCCAACACCCGGCACGCCAGCATCATCCGCTTCACCGATAACGCGCAGGTGACGAAAATGGCCTCCCTGATCACCGCATATTTGATGGAGGCGATGAGCTATGCCGATGCAGGCATCGTTCCACCAAATGAAATACGCCCAATCGACCTTCCGGATGAGCTTGTTGACGCATTGAACGCCGACCCTGAATTGGCCAAGGCTTTTCACAAGCTGACGCCAGGACGGCAAAGAAGCTACGTGATCAACCTGAACACAGCCAAGGCCTCTGCCACAAAAACCGCGCGCATCACCAGGTTCCGGAGCCGCATTCTCACTGGCAAGGGCGCAAACGAGCGCTGAGAACTATTTCCCCGCGACCGCTTTCTTCAGCTTGGCGACAAGGTCTGTCTTCTCCCAGGAGAAGCCGCCGTCCTTTTCCGGCTTGCGGCCGAAATGGCCATAGGCAGATGTGCGCGCATAAATCGGTTTGTTGAGATCAAGATGCGTGCGGATGCCGCGAGGGGACAAGTCCATGACCTTGCGGATCGCGCTTTCCAGCTTCTCTTCCTTCACCTTGCCGGTGCCATGGGTATCAACATAGACTGACAAGGGCTGCGCCACGCCAATGGCATAGGAAAGCTGTATGGTGCACTTGCTGGCGAGCTTGGCCGCAACCACATTCTTGGCGAGATAGCGCGCAGCATATGCCGCCGACCGGTCAACCTTGGTGGGATCCTTGCCGGAGAATGCACCACCACCATGGGGTGCTGCGCCGCCATAGGTATCAACAATGATCTTGCGGCCTGTAAGGCCGGCATCGCCGTCAGGTCCGCCGATATAGAATTTGCCGGTCGGGTTCACGTGCCAGACCGTGTCCTTCTTGATCCAGCCCTTTGGCAGGGCCTTGCGGACATAAGGTTCGACCAGCGCACGCACATCAGCCGACGTCATGTCTTCATCCAGATGCTGGTGCGAGACTACGATCTGCGTGGCGCCAACCGGCTTGCCATTTTTATATTGCACCGTGACCTGGCTTTTGGAGTCCGGTCCCAAACGGTTCTCGCCGCCGTGGCGGGCCTCCGCCAGGAGCTGCAGGATGCGCTGCGAGTAATACAGTGGTGCCGGCATAAGGTCCGGCGTTTCATCACAGGCATAGCCAAACATGATGCCCTGGTCGCCAGCGCCTTCATCCTTGTGCGCCGTCGAATCCACGCCGACAGCGATATCCGCCGACTGCTCGTGCAGGATGATTTCTATTTTGGCGTTGTCGTAGTGAAAGCCCTGCTGGGCATAGCCAATATCTTTTATGGCTTTCCGGGCAACCGCCTCGATTTTGTCTTTTGTGATGGACTTCGGCCCGCGCACTTCGCCGGCAATAACCACGCGATTGGTGGTGGCCAGCGTTTCGCAGGCACAGCGCACCGCCCAAGGATCCATGCCCTCTTTCAGCGCTTCCCTGAAGTAAAGATCGACGATTTCGTCGGAAATGCGGTCGCAAACTTTGTCCGGATGGCCCTCGGAGACCGATTCACTGGTGAAGTGGTAGTTCTTGCGCGCCATGTGCCTGTCCTTGTAATCCTGAAAACTATATAAAGATATCTTTATGCAGATTCAGGCTTATAGCCAAGCCACGGGCCACCGGTCAAGCACCAGCAGCCCGCGAAAGCGGGCTGACTGGGAAACACTTTCACATTGGGTTAAATTGCGATCAGTCTTGCAGGTCGACGATCATCCGCGCCATTTGCGCGATGAGCTTCCGCTTGGTGGCGCTGTCCGCCTCGCGAAAAGCCTTCGCAAGCTGAATGCCTTCGGGTGTCATCATGTTCGCCATGAATTCATCCGGAGCACCAGCTTCCTTCAACCCTTCACCCTCAAGCCCCGGAAGGCCTTCGAAGAAGAACTGAATGGGTACGCCCAGCGTTTTCGCCGCATAAAACAAGCGGCTGGCGCTGATGCGATTGGCGCCTTTTTCGTATTTCTGCACTTGCTGAAACGTGATGCCAAGAAGTTCGCCAAGGCGCTCCTGACTCATATTGATCAGCTGACGGCGCATTCGAATCCTCGATCCAACATGCACGTCGATATAATTGGGGTCTCGTCTTGCCATATTCTCCTCAGACCGTTGCCCCCGGCCTGAACCTTCAAAACTCTCGCCCCACACAGAGAGAGCAGTGTTACTGCGTTCAACTGCTGCTGTTAATCGAATTGTTCTTTGTTCGCAAACGAAAAGCATTCGGAACTTGGAAAATTCACCGCAATTTCCACGCGAACCCCGTTGCCAAAGTCATCGTCAGGACGAATCCAAGGAAAAAAAGGCTGTCTCCAAAACGGGCATATAGGGTGGGCGGCAACGGTTTTGGCAATTGTGAATCGACGGCAAAAGCGGTTGACAAGGTTGTCTTGGCCAATACCCGCCCAACCGGATCAAACACAGCGGAAATGCCCGTATTTGCGGCGCGAACCAGCGGCAAACCCTGCTCTAGGGCGCGCAACCGCGCTTGCGCTGCATGTTGATATGGCCCAACAGAATTGCCAAACCATCCATCATTCGTGACATTGACGATCCATGATGGCCGAATGTTTTGGTCAACGAACCGGTCTGGAAAAATCGCTTCGTAGCACACCGTTAGCCCGGCAAAGCCTGCCCCTGGTATGGCAGCAGATCTTGGCCCTTTCCCGGAGGCAAATCCGCCCGGCAACGTTACAAGGCGTTGAAATCCAAGTGGCTCAAGCAGCCACGCAAACGGCAAAAACTCCCCGCCCGGAACCAGGCGCCACTTGTCATAGACTCCGGAAACCGCCCCATCATGGTCGAAAACCATCACGCTAGTGAAGTAATCCGCATTGGGATCAGGCTTGGCGCGTCGAATGGCTCCAGTTATCAGGCTTTTACTCTGAGCTAACATCTTGGCAATTGCAGCACTGGCATCGGCACTTTCATCCACCAGAAAAGGAACAGCCGATTCCGGCCAGATGATATGGGTTGGAATACGCCCGCTTGCCGCAGGCGCTGTCGACATGCGCACCAGTAGATCGAAAATCCCCGCAGCATTCTGCGACCGCCATTTGTCACTTTGGCTGATGTTGGGCTGCACGATCCGGATCAAAACATTGTCCACAAATTGCGTAGGGATATGCGTCTCGCGCCATTTTCCGGCGAACCATGTCAAGGGCAAGCTCACCAGCACAAGTAATGCCAGGATGATGTGGTGCTTTGAACGCTGTACGCCAGACGTCTTTAGAAACACCGCAGGAGCCGATGCCCACAGCAACACCGTCAAAGTCAGTCCTGTCATGCCAATGACCGAAGCTCCCTGCGCAACTCCACCCATTTCCCCGGCAACAAGCCCCGGAACCGCCCAGGGAAAACCAGTCAACAAGTGCCCGCGCAGCCATTCGCAAATTGCAAGCATCGCCGGGAACACAAGATAAGATGGCAACCGATACCGTGCCAGCCAGCCCATGGCGGCACTTGCCACCCCCCAATAGATTGCCATCACGGCGGCAAGTCCACCAACCGCAAAAGGCATCATCCACAGATAGGTAGCCGCATCGACCAGGAATGCAAATCCGATCCAGTGCAACGCCACAAGAAAATAGCCAAGGCCAAACAGCCAGCCCTGCATGAAGGCCGAAATCAAAGTCGTTCCGCAGGCGAATCGAATAAGAAAACAGGGGAAAACAAGGAACAAGACGGGCCACCACCCAATGGGCGGCAAGGAGAGGGCAGCGACGGCACCCAGCAAACAGGTCAACGCGTTTCCGCGCCAGCCTCGCATATTCCTGAGAAAGTCTAAGATTCCCTGCACGTGTCGCGAGTTAAAGATTTAACCCGTGCTTCGCAACCGCTGATCAATGACGAACTCAGAGAGCACACGCGAATAGAGTTGGTGTTCGGCTATCAACACGCGCGCACCCAATGTCTCTGGCGTATCACCCGGAAGGATCGCGACGCTTGTTTGCCCCAGCACGGGCCCATCATCAAGTTCCGCCGTCACCAGATGCACCGAGCACCCCGCATTGCTGTCGCCACCTTCAAGCGCCCGCTGATGCGTGTGCAGGCCTTTATATTTGGGCAGCAACGAAGGATGAATATTGAGAATGCGTCCTTCCCATGCTTCAACAAATGACGAAGGCAGAATGCGCATGAAGCCTGCCAGTGCAATATGAGTGGCTCCGTGTTTGCGCATGAGCCCATCCAGCGCTTTGAAGTATTGCGATCTGTCATTGGACGTTGGCGGTGGAACACCCATCGCTACGACACCTTCAGCCTGTGCAACCTTGAGCCCTGGCGCATTCGGGTTGTCGCTCAACACCACAGCAATTTCGAAGGGGCAATCGTGCCAACGCGCCGCATAAATGAGTGCAGCAGCATTGCTGCCTGAACCTGAGATTAAAACTGCAACGCGCGTTTTTTCAGCCACGGTTTTTCGCCACGCATTCTGCCATAGAACACAGGATTTCAAACATCATGGTCGCACCAGCATAGGCCGTCAGGCCCGAGGGATCAAACGGCGGCGACACTTCCACCACATCCGCCCCCACAATGTTGAGTCCGCGCATTTCCCGCAGCATTTGTTGAGCCTGAAAAGTCGTGAAGCCGCCAATCTCTGGCGTGCCCGTGCCCGGCGCATAAACTGGATCAAGCATGTCGATATCGAAACTCACATAGGTTTCACCATCACCCACAATCTTTCGTGCCTCTGCCATGATGGTTTTCGCCCCCTTCTCCATGGCCTCTTCGATGCGGATGATCCGCACCCCCATCTTCTCTCCATAGGCAATGTCATCAAGATCATACATCGATCCCCGGATGCCGATCTGCACCGTTCGTTTCGGATCCAGAACGCCTTCTTCAATAGCCCGTTTGAACGGCGTGCCATGGGTATATTTGAAGCCGCCAAAATACCCGTCATACAAATCCGTATGGGCATCGAAATGGATCATGCCGACCGGCTTCTTTTCACCCACTGCCCGCAAGACCGGCAGCGAACACAAGTGATCACCACCCGCCGAAAGAGGCCTGATGCCTTTTGCGACCAATTTCTTGAAATGCGCCTCCACCCGCTTCAGTGAATCATCAACACTTGCAGGGTTCACGGAGCAATCCCCAAGATCCGCCACATTGGCGAGATCATAGGGTACGACATGCGATGTCTGGTGCATCCGCCGCACCATCGAAGACTGATCCCGCATCTGCCGTGGGGCATGGCGCGGACCCGGACGATTGGTGGTTCCCCCATCCCACGGTATGCCAACGATGCCGATATCAACATCCTTCGCCTCGTCCAGCGCCACATGCGGCAATCTGAAAAACGTCGCAATACCGCCAAAACGCGGCGTGACAAGGCCGGAAACGGGCTGGTTATACTGTTTGGGATTGGGCATGGCTGTATCCTGTGTTTTGTGCAGAATACTCGCCAATGCAGAATTCTCAAGCTACAACACATCCATGACCGCTTACGACATCATCATCATCGGCGCAGGAATCGCAGGCGCATCCGTTGCCGCGCGTCTGGCCAAACTTAAACGCGTTCTCATTCTCGAAATGGAAGACCGCGCTGGCTATCACACCACAGGGCGTTCGGCAGCCGCCTATGAACCCAATTACGGCCCGCCCGCAATGCTGGCTTTTGCCCGCGCCAGCAAGGATTTTCTTGAACAACCACCACCAGGTTTCGCTGATCAGCCCATTCTCACCTGGCGAAATTCTCTCTTTGTTGAAGGTCCAGAACAGGCTGCACACACAGAGGCCATGCTGGCCAACAGCGAAGGTCTTGAAGAACTCACTTTCGCCGCGGCCAAAACCATGATGCCTGTTTTGCGCGAGGGTTACGCGAGCAGATTCTTCCGCGATCCCGGAACCGCCGACATTGACGTTGATGTTCTGCATCGCGGTTTCCTGAAAATGGCAAAATCTCTGGGCGGCGAACTCGCCGTGTCAGCACCTGCAACGTTCATCACCCGCAAAGACGGCAATTGGCATGTCGAAACACCCAAAGGCGCATTCACCGCACCCATCATCGTCAATGCCGCTGGCGCCTGGGGCGACGTGATCGCACAATTGGCAGGCGTCAAGCCGGTAGGTCTTGTGCCCAAGCGCCGTTCCATCGGCATTGTTCCGCTACCGAAAGGAATCGACGCCAGCACCTGGCCCTTTATGAGTGACATCGGCGAAACCTGGTATTGCAAGCAGCAGAGCGGCAAGATGATGGTGTCCTCCGCCGATGCCACGCCTGTGGAACCCCACGACGCCTATGCCGACGACATGGCCATCGCCGAAGGCATCGACCGCATGATGCAGGCAACAACCATCGAAGTGGAACGAATCGACCATAGCTGGGGCGGCTTGCGCAGCTTCGTGAAAGACAAGGAACCAGCCGTGGGATTTGATCAGTATACGGAAGGTTTTTTCTGGCTCATTGGCCAAGGCGGCTACGGCATCATGACATCCCCAGCTTTGTCCAATGCGGCAGCACATCTCGTCTTGGGCAAATCCATCCCTTCATCCATTCTCGATCATGGTCTTGATCCCAAATCAATTGCCCCGGAGCGCTTCATATGACCCGCCCCGAACTCTCCGTCGGCGAAGCCCTCGTTGGCCTGCTCGAAGCCTATGGTGTCGACACCATCTTCGGCATTCCGGGCGTGCACAACATCGAAATGTATCGCGCCCTGCCGCGTTCCAAAATCCGCCACATCCTGCCGCGTCATGAACAGGGTGCAGGCTTCATGGCCGATGGCTATGCGAGAGCGACCGGCAAGCCCGGCGTGTGCTTCACCATCTCCGGCCCCGGCGTCACCAATATCCTCACACCGATGGGGCAAGCCTGGTCGGACTCATCCCCGATCCTCGTGATTTCAACAGCACTCGACATCGCCGACAGTGCCCAAGGCCGTGGCCGCTTGCATGAAATGCGAAGCCAGATCAACGTCGCCCAAAGCCTGACACCCAACGCCCGTCAGGCAACAACCGCAAGCGACGTGCGTGATGTCATTGCGGAGGCGTTTGCGAGCTTTGCAGCGATGAGGCCACGTCCTTACTATCTTGAAATCCCTGTCGACCTTTTGAAGATGCCGGCGGGCGCAGGCTGGCAGGCTCGCCCTTTGCCGCGCCGCCCAGCTCCGCACATGGAGCAGATCAAAGAAGCTGCTGCACTTCTGGCCCACGCCCGCCAGCCTGTGATGATTCTCGGTGGTGGAGCATCGGAATGCAGCGTCGCCGCGCGGAAAATCGCAGAGGCCATAGGTGCCACGGTCATGACGTCGACGGCGGGGAAAGGCATTTTTCCTGAATCACATCCCCAATCCGCTGGCTATCACCTCTCGCGCACCACCGCGAAAAAATTGATTGCAGAATGCGACGTACTTCTTGCGGTTGGCACTGAACTTTCAGAAACGGATTTTTGGGATGGTTACCGCATCGATGCCCATCTGATCGAACTCAACGGAAAACTCATCCGCATTGATATTGATCCTTCAAGCATTGTCCGCCCGCATGTGCCGTACCTTGCCATACTGTCTGATGCCGCCATGGCACTTGGCGCTATCGCTGAAGGAATCCCAAAGAAAGTGAATCCGTCGCTGTTGGGTGCGGCAACGGCACAAAAACTTCGCGACGCGGAAGACACGAGTAATCTCCGGATTACCTTGCGGACTGCACTCGACGTCATTCGAGCTGCTCTTCCACAGGACACAGTGATTGCATCGGACATGACCCAAATTGCCTATGCCGCGAATGAAGATTTTTCAGTTGATCTTCCCAGGAAGTGGCTTCACCCGGTAGGCTTCGGAACACTGGGCTTTGCCCTTCCCGCCGCCATCGGTGCAAAATTTGGCGTGGGAGCAACTCCCGTCGCAGTCCTCGCCGGCGATTACGGCCTGCAATACACCATCAACGAACTCGGCACCGCCGCCGAACACAAACTCGCAATCCCGATCCTGCTCTGGAACAACAACGCCCTCGGCCAGATCCGCGACAACATGGTGGACGCAGGCATCCAGCCCAACGCCGTCACATTGCGCAATCCGGATTTTCAGATGCTCGCACGTGCTTATGGCTGCCACGCTGAAACGCCTGCTTCACTCGCAGAACTGGGCAAAGCCATTAAAGTAGCTCTTGAAGCCGATGGTCCCACATTGATCGAGATGACACCGCAGATGTTGAGTGGTTGAATCTATTGTACCGTGTCCGTAACAATATGCCCGATAAACCCGTCATTCCGGCGAACGCCGGAACCCAGACTTTCCGCACATTCAACTCCTGAAAGACTGGGTCCCGGCATTCGCCGGGATGACCACAACTTGGATTTTTATAATGAACTGAAAACGGTTTTAATTCAATGGACTATCACCCCATTCTGCGGCCACATCGCAACCCCTTGAGACGTCACTTGAAACACTTGATTCAGAGTATAAGGCCGCAAGCGATTCATTTGATTCAGGTTTCGCAAGGTCGAACCCTTGCTGCAAACCTCCGGCTCATGCCACAAAAGCACACCACAGGAACCCCTCGTTAATTTTTTGGATGCTAGCCATTGGACCATGAGTGGACCCAGCCAGTTCGACCTCCTGAAAACAAGGCGCTTCCTGCCGCTCTTCGTGACGCAAGGCCTGAGTGCTTTCAACGACAACGCCATCCGCTTTGCGGTTGCGGCGATCCTCATCTCGACCTTGCCAAAAGAGCAAGCCGGATTGCTCAACACGATCTCCGCCGGATTGTTCATCGTGCCGTTTCTGCTTTTTTCGGCAACGGCTGGCCAGCTCGCCGACAAATATGACAAGGCCTGGCTTGCGCGGCAGATCAAGCTTGTCGAAATCGCAATCGTGGCGCTTGCAGTCTTCGCACTTTATAATGACAGCGTCTGGCTGAAACAACTCTGCGTATTCCTTGCAGGAACCCAGGCGGCATTTTTTGGCCCGATCAAATATTCAATCCTGCCACAGCACTTGACCAAGGATGAATTGCTGGGCGGCAACGGCCTGATCGAAATGGCGACGTTCCTCGCCATTCTCCTCGGCACAAATTTCGGCAACCTGATTGCAGCTCACGCCAGCGGAAAAGTCCTCGTCGCAATTATCATCATGGGGATCGGCGTCTTCTCATATTGGACCGCAACGAAAATTCCCGAAGCACCCTCAACCCAGCCCGATCTCACAATCAACCCAAACATCATGGGCGAAACATGGGCTGCGATGAAGCTCTCGAAACAGCGACCAGAAGTCTTTCAGGCAATTCTCGGGATTTCATGGTTCTATGTTCTGGGACTGGTGCTGCTCACCCAGGCGCCACTCTTTGCCAATGAAAGCCTGAAAGGCACGCCCGCTTTCACATCGCTGATCCTCGCAGTGTTCTCGGTTGGCATCGGCGCAGGCTCTGTATTCTGTAACAAGCTTCTGGGCGGGGCGATCACTGCCAAATACGTGCCTGCGTCAGCCTTGCTCATTTCGGTATTTCTGTTCGATCTCTATTTCGCTGCCGGCGCGGGCAACACGGCTCTCTCAGCTTCGATTGCCAGTGGTGCCGCAACCGTCACCAACGAGGCAGGTGAAAGGCTCCTGCCATTCATGGATGTCCTGTCGCACTGGCAAGTCTGGCGGGTGTTTTTTGATCTTGTGGCCATCTCGAGCCTTGCCGGCATTTTTGTAGTGCCACTTTATGCACTCATGCAGGCCCGCACGCCCTATTATCTGCGCGCCCGCATTGTTGGCGCAAATAACATCGTCAATGCACTTTTCATGGTGGTGGCAACCATCTTGTCCGGTGTTCTCCTGGCTTCAGGAATTTCGGCTCGCGGAGTTTTCCTCGCACTCGGAACGGCAAATCTCATTGCGGCGATCTACATCATACGCCTTCTGCCCCACGAAACGCTGGCCAGCATTGCTCGTACCCTTTTCCGCTTCTTCTACAAGGTCGAGGTGAAAGGCCTGCAGCACCTTGAGAAAGCAGGCCGCAAAACCCTGATTGTTGCCAACCACACATCACTGCTGGATGGCCCCTTGCTCTCGGCATTCCTGCCAGAGCGTGCCGCATTCGCCATCAACACGGAGATGGCCAAGAAATGGTGGGTGAAGCCGGCCTTTGCGCTCTTCGATCTTTGCCCGATCGATCCCGGCAATCCCCTTGCCCTTCGCTCGCTGGTCACCGAACTGAAAAAGGGCCACCGCGTTGTGATCTTCCCGGAAGGCCGCCTCACCACCACCGGCGGCCTCATGAAAATCTACGAAGGCCCGGGTGCTGTGGCCGAAATGGCGGGTGGAAAAATCCTGCCCGTACGCATTTCTGGCGCACAGTATTCTCCTTTCTCCAGGCTCAAGGGCAAACTGCCAATCCGCTGGTTCCCAAAAATCACGCTGACATTTCTGCCGCCCGTTGAAATGGATTCGCCCAAGGAACTGAAAGGCGCCGCACTGCGCGAACGCCAGGCAGAAAAACTCTATGACGTAATGACCGACATGGTTTTCCGAACCGCCAACATCGACCGGACCCTGTGGGACGGGTTGCTCGATGCGCGCGGCGTTTACGGCAAGAAGAAAATTATATTCGAAGACATCCAGCGCCAGCCGATGAACTATCACCGTCTGATGCTCGGGGCTTTCATCCTCGGCAAGAAGATTGCGGCACAAACGCCCAACCAGAAGAATGTTGGCGTCCTTCTGCCAAACGCCAGCGGAACGGTCGTCACCATTTTCGGCCTCCACGCCTTTGGCCGCATTCCCGCGATGCTCAATTTCTCGACCGGTGCCGTGAACATGTCAGCCGCCTGCACCGCTGCACAGGTCCAGACCATCATCACCTCACGCAAGTTCATCGAATTGGGCGAGATGCAGGAGACCATCAAGGTTCTCTCGCAAAACTGCAAGATCGTTTACCTTGAAGATGTCCGCGAGGGCATAGGCGCAATCGACAAGGTCAAGGGCTTGGTCAGCCGTGCATTTCCCCAGGCAAGCCTGAACCGTTCGGGAGCCACGCGTGAACCTAATTCCCCTGCGGTTATTCTATTTACATCAGGTTCCGAAGGCCTGCCAAAAGGTGTCGCCCTCTCCCACCGCAACCTGATGGCCAATGTCGAACAGATCCTGACGCGTATTCCTTTCACACCCAATGATATCTTCTTCACCGCGTTGCCCGTGTTCCACGCCTTTGGCTTCACCGGTGGCGTGGTCCTGACGGCAATGAGCGGAATGCGCTCATTCCTCTATCCCACGCCACTGCATTACAAGATCATCCCTGAATTGATCTATGACACACAAGCGACTGTCGTCTTGTCCACCGACACCTTCCTCAACAGCTATGCCGCAAACGCTCACCCCTATGATTTCCAGTCCGTGCGCATGGTGGTGGGCAGCGCCGAACGCGTGCGGCCGGAAACGCGTCAGCTCTACATGGACAAGTTCGGCCAGCGCATCATCGAAGGTTATGGCGCCACCGAATGTTCACCAGCCGTCTCGGCCAATACGCCGATGCACGCAAAGAACGGCACCGTGGGCCGCCTGTTCAACGGTATCAAATACCGGTTGGAGCCCGTTGAAGGCATCACGCAAGGTGGCAAGCTGCTGGTGAGTGGCCCGAACATCATGCTGGGTTATCTTCGCGCCGACAATCCGGGCGTGATCGAACCGCCCCATGAAGGTTGGCACGACATGGGCGATATCGTCGATGTCGATGCACTGGGCTACATCACGGTTCTGGGCCGGACCAAACGCTTTTCGAAGATCGCCGGTGAGATGGTTTCGTTGACATCTGTGGAAGCGAAAATTGGCAAGCACTTCCCCGATGCAGTCCATGCCTGCGTTGCCGTTCCCGACAAGAAAAAGGGCGAACAGCTCGTCCTCTTCACCACGATGAAAAAGCTTGACCGCAAAGCCATCTCGGCTGTCATGAAAGCTGAAGGCGCATCCGAACTGATGATCCCGAAAAACATCGTGGAGATTGCGGAATTGCCGGTCCTCGGGTCGGGAAAGACCGATTACGTGACGCTGAACCGTCTGGCGCGTGAGAAGGTTCCGGAGTAAGAACGCGCCATCATGAAAATGGCATCAATCACCAACCGGCTCGCCACGCTGGGCTCGGACAAATGGCGTGTGCACATTGAGGGCAAGAAGCGCGCGGCCCAAGGCGAAAAGCTGATCTTCCTCTCTATTGGCGAACCCGATTTACCGCCGCCAACTGCTATTTTCGATCATGCCGAAAAGCAGATGCGGGCTGGCCGCACCCGCTATTCGCCCGGAGATGGCGAGCGTTCAATTCTGGAATCGCTGTCAGCACATTATACAAAACAGATGGGCCGCGACATCACACCGCGCCAGTTTATCTATCTCCCGGGAACCCAGACGGCACTTTATGTAGCCTTTGCCTGCACCATTGAAATGGGCAACGAAGTCCTCCTGCTTGATCCTTATTATGCAACCTACGAAGCTGTAGTAACAGCTCCAGGCGGCGTTCCGGTACCAGTGCCGCTGGATCCCGACCGCAACTTTCATCCTGATGTAATGGCAATCGAAGCTGCCATCACCAAAAAAACCCGCGCCATTCTGTTGAACTCGCCATCAAACCCCACAGGCGCTGTTTTCACCCGCGATGAAATCAACGCCATTTGCTTGATGGCAAAACGTCACGATTTGTGGATCATTTCCGATGAAGTCTATGCTACGCAGATTCATGGGGCCCATGAATTCGTCTCGCCATTCATGCAAATGGACATGGAAGAACGCACCATAGTCGTATCATCGATCTCCAAATCACACGCAGTACCTGGCTTCCGTTCGGGCTGGCTCGCGGCATCTGAAAAATTCGTGAAGTGCGCTTTGCCGGTCGCAGAGACTTTCCTTTTCGGCCAGCAGCCCTTCCTCCAGGACGCCGCCGCCTTCGCCATAAGCAATCACTTCCCTGAAGTGAAGGCCATGCGTGATGCATATTTTTCGCGCGGCAAGGCATTGGTCGAAGTCCTTGCCGGCAATAATCGTGTACACGCCCGCATGCCTGAAGGCGGCATGTTCGTGATGGTCGATGTGCGCCCGACAGGGCTCTCTGGCAATGATTTCGCCATGCGCCTTTTGATGGAGGAAAACGTCGTCACCATGCCGGGCGAAAGCTTCGGGGCAGCAGGTGCAGGCCATTTGCGCGTGGCACTGACCGTTGGCGAAGCGGAAATGCGCGAGGCTGGGAAACGCATCCTGAAACTGTCAGAGCGCATCTAGATCGTTCCGTAAACAGAACGGACTGTTCTTTTTTACTGGACGAACTATCCATAAATAGGCTAAATCCTATTCATGAGCATCACAACCTCGCAATTCCTTATCGAAATCGAAGATTTCCTATCGAAATCCGGCTCCGATCCAACGTCACTGGGCAAACAGGCGCTCTCTGACCCCAATTTCGTTTTCGACCTGAAAAACGGTCGCTCACCATCGGCCCGGACCATGGACAAGGTGCGAAGCTTCATGGCCGCCAACCAGTCAGCGCCCGCCATCGCGGCCAAACCTTCACTCACTCACCTCGACCGCCTCGAAGCTGAATCAATCCACATCATCCGCGAAGTCGCCGCCGAATGTGAAAAGCCGGTGATGCTCTATTCCATCGGCAAGGATTCTGCCGTCATGCTGCACCTCGCGATGAAGGCATTCTATCCTGCAAAACCTCCTTTCCCCCTGATGCATGTCGACACCCGCTGGAAATTCCGCGACATGATCACCATGCGAGATGAAACCGCGAAAAGACTCGGTCTTGATCTCATCGTCCACATCAATCCGGAAGGTATCGAGAAAGACATTAATCCGTTTGACCACGGATCAGCCCTGCACACGCAAATCATGAAAACCGAAGGCCTGAAACAGGCGCTGGACAAATATGGCTTCGATGCCGCTTTCGGTGGCGCCCGCCGCGACGAGGAAAAATCCCGCGCCAAGGAACGCATCTTCTCCTTCCGCGACACCAAACATCGCTGGGACCCGAAGAACCAGCGCCCGGAATTGTGGAACCTCTACAATGCGCGCAAGAACAAGGGTGAATCGATCCGTGTCTTCCCGCTCTCGAATTGGACCGAACTCGATGTCTGGCAATATATCCACCGCGAAAAAATCGAAATCGTGCCGCTGTACTTTGCAGACGTGAGACCCGTAGTGGAACGCGACGGCCAGCTGATCATGGTCGATGACAACCGCATGCGTTTGCTCCCTGGCGAAACACCGCAAATGAAGAAAATCCGCTTCCGCACCCTGGGCTGCTATCCCCTGACCGGCGCCATCGAAAGCAACGCCACCACGCTCCTCGACATCGTTGAAGAAATGCTCGTCGCCACCAGTTCGGAACGCCAGGGCCGCGTCATCGACAAGGATGCAAGCGCTTCGATGGAGAAGAAAAAGCAGGAGGGGTATTTCTGATGACGCGCTTCATCGAATTCGAAGGCGGCGATGTCGCTGAATACCTCCACGCCCAGGAGAACAAGGACCTGCTCCGCTTCATCACCTGTGGCTCGGTCGACGATGGCAAGTCCACCCTCATCGGGCGCTTGCTGTATGAATCAAAAATGCTGTTCGAAGATCAGCTCGCGGCCCTCGAAGCCGACTCGAAGAAGCTCGGCACCCAAGGCGGCAATCTCGACTTCGCATTGCTCGTCGATGGTCTGGCTGCCGAGCGCGAACAGGGCATCACGATTGATGTCGCTTACCGCGCGTTCGCCACATCAAAACGCAAGTTCATCGTCGCCGATACGCCGGGTCACGAGCAATATACGAGAAACATGGCAACCGGCGCATCGACAGCCGAACTCGCCATAATCCTGATGGATGCCCAAAAAGGTGTGCTGACCCAAACCCGCCGCCACACATTCATCTGCACATTGCTCGGCATCCGCCACCTCGTCGTCTGCGTCAACAAGATGGACCTCGTTGACTACAGCAAGGAAGTCTTCGAAAAAATCGAAGCTGACTACCGCACTTTCGCCGCATCGCTCGGTGCCACTAACATCACGGTGATTCCAGCGTCCGCACTGAAGGGCGATAACATCATCGACCGCTCTTCCAGAATGCCGTGGTATCGCGGGGCAACGCTGATGGCGCATCTGGAAACTGTGCCCGTGGGCGATGATCAATCTGCCAAACCTTTCCGCATGCCGGTGCAGTGGGTCTCCCGCCCCAACCAGAATTTCCGCGGCTTTGCTGGCACGGTTGCATCCGGCAAGATCAAGCCCGGCGACGCCATTAAGGTTCTGCCTTCTGCCCGCCAATCCACCGTTGCCCGCATCGTAACAGCCGATGGCGATCTCGAAGAAGCGAAGCCAGACCAGGCCATCACCATCACACTGAAAGATGAAATCGACGTGAGCCGGGGCGACGTGCTGTGTGCTGCAAATGCACCTGTCGAAACCTCCGATCAATTCGAAGTGCAGATCCTTTGGATGGGCGACGACCCCATGCTTCCTGGAAGACCCTATCTCATCAAGTCCGGCACAAGAACCTTGCCCGGCACTCTCGACAAGCTGAAATACAAAACCAACGTCAACACCATGGAGCAGCAGGCGGCAACAACGTTAGCCCTGAACGAAATCGGCGTCTGCAATCTCGAACTCGACGGCACGCTGGCCTTTGCTCCCTTCAATGAAAACAAGGCGCTGGGCTCTTTCATCATAATCGACCGTTTCACCAACAACACGGTCGGCATGGGCCTCATCAATTTTGCCTTGCGCCGCGCTGCCAACATCCACTGGCAATCAACCGACGTGAACCAGCTGGCCCGTGCCAGATTGCTGAAACAAAAGCCGCGCGCCCTCTGGTTCACCGGTCTCTCAGGTGCGGGCAAGTCAACCATTGCCAATTTGGTTGAAAAGAAACTGCACGCCACTGGCCACCCCACATATCTGCTCGATGGCGACAACGTGCGCCACGGATTGAACCGCGACCTTGGCTTCACCGACGCCGACCGCGTCGAGAACATCCGCCGCGTCTCCGAAGTCACCAAACTGATGGTCGACGCCGGGTTGATCGTCCTCGTATCCTTCATCTCGCCTTTCCGTTCCGAACGCCTGATGGCGCGTGAGCGTTTGGGCGATGGTGAGTTCATTGAGGTCCATATCGACACGACTTTGGCGGAAGCCGAAAAACGCGATGTCAAAGGCCTCTACGCCAAGGCCCGCAAGGGCGAGCTCAAGAATTTCACCGGTATTTCCTCGCCATATGAAGCGCCGGAAAATCCGGAAATCAGGATTGACACGTCAAGTGTTTCGCCAGAGGCAGCGGCAGCGGCGATTGTGGCCTATCTGGAGCGCAATTGAGAGGGTTATCAAAGCCATCGCATTGACAATGGAGCGTGACTGCTGTCACATCTGGCCATGTTTCGGGCCGACCAAAACCATCCCTTCTACAAACCGCTATGGCGCAGAATTGCGATCGTTGCATCCACAATGGGCTGGATAGCTTTTGAACTGTTGTATGGCAGCAGCGGATTCTGGCTGGTGCTGGCGGCAGGCACCTCAGCCTATTGCATCTGGACCTTTCTGATCACCTTCCCCAAAGAGCCATGATTCATGTACACCTTGCACAACATCAAAGGCTGGGGCTCGATGGGCGTGCAGTTTCTGCTTGATGAAATGGGGATCTCCTATTCTAATAACTGGATGACGCCGGAAGAAGTGCGCAGTCCTTCCTTCCGCAACCAGAGTCCCTTGGGATTTATCCCGGCGCTGTTGTTGCCCGATGGCCGGACCCTGTTTGAATCCGCTGCAATTTTTGCCTATCTCGCCACTGCCCATCCCGATACGCGGCTTTCCCCAGGTCCCGGCACATACGACTTCGGCATTTATCTTTCTTGGCTCAACTTCATGAGCACCAACATTTATCCCGTGACCAACATGGCCTATGGCGGCGGCGGTTACAGCGAAAGCGACGAACAGGCCGTCATCATCAAGCGCAAGGCAGCAGACGTCATGCAACGCAATTTTGCAGTGATCGAAGACAGGCTCAATCATCCTGGCCCCTATATGCTCGGCAAGGGATTTTCAGGGCTTGACATCTACCTGTTCATGCTGACGATCTGGGGCATGCCGAACGAAGCCGCAATCCACGAACGCTTCAAGAAGATTGCAAAACTTTGCGCCGCGGTTCGCGCACGGCCAAAACTCCAGGCATCTTTGGAAGCGCATGGGGCCTTGGCAACGGGGTCATACGCATATCCATAGAATAGAGGGAAGTAGGAACATGGAATATCGCCAGCTCGGCCGTTCAGGCCTCAAGATTTCGTTGCATACCTTGGGCACCATGAATTTCTCCAGCGAGGGTTTTTTTGGCACAATCGGCAGTGTGCCGCTCAAGGATGCGAAGCGGCTGGTGGACGTCGCTGTCGATCACGGCGTCAACATGCTCGATACATCCAACGCCTATACACGCGGCAAGTCTGAGGAAGCACTTGGCGAAATCCTGAAAGGCCGCTCCGATCAATTGATGGTCGGAACCAAGGTGCGCTTCGGCATGGGCGATGGTCCCAATGAACAGGGCCTGTCGCGCTTCCACATCATCCACGAATGCGAAGCGAGTCTGAAGCGCCTGAGGCGCGATCACATCGACCTCTATTTCCTGCATGAGTGGGACGGCATGACGCCCGTCGAGGAAATGATGGAAGCGCTCGACTCTTTGGTGAAACAGGGCAAGGTGCGTTACGTCGGCTGTTCGAATTTCTCCGGCTGGCACATCATGAAATGCCTGAACGTGGCGGAGCGCCACAATTTCCAACGCTTTGTCTGCCAGCAAATTCATTACACCCTGGAGTCACGCGATGCCGAATTTGAACTGTTGCCGATTGCGCTGGATCAGGGTGTTGGCATTCAGGTGTGGAGCCCGATTGCGGGTGGGTTGCTGTCTGGCAAATTCCGCAGGGGCAAGCCGGATCCAAAACTCTCGCGCCATACAAGTGGATGGAGTGAACCGCCGATCTACAACCAGGAAAGTCTTTATAATATCATTGAAGCTCTGGTTGAAGTTGGCGAAGCGCACGGCGTATCGGCGGCACAAGTGGCGCTGGCCTGGACAGCAAGCAGGCCGGGAGTGGCATCGCTGATTGTCGGGGCACGCAATGAAGAACAGTTGAAGGACAATCTGGCTTCGGCATCGCTGAAACTGACGCCTGATGATTTGAAGAAACTCGGCGACGTCAGCCAGCAACCGCAGCCTTATCCCTATTGGCACCAATGCTGGTCGGCAGCAGACCGGTTAAGCGCAACTGATCTCGCCATGCAGGCGCCTTATGTGGCAGCCCGCAAGGCGCGGACTTAGACTTGTGCTTGCTGCATGTATCGATCTGCGATCCATCGCAACCAGTTCCGTTCACGCTCTGTTGATGACGCGATGTTGCCATTGAACATCTGGCCATGTTCCGACATGAAACCAACTGCAGTAAGTGCTGCATAAAGCCTGAAAATCCTGTCATCCCTGAATCCGGCGGCGGCCATCCAGGCGTCGATGTAATGCGTCGCCACTCCCATGTTTTCAAGCGATGCCATCGCCAAGGCAACCACGCTGCGGGGGTCGCCAAAACACAGCTCGTCCACGTCAACGATTCCAGAGAATGAGCCATCAGGTGCAATGATCACATTCTTGGTGGTTGTATCATGCAGGAATGGCGTCGCGGGCACTGCATCAAGATCGCTGCGATGTGTCTCGATCAGGGTTGCGATAGACTCTGGATAATGGCTTTCGAACAGTCCAGCACTTGTGATGCCCTTGCGTGCCTTGGCGAGGCTCTCTTCCAGAACTGAAGACCAATTTAGATGTGGTGCCTCTTCCGCTGTCACCGCGTATCCATAGCGGCCAGCTGACGGCAACATTGATGCAACGTGCTGCGCTGTGGCAACTCTTTCGGCAATCCCGTTCTGCTGTTGCAGCGACAAATTCTGAATGACATGCATCAAATCAGTGCCGGGGAAACGTTCAAGAATGAGATGGGGAAACCGGTGGTCCAAGTCAGCCGCGATGATCTGCGGCAGCGGCACGCCAGCGGGACGCAACTGGTTTGAGAGGTGGTAAGCCCCGACCATGGCTGCGCGGTTTTCTTTCGTCGCGACACGCACGACAACCGGAGCCCGATCATCGAACTCCACGTCAAAGACATAGTGCTTCAAGCCAGTGCTGAACCGTGTCACGCGTGTTGGCGTCGCGCCGACAACGGCAGCCGCGAGTTTGCAGGCCAGTTGGGAATTCGGCACCGACCCTCCACTCTCGTCATCGGCAACCATTGTTGCAAACTCTCCTTGCTTGACACAGGCAGATTGCGGCAGGACATTGTCAGATATCAAGAGGTCAATTCATGACGTCAAAAACCAATCTCACCATCAATCCGCAACGCCTGTGGGACTCGCTGATGGAAACGGCCAAGTTCGGCGGCACGCCGAAAGGCGGCATCAAGCGGCTGACTGTCTCCGATGAAGACAAACGCGTGCGCGACTGGTTCAAGGCGGAATGCGAAAAACTGGGCTGCACCGTCGAAGTCGATGAAGTCGGCAACATGTTTGCCACGCGGCCCGGCAAGCGAAACGACATCCTCCCCATCGCCATGGGCTCCCATCTCGACACCCAACCGACGGGCGGCAAGTTTGACGGCGTACTCGGCGTGCTCGGCGCACTCGAAGCCATGCGCACGCTGGTGGACATGGGATACGAATCCAATGCGCCATTGATGATTGTGAACTGGACCAATGAGGAAGGCTCGCGCTTTGCGCCAGCCATGTTGTGCTCTGGCGTTTATGCAGGTGTCTTCACGCCAGAATTTGCATATTCAACACAGGACCGCTCGGGCATAAAGTTGGGCGATGAGCTGGAGCGCATTGGCTACAAGGGCAAGCACAAGGCAGGCGCCATCAAGTTTTCGTCGATGTTTGAACTCCACATCGAGCAAGGTCCGATCCTTGAAGCTGAAAGCAAGATGATAGGTGTTGTCACCGGTGTGCAGGGCATGCGCTGGTATGAAGTGACGGTGCGTGGCCAGGAATCGCACACCGGTGCCACACCCATGGGCTTGCGCAAGAACGCATTGCTGGGTGCATCTCGAATGATCGAAGTAATCCATCAGGTCGGCATGAACCATCTACCGGGCGTTGCCTCCGTCGGCCTGATCGAAAACCGGCCCAACAGCCGCAACGTCGTGCCGGGTGAAGTCTTCTTCACTGTCGATCTCCGCCATCCTGATGAGCGCGAACTCGACAAGATGGAGAAGGTTTATCAAGAGGCGTTGCCGAAAATCGCCGCCGAGTTGAAATTGGAACTCGAAGAAAAACGCATCTGGAATTCTCCTGCGGTGAAATTTGCGCCAGACCTCATTGACTGCGTGCGCCATGGCGCTAAACAGGCGGGCTTCACCACCCGTGAAATGGCCTCAGGTGCCGGCCACGACGCCGCCTACATCGCCCGTGTGGCGCCGACGACGATGATCTTCGTCCCCTGCCTTGGCGGCATATCGCATAACGAAGCAGAGTCGACCACGCTGGAGGAATGCGGAGCAGGTTCGCAAGTCTTGCTCAATGCAGTCCTTGCGCATGACGCGGGCTTTGCATAAGACGCAGTCACACATTCAAGGAGAATTACAATGGCACTTAAACGCATTGGCGCAGGCAACCGCATGAGCCGCGCCATCATTCACAACGGCGTGGTTTATCTCGCAGGCTTCACACCCGACAAGTCACTCGGCAAATCTGTCGGCGAACAGACGACAGATATTCTGGAACAGATCGATTCTGTCTTGAAAGAAGCCGGCACCGACAAGACCAATATTGTCAAAGCCAATATCTGGCTCACCGATATGTCTAAATTCTCAGAGATGAATGCAGTGTGGGACAAATGGGTGGTGCCCGGCCAAACCCCTGCCCGGGCCACTGTTGAATCAAAACTCGCAGCTCCAGGCATTGATGTCGAGATCATGGTCGAGGCCGCGATCTAACGTTTGTCTTTGTGGCCATACCACATGTAAGCGCCCTTGAGATAAAGCGGACGAAACAGTGGTAGCGGAAATCTTGCAAGGCGGCGCGTGAGGATGGCAGGAACATCATCGCGCGCCCTTACATTCAGCATCATCCGGGCAACGGCACGTCCGCAATAACTCGCCATTGCAACGCCTGACCCGTGATAGGCAAGTGCCGTCCACACAGTTTTTGCATCATCAAGCGCACCAACATAAGGCACCTTGTCATAGGACAAGCACACAAATCCGCGCCAGAAATGCGTGACCTCAACATTGGCCCAGCGCGGAAACATGCTGCGGAACGATGCTGTGATGTACATGCGATAAGGATCAGCACCGCCCGCCGAAGAATCTGTACCACCACGCCCGCCAAACAAAAACCGGTTGTTCGGCAGCAACCGGAAATAATGCAGCAGGTTCCTTGTGTCTGAAGCCATGACGTGCGTCGTCCATCCTTGTTCCTGCTTTTCATCTTCCGTCAGTGGCCGCGTGACGATGATGTTCGACATCGCGGGCAGGATGCGGCCCTTGTGATGCAGCGAGATATTTTCCGGCGTATATCCATTCGTCGCAACGATAATGCGCTTCGCCTTGAGTGAGCCTCGCTCCGTCCGCAAGACATGCATGCCATCAGCCTGCTCCCATGAAGTCATGCGTGATTGCGGATAGAGCCTGATGCCACGCTCATGCGCCGCTCGCGCCAGGCCGCGCACATAATTCAGCGGATGCAACCCAAATCCATTCGGATGTTTCATCCCGCCATGAAACATGGGACCGTCACATCCATGTTGCCGCAACTCCTCTTTCGTCAGCATGACCGCCGGATCACCGGTCAACGCCTCGAGCATTTCTTTTTCGGCTTGCAAGTCATCCATGCGGTTAGGCAAATGCGCCAGCGAAAGGTCTCCGCTGCCGGCCCGCCATGCGTCAATCCCGAACGCGTCGAGATTGGATGCGACTACAGCAATTGCGTCTTTCATCGCCCTGTAGTAGCGGCGCGTTTCGTCCATGCCATAACGCTCAATCAGCCTGCCAAAGGAAAGCTTGTGCGAGCCAAAGCACGCAAACCCGCCATTGCGGCCCGACGCGCCCCATCCAATATGTCCCGCCTCCAGCACGCGCACATCGATTCCGTTTGCAGAGAGTTCCAAAGCCGCATTGAGGCCGGTAAACCCCGCTCCGATCACAGCGACATCGCATGCTTCATCGCCTTCGAGTGGCGCAAGCGCCAAATCAAGCCGGTCAGCCGATGTTTCCCAGTAACTTGCGGCCGGTTGTTCAAAATGAAGGGCGTCAGTGTGGACTAAATGCAACATAATTCGCGATCTTTGCCACATTCCCGCCCCAAGGCAAACTATGGTGCCCACCAACAATAAAACACAAGCAGGAATCAGGTGATCGCAATGAAGAAATTCGCAGGGGCGTTGATTGCGATGTCGCTCTTCGCGGTCTTGCCCGTTGAAGCAGCCACTTCCGGTCTCGCTTCCTACTACAAAACCGGCGCACTCACCGCCAATGGCGAACGCTATGTTCCAAACGGATTCACCGCGGCCCATCGCAAGCTGCCCTTCGGTACCAAATTGATGGTCACCAACCTGCACAACGGAAAGACCGTCATTGTACGGATCAATGATCGCGGCCCATTCATCAAGCGCCGCGTGCTTGATCTCTCTTACGGCGCGGCAAAGGCGATTGGCTTGCATCGCTCAGGCATAGCAAAAATCAGCTACGTCGTGCTTGACTGAACGGATTTTAGGAAGCGGCGTAACCGCAGCTTAACCGCGCTTGCGGTTTTGCAGCGCATCAGAATTCACCGCTGCGCGCGCCACGACCGACGCAAGGCGAAGAACTCGCGTCGCTGCGTTAATCATGTCCAACCCTGAATTCCTTGGGCAAATATCAACAATCACGGGCCTGCCGTGCAGTTTTCCGTGGAGAAAAAACCGCCGCCTTCCTTGTTTCATTGCCTGCAATTTGAGGCAAAGGCGGCTTTCAATTAACCCGCGCCTCTGCGCTTAGTGTGCGGGCAAGTCATGTCAATAACGGGGGCCATACCATGCAGAAGTGCATACCTATTGTTGCTGTCTGCTCATTGTTCACAATGGGCTTTGTTCCGCAGGATGACGTCCACACCGTCACCGCATCTTACTATCAATCGGGAGAAGTCACTGCCAACGGCGAGAAGTTCAAGCCGATGGGAATGACGGCCGCGCACCGCCGCTACAAGTTTGGCACCATGCTAAGTGTCCGCAATAAGGACACAGGCAAGGCCGTGATCGTTCGCATCAACGATCGCGGGCCATACATTGATGGCCGGTCCTTGGACCTCAGCCGCGGCGCCGCAGAAGCGCTGGGCATGGTCGAAGCAGGGCTTGCACAGGTGGAAATCAAGGCACTGAACTAACCACACTACATCATTGCGGCCAGGATTGGGGCCTGAATTAGGGCCAGGATTGGGGATGGGAAGGCGCCGGAGTTGCTCCGGCGCCCTTTTTAATGCAACAGTGTCGCGCATGGATGGTGGCTACGCCATTGAGGCAATCGGCATCAACACCGCCAATGTGTTGGAAGGGTTCGAAGCAGCATGAGGCAGGTCAAGGTCGCCATCACCCAAATGGCCTCGCGCAATGATTGGTCGAAGAACTGCGACGCGGCCGAAGCGCTTGTCCGTCAGGCGGCCAAGCAAGGCGCACAGCTTGTGCTTTTGCAGGAACTTTTCGACGGCGACTATTTCTGCATCGAGCAGCACGCGCATTTCCTGAACCAGGCGCATGAGCTCGGAAAACATCCGACGGTCAAACGCTTTGCGGCACTCGCCCGCGAGCTCAACATCGTGCTTCCAGTCAGCGTCTTCGAACGCGCCGGCCAGATTCACTACAACACCACGGTGATCGTCGACGCCGATGGCGCGCAATTGGGCCACTACCGCAAATCCCACATTCCCGATGGTCCGGGCTATCAGGAGAAGTTCTATTTTGCGCCTGGCGACACCGGTTTCAAAATTTGGGAAACGGCCATCGGAAGAATTGGTCTCGGCATCTGTTGGGACCAGTGGTTTCCCGAATGCGCCCGCGCCATGGCCCTGTTGGGCGCTGAACTCCTGCTTTTTCCAACGGCGATTGGCTCGGAACCACAGAACCCTGATTACGATTCAAGCGCGCACTGGCAAAACACCATGCGCGGCCACGCCGCCGCCAACATCATGCCGCTGCTCGCCTCAAACCGCGTGGGCAAGGAAACAGCGCCCGATGGCAGGTTCAACGTTTTCTATGGCCGATCCTTCATCGCCGATCATCAAGGCGAAAAAATCCAGGAGATGAACCGCACCGAAGAGGGTATGCGGCATCAAACCTTCGATCTCGAAGCGATAGGCGAATTGCGCCGCTCCTGGGGAATCTTCCGCGACCGCAGGCCGGACCTGTATGGTGCCCTGCTGACCAAGGACGGAAAGACCGTGTGAAAGACCGCGCAGGCAGGCAGATCACACGGCCCGTTAGTCATGCTTATACCAATCGTCACAAGAATTGACCCATTCTTCTCCCTCCCCCTTGTGGGGAGGGCAATCGCATATGGCTTTCCTCGCCCGAGAATCGGGAGAGGTGGATTTCGCGTCGCAAGACGCGAAAGACGGAGAGGGGCTTCGCACAGCCTGCAAGATGGGCAAATTTTTTCCGCTTGAGCCAAAGCCCCTCTCCGTCACTTGCTTCGCAAGCGACACCTTGTAACTTGAATTCCGCAACATGTGATAGTGTTGGTGTTGCGGTGGCGGGTGTAAGGCCGAAACACCTTTGGGTTATTGAACCCGTGGGAGAGCATGGTCCATCACCCGCCGTTCCATCGAACCCGAACAGTCGCCTGGGCCGCTCACATAGAAGCTCGTTTCGACAAGGATGGGATCAGATGGCCGCCACCGCACAGGACGTTAAGACACATGTTGGCATAGACGTATCGAAGGACAAGCTGGATGTTCACATCCTTCCTTCGCACGACAGCTTTACTGTTGAACAAACTGCTGAAGGGCTTGACCAGCTTGTCAGCCGTTTGAAAAACGCTGAACCTGCCATCATCGCCATTGAGGCCACGGGTGGTTATGAAACTCTGGCAGTTGCCGCACTTGCTGCGGCGTCGCTGCCGGTTGCCGTGGTGAACCCCAGGCAGATTCATAACTACGCCAAGGCCCTGGGGGTGAACGCCAAGACCGACCCGATTGATGCCTTGGTCATCGCCCGTTTTGCGGAAGCTACCAAGCCTGAGATCAGACCTTTGCCGGATGCAGAAAGCCTTGCGTTAGCTGACTTTTTGGCGCGCCGCAGGCAAATCGTGCAAATGATCACGGCGGAGAAAAACCGCGCCCTGCGTCATGCTGCAAAGACTGCCCTGCAAAAAAGCATTGGCCGCATTCTCAAGGCCCTCGAGCTTGAGCTTGCCAGTCTTGATGACGACATTGACACGATGGTCAAAAACTCACCCCAGTTGCAGGAGAAAGAGGACCTTCTTGCCTCGGTGCCCGGCGTTGGCAAGGTTGTTGCCCGAACCCTCCTGGCTGAAATGCCGGAACTCGGAAAACTCAACGGCAAGCAAGTCGCAGCCCTTGCAGGTGTTGCACCCTGGACACGCCAGTCAGGCCAATGGCGCGGCAAAAGCATGATCGGTGGTGGACGCAGTGTCTGCCGAACGGTCTTGTTCCTCGCAGCCCTCTCGGCCAAGCGTTATAACAAGGACCTGCAAGTCTTCTCTCTTCGATTGCTCAATGCGGGCAAACCAAAGATGGTCGTCCTCATCGCAATCGCCAGAAAGCTCCTCACAATCCTCAACGCAATTCTCCGAGATGGTACCCCATGGCAACCAAAAAACACTTGACCCGAAACACAGTCGCTCTCCCGCAACGCGGGAGAGGAATGAAGAATGACCCGCAACGCGGGAGAGGAATGAAGAATGACCCGCAACGCGGGAGAGGAAAAATGTCCATATGCGATAGCCCTCCCCACTAGGGGGAGGGAATACCAGAGAGACTCGTCTGAAGCCCGAAGAGTCAGTATTTATGACTTTTGGTATTACTTCTGTATTTCTGACCATATTTTCGTGTAGATCTCCTGCACCACTGGCGGACAGGTAAGAGAGAAATGGCCAAGCTTCAACGTCTCATCCGGCATGTTGATTTCCGGCGCCTCTTTCATGTTCTTGTCATAGAAAGCATCAGATCCCTTGATGCCATCGCGGTATAATGCAAAGTTCGAGATCATCGCGGCATTCTGCGGATCCATGATGAAGTTCTGGAACAGCTTGGCGTTCTCAACATTCTTCGCACCCTTTACGACGGCCACATTGTCCATCCAGATCGGGAATCCCTCTTTCGGGAAACCAAACTTGATGTCAGCGTTGAGCACCCGCGCGCGCGCCGTGTAACCATTCCAATTGACCCCAGCTGCGATATCACCTTTCGCGTAAGTCTCAGGCGCTGCATAGTCCATCGAAATCCATTTCGGCTTCGCTTCGACCAGCTTGTCACGCACTTTCTTCAGGATCTCTTTGTCATCCGTGCAAGGTTGTCCACCCAGATAGAGTGTCGTTAGCATGATGATTTCGGTCAATTCAGGCACCACATTGATCTTCCCGACGAGTTCCGGTGGCGGATCAAGAAAGATCGCCGACGTATTGACATCGCCGCCATAGACCTTGGTGTTGACCGCCATGCCGGTCGTTCCCCATTGCCACGGCACCGTGTACATGCGGCCCGGATCAAAGGGAACATCGGCCCATTTCGGATCGACATTCTTGAAATTCTCCATCGCATTGGGCTTGGTTTCTTCCAGCAACCCTTCCTGCACATAGATCGGAATGAAACTCGCTGATGGCACCACAATGTCATAGCCGTGGCCGCCAGCGCGGATCTTCGCCAGCGCCGTATCATTCGAATCGTAATCGGTCACGGTCACCTTGACCTTGAACGTATCCTCAAACTTCTTGATCATCTCCGGGCTGGTGTAGTTGCCCCAGTTGTAGATATTGAGTTCACCTGCAGCGTATGCCGCTTCCGTCCAGGCGAACAGTGCGCCCAAGGCAGCGAATGTCTTCAAGGCAGTCTTCATTGCATTCTCCTGTGAATCAAAAGGCCCCACCGGTTTTGATGCGGCCCAGAAATTTCGCATTACTTGAGAACCTCGGTCCAGATTCTCGTGTAGAGTTCCTGCACATCAGGCGGACACGCGAAGCCAATTTCCGTATTCTTCACATAATCCTCCGGGATGATCACCTCCGGCGCGCTCGTCATGTCGGCCGGCATGAATTTTTCCGATCCAGTTATGCCATTGCCATAACGGGCAAAAGCCGAGATCAGCGCGGCATTTTCCGGTGCCATGATGAAATTCTGGAACAGCTTGGCGTTTTCAACATTCTTGGCGTCCTTCAACACCAGAACGTTGTCCATCCAGATGAGCGTTCCCTCTTTTGGATAACCATACTTGATATCAGGGTTCTGCAATCGCTGCCGCAAGGCCGAGCCGTTCCAGTCGCTGGATGCAAACATGTCGCCTTTGACCATCGGCTCGATCGTGTTGTACTCCATCGACATCCAGCTCGGTTTCGCCGCAAGCAGCAGGTCGCGGGCCTTCTTGAGAATTTCCTTGTCGCCGGTGCACTGTTCGCCGCCTACATATTTCACCGCCCCGAACATGATGTCATTCATCTCCGGCACCATGTTGATCTTGCCCTTCAACTCGTCGGGCGGGTTGAAAACGATGCCCCACGTGTTGATGTCGCCCTTGAAATGCTTGGTGTTGACGACGACGCCCACCGTGCCCCACTGCCACGGAACCGCGTAGTGACGGCCCGGATCGTAAGACACATCCACCCAGCGCTTGTCGATATTCTTGAAATTCTCCATCTGGTCGGGCCGTGTTTCCAGCGCCAGCCCTTCGCTGATCCAGATCGGCACGTAGTTGGAAGATGGCACGGCAATGTCGTAACCATGGCCGCCGGCGCGCACTTTCGCCAGTGCCGTGTCGTTCGAATCATAGTCCGTGATGGTGACCTTGACCTTGTAGGTCTCCTCGAACTTCTTGATCAGCTCGGCGCTGGTGTAATTGCCCCAGTTGAAGATGTTGAGCTCGCCTTCAGCCAGCGCTGCGCCTGTCGAGGCAAACAACGCCAATCCAGCAATGCCGGTATTCAGTTTCCAGTTCATGTCAATTTCCCTCCAGTTGACGTCAGTCAGTCTTCTTGCGGCTGATCAAAAAGAATACTGTCACAACCAGCACCGACAACGCAAGAAAGACAGTTGAAATGGCGTTCACTTCTGGTGTCACCACCCGCCGGAGCTGCCCCAGCATGTAAGTCGGCAGGGTTTCCTGCCCGCCCGACTTGACGAATTCCGTGATCACCACATCATCAAGCGAAATCACAAAGGCCAGCATCAGTCCGGCGAGGATGCCAGGCCACAACAACGGCAATGTCACCCGGCGGAAGGCCTGCCACGGCGTTGCGTAAAGGTCGGCCGCAGCCCTCTCCAGCGTCAGGTCCATGTTTTCAAGCCGTGCCCGGATGGGAAGATACGCAAAGGGAATGCAGAAGGCCGTATGTGCCGCCATGATGTAGCCAATGCCGGTATAGCCCGTCCAGATCTTGATCCGCGAAAACACGATGAGCAACGCCACCGCAGTAACAATTTCCGGCACCATCAAAGGCTGGTTGATGAAGGCGTATTTGAGCGTCATCCCGCGATAGGGCGCGGTTCGCGTTGTTGCAATCGCCGCCATCGTCGCCATGACAGTGGCAAGCGTTGCCGCAACCGAAGCCACCAGCAGCGTCCGCAAGGCCGCATCCTGCACCTGCTGGTTATTCCACGCGGACTCAAACCACCTGAGCGAAAATCCTTCCCACACCGCAACCGATGCACCGGCATTGAACGCGTAGACGACCAGCGTCGCAATCGGCAGATACAGCATGAAGAAGCAGATCATGGCGATGAACGTGAACCCGGGCTGCGCCTTGATCGAAAAGGTCTTGCTAGTGGCCATGACCCGCTCCTGGGCTCGACGCATTGCGCACATAAATCAACAGCGCAATCGTCACGATGATGAGCAGCGTCACCGAAAGCGCCGACCCCAGCGGCCAGTTGCGCCCTTGCCCGAACTGCAATTCAATGAGATTGCCGAGCATCATGTTCTTGCCCCCACCCAAAACCCGCGGCGTGACATATGCGCCAAGTGCTGGGATGAAGACGAGAATCGAGCCTGCAATAATGCCAGGCTTGACCAGCGGTATGATGATCCGGCGCAGCACGCGAAACCGCGTGGCATAGAGATCATAGCCCGCCTCGACCAAACGGAAATCCAGCTTCTCCATGCTCGCATAGATCGGCAGCACCATCAGCGGCAGATAGACATAGGCCATGCCGAGCAGGATCGCCGTGTCGGTATACATGATTTGCAGCGGCTTCTCGATCAATCCAAGGCCCTTCAGCGCCGAATTGATGATGCCCTCATTGCGGATCGTCTCCTGAATCGCAAAGGTGCGGATCAGAATGTTGGTCCAGAACGGAATGGTGATGAGAAACAGCCAGATGTCGCGGTGCCGTTCATCGCGCGTCGAAATGAAATAGGCCGTCGGAAATCCGAGGAACATGGTGATGAATGTCGTGAGCAGCGCCAGCCTTGCTGAACGCCACAGAATGGTGACATGCGCATCCGCGAAGGACAACGTGTCATCGAAGATGTCGCGCTCGAGAAACACGTTGAACCAGCCATCGCCGGAGAACTTCCAGTATTTCACGTCGCCATAGTCGCCCTTCACCATGAACGAATAGAGCAGCACCACGAACAACGGCCCGATCGCGGCGAAAAAAATCGTGATGAGCGCCGGCATCGTCAGCAGCCAGCGCTCGCCAACGTCGCTGCGCCGTGCTTTCTCTGCGGCCTCGAACGGCGTCATGACGTCAACACCCTGGCCGCCCCTGCTGAAACCGAAATTCCAACCTGCTGTCCAATGGAGTAGCTGGATTCTGCTGCGCTCGCATTCTGTTGCCGCACCATAAAGGGCGTGCCGTCAGTCAGCACTGCGTGAAAATGCGTATCTGTCCCAAAAAACACGATGTTCTGCAGTGTCCCCTTCAACACATTCATCGCTGAAGGAGGAACCAGCTTTGCATGCTCCGGCCGCACCACCACGGTCACATTGCCCTGTGGCTGAAATCCTTCCGGTAATGTCGCCACCACATCAAGTCCCGCCTTCAATCGCACCGCAGCGTGCAGCGGGTTGATTTTTTGCACCACGCCTCCAAGCAGGTTGGTCTCTCCGATGAAATTCGCAACGAAGCTGTTTTCAGGCCGGTCATAAATGTCGCGTGGGGAACCGATCTGCAAAATCTTGCCCTCGCTCATGACTGCGATTCGGTCAGACATGGTCAGCGCTTCTTCCTGGTCATGCGTCACGAAAATGAACGTGATCCCCGTCTCATGCTGCAGCCGCTTCAATTCAATCTGCATGTCCTTGCGGAGTTTATAGTCAAGCGCCGACAATGGCTCATCGAGCAACAGAACCTTTGGTCTTGGTGCAAGCGCACGCGCCAGAGCCACGCGCTGCTGCTGTCCGCCGGAAATCTGCGACGTGCGCCGGTTGGCAAGCGCATCCATGCGCACCAGCTTCAGCATCTCGGCAACACGCGCGGTGATCTCGGGCTTTGGCTTCCCCAGCATCTCGAGTCCAAATCCGATGTTCTGCGCCACCGTCATATGCGGAAACAGCGCATAGTTCTGGAACACTGTATTCACCGGCCGTTGATACGGCGGCAGTGTTGCAATGTCCTCGCCATAAAGCAGGATCTGCCCGTCCGTTGGAAAATCAAATCCGGCGATCAGCCGCAGCAAAGTTGTTTTCCCGCATCCCGATGGCCCAAGCAGCGTGAAGAATTCATTCTCGCGGATCGCCACCGACACATGATCGAGCGCCCGCACCTCATCCTGGCCAGCGCCCCTGAAAATCTTGGTAACACCGCGCGCATCAATCGCAGCTGTATCAGTCCCCAAAACACAAACTCCCTGTTGCCGTCTTTTGCGGCTCATCCGCAACCTTAGACAGGGACCGGGAACTTTGCCAACAACAAGTTACGTTGACCAGCCACCGTCGATCGTGAAGGTTTGCCCCGTGACAAAAGCGCTTTCATCTGATGCCAGATAAATCACCAGCGCTGCGATTTCTTCCGGCTGCGCCAGCCGCCCCATCGGTTGCCGAGCGATAAAGGCGGCCTTGGCCGTCTCAAAATCGCCCTGCTGCCGCATGCGATCATAAAGCGAAGGTGTTTCAACCGTTCCCGGACAAATGGCATTGACGCGAATGCCTTTGGTCACATAGTCAGCCGCCATTGCCTTGGTCATGCCGATCACCGCAGCTTTTGTCGTGCCATAGAGAAACCGGTTCGGAACACCTTTGATCGAGGACGCAAGCGAGGCCATGTTGACCGCAACGCCTTTGCCGCGCGCCAGCCACCCGGGCGTGAAGGCCCGCAGCATCCGGTAATGCGCCCGCACATTGAGGTCAAAAGCGAAATCCCAATCCTTGTCGACCACATCCATGATCGTGCCGCCATGCACAAAACCCGAGCAGTTGAACAAGATGTCAGGCGTGCCGATGGTTCCAGCCGCGCGGTCAATCTGATCCTGTTTCAGCACATCCAGAACCAGCGTCTTGATTGCAGCGTGTTCCTTTTCAAGCTCCTTCAGCAGCGGCGCGTTGATATCAGTAGCCCACACAGTTGCACCTTCTCTCGCCATTGCCAGCACCGTTGCGCGGCCAATACCCTGCGCTGCCGATGTCACAACCGCTGATTTCCCTTCAAGCCTGCCCATGGACTTTCCTCTCCAAAATGAATGATGATGTCTACCGAAAATCAGAAGGTTCTGTCCATCACTGAGGAAACCATGACTGAAGAAGACCTGTGTTACCTGACAGCGGCTGAAGCGCTGCGCCTGTTCGCAAGCCGCAAACTCAAACCATCGCAGCTGGTGGCAGCGCTGCAATCAAGGTCAGCACGAATCAATCCCGCCATCAACTGTTTCGCCGATCAATATTGGAACGAAGCGATGGCGGCGGCAAAACAGGCGGATGCCATTTACGAAAAACGCGGATCAAAGCTCCGCCCGCTGGAAGGCATTCCCCTTGCCGTCAAGGACGCGCAACGCGTCAAGGGCAAGCGCACCACCCACGGCTCCCTGGTTTTCAAGGACGCAATCGACGATCATTCCGATCCCATGATTGAGCGTCTGCAAAACGCGGGCGCCATTATCTTTGCCCGCACCACCACCCCGGAATTCTGCCTGTCAGGTGTCACCCATTCACGCATCTGGGGCGTGACACGCAATCCCTGGAACACCGATTGGGGTCCCGGCGGCTCGTCCGGCGGCTCAGGAGCAGCGCTCGCCGCGGGCCTTACGACGCTTGCAACCGGAACCGACATCGGCGGCTCCATCCGCATTCCTGCCGCCTGCTGTGGCGTAGTTGGTTTCAAGCCGCCCCATGGCCGCAACCCCGATGGCCCGCCAGCCAACTTCGACCGCTTCAATCACTGCGGGCCCATGACCCGCTCGATCGCCGACGCCGCACTCATGCAGAACGTCACCTCCGGCCCCCACCCGCTCGACCACGATTCCATCCGTACACGGATCAAACTGCCAACCGCGCCTCAAGACATCAGGCGCATGAAGATAGCCTTCGCAATCGACTTCGGATACGTCAATGTCGATCCCGAGGTCCGCAAGAATACACTGGCCGCAATCGACGTTTTCAAATCCCTCGGCGCCAGTGTGACCGAAGTTGACCTCGGCTGGACCAGCGACGTCGATGCCGATTGCATGCATTGGTATAACCTGATGCATTTCGGCCGCCAGACAGTCTGGCATTGCCGCGAACATCGCAACCTGATGACGGACTACGCCTTGAAATTCGCCGAAAACTGCGAAAAAAATTCAATCCCCGATGATGTTCACAAACCCTGGGCCCGCACCCATCACATGTATCAAACCCTCGGCCCCATTCTGGAACAGCATGATGTCTTCATCTGCCCAACCAACAACGCACCCGGCGTCAAGGCAGAGCATGATCCCTGGGACATGTCATTCACGGTCAACGGAAAGAAGGCTGATCCCGAATATGGCTGGGTGATGACCCACCAGTTCAACATGCTGCACAACTGCCCGGTCCTCGCCGTGCCATCGGGCTTTGCAACAACCGGCATGCCAACTGGCATCCAGATCGTCGCCCGCACCTGTGATGACGCGAGGGTCTTCAAGGCTGGCCTTGCCTATGAAAAAGCCACAGGCAACAGCTTTGCCGCAAGATCAAATCGTCCTGAATTCCGCCAGGCGCCATCGCACTAGTGTTCGCTGTAAAATCCCTGGTTCGCAGTCTTGTGGCATGCGATGCAGTTCGATGCAGTCTTGACCTTGTCGCTCTTGAACCTCTTGCTGCTGACCTCTTCATGGCTCCTCTTCCACCACGCCATTTCAGTGATGCGCATCGGCGTGTCGCCGTCCTTGACGCCGCGCAGCATCCTTTTATTGCCGGCGCCAGTGTCTGCCGCATTGGCAACCAGATAGGCGAGAATGCCCGCTTGGGCGTCCGCAGGCAGGCTGGCGTCTTCGCCAAAGTGATTGGCGAGATCGCCCATGATCGCAGTCCAGGACCGTTGCGGCATGAATATCGGCGCATAGGCCGTGTGACAGGCCGAGCACTCCTTTTGCGTCGCCGCATCCGTGATCTCGGCCCGCATGCCCCCGTCAGCAAATGCAGGTGCAGCGGCTGCAAAGCCAAGCAGGACGCTGAAGATCAAACGTGTGTTGCTTTTCATGATTTCCTCCTATTGTGTCGAGAGATAAGCGATGACGTTGCCTTTTTCGGCAGCCGTGCATTCCCGGCCGAGCACGCTGTTGCAGTTGCGCAGGAACCATTTCGCCACGGTTTCCGCATCGGTGAACCGTTTTGGATTTGCAGAAACAGCTATTGGCTCGATCGCCTTGCCAACCCGTGTTTGCCCGGTCGCTTTCGGATCTTTGGTGTGGCATGTCGTGCACGATGGCGTGTCGGGCTTGCCGCCTGTATGCGTGCCTTGCCAGAACGCCTTGCCATCATCAGCTGAAAACGCCGCGAAATTCGCGTCGGCTGTTTTTGCCTGCGCCAGCAAATCTGCCAGGATTTTATCCCGCCCCGCATCGGCTTGTGCTGCAATGGAAAGCGGCACTGCCAATGCAAAAATGGAAATCGTTAGGATGTGTTTCATGGTTGAGCTCCTGACTTGTTCGAAAATGGCATTGAGAGAATGGCGCTGTCATCGAACCGCCCCGTTGCCGCGTCGCTGTGGCAGGCAGCGCAATTGGACTTTGACCGGATGAGAGGGCCGGCAAAAGTCGCCGCGCTGATGCTGGAATGCCGCCGCACCCAAAAAGGCGTGGCTGTAATGCGCAATGGTTCATCAGCGGCCACCGCGCGAAACCGGTTTGCCGCTTCCGTATCCGAAGTCTCGGCCGCATTTGCGGCAAGGAATCCGGCAATCTCCGCTGCCTTTGTGTCTGGCAGGCTCGCAACGTCGCCAAAGTGATCGTCAAGCCCTCGCATGATGAGCGCCCACGAAGCGGCAGGCAGCAGTGTCGGGTGGAACGCCAAATGGCACGCACTGCACTCCGCTTCATAGACAGCACTCACCTTGACCACCTTCACGCCAAGCGGCGGCAGCTGGAGCAGCACGTAGCCAGCCGCCGCTGCGAAAATTGCCAGCGCAATGATGGCGGTCAGGGCGGCGCGCGCCTGCGGTTTTATGGAGTCAAATCCAATGGCGTCCCCAGGCAGCGGCAATTTCCCCGTGATCATGCCCCGCACCAGTGGCGTTTTCTGAACCCAGGTTTCAAACGCCACGCCGCCAATGTGCAACACGATCATCGCCATCAAGCCATAGGCTAGCCACGCGTGTAATTCATGCGCGGCAGCACCCGTGGCAAAGCCCGTGACGCCGGCAAGCACGCCAAGCTTTTCTTCACCGCCCTCCATGAGGAACCCGGTTGCAACCAGTGCAGCAAGCGTCGCCATGAGCGCCAGAATCATGACGGAGCCCGCCGGATTATGCCCGGCAAAGTGAGGGGGATTAAGCTTCAATAGCGCAGGCAGGAACGACGGCAACCGCAAAATATTGCGCAACAACGTGGCAAGCCTGCTGTAGCCGCTGCCATAGACCCACCAGACAATTCGCAAGACAATCAGCACGGCGACAAGATACCCGGCATAGCGATGCCAGCTCAGCCAGTTCTCAGGCGCCAGCAATCCGGTGAACAGCAGAAACGCAACCGCGCCAACGAGAAGCCAGTGAAACAGCCGCGTCGGCAGATCCCAAATGCGGAATTCCTCAACCAGCCTTGTATCATGCGCCATGGCCGCAATCTTGGAGCCAAAGGCCTGACGATAAGCTGACGGTTGCAGTAGTTAGTTGGCGTTGAAAGATGAAATTTCGTTAACCTTGGTTTCCCGCCCAATCCAGGCGTGGCTTTGACTCTGCGCTTCTTCGATGTCATCATCAAAAATGAGACGGGGGGCGGAACAGGAGTGCCGCCATGGTTTTGCGTTCAGTCATTGCAATGTTCGTTGCAATTTTTGCGGCTTCGCAAGCAGGCGCCCAATCAAGGCCCAGCGAGTGCCTCGCCATTGCCCGTAACAAACCCCTCCTTCACTTCGCGGCCCTGAAGCAAAACCAAGCCCGCCTCGTTTACGCGGGCCATTCCACCTTCATCATCGAAAGCCCGGCCGGCATCCGGGTTGCGACTGATTACTCAGGTCACGCCGGCGGCATAACGCCCGACGTCGCCACCATGAACCATGCCCATTCGTCGCATTACACGGACTTCCCCGATCCGTCGATCAAGCAGGTCCTCAAAGGATGGGGCGAGGGCGCGGCGCCCGCGCGGCACAATTTGACAGTTGGCGATGTCCGCATCCGCAATGTTGCAACCGACATCCGTTCCGGCGAACTCTCGCGTGAAAAGAACGGCAATTCGATTTTTATATTCGAGATGGCGGGGCTCTGCATCGGCCATTTGGGCCACCTGCATCACGAACTGGCGCCGGAACATATCGGCGCCATTGGCCGCCTGGATGTCGTCATGGTCCCCGTTGATGGCGGCTTGACCATGCCGGTCGAAAACATGATGGCCGTGTTGAGGAATTTGCGCGCCCGCGTCATCCTGCCCATGCATGCCCGCTTCTCAGGCAGCTTGGAGCGCTTTCAGGCGGCGGCCGCTAAGGACTTCAGGATCGAACGCTTGGGCGAGGATGCAATCACGGTCTCGCCAGACTTGCTCCCCGCATCGCCAACGGTCTACATCATGCCGGGGATGTGAGCGACCCGATTTCCCGCGCCACCAATTCCTGCAAATCCCAAAGCTCCGCATCGTGAATGCCAAGCTCTTCCAGATGTGAAACCGTATTGTAAAGATAGTCGGCCCCTGATCCCCAATGCCCGCAGGCCCGCGCCAACCCGTGCGCAACTTCTTCAAGCGGGCGGTTTTCCTGGTAATATTCGAGCTGCTTTGGAGCCGCATAAAACGCCAGCGCCTGCATCGCAGCGCCTTCGGACACAATGTCGATCCACCGCACCGCTTCAAGCCCGCCCTTGCGGCTCACCTCGCGCCGCAGCAGTTTCTCTACCTGCCCTTCAAGATCGTCATCAGGCAAACGCAGCGCCACGCCGTCGCACGATCCGCCATGATCCAGGCACATCATGTAGCCCGGCTGTTGCGGCGTTCCGCGATAGCGCATGATCTTCATGGAGAATGCGCGGTGCCAGCCATGCGCGGTTGCACGGCGCAAATCTACATGCGGCACTTCCGGTTTCCAGATCAGCGAGCCATAGGCAAAGAGCCGGAATGGCCCGGGCTTTTTCCGCGAAATGATGTCAGTCGCTGCCGGCCTGAAATCCACGTCAAGAAGGTATTTCGCGTCAGGCGACGGTCCCGGGTCGGCAACCGCGCGATGGCACTTCGCCACCAGCTCCGCCGTCAGTGCCATGTGCCGCATCGCCTAGAGTTTCCGCGCCAATGTCAGACCGTCGCCGATGGGAACCATCACCATCTCCACCCGGTTGTCCGCCTTGATCTTGGAGTTGAGGGCCCGCAACGCAACTGTATCGGCATCCCGCTTGTCGGGGTCAGCGACATCACCTCCCCACAAGACATTGTCGATCATCACCAGCCCGCCCTTGCGCAACAGCTTCAGCGCTCCTTCATAATATGCATCATAAGACGCTTTGTCCGCGTCGATGAAGCACAAATCAAACGTGCTTGTCTTGCCTTGCGCGATGAGCTCCGCAATCGCGGCCACGCCGCCATCAAGCCGCAGCGTCATGCGATCCGAAATGCCAGCCTTCGCCCAGTATTTCCGCGCCATGCCGGTGAATGTCCCGCTCACATCGACGCATGTCACATGCGCGCCTGTGGCCAGCGCCATGGCAAGCGACGAATAGCCGGTGAACGTGCCGATTTCCACTATGGCCCTGGCGTCAAGCATCGCCGCCATCATCCCCATGAAGGCACCCTGCTCCGGTGCTATCTGCATGTTTGCGTCGCCGCCAAGTTTTGCGGTTTCTTCGCGCAACTCCGCCAGAATGCCCGCTTCGCGAAAGCCATGCGCCACATAGTAATTTGCGATGGTGCCCATGAGCGGCAGCGTTGTGTTGGACATGTGAACCTCCTGATGCGCGTCAACATCCGCCAAACGGAAACTTGTGACAAGCCCGCAAACTGCATTCTTCAAGTCTTGCCGGACCTTGCCGCCTGTGCCAGCATCACCTCCGGGGTACTGATGAAGCGGGAAATATCATGATGCATGCGGTCAAGGCCTTTTTGCTGTCGGCGATGATGATCTTTGCTGCTTGCGCACCAAGCAGCGCTCAGGATCAGGCGGCCCCGGCCGCAACTGCTCCGGAAGCAACTGCGCCGCAAGCCGCAACACCAGCAGGCGCCACCGAAGTGACCATCGGCGTTTACGTCAACGACATCCAGCAGCTCGACCTGCAAAACCACAGTTACGTCATGGATTTCTATGTCTGGTTCCGCTGGAAAAATCCCGACATCAATCCGCAAGCCACGCTGGAATTCATGAACCCGTTCCAGCTTTGGGGCCACATCAACACGCCCTTGTATGAGGCGCCGCAGGATTTGCCCGATGGCACGAAATACACCGCCATCCGCTATCAGGGCCAGTTCAACAGCAAACTGCCGCTGGAGAAATATCCCTTCGATCAGCAAAAACTCGTGATTGAATTCGAGGATAATGCAGCGGGTGTCACGGCGTTGAAATATGTGCCCGACAAGGATCCCATCACCGTCAATCCTGAACTCACGCTTCCCGGATATCTTTTGCAGAAGCCTTCGCTGGTCATAACCGAAAAACCCTACCCCACCAATTTCGGTGACACTCGCCTCACCGAACTCGAACCCTATTCGCGCGTCACCGTCACCGTTCCTGTGCACCGCCCGTGGTTCACTTACGCCATCAAGGTGATCTTGCCGATCTTCCTCGTCGCCGCCTGCGCCGCATTGGTGTTCTACATCCACCCGAGCTTCGTCGAAGGCCGCATTGGCATGGGCATCACCGCTTTGCTGACGCTCGTTGCCTTGCAGCTCACGTCAAACTCGCAATTGCCGGAAGTTGATTATCTCATGATGATCGACATGTTGTATATTGCGGCCTACCTCTTCGTCATCGCCAGCCTTGCGCAGGCCGTGCGCACCTCCTGGCATGCCGCCGCAACGCAAGTGGAATCCGCCGCCGCCAAGGACCGGTCGGCCTTCAAGCTCCTCGGCAGCGCCTATGTGTTGGGCACTCTCGCGATTCTATTCTTCAGTCTTAGGGCCTGAGCGCAGCCAAACAATCTGTACACGGATCAATACAGTCCGCATACAGAGCAATATAGTCTGTATACTGATGATCACTGTTGCGGCCCGTTTCCGCCGCAATTGCCGCAGTTTCGCCACGCGGAAGCCGGCATGCGGAAAAAGTATCCAGGGATGGCATTAAATGAGTAGAAACCCTCCTGGATTGAAACAGTTATTGTGTCGTCAAATTTGCCCGTAGGGCGTTTCTGTAAAGTTCCAGCTACCACTTGTGCCACCCACCCCCAGATGAGCGTCCTGCGGCCATCCTGAAGCGTTCTAGGCCTATGCTGGGGATGTAATCACGGGAACCTGCCCTTCAGGACAAAAAATGGGATTCAGATCCCCAAAAATTCCCGTAAAGAGTGCATTATTTGGCGTTCACTCTACCAGGTGCACAAGCAGGTCGTCGCTGCCGCGCCCAAACCCTGCCATTTGGAGCGATTTTCAATTAGTCAGTGTACGGAGCTTTTCGAATCGCGCAAATCTATCTGGCGCACGCTTGCCAGGCGCATCTCAATCATCCAGAATCCCGCCATGACTCAAAAACCTGCCGGCCTCTCCAATTGGCGCACAGCTCCCCACAACCGCTGGAGCTTCACTCATCTTGATGAGCTGCTTTCCGTCGCCGCGATTGCCCATGGCAGTGCCGCATCATTGCCAAAGGGCGATGCGTTGGATTTGAACACGGTGAAGAGCGGCGCCAGCACCGTCACCGATTTTCTGCGCGGCACTTCAACCGATGGCTTTCTCGTTATGCACCAGGGCAAGATCGTCGCCGAGACCTATCCCAACATGAGGGAGACGTCCCGGCATATTCTGTTCTCCGTCAGCAAATCCGTGACCGGCACACTGGCAGGAATTCTGGTGGCAGAACGCATGCTCGATCCCGATGCGCCTGTCATGAATTATTTGCCTGAGGTAAAAAACTCGGCTTACCGTGATTGCACCGTGCGGCACGTTCTCGACATGACCGTCGATATCGACTTCGAGGAAAACTATCTCGATGCCACAGGCGACTTCGCCCGCTATCGCGTGTCAACCGGCTGGAACCCGCCCAACCCGTCATTGGCTGAAGAAGGCCTGCATGATTTCCTCACCACGGTGAGGCCTGGACAATCGCGCCACGGCGAAAAATTCACTTATCTCTCGCCCAATTCCGATCTGCTCGGCTGGATTCTGGAACGCGCCAGCGGTTTGCCTGTTGCGCAACTCTTGTCTGAAAAAATTTGGAAACCAATGAATGCTGAATCTGACGCATTCATCACCATCGACAAGAAAGGCGGCGCCCGCACCGCAGGCGGCATCAACGCGAGCCTGCGCGACCTCGCCCGCTTCGCCGAACTGATGCGCAATGGTGGTGAAGCCAGCGGCAAGCAGATCGTGCCATCAAACTGGGTGAAGGACATAAGGGAAAACGGTTCGCGCCAGGCCTGGGCGCGAGGCTCCATGACCCACCTGTTCCCCAACGGCTGCTACCGCGCCAAATGGTACAAGGCCAACGACGCATCAGGCAGCTACTATGCCATGGGCATCCACGGCCAATGGATCTACGTGAACCCGCAAGCCGAAGTCACATCAGTGAAATTCTCCTCCCAACCCGATCCCGTGAATGACGCGATGGACTTGCAAACGATTGACGCATTTGCAGCGATTGCAAGGGAACTGGGTTAGGTCAGGTAACTGAATCTCGCACCACTCCCTGCCCTTGACCGGGCAAGAATTGAATGATGCACAGCTGTTTATTCGGGACTTCTCCACATCATGTCTCCCAATCGACAACGGTAATGCCATCAAGACCACCTTCAGCGGAAGCGACAATCATCGCGCCGACATGTCGATGTTCTGGATGCGGGAGATAGGCATCGCGCGCCGCTGCATCAACAAAATCAACAGTGAAGCCATGGGTGTTTCCACGCTGCAATCCTTCGGTGCTGGTATCAGCGCCAGCAGAGATCGAAATGATGCCCTCGATTTTGAGCTGCAGGTCTTTCAGTGCGGCGAATATTTTCGTTGTGTCCGCATCGGGCTTGAAGCGGACGAGGACGACGTGGCGGATCATGGGGTGTCCTGGTTTTTCAAGTTGGGTTTTATGGCACGGATGATTTGCCTCAACAGTGATTTACGGCAATGTTCACGTGATCCGCCCATCGACACAATGCAAACTGGCGCATTGCCGCGCTTTCTGCCGGGCTAACGTTGCTGCACATAGGTCAGCGGCAATGCCGTTGTTTCCTTGATTTTTTCCATGACGAAGCTTGAGGACACATCTGTCAGTGGAATCTTGGCGATGAGCCGCTTGTAGAGCGCGTCATAGCCGGCGATGTCTGGCACTACCGCTTGCAGCAAGTAATCCGTGTCGCCGCTGGTCCGATAAACTCCGATGATTTCCGGCTGGTCACGGACGGTAACAGCAAAAGCATCCAGCCACTTGAGATCATGCTGCGACGTCTTGACTGCAATAAATACGGTAAGGCCAAGATTGAGTTTCACAGAGTTGAGCAACGCGACGCGCTCCCGGATAACCCCGCTTTCCTCAAGTGACTTGATCCGGCGCCAACAGGCGTTGCGCGACAAGTGCACTGCTTCCGCCAGTTGCTCGACAGTGAGGGTGGCGTCCTGCTGCAAACGACGAAGAATCGCGATATCTTTGGAGTCAATCACTATGATAGTTCCAATTTTTGTGACAAATTCCCAAAATATAGCCAAAATGTCAATATGTTTGGGAGCTATTCCTTCGAATATTGGCCAATAGTGTCTCTCGGAGGAAATGTCATCATGTCAGCCTACAACAAGCTCTTCATTGATCATCCCCAGGCTGTTGGCGAAAGCTACGTCGAACACCTGCTCTTTGCCTTCAAGTTCTCCTTCCGCTTGCTGCGCGCCGGCCTCGCTTCCTTTGTCCACGGCCTGGTCCCGGCCCTTTGCGAAACCACAGCTTCCTCAGTCGTGGTGAAGCTCAACAGCGAAATTGTCTCCAGACGCGCCCTGATGGCCCAAACCGCTCCAAATCGGCCAAACGCAAAGCCGAGGTCCCAGCCATAATCAGTTCGTCCGGGGGCGAGAAAAGATGAGGCCTTGGGTTAGTGTGGAAAAGCCCAAGGTCTCATTGGCCCCCATTCCCAAGATAGCGCACCCATGCATTCTCGGAGATGAGCGAGGGAGCTTTGGGCTTTGCTCGCATTGAGTGATTTATTGTTCCCCAAGGAACATTGGTGAAAGGCGGACCAGCTGCTTTCACATTTCCCAGTAGACAATGGTAATGCCATCGATCCCGCCTTCGGCAGCAGCAACGATCACCGCACCAGCTTGTTTCCACGCTGCAAACCTTCGGGACTGGAATCAGCGCCAGCAGAGTTTGAAATGATGCCATTGATTTTGTGCTGCAGGTCCTTCAATGCGGCGAAGACTTTCGATGTGTCCGCTTCAGGTTTGAAGCGGACAAGGACGACGTGGCGGATCATGGGGCTTCCTCATCATTCAATATGTCCTGCCAATTCTGGCCACCAGAGAAAATGCGCATGATAACCACATCATTGTCGTAGACTTTGAAAGCGATTGAGACGCGCCTTTCAAATCCGACCACCCGTAGCCCTCGACTCACGTCCTTCCGCAGGGTCCCTCGCTGTGAGCCATATTCCAATCCGTCGATGAATGTCTGAAGCCGCCCGATGTAAGGAAATGCAACGGCTGGGCCGGCGATCTCCAGCAATCGGTCAAGAAGTTGCAGCAGATCGGTCTGAGCGGCAGGCGTATAAATGACCTGCCGCTGTTTCACGCGTTAGCAGCTTTAAAGCGTGCGTGTCTGGCTTCAATCTTGCGGCGCACCTTCTCGGCAGGAATGCCCGACTTCGGGTTGGCCTCGTAGGCCTTTAAAGCCTTCACCACGTCCTCCCGCAGCCACCGTTCCACCGCCGCATCGCGCTCTTGCAAGGCGCGAAGACCAGCGCGTACGACTTCACTGGCCGAGGCATAGTCGCCGGAAGCCACCTTGGCATCGATGAAAGTGGCGTGTTCGGCGGGGAGGCTGATGGTGCGCTTTTCGATGGTGGACATGGGGAGAGAGGTTAGTGTGATTTAATCATACTGTCAATGCGTACGCCTGCAGGGTACACGGCTGGGAAGCCAGGTTAACGCGGGTATAGCATTGATGGAGCGTTGGTGATTCCATGAGGCCTTCTGATTCGGAGGCTTTTCTGATGGAAGACGCGTTTGATTTCTTCACTGATATCGACATGCCCCGGGCGCGGGTTGCCGTGCTTTTGAAGCACTTTTCCACGCTCGACGACGAACGAGAACCGTGGCGGGTGGTGTATCCCCTGCCTGAAGTGCTACTGCTGCTGACCTGCGCCACGATAGCATCCTGCGACGATTTCGACGACATTGCCGCCTGGGGCGAGCATCATCTGGACCTGTTGCGGCGCTTTGCCCCCTTTCACAACGGCATCCCTTGCGAGCGGTGGCTGCGCGCCCTCGTCAATCGTGTCGATCCCGTGCTTTTCGGGCGTTGCTTCGAAAGCTGGATCAAGGCGTTGTGGCCGCAACGGCACGATCTCATCGCCATTGATGGCAAAACCTCGCGCCGCACCCACGACAAGCGCAAGGGACTGAAGGCCCTGCACACGCTCAGCGCCTATGCGACCAACGCCCGTCTCACCTTGACCCAATTGAGTGTGCCGGAAAAAACCAATGAGATTACCGCCATTCCCGAACTGCTTGATCATCTTGCGGGGACCGGACAGCTCGAAGGAGCCCTCGTCACCATCGACGCCATGGGGTGTCAGGTCGGGATCGCCAACGTGATCGTTGATCACAAGGCAGATTTCCTGCTCGCCCTGAAAGGCAATCATCCTGTCTTCGAGGCCGAGACGGAAGCTTATTTCGATACCGCGCCAGCCTGCGAACTCATCACCAAAACCACAGTCGAGAAAGGCCATGGACGCATCGAAACCCGCGTCTACACGGCCTCAGGCAACATCGATTGGATCACATCCGGCCGATCCTGTCCGGGCCAGCCGCGGTTTCAGCACATCAAGTCGCTGGTGAAGGTTCTCAACCGCGTCGAACATGCCGACAAATGCACTTTCGAAAAGCACCTCTACATATCATCCGTCCCGCCCGACATTGACAGGCTCGCCATTGCCGTGCGCAGCCATTGGGGAATCGAGAGCATGCACTGGTTGCTTGATGTCGAGTTCAAGGATGACCTGTCGCGCTATCGCGCCGGCCACGGAGCCAAAAACATGGCCGTCATCCGCCGTTTCGCCCTCGGCCTTGTCCGCGCCAACAAAACCAAAAGCAGCGTCAAATCCAAAAGAAAACTCGCTGGATGGGACACCGCATTCCTCCTCGAAATCCTCCAGATCAAATGACCGTTAACCCGGATTCCCTGCCGTGCTGCAGGGTACTTTCTCCCAACGGGAGCAAGTTGGTTTACAGTGCGATATTTTCCTCCATGCTCAAGGAGGAGAGGAAACACGTGTCGCTGCCCGCCCTCGAGGGCGGGGCCGGGGGCGGGTGTCAGTCAAACGTGAAACACGACGTAGACTTATCCATTGGGCGCGCTGCCGCCGAATCCAGTAGTTAACGGTCAGTCATTCTCATTTTTAACAACATAAGCGTTTTTAACTACACCACTTGGAGACGATCCGCTAATTATGTACCTTCCGCCGGAGTCAACAACGATTACCCTACTTGCAAATGCGGAAGACGATTGGCCGCTGATTCTGTAAGTGCCGCTTTCTGCGACCAGCGTGTAATCTCTTGTTGGCAGTTTGCGATCTCTTTTGATTGCGAACCCTCCATCACTTTTTGTTACGCGGCCTTTGTTGCCTCCACCATGCGTTGAAAGGCAGGAGTTGCAGTTTGGACAAAGAAGCCTGAGGTTCTTTCGACGATTGTCGGAATTGACACCATTGATGTGATCCAAAATCAACTTGAGCGGTTTTCCAACCCAAACCAATTCCGCAGTGTAAAAATCACATCCGTTTTCATCACACCGTTCAGGAATACCCTTTTCCTTTCGCCATCGAAGGTAATCCTTCCTAATGGTTGATTGCGATTGTTTGTTCGCAGTGTAAATTAGCTTACTTTCTCCCATCTGGCTGCGCCTCACTCCGCCGCAGGTCGCAGTTTCGGTTTCAACACTTCGGCCGCCCTCTCCGGATCAGCCGCGATCAATTTTAGAAAACCCTTCGCCGGAGCATCCGGTTCTGTGCGCCCCTGTTCCCAGTCGCGCAATGTGCCAATGGGAATGTGGTAGCGTTCCGCAAATTCTTCCTGCGTGAGAGCAAGCGCCCGTCGCAGTGACTTCGTCTTCGGCAAGGGTTTCATCCTCGCAAAGTCGGCGTCCGTCAATGGGATGTTGTCGGGATCATATGCCGGCGTATCAAGTCGCGTTCTGTCTGTAATAGTTATCTTGTTCATTGCGTTCTGCTCCTCTGGCAGAAATAATCCGTATCGTGCCTTCTCGCTCGGTATAGATGACTACCAGAATTCTGCCCTTCGTCATCGCCGTGGAAATCACGCGCACTTCGCCATAGTCAAACCGATCATCAAGCCTGTCGACCGAGTACGTGTCGCCTAGTGCAGCGACAGCTTCCTCGAAGGAAACACCGTGCTTGCGGAAGTTCTCTTCCGCTTTGGCATCGTCCCAATCAAAACCTGCTGGTTTCATACTACGGGATACCCGTACCTGTCAAGGCACCACCTCCACCCGCTTCACGCCCTTCGGCTGTGTGTGGCCTTTCCAGATCGCGTTCGCCTGATGCACGGGCGCATTGGCGGCGCGGGGCACGAAATCGCCATCGCCTGCCTTGGCGCGCATGTCACCTTGCTCCCAGGCGACTTTGCCGCGTGAGATCACGGTGCGTGGGATCCCGACACACTGGAAACCTTCGAACACATTATATTCGGTGCGCGAGATCTGTTTTTTCGCCGTGATCGTTTTGGTACCCTTCGGGTCCCAGATAACAATATCCGCATCACTGCCCACCCGCACCACGCCTTTGCGCGGATACATGTTGAGAATCTTCGTAATGTTGGCCGATGTCACCGCCACGAATTCTTCCTTCGTCAAACGCCCCGTATTGACACCCGCTGTCCACAACACCGGCATGCGGTCTTCCAACCCGCCCGTGCCATTGGGAATTTGCGTGAAGTTTTTGGCACCCATGCGCTTCTGCGCTTGGGTGAACGTCGCATGGTCCGTCGCCACCACGCTCAAAGTTCCGCTCTGCAATCCGGCCCACAAACTATCCTGATGCTTCTTGTTGCGGAAAGGTGGTGACATCACGCGGCCCGCCGCATAGTCCCAGTCCTTGTTCTGGTATTCTGAATCATCCAGCACCAGATATTGCGCCAGAGGTTCACCCCACACGCGTTGCCCCGCAAGCTTGGCGCGGCGGATGGCCTCATGCGTCTGCTCGCAGCTCACATGCACGATGTACAAGGGCACACCCGCCATGTCGGCAATCATGATGGCGCGGTTTGCGGCTTCGCCTTCCACCTCAGGCGGCCGCGAATACGAGTGCCCCTCCGGCCCCGTCACTCCACGTGCCAAGAGATCAGCCTGCAACCGCGCAACAACATCACCATTCTCAGCGTGAACGAGAGGCAACGCGCCAAGCTGCGCGCAGCGCTTGAACGAGTTGTACAGCTCGTCATCATTCACCATCAAAGCACCTTTGTAGGCCATGAAGTGCTTGAAGGTGTTGATGCCATAGGTCTTCACCACCGTTTCCATCTCGTCATGGATCATCGGCGACCATTGCGTGACCGCCATGTGGAACGAATAATCCGCAACCGCCTTCTCGCCCTTGTGCCGCCAGGCCTGATAGGCCTTGAGCATTGATTCACCAGGTGCGGGCAGACAGAAATCCACCACCATCGTCGTACCGCCCGAAAGCCCCGCCATGGTGCCCGATTCATAATCATCCGCCGTGGTCGTTCCCATGAACGGCATGTCGAGATGGGTGTGGGGGTCAACCCCGCCCGGCATCACATAACACCCGCCCGCATCAATCACCGTATCGCCAGACAACTTGTCGCCAACGGCAACGATCTTGCCATCCTGGATGAGAACATCGGCGCGTTCCGAGCAATCAGCGTTCACAACAGTTCCACCACGAATGAGGGTTGTAGTCATGGGATTATCCTCCAAATTGAACGGCAAAGATGAACTGGATCGCCCAAATCGTCCAGCCCCAACGGCCACTTGCCACGTGAAGATTCCGGACCTAAGAGTCCCCATCGCGGCGCGCAACCCCTTCAAGGCGCCGCCCATCACAAAGGGAGAAAAACTAGTGATCAATCGCAGACATTTCATGGCAACGACCGTTGCCGGTGCAGTCGCACTCGTTGCTGGCGTACCAGCCCTGGCCGCTGGCGGCCTCATCGGCATTTCCATGCCAACCAAATCATCAACCCGCTGGATTTCGGACGGCGAGTCCATGGTGAAGGAATTCACCGCCCTCGGCTACGAAACCGACCTGCAATATGGCGAAGATGACATTCCAAACCAGCTCGCCCAGATCGAAAACATGGTGACCAAGGGTGCCAAGGCCTTGATCATTGCCGCCATCGACGGCTCGACCCTGTCGGACATTCTCGCCAAGGCCCACGCTGCAGGTGCCAAGGTCTTCGCCTATGACCGCCTGATCACCAAGACCGGTGACGTTGACTACTACACGACGTTTGACAATTTCGGCGTCGGCGTGTTGCAGGCGACCTCGCTCGTCAAGGGCCTGAAGGAACGCTTCCCGTCCGTGAAGCCATGGAACGTTGAACTCTTCGGCGGCTCGCCGGATGACACCAACGCTTTCTATTTCTATGATGGCGCGATGTCGGTTCTCGATCCAATGATCAAGGCTGGCGACATCATGATCGTTTCAGGCCAGATGGGCATGGACAAGGTCGGTACACTTCGTTGGGATGGTGCCGTTGCACAAGCCCGCATGGATAACCTCCTGTCGGCCAACTACACCGACAAGAAAGTCAACGGCGTGCTCGCACCTTACGATGGTCTGTCACGCGGCATCATCTCCTCGCTGAAAGGCGTGGGCTACGCACCGGGTGCCGAAATGCCAATCGTCACCGGCCAGGATGCAGAAGTTCCTTCTGTCAAGGCCATGATGGCCGACGAGCAATATTCAACCGTGTTCAAGGACACGCGCGAACTCGCCAAGGTCACCGCCAAGATGGTGGACGCTGCTCTTTCCGGCAAGGAACCGGAGATCAACGACACCAAGACCTACAACAACGAAGTGAAGATTGTTCCGTCTTACCTCTTGACCCCGCATGACGTGGGCAAGGGCGACATCGAAACCCTTCTCGTGGGCTCCGGCTACATCAAGGCCGAAGATTTGAAGTAAGCAATTGATTGGGTCCCCTCCCCCTTGTGGGGAGGGATAGGGTGGGGGTCGCTCAGTACTTTCAGAAGAGCAAAGTACCTCTTTCTGCAAAACCGTCCGACCCCCACCCCGGCCCTCCCCACAAGGGGGAGGGAGAATGACAAGACGGCACATGCTCGACAAACCCCGCCCCATCCCCGAAATGCCAATCCTTGAGATGCGCGACATCACCAAGACGTTTCCGGGCGTCAAGGCACTGTCGAACGTAAATCTGCAGGTAATGCCCGCCGAAATCCACGCCGTCGTCGGCGAAAATGGTGCAGGCAAGTCCACTCTGATGAAAGTCCTGTCTGGCGTCTATCCCGCTGGCACCTATGATGGCGCCATCCATTACGAAGGCCAGGAGCGCCACTTCAAGACGATCGCCGACAGTGAAAACACCGGCATCGTCATCATCCACCAGGAACTGGCACTCGTTCCATTGCTTTCCATAGCCGAGAACATTTTTTTGGGCCAGGAAACGGCGAGGCACGGCATCATCAACTGGTTCGAAGCTTTCGCCCGCACCAAGGCCTTGCTCGGCAAGGTGGGCCTCAAGGAACATCCCAACACGCTGATCACCAACATTGGCACCGGCAAACAGCAGCTCGTCGAAATCGCCAAGGCGCTCAACAAGAAAGTGAAGCTGCTGATCCTTGATGAACCCACATCAAGCCTCAATGAAACCGATTCCAATGCGCTGCTCGCCCTTCTCAAGGAATTCAAGGCGCAAGGCATTTCCTCGATCCTGATATCGCACAAACTCAACGAAGTGCTGAAGGTCGCAGACCGCATAACCATCCTGCGCGATGGCAGGACCGTGGACACGCTCGACACCCACACTGCAAAAGTGAGCGAAGACCGCATCATCAAGGCCATGGTGGGCCGCGACCTGACCGACCGTTATCCGGATCGCAATGCCGCCATTGGCGAACCGATTTTCGAAGTCTCCAACTGGAGCGTCTTTCATCCGCAACACGCCGACCGCCAGATGATCAAGAACGTGTCGATGAGCGTGCGCAATGGCGAGGTCGTCGGCATTGCCGGATTGATGGGTGCCGGCCGCACTGAGCTCGCCATGTCGATTTTCGGCCGCGCCTATGGCCAGAAAATTTCTGGCGAGGTGAAAATCAACGGCAAGCCGGCCGACGTTTCGACTATTCCGAAAGCCATGGATGCAGGCCTGGCTTATGTCACCGAAGATCGCAAGACCTTCGGCCTCGTCCTCATCGACCACATCAAGCACAATGTCACCTTGGCCAATCTCGAAGGTGTGTCCAATGGCTCGGTCATCGACGAGGTGAAAGAACTCAAGGTCGCCAACAAATACCGCAAAGACCTCGGCATCCGTTGTTCATCGGTGTTGCAGACCACTGTCAATCTCTCCGGCGGCAACCAGCAGAAGGTCGTACTGTCGAAATGGCTGTTCTCCGGCCCGGACATTTTGATTCTCGATGAACCAACGCGCGGCATCGACGTCGGCGCAAAATACGAAATCTACGGCATCATAAACCAATTGGCAGAAGCAGGAAAAGCTGTGATCGTGATCTCGTCTGAAATGCCGGAACTCCTCGGCATTTCCGATCGTATTTACGTCATGAACGAAGGCCGCTTCGTAGCCGAAATGCCAGCCAGGGAAGCGACGCAGGAAAAAATCATGCGCGCAATTATGAAATCATGGGACAAGTGACATGACTGAACCCACCAATCAGACCGTACCGCGCACTGATATCATGCGCTTTGTGCATGCCAACATAAGAGACTACGCGTTACTCCTGTCACTCCTTGCCATCATGGTGTTTTTCCAGTTCACCACCAATGGCACGCTGTTCAAGCCCGTGAACATGACCAATCTGATCTTGCAGAACAGTTACATCGTCATCATGGCGCTGGGCATGTTGCTTGTGATCATCGCCGGACACATTGACCTGAGTATCGGCTCCGTGTCGGGATTCGTTGGCGCCGTCGCCGCCATTATGATGGTGCCGTGGAAGATGGATCCCTTCATCACCATGGCGGCCTGCATTGCACTGGGTGCCATGATCGGCGGCGTGCAAGGTTATTTTGTCGCCTATCACAAGATACCGGCTTTCATCGTGACACTTGCGGGCATGTTGATCTTCAAGGGCCTCGCCCTCACCGTTTTGGGTGGCGCATCCGTCGGCCCATTCCCAAAATCGTTCCAGCTTTTGTCCTCGGGTTTCGTGCCCGACATTTTCGCGGTGCAGCTGTTTGGCGGCCCGTTCAATCTCCTCGCTCTGATCATCGGAGGTCTGGTCACCGCCCTCATCATCTATTTCAACACCAAGGAACGCCATGAGCAGCAGTCGCACGGCCTCGCGGAAGAACCTCATGGGATATTCCTCGGCCGCAACATTCTGATCGCCGTCGCCTTCCTCGGATTTTCATTCCTTATGGCCCGCTACAAGGGCCTGCCCAATGTGCTGATCGTGATGTTCACGCTGATAGCACTCTTCGTCTTCATCACCACCCGCACCACCTTTGGCCGCAGGGTCTATGCCATGGGCGGCAACGAAAAAGCCTCGAAGCTCTCCGGCATCAACACTGAGCGCATGACCTTCTGGATCTTCACCATCATGGGCGCTCTGGCAGGCCTCGCAGGCCTCGTCTTCGCGGCCCGCCTCAATGTCGCAACACCCAAGGCGGGTGCGGGCTTTGAATTGGAAGTCATCGCCGCCTGCTTCATTGGTGGAGCAGCGGTAACAGGCGGCGTCGGCAAGATCATCGGTGCTGTCATTGGCGCATTCATCATTGGTGTGATGAACAACGGCATGTCCATCATGGGCATCGGCATCGACTGGCAACAGGTCATCAAGGGCGCCGTCCTGATGCTCGCCGTGTTCCTCGATGTGTATTACAAGAACAAGGGGTAATGGTTTCAGTTCAAAGGCGCGTCGCGAGCGAAATGAAATCCAGCAATTCTTTCGATGTGAGCGAAAATGGATTCACAATTGTTACGCGCTGCCACCTGAAGCCGTTTTGCATGTTTTCCGAAAGCAGAACTGAAGCTCCCGCAACGTCAGCCGCAGACAAAATGATTGAATCCCAGACCTGGAACTTGTGACGTTCCATGATGAGACGTGCGCCGTCGAACACATGGTTTGTCGTTTCTTGAGTCATATTCCGGTCACGCCAGTCACGCGCCCGGCTTGCAGCAAACGCAGCGCTCCGTTTTGCAACGCGAATCTGTGCCACGGCCATTTCACCAATCGCCTGCAATGGGACTACAACGCGCTTCGGGCCGAGCGCAGCAAGATGTGCTTGCGCCACATCGCGACGCACATCTTCGTTCAACCCTTCGGCGTAGATCAAAATGTTGCTGTCGAGCGCCGCCAGCATCGCGAGTCATACCAATCGTCACAAGAACTGACCCATTCTTCTCCTTCCCCTTGTGGGGAGGGCAATCGCATATGGCTTTCCTCGCCCGAGAATCGGGAGAGGAATGAAGAATGACCCGCAACGCGGGAGAGGAATGAAGAATGACCCGCAACGCGGGAGAGGAATGAAGAATGACCCGCAACGCGGGAGAGGAAAAATGTCCACATGCGATAGCCCTGCCCACTAGGGGGAGGGAAAACCAGAGAAACTCGTTTGAAGCCCGAAGAGTCAGTATTTATGACTGTTGGTATCAGTCGTACAGTTCATCACGATTGATGCAGGGCAAATTCAGCACAGGCTGATTGCGCAACCGCTCAATGAAGGCATCCCATTCCTTTTGCTTTTGAGCTTCTGCAACAGGATCAACTTTCTCAACTGGAATGATCTTGGCAACGACTTCGCCACGTACGGTGATTTCGGCAACCTTGCCTTTGCGGACTTGTGCCAACAACTACGAAAACGTGCGGTTGGCTTCTGTGGCAGTAACTTTCGTCATGACAAATTCCAATGTAGTGATTTCACTACATTTAGCCAAAATTGCCAAGAAACCCTCCCCCGGCTCCACCGCCGGGGAAGGGCATTTCACTTCGTTATTGCGCCATCGCAGCCTTGGTCACGACATCCGTCCAGGCCCCTTCCGGTTTCTTCGAGATCACCGGATCAGAGCCGCCCTTCATCAGCGTATCCACCGTGCGTTCGGCAGAAGCCACGTCAAGCGTGCCATCGGAACCTTCAGTGAGCTTGTTGATCTCGCCGATCTGGCGTTTTTGCACGTCGAGATTGGCCGCACCCGATTGATCGGCATCAACCACAATCTGTGCCGCTTCATCGACATTGGCGCGGGCATAATCCCAACCCTTCATCGAGGCCTTCACGAACTTGCCCATCGTCGCAACAAAAGCCGGGTCCTTCAGCTTGTCTTGAAGCACGTAAAGGCCATCTTCCAATGTCGCGACACCCTGGTCTTCGTACTTGAACACGACGAGCTGATCCGCCGGAATGCCCGCGTCGATGATCTGCCAATATTCATTGTAGGTCATGGTCGACACGCAATCCGCCTGCTTCTGGATGATCGGATCAACGTTGAAGCCCTGCTTCAAAACGGTGACGCCATCAGCGCCGCCAGTCGTCGGCAGGCCGAGCTGGCTCATCCAGGAGAGAAACGGATATTCATTGCCGAAGAACCACACCCCCAGCGTCTTGCCTTTGAAATCGGCAGGCGTTGCAATGCCGGAATCCTTGCGGCACGTGAGCATCATTCCGGATTTCTTGAAGGGCTGCGCAATGTTGACAACCGGCGAACCTTTTTCGCGCGTTGCCAGTGCCGACGGCATCCAGTCAATGACGACATCAGCGCCGCCACCAGCCAAAACTTGCTGCGGGTTGATGTCCGGCCCGCCCGGCATGATCGTCACATCAAGCCCGGCATCCTTGTAGAAGCCCTTGGACTGCGCCACCAGGTAACCGGCAAACTGTCCCTGCGTCACCCACTTCAACTGCAGCTTCACGGCTTCCGCCATGGCCCCGCCAGCGCTGATCATCATCGCACCGGCGGCAACCGCTGCCAACATCAGTTTCTTCATGTGTAGTCTCCCTTTTTAAAAACCTCTTACGTTCTGTAAGACGGATGCCAGAATGTCACCGCCCGTTCAGCGAGAACGAGCGCTGCGTAAAACACCGAACCTGTGAGGGCGGCCACCGCAATTTCCGCCCACACCATGTCAAGGCCCAGGCGGCCCACTTCGGTCGAGATGCGAAACCCCATGCCGATAATGGGCGTGCCAAAGAATTCCGCCACGATGGCACCAATCAGCGCCAGTGTCGAATTGATCTTCAAGGCGTTGAAAATGAACGGCATGCCATAGGGCAAGCGCATTTTGACCAGCGCTTGCCACCAGGATGAGCCATAAGACCGCATCAAATCCTGCTCCAGATGGCCGGAAGCCGCAAGGCCTGCGACCGCATTCACCAGCATCGGAAAGAACGTCATGACGACGACCATCGCCACTTTTGACTGCCAGTCAAATCCGAACCACATCACCATGATGGGAGCAACACCAATCATTGGCAGAACCGAAAACAAATTGCCCAGCGGCATCAGGCCCCGCCGCAAAAAATCAAACCGGTCGCACAAAAGTGCCACCAGAAAGCCGGACAATGACCCGATGATCCAGCCGGGAATGACCGCCCGCAAAACTGTCTGCACAAAATCGACCCACAACGTGGGCAGTGAATGAATCAATTTCACCCCGATATCGGACGGCGCTGGCAGCAGAACCTGTGGCACGCCAAAACCTTTGCAGATCACCTGCCAAATCACCAGAAGCGCCAATCCGAACAGCGCCGGGGCAATCATGTCGCGAAGCTTGCTCATGCCGGTTTGACGCCCATCACCGCGTTGGTCCGCCGTTCAATGAACCCGACCAGCCCCACCAGCGCCGAAGCCATAACCGCTGCCGCAACCAGTGCCGCCCAGATCTGCACCGTCATTCCATAGTAAGACCCGTTGAGCAACCGCGCCCCAATGCCAGCCACGGCCCCCGTCGGCAATTCGCCCACAATCGCTCCTGTCAGCGCAATCGCAATGGCCACTTTCAGCGAGGCAAAGAGATAAGGAACAGCCGCCGGAAACCTGAGTTTCCACAATGTTTCCCGGGATGATGCATTATAAGTCCGCATTAAATCCCGGTGGATGGCATCAGGCGATGTCAACCCCTTCACCATGCCGATGGTGACGGGGAAAAAACACAGATACATAGAGATCAGCGACTTCGGCAAAAGTCCGGTGAGCCCGATCGACCCCAGCACCACAATGATCATCGGCGCAATCGCAAGGATTGGAATGGTCTGCGACGCAATGATCCACGGCATTAACGCTTTCGACAGAAGTTTCGAATGCACGATTGCAATCGCCAAAGTGACACCCAGCAAAACGCCAAGCGCAAAACCGAGCAGCGTCGAAGACAGCGTCACCCAGCAATGCCACAGCAGTGACTTCACTTTCCACGGCGCGACCGTGAACACCGACGTCCACAACTCTTTGGCAATCTGGTGCGGCGCCGGAATGACCGGCCGCTCATGATTCCACGAAAAATACAGCGTGTTCCAAAGCCCGCCGCCTGCAGCATCGATTTTCGGCTGCACCACAACTGCATTCATCGGAATGGCCGCAAGATGCCAAATGACGAACAGGATCAAACAGACCACGGCAACGGGATATGCAGAGGATTTCATGGCCCACGAACAATCGTTGCGCCGCGTGGCTCAATCTTCATAACTGTGCCCCGCCCGCAAGCCTTCGCGCACGCGCTGCGCAATCTTCAGGAATTCCGGCGTTTCGCGGATGTCGAGTCCCCGGTTGCGCGGAAACTTCGTTTCAATCACATCAATGATCCGCCCCGGCCGCGGACTCATGACCACGATCTTTGTCGACAGAAACACCGCCTCCGGAATCGAATGCGTCACGAACACCACAGTCTTCTTCATGCGGTCCCACAATTCAAGCAATTGCGCATTGAGCATGTCGCGCACAATTTCGTCCAGCGCCCCGAATGGCTCATCCATCAACAGCAATTTGGGATCGAACGCCAGCGCCCGTGCAATCGAAACCCGTTGCTGCATGCCGCCTGACAACTGCCACGGAAACTTCTTTTCAAACCCGCCGAGGTTGACGAGTTCAAGGTTGCGCGCCACCCGCCCCTGCACATCGTCAAGCCCCATGATCTCCAGTGGCAAGGCGACATTACGCTCCACCGTCCGCCACGGAAACAATCCCGGAGCCTGAAACACATACCCATAAGCCCGTGCCGTCCGCGCTCGCACCGGTGTCATGCCATTCACCGAAATCGTTCCCGAACTCGCCTGTTCGAGATCGGCGATGACGCGCAAAAGCGTTGTCTTGCCGCAGCCCGATGGCCCGATGAGCGACACAAACTCCCCCTCGGCAATCGCCAAACTGACTTTGGACAGCGCGAAAACCGGCCCGTCTCCTGTCTCAAAGGTCAGGCTTAGATCACGCGCTTCGATAGCTGGCCCTGCCAATTAGGGTCTCCATGGTGAAAAATCAGAAAAACTGCCGGAAAACTTTGTGTATCGCCGACGCTATCGGGTCTTTACCACTTGATCAAGAATGTTCGCCGCAGCCAGCATGCCTATCCTCTGCGCCGTGAGCCAATGTACCCGGCAGGCCAAAGCCCATCGGCTTTCGCTCTGGATTTGCACGCACCGTTAACAAGTCTGAAACCTTAGATCGCGATGAGTTTGTTAATCAGCAAACTGGTATTGACTGGCGTGGAAACCACATCTGATGCTTTCGGGCCAGCAAGCCTGAATCTGCCTTTAGGGAGACGGGAAATTGCTTGGCGAGGCAGCTGAAATTCTGATGTTGGGAAACGACAACCCGACCACCTGGATCATTTACAACCATCTGATCCAGCATTTTGGCCTGTTCCCGATCCTGATTGAGGACCCGGTCGCAAAGCGCGTGCTGTTCCACAATCGCCGCCGCAAGCAGGGCCTGCTCAGCGCCTTGAGTCAGGTGCTGTTCATCCGCACAATCCGTTTGCTTCTTAACCGGCGCGACGAGCCGCGCATCGAAGCGATATGCCAGCGCGCCAGCATGGAGCGCTCCCGTCCCGTGACATCGGCAATTGGCTACGTCACATCAGTCAACAGTGATGATTGCCGCGAACGCCTGCAAGAGGCCAAGCCCAGGATCATCGTCATCAACGGCACGCGCATCATTGGCAAGAAGACCTTGGGCGCGACTGGCGCAGCTTTCATCAACACCCATCACGGCATCACGCCGCAATATCGTGGCGCCCACGGCGCCTATTGGGCGCTCTACAACCGCGATCCCGAAAACTGCGGCGTCACAGTCCATCTCGTTGACGAAGGCATCGACACTGGCAACATCATTTCGCAGGCCCGGATCGCACCCGAATCCACCGACAGCTTTGTGACCTATCCCTACTTGCTCACCGAACAAGCACTGCCGCTGCTGGTGAAGGCAATCGAGGACATCAAGCGCAACGCCCTGCAAACCACCCCCGCCAGCGGCGTCTCCGCCATCTGGTACCACCCTGGCTTTGTCCAGTACCTGAAAGGCTGCCTCCGCGGAGTGCGCTGATGCGGCGTTAAATCAAAAGAATCCGAAAAGTAGATTTAAGCATCGTCATGGTCCGCGAATGCGGACCACCCACTGATGAACAAACCAAAATTCACCGGTTCCTCCACATTCGCCACTGCTGTCCAGTTAACTCGAAATCCTCCAAAAATTGTCATCCCCGCAGCTGTCGCACTGCCGTCCGGTTAAGGAAAGACCAAGAAAATGGAAATGCCTGATTGTAGTTTGGATGTGAGCTCGTTTTGCTTCTCGAAGCTCGGACTTTCAAAATATACTGTCATTCTCGCAGCTGTCGCGAGAACCTATTTGTCCGCGTGACGGGTTGCTCAGGCGAGCGCAGCGTGTTTCGCTCCAAACTCTGCAAACGCAGCGTCAAACGCGCGTGCACGGCACGCGACGTGACTTCCACACAAGCTGACGGATGGGTCCCCGCAACAAGTGCGGGGATGACATTTTTGGGAGATTTCGGGTTAACCGGGCAACGCTGCGCATGTTCGCGGGATGACGAAAGTTCGGGAATGAAACCTACTGAACACCTGTCGCTCTAAACAATCTTCACCGTCACCGGATCCCATCCTTTGGGCTCCGGATACTTCGGATCCATGTCCTCCAGCGTCTCGCGCACAATCCTTGCAATCAAGGCATTGCGCACCCAGTTGCGGTCAGCCGGGATCACATGCCACGGCGCATGCGCCGTCGAGCAGCGCTTCACCATCGTGTCATAGGCTTTCATATAGTCGTCCCACATGGCGCGGTCCTCAAGATCGCCCGGATTGAATTTCCAGCGCTTGGCCGGATCTTCCACGCGTTCCTTGAGGCGCACCCCTTGCTCGTCCTTCGAAATATGCAGCATGAATTTGAGGATGCGCGTGCCGTTGTCCGTGAGGTATTTTTCGAACTGGTTGATCTCGTCATAGCGCCGCTCGATCACGTCGGCTGGCGCGTATTTTTTCACCTTCACCACCAGCACGTCTTCATAATGCGAACGGTTGAACACCCCGATGAACCCGCGGGCAGGGACAACTTTTTGCACCCGCCACAAGAAATCATGGGCAAGTTCTTCGCCCACCGGCGCCTTGAATGGATAATTGGTGACGCCGATTGGCCCGCACGTATTGAGCACTGCGCGTATGGTTCCGTCCTTGCCGGAGCAATCAATGCCCTGCAGGACCACCAGTAGCGCCCGCTTGCCCTCGGCATAAAGCCGGTTCTGCAGCTCGTCGATTTTCTCGGCGTCCTTGGCCGTGTCGACTTTGGCTTCTTCCTTGTCCTTGAGTCCTGCCGTATCGCGCGGGTCCAGTTTTGAAAGGTCAAACCCTTTTCCTGAAGTCAGCCGGAACGTTTCCGCGATAGATTTGCCCATTGTTAAGACCCTCGGCTTAGCTTGAAGATTGTTAATATTGCCCGCCTTGCTTGCAGCAGGCAATAAGGCCTAAGCAAGTCATAAATCGGATAATCATTAAGCCTGCATCGAATAGAGTCGCAAATCCACATGACACTTCATCCTTCAAATAAGCCGCAAATGGCGGCGGCAGCCTATCGCCTGCCCGCTCTCGACCCTGATTTCGTCCTTGGCGATTCCACCCGTGGCGTCCGTTTCCAGCTAGAATATCAGAAGGCCGAAGAGAACCTGCGCGCCTGGGGCGTTGAGTCAACCGTCGTTGTCTTCGGCTCCGCCCGAGTGACCGATGGCGGAAACGACGGCTGGTACAATGGTGCCCGCGAATTCGCCCGCATCTGCTCCGAGGAAGGCGGTGCCAAATACAAGACCAAGCCGCTCTACAATGTCATCGCCACCGGCGGCGGGCCAGGCATCATGGAGGCTGCCAATCGCGGTGCCTATGATGCAGGGGCCCCTTCAATCGGCTACAACATTACGCTGCCGATGGAGCAGGAACCCAACTCTTATTCAACGCCTGATCTCACTTTCCGCTTCCACTATTTCGCCATGCGCAAGATGCACTTCGCCATGCGGGCATCCGCACTTGTAGTCTTCCCCGGAGGCTTCGGCACCATGGACGAATTGTTCGAACTCCTCACGCTCCGCCAAACCGGCAAGATGCTGAAGTCCTTGCCGGTTGTCTTGTATGATTCAAAATTCTGGACCCGCACCATCAATTTCCAGAGCTTCGTTGATGCAGGCCTCATCGGCAAGAAGGACCTTGGCCTGTTTTCATTTGCCGATACGCCGCAAGAAACCTGGCACGAACTCCAGCGCCAGGGTCTCGAAATCCCCAAGGACGAGTGAAGGACGAATAATGACAATCAAGCTCAGGTTCCACGGAGCCGCCCGCACAGTGACGGGCTCCAACTACATGATCGAGACAGATACCGCGAAAGTGATGATCGATTGCGGCATGTTTCAAGGTGCAAAAACCGAGACTGAGCTCAACTACCGCCCCTTTCCCTATGATCCTAAATCCATCACGGCGCTCGTCTTGACGCATGCGCATATTGATCACACCGGATTGGTGCCCAAACTGGTGAAGCACGGCTTCAATCAGAAAATCATCTCAACAGCGGCCACCGAAGACCTCTGCGCGATCATGCTGCCGGATTCAGGCTTCATCCAGGAAATGGAAGTGAAGAAGCTCAACGAGCGCAACGCCCAGCGCGGCCGCCCGGAAGTTGAGCCGATCTATGTGCTCGACGATGCGATGAACGCCCTCAAGCTCTTTGAAAGCCAGCCCTACGAAACCTGGTTTTCGCCGGCCAAGGGCATCCGCATGCGCTATTGGAATGCCGGCCATTTGCTGGGCTCCACATCAATCGAAGTCGAAATAGAACGAACGGGCAAAAAACCACTGCGCATTCTCTTCTCCGGCGACATTGGCCCCGATGGCAAACTGCTCCAGCACGACCCCGAAGCGCCAAAAGACTGGGACTTTGTCGTTTGCGAATCGACTTACGGCGGCAAGGACCGCTTTGAACGCACCTTGGAAAAGCGCCGCGAGCTTCTGGCCAGCGAAGTGAACAAGGCCGCTGCCCGTAAAGGTGCTTTGCTCATTCCGTCTTTCGCCGTCGAACGCACCCAGGAGGTCGTCACTGATCTGGTCTGGCTGATGGATCACAACAAGGTTCCGCGCGCCAACATCTTCATTGATAGCCCGCTCGCCAGCAAAGCCACCGCAATATTCCGCAAGCATGCAGGCGAACTCGAAAACGGTGCAGACCTCGCCAAGGCCTTTGCCTCGCCAAATGTCAAATCAACCGAAACAGTGGATGACTCCAAGGCCCTCAATCGCTTCTCTGGCTTCCACATTGTGATTGCAGCTTCAGGCATGGCCGAAGCCGGCCGCATCCGCCATCACTTGCGCAATCGTCTCTGGCAAAAATCCACGACCGTCATGCTGGTGGGTTTTCAGGCCGCAGGCTCGCTTGGCTCATTGCTGGAAGCAGGCGTGAAGCGCGTCAAGATCATGGGCGATGAAATCAACGTCGCGGCAACAATCACCAGGATCGAGGATTATTCCGGCCACGCCGACGGCCCCGAACTGGTGCAATGGGTGAAGGAACGCCTTCCCGTGGCGCACTCGATTTTCCTCACCCACGGCGAGGAGGAGCCGCAAATCTCCCTCGCCAATAATCTGAAAGGTCTCGTCCCCGAAGACTGCATCATCCGCCCGCGTCTCGACGACGTCTACGACCTCGAATCCGAAACCTGCGCGCTCATCGAAGCCGACACCAAACCGCGCATCGACCCCACCTCCGTCGCCACCCGCGACTGGAACAACGACCTCCAGTCACTCGTGCTCGACATCGGCGAACAACTAAAAAGAGTAGCCGACCCCAAACAAAAAGCGGTGATCGTGCGGCGTTTGAAAAGGGCGCTGGTCAGCAACGACGAGGGATAGTGCACAACAATCTTGCAGGACAATTATAGCGGTTCCGGGTTAGTTTGCATAAATCCAAAATCCCGTCATGCTGGCCATCGCCAGCATGACGGCCAAAAATTCAATCGGCAACCGCCCCCCAATTACCTCTTCAACAGCCACTCATGCTCCTTGGCGTTGTTGAACTTCCAGGTCCGCACCGGGCCTGCCATCACATTGAGATAGTAGAGATCATAGCCGTGGATCGTCGCACAAGGGTGATACCCTTTCGGCACCATCACTACATCCCCGTCTTCCACCGCCATCGTCTCGTCAAGCTTGCGGTCATCGGTATAGACGCGCTGGAACGCAAACCCTTGCGGCGGGTTGAGCCGGTGATAATAGGTTTCTTCCAGCAGTGATTCATGCGGCAGGTTGTTCTTGTCATGCTTGTGCGAAGGATACGATGAAGTGGAGCCATTGGGCGTAATCACCTCGACAACCAGCAGACTTTCCGCCCGCTTGTCTTGCTCCGGCAAAATATTGCACACATGCCGCGTATTGGAACCTGCTCCGCGCGTTTCGATCGATAGCGTGTCAGGCGCAATCACAAACGCCTCATGCGCACCCTTGGCCGGCGCCGTGCACACATTGAGCACCAGATCGGTCGTCGCCTCAACCTGCCATTTACTTTTGGGCGGCACATAGACCGACCAGGGTTTGCCGTCGAACGGACTCATCCGTGCGCCGATCTCGCCAAAGTCCTTGCCGTCAACAACGACGCGCCCCCTGCCCGAAATGAACACCAGGCAGGTCTCGCGCTTGAGCTCGACGCCTCTGGCCTTCTGCCCCTTCGCTGTCCGCCACACCTCGTGGCCCACATATTTCCACTTGGCGCTGGCCGGCGTGACACAGATCACTTTGCCGCTGCGCTTTTTGGCCTTCACCAGAAGTTTCGGCATGGCTAACTCCCTATCCGCTGCATCTTGCCACCCTTTTTCCACTTTGCATGCGCTTCACGCACTTGCTTGCGCGACGACACTTCCGGAATGCCGACATCCCACCACGCTCCGCCCGCATCTGTCGAGATCATCGGATCGGTGTCAATCACCAAAGCCGTTACTTTCGAACTCTTCCGCGTCCGCTTCAGCGCCTGTTCAAGATCGGCAAGCGATGCCACTTTTTCTGCCTGAGCCCCCATGCTCGCGGCATGTTTGACGAAATCGATGCTTTTGTTTTCGCCGTCGAGCGTATTGTAGTCGAACAGGTTGTTGAAGCGCTCGCCGCCCGCCGCATGTTGCAGCCGGTTGATGCAGCCATAGCCGTTGTTGTCGACAATGATCAAAGTCAGCTTGATGCCAAGCATCACAGCCGTCGCCAGTTCGGAATTGGCCATCATGTAAGTGCCGTCGCCCGTCACCACCACCACCTCGCGCTCCGGCCGCGCCAACTTCACGCCAATCCCGCCGGCAATTTCATAGCCCATGCAGGAGAAGCCGTATTCCATGTGATACGAACCCGGATAACCCGACTCCCACAATTTGTGCAATTCGCCGGGCATGGAGCCCGCAGCGCACAGCACCGTTAGGTCACGCCCCAGTGCGCGCTGCAGCGCGCCCACAACTTGCGCATCCGAGGGTCGCTCGGAATTGGACGGCTTCGTATATTTGGCCGCCGTCGCGATCCAGTCATTGCGCTCATTCTTGGCCCGCGTCGTCCAGGCTTGCGGTGTCTTCCATTTGCCGAGAATGACTGAGAGTACTTCCATCCCCACCTTGGCATCCGCCACCAGCGGCAGCGCCCGGTGTTTGGTGGCATCGAAAACTTGAGTATTGAGCCCGATGATCTGCCGTGAGCGGTTCTGGAACAGCGCCCACGATCCCGTGGTGAAATCCTGCAAGCGTGTGCCAACCGCCAGAATGACATCCGCAGTCTCACAAAGAATGTTCGATGCCTCCGTGCCGGTGACACCGACTGCACCCATGTTGAGTTCATTGGTGAACGGCAGCGAAGATTTTCCGGCCTGCGTTTCAACCACCGGAATGCCATGTGTTTCAGCAAACGTCTTTAAAGTCTCGGTTGCTTCCGAATAAAGCACGCCGCCGCCGGCAATGATGACCGGTTTCTTCGCCGCCTTCAGCGTCGCAATTGCCGCTGCCAACTCGTTTTCATCAGGCCGCGCCCGCCGCACCGCCCACACCCGCTCGTCAAAGAAATCATTGGGATAGTCATATGCCTCGGCTTGCGTATCCTGGCACATCGACAATGTCACCGGCCCGCATTCCGCGGGGTCCGTCAGAACCGCCATGGCGCGGTTCAGCGCCGGGATCAACTGTTCCGGCCGCATGATGCGGTCAAAGTAGCGCGACACCGGCTTGAAGCAGTCATTGGCCGTCACCGTGCCATCATTGAAATCTTCAATCTGCTGCAACACCGGATCAGGAAACCGGCTCGCAAAAACATCGCCCGGCAGCAGCAACAGCGGAATGCGATTGACGAAAGCCACAGCTGCTGCCGTCACCATGTTGAGTGCACCCGGTCCAATTGATGTTGTCGCCGCCATCATCCGCCGCCGGTTGCTCGCCTTGGCAAAGGCCGTCGCCGCATGCGCCATCGATTGCTCGTTATGCGCGCGGTACGTGGGCAGCTCCTTGCGATGCGCATAAAGCGCTTCACCGATGCCAGCCACATTGCCGTGACCGAAGATCGCCCACACGCCGGCGAAGACCGGCACCGTCTTTCCATCAATCACCGTCATCTGCTTGGTCATGAATTTGACCAGCGCTTGCGCCGCCGTCAGCTTGACTGTTCCTGTCATATCATCCTCCCGCGCGAAATCCTGCGCTTATGCCTGTGACTTGTCCCACAGCTGCACCAGTCTGCCAAACCGCTCGGCCATCATGGAAACCGCTGCACCATCGCTGATCTTGCCCCGCAGCCATTCCTGTGCTGCCTCGTTGAAGATTGTGCGTCCAACGGCAAATCCCTTGACCTTCGTCTTGCCCTTGACCGCACGGAAACCTTTTTCAAGTTCCGCCTCCGGCGCCTCAAGCCCCAGCAGCACAATGCCACGGCAATAGGGATCGCATGAATCAATGACTGCGCTGATTTCATCCCATGCGCGTGGCGATGCCTGAGGTTCAAGTTTCCACCAGTCAGGCTTGATGCCCTTGGCATAGACCTCGGCCATCGCCCGCGCTGTGGTCCGGTCATCCATCGGCCCGTTCTTGCTGGCAATGATCTCGATCAAAAGCTCACGCCCCACCCGCCGTGCCGCTTCATAAATCTGCCGGTAAGTGCCAAGCTGCTGCTCTTTAAGTTCCTTCGGATCGTCAGGATGATAGAACGCTAGGCACTTGATGCAATGCGTCACCGGCCATTCGACCAGCCGCGATCCCACATCCTGCGTGTGTTCCAGCCGCAATGGCCGCGAACCCGGCTCTTCCAGAGGCCGCCCGATCCACAAGCCCAGTTTCTCCGCATCAAACATCGCCTCGCGTCCATAGGTGTCATCTAGCAGCGTGCCAAAACCCGGCCTGCCTCCTGCCACTTCAGAAATGGCCTGCATCGCCAGCCGTTTGAACGGCGCGATTCTGTCGTGTGACGCCCCCGCCTTGTCCGCCATGTCCTCAAGCTGCTTGCGGTGGTCAATCGCGAAGGCCAGCAGTTTCGGCCAGTCGCCGCGCCGCGTCGTCGCCCAATGCACGTGATTGAGCTCTTCATCCTTGCGCAGCGCCAGTTGCTTGGAACCGTGCTTCAGAAAATATTGCAGTTCCGCGAATGTTGCATATTCTGGCGAGCATAACAGCCGCGACACCGCGAATGCGCCGCACGCATTGGCCCAGGTGGCGCAGGTTTCAAAAGGCTCGTCTTTCAGCCAGCCCCGCAGGAATCCGGACATGAACGCATCGCCCGCACCCAGAACATTGTAAACTTCAATCGGAAAGCCCTTGCCGACGAGACCTTTGTCGAGCCCGTCTGGAATGGCATCAGGATAAACCACGCAGCCCATTGGCCCGCGCTTCAGCACGATCACGCCTTTGGAAATCGAACGGATTGTCTTCAGCGCCGCTAAGGTATCTTCCGTGCCGCCCGCAATATGCACTTCCTCTTCCGTGCCGATGATCAGGTCGCAATCAGCCAGGATCGATTGCAGATGTTGCGTCACCTTGTCGGACTTGATGTAGCGCTCTTCGCCAGCGCCGTGCCCCGCAAGCCCCCAGAGATTTGGGCGATAGTCGATGTCAATGATGATCCTGCGTCCCGTTTTTTTCGCAATCGCCATCGCTTTCCGCTGTGCGGCATCGGTGTTCGCACGCGCGAAATGCGTGCCCGTCACCAGAAGCGCCCGCGCCGAGAGGATGAAATTTTCATCCACATCCGCCACGTCAAGTGCTGAATCAGCGCAATTGTCGCGATAGAAGATCAGCGGAAACGACTTGTCATTTTCAACCGCCAACAACACCAATGCCGTAAGCCGCTGCTTGTCGGTCACAATGCCGCGCGTTGAAACTCCTTCGCGGCTCATCTGCTCAAGCACAAAGCGGCCCATCTGCTCATCGCCAACCCGCGTGATCAATCCAACCTTCAGGCCAAGCCGCGACGTGCCGATGGCGATGTTGGAAGGCGATCCGCCAACCGATTTGGCGAACGACCCGATATCCTCGAGCCTGGAGCCGATCTGCTGCCCATAAAGATCGACCGAACAGCGCCCCATGGTGATCAGGTCAAGTTTTGCGCTTGCATCAGTGGACCGCGTCATATCTCTGCCTCGCTTGGGATTGCCACAGAATGAAACAAGTTTTCCATCGCAAAGTCAATATGGAACGTTTGTTCCGTTTGTCATTTCTTGCCCCGCCGCTCCGCCACCGCAACGGTCAGCGTCATCGCCAGCGCCAGCGAAGCCGCGAGCGACCGGAAGCCTTCGAAATCCGCCTCCTGCACCTCAAGCCACACCTTCGAAAGCGAAGCCAAAGGCGAGAACGCTGAATCCGTGATGCTCACCACCGGTACCTGCCGCTTGGCGGCACTCTCGGCAAGAATCGCCGTATCGCTCGCATAGGGTGCGAAACTCATCGCCAGAACGCAGTCACGCTTCGTTGCAAAGCCAATGGTGTTGAGCCCCAGCGTGCCCTTGCTTTCCACCAGAACATTCTTCACCTCAAGCTTGCCCCAGGCATAGGCCATGTAAGCCGCAAGAGGAAACGTGCGGTGCAAGCCGATCACATAAATCGTGTCCGCCTTGGCCAATAGATCCACCGCCTGCTCCAGCAATTTGCTGTCGAGCTTCTCTCGCAAACCATGAATGGAATTTTGCGCCGCCTCGCTGAACCCGTCAAAGATCAATGTCGACTTGCTGCGGCTGCCCGCATGTTCTCTGAGGTGCCGGATGCGCTCGTCATAATTCAGCACCCGGTCGCGCAGCCGCTCGCGGAATACCTCCTGCAAATCCGAGAACCCGTCATAACCCAGCGACTGTGAAAACCGCACCAGTGCGGAAGGCTGCACCTCGGCGCTGTCTGCGATCGAAGCCACGGTGCCAAAGGCAATCTCATCCGGATTCTCCAGCGCGTAATTCGCAACCTGCGTCAGCCGCCGCGGCAGATTTGCGCCGCGCGCGACAATCAGGGCTTTCAGGCTGGCAAAATCACGCGGCGCCGCGACAGTCTTCATCATGCCACGTAAACACAGCCAGATCGCCCGCACAAGAAAAATGGAACAAATGTTCCATTCATGATTCCAGCGAAATTCACGTCCCAACCGGATGACAAGTCGCGGCGCCTCCCCTAAAGCCCGATGATGCCCTCCCGAACTCCAGCCTTCATTTTCGTCTTCATCACCGTCGCCCTCGACATGCTGGCGCTTGGCATCATCATTCCGGTCTTGCCCAAGCTCATTGAACAATTTGTGGGCGGCGACACCGCCAGTGCTGCAACTTATGTCGGGCTCTTCTCAACTCTCTTTGCCGCGATCCAGTTTTTCGCCTCGCCCGTCTTGGGCGCATTGTCGGATCGTTTTGGCCGCCGCAAGATCATTCTTCTGTCAAACCTCGGCCTCGGCCTCGACTATATCGTCATGGCGCTTGCCCCCACTTTGGGCTGGCTTTTCGCCGGCCGCGTTCTCGGCGGCATCACCTCCGCCAGCGTATCAACGGCTGGCGCCTACATCGCCGATGTCACAACGCCCGAAGACCGCGCCCAGAAATTCGGCATGCTGGGAGCAGCCTTTGGCATTGGTTTTGTGCTCGGCCCCGCATTCGGTGGTATGCTGGGCAATATAGATCTGCGCTATCCCTTCTGGGCCGCCGCTGCCATGAGCCTCATTAATTACGCCTATGGCTATTTCGTGCTGCCGGAATCCCTGAAGCCGGAAAACCGCGCGCCTTTCCTCTGGACCAAGGCCAATCCCCTCGGCAGCTTGCGCCTGCTCTTGAGCGAGCGCCAATTGTGGAGCTTTGGCTCCGCCATTTTCCTCTCGCAACTCGCCCACACGGTTCTGCCCGCTGTCTACGTGCTCTATGCCGGTTATCGCTATGGCTGGAACACCAGGGACATCGGCATTTTGCTCGCCGCCGTCGGCATTGCATCCGTCATCACCCAAGGCACGTTGATCAGACCTATCGTCAAAAGGATTGGCGAACGCAACGCTGCAATACTGGGCCTGGTCGGCGGCGCCGCAGGACTGTGGTGGTATGGCACGGCCTGGCAAGGCTGGATGGTGTGGTTTGGCGTTCCGGTCGCGGCCTTCTGGGGCCTCTTCAACGCCTCGTCACAATCCATCATGTCGAAACACGTTTCGGCCCTTGATCAGGGCAAATTGCAGGGTGCCAACACATCGATCATGGCACTGGCCAACATCATCGGCCCATCGCTCTTCGCCGCGATTTTCGCGGCCGGCATTGATCCGAAACGCGGCTGGGAAGCGCCAGGCGCCAGCTTTTGGCTCGCGGCAATCTTTCTTGTGGCCGCAACCCTCGTTACGGCTTTTGTGACGCGCCCAACCGGGCCTCACCACTGAAATGCGGCCATGATATAATCAGGGTACGGATGAATATCCGCTTCCTTGATGTCGGCCGAAACCCCCTGCTGCACCAGCAGCGTCGTCAATCCCGCTGCCTTGCCGCCACCCACATCATGCTCAGGACTGTCACCGATGCACAGCACCCTTGCCTCCCCCGCTTGCGGGGTGGCTCCGCCCCCGGGCTTGTTCCGGCGGCGGGGATGGGGCAAGCTCCCCAGGGCAAACTCATAAATCTCGGGGTATGGCTTGCCGATCCGCCGCACCCTGCCGCCCATTGCCTCATAAACATCAGCGATGGCGCCAGGTGCGGGATGAAACCCGTTGGCCGAAAACATCAGCTTGTCCGGATTGCAGCACACGGCGGGAATCGTCAGTCCACGGAACATGTTTTCATAATCCGCAAGCGACGTCTCCGGCGCATTCGATCCCAGCATCAGGATCACTTTTGCATCGCGTGGGTCATCAACAAATTCAATTCCGTCAAAACCATACTCCTCGCCACGCCGGCCGATCAGGAATGCGCGGTTTACATCCAGCGACTGATACGCAACTTCACCTGAACTCACGCAATCCACGAAATGCGCCCGTGGAATTCCGATGCGCACGGTGCGCTCGATGCTCGCCTGCGCGCGCTTGCCTGAATTGGTCATGATCACTGCCGGAATGTTCAATGCGTGTAATTCAGCCATCGCCTCGGCGGCACCCGGATACAGCTTCTTGCCGTCGTGAATGACCCCAAACTGGTCAATCAGCATGGCATCGAACTGCGATGCGATTTCTCCGAGACCTTCAATCCGCATGCCCGATCCCCCGCCATGCCAGCCGCGCCACACCCATGGCCGCATGCTCACTTGCTGATTGCAAGGCCGAAACCCCGAGAGCCTTCAGCCGGATCGCCGTCCACTTGTCATTCGCCGCCCCGCCGCCAACGGAGCGGATTGAAGTCAAAGGAGTGGCGCCCAATTCCGCCAGCCGCCGGTATCCCAACGCCTCAACGCCTGCAATGCCTTCCAGCAAGGCCTGAAAATACACCCGTGCATCATCTGGTTTCGGCGTCATGCGCGGTTGCATGTTGGGATCATTGATGGGAAACCGTTCGCCCACTTTTGGCAACGGATAGTAATCAAGCCCTGTCGGCGCCTCAGGATCAATCTGCTCTGTATACTGAACAATGTTGTCCTTGCTGAATTCCTTTGCAAGAACAACGCCGCCTGTGTTTGAAGCTCCCCCGGCCAGCCACTGCTCGCCGATGCGGTGAGAGTAAATCCCATATTGCTGGGCGAACACGGGTGTCGCCGACAGCAGTTTCAGTGTCAGCGTCGTCCCCAATGATGTCACGCCATCGCCCGGGTCCTTCGCACCACTCGCCAGAAATGCAGCGCATCCATCCGTCGTGCCCGCAACTACGGCGCAATCACGCGGCAGCTTGAACTGATCCGCCATCGCTGGAAGAATTGCTCCAATCCGCGTTCCCGCCGCCACCACGCGCGGGAACTTCGCCACATCAAAGCGGGTCGCCGCAATCCACTGAGGCCACACCCTCGTCCTTGGATCATAGCCGGATTTCAGCGCGTTGTTCTCATCGCTCACATCAAACACGCCGCAAACTTGCCCGGCAATCCAGTCGGCCTGATGAATGATGCGCCTGTAGTTTGCCGGCATCATCATGGCTCGCGCCAGTGGCGATGTCCCGCCCAACGCAGCCGTTTCAGCAGGCGCCACCGCCGCCACTTTTTGCACGAATTCAGGCTCGGCCAGATCATTATACATGGAGCCCATGCCGACAGCCCGCCCCGCAGCATCGACCGGCAGAATGGTTCCGGATGTTCCGTCAACGGCTAGTGCAAGGATTTTCAAGCCAGTGAGATCAGTCGCAGACAAGGCCTGCTGAACCGCGTCCCACCACAGCATCGGGTCTTGCAGTGAGCGCCCGAAATCCGCTGCCGGCGCCATCATCGTGGCGGCCCCCATCGCCAGAAGTGCGCCATCACGGCCACGCGCTGCAACGCGCGCACCAGACGTGCCAATATCAATGCCGAGAACCGCCTCGGTCAATGGAGCGCACTCCAATTGGGAGTGAATGGCGCATCTTCGGTCAACGTGAGGAGTAGCGCCCGCGTCAGAGGCATTTTCGCAGCGTCAAGTGCTCCGTTCGCCATCATGGCATGTAATGATGCTGCGCATGCCACACCAAGTTCGGCTCCTTCAATTGTGTCGCCTTTCATCGGCCCCGCTTTGGTTTCAGCATAACTGAGCCCTCGCCCAAGATTGTTGCCGAGCCGCGAATTGCGCCCCGCCTGGCACGTCACATAAAGATCGCCAACGCCCGGCATGCCCCACACGCTCTCCGCAGATCCGCCAAGCGCCGTCACCAGCGCCATCAACTCACGCACCGCTTGATCAAACAATATCGCCGCTGGATTGTTGTTCCTCGCCTTGTTCTCGGTCTCCGTCATTTTTTCCAATGCGCCATGCGCCCAGCCCACGGCTATCGCAAAAAAATTCTTGAACGCCGCACACACCTCGGCACCCATCATATCGGTCGAAACGCGCGGGTGATAATAATCCGTCTCGAAAGCGGAGCGGAATTGCTCAGCCAACTGGCGATCCCGCGATACAATCACTGTCCCCGTCTGCCGCCGCGCCGCCAGCTCACCCGCAATGCACGGACCCGCGATGGCGGCAACCGGCACATGCAATGCACCCGCCACCACATCTGGCAGCGCAGTCAACGAGGAACCATCGGAATGCATGCCTTTGGTGATCATGATGACTGGAGTTTGGCTTTTGAGAACCGGCCGCAATTGTTCAATTGCCCATGCAACACCCGCACTCGATACGCCCAGCAGGACAAAGTCCGCACCTTCAGCCGCTGCAGCAAATTCCGTCCAGCGGAACGACTTCACTTGTGACGGCAATGTCACATTCAGTTTGGCATGAAAGCTCCGTATACGGACAGATTCAACAATATCGTCATCCAGATGCGTGCCCGCCAGCCGCACATCCATGCCCCGGTCGCAAAACGGCAGGCACATGGCGGACCCCATGACGCCTGCCCCCAGAATGGCCGCGGTTCTCATGTGAACATCCCCAATTCCGTCATCCCGGCGAAAGCCGGGACCCAGGCTTTCAACCAGTCGGGATGCGGAAAGTCGGGATTCCGGCTTTCGCCGGGATGACGGATTGATGGTTGGGTCAAAATCAATACAATGCCGCTCTATCTGATGACTGTGCCGCTCTCGGCGTCAAACAGATGCACCTTGTCGAGCCGCGGCGCGAGCTGGATGGAATTGCCGCGCACGACATCGACGCGGTCACGTATCACCGCGCAAATCTCATCCCCGCCCGCATCAGCATAGACGTGGATTTCCGGTCCAGTCGGCTCCGTCACCACGACTTTTGCCGGAAAACCCATGGCAAGATCCAAATGTTCGGGCCGCACACCATAGGCAACCTTCTGCCCCGCCTGCGCACCATGCTTCTTCGGCAAAGGCAACTTCACCCCACCCGCTGTCACCACATGCGCACCGTCCACAACACCGCGCAGCACATTCATCTGCGGCGAGCCGATGAATTCCGCCACGAAAAGATTGTCCGGCCGGTCATATACATCCAGCGGCGATCCCTGCTGCTCGATCACGCCATCGCGCAGGATGACGATCTTGTCGGCCATCGTCATCGCTTCAATCTGGTCATGCGTCACGTAAACCGTCGTGGTCTGCAACCGCTCATGCAGGTCCTTGATTTCAGTCCGCATCTGCACCCGCAACTTGGCATCAAGATTGGACAAGGGTTCGTCAAACAGAAACACCGCCGGGTTCCGCACAATGGCGCGCCCCATGGCCACGCGTTGCCGTTGCCCGCCTGAAAGTTCGCGCGGGTATCGTTTGAGATAAGGTTCAAGATTGAGAATCTTCGCGGCCCACGCCACCTTCTCGCCGATCTCGCTTTGCGGTTTCTTCGCCAGCGTCATCGAAAAGCACATGTTGTCACGCACATTCATATGCGCATAAAGCGCATAATTCTGGAACACCATGGCGATGTCCCGGTCTTTTGGATGCACGTCATTCACGCGCCTGTTGCCGATATTGATGTCACCTGACGAAATTTTCTCGAGACCTGCAATGGAGCGCAGCAAAGTGGACTTGCCGCAACCCGATGGCCCCAGCAGCACGACGAACGAGCCATCTTCGATGTCCAGATCGACGCCGTGAATGACTTGCACGTCGCCATATTTTTTCACGATGTTGCGCAGCGTAACCGAAGCCATGTGTTCCCCTATTGCGGATCGTTGAGCAGAAATTCGTCGAGCAGCCCCGCATCGTCAGCGAGGTCAAGATAGGACCAGCGATTGCGCACGTCACGCGCATATTTCATCGCCTTCCGCCACGCCGCGACCGGCAGTCCCAGTTCGGTCGCGGTGGTCGGCCCGCCTGCGGAAGCGATGATGCACTTGAGTTCGTCCGGCGCAATCATGAAGGCCTGCACTTCTTCACGAAGTTGCGGCCACACTTCAGCGAGTTTTTCATTGAATGCCACAGCACCATCCGCATCCAGCGCCTTCTTGGCGGCCTCGGCAAACATCATGCGGCCAATATCCTCGCCATAACGCGTCGCAAAATCATCCGCCGAAATCCGCGTCGGCTTCACCCGCGGCGGCTTGTCCAGCGCAAACAGTTGTTGATGCAAACGCGCCAGCGCAATCGACGCCACGCCCACCTGCTGCCCATGTTTTGAACCCGGATGGTCACGTCCGGCGAACATGTCGATCCAGTGTGATACCTGATGCTCACCCATGGACCCCGCATGTGACGATCCCGAAATGACATTGCCAAATCCGGAATTGATCATCACCCGGTGCAAATGCCCGTGCGCGTCAACCGAATGCTTGGGAAGCTCCGCTGCCGTCTTGATCATCAACGGTTCATCCTCGGCCAATAGATCAAAACACGTCTTGGTGTAATAACTGCCGGACAACCGGTGCGCCGACCACCATTCCACTTGCGCGACCGGCCTGCACAGGGAGTCCGCCAGTCCCGCCGCCGAAAGCCAGCTCGGCGCATCAGCATTTACCTTGAGATCAACAAACACCCCGCGTGGCGTATGTGCGGGCAATGACGTCTTGTAACCATTGCGCAGCGTGACGGATGCCGTTCCCGCCGCATAGCCATTCATCGATGCCGCAGTGGCAAAGGCCGCATATTTCCGTCCATCCTTGAACGTCGCGTATTTCACCGTGTCGCAGAGGGAGCCGGAACCTACCACCACAATGCCATCGCAATGCCGCGTCTTGTCCTGCATCAAGGCAATGGTCCGCTCATCGCAATGCGTATCGCCTGGAAACACGATTGACTCGACTGTGCCCAGCCCTTTCATCTCCTTGGCAACACGCCGCCCCATGGCCTCATGCGTGTTAACATCGGAGACCACCGCAATGCGTTTGCCGATCTTCAACGGCGCCACCACATCCGCAGCGCCACCGTCAAGACTCTCTTCAATGCGGATGGTTTCGAAATCGACCTTGGCAGGCAGACCGGTTTCCGGATCCTTCCATCGCCCCAGAATGATGTCGTCGAAACCTTCGTTCCAGTTGATCATGACGCGAACTCATCCCTCTCCCGCTTGCAGGGGAGATGGCGCCGCGCAGCGGTGACAGAGAGGGTCTTTCCATTCATGACTTGTTCCTCGCCACAAAATCCTGCATTGCGCAATTCCACTGCGACACCGCTGGCCACAACGCACTGTAAACCGGCAGGAGCTCGGCATAGGCCTTGTGCTGTTTCGTCCGTGGACGGAATGTCTTGACAGGCTTCCCGGCCATTGCAGCCGAAGCATCGGCAACCGTCTTGAACCAGCCCGCGCCTTTGGCCGCGGCCATGGCCGCCCCAAGCGCTGAAGCTTCCGCCGTCTCCAGCCGCTTCACATCACGGCCCGATGCATCCGCCACGATCTGGCACCACAAGTCAGATTTCGAACCACCCCCCACAATCGCATAATGATCAATGGGCGAGGTCACATCGGCAACCCGGTTGGTCATCATCGCTTGCTCCAGCGCCAGCGATTCCATCAGCGCACGATACACATGCCCGCGCGAATGGCTGCCCGACAATCCCGCGATCACACCGCGCGCGCCCGTATCCCAATAAGGCGTCATGCAGCCTGACCAGTAAGGCACCATGGCAATACCACCCGCGCCAACCGGCACCGCTGCTGCTTCTTTTTCAAGTTCAGAGAAAATCTTCGGGTTCTTGGCGGGGTTCACATTGAACAAGCGCTCTACCATCCAGTTGACAAGAAACGTCCCCGTGCGGATCGCCGTTTCGAAAATGAAACCCTCTTCGCTCACCGCCATCATGGTGCGGAACGCCGGATCAACTGCATAGGTTTTGCCATAACTGCCGGATACCGCAGCAGTACCGAGATTGAGATAGGCGCGTCCCTTGAGAAATGCATTGGTGCCAGTCCCGGCACACTGCCCATCACCACCACCCGCCACCAGTGGCGTGCCTGCAATCAATCCCGTGGCCCTGCCCGCAGCTGCAGCAATCTCCCCGATGATTTGCCCAGGCCGATAAAGTTCCGGAAGCTGCGCACGGTTCAAATGCACCGCATGAAGCAATTCATCCGACCAGTCATATTTGGCAACATCGAGCAGGCCCATAGGATCAGCTGATGCAATCGACGTATGCCACTTGCCGGTTAGAAAATGCGCCAGCACGCCGGAAACTTCTGCCGTCATCGCGGTCTTGGCCCACATTTTCGGCATGTGCTTGTGAAACCACAGGCAGCGCCCGATGCAGGGCGTGACGTCTGATGGCTTGCCGGAAATCCTGTGCAGTCTGTCCTTGCCAACCAGCGCTGCCAATTCTTTGGCTTCCTGTGCAGACCGTTCATCCAGCCACAATGTGCCTGGCCGGAGAGCTTTCCCCCTGGCGTCGAATTGCGCAAACGATTCGCGCTGGTTCGATACCGCAACCGCCGCAATCCTCCGTACACTTATCTTTTTCGTGAGCTGCTTCAGGGCAGCAGCAAGTGATCCCGTCCAGTCGGAAACTTCCTGTTCCATCCACCCCGGCTTGGGACTGGACAAGGGTATCGAGGCTCGCCCCTCCGCCACAACCCGGCCACGCCTGTCAAAGGCAATGGCCTTGCAGGCAGTGGTGGAGGAATCGATGCCAATGATGAGGTCGGGGGCCATGTGCTGCAACATCAATAGAACCGTCACCCCGGTGAAAGCCGGGGCCCAGACTGTCAACGGACGATAATGCTGAAAGCCTGGGTTCCGGCTTGCGCCGGAATGACGGTTATTAGTGTTGGCGTTTCATCGCTTGATGAAATGCCGTCTTGGTTCCTTACAACCCCGCATCCGCCACAGCGGCGTCGATTTGACCTGCAATCGTATCCATGCACTTCTTGGCGTCGCCGCCGAAGTCCTGGCCTGTCAGCAACTTGCCGAGATTGACCGGGATTTCGTTGTTCGAGAAGCCAGCCCACAATGGCATGTCGGGTTCGGACGCCATGTCGTTGTCGATGATTTCCTTGACCACAGGCAAATGGCGCGTAGTACCCGGACCAACGACTTCCTTGGCCTTCACGCGAGGATCGGCGAAGGATGACAGGCGCATCGGGGCGAACCCGCCGCCCAGGGTGCAGCGTGTCATGATGTCCTTCGAGCAGGCCCATTGCATGAATATCCAGGCCGCATCCAGGTTCTTCGAATATTTCGAAAGCCCCAGAATGGAACCGCCCTGGTGGCCGGCGTTTGGAATTTCTCCGAAGCCCGCATCCGCAACAGCGCGATAGGCCGCACCGCGCACTGGCCGCTTGGCCATCCACAGGCCCTTGACCTTCGAATCGGCCGCATCCCAGCCCGGGAAGAATTCATCCCACGAATTGACAAGCGCGATCTGTCCCGAAGCGCCCATCTGCCATTGTCCATCCCATGTCGAGTTGGTCGATTCTGGCGGCGAAATCTTCAGCAGTTCCTGGTAGTACTTCAGGCCGGCAACACCTTGTTCGTCATTGCCTGAGAACTTCTTGTCCTTGGTGAAGATCGAGCCACCGGAGTTCCACACCACCTGGGTCCAGTCGCATTCCAGCGAGTAGTGACCAGACTTGGCCTGCAGGCCGGTGCCGAACATGCCGTTGCCTTTTTCAGCGGCATAGATCGCTTGCGCTGCGGCCATGAATTCTTCTGGCGTATTGGGCGGCGTCAGTTTGAGCTTGTCGAAGATGTCCTGGCGCCACATCGTCGTCATGATCGGAATGTCGAATGGAATGCCGACCCAGTGATTGTCATAAAGGGCAAGACCATTCACCAAGGTCTTGGAGAAGTCATCCCAATCCATGCCAGGAAGGGCAAGTTCTGGTTTTTCCTTGTAATAGGCAATCGGATCAACCGTATCCTGAGAGAACGTGGCAACCCATGACTGATCGAGATAATAGAGGTCATACGAACCAAGCTGGCCCTGCACGTCCTGCGTGGCCTTGGCGAGAACTTGTTCCAGCGGCACGATTTCGATTTCGACTTCGATGCCCGTGAGTGCGGTGAATTCGCCCTTCAGCTTGTCGAGAACAACCGTCGGCGGTGTTGCTTCCGAAGTGTAGCGGATCTTGCTGCCCTTGAACTTCGAACCGACATCCTTGAGCCAGGCATTGACTGCCGGATCACCCGTGTCTTCAGCGAAGGCCGCATCGCCAAAATAGCCACCGCGATTGCGCCGGGTGTTGCCGAGCAGGCCGAGGTTGAAGGCCGAGAAGCCCACACCAGCCAGCGCCGATTTTTTCAGGAACGAACGCTTGGAAATCCGCCGCGCCGAAAAATCATTGGCGGCGTCAACCAGAAACGTCTTCTTGTCATACTCTTTGAAACTCATGGTTTCCTCCTTAGGTTTTAAGAGCAGTTTACTCGTTCGCGGGGCCTCACTCCTTTAAAGAGCCGAGCGTAAGCCCGCGAACCAGATGGCGTTGCACCAGCAATATGAAGATGAAGCTCGGGATGGCAGCAGCTGTTCCCAGTGCTGCGATAAAGCCCCATTCATTGCCGGTTGACGTGACGAATGTCTGGATCTTGACTGGCACCGTGCGGATGCCAGTCGTGAGAAACAGCGACAGCAGAAACTCTGTCCACGAAAAAATGAAGCACAAGACAGCGGATGCAGCCACGCCGCCGCGCACCATGGGAAGCACCACGCGCCGGAAGCTTTGCCAGCGCGACGCGCCATCGATCATCGCGGCCTCGTCGACGTCTTTCGGAATGTCGTCGAAGAATGATTTCATCAACAGCACGGCAATCGGAAGATTGATCAATCCATAAAGCAGGATGAGCCCGACGTAACCCATGTAGTAATTCTCGGTGTCCCTGAGGCCGAAGCTTTTGTAAATCGTGACGATGGGAATGAGAATGGCGATGGGCGGCATGAAGCGTTGTCCCAGCACCCAGTTGAGAAACGTGTCGCGGCCCCGGAAGCGCATCCGCGACAAGGCATAGGCGGCGATCACCGCAACCAGCATGGTAACGCAGGTGGCGCCAATCGACACAATTACGGAATCAATCATCGATTGCCGTGAATCATAAGCGCCGCTGCCAGCCACCCCCATGCCAAGCCCGTCATCAATCGCCATCTGCGAGCGCGATCGCCCGAAGAGCGTGACCGCGTAATTGATCAGCGTCGGCGTGAAATCAAACCAGTTAACCCTGTCCTTGTCGAACACCGCAGAGATCGGCTTGATCGACGTCATTGCCCACCAGAAGATCGGGAACATGAAGATCGCCGTGACAAGGACCGCCAGCGCGTCGCGAGCAATCTGCCATGGGCGTGAGAGCTCCATTTACAACTTCACCTTGAATATCTTCATGAAAAGCGTCGACATCACGATCACCAGCACCAGCGTCAGCAACGCCACGGTCGAAGCATAGGGAAAATCCGAGCTGCCGCCAAAATAGATGCGCCCCGCATAACTCGTCATCGTTTCGGTCGCAGTACCCGGTCCCGAATCCGTCATTACTTTCACGTAGTCGAACGCGCGCAGGCAATCGATGCCACGGATCAAAACGGCAATCGCAATCACCTTGCTCATCATCGGCAGCGTCAATTTGAAAAATGCCTGCACCGGCGTGGCGCCATCTATCGCCGCCGCCTCAAACGGCTCTTTCGGCAATGAGCGCAATCCCGCCAGCATGATCAACACCATGAACGGCGTCCATTGCCAGATCTCGGCCAGCAGCACGCCCGCCATCGCGGTCGACGCCTGCCCCAATATCGAATATCCAGGTGGCAGCAAGCCCAGGCCGATGATGCCCCGCGCAATCACCCCGAACGACCCATTCAGCATCATCAAAAACATCATGGCAGTGACAGCAGGTGGAATGACCAGCGGCAACGTCATCATCGCCCGCAACACGCCGTAGCCTTTGCGGTCGGAATCCAAAAGCAGCGCAATCAGCATGCCCAGCACGAGTTGGAAGACCAATGCGACGCCTGTATACAGCAAAGTATTGTAAAGCGCGTTCCACACCCGCTCATCCTGCAGAACCTTGCCCCACTGGTAACTTGGCGCAAACTGCAGCTTCCGCGTCGCCGCATTTTTCTTGTACAGCGACGACATGAATGCCGAGACCAAAGGATATATTCCGAACACGACCATCAAGGCCGAGGCAGGCAGAAGCCACGGCAAAGGATGCTCCGACGTCATCCACCGCGGCAACCATGCCGTCTTCCCCGAAACCGCTATTGTCATCGTTGTTATGGCGTTTCCTCACACAATGAACATTTATACTCACGGAAATCACTGTGTATCAGAAGGCTAGAATCGAAGCGGGCAGGTGTCAACAGCAAGTCCAAACAGGACCACATGCCCTATTTCTTCTTTTTCTTCGCCGCCATCACGCTGGCATCTCCGCGCTTCACAGGCGCAATCACTGCAAGCTGCGACACATCGACATCAGCGATGTCGTCGGCCTGCTTGCCATAGGTGCCAAACCGGTTGAGCACGGTCGCCATTTCAGCCTCGCTCAAGATCACGGCCTTGCCCAACACAGAGGCTGCCCAATATTGATGGCACAAGGCTTCAATTTCGCCCGCCCGCCACAAGGCCTTGTCGAGGTCGTTTCCAAAACAAATCTGTCCGTGATTGGCAAGCAGCACCGCCGAGCGCCCCTCCATCGCCTTCAGCATCGTATCCGACAGAGCTTGCGTGCCAAATTCGGCATAGTCCGAAACCCGTAAAGTTGAGCCACCCGCAACACCGATCATGTAGTGAAACGCCGGTACCTCTTTGCGCAAACAGGCAATCGCTGAAGCATAGGTCGAATGCACATGCACAATTGCCTGCGCCTCAGGCCGCGCCTTGAAAATATCCATATGCATGCGCCATTCAGTGGACGGCAGATAATCGCCGCGATACCCGCCATCGAGATCCATCTCGACCACATGATGTGGCTTCATCTTCTTGTAGGGAATGCCCGATGCCGTGATCAGGAATCCGTCCGGTGTCCGCACCGACACATTGCCGGAGGTCCCCTGGTTGATCCCCTCTTCATTCATCGCCAGGCAAGTCTTGATCACCTCTTTGCGTTGGTCGAGATATTTGAGTTTGGACATCTGGGGGGAACTCCATAAGGAAACACTGGGGGCCTTCCCTATCGCACCTCTTTACGCCAGTGACAACGCCGTCCATGTTGGTTTTGCATATCGCCCCTCATGACAACGCAGTTCCAAAATGTCACATTGGCGGAATGCAACGAAACCTGCCCCGCGCCATCGCCGTCGCCGACATCGGCTACACCAATACCAAGCTCATCCTGTTTTCCAGCGACCTCAAAATCCTGGCTGAACGCAAGATCGCCAGCCCCCACCACAAAGGCCAGCACTACAATGAAATTGACGTGGATCCCATGCTCGATTTCTTCGCCAAAGCAATTCCGGAGCTCGACCAGATTGCCCCCGTCGACGCGATTGTAACCTCGGCTCACGGCGCCTGCATCGTCTGTCTTGATGAAAATGGCAAACCTTCCGTCCCCGTCATGGACTACATGTCCGAACCGCCGCCGGAAATCCTGGCCGCTTACACGGCAAGCTGCCCGACCTACGCCGAAACCTATTCCCCCCAGCTCCCCGTAGCCCTTCTCCATGCCATGCAGCTCTATTGGCAAAAACGCGTGCTGCCGCAAGCCTTCGCCCGCACCAAAACGATCCTCCCCTTGATGCAATATGTGGCAGCCCGCCTTGGCGGATCATATGCCACCGAGGTGAGCTCCATGGGCTGCCAGAGTCACCTTCTCGACATGAACAGCTTCGGTCCAAGTTCATTGGCGAAAGCCGAAGGCTGGGACCGGCTCTTTGCGCCACGCAAAAATGCCTGGGACAAGATCGGCGACCTGCATGAGCAATTCCGTGGGGCCGATTTTCGCGGGCGCGGCAAGGTCCTCACCGGCGTCCATGACTCCAACGCAAACTATTTGCGCTATCTCTGCGGCGGTCTTGAGCGCTTCACCTTGCTTTCAACTGGAACCTGGATCATCGGCTTCAACGGTGAGGCCGACATCGAAAAACTGAATCCGGACAGGGACATCGTTGCCAATGTTGATGTCTTTGGCCGCCGCGTTTCGTGCTGCCGGTTTTTCGGTGGCAAGGAATTCGAGATTTTAAGTGATGGTTCAACTGGCTCCGACGCCACTTTAGATGAAGTCAGAAAGTTGATTGAAAACAATATCATGGCCCTGCCAACTTTCACCGACAGTGGCGGCCCCATGCCGGGGACGGCAAAACGCGGCAGGATTATCGGTGAAGCTAAAAACGCCGTTGCAAAAGCCTCGCTCGCCTCGCTCTATTGCGCTCTGATGGTTTCAGAATCCCTCGCCGCCGTGCAGTCGCACCACGACATCATCGTCGATGGCCCCTTCGCAGAAAATGTAGTTTTCCTGCAGCTCCTCGCCAACCTCCGCCCCAATCAGAAGGTCAGCGCTTCAACCTTGCGCGATGGCACCACACAAGGTGCGGCCTGCCTCGCCCTCTTCTTTCCTCGCCCGCTTGGCGCAGAGGTGGCGCAAAGCGCCGGAGAGGGCCTGTCAGCGTCACTGCTGCCACATATTGACATAGACCTGCGCCATATCCTGCCCGCGCCCTTCGATCTCACAACCTATCAGCAAGCCTGGCGCAAGGAGGCCCTCAAATGACTTCAATTCTCGACCACGTCGGCTATGCAGTATCCGACTACGCCGCTTCAAAGACTTTCTATCAAAAAGCTCTCGCACCTCTCGGCATCACACTGATCATGGAAGTGACCAAGGAAATGACCGGCGGCACAGAACATGCAGGTTTCGGCATCACCAAACCCGATTTCTGGATTGGCACCGGACACGCCGCATCAGCAGGCGTGCACGTTGCTTTCGCCACCAGCGACCGCGCCACGGTTGATGCATTCTACCAGGCAGCCCTCGCAGCAGGCGGCAAGGACAACGGCGCCCCCGGCTTGCGCCCCCATTACCACAAGGATTACTACGGCGCCTTTATCCTCGATCCTGATGGCAACAATGTCGAAGCAGTGTGCCACACGGCGGCCCAGTCAACCTGATCAAGGTTTAAACGCAATCATCGTTTTTGTTTCGGATCTACCCAAATGGGGACCTGAACAACTAAAACCCGCTCAAATCCCTGATCGTGACCGCCGGTGCCTTTCCCAGCATGCGTTCAAGACTGGCGTTGACCACAGAGAGATCGTTGTCGAAGGAGCCGTGGGCGATCAGGATACTCTCAGTGCTTGTGGTTTTGACACGCGGGCCCTTGTGCTCTTTGACGAAGGCACGGCCAGTTTTCATGACGGCTGTTGTCCATTTGTCGAACACGGGCACGAAATCTCCGTGTTCAAACTGCATCTCTTTTCCTTTGCCTTCCTTATGCAGGGCTATTGCCAGTCCAAGTAACGGAGTTTTATGGGAATCTTCCAGGGCGCGACTGACCAAGTATAGCAGTGACTTGCCATAGGGGCCGACTGAATCTTGCGTTTCGGCCGCATCGGTCAATACTTCAATGTGCAAGCGTGCGCCTCCCAGCGGGCCGGACCTCGCCAAGGCCTTGCCATATTTTTCCGCAGCGAAACTCACCGTGCACGCGGGCGCATATAGACCACAGCTGGTAAAGCGCGTGGCTGTCGCCTGCCGTCCGGCCACGTCAAGCATATGGCCAATCATGATCGATCCGGCAGAATGGCCGAGCAAGTGAACCCGATGGCTGCCATGCACGCCTACAGACTTGAGGATAAGCGCCAGTGGCCCGCCCGGATCGGCAGCTTTGCCAGCATTCTGCTTCATTTGCGACCAAACGGCCTTGCCGATCAGCTTTTCTGCCGCGGCCTCAAAAGCCCGGTCAAAAGCGTTGCGGGCGGCATTGACAGCGGCATCGACAATGTCGCCTACACCCTTGGAGCGGATGGACTTCACCTGCTCTTCGTATTTTTTCACTTCGTCCTGGGCAATCTGACCAAGGGATTCAAGTATGCCGGTGCGCCACACAATAAACAGTGGATGGATGCCATTGGCTGTGAACCATGGCCCCATGCGGCGGGCGCGGGCGATGGCGGTGGCTTCGTCGTTCAATCCGCCATGCACATAGATGGCGATGTTCTTGTGGCCGGATTTTACAACTTCGTCCTGCGTCACGACTTTCAGAGCTTCAACAGGCGTTGATGCACCAACGATGCGCTGCAAAATCTTTCCGTCATTACCCAGCACGATGGCGTGGCGATAAGCTTCTTCATCGCTCCAGGGCGTTGCAGGGTTGGCCGCCGCTGCCTTGGTCCTCACACTTCCCAATTGGTTGCCTGCAAAATTCCTGATGATCATGCCGCCCGATCCAGACGTCGCGGGAGACTCACCGCTCATCGGCGCACCTACGGCGGCAACCCAAGCGTCGTAGCCGTTCTTGACCCAATCTTCATATGTCAGCAGTCCGAATCCATGGGTGCCCCAATCACTTCCCCATGAATTCTGCACGATGAACCCGTCAATGGTGTAACCAACGAGCGCAAATGCATGTCCACCCGTGACCTTGGCGCGTGGCATGATGGTTTTGATGCGGATGCCTTCTGCCAATGCGTGAATTGAAGGCTTGCTCCAGCCATCATGCACATCGGCAGAACAGTAGACACTGCGGACCTCGAAAATGGCGGCTTGCAGATCCGCCACGGATTTTGCATCCACGCGGTAGTAGGCTCCAAGCGGACGTCTCGCTGCGTCCTGGCGCCAATCATCACTTTGCCGTTTGGCATTGCGCTCCCACAAACTGTCGGCACAGGCGCCGTGTTTGTGCCAGCCCTTCATTGCCCCCCGGCAGCTTGACCCTTCATAGTCTGCGCCTTCCCACTCGTCGTAAATTTTTGCGTTGTGATAGAGCATGTACGGGCTCACCATCGGAGGACGCGTTTTTTCGTCTGGCTTGTTTGCATCGCTGGACTGCTCCCGCCATCGCGACCAATAGATGAAATTGATCATGGCAGAGAGGCCGAAGCCTGTGCATGACCCTTCCGAGCCTTGGTCACTTATGTATTTGGAATAATCGCCAAGGTGCTGACTCAGTATTTCCCTGGGTGGCCATTGCGGCGGCAAGGAACGGAGCGGTGGTAGATAAGGCCTGTCACGGAAATCAACGCGATCTGGACGCGCGGTGAGTTTGTATTGTCCAAGTTGGGCTGCCATTGTCGCCTCCATCGGATGAAGCTTCACAGTCAATGCGCAATGAGTGCATTTTGTCAACTCCCGGTTGGAGGTGCTAATCCCTTCTCAACAGATGGAGGGCGCGATCCTGGAACTGTCATTTGAACCGGTTCAATTGACAAACCCCATGGCTTGCGGGAATGCATGATCCTCGCTGCCGACGGCTATGTCTGGATCCCTTCGAAACACCAGTTCAATGACGAAAAAACTTGATCTTCCAAACGGCTACTACGAGTTGCCCAAAGGCAAAGTGGCCAACGTCGCGACTTTTCTGGAGATGCTTGAGAAACCAGATAAACCGCTGAAATCATTGCCAACCGGCTATTGCTTGGAAAAAGTCGACGCCACGGATCTCGCCGCCTATCGCACCATTTTCAAGTCAATCGGCGAAGACTGGATGTGGTTTTCGCGCATCATCATGAATGACGAAAAGCTCTCAGACATCTTGAGCCACCCCGGCGTCCAGTCTTATGTCCTGATACAGGACTCCGATCCGATTGGCTTGTTGGAGCTGGATTTCCGCGATATGCCAAATTGCGAACTGGCATTTTTCGGCCTAGCAAAACCGGCCATCGGCAAAGGCCTCGGCCGCGCTCTGATGGATGAAGCCATTGCAAGGGCTTGGGCCAAGCCGATCAACCGCCTTTGGGTCCATACCTGCACCTTTGACAGTGCCGATGCCCTGCCTTTCTACATTCGCTCCGGCTTCAAGGCCTGTTCCCGCATGGTCGAAATTCATGACGATCCAAGACTGACCGGCAACCTCTGCCGAACCGCGTCCCCGCAAGTCCCGATCATAGATTAACCCGGCAAACCGCCACATTTCCTGTCTGTTAAGGCAATTCCGGTTAAGGCTGTGCGCTCGACATGGAAACATTACTGTCCTTCTCCAGCTCTTTGGCCATTCAGCTTGCGCTCGTCGCAATTCTGTTTGCATTCATGCGTTTGCGCTTTCCCGTAACGCCAAAGGTTAGCCTTAAGATCAACGCCCCAGCCGACCGCGTCTATGATGTCATCGATATCGCTGACGGAAAATTCAATGATTACGGCAATTCCCGCGTCCAGCATACGCTGGTGGACGCAGCGCAGCGCCTTTACAGATTCACCTACACGACAATCGTGGGCGGCGGCCGCGAACGGAAATTTGAGGCCTTGTTCCGGGTGGCCGAACATCAGCCGGGTAAATGGCTCAGGCTCGAACGTGCTGGAATTGAAGGCAAATCCCACAACAATGAACTGCTGGTCATCGACCAGAAACTGGCACCCGAAGGCGATGGCACGCGCCTGAATACCGAATATCACTGGGGCCCCCGCCCGATTCTGGCGCAACTCCTGGCCCGTGTTGATCTGCTCGGCGGCTGCCACAGGTTGAAAGGCATTATTGAGACCGGCGTTCCCAACGAACGCACATTTATGGCCCTGTCTGCTCTGGTGGCTGCGGCATCCGGGCTCATTACCTTCGCCACATTCTACATCGCATTCGCAATGTTTTTGGACAGTCATCTTATGGGTCTGTTTGTGGCAGGCTGCATTTTTCTCGCACTCTTCATCCACGAATTGGGCCATCTTCTGGCCTACCGCATGATTGGCCAGCCTTGGGGCCGCATGATGTTTCTGCCGTTTTTGGGGGCCATTGCCATGCCGCGATTGTCACTCGAATCTCAGGCCCAGGCGGTATTTTCCGCACTCATGGGTCCTGGTTTTAGCGTCCTCCTCGCTCTTGTTTGCGTCGCTCCGGTTTTTGTCGCGGAAAATCACGCGCTTTCATTGATCGCCTTGGGCCTGGGCGCGATCACGGTGGTATTGAACATTTTCAACTTGATGCCGATTGAACCGCTGGATGGCGGCATTGCTTTGCGATCCATATTCGCCGCAGTCATTGGCGCCAAAGCCCGCTTTGGCCTGCTGGCATGTGGCGCGATTATTGCCGTGGCTGGCTATTTCATGGGCCAGATCATCGTAGTTGCCTTCGGCCTTATTGCAGTCATCGCCAATTTGCGTAATCGCAAGTTCGATATCGGGCTTGAACCGCTGACGTCGCTGCAGGTGGCGATCGGTTTCTTTGGCTATGTCACAATGGTGTCCGCCTATATCACCCTGCTGAAATTTTTCTACGATGAGCTTCCCAAAGCCGCCACGCTGAGCCTGTGACTGCAACCGCCGTCTATGCGAATGCCCTGGCCGAAGGCCGCCTGAGGCCAGACCCGGCGCAGCACGAAGTTTGGCTCCGCTTCGAAAATCTCCGCATGCGGCTTGAAGACAAGCCAAAAACCCTCTGGCAACGCCTGACCCTGTCGCCAACGCCTCCGCCGCGCGGGCTCTACATTTACGGCGAAGTCGGCACTGGTAAAACCATGTTGATGGACCTGTTTTTCAGCGCCATCAGCAATCCCGCCAAGCGCCGCGTTCATTTTCACGCATTCATGCAGGAGGTCCACGCCAAACGCGCAGCACTGCGTGGTGAAGACGTGATCAACGCCATTGCTGACAGTGTCGCAAGCGATTGCAAACTCTTGTGCCTCGACGAAATGCAGATCAGTGACATCGCCGACGCCATGATCATTGGCCGCCTTTTCGAAGCCCTGGAAAAGCGTGGGCTGTGTTTCGTCACCACTTCAAATTTGCCGCCCGAAGAACTTTACAAGGACGGCCTCAACCGCCAGCTTTTCCTGCCCTTCATTGCCAAATTGCGGGGCAGCCTCGATGTCGTTTCACTCGACGGCAAGACCGATTATCGCCTGGGCCGCATCAACGCCCGCGACACCTTCATCGTGCCGCCATCGCGGGAAAAACTCGATGCCATCTGGAATGAGCTGACTGATCACGCAGCAGGCGATAAAATGAACATCGACATCCTGGGCCGCAAACTTCACATCCCTCGTGCCGCCCATGGCTGCGCCCGATTCAGTTTCTCAAGTCTCTGTGAAAATCCTTTAGGTTCACCAGATTATCTTGCGATTACAAAGGCTTTCCGCACAGTCTTTATTGATGACATTCCCGTTCTCAAAGCCAGCCAGCCCAATGAGGCCAAGCGCTTCGTGCTGATGATCGACACTTTTTACGACGCAGGCACCCATCTCGTGGCAACCGCCGCTGCCGAAGCCGAAGGGCTCTACCCCAGGGGCCAGCACGGCTTCGAGTTCAAACGCACAATCTCGCGGTTGAAAGAGATGCAATCGGCGAGTTGGTGGGCCAACCCTTGAAGCCAACCCCCAACAGGGCTAGACCTCGCGCCAAATTTACCAAACCCATCAGGAGCATCCATGGCACGCAAGAAAATCGCATTAATCGGCGGCGGCATGATCGGGGGCACATTGGCCCATCTCGCCGCCTTGAAGGAACTGGGCGACATTATCGTCTTTGATATCGCGGAAGGTCTGCCGCAGGGAAAATCACTCGACCTCGCGCAATCCGGTGGGGTTGAAGGGTTTGACGCCAAACTGTCTGGCACCAATTCTTACGAAGCCATCGCTGGTGCCGATGTCTGCATCGTCACCGCAGGTGTGCCGCGTAAGCCCGGCATGAGCCGCGACGATCTCGTCGGCATCAATTTGAAAGTCATGAAGTCCGTTGGTGAGGGTTTGAAAGCCCATGCACCGAATGCTTTTGTCATCTGCATCACCAATCCCTTGGACGTGATGGTCTGGGCCTTGCAGAAATTCTCTGGCCTTCCTACCAATAAATTGATCGGCATGGCTGGTGTTCTCGACAGCGCAAGATTCCAGCATTTCCTCGCCGAAGAATTCAACGTGTCAGTAAAAGACGTGAACGCCTTCGTTCTCGGCGGCCACGGCGACACCATGGTGCCGCTGACGCGCTATTCCACGGTCGCTGGTATTCCGGTGCCCGACCTCATCAAGATGGGCTGGAGCACGCAGGAGAAGATCGACAAGATCGTGCAGCGCACCCGTGATGGCGGTGCAGAAATTGTCGGATTGCTGAAAACCGGATCAGCCTATTACGCGCCCGCTTCCTCAGCCATCGCCATGGCGGAAAGCTATCTGAAGGATTTCAAACGCGTGCTCCCCTGTGCGGCCTACCTCACCGGACAATATGGCGTGAAGGACACCTATGTCGGCGTGCCAGTGGTTATCGGTGAAAAAGGCGTCGAGCGCATTGTCGAGATCAGTCTCAACGCCGAGGAAAAAGCCGGCTTCCAGAAATCGGTTGATGCCGTGCATGGGTTGATGGCAGCGGCGAAGACTTTGGATGCGAGTTTGGCGTAAAGAAACCGTCCTGCTCTTATTCCCCCTCCCCCTTGTGGGGAGGGTTGGGGTGGGGGTCGGAAGGTGTGTCAAGCATACCCCCACCCGAAAATCGCTGATGCGATTTTCGACCTCCCCACCAGGGGGAGGTTAAGAGGAGAGACCAAATGAACATCCACGAATACCAGGCCAAGGAAGTCCTCCGCCAATTCGGCGTGCCCACAGGCAAGGGCGCCCCTGCCTTCACCGTCGATGAAGCAGTAAAAATCGCACATTCCCAGCCCGGCCCGGTCTGGGTCGTGAAGGCGCAGATCCACGCCGGCGGTCGCGGCAAGGGTGGTGGCGTCAAGGTGGTGAAATCCATCGACGAAGTGAAAACCGAAAGTGCCCGCATCCTCGGCATGCAGCTCGTGACACCGCAAACCGGCCCCCAAGGCAAGCTCGTCCAGCGCCTCTATATCGAAGAAGGAACGGCCATCGAGAAGGAATTCTACCTTTCCATTCTGGTGGACCGCGCCACATCACGCCTCGCCTTCATTGTCTCGACCGAAGGCGGCATGGATATTGAGAAAGTGGCGCACGACACGCCGGAAAAAATCGCCACCATCCATATCGATCCGGCAACCGGCCTGATGCCGCATCATGCGCGCGCGATTTCAAAGGCCCTGAAACTCGATGGGCCACAGTCGAAGCAAATGTCAAAACTCGCAACCGGCCTCTACAATGCCGTCGTCGACAAGGACATGAGCCTGCTCGAAGTGAATCCGCTGGTGATCACCAGGTCCGGTGAACTCGTGTGCCTTGATGCCAAGATGAACTTCGACGACAACGCCCTCTTCCGTCATCCGGACATTGTCGCATTGCGTGACACCACAGAAGAAGACCCCAAGGAAATCGAAGCCTCGAAATACGATCTCTCCTACGTGGCCCTCGATGGCACCATCGGCTGCATGGTCAATGGTGCCGGCCTTGCCATGGCCACCATGGACATCATCAAGCTCTATGGTGCCGAACCCGCCAACTTCCTCGACGTCGGCGGTGGTGCCACAAAAGAGAAAGTGACAGCCGCCTTCAAGATCATCACCGCCGATCCGAAAGTGAAAGGCATCCTCGTCAACATCTTCGGCGGCATCATGAAGTGTGATGTGATCGCTGAAGGCGTGATTGCTGCGGTGAAGGATGTGGGCCTGAAAGTGCCACTGGTCGTCCGCCTCGAGGGTACGAACGTCGAACTCGGCAAGGAGATCATCAACAAGTCGGGGCTAAACGTGATTTCAGCGGATGACCTGAATGATGCGGCGAGGAAGATTGTGAAGGCTGTGGGCTAAAGGTACCAACTTCCATGGTTGAATTCTCAAACGTGCATAACCACGCAACCACTCTTGATAATCCTGATGAGATGGTAACAGTTGCTTTCCTAAACTTCATGCGCAAGAGGCATGAAATACATGATTTTTTGGGTTTTTACCACAAGCTTGCTGAGAGAGCGATTAGACCCAACACTTCTGAAACTGATACCGAGTTGTACAATGAGTACATGGGACAATCCATATTCTTCCTAGAAAACTACCTTTGTCGGTTTTCAGACCTTTTTGAAGTATATCTGGATGATTTGATTTACTCGGTTTGCTTGGAGAAAGAAGATTTCCTGTCAGAGAATGTCTTGTCCAGCGCAAGAAATAGACTTACAAAATTTGGCTTTGATGCATCTACTGAACTTGATGTGCTTTATGAAGCATCAAATCAATTTGGAAAAAAAGATCGAGACGATATCGCAGACCACTTCTTTGAGAAGTTAGGCTTCGATTTGCGAAATGCTTCGCCGCTTTGGCCGCGAGTGCAGTTGTGTGGTTGGATTAGAAATTTAATCGTTCACAAAGCTTCCCAGATGGATGAAAAATTCGTTTTCCTGACGAAAGACTTGGGTTGCCCGTTTGAAGTCAATGTAGGTGCTGATCTTGTAATGCCTGAAGCATGGATTATGGACCTTGTGAGAGATGTTGATCGATGCATTTATTCAATTGACTCACATATTTCAAAGAAGGCCAGAATTGAGAAAAGGTCCAGATCTGGGCACTTCTGGCTCACTCGATCTTATTGGGCAAACCCGCTAAAGCAGCAGGATTACGAAGGGACTGACGCGTAATGGCCCGCTTAATCCAATTCGAAATTGATGACGAAGTCGAAGGGCATTTGTTTGCACTTGCTGAGGCTTGGCGCAAAGACCCTATTGAACTTGCCAAGGCTCTATTTGTCGAGGAGCTGATGGGACAAACATCGGGTAACCGTGGCGTTCCTCATTCTAGACGCTACTGGTATCGAAATTCCGACGTTTATTTTTCTACAGAAGAAAAAGAAGCCATGGAAGCAAGGTCCAAAGCTTTTTGGGAATCAGCGGAAGGGCAGGCGCTTCAAAAAGAGCGAGCTGATACTCTAGAGCGATTTGGGGCCTCTGTTGAGCGCCGTAAACAAAATCATAAAGAAGTGGAACACTGAATTGTCCATCCTCGTCACCAAGAAAACCAAAGTCATCTGCCAGGGCATCACTGGCGAGGCTGGAACCTTTCACACCCAGCAAGCCATCAACTATAGCACGCAGATGGTTGCCGGCGTCACACCGGGCAAGGGCGGCAGTAAGCATCTTGATCTTCCGGTCTATGACACCGTCGCCGAAGCCCGCGACGCAACCGACGCTGATGCGTCTGTCATCTACGTCCCCCCTCCTTTCGCCGCAGACGCGATCCTTGAAGCCATCGAAGCCGAAATCCCGCTCATCGTTTGCATCACCGAAGGCATTCCCGTCCTCGACATGGTGAAGGTGAAGCGTGCCCTTGCAGGTTCCAAATCCCGCCTCATCGGGCCGAACTGCCCCGGTGTCTTGACCCCCAACGAATGCAAGATCGGCATCATGCCGGGCAACATCTTCAAGAAGGGCTCGGTCGGCATTGTCTCGCGCTCCGGCACATTGACCTATGAAGCGGTGTTCCAAACCACCAATGCGGGACTTGGCCAATCCACCGCCGTTGGCATTGGTGGCGATCCCGTGAAGGGCACCGAATTCATCGACATCCTCGAGATGTTCTTGAGCGACCCCAAGACCAAATCCATCATCATGATCGGCGAAATCGGTGGATCAGCCGAAGAGGAAGCCGCCGAATTCATTCGTAAATCAAAAGTAAAGAAACCCATGGCGGGCTTCATCGCAGGCCGCACGGCCCCTCCAGGCCGCCGCATGGGCCATGCGGGCGCCATTATCTCCGGCGGCAAGGGCGATGCCGGCTCCAAGGTCGACGCCATGAAGCGGGCCGGCATTGCCGTGTCGGATTCTCCCGCACTTTTGGGTGAAACCCTCATGAAAAAGTTGAAGCGGAAGTAATTCGGTCATAAATAGACTTTAAGGCACTACCAATCCAAAGATCACGGGGGCGATTGCGCCCGGCCTGCATGGTGACACTGAAGTCATGAGCTGGCGAGTGAGAAGACGGGACGGATGAGATGAATAAGACTGATCAAAGGGCAGCCTTTGAGGAAACCTCTTTCCTTTATGGCGGCAACGCCCAGTTTGTTGAAGACCTATACGCCAGATACCTGACCAATCCCGCCGCCGTGGACGCCCATTGGCGGAGTTTTTTTGACCAGTTTGCTGAAAGCGCCAAACCACAGGTGCCGAGCTGGCAACGCCAGGACTGGCCGCTCCCTCCCGTTGATGAACGCACCGCCGCCCTTGATGGCAACTGGGTGGCACTTGAAAAGCTGCTCGCACCCAAAATAGAAGCCAAGGCCGAAGCTGCGGTTCCCGCAGCCGCACCTCAACAATCAACCGAAGACATCAGGCAAGCGACCATGGATTCGGTTCGTGCGCTGATGCTGATCCGCGCCTACCGCATCCGCGGCCATCTCGCCGCCGATCTTGATCCCCTCAAACTAAAGGAGCCCGAACACCAGCCGGAACTTGATCCTGCGACCTATGGCTTCACCGAAACCGATCTCGACCGCCCGATCTACCTTGACAAGGTTCTGGGCCTCGAAAGTGCCACCATGCGCCAGATCATCGACATATTGAAGCGCACCTATTGCTCGACGCTCGGCATCGAATACATCCACATCACCGATCCAAAACAGAAGCAGTGGATTCAGGAGCGCATCGAGGGCGAGAACAAGGAAATTTCCTTCACCCCGGAAGGCAAGAAAGCCATCCTCAACAAGCTGATCGAGTCAGAAGGCTTCGAGAATTTTCTCAATGTGAAATACACTGGAACCAAGCGCTTCGGCCTTGATGGCGGCGAGAGCATGATTCCGGCCCTTGAGCAGATCATCAAGCGCGGCGGCAATCTCGGCCTGAAAGACATCGTCCTCGGCCTGGCCCATCGCGGTCGCTTGAACGTGCTCGCCAATGTCATGGGCAAGCCCTATTCCGCCATCTTCCACGAATTCCAGGGCGGCTCGTCGACGCCGGATGAAGTCGAAGGCTCAGGCGATGTCAAATATCATTTGGGTTCATCGTCTGACCGCGTGTTTGACGACAACACCGTGCATCTTTCACTCACCGCCAATCCTTCGCATCTCGAAATCGTTGACCCCGTCGTGCTCGGCAAGGCCCGCGCCAAACAGGACCAGCGCGGCGACAAGGAACGCACATCCGTTCTGCCGCTGCTCATTCATGGCGACGCGGCTTTTGCTGGCCAGGGCGTGGTGGCGGAATGTTTTGGACTTTCGGCATTGAAAGGCCACCGCTCCGGCGGCTCCATACATTTCATCGTCAATAACCAGATCGGCTTTACGACAAGCCCGCTCTGGTCGCGTTCATCGCCCTATCCCTCTGACATCGCCAAGATGATCGATGCGCCGATTTTCCACGCCAACGGTGACGATCCGGAATCCGTCGTCTTCGCCGCCAAGATCGCCACCGAATTCCGCCAGCAATTCAAGAAGCCTGTCGTCATCGACATGTTCTGCTATCGCCGCTTCGGCCACAACGAAACCGACGAACCCGCCTTCACCCAGCCCTTGATGTACAAACGCATCGCTTCCCATCAAACTGTCGTCAATGTCTATGCCCAGCGCTTGATCGCCGAAAACGTGATCTCGCAGGGCGAATTCGATGCGATGAAGGCGGATTACCGCAAACGCCTCGATGACGCTTTCAGTGTTGCGACGGGCTATAAGGCCAACAAGGCTGACTGGCTGGACGGTCGCTGGGCCGGCCTCAAGACGGCGGCCAGCCAGGATGACGAGCGCCGCGGCAAGACCGGCGTTGATGGCAATCGCCTCAAGGAAATCGGCCTCAAGCTGACCAAGGTTCCGAAATCCTTCACCGTCCACAAAACCATGCAGCGCGTGCTCGATTCGCGCCGCAGGATGATTGAGGAAGGCACAGGCATCGATTGGGCCACGGCTGAAAGCCTGGCCTACGGCACGTTGCTTGACGAAGATTACAAAATCCGCCTCTCCGGGCAAGACGTGCAGCGCGGAACGTTTTCGCAACGCCACGCCGTGATGATCGATCAGGTAACAGAGAAGCGCTACACGCCGCTCAATCACTTGAAGAAAGAACAGAAGGTCAAGATCGAAGTCATCAATTCGATGCTCTCGGAAGAGGCAGTGCTCGGATTTGAATATGGCTATTCTCTTGCCGAACCCAACGCCCTCACCTTGTGGGAAGCGCAGTTCGGCGACTTTGCCAACGGTGCGCAGGTCGTCTTTGACCAGTTCATTTCGTCAGGCGAGCGCAAATGGCTGCGCATGTCGGGCCTCGTTTGCCTGTTGCCGCATGGTTATGAGGGTCAAGGGCCTGAGCACTCATCAGCCCGGCTTGAACGCTTCCTGCAAATGTGCGCCGAAGACAACATGCAGGTCGTCAACTGCTCAACGCCCTCCAACTATTTTCATGTCCTGCGCCGCCAGTTGAAGCGCGATTTCCGCAAGCCCTTGATCATCATGACGCCGAAGTCGCTGCTGCGTCACAAGCGCTGCGTATCAACACTTGCCGAACTGAGTGGTGAAACATCCTTCCACCGCCTGCTGTGGGATGATGCGCAGTATCTGCAAGGCGAGAAAATCAAGCTGCAGAAAGATGAAAAAATCCGCCGCGTCGTTCTCTGCTCCGGCAAGGTCTATTACGATCTTTACGACGAACGCGAGAAGCGTGGGCTGGACGACATTTATCTCTTGCGCGTCGAGCAGCTCTATCCTTGGCCGCACAAGGCACTGGCGCAGGAACTCGCCCGCTTCAGGAGAGCTGAATTCGTCTGGTGCCAGGAAGAACCGCAAAACATGGGCGCCTGGACTTTTGTCCAGCCCGGCATTGAGCGCGTCCTCGAATTCACCAAGATGAAGAACACGAGGCCCCGCTATGTCGGGCGCCCTGCATCAGCATCGACTGCAACCGGATTGATGAGCAGGCATCTGAAAGAACTCAAAGCCTTCCTTGATGAGGCACTGGCGTGATGTCCGACATAGCCATTTCGTCCGTCATCCCGGCGAAGGCCGGGAACCAGGCTTTCCACCAACTGAGCGTATTGACAGCCTGGGTCCCGGTTTTCGACGGGATGACGGTTGAATTATTGACTTTTGTAGATTGAGAAGCAGCAATGAGCAAAGAAATCAAAGTTCCAGCCCTTGGCGAAAGCGTATCTGAGGCAACAATTGCCAAATGGTTCAAGAATGAGGGCGATGCAGTGAAGGCCGATGAGCCACTGGTCGAACTCGAAACCGACAAGGTGACAGTTGAAGTTCCAGCACCTGCTTCGGGCAAGCTTGAGAAGATTGTTGCACTAGCAGGAACAACGGTCGCGGTGGGTGCATTGCTGGGCTCGATTGCCGAAGGTGCTGCAGGTGCCACGGCAGCCGCTCCAAAGGCAGCCGCTCCAAAGCCCGATGCACCACCACCTGCTCCGGCAAAGGCTGCAACCGAAACCTTGTCTCCCGCCGTGCGCAAGGCGGTCGCTGAAAACAAGTTGGAACCGACATCCATCCCCGGCACCGGCAAGGACGGCCGCATCACCAAAGGCGATGTGATTGATCATATGGCTAGACCTGCCGCAGCACCTGCACCAGTGCCTGCCGCGCCAGCACCCGCAGGTACCGAAGAACGCGTGAAGATGACGCGCCTGCGCCAGACCATCGCGCGCCGTCTGAAGGATGCGCAAAACACCGCCGCCATGCTGACGACCTTCAACGAGGTCGACATGACTGAAGTGATGGGCTTGCGCAACACCTACAAGGAAACGTTCGAGAAAAAGCACGGCGTGAAGCTCGGCTTCATGGGTTTCTTCGTCCGCGCCTGCGTACAGGCGTTGAAGGATATTCCCGCCGTCAATGCCGAGATTGATGGCGAAGACATCGTCTACAAGAACCACTATCACGTCGGCGTCGCCGTCGGCACCGACAAGGGCCTCGTCGTTCCGGTCGTGCGCAACGCCGATCAGTTGTCATTGGCCGGCATTGAAAAAACCATTTCCGGTTACGGCAAGAAGGCCCGCGACGGACAGTTGACCATTGCGGAAATGCAGGGCGGCACTTTCACTATTTCAAACGGAGGCGTCTATGGCTCGCTCATGTCCACGCCAATTCTGAATGCACCACAGTCCGGTATTCTCGGCATGCACAAGATCCAGGACCGCCCGGTAGCGGTGGGCGGCCAGGTGGTGATCCGCCCAATGATGTACCTCGCCCTCAGCTACGACCACCGCATCGTCGACGGCAAGGAAGCCGTGACTTTCTTGGTTCGCGTGAAGGAATACCTCGAGGACCCGGCGCGGGCACTGTTGGACCTTTGAGACATGCCGACAATTGCAATTGTTGACGGTGTTGCGATCATTATTTTCCCAAATGACCACCCGCCTCCGCACATCCATGCTCGGTTGGCCGAACATGAATGCAAGCTTGACATCGTTACAGCCGAACTCATCAGTGGCAGTTTGCCTCCGGCAAAACTGGCATAGGTGCAAAGTTGGCTCAAGGCTCATTCCCGTGAGGTTTCATTTGTGTGGGATGAGGTTTATAGTGGCCGCAGTTTCAAAGGGCGCATTGAATGAGACATAAGCTGACCCATGTCACGGTTCCAACCTACCCGGTTTTGTCCATAACATTTGATGATGGACTGACTGGTGAAATTGATCTCGGGCAAGACATTGCGACAAAGCCGATTTTCGCCGATCTCAAGGAACCCTCATTCTTCAAGCAGGTGGCAATTGACAAGTATGGCACAAGCCTCGGATGGCGGCTCGACGACTTGGGCAATGAAATTGATCTTTCCGCCGATGGATTGAGAAACGACATTGAAACCGCAATTGTGAAGAAATGGGCTGCTGAATACAGGGCCTCCCGCCAGGCAGCGGAATAGTGTCCATGCCCAGCGAGCGAGCGCAATAAACGATGAATACCGCACCGCTTGCAGAGATCTATGCTCTCGAAAAGGAGCTATGGCAGTTTGAATCACTGTACTCGGTCAGTCGCATGGAACAATTGTTTGCGCCAGATTTTTGCGAGTTCGGAAGATCAGGCCGGAGATACCAGCGCAAGGAATTGTGGACGGATGGCTATGATCAAAAAACGTTCATCGCTTCACTTCACAATTTTTCTGTATCAACGCTTTCATAAGAGATATTTCTGGTGACTTACGTTTCTGAAATGAAATCAGGGTTTGCAACTGAGTGGGCGAATCGTTCATCGGTTTGGGATAAATCCACAGGGCGCTGGCAACTGCGATTCCATCAAGGCACACCCATTCCTCCGGAACTCGTAGCCTATTCTGCGACTTCAAGATAGAAATCAGGGAAACAGCATGACCCACGATCTCATCATCATCGGCACCGGCCCCGGCGGTTATGTCTGCGCCATTCGCGCGGCACAGCTCGGGCTGAAAGTGGCCGTAATTGAAAAGCGCGCCACCCATGGCGGCACGTGTTTGAACATCGGCTGCATACCGTCCAAGGCACTGCTGCACGCCTCGGAGCTTTACTACGAATCCAAATACGCTTTCGCCAGGATGGGTATCATCGGTGATACCAAAATTGATTTCACCCAGTTGATGAAATTCAAGCAGGAGGCGATTGACGGCAATACCAAGGGCATCGATTTTCTGTTCAAGAAGAACAAAATAGATGTCATTCGCGGCTCTGCGAAAATCCTGGGCACCAGCAAGGTCGAAGTCGATGGTAAGACCTATGACGCCAAGAACATCGTCATCGCCACAGGTTCGGATTCAGCCAAACTCAAAGGTGTCGAGGTTGACGAGAAACAGATCGTCACCTCAACCGGCGCATTGACGCTGGAAAAAATCCCCGCCCATCTCGTCGTCATCGGCGCAGGTGTCATCGGTCTCGAACTGGGTTCGGTCTACGCCCGCCTCGGCAGCAAAGTGACAGTCGTTGAATATCTTGACCGCATTCTCCCCGGCATGGACTCGGAAGTCGCCAAGGCATTTCAGCGCCTGCTCGAAAAGCAAGGCTTCACCTTCAAGCTCGCCAGCAAGGTCACGGCAGCAACGAAATCCAAATCCGGCGTATCGCTCTCCGTTGAACCAGCCGCAGGTGGCACGACAGAATCCATTGCCGCCGACATCGCCCTCGTCGCCATCGGCCGCAGTGCTTACACCGAAGGTCTCGGCGCGAAAGAAGCCGGCATCGCAACAGATGAGCGCGGCCGCGTGATTGTCGATGCGCACTTCGCCACCAATGTCGCCGGCATCCATGCGATTGGTGACGTGATCCGTGGCCCCATGCTTGCCCACAAGGCGGAAGATGAAGGCATTGCCGTGGCCGAATTGCTCGCGGGGCAAGCCGGCCACGTGAACTACGAAGTCATTCCGGGCGTCGTCTACACCTCGCCGGAAGTGGCAAGCGTCGGCAAGACTGAGGACGAACTCAAGACTGCGGGCATTGACTACAAGGCGGGCAAATTCCTTTTCCTCGCCAATGGCCGCGCCAAGGCCAACCAGACCACCGACGGCTTCGTTAAAATTTTAGCGGATGCCCGCACCGACAAGGTCCTGGGTTGCCATATCCTGGGCCCGCAAGCCGGTGAACTGATTCACGAGGTGGCCGTGTTGATGGAATTCGGTGGTTCCGCCGAAGACCTCGCCCGCACCTGTCATGCCCACCCGACTCTCGCCGAGGCTGTGAAGGAAGCGGCCCTGTCCGTCGCCTCACGCGCGATACATTCATAATCAATCAACCACAGTGATGCTTTAACGAATTTGTTAAGTTGAAATTCATCCAGGGACCGGATGCTTGCCATATCGTGGCAGCCCTGTTTGGAATTGCCCAATTGATGGATGGACCGAGATGGCTGACAAGCAAGTTGATGTTGTGGTTCTGGACGACGACGTCGATCTCTTGACCAGCATTGCTGAACTGCTTGCCCATTGCGGTTACAAGGTGAAAGGATTTTCTGATCCTGAAAGCGCCGTTGAATTCGCTGTCGATCAGCAATTCACTGTTGGCGTGTTCGACTTCCGTCTGGGCAGCGTCAAGAACGGCCTCGACGTGGTTGAGACATTGCAATCGATGGGATCGAAAGCTGAATTTGTCATGGTGACAGCCGACGTTGAACGCTCAACGCAGATGCGCGCCATGGGACTTAAAGTGTTCGACTACATGCGCAAACCCGTGCAGCCCGAAGAACTATTGATGACTGTCGAACGCGCCATTCAGCAAGCGCAGCTGAAGGCCGCCTAGACACCTGTAACCGGTTTTGGCCGCGAGCCATCAAAGAACCGCGAATAGCGGAACAGCTGCGGGTCAACGCAAGGCGTGGCACCTATGACCAGCTGCGCCATCAGTTTACCGGCCCCTGGACCAAGGCCAAATCCATGCCCCGAAAATCCGGCAGCAAGATGCAACCCGGGTATTTTTGTGATCGCGTCGATGACTGGCACCGTGTCTGGCGTTGAATCAATCATCCCGCCCCAGCGTTGCGCAACCTTCATGTTGGCGAACGCAGGATACCATTGCATCAGCGCTTTCGAGGCTTCGTCAATGATGTCATGGTAGGGCAGTGGATCAAGCACGCGAACGGCTTCAAACGGCGTGACCTCATCCAGCGCCCATTTTCGCCTCAATTTTGCTTCATCCAAGAGCCGTCTGCCTATGCGCAGCCGTAAGTTTTTTCGCTCCAGTTTCAGCGCCGGGAGGAAATCAAAAAAATGCTCGAAACTAGCGGGCGTGATTTCCGCCACCGAAAAATGATTGTGCGCCACAGTAAATCCGCCGTCGCGGCGCTTGCGGACGGCAAAGCGGTTGCCTGAAAACGTCCGCGTGATCCCTGCATCAATTGGTTCGGTGCGCATCACGCTGTTGACTACGCCAATCTGCGGAAACGGAATTCCAAGATTGTTCAGAAAACGCTTTGACCAGTAGCCGCCTGCCAGCACCACTGTATCGGTTTCGATTGCCCCCCGTTCGGTCACCACCGAAGACACTGCACCACCCGCTGTTTCAATGCCGCGCGCCGCACACTGCGTAAAGACTTTGCCGCCTTTCGCCATCACGGCCCGGGCCATGGCGGGCACGGCAATGAAGGGTTCTGCGCGTCCATCCTCGGATGTAAACATGCCGCCCGCCCAGTTTTTTGCGCAGCCGGGAACCAGCTGCTCAATTTCATCTGGCCGTACAATCCTGGTGTCAAGTCTGTTCGGCAGCGCATGATCACGGTGCCAAGCCTCCTGCTTCACAAGTTGCTCCGGAGTTTCCGAGAGGTAGGCAATGCCGCACTGCGTCCATCCCGTTTCCCCATTGATCCGCGCATTCATGCCGCGCCACAGTTTCAGCGACTCAAGGATCAACGGTATTTCGCGCGGGTCCCGTCCCATCTGCCGGCACCAGCCCCAATTCCGGCCCGATTGCTCGGCGGCAACTTCACCTTTTTCAACGGCAACGACATCAATGCCTCGCTCAGCCAATTCCAGTGCCGTGGCAATGCCAATGATGCCGGCCCCAATCACCACTGCGCCTGCGCGCTTCGGAAACTCCGTCGACGGATGAATGACATCGATGACCGGCATCAGTCACCCATCGCCTTGCGATATTGTTCAACAAGGTATTCGCGGTTGACTTCGGTATAGACTTGCGTTGTTGACAGCGAAGCATGGCCGAGCAGCTCCTGCACCACGCGTAAATCAGCCCCGTTGCCCAGCATGTGCGATGCAAATGAATGCCGCAATGCATGCGGAGTTGCCGTATCCGGCAGCCCGAGCGCTCCGCGCAAATGCGCCACCCGCAGCTGAATGATGCGCGGTGACAGTGACCCACCCTTGGCTCCGCGAAACATTGGCTCGCTCGCTTTCAGCGTGAATGGGCACTTCGCCAGATAATCATTGACCGCTTCCCGCGCTGCATCAATCAACGGCACGATCCGCGACTTCTGTCCCTTGCCGGTCACCACCAGCGGCTGCCGCGCAAGCTGTTCCGGCGTTAATCCCAGAGCTTCCGAAATACGCAATCCGCAGGCATAAAGCAGAATGAGTACCGCAGCATCCCGCGCCGCAATCCATGGCAGGGCGCCATCGTCGGCAACAGTCATTTCTGCTGCAGCATCCTTGGCAACGGGCCGCGGCAGCCGATGCGGCAACTTGGGAGACCGTACGGCATCAAGCGAAGTATTCTCGAAATGCCCTTGGAGTTGTGCAAAGCGAAACAGGGAACGGATCGCAGAAATCTGCCGCGCCAGGCTGCGGCTCTCGATACCATCCCGCCGCCGGGCCGCCATGAAGGCACGGAAGTCCGAAGCATCCAGCTGGCGCAAAGCAGCAACATCGGCAACTTCACCCAGATGCTCTTTCAGAAATTGTCCAAACTGCCTGATATCCCGCCCATAGGCCTCGCAGGTTTTCGCGGCCATCCGCCGCTCGACCTGTAGCGATGTGAGCCAAGCCTGTGCCACATGCGCCACGTCCTCCGCGAGGTCAAACCGCTCCATCAGGAATCAGACCACGCTCTGCCCCGTCTTCTTCCAGTCCGCCATGAAAGATTCGATGCCCTTGTCAGTCAGCGGGTGTTTCACCAAAGACATGAGAACAGCCGGTGGCGCGGTCGCATAATCGGACCCAATCATCGCCGCCTGCTTGATGTGGTTTGCGGAACGCATGGACGCTGCCAATATATTGGTCGCAAAATCATAATTGTCATAGATCTGGCGAATTTCAGCTATCAGCTCCATCCCATCAAGATTGATGTCATCAAGCCGGCCAACGAACGGCGAAATGAATGTCGCTCCCGCTTTTGCCGCAAGCAGTGCCTGATTGGCAGAAAAGCATAACGTCACATTGACCATCGTGCCTTCCGACGATAGAGCCTTGCAGGCCCGAAGACCATCAACTGTCATCGGCACTTTCACGGCAACGTTCTTGGCAATCTTGCGCAGCTCCTTGCCTTCTTTCATCATGCCATCGAAGTCCAGCGCCACGACTTCGGCGCTCACGGGTCCTTCAACAAAAGAGCAAATTTCGGCAATCACATCCTTGAACGGGCGACCCGACTTTGCAATCAGCGAAGGATTGGTCGTCACCCCATCAACCAGTCCCATCTCCTGGCACGCCTTGATGTCCTTCACGTCTGCGGTATCGACAAAAAATTTCATGGCACCATCTCCTTTAATGAAACGCCGCATTGCTGATGTGCGGCTTCCAACATTGCATCCATAAAGCGCTGCGTATCAGTCTTTGGCAAGTCCCGGCCATCAAGCTTCGAAACGGTGGCAATGAACCGCAACGAGTTCGTTAGAAACAGGCCTTGCGCATCTTCCAATTCATCCCGTTCAATGGAGCGCACCTCAACCGCAAACTGGTCAATCAAAAACCGTCGCATGATACCGGGCAGCGCGCCATCCTGTTCCGGCGGTGTCACCAGCTTGCCTTCGCTGATCATGAAAATATTGCCAATCGACGAGCACGCCACAAGCCCATCCTGATTGAGCATCAACGCATCATCAGCCCCTTTGGCCTTCGCTTCGCGTGCGGCGAAAATATTGTTGGCATAGGACGTGGTTTTGTGGCGGTCCGTGACACTCGATGGATTGCGCCTAATGCTCGACGTGATCAGTGACACCGGCTTGCCGATCATCGCAACATCAATCGGATCAAGGGTGATCATCAATGTGGGTGCACTCCCGTCGGCAGCAAGACCCCGTGCCGTCACGCCGCGTGTCAGAGTGATCCGCATCGCATTCGGATCGGATCCTGCTTTCGCAAGATGTACGTCGACAGCAGACTCGATTGCCCCAAGGTCAAACCCAAGATCAAGCTTTCGCGCAGCCTTTTTCATGCGCGTCAGATGTTCTGCACGCCACAGTGCTATCCTGTTCGCAACAAGCAGTGTTTCAAAAACACCATCGCCCAACAGAAACCCGCGATCATTTTCGTTGATCATCGCACCACTTTCAGAAAATTTTTCAACATGTCATAGCCGTGTTCTGTCATGATCGACTCCGGGTGAAACTGCACGCCGAATGTGGGGTGCTCTCGGTGCCGCAAGCCCATGATCTCGCCATCCTCGCTTGTCGCAGTTGCCAAGAGTGGTGTGCTGTCAATGTCTTCGACAATTAACGAGTGATATAGCCCCACGGAAAATCGTTGCGGCAATCCTGCAAATACATCTGTACCGCTATGAGTGATCTCGGAACTGTCCCCATGCATCGGCCGTTTGGCGCGCACCACCTTGCCGCCAAACACATCGCCAATCACCTGGTGCCCAAGACAAATGCCCAGAATCGGAATTCGTCCTGAATACTCTTGTACAATGTCAATCGACTGCCCTGCCTGCTGTGGCGCGCACGGGCCCGGCGAAATTACGATGGCTTTGACGTTCAAATCAGGTTCACCGACTTCATCATTGCGTTTCACCGTTGCGCGTTCGCCCAGCTCTTCAAAGTAGCGCGCCACATTGAACACGAAGGAATCATAATTGTCGACGATCAGAATCACGTGAACGACTCCAATATGCGCTGCACCTTGGTGACACTCTCATCATACTCAGACGGCGGATGCGACCGCGCCGTGATGCCGCCGCCACCCTGCACGCGGATCATGTCATTTGCGATCTGTACGGTGCGAATTGCGATGTTGAAATCGCAATGGCCATTGTAGCCAAAATATCCGATGGCCCCGCAATAGACACCGCGACCCATGCCTTCGAGTTCATCAATGATTTCCATGGCGCGAATTTTCGGCGCACCCGTGATCGATCCCCCGGGAAACACCGCGCGGAACAAGTCAACTTGGGCCAGACCATCTCGCAATTCACCGGTCACCACCGAAACGAGATGATGCACATTGGCGTAAGTCTCCAACCCGCAGAGCGTCGGCACACGCACAGTGCCGGGTTTCGCGACACGCGACAGGTCATTGCGCAACAAGTCAACGATCATCACATTCTCGGCACGATCCTTCCGCGACGCCATGAGTTCCGCAACGAGTGCTGCATCACGCGAGGGATCTTCATCACGCCGCCGCGTGCCCTTGATCGGGCGTGCTTCAGCTGTCTTGCCATCAAACGAAATCAACCGCTCCGGCGACGATGAAATGACCGTCGCTTCGCCATAGTCAAGCAAGGCCTGAAACGTGCCGGGGTTTTTCTCTCGCAGAATTCCATAAAAACCATATGGATCGAAATCGGCGGGTTTGCGTGCTGACCAGCACTGCGTGATATTTGCCTGAAAAATGTCGCCATCCAGGATGTAGTCGATGGTTTTTTGGACTGCGGCCTCATAGCGGGCACGGGTCATATTCGACGTGAAGCCTGGTACAAGATGCGATCCAAGCGACGCAGGCTTGGCCTTCAGCGCGGGTTCCAAGGCATCAATCTTTGGTTCGGCATCAGAAACAATCCACGCCCGCTCCTGCAGATGATCAAACGAGATCACCGTGACATGAGCCTGCAGCACCATCATTGGCGCGAGGGTAGGTCGATCGGCAATAAGCGCCTTGGGTTCCAGTGTTCGGCCAAAGTCATAGGAGATAAATCCCGCCAGCCCACCCTGAAACGGTGGCAGGCCTTCCACATGTGCCCGCCTATTCGCGGCAAGATGTGCCGCAACCTGTTCCAGCGATCCATCCGCCAATGTCGATGCTGGCGACACAGCGAGATACGAATAGCGCCCCAGAAATTCATGCCGCCGCGTGCTCTCAAACAGTGTCAGCGGGCCATGCGCCTTCAACCGCCGCGCCAGCGAGAAAGGCTCGGCATAGACAATTTCCCGTACCACCGGCAGCGATTGAGGCGCATGTTTCATCGGGCAGAGATATAGGGCTGGAAGAGGCCAACCTCAAAGTCTATTCACATTTGCTGTGACGAACGATTCCGCCATTTTTGCTGAAGTGCTTTTGCCGCTCGCTCTCGACACGGCCTACACCTATGCCGTGCCTGATGGCATGACGTTGCAGCAGGGCTCATACGTGGAAGTACCGCTCGGCCCCCGTTCTTACATCGGCGTTGTTTGGGAGGTGCGGCCCGCTCGGCCCACCAACATGAAGCTCCGTGACGTCGCCCAGGTCTTCGACATGGTGCCGATGCCCGAGACCCACCGCAAATTTGTCGAATGGTTGGCGGCCTATTATCTCGAACCCAAGGGCAACGTGCTGCGCATGGTGATCCGCGTGCCATCAGCCTTTGCCCCACCGCGCGAACTCAGCGCCTATCGCGCCACAGGCGAGACGCCGAAACGCATGACACCGCAGCGTCAGCGCATTCTGGAGATCGCAACTGAAATGCCGCTACGTGCCATTGAGCTCGCACAGGAAGCAGGTGTCGGCGTGAGTGTGGTGAAGGCCTTGGCAAAGGACGGCGCGCTGGAAGAAGTGGCCCTGCCGGCGCATCGGGCTTTCAAAGAACCTCACACAGAGAACGGCACAAAACTTCTGTCGGATGATCAACATTCCGCCGCCGAAACATTGGCGGCAACCATCGGCACCAGCAAGGTGACGCTGCTCGACGGTGTGACCGGCTCCGGCAAAACCGAAGTCTATTTCGAAGCCATGGCAGAGGCATTGCGGCAGGGCAAACAAGTTTTACTTCTGCTGCCGGAAATCGCCCTCACCGCATCATTTCTGAAACGCGTCGAGGAGCGTTTCGATTGTGAACCGGCAGGCTGGCATTCGGACGTGCGCCCGCGCGAACGTGAGCGTGTCTGGCGCGGTGTTGCGGAAGGCAAGGCGAAAATTGTTGTCGGCGCGCGTTCAGCGCTGTTTTTACCGTGGCCCAATCTCGGCCTCATCGTCGTCGATGAAGAACATGAAAACGCCTACAAGCAGGATGAAGGTGTGAGCTATCACGCCCGCGACATGGCCGTGCTCTACGGCACGATTGGAAAATTCCCCGTCGTACTGTCCTCCGCCACGCCATCGCTTGAGTCCGTCGTCAATGTCGATCGCCAGCGCTACGAACTGGTGAAACTGGAGGACCGCCACGGCCGCCCGGAACTGCCCGAAATCAAACTGCTCGACATGAAGCAGCAGAAGCTGGAACCAGGAATGTGGTTGTCTGATCCTCTATTCGAGAATGTAAAAACAGCGCTCGATGCCGGTGATCAGGTTTTGCTGTTTCTCAATCGCCGTGGTTATGCGCCACTCACATTGTGCCGCGCCTGCGGCCATCGCCTCGATTGCCCGAACTGTACCGCTTCGATGGTGGAACATCGTTTCCGCAAAATCTTGATGTGCCATCACTGCGCCCATCAGGAGCCCGTGCCCAACGCGTGTCCCAAATGTCAGGTTGAAGGTAAACTCGTTTCCGTCGGCCCCGGTGTAGAACGCTTGGCCGAAGAAGCCGTTTTGAAATTCCCAGAGGCCCGCATCGCCATTTTGTCGAGCGACATTTCCCGTGGCATTCTTTTGCGCGATACATTGCGCGATGTGGAAGAAGGAAAATACAATCTCGTCATCGGAACACAGCTCGTGGCCAAAGGGCACCACTTTCCATTCCTGACATGTGTGGGAGTCGTCGATGCCGACCTCGCCCTTGAAAGTTCTGATCCACGCGCCGGCGAACGCACCTGGGCTTTGCTGGCGCAAGTCGCTGGCCGTTCAGGTCGCGGCGAAAAACCGGGGCACGCGCTTGTGCAAACCTTCAACCCCGATCATCCCCTGATGCGCGCGCTGGCAAGCGGCGACCGCGATGCCTATTACGAAAAGGAAAAACACATCCGCGAAAACGCCAACTTACCGCCCTATGGCCGCCTCGCCGGAATCATCATCTCCGGCGCCGATGCGTTCGAAACCGAACGCTTCGCCAAATCCCTGCTGAAAACCGAACCCGCAGGCGAAGACGTCACTGTCCTGGGGCCCGCCCCCGCGCCCATCTCGGTGGTGCGCGGACGCTACCGCTGGCGCTATCTCGTCAAAGCCAAACGCGATGTGAACATCCAGAATTTTTTGAGGTTGTGGTTGAGAGATGTGAAGCCAAAGGGATCACTGAGTTTGCAGGTGGATGTCGATCCGTACAATTTTTTGTGACGTCCTCACGCGTTTCAAGCGAGAAGACCTAAGAAAACCGCCACTCCATCCGGCTCTTGTAAACCTCCCCCGGCCTCAAAATCGAATTCGGAAAATTCTTGTGGTTGCAGGCATCCGGGAAATTCTGCGGCTCAATCGCAATCGCTTCATACTGATGCAAGGCCCCGCGCTTTCCGGGGAACGCGCCGTTCCAATGGAAGCAGGTATACATCTGCATTCCCGCTTCCGTGGTCCACACTTCCATCGTGCGGCCTGAAGCGGGGTCGCGCAACGTCAACCCGCGCCGCAGGGTTCCGCGCTTGCCGTTCAGCACCCAGCAATTGTCGTAGTTCTCACCCACCAATCGCTGCGACCGGAAATCAAAGCGGTTGCCTTCAACATTACGCAATTCACCTGTTGCCAGCAGCTTGTCGTCCAGCACCACGTGTCGATCCGCATCAATCGACATCTCGTGTTCGAAGGCCGACTTGGCCCCGATCAGATTCCAGTAGCCATGATTGGTGAGATTGATCACCGTCGGTTTCGTCGTCGTCGCCTTCATCTCGAGCGACAGCACATGGCCCTTCAGCACATAATCCGCCGTGACTTTCACTTCACCCGGAAATCCCTGATCACCATCCGGCGATACCAGCGTGAAACGGATGCCATTATCGATCAACTGATGATCCCAGTGCCGCAAACCAAAATTATCTGGCCCGCCATGCAATTGATGCTCACTGAATGTTGGCAGCACCTTGTGCGTCACACCATCAATCTCGAACGTCGAATTGGTGATCCGTCCCGCATGGCGCCCGCAAACGATGCCTGTGGTCCAGTCACCCGCCAGGAATTCTGCGTCTGTGCCACCGCCCATGACAACATCAACACCTTCAGCGATGAGTGACACGAGCCGCGCGCCCAATGTGGAAAAGGTGGCGGCGATGGATGGGGATGTGAGCAGCAATTGGGTCATATGAGTTTGTCGCGCAACTTTTCCATCAAATCAATGACGCCAGCAGTTCGCCCTGTTCAGAAATAACCCTAAACCGTTGTTTTAATGATGCGTTGCAATATAAAATGATTAATAGCTATGCAAAAATGTGATGAATATGTGATCAAATTGCCATGAAAACGCAGCATTAGGCAGATTTTTGATCAAAATGCCCAGTAAACAGTCAAGATGACAGGCGTATTTCAATTGTGAATGGAACATAAATAATTGACTTATCAAGATGAATTACAGCTATGCAATTTTTGCAATAGTAATTTCGCTGCGATGCACATATCTTTCGACTTGTGAAGAAAAGAAACACTGACGAAGTGAAAGGAGATTATCATGTTTGAAGTTCTAAAGACGCGCATCTCCAGCTGGAAGCGCTACAACCGCACCGTATCGGAGCTCAATGCGCTGTCGAACCGTGAACTGGCCGACCTTGGCATCATGCGTTCAGATATTTCACGGCTAGCCCGCGAATCGGTCCGCAGCTGATCGGCAACCCTGCCATGACATTCAGACCATCACGTTCAGAATTATCACTGCAGTTCCTTCGCTGCAGGTTGATTGAAAGGAATACTACATGTTTGAAGTTCTCAAATCCCGCATTTCCAACTGGAAACGTTACAACCGCACCGTGGCCGAGCTCAGCGCTTTGACCAACCGTGATCTAGATGATCTCGGCATTGCCCGAAACGACATCAACCGGGTCGCCCGGGCTGCGATACGCGGCTAATCCTATAACAGGCTCGCAATCTGCGGGCCTGCCAATAATTCCTCCCAAGGATGTGAGACGGGCCTGCCCATTGCGCCAGCAATGGCGGGCCTTTCCACTTTTCGGCGTCAGCAGGAGAGGTGAAAAGTCATTTACTCTCAATTGATGCCCCTATGTGAATCAACAACGCCCATGACTTAGTGAGTTGCATTGCAGCAAGCCAAATTCGCGTTTTGTATGCATCTCTCAGCGCCTCAAGAAAGCTGCGACATCTCGGAAAAAACAGCTGGTTGCCAGTCGGTTGTTCATATGTTAGCACCCGCTCGCGCGGCGGCTTGGGGCCATTCGCGACGCGGGCCTTCCGGCTTGCGTTTCACGTTTCAAATCAGGTGTTTATGGCTCTCCCTCGGGAGATTCAATGGCACTGGCAAAATGAAAGACCAATCGTGGCTGCGCCAGACCAAGCAGTTTCAGGTGTATCAGGACGTTATGCATCAGCGCTCTTTGATCTCGCCGCCGAACACAAGGCCGTTGCGGCAACAGCAGAGGCACTCAACGCATTTCAGGCGCTGATTGACGGCTCAGATGACCTCCGGCACCTGATGCGATCGCCGGTTTTCAAGGCCGAGGATCAGATGGGGGCCATTGAGGCGCTGGCGGCCAAAGCAAAGATTGGCGGCTTGGCGTTGAATTTCCTGAAAGTCATGTGCGCAAATCGCCGGCTCGGAGCGGTACCTGGTGCCATTTCAGCCTTTAATGCGCTTATTGCCCAGTCTAAAGGCGAAGCGACTGCTGAAGTCACGTCAGCTGAAGAGCTCACGGCCAAACAGATGACTGAACTCAAGGCCGCTCTCAAGACTGCGATTGGCAGCGAAGTCACGCTCACCCAAAAGGTTGATGCCTCCATTCTCGGTGGCCTCATCGTCAAGGTCGGCAGCCGCATGTTGGACAATTCACTCCGAACCAAACTCAATTCACTCAAAGTTGCCATGAAGGGGACCGCGTAACCATGGATATTCGCGCCGCAGAAATTTCTTCCATCCTGAAGAAGCAGATCAAGGATTTCGGCAAGGAAGCAGAAGTCGCCGAAATCGGCCAGGTGCTGTCCGTCGGCGACGGTATCGCCCGCGTCTATGGTCTCGACAACGTACAAGCCGGTGAAATGGTCGAGTTCCCCGGCGGCATCAAAGGCATGGCCTTGAACCTCGAAACCGACAATGTCGGTTGCGTGCTGTTCGGCAATGACCGCGACATCAAGGAAGGCGATACGGTCAAGCGCACGGGTGCAATCGTCGAAATCCCCGTCGGCAAGGAATTGCTCGGCCGCGTGGTTGATCCGCTCGGCAATCCGATTGACGGCAAGGGTCCGATCAAGGCAAAGCTTAAATCCCGCGTTGACGTGAAGGCCCCCGGCATCATTCCGCGCAAATCGGTGAACGAACCGATGGCGACAGGCCTCAAGGCGATTGACGCACTGATCCCGGTTGGCCGTGGCCAGCGCGAATTGGTGATCGGTGACCGCCAGACCGGCAAGACTGCCATCATCCTCGACACCATCCTGAATCAGAAGCCCATTCACATTGCCGGTCCTGAGAAGGACAAGCTCTATTGCGTCTATGTGGCCTGCGGCCAGAAGCGTTCGACGGTTGCCCAGTTCGTCAAGGTTCTCGAGGACAATGGCGCACTCGAATATTCCGTAGTTGTTGCAGCGACCGCGTCTGATCCGGCTCCATTGCAGTTCCTCGCACCCTTTGCCGGTTGCGCCATTGGCGAATATTTCCGCGACAATGGCATGCACGCACTGATCGCCTATGACGATTTGTCGAAACAGGCTGTCGCCTATCGCCAGATGTCGCTGCTGCTGCGCCGCCCACCAGGCCGCGAAGCTTACCCTGGTGACGTGTTCTATCTGCACTCACGCTTGCTGGAACGCGCGGCGAAAATGAATGACTCGCTGGGTGGCGGTTCGTTGACGGCTTTGCCGGTCATTGAAACACAAGCGAATGACGTGTCGGCCTATATTCCAACCAACGTGATCTCGATCACCGATGGCCAGATCTTCCTTGAAACCGATTTGTTCTATCAGGGCATACGGCCTGCCGTGAACGTTGGTCTCTCGGTGTCGCGCGTCGGCTCATCAGCCCAGACCAAGGCGATGAAGCAGGTTGCCGGCAAGATCAAGGGCGAGCTGGCCCAGTACCGCGAAATGGCGGCCTTTGCCCAGTTCGGTTCCGATCTCGATGCCGCTACGCAACGCCTGTTGAACCGTGGTGCACGTCTCACCGAACTTCTGAAGCAAGGCCAATTCTCGCCATTGAAAATGGAAGAGCAGGTCGTGTCGATCTATTCCGGTGTGAACGGTTATCTCGATGCGCTGCCGGTTGCCAAGATCAAGAGCTTCGAAGATGGCCTGTTGCGCGTGATGCGCGAAAAGCACGCCGATGTCATGGACGCCATCCGCGTTGAGAAAGCGATTTCTGACCCGACCATGGCGAAGCTCAAGTCGGCGGTTGAAGCTTACGCGAAGAGCTTTGCGTAACTCATGGCTTCGCTAAAAGACCTCCGCAACCGCATCGCCTCTGTCAAGGCGACGCGGAAAATTACCAAGGCGATGCAGATGGTCGCCGCCGCCAAACTGCGCCGTGCGCAAGAAGCGGCAGTTGCAGCGCGACCCTATTCGCAGCGCATGGCGACGGTGCTGGCCAATCTTTCCTCAGCTGTTGCCGGGCAGGATGGCGCACCGAAATTGTTGGCGGGCACGGGTTCGGAACAGGTCCATTTGTTGGTGGTGGCCACGGCCGAGCGCGGCTTGTGCGGCGGTTTCAATTCATCGATCGCGAAACTGGCGCGCGAACATGCCGACCGTCTGAAGCGCGAAGGCAAGACCGTCAAGATCATGACGGTTGGCAAGAAGGGCAATGACGCCTTGAAGCGGCAATATGGTCCGTTGATTGTCAATGCGGTGGACTTCCGTGGGGCCAAGGCCGTCGCATTTGATCACGCCGACGGCGTTGCCACGAAAATCCTGTCGATGTTTGAGGCTGGCGAGTTTGATGTCGCCACATTGTTTTTCTCCGAATTCAAATCGGTCATTCAGCAGAAGCCAACAGCGCTTCGTTTGATTCCAGCTTCGGTCGATGGTGCAAGAGCACCCGACCTTGGCGGAGCGATTTACGACGCGGAACCCGATGAAGGCGAAATTCTCGCCGATCTTCTGCCACGCAACATTGCCGTGCAGGTCTTCCGTGGGCTTCTCGAAAATGCTGCTTCCGAACAGGGTGCCCGCATGAGCGCCATGGACAATGCCACGCGCAACGCCGGTGACATGATCAACAAGCTGTCGATCAAGTACAACCGCCAGCGCCAGGCGCAGATCACCAAGGAACTCATTGAAATCATTTCTGGCGCTGAGGCGCTGTAACGCAGGAAAGGAATTTTTCGCTCAAACAATCCCTAAATTGTCATCCCCGCACTTGTTGCGGGGACCCATGTTTCCAAGTACTCGAACGGCAAGTCATGTTGCACGAAGGGTCCTCGGAACAAGTCCGAGGATGACAGCTATTTGGTGTTGGGTGTAAATTGAAGAGGAACGAGATCATGGCCAAGAATGCTACAAAATCATCCAGCGGTGCAACGGGCCGCATCACGCAGGTTACAGGCGCTGTCGTTGACGTCGCCTTTGATGGCGAGTTGCCGCAAATCCTGAACGCGCTGGAGACCATGAACGGTTTGAACCGGCTGGTGCTCGAAGTGGCGCAGCACTTGGGTGAAAACACCGTGCGCTGCATCGCCATGGATTCATCCGAAGGTCTGGTGCGTGGACAGGAAGTGCGTGACACGAAATCGTCGATCACGGTTCCGGTTGGCGTGGAAACACTGGGCCGCATCATGAACGTGATTGGTGAACCCATCGACGAAGCAGGCCCGATCAAGACCAAATTGCGCCGCCCGATTCACGCGCCTGCCCCTGAATTTACCGAACAGTCGACGGAAGCCGAAATCCTCGTCACCGGCATCAAGGTTGTTGATCTGCTCGCACCTTATGCCAAGGGCGGCAAGATCGGCTTGTTTGGTGGTGCCGGAGTGGGCAAGACGGTGCTCATTCAGGAACTCATCAACAATATCGCAAAGACTCACGGTGGTTATTCAGTGTTCGCAGGCGTGGGTGAACGCACCCGCGAAGGCAACGACCTTTATCACGAATTCATCGAGTCCAAGGTCAACGCCGATCCTCATGATCCGAAGTCGGACGTAAAATCAAAGTGCGCTTTGGTGTTCGGCCAGATGAACGAACCGCCGGGTGCGCGTATGCGCGTTGCCTTGTCGGGCCTCACGGTTGCCGAACATTTCCGCGACGAAGGCCAGGACGTTTTGCTGTTCGTCGACAACATTTTCCGCTTTACGCAAGCCGGTTCGGAAGTGTCAGCTCTCCTGGGCCGTATTCCTTCGGCCGTGGGTTATCAGCCCACACTCGCCACCGACATGGGCGCTTTGCAGGAACGCATCACCACCACCAACAAAGGCTCGATCACGAGCGTCCAGGCGATCTACGTTCCCGCCGACGACTTGACCGATCCGGCACCGGCCACATCGTTTGCGCATTTGGACGCCACAACCACGCTGTCGCGTTCAATTGCTGAAAAAGGCATCTATCCGGCGGTTGATCCGCTCGACTCCACCAGCCGCATGTTGTCGCCCGCCATCGTTGGTGAAGAGCATTACGCTGTGGCCCGTCAGGTGCAGTCGATCCTGCAACGCTACAAGGCGCTGCAGGACATCATCGCCATTCTCGGAATGGACGAGTTGTCGGAAGAAGATAAGTTGGCCGTGTCGCGCGCCCGCAAGATCGAGCGCTTCATGTCGCAGCCCTTTGACGTTGCTGCCGTGTTCACCGGTTCACCCGGCGTGCAGGTGAAGCTCGAAGACACGATCAAGGGTTTCAAGGGCATCGCCAATGGTGAATACGATCACCTGCCAGAACCGGCCTTCTACATGGTCGGCACGATTGAACAGGCTGTTGAGAAGGCCAAGAAGATGGCGGCTGACGCGGCGTAGAAATAGTTGAACTGAGGCACCCCCTCAGTCCTTCGGACAGCTCCCCCACCTTCGGTGAGGGAGCGTTCATCACCCTCCCACCATGCGAAGCATGGGGGAGGTGCCCGAAGGGCGGAGGGGGTGTTCGACACAGGAACGGATTGTCCCATGGCACTGCATTTTGAACTCGTCTCTCCGGCAAAACTCTTGTTCTCAGGAGACGTCACCTCAGTGCAAATTCCAGGCACTGAAGGCGAGATGATGATCCTCGAGGGCCATGCTCCGGTGCTCTCCACATTGCGGCCCGGCGTTGTCGTCGTGCAAAAAGAAGGCGGGCAATCCGACAAGATTTTCGTGCGCGGCGGCTTTGCCGAAGTGAACGCCCAAGGCCTCACGCTGCTTGCCGAAACCGCGATTCCCCTCGCCGACCTCAACCGCGCAACGCTTGACCAGCAGATCAAGGACGCCGAAGAAGACGTCGCCGATGCCAAGGATGACGAGAAGAAACGCAAGTCGTCAGAAGCGCTGGATCATTTAAGGGCGCTAGCAGCGGCGGTGTAGTTTCCACATTATCCGTCATTCCATCCAAGGGGCACGAAGTGCCTCGCGAGATGGAATCCAGCTTTGGTGCCGGTGGCGCAAAAAAGTATTGAATTTCGACACAATTTCCAATAATAGTTATTGAATTGGAGTTGTATCCCATGCCCATCAGCGCAGATCTTGGCCCCAACCTCGAAACTTTCGTTTCCGATCTCGTGGCGTCGGGTCGTTATAATTCAAAGAGCGAAGTCATCCGTGAAGGCATTCGCCTGGTGCAGGAGCGCGAGGCGCGGTTCAAAACGCTTGATGCAGCCATCGCCAAAGGTCTTGCTGATGTCACAGCGGGCAGAACTGTAGATGCCGAAGCGTCCTTCAATCGCCTCGAAGCCAAATATCGCGCCAAAGCCAAAGCGTGAAACTCAGGCTCAGTGCTGCTGCAGAAGCTGATCTCGAAGCCATCGGCGACTGGATTGCACGTGACAATCCCGGTCAAGCTGTTTCATTCATCATGGAATTGCGGGAAGCGGCTCAGCGCATTCTGGAGATGCCGCATGCTTACCCACTTGTACCGCGTTATGAAGTGCAAGGTGTGCGCCCAAAGGTGCACGGCAGTTACTTGATTTTCTATGTCGCGAACAACGAAGCAATCACCGTCATTCATATCCTGCACGGTGCGCGGGGCTATGATGAAATTTTGTTCGGTACAGATATATAGAGAGGCGGAAACGCATGGACCTCCAACTGAATGGCAAGCACTTTCTCATCACCGGTGGCACGCGCGGCATTGGGCGTGCGATTGTGGAGGTGTTTGCGGAGGAAGGGGCGGCGGTTTCGTTTTGTGCGCGGGACAGCCAGGCTGTTGATGAAACGGTTGCAGCATTCACAAAAAGTGGTGTGAAGGCTTTTGGCCAGGCGCTGGATGTGGCCGATAGTGCAGCTCTCACCGCATTTATCAACACGGCCACCGCCCATTTCAACAGGCTGGATGGCATTGTTGCCAATGCATCGGCTCTTGTCGGTGGTTCGAGCGCTGAAGCCTTCACGCAAGCATTCAAAGTTGATCTCTTGCACACGCGGGCTGCTGCTGAAGCCGCCATCCCGCATCTTGAAAAAAGTGGCAGTGGATCGATCATTGCGATTTCCTCCATTTCGGGGTCTGAAGATTATGGCTACTCAAGTGCCGCCTATGGCACGATGAAGGCGGCGCTGTTCTCTTATGTGAAGTCGCTGGCGCGGCATGTGGCGGGACAAGGCATTCGCGCCAATGTGGTGTCACCGGGAACGACGTATTTTGAAGGTGGCTTTTGGGACAAGGTGAAGCGTGACGACCCGGAACGTTTCGCGCGCAACATCTCCGGCAATCCATTCGGCCGCATGGCCACACCAGAAGAGATCGCCAATGTCGTGGTGTTTCTGTCGAGCCCAAAAGCGAGTTTTGTTTCGGGCACGAATGTCGTGGTAGATGGCACGATGACGGCGAGGATACCAAATTGAAAACAAGCAAACTTACTTAAAACCCGTCACCCTGGCGCAGGATGCACTGCTGTCCTGTCAATGAAAAATCCCCAAGATTGTCATGATTGCGGCAAGCGCGAGAATGGCAGTTTTTGAAATTCGAGCTTCAACTTAAAAATTGACTGAATTCTGCCGCTTCCGGCCAACAAGTCCTTACTTGGCCAGGCAGCAGTAGCTCACGTTATTTTAGCGTTATACCAATCGTCACAAGAATTGACCCATTTCTTCTCCCTCCCCCTTGTGGGGAGGGCAATTGCATATGGCTTTCCTCGCCCGAGAATCGGGAGAGGAATGAAGAATGACCCGCCAGCGGGAGAGGAAAAATGGCCATATGCGATTGCCCTGCCCGCTAGGGGGAGGGAATACCAGAGAGACTCGTTTGAAGCCCGAAGAGTCAGTATTTATGACTGTTGGTATTATTTCAAATCAACAGGAACAGCCCATGCTCCCCAAGTGCACAATTCCCAAACAGGGTTGTGGATATCATGCGAATTACAATCTAAAGTTTATTGCAACATGGATAAATCGGAATAACTATAAGGTGCGAACTGCAGTATAGCGACAACTTATAGTGGAGAACTTAAATGAAATATTGTTCATCGACTGCCTCTGCACAGACACCAAAACCGGTGTCTCTGAAGTTGACCAAAACCGACCTCAAAACAACGGGCATTGCTCCGGTTGGCCTGGTTTTCCAGCATAAATAGTGTTCAGTCCGGGCCACAATGCAGTTGGCAAAGTGGCCCGGACAAACCAGCTTCATGACATCTGTTCATGAATATCGAGCCGATCCTGGCACTAATGGCAGTTGGCCATAATACAATACTTCTCGAATTCACCCATAATTGACTGTCACCGCATGCCCGTGATCCGTCAACAAAGTCCTGCGCCGAGGTGACTGAGTGTGGGGTGGTGATGGAGCAGGAGAGCGAGTGCACCAAGTGCGATTACAACCCACCTCAACAACAGACATAACCGCACAGTTTCCACCCCAAACCGTCATCCCGGCGTAGGCCGGGACGAGGCTAGAGCTGGTTCCAAATACATGATGTTGGTGTCAATCTCATCGTGAAGATCACGCCAGTCCGGATTCATCTCTTCGATGAGGCGGAACTTCCAATCGCGGTGCCATTTCTTTAAAAGCTTCTCGCGCTTGATGGCGTCTTCCATGTAGGGGAAGTGCGCATACCACACGAGCATCTTGATCCGATGTTCCTTGGTGTAACCTTCAAAGCGTTCGTTCTTGTGATCACAAACGCGCAAGTAAAGCGCCGACGTCACACCAACATACATCGCCCCGCGATAGCGGTTGGCCAAGATGTAGACGGCAGGAGCTTTCTCGAACTCGCCCATGTGCCGATGTTATCGGACGCACCTGTCCCGTCAACCAAGCCCCGCCCCGGCCTGCGCCGGGGTGACGGAGAGTGGGGCGTGGTGAGAAACGTGAATGTTGAGTGAACTAGATTTTCTTTGCGCACCACTCCAATCCCGTCACCCCGGCGCAGGCCGGGGTAAGGCTTGGTGTGACATTCTGACTCACTCAGGGCAGCGGCACTCGGCAAAGCGCAGAGAAATGTGCATAAACGACAACAATGCTTTGCAAACTTGCACATTGTACTTTGCATTTGTGCACAGAATTGCGAGCATGAACAACCAAAGTGGTGGTGACTGCCACCAGCAGTTGATGTTTAGGGATTAGAAGTCAAATGCAAATTGGTTCGGCCAGCGGCGGGTATGAGCAGTGACATGCTCTACCCGTCCGAACCGGAACCTATCATACGATCGCACATATACACGACGCATGAAATCCTCCTTTCCAGGATGATGGGAAAGATCCCATCGCTCCGGGCCCCTTACGGCACCCGCCCGTTTCAGGCGCGCAGGGGCAGAGCAGGAAAGAAGTTGGTGGCAGCCACCGAATCACTATTTCGCAGATTCCTCAGACGAAATAAAAGGTAAAGTGCGATTGGTGGAAAACTCGTAAAGCGTAAAAACCTGCGTTGGGAACCACCCCCCTCAATGATTATCCCGTGGCACCGGGTGCACCTTGGCTATCCGCCGGAACTTGGTGGCTCCCTTCAGCACCATGCCTTGCGCAAGCTGATCCGTTTCCTTGCGGAAAATCTCCTGCCACGGGGTTTGTGACTCCGGCACTTTGTAGCCACCATCCTTGTCCAGCGCTGCACGGCGTTTCACCAACTCCGCCTCACTCACCAGCATGTTGCAGTCACCAGTGTTGAGATCAATGCGTACCATGTCGCCGTTCTTGAGCAGTGCCAAGCCGCCACCGGCTGCAGCTTCAGGAGATGCATTCAGGATGGAGGGCGAACCCGATGTGCCGCTCTGCCGTCCATCACCCACACATGGCAGCGAACGGATGCCTTTTTCCAACAAGTAATTCGGCGCCCGCATGTTGACGACTTCCGCCGCACCGGGATAGCCTAGGGGGCCGACACCCCGAATGAACAGGATGGTGTTTTCATCCACATCCAATTTTTTGTTGTCGATGTTGGCGTGATAATCCTCAGGCCCGTCAAACACGATGGCCTTGGCTTCAAACGCGTTTGGGTCTTTCGGGTTGGAAAGATACCGCGTGCGGAATTCTTCCGAGATGACACTCGTCTTCATGATGGCTGAATCAAACAGATTGCCCTTCAGCATCTTGAAGCCTGCGTCCTTTTTCATCGGGTCATTGTATTCGCGGATCACCTTGCGGTTCCAACTGAACTTGCCCTTGTTGTTCTCGCCAATCGTCTTGCCATTGGCGGTGATGCAATCCTCGTGGATTTTGCCCACAGCGATGAGCTCGGCAATGACAGCAGGCACCGCGCCAGCACGATGGAAATCTTCACCGAGATATTCACCTGCGGGCTGCATGTTGACGAGTAAAGGCAATTGCAAACCCTGCTTTTCCCAGTCGATCACATCCAGCTCCACGCCCAGATGCCGCGCGATGGCGTTTAAATGATTGGGAGCATTGGTGGAGCCGCCAATCGCCGTGTTGACACGGATGGCATTTTCAAACGCCTTGCGCGTCATGATTTTCGAAGGCGTCAAATCCTCATGCACCATCTCGACGATGCGGCGGCCGGTTTCATAAGCCATCTGCCCGCGCTCGCGGTAAGGAGCCGGGATCACGGCATTGTAGGGCAGACACATGCCAAGCGCCTCGGTGAGCGAATTCATGGTGGAGGCCGTGCCCATGGTATTGCAATAGCCCGTCGATGGCGCGGACGATGCCACAAGATCAACAAAGCCGTTATAGTCCAACTCACCCGTCGCGAGCTTCTCGCGCGCCAGCCACACAATGGTGCCGGAGCCCGTACGCTGACCTTTGTAGTCACCATTGAGCATCGGACCCGACGACAAGGCAATCGCCGGAATATCCACCGTCGCCGCCGCCATCAAACAGGCGGGCGTTGTTTTATCGCAGCCGATGGTGAGCACCACGCCATCCAGCGGATAGCCATGCAGAACTTCGACGAGGGAGAGATAAGCGAGGTTGCGATCCAGCGACGCCGTTGGGCGTTTGCCGGTTTCCTGAATGGGATGGATCGGGAACTCCATGGGAATGCCGCCCGCCGCCGTGATGCCATCGCGCACGCGCCTGACCCAATCTACATGGGCGCGGTTGCAGGGGGATAAGTCCGACCCCGTTTGTGCAATGCCGATGATTGGCTTTCCGCCCTGGATTTCGCCCTGTGTGAACCCGTAATTCAGATAGCGCTCGACATAAAGTGCGGTCATGTCGGCATTGGCCGGATTATCAAACCAGAATTGCGAACGGAATTTGTGGGGTTTCTCGGTTTCGTTGTTTGCCATGTGTGAGTCTCGCTAAAATGAACCCATTGAAATAGACGTCGTATGTCTATTCGTCCACCAATTGAAAATTTGACCATTTGAACAAATTCTGCCATCCTCCCCAAATCGCAAGGAAGAAAGCGGATGGTATCGAAGAGTCCAGACATCTCAGGCAGGCGGCTGAACAAGTCTGAATATGCCGCGAATTTCTCTGATCTCCATCCGCCCCTGACCGCGCATGAGGCTTTGGTGGAAAGTGACCGCTGCCTGTTCTGCTACGATGCGCCCTGCCAGACTGCCTGCCCCACTGCCATCGACATTCCGCTTTTTATCCGCGAGATTCAGGTTGGCCATCCGAAATCGGCGGCGAAAACAATTTTCGATCAGAACATTCTGGGCGGCATGTGCGCACGCGTGTGCCCGACTGAAACGCTGTGTGAAGAGGCTTGCGTGAGGCAGGTCTCGGAAGGCAAGCCTGTCAAGATTGGCATGTTGCAGCGTTATGCGACCGATGCAGCGATGGATGACATTCATCCTTATGTACGCGCCAAATCATCCTGGAAAAAGGTTGCTGTCCTGGGTGCCGGTCCAGCAGGTCTCGCCTGCGCCCATCGTCTCGCCATGCATGGCCATGATGTAACAATCTTCGAAACCCGCAAGAAATCCGGCGGCCTCAATGAATATGGCATAGCCTCATACAAATCCGTCGATGACTTCGCGCAGAAGGAAGTGGATTTTGTTCTATCAATTGGGGGCATCAGAATCGAGAACGGCAAGAAGCCAAAATTGGCCGAATTGCAAGAATCATTCGATGCTGTGTTTGTCGGAGTGGGACTTGCCGGCGTCAACGATCTCGGCATCAAGAATGATGACCTCAAGGGTGTTGAAGACGCAGTTGTTTACATCGCTGACTTGCGCCAGGCGAAGGATCTTTCAAAACTCCCCGTGGGCCGCAAGGTTGTCGTCATCGGTGGTGGCATGACAGCGATTGACGTTGCCGTGCAATCAAAATTGCTCGGCGCTGAAGATGTGACGATTCTTTATCGCCGGGACGCCGACCACATGAAGGCCAGTAAGTTTGAACAAGACCTGGCGCAAACTAAAGGCGTCAAAATAAAGCATTGGGTCGCCCCGAAGAAAGTCATCGTGAAAGGCGGCAAGGCTGTTGGCCTTACCTGCGACTACATGGAGTTGAAGAAGGGCAAGCTTGTTGCGGCTGGAGAATCTTTTGACATCGCCGCTGACATGATTTTCAAAGCAATCGGCCAGACCTATGTCGATCCGGCCAATGGCGCGCTGAAGCTTGAAGGCGGCCGCATATCAATCGATTCAGAAAAGCGCACGTCGCTAAAAGGCGTCTGGGCCGGTGGCGACTGCGCTGCTGGCGGAAAAGATTTGACCGTTGAAGCTGTTGATGATGGCAGGCGCGCGGCGGAGAGCATCCATGCGTATCTTGCGTCATAACTTCACACCTCCCTCGAGGGAGGGGAGACAGAATGGAGTAACCCATGGCAGACCTTCGCTCGAATTTCGTCGGTATCAAATCACCAAACCCCTTCTGGCTCGCATCAGCACCTCCCACGGACAAGGAATACAATGTTGTGCGTGCCTTCAAAGCGGGATGGGGTGGCGTCGTATGGAAGACACTTGGCGAAGACGGTCCTCCCATCGTCAACGTCAATGGTCCGCGATATGGTGCCATCCACGGTCCTGATCGCAGGCTTCTCGGCCTCAACAACATCGAACTCATCACGGATCGGCCTCTCGAAGTTAACTTGCAGGAAATCAAACGCGTCAAAAAAGACTGGCCCGACCGCGCCATGGTCGTCTCGCTCATGGTGCCGTGCGAGGAGGAAGCTTGGAAAAAAATTCTGGCCCGCGTCGAGGAAACCGGTGCGGATGCCGTTGAACTCAACTTCGGCTGCCCCCACGGCATGAGCGAACGCGGCATGGGTTCGGCTGTTGGACAAGTTCCCGAATACATCGAGATGGTGGCGCGCTGGTGCAAACAGCATTCGCGTTTGCCGGTGATCGTGAAACTCACCCCCAACATCACCGACATCAGGAAACCCGCCCGCGCCGCATTCGAGGGCGGTGCCGATGCCGTGTCACTGATCAACACGATCAACTCCATCACGCATGTGGATCTTGATTCTTTTGCGCCCATGCCGACGATTGATGGCAAGGGATCGCACGGCGGCTATTGCGGCCCTGCGGTGAAACCCATCGCATTGTCGATGGTGTCAGAAATTGCCCGCGACAAGGAAACCAACGGCATGCCCATTTCCGCCATCGGCGGCATCACAACATGGCGCGACGCCGCCGAATTCATTTCGATGTCAGCAGGCACCGTGCAAGTGTGCACCGCTGCCATGACCTACGGCTTCAAGATCGTTGAAGAAATGAAATCGGGCCTGTCGCGCTGGATGGATGAGAAGGGTTACGCCACGATTGAAGACTTCCGGGGCCGTGCCGTGCCCAACGTCACTGATTGGCAATATCTCAATCTCAACTACGTGACCAAAGCGCGGATCGACCAGGACGCCTGCATCAAATGCGGGCGGTGCTACGCCGCCTGCGAAGACACTTCTCACCAGGCCATCATGAAAGAAAAGGACGGCAAGCGCCACTTCGAGGTGATCGACGCCGAATGCGTCGCCTGCAATCTCTGTGTTGAAGTCTGCCCTGTCGAGAACTGCATCACCATGGAGCGCATGGACAAGGGTGTTGATCCGCGCACCAACAAGCTAGTCAATCCCGATTATTCTAATTGGATGCAACATCCCAATAATCCAATGCGCAAGGTGGCGGCGGAATAATTACCTGTAAACCTAGCGCCGGTGCCCGATTTCCACCACGAGAACGGTCAAGACGGTGTCCTTGATTTCCACCAGAATTCGGTAATCGCCGACACGGTATTTCCAGATACCCTGATATTTTTTGCTTGAAAGCGCCTCCCCCAGCTGACGTGGGTTTTCGAGCTTCTCCAAGCGGTCGCTGATCAACTGAAGAATTCTTGACCGTGTTTGCAAGTCCAGACGCTCAAGATCCTTGATGGCGGCGGGCTCGAAGCTAATTTTCCACGCCATATATCTTCAACACGTCTTCAAGCGAAACAGATGTCCGCCCATCTCCCTGATTCTGAAAACTCCCCAGCTGCGCATTCTCGTGGTGCTGCAGGCCTGTACTGGATTGAACGCCGCACCCCTTTTGTTCACGCTTGACCCATATCAATTCATCCCCATGTGAAGTGGAGCAGTCTGTTTTTATCCGCATGGAGGATCATCATGGCCTACAAGACCATTCTGCTTTGCCTCAATGAAATTGGACGTATGCCGCAATTGATCGCTGCGGCCCGTTTGCTGGGCACTACCTGCAACGCGCATATTTCGGGCCTTTATGTGATCCCTGGCGTGCAGGTCTATCCTGCGGCGGGTTATGCGGCAGCGCCAGATGTTTTCGACGGCAACCGACAATATTACCAAGACCATCTTGAAAAAACGCGCTCGCAATTTGAGCGGGCCATGAAGAACGACGGCCTCAGTTTTGATTTTCAAGTGGTCGATTCAAACATGCCGGTCATCTGCAATGAAGTGACAGCGCAGGGCCGCAATGCCGATCTCATTGTCATATCAGCCACAGACCGCAAGGCCTATGAAGGCGTTGAGTATGATTTTGTCGAACGCCTTGTGATAGCGGCCGGACGCCCCGTCCTCGTCCTCCCATTTCTCGGCGACGCAGCGCTTCACCTGGATGAAATCATCCTCGGGTGGGATGCTGGCCGCGAGGCGGCCCGCGCCGCTTTCGATGCGCTGCCGCTTCTTCAGGCCGCTAAACGCGTCCGCATCATCCGCATCGATTCGAGTCCGCGCGGCGAGGTCGAGAGTGCCACCATCGCCGAAACGCTTGACCGGCATGGCGTAAATGTTGAAATAACCAATGTCCCGTCCGATGGCCAGACGACAGGCGAAACGCTTCTTCGCGCCGCATCGGACCATGGCGCTGGCCTCATTGTCATCGGCGCCTATGGGCACAACCGCTTCACCGAGATGATCTTCGGCGGCGTCACCCGCCATATGGTGCATCACCTTGACCGGCCTGTATTGATGAGTCACTGACATGCTAAGCAAGATCCGGCTTGAACTGGCCCGCACCAAGGATCACCCTGAAGGTGCCCGCAGCATTGGCTACGAATTCACCGCTCCCCTGAATGACAAAGGCCGCATAGATCCCGGTCTCTGGCAGGGCGCTAAAGACCGCTGCCGTGTCCGCCGTTTCCGCCCTGCTGGGGAGGACGATATCGGCCACTTGATCCGCAAGCCCGGCGGCTCCTGGGCCTTCCACTACGACATCCACAGCGATGAGGAGGACGACGAGTCAGGCTACCGCTTCGCAGACCATGTCTTCAAGCCGGGAGAATATGTCTCCATCAGGGAGGAAGAAGAACTGATCCCTTACCGGGTCACGCGTGTGGAAACTGTCACCGCTTCTCAAACCTGAGTAGGCCCACAACTTCGCCCAGCTTGCTGCCGCCGTCACTCGGATGGTTGACGCCTTCCATCACCAGAACTTCCGCGAAGTCGAACGGGCTGACACCTTCGAGACATGCTGCGTTGATGCCAAACTCATTTGGCTTTGATCGCCGCTGGTGGTGCGTATATATTCCGCATACGGAGCAAAAAAAGTGCTTCGCCGAGTTCGTTCCAAATTGGTCGAGTGTCAGTTTTTCAGCGCCGGATGTGATTTTCAGGTCATTGAGATCAGCCGAAAGTGCGACCGCCCCGCGCATCCTGCAATAAGAGCATGTGCATCGTCGCGCGGCTTCAAATCCACCCTTGAGCGTCACTTCAAACTGCACGGTGCCGCAATGGCATGATGCCTTGAACATGGAATCTCCAGTCTTGCTTGCGCTTTGGGAACACGCTACCTGACCGCAAAAGTTCACTCAACTGAAAATCGGAAAACGAACCATGCCCTCTTACAATCTCTTCCTCCTCCCCGGTGACGGCATTGGCGTTGAAGTCATGGCCGAAGTTGAAAAGCTCATTGCCTGGTTCAACAAACAAGGCATTGCCAAATTCGAAACTGAACGCGGCCTCGCGGGTGGCTCGGCTTATGATGTCCATGGCAAGGCGATTTCCGAAGGACACATGGCGCTTGCCATGGCCTCTGACGCCGTATTGTTCGGCGCCGTCGGAGGGCCGAAGTGGGACAAGGTGCCCTATGATGTGCGGCCAGAAGCTGCCCTTCTCCGCTTGCGAAAGGATCTAGGCCTCTTTGCCAATCTGCGCCCCGCTATCTGCTATCCCGCTTTGGCCGATGCCTCCTCGCTGAAAATGAACATCGTTGAAGGCCTCGACATCCTAATTGTGCGCGAACTGACGGGTGGAGTCTATTTCGGCGAACCAAAAACCATCACCGATCTTGGCAACGGCCAGAAACGCGGCATCGACACACAAGTCTATGACACATTCGAAATCGAACGCATCGCCCGCGTCGCATTTGATCTCGCCAAGACCAGGAAAAACAAGGTCTCATCCGCCGAAAAACGCAACGTCATGAAGACTGGTGTGCTGTGGAATGAAATCGTGACACGCATCCACAAGGAAGAATATCCGACCGCCCAACTGGAACATGTTCTGGCTGACAACTGCGCCATGCAACTGGTGCGCTGGCCCAAGCAATACGACGTCATCGTCACCGACAATCTCTTCGGCGACGTGCTGTCCGATGTCGCCGCCATGCTCACGGGTTCGCTCGGCATGCTGCCGTCAGCCGCTCTTGGCGCAACTGATGCAATGACCAAGCGCCGCAAGTCGATGTATGAACCGGTGCACGGGTCCGCTCCTGATATCGCAGGCACTGGTGCTGCCAACCCCATTGCCATGATTGCCAGCTTCGGCATGGCGCTGCGCTATTCACTCAACATGGGCGAATGGGCTGACAGGTTGGACACAGCAATTTCTGCATGTCTCGCCAAGGGCCTGCGCACCAAGGACATCGCAGGTGATCAGCAGGCCAACACCAACACGCAACAGATGGGTGACGCGGTATTGAAGTCGTTGCAGGCGGCGGCCTAAAAGTTGCGTTTCCGCGCCGCCAGCGTACGCAAGCGAAGTGCATTCAAACGAATGAAACCCGCCGCATCTTTCTGGTCATAAGCTCCACGGTCATCTTCGAATGTCACGAGGTCATTCTTGTAGAGTGATTTGGCGCTCTTGCGTCCGCTGACTATCACATTTCCTTTGTAGAGTTTCAGGCGCACCACACCTTCAACATGTCCCTGTGACTTGTCGATCATCGCCTGCAGCATCTCGCGCTCAGGTGAATACCAGAAACCGTAGTAAATCAATTCGGCATAGCGCGGCATGAATGAATCTTTCAGATGTGCCGCCTCGCGGTCCAGCGTCAGGCTCTCCATTGCCCGGTGTGCGGCAAGAAGAATGGTTCCGCCCGGCGTTTCATATACACCGCGCGATTTCATGCCGACAAAACGGTTCTCAACCAGGTCCAGCCGCCCGATGCCATTGTCATGGCCGAGGCGATTGAGTTCCGTCAGCATTTCCGCAGGTGTCAGAGCCTTGCCATTGATGGCAACAGGGTCGCCCTTTTCGAAGGCGATCTCGATGTCGATAGCCTTGTCCGGCGCATCCCATGGCGCAATGGTGCGCTGATAAACGTAAGGCGGTGCTTCGTCCCACGGATCCTCCAGCACTTTGCCCTCGGAAGATGAATGCAGCAAGTTCGCATCCACGGAAAATGGCGAGTCACCGCGCTTGTCCTTTTCGACAGGAATTTGGTGCTTCTCGGCAAACTCGATCAATTCGGTCCGCGACTTGAACGACCACTCGCGCCAGGGTGCAATGATCTTGATGTCAGGGTTCAGCGCATAGGCCGTGAGTTCAAACCGCACCTGGTCATTGCCCTTGCCGGTTGCGCCGTGGCTCACAGCGTCAGCCCCGGTCCTCGCAGCAATTTCGATAAGGCGCCTGGCTATCAAAGGCCGCGCAATTGAGGTGCCCAGCAGGTAGACGCCTTCATACACAGCATTGGCGCGGAACATCGGGAAGACGAAGTCACGCACGAACTCTTCGCGCAGATCTTCAATGAAAATTTCCTTGATGCCGAGGATCTCCGCCTTCTTGCGCGCCAATTCCAGCTCCTTGCCCTGACCCAGGTCAGCGGTGAACGTCACCACATCGGCCTTGTATTCCGTCTGCAGCCATTTGAGGATGATCGACGTATCCAGCCCGCCGGAATAGGCGAGAACAACTTTTTTGATCTTCTGCTTGGACATGCACCCTCTCAAGTTTTCGAAAGGATGCCTATCACGCGGGCCAGACTGTCTGCAAGGTGTAGCGGATCAGGGGAGCAGAATGCCACCACCTAAAAGGCTAGCCTGAAAATCGGTAGCACTCAGAATGCCATTGGCTTTGACCAATATGGACATGTCAGCGACACCATCAAAGTTATAGTCCAGCAAAACAGTTTTCGCAGAAGCAATACCGCTGACCGAAAGTACCATGGTGTCAGAGGAACCAACGACAATCTTGTCGATCTCGATTTCGAAATCCGTGATCTGTTCACGCGACACACCCGCACCCAAGACTGGAAGCTGAAGTAAAAACGGTCGATCCCGGTGCCGCCAGTCAGGATATCGTCGGCCAACCCGCCACGAAGGACATCGTTTCCTGTACCACCGGAAAGCCTGTCAGCACCGTCATATCCCACCAGATTGTCATGTCCATCGCCGCCATTCAGAGTATCGCCGACAAGGTCAAATCCGGCCCGCAACTGGTCACCACCGGCGCCGCCATTCAATGTATCGCGGCCATTTCCGGCGGTCATGTAATTATTGCCTGCATCGCCTGACAGCACGTCGTTGAAATCCGAGCCTGTGATGTATTCAACATTGAAAATGGTGTCGCGCCCGGCGCCGCGCGTGTCCTGCTGGCCGGTCAATGACAGGTTCACCCGCACCCCAGCAGAAGCACCGGCGTAACTCACCATGTCATTGTCAGCGCCGCCGTCGTTGCCATAAAGCACATCCCGGCCATCACCGCCGTAGATGAAGTCGGCGCCGCCCAACCCGTTGATCGTGTCATTCCCGGCAAGCCCGTAAATTTCGTCGCCTGTCTGGTTCAGGCCGACAAGTTTGTCATTTAGTGGCGTTCCATTGATGATTGCCATTGTATTTTCCCCACTAGGGAATAAAAAGCAATTGTTGCTAATTTCTGGATTCTGACCGCCGGAAAATGCGTCCAACTCATCTCACAGAACTACTCCTGCCAAAGTGTAGACCTCATCCCTGCTGCCGGATTATGTTGCCTCATGTTCCAACGTGACCAGCTGATGCGAGCCCTCCGCGACATTGCAGCAGCAACTACCGTCGCCATCTTCCTGTTCCCGATCCTGTGGACGGCGCTTGATTCCATCAAGCCGGTGAGTGCGGTTTATGACACGAACGGCATCACGCTGTTTAATTTTTCACCCACGTTTGTGAATTATTTCACCGTCCTCGGCGCAGGACCAGAAGTTTTCGACTCACGTCCATCATTTCTGAATTCGATAATCGTCGCCATTACAGCAACTTTTCTCGTATTGCTGATAGCTCTGCCAGCGGCTTTCGCACTTTGGCGCTTTCTGCCACATCGCCAGAGTTCAACGCTGGGAATTGTGCTCTTTGCCTGGATGCTGTCGCCCATTGCGCTGATCTATCCCTTGTTTCAGCTCTACCATGCCACGGGCCTGTTCGACACGCGCATAGGCTTGATTCTCGTCGAGGCGGCAGTCCATCTACCTTTTGCAATTCTGGTATTGAAATCCTTCTTTGACGACCTCCCCCAGGAAATCGGCGAAGCCGCCATGCTTGACGGTGCCAGTGACTGGCAGGTCTTCACGAGAATTTCAGCACCCATGATCAAAGGTGGCATCACCGCCACCGCCATCATTCTTTTCATTTTTTGCTGGACCGAATTTTTCCTGTCCCTCTTTCTCTCGGCCTTCATAAAACTTGTTCCGGTGCAAATCGCGATCATGAGCAATGCCATGGGCGGATCAACAATGGCGCTTTCCACCACAGCAATTGTGCCCTGTTTCATTTTTGTATTGCTGGTGCAAAAACATCTGGTGCGCGGGTTTTCGCTGGGGCTGCAGAAGTGAGGCAGAATGCTGTTCCAGATTTCTTATCATATACAAGCAGTCTGTACTTGTCAGAAATTCTTGACTGGAATTTTTCCCGCGCCCAAAACCAGCACTTGTCGTAGTCGTGTTTGTGGGAGCCAATCCAGTCTTTGAGTTGTACAAAATACTCATCCAAATACTCGTGAAAACGATCATCGAAATTCAGAATCAAAAAGATGTGCTTTGCGCCTCCCAACCCAGCAAACTGTGCTTCAGCATCTTTCATTTGTTTGCCCAAAAGGACAAAATATTGATCGGGCAGACGATTTTGAGTGGAAACTGCGCGCCCTTCACCTCTCGCGACAATTTCGACTTCTGACTCGTTTTTTGTTTTGACTTCGCAGTAAAATTTCGAACCATCAAACTGACCGCAAATGTCAGGTGTCTTGACAACATCCTCTGGCACAAAAGCCATGTCTGTTGCGCCGTGTTCAGCAAGTATCTTGTAAGCTACAGCTTCATTTAGAATGTCAAATGCTTGCCGCCGTCCGCGCCCAGAGTCGTGATCGTGAAATCTGGGTACGATTTTGCATTTCATCAAAGTCCAGTCGGCAAGTGCCAATGTTCCAATGAACGTCTCGATACCTGCAAAATGCTTGCAGATCTCCCGGTCTTGATTGAGATTTTGCCATTCAGCCCAAATAATTGAGCTGTATTTGCCTTCATACTCCGCAATCAGTTCTGAGAGTCTTGGGAGATACGCGTAGGTATTTGCCATTGACTTTCGCATCCGCTCCTTCGCCCTGAACCACATGATGTCGTACTTCAACTACTCACGCACCACAACGACATCAGACCGAGTCCTCAATGCGGATCCAGTTTCAGATGCTGCTCGACACGGCGCAGGCGCGCTTTTCAGACCCGCCTATCAACACGCCATGACCTACTGCCGAGGAATGATATTCCATGACGGCGCGGTTCAAATGGGTGATGCGCTCGCTCAACCGCTGTTCGACTGTCATCAAATCAGACGCCACGTCAGCCCGAAGTGATTTCACATCAGAACGGACATCGGCAATATCGTTTTTCAATTCAGTTCGCAGTCCGGCGACGTCATTTTTCGTTGCCATCTCGCCGCGCATTTCGCGCAGCAATTTCAGGACCAGTTTTTCAGGCTCACACATTGCAACCTCTACCTCACCAGACAATTCTGGGGTAATACCAATCGTCACAAGAATTGACCCATTCTTCTCCCTCCCCCTTGTGGGGAGGGCAATCGCATTTGGCTTTCCTCGCCCGAGAATCGGGAGAGGTGGATTTCGCGTCGCAAGACGCGAAAGACGGAGAGGGGCTTCGCACAGCTAGCAAGATGGGCAAATTTTTTCCGCTTGAGCCAAAGCCCCTCTCCGTCACTTGCTTCGCAAGCGACACCTCTCCCGCAACGCGGGAGAGGAATGAAGAATGACCCGCAACGCGGGAGAGGAATGAAGAATGACCCGCAACGCGGGAGAGGAAAAATGTCCATATGCGATAACCCTGCCCACTAGGGGGAGGGAATACCAGAGAGACTCGTTTGAAGCCCGAAGAGTCAGTATTTATGACTGTTGGTATGAGAGGGGCAAAAAAATCAACAAACGCCCAAATCAAATGGTAACCCGCTCCTTCGCCCTTACCCGCATGCTCTCGCTCTTCAACTGCCCGCAGGCTGCCATGATATCGCGGCCGCGAGGTGTGCGCACCGGTGAAGCATAGCCCGCGCGGTTGATGATCTCGGCAAAGGTCTCGATGGTATCCCAGTCAGAGCATTCATAAACAGTCCCGGGCCAGGGATTGAACGGAATGAGATTGATCTTCGCCGGAATGCCCTTCAAAAGCTGCACCAGCCGCTTGGCATCATCCTTGGAATCATTCACGCCTTTCAACATCACATATTCAAACGTGATGCGCCGTGAATTTGAGACCCCGGGATAGGTGCGGCAGGCCTGCAGCAATTCAGCCAGGGGATATTTCTTGTTCAACGGCACGAGCTTGTTGCGGATTTCGTCGGTGGTTCCATGCAGCGAAATCGCCAGCATCGTGCCGATCTCGGATCCCGCCCGCGCAATCTCCGGAACCACTCCACTGGTTGACAACGTGATCCGCCGCTTCGACAGCGAAATGCCTTCGCCATCAGAAGCGATCTCCATGGCGCGCTTCACATTGTCAAAATTGTACAAGGGCTCGCCCATGCCCATCAGCACCACATTGGTGATGTAGCGCCCGGACGATGGCGGCTGCGGATTGGCGTCAAGATCATCCGGCCAGTCATGAATCGCATCGCGCGCCAGCATGATTTGCCCGACAATTTCTTCCGCCGTCAAATTGCGCACCAATGTCTGCGTGCCTGTATGGCAAAACGTGCAGGTCAAGGTGCAGCCAACCTGCGATGAAATGCACAGCGTTCCGCGGTCTTCTTCCGGAATATAGACAGCTTCAATTTCGTGCCGCTGTCCGCGCTCGTCTGGTGCTAATCGCAAAAGCCACTTGCGGGTGCCGTCATTGGACACTTGTTGTGTCACCACTTCGGGCCGCGTGATGACGAAAGCCTCATCCAGCTTCTCGCGCAGTTCGCGTGAAATATTCGACATCGCCGCAAACGACGTGACGCCCTTGTGATAGATCCAGTGCCACAACTGGTTGGCCCGCATCTTGCGCTGCCGGTCAGGCACACCCACACGCGCCAGAATTTCAGCCAGCATGTCGCGCGACAGCCCCACCAATGTGGGCCGCACATCATTCTGGATATAGCGTTCGGGCAGATTTGAAATAAGTGTTGTCATGGCAGTCCTTTGACTCGGGCCCTTACTCCACTTCGATGGCGCCGACCATAGGCCCGAGCGGCACCAATCCGTCATTGCGCCCAAGCTCGGGGGCATAAAGGCTCGACACCGAGCCATCGAAAAACAGCGCGTTGGGGCATTGCAGCCTGTCGCGGAACAGCGATGCAAAATCATGAAAATTTACAGGTTCTTCAGTGATCGCAAAAACCACCGTCCCGTCATCCCGGACGCCAACGCCATTGCGGATCTTCTGGCTTACACCTGTCGGCGAAAACTTTGGATGGACCGCGCCGTCAATCACCAGCATCGGCCCTGACTGTGTGGCAAAATCAGGCCTGATCCTGAGCTTCGCATAGCGCTCGGTTTCAACGACCGCCGCCTTGCCATCATCGATATAAAACACGCCATTGGGCTTCAGGTGAAAATTGCCAGAGCCATTGCGCCGGTTCAGTTTCTTCGCCTGCACGCCATCCTCGATGAAAAGCCCGATGGGTCGCAGCGCCAAATCAAACATGCCGGCATTCATCGCAAAAAGCAGTTTGCGGCCTTGTTGTCTCAGCATCGTTTCAAGCGCTGCGAATGTGCCCAGTGGAACGCCACTGTCATCAAGATTGAAAGTCTCAATCTTCACCCGCGATGGATCAAACTCGCAAACCGAGTATCTGCCTTCGCTGCGGCATTCCGCCAGCGCAGCACTGCAGTTCACACAGAACCACAGGAGGACGAAAGACAACCTAACCAGCATGGAAAAGATTATTTGCAGGTCGCGTCAATCTTGTCGATGGCCGCCGTGAGGCCAGCCAGCGAGTAAGTATCCGTTGTCACTGTGCCACGTGTGGATGTGCCCGTCACTTTAAGCGCCCCGCTGGATTTCATTGCCGCAAGAATGGAAGCGTCGGTTTCTGCCCTGTCGGCCCAAGCCATGTCGCCTGAGGTGTAGAGCACAAACTCCTTGTCATCGACCGCCAGCTTCACGGTCGACGCATCCTTGAAGGGATAGCCGATGATCGTCGAAATCTGTCCCTTGACGTTGCGTCCCGGCCAATGCGTCACCATGAAATAAATGGGATCGCGCTTCACCTTCTTGGCCGCTTCGCTCTTCTTCGGTGCGGAAAAAGCATAACACACCCGCGTATCCTTGGTTCGGTAAGTGAAAGCCTCCCAGTCATCAAATTTCCCGATCGATGTTGGTTCAACCGCAATAGCCGCGGACGCAAACAAAAGGGAGCCCGCCACCGGAGCCAATATCAACCGCATCATCATTCGTTAACCATACCGCCAGAAATCTTAACAACTAGGAAAGCGGTTGTTGTGACGACTGAATTCGGCTCAATTGCGGCAACTCAAAAGGAACCCGATGAACAAATCCATCCTCATCACTGGTTGCTCCACCGGCATTGGCTATGTCTGCGCCAAAGGACTCAAGGACAAGGGCTGGCGCGTCTTTGCCACTGCCCGCAAACCGGAAGATCTCGCACGGCTTGCAAGTGAAGGGTTGGAAGCCATCGCCCTCGATTATCGTCACTCCGCATCGGTGCAAGCCTGCGCCGCAGAAGTTTCAAAAAGAACAGATGGCAAGTTCTACGCACTTTTCAATAACGGCGCCTATGGCCAGCCAGGTGCTGTTGAAGACATCTCACGCGCCGTACTCGAAGAACAATTCGCCGCGAATTTTTTCGGCTGGCACGAACTCACCCGCGCTTGCCTGCCCATGCTGCGCGCCAATGGAGATGGGCGCATCATCCAATGCTCATCACTGCTGGGCCTTGTGGCGCTGAAATTCCGCGGGCCATACAACTCATCAAAGTTTGCCCTCGAAGGCCTGACTGATACCCTGCGGCTGGAACTGCGCAACACGCCAATTCGCGTTATCACCATCAATCCCGGCCCCATCGAAAGTGATTTCGTGAAAAACGCCCGTGCCGCTTTTGTGGCCAACGTTGACATGTCGCAGTCGCATTACAAGGCGGATTTCGAGCGCCAGCGCCAACGCCTTGATCGCGGTGGCAGCACGCGTTTCAAGCTGCCGGCCTCTGCTGTTCTCGCCAAGCTCGAATTGGCTCTCGATAGCCGCAATCCCAAAGCCCATTACTATGTGACAACGCCGACATGGCTCGTCGCCATGGCGCGGCGTATGCTGCCCCAGTCAGCCCTTGACGCCTTCGCCAACCGTGTTTCGGATAATTGAACATGAGCATTGTAATGACCCTGGCCCTCGGAGCCGTCGCGCTTGTGCTGCTCATGGGCCTGTGGAACATGATGCGGGGCGGTTCGGCAAACCGGTCCCAGACGCTGATGCGCTGGCGTGTCATCCTGCAATTTGTTGCCATCATTGTCATGTTGGCCGCACTCTGGTTCACCCGCCGCTAAAGCTTGAAAATCACGCTGCCGATCCCCATTTGACCCCTCGTATCCGGGGAGGAGCCTCACATGACGCAAGCCAATAATGAATCCAATGTTATCAATGACTTCTGGCCGAAGCTTGCTCAAAATCTGTCACGCTTGCCTTTTGCCGAAGACGTGGTCGCCGCCTATTATTGCGCCTTCGATGCAGAAACACCCCTCAAGGTCAAAGGTACGCTGCTTGCGGCCCTCGCCTATTTTGTGATGCCTTTGGATGTGATCCCGGATTTTCTTCTGGGCCTTGGCTTTACCGACGATCTTGCTGTTCTGGTCGCTGCTTTCACCATGGTCAAAGGCCACATCAACCAGGGCCACCGGGACAAAGCCCGCGATACGCTGGACCGCATGCGTGCGGCTGACCCTGCTGCCCGGTGACACCGAGGCTTGCCGGCTCCTGAACCCAATCTATGATGGCAAACCATGCCACGCGATCCGCACTCCCCCATCGCATTGTTTTCAGAAACCGTCCGCAGGTTGTTTGCCGATGAAGCCGTGCCGCTCGCTGGCAACATTGCTTTTCGCAGCGTCTTTTCACTCTTTCCATTCCTGATTTTTCTCACAGCCCTTGCCGGTTTTTTCGGCAATGAAGCGCTCGCCGAAAGCGCCGTAACGTTTCTTCTCGGCGCTGTTCCGGAACAGATCGCACGGCCGCTGGCGGGCGAGATCCGCAATATACTTACAGTTCCGCGCGCTGATCTTCTCAGCCTCGCGGCCCTGCTCACCATCTGGAGCGCCATGGCAGGCGTAGACAGCATCAGGGTCGGCCTCAACCGCGCCTATGACTTCAAGGAGCACCGCTCGACACTTTGGCTCTATGGCTTGAACGTCCTCTTCATCATTGGTTCTGCCATACTGCTGATTGCAGTTTCGGTCCTGATCATCTTTGTACCCATCGTCCTGGCAGCGATCGAAAAATACGTGCCCGGCACGAGGCAACATTTCACCACTCTCGAACAGCTGCGCTATCCCCTGGCGATCGTCCTGCTGTTTGCCGGATTGCACGTGGCGCATCGCGTGCTGCCAGCGAAACGCCTTTCGCCCCGCAAGGTCTTGCCGGGCGTGGCACTCACCGTCTTGGTGTGGATTGTGCTCGCCGCGATTTTTTCTGAATGGCTCTTGAAGTTTGATTCATTCGCTTCGACCTACGCCTCTCTCGGTGGCCTCTTTGCCGCCATGTTTTTTGTTTATTTGGCGGCGCTCGCCCTTATTTTTGGCGGCGAAATGAACCGGGTTCTGGACAATCTCACTCCTGGTTCAAAGATTCAAATTGATGAATCAAATCCGCCGCCGGCCGGGGGGAAGTAAGTTTTTCTTAAACATATGCCGATGTTTTAGGCTGATGTTACGAATTCCTCACCAGCACGCACTATTTTTTGGAAGCTACGGAAAGTGTGAATGTCCCAACTCATTTACTATTTGGAGGCCCCCTTGCGCTGGTTGCCAGTCGGCAACTGGAACAATCCGTCGCAGCTTCTGATCGTCGTCGCCATGTTCACCATCATCGGGACCTATGTCCTGGTGCGGATTCTTTCCGGTGCCAAGACAGTCACCGGACCCATCTGTTTCTGGGTCCTGTTTGCTTGTTCAATGGGGGCCAATCGTCTGCTCAGCTCCTATCACTTGCCGGGCAGCAACGAACTGCAACAGATCATCATCTACACCACGATCGGAATGGTCGTAGGATCGTTGATCCTGTTGGCGACCTTGCGTTCAGCAACCCGCGGTGAAGGTTGAGGCAAAACTTCTCTGCATTGACGCTCGGCAGCGCTTCGCCTAATAGCGCCTGCAGAAAGTCTGACGTGCTTTGCTTCTGATCCTGAAAGCCTTGATCTTCGGTACCCTCTCCTACGTTGTGCGAAGGCTTGGCATATCCCTTATCCTGTTTGCCTACCTCTATTCGTTGCATTCCAGCCAGTTCAAAGCCTATGCAGCTGATCCGGCGCACGCCTATCCCGAGAGCTTGCTTGCCGCTGTGGTGATTGGTCTGGGGATTTTGATCATCTTGTTCCGTTCAATCTTCAGCCACTATTCGCAGACGCAGGATCAGAAGGCATTGCCGCGCATTGATCAGCTCACCTTGCGCCATCTCAACCGCGGTGATTTGAGCATCATGCATTTGCGCGCCAAGTCACGCGCCGCTCTCGAATGCGCCAAGGGCATACTGCTGATGATTATTCTCATTTTTCTGTGCGCTTTTGCCGCAAAGCCGCTGGCTATCATTCTGGCAATTCTGCTGTTGCTCACTCTGGCAATTTCGCTCTCTGTTGGCCGCAAACCCGCCGATCCGGCGATGACATCCTTCTTTTCGAGGCTGCGCTCGCAGCCTGACCATTACGTCGAAATTCTGTTGATGGCCGGGCTGATCATAGGGTTCCTGCTGATCACAAGGTCTGGTGGCATGATCAGCGGCACGGTTCTCATTTTGATGATTGCCCGCTTCAGCGGTGCCTTGCGCACCATCGCCACAAACCTCATCAATCTTGTACGCTGGCACTATCGGGACCTTGCTTTCTGGCACAACCGTGCCGAACAGTTGGCACATAAAATACAGTCTTCTCAACTGGTTATAGAAAAACCCTCGCCAGTGACCAAGACTCCCACTTGACTTCTCCTGGCCCATCTCGCTAAAGCCAGCCCACATCCGAGCCGGGGGATAACCTCGCGGTTCAAATAGCGCTGTTTGAGGCAATGTGCGGCCAGCCCGCCAAACCAAGTCTGGACCTGAAAACATCGGGTCTGGCGCCACAGGACGCGGGAAAGAAAAGGAAAATGTACGCAGTCATCAAGACCGGCGGCAAGCAATATCGCGTTGCCGCAAACGACAAGATTCTCATAGAAAAGCTGGAAGGCGATGCAGGTGATGCTGTGCATTTCACCGATGTGCTGATGGTCGCCAATGGCGACAGCATCGACATTGGGGCGCCACTCGTATCGGGCGCAACCGTAGTGGGCGAAATAGCCGCACAGGAAAAATCGGCAACCGTCTATATCTTCAAAAAGCGCCGCCGCAAACATTACCGCCGACGCAATGGCCATCGGCAATTGCTGACCTCGGTCACGATCACCGAAATCCTGACGGGTGGGACCAAGCCCGAAGCAAAGGCCAAGGCTGCCGAGACTGCCAGGTCTGCCGAGGCTGCCAGGTCTGCCGAGGCTGCCAGGTCTGCCGAGGCTGACGGTGCCGCCACCGCGACGTCGGAGGCCAAATCGACCAAGGCAGATGCTGACATGTCGGCTGCCGCCAACATATCGGCGGCATCACTTGTCTCTGACAAGCCTGCCAAGAAGGCGGCGAAAGCTGACGCCGACAATGGCGAAGCCAACAAGGCCGCTCCCAAGGCCAAAAAAGCCAAGCCCGATGACCTTACCTTGATCGGCGGTGTTGGACCGAAGATCGGTGAAATTCTTGGCGAACTTGGGTATAAGACGTTTGCCGACGTGGCCGCATGGACCGAGGCGGACATTGCCAAGGTCGAAGCCAAGGCTGGCCCTTCAGGCCGCGTTGCTCGTGATGAATGGATAGAACAGGCAAAAGAACTCATGGCTGGCAAGCCACCGCGCGCGAAAACTGATCGCGAACGCGACTAAGAGAGGAGCACAACACAATGGCACATAAAAAAGCAGGCGGCTCATCCCGCAACGGCCGTGACTCCGCTGGCCGCCGTTTGGGCGTGAAGCTGTTCGGTGGCCAACAGGCCATTCCGGGCAACATCATCATCCGCCAGCGCGGCACTCAAGTGCATCCGGGCACCGGAGTTGGCATCGGCAAGGACCACACCATTTTCGCAATGGTGGCTGGCACCGTCACCTTCCGTGGCACCAAGGGCAACAAGCAGCTTGTATCGGTGATCCCGGTCAGGGCAGCAGAATAACCGGCACTCCTTTCGCCGGTCCATTGATCCGGCAACAGTGTTTCAAACGGAGAGGTGGACCCCCACCTCTCTGTTTTTCGTTGGCGCCCATGACAACACTTGTTACAGACCGACTCATTCTCCGGCCTTTGGCCCTGTCAGATGCCGAAGCCATCACCGCGCAGATCGGCAACTACGGGGTCAGCAAGAACTTGGCGCGCGTGCCCTATCCCTATGCGCTATCCGACGCACACTGGTTTCTGGACTGGGTGAACACATTTGATGAGAGGTCATTGTTTGTTGCCATCACCGAAAAGCCCACACCCGATTGTTTAATCGGTGCGATAACTTTTGAGTACGCGGCCGAACTCGGCAATGCCGAACTCGGCTATTGGCTGGCCCAGCCATACTGGAACCGCGGCTACATGCGCGAAGCGGCCCGTGCCGTCGTTGACCACGCATTTGACGGGACCAAGCTCGGCCTGATGGTGTCCTGCTTTTTCAATGACAACCCGAACTCGGGCAAAGTCCTGCGCGGTGTCGGTTTCGAAGCGAATGGACCTTGCATGCACTTCTCGAAATCCCAGGGCATTGAGGTGCCCGTCACCCAGATGCGCCTTACAAGGGAGCGCTGGCACCACATGAAAAAGACCGCTTGACCAGGAACCTGATCAGCGGTCTTGGCCGACAATCCCTTTAATTTTTAGAACACCCGGCGGACATAGGCCCTGACCAGTGACCTCCGGCCCAGTCCGCCATTGTGCTTGGACGCCGCCAGCTTCAGGTTGCCGCGCGAGCCGCGAACCGCAAGCTGCAAATGCTTCAGGCCATATCGGATATTGGTTGAAGCATTGAGCAACCCGCCGCAGCCGCCACGAAAGCCGATGCCTCGCGCAGTTGCGCATTTCAACTGGAACACGCCATATTCCCCGGCGCGGCCACGTGCGCGCGGATTGAAACCCGATTCAACTTTGGCAATGCGCAAGGCAAACCATGTTGGAACGCCATAGGATGGCGCCATTTGCTTGATCAGCGACACCACCTGCTGGCGTGCTGCCGGCAAGACTTTTGACGCACGATAGGCAACCACATGCCGCGCGCGCAGGTTGCCGCGATATGCCGTGCCGCCACGCGGCACCCATTTGTGGAGTGACTTGCTATAGACATAGCCAGTCGAGGATGTCGTCTTTTTTCCGTTGAAGCACTTGCTTGATAAACTGTTGCAGGTTTTTGCTTCGGACATACTTGGTTCAACCAGTAGGACCGCTGCAAAAAATGCCGCTGCCAGCCCGCTGACATATCGTAACTTCATCCATATTCTCCATTATGAGACAGAACCCCGCTCAGAAGTTCCGCTGCCAGAAATCCGATCCACAAGACCGCCGTGTCTGGGGAAAGTGCCGATAGACCGTTGCAATATGGCCAGATTAAGGGGTTAAATCCAGAAAAAAATTAAGGACTTGTTAACCAATACTCATGTGAGACTAGAGACTACTTATGGTCAATCAATCCTAGCATAGGCCATCCTTGGTCAAACTTGGCCATCCCAACAATCCTTCCGGCTCACACTTCAACTCTGCGCTTGGCACGCAAATGCGCTAAGCCTATGACGCCCGCATCATGAAATTTCTCGATGAGTGCAAAATTTACGTTAAGGCGGGCGATGGCGGCGCTGGCTCCGTCTCGTTCCGGCGCGAGAAGTTCATTGAATTTGGCGGTCCCGATGGCGGCGACGGCGGGAAAGGCGGCGATGTCTGGATCGAGGCGGCAACGGACCTCAATACGTTGATTGACTACCGCTATCAACAGCACTTCAAGATCAGAACCGCAGGCCACGGCATGGGACGGCTCCGGGCTGGGGCCAATTCGGAAGACATCATCTTGAAGGTGCCCGTCGGCACCGAGATCATCGGGGAAGACCATGAAACCCTGATTCACGACCTGGCGACCGAAGGCGAGCGTTATTGCATTGCCCGCGGTGGCAATGGCGGATTTGGCAATCACCACTTCAAGTCCTCAACCAACCGCTCGCCGGTCAATGCCAATCCAGGCCTGCCCGGCGAGGAACGCTGGATCTGGCTGCGCCTCAAACTCATTGCCGACGCCGGCATCATCGGCCTGCCCAATGCCGGAAAGTCCACGCTCCTGTCGGTCGTTTCCGCCGCCAAACCCAAGATTGCCGATTACCCTTTCACCACTCTGCAGCCGCAATTGGGCGTGGTGAGCGAGGACCAGAAAAGTTTTGTCCTGGCCGATATTCCAGGATTGATCGAGGGCGCCAATGAAGGCAACGGCCTCGGCACACGTTTTTTGGGTCATATCGAACGCTGCGCCGTGCTGCTGCATTTGATTGACGCAACCGGCGATGATCCGGTCGCAGCCTACAAGACCGTGCGTGCCGAATTGCAAGCCTATTCGCCTGATCTCGCCAGGAAACCCGAAGTCATAGCCTTCAGCAAGATCGACGCGCTCGACGAGAAGGCGCTCGGCAAGGCGATCAAGACATTCAAGACCAAGATCAAAAAAGAACCACTGACCGTCTCTTCTGCCGCTGGCGCCAACGTGCCAAAACTGATGCGCGAACTCTTGAAGCACATCACGAAGGCGCGCGGCCTAGCCAAGGCAGATCGCACCGAAACTCGTGCCGCCGAGTGGCGGCCATAGGCTCACGTCATGACCGATAAACTGTCAAACGCCCGACGGGTGGTGGTAAAAATCGGCTCAGCTTTGCTGGTCGACCAGGAAAGCGGCAAGCTCAAGTCTGCCTGGCTCGCAACGTTGGCCGAAGATATGGCAGCCTTGCAAAAACGCGGTGCGCAAGTGATTGCTGTCTCTTCAGGCGCGATTGCGCTCGGTCGTCGTACGCTTGGGCTGCCCAAGGGCAAATTGAAACTCGAACAAAAACAGGCTGCCGCCGCTGTTGGCCAGATTGCGCTGGCGCAAGCCTGGCAAGATGCGCTCGAAAAGCAGAAACTCGTTGCGGCCCAGGTTCTGGTGACCCTTCACGACACTGAAGAGCGCCGCCGCTATCTCAACGCCACGGCAACTTTATCGACCCTTCTAAAGCAGGGCGCCATCCCGGTGATCAACGAAAACGACACCGTCGCAACTTCTGAAATCCGCTATGGCGACAATGACCGGCTTGCCGCCCGCGTCGCCTCCATGATGTCGGCAGACTGCCTTGTGCTGCTCTCCGATATTGATGGGTTCTACTCAGCGCCGCCCGGCGAAAAAGGTGCGGAGTTCATTCCCGAGATCCGGGAGATCACCCGCGCCATTGAAGCCATGGCCGGAAAACCAGTTTCAGGAGTGGGTTCCGGCGGCATGATCACCAAGATCGAGGCAGCCAAGATCGCAGTCGCCGCAGGCTGCAACATGGTGATTGCCTCGGGCCATGAAAAACATGCGCTTCGGCGCATTACGAGTGGCGAACGCTGCAGCTGGTTCCTTGCAAGTGCCACACCCAAACAGGCGCGCAAGCGCTGGATCGCGGGCACTTTGATGCCAACAGGAAAACTCCATGTCGATGCCGGTGCCGCTGAGGCGCTGGCCAGGGGCAAAAGCCTGTTGCCCGCAGGCGTCAACAAAATAACCGGCATATTCAATCGTGGTGATACGGTCAGCGTCGTCGCACCCGACGGCACGGAGCTTGCCCGCGGTCTGGTCAACTATGATTCGTCCGATGCATCGCGGATCGCGGGCCGCAAATCCGCCGAGATCGAAAAACTTCTGGGGCTTGCAGGTGCAGCCGAGTTCATTCACAGGGATAATCTTGTGACCATGACCGGAGACCGAACACCATGACTGCCCAGCAGGAAATGGGAGCCCGAGCGAGAAAAGCGGCCACCGCCCTGGCAGCGGCGATCGACACGGCCAAATCATCGGCCCTCAAGGCCATGGCGGCGGCCATGCGCCGGGATGTCCAGGTCATACTTTCTGCCAATGCCATTGATGTCGCAGCCGCCAGTCAGAAACAGCTGAAGGCGTCCTTCATTGATCGGCTGACGCTCAATGCCGCCCGCGTCGAGGCCATGGCTCAAGGCCTTGAAGACATCGCCACTTTCCCCGATCCGGTTGGCCGGACGCTGGCAAAATGGCAGCGCCCGAATGGCTTGGAGATCACACGGATTGCCGTGCCCATCGGCGTCATCGGCGTCATTTATGAATCACGTCCCAATGTGACAGCCGATGCTGGCGGACTCTGCGTCAAATCTGGAAACGCCTGCATCCTGCGCGGCGGTTCCGGCAGCTTCGAAAGCTCGCGCGCCATCGTTGCTTGCCTCCGCGAGGGCCTGCAATCAGCAGGCCTCGATCCCAACATCATCCAGATGGTTGACACCACCGACCGGGAAGCAGTGGGTGAGTTGTTGTCGGGGCTCAATGGTTGCGTTGATCTCATCATCCCTCGCGGCGGCAAGGGTCTCACCTCCCGGGTGCAGACGGAATCCCGCGTTCCTGTTTTCAGCCATCTCGAAGGAATCTGTCATGTCTATGTTGATCGCGATGCCGATCTCGCCATGGCCAATTCAATTATCCTGAACGCCAAGATGCGCCGGACTGGCATCTGCGGTTCTGCTGAAACCGTCCTCGTCGACCGGCCAATTGCAGATTCCGCGCTGCCCGATATCATCCGTACATTGACAGATGCCGGTTGTGAAGTCAGGGGAGATGCCGATGTGCAGCGTTTCAGCAATGTCGTGAAGCCCGCCAGCGAAGAAGATTGGTCCACCGAATATCTCGACGCCATCATTTCGATCCGCGTTGTCGATGGCGTCGATGAAGCTGTCCGCCACATCGCAAGATATGGCTCGCAACATACTGACTCCATTGTCACGGCTAATGCCAAGACCGCCGAGCATTTCTTGAACGCTGTCGACAGCGCCATCGTCCTGCACAATGCATCGACGCAATTTGCCGATGGCGGCGAGTTCGGCTTTGGCGCGGAGATTGGCATTGCCACAGGCAAGCTTCATGCGCGAGGACCTGTAGGCGTTGAGCAGCTGACCACTTTCAAGTATCAGGTCCGGGGTTCCGGCCAGATCCGGCCCTAATGCTGAAACTGCCGCCCTTCGGTGACGGCCAGCGCATCGGTCTTTTTGGCGGCTCCTTCAATCCCGCCCATCAGGGCCATGTCAAAGTCGCGAGCTATGCCCTCAAATGCCTGCAACTCGATTGGGTCTGGTGGATGGTCTCGCCGCAGAACCCGCTCAAAGAGCCAAACGAAACAGGAGAATATGACAAGCGCCTGGCTTGCACCAAAGCGATTGCCCATCACCCGCGCTTCGTCGTCACCGATATCGAACGCCAGATCGGCTCAAAATACACCGCCGAAACCTTGCGCCATCTTCGACCGGCCATGGCCCGCGCCAATTTCGTCTGGATCATGGGTGCCGACAGTCTCGCCAATCTGCACCTCTGGCGCGACTGGACCGAGATTGCCGAAACCCTGCCCCTCGCTGTTCTCGCAAGGCCGGGATATTCAATCCGGGCGCTGGGCAGCTACGCCGCCTTGCGTTATGAAATGCAGCAACTCGATTCCGAATATGCTCCAACCCTGGCACTGAAGAAACCGCCCGCCTGGGTCTTCGTCTCCATGCCGCTGCGCAAGGAAAGTTCGACCGCGATCCGCCAGCAATTGAACCAAAACTAATGCCCGCGACTGACACAAAAACCACCGGCATAACCCTCGTCGCCTTGGCGACGATAGTCTGGGCCTCCGGTGGATTGTTCACGCGGCTCCTGCCTTTCGACCTGTGGACCATCGTCTTCTGGCGCGGTGTCTTCGCCACGCTGTTCATCGGCAGCTATGTCGCCTACTCGTTTGGCAGGCAAACCTTGACCGTCTTTTCTCATGTTGGAAAGGAAAGCTGGATGGTGGCCATACTCTCCTGCGCCACGATCATCCTGTTCCCGGCCGCCTTTCAACACACCAGCATCGCCAATGCTTTTACCATCGTGACGGCGCTCCCGTTCATCACCGCAGGCATTGCATGGCTATGGATGCGCGAACGCCCTTCGGGCGCGACCATGATCGCAAGCGCCTTTGCAATGCTGGGCATCTTCATCATGGTGGGTCCAACGACGCCGGGAATCCGGCTGGGCGATGTGCTGGCACTTTTCGGAGTCATATGCCAGGCCGTCATGACCATTATGATCCGCCGCAATCCCGATGTGAAAATGTTGCCCATGGCCTGGGCCTCAGTCATGCTCAGCATTGTGGTGTCTTATCCACTTGCTCAGCAACTCTGGGACCTCACGGCCCGCGATTATGCCGTTGCAGCCGGATTTGGTTTGGGGCCGATGACACTGGGCATGATGCTTTATGTGCTTGGCTCCGGCATGATCCCGGCCACGCTCACTGCCCTGATCAACACCATGGAAGCTCCCATTGGAGCACTTTGGGCCTGGGCGGGCGTCGGTGAAGTGCCAGAGCTTGAAACTGTGATTGGCGGCGGCATCGTCCTGACAAGCGTGTTCGCCAGATTGCTGCGCGAAAAGCGGGCAGCCTGAGCGCTTGCGGCTCAGGTCCGGTGGCCCTAAGTTATGTGCATCATCAGTAAGAAGGATCACTACCCTGAAAAAGCCTGCCAAAAAAGTGAAAGTGAAAGTCAAAACCAAGGCGAAACCAAAAGCCAAGGTCAAGGCAAAGGTCAAGGTCAAGGCCAAAGCAGCAAAGGCAGCAAAGGCAGCAAAGCGCAAATCACCCGCCAAAGTTTCGAAAAAAGTTTCGAAGAAAACCGGCAGGAAAATCGCGAAGAAATCTGCAAGGAAGATCGTCAAAAAGCTGGCGGCCAAACCAAAGGCCAAGTCGGCCATTCGCAAAACCGTAAAAAGGCCAGCCGTCAAACCAGTTGCCGCGTCTGCGCCAAAGCCATCCTACCCCGCACTCGTCGAAGCCGTGTTGACTCAACTTGATGACGCCAAGGCCGAAGCCATTGTCACCATTGATCTCAACAATAAATCATCCGTTGCCGATTACATGGTTGTGGCATCCGGCCGTTCCAACCGCCATGTCAACGCCATCGCTGACCAGATTGTCGGCAAGCTCTCCGCCATGGGGCAGAAGAACATCCGCATCGAAGGCGTGCCGCAATGCGACTGGGTGCTGGTTGATTCAGGCGATGTGATCGTCCACATCTTCCGGCCTGAAGTGCGCAGCTTCTACAATCTTGAAAAACTCTGGTCGCAAGCGCCTTCCGAGTAATGAGGCTTCACGTGGCGGCGATCGGCAAACTGAAATCCGGGCCTGAAAAGGAGCTTGCGCAGGATTATCACACGCGCATCACGCAGATCGCGCGCAAGGCTGGGCTGAGCAGCATAGCGGTCACCGAACAGCCGGAATCAACAAGAACGGCCGCCGCCCAGCGCATGACTGAAGAAGCCGCCACTTTGCGCAAACAAATCCCGGCGGATGCGGTCGTGATCGTTCTCGACGAACGCGGAAAATCAATCTCAAGCGAGGAATTCGCCAGGCTACTGGACAAGCATCTGGAGCGCGGCACCAACGATCTTGCAATTCTCATTGGCGGACCGGATGGCCATGATCCGGCCCTCCGCAAGGCCGCAGCCACAACCATCGCCTTGGGCGCCATGACCTGGCCCCACCGCCTCGTCCGCATCATGATCCTCGAGCAAATCTACCGGGCGCTCACGATCATGTTACGCCACCCCTATCACCGCGCCTGATGCTGCCAGACAAAAGCCCTATTTTGACCATGCTGCGCTGCCAAATGAGCGCCATGAATTCCCTCGGGCAGCTGCTGCTGCTGACGTCTTTGGCAAGCCTCATGCCGCCAACTTTTACAGCCCTGGCCCAACAGCCGGAGTTTGATCGCGTGCGCGAAAATCTTGACGCCACCAATAACGACCTTGCAGCCTCGACGGGCCGCCAAATGCAGCTGGCCGATGAGGTGGCCAAAGCCATTGCCGATGAGCAGGACGTCACCAACCGGCTGATCGCCGCTGGCCAGGGCATTGCCTCGCTTGAGCAAGCACTCGCCGCAACGCAAGCCAAGTTGCATGACCTTGATCAGCAGCGCTCCAAACTGAGCGATGAACTGGCTGCCAAACAGGACACATTGTCGGAACTTCTCGCAGCGCTCCAGGTTCTCGAACAAAATCCGCCACCCGCCCTTGTCGTTGAACCTCATGACATACTTCAGGCGCTTCGCGGTGCCATGATGTTTGGGGCCGTGGTGCCCGAGATGCGCGAGGCCGCCACTCTGCTGGTCAACCAGCTTGAGAGACTTGACAACATCAAGCAGGAAACCGAAGCCGCGCGCGCTGATGCCGCATCGCAGATTGCAACGCTGGCCACAGCCTATCGCGACCTTGAAGTCTTGCAGCGCGAAAAGCAGACCCAAGGTGCAACGGTTTCTGCCTCGCTCGACGCCGAACGCAAACTTGCCGCACGCCTGGCCAAACAGTCCCAGAACCTGCAAGACCTCCTCACCAGCCTCGACAAGGCCGAAGCAGAGCGCCAGAAAGCCCTGAGCGCCGAAGCCGCCCGCAGGGAGGCTGAACGCCAGCGCCAGCTGGCGCTTCTGAACCAACCCCGGATGCAGCTGTCAAAAGCCAGGGGACAACTCGATTACCCTGTCCAGGGCCGGATCGTCGGGCGCTTTGGTGACGACAATGGTCTTGGCTCTACCCTGAGCGGCTTGGCAATCGCCGCCCGTGACGGCATCCAGGTTCGCTCACCTTCGGACGGTCGCGTTGAATTTGCAGGACCTTTTCGTTCCTACGGACAACTCTTGATCATTGATGGGGGTGAGGGCTATCTGATAGTATTGGCAGGCATGGAGCAGATTTCGGTCGCACGGGCTCAAACGGTGAGGATGGGTGAACCTGTTGGAAGGATGGGCAAGAGCCCGCTTTCCGCCGCTGTGATTGGCAAAACGGCAGCTTCGTTAACGCCTGTGTTATATGTAGAATTCAGAAAGAATGGGAAGCCGGTCAATTCCGCCCCGTGGTGGATCGGCAGCAGAAAAGAGGCAAGGCAATGAAATTATCGTCACGAACCAAATCTTTTGGCCTCTTGGCTGCAGGCGCCCTTCTGGGGTCGGTGTCCTTCCATGGCCTGACGCTCGCGACAGCTGCAACCAATTCCGAGACTTACAAATTGCTGAACCTCTTCGGCGACGTGTTTGACCGGGTGCGCGCCGACTATGTCGAGCCGCCGGATGAACAGAAAATGATTGAGGCCGCCATCAATGGCATGCTGACCTCGCTTGATCCGCATTCCAGCTACATGAACGCCAAGCAGTTCGAAGACATGTCGGTGCAGACCCGCGGCGAATTCGGCGGCCTCGGCATTGAAGTCACCATGGAAAATGGCGTGGTCAAGGTCGTGTCACCATTCGACGGAACGCCTGCCGCAAAGGCCGGCCTGATGGCCAATGATTTGATCGTCAAGATCGACGGTCTTGATGTGCAGGGTATTACCTTGAATGAAGCCGTGGACAAGATGCGTGGGCCCGTGGGCACTCCGATCACGCTCACCATCGCGCGTGAAGGCAAGGATTCGTTTGACGCCAAACTGGTGCGCGACGTCATCAAGATTGAATCGGTGAAGTCCAATGTCGAAGCCGATGACATCGGCTATATCCGCATCACCAGTTTCTCGGAACAGACAGAACCTGGCATTGAAAAGGCCCTGACTGATCTTACCGCCAAGATTGGCGGGAAATCGAAAGGCTATATCATCGATCTTCGCAACAATCCCGGTGGACTCTTGACCGGCGCCATTGCCGTGTCTGATGCTTTCCTTGAGCGTGGCGAAGTCGTGTCAACTCGCGGCCGCAACGCCGACGAGACCCAGCGCTTCAACGCGCAAAAGGGCGATCTCGCCAATGGCAAGAAAGTCGTGATTTTGATCAATGGCGGCTCGGCCTCGGCCTCTGAAATCGTGGCCGGCGCCTTGCAGGATCATCAGCGCGCCACCATCATCGGCACACGCTCCTTCGGCAAGGGCTCGGTGCAAACCATCATCCCGCTGGGCAATGAGGGCGCCATGCGCCTGACCACCCAGCGCTATTACACGCCTTCGGGCCGTTCAATCCAGGCCAAGGGCATCGATGCGGATATCCTCATTGAACAGCCCCTGCCGCCCGAATTGCAAGGCAAGAACGTTTCGACGCAAGGCGAAGCCAGTCTCAAGGGCCATCTCAACAACGAAGCCGGTGGCGATGAGGGCGGCGGTTCCTCGGCCTATGTGCCGGAAGACCGGACCAAGGACGTTCAGCTCAAGGCAGCCATAGATTTCCTGCATGGCATCAAGGTCGTGTCCAACGTCAAGGTTGAAATGGACAAGAAGCCGGACGAGACCAAGAAGGCCAACTGAGAGGCGCATCAAATCGGGATAAGAGGGTTAACAACTCGTTAACGCTTGAAGCCCCACAATCGCCAAAACAGCGAATCGCGTCACAATACATGGGTCGAGACCAACTAAGACAGCCGCTCAAACGGCGCGGCCTCATTGCAAGGCTTTGGGCAAAACGTCCCAGCCTGATCGTCTCTGCTTATGCGCTTACGGCCTGCGCCATCGTTGGCGCTGGAACATGGGCGATCAAGACGCCGCATCCCTTTGCGGGCGAACCTGTGGTGATTTCGCAGATTCCTCCGGCGGAAGAAGTGATAACTTCGTCGACCTCGGAAGCAGACGCAACCGGTTCCAATACTACCGAGGTCGCCCAGTCAAAGGAAGAGACGTCAACCGAACAAGTTCCACAAGATGAAACCCAATTCGCAGCGGCCGAGCCTGCCATCGAGGAAGAACCTCAACCAGGCAAGCGCAAACGCCCCATGGCTGTGGTGGAGCAGCCGGTGGCTCAAGATGTCTATCGCCAGGATGCAGCCATCATAGTCTCGCCGCGCCGCGCTTTGGTTGCAGCGCCTGTTGCGGCTCTTGTCGAAACCTCCGCCACAGGTCCGTTGCCGCGCGTTGGGGGCAATGGCAAGAAACCGTCGTCGGCCTATGCGCGTCCCGCCAGCCTGAACGTTATTCATTCCGATTCACCCAAGATCGCCATTGTTCTCGGTGGCATGGGCCTTAATGCTGGGCTGACGGCAAAAGCCATCGCCGAACTGCCAGCCGATGTATCGCTGGCCTTCGCGCCCTACGGCGAAAATTTGCAAAAGCAGGTCGACAAGGCGCGCAAGGAAGGTCACGAGGTCTTCCTGCAAGTACCGCTGGAGCCAGTTGGTTTTCCCGTCAACAATCCCGGTCCCAAAACCTTGATGGCTGAAGCAGGCTCTGGCGAAAATCTCGACGCGCTGCATTGGCACATGAGCCGGTTTGCGGGTTATGTCGGGTTGGTGAATTATCAGGGCGGACGCTTCCTCGCCAGCCCCGAGGCCTTGACGCCCGTCATGCGCGAGGTGAAAAAACGCGGGCTCCTGTTTGTCGAGGATGGCTCATTGCCTTTGACTGCAACGCAGACAGTGGCCAGGGAAAATTCCGCCGCTTTCCGCAAAGCCCAAACCGTAATCGACGCCGATCCTGATCCCAAGGCAATCATCGCGGCCCTGCAATTGCTCGAACAGGAGGCGCAAACCAATGGCGTGGCCATAGGCACAGGCTCGGGCCTCGAAGTTACCATCGATACGCTGCGCGATTGGGCCAAAGACGCCGCCGAGCGCGGCATCATCATCATTCCCGTCAGCGCTGCCTTCAAAGGGCGTCTCGGCTGATGGCTAAAGACATCACTGCCTACCGCCCCTGTGTCGGCGTCATGCTGGTAAACAGGCACGGCCTCGTCTGGGTCGGCCGCCGTTTCGAAAAGCAGAATGATGATGGCGTTGGCAAATGGTGGCAGATGCCGCAAGGCGGCATCGATGACGGCGAAGACCACCGTGCTGCTGCATTTCGCGAACTGGAAGAAGAAACTGGCGTCACCTCTGCGAGTTTCCTTGAAGAGGCCGACGGCTGGTTCAAATATGATCTGCCTGAGAACCTGATTGGCAAGAGCTGGGGCGGAAAATATCGCGGCCAGAAACAGAAGTGGGTGGCGCTTCGCTTTGACGGCAATGACAGCGAGATCAATCTCGCGCCGCCTGGCCACAAGCAGGAATTCGACCAATGGAAATGGGCCACCATGGACGAAGTCCTCGACATCGTGGTGCCGTTCAAGAAGGCGGTCTACGTCGATGTGATCAAGGCGCTGAGGCACTTGGGGCGGTAACCACTCCGCCATAAATCGGCCATCGTCGCGCCAGATTTCGCCGCTTGAAAAAGCATCATGAGAATGCGCTGGCGGTCAATCTTCAGTCTGTTTCTGCTTGGCCTTGTTGCCATCATCGCAACAGCCGTCATGCATGATCCGAAAAATCTTGAAACCATGAAATCCCTGATCGCCCGGGAATTCCCGCAGCTGCGCGAGCCGTTTTCACAAAGTCCGCAAGTGCCTGTCGGACAACGTCTTGCCAAAGCCGGATTTGCGCTTGGCCAGCCGGCTTTGATCCGCGTCTACAAGCAGGAAGCAGTGCTGGAAGTGTGGATGCAGAGATCGACGCGCTTTGAACGCGTGTTCACTTATCCCATCTGCAAATGGTCGGGTGCACTTGGGCCAAAACTGAAGGAGGGCGATGGCCAGTCACCGGAAGGATATTACTACGCCTCGGCGAGGCAGCTGCTCCCCACCTCGCGCCACCACCGCGCCATCAATACCGGCTTTCCAAATTCTTTTGATGCAAGCCTCGGTCGCACCGGAACTGTGTTGATGATTCATGGATCATGCAGTTCGATCGGCTGCTATGCCATGACCGATCCGGCCATTGATGACATCTACCGCATTGTCGAAGCAGCATTGCACAATGGTCAATCCGAAATTCCGCTGCACCTCTATCCCTTTCGCATGACCAAAGAAAACCTGGCGCGCAACAGCGCCAATAATTGGAACGCCTTCTGGCGCAACTTGGCGGAGGGCGACATGCAGTTTGCCGCAACCGGACTCCCGCCTCCGGTCTGGTCCTGCGATGGAAAATATCACTTTGCCGGGATGCCAAAGAACTGCCAGAAGGTGAGGGCTTGGTGATTCTCGAGGCCCCGGTTTGGTTACCAGACACATCATCTTTGACTGTGACGGCGTGCTGGTTGACAGCGAGCCCTTGTCGATGCGCGCTGACGTGACGTTGCTGCGCCGCTTTGGCATTGAAATCTCCGAGGCTGAAGCCCACCGGCGGTTTGTCGGAACGACCTTCCAGGCCATGCTTGATGAAATGGCAAGGCACCACAACATCAATTTTCCGCCAGGACTTTCCGCCGAGAAAGATGCGATGCTGGCAGACATGTATCGCGCTGACCTCAAGGCCGTTGACGGAATGGCATCAGTGCTTCGGGACCTCCAGGACCGCGGCTACAGTTTTTCCGTTGCCTCCAACAGCCCGCGCGAGCGCGTTGGGCTGGCGCTCAGCCTGACCGGCCTCGGCAGTTTCATGGACGCAGTCACCACATTCGAAGATGTGCCCAATGGCAAGCCGGCCCCTGACGTGTTCAATCTGGCACTGGAGCGATCAGGCGTTGCGCGGGATGAATGCGTCGCCATCGAAGACAGCATGACCGGTGTCACTTCAAGTGTGGGTGCCAAATTGCAAACCTTTGGATTCACCGGCACGCATGAGAACCCGATTGCCCACGGGGCAAGGTTAATGCAGCAGGGCGCCAAGCCCGTCTTTCACCGCATGGCAGCTCTGCCACAACTTATTTGACATTTGTTAGGAAAATCCCCATATAGCGGCCACTGGTTGATGGCCAACCATGAATACGTGAGGCTCGCGCAGTGGCGCTGAGCCGTTCAAGGTTATTCTGGCCACCAGTTTCCTCCAACATTCCTTTCACGTGGGACTGTATTTCGCAAGATCGCTCCGGATGCAGCGCTTGCGAGGTCCCTTATTGTGTCCGAATTGAAAGTCCATTGTCTCCATGACATTTACCGAATTGAATCTGTCTCAACCCCTGCTCGCTGCTTTGAAAAGCGAAGGTTACGAGATCCCAACCCCTATCCAGGCACAGGCCATACCATCGCTGCTCGAAGGCCGCGATCTTTTAGGGATAGCCCAGACCGGCACCGGCAAGACCGCTGCCTTTGCACTTCCTATCCTTGAGCGCCTGTCCAAGGACAATCGTCATGCCGTAGCTGGCACCTGCCGCGTTCTGATCCTTTCGCCAACCCGCGAGCTTGCCTCGCAAATTCACGAGAGCTTCAAGACCTATGGCAAGAACCTGCGCTTCAAGACCGCCGTGGTTTTTGGCGGCGTCGGCATTGGCAAGCAGATTGAAGCTGCAAAGCGCGGCATCGACATTCTCGTCGCAACACCGGGCCGACTCGTCGACCTGATGGAACGCCGCGCCATCACGGTTGCCAAGACCGAAATCTTCGTGCTCGATGAAGTTGACCAGATGCTGGATCTCGGATTCATCCATGCCATCCGCAAGATCACCGGGCACCTGCCCAAGCAGCGCCAGAACTTGTTTTTCTCGGCCACCATGCCGAAGGAAATCGCAGGCCTTGCGGCAAACCTGTTGAACGATCCGGTGCGTGTTGAAATCCAGCCTGCGGCAACAACTGCCGAACGCGTTGAACAGACGGTGATTCACGTTGATCCAGCCAACAAGATCAAGTTGCTGGCGGAGCTTCTCAAGGACAACAACATCACGAGAGCGCTGATCTTCACGCGCACCAAACACGGTGCCGACAAGGTGGTGAAGTATTTGACCAATGCGAAATTCGAGACCTCGGCCATTCACGGCAACAAGTCCCAGGCCAATCGCGAAAAGGCACTGGCCGGTTTCAAGGCGGGAAAGATTCTGGCGCTGGTTGCAACCGATATTGCCGCACGCGGCATCGATATCGACGATGTGACCCACGTCTTCAATTACGATCTGCCGTTCGTTCCAGAATCATACGTCCATCGCATCGGCCGCACCGCGCGTGCGGGTGCAACCGGAAAAGCCATAGCATTCTGCACGCCAGAAGATCGTGGGCTGTTGCGCGACATTGAACGCACCATCCGCCAGCAGGTTCCGGTGCAGGACCACGAGATGGCTCTGAAGGTCGATGAACTTGCTCCCAACTTCGGCTGGAACCCGGCTGATGGAAAGCGCAAGTCAGGTGGTGGCCGTCACATGCCGAATGCGGCGAAGAAGCCACATCGCGGACAGGGCGGCAGGCCACAACGCACCGATCGCAACGAAGGCCGCTTCGCCAAGGGTGATGTTCCGCACACGGAGCAACGTGCGCCCCAGCAGCCAAGGCAGCAAAAGCCGAGGCGCGACTGGAATCCTGCTGCCGTTAATGGCGGACAGGTTGAGCGGCCAACCGATGGCAGCCAGCGGTTTGCGCGTGGCGAAGAATTGCGCAAACCTTTTGGTGACCGGAAACCCGGCGGCGGCAAACCGTTTCACGGCAAGCGTCCCGATAACCGTGCTGGCAAACCACAGCGCAACGCCAACACGCCAGGTTTCGGCAAACCAACACGCGGCCCAAAACCTGCTTCCGGTGGCGGCGGCAACTGGATGAAAGCCATCAGCGCCGACCGGGCCGAATAGCAACATATTGATCCAGCACTGTTTTCTTTCCATAAGAAAACAGTGCTGGACACCGTGCGCCCCTCAGGACGTATTCTTGTACATTCCGCAGACTTGGGTGAGACGAAACGGGCAGCAAGCCGGCTGGCGCGACCTAGCTTTGCTCCTCATTCAATCGCGCCCCAAAAGTCAAACATGTCAGCGCAACCAAAATATTAGGCGAAGGCCATGTCCCTGTTGATTGCGGCAAGGACTGTCGGGGTGGAAACCAAGTCGGATTCGTGGATGAGGCCAACTCTTCTGATGAAGTCTTTCAGCGTGCGATTTTCATTTTGATGCACCATGCAAATGCCGAGGCACATCGGTCTTGCATGACTGCGCGTGAGCATCATGCCGGTGAAGAAGTGATTGTTGGAGACGTTTGCCCGTTCAATTGTCATCAAGCTCATTTGCCCTGGTGAATACCGGTTTAGGCCAAGGAAATATATTTCAGTCTGGTTTGCGAATATCTTGCCTGCATGGCGGCCTCCGCCGACCCGCTTGGATTTGTTGGTGGCCGAAGGGAACGACGTTACGCGGACAAAGCGCTTTTCTTCTCCGGCTTGCCAGACGTGAACAAGGCTCCGAATGACCATGCCAGGCAATTTGGGATACTGGCTGTAGCAAAAATATTCACCTACTGGAAGATCGTTCACTTGCAGGTCAAGTTTGGTATTGCCCTCGAAAACAGCAAAACTGGCTGCATTGAGGTGGGTGCCGGAGCGTCCACCACGCGCTTCACTGGCCCGTGCTTCACTGGCCCGTGCTTCACTGGCCCGTGCGTCACTATTTCGGATTTTTTCCGCCCCCTGTTCCGGGTTCATAAAAAGTGCGCCGAGTTCAATGTTCAAGAATTTGCAAATCCGTTCCAATGTCACGGGGTTTGGCAAGGCGCTGCCGGAAAGGTACTTGTTGAACTGCTGCCGGTTGATGCCAATTCCCTCGCAGATCTCGGCAATCGTGCGATAACGCAGACACGCCCTGCGCAAGTTATCCGAGAATACAGACCGTGCCAGCATTGCCCCCGTGCCTCACACTTGCGGCAACCTTGGTAAGGCTGCGCTTAGCTTTGACTTGATGTTATTTTGTTTCGCAATCTTTGAGTTTAAACGAAATCGATAAAAATCCAACAGGGACTTTGCGCTTGCCGCTTTCGGTGATCCTCACCAAAACTGCAACCTATCCGGCAGAGTTCTGAAAAACACAATTTTTCAACAAGTTCTACACATTCGCTAATGCGAGAATTTACAGCGAAGGCCACCACAGTTTCTGTTGCGGAGGTGTTCAATTAACACGGAGGCGAAACCAAAATGACAAAACGCAATGAGATGGAAATCAAAGCCCGCAGACCCAACAGCCGAACCATGAATTGGCTGACCAAAGCCCAGGCGGGTGAAATTCCCGTCAGCGTCCTGGAAAAAGTATCGCTCGACAAACAGGACGTTGCCGATTTTCTGTCATCCAACATTCCATTGCTGCGCTCCTCTGCAAAGGGCGCAGGCCTTGGAACTTTGGCGATGTTTTTTGACGAGTTGCATCACGCCTTGCAAAAAGTGTGATTTCGAACCACTGGAATATGCGGCCGCTGGCGGACCCTATGGAACCGCCAGCGGTCGCGTGGCCTTTTCAATCTCGGCATTCAGTTGCGCGAGCGTAGCCAGCGAAATTGGTCCAATGACCTTGTGGCGGATCAGGCCTTTGCCGTCCACCACAAAGGTTTCCGGAACGCCATACCCGCCCCAGTCAATTGTCACCCTGCCATCCGCATCGGCCCCGATGCGCTTATAGGGATTGCCGAGGACGCCGAGAAACCGCCGTGCGTTTTCGGGATCGTCCTTGTTGTTGATCCCGACGATGTCAATGTCGCCGCGTTTGGAGAGTTCCAGCAGCGCCGGATGCTCGTCGCGGCAAGGTCCGCACCAAGATGCAAAGATATTGACGAGTGTCACCCGGCCGTGCGCGAGATCAGCACTCGATAGCGAAGGGATTTCCGACCCGGCAATGGCGCCTAGATTGAATTGCGGCGCCGGTTTGCCGATGAATGTTGATGGCAGCTGCTGGGGATCGCCTGACAGCCCTTTCCAGAACACCAGCGCCAGTCCTGCAAAAACCGCTAATGGCAAGAAAGCATAGCCGAAACGCCTGCGCGTCATTTCCCGTCGTCCTTGGATTTTCTGTTGAAACGCCTGTCACGCAGGACCACCCACAGGCTGAAACTGGCAAGTGCGAGTGCTGAAACAACAAAGGCTGCAGCGACATAAGCCGCATGGTCAGCGGACCAGTCCATTCAGCGATTTCCTATGTCGCTGAGCCGCTGGCTGCGCAATTTTCGCAGCGTTATTTCACTTCGCGTCGCCGTGAGGTGCAGCGCCACAAACAAAATGGTGTAAGCCAGGGCCATGATGAACAAGGTTGGCAGCATGGAACGGTCGATCGTGGATCCACCCATGCGGAACACGCTGGCCGGTTGATGCAGCGTGTTCCACCAGTCCACTGAAAACTTGATCACCGGAAGGATGAGCGCTCCTACCAGCGCTACGATCCGCGCCAAAGGAGCCGCCCTGTGGGGGTCCTCCACCGCTTGCCAGATCGCGATATAGCCAAGATAAAGCAGCAGCAGGATGAACATGGACGTGATGCGCGCATCCCAGGTCCACCAGGTTCCCCACATGGGCTTGCCCCAGATCGATCCGGTTACAAGCGCCAGAAAGCAGAAAACTGCTCCGATGGGTGCAGCGGCCTTGGCTGCGGCATCAGCCAGTGGGTGCTTGAAGATATAGGCAGAAGCACTCAACACTGCCATCACAGCGTATACAAATAGACCCATCCAGGCCGCAGGCACATGTAGATACATGATGCGGACAGTCTCGCCCTGTTGATAGTCGGCAGGTGTGGTGACAAGAGCGCCATACAGTCCGAAGACAAAAAGGACGGCAGTCAGCGCCCAGCTCCACGGCAACACGGCATTGGCAATCTTCAGGAAACGGGCGGGATTGGCGTAAATTTGCATGGGGCGATTATATTGGCTTGAGATCACTTAAGATAGACGCGCAATGCCGCAGCAGAAGCCCAGGGTGAAATGACAGACGTTGCCAAAGTGATGGCGGCCAGGACGAGCACGGATGCCTTCGACCCATGAGGACCCAACTGCGCAGAAGTGACGGAAATTCCAAAGATCATGACCGGCACATAAAGCGGCAGGATCAGTAGCGAAATGATCAGGCCCCCGCGCTTGAGACCGGCAGTCACGGCACCCCCGATTGACGCCAGCATGGACAGGGACAAGGAACCCAGCACCATCGCAGCAAGCAGCAAGGGAAGTTGGCCGACATCGAGATTGAGCATGATCCCGAGAAATGGCGCAATCACCGCCAGCGGCAGGCTGACGGACAGCCAGTGCGCCAGGGTTTTTGCCAAGGCCGTGATTTCCAGCGGCAGCTGCGATGCCGACATCAACTCCAGCGACCCGTCATCAAGGTCTTGTGTGTAGATGCGCTCGGCCGTGAGCAGCACTGCAAGCAGCAGGGTCAGCCACATGATGCCGGGCGCCAGCCGTTGCAACAATGCCTGGTCAGGGCCAACCGCCAACGGCACCAGCACCAGTACCGCCAGGAGAAAACCCAATGCCGGGCCAAGTCCGCCGCCCTGCCGCCATGCAAGTTGCAAGTCGCGCCTGATAATGCTGAAAGCAGTGCTCATCTTGAGTTCGCCAGTTCAAATGTTTGCGATGGCGCCATGCCGATTGTGGCATGCATGGCCGCAACGATGATGCCGCCGGAAGCAAGATGAGCCTGCATCAGTTTCTCAAGCCGCGACAGCGAAGCAGCATCAAGGCCGGCATTCGGTTCATCCAAAAGCCAGATCACGCGATTTGATAACGCGAGCCGTGAAAGCGCCAGACGGCGTTTTTGACCTTGTGACAAATGAGAGGCGGGATCATTGGCCAAAGGTGTCATGCCAAAAGCCGCAAGTGCAGCCTTGACATCGCCTTCGCCCCAAAACTCGCGCCAGAACGAAAGATTTTCCCGGACTGTCAGCGCTGGCTTGATGGCATCCAGGTGGCCGAGATAGTGCAAAGTGCCGTCAATCTGCAATGATCCTTCGCTGATGTCGCCAAGGCCTGCAAGCGCCCGCAGCAAGGTGGATTTGCCAGAGCCATTTGCCCCGCGCAGTTCAAGATGTTGCCCTCCGGACAGCATGAAACTGACATTTTCAATCACCCGCCTTCCGCCACGGTCGCAGGCAATCCTGTCAGCGCTGATGCGTGTCATGGTCCACAAACGGCGGCGTGATTCTAAAATTCTCAGATCATATACATGCCGCCATTGGCGGTGATCGTCGAGCCGGTGATGAAGCCAGCGTCATCGCTCGCAAGAAAGGCCACACAGCGGGCAATGTCTTCAGGCTCGCCCAGGCGACCCACCGGAATTTGCGGAAGGATCTTGGTTTTGATGACTTCAGCAGGCACGGCTTTCACCATGTCGGTTGCGATGTAACCCGGTGCAATTGCATTGACGGTGATGTTTTTGAATGCCCCCTCCTGCGCCAGCGCCTTCACAAAACCAATCTCGCCGGCCTTGGCGGCAGAGTAATTGGACTGGCCCATCTGGCCCTTTTGTCCGTTCACCGATGAGATGCAGATGATGCGGCCAAAGCTCCGGTCGCGCATGCCGCCCCACACCTGATGGCTCATGTTGAACAGCGAATTCAGATTGGTGTTGATGACGGCGTTCCAGTTTTCCGGGGTCATCTTGTGGAACATGGCATCTTTGGTGATGCCGGCGTTATTGACGAGAATGTCGATGGGTCCAGCTTCGGCCTCGACTTTTTTCACGCCTGCGGCACAGGCCTCGTAGCTCGACACATCCCATTTGAAGACAGGAATGCCACTTTCAGCTTTGAAGGCATTGGCTGCCTCGTCATTGCCCGCATAGGACGCCGCAACCTTGCAGCCCGCCTCCTTCAATGCTTTTGAAATTGCCGCTCCAATGCCGCGGGTTCCGCCGGTGACAAGTGCTGTGCGTGCCATGATGTTCCTCCCTGATTGGGGCAGTCATAGCGCGTCTGTGTGGCCCAAGTGAAAGAAAATTTACGCAACCTGGTCTAATAGCGGCTTGAGGTCCGGATGGATCTCAGGTGATTCCTGCTTGATGAAAGTCAGAACGGCGCGTTCGGCTTCGCTCAGCTTGCCATCGCGGTTGATGCGGTTTGCGAGCCACGAGGCTTCAATGTTTGAAATCCGTTCGCTCCGCGCGATGCGCGCCTCATAGGCCTCGCGCCGCAATCTGGCATCTTCCTCATCGCCAGAAGTGTAGATGCTGCGCAGCCCTGAAATCATCGCAGCGAGAAAGTCCTTCTTGCCTTTCGGTTTTTTATGCAGCCAGTTTTCCTGGCGCAACGCAGTCTCGCGGTCGAGTGGCGCATGCATCGACGCCATCATCAGATGATTGGCGATGGCCTGCGCAAAAAGGATTTTCCAGCTGGCGTGATTGTCGGCATCGGTCGTTGCGTCATTGATGTCGAACAGCACTTCGGCTTCCGCCGCCGTAATGCCGATATTGCCGCCTGAACCATAGGCGTAAAGGATGCGGCGCAGGAGCTCGACGTCAACTTCAGTGACGCGGCCCGGCGCCAACATCTTGCCATTGCGCGCTGGTCCCTCGCCTGCAACAACCGCATGCTGCACTTGCCGCAGCGCGTAAGCACAAAGACCGTCGGGCGCTGACTTGGCCTTTTCAAGAATGTTGATGAGGAGGTCGATTTCGGAAACGGTGTCGACCTTGCCGTCAAGATCAACCTGCTTCATCAGCCAAAGTGCATTGGCTTCGCTGATGTAACCCTCGGGATTCATCTGGAAGACGATGTAGTCGGTGAGCGCTTCGACAAACAGCGCGACAAAGCTTGCGTCTTTCGAGGTGCATTCGGCATTGAGCGCAAACAGGTAATCCGCTTCCGTTTCGCCGATGCGCGCATCAGCATAGAATTGGCGGCGCAGTTCAATTGTGTCTTCAGCCGTAACGGCCTTCGCGTTCAGCATTGCCTGGATCACATGTGGTATTGAACTCTGCATGGAACTCTCCCATCGGTAAATTTGACCGGATCGTAGCAAGGCCCGTTTAAGGGTTCGCTAAACTGGGGAAAATCGGGGGTATGGTTAATCAATCACACAGCACCACGCCAGGCGAGTGCAATCAGTGGGGCCGTGACGGCATATTGCAGGATGGTGAAGGCAGTTTCGAGCTGGATGAATTTTGTGACCTATGTAATGCAGTTCTTGGCGGCCACGGACAGCACAAGAAATGGCCACGCAAGCGGAGCGAAGATGCAAAAGAACTGGACAGCACTGGTGAGCCAATCTGCGCGCGCCGTGCTGAAGAGCTTCGGATAGAGATACGCAAAGAGCAGCCCTTGCAGGATCATCGATGCAAGGCCCAGGGGAATGATCACGTTGGAACCTTACATCTCCAGCTCATCATAGGCCTTCTTGAACGTGGAAAGATGCCAGAAATATTCTAGCGGGAATGTTGGGATCACGTAAGCCAGGACAGCGAGCCAGTATTGCAGCGACATGGTGTTCTCCTCTGAAAGTCTACGCGCATCTCTACGCCATGTTGCCGCAGTCTTGAATTATCCGATTTAACGCAGACTGAAGCCTGTCGGGCAAGGCGGTAGGATCATCGGCTGCGGCGGCAAGTTCGGACAGACGCAGGACTGCAGTCAAAATCCAGATGCGGCGGCGGTCAAGGTGCTTGCGGGTATGGTGTTCATAAGACGCCATTATGTGGCGAGTCAGGTCTGGCGAAATGAAACTTGAATAGACGAATTCTTGATGAAGCGGTCCGAAGCCCGCGTCGGCGAAATCATAGATGCCATTGAGGCGCTGGGTGGCATGGTCGAAAGCCATGTTCCAGCCGTGACCATCGAAAAAACCGAAGGTCTGCCCGAATGGATCAACGCCGAGCGCGCCAAAGTCTTTCAAAATGCGAGATGCGACAGGGCGATGCGCTGCCGGAAGAAGTGTCGCGGCGCAGCGCTCCATGATGTCGATGGCGAGCCAAGATTTTACCGGGCCTGCGTCGGCATCGCGTATCATTTTAGCGTCGAGCGCGTGCAGCTCAGCGTAGAACTGCGCCAGTTCACCTGCGAGGCGCTGCTTGTTGCCTTCTTCGAGCATACAATATTGAGCAGAGAGCAGATGATCGCCCGGTATTTTCCTGTGCCGTGTCATCAGGCGCGGCACCGTACAAAGCTCAAGTTCGGGCACGCGCAAAGTCACAGCCGGGCGGATGAGGCTGAGCAGCCGGGCTTCGCGGGCGAGTGAGACGGCCGCCGCAACATTTTTCGGAAACTTGAAAACGAAACGGTCGTCCACATCAACAGCAGCGCTGTCCCAGCCTTCGGCAAGATGTGCAAATCGGGCATGCCGATGTTCCGGAAACGCCGACTGGATCGAACCAATGAACGTTTGAAGATCGACCGTGCCGGTCATGGTGCGAGCGGCTTCACCTCTCCACGCACATCGCAATCCCCATCCCGCCGCCGATGCACAATGTGGTGAGCCCCTTCTTCGCCTTGGCGCGTCCCATCTCATGCAGCAGCGTGATCAACACACGAGCCCCTGAAGCGCCAATCGGGTGGCCGATGGCGATGGCGCCGCCATTGACGTTGACGCGGGCCGGATCCCATCCCATGTCCTTGTTCACAGCACAGGCTTGCGCCGCAAAGGCTTCATTGGCTTCGACGAGATCGAGCTGTTCGACTTTCCATCCGGCTTTTTCCAATGCCCGGCGCGAGGCCGGAATGGGTCCAGACCCCATGACAGCAGGATCAACCCCCGCAGTCGCCCATGAGGCGATCCGCGCCAGCGGTTCAAGCCCGCGCATTTGCGCATCCTTCGCACTCATCAAAATGAGAACCGCCGCACCATCATTGATGCCGGAAGCATTGGCAGCCGTCACCGTGCCGTCTTTCTGAAACGCTGGTTTCAGCTTGGCGATGCCATCAATGGTGACGCCTTTCTTGATATATTCATCATCGCTGACCACCACATCGCCTTTACGGCCAGAAATCGTCACGGCAGCGATTTCGGCCTTGAATTTGCCCCCAGCCTGCGCCGCCTCGGCCTTGTTCTGGCTTTTGACGGCGAATTCATCCTGCATGTCGCGCGTGATCTGCCATTGCTTGGCGACGTTTTCGGCTGTGGTTCCCATATGGTAGCCATGGAAGGCATCCCACAGCCCGTCCTTGATCATGGTGTCGATGAAGTTCCAGTCGCCCATTTTCACGCCATCCCGTAAGTGCGCCGCATGGGTGGATTTGCTCATCGATTCCTGGCCACCTGCCGCCACGATCCGGGCATCACCTGACGCGATTTGCTGCATGCCGAGCGCCACGGAACGCAAGCCAGAGCCGCAAACCTGGTTCACCCCCCAGGCGGTCGCGGTATTGGGAATGCCGGCATTGATCGCGGCCTGTCGCGCCGGATTCTGCCCCTGGGCCGCCGTCAGCACTTGCCCCAGAATGACTTCGTCAATCTCCTTGGCATCAACCTTGGCCCTCTCCAACGCCGCCTTGAGAGCGATTGTTCCAAGGGCCGATGCCGAAAGGGAAGCCAATGCGCCGTTGAAGGAACCAACGGGCGTGCGGGCAGCGGATACGAAGACGACGTCGTTTGACATGAGGACCTCCGGAAGAATGCGATGAATGCTGATCCAAGCTTGGCATGGAAGTCCCGTATATTGCAATGCGGCATTCACCTCATTGTGGTTTTTGCACTTGCAATTGTGCGGTGCGGGGAGCAAAAATTTGGACAGCTTCGGCCAAGTTGGCAGTTGGCTGTCCGGGAGGGTTTCGTGTCAGAAGAACAGGCTAAGGCGCAGACCGCCACGGTGATCAAGAAATACGCCAACCGGCGTCTGTACAATACATCGACCAGCACTTATGTGACGCTCGAAGACCTGTCCCAAATGGTGCGCAGCGGCTCTGATTTTGTCGTTTTCGACGCCAAGACAGGCGAGGACATTACCCGCTCGGTCCTGACGCAAATCATCTTCGAAGAAGAAAACAAGGGGTCCCAGAACCTGCTGCCGATCAATTTCCTGCGCCAGCTGATCCGCTTTTATGGCGATACCATGCAGGGCGTGGTGCCGAGCTATCTTGAGATGTCGCTGGATACCCTGATGAAGGACCAGGACAAGATCAGGAAGCAGATGTCGGAAGCCCTTGGCGGCGATGTCCTGAAGAATGCCTTTGGCGCGGACCCGATGAAGGCCATGGAAGAGATCACGCGCCGCAATATGACAGTGTTTCAGGACGCCATCCAGGCCTTCAATCCCTTCGCAGCCGCGATGGGCATGGCGACGCCATCTTCGCCACCATCGCCCCGCCAGTCACCTCAGAGTGAAACCCGCAAGGACGACCTGCAACAGCTCAAGGACCAGATGGCCGCCATTCAGGACAAGCTGAACGCCATGTCAAAGCCCAACTAAGCAGTCCCGGGTGAGTTGAAAACAGGACCAGAATGCCGTCATCCCGGCGAAAGCCGGGATGGCGAGGGGAATTTGTATTTGTGATTAAAACTCGCCAAGAACCGCCCTAAGCGGCAGCCGACGCATTCTCGGTCAATGGTTTTGGCGGGAAGAATTGATTGAGCAGATCGAGCGTGCCGCGCAGTTTGAGAATGTCGGCTTCGAAACCTTCCTCGTCAATTCTCGCCTCCGGCACTCCAGCAGATTGAATGTCGGCTTCGGGTTCATTTTTAGTCTGCTCCGTCACTTGTTCAACAACTGGTTCAACATCGCCAATGTCGTGAAGCAGCGCTGCTGTTTCCAATTGCGGCGCCACAGCCGGAATGGATGGTTTTGGGGTCAAGTCGAATTCAGCCCCTTTGTCGGAGAGCCAGGCAGGCTTCACATCGGCAGGGCCCACATAATTGCCCTGCATGTAATCAACGCCCCAGGCGACCAGCAGCTTTTCATCTTCTTCCGATTCAACCCATTCGGCCACGACCTTGAGATTGAAGGTATGGGCGAGCTCAACGAGGCTCTTCACGAAGAATGCATTGTCCTTGTTGGCCGTCAGATTGCGGCAGAACGATCCGTCGAGCTTGATCGCCGTCACCGCAAGATCGCGGATGTTGCGGAAAGAAGTATAGCCCGCGCCAAAGTCGTCAATCGCAATGCCGCAACCCAGCGCCCGCAAGCGTCCAACGAAATCCCTGGTTTCCGCGAGGTTATTGAGCGCGACAGTTTCGGTGATTTCAATGATCAGCCGGTTGGCCACGTCCTTGTTGGCTTCGATGATTTCAAGGAGCTGGTTGTACCAGCGCCGGTCGGTTGCCGTCGTTGCTGACACATTCATCGTGATCCAGGCATCAGGATGGGAGTGCAATGCTGCGATTGTCATCTGCGTCACTGCCCGGTCAATCAAACGGACCAGACCCAATCGCTCCGCAACCGGGATCAAATGGCCAGCCGTGATGATTTCGCCGCCTTCATCGATCAGTCGCAATAACGCTTCATGCATCACGATTTTGCCGGTCTTGGCGTCTTTGATGGGTTGGTAGGCCAGTTTGAAATCGTCATCCTTGAGACTCTGGACAATTTCGGCGGCACAGCGCGCATTCAGATGTTGCTCATTCTTTCGCTTTTCCGATGGCTGGTAAATGACGGCGCCATCAGTTGCGAGTTGCCGGGCTTCATTCAAGGCATCTTCTGCATGCGCCATTGCAATTGCAGCACTTTCGGCATGGTCCGGGATGCTGATTCCACCCACTGAAAGCATCGCCCAGACCGGGCCATATGATGTTTCAATGACGCTGTCACGCACCACGGCCAAAAAGCGCTCAAGCGCTGCCGGCAGATCTTTTGGCGAGCAGGAATTCAGGATAATGCCAAATTTGCTGCCAGAGTAGCGCCCAATGACATCTCCGCCCCGCAGTTCCTGCTGCAGGCGTTTCGCGATTGCGGCAATCACCTCATCGGCGACTTCAAAGCCATAGGCTTCATTGACCAAAGACAAATTATTGACCACGGCTAGGGCAAAACCCCAATGATTGCCTTCATGCCGGGCTGTTGCTATGGCTTCGCCCAGGGTTTCTGTCAGGCGGCCCCGGTTCATCATGCCCGTCAGCGGATCGCGGCCACTCATGGCGCTGAGTTCCTGTTCCCGTCTTTGCCGCTCATCAATCCGCCTGACAATGCCAAACGCCTCAATTGGCTGGCCGTCCCTGCCGCATGTCCATCGTCCGGTATCTTCCAGCCAGATCGTTGAATCTTTGCCTTTCGGACAAAATCGGTATTCGATCTGGTAACCTGCTCCGGCAGCGCCTTCCTGGGCCTTGGATTTGAACATGATGTCATAACGGCTGGTCAGATTGTCCGGGTCAAGCAGCGCTGAAAACCGCTTGCCGGTCTGCATTTGCAAAAGCGAGCAACCAAGCACGTTTTCGCTGTTGCCGCTCCACGCCAGCTCGTCGGTCAAGATGTTCCAGTGATAGGCGGCATCGCCTGCCGCTGCGATGGCGCGCTCAATGTCGTCATGACGAAGTTTCACAGCGTCTGTTCCCGCTGCACTTGCTGCAGCAGCGGAACCACGTTGTGCCACCATCATTGCGCTCTCCATGCGAGTTACTCCAAAAAAACCGCCAGAGCTTTCGAATTCCGCTTGCGGATTGGTGAAAAGACAAGCCCGAAACCTAGCGGAACAGGGTAAAGCCAGGGTCAATGAACATGCTTAACCAATCGTTGCAGGAGGTGTTTTGTCGAAGCCGCCCGGTTTCCAGGCGGCTCAAATCAAATCATTTGTGTCGCACCCGGATTTGCCAGTATCCGGTTTCTCATCCACAAAGCAGGCTGGCCAGTTCCGGTTTGCGCAACGGACGGAATCCGAAGTACGAATTGCCCAAGGGAAGTCGAAACCATGACCATCAAGTCCGATATAGAAATCGCCCGTGAAGCCAGGATGAAACCGATCATGGAGATTGGTAAGAACCTGGGCATTCCCGAAAACGACCTCATTCCTTACGGCCATACCAAAGCCAAGGTCAGCCTGTCCTTCATCGATAGCCTTGCGAGCAAAGAAGACGGCAAGCTCATATTGGTGACGGCCATCAACCCGACGCCAGCAGGCGAAGGCAAGACAACCACGACAGTGGGCCTCGGAGACGGTCTGAACCGCATCGGCAAAAAGGCCATGGTCGCCTTGCGCGAACCTTCGCTTGGACCCTGCTTTGGCATGAAGGGCGGTGCGGCTGGCGGCGGTTATGCGCAGATCGTTCCGATGGAAGACATCAACCTGCATTTCACAGGCGATTTTCATGCCATCACCTCGGCGCACAATCTTTTGTCGGCAATGATCGACAACCACATCTATTGGGGAAACGAGCTCGGCATCGATTCCCGCCGCGTGACATGGCGGCGCGTCATGGACATGAATGACCGCGCGCTGCGGGAAATTGTCTGTTCACTGGGTGGCGTTGCCAATGGCTATCCGCGTGAGGCCGGTTTTGACATTACGGTTGCCTCCGAAATCATGGCCATCCTCTGCCTGTCGACCTCGATCGCCGATCTTGAGCGGCGCATCGGGCAGATCGTCGTGGCGGCAAAGCGCGACAAGGGCCAGGTGCTGGCCAAAGACATCAAGGCGCCTGGCGCCATGACCGTGCTGCTCAAGGACGCATTGATGCCAAACCTTGTGCAAACCCTGGAGAACAATCCGGCTTTTGTGCATGGTGGTCCTTTTGCCAACATTGCCCATGGCTGCAACTCTGTAATGGCGACAAAGTCAGCGCTGAAGCTTGCCGATTTCGTCGTCACCGAAGCAGGATTTGGCGCCGATCTCGGGGCAGAGAAATTCTTTGACATCAAATGCCGCAAGGCCGGGCTGACCCCAGCGGCAACCGTCATCGTTGCAACAGTCCGCGCCCTTAAAATGCATGGCGGCGTTGCCAAGGAAGGATTGAAGTCGGAAAACCTCGAAGCACTCAAAAAAGGCTGCGCCAACCTTGGCCGCCACATCGAAAACATGAAGAAGTTTGGCGTGCCGATTGCCGTCGCAATCAATCACTTTGTCAGCGATACCGAAGCCGAGGTGGAAGTCATCAAGGCCTATTGCAAGGAACATGGGGTCACAGCCTTCAAATGCACCCATTGGGCCGAAGGTTCAAAAGGCACCGAAGCCCTGGCCAGGCATGTCGCACAGATGGCTGAGTCTGGTGCAGCTCAGTTCAAGCCGATCTATGGCGAAGAACTTTCATTGTGGGACAAGGTCAAGACCATCGCCCGCGAAATCTATCGCGCCGAAGACATCGTCGCTGACAAGTCAGTGCGCGACCAGCTCAAGGGCTTCGAAGCGCAGGGCTATGGCAAATTCCCGATCTGCATGGCCAAGACGCAATATTCATTCTCGACCGACCCCAATCTCAAGGGTGCGCCGGTGAACCACGTGGTCCCCATCCGCGAAGTCAGGTTGTCAGCGGGTGCCGAATTCATCGTGGTCATCTGCGGTGACATCATGACCATGCCAGGGCTTCCCAAAGTTCCATCCGCCGAAGTCATCGGGCTGGATGGCAAGGGTCTGGTGCAGGGCCTGTTCTGATGTCATTCAATCATGTGAGGAAACGCAGCTGACGCTTCTCAGGAGCGCCGATCCATAGCAGTGCTCTCTCGCATCAAAAACGCTTGATCGAGCGCCACCTTGGAGCGCGGCGGTCGCAATCGCCATTCTGCCTGTGTAAAAGTGCATAAAATAGCATTATGCAATCTTTAGTTTATTGAAACTTCGTCGATTTTGCTAAACTATAAACTGCGTCAAAAATAGTTAATGCAATTTATAATTGAGTACGTAGAATGAAAAGTTCCCCTACGATTATTCTTACAACCAGCAAGTCACTGACCTTGAAGGCTGTGAAAGCCGCCCTTGAGACCACTGGAAGTGCGCCGATGGGGTGCCAGTTCCATGACACGTAAACCTCAGTCCGGCCATGATACAGTGGGCAATGCAGCCCGGATTCATCACGCGATTGTTCAGAACGAGGCAGCACATGCGCATCAAAATCCCCGCCACACTCGTCACTTTCCCGCGTAACGGCGAAATCCTTGTTTATAATTATTTGACCAAACAGGCTGTCACTTGTGCGCCTGAAGACATTTATTGGCTCACGATCACCGAGGACTGGATTTCGATCGACGAAATTGCCGAGCGGCACCCTCAATTTGATTCCAGGTCAATCGAGGACCAGTTGCTGCAATTGGTGCAAGCGGGCATAATCCTGGCCGAAGGAACGCCAGAGGCTGCCGCCGAAGCAAAGTATAAAGGTTCCTGGGAGCTGGGACCCGCGGTCGGCGTATTTCACTTTTCGATGCTGGACAACGTATTTGCTGGAACCGACGAGTCCGTGCGGCGCCAGCGTGAGCGCACCACGCATGACCCTTCACCATCCTTGATGTGGAAGAATTCCGCCGCGGCCATTGCTTTCCCCCGGCAAGAAAGCGCCGGAACCCGGCCATTGTTTGAAATTATGAGACGCCGCCGCTCCAATCGCAACACCCTGGACAATCCCATCAGCCTGCAGGAACTGGGCGAGTGCCTGTTTGCAGGCCTTGGCATTACCGGCTACGTCAAAACCGAAACCGCGATCTTGCCGCTCAAAATGACCCCCTCCGGCGGAGCCCGAAATCCATTTGAAGCCTTTGTCTGGGCCCGCAATGTTGAGGGCCTGGCTCCCGGCATCTACCATTATTCCGCCTATGATCATTCCATCGACAAAGTCGATTCCGCCATCACCGCCTCGCCCGCCGAAATGCTCAAAGGCCAGGACTGGGCTGATGATATGCCCGCCATCATTTTTCTTGTGGCCGTGCTGCGCCGCACCACCTGGAAATACAATGATCCCAACGCCTATCGGGTTGTGATGATCGAGGCTGGCCATGTTGCCCAGAACATGATGCTGGCCTGCACCGGAAACGAATTGACCGCCTGCCCAACGGCGGCCATTGCCCACACGCCAGTCGCGGACATGCTGAAGCTTGAAGACATCACCGAAACGCCCGTCTACGCGATTCTGGTCGGCAAGCCTTCGCAGATCTCCGACAAGAACATGACTGATGAATGGGGTGAGCCGTTGGACGCGATGCAGGCGGTGGCATGAACAAGGACTGGAAAACGGCAACATATTGACCGCAGTTTCAGTTTGATTGCCGGAAAATAACCAGCGGACTTTCAACGCGTGCCCTGACACGACAAAGCCCAATTGCGCCATTATGGGCCTGCCTATGCGTTTTCTCCTGGCCTTCCTCCTTGCCGCTCTTTGCACAAAGGCTGACCGTGCGTCCGCGCAAATTGCCGACTTGACGTCCGACGGCAACCTTTCCGGTGCCTGGTACATTGGAAACACGGAGGTGGAGCAAGTCGATGCTTATCTGATAATCCAATCCGGCGAGTTTGATGCCACTGGCACCGAGGGCATGAGTCATTACCTTGAGCATCTCGTCTGGAATCATGCTATCGGTGAAGGTGCCGGTGCAAAACTCAATCGCGACACCAACGCCTACACGACGGGAAAATCCGTCACTTATTTTCTTGCAGGCAACAGCGGCCAGTTGGATGAGAATCTGCGCATTCTCGCCCGGATCTTTGATACGCCGGGGCTGCCGTTGAAATTCATGCAGGAGGAGCGCGAGATTGTGCATCAGGAGTATCGCCTTCGCGATTCCGAATGGCCCTGGCTGCAAGCCTCATCTGACTTTGAGGCCGCTCTTTATGGCCCGGGTTTCCGGGCAAGGTCCATTATTGGCAAGCCCGGGCAAATTTCAGGCTTCAGTATCGCCGAAGCCCTGCAGCTTCACGCCTCAACCCATCAACCAGCAAACGCAGCGCTGGTGATCATGGGTGATCTCCCGGCGCAAAGCGTCCGGGACTCTTACCGCCGTTACTTCAGTTTCAACGCGCCAAATGCCTCCAGGCCAATTCCGCCCTCGCAGGTTTTGGACTACCGCACTGAGCACATGGTGGCGGCAGTGAGGGACATCCCGGCGGGCCGCTTCATCTTTGCCAAACGTGTCGTCCTTCCTCAGCCCGTGTCAAGGCAGCGCCTGTCCATCCTCGCCGAAATCTTGTCTGACATTCTCAAAAGCACGCGTGCCGGCAGCTTGGCCAAACCGATGCGGTATGACAGTTTCATCGCGTCCTGGATGGAGATTGGGTTTGATCTTGTCAGCGAAACGGAAATCACCATGCGTTTTTCTGCTGAACCGGATATTGGCGTGAGCCTCAATAATCTTCAGGCCACGTTCGAAGGCGAGATGAAGAAGTTGGCGGAATCCGGCGTGCCATTGACGACTTTCAACAAGATCGTGGCGCAAAAACGAAAGGCGTTGAAAACCCTGGAAACCAGGCGCGCAACGCAATTGAGCCTTGCCCTTGGCAGCGTCTACCTTGGTGGCGCACCTCTATCCATTGAAGACTATGATCAAGAACTCGCGAACGTCAGCTTGAGTGAAATCAATGACCTTATCCGCGCTTTTGCGGGCGAAGGCAGGGCCGTGATGATGTATGCAAATCCGAAAGCTTCCAAATGACGGTATGGCCGCGATTTTTCTTTGGCTCAATGCTTGTTGTCATTGCTTTCACCGGCCTGTCCGGAAAGATTATGGCGGCAGAACCAGCGGCAATGGCTCTGCGCAGCGCAAGTGGAATCGATTTCACTTATGTCCAATTGCCGGACGCGAAATCGGTGACGGTTGCCGCAGGCTGGAGAAGCAATTGGGTCGCACAGGGCCTCCAGCCTTCTGCGCCGCATGTCGGGACTGAATTGATGCTTGTCGGCGGTGCTGGCGGCCGCGACGCGGCAACACTGAGCGCCGACCTCCAGTCAATAAACGCCCTCTTCAAGCTTTTCCCCAGCGCTGGCTACGCGAGACTTGTTCTGAGCGTCGATGCCGATGATCTCGCGGAAGCTGCGGAAATTGCAGCGGATGTCATTTCTCGGCCAAGCCTCGATCCAAACTGGTTTGCCCGCATCAGGGCAACGCAATCGGCGAATGTTGAGCAGAATGCCGCATTGCAGGCGCAGCAGGCGCAGCAATTGATCCGCAACATCGCCTTTGAAGGCGATCCCGTTGCAAGGTCGCTTATGCCTTTGCCGTCAGACTTTGCGACCCTTGACGCAGCTGCAGTCAAGGACTGGCACCGCATGACCTTTAATCTGGAAAATCTGCAAGTGTCGGCGGCAGGACCTTTGTCCGTGGAAAGCATGGCAGAAGAAATTGACATGATTTTTCACGCATTGCCGCGCGGACAAAAAGTGCCGGTTTCCACCACACGGCCAGCAAACAAGTTGCATAAATCAATTTTGCTGTACACGCCATCAACGCCCAAGACTTTCGTTTCAATCGCCGGCAGGTTGCCGCCGCTTCGGGAAACGCCGGAAATTTCCGGTTTTTTTGGAGCATTGGCCTTGGCCGATGGACAATCCTCGAGGCTGAACCAGGCGATCCGCACCGAACTGCGCGCGACCTATGCCATGAGCGCAGGTCTATCGAGCCTCACGCCAAATGCAAGGCTCCTGCAGATTGAAGGCGAGATTGAGGGCTCCAAACTGGGTCAGGCGCTTGCCTTGTTGCGCACATCTTACGAGAAACTGCGCGTCAATGGACTGACCCTTGAGGAATTCTCTTCAATTAAGCAGAAGATCGCCAATCATCTTGAAGCTGTGAAAGGTCAGCCAGACTACGCCGCCAACGCGATTTTGCAGGCAAAACTTTCCGGCATGCCGTCAGGCGAAGGATTGCGCCTCCTTGAAGAAGTCAAGTTGATCACATTGGACGAAGTCAACCGCAATATCGCCGCCCGCTTCCCCCCATACAGCGAAATGCTCAAGGTCATTGCGTCCTCTGATGACAAGGCCATCATTGCGGATTGTGTGGTGACCACGGCTGATAACTACCGGCTTTGCATCAGCGATTAGTTTTTGGTGATTGCTGCAATGATGAGTCCGGCATTGTGCCGCATCATCTCAATGTAAGTTGCGGCCCCTCCGCCGCTCTCGGACAGCGCATCGGAATAGAGCGCCCCGCCCACCCGGACGCCTGTTTCTGCCGCGATCTGTTCGATCAGCCTCGGGTCTGAAATTGTTTCCATGAACAGCGCCGATGCATTCTGGCCGCGGATTTGCCGGATGAGTTTTGCAACGCCTTGGGCCGAAGCTTCGCTTGCGGTGCTGATCCCTTCCGGCGCCAGAAAAGTGATGCCATAGGCTCTGGCGAAATGCCCAAATGCGTCATGGGCGGAAATTACGATGCGATTTTCTGCGGGCACTTTCAAGACCGAAGACTTGATCTCCGCATCCAGCGCGGCAATTTCTTTCACCAGCTCTGCGGCATTGCTTTCGTAACTGCCGCACGAGCCTTGATCGGCCTTGCACAATCCGTCTTTTATGTTCCGCGCATAGATGATCGCATTCGCAGCCGACTGCCACGCATGCGGTTCAGGGCCTCCGCCGCCTTCTTTTTCCAGCGGCTCGATTCCCTGGCTGACAGTGACAATGGTTTTTCCATAGCCGCTGGCCTCGACGAGCCGCTCCTGCCAGCCTTCAAACCCAAGTCCATTGACGAACACCACATCAGCATTGGCCATCGCTTTGGCGTCATCAGGCTTTGGCTCGTAGACATGCGTATCGGCATTGGGTCCGACGATGGTGGTGAGTTCAACGCCTTCGCCGCCGACGCGCGACACCAGATCGCCAATGATGGAAAAGCTCGCCACTGCTTTGACTTTTGCCTCCGCAACCGGGATCGCAAGGAGCACATTGGCCGCGGCGGCAAGGATTGACACGCCTTGCACGCTCATGCGGCTTTATGGCGGTGCGCTTTGACGCGCGGCCGCGAAAGTCCGTTGGGGCCAACCAGCAATGAAACAACATAGACGGCGCCAGCGGCCAGGATGATTGCGGGCCCTGATGCGATGCTCAAGTGATAGCTGACCAGCAAACCCGCAACACTTGAAGCCATGCCGATCGCGATGGCCGCGATGCACAGGGGTTCAAGATCACGGAACCAGAACCGTGCGGCCGCCGCAGGCAGCATCATCAGGCCTACCGCGAGCAAAGTGCCAAGCGCCTGAAACCCGCCAACAAGATTGAGCACCACCAGAACCAGAAATGCCAGGTGTGCAAGCGATCCAGATCCGCCCACCGAGCGCAGAAACAATGGGTCCATGCATTCGGCAATCAGGGGCCGCCACAGCACGGCCAGCCCGGTGATCGTGACAGTTGCGATTCCGGCGATCAGCAATTGGGCCTCGTTGTTCAAGGCCAGCACAGTTCCAAACAATACATGCATGAGATCAATGCTTGATCCCTTGAGGCTGACCAGCAATACCCCAAGCGCCAGTGAGATGAGATAGAACGCTGCAAGACTTGCATCCTCGCGCTGTACCGTCATGCGCGACACAGCGCCCGCGCCAAGTGCGACCAGTAAACCTGCAACGAGCCCGCCCAAAGTCATCGGCACCAGCGCCAGGCCTGAAAACAGAAAACCCACGGCAGCGCCCGGCAATATGGCATGCGCCATGGCATCGCCTGTGAGGCTCATGCGCCGCAGCATCAGGAACACGCCGATGGGACAGGCGCTCAATGCCAGGACACATGCGCCGACCAGGGCCCGCCGCATGAAGGCGAACTCAACGAAAGGCGCTATCACCAGATCATACATCAGGCGGCATCCTTCTCGCACCACGGCGCATGGTCGTCCCATGCTTCGTGCATGGCGCGCGCCCGCAGGATGCTGGCTGGTGACAGGGCATCGCGTGTGGCGCCCCAGGCCACGACTTCCCGCGCCAGCAGCACCGCATCGGGAAAATGCGCCCGCACCAGGTCATAATCATGCATGACCGCAATCACCGTGCGCTTCTCGCCATGCCAGAGATGCACAAGCTGCAACAGGTCATTCACGGTCTTGGCGTCAATGGCGGTAAAGGGTTCATCCAGCAGAATGACTTCAGCATCCTGCAGCATGACGCGCGCGAACAGGGCGCGCTGCAACTGTCCGCCTGAAAGTGAATCAATCGGCCGTGCTTCAAATCCCAAGAGGCCAACACTGGCCAGCGCATCATGGATGGCATGGTCATCATCATGGCGAAAAGCCTGAAACAGTCCGCGCTTTCGCCACAATCCAAGCCCCACAAGATCGGCGACTGTCGCTGGAAAACTTTGATCCAGTGAACTGGCCTGTGGCAGAAATGCGATGTCCCTCGGCTTGAATCCGTGGCGCGTGATGTGCCCGTCAAGCGGATCGAGAAAGCCGGCAAGCCCTTTGAGCAAGGTGGATTTACCCGAGCCATTGGGCCCGACAACGGCGGTGAGCGATCCCTTTGCAAAGGCGCCCTCAAGATGATGCACGGCCGGGTGGCCGTCATAGCCAAGTGTCACATTGCTGAGCGTGAACGTTGTCATGTTGCGATTGCCCCGATTGTCGCCAGCCAGACCAACGCAATGAGCCCGCAAGCGATGGCCATGCGCCATCCCAGCCCCATCCGGTAAAGTGTTGACGCCTGTTTCATAAAAGTTTCACCGCCGCATTTCATGTGTATGATTTTCGACCTGGCAATGGCTGCACAGGCCTTTGAGTTCGACATTGGGCGTTTCAATGCGAAAGCCTTTGGCCTCTGACTTCGCCGCCGAAACTGATTTTCCTGCATCGAATTCGCGCACATCGCCGCAGCATGTGCACAGCATGAAACCCGGCGAGGATTTGGCATGCGCGCAATCGCAGGCAACAAACGCATTGAGGCTTTCAAGCCGGTGCGCCAGTCCAAGTTCCGTCAGTTTTTCAGTCGAGCGATAGACTTGCACGGCAGCACGGATATTGGTGCCGTGCAGCTGGTCGAGAATGTCATAGGCGGAAAGTGGCTTGTGCTGTCGCTTGAGCACGTGAAGCACTGCCATTTCATTGGGGCCGAGGGAAGGTTTAGCCATCAGGAACTCTGTATGTTATAACATAACAAATTGCAACCCCTGTTGAGACCCTGTTGAGACCCTGCCGAACAAGCTCGTTTGCGGAACGACCAACCATGAGAGCCAATTGCGTGATCGCTGTCGGCATCAACTATAAAGCAGTGAGCTCCAATGGCTCATTGAAGATGGTGACTGCGGCAGGCACAGCCCTGGTGCTGGAATTGGACTGATCGGGCTACAGCAGTGATATTGGCTCCTTTCAATATGATAGCGTATATGCTATCAGATACAGATGATCGTCGTTGTTGATGCCAACGTTTTTGTCTCCTCGGTCATGGGCAAGAATGGCGCATCAAGACAGATCATCAGGCTGTGTTTGCAAGGATCGCTTACGCCCCTGATGGGCAATGCGTTGTTTGCTGAATTTGAAGGCGTATGTTCCAGCGACAAATTGTTTGACCGAAGGTTGATCACCAGATCGCATCGGGAGGCATTGCTGGACGCTTTCTTTGCAAGTTGCCGCTGGGTGCCTGTCTATTTTTTGTGGCGGCCCAATTTGCAGGATGAGGCAGACAATCATGTCATGGAATTGGCAGTGGCGGGAAATGCGGCATGTATTGTCACGGCCAACAAAAGAGACTTTGTGAAATCTGAATTGAAATTCCCGGGCATGCAGGTTTTGAACCCGATGGAGTTTTTGAAGAAAGGGGAATTCGCAACATGGGCACGCTAACAATTCGCTTGGCTGACGATCAACACGAACGCCTCAAGACACTCGCGTCACAGCGCGGTTTGAGCCTCAACAAGCTGTTTGAGGAATTCTCCGTGAAGGCCTTGGCTGAATTCGACACCGAAAACCGCTTCCGCATTCGCGCCGCTCGGGGAAACAAGGCAAAGGCTCTGGCAATGCTGGATGAGTTGGATCGCAAGCATGGGAGTTGATTCCACTCACACGTTACTATTGCGAAGGTCAATCAAACAAGCTTCGTCTCGGCAAGAATGCTTCGCAAGTCTGTGCAATACGTTGATTGCAATTGACAACCCAGATCGCCCCTACAAATTCTCCAGCTGCGGCACGTAATTGGGCCGTGACGGATCAACCAGCGGCTTTGATGGCAAAGTCGACTGATCTACATCGGAAGTGTACTGCGTTTCATCCCGGTCAATCTCTTGGCCGGCGGGGTCCACCACGCGCAATGTGACCGTGAGGGGTTCACCTTTCTTGATGCCCGTGAGGTATTTGCTTTCAAGCTTGTAGGTGAGTTTGCCCGGCATGAAGGGCCGCGACACGACGTCCCGCGCCTGCTCGCCCGGAATGTCAAACAAGGCTTCCAGCAAACTTCCCACCGGCGGCGGTTTGACTTGCCGTGCAACGACAACCATCGTGGCTTGTGAATAGCGGTAATTGAACGTCAAACCGCCGCCAGCGATCTTGACATACCCTTCGTCTTTTCCGCACCCTGCAACGGCCAGGCAAACTGCCCATGGCATGATGAACCTGACAACGCGCCTCATAACGCCTCGCTTTCGCGCCGCTGCTTGACCCCGGCCAGCCCCTCGGGCCGCAACAGCAGAATGACAATGATGATAGCAAACACCGCAACATCGCGATAGGTCGTGGAAAACAGCGCCGACCACAGGACTTCGATGGTCCCCAGCGCCACGGCCCCAATGATCGCCCCACGTATTGATCCGAACCCGCCGGCGACCGCTGCGAACATCGCCTTGAATCCGAGCATCAACCCAATCGTGAAATTGGTGCCGCCATAGGAGATGGCCGAAGTCCAGCCCGAAACGGCGGCAAGTCCAGCGCCTGCGGCAAACGTCATCCCCATGACCCGGTCAGAATTGACCCCGCACAACCGCGCCAGCTCCAGTGACTCAGTACAGGCCATCCATTGCCGCCCGAAGCGCGTGAATTCGAGCAGCGCCAAAAACCCCAGCAACGCGCCAACCGAAACCATGATCGCGAGCGTGGTCATGAAAGGCAGCACCACGCGAAAGTCTCCTTCGAATTCCCAAAGCATCTGTCCCTGAAACAAGGGCGGCACCCACACATCGCGCGACTGCGATTGCAGCCGCATGATTTCCTGCAGCATGATCGACAAGCCAACTGACGCGATCATGAAGCCTTGCGCTGATGCCGTCAGCGCACGGCCAAAAACCGCGCGGGCGGTGCCTAACCCGAGCGCCGCGCTGCAGACAATTGCCGCAAACAGCGCCAGAAACGCCGCCGCCCAATCGCCATATCCCTGCACCAATGCGTCAAAACAGGCATAGATCGCGGCAAAGCTTCCGAACATCGCGAGATCGCCAAAGGACAGGAACACGCGTTTGGTAATGCCCTGGATCAGCGCGAAGGCGACGGCCAAAGGCATGTAGAAACTGGCCAGCTGAACCGCATTGAAAAGCAGCTGCAGCCAATAGCCCGTATTCATCGCGCGGGGCCATGCATGGACACTAGAACAGCGCCTTCACTTTTTCCGAAAATCCGACCGTCACCGAACCATCCGCATGTTCAATCAACGGCCTTCGGATCAGCGACGGATGCTTCAAGGCCAGCGCCACGGCCTTTGCTTCGGTCAAATCCTCAACCGCACTCTTGGGCAACCCCCGCCAAGTATAACCTGCGCGGTTGATCATCTTCTCCCAACCGCCCAGTGCGCTTGACCACTTTGCGACCTGTTCCTTGCTCAGTGGCGTCACGGAATAATCCGTGAGCACAAACGCGGTTCCTTTGCCCTCGAACCAGTCAGCTGCCTTTTGGCAGGTGGAACACTTCTTCAATCCGTAGGCCTGGACCATGACATTACCTGTTGAGCGAAAGCGTTGTGTCCGTCTGGGCAGCACCTGATCCTGTAAGGGGATCGGTGAAGGCCGTGAACAGTTCCTCGATCATCCGCTTTTCAATGTCCTTGACGACAAAGACAAGCCGCGAGTCGTGATTGCTGTCAGGCCAGTGATCGAGCCGCACCGGCGGATGAAACACATGCTGCACCTGATGCACGACAACGGGCCGCGCCGGATCATCGGCCAGCTTGATGATGCCTTTCATGCGCAAGAGCTTGGGACCGTGATAGGACGTCAGAAGCTCAAAAAACAGTTCCAGCGCCTGCGGTGAAATCGGAGCGCTCTGGGTGAAGGCAAAGGAACGGATGTGTTCATCATGCCGCGACACATCGTGATGATGATCATGATTGTGATGATGCGCCCGCTCGGTCTTTTGCACCGCTTCAACCGACAGCCATTTCCGCACGTCGATTGATTTCTTCGCAGGATCAAAAAGTCCCGTGTTGAACAGCCGCTCCGCCGTCGCCTCGCCGCGATGCGTGGTGAGCAGCCGTGCGGAAGGCGCAAGTTTCCTGAGCCGCGCAATGATGGCAAACAGCATGTCCTCGCCCTCCTTGCCGGAGAGCAGGTCGAGTTTGGTCAGCACCGCGCGGTCAGCCACCGCCACCTGCTTCACGGCTTCGGGATGCGCATCCAGTGTCGCCATGCCATTGACGCCATCGACGACTGTGATCACGCCCTCAAGCCGCAAGCGCTGCAGCAACCGTGGTTCGCGCATCAGCGCATGCAACACGGGTGCCGGATCGGCAAGGCCGGTCGTTTCAATGACAATCCGGTCAAACGCCTTGATCGCCTGGCCATCGCGCCGCTCATCGCGCCGGTCAAGGAGATCGTTGAGCGTGTCGATGAGATCGCCGCGAATGGTGCAGCACAGGCAGCCGGAAGAAAGCTCGACAAGGTTCTCGTCGGATTTTTCAACGAGCAGATGGTCAATGCCGACTTCGCCAAACTCATTGATGATGACGCAAGCCGTGGCCAGCATGGGATCCTTGAGCAAGGTGTTGAGCAGCGAGGTTTTCCCCGAGCCGAGAAAGCCGGTGAGCACGGAAACGGGTATGGCGGCTTGTGTCATGATCTCTTCGAACTTTTCTCGATTATGCCGCAGAGAATGAGTGCCGCAAGCACAATTGCGCCGCCAATCATCTGGTGAACGGCTAGTTCCTCGCGCAGCACGATGCCCGCCATGATCGTGGACACTACCGGTTCCAGATTGAAGAACGGCGCTACGGTGGAAGCGGGTGCTGCCGAAAGGCTGGACATATGCAGAAAATAGCCCGCCATATAGGCACCCGACACGCCGAGCATGGCGACAATGCCAAGCCACGTTGCCCCACCGCCAAAAGCCGCGATCTCTCCATTCCTGAGCCACCATGCCAATACGATGATGAACGGAAGGACTGCCACGTGCACCAGCGTTGAGACGACAACTGGCGGCATGTGCTGCGCCAGGATGCGGCCGCTGAAGAATTGGATAGCACAGCCAACGGCAGAAAGTGCTGCCAGCGTCAGGCCCGTGGGATTGAGCGATGAAAAATCAAGCCCGATGGAGACCGCAATGCCGGCAAACGCAAACAGCGCAACGCCAACCCGCAACAGATCTGGCGCGTGCCCCTCAATCACTGGCGCAAACAGCAGGATGATGACCGGAAAGGCAAAGAAGATGACAACCGCGAGATTGACCGGGATGTATTGCACCGAGGTGAGATAACACGCCGACACCGCCAGCGTCGCAACGGCCTGCAACAAGAACGACGGCAAGGCATCGCGCGTCAGCCCGAAACTTTCCCGCCGGATGGCCGCGGCAATGCCAAACACCAGCGCCACCACATAAGTCCTGAGCACGATGCTTTCGATTGCAGGGATGCCGTTGAGAAATCCGAGCCGCGCCAAGACCGGCACCTGACCATAAAACAACGTGGCGCCGAGTGCCAGAAAAATGCCGAGCGCCGCCCCGTTACGCATCCTTTATTTGCGGTATTTCTTCCGCACCCGCTTTTTCTTTTTCGTTTGCTTGGGCGCAATGTCAGACCCCTGCGCTTCCGGCTGCGGACGCAGTGCTTTGGCGGAGGTCCGCGCCAATTGTTCGCGTGCCGCGATGGTTTGCGCAAAGGCCGGAGGTGCGGTTTCGCACGCCGCCCCTTCAGCCTTGAACCTGCCGCACAGGCTCGCAGCCTCGCCTGCATTCAAACCCCAGATCAGCGGCACAAATGCCTTGGCACCAGTTTTCAAAATCCCAACACCGCCTGGCGCGTCAAGCCCCACCGGACTGAGCAACCTTCCGCGCAGTGCCAGATCGGCCTTGGCCGGATCTTCAAACGCGCCAAACGTAACGGCCCATCCATCAAGCAGCGAAGCCTCAGCCAGCTGCGCCGGATTTTTTCGCGGGCAAACCTTCCGCGTCAAGTCGACTGGGACAATGGCGCCGCGCTGGACATTGGCCACGGTTGCGATTTTGGGGCCCAGCGCGTTGGCTGGTTGCGCAAATCCCTGCTCCAGCAGGTCTTGTGCCGCAATCATGCGCGCATGGCCGGATTTCGTGCCCAGCACGACGGCAATCAGCTTGCGGCCATCGCGCGTGGCCGATGCCACCAGGTTGAAACCCGAATTGCACACAAAGCCGGTCTTCATGCCGTCTGCTTCCGGCATCTGCCTGAGCAGGCTGTTGCGGTTTGATAATCTGCGCTGCCCCAGCTTCAGATAGTCCTGGTCAAAATAATGCGCATGCTGCGGAAATTCCTTGAGCAGCACCGCTGACAAGACGCCAAGATCGCGCGCACTCGTGACATGCCGGGGATCAAACAAGCCGTTGGGATTGACGAAATGCGTCGCCGTCATGCCAAGCTCTTTGGCGACCTGATTCATTTCGAGTGAAAAATTGGCGATCGAACCGCTCGCCCCTTCCGCCAGCACATAGGCCATGTCGTTGGCGGAATAGACCAGCATCGCTTGCAGCGCCCAATCCAATCCTACTGTTTTTCCAACGGGAATGCCGACCTTGCTCGGCACTTGTGCATTGGCAAGAGCCGAGATTGGCAGTTGCTGCGTCAAGTTCATCTTGCCGTCGCGGATTTTCTTGAACACCACAAAGGCCGTCATCAATTTGGTGAGTGACGCTGGATACCAGGCTTCGCCAGCCCGTTCGGTGCGCAGGACTTCGCCGCTATTGGCATCAATGAGCAGGGCAGGCCCGGTAGGAGCAACGGGCTGTTGGCCTGCAAAAACCGAAGCCTGTGCTGCAAACACCAGACCAGCCAGCACGGAACAGATACGGCCTCTCAATTCATTCCACCCTTCAAAGATCGCCCGCCGGAAATACTGCGCCGATTGAGTCAAATTATGGCGCGAAACGCATGTCAACATTGGTGCCCTTGGAGGGACTTGAACCCCCACTCCTCTCGGAAGCGGATTTTGAGTCCGCCGCGTCTACCATTCCACCACAAGGGCCAAAAAACTTCATGTTGCGCGTGCCCGTCTATCGCTTGTGGCCTTGCGCCGTCAACCCAAAACAGGCTTAACCAATCCATGATCCGCATCACCGATTCCATTGTCATTGATGAAGGCGACATTGAGGAAAGTTTCATCCGCGCCTCGGGTCCGGGCGGACAGAATGTGAACAAGGTGTCGACTGCGGTCGAGCTGCGCTTCAACCTGGCAACGGCGGCGCTTCCTGATCTTCTCAAAACCCGCGTCAAGGCCATCGCCGGCCGCATGTTGACGCAAGAGGGCGTACTCGTCATCACCGCGCAAACCCACCGCTCGCAACTTGCCAATCGCGATGAGGCCATGAAAAAACTGGTGGCGCTGCTGCGCAAAGCCGCCCACCGCCCCAAGCGCCGCATCGCGACCAGACCGACAAAGGCTTCAAAAACCCGCAGGCTTGATGCAAAAGCCCGCCGCTCCAACGTCAAATCCCTCCGCCAGTCCCTCCACAAGTCAAAAACCCGTTTCGAAGATTGATCATGCTGCATAGTCTCTATTCCTGGACGCTCTCGCTCGCTGCCCGCAAGACGGCAGAAGTCTGGCTCGCCGTCATCGCCTTCATCGAAAGCTCGGTTTTCCTCGTCCCCGCTGATGTCCTGTTTCTGCCCATGGCCTTGGCCAGGCCCGCCCGCGCCTATCGCTACGCATTGGTGGCAACCATCGCCTCCACTCTGGGCGGTATTGCCGGGTATTACCTCGGCTACTTTGCCTATGAAACCGTGGCCAGGCCCATTCTCAATTTCTACGGCAAGCTCGATGAGTTCGAGCGCCTGCGCCAATGCACCGGTGAAGACACCCTTGTCATGCTGCTCGTAACGTCCGGCCTTGCGCATTTGCCGCCAATCAAGATTGTCACCATTCTTGCAGGCGTGGCACAAGTGAGTTTCGTGTTCTTCGTCCTGTCCTGCATCATCGCAAGGGGTGCCCGCTTCTTCGCCTTGGCTTGGGCGCTGCAGCGCTGGGGCGAACCGATCAAGGCCTTCATTGAAAAGCGTCTGGGACTTCTGGCTGGCCTTGCTGCCGCCATCTTGATTGCGCTTTATTTCGCCGCGAAATATTTTGGTTCATCAGGAATGAGCGCATGTTGAATGAGTTGAGCCCGCAACGCGCCGCGGCCGCTGTCACAGCTGTGATGCTGGCGACGATCATTGGAGCCTGGGCAATTGAATATGCCGGTTATCTCCCGTGTGAGCTTTGCCTGAAACAACGCTGGGCCTATTACGCAGTCGTGCCGCTGACCCTGCTTCTCGCCATCGTGAATCCATCATGGATCAGAACCGGCTTGTGGCTCGCGTTCCTCATTCTCATCGCATCCATGGTTTTCGGCATCTATCACTCCGGCGTTGAATGGAAATTCTGGCCGGGACCTGGCACCTGTGGTGCAGGCGATATCTCGGGCGGCCTGCCCGACCTCACCAAGCCCGTCGTCAAATGCGATGAACCCGCCATCCGCATCTTGGGATTGTCTCTCGCCGGATGGAACGCCGTGATCTCGGCGGCGATGGCTTGTGTTGCCTGGAAGGGTGCGAGGGTTTCTTGAACTGGATTGTCAGACAACCCCAAAAAGTTCTCTCCATGGCCGGGCTTGACCCGGCCACCCAGACTTTCAACACGCTCACACAGGGACAGTCTGGTTCGGCGGGTCAAGCCGCGCCGATGGAGAGCTAACTGGGTTGCACACAAGCGCCTCGGGGCCGCATCTAAATTAATCCGCACACGGAACAATCAGTTTGCAGGCATCGAAACCTGAAAATGGCGAAAACAGTCACCCCTATAGCGGGATGTGAACACGTAAATACACCCCAAACGATCATTACTTGTGCCCACATTCCTATTTTCCAACCTTTCAGCCCATTTCCCAGACTATAAGCCTGACATGGCCATAGAACGCACCATGATGCCCCTAGGATCACTTTCTGCCCCGGTCAGGCAGGGAGGCACCAGACAAACCAAGAACACGCCCTACGGGCCTCGTGGGTGCCGTGGCAGCGATTTCGTCTGTCACGGGCAATCAGATCAATAAATCAACCTGTCATAGCATTAAAATCGCAGTGTCGGATTAGATACATAGCATGTCGCAATATGCATATATTCTGTGCACGGATGAAATTTGTCAGTATACGGATTATATTGATCTGTGTACTGATCATCCACCGTGGCCGTCATTCCAGACGCGGCCGGCTTTTGCAAGGCAAATGAAGAAGGGAGCGATTTCGAACCCGGCTTTCCATCAGCAGGGCAGCTGCCCAAAAGCTGGGTTCCGGATAAAGGGCTTTCGCTTTGCAAAACAAGACACGCCCTTTTCCGGAATGACGGCTTGGGGAAAACTTTTAGCGGCAAAACCCAGCGCTTACGGATCCAGTTCCGCATCCCAATAGAGATAGTCCACCCAGCTCTGATGCAGGTAGTTCGGCGGAAAATGCCGGCCATTGGAATGGAGCTGCGCCACGCTGGGTACGTATGGCTTCTGCGCCGGAAACATCTTGGCCTGATGCATCAGCATGCCGCCTTTCAGGAGATTGCAAGGGCTGCACGCCGTCACCACATTGGTCCACGTCGTCTGCCCGCCGCGCGAGCGTGGCAGCACGTGGTCAAACGTGAGGTCCCTGCCATCACCACAATATTGGCAGGTAAAGCGGTCGCGCAGGAATACGTTGAAGCGTGTGAAGGCGGGTGTCCGCGATGGCTTCACATAGGTTTTCAGCGAAACCACCGACGGCAGCTTGATCTCGGTCGTCGGCGAGCGCACCACCCGGTCATATTCGGAAACGATGTTGACGCGCTCCATGTACACAGCCTTCAGCGCATCCTGCCAGCTCCACAAGGACAAGGGATAGTAACTCAACGGCCGGTAATCGGCGTTGAGAACAAGGGCCGGGCAGGCCTCAGGCGCTACGGAAGGGTGGTACACCCATCACCTCATGCATTCCTCTTTGAACCACATACTATAGGGAGAGTGACGGCGATGGGAAGGGGTCTCTTTGCCCGTCTTCTAAGCCTGCATTAACCCTTTGATCCCGCGGTAATGCGCCCATAGCAACCGCGCCGCACAAGCCCGGTGCGGCCGCCACGGCTCTCCCAGTGCCAGCATGGCCTTTTGCGAGGGCCGCTCGTGAAGTCCCAGCAAATTTTGCGCCGATGCTTGCAAGGCCAGATCACCCACCGGCCAGGCGTCGGTGCGCTGAAGATTGCTGAGCAGATAAATATCCGCCGTCCACGGCCCGATGCCGGGCAATTTGCATAAGGTTGCATGGACCGCCGCATTGACCTCCATGGAAAGGCTTTCAAAATTGAGTTCCCCTGCCAAAGTGGCTTGCGCCACCGCATGAAACGTTCTGACCTTGGCGTTGGACAATCCAAGCGATTTCAGTTTCTCAGGTTCCGCCGCCAGCAAACCTGCCGCTGAAAAAGGCTGGACCGCCTGAAACACCCGCGCCCAGATCGCCGCCGCTGCCGGCAATGACAGAAACTGCTCGGTGACGATCATCAGCAAGCCTTCAAGGCCTGCTTCGGCCTGCCGCAGGGAGGGTGTGCCATGATTTTCATGCACGGGACCGAACCGGGGTTCGACTGCCACCAGATGTGCAATTGCAATTTCAAGATCGGAAACAGATGTGTATCTTTCCATGCCAGGATCAATCTGCGCGAAGAGCCATATGTGAAGCAACCTGTTTTCCGATTTGCCCCCAGCCCCAATGGCCGCCTGCATCTCGGCCATGCCTATTCGGCTTTGCTCAATGAAAAACTGGCACTTGAATCAGGAGGCCGCCTGCTCTTGCGCATGGAAGACACCGACACCACGCGCTGCAATCCTGAATTTGTGAAAGCCGCCGCCGAAGATCTCGCATGGCTCGGCATATGTTTTGAAGAACCCTATCGCATTCAGAGCCAACACATGGCGGACTATCAGGCAGCGCTGGAAAAATTGCAGGCGATGAACCTGCTTTATCCTTGCACCTGTTCACGACAGGCGAAAAACCGCGCCGCCACCAATCGCGCCGTCACCGATCCTGATGGCGTGCCGCTTTATCCGCAAACCTGCCACCGGCATGGCGCAAAACCCGGCGAACCTCACGCGCTGCGCCTCAAGATGGACGACGCCATCGCTCGATTGCAAGAACCACTGTTCAAACGCGAAGGCGACGGCGACTGGATTGTCGATCCCACCGAATGGGGCGATGTCATCCTCGCCCGCAGGGATATCGGCACCAGTTACCATTTGTCAGTGGTTGTCGATGACGCACTGCAAGGCGTGACGCATATTGTGCGCGGCAAGGACATGGAAGCCGCGACCTCAATCCACCGCCTGCTGCAGGAGCTTCTGGGACTTCCGCATCCCACCTACCACCACCATCAACTCGTCATGCATGATGAGGGTCGCAAATTGTCGAAGTCGGAGGGTGATCAATCTCTCGCAGCATTGCGCGATGGTGGGAAGACGCCAATGCAGGTCAGGCGGATGCTGGGATTTGGGTGATTGCGCTTTTCCTGACTCGCTGATTGCCAGAGAGACGTCAGGTAATCCAAAACCGTTCGATGGCAAAGCGTTTCTGAAGAAGATGCGCGCCAGGCATGGTGCTTAGAGCGAATCCTTGTTTATTGGAATCGTCTCTACCAATAACGCGTCATGGCCCACTTCAGGCCTGCGATATGCAAACAACTCAAAATCCGTCATTCCAAACGCGACCGGCATTTGCGAAGCAAATGAGTGAGGGAGCGATTTGGAACCCAGCTTTCGGTCCTCACGAAAACTGCCCGAAAGCTGGGTTCCGGATAAATGGCTCATGTTTTGCTGAAGCAAAACATGCCCTTTTCCGGAATGACGGCCGTTGGGAGTTGTGTGAATCTCGTAGGCATGAAGCGGCCATGATGGCATTTTGGATTTATGCAAACTTGTCCGGAACCGCTCTGGAGACGGCAAGTATTGTTGATGTGATCAGGCTACTACATCAGCGTATGGATACCGAGCGGCTCCTGAAGCAAATACCTTAAAAATCGCTGGCTATCCCTTTCTTCTCCCAGTCGCCATATCGCGTGGGCTCCGGCCCTTTAGCACCGCCCACCTCGCGCGGGCGTTCAATGGGAAGAGCCCGCTTCCGCCGCTCCTGCGCTTCGGCAAGCGCACGCCTGGCTTCTGGCGTAAGCAAAGATTCATCCATTCTTGCAATTTCCAAAATCAACACCACTTATCTGGTCGCAGCGCACAAGGATGTAAAGACCATGAACCTGACCAAGACCGCCCTTCTGATGGCCGCCATGACCGGCCTCTTTCTCGCCGTGGGTTATGCCATGGGCGGTCAGGCTGGCATGATCCTGGCCTTCCTCTTTGCCGCAGGCACCAATGTCTTCGCCTATTGGAATTCCGACAAGATGGTGCTGCGCATGCATGGCGCAACTGAGGTCACCCGCAGCGAGGCCACCGGACTTTATGATTTGGTCGCAAGCCTCGCCAAGCGCGCAGACCTCCCCATGCCCAAAGTCTACATCATGGACAATCCGCAGCCCAACGCCTTTGCGACGGGCCGCAATCCTGAAAACGCTGCCGTCGCTGCAACCACAGGCCTCCTCAAAATGCTCAACCGTGATGAGATCGCAGGTGTGATCGCCCATGAATTGGCCCATATCAAAAACCGCGACACCCTCACCATGACCGTGACCGCCACCATTGCAGGCGCCATCGGCATGCTCGCCAATTTCGGCTTCATGTTTGGCGGCAACCGCAACCGCGAAGGAGGTTTAGGCATGATCGGCACTTTAGCCATGATGATCTTGGCTCCTATGGCCGCGATGCTGGTGCAGATGGCCGTGAGTCGCACCCGTGAATATGCCGCTGACCGCATGGGCGCTGAAATCTCGGGCAATCCTTTGGCTCTCGCTTCAGCCCTGAATCGCATCTCGGAAGGTGCACACCGGATAGAAAATGTTGCAGCCGAATCCAATCCCGCAACGGCGCACCTGTTCATCATCAATCCTTTGTCGGGTGCGCGCATGGACAACCTGTTTGCAACCCACCCGGCGACCGAGAACCGCATCGCCGAATTGCAAAAGCTTGCTGGCACCACATCACAACCTGGGCGCGGTCCCTGGGGATAAAAAGTGGGGTCAAGACAAACTTGAAGCATCGCTTTAGCAATTCGTTAACGACATCTTGGCAAACTTGGTTACGTTTTTCTTAATTTGACCCAAAAATTTACGGGGACCTTTTCGCCAATGTGGATGGCTTTGCAGTCAGCGACCGAACAGCTTGCGGGCCTATCCGGCCGTGCACTCGGCTGGATGCAGATACCGAGGTCAGAGACGGTCCGCCGCGACAGCAGCTGGGGCTGGCCCGGCGGCGCCATCTCCGCTTTGCGCCACCCAATATTGCGGCTCATTCCGGGGAGCCGTGAGCATGCCCAGGCCCTTTATGAACGCCGCTTTGGCAACAAATTATCCCCTGAAGAATGGCGCCTTGGCTGGCTCAAGCACTTCGTTGCCTCGGGAAAAATCCTCCACGCTATTTATGCCATGGAAATCATTGACCGCATGGCGTCGGATGACCGCGTGCCGCTGGATGGTGCTGGCGCCAGCAAGGCGCTGCTTGCGCTGTCATGGGATGGCCCATTGCTGATGCACCAGGCCAGCCAGACGTCGGATGGCGGCATCTTCGATCTCGCCACCCGCCTTGCCCGCCGCGCGTTCAACCACAAACCGGCCAATCCGCAAGATGCGCTCCTGCGCGCCGCCAGCCTCGCTTCGGCGGCGACAGCCTTTCGCGGTCTTGATGCTGTTCATCGGCATGCCGTCGAGCACCTGTGCCGCAGCCTCAACGAACTGGTTCTGCCCGACGGCAGCCACCGCTCGCATCGCGCCGAAGACCTGCTGCGCCTGTGCCTGATAATCCTGCCGCTGACTGGCGCCATGATCGAAGCCAAGGATACAGTGCCGGACGACATGCGCCTCGCCATCGACCGCATGTTGCCGATGCTGCGCGGGCTGACTCTGGGCGATGGCGGATTGATCTGCCTGCACCAAACACCACCGCACCGCGAAGCTGTCCGCGCCGTCTTCGAGGCGGCAAGCCTTTCGCTTGCTGTCACGGAGCCACTTTTCTACGCAGCAGACGCTGGCATCGCCGCTCTCCGGCAAAAGGGCTTGGCCCTTGTCGCCGACTGCGCCGAAAACACCTTCGAAATGTCGCATGGCGCACAACGCCTGTGCCTTGTCGAATGCATTGGTCCGCGCCGCAATGTGACAACCTTGTCCGACCACATCGCCATGCCCGAAGGTGCCATCCTGCGTCTGAACGGCAGGCAGGGAGATAAGAAATCGATTTTCGTCGCCGCCAGCGGCATTGACCTGCGCTGCGAGGACCGCCTTGAGCCGGATGAGGAAATCCGCATCCGCATCCCGGAGTCAGTTGAGGTTTTGCAAGGCAAAGATGGCCAAGGCACTTCGCTGCAAGGCAAAGACAACGAAATCTGGCGCCTGACCACGCGCGGTGGAACCGTGGCGCTCACCAGCCAGCTCATCACCATTCGTTCAGGCAATCCAGCCAATAAGGCTGAGACCCGCGTCAATTGGGCTTTGAAGAAAGCGTAAATCAGGATTTCGCTTTTGGTGCGGCATTGGCTAAACCGCCGTTATCATGACAGCAATCAAGACCGCACTTGTTTCCGTCTCCGACAAAACCGGGCTCATTGATTTTGCCAAAGGTTTGGCGGCCCTCGGCATTTCGCTGCTGTCGACCGGCGGCACGGCGAAATCGCTTCGGGAAGCCGGACTCACCGTCGCTGATGTATCGGATGTCACCGGATTTCCCGAAATCATGGATGGCCGCGTCAAGACCCTGCATCCCAAAATTCATGGCGGGCTTCTGGCGCTGCGCGGCAATGACCAACACCAGAAAGCGCAATCCGCCCATGGCATCGGCAACATCGACCTGCTGGTCGTCAATCTCTATCCCTTCGAGGCAACCGTTGAAAAGGGCGCAAAAGACGCGGATGTGATCGAGAACATCGATGTCGGCGGCCCCGCCATGATGAGGGCCGCAGCCAAGAACCATGCTGCTGTCACCGTGATCACCGATCCATCCGACTATAAGGTGGTTCTTGATGAAATGGCTGCCAATGCAGGCGCCACCTCACAGGCAACCCGCACCCGTCTTGCAGCCAAGGCCTTTGCCCGCACCGCTAGCTATGACGCGGCAATCGCACGCTGGTTCACCCGCGGCCAGAAGGATCTCCCAGATACGTTTGTCGTCAGCGGCCACAAGGCGCAAACATTGCGCTACGGCGAAAATCCCCATCAGATCGCATCCGCCTATCGCACGTTTGATGCCAGCCCCGGCATTCTTGGTGCGAAACAGATGCAAGGCAAGGAGCTCTCCTACAACAACATCAACGATGCCGACGCCGCCCTTGATTGCATCAGCGAGTTTGACGCCAGGGAGGCTCCTGCCTGCGTCATCGTAAAGCACGCCAATCCATGCGGGGCGGCACTTGGCAAAAATCTCGCCGACGCCTACCGCAAGGCGCTCGCCTGCGATGCTACATCGGCCTTTGGCGGCATCATCGCGCTGAACAAGCCAATCACCGCCGAAGCCGCCATCGAGATCACCAAGATTTTCACAGAGGTCATTCTGGCACCCGGCATTGACGGCGATGCACTGGCCATTCTGGCATCAAAGAAGAACTTGCGCCTGCTGCTCTTGCCAGGCCTTCCCGATCCGCGCCGCAAGGCAACAATCGTGAAATCAATCACCGGTGGATTGCTCGTGCAATCCCGCGATGCTGCAATGACCACGGCTGACGGCGCCCGTGTCGTGACTGACCGGCAGCCGACGGATTTCGAGCGCCGCGATCTTCACTTTGCGGCACGCATCGCAAAACACGTAAAGTCCAACGCCATCGTCTTTGCCCGAGACGGCATGGCTACAGGGATCGGGGCCGGACAAATGTCACGTATCGATTCAACCCGCATAGCCGTCAGGAAAAGCGAAGACGCCGCCCAGGCTATGGGTCTTGCCGACCCCTTGGTCAAAGGTTCGGTCATGGCATCAGATGCATTCTTCCCCTTTGCCGACGGCATCGAAGCCGCAGCCGAAGCAGGAGCAACAGCCATCATTCAGCCCGGTGGCTCCCTCAAGGATGACGAGGTGATCGCCGCCGCAAATCGCTTGGGGCTAGCCATGCTGTTCACCGGCCTGCGCCACTTCCGCCACTGAGCCTCGTCGCGATGAGCGACGCCAGCAGGGCAGCCACTGCAAAGCCGCAAGCCGTCCAGCCAATCGCAGGCGAAACGCCGCGATCCACAAACCATCCGCCAGCCAGTGCGCCAATCGCCTGGCCGATATAGACGACCGACGTGTTGAGCGCGATGGTGGCCGACGCGATGGGTGGCGCCAGTGCGACAAGTCGGCTTTGCTGCAGTGAATTGGAAGAGAAGGACCCAAGCCCCCACAACCCGATGCCAACCAAAGCCAGGAGAAATGCGCCAAAACTCAAGGCAAAAAGTCCAAGTCCCAAAATCAGCATCACGATGGCGATGGCGATGACCCGGTCAATGCCAAGCTCCGACACCACGCGTGAGGCGATTGCATTGCCGGTAACCCCTGCAACGCCGGCAACCGCAAAGGCAATGGCAACTTGTTCTGGTCCCCCGCCAAAAGCTTTGCGGATGATGGGAGCAATATAGGTGAAAGCCGTGAATTGTCCGGACATCGAAAGCAGTGTCGCCAGAAGTACCGTGAGGATCACGGGTGTTGTCAGTGCCTGTTTCCAGGCCGGGAAACCAAGCGGCGCTACAAAAAGTCCGGGGCGCAACGCGCGCCACACAAGAACTGCCACGAGCAGACAGGCAACGCCCATGCCTGCATAAACTGTGCGCCAGCCAATGATGGGAGCGAGATAACTGCCGAGCGGGATGCCAGCAACTGTTGCCGATGACCAGCCGATGAAGATGAAGGCAATCGCCGCAGGGCGTTTTTCCGGCGGCACGAGAAGCCCTGCCGTGGCGGCAGCTTGCGGGGTGAAGACTGCCGCGCCAAATACCGTCAGTGTACGGATGATAATCTGTAGTGTGAAAGTGGGCGCTAAGGCCGCTGCAATGTGGCCGGCCGCATAGAGCAGAAGCGCAAGGGTCAGCAAGGTTCGCCGGTCAATCCTGCTGGTGAAGGCTGCAGCCAGGGGTGCGCCAATGCCCACGACAATTCCTCCCGCCAGTGCCAGATATCCCGCCGTCGCAGGACTGACGCGCATGTCGGTTGAAATATCATTGAGCAGCCCGGTCGGCAGCAAAATGCCTGTGCCGATGATGAAATTGCCCAACAGCAACACCCACAGCGCGAGTTTCGGGCTGGCTTCATCGGTATTCAGTGCAGTCATTTTGTCTCAACCCGGCAAGTCTGGAAACGCTTGCGATGCTGGAACCGGCACTATAGGCTTTCGTTTTTGTTGCAAAGGGCGATCACCGGAAAAAATGAAGATTCAGTCAGTGGGTATTGTGGGCGCGGGCCAGATGGGATCAGGCATTGCCCATGTCTGTGCGCTGGCGGGCCTCGATGTCGGCTTCAATGACGTGTCGGCCGACCGCATTGAACAGGGCATCGCCACCGTGTCGGCCAACCTGTCGCGGCAAGTGAAGTCAGGCAAGGCGTCAGAAGTGGATGCAAAGTCGGCTCTTGGCCGCATCAAACCAGTTGCATCCTTCGAAGGCTTCGCCACGCATGATCTCGTCATTGAAAGCGCCACTGAAAAAGAAACGGTCAAACAGGACATATTTGCAAGACTCTGCCCGCATTTGAAATCAACGGCCCTGCTGGCTACCAACACCTCGTCAATTTCAATCACGCGCCTGGCTTCAGGCACTGACCGGCCCGAGAAATTTATGGGCATACATTTCATGAACCCGGTCCCCGTGATGGAACTTGTAGAGCTCATCAAGGGCATCGCCACCGATGAACCCACTTTCAAATCAGTCATGGATTTCGCCAGGGGCCTCAACAAGACCATCGCCGTCTCTGAGGATTTCCCCGCCTTCATCGTCAACCGCATCCTGCTGCCGATGATCAACGAAGCCATCTACACACTTTACGAAGGCGTAGGCAGCGTCGAGGCCATCGATACCGCCATGAAGCTTGGCGCCCATCATCCCATGGGACCCTTGCAGCTCGCCGACTTCATCGGGCTTGATACGTGCCTGTCGATCATGCAGGTCCTGCATGAAGGCCTGGCCGATTCAAAATACCGCCCCTGCCCTTTGCTGGTGAAGTACGTCGAAGCCGGCTGGCTCGGCCGCAAGGTCAAGCGCGGCTTCTATGATTATCGCGGCGAAAAGCCCGTGCCGACGCGGTGATGTTCAACATGAATTGAGTTCGGACGGTAGTGCCGCAAGTCCCGGCTTTTGCCGAGTCATACCTCTGGCCATATCGGCTCCACCAGCGCCTTGGCCAAGGTTTTCGGAGCGACATTTGTCCACGCCATCAGCAACACGCTTTTGAGCAGCGCCTCATCCGCCTTGTGGTGATCAACCTGCGTCCAGCCTTGATCACCCCAGCCGCCATTGATCGGCGAAACCAGACCGGGTTCAGCCGCACAAAGCATTTCCCGCTGCTCTGGCTTCAGTTTCACATAAGCCATCTTCTTGTCGTTGAAGCCTGCAAAGATCTTGTTGCGCACCCGGAAATCCGCTTTGCCGAAATGCGATTTTTCCTCGGTTTCAGGCAGCGCCAGTGCCAGCTTGCGATAGCGCTGATCGCTCACGGCTTTTCCGCAACCAGGGCCTTGACCATCGCAATCGCCTCCGGCGACGCCCAGGCCGCAGGTCCAAGCAACCGCGCCGCCTCTTGGCCATTGCGGTCAATCAGCATTGATGCTGGCAACCCGATTGCCTGCATTGCACCGAGGCTGGCCAATTCGGTGTCTGTGTAAACCGCCAGCGACGAAGCCCCCACCTCTTTCAGGAAGGCCGCCGAAGCCTCAGCCCCCTTCTTGTCGACACTCAATGCCACCACTTCAAAATCAGGCCCGCCCAGTTCCTTCTGCAAGGCTTGAAGGTCAGGCATCTCCTTGCGGCAAGGCAGGCACCACGTGGCCCAGAGATTGAGCAAGACAACGCGGCCTTTCCATTTCGACAGGTCAACGTCGCCGCCATCGGCGGTCTTGAATGTGAAGGCGCCGACGTCTTTCCGCGTGGCATTGACGACGACCGCAGCCATGGGCCCGCATGCCAGCGCCTTGGAGAATCCCGTTTGCGCCACGCATTGGGCCGCAACCGGCGCTTCCACCTTGCGCTCATCGGCTTGGAACAAGTAAATGCCGACAGCGCCCGCAACGAAAGCGAGCAGGAACGGCAGCATGGATTTTGGTTTTTGTGGCGTATCTGTCATAATGAGCTATGGGATTCTTGAATGACCAATAAAATGTGGGGCGGCCGTTTTGCGCAAGGCCCAGCGGCCATCATGGCGGAAATCAACGCCTCCATCGGGTTTGACAAACGCCTCTTTGCCCAGGATATCGCGGGCTCGAAAGCGCATGCCAGCATGCTGGCACGCCAGGGCATTATCACAAAAGCCGATGCCGCTGCGATCAAAAAAGGTCTCGATCGCGTGATGCGCGAAATCGAAGGTGGCAAGTTCAGCTATTCGACGGTGCTCGAAGACATCCACATGAACGTGGAATCACGTCTGCGCGACATCATTGGCGCGAAGGCCGGAAGGCTCCACACCGCCCGCTCGCGCAATGACCAGGTCGCCACCGACTTCCGTCTCTATTTAAGAGATTGCATTGATGCCCTCGATGCCAGCCTGAAAGACCTGCAAAAGGCGCTGGCCGCCAAGTCCGAGAAACATGCTGATGTCATCATGCCGGGTTTTACGCACTTGCAGGTGGCCCAGCCCGTGACCTTTGGCCATCATTTGCTGGCCTATGTTGAAATGCTGTCGCGCGACCGCGGCCGGTTGAATGATGCCCGCAAGCGGCTGAACGAAAGCCCGTTGGGTGCGGCAGCCCTTGCCGGCACATCCTTCCCGATTGATCGTCATCACACCGCCAAGGCTTTGGGTTTCGCTGCCCCCATGCGCAATTCCATGGATGCCGTGGCCTCGCGTGACTATGTACTCGAAGTCCTCGCCGCCTGCACCATCTCCGCCATCACTCTGTCGCGCCTCGCCGAGGAAATCGTCATCTGGTCATCGGCGCAATTCCGTTTCGTGAAACTCTCCGACAAGTTTACCACCGGCTCATCGATCATGCCGCAAAAGCGCAATCCTGATGCCGCCGAACTCATTCGCGCCAAACCCGGCCGCATCCTTGGTGCTTTCACGGCACTCTCCGTCGTGATGAAGGGCCTTCCGCTCACCTATTCCAAGGACATGCAGGAAGACAAGGAAACAACCTTTGACGCCCTTGATGCCTTCGCACTTGCAATCGCTGCCATGGCCGGCATGGTGCGTGACATGGAGCCCAACCTGAAAGCCATGCATGCTGCTGCCGCGACGGGCTATGCCACCGCCACCGACCTCGCTGACTGGCTTGTACGTAACCTGAAAATGCCGTTCCGCGACGCCCATCACGTCACTGGCCGTATTGTGGCGCTGGCAGAGGGCAAGGGCCTGCGCATCGACGAACTTCAGCTCGCCGACATGCGCAAAATCGAAAAACGCATCACCCAGGATATTTTCAAGGTCCTGACGGTGGAAGATTCCGTTGCCTCGCGCGAAAGTTTCGGCGGCACCGCCCCCGACAATGTCCGCCGCGAGGCCAGGCGCTGGACCAGACTGCTGAAAGCAAAATGACATGAAAACTATTTTCATCTGTATACTGATCATTATGGGATTGACCGCCTGCGGCAAACGCGGCCCCCTCGAACCACCTCCGGCCAATTTGACTCAGGGCCAATAAAATCATGCACCACTTCGCCTACAAGGACGGTGTCCTCCATGCCGAGGATGTTGATCTGAAAGCGCTTGCCGAGGAAATCGGCACGCCTTTCTATTGCTATTCGACCGCCACGCTGGAACGCCATTACAAGGTTCTGACCGAAGTCTTTGCCGGAACCGATCACCAGATATGTTATTCGATCAAGGGCAATTCCAACCAAGCCGTGATCCGCACCCTCGCCGATCTGGGCGCCGGCATGGATGTCGTTTCCGAAGGTGAGTTGCGCCGCGCCCTTGGCGTTGGCGTGCCGGCCCGCAAGATCGTCTTTTCCGGCGTCGGCAAGACCGCGCGCGAAATGGCCTTTGCGCTGAAGGAAGGCATTGCCTGCTTTAATGTCGAAAGCGAGCCTGAGCTTGAACTGCTCTCGTCGATCGCCCAGCGTGTTGGCCAACGCGCCATCATTTCAATCCGCGTCAATCCCGATGTCGACGCCAAAACCCACGCCAAGATCACGACGGGCAAGGCCGACAACAAGTTCGGAATCTCCTGGCTGAAAGCGCCGGACGTCTATGCCCGCGCTGCCAAGCTCGAAGGCATCGATGTTGCAGGCGTTGATATGCATATCGGCAGCCAGATCACCGAGCTTGCGCCTTTTGAAAAAGCCTTCACGCTGATGTCGGATCTGGTGCGTCAGTTGAAGAACCAAGGCCACAACATTCGTCATCTCGATCTCGGTGGCGGCCTTGGCGTTCCCTATCGCGGCACCAATGATATTCCTCCGCACCCGGATGAATATGGCGCCATGGTGAAACGCGTGCTCGGGCCTCTGGGTTTGAAGCTTGTGCTGGAACCCGGCCGCATGATCGTGGGCAATGCCGGCATCCTGGTTTCGCGCGTCATCTTCGTGAAGGAGAATGAAGGCAAGACCTTCATCATTCAGGATGCGGCGATGAATGATCTGATAAGACCAACCTTGTACGACGCCTATCACGAGATCATCCCAATCGACGAATCCCGCAACGCCGAAACCATCGAAGCAGATGTCGTCGGCGGCATTTGCGAAACCGGTGACTACTTCGCCAAATCCCGCAAACTGGCCAAGGTGCAGGAAGGCGATCTCCTCGCCACCATGACGGCAGGCGCCTATGGTGCTGTGCAATCAGGTACTTACAATACCAGGCCCCTCGTGGCGGAAGTGCTTGTGAAGGGCGGCAAGCGCGCCGTAATCCGCCCCCGGCAAACATACGAAGATTTGATCGGATTGGATAAATTGGCCTCGTGGCAGAAATCTTGAGGTAACACAATTCGGCCAGACTATGGTATAGTATGCAGCGTATGACTGATCCGAAGACCACGATACGCCTGAACGCCAAGGTCCGCCTGCAACGGCTCGCCATGGGGTGGGAAAAATTGTGGGCCGCACTGCACTGGCCAATCATCGCCTTTGGCGTCGCTTTGATCGTGATTGCCTCCGGTGTTCTCAACACTTTTTCCCCTGCCATCAGGCTGAGCTGTCTCGCAATTCTTGGGCTTGCCTGCCTCGCATCCTTCCACGGCCTCGTGCGGTTAGCATGGCCAACAAATCGCGACGCCATGCGCAAACTTGAACAGAATGCGGGCATGGCCCACCGCAAGGTCTCCAGCATTGACGAGAACCTGGCCCCCGAATTTGGATCTCCTGAAGCGGCAACGATCTGGGCCGAACACAAGCGCCGCCAATGGGCGGGCCTTGAGGCAACAGCGGTTGCGCCGCCGCGCTCACATTGGCGTTTTTTTGATCAGCGTGCCTTGCGTGTTCCCGTGGCCTTGGGCGTTCTTGCGAGTCTCTTGTTGGGCTCAGGCGATTTCACCAGCAACTTGCGCGAAGCCGCAGCCGTGCAAAATCCGGTGCCGCCAAAACCATTGACCATTGATGCCTGGCTCAAGCCGCCAGCCTATACCGGCAAGGCGCCCCTGCTGCTCACCAGCCCGGCGATGATCGAGAAACTCGCAAAGGGCGAAAGCATTGAGGTCCCCGCCAACGCCATCTTCACACTGCGTGTGGCGGGAGCCAAGAATCCAGCCATCACCTTTCATCCCTTGGGCGGCGGCAAGGAAGTTCTCAATGACACAACGGCAACGACCGGAACGACCGAAGCGGGTTTCTCTGCTGAGGCCAAACTCACCCGGCCAAGTCGCATCGACGTGAGGAACGGTGATGAACGCCTCGCCAGTTGGCCTGTCAACATCATCCCTGATGCAGCGCCAACGCTGGCTTGGTCAAAGCCTCCGGTGATCGAAAAAAACAACGCCCTCTCGCTGCATTGGCAGGCCAAGGATGATTACGGCGTCCGCTCCATCACTTCCGATGTCTCGCTTGCCGATGTCCAGAACGATGGCGTTGGTTTCGCAACCAATGGTCCCTTCCTCTTCGATCCGCCAAAGCTTGCTGTCAAGCTGAAGAAGTCCAACGCCAAGGATGAACAGGGCAAGACCACGCAAGACCTGACTGCCCACCCTTGGGCTGGTCTCAACGTCGCAGTGACTTTCACCGCCAAGGATGCCGCAGGCCAGTCCTCGGAGCCTGCAACTGTCGATGTCACATTGCCCGAGCGCATTTTTGTCCGTCCCCTGGCGCAAGCCCTGATCGAACAGCGAAAGCGTCTGGTGCTCGATCCCGAAAAGGCAGCTGATGTAGCAGGAATGATCAACGCCTTGCTGATTTATCCTGAAGGTCTCACTGATCGCAGCGCCTATCTCATCCGCTTGGCGGCTATCGGTTCGCATCTCGAAAATTCGGGCGGCAATGACGGCATCATCGCCGCCGTTGCCGATCTCTGGCAGCTCGCGCTGGACATTGAGGATGGCAATCTTGCCGATGCCAGGGCCGAACTTGCAAAACTCAAAAAGCAGCTCGAAGAAGCGCTGCGCAATGGCGCATCGGAAGAAGAAATCGCCAAGCTGATGGAGAAGATGCGCGATGCCATGGACAAGTATCTCCAGGCCATGCGCGAGCAATGGCAGAAGGACAGGCAACAGGGCAAGAATCCGCTTGATGACAATCAGCAGCAGTCGCGTGAATTGAGCCAGCAGGACCTGCAGAAAATGCTCGATGAAATCGAGAAGCTGTCAAAGCAGGGCCAGAAGGACCAGGCCCAGGCGCTGCTCGATCAGTTGGAACAGATGCTGAAAAATCTCCAGCCCGGTCAAAGCCGACAGGCGGGCGAGGGCGATCCCCGGGGCGAAATGGGCGAGATGATGGATCAGCTCTCCGACATGATGCGCCAGCAGCAGCGCCTCATGGACCAGACCCAGCGCATGCCGCGACAAAGTGGCGACGGACAGCAAGGTCAGGATGGCCAGCAGCCGGGCGAGGGTCAAGGCCAGGGCCCGGATGGCAAAGGCCTCGCAGACCGCCAAGGCCAGCTCCGTGACCTGCTCGACCGCATGCAGAAAGGGCTTGGTAGCGACTCTCCTGGAGAATTGGGCGATGCCGGCCGCGCCATGGGTGATGCAGAAAAATCATTGCGTGATGGCGAACGCGATGGAGCCTTGCAGCAGCAAAGCGATGCCCTTGATGCGCTGCGCAAAGGCGCTCAGGAAATGGGCCGCAAGATGCGCGAACGCGGCCAAGGCCAGGCCCGCAATAGGGGCCGTGATGGCGAGGCCGGAGGCACAGATGAGGATCCGCTTGGCCGTCCCCGCGCCACCCGCAATCCTGACGAAGGCCCCGACCGCGACATGGTCCCCGGCGAACTCACCATGCGCCGCGCCCGCGAAATTCTCGAACAGCTCCGTGCCAAGGCCAACGGCGAGGGCCTGACCGATGGAGAGCGCAGTTACATAGATCGGCTGCTGCGCGGGTTGTATTGAGACACTTGATTTATGTTCAACTCAGATTGTGCTTCCCTCCTCCGCTTGCGGCTGTCTGAATTCACACAACTCCCAACGGCCGTCATTCCGGAAAAGGGCGTGTTTTGCTTCAGCAATACGTAAGCCCTTTGTCCGGAACCCCGCTTTCTGGCAGTTTTCGTGATGACCGAAAGCTGGGTTCCAAATCGCTCCCTCACTCATTTGCTTCGCAAATGCCAATTTTCAAGCATGGAGCGTTTGGAATGACGGACATGAAGATGTGTGAAAATGATAGCCGCAAGCGGAGGAGGGAAAGATGGCAGCGAAACTTGCTGATTTCCCTCACCTACCCCGTCACCACATGCCCCACAAACGGCAACTCACGAAACTGGTGCGCCATGTCCATGCCGTAGCCCACCACAAACTTGTCGGGGCATTCAAATCCCTGGAAATCCGCCTTGATATTGGCGGCGAGATGTCCTGGCTTGTGCAGCAAGACGCAAGTCAACGCCGAGCGGGCACCCCGCGCCATCAAGAGGTCTTTGGCAAAAGCCAGCGTGCGCCCGCTTTCGAGGATGTCGTCAATCAGGAGAACATCGCGGTCCTTCACGATGGAATCAATGTCGCGCAGCACATCGACCTTGCCCGATGAGCGCGTGCCTTCGCGGTAGCTGGCGAGGATCAGGAAATCGATCTCCGGCGACAGTTTTGCATGATGCATGGCGCGGATGAGATCGGCGGCAAAAACGAAGCTGCCCTTGAGCACGGGCACGACCAGAAGCTTCTCCGGCTTGTGCGCCGCGATCTCGGAAGCAAGTTCCGCGATCCGGTCCCGGATCACCGCTTCACTGAACAAAACGTCAATGCGGTGGCCGTCAATTACAAGGGTTGTCATGATTTGGTTTTGGTCTCGGACTCGTGGGCAAAACGGATTTCCACATCACTAGCAGTTTCAGGCGGCGCTGCAACCCGGGTGACGAAACTGGTGGCCTCGCCGGGCTTGAGCGGTCGCGCCTCGGTATCAAGCGTCCAGTGATAGACCTCCGAGGCTTTGACATCGCGCATGCCAAAACGCAGCCAGGGAATCATTCGTACCTTGTCAGTGACATTGACGATGTCGCCCTTGATGGTGAGAACCCTGACACCCTTGACGATGGCATGCTGTTGCTCAACCTTCCTGATCTCAAGCCCATAGAGATTGACGCCGACGCCCAGCGCTTCATAGGCGCGGATGGCGGCGGGAGCGGCCCCCACAATCGTTTCTGGAAAGAGTGTGAAGCTCGCCAGCAGACCCATGAGACACGCGCCATATCCGGCCCAGTTCCGCATCGCCTTGCGCCGGGAGTGCCGCTGCGCCAGTAACGAATCCTCGGTTTCGCGTGCGGCATCGATGAGCCGCTGAACATCCCTGTCCAAGTTCCGGTCGACTTCATCCGCCTCCTGCACCACCATCCGCGGCAAGTTGTCGAGCGGCCGACGATAGGGATCAAGATCGACAATGTCATCGTCTTCGACTTCAATCCACTTGTGCCCGCAGGCCCGGCAGGTGATCCTGACATTGCCGGGTGCCCGCAACGCGTTCTGGAAATTCGTCCTTGTTGCACAGGATGGGCAGGTGACTATCATCGCAAAAAAGACCGCCTTTGATTCGACATTGAGATCAGGAAATGTCGCTGCCCGTGAGCCTAACAGCCAGAATGGTTAACCAAACCTTAATGCCCCGATTGAGAGTTGCACATGCTGCGCCTTGAGCAGATCGGCATGCGCTATGACGATGGTCCTGATATCCTGAAAGACGTGAGTTTCCGTCTCGACGAACAGGCCTTTTGTTTTTTGACTGGTTCGTCGGGTGCGGGCAAGACCACGCTGCTCAAACTCCTCTATATGGCCATGAAGCCGACCCGTGGCGTGATCACCATGTTCGGCGAGAAAGTATCCGATTTGCCGCGCCGCGAACTCACGCAATTCCGCCGCCGCATTGGCGTCGTCTTCCAGGATTTCCGCCTGCTCGATCATCTCTCGGCTTTTGACAATGTCGCGTTACCCTTGCGCGCCGCAGGCAAGCGTCCCGCAAGCTACGAAAGCGATGTCCGCGATCTCTTGGACTGGGTCGGATTGAAGGATCAGGCAAGGGCCAGGCCGCCGGTCCTGTCAGGCGGCGAAAAGCAGCGCGTCGCCATCGCCCGCGCCATCATTTCCAAGCCCGAATTCCTGCTTGCTGATGAACCAACCGGCAACGTCGATCCAGCACTCGCCAAACGCCTGCTGCATCTTTTTCTCGAACTGAACCGCTTGGGCACCACCGTGCTTATTGCGTCCCATGATGAGCAGCTGATCAGGCAGAGCAAGGCTCCGGTGCTCAGGCTTGATGCCGGCAAGCTCAAGGCCGCGTGATGGAAGAGACCAGCAAACCTGGCCCCATCATTCCGCCGGAAACCTCAAGCCTGCGCACTTTGACCGCGTCTATGGCGGTCATGTGTTATCTCGCCTGCCTCGCCATTGGTGCACTTCTCCTGATTGACCGCGCCGTCGACAGCTGGACCCAAGGCCTGTCCAGCGAAGTGACGGTGCAGATGAGGGAAATGACGGGCGCGGATATTGAAAAGCGCTTGAACGATGCCAAGGCCATTCTCGACAAGACTGAAGGCGTTGCCTCAGCAGAAATTCTCGACCGCTCTGCAGGCGTGAAACTCTTGAAACCCTGGCTCGGCGATGCCGATCTCGATAATCTGCCTGTGCCGCGCCTGATCCGCGTTGTGGTCGATCCCAAGTCACCGCCGGATTTCGTGAGCCTTGAACGAACCCTGCGCCAATCCGTGCAAGGCATAGGCCTCGACACGCATCAGCGCTGGGCCGCAGAATTGTCCCGCATGGCTACCACGCTGTCATCCCTTTCCTGGCTGATCCTGTTGCTGATCGGAGTGTCAGCGGTGGCGATTGTCATTTTTGCTTCGCGTGCCGTTCTCGAATCGAACCGCGCACTGGTGGACATTCTGCATTTGGTTGGCGCCCGCGACGGCTATATCGCGCGGCAATTCTATCAGCGCTTTCTGCTGACGGGATTCATCGCAGGCCTGATAGGTCTTGTGCTTGCGGCGCTCACTTTCTTCGCCATTGGCTGGTCCGGTGAACCGTCGGTCAATGCCGTGGCCGCAGCATCGCGAAGCCTGCTCTATGCCCCTGATGCCGGTGCCTGGAAATCCTGGCTGGCGCTGCTCGCCGTGCCGCCCGCGGCGACCTTGATAGCGCTTCTCACATCGCGCATCACGCTGATGCAGATTCTCGGGAAAATCCAGTGACCGCTTTTCGCTCGTTCATCTTCAACATCGTTTTCTATGTGAACCTGACGCTCTTTCTGGTGCTGGGTTCGTGGTTGTTGATTTGCCCGCGCATCTGGGCCATTCGCGGGCTGCAAGCCTGGGCCGCGACGTCGATCTGGTTGCTTCGCGTGATCTGCGGAACCAACATGGAGGTGCGGGGCCGCGAGCATGTCCCGAAAGGCCCGTGCCTCATCGCTGGCAAGCATCAATCCTTGTGGGAGACTTTCGCGATCCTGCCGCTGCTCGACGACCCGTGCATGGTGTTGAAGAAGGAACTGACCTACGTCCCGCTCTTCGGCTGGTTCGCGCTGAAATTCAAAATGATCGCGGTGGAGCGAAGTGCCGGGACTGCTGCGCTCAAGAAACTTGTGGCCCGCGCCAAAGAGGAAAAGTCCCGCAACCGCCAGATTGTCATCATGCCGGAGGGAACACGCAAAGGCCCCGGCGATCCGCCGGACTACAAGCCGGGGGCCGCTGCACTTTATGGCGCGCTTGATGTGCCATGCGTGCCTTTCGGATTGAATGCCGGACTATTTTGGCCGCGCCGAAAATTCCTCCGCATTCCGGGAACCATCATCATCGAATTCCTGCCTGCCATCCCGGCGGGCCTTCCCCGCAAGGAATTTCAGTCTAGGCTTGAGACTGCGATCGAAACCTCAACCCACGCACTTGTGCGCGAAGGCCGCTCGGCACCAGAAGTGACGGGTTGATTGGCCGCAGGACAGCTACTGAAACAAACCAAGAACAGTTTCTTTACAACACAGGAAATTGCGCGTAGGTTTTGCTCATGAACAGGCATTCCAACATTTCGGAAGTTGGCGCAACGCCGATTTCCCGCGACATCTGGGATTTGAAGTACCGTTTCAAGCCGGTGAACGATGGCGAGGGCGATGCATCGCTTGAAGCCACATTTGCACGTGTTGCGCAGGCTGTGGCCCAGGCTGAGCGCGATCCGGATCTCTGGGCCGGACGGTTTGAGGATTTGCTGGGTGACACGCGTTTTCTGCCCGCTGGCCGCATCATCGCAGGTGCTGGAACAGCGCGTGGCGTGACGCTGTTCAATTGCTTTGTCATGGGGAAAATCGACGATTCAATTCCAGGCATCTTCGACAGTTTGCGTGAGGCCGCCCAGACTTTGCAGCAGGGCGGCGGCATCGGCCATGATTTTTCAACGCTCAGGCCCAAAGGCGCGCTCGTTCATTCAGTGGGCGCTGACGCATCAGGCCCTTTGAGCTTCATGGATGTCTGGGACGCCATGTGCCGAACGATCATGTCGGCAGGCACCAGGCGCGGCGCCATGATGGGAACGCTGCGCTGCGATCATCCTGATATCGAGGCCTTCATCGATGCCAAACGCGAGGCGCACCGGCTGCGCAATTTCAATGTCTCGGTTTTGGTCAGCGATGCCTTCATGGCTGCACTGCGCGAGGACGGTGATTGGCCGCTGGTTTTTGACGGCAAGGTTTACAAGGTCCTTCGCGCCAGGGCCTTGTGGCAGCGCATCATGCGGGCGACATACGACTGCGCCGAACCCGGCGTCATCTTCATCGACCGCATCAACCAGATGAACCCGCTCAGCAATTGCGAGGATATCGCCTGCACCAACCCTTGCGGTGAACAGCCTTTGCCGCCCTTTGGCGCTTGCCTGTTGGGATCGCTCAACCTCACCCGTTTCATCGATCGTCCGTATACGGAGCAATCATCGTTGAATTTGGCGAGGCTTGAGGAAGCGGCGGCGCTTGCCATCCGTTTCATGGATGATGTTATTGATGTCTCGAACTACCCATTGCCGCAGCAGCGCCAGGAAGCATTTAACAAGCGTCGGCTCGGCCTCGGCATCACCGGCCTTGCCGATGCCCTGCTGATGTGCGGGTTGCGTTATGGCGACGGTGCAGCAGCCGGTGAGGCAGCCCGCTGGATGAAAACCATCCAGCACGCTGCCATTGCTGCAAGCGCCGGGTTGGCGGCAGAGAAAGGCGCTTTTCCCTTGTTTGATGCAGAGAAATATTTGGCGACCCCTTATGGTCTGTCGTTGCCAGATGATCTCCGTGAATTGATTGCCACCAAGGGCCTGCGCAATGGATTGGTCACCTCAATCGCCCCTACCGGAACCATTTCACTTCTGGCCGGCAATGTGTCATCCGGTGTCGAGCCGATTTTTTCGGTTCGCTATGATCGTAAAATCCTGCGGTCCGATGGCACGCATGACATCCAGCCGATGGAAGATTACGCAGTGGCGCTGTGGCACGAGCTGGGACATAAGGGCCTGCCCCCGAAACTTGTGACGGTTGATGATCTGGATGCCGATGATCATCTGCGCATGCAGGCGGCCTTGCAGCCTCATGTCGACAGCTCGATTTCCAAGACCATCAATGTGCCGCAGGATTTTCCTTTCGTGGATTTCGTCTCGATTTACGAAAAGGCCCATGCCTTGGGACTCAAAGGCTGCACCACTTTCAGGCCAAATCAGGTGACAGGTTCGATCCTCACCAAAAGCGAGGACGCCCGTGAATGCCCCTCCTGCGGCAGCCGCGATGTTGAGGCGAGGGAAGGCTGCTTCACCTGCATGGCCTGTGGCTTTGCTCTATGTAATTGATATAAAGCGCAAAAAAAATTCCTTGCATTTTATTCAAATCCGTTCTATATTTGTTCCATTAAAGTTTGCAACGGAGCCGGACAGATGAGTTTAACAGGTTTTGGGAGTTTCGCCGAGCAGCCTGAGCAGGGTCTCAAGTGCCGCATCATGAATGTCAAGCTCGCGCAAGTGCTGTACGGTCTTGCGCACATAGTCTTCGCAAGCGCCAAACTGGCCCTGGCCCTGCTGGGTCAGGCGGAGGACCTCTTCTGCCGGAAGCTGGCCCGCATACTGGGCATGGGAACGGTTGACGGTGAAGGCAAGCGCATCAACGGCACTTTCAAGCGCTTCAACCCTCACGCGCTTGAAAACCTCGATGTAAACATCGTTGAGCTGTTCACGCTCGCGCAAGTAAGCGAGCGTTTCCGGCCAGCGCCTTGCCTCAACTTCAAACACCATGCCACGGCACGATCCGCCACGGTCAAGCCCGAAGACCAGCCCTGGTCGCTCTGGTGTGCCGCGGTATTGATGCGAGTAGATGCAGAGGCGGCGGTGAAAACCATGGAGGGTGCCGGGATAGCTGCGCTTGAAAGCGAAGCCCGGATTCCACATCAGCGAACCATAGCCGAAAACCCAAACATTCGCGCTGGCCTTCCCACTGCAGTTCCCGCAGGCAGGGTTTTTCATGGCGCAGTGGGTGGCTTGTCCCCGGCCCGGCCGAAATTGGGGGCCGCAGTATCTTGCCCCGCTGCGATGATGCCGCGCCGCACTTCCCGCGCCCTCGTGAACAAGTTGAACAGTGTGTCGCCATCGCCCCAGCGGATTGCCCGTTGCAGCACCGACAATTCCTCCGAAAACCGCCCCAGCATTTCCAGCACGGCATCCTTGTTGGCCAGGAATATGTCGCGCCACATGGTGGGATCGGATGCCGCAATGCGGGTGAAGTCCCGAAATCCGCTGGCTGAATATTTGATCACTTCTGAATTTGTCACCTCTTCGAGATCAGACGCGGTGGCGACGGTATTATAGGCGATGAGATGCGGCAAGTGACTGGTGATAGCCAAAGCCAAATCATGGTGCGCAGCCGTCATGCGGTCAACATTTGCTCCGCACGCTTTCCAAAAGGCCTCTAGCCTGTCGGCAGCTTCGGCATTGCCGCCTTCAATGGGAGTGAGGATGCACCAACGGTCATGAAACAGACCGGCAAATCCCGAGCGTGGCCCCGAATGTTCGGTTCCCGCCAGCGGATGTCCCGGCACGAAGTGAACGCCCGCTGGCACATGAGGAGCGACATCACGCACCACCGAACCCTTGACCGAGCCAACATCTGTCAAGATCGCACCGGGCCTGAGCCCCGGGGAAATTTCTGCGGCAACCGCACCACAGCTTCCTACTGGCACGCACAAAATGATGAGATCGGCACCCCTGGCTGCATCAATCGCTCTGTCGCACACCACGTCTGTGAGATTCATCTCACGGGCAATTGCGCGCGTCTCGGCGCTGCGCGCATGACCCACAATCTCAGCTGCCAGCTTTTCCCGCCGGATGACGTGCGCAAGTGACGAGGCAATATGGCCTAGTCCAATCAACGCCACACGCTCAAACAAGATGCTCATGCGAGAAACGCCTTCAACGTCGAGGCGAGATGGCGGTTGGCTTCTTCGGTGCCAATGGAAATCCTGAGTGCCTGCGGCAACCCATAAGCCTCCATCCGCCTGACCACAATGCCGTGTTCAAGCAGAAACGCGTCCGCATCAGCAGCAGATTTCTCCGCCGGAAAATGCACCAGCAGAAAATTGCCGACACTCGGCACAACCCCAAGCCCCAGCGCAACCAATTCACGTTCAACCCAGGAAAGCCATTGCGCGTTGTGCGCCAAGGCCCGGTCAGTGAACGCCTGATCCTTGATCGCCGCAACCCCCGCAGCAATCGCTGCCGAACCGACATTGAACGGTCCCCGGATGCGGTTCAGCACATCGGCAATATGCGCTGGGCAATAGGCCCAACCCAATCGCAGCGCCGCCAGCCCGAATATCTTCGAGAACGTCCGCGTCATCACCACATTCTCAAACTCGGCAACCAAAGCAATCCCTGACTCATAGTCATTGGCATTGACGTACTCGGCATAGGCTGCGTCCAGCACCAGAATGACATTTCCCGGCAATCCGCGATGCAGCCGCCGCACTTCGTCAAAGCGAATATAGCGTCCCGTCGGATTGTTCGGATTGGCCAGAAACACCATCCGGGTCTTGTCCGTCACCCGTTCAAGCATGGCATCAACACTGGTTTGATAATCAACCTCGGGAGCGACAACCGCGCGTGCGCCATTCGACGCAATGGCGATTGGGTAAACCAGAAACCCATACTGGCTGTAGATCGCCTCATCGCCTTGTCCGAGATACGCATGCGCCAGAAGCTGCAGCAATTCATCGCTCCCAGCGCCGCATACGATATGCTCGGCGTTGAGCCCGTAGCGGCTGGCGATGGCTTCACGCAAAGCCGCTGCACTGCCATCAGGATAGCGGGCCAGAGATCCGCCAGCATTGTGAAACGCATCCATCGCCGCCTGACTGGCCCCGATGGGGGATTCATTGGAGGACAGCTTGTACACCTTGCTGCCCTTGGCGGCAGCCTTGCCCGGAACATAGGCTTCGATCGAAAGGATTCCCGGTTTCGGCGCCGGACGGAGCCCGCTCATGACACTTTCCTCATTGGCGCCTCATTGGCGACGGATAGCGCCCGATCACCTTGAGCCCGAGCCGGCCATTAACCCGGATCAGGGCATGCAAGGGTGGCTCTTTCTCCGAGAGAAATCCGGGCAAAGCCGTGATCACATGTTCACCCTGCAGCGCTTGCCATTTCGGCTTCAAGGCAAAGTCGCGCGGCAATCCGCCAGCTGTTGCAATCAGGGTTTCATCCGAACTTGAGCCTTGCGCCGCTGCCTGCCCGATCACCAACAGCTCAGGCTTTCCGGCATCGCTCAAAAACGGCAGCGCCGCCATCACCCGGGCTTTCCCCTGCAAGAGGGCTGGAAGCCAGTTGCCCTCGGTGGCGACAATGGCGACGTCGCCAACAGCAGCATGCGCAGTGGCAATGGCCACCGCATCATCCGTCTGTTCCTCAACCTTCATGAACGGGAAATAGTCGCGGATGATGGTCAGCAACGCAACTGAAGCAAAAGACTTTTGCCCCACATGCAGCGTGACGGCACTCTGCCGCAACGATGCATCACAAAAAATCGCAGGCCAAAGCCGCACCAGAAGTTCGGGGTTAAGGCCGAGCACCCGGGCCTTGCCGACCAGCCGTCGCAATACCTCGGCCTCCCGTGCCGGGCGCAACGGCATTTGGATATCAAGCGACTGCTTGGCAGCCTTCACCTGCTCAACCAGTGCAAAGCGTTGCGCCAGCAGATCGAGGATGCCGTCGTCAATCCGGTCGATCTCCTTGCGGATCGTTTCAAGAGGTTGGCTGGCGGACGGTGAGGATTTAATCAGTGAATCAGGCAAGGCAGGAACTTTCGAGGAGCCGCCTTCATAGGCAAAAGGCGCATCATTTGCAAAGCAACTCGTCCAGACGCGCGGCCTCGCGCTACGAGTGCTGCGGTGCTGGCAAAAGCACCGTCCTGAAACGCGGCACCAGCCGCCGTGAGCGCTTGCCGGACGAGAAGGCGTAGACCTGCTTCATCGCCTCGACCACGATCACGCCCGCAAACCGCGTCACCGCATAGGCTCCCGCTTTTTCCAGGTATCGCGCGGCATGCAGCACACTACGTCCCGAAAGCGGCGGGGTGTAAAGCGCATAGCGCCAGCTGAGCGCCGAAAACTGTGCCTCCTTCAATAGGCTCGCCAGCTGGCCGCGCGAAAATGGCCGGCCAAAGCCAAAGGGCGTGCGCTCGCTGGCCGACCACAGCCCGCGGCGATTGGGAACGACCAGATAGAGTTTCCCCTGCGGCGCCATAACCCGCCAGGCCTCCTGCAGCATGTCAAGTGGCGTGTCGGCAAGCTCAAGCCCATGCACCATGATGACGTGATCGACAGTGCTTTCGAGCAGCGGCAGGTCATATTCATCAACCAGGGCAGATTGCACAGGACCGCTCCGCGGCCAATGCGTAACCCCCTGCCGTGCCAGCATGAAGGCCATCACATGCGCGTCAGCAGGAACAACCGCCCGCAAATAAGGCGTGGCATAGCCCAGCCCCAGCACTGTTTGTCCCGCTGCCAAGTTGAGCGCCGGCTGCAACGCCGACCCAATGAGCGCGGCACTGCTGCGCCCCAGCGGACTGGCATAGAATTCGCGAAGGTCTGCAACATCCATGCAAGCCTGATAGCGAAATTATCGGTTCACCACAAAACTGATTTGGATTAGAGACAACCAGAAGGTTAATCCGGAGAAATCATGGCGCATCTCGAAATTCACCAGTTCATGTGTCGCGACGACAATTATGGCGTCCTCGTCCATGATCACCAGACCGGAACTACCATTTCCGTCGACGCACCCGATGCCAGTAGTATTGTGACCGAACTCAAGCGCCGCGGCTGGCAGCTGACGCATATTCTGACCACCCACCACCACGGCGATCACGTCGCGGGCAACCTCGAGCTCAAACATGAATTCGGCTGCCGCATTTTTGGCCCCGAGGCAGAAAGGAGCGCGATACCAGGAATCTCAAGGGGATTGAAAGGTGGAGAGAGCTTTGAGATCGCCAATCGCAAGGTGGATGTCTATGCCTGCCCCGGCCATACCAAGGGCCATATCGCCTTTCACTTCCCCGAAGACTATGTGCTGTTTGCCGGCGACACCTTGTTCGCCATGGGCTGCGGACGGGTGCTGGAAGGCGCCATGGATGAGATGCACCAGTCCGTGAACCAGTTCGCCAGGCTCCACGGCATCACCTCTGTTTACTGCGGTCACGAATATACAGTTGCCAACGCAAAATTTGCCCTCGCCATGGAGCCCAACAACCGCAACCTCGTGATCCGGTCCGAGGTCGTGCGCAATCAGCGCGAAAAAGGTGAAATGACCTGCCCTTCGACCATTGGCGATGAGTTGAAGACCAATCCCTTCATGCGCTGCAACAGTCCCGAAATCCGCAGCCTCCTGAATATGATGGATGCAACTGACGCTGCCGTCTTTGCCGAACTGAGGAAGCGCAAGAACAGTTTTTAACGGTCCGCCGGAGCGGGGCGGATCTTTTCTGTCACGTCCTCGAATGAATAGAGATCGTTGCGCCTGAGATATATTTTGTGGCGGTCGGGCAGGGTTTCAATCGGCACGTCAAAATAGTGTTTGAGCAGCATGCGGAATGTATTGACCGGGCTTTGTGCGTCGCTGAAGACACCCTGCGGCATTGACGGCGCATAAATGGCGTTGAGAATGGCCATCTTTTCGCGCAAGGTCTCCGCATCAAGTGTCTTCCAGTCAACATCGGAGACATCACGCCCAAGAATGGTGATCTCGTCATCGGCATAGGCGTCGGGCCACGGTCCCTCGTCCGCCTGCAATATGATGACAGGTTTGGGTCCGGGCCGCGCCAGCAGCGCATCGACCGTTTGCAGGATTTGTTCATTGGCGTGTTTGAGCTGGCCAACATAGTTTTGCGCCCGCGTGCGCTGCTGCGCTTCTTCAATCTCCATGCAGCGGCCTGACTCATGTGTCACAAAGGGCGGATGAGGGATCAGGAAATGGGCGAAGTGGAATAGAGGTTTGCCGGAATCCGGGGCCGAGCGGATGTCTTCAAACATCAGCCGCGACCGCTGGCACTGCCAATAAAGCGGATCGGCCTCTCGCCAGCCCACCGCCCGCGCGAACGTAACGATCAGCGAGTGTTCATAGACCACGCGGGCCAGCTCCGGAAGTTCATAAAAGTTGCGGGTGTCATCGGCACTGGCGATCCGGCGCGTTGGCTCCCACCAGCTGCCGGAAAAGCGGATCTCATAGCCCATTTGCTTGAGGACACGCCCAATGCGAAAATCCTGGAACATGTCATAGAGTGGCAGCCAGTCGCTGCTCTTGGCCGACTGCGGAGTCTGAAGCCGGTCGAGATAGTCAAAATTGAGCGATGAGACGACGGAATGCGCCGTCCGCTGGTAGTTGGAATAGGACTGTGCCGCCACAAAAAACCCGCGTTTCCTGAGCTCATCCAGAAACGGTTGATTGTCATGGCCATAGATTGATTTCAGGAAGTCGTCACGCTGATAGCGGTCAAACACAAAATAGTAGATGTCAGGTTTTTCCGCAATCCGCTCACCAACCGCGGGCAGTTCGTCGAACGCGCTTTGGGCAACGCTGGCGATGTCACCGCGCTTGGCGATCACCCCAATGATGCCAGTCGACATGACCAAAGGATAGACCATCATGATGGCGCAATAGCCCGTAAGAACCATCAATATGATCCTACGGCCCTCTTGCCATATGATGGCCGCGGCAATGATGGCGATACAAACGACGCACCACAGGGCGCGCGATTGCCCTTGCGGCAGGAACATGAATGGCATGAATGTGGCGCAATAGGCGAGCGCCAGCACGGCATCGGTGACTTGAGGCTTCCTGGCCAGCAAGCGCAAGGCAAACAATATGGCAAGATAAAGGGCCAGGGCGGCAGCAATGGTCCAGGACAGGCTCGCAATCGTGATCCGCTCAAGGTTGACGGCGCCCATGAAGAAAACCGGCGTGACCGGCACGATAAAGGCATTGAGAGGCAGGGGTTTCCGCAAGGGCGATTGCAAGATGTCTGCCGCGTCAGTCACGGTCGAACCAGTACAGCCTGCGGCCCGAGGCAGAGACTGTTTCTGCCTTCACGATGCGGGCACTGGAAGCCAGGCAGGATTCAAACGCTTCTTGCGTATAATCGGGGAAGATGTCTTCGCGGAGCGCCAGCAGCTGTTGCACCGTGGGGTCGGATTTCTGCACAAACTCAATGACGCCGGTGGGCGCTGTCGCCAAAAGCCAGGCCACGACCTGCGGGAGCGGAACATTGCGGCCGATGGCCAGATGATGTTCGAAGGCAAGGGCAATGAGTGCGTCGCCAGACCGTCGCCGTGCGGATGCCTTGCGTTCAACATTGTTCCAACCCTGATCCGGGCTTGGATTGGCGCCGTCCTGAAACAGGGGCAGAAAATTGAGCTGCTTTGCCACGGCACGAGCATGGGCCCGCTCAAGCGCACCCTGATCGAAATCAAAGCCGATGACCGACTGTGCGCCTGAATGCAGCGCCGCTTCGCTGTAGTCCCCGGTATTGCAGCCGATGTCCCACAACTGCTTCGGCTTCACCTGCGCACAGAAGGTCTTGATGAATGCCAGCTTGGCAGAGCGTTCCTCATCGGCATAAGTGGTGTTTTCCGCGTAGTCTTTCCATACCGTGGCGCCTGTGCCCCTTGGCTCAAGCCCCGCAATCCAGTCGCGCATTGACAACAGCATTCTTTCGTAACGGATTTTTGGAATGGCGGCGCGTCTTGCTCTCGCCGTACTCTTGCCGCCATCGCTGATGGCGGATGCCTGCAGGCTCGCCTGTAAAGTGACATGGCTTAGCACGTTAAAGGAAAAATTTCGCCACCACGGCAACATGCGCGCCAGATCAGCCGTTTCGATGCCTTCGAGATTGCCCCGGAACCACGCGTTATGGGGAATGCCAAAGAAGGCGCGCAGCAGCAATGGATTGAGAAACTGCTCGCAGAATTGCCGGTGCCCGCCCCAGACTTCGCCGTCATGGTAACGTCGCAAGGACAGGACATCGATGAAGACCGGCTGCGATCCTTTGAACTGGACATTGTAGGCGCTGGCGTCGGACAGGCTGAAACCCTCTTTGAAAGCGTCAATTTGCACATCAAGGTGCAAGAGTGCTGCCGCTTTCAAAAGCGGGAAGGACCATTCATAAGGGTAAGACACAAAGGGGATTAGGTCATGATGCAGAACCATCGCCATGCCGTCAGCAGGCGCCTGGTTTGTTTCAACGGTTCCGACCAGTTTCCCGGCATTGATAAGTTTGGCGAGCAGGCCAGACTCGGTGAGCTGCCGGTAATGACCGGCAGCGCCTGCGCTGAGGTTGCGCAAAACCTCGCCATCCTTGTAGAAAACATGTCCGCTGGGATCGCGAAAGGAGCCCGGCTCTCTAGTGACCGAGGCCTTCACGCGCGATCCGCGCCATCCTTTGCCTTGGTGTCACGCGGACCAAGACCGAGTGCTGCGCGCAATTTGTGCCAGTAGAGTTTGATGACGAACAAGGAGCTTGCGACGCCAGCGACGATTGATTGAACCACGATGCTTCCGGTGCCGGGATCAAGATACGCATATGCATCCGTGCCAAGGGCAACGAGCGTTAGAATTGTCATTGAAAACTTGAATAGCATTTGCACCAATCCCCTGCCGTGGTGAATGGAAAACCTGTTATTCTTGGGCACCTGAACATTCCATTAAGTGCGATGCGGGAAATTCAACATGGTTTATTTTCGCATAATCGGTTGCTTCGGGACGAGCCAGTCCTTTGCCGCCAAAATGGCTCGCAAAGTAATCAAACGCACGCAACAGCAATCGACCAGTGATAGCAGGCAATCCCTGCATCAGTACCGCTGAAAATCCGATTGCCGTTGCCGATCGCCGCGTCATGGATCAGCGCGTCGACAGCCGTCGCGAATAGGCATGGATGCTGCCGCCGAGGATTGACAGGAGCACCGCTCCCAGGATGATTGAGCCGCCAATCACGGTTTCGCGCCCCGGAACTTCATTGAAGAATAGCCAGGGCCACAGGGGATTGAGTATCGCGTCAAGCATGGAGAGCAGTGCCAGCGTCACGCCCTGAACCGAGCGTGCGCCAATGGCGTAAAAAATCAGCGGCAAGGCAAGCTGCACAGGGCCCATGAAGCCAAGCACAAGCAGCGAAGCAATGTCGATGTCGAAACCGATAGTCAAAGGCTGCGCTGACAGCCCAAATGTGTTGATCACCAGTGGCGCTATCCCGGCGCCCACAAAGGCCAGGAATCCACCGATTCCGATAGCGGGCATCATGTCAAGGTGGCGATAGCGGCGAAGCAGCAGCGTTTGCACGGAAAACGTTACAGGGACCGCAAAACTGGTGAGGGCGCCTGCCAGATTGCCGCTTGTAAAGGCATCGCGTCCGATGATTGCCGCTCCCGCCAAAGCCAGTATGGCCGCAATCCATGTCAGAAAACCCGGTTTTTCACCGGCGATCCAGGGACTGAGCAAAGCGGCAACCAATGGCGACATGGCGCCAATCACGGAAACTGTTGCGGTTGAAGTTAGGGTGAGGGAAGTCACATAAAACGTGGTGCCTGTCGCAAAACACAGCGCTGAAGTCCACAACGCAGCAGGCGGTATCTGGCGGATTCGGTCCGGCAGGCTGCGGCCATAGCGCAGCACCAGATAGCAAAACAGCGCCAGCGCCATCCAGTAGCCCCGCCAGCAATTGATCTGCCAGCCGCTGATCCCTTCGGGATTCATGTGTTGCAGCAAACGCACGAACAGGCCGGAGAGACTCCAGCCCAAGGTCGCCAACAAGACAAACCCCACGCCAGTGCCGAACTGGTCGTGTCTCTGTGATTCCATCTCTTCCCCGCTTATGCCCATCACTTTAGCAGATGGTGCGAACCGGGCAAGTTATTGGGGCAGGTGAAATCGTGACGCAACCATAACTAGAAATTCTGTGTTTGATTTTCGTGATAGCCTCCAGCTTGCCGCCAATCTTGCAGAGTGCGTGGGCCGACTGATCATGCACGGCGCATTATTACCGCTGCACGAATTGGCGGCCATCGGCACGGCGATATGCTGGGCTATAGTTCCTCTCGTTTCGGCAGTGCCAGCAGGCCATCTCGGTGCCTTTGCATTGAACCGGTTGCGGCATTGAATCGCCTCGGGCCACGGCGCTCTGGGGTGTTATTCGCACTCAACGCACCGATTGCGGCTCTGCTGGGGTGGCTGCTGCTGGACGAATTATTATCGCCGCTTGCTGTTGTCGGGGTGGCAACGACAGTGATTGGCGTGATGCTCGCAATTCTTTTTGGAAAGAAGCCTGGGCACCCGCACAAACTCGAAGGTGTGCGGCATGGCGCTCCCGTTCGCGGGACGAAGCTAAGCGCGGAGTCTCACATTGTCCGGATCGTAAGGAGATTCTGCGATGACTCTTGTCGTGAACATTTCGCCGAGAATCTTGATTTCCAGTTCCGTGCCAAGTGCCGCATGTTCCGGCTTTACCATGGCGAGTGCGAGTGACTTGTTGCAGCGCCAGCCGAAGCCGCCATTGGTGGCTCGGCCGATCATCTTGCCTTTTGAATAAATGGGTTCGGAGCCCCGTGTGTCCGAGTGTTTGGCGGTGATGCCATCGACTTCCATGGTGACGAAATTCCAGGCGAGGCCTTTTTCGCGCTCCGCAACCAGCGCATCGCGGCCAATGAACTGGCCCTTGTTGGGATGCACGAACCGGTCGAGGCCTGACTCCCAGGCGTTGTATTCGATGGACAGTTCGCGCGGGATCAGGCGGTAGGATTTTTCGATGGACAGCGACGACATGGCCTTGATGCCATAGGGACGGATGTCGAATTCCTTGCCGGCCTCCATCAGGAGGTCGAACAACGCGACTTGCTGTTCAATCGGGTGATGGAATTCGTAACCCAACTCGCCGACGAAATTGACGCGCGCGCAGTGGGTGGAGACGTGGCCGACACTGATCTGCTGGCCGGAAAGCCAGGGGAAATTTTCGTTGGAGAGATCAGTTGCGCTGAGTTTCTGCAAGAGCTTGCGTGCGTTTGGGCCGGCAATCACAAGCACGCCAAGGCGCGTGGTGATGGGGCTCAGGCGCACCGAACCATCGGATGGCAGAAGTTTTGCCAAACAGTCATGGTCGTGGCGTTCGTAGGCTCCTGCAGACACGAGATAGAAGCGGCCCGGCTGCCATTCGTAAACCGTGAACTCGGCGCGAACGCCTCCACGTGGTGTGAGCAAATGACACAACGCTATGCGCCCCTGCTTTTTTGGAATCTTGTTGGCGAGGATCGACTCCAGCCATTCGCGGGCCTTTGGTCCCGACACTTCCATTTTTGCAAAGGCGGACATGTCCTGAATGCCGACGCTGGTCATCACGGCCTTGCATTCATCGCCAACGATGTTGAAATAGTTGGAGCGGCGGAAGGACCACTTTTCTTTCACCTTGCCATCCGTATCAGCAGGTGCGTGATTGTGGTTGGTCAGCGTGTCGTCGCTGTTCAATTCTTCTTTGGTCAGGCCATAGCCTTTCGGCGCAAACCAGCCCGGTCGTTCCCAGCCGTAAACCGAGCCAAACACCGCACCCAGATCTTTCATGCGTGAATAGCACGGCGTGGTTTTCAAGGGACGCGCGGCGGACCGTTCTTCATCCGGATAATGTGGCGTGAAGACGTTTGAATAGGCTTCCTCGTTCTTGACCTTGAGATAGCCCTTGGTGGCGTAAGGCCCGAAGCGGCGCGGATCGACACCCATCATGTCGATGGTGGGTTCGCCATCAACGATCCATTCGGCGAGTTGCCAGCCCGCACCACCTGCTGCTGTGACGCCAAAGGAATGGCCCTCATTGAGCCAGAAATTTGTGAGACCCCAAGCAGGCCCGATGATCGGTGAGCCGTCGGGTGTATAGGCGATGGCACCATTGTAGACTTTCTTGATGCCGACCTCACCGAAAGCCGGAACGCGCGTGATGGCGGTTTCGATGTGTGGTGCCAGACGGTCCAGGTCTTCCTGAAAGAGTTCGTATTCGCTCTCGTCGGATGGCGCATCCATGTAGCAGCAGGGCGCGCCCTTCTCGTATGGCCCAAGCAGAAGCCCGCCATTTTCCTCGCGCATGTACCAGCTTGAATCAGCTTCGCGCAGCACGCCCATTTCAGGAAGACCCTTGGCCTGGCGTTCACGGATGGCGGGATGCGGTTCGGTGACGATGTATTGATGCTCGACGGGAATGACCGGAATATCGAGGCCAACCATGGCTCCGGTCTTTCGTGCAAAGTTTCCGGTGCAGGAAATTACATGATCACATGTGATCGTACCCTTGTCGGTGACGACGACCCATTTGTCACCTTTGCGTTCAATCGCAGTGACTGAGGTGTTGCGGTTGATCTCTGCTCCCAGCGCACGTGCGCCCTTGGCAAGGGCTTGCGTCAGGTCAGCCGGCTGGATGTAGCCATCATCGGGATGTTGGATGGCGCCCAGCAGGCCATCAGTTTCGCACAGCGGCCAGATTTCCTTCACTTGTTCAGGTGTGAGCAGATTGACCTTGATGCCGATGGTTTCCGCAATCCCGGCATAATACATGAACTCGTCCCAGCGGTCCTTGGTGCGCGCCAGGCGGATGTTGGAGACTTTGCTGAAGCCGACATTCTGGCCGGTTTCCTTTTCCAGTTCCTGATAGAATTTCACTGAGTATTTGTGGATTTGGCCGACGGAATAGGACATGTTGAACAGCGGCAGCAGGCCCGCGGCATGCCAGGTGGAACCTGAGGTGAGCTCCTTGCGCTCGACAAGCACAACATCGCTCCAGCCCTTTTTGGCAAGGTGATAGAGTGTTGACACACCCACCACGCCCCCGCCGATCACCACTGCCCGTGCTTCTGTTTTCATGCTGATGCGTCCTTGATATTCGCTTTCAAACTCTGGTCCGTCATTAGACCTTTGCCGCCAGACAGCGGCGAAATCCTGCGACGGAGACTGGGGCTATTGCGACAGAAACTCGCCGGCGCCGATGTGGCTCAAGCCCGCAAACCAGCCATCGCTTCGGCAAAAGCAAGGTCTTCCTGCGTATTGATGTTGAAGAACGGGTCGATGAGGCCGCCCGGCCAGACAAGCTCGAAGGCGTTAACCAGTGCCTTGAAATCCTGCACCCGGCGTATGCCTTTGGTCTGGATTGCCTGTTCAAGAACAGGCGCTAGCGACACAGGCCAGTAGCCGGTAAGATAGTGGCTGTGCTCATGGCTTGCCGCGATGATCGCTTTGCCCCTGCCGGCCTCGCGCAGCACCATCGCAAGATCAAGCGGCAGAAATGGTGCATCGCATGGCGTTGAAACCACCGCCTCGAAGCCGTGGCTCTGCGCATGCAACAGCGTGGCATGAAGCCCCGCAAGCGGAGTGCCAACATCCGAAAGCTCATCTGCAATCACTATACAGTTGAATTTTTTAAACCGCGAAGGATCGCCATTGGCGTTAATTACGGTTTGGTCGGCCTGTAACATCAGTCGTGACAGCACGCGTTCGATCAGGGGAACGCCGCCAAGCTCAACAAAGGCCTTTTCAACGCCGCCCATGCGGCGGGACTGGCCGCCTGCGATGATTGCGCCCAGAACCGTCATGCGATGTGCTGGTATACGCGCTGCGGCGGAATGAATATGCCGACGTGATCATCGACCAAGACCGCACCTTCGCGTTCAACCCAGGCTGTGACGCCACGCTTGTGAGTTGCTGTCTTAACCACCTTCATTTGCACCTCCGGATGATGTTGGCCGACAATGGCTGCAATCTGGCTGCACGGCATGTTCTCCAAGTCAACGACAATAGTCGCACCCGATGGAAATTGCAGCCGCGTGGAAGGCGGCAATAATGTGAGATCGGGAATGCCGGAGACCACGATATTTGCGCCAAACCATCCGGGATCAAAGACCGGAATGCCAAGCTCCAAGGCGATCTCCGCCAGTTCCTCGAGTGAAAGCACCGTCAGTTGGCGGACATTGCGGATCTCAATATCGCGGGGATAAAGTTTGAGCGTGCGGGAGTCGGATTTGCGCATGGAGCCTGTATGGCAATCACCCTCCGGGCCATCAAGCGTAAGCCGGATCATGCCGGTTTTCGATTTCTCGAATCCTGCTTCGCGCGAAGCGCGCAACCGCAACTCTTCGATGCGTCCCTGAAAATTGAGCTTGGTCATCAGTGCCATATGGTATCCTTGATGGCTTGCCTCTATAGAATTCCGGCATGACCGGCAACCATCTGGATACTGAACTTGACGTGACAGGGTTACTCTGCCCGTTGCCAGTTCTGAAGGCCCGGAAAAGGCTTGAATCCCTGCCTTCCGGGGCGGTGCTGCATCTGACGGCCAGCGATCCCATGGCTGCCATCGACATGCCGCATTTTTGCGCCGAGCAGGGTCATGAACTGCTGGAACAGAAAACCCTTGGTGACCACCTTTATTTCCGGATCAGACGCAGATGACAGCTTTCAATGAATTTGGCAGGCTTTCCAAAGTCGCCATGCGCAGCCCCGCCAACGCATTCGTTTCGGACGCCAAGATTGATCGCGAATGGCGTGACCTCAATTATCATCAGCGTCCCGATCTTTCAGTCGCGACAAAACAGTATCGGGCCTTTATTGACTGTCTTCAGGCGATCAAGTGTGAAGTCATCGAGCTGCCAGCCTCTGAAAACCTGACGCTCGACAGCCTCTATCCCCGCGATTCCCTGATTGTGACGCCACGCGGCATCGTCAAGCCGCGCATGGGAAAACCGCAGCGCCGATCAGAATCGGCAGTGAATGCGCAAGCACTGCAGCAGGATTTTGCAGTCATTGGAGAGATAACTGGCGACGGCAAAATCGAAGGCGGGGATCTTGTCTGGCTCAATGACAAGACCCTTCTTGCTGGCCTTGGTTATCGCACCAATTTGAACGGCATCGACCAGTTGAAGACCTTGATGGGCCCTGGCGTCGCTATTCACACATTCGACCTGCCCCACTTCAAGGGCAAATCCGATGTCTTTCATTTGATGTCAGTCTTGAGTCCCGTCGATCAAGATTTGGCTGTTGTCTATCTTCCGCTGATGCCGGTTCGGCTTGTTGAGTTTCTGGAACAGTGCGGCATCAAGTTTGTTGAGGTTCCGGAACTGGAATTCCCGGCCATGGCCTGCAATGTTCTGGCCATTGCACCTCGCCATGTCATCATGGTGGAGGGCAATCCCGGAACTGAGCGGATCTTGCGGTCCGCTGGCGTCACTGTCGAAGTTATAGAAGGGTCTGAGATTTGCCGCAAAGGCGAAGGTGGCCCGACTTGCATGACAAGACCGCTTGTCCGCCTCTAGGGCTGAAGCCCGCGCATCAGGCGCAGCGGCGAGCCGGTCAGTCCTGCCGCCTCTTTCATGAACAGGTCCTTGGCAAGCGGAACGCGGTCAACCATCCGCAAACCAAGCCCGCGGACTGCCGTAAGTAGCGGATTGTCATTGGCGAAAAGCGCGTTCATTCGGTCAATCGAGAAACTTGTCATCACGGTGTCGAAGCGCCGTAATCGCGAATATTTGGCCAATACGCCAGCACCTCCCAAATCTTCCCCGAGCCCTGCGGCTTCTGACAATATCTCGGCCAATGCCGCTGCATCCTTGAAGCCAAGATTGAGACCCAAGCCTGCGAGCGGATGAATGACATGCGCTGCATCGCCGATGAGGGCGAGGCGCACACCCGTCATGTCTTTCGCAATCTGCAGTGCAAGCGGATAGCAATTGCGTTTCGACGCCAAGCTCATTTCGCCGAGATGCGAACCCAATGTCTTGGTGAGTTCTGCGATAAAAGCGTCATCATCCAGCGCCATCAATGCATCGGCCCGGGCACTGGCTTCCGCCCACACGATCGACGACCTGTTGCCGGAAAGCGGCAAGACTGCAAGCACGCCATGCGCCAGGAAATGCTCTTCAGCCCTGCCGCCATGCGGAGACTCATGCGCAATGGAGAATGTGACGGCGCTCTGGCCATAATCTCTGCAATCCACGTCAATCCGAGCGGCCTGCCGCGTCGGGGAGTTCCTTCCATCTGCGCCAATGACGAGCGACGCCTTGATTTCTGTGCCATCGGCAAGTTTTGCCAATGCCAGCCCTGGCCCAAATGCGATGTCCGCAACCCCCAGGCCAAATCGTGCAGTGATGGACGGACTGTTCGAGACTGCGCGCCGCAAAGCTGAAAGCAACACGCCATTTTCAACGATGGCAGCCGCAGCTGGCCGGCCTTCTTCGGTTGCAAAATGCAGCAAGCCAGTACGTTCCGCGATTGGCTTACCGCCATCTGTCACGATGATGTCGCGCATCTCCTGCGATTGCGGGCGCAAGGTTTCCCAGCATCCTAGAGCCGTCAGCATTTGTTGTGTCGCAAGTGTGAGTGCAGAGCCGCGCGTATCGGTAGATGTTGTCGAAGGGACTTTGCCATCTACCAGGACGACGCGCAGCGGGCGTCGCAGGGTCTTGGAACCCAGGGCTAGCGCAACTGTCAGCCCGTTGAGGCCCGCACCAATGATGGCAACGTCAAAGGTCATGACCGGGAATTAGCCCACAGCCGCCGCACTGCACAGGGACATTTTTGTGACTAGAGTTTAGGCATTCGCCCACTACTGCCTAAAAAATAGCCAAAGTCACTGGTTCATGATTTATGATCAACGAGAAAAGGTAAAAATAACAAAGGTTTATGTTTCAAGAGTTCTGGCATGACTCTTGATTGGCATTCCTGTCCGAAGGAGGGACTTCATGAAATACATCATCGCCATCATTAAGCCGTTCAAACTTGAAGAAGTGCGCGAAGCCCTGGGAGCCATCGGCATCCAGGGCATTACCGTCACCGAGGTGAAGGGCCACGGCCGTCAGCGCGGCCATACCGAGTTCTACCGGGGGGCTGAATACGCCGTCAGTTTTGTACCCAAGGTCAAAATCGAGCTCGCTGTTGATGCGGGTCTTGCCGACCGCGCTGTCGAAACCATCCGCACTGCGGCGCAAACCGGCCAGATCGGAGACGGCAAGATTTTTGTGCTGCCGTTGAGTGAAGCCGTGCGCGTACGCACCGGTGAATTTGGCAGTGCGGCACTCTGAGACAGAATGACAATGGAAAGGAAAACCACAATGTTACATCTGGCAAAGCGGCTGGGGTCTGCTTTGACTCTTGCGGCGGCATTTTTGGCGACAGCGTTGCCGGCTGAGGCTGCAGCAACTGTCAACAAGGGCGATACGGCCTGGATGCTCACGGCAACGGCGCTCGTCGTGCTCATGACTGTGCCTGGCCTCGCGCTCTTTTATGGCGGATTGGTGCGCTCCAAGAACGTGCTTTCAGTGCTCATGCAGGTAAGCGTCTGCTTCTGCGTGATCTCGATTCTCTGGGTGATCTATGGCTATTCACTGGCCTTCACCAACGGCAATGCCTTCATTGGGGGATTCTCCAAGGTGTTTTTGTCGGGCGTGAACACCGGAACAATGGCCGCAACTTTCTCCAAGGAAGTTTACATCCCGGAATATGTCTATGTGATATTCCAGCTGACTTTCGCGGCAATCACACCGGCCTTGATCGTCGGTGCTTTCGCTGAACGCATGAAGTTTGCCGCAGTCTTGCTGTTCCTCGTCATCTGGTTCACCTTCTCCTATCTCCCAATGGCCCATATGGTCTGGTGGTGGGCCGGTCCCGATGCCTATACGCTTTCTCCAGACAATATTGAGATGGTGAAGGCAGCTGTCGGCGAAGCAGGCGCGACCGACTTCCTTGCCCGTCTTGCATCTGCAACTGATGACGCAGCAAGGGGAACGGTCCTCTCTGAATACGGGTCGGCAGTTGCCGCATCAAATGGTTACCTCTTCAATCTCGGTGCCATCGACTTTGCCGGCGGTTCCGTCGTTCACATCAACGCAGGCGTTGCAGGTCTTGTCTGTGCACTTGTGTTGGGCAAACGCATTGGCCTCGGCAGGGAAGCCATGGCGCCGCACAACCTCACTGTGACGCTGATTGGCACTGGCCTTCTGATGTTCGGCTGGTTCGGCTTCAACGCCGGCTCCAACCTTGAAGCCAATGGGCTGACAGCACTGGTCATCCTCAACACCATCCTGGGTGCAGCGGCTGCAACGCTCGCCTGGTCATTTGGTGAGTGGATGACCAGAGGCCATCCAAGCCTGTTGGGCGCTGCATCAGGTGCCGTTGCGGGCTTGGTTGCCATTACGCCAGCATGTGGATGGGTAGGACCAATGGCTGCCATCATCATCGGCTTTCTCGCAGGCATCGTCTGCCTTTGGGCGGTTGTCTGGATGAAGTCAAAATTCGGCTATGACGACGCACTCGACGTATTTGGCGTCCACGGCGTGGGCGGCATCCTGGGTGCGTTGTTGACGGGTATATTCGTCAATCCGAACCTGCTGGGCGGCGCTGGCGTGACCGATTATCTGGCCAGCGATACATCAGCCAAGATTGCCGATTATGCATTCGGAACGCAAATGTATGCGCAGTTCATGAGTGTCATTGTTGCCGCTGCTCTCTCGGCCGTCGTCAGCTACATCGCATTGCTGATCTGCAAGGCGACAGTGGGCTTGCGCGTGGATGACCAGCATGAACGCGAGGGCCTCGACATCGGTAGTCACGGCGAGCGCGCCTATAACTGATATTGGTTGCAAAACGCCTCGTTCCAGCGATACCCAGGCGGCGCCATCTTTGATCAAGGTGGCGCCGCTTTTACGTTGCCTTAACCCCAAGCCGTCAGATTGCCGTTAACCAATTTTTATGTCCGCAACCGGAAAGCGGCACAGGTATTCTGCAATGGCATCTGACCATACTTTTGATACTGACGAAGACGTTTTGCCTCGCGCATTGCGCCGTTTCATGCGCAATCGCTTGATGGATGTCATTGGCATCGCGATTCTGGCAGGGGTCGCGGCCGTAGGTCTGGCACTGGCGACCTGGAGTGCCGGAGATCCAAGCCTCAGCAACGCCAACCGGGCCATACCCCAGAATTTTTTTGGCAAGCCGGGAGCAATTGTTGCCGACGAGCTCCTGCAAATTTTTGGCCTTGCATCCCTTGTATTGCTGGCCGTTCCTGTATCCTGGGCAATCAAGTGCCTGGATCACGAGACCTTGGAGGGATTTTGGTCGCGTATCGTGCTCTGGTTCGCAGCCATTGTGCTGCTGAGCATGGCGCTCAGTACTCTCCCTTCATTTGGGACTTGGCCGTTGGGCGCGGGCTTTGGTGGCGTTGCTGGTGATTTGACCTCTGCTGCTCTCACCCAGTTCTTTGCTTTGGCGCTCAAGGGCAAGCTTGCCCATATTCTTGTTTTTTCAGCCAGCTCGGTTGCCGGATTTTGGGCCATGTTGCGTGCTTGTGGCTCGGGCAGCCACACGATGACTGCGCACATATCTGCCTTTGCTCTTCTGGCTTCAAAATCGGCAGTGGCCGGTGTGTCGGCAACCGCTCGGGTGATGCAGACCATTTTATCGCGCGTCAGATTGCCGGAGCTCCCCAAACGCCAGCGGCGGCCCGAACCATCGCGCCCGGCAGGCGATATCATCACACGGCTTGCACCAAGACGTGGCGATGGCAAGCAGCGCCGGATTGAGCCCGAATTGTCGCCAGGTGCGAGGACACTGCCTGGATTGGCAGACATTGACGAAAGTCTGCCGCCAGATGAGCCTGATGAAACTGACGAAGAAGAGGAGAACGCGCCCCTTCCTGCTGGAAAAGACAAAGCCGCTCCGCGCACGGGCCAGCACAGCGCCAAAAAGAAAGGGGAAGATTTTGAATTGCCAGCACTTGACCTGCTGACGGAGCCGAAGAAAGCAGGTCGCAACGCCGAAATTTCTCCTGTAATCTTGGCCGAAAACGCGCAAGCGCTTGAAGGCGTGCTGGAAGACTTCAGCGTGAAGGGCCAGATCATCAATGTGAAACCTGGTCCGGTAGTGACGCTTTACGAATTGGAACCCGCCCCAGGCATCAAGTCTTCACGCGTCATCAGCCTGGCGGATGACATCGCTCGCTCGATGAGCGCAGTTTCCGCCCGCGTCGCTGTCGTGCCCGGGCGCAATGCCATTGGCATCGAGTTGCCAAATGCCAAGCGCGAAACGGTCTATCTTCGTGAACTGCTTTCGAGCGCCTCTTTCGAACAAAGCACGCAAGGCCTGTGCCTGGCACTGGGCAAGAACATTGGTGGCGATCCTGTCTATGCAGACTTGGCGCGCATGCCGCATTTGCTGATCGCAGGCACGACCGGGTCAGGCAAGTCCGTAGGCATCAACACCATGATCCTGTCGCTGCTTTACCGTTTGCCTCCTGATCGTTGCAAACTGATCATGATTGACCCCAAGATGCTCGAGCTTTCTGTATACGAAGGCATCCCGCATCTTCTGGCGCCTGTCGTGACCGATCCCCGCAAGGCCGTCGTCGCTTTGAAATGGGCTGTCCGCGAAATGGAGGACCGCTACAAGAAAATGTCAAAGTTCGGTGTGCGTAACGTTGATGGTTTCAACGCGCGCATGCAGCAGCTCCTGGACAAAGGCGAAAAACTGACGCGCACCGTCCAGACTGGGTTTGATGCGGATACCGGCCAGCCCATGTTCGAAACCCAGGAGCAAGAGGCCAAAACTATGCCCTACATCGTCGTGATCATCGACGAAATGGCCGATCTGATGATGGTGGCGGGAAAAGATATTGAAGGCGCTGTGCAACGGCTTGCTCAAATGGCGCGGGCGGCCGGCATCCATGTGGTGATGGCAACGCAGCGGCCGTCGGTAGATGTCATAACCGGAACCATCAAGGCCAATTTTCCAACCCGCGTTTCGTTCCAGGTGACGTCGCGCATCGACAGCCGGACCATTCTCGGTGAGCAAGGTGCCGAGCAGTTGTTGGGACAGGGCGACATGCTCTATATGGCGGGCGGTGGCCGCATCTCGCGCCTGCATGCCCCATTTGTATCTGATGCCGAGGTTGAGGCAATTGTCACCCATCTCAAGTCTCAGGCAACTCCTGAATATGTCGAGGCCGTGACTGAAGAGGAAGATGAGGATGCCGTAGCTGATCTCTTGGCTGAAGGCGGAGCCGCAGGCAGCGGCGACCAGCTTTACGACCAGGCCGTGGCGGTGGTGTTGCGCGACAAGAAGGTATCGACGTCTTACATTCAGCGCCGCCTGCAGATTGGCTACAACAAGGCTGCGAGCCTGATTGAGCGCATGGAAAAGGAAGGCCTGATTTCTGGGTCCAATGCCACTGGAAAAAGGGAAATCCTGGTGCCGGGAGACAGCGCCAATGATTGACACGGTCACAAACTGGCCATCATGAGGGAATACCGGCTCAGGACAAGATTCGAAGATTGGACGGAACGATGATTAAAATGATGCGGAGCTGCTTGCTGATCCTCGTGGTCTTATTGACTTCGGGTAGCTTTTTCAGTGAGGCCGTCGCCGGGAAATACAAGGCCATTGTGTTGACAGGCGACCAAGTTGCGGCCGTGCAGCGGATCAATGCCTATATCAACAGTTTCGCCACGATGCGGGGCGATTTTACCCAGATCAGCCCACGCGGCCAGTCCAGCCGTGGCGTCATGTTGATTTCAAAACCGGGAAAGATCCGTTTTGAGTACGCGCCCCCGGTGCCGCTGCTCATTGTCTCAGATGGGAAGTGGCTGACCATCAAGAACACTGCCCGTGAGCGCGGTGATCAGTTTCCGCTGTCGGCCACGCCTTTGCGCCTAGTTGTCTCCGACAAGGTCAACCTGCTTGGTGAAACCGATGTGATCGCCTTTCAGCAGGCTGAAGGCCTTACCAGCGTGACTTTGCAGGACAAGAAGGGCAAACTTGGTGGCTATATTATTCTGATTTATGACGACGTGAACAAGGCGTTGCAGCAGTGGATTGTAGTGGATGGCAAGGGCAAGCGCACCACAGTCCAGCTTGCCAATCTTGAGACTGGTGTAAAGATTGACCCCAAGCTTTTCGTCGTGAAGATTGACCGGGATAAGAACAAGAAAAACTAGCCCACCGCCTTGTCGGCAGCGGCCAGCCCATGCTTTAGAGAAGCATGGGCTTTTCAATTGCAACATGGAACATCAACTCGGTCCGCCTCCGCATTGGCTTGGTTGAGAAATTTCTCAAGGACCATGCGCCGGACGTATTGTGCCTTCAGGAAACCAAATGTCCGCAAGGACAATTTCCGTCAGCGGCACTGAAAGCGCTTGGCTACGGCCACATCGCCGAACATGGCCAAAAGGGTTACCACGGAGTCGCCATCGTTTCGCGGTTTCCATTGGATGCCATAAAGTCCGAACTCTTTGCCGGAAAGCCTGACAGCCGTCACGTCAGCGCTGTCATCGGCAATCGCAACAAGGTGATCCTGCACAATTTCTATGTTCCTGCTGGCGGCGACGAACCTGATCCTGCGATCAATGATAAATTTGACCACAAGCTCAGATACATTGAAGACATGCGAAAATGGTCAAAGAAGCACATTGCAGGATCTCAAACGCACGCAATTGCAGTTGGTGATTTTAACATTGCGCCGCTTGAGAACGACGTCTGGTCGCACAAGCAGCTGCTTAAAATTGTCAGTCATACTCCAGTTGAAACGGATGGCCTGAACAAGGTTTTGGCGGCCGGCAACTGGGTGGACGTCATTCGCCGCCATCATCCGCCGGAGACCAAGGTTTATACCTGGTGGAGCTATCGCGCCGCAGATTGGAAAACTGCTGATCGCGGCCGCAGGTTGGACCACATCTGGGCTACTGGAAAAATTGCCGAGGAGTCAAAGGGCGTGGAAATAGTCAAGGACGCGCGCGGGTGGACACAACCCTCCGACCACGTGCCTGTGATAGCGCAGTTCAACCTAGATCTCTGAGAAGTTCTTGCCAGCGCTCAATTGGAGCCTGATGCGCTCAAAATCGCGCACCGAATCACCAAGCTTGCTGCCCAATGCATCAAGCACGGACCGGCCAAATTCGGGATATTCGCCGGCAACCCGCATGAAGACGTTCCGGTCAATGCGTGCAGCGGCCACAGCATCCTGCGCCCGTGCCGTGATGGAATATGGTACGGCACCAATCATCGCTGTCTCGCCAAGGAGTGCGCCTTCTTCAATTGTGGCCACGACCTTGTTGTTGATCACGATGTTGACGCTGCCGCTCATTACCAGAAATGCGCCGCGCGGATTCTCTCCGGCGCTGAAGATCACATCGTCCATTTCAAACATCACACGTTCTGCCGAAAAGGCGAGAATCTGCAGCGCCACAGGATCGCAATTGCGGAACAATGGAATTTGCCTGAACGTTTCAGCGTCAGCTCGCACGCTCATGCCTCACCTCGCAATGAGGTGGATAATACAAGAACTGTCTCGCACGGCGCCATCCCGGTCTTTTGGCGTGGATTGGCACCCAACTTCAAGCGATCAATCGATAGCCGCCGCCCTCTGTCACCAGAATTTCGGCGTGCGCGGGGTCGCGCTCGATCTTCTGGCGAAGCCGGTAGATATGGGTTTCCAGCGTGTGGGTGGAAACGCCAGCATTATAGCCCCAAACATCGGTTAAAAGCGTTTCCCGGCTGACGCTCTGTTCGCCTGCCCGGTAGAGAAACTTGATAATCGCAGTCTCTTTCTCCGTCAGCCGGATTTTCTTGTTGTCTTCCCGCACCAGCAATTTGGCCGAGGGTTTGAAATTGTAAGGCCCAACGCGGAATAGGGCATCTTCGCTTTGCTCATGTTGCCGCAGATGCGACCTGATGCGCGCCAGCAAGACTGCAAAGCGGAAAGGTTTGGTGACATAGTCATTGGCGCCCGAATCAAGTCCCAGAATCATATCGGCGTCCGATCCTTGGGCGGTCAGCATAATGACCGGGCCCTTGTAGCCATTGCGCCGGATGATCTTGCACGCTTCCCGGCCGTCCATGTCCGGCAAATTGACGTCCAGTAGTACCAGATCAAACGGGTCCTGTTTGAGCCCCTTGATTCCGCTCGTGGCATTGGCCCAATCTATGACGGCGTATTCGTCATGCAACGAAAACTGCTCTTTGAGCGTGTCACGCAGCATGTCGTCATCATCTATAATGGCAATTTTCTTTTGATTTGACATGGAGACCTCAATTTCAGTTGTACCAAGTCTAGCCGGACCTCACCTCCCAAGGCAACTCAGCTTCCCATGAAAACGCTCATCGCGGCTTTGCACATTCACGTGAGATCGCTTTCTTCCTCACAGGGTCGAATATCGGCAGGTGCCCGTAGTTTTAAATGTTTTCTGGGGCGAAATGGGTTGACCCACCTGAAGCGCGAGGGAGATGGAAAAAGTCCAGTCGGTTGGTTTGGCATGCGTGAACTCCTGATCCGCCCTGACCAGTTGGCGCGTCCATCTTGTAGAATGCCTCAAAAGCAGTTGCAGGTCGACGATGGCTGGTGTGACGCCAGTGGCGACGGACAATACAACCGGAAAATCCGGCGGCCATACCCGGCAAGTCACGAGGCACTTTGGCGCACAGACACGGCCTATGACCTCTTGGTCGTCTTGGACTACAACATGCAGCCGCGCAGACAAGGCTTCGGTAGCGCCATCTTTTTCCACTTGGCGCCGCAGGGCTCCCGGTTCACTGAAGGCTGTGTCTCTGTTTCAAAGGCCGACATGATGAAGATTTTGGCGGTGTGCGGGCCGCAAACGGTAGTCAGGTTGGGGCCAGCGCCCGTGCGCCGAAAATAGCGCTGCCAACCCGCACGAGTGTCGCCCCTTCTTTGATGGCAGCTTCAAAATCTGAACTCATGCCCATTGAGATTTCCGGCAAACCAAGTTCTCGCGCCAGACCAGCGAGATCAGAAAAATATTGTTTCGGAGACGAATCAACCGGCGGAATGCACATGAGTCCCGTAATGGTAAGCCTGTAATCTGACTTGCATGAGGCAATCAGCGCTTCCGTTTTCCCCGGTGCAATTCCGGCCTTTTGTCCTTCTTGCCCAATGTTGACCTGCACCAACAGGCGCGGCGACTTGCCCTGTTGCTTCATTTCCTGTGCCAGCGCCGCAGCAATTTTGGCCCGATCGACGGTTTGAATGACATCAAACAACGCAACAGCCTGAGCTGCCTTGTTGCTTTGCAATGGGCCAATCAGATGCAATTCGACATCCGGATACTGCTGCTTGAGTGCAGGCCATTTTTCTTGCGCCTCCTGCACGCGGTTTTCACCAAACACGCGGTGCCCAGCTGCCAGTAGCGGACGAATGGCTTCAACGCCGAATGTTTTGCTCACTACGACCAGTGTAACCTTGCGCGAACTGGCTGTTGCGGCAATGCGCACCTTGATGGCATTCATGGCATCGACGGCTGGGTCTGACATAGCCTGACTTATGGCCAAGCTTGCAGCCTCAGACAAGGACTGGTACTTGAAGCCACCATGTCATTTGAACGATATAATCACCGCGAAACCGAGCCGCGCTGGCAGAAATTCTGGGCCGACCACAAGAGCTTTGAGGCGCACGAAGACGTCACAAGGCCTAAATACTATGTACTGGAAATGTTTCCCTACCCTTCCGGCCGCATCCACATGGGCCATGTGCGCAACTATGCCATGGGCGATGTGATCGCACGCTTCAAACGCGCCTGTGGCTTCAGCGTGCTCCACCCTATGGGCTGGGATGCCTTCGGCATGCCCGCCGAAAACGCCGCCATCGAACGCGGCGTACATCCGAAGGGTTGGACCTACGACAATATTGCGGCCATGCGCGGCCAATTGAAATCCATGGGCCTCTCACTCGATTGGTCGAGGGAATTCGCCACTTGCGATCCGGAATATTACAGGCACGAACAGGCCATGTTCCTCGACTTCATGAAGGCAGGCCTCGTCGAGCGCCGCGTGTCGATGGTGAACTGGGACCCAGTTGATCACACGGTGCTTGCCAATGAGCAAGTGATCGACGGACGTGGCTGGCGCTCGGGAGCGCTGGTTGAAAAGCGCGAGTTGGCGCAATGGTTCCTGAAAATCACGGCATTCGGTGAAGAACTCCTTTCGGCTCTCGATGGCCTCGACAAATGGCCGGAAAAAGTCCGGCTGATGCAGAAGAACTGGATCGGTCGTTCCGAAGGCATGCGCTTCTTTTTCGATCTCGAAGATGCCACTGGCAAGCTGATCGACGAAAAGCTCGCCGTCTACACCACGCGTCATGACACGATTTTCGGTGCAAGTTTCTGCGCCATATCAGCCGATCATCCCATGGCGAAAACCATTTCCGAACATGATGCGGGCCTCAACGCATTCCGCCGCGAAGTGGCAGCACTTGGCACCTCGGAAGAAACTATCGAACGCGCTGAAAAGAAGGGCTGTCCCTTGGGCCTCTTTGCCCGTCATCCTTTTCGGAATGGCGTACGCCTGCCAGTCTATGTCGCGAACTTTGTGCTGATGGGCTACGGCGAAGGTGCCATTTTCGGCTGCCCAGGCCACGACCAGCGCGACTACGACTTTGCCACCAAGTACCAGCTGCCCATCATCCCCGTGGTCGCTCCCAAATTAGCCGATCCCCTGACCTTCACGCTCAAGGGCGAACCCTATCTTGAAAAAGATGGCGAGGAGTCGGTGCTGATCAATTCCGATTTTCTCGATGGCCTGACAGTTGATGCGGCGAAGGAAGAAGTCGCCAAACGCTTCGAAGCGTCTGACATCGGCACCCGCAAGGTAAACTTCCGTCTGCGCGACTGGGGCGTGTCGCGCCAGCGCTATTGGGGTTGCCCCATCCCCGTCATCCACTGCAAGGCCTGCGGCATCGTTCCGGTGTCGAAACAAGAGCTTCCCGTGCGCCTGCCCGAGGACGTGACCTTCGACAAGCCGGGAAATCCCTTGGGCCATCACCCCACATGGAAACATGTGACCTGCCCAAAGTGCAATGCCAGGGCTGAGCGCGAAACCGACACCTTCGACACCTTCATTGATTCAAGCTGGTACTACGCCCGCTTCGCCTCGCCGAAAGCGCCCATGCCTGTCGATGACAAGGCCGGCAAATACTGGCTCCCAGTTGACCAATATATTGGCGGCGTAGAACACGCGATTCTCCATCTCCTTTATTCGCGCTTCTATGCCAGAGCCATGGAGCGCACCGGCCACTTCAACGTCGATGAACCCTTCGCCAGCCTCTTCACCCAAGGCATGGTGATCCACGAGACGTTTAAATCTGCGTCGGGCGAATGGGTGCTGCCGGCAGACGCGGTTGAGAAGGACGGCAATTGGGTCCATGCCCAGACGGGAGAAGCGCTGACTGTCGGTGGCGTGGAGAAGATGTCTAAGTCGAAACGAAACGTCGTCGATCCTGAAACCATCATAGAAGCCTATGGCGCCGACACGGCACGCTGGTTCATGCTGTCGGACACACCACCCGAGCGCGACATTGAATGGACGTCAGCTGGGGCCGAGGGGGCCTGGCGTTTCGTGCAGCGCATCTGGCGGCAGGTGAACGAGGCCAACGAGCGGAAATCGAACTGCGTTACCCACCTTGACAAAGGTTTGGCCCTGCGCCGCCTGACCCATCAAAGCATTGCCGCTATCACCGATGATCTTTCGAACCTGCGCTTCAACCGCTCGATCGCGCGCATATTCGAATTGAGCAACGGGCTTGGAACGGCCCTGCAAGCCAATGATCCCGATGTGAATGCGGCCATCGTTGAAGCCGCAGAAGCGCTCACCCTGCTCATCGCCCCGATGATGCCGCATTTGGCGGAAGAATGCTGGCGCATGCTGGGCCATCCATCCGCCGTCGTCGACACACCCTGGCCAAGGGCCGATGCAAGCCTTGTCGCGGAGGATTCAGTGACCATTGCCATCCAGGTCAATGGCAGGCGCCGCGATGAAATCCGCGTCGCCAAAGGTGCCACACAAGCGCAACTCGAACCAGTTGTGCTGATGCGCGAGGCCGTGATCCGCGCACTCGAAGGCAAGCCAGTGAAGAAATTCATCCTGGTGCCCGACCGGATCGTCAACATTGTGGTATGACTCGATGACAACACGCAGAACAGCCTTATTTGCGCTATTTGCCCCTGCCCTCACAGGCTGTGGATTTCGGCCGCTTTATGGGACGGGTCAGTCTGGGCGGACTGTGGTGGACCTCGCCAGCGTCGAGATTGAAGAGCAGCAGACGCGCATTGGTCAATTGGTGCGGAATGAATTACTGCAAACAATGACCGGCGACGGATCGGCTTATTTTCTCAGGATGAAGTTTGTAAGCAGGGATCGCTTCAAGTCGAACCTGCCCGGGACAGTGACATCGCGATACGAGTTTGTACTTGACGGTCAATTTGAGCTTTTGAGCGGCAAAGAGCGCGGAAAAGCTACGTCTGGCAGGTCGACGTCCACAGCGGAGTATGACATTGTGAGGCAGCCAGTTGCTGACCGCCAAGCGCGGGACAACGCATCTGAAAGGGCAGCAATTCAGTTTGCAAACGACATTGAACTGCGGATTTCGGTTTACCTGTCAAAGTTTGGAAGCAAGCGGTGACCGCGATCCGTGAAGATCAGCTGACCAGCATTCTTGCGCAGCGACTTCCCAAGTTGAATGGATTGCTGATTTACGGCGACGATCAGTCTGCAGCGGACGGATACGCCGCTAAAGTCGCGGCGATGATTGCGGATACCTCGGCTACTTCGGAAATGTCATTGCGTCTTGAATTCAGTCAGCTAACTTCGGATCCCGCAAGATTGCTCGACGAGTTTCACGCGCAGTCACTCTTGGGAGATCGGCGGGCAATCGTCGTCGGCGGTGTCGGCGAAGCTGCGCTGAAGGCAGTTCAACCGCTGCTCGCTTCGGACATTGTGGGCAACTTCGTGGTTTTGATGGCCGGCAATTTGACTAAGAGTTCCAATTTGAGGTCTGCTGTCGAGAAGGCATCGCGATTTCTAGCGATGCCTCTTTATGAAGCGCGGCAACAGGATCTCGATGCCAGTTTTTCAGGAGTAATGACTCGGCATGGCCTGAGCCTTGAAGATGGCGCCAGAACCCAGTTTTTTGATCTCGTCGGCAATGAACGTATGATCGTTGTCCAGGAAGCTGAAAAGCTGGCGCTTTTCGCTCTTGGAAAGAAATCAGTTTCGCGCGAAGACGTGACGGCAGCCTGCGGTGCCGTATCTGAGATGGGGACGACGGAACTGATCGACGATGTCTTGGGCGGCAACGTCAATGCTATTGAGGCTGTTTCTGCCGCCACTGGCCCAGAGGCTAATGCTTTGCCAAATTGCCTTCCGCTCTTGTCTTACCATCTGGCGCAATTGCTGGTGCTTCAACGCGATTGTACGAGTGGCAAGTCCGCCGCCACATCGATCGCTGCCGCCCGACCGCCGATTCATTTTTCACGCCGCCGTAGTTGCGAACTGCAGTTAAAGCTCCTCAACGCAAGTACCTTAGAACGGTTCCAGTTGGCTGTTGAGAATCTCATTTTTGCGTCGCGCACGACGCCCAACCTCTCCACTTCCATTGTCGGTCGCGGTCTATTAGCGATTGCGCACGAAGTGCGCTCAATCAGTGCTGCGTGAGCTTTCGGACAACTTCATCAAGCTGTTCGAGCGTTTTATAAGTTATGCGCAGACACCCACCCTTGTTGCCCGCGTGATCAATTTTGACTTCCAGTCCAATTGATCGCGCAAGTGAAGTTTCCAGAGCTTTGGTATCGGCATCTTTTTGCTGTTGAATTCCTTTGGAGCCAGGCTTGTTGGCTGACTTTCGGACCAGCGCCTCAGCTTGCCGGACAGACATGCCGAGTTTGATGATTTCGTCAGCTATCGCTTGCGGATCATCAGTGGCAACCAGTGCCCGTGCGTGACCTGCCGTGAGCAATCCGTCTTCAATGCGTTTCTGCACGGCTTCTGGCAAGGTAATCAGGCGCAAGGTGTTGGCAATATGGCTGCGGCTTTTGCCAACGCTTTCTGCAAGCTGTTGCTGGGTGTATCCATAGCTCTCAAGAAGCAGCTTGTAGCCTAGTGCCTCTTCAAGTGGATTGAGATCAGATCGTTGGATATTTTCGACAAGAGCAATTTCAAAAGCTTCGCGATCATCAAGCTCGCGCACAATGACGGGCACTTCATGCAGCTGCGCGTGTTGCGCGGCGCGCCAACGCCGCTCCCCAGCGACAATTTCAAATTCTCCCGAGGTGACCGGCCTGACGATCAATGGCTGCAACACGCCCTTCATCTTGATCGATTGTGCGAGTGATTCAATTTCATCCGAAGTAAAGGATTTGCGCGGGTTCCTCTTGCTCGGCCGCAACAATTCAATTGGTAGCTGCCTCAAGCCAACCTGCGGGGCTTGTGGGAAGTTGCTCAAATCATCATCGCCTATCAGTGCAGCGAGCCCGCGCCCCAGTCTGCGCTTTTGAGATAAATTCAAAATGTATTCCTTTGATAGAAAAATAAATTCATGCGTCAGGCAACCCTGAGGTCTCTCTCGCGTTTGATCACTTCAGACGCAAGTTTGATATAGGCCTGCGATCCGACGCAGGTATGGTCATACAGCAACACTGGCCGGCCATGTGAGGGCGCTTCAGAAATGCGGACATTTCTGGGGATGACAGTGTCATATACTTTTTCACCGAGCACTTCCCGGACATCTTGCGCCACCTGCTCAGACAGGCTGTTTCGGCGGTCAAACATGGTCAAAACCACGCCTTGAATGATCAGTCTTGGATTGAGACTAGCCTTGACCCGTTCAACTGTTTTCATCAATTGACTCAATCCCTCGAGTGCAAAGAACTCGCATTGCAGCGGCACGAGCACGGCATCGGCCGAAACCAGCGCATTGATGGTGAGCAGGTTAAGTGACGGCGGACAGTCAACCAGGACATAGCTAAAGCCGCCCTCTTGCCCCAGCCCTGCATACAATGTTTGGAGAGCATCATGCAGTCGGTGGGTTTTGCGCTCCAGATTGGCGAGTTCCAGTTCGGCGCCAAGCAGGTCGATTGTTGAGGGCGCACAGGACAGCCTTGGAATTCCGGAATCGACAATTACGCCAGAAAGGCCAGATTCACCGATCAGCACATGGTAAGACGACCGCTGCTGCGGCTTTCGTTGTATTCCAAGTCCCGTGCTTGCATTGCCCTGCGGATCCAAGTCAATGACAAGAACACGCTCGCCAACGGCTGCCAGCGCCGTTCCGAGATTGATGGCGGTCGTCGTTTTTCCAACGCCCCCTTTTTGGTTGGCGACGGCAAGAACGCGCGGGGAAGTTTGATCAGGACGAAGCACGGTTGACCTCTTTCATCTCCAGTATGACAGACTGCGAATCGGTCATGCTGGCATGCCGACTGTAGACGAAGTTCCAGTCTTTTGCTGCATTTCTCAGCTCATTCTCCACATCCTTGCCTTTCATGAACAGTCCTGTGGCGCCTTGGTTGAGGAAAGGAACCGCATTTTGAAGCAGCGCCCCAAGTGGAGCAAGCGCTCTGGCCGTCACGACATCCACTTTTGGCAAATCTGGTGCTGCCGAAAGTGTTTCGAGTCTCGCGTGATGAACCTGTGCGTCGACCCGCGTTTGCCGGATGGCCTCGCGCAAAAATGCCACTTTTTTTCCGTTGGCTTCAATCAGGTGGACTTTGACCGGCAATGCCATTGCCAGGACGAGTCCGGGCAGGCCTGCCCCCGTACCCAGATCAACGATCACTTTGCAACCCGATGGAAGAAAATTTAGTAACTGCAAGCAGTCTGCAATGTGCCGTTCCCAGATTTCTGGCAAAGTCGAAGGCGCAATGAGGTTGAATTGCTGCTGCCAATGGCACAGCAGCTCGACATAGGCCTCCAGCTTCTTCCATGATTCACGTGAAACATCAAATCGTCCAGTCAAGCTGGCCGGTCGTTCGGGAACATAGAGTCCCTTCGTCATGCCGCTGCGCTGTTTGGCTGGTTCCTAATAGCAATTAACAAAGCAGCCAGGCCAGCTGGTGTCATGCCTTCAAGCCGGGACGCTTGGGCAACTGTTTTTGGTTTCACCCGCGATAGCTTCAGACGTAGCTCCATCGAAAGGCTCGGTATTGCCATGAAATCGAGGTCAGCCGGGATTGGGAGGCGCTCTTCGTCCCGGAGATTTTGAATTTCCGCATGTTGCCGATCCATGTAGCCAGAATAGAGGGCTTCCGCCTCGACAGCCTCGACTGCAAACTGCGGCAGGAACTTGAGCTCCGGCCAGTGTTCTGCAACCCGCAAAAAACCTATCTCAGGCATGCTTGTGAGGTCGAGCGCACTCCGTCGCATTCCGTCTTGATTGACTTTGAAACCAGCTTTGGCAGCCTGCGCTGAAGTGAGTGTCAAGGAACGGGCCAGCCTCAAGGCCTGCTCGATCACGCAGGATCGGTTTTTGAAGGCGTCTGCCCTCTCTCGCCCGACAATGCCAAGCGCAATCCCACGCGGCGTCAAACGAAGATCCGCATTGTCAGCCCTCAAAGTAAGTCGATACTCGGCGCGTGAGGTAAACATGCGATAAGGTTCCGACACGCCACGTGTGACCAGGTCATCAATCATCACGCCCAAATAGCCTTCTGCCCTGTCAAAAATGGCTGGCGCAGCGTCACCGGCAAACCGCGCTGCATTCACTCCTGCGACCAGGCCCTGCGCTGCTGCTTCTTCATAACCAGTCGTCCCGTTGATCTGTCCTGCGAGGAACAGGCCGGGCAGCCTCTTCGCTGCTAGACTGTGATCGAGTTCACGCGGGTCAATGTAGTCATATTCTATGGCATAACCCGATCTGATGATCTTGACCGACTCCAGGCCAGGCAATGTCCGGATAAAATCGGCCTGCACGTTTTCGGGCAGTGAAGTAGAAAGACCGTTCGGATAGACCGTCGGATCATCAAGGCCCTCGGGCTCAAGGAAAATCTGGTGCGACGCCCTGTCTTTGAACCGAGTGATCTTGTCTTCGATTGACGGGCAGTAGCGTGGGCCAACACCGGAAATTTGGCCAGAATAGATGGCGGATCGATGCAGGTTATCCGCAATTAGTCTGTGTGTCCGGTCATTGGTATGAGTGATGAAGCAGGAGATCTGCGGGGTTGTGATCTTGCCAGTCATGAAGGAAAATGGCACAGCAGGGTCATCACCAGTCTGTTCTTCGAGAACGGACCAATTAATGGTTCGTCCGTCCAGCCGGGCAGGTGTCCCGGTTTTGAGGCGTCCAAGGGCAAATCCCAATGTTTGAAACTGAGAAGACAGGCCAGTGGAGGGTGCTTCACCAAATCGTCCGGCAGGGATTGCCTGATCACCGATATGGATGACACCATTTAAAAAGGTTCCAGTGGTCAGGACAACGGCCTTTGCAGAAATCGACCAGCCATCCTCGCAAACGATGCCAGTAACCTGTCCCTTCGCGATGATTAACGAGCTAGCCGCCGCCTCAATGACTTGAAGCCCAGATTGCTCCGAAAGCTTTCGTTGCATCGCATCCCGATAAAGTTTGCGATCCGCTTGCGCACGTGGCCCTCGCACAGCAGGGCCTTTTGACCGGTTGAGCAAACGAAATTGGATGCCTGCTGCATCGGCAACCCGACCCATGACTCCATCGAGCCCATCAATTTCGCGCACCAGATGGCCCTTGCCCAGGCCACCAATGGCAGGATTACAAGACATCTCGCCAATTGTTGCCTTGCGATGCGTGACGAGCGCTGTTTTTGCGCCAAAGCGTGCCGAAGCAGCGGCAGCTTCTGCGCCCGCATGTCCTCCGCCAATAACTAGGACGTCAAAGTTTGACACACGCTTCACCAATTCATCAGTTCACAGATTATAAAAGTTTCACGTGAAACAGAGTTAACGATTCATTTACCAATGCAGAAGGCGCTGAAGATTTCACCCAATATATCTTCCCGGTCTACAACGCCCACGACAGATGCAAGTTCCTGCGCCGCCATTCGCATTTTTTCGGCCATTAGTTCAAGGGCAATGTTTTTATCAGCCAGAATGTCGTTAAGGAGCCGAATCGAAATCGAGACTGCCTGTCGATGCCTTTCCCGCACTACTACGCCGTCTTCCGCAACAGCGGAACGACCTCGAACAACATCAGAGATACCCTGTCTGAGGTCATCAAGACCTTCACCTGTCAAAACAGAAACCCGAATTTCCTTTTCATTTCGGACATGAATCGGTACCCCAACCAACAAGTCGGCCTTGTTGGAAACTACAATGTCGGCCGGTCGCACGGGAACGCTTTCCGCTCTCGTATCTGGAGATATGACCCAGATGAGTATGTCCGCATCGCCAATCTCGCGTTTTGCTTTGGCAATGCCAAGGAGTTCGATAGGATCATCGGATTCACCGCGAATTCCCGCAGTATCGCTCACTACGACAGGAACGCCTGCAATTGTGGAATGCGCTTCCAGCACATCCCTCGTCGTTCCCGCAAATGGTGAAACAAGCGATGTATCTCGTTGCACCAGCCAGTTCATCAAGCTTGATTTCCCGGCATTGGGTGGACCAGCAATCACCAGCCTCAGTCCAAGTCTCACAAGCTCGACCGAAGCCGACCGCTCGAGTGCGGAATCCAGTTCATTCCGCAAGCGCTCGATTTCCGGTAAAACCGACTCCAGCGCAGAGCTGACCGAATCATCCTCTTCCACAAAATCGATTGACGCTTCGACAGTGGCAAGTGACTTCATCAGTCTTGATCGCCAGGATTTGTAGGCATCACTGGCTTCGCCAAGAAACTGCCGCATTGCGAGCCGCAGCTGGGAATCAGTCTCAGCACTCAACAGGTCTGCAAGCCCTTCCACAGCAACCAGATCCAATTTGCCATTGTGATAGGCGCGTCGTGTGAATTCTCCCGGTCCTGCCATCTTGAGGCCTGGTTGACGGCTGAGTACTTTCAAAATGATGGCAATGATCGCGGCACTGCCGTGCACATGCAATTCCGCCAAATCATCGCCCGTAGCGCTGAAGGGGCGTGGCATGAAGCACACCAGCGCCTGATCCAGGACCGTTCCGTCTTTGGGGTCCCGCAGCAGTTTCAACGCCATGGAACGTGGTTGCGGAATGTGGCCACACATCGCTTCAAGAACAGATTTTGCCGCCGGGCCGGATATCCGGACAATGGCAATACCGGCCCTACCAGATCCGCTGGAAAGTGCAAAAATAGTATGTTTTTCGGTCATTCCGGTTACGAATCGAAATTGGATCAGGACGTCCAGTGTTCGCCAACTACAATAGCCCTATTGCTAACTTCAAACACAATCAAGCGCTCGTCCAGCAGACTATGCGTCATCATTTGCGGCGGTTATTCCGCCATAAAGCTCTTGACCGCACGAGAACGCGAATAGCTTAAGCGTTCATCGAATCAAAGAAGTCGCCATTGCCTTTGGTCTGGCGCAATTTGTCGAGCAGGAACTCAATGGCGTCAACCGTGCCCATTGGATTGAGAATGCGCCGCAGCACATAAGTCTTCTTGAGGACATCAGCCTTGACCAGCAATTCTTCTTTCCGGGTGCCGGAGCGAAGAATATCGATTGATGGAAATACGCGCTTGTCGGCCACCTTGCGGTCTAGGATGATTTCCGAATTGCCGGTGCCCTTGAACTCTTCGAAGATCACCTCGTCCATGCGGCTGCCAGTGTCGATCAAGGCTGTCGCAATGATGGTCAAGGATCCACCTTGCTCGATGTTCCGCGCCGCACCGAAGAAACGCTTGGGGCGTTGCAAGGCATTGGCATCGACACCCCCCGTCAAAACCTTTCCCGACGACGGCACAACCGTGTTGTAGGCGCGGCCAAGCCGGGTGATAGAATCAAGCAAAATGACAACGTCACGCCCGTGCTCGACAAGGCGCTTCGCTTTCTCAATCACCATTTCTGCAACTTGAACATGGCGCGTGGCGGGCTCGTCAAATGTCGAACTGATGACCTCGCCCTTCACTGACCGCTGCATATCCGTCACTTCTTCCGGCCGCTCGTCAATCAGCAGGACAATCAAGTAGCACTCGGGATGATTAGTCGTAATCGAATGTGCAATGTTCTGCAGCAACACCGTCTTGCCGGTGCGTGGAGGTGCCACAATCAACCCCCGCTGGCCTTTGCCCAAAGGGGCCACAATGTCGATCACCCGCGGCGAAAAATCCTTGCGCGTCGGGTCATTGATCTCCATCTCCAACCGCTTCTCGGGATAGAGCGGCGTCAAATTGTCAAAATGAACTTTATGCCGGGCCTTTTCAGGGTCTTCGAAATTGATGGTATTGACCTTAACCAAGGCAAAGTAGCGTTCTCCGTCTTTCGGACTGCGAATTTGGCCCTCAACAGTGTCGCCAGTGCGCAGCGCAAATTTTCGGATCTGGCTCGGGCTCACATAAATATCATCAGGACCGGCCAGATAATTCGCGTCTGCTGACCTTAGAAAGCCAAATCCGTCCAACAATACTTCGACGACGCCTTCGCCAATAATCTCCACATTCCTGGCCGCCAGATTTTTCAAAATCGCGAACATCAGCTCCTGCTTGCGCAGTGCGCTGGCATTCTCGACTTCCAGCTCTTCCGCAAGACTGACAAGCTCAGCCGGCGTTTTGCCCTTAAGGACAGACAGTTTGATCTCTTTCAGATCAGCAATATCGCTCATAATGTTTTCATTGAAATGGCACAAGACGACAGCGCCCGTGCGAGGGGAAGGAATATATTTTTTGCCTCATAGCAAATTTTTGGCGCAAGACCAAGGAAATTTAAGTGAGGGGTTTCACGATCACAAACACCAGAATCAACGCCAGAAGCACGCTCGGAACCTCATTCAAAATGCGGAAAAATCGGGCGCCATGCCGGTTTAGCCCAAGTCCGAATGCCTTTGCACGAACTTCGAGGAATCCGTGGAATACACAAAGGGCAACCACCACCGTCAATTTCCCCATAAACCACGTATCAGCCATACCAACACCGGCAAGATGCGCCAAACCGATACCCGACAGTATGGCAACAGTGGCTGCAGGGCGCATGATGATTTTCAGCAACCGTCCCTCCATGGCAATAAAGACTTTGTCAGTTGCGGATCCCATTTCCTGAACTGAATGATACACAAACAACCGCGGCAAATAGAACAACCCGACCATCCAGGCTATCACCGAAAACAGGTGAACAACTTTAATCCAAAGAAAAATCATGCACCCCCCTCATCAAACTGCCTCACGAGATGCAACATCTTCGCAACATTTGCCACATCTGTATGTGGCAAAATCCCATGCCCCAAATTAAACACGTGTCGGTCCTTTGGCACACTCTGAACGATCGATAGGACGTCCCTCTCCAACAACACCCCGCCGCGGACGAGCGCATCCGGGTTCAAATTGCCCTGAATTGCGCAATCCCTCCGCAAATCACGAACAAGCTTTGGTAAATCCGCTCCCTGTTCAACGCCAATTGCATTGGCGCCTGTCGCTTCGGCGACCCCTGAATGCCCGGGTCCGATCCCTCGCGCGAACACAATTATAGGGACATTCCTGTGCGCAATTCTTACGCGTTTGACGATCGTGGCAATGGGATCTTCCACCCACTTTCCCCGCAATGTTTCCGGCAAATTACCAGCCCAGCTGTCAAATATCTGCACGGCGTCTGCACCTGCATTGATTTGGGCGCACAGAAAGTGCACCGAATGTTCGACCAATTTTTCAATTAGCCTAACAAACCAGTCAGGCGCGGCCGAGGCTACTGCTAGGGCTTTTCTCCGCTCGCTACTTTGGCCTTCGATCATGTAACTTGCAACCGTCCATGGAGCGCCGCAGAATCCTATTAGCGCCACGTCATCCGGAAGCTTGCCCCTGACAATCGCAAGTGTCTCGCACACGCAGCGATATTGCTCCCGATCTTCTGCGCCATGCAGTTTCAAAACATCATCCAGATTTGACACTGTTTCCAGCTTTGGCCCTTCATTTTCTACAAAATCAAGCCGCAATCCCATGGCATGCGGAACAACAAGAATATCTGAGAAAATAATGGCGGCATCGAAATCAAAACGACGAAGCGGCTGAAGCGTCACCTCACTGGCGAGTGCCGGTGAATAGCAAAGCTTTAAGAAAGAACCTGCTTTAGCCCTGACCGACCGGTATTCAGGTAAATACCTGCCAGCCTGCCGCATCAGCCATACCGGCCTCCTTCTCACTGGTCGACATGAGAGTACGTCAAGTAGCGCTTTTTTACTTTTCATCCAAATAATCTAAAATATGAATCGAATTGTTGTTCTTGTTGGTCAGTGAATTACGGGGACAATGATGATAAAGTCAGCACCTAAAAATGAACTTGTTGATAGCACTGGAAAACCATCGAGTCATGGACAAACAAGGCATCTAAAACAGTTGGTTAGGAATATTCAATCAGATAGTCAAATCCGCGTGGTGGGGATAATCTCGCAAGCGCAAAATTGCCAAACTGTGGAAATCTGTCACGTTTTCCACAAGCCAAATCATAGAGGTCAAAACTTAGTCCCTTTATCCACACCTTCGCTAAGATATGTCGACAGGAAATTAAGAAAGCGCGAGACCAGATCATATGAATCAAACGGAAAGAATTCTCTTGGCATCGTCCAGTGCAACAAGAGCCGCGATGCTCGAAAGCGCTGGGATTATTTTTGATACTGCAGCCCCTTTGATTGGCGAGAAAACACTGAAATGGCAGTTGCGCGACGTTTCCCGTTACGAAATCGCAGCTCGGCTCGCTGAGAGCAAATCTCTCTCCTTGGCGCAGAAGTATCCAGATAGGTTGATCATCGGCTCTGACCAGACTCTCATCCTGGCTGATGGGTTGATCGACAAGTGCAGCGAAATGACGGATGTCCGCCAAACGCTTCGGGCGTTGCGTGGCCGCAGCCATATTCTTCGATCTGCGGTGAGTGTATCAAAAAACGCAAAGTTGCTATGGACGCACTATGGAGACGCTGTTCTTACGATGCGCGAATTCAGTGAAGAATTTCTGGACGCATACATCAAGCTTGAAGGCGATGCTTTGCTGACAACAGTGGGTGCTTACAGAATTGAAGGAAGGGGAATTCAGTTGTTTGAATCTGTCAGTGGCGATCATCATGTAATCCTCGGAATGCCGCTGTTGCCACTCCTCGGTTTCCTCCGCAGCCAGGGAGCCATCGGAACATGAAAAAGGCTTGTGTTATCGGCTGGCCCATTTCACACTCTCGCTCGCCACTAATACACAACTACTGGCTAAAGCTTCACGGTCTGCCAGGTCTCTACGAACGGGTACCTGTTGCACCAGATGAATTGCAGACGTTCCTGCGTTCCTTGAAGCAGCAAGGCTACCGGGGCTGCAACATAACTATCCCCCACAAGGAAAGCGCATTTCATCTGGTCGACGCAGTGGATGAAACTTCACGCCGCATTGGCTCTATCAACACTGTCTGGTTGGAAAACGGTTCGCTGCATGCGATGTCGACAGACGGCATAGGGTTTTGCGCCAACATCGAGCAGACTGTTCCCAATTTCAGTTTTATAGATCAGATCGTAACTGTCATGGGGGCTGGAGGCTCAACGCGCCCGATTGTCGATGAAATGCTCCGGCGCGGTGCTCGAGAAATCATAATCGCCAATCGGACAATTGAACGGGCGGTCGATATCATGCGGCTCTTCGGCCCGAAAGTTAAGGCGATCAAACTCTCGGAAGTCAACAATGCCTTGCCGCAAGCAGGTCTGCTGATCAACACAACATCCATCGGACTGACCGGCGCTGCTGAGATTCCTGTCGATCTCCGTCAACTCCCTCCGGAGGCAATAGTAGCCGATATCGTCTACGTTCCCTTGGAAACCAACCTCCTCAAACGTGCACGCGTGTGCAATTTGAGAACCGTAGGCGGCCTCGGCATGCTATTGCACCAGGCAGTACCCGGATTTGAAAAATGGTTCGGCGTTAGGCCGCTTGTAACGTCAGCTCTTTATGATCATGTTGCCGCCAATATTACGGGAGCCAAATAATGCTCGTCATTGGCCTCACTGGATCAATAGCCATGGGCAAGTCTGAGGTCGCCAATTATTTGCGCAAACGCGGTTACCCAGTTTTTGACTCCGATCGCGAAGTGCATGCGCTATATGACAGCGAAGATGGGGTTAATCTCCTTCGTTACCATGTCCCCGATGCGATAATCGATGGTCGAGTTGATCGCGCCATGCTAAGCCGCGCCGTACTGGACGACAACGCAAAATTGGAAAAGCTGGAAAGTCTTGTACATCAGGAAATCGCTCGGCGCAGAAATGACTTCTTGTCTGAAATGAAAACCGAAGGCCATCAACTGGCTTTCGTAGATGTGCCGCTGTTATTTGAAACAGGAGCAAATGAACAAGTTGATGTGACACTTGTCGTTTCTTCGCCGGAAGACATGCAAGTCAAGCGGGCCCTCGCAAGACAAGGTATGACTGAAGATAAACTCAACAAAATTATTTCACGCCAATGGCCAGATTCTGATAAGAGAAAACGGGCCGATTTCGTCATAGAAAATCAGGGGAGCTTGTCTGATCTGCATGCTGCAGTCGATGACGTTCTAAAAAAAATCACGGCAAAAGTGAGTTGAATCATGCGTGAAATCGTTCTTGACACCGAAACCACGGGCCTGAAGCCCGAGGAAGGCCATAGAATTGTCGAATTGGGTGCCATTGAGGTGCTCAACAAATTACCAACAGGCAACAGTTTTCACCGCTATTTTAATCCGCAACGCGATATGCCCAAAGAAGCAGAAGCGGTGCATGGCCTCTCCGCTGGCTTCTTAAGAGACAAGCCATTGTTCAAGGACGTGGTGGTTGAATTTCTAGTCTTTGCAGGTGATGCACCGCTGGTCATTCACAACGCTGCTTTTGACATGAAGTTCCTCAATTCTGAGTTCAAAACTTGTGGAGTGCCAGCCATTCCATGGGAAAGGGTGATTGACACACTTCAGCTGGCGCGTGTGAAGTTTCCTGCGGGACCTAACAGTCTCGATGCGCTTTGCCGCAGGTTTGGTATCGACAATTCGAGTCGCGTCCAACATGGCGCCCTGCTTGATGCCGGACTTTTGGCCCAAGTTTATCTGGAACTTGCCGGCGGTCGCCAGACAAAACTAGGTTTGCAGCCTGTCAAAACTCAGAAGAGATTCTTTACGGTTGTTGAAAGCAAATCCCATCTCCGGCCACAGCCGCTGCCGCCAAGACTAACGGAGACAGAAATCCATGACCACCAGCAGTTGGTCAACAGTCTGGGTGAAAATGCAGCCTGGAAAAAACCGGTCTCAGAACACTAAGCGCTAGCCGTCGCTTGCTGGCGCATGCGCTGTTGATACATTGCCGCAAAGTCGATGGGGTCAAGCATCAAAGGGGGAAAACCGCCATTGCGCGTCGCATCTGCGAGGACTTGCCGTGCAAACGGAAAAAGCAATCTTGGACATTCAATAAGAACTGCTGGATGCAAAAGGTTTTGGGGAAAATTTTCAAGCCGGAATATGCCCGCATACAAAAGTTCAGCCGCAAATATCACCGTATTCTCGCCGCTGGCTTTTGCATCAAGATGGAGCTCTACTTCAAAGTCATTCGGTCCCAGATTGCGGGCATTGACATTCACGGAAATATTGATGTCCGGCTGTTTCTGCTGTGGAGCGAGCGAACCTGGCGCATTCGGATTTTCAAAGGATAAATCCTTGAGATATTGCCCTAGAATTTTCAAGGATGGCTTTGAGCCGGGTTGAGGATCAGGTGCGCTCAACGGAGCTGCCACATGCTTTTGGCTGCCCAGCGAAGCCTTGACGCTTGCCTCACTTGAGCCATTGTTTGACTTGCCTGACGTTTTTTTTGGAGCTGGTTTTGCTGGTTTTGCCATGTTATGCCTCGGAATGACCCAAACGGGGACAGGAAACGATAATCTCCGGTAACACACAATCAGTTGACTTTTCAAGCGCAGTTGTACTGTTGCGCTCTTTGTTTGGAGACCGGAAGTAACTATATAATTCTTTAAGTTTCTTCCGCAGGATATTCGAGAGAATTGGAATAAGCATGCCATCTTCGTTAGATCCCCTGATTTTAATCCTCATCGTCGCAGCTGGTTTTGTGCTGTGGCGCCTCTATGGCGTATTGGGTCAGCGGACCGGCCATGAAGGCCCACGTTTTGACCCTTTCAACCCGGCTTCCGCAGCTCGAACCAAGGGGCAAGATGCAGCAACAGGCGAGGATGCGGCCCCCGTCCCATCAGTTGAGTCTGCCAAGCCTGTTTGGCATGGCGTGGCGGACGAAGGGTCTCAACTCGCCACTGAGCTTGAAGCGGTCGCCAAGGCCGATAACTCTTTCTCCGTATCCGGATTTCTCGAGGGCGCAAAGATGGCCTACGAGATGACCGTTGAAGCCTTTGCGAAGGGCGAGAAAACGGCGTTGAAACCCTTGTTGAACCGTGAAGTCTATGAAGAGTTTTCAGCTGCAATTGACAATCGCCTCGCGCAGCATCACTTGGCATTCTTGCGGTTCGTTGGCATCAAGTCGGCTGTGATCGAACGTGCTTCTATGACGGGCAAGAGAGCCCAAATAACGGTCCGCTTCGTCACCGAAATGATAAGTGCGACAACCGATGCCAATGGCGCAATTGTAAACGGCGATCAAAAACAGATTCGTGACATTGTCGACGTTTGGACTTTCGAGCGTGACGTTACCGCGCGTGACCCAAACTGGCGGTTGACCGATACCACAGATGATTCTTGATGAAGGTTCGGCTTGGAAGCGTATTACGTTTCGCGAAATTTGTATTGATGTGAAGTCCCTAATGTCTGAAATTTCCAGCGCTGATGGCATGTTGCAGCGGAAAAGGTATGAGGACTTGCTCGGTTGGAACGACGACAATCACGCCCAAGCCCTGGCTACTTTTGTAAGATCCTGCCAAGAAATTGTCTCCACTGGGCACGGGTTCAAAAGAGCGGCCCGATACGGAGGAACTAGAAGCCAGTGGTTCGAAATTTGTGAATTGGCGGCTATTTCCTCCGAACCCCGGCAGTTCTTTCAAAGCCAGTTTGTCCCGTTTGAAGTTGTCAGTAATGAAGAATTGCCCCCTCTGATAACAGGCTACTTCGAACCAGTGGCTTCAGGTAGCTTGGAAGAATCGGAAGAATATTCAGTACCGATCTATTCCAGGCCGCCGGAACTGGTGGCGTTTGATGAAACTGACCAACGCAAGCTCGGCCTGTCATATGGACGCATTGAGTCCGGTTCGGCGTTGCCATATTTTTCGCGGCAAGAAATCGAAAGCGGCGCGCTCGCGAATAGAGGTATGGAAATTGTTTGGTTGAATTCCTGGGAGGATGCTTTTTTTATCCATATCCAGGGATCAGGACGTGTTCGTTTGAATGATGGTGGTGAGCTGCGTCTCGCTTATGCTGCAAAATCCGGCTTGCCCTACACCGGCATAGGAAGCGTGTTGATTGAAAGGGGGGTCCTCACCAAAGAAACCAGTTCCATGCAATCCATTCGCGCTTGGATGAGGATGCATCCTGAAGAATCCCGCAATCTGATGTGGCAGAACAAGTCATTCGTGTTCTTCCGCAAGATCGAAGTGAGCGATGCTTCGCTCGGAGCACTCGGCGCCCAGCAGGTAAACTTGACGCCAGGAAGAAGTCTCGCCATCGACCGCTCAGTCTGGATGTTTGGTACCCCTGTTTGGATCGATACATCCTTGCCTCCAGAATCTCCGCAAGGGCCCCGTTCGTTGAAACGGCTCATGATCGCACAGGATACCGGTTCAGCCATAAAGGGGGCCGCACGTGGTGATATTTACTGGGGGTGGGGATCCGAAGCGGAAAAAATTGCCGGCCATATGAAGAGTAGGGCAAGGGTTACTGTGTTGTTGCCTAGATCGGTCGCTGGTTCTTTGGGACTCATGAAATGAGCCGGAAGGTCTTTGGAGTTCATGATCATGCGTTGTGGGATGATCTGAAAAAGAGTTTTATGCCGCTGCATTGCGGCAAGCGACACCAGTCCGGAAAAAAACTCAGTGCGGGCCCGACACTCCCGTCCAATGCACAGCCGCATGTGCCGTCCATCCGGCGCACAGCGATAGGTTCCAATCCGCCTCCTCTGATGCCGTTTGATCGCCGCCTTGCGCAGCGGCTGTTGCGCGGCCAAGTCGAGCCAGACGCCCGCCTCGACCTGCATGGTGAAACAGTTGAATCAACTCGCATGCGGCTTTTGCATTTCTTGCAGTCCAAACAACAATTGGGGCACAGGATTGTTCTGGTGATCACGGGAAAGGGAAGTTCGGGCTATGCCCGGCACACGCTGCATGGACAGGCTTTCTTCCACGCGCCAGAACGTGAGGGAAGATTGCGCAGTGAGGTGCCGAATTTGCTCCACGAAGCCCAGTTTCGTGTACTGGCGATTGGTTATCAACCAGCGCACCCACGCCACGGCGGGGGCGGGGCGATCTATGTCGGGCTGCGTCGATTGGGAAAGCAGCTATAGTGACACCCTTTGGAAAGAGGCTGCGTGCACTCCGCGCAGAGCGCAAGATTTCATTGCAGCAGATGGCAGAAGCCCTGTCGGTTTCCGCTGCTTACCTCTCGGCATTGGAGCATGGCAACAGGGGCAGGCCATCTTGGCAGCTGCTTCAAAAGATTATCGCCTACTTCAACATCATTTGGGATGAAGCTGAAGAGTTGGCGCGCCTTGCCCGGCTGTCGCACCCGAAAATATCAATCGACACTTCAGGATTGGATCCCCAAGCAACGGAACTTGCCAATCGGCTCGCGGTTGTGATTGGAAAACTTGATGGAGCCGAACTTGAGAACATCCTGAATGTCCTAAAAAGCAAGGAGCGGAGCAAAAGTTAAACGGCCGGAATTCACCCCGGCCGCTTCAATGGCTGTTTCCTACTTTGCCAAAGCTTCTATTTTTGCAAAGAGTGCATCGACCACAGGTTTGGCGATCTCGCCAACGCCTTGGGTGGCCATCACTTTGTCGGCTGTAGCGCGAAGTGCCGGAAGTGCGCTGCCGATCAGGGCCCCAAGTGCGGTCTTCTGTCCGGCATCAAGTTTTCCGGCAACAGCCGAGAGACTATCAACAGATTTGCTGGCCGTTTCAAATTTGGGCAGGGCAGCTGTGGCCGAGGCCGCATCTGTTATCCCTGCAATCGAGTTGGTGAGATCGCCCATCGTCTTTGTCAGCGTGCCAGTTACATCCACTCCATCAACAACTATGGCACCGGCAGCTGGCGCCGCTGTTTCTGCTGGCTTGGCTTGTTCTGTGGGTGCCATTTGCTGTGGTGCACCGCTCATGAAATACCACAGCGCTGCAAGGACTGCAGCGAGCGGAACCAGCCACTTGGTCAGCCCCATGCCGCCCGCCGCCTGCGGAGCTGCGGTCCGAACGGTATCAGAAACGGCAGAGGGCATGGCTGCATCAAAACTCGATTTCTGAGATGCCAGCATGTTTGCCAGCCCCGATGCATCTAGACCTGCTGCATTCTTGGCAAGCCCGCCGAGCGCCATTTGCCCGACAATCGGCAGCAGTGCAGCAGCTGCGCCAGAACCGATCCCTGCGTTTTTGGCAAGGCTTCCGATGATGTTGTCAACGCCACCCTGTCCCAGCAGCGAACCCAGTACTGAACCGCCACTCTTGACAAGCTGGTCCTTTCCGGCTCCGCCCAATAAACTTTCAAGCGATCCAAGCATGTTTGGATCAGCTTTTTGAACTGCACCCAGTAGGGCACTGGCGCCGGCCGGCGTGCTTGCTTTGCCGGCAAATGCATTCAGAATGGCAGGTACGGCATAAGTGAGTGCCATCCGCGCTATTGAACTGTTGACCCCAACTGCCGCCGCGACACGGTCAACCAGTAAAGGTGTTGCATACCTCATAATTTCGGAAACAAGACTCATGGTGCAATTTCCTTTCACAGCACTTGGCCACAAAACTAATTTAGAGGTGCGCATAAGCCAACGCAACCCTGAATATTGCGATGAATTACCCCTGGGATTATATTGCAGGCTTTGCTTGACGGCAGAAAACACAGCAATTTGCGGACTCTGTAAAAAATTTCTTGTTGACAAGTCGCAAATTATGAAAAATATTGCGAATGGCGAAAAATATTTCAGCAAGGACGAGTCCGTCACAGATGGTCTCCGAACAAGCTCTTGATGAGGAGAGTGCTTTGGCAGCACGGGCAGCCTGGATGCATTTTGCTGGAGGAAAGACACAAGGCGAAGTAGCTGAAATCCTGGGCGTACAAAGCACCAAGGCGCATCGCCTGATTGCCAAGGCAAGAAATGAAGGCCTGATTCGCGTGTTCGTCGAAGGTCCGATTGCAGGTTGCATCAAGTTCGAAGAAAAACTGAAACAGCAATTTGGGCTCCAGCAGTGCGAAGTCGTTCCCAACATTGATGACGGCCCGCTTCCATTGCGGACTTTGGCGACAGCGGGTGCCCGATATCTTGTCAACCTCATTCAAAATGGTCGGCACAGTTTGATTGGTGTCGGACATGGCCGAACGTTGGCAGCTTCAGTCGATGCTATGCCCAGCATTCCCGCTGTTGATGCAAAATTCGTGTCGTTGCTGGGCGGATTGACGCGTCGCTTCGCCGCCAGTCCTTTCGACGTCATCCATCGGCTGGCAGAGAGAACCGGGGCTGAATCTTATGTTATGCCAGTTCCGTTTTTTGCGAATACTGTGAGGGACAAGCGCGTTCTCGAAGCGCAGTTTGGGGTATCGGATGTTGTTGAAATGGCCCGTAATGCAGATATTTATGTCGCAGGCATAGGCGAAGTAGATCGCAAGAGCTTTATTGCCACCGGCGGCATGATTGATGGTGAAGATGTAGATTCTGCTGTTGATTCAGGTGCCTGCGCCGAAATTCTTGGCCAGTTTTTCACGGCTGATGGTAGTCACATGCCCAGTCCTCTCTCCGACCGCGCCATGGCGCCGCGCCTGTCTGATCTCCGTTCGCACAAGATCGTCGCCATTGCGGGCGGCACTACGAAAACTCAGGCCATCCGCTCTATATTGGAAAGCGGTCTTCTTTTTGGCCTTATCACCGACGAGGCAACGGCAAAGCGCCTTTCCTCAGCTAAACCGGCAAAAGCATCCGGCTCAAAGAGTGGAAAAACCACCTGACATGCTGCGTTCAGTCAACCCAGAAAAATCGGAGGAACCACACTATGTTTGATAGAGAAAAAGGCCTCTTTGAGGCCTTTGTGACGGGCAAGATCAGCCGCCGTGAATTAATCAGCAAGACTGGAAAGTTGGGTCTTTCGGCTTCGGCTGCAGGATTCTTGGTGAGCCAGGCTCAGACCCAGGCGCTTGCCGCTGATTTCGATTGGATGAAGTACAAAGGCACAAAGCTCAAGCTGCTGCTCAACAAGCATCCCTATGCGGATGCAATGATCGCAAACTATGAAACTTTCAATAAGCTGACCGGCATTGAAGTGACATGGGATATCTTTCCAGAAGACGTTTACTTCGACAAGGTGACGGCAGCCCTGTCTTCGGGTTCGGGCGAATACGACGCCTTCATGACCGGCGCCTACATGACCTGGACCTATGGTCCGGCAGGCTGGGTTGACGATCTCAATGAGTACATCAAGGACCCGGCCAAGACTCATCCTACATTCAACTGGGATGACGTGTTGCCAGGGCTCCGTGCTTCCACGTCGTGGAACGGCGTTCCAGGCGGAGAACTCGGCTCTGCAGATGCCAAGCAATGGTGCATGCCATGGGGATATGAACTCAACAACCTGTCTTACAATAAGAAGATGTTCGACAAAGTTGGCGTTCAGCCTCCAAAGAACCTGGGTGAAATGGTTGAAACCTCAGCCAAGCTGACGAAGGATCTGGGCGGGCCATACGGCATCGGGGTGCGTGGTTCGCGCTCATGGGCCTCAATCCATCCTGGCTTCCTGTCGGGCTATGCCAACTTCGGTGAAAAGGACTTCAATGTTGCCGATGGCAAGCTGAAAGCAGCAATGAACTCTGCTGGTTCCAAAGCCTATCACAAGGACTGGGTGAGGATGATCCAGGACTCAGGACCGAAGGATTGGGCTAACTACACCTGGTACCAGGTCGGCACCGACCTCGGCGCTGGCGCTTCCGCCATGATTTTCGATGCCGACATTCTCGGCTACTTCATGAACGGCGGCGACAACAAGGAAGCTGGCAATCTGGGCTATGCACCGTTTGCAGCTAATCCTGCCGCCAAGGCGCCAACGCCAAACGTCTGGATTTGGTCGCTCGCCATGGCGACTGCCGGAAAGCAAAAGGACGCCGCCTGGTACTTCATGCAGTGGGCAACGTCCGTCGAGCACGATCTCTTCGGTGCCCGCAAGATGGACTTTGTCAATCCGGTACGCGCATCGGTGTGGAAAGACGAAGAGTTCCGCAGCCGCATTGACAGCAAGTATTCGGGCTATCTGAACCAGCATGATGTATCAGCTCCAGGTGCGAAAATCTATTTCACCGCCCAGCCGCTATTCTTCGACCTCACGACTCTGTGGTCTGAGAATCTTCAGAAGATGGTCACCAAGGAAATCCCTGTTGACGAAGGTCTCGACAAAATGGCCGCCGAAATGGACCAGAAACTGGTTGAAGCTGGTTTGGGATAAACGCAAAGAGGTTTCCCCTGCTCAGGGGAGCGAAACTCCAACTTGCCGTCATTCCGGCGAAAGCCGGAACCCAGACTGTCAACGAGCAAATTCATCGACAATCTGGGCCCCGGCTACCACCGGGGTGGCGGCTCATCTTGAAGTAGATGAGGATGTCCGCCGACACATTGCCCACTCCGCACAAGAAGGGCGGCATCAGCCGCAAGGCTCTGCCCTATCTCCTGAGCTTGCCCGCGCTTTTGATGTGCATAGGCATTCTCATCCCGTTTTTCACGGCCGTATATTATTCGCTGTTGCGCTACCGTTTGAACCTGCCCGCGATGAAGGGATTCATCTGGTTTCAGAATTATATTGGCTTCTTCACGGACCCGAAATTCTGGAACACACTGAAGATCTCACTGATCTATGCAGGACTGACAGTTGGTGTTGAATTGTTGCTGGGCCTTGGCATTGCGCTGCTTTTGCAGAAACGCACCCGCCTCAATAATTTCGTATCCATTCTCCTTTTGCTTCCCCTGATGACTGCGCCCGCCTTGGCAGCACTCATGTGGAAGCTGATGACCAATCCCAACTTCGGCATTCTCAGCTATTTTGTGGGGCTTCTGGGCTTCCCTGACATGAAATGGGGGTCAGATCCTTCGACAGCTCTCTTCACAGTGACGCTGGTTGATGTGTGGGTCTATACGCCTTTCATGATGATCCTGTTGCTCGCTGGATTGCGCTCACTGCCGCCAGCACCATTTGAAGCAGCGGCCCTTGATGGCGTGCCGCGGTCATTCGTGTTCTTCCGCATCACCTTGCCAATGTTGATGCCTTACATTTTGACGGCAACCCTTTTCCGCCTGCTCGACTCCATTCAGCAATTCGACATCATCTATGCGATGACGCAAGGAGGACCGGGTGACAAGCTATTGGTGTTCCAGGTCCAAGCCTATCTGGATTTCTTCCAGGCAACCAATGTCGGGCGCTCGGCAGCGCTGATGATCATACTTTGGGCTATCACCTATTTCCTCTCCAACATTTTCATCAAGCAGTGGCTCAAACTGCGCGAGAAAGCTCACGGGGCGGCATAACATGGATCACACATCAACACTCGAACGGGTCATTCGCGGCGCACTCCTTGCAGTAGTCGTTCTATTTTTCATGTTCCCGATCTTCTGGATTTTTCTCATGTCGTTCCAGACCAATGAGTCAATCCTGCGCATGCCGCCGTCCATTTTCTTTTCGCCAACAATGGACAATTACGTGGCGCTGGTCACAGGTGAAATGCGAACAGCGGCAGGGAGCCTGAAAATCAACTTCATGCAAAATCTTTGGAACTCGGTTCTGCTGTCCACCTTCTCTGTCATTCTCTCGCTGATTTTGGGCGTGCCAGCAGCCTATGCATTCGCCCGCTTCAAATTTCGTCTTGGCGAAGACATAGCCTTTACGTTGCTCTCATTCCGCTTCGCACCGCCGCTGCTGGTGCTGCTGCCACTTTCGCTCTACTTCAAGACGCTCGGACTCACCAATACCTACATCGGCCTCATCTGGGTCTATCAGTTGATCTGCCTGCCGCTGATCCTGTGGATCGTACGTGGTTATTTCGAGGACCTCAGTCCCGACATTGAGCATGCGCATCGCATTGCAGGCTATGGATGGTTTGATACGTTCAGAAAGATCGCGGTACCACTCGCACTTCCGGGCATCGCGGCGGCCGGCCTTCTCGCTTTCATCTTTGCCTGGAACAATTTCGTGTTTGCTCTCGTGCTGGCATCGGCCGACAAACAACCGGTGACGGTGGGCGCCCTCGCCTTTGTCACCGCATCGGGAATACAATATGGACAAATCGCATCCGCCATCGTTCTTTCGGTGCTGCCGACATTTGTTCTGGCGCTATTTGCCCAGCGCTATCTCGTTGAAGGCCTGTCATTGGGAGCCGTGAAAGGATGACGCAGCTTTCCCTGCAGGCGCTGTCGAAGTCATATGGTGCGCATAAGGTATTTGACGGTCTCGATCTTGATACTGATGCGGGCGAGATTGTCATTGTTTTCGGCGGCTCCGGCACCGGCAAGACCATTCTCTTAAGGTTAATCGCTGGCGTTGAAGAACCAACGTCTGGGACCATAATGCTTGAAGGCCGTGATGTTTCCGATGTGCCGCCCGAACATCGCAATGTCGGCATGGCCTTCCAGAATTTTGCTCTTTTTCCGCACATGTCTGCGGCCGAAAATATTGCAAGCCCGCTCGTGGCGCGCAAATATTCGGCAGACATGGTCAAGAGCGGTGTTGATCGTGTCGCCAAACTTCTCAAGATTGATCATGTGCTGGGCCACAATCCCCGTGAATTGTCAAATGGCCAGAAGCAGCGCACATCGCTGGCGCGGGCACTGGCAGCAGAGCCGAAAATTCTTCTGCTTGACGATCCCTTGCGCAATGTGGATGCGAAACTCCGGTATGAAATGCGTCTGGAGTTGCCACGTCTCTTGCGGCAAACGGGTGCGACTGTCCTCTATGTAACTCAAGACTACAAAGAAGCCATGGCGCTGGCAGATCGTATTGCAGTGTTGCAAGGCGGCAGATTTGTGCAAGTCGCAACCCCTGCTGAAATATATGAACAGCCCGCAACGCTTCAGGTAGCCCGTCTGTTTGGCGATCCGGTCATCAACATGCTTGAAGTGGAACTTTTTGGCTCTGCAAAAACCATGGCACTCGATGTCTCAGGGTATAAACTTGCGATAGAGGGCCGGCTTCAAGCTGAAACCGGCAAGACGGTTATCATGGCGGTTCGACCTGATGCGGTGAGGCTCAGCGACGGCAAGAATGGTCTTGCCGCAAAGGTGCTTGCGATAACGCCGATCAATGAGCGCACGGTCCTTTTGCTGGAGGCTAGCAACGGCTGGGAATTCCTTGTCTCGCTGCCGGCTTCCGCTGATCTGCCCGTTACAGGCGGTGTGGTCACTGCAAGTTTCGCAAGTGCCGACATCCACTTCTTTGACAAGGATACAGGAGAGCGCCTCAATGGCTGAACTTGTCCTCAAGTCCGTCAACAAAATTTACAACCCGCGCCGCAAGGAACCGGTTCACGCCGTAAAAGAATTGGACCTCACCGTGAATTCCGGAGAAATTACCGCACTGCTTGGGTCATCCGGATGTGGCAAAACCTCGACCCTTCGCATGATCGCAGGATTTGAAGAAGTATCCTCTGGTTCCATCACATTGGGCGGTCGCGCCATTCATCAACTTCCTCCTTCCAAACGCAATGTCGCGATGGCCTTCGAAGCCTATTCACTTTATCCTCCGCTGACCATTGGCGACAATATGGGGTTTGCCCTCAAGGCCTCAAATCTCTCTGCAAGTCATGCCGTCTCAAGGGTCAAATCCATGGCCGAGATGCTGGATATCTCCGGCATCCTTGAGCGCTACCCGGGTAACGTCTCGGGAGGTCAACAGCAGCGGGCAAGCCTGGGCCGCGCCCTCGTGCGGAAAGCCGATCTCTATTTGCTTGATGAACCCATGGGACAGCTCGAACCACAACTGCGGGCGATTCTTCGTGGGCGGATCAAACATTACCTGCGTGAGAACAGTTGCACTGCCATCTTGGTGACGCATGACCAGACAGAAGCCAATGCACTTGCTGATCGAATCGCCGTCATGGAAGCCGGCGTGCTGCTTCAATATGCTTCGCCTGGTGAACTGAAATGGAAGCCCGCTGATTTGTTTACCGGCACATTTATTGGCGAACCACCGATGAATGTTTTTGAAGCGGCCGTCACGGTCACTAAGTCTGGCATCTCATTTGGCCTGTCGGGAAGTAATCTTGGGTTCTCATCAAGCGAGTTGCAGCCAGAAGTAGTTCGCATGTTGAAAAAGCAAAATTTCGTTACACTTGGCGTTCGGCCTCATGCGGTGCAATTCGGAAAAGGAAATATCAAGGGCAAGATTATTTCATGTCAATGGCTTGGAGATCAGACTCACGTTGCAGTCGAGGTCGTTGGCCGCACTATAGTATCAGTAACGCATGATCGAGTTCAGCAAGAACCGGGTTCAGACACAACGATACACATTGATCCTGCTGGCCTGCATATATTTGATGCAGCATCGGGCAAGGCCCTTGCCCATGGGGGTAAACTGGCATGAAGGATTCCGTGCTGATTGGCGTAGATGCCGGCACATCCGTCATCAAGTCGGTGGCTTTCACCATCGATGGTCGCCAACTTGCCGTCGCCGCCGTTGCAAACACTTATCTAGTTTTGCCTGATGGCGGTGCCGAACAGGATATGGCCCGCACCTGGACTGACACAGCAGCAACCCTGCGCGAGCTTTCAGAAAAAGTGCCAAACCTTTCGCAGCGTCTCGCAGCCATTTCTGTCACCGGTCAAGGTGACGGCATGTGGCTCATAGACAAGGAAGGCGACCCCGTAGCGCCAGCTTGGCTCTGGCTTGATGCGCGTGCCGCATCAATTGCAGAGGAGTTCGTCGCTGGCCCAGACTACCAGGACCACTATGCCCGGACAGGTACCGGCGTCAATGCGTGCCAGATGAGCATACATCTCACCTGGATGCAGCGTAACCGGCCAGAGGCTCTCGCCAGGGCAACATCAGCTTTTCACTGCAAGGACTGGCTTTATTTTAAGTTAACTGGCAAGCGAGCCACTGATCCTTCTGAGGCAAACTTTACTTTTGGCAATTTTAGGACCCGCAGCTATGCCCCGCAAATACTGGAAACACTTGGAAGCGGATCAACCGCAAGACTGCTGACACCGATTGTTGACGGCACAACTGCCAATGCGGCTCTTTCCGTGGAATCATCAATGCAAACGGGGCTGAAAGCAGGAACCCCCGTGTGCTTGGGCTATGTCGACGTTCTGTGCACAGGACTTGGTGGCGGACTGCATGATCCGACGGGTCAATCCGGCTGTACCATCGCTGGTTCTACAGGGATGCACATGAAACTGCAGCCTGACGCGAACAACGTAAAGCTCAACGCCGAAATGTCGGGCTATACCATGGCCTATCCAGCACCTGGTGCAGTAGCGCAAATCCAGTCCAATATGGCGTCGACTTTGAATATAGACTGGTTGCTCGATTTGGGCCGTGGCCTGCTGACGAGCTTCGGGCATGATCACTCACGCGCAGATATGTTGCGCGGACTGGATGAACGTGTCCTTGCCCGAGTACCTGCAAGACTTGTTTATCATCCATACATCTCAAAAGCAGGTGAAAGAGGGCCTTTCATGGAGCCGTCAGCCCGTGCCATGCTGCAAGGCCTCGATACGTCAACTGACTTTGATGACCTCATGCGAAGCGTGTTCGAAGGCCTGGGTTTTGCAGCACGCGACTGTTATTCCGCGATGAACGAAATCCCAAAAGAAGTGCGAATCACTGGCGGTGCGGCTCGTTCCGGGGCATTGCGGCTAATCATGGCATCAGTTTTGAACGCAGGCATACGGACGATCAATCGCGAAGAAGCAGGAGCCGCCGGTGCTGCAATGATAGCAGCAGTGCAGCAGAAAATATTCCCAAACATGGACGCCTGCGCGGAACAATGGGTGAAGCCCCATATGGGTGATGTTACCACGCCAGATGCGGCCCTGAGCAGGATTTACGCGGCGGCATTTGCGGATTATGTCGAGACCCGCAAGCTGATGCGGCCGGTTTGGCGTAAGCGTCGTGAAGCGGGAAATGCAGTTCTGCATGGCGCGTAAAGTTGCAATTATCGGTGATCGCTTCATGCTGTCCAGCATGTTTGAAACCGCATTGCGGGAAAAATGCGTCGGTCACAAGGTTGATATCCGCAGGCATGATTTGCCGTGGCCTGACGAACCCATGGAACATGGCTACGCTATTGCGGGCATGGCTGGCCTTAAGGAATACATGGGTTCGGCCGAAGAAATTGTTGCGTTGGTTGACGACGCCGAAATCGTGGTGACCCAGCTAGCACCTTTCTCTGCGGAAATCTTGGATCGCACGCCGTTCTTGAAACTCATTGCCGTATCGCGCGGAGGACCTGTCAACATCGACATGGAGGCGGCGCGTGACCGCGGCGTCAAGGTTGTCAACACGCCAGGCCGCAATGCCAGCGCGGTCGCAGAATTCACGATCGGAGCAATCATTGCCGAAACGCGCAATATCACCAAGGGCCACGAAGCCCTGAGGAAAGGCGAATATAGGGGAGACCTTTATCGTGCCGACGTCACTGGCCGAGAGCTCAGTGAAATGACTATTGGCGTCATAGGCTACGGCCAGGTCGGCCACCGGGTCGTCAAATATCTCAAGGCATTCGGTTGCCGCATCTTGGTGAGTGATCCCTATGTGCAGCTTTCCGCTCAAGACCGCAACGATGGTGTCATCCAGTGCAGTTTCGAAACGTTGCTCGTGGAATCTGATGTCGTTTCGTTGCACCCGCGAGTTACTGCGGAAACCACGCACATGATGAACGCTGTGGCGCTTCGCAGAATGAAACCAGATGCGACGCTGATCAATACGGCGCGCGGGCCTTTACTGGATTATGATGCGCTCTATGAGGCAATGAAAGCGGGACACTTGCGTGGTGCCATGCTCGAAACATTTGCCATTGAACCGGTGCCGCCAGACTGGCCTCTCCTGCAATTGCCCAACGTCACGCTTACGCCCCACATTGCGGGAGCGTCCGTCAGGACCGTAACCTATGCTGCCGGACTCGCCGCAGAAGAAGTCAACAGATATCTGTCAGGCAAACCTATGGTCAATATCTGTTAGTTTAAACGATGCAGAACCTGGGAACAGTGGATTGCTTGGTGATAGGCGGCGGGATCAATGGTGCAGGCCTTGCGCGCGACGCGGCTGGGAGAGGACTCTCGGTCATCTTGTGCGAGAAGGGCGATTTGGGAGAGGGCACCTCTTCGCGCTCTGGCAAGCTCATTCACGGCGGATTGCGCTACCTTGAATATTATGAATTCCGCCTGGTCCGTGAGGCGTTGATTGAGCGCGAAGTGCTTTTAAGGGCAGCGCCACACATCGTTTGGCCAATGCGTTTTGTGCTGCCCCATTCGTCTGAGCAGCGACCGGCATGGCTTGTTCGCCTGGGTCTGTTTCTTTACGATCATCTTGGCGGCCGCAAGAAGTTGCCTGCCAGCCGGAGTCTTAACTTGCAAGCATCGGCTGAAGGCAGGCCGGTCAAAGACAGCTACAAGCTTGCTTTTGAATATTCCGACTGTTGGGTGGACGATGCACGCCTCGTTTTGCTCAATGCCCTAGATGCAAAGGAGCGCGGTGCGAAGATCTTGACGCGAACAGCTGCAGTATCTGCCCGGCGCACCGATGGTCTTTGGCACATTGAGCTCATGACGGAACGTGGTGATTTCCTGAAAGTCTTCGCAAAAGCCTTGCTAAACGCAGCAGGGCCTTGGGTCGACGGCATCAACAGCCTGGTTGTAGGCAGCAATTCGGAGCGGCGCGTTAGATTGGTGAAGGGTTCGCACATCATTGTTCCAAAATTCTGGGACGGTCCTCATGCTTATGTGCTGCAGCACCCCGACAGGAGATTGATCTTTGTCAATCCTTATGAAAGTGACATGGCCCTCATCGGGACAACGGATATTCCATTTGATACTAGTCCCGAAGACGTGGCGATCACCGATTTCGAAGTTCAATATCTCCTCACGGCCGTCAATCGATATTTCAAGAAATCACTCACGCCCGGCGATGTCCTCCATACCTATGCGGGCGTGCGGCCGCTTTATGACGACAGCGCCGAAAACCCTTCGGCCATTACCCGGGATTATGTCTTTGACATGCATGGATCGCCGCCCATGCTTTCAGTTTATGGGGGAAAAATCACCACATATCGAAAGCTCGCCGAGCACGCTCTGCGGAAACTGGGGCCGTATTTCCCTGATATGAAAGGTGATTGGACAGCCTCTCAGCCACTCCCTGGAGGCGACATGCCGGGTGCAGATTTTGAAGCATTTTTACCGGAGTTTCGCCGCCTGAATTATTGGCTGCCAGAAAAGCTGGCTGCTCACTATGCCAGACTTTATGGAACGCGCGCCTTCAGGATAATTGGTGACGCCCGTTCACTTGAAGAACTAGGACGGCATTTTGGCGGCAACCTGTATCAAGCTGAGGCAAAATATCTTCGTGAGCACGAGTGGGCGCAAACGCCAGATGATGTTCTTTATCGCCGTACCAAACATGGCCTCCATCTTACTACGATTGAGCGCGGCGAATTTCACCAAGCATGGAACAATATGTGAATGTCCTGGCGGAAGGAGAGGGATTCGAACCCTCGTTACGCTTTCACGTAAACACGCGTTCCAGGCGTGCGCCTTAAACCACTCGGCCATCCTTCCATCCCATGGAACGGGGCCGTTATAGCTGGCGGGTTTGTTTGATCAAGCTTTTGTGGGGGATTATTTTCGGCGGCGGAAGTCCCTATATAGGGCCCCAAAAGGAGTGCATCCATGTTCTTTTCCCGCGCCAATTCCGAAATCGTTGACCAAGCCAATGCTTTGCCCGGTCGCTCGCAAGCCCTTCCCACAGCAGAAAAGCACTTCGTAAATGGCAGAGCGCTCAAGGGCCCATACCCGGAAGGATTGGAGACAATTGTCTTGGCGTTGGGTTGTTATTGGGGTGCGGAACGCAAGTTTTGGCAGGTCCCGGGAGTATGGGTGACAGCCGTCGGCAATGCTGGGGGCTACACGGCCAATCCAACCTATGAAGAAGTATGTTCAGGCGCAACCGGACATGCCGAATCAGTGCTTGTGGTTTTTGACCCGCAGCTCGTAAGTCTTGATCAGCTTCTCAAAGTTTTCTGGGAAGCGCATGATCCAACACAAGGCATGCGCCAGGGAAACGACGTCGGCACGCAGTATCGCTCGGCCATCTATTGGACCAATCCATCGCACGAGCTGTTGATCCGCAAATCAAAGGATGAATATCAGAAGGCGCTGACGCAAAAGGGATACGGTGCAATTGCCACTGAATTGTCGCCTGCTGGAGCATTCTACTTTGCCGAAGAATATCATCAGCAATACCTCGAAAAAAACGCCAACGGCTACTGCGGGCTCGGTGGAACCGGTGTGTCATGCCCAACTGGTCTGGCTGTTTGACTATTCAGCCGCAATTCGCAAGGCCGGACCGGCATCACGTATGGCGTTGCTGACCGCATTTTCATATTTCCGGAAATTCTCGGCAAAGAGCCTCACGAGTTTGATTGCGGCTGCATCGTAAGATGAAGGGTCGTCCCAACATTGACGCGGATTCAGTAGAGAATCGGCAACACCGTCCACGGCCAAGGGCACCCGGAATCCAAAATTGTCATCGCGGCGCGTCGGGCATTTATCTAAAGCGCCAGAGAGTCCTGCGGCAAGAATTGCTCTGGAAGCGGCAATTGCGATGCGCTTCCCCTTGCCGAATTCGCCCCCGGTCCATCCGGTATTGACAAGATAGCAGGGCACTTTCTGCCGCGCGATGAGCTCACGCAGCATTTCGCCATAAATCTGCGGCGGGCGAGGCAGGAAAGGCGCGCCAAAACAGGCCGAGAATGTGGCCTGAGGCTCATTTACGCCCCGTTCTGTGCCCGCGACTTTTGCAGTGTAGCCGGATAGAAAATGATACATCGCTTCGTCGGCAGTAAGAAGCGCTACAGGCGGCAAGACCCCGAAAGCATCTGCCGTCAGCATGAAAATCGCTTTTGGCGCGCCACTACGCCCGCTGGCCGACGCATTGGCGATGGCGTTGAGCGGATAGGCTGCCCTCGTGTTCTCGGTCAGCGAAGCATCGGCAAAATCAGCGATTCCAGTATCAGTCGCAAGCACAACATTCTCGAGGATCGTACCTCTGCGTTGTGCAGCCCGATAAATCTCGGGCTCATTCTCACGGGAAAGTTTGATTACCTTTGCATAGCAGCCGCCTTCAAAATTAAACACGCCGTCTGGTGACCAGCCGTGCTCGTCATCACCGATCAACACCCGCTGTGAATCCGTTGAGAGCGTCGTCTTGCCTGTCCCGGACAGTCCAAAAAAGATTGCTGTGTCGCCCGTCTTGCCGGTATTGGCCGAGCAATGCATCGGCAAAACGCCACGATCCGGCAACAAATCGTTGAGGAATGTGAACACGGCTTTCTTGATTTCACCCGCATATTGTGTGCCGCCGATCAGGACGAGCTTTTGGGTCAAATCAATGGCGATCACTGTTTCGCTGCGGGTGCCATGACGTTGCGGGGCCGCCTTGAAGCTTGGCAAATTGACGATGGTCAGCCGGGCAGAAAATTCCAGGTCTGCTGGTGGTTCACGCAACAGGTGTTTGATAAAAAGGGCATGCCAGGCCAATTCAGTCACAACCCGCGTTGGCACCGCGTAGGACTTGTCGGCTCCTGCAACAAGATCTTGAACAAACAGCGATTTTAGCCGGGCATGTTGCATCATGTCAGTGCGCAACAAGTCAAACTGCTGGCGTGACATCGATGAGTTATTGTCCCACCAGATGCGGTGCTCGGTTGCTCCATCACGGACAATGAATTTGTCCTTCGGCGAGCGGCCTGTGTGCTGCCCTGTCTGGGCGACCAAAGCGCCGGAGGAAGATTGCCTGACCTCACCTCTTTCAAGCGCAAGTCCTTCGAGAGTCTCCGAAGAGTCGTTCCAGGAAACGCAATTGGCCCAGCGCAAACCGGTTTTGGCTAGCTCCGCACGAATGATTGCAGCCTTGGTCGTGTCCATGTCGTCTCTCCCATATTCAGACATGGGCACCATGGCGAGGATTATTGATGATGTAAAGACATAATTACATCAATAAAATGCGGTATCGTACATCATTATTTGACGTGTTAACGGCGAATTTCAAGACCTTGCGGAACGTTCATCCACTGACTCTTCATACTAAAACACCGCTTGGCGGCCATCAAATGAAGGGTCAGTGCAAAATCCATCATTGAAATGATTGCAATTAAGGTTATCAGGAAATTCGATAAAACGTAGCTGCAGTCGTCCCAAAAACCTGGTTTCTGGCAGCAGGAGCTACCAGCTCCACCGCCGCATCATGCCACATTTGATAGCTGCCATTGAGATTGAGAACTGGCCAGTCCGATCCCCACATCACGCGATTGCTTCCAAAACTGTCAAGCACATGCCGGGCATAAGGTTGCAAAGTTTCGCCTGTCCAACCGCTATCGGCTTCGGTCGCAAGTCCAGACAGTTTGCAGAACACCGGAGTTGCATCAGCGATCTTGCTGATCCCGCTTGCCCAACTTTTCAATGCGTCATCCCTGATTCGCGGCTTCATGCAATGGTCAATGACCGTCCGCATCTTGGGGTAGCGGTCAAACAGCCGCAGGAAGGGCTCGAGATGAATGGGAAACCCCAACGCATCGAATGTAATGTCGAGGTCGATGATGGCGTCAAAAGCCCAGGCAACATTTTTGCCGAGCATCCATTGAGAATCAGGCAGATCCTGGATCATCGGCCTGACGCCGGCGAATTTCGGATGCCGCGCAAATCGTTCCAAATGCCGCAAGTCATCTGCTTTCTCGAAATCCACCCAGCCCACGACTTTGGCGACGAAGTCCGTGGCATCAGCTATCCCCAGCATATACTCGGTCTCGTGAACAGTAGGCGCAGCCTGCACCAGAACCGTTTTTGAAATGCCGCATTGAGTGAGCAAGGGCGCAAGATCGGAAGGCGAAATCGGTTTGCGTATGCCATCAAGCCCCGGACCATTCATCCAGCCATAATCGCCACGTGATGGTGACCAGAAATGTTGATGCGAATCGATTTTGATCATGCGGGCGGCACCTCCTCGCGCATTAAGCCGGTGGAATTCGTATACCGGCAAAAATCCTTTCTTATCTGCAGTCTAGCCCACGACAATCACATCCGTCCATAGCGAGTGAGAATAGCAATGAGCTCATCATGGGAAAGTGCAAAGCTGGTATTGCCATCGCGGCCTGTCATGGTTTCGCCGGTGACCATTGCATCAATCACCGCCTCTTCGGTTGCTTCGACGGTCGCCCGAAATAGGTGATCAATTTCGCGGCCGCACACCGCATCAAGGCGGCGATGTGTTTTGTCCGATGCCAGAGCTTCGCTATTGGCTGTCGAAAAAGCCAGAAATATGTCGCCCGAAGAATTTGAACCAATAGTGCCTGTGCGCGCCAGCCCGAGCGGCACGCGCCGTGCCAGGCGCTTCAACTGATGCGGCAGCAGTGGCGCATCCGTGGCCACAATGGCGATAATTGATCCCTGATCCTTCCCCCGCAATCTGGATTGGGTGAAATGTGCCCCTGCCGGGACGCCGAGCACGGTGAGGTCTTCGCGTACGCCAAAATTCGACTGCACGAAGATGCCAAGGGTATAACGCGTGCCTGCGATGCGCACGCTGCGTGAGGCCGTGCTTGATCCTCCTTTGAAATCATAGGTGATCATGCCGGTGCCGCCGCCGACATTTCCCAATTCAATGGCGCCAGCTGCAGCGCTCTCGAGTGCAGTCATTGCGTGTTCCGCTGTGACATGAAAGCCGTTGATGTCATTGAGGTCGCCGTCATATGTTTCCGCCGCAACCGGAAGCCCCCAATCCTGGCCTGTGCCGATGCCGCGCTTGGCCATCCATTGCAGCGTCGCGTCGCGCGTGACGCCACAGGAGTGCGTGTTGGTGATCGTGATTGGGGTCTGCAGTTCACCCGCTTCATCTATCCAGGCGAGTCCTGTCATCTCGCCATTGCCGTTGAAAGAAAATGAGCCTGCCAAGCATGGAATGTGCGCGTGCAGTTTGCCTCTGGGGAGAATTGCCGTGACTCCGGTTCGGACGTTTTCACCAGCTATCAATGTCAAATAGCCAACTTCTACTCTGGGCACATCAGTGATGGCATTGTGAAGTCCAGGCGTACCCGGAAACTTGATGCCAAGCCCTCGCGCCCGCATTTTGCCTGCGGATGTTCCGCGCTGCATCCCCTACTCCCCTTCGCCAGCAAACCATTGCTGGTAAAGCATGTCATAAGTGCCATCTTCTCGCATCTTGAGCAGCGCTTCATTGACTTGTTTGCGCAACGGCGAACCCTGTTGAAACACCAGCCCGTAATTCTCGCGTTTGAAAATCGGGCCCACGACTTTCACTCGCCCGTTGCCTTCTTTCGCCGCATAATACTGCAGGACAGGCGCGTCAAAAACCACGGCATCAGCACGGCTGCCTTCAAGTTCCTTGATCGCCAAGCCAATGTCATCTGTTTCCAGTTTCTGCACATTGTGGTCAGCCAGATAGGATGCCGAAGTTGAGCCGCGCACTGTGACTATTCTCTTGCCTGGCAAATCGCCGATGCCTCGGATTGAACCCTGCAATTGTCCGACGGTAACCGAAGCAGTTAAGGCCGCTGTGAAAAACGCCATGAAAATCACGCTGACCAATATGGAAATTGCGGACAAGAACCTTCCAAGGCCCGACCGCGGTATGTCAGGCTGCTGGCCCGCCATCGCACCCACTGCCCACCACATGGCGTGGAAGATACCGGGAATATAACGCGTGGAAAATTGTGGATTTCCGTGTTTGCGCTCTGCCATCCACACAACATGCGCAGGGATCAGCACGAGTCCAGCCAAAGCCGCAAGAAAAGCGGGCAATGCGCCTGTCGAGAGGATGCGCAGGAAACTGCCAAATCCGAACCTTTCATCGCTTTCGCTGCGAACCAGGATTTGCAGCCCGCTTTCAAACATCGGTTGGGAGAAATCGAACTTCTTCTCGCGTTCGGAAGTAATTGAAATTGCGCCAATGGCGGCATCGGCCTGACCTGTCTCCACTGCCTTGAGGATTTCCGAGATGTTCTTGACTTCGATCCATTCAATTTGAAGGCCCGCCTGTTGCGCGATTGACAGCATTAGTTTGGCTGAAAAACCGCTATAGGCATTTCCTTGTTTCATCACAAAGGGCGGGAGAACACGTGTAACCACCTTGACATAATTGCTCTCCGGCGCAGCGTCTTGGGCCTGCGCCGCGATCATGGACATGCCCAGATGAGAGGCGAGTGCCAGCGTTGCAATGAGTTGTTTTAGGAAAGAAGCCATGGGCTTGAAAATCCGCATTAGACTGAACGGGCCGGACTTGAGTTCGGAACCCGGGATTTGTCAATACAAAGACAGCCCCAAGCTTCCGGCCACATTTCTAAAGTTGGCAAGAGGCGCCAATTGGACTTATTTGAACCAAGCAGCTAAAATTGGGAACGTAAGCACTTTTTCAATCAGGAATTCCTGAATGCCCTCATCATCCGACTTGCCACCCATGTTGCGTTTGCACGCCACCGATAACGTCCTTGTCTCGACCCGCATCGTAAATGCGGGCGAAACAGCTGAAGGCATCTCAGCATCAGCCAAGATCATGCGCGGCCACAAGATGGCAAGCACGCAAGTTTCCAAAGGCAAGCCGATCCGCAAATTCGGGCAGATTATAGGTTTCGCAAAGTCAGATATTGCGGCGGGTGATTGGGTGCATGAGCACAATGTCGAAATGGGCGAGCTTTCCCACGATTACGCTTATTCGCAAGCTGCCAGAAATGAGGAGCTGCTGCCTGAAACGGCGCGCGCCGCCTTCAAGGGGTTTCGCCGGAAAAATGGCAAAGTGGGAACGCGCAACTACATCGGTATAATGACGTCAGTCAATTGCTCGGCAACAGTCGCCTCTCATATCGCCAAGGAAGTCGAAAGACAGGGCTTGCTGGATGACTATCCCAACATTGACGGGGTCGTGGCGCTGACCCAGGACAATGGGTGCGTTGTTGATTATCGCGGCGTCATCTTCGACACGTTCAAGCGCACCGCCTGGGGCTATGCGACCAACCCCAATATGGGCGGCATCATGATGGTGGGGTTGGGATGCGAAGGCTTCCAGATTCCGAGATTCAAGGAAGCCTACAAGGTCGAAGAGAATGAACTCTTCCGCACCATGACCATACAGGAAACCGGCGGCACCCGGAAAACAGTTGAGAAAGGCCTCAACTACGTGAAAGAGATGCTTGCTTCAGTCAACGCGGTGCGGCGCGAAACCTGTGCCGCTTCTGACTTGATACTGGCGTTGCAATGCGGAGGTTCTGACGGCTATTCCGGCATCACCGCCAATCCCGCACTAGGTGCCGCAGTCGACATTTTGGTGAAGCATGGAGGCACAGCCATCCTGTCAGAAACGCCCGAAATCTATGGCGCGGAGCATTTGCTCACCCGCCGTGCTGCAAATCGCGAAGTTGGTGAAAAGCTCGTCTCGATCATTAAATGGTGGGAAGACTATACCGGTCGCAACAACATGGAGATGAACAACAATCCGTCTCCTGGCAACAAATTGGGCGGCCTTACCACAATCCTCGAAAAATCCTTAGGGGCGGCGGCAAAAGGTGGAACGTCAACATTGCAGGCCGTTTATCACTATGCCGAACCTGTTACGGCAAAAGGCTTCGTCTTCATGGACACGCCAGGTTATGATCCGGTCAGTGCCACAGGCCAGGTCGCAGGCGGAGCCAACATCATGTGCTTCACGACGGGCCGAGGCAGTGCCTACGGCAACAAGCCTTGTCCATCAATCAAGCTTGCCACCAATACGGATGTCTACACCCGCATGATTGAAGACATGGATATCAATTGCGGTGACATCATCGAAGGTGTGCCGCTTGAGCAGAAAGGCAAAGACATTTTCCACAAAATTCTGGCCGTGGCGTCCGGCGAGCGGACAAAATCGGAAGAGCTTGGCTATGGCGAAAACGAATATGTGCCTTGGTACATTGGCGCCGTGATGTAGCCAGATTCCGGTCACGATTTTACGCCATTCTCTGCCCAACACAGGCGGCATGACAGTTATCAAGATGAATTTAAATGGCTAGAAAACCGGCTGGTAAGAAAGCCCGCCGCGAACCCACGCTGTTCGGCACGGCAAGCGCGCAACCGCCGTCACGCAGCAAGCGCGGTTCGGTGTTCGGCTGGATGTTCCGCAAACTTTTCAAACTCGGATTCTATGCGGTGCTCGTTGCATCCGTCGTTGTTGGCTATGCTTGGTTTACGCTCAGTCAAAAGGGCTTGTTCAAGATACCTGAACGGGCGCCCGGCATCATGATGGTGGCGTCTGATGGATCGGTGCTTGCAGAACTTGGCGCCTTCTATGGCGATGAAGCGCGTCTTGAGGAATTACCAGACTATGTTCCGAATGCAGTCATTGCCTCCGAGGACCGCCGCTTCCGCAGTCATCTTGGCATTGACCCCATTGGCATCACCCGGGCACTTGTCCGCAGTGCGCAAGCTGGCCGCTTGGTGCAAGGTGGTTCGACATTGACCCAGCAACTTGCCAAGAACCTGTTTCTGACGCCGGAGCGCACGGCGTGGCGGAAAATTCAGGAAGCAGTTCTCGCCGTCTGGCTCGAGCGCAAATTTTCCAAGGACGAGATCCTTCAGCTCTATCTCAATCGCGTCTATTTTGCAGGCGGACAAAACGGCATCGAACGCGCCAGCCGTTCAATCTACAACAAGTCGACAGCTGAGCTGTCCCTGGGCGAGGCCGCAACGCTCTCTGGCCTCCTGCCCTCGCCAACGGCCTTCAATCCGCTGCAACATCCTGAGGCTGCCCAACAGCGCATGTCACTGGTGCTCAACGCCATGCTCGAAGAAGGCTACATTGGCGAAGACGAGGCGAAGCTCGCTGTTTCGGCGCCAGCGGCAGTGAAGCCATCGGATTATGTTCCGGCCAAGCAATATGTTGTTGACTGGATCAATGAGCAGTTGCCGCAACTGGTCAAGAGATACGATCAATCCATCATTGTCGAAACCACGATTGATCCCGTCATCCAGGCGAGTGCCGAAAATGCCGTGCGCCAGCGCCTCGCCGAGAACGGCAAGAAACTAAATGTCTCGCAAGGTGCTGTCATCGTTCTCGACATGCAAGGCAGCGTCAAAGCCATGGTTGGCGGTAAGTCTTACAAGCGCAGCCAGTTCAATCGCGCCACCAAGGCCAAGCGCCAGCCCGGCTCCGCATTCAAACCTTTTGTATATCTTGCAGCAATCGAGCAGGGCTACAAGCCGGCGTCTGTAGAAGTTGATGAACCCGTGAGGTTCGGAAACTGGCAGCCTGAAAACTACAAGCGCAAATATCTGGGACGCGTCACGCTGGATACGGCCTTTGCCCAATCGCTCAATTCTGTCGCTGCGAAACTCGCTTATGACATCGGCCCGTCCCGTGTCGCTGATACCGCTCGACGCTTGGGCATCACATCGAAACTGGGTAACGACATCTCTCTTGCACTGGGCACATCGGAAGTTTCGCTCCTCGAGCTGACCACGGCTTTCGTGCCATTCGCCAATGGCGGCGAAGGTGTCGCGCCTCATGTTGTGACAAGAATATCCACCCGTGACGGAGAGGTACTTTATGAACGGATAGGTTCAGGCCTCGGCAAAGTGGTGACAGATTATGATCTTGGTGCGATGAACACTCTGTTCCGTTCGGTTGTGCGTGATGGTACCGCCAAAAAAGCCCGCTTCGGTGAAACTGACATCGGGGGCAAGACTGGCACTTCACAGAACTACCGCGATGCCTGGTTTGTGGGATTCACGCCTTACCTTGTCGCGGGCGTCTGGCTTGGCAACGACGACAATTCGCCCACCAGAAACGTGACAGGCGGATCGCTTCCCGCATTGATCTGGAGGGACATTATGGAGCAGGCCCACGCAAATCTTGCCCCTGCTGCACTCCCAGGTGAGACATCAGCTTTTGATGGCAGTGTCGCTGATGCAAATGAACAGGGTCCCGAAATCATTGTGCAGAACGAACTCGACGTCGCTGAAGCAATCAAGCCAGTCCGCAAGAAGCGGTATCTTATTGATTATCTATTTGGCGATGAAGATATGCCGGCTGCTGCAAATCGTAAGCCGCGCCGCCTTACTAGCGGCGAAGAACTTTACTGAGAATCCTATCCAACAAGATGCAATTCCCGCCCATGCGCTTTCAACCAGGCTTTTGCTGCGCGCGCGCTATTGCAATGTACAAGAACCAGTCGCCAGAATTTGGGTCCATGGTTCATTTCACGCAGATGCGCAACTTCATGTGCGGCGACATAATCGAGTACAAAGTTGGGCGCCATGATCAAGCGCCAGGAAAAAGATAAGGCGCCCGAAGCCGCGCATGATCCCCAGCGGCTCTTCTGGTCGCGCACCGAAATGGTTGTGTAGCGCACGCCCATCACGTCTGCATAATGCGCACAGGCGCGCGCCAGATCGCGCTTGGCTTCTGCTTTCATCCAGTCGGTTAGCCGTCGCGGAAGATGCGCTGCGGTGCCCGGCACATGCAGCGACAAAGTGGAATAATCGCAATGCACCAGTCCGCGCGACTGGCTTGTTGAGACTATGGTATGAACTGCGCCGCGCAATGGGATGTTCGCTCCGTGCGCAATCTCCTCTCCCGGCATCTGCCGTGATAACTGTTTTGCGATCCATCCGGAAGATCGCTCGGCAAAAGCTTGCGCTTCCTTGCGGCTGACGCGCCGGGGAATCGTCATGATGGCTGCGTTGGGCCTGCGGTCCATCCGCAATGTCATGCGTCGTGCCCGCACGTTGCGCCTCAGAGTGACCGTGATGGCCTTGCCCGCAATATCAAGTGTGAGAGGATCAAGTGCCCCATCAATGATGGGTTTGCGCAAAATATCAATCAGGCTGGGCATCAGCCAAGTGTTTTGCAGAATTCCACGATTCGCGGAACCACTTCCTTGCGGAATTTGGATCCCGAAAACACCCCATAATGGCCGACGCCGGGCTGCAGGTAATGGGATTTCTTGTTGTCTGGAATGCCTGCGCACAAATCATGCGCTGCTTCTGTCTGGCCAACGCCCGAAATGTCATCGCGCTCGCCTTCAATGGTGAACAGCGCCGTCGTCTTGATTGCCGCTGGATCAATCAGCTCACCGCGATAGCGGTAAGTGCCGTTCGGCAGGTCATGATGCACAAACACCCGGTCGACGGTTTGCAGATAGAATTCGGCCGTCAAATCCATGACCGACATGTATTCATCATAGAATTCACGGTGCTTGTCGGCTGAATCGCCGTCGCCATCGACAAGGTGCCAGAACAGCTCCCGATGCGCGTCCATGTGGCGGTCAAGGTTCATCGTCATGAAGCCGGTGAGTTGCAGGAAGCCGGGATAAACCTCACGTCCGGCGCCCAAATGCGGGAACGGCACGCGCATGACCACATTCTTGCGGAACCAGTCCGCGCCTTTTTCTTCCGCCAACTTGTTGACGGCAGTGGGGTTGCGCCTCGTATCAATGGGGCCGCCCATCAGCACCATGGATTTTGGCGCGAGCTTGTCCTTGCGCTGGCTCATCATCGACACGGCAGCCATCACAGGCACCGAAGGCTGGCACACACCCATCACATGCGCAGGTTCTCCGATCTTGTGCAGAAATTCGATGATATAATCGACATAGTCATCAAGGTCGAAGGTGCCTGCGGAAAGTGGCACGGTGCGCGCATCCACCCAGTCGGTGATGTAGACGTCAAAATCCTGCAGCATGCCTTCGACTGTGCCGCGGAGCAGCGTCGAGTAGTGCCCGGACATCGGCGCAACGATGAGGAGCTTAGGTTGTTTCTCGTAAAAATCCTGCTTCGCAAAATGCAGCAAACGGCAAAACGGCTTGCTGAGGACTGGCGTCTGCAGCACAGTCACATCTTCATCACCGGCAATTGTGCTGGCGATCTCGAAATCAGGCTTGCCATATCGCCGTGTCAAACGCTCGAACATTTCAAGCGAAGCCGAGGCAGCACGTCCCATATAGGATCGGCTCAGCGGATTTGAATCATTGTTCCAGAATGCCAGGCCAGCATCCGCCATCATGCGCAAAGGCATCATCGCGGCGTGGTTCATCTCATAGACATGGTACAGCATGCGTCAGCTTCCTCGCCCCTTGAGGCCATATTGCACTGCACAATGTAGGAGGTAAGGCTCGCCAGTGCAACCCATATATACTGACAGGAATTGGTTAACATACAGAAACTTATTGATTATCAAGTATTTGCTTAATACCAGCAGCGAGTTTGGCTGGATCCGTTTCATAGGCGAAATGCTTCCGGAACCCCCCATCTGGACCCATCAGGTATACAATAGAGGTGTGGTCCATCGTATAATCCTGAGGGTTCTTCAGATTTTCCACCTTTTGATAGAACACTCGGTAAGCCTGAGCAATGGCTGCCACTTGCTCATCCGTGCCAGTTAACCCAACCAGGCGCGGATCAAAATTCTCGACATAAGCCTTGACCATTTCAGGCCTATCCCGTGCTGGATCAATGGTTACAAAGACTGGCGCAATTTTGTCCGCTTCCGGACCCAGCTGCTTCAAGGCTTCTGTCATCACCTGCAATTGCGTGGGGCATACATCGGGGCAAAATGTGAAGCCAAAAAACACGAGCATATATTTTCCGGCAAAGGACTTCTCGGTCACCGCCTCGCCATTCTGGTTGACCATGGTGAAAGGTCCGCCCACCAATGCAGTGCCGGAACCGGTCGTCGCAACCTGCGGCTTGTAAACCAGCGATGCGACGCCCATCGCCCCGGCAAGGCCGAGCAACAGCACTGCGGCCAGCAGGGTGCGGCGTTGCGGAAGTTTGTCTGACATGGCCATGGCTTTGCAGTAAACAACGCTCCATGCAAACACCACAAGGACAATCATGACGCAGGCTGAATCTCTTCCGGTTCAGTCTGATCCGCTCGCACCCGGCGTGTTGCGCTTGCGCACTTTGGTATTATTGCGCTGGCTCGCCATCGCCGGCCAATCAGCAGCAATCCTGTGTGTTTATTTCGGACTGGGCTATCCTGTGCCACTGGCCCTGACTCTGTTGCTTATTTCACTGAGCGCCGGGCTGAACATTGTTCTGACACTGCGTTGGCGCGCGGGACAAATGCTCGCGCCCCTGCCAGCAGGACTTCTCTTGGGCTATGACATTGCGCAACTTGCAGGGCTTCTTTACCTCACCGGCGGATTGCAGAACCCATTTGCGTTTTTGTTTCTTGTGCCGGTGACGGTTTCGGCGACGTCTTTGCCTTTGACATGGACCCTCGGTCTTGGTGCGTTTGCATTTGCGCTTGGAACATTTTTGGCTTTCGATCATCGTCCATTGCCTTGGGATCAGGCGCAGCCTTTGAGTTTGCCACCGACTTACGTTGCAGGCGTGTGGGTTGCACTGGCTGCCGCAACCTTCTTCTCGTCAATTTATGCCCGTCGCATCGCTGTTGAAGCGCGCCTGATGTCGACGGCCCTTAACGCGGCGGAATTGGTGCTGGCGCGCGCCCAACGCCTGTCTGCGCTTGATGGTCTGGCTGCAGCAGCAGCTCATGAACTTGGCACGCCGCTGGCGACAATTGCGCTGGTGGCGAAGGAACTGAAGCGCGAAATGCCTGCCAGCACGCCGCATGCTGAAGACATCGAGCTTCTGATCAGCCAGACGGCCCGCTGCCGCGAGATATTGTCAAAGCTTGCCAATCGCGATCAGGTCTCCGACGAAATTTATGAAAAAGTAAAGCTCACGGCGATGATTGAGGACCTTGTTGCGCCTCTGCGGGGCTCTGACGCAGCAATCCGCATCGACGCGGCAGCTCACGAAGCTGCCAAAGGTTCTCCCGAACCTGTCTTCCGCCGCAATCCTGCGATCACTTATGGGCTTGGCAATCTGCTGGAAAACGCCATCGATTTTGCCGCAACCGATGTGGCTGTAGTGGCGCGCTGGGGAGCCGCAAATGTCTCCATAACAATCACCGACGACGGCCCGGGATTTGATCAGGCGATCTTTGATCGTCTGGGTGATCCCTTCGTGACAACGCGTCCGGGTTACGACTCTGCATCGGCAGAATCCGGCTCTGATGAGCGCATCGGCATGGGGCTTGGATTGTTTATCGCGAAAACGCTGCTTGAGCGCTCTGGCGCGGCTGTGAGCCTCGCCAACCGCAGAAGTCCGGACAACGGCGCAACTGTCACGCTGACCTGGCAGCGCCAGAAAGTCGATGTCGCTGTAGTTTCTGAGGCAGTTTGATTTCCTCGGCCGATGTTCTAAACCAGCCATATTGGCATTTCGCTAAAGGAACGTGATGACCAGCCTGCCGACTGATAAAACCCTTTTGCTCGTTGATGACGACAAGCCTTTTTTGACGCGTCTTGGCCGTGCCATGGAAACGCGTGGTTTCGATGTGCGAATTGCGGATACTGTCTCGGAAGGCATCGCTGCAGTCCGCGCCCATGCACCGGGTTATGCGGTGGTTGACTTGCGGCTGTCAGACGGCAACGGGCTTGACGTCATCGAAGCCTTGCACGAGTCACGTCCAGATGCCCGCGTTGTGGTGCTGACTGGCTATGGCAACATCGCAACTGCTGTCACGGCGGTGAAGTTGGGAGCGATAGACTATCTTGCAAAGCCCGCAGATGCGGATGCCGTCTATGGCGCATTGATTTCCGACAAGGGCGTGCGCACGGCCCTTCCCGAAAACCCGATGTCAGCCGATCGCGTGCGCTGGGAGCACATCCAGCGCGTCTATGAACTCTGCAATCGCAATGTCTCTGAAACGGCCAGGCGGCTGAACATGCACCGCCGCACGCTGCAGCGCATCCTGGCAAAACGGGCACCAAAATAGGCTCAAAGTGGGGGATCAAGCAGCATGTGCAGCCGCAGCGCTGCGGCGCGTGCGAAAGAAAGCGTCACCGCTTTGCGCCGCGATGCATGCAGCGGATGCTCGCCTGTGTCCCGGACGATGTGCGCGTCCCACTGATCGGCAACGATCAATCCAGCTTCGGCGGGAATGAGGCCGGAGTCCATGTTTTGTGGAACGGCGAAAAAGTAGCGGTCGCAATACTCCCGGTATTCTGGCCACTTTCCATCTGCAAGATAATCAGCTGCCGAAGACTTGATTTCAACGATCCAGATGGCGCCATTGTCTTTGACCGCCAACACATCCGCCCGCCGCCCGGATGCCAGTGTGAACTCGGTCAGCACGGCAAAACCGAGGGCTTTCAACATGCGGCAAACGCCGCGCTGAACCGCCAATGCGGTTTCTGATTGCCGCCCATCCGGCTTCATTTAGCCTTGCCCCGGACCTGTTTGAATATATGCACGAAGTAGCTAGTCGCAAATAATGGTACGATGAGATTGATCACCGGCACCAGGGCGAATGCCGCAGGGATCAATCCGGACACAAAAACGTCAGCGGCATGTTCCTTGCGCAACACCCTGGCGTCATGTGGAGCAAGGAATCTCATCGCCGCCATCTCAAAATATTCGCGCGAGATCAGATAGGCGTTGATCGCGAATAAGATGAACGCGCCGAAGCCCGTAAAGACCAGCGGCAACGCAAAGATATTGGCGAACAACACAAGGACGGCAAATTGCAATGATGTGACAATGGCGGTCCAGCCCGCCAATGGCTTGCCTGGCAAATCGTTCGGATAATGCTTGGCCTCGACTTTTGCGGCAACCGTATCGAGGTAAAGTCCGGCAAAAATCGACGTCACCGGCGCCATGAGGAAAAAGAACAGCACCAGCAATCCAAAGCCGGCACCTACCGCGATGATCGTTTCGAGCCACGGCCAGCGTATGAACGTAAAAAACCAGAACAGCAGCTCGACGCCCACCAAAATTGCGATGAATAAAGCGAGCGTCAAACCAATGGCCCGCCACAGCATGGAGCGGAACTCCGGTGACAGAACATCGCCGAGGGCATTGTAGGCAGCGGTAATCATGTTGAGCAAGTTAGGAAGTCAATCTTGCTTCTGCAAGCCCACTTGTCTAGATCACGCATTTTGGAGCGAATCTTGATGCCGGACTGCCGTTTCGACGTTTTGACCATCGGCAATGCAATTGTCGACGTCATCGCCAAAGTCACCGAGGATTTTGTGGCGCGCGAGAATCTGGTCAAGGGATCGATGAACCTGATCGACGAACCACGCGCCGAAACGCTTTATGCTCATATGGGTCCGGCAACGGAAATGTCCGGTGGTTCGGCTGGCAATACTGCCGCCGGGATTGCCTCTTTCGGCGGCAGAGGAGCCTATTTCGGCAAGGTGCGCGACGACCAGCTCGGCCACATATTCCGCCACGACATGCAGTCACAAGGTGTGCATTTCGAAAGCAAGGGCGCCATCGATGGGCCAGCGACCGCTCGCTCCTTCATTCTCGTGACTCCTGATGGTGAGCGCACGATGAACACTTATCTGGGTGCCTGCGTCAACCTGGATGCGGCCGACATCGACGCCGGCGTGGTGAAAGATTCGCGCGTGACCTATATGGAGGGCTATCTTTACGACAAGCCCGCGGCCATGGAAGCCTTTCGCGAGGCCGCCCGCATCGCCCGCAGTGCCAAACGGCTCACGGCAATCACGCTTTCAGATTCATTCTGCGTCGAGCGCCACCGCGCCGATTTTCTGGACTTGATCCGCAGCCAGATCGACATTGTCTTCGCCAATGAGACAGAGTTGAAATCACTTTACCAAACCCAGAACTACGCCGGCGCTGTGGAAGCCATCCGCAAGGATTGCGCCATTGCCGTGCTCACACGTTCTGAAAAAGGCAGCATGGCTGTGCGCGGCCACGAAACCATTGAAGTACTGGCCCATCCGGTAACGAGCGTCGTTGATGTGACGGGTGCCGGCGATCTCTATGCCGCTGGTTTTCTATTTGGCTTCACCCGCGAATATGACCTTGCGCGCTGCGCCAGGTTGGGCGGACTTGCCGCTGCTGAAGTGATCTCACATGTCGGAGCGAGACCGCTGGTGAGTTTGCGTGAACTCGCGGTTCGGGAGAGCTTGATCTAACCGCCCTGCTCGCCGAAAATTTCATCGGCGTCGGTTTCAGTTTTCTTCACCAGGATGCGCACCCGCTTCACCATGCGCGGATCGGAATCCATGATCTCAAATTCAAGCCCGCTCGCATGCTTGACAATTTCGCCACGCGACGGAATGCGGCCGCCCATTTCAAAAATGAGCCCCGCCAGAGTATCGGCCTCGTCTTCCTGGTCTTCCGGCAGCAAGTCCACGCCGAACATCTGGTCGAGCATCGAAATGCTGATCCTCGCATTGGCGACATAGACGTCATCGCTTTGCTTCTTGATCAATGACATTTCGTCGTCAGCGTCATGCTCGTCGGCAATGTCGCCGACAATGGCTTCGACAAGATCTTCAAACGACACGATGCCATCCGTCCCGCCATATTCATCAACCACGATTGCCATATGCACATGCGACGTCTTCATCTTCAGCAGCAAGTCGGGCGCAGGCATTGACGGCGGTACATAGAGCACGTCGCGCATCAAACCAGCATGCTGCGCCACTTTGCCAGCGAGTTCACTGGCAGGCAGCGACAATCCTGCAGTGCCGTTTTTTTTGGCGGTCCTCGTCTTGCCTTTTGACGTCATCCATTTGAGGAAGTCCTTGACGTGAATGAACCCCTTCACGTCGTCGAGCGTTTCCCGGTAGATCGGCAATCTGGAATGATTGGCATGGGTGAAGGCATCGAGCAGCTCGCGCAATGTCGAGCCTTCCTCCACGGCGTCAATATCAGCCCGCGGCACCATCAGGTCCTCGACCCGGAGCTCCGAAAAACCTAGCAGGTTGCCCAGCATGGAGCGCGCATCGTCCGCCATGGCGGGTTCGCCGCTTTCCTGGGCGTGGGTTTCGATCACCACTTCCAGGCTCTCGCGCAAATCCTTGTTGCGCATGAACCGCCTGCGCAGTTTCTGCAGGATGCCGGGTTTGGATTCGAAGCTTTTGTCTGTGCTCATGTCTGATAAGGGTCGGCGATGCCGAGCCGTTTGAGGATGTCGCGTTCACGGGTTTCCATCTTGTGGGCGTCCGCGTCACTTTGATGATCATAGCCGAAAAGATGCAAAATGCCATGCACAATGAGATGTGAGGCATGCTCCACCAGCGGCTTGTTGGCGCGTTCGGCTTCCGCGGCAACCGTCTCGAAGGCCAGAATGACATCGCCAAGCGGAGCCGCCTCGCCCTGCGGCAGCCCGGGCGGCGCAGCAGCCGGAAATGACAAGACATTGGTCGATTTGTCGAACCCGCGCCATTGCTTGTTCAGCATCCGCATTTCCTTGTCATTGGCCAGAAGAACCGATAATTCGCGGGTTTCCCCGGCTTCAACGCAAGCTGCTACAACGTTTTCAATGACTGCTTCGATGTCGGCAATCGCCAGCCACCGGTCATCAGCAATTTCAACCGCGAGATGTTCATCTCTGCGCTTTGGGCTTCTTTCCAGCTTTTTCATAGGCAGCAACAATCCGCCCGACCAACGCGTGACGCACGATGTCGGCCTGCCCGAAATAGACCTGTGATATGCCCTTGACACCTTTGAGGAGTCCAAGGGAGTCATCAAGCCCGGACCGCGCGCCATTGGGAAGGTCGACTTGCGTGGGGTCCCCTGTCACCACCATGCGGCTACCCTCGCCAAGCCGCGTCAGAAACATTTTCATCTGTTGCGGCGTCGTGTTCTGGGCTTCATCAAGAATGATGAATGCCGTGGACAATGTCCGCCCGCGCATGAAGGCAAGCGGCGCAATCTCGATCTGGTTTTCCGCCAGTCCCTTGGTCACCAGGCTTTGCGGCATCATGTCGTAAAGCGCATCGTAAAGCGGGCGCAGATATGGATCGACTTTTTCTTTCATGTCGCCCGGCAGAAATCCCAGTCTTTCGCCAGCCTCAACGGCTGGCCGTGACAGGATGATGCGATCCACATCGCCGTTCATCAGGGCCTCGGCCGCGCAGGCAACCGCGAGATAGGTCTTGCCCGTGCCCGCAGGTCCAATGCCGAACACCAATTCGTTCTTGCGGATCGCTTCAATATAGGTGCCCTGCATGGGCGTGCGCGCCAACACCTGCTTGCGGCGCGTTCGCACTTGCGTCCCTTCGCCATTGGCGCTGCCGCCCGGTTTGTCATTGGCGTGCAAGTTCATCCGCACTGCTCCCTCAACGTCGCCACGTCCAATATCAAGGCCGCGCATGGCGCGGGCATATAGTTCCTGCATGCTGCGCCGCGCTGCCTCGGCATGGCGCGCGTCGCCTCTGATGCTGACACGGTTGCCACGCGCAGCGATCTCGACATCGAGCGTATTTTCGATCGAGCGCCAGATGCTCGTCATGACCGCCAAAGACGGTATGCAGAAAGCGGTTGTCATCGAAAGCAAGATTGAGCGTGGTGTCAGCCGGTTGATCGGCGCGAAGCGATTGTGCCTTGAGGGCGGAATGGGAAGGGCTCAAATGCGGTTCTCTCCAGTCATCGTCCGGGAATCATGCCGGAACGCCACTATATTGGCCTGAAATGCTGTTTGGGCCAACCTTTGTGATATCAACGTTAACAATGTTCCCGATCTTGCCGGTTTCCGCCTCAAGGTTAACCGATTGCAGATAGGGCGAGCGGCCGATCAGCTGCCCGGCATTACGTCCAGGCTTTTCCAGCAGCACCGGCAGCCTGCGTCCTAGGCAAGCTCGGTTGAAGTCCTGCATCTGCTGTAACAACAGCGCTTGCAGGCGCTGCAATCGGTCACTTTTGACGTCTTCCGGCACCTGATTTGCGCGTTCCGCAGCAGGCGTGCCCGGCCGCGGAGAATATTTGAACGAATAGGCTGAGGCGTACCCAACCGCCTTCACCACCTTGAGCGTATCGCCAAAATCCTGATCAGTCTCGCCAGGAAAACCTACAATGAAATCGCCTGACACGGCGATGTCAGGCCGCGCCTTCCTGACCTTGCCGATAATGTCCATGTATGACTCGGCCGTATGACCGCGGTTCATGGCTTTGAGAATCCGGTCGCTGCCCGACTGAATGGGCAAGTGCAGGTAGGGCATCAGTTTCGGATTGCCGGCATGCGCAGCGATAAGGTCATCACTCATGTCACGTGGGTGGCTTGTCGTGTATCGAATGCGTTCAATGCCATCGATCTGTGACAATTGGACAACAAGCTGTGCCAGCGTTGACTTGACGCCATTGGCGCCGACGCCGCAATAAGCATTGACGTTCTGCCCGAGCAATGTGACCTCGCGCACGCCAGCCTCAGCCAGGGCGCGGGCCTCGGCATCGACCTGCTCCACTGGCCGCGAATACTCAGCGCCGCGCGTATAGGGCACCACACAGAAAGTGCAGAACTTGTCACAGCCTTCCTGCACGGTCAGGAACGCGGTCACGGATTTTGCAACGATGTGCTGCCTGGCGAGCTTTTCAAATTTTTCTTCCGCAGGAAATTCCGTTTCGACGACCGCACGGCCATCACTGTGGTGCCGTGCCAATAGATCGGGAAGCCGGTGGTAAGTCTGGGGACCAAAGACGAGATCAACGCCCTTGGCGCGCTTGATGATTTCCTGGCCCTCGGCTTGCGCCACGCAGCCTGCAACAGCCACGATCATTTCCTGTCCGGCAGCCTCCCGCGCCTGTTTCATCAAGCGGATCTTGCCAAGTTCGGAATAGACTTTTTCCGAAGCTTTTTCACGGATGTGGCAAGTGTTGAGAATGACCAGATCAGCCGTATCCGGTGCCGCCGCAGGTCCATAGCCTTGTCCCGCCAGCACATCCTGCATGCGCTCGCTGTCATAGGCATTCATCTGGCAGCCATAGGATTTGATATAGGCGGTTTTTCCGGTGTTCATGCCAACTGGGTTAGCGCCCGTGCAACAGCTGCGCAAGGCTTGCCGAAATCTGCCGTTCCGCCATCTGCGACAGCTGTTTTCGTCCGCCTGCGTCGGCAATGCGCAATGGCGCGTGAAACCTGATGGTGATGTCAATCGGTCCGGCCTGCAACACGTCCCAGAGATGCGGCGGCAGATCCATATTGCCATACCACGCAAACAGCGGCCGTTGCCGGCGTGTCATCGGCAGTCCGTGAATCTTCCGGTAGGCGATGGTGACGGGAACAACTGGAATATCGTCAAGGTCCGCCACGCCAAACAACGCCGATTTGAACGGTTGAATATTGAGTCCGTCATTTGAAGTCCCTTCCGGAAACAGCATGAGCAGTTCTCCGCCTTTCAACCGCTCCTGAATCTCATCGCGCGACGCTCCCGTCTTGTGGCGGCGGTCCCGGTCGACAAATACTGAATTCTGCAGCTTGGCCAGTTGGCCGAACAGGGGCCAGGTCCCGACCTCTTTCTTGGCAATGAATGAAATGGGAACTGTTGCGCTGAACGCCACGATGTCGATCCACGACACATGATTGGCGACAAGCAAAGCAGGGCCGGTCCCTGGGGCATCACCTTCAACAGCAATCCTGAACCCCAGCAGGTGGCTCACCATGCCGTGATAATAATGCGGAAACCGCCGCGCCATTGCGGGCCAGGTCCATTTGAGAAGCTGCTGCATTGGCATCAGCGGCACAGTAAGTCCGAGAAACCCCGCAGCCAAGACAACGCCGCGCAATCTGCTCACGCCAGGATCCGTCGCATCACAACGGCATCAGCGCCGGTTGCATAATAGGCCTTGCGCAAGCCACTTCGTGCATAGCCAAATCCGCCATACAAGCCCAATGCCGCGGCATTGTCACTTGCAGCCTCAAGGTGAACTGTCTTGACTGTCACGCTCCGCAGATGGCTTTCGAGACTTTGCAACAAATGCCGCGCGATGCCACGCCGCCGGTGCCGTGGTGAAGTCGCCAGCGTCAGGATCTCGGCCTCATCGCCAATGGCGCGAGCAATCAGCATGGCAACGGGTTCAGCTCCGATCTGTGCAATCAAGGCAAGCGTGCCCGGAATTTCCAGCATCACAACGATCGCATCGGCACGCCATCCATCGGCAAAACTTGTTGCATGCAAGGCTGACAAAACTGTGGCGGCTTCGGGCCCAACCCGCGCGATTGAGGTTTTGAGCAATTGTGGTTTTGCGTCTGGCCCGCGAAAATAAACTGCAGTCGCCGCATGTGTGTGATCAACGGGGCGTGTTGCAGCATATCTTGCGAATGCCGCCGCCACTGGAAGGTCATATTCTGGTTCCCGCAACGTATGCGCGGGCAGGGCCCCAGCGCCTGTGCCTATAGATACGGCATCGGGCGCTATTGCAATCTCATCGGCGGAGCAAAGCAGGATGCTGGAAAGTGGTGTGCCGGCGGCATCGAAGTGCGCCACATAATACTGCCCGGTGGCGCCAGCCTTGTGACAGACCGTCAGTGGTTGTCCGCAGCCAAACAAGGGTGCTGCTGTCGCTGCCATGGTGTTCAAGCCGACCAGCGGCGTTGCATTGGCAAGCGCCAACCCTTGCGCCAGCGACACGCCGATACGCAATCCTGTAAAAGTCCCCGGTCCCGTCGTCACGGCGATGCGGCCCAATGATTTCACCGCAATTCCCGCTTCTTGAAGAACGGACTGGACCATGGGCGCAATCGCTTCGGCATGGCCGCGCTCCATGAATGCGTGCCGCTCCGCAACGACGCGATCTGCCCCGGCATCATAGACCGCAGCGGAGCAGCATCCAAAACATGTATCAAGCGCAAGCAATAGCATGCGGCTGCTTATTCACGTGCGGGTGTGTTCCGTCAATCCAGGCAATTGTGCGGTTCACTATGCAGGATGGATGACACCTTTGCGCAGAACGATATTGCCATAGAGCCGCCGCTCCGTTGTGGCGATCAGCGCGTAGGCGCTCTTGACCCGCGAATAAAACTGTTCGCCCACCAAAACCGAGATTTTGTACTTGGGCTCATGCTTGGCCACCAGCGCGTCGAACTCCTTGAAGATGGGTTCAACGCGTTTGGGGTCATCATACGCTGCCGGGCGAAATGCCGTTTCGGGCACGGATTCATCCAGCGGCATCACCGAAAGAATGGCGTCCATGATTTCTGGGACGCTGTGTCCGTCCATGCGGACCAGCCGCTTGGCGTCGGTGTCGGCTGGATAATTGCCGTCGACAATGGCGATCTCGTCGCCATGGCCCATGGCGCGCAGGATCTTTAGAAGCTCAGGTCCGAGCAGTGGGTTGATGCCTTTAAGCATTCTTATTGTGCCTCCTGGAACAAAACGTCGCGGTCTATGATGTAGTTGGCCGTCAGCGGCAGGCTGGCAGCGCCAAGCGCGCGCGCATCCATGCCAATCGATCCGGCCTCTATTGTGAAAGGACTGATGCCGTCGAGATTGACGCGGGAAAGCGCTCTGCGGGTTTCACTGACCAAGGCATCGCGGATATCATCGGGCATTGCACCGTCAATCACCACAGCCGTGCAATCAAGCGTGCTCGCAAGTGAAGCTGCAGCATAGGCCAGGCTCTTGGCGGCCGCCGCAATCCACCTGTCAACAAGGCTGGCGGCAGCACCCCAGTCATTGCGCGAGGTCCACAGCAGTTTGGGATCAATGCCATCCTCGGCCATCATGTGTTCAAGCAGGTAAAGGGAAGCCGCGCGGATCAGCTGTTCGCTGCCGCCAGAGACGCGTGGCACCGGGATCGAGCCGACAGCACCGGCATTGCCCGTCGGCCCCAGATGCAGCCGCCCGTCGATGACTATGCCACCGCCGACAAAATAGCCGACATAAATATAGGCGAAGTTGCGTAAGTCCCGGCCCTTGCCGAAGAACAATTCGGCAGCACAGGCCGCAGTCGCGTCATTGCAAAACAACACGGGCCACCCAAAAACCTGTTCCAGCTCCGCTCTGAGGTCGAAACGCGTCCAGCTTTCCATCACATCTGGCGGTGCGCCGGTTTCTTCCTGCCATTTCCAGATTTCAAAAGGCGCTGCGATGCCAAAACCGGCAACCCGCGGCGCGAGTTTTGGTCCGAGACCCTGGACAAACCGCTCGGTTCCGGCGCGGGCAAAGCGCATGATCTCATGCGGGCTGGGAAAGTCATAAGAGCTGCGGATTTCGTCACGGACCTTGCCGTCGAGACCGAGCAACACCAGTTCCGCCGAGCGCCGCCCGACCTTGAGGCCAATGGAAAAAGCACCCTCCGGACTGAGAGAGAATGGCTGCAGCGGTTGTCCGACCTTGCCCTTCTGCGGTTGGCCTTTGGTCAGAAGATTGTCGGATTCCAAAAGGCGGACGATGACGGAAACGGTTTGAGCTGAAAGCCCGGTAAGCCTCGCTATTTCGGCTTTGGGCAGTTGTTTATGAGTCCGGATGAGTGAGAGCACCAGACGCTCGTTGTAAAGCCTAACCCCAGTTTGCGTAGTCCCCCGCGACCGCAAAGGAATGTCGTCTGCTGGCTTTACTGACGCATCTGCTGCTCTCACTCCAGGCCCCCGGCCCCCGTGGTTCGTGGCCTGAACTTGACTCGATCTGCCGCGCGAGTCAATAAATAAATCATCTGGATTTACTTATTGACTCATCCGCCTGATTTCCGCCATGATGTAGTCAGTGCAGGAAACCTCTGCAAATTTCCTGTGCCCATATTATAAATGGTTTGTTTTATCGGCCCCATTGCGGGCCATCAATTCCAGGGAGGAAACTATATGAAAGCATTTCTGAAAACTGCTATGGTCAGCGTTGCGCTGATCGGTCTAGCTTCGGCGGCTCAGGCCGCCACTGGCGCTTGCCTGATCACCAAGAACAACACCAACCCTTTCTTCGTGAAAATGAAGCAGGGTGCTGAAGAAGGTGCAAAGGCTGCTGGCGTTGACCTGCAATCTTTCGCTGGTGAAAAGGACGGCGACGCCGCGCCACAGATCACCGCGATTGAAAACTGCGTTGCCGCAGGTGTCAAGGGCATCCTCATCACCCCATCGAACGACGACGTTGGCCCAGCCCTGAAGGCCGCTCGCGCCAAGGGCATCCTCGTGATCTCGCTCGACACGCCACTGGGCGATCCAGAAGGCCAGGACATGACCTTCGCCACCGACAACTTTGAAGCTGGCTTGCTCATCGGCAAGTGGGCCAAAGCCCAGCTCGGCGACAAGGCAGCATCTGCCAAGATCGCCATGCTCGACATCAACAAGGACAACATCTCGGTTGACGTTCTGCGCGATACGGGCTTCCTCGTTGGCTTCGGCATTGAAGTTCCAGACCTCAAAGTCATGGGTTCGGAGAAGGACGCACGCGTTATCGGTCACGAATCTTCGGGTGCAAACCCGGAAGGCGGCCAGAAGTCCATGGAAACCTTGCTCGCCAAGGACCCGGACATCAACGTTGTCTACACCATCAACGAACCAGCTGCTGAAGGCGCTTATGCTGCTCTGAAGGCTGCCGGCAAGGAAAAGCAGGCTCTCATCGTCTCGGTTGACGGCGGTTGCCCAGGCATTGCCTCGGTCGCTTCAGGCGTCATCGGTGCCACCTCGCAGCAGTACCCACTGCTTATGGCATCGAAGGGCATCGACGCGATTGCTGCCTTCGCCAAGGACGGCATGAAGCCAAAAGCTTCGGAAGGCCTTACCTTCTTCAACACCGGCGTGAACCTGATCACCGACAAGCCAGCTGAAGGTGTTCCTTCACTTGACTCGAAAGAAGGCACAGCCAAGTGCTGGGGCTAATCGCTTCCTGATATCTTGACTATGCGAAGGGCGGCAGTAATGTCGCCCTTTGTGCATCTAACACTCGCAAAGAAGTGTGATGTAAGTAGAGGGACCTACTGGTGAGGGGACGATGAGCAACGACGGCGGCAGTGCAAACGCACCGATAAAAACCATTTCTGATTTTGAAGCCTCGCTGGCCGAGGCCGACAAGAGTGTCGCAAGCTTCGACGAGGCGCATCAATCGCTCCTCGAAAAGGCCCGCGGCTTCCTGCGCGCCAATCCGACGGCGATCCCTGCCATCATTCTTCTCGCCAGCATTTTTGTCTTTGGCTTCATTGCCACCTTTATCATCCCCAACAATTTTCTCACCGCCAGCACACTGTCGCTGATCTTGAAGCAGGTGACCGTGGTTGGCATCATCGCGATTGCGCAAACCCTTGTCATTTTGACAGCAGGCATTGACCTTTCGGTCGGCATTATCCTGGTAATCTGTGCCATGGTCATGGGCAGGCTGACCACATTGAGCGATATTCCGTATTATTTGGCCATTCCTGTCGCGCTTGCCTTTGGCACGGCCATGGGTGCTATCAACGGTGTTCTCGTCACCAAAGCCCGCATCCCTCCGCTGATCGTGACGCTTGGAACTTACTATGCCTTCAGGGCCCTCAATCTTTGGTACACGGGCTCAGAATCCGTGCGGCCCGCAGCTCTCAACGACAAGGCCCCTGAGCTCCTCATTTTCGGTACGGCCTTCAATATTGGCAGTGCCACCTTCATTTATGGTTCATTTGCATTGATCCTTCTTGCTGTGATTGTCTGGTACATGTTGAACCGCACAGCTTGGGGCAGGCACGTCACCGCAGTTGGCGACGATCCCGATGCCGCGATGCTGTCGGGCGTGCAGATCGACCGCACCCTGATTTCAGTCTACGCGATTGCAGGGCTAATCTGTGCCTTTGGCGCCTGGGTCGCCATCGGCCGTGTGGGGTCGATGTCTCCCATCGCTTTTGAAACCGTCAATCTTGATTCGATTACTGCCGTGGTGATTGGCGGCACATCACTGTTCGGCGGCCGCGCCTCCATCGCTGGCTCGGTTTTGGGTGCCATGATCGTCGGCGTGTTTTTCACCGGCCTAGCACTCGTCGGTGTCGAAAGTTACTGGCAATGGTTTGCCATGGGCTGTCTCCTGATTGGTGCTGTTGCCATCGACCAGTGGCTGCGCCGCGCATCGCAATAAGGTTCATGATCATGGAAAAGCATCCCATTCTACAAGCGCGCGGATTGACCAAAAAATACGGCACTGTCGTTGCCCTCAACCACGCCGATTTCGATCTCTATCCCGGCGAAATCCTCGGTGTCATCGGCGATAACGGTGCGGGCAAGTCAACACTCATTAAGGCGCTGTGCGGGGCCGTCATGCCTGACCACGGCGAAATCAAGCTCGATGGTCAGGTCGTGCATTTCCGCTCGCCGCAGGATGGTCGCAAAGCCGGCATTGAAACTGTCTACCAGAACCTCGCTTTGTCACCCGCATTGTCGATTGCCGAAAACATGTTCCTCGGCCGTGAGATCAAGAAAACCGGGCCCCTGGGTTCAATCTTCCGTCTCATGGATCGCGCCGCCATGCAAAAATTCGCGCGCGGCAAACTATCTGAGCTCGGTCTCATGACCATTCAGAACATTGATCAAGCCGTGGAAACATTGTCCGGCGGCCAGCGCCAGGGTGTCGCCGTCGCGCGTGCTGCGGCCTTCGGCTCCAAGGTCGTCATCATGGACGAACCAACGGCGGCCCTTGGCGTCAAAGAATCCCGCCGCGTGCTCGATCTCATCCGTGACGTGAAAAAACGCGGACTGCCGATCATCCTGATTTCCCACAACATGCCGCACGTGTTTGAAGTCTGCGACCGGATTCACATCCATCGCCTAGGTGCGCGTCTCTGCACAATCAAATCCAAGGACTTCACCATGTCAGACGCCGTCGCCTTCATGACCGGAGCCAAAGCCCCGCCGGCAGAATTGATTGGTTAGAGCGGCGCCAACTCCGCCGCATCATAATTGTACACACGCCCGAACCCGGCAACCACGTAAAGCCTTGCCGGACTCATCAACCAGAATCCAAAGTCTCCAAAGCCTGCATAAAGTTCGGCATAGGGATGAACCGCAAGAAGGGTTGCAGCCACGTGCCTGTCCGCCGAGCGCGAGAAAGTTCCCGTCAGCGTGGCACGAAACCCGGTCAGTGGATCACCTTTCGCCGGAAGCACGCCCGTCACCATAACACTCGCGCGTCCATCCCGGTCCAGGCACTGCGTATGCCGCGATAATGTTGACGTCAAAATCACCGGCTCGAATTTTTGGGTCACGGCGACATTGACCAAAGCCCCCAGCGGCCCGCCGGTTTCGAAATCCAAAACCGACAATGTGCCCGTCCTCGCCGCCCGCCAGATTTCCCGCGCCTCAGCAAGACTTGCCACTTTTTGGCCATCATTCATAATGCTCGCCTTTCAGGACCACAGCGGTTAAACTGCCCGCCACAATTTGTTCGTCTTTCATACTTAGCAACGTCAGCAACTGAAACAAGGATTACGCCCATGCCCACAGTCGCACTCGTTGATGATGACCGCAACATCCTGACCTCGGTCGGCATGACGCTGGAAACTGAAGGTTACACCGTCCAGAAGTATGGCGATGGCGCTGCCGCCCTGCAGGGTTTGCAGGATTCGCCACCCGATGTCGCCATCTTCGACATCAAGATGCCGCGCATGGATGGCATGGAACTCCTGCGCCGCATCCGCCAGAAATCCGACATGCCGGTGATTTTCCTCACGTCCAAGGACGATGAGATCGACGAACTCTTCGGCCTCAAGATGGGTGCTGATGACTTCATCAAGAAACCCTTTTCACAACGCCTGCTGGTCGAACGCGTCAAGGCCGTGCTGCGCCGCGCCGTAGCACGTGATCCCAGCCAGCCGCAAACCGAACCGGCAAAGACCATAGAGCGCGGCAAGCTGGTCATGGATCCAGATCGTCATGCCTGCACCTGGGACGGCAAGGCCGTAACCCTCACTGTCACTGAGTTCTTGATATTGCAGGCCCTCGCCCAGCGCCCCGGCATCGTCAAAAGCCGCGATGCACTGATGGATGCCGCCTATGACGATCAGGTTTATGTTGATGACCGCACCATCGACAGCCACATCAAGCGCCTGCGCAAGAAATTCAACCAGGTCGACGCGGGCTTCGAAGGCATCGAAACCTTGTATGGCGTCGGCTACCGCTTCAAGGAACTCTGACGCCGTGAAACGGATCCAGGCAAGCAATGCTGGATAAGACTGACGCCGCGTCCGCAAGCCAGCCGCTTGATTCTGAAGACCTGCCCGAAGCGGACATTGCTGACGCCGTCGACGGAAGTGTCAAACCATCGCCGCAGTCATGGCTCGAGCGGCTGTCGCCTGGCAGCCTGACCGGCAGAATAGCGCTCATAAATCTTCTGGGCCTCGCAATCCTCACAACTGGCATTCTCTATTTCAACCAGTTTCGAGAAGGCCTGATCGGTGCCCGCGTCCAGTCCATGATGACCCAGGCGCAAATCATTTCCGCCGCCATTGCCGGTTCCGCCACAGCCGATACCGGCGATATTGTCATCAATCCCGATGCTTTGGATGATTCGACCGGCGAAAACTTTTCCGACACTGAATCGTTCAGCGGCTTCGATTTTCCCATCAGTCCCGAGACTGCGGGTCCCGTTCTGCGCCGCCTGCTCGCCAACACCTCGATCCGTGCCCGCATCATTGACCGCGATGGCAACCTCGTCGTTGACAGTCGTTTTCTCTATGGCGGCAGCGACATCACGCAAAGCGATCTCGTAACCCCCCGGGCGCCCGACAACTGGTTGGTCACCACCTGGAACCGTATTTTCGACTACCTATTTTCGACTGAATATCCGCCCTATGTTGATTATGGTCTTGACGGCAACCGCAAGCATTCGGAAGTCTCGGCGGCTTTGAACGGCGCCAGCGTCAGCGTCGTGCGCCTCAATGAAAACCGCGAAATCATCGTGCTCGTCTCGGTCCCGGTGCAGCGCTATCGTGCCGTGCTGGGCTCGCTTGTCCTCTCCACTGAAGGCGGCGAGATTGACCGCGTCATCCGCGATGAACGCACCGTCGTACTGCTCACCTTTGGATTTGCCACCTTTGTGAGCCTTTTGCTGTCGGGCCTTCTGGCTGGCACCATTGCAAGGCCGTTGCGCCGACTTTCAGATGCTGCCGAACGCGTGCGTCGTGGCATTTCCAAGCGCGTCGAAATTCCGGATTTCACTTCGCGCAAAGACGAGGTCGGCGATCTCTCGGGCTCTCTCCGCGACATGACATCAGCCCTGTACCGCCGCATTGACGCTATTGAAGCCTTCGCCGCCGACGTCAGCCACGAACTCAAAAATCCCCTGACATCGCTAAGAAGCGCCGTCGAAACCCTGGAATACGTGAAGCGTGACGATCAGCGTGCACGTTTGATTGAGGTGGTGAAGGACGATGTCCGCCGCATGGACCGCCTCATTACTGACATTTCCAACGCCTCGCGCCTCGATGCCGAATTGGCCCGCGCCGACATGGTGCCGGTCGATATCGCAAAGCTTTTGGGAGCCATCGTCGGCATGGCCAACGATCCGGTGAAAGAAAATCAGCCTGAAGTCCTGCTGTTGGTGCAACCCATTCCGTCCGGCCGCGGCAAGCAACTCGTCGGCAATCAGCATGGCTATCTCGTGCAGGGTCATGAAATGCGTTTGGGTCAGGTGTTTCATAACCTCATCGACAATGCCCGCTCTTTCACGCCACCGGGCACCAATGTCACGATCAGGTTGCGCCGCGTCGGCGACGAGATTGAAATCCGTGTGGAAGACCAGGGTCCCGGCATAAGGCCAGAAAATCTCGAACGCGTCTTCGAACGATTCTATACAGATCGCCCGGAAGCATCCTTCGGCAAGAACTCAGGCCTTGGTCTTGCCATCACCCGTCAGATCATCGAGGCGCATAAGGGCCGCATCCGGGCAGAAAATCGCAAAGGCAAGACGGACGACGCAGTGCTTGGCGCGCGCTTCATCATAAAACTCCCCGCTTTTACTGGTGAATGACGGAAACGCAGCCAGCGATGACCCGGTTTCACGGCACAGCGATAGCCTTTGGCGACGAAGCGGTGTTGATCCGGGGAATTCCTGGCTCCGGCAAGTCATCCCTGGCGCTGCGCCTCATTGATGCTCAAGGCTTTGGAACGGGAGATTCCATTTTGCGGGCCAGGTTGGTCGCCGATGATCAGGTGGAAATCAGCAGGACCGCCGATGCCCTCATCGTATCGCCGCCTCTTAATCTGGCAGGCCTGCTCGAAATTCGCGGACTGGGCATCGTCGCCATCTCTCATCAGCCCAGTGCGCGCCTCGTCCTGGTCGTTGATCTCGTTGACGGCATGACAATTGACAGGCTGCCCCCCAAGACCTTCGAAACGGTCAGTATTGCAGGCTTCGATGTGCCGGGGATAAAGCTCGGCATCACCGATCCTGTTGCCGCGGCGAAACTCCGCTCGGCCCTCTGCCTGGTCCGAAAAAATCGCGCCATTTCTGGTTAATTATTTGTTTTAAAAGGATAACAAAGCAATAGTGAAAGTCTCCGAAATCCCATCACACTGGTTGCGCCGCGCCCGCTTGAGGCGTAGAGAGACATTTCTGCACTGCAACTCAGGGGGCACTGAATGCAACGGATAGCGCATCGAAAATGATCGGACTGGTCATCGTCACCCATGGCAAGCTCGCCGATGAATTTATCCATGCTGTCGAGCATATCGTCGGAAAGCAGGAGCAAATAGCCGCCATCTGCATCGGTCCTGAAGATCGCATGGAAACCCGTCGCGCCGATATTGAAACGGCCATCGCAAAGGTTGGCGCCAGCGCCGGCGTCATCATCCTCACTGACATGTTTGGCGGAACGCCATCCAATCTCGCGATCTCGTTGCTCGAGGAGGAAAAGGTCGAAGTGGTCGCAGGCCTCAATCTGCCCATGCTGGTGAAGCTCTGCCGCATCCGCAAGGACTGTACCTTGCAGAAGGCGGCCTCCGCAGCCCAGGATGCCGGCCGAAAATATATCAATATCGCCAGCCAGATATTGGGCGACTGAGCAGGGGATTTGATTGGCGACACTGACGCGCGAACTGTCCATCATCAATCAGCGGGGATTGCACGCCCGCGCCTCGGCGAAATTCGTGAAATGCGCCGAAGTTTTTGACGCATCAATCACCGTCAGCCGCGACGGCCAAACTGTGCCTGCGACATCGATCATGGGCCTCATGATGCTCGCCGCAGCAATAGGCACCTCAATCACCGTCGAAGCCTCAGGCCCCCAGGCCGAACAGGCAATATCAGCGCTCGAAACCCTTGTCGCCTCGAAATTCGACGAGGATTAGCCTCTCCTGCCCAGCAAATTTTCCACCGCAAACGCTTGTCGCAGCTGCGCCTCGTTCATCAGCCCTTCCGCCAGCACCACGTCACGGATTGACCGCCGCGTGGCCAGCGCATCTTTGGCCACCCGGCTCGCAACCTCATAGCCGACAAAGGGGTTGATCGCAGTCACTGCAACCAGTGAATGTTCGAGCAGCTCCTGGCAACGTTCGCGGTCCGCTTCGATCCCCACAATGCATTTCTCGCGCAGCACCCTCATGCCGCGCGTCAGCATGCGCATCGACTGCAAAATGTTGAACACGATGACGGGCTCCATGGCATTGAGCTGCAATTGCCCCGCTTCTGCTGCCATTGTCACGGTAAGATCATTGCCGATGACCTGAAAGGCAATCTGGTTGATCACTTCGGGCATCACCGGATTGACCTTGCCCGGCATGATCGAAGACCCCGCTTGCACCGCGGGCAATTTGATTTCGCCAAAGCCAGCGCGCGGCCCGCTGTTCAGAAGCCGCAAGTCATTGCACATTTTCGAAAGCTTCACGGCGATCCGCTTCAACACGCCGGAGAAGGTCACAAACGCACCCATGTCTGACGTCGCTTCAATGAGGTCACCTGCTGCAATCAGCCGCTCGCCAGAAATCTCAGAGAGATGCTTGATGACAACAGCAGAATAATTCTCCGGCGTGTTGATCCCGGTGCCAATCGCGGTACCTCCGAGATTGATCTCGCGTAAAAGATTGGCAACTTCTTGCAGCCGGTCGATGTCTTCTCCTACAGTCACTGCAAAAGCGCGGAACTCCGAGCCCAGCCGCATGGGCACCGCATCCATCAGCTGCGTGCGCCCCACCTTGATCACGTCATGGAATTCATCAGCCTTGTTCAGCAAGGCATCGCGCAAGGCTTGCTGCTCCGCAATCAATGCCGGGCAGGCACGGATCATCGTCAGCCGCACTGCAGTTGGATAAACATCATTGGTCGATTGCGAAAGATTGACATGGTCATTGGGATGGATTGTCGCGTAGTCGCCCCGCGGCCGCTGCAGTTCCCGCAAAGCCAGATTGGCAATCACTTCATTGGCATTCATGTTGGCGGATGTGCCGGCCCCTCCTTGCAGCATATCGACGATGAAATCTTTCAGGCCCTCGCCTGCAATCACCCGGTCGCAGGCCCGTCCAATCGCTCCGCCAACGCGCGGCTCCAGAACACCAAGTTCCATGTTGGCAATGGCCGCAGCCTTTTTTGTCATCGCCAGCGACTGCACAAGTTCGCGGTAGTGCCGCAGCAGCGTGCCGGTAATCGGGAAATTGGCCGCCGCCCGCGCTGTATGAATACCATAGTCAGCCGCCTCAGGAATGGTCATATCCCCGAGTGAATCGCGTTCAATCCGGTCTTCCGCCATGGTTTGTCCCCCTACAAGCCCTTGAGCCAGGCCATGCGCGCATTGAGATCTGGCGCATTGAACGCAAGTGATCCTAAAACCACGGTCTCGGCACTCGCCTTGCGCAGCAGCGGCACGGTCGCATCGCGAATGCCGCCATCCGCCGCCAGCACGATGCGTCTTTCGCTCTGTTTTGCAATCATCGCCCGCGCCTCGCCAAGCCGTGCTGTTGCCTGTTCATTGAGGCTCTGTCCCTTGACGCCAATCGCGGTGCCCAAAAGGGTCAAAAAATCAAGCTGCGCCAGATAAGGCGAAACCTTTGCCACCGGGGTTTCGACCCTGAGCACCATGCCCTTGGCAATCGTCTTGCTGTCGAGATAGTCAAAAACCGGCTGGACCGCAGTCCCATTCTCGGCATGCACACTGATGAGATCAGCACCTGCTTCGGCAAATTGCTGCGCCTGCGCCAGCAGCACTGAATCTGCGCACATCAGATGCACATGAATGGGGACAGCCGAAGCTTTCTTGATCGCCGCCACAAGGTCCGGAAAGAACAGCATGGCCGGTGCAAAATGCCCGTCAGCAACGTCAATGTGCAACACATCGGCATGTCCGGCGATGCGCTGCAACTCGCCGGCAAGATTCAGCAAGTCGGCCGACCACACTGAAAATTCTGCAATCAGCCGGTTGCGCGGCAAATCATTGATCCATTTTGTCATTCAACATGTCCTTTGAGAAAACTGTAAACCTCAGGGGCGTCTTCCGACTTCAAACCATGTGTCACCAGGGGCCCGCGAAATCCGATTGCCTTCAAATGCGCCAGAAAATAGGTGAAGTCGACAATGCCTTTGCCTGCTGCCACGACTTGCCCCGCAGCATCGCGGTCCTTCGCATGCGCCATCGCCATGTGTTCGCCCAATAAGTCAATTGCTTCACCGATGATCGCATGCTGTTCCGAACCGGTCTCGTCATGGATGAGGTTTGCCGGATCGAGGATGATCCGCAAACGCGGACTTGCCATTTCGTTGATCAGGGCTTCGGCTGCCCTGGCGGAATTGATCACGTTGCCATGTTCAGGCTCCATCCCGAGCAACAGGTCATGCGCTTCAGCCACCGCAATGGCGCGCTCCATCGCCATCCGCAAGTCGCGCAAGGCTTCTTTGGACTGATTGTCGGAGTGATGCGCCCACTGGTCATCTGCATCACGCGATCCCGTGCACAGGCTGAGCAGCGGAATGTTCATTGCCTTGGCAAATTGCGCCAGCACGTCGAGATGTGCGGCCCCGCGATACCGCCGCGCTTCATCCGGGTGGATCATGTTGTAAGTCGCCGACAGCGCTTCAACAGTCACGCCATGGGTGTTGCGGGCCAGGTTGAACTGCTCGGTCACTGCACCGCTGATTTCGTCCGGCAGTGCCGCAAGTCCGGAACACGCCATGTTATATTGGCAATGCGCGTAACCTGCAGCCCGCATGGAGGCAAACACCTGATCCGGTGTCTTGCCATCAAACGTCTTTGCGAAAATCCCGATTTGCATCACAACCCGCCCGCAACATCGGCAAGCCACACCGGTTTTTTCTGCTCGGCAGAGCGTGCAATCGCCACCATGCAGCGCACCGATGCGATCCCGTCTTCCAGATTGGCACCCGTCATCGCCTTGCCTTCGAGAATGCAATCGGCGAATCCTTCCAGCTGCCGCTTGTAGAAATGCCCGTCAGCCCCAAGCAGGCGCGAGAACGAACCCGTTGACTCATGAAAGATGTCGACGTCACTCGAGCGGTAGAACCACGGATTATAGGTCTTGGCGAGAACGCTGCCATTTGCCCCATAAATCTGCAGTCCTTCATGCCAGTCCATGCGCACAGCAATCGTCAAGTCCAGATGCCCCACCGCACCTGAGGCAAATTCAACAGCAACAAACCAGCAGCGCATGCCGCCCTTCTCTGTAAGCCTTGCATCAACCGCGACAATGTCGCCCGCCATGTAGCGCGCCGTGTCGATCAGGTGGCAGCCATGCGCCAGCATGTAATAGCGCTTGAGATCGGCCTTGGGATTTTCAGATGGTTTTTTTGCGTTTTTGCTTGCAACCATCGCAGGCTGAGTGGCATCGGTATTGGCATAGCGGTGTGTGTTGTCGCAATACCACGCCTTCAGCGCGACAAGCTCGCCCATCTCGGTGTCGATAAAGTCCTTGGCCGATTGTAATCCGGCGTCGAAGCGTTTCATGTGCCCGACCTGCAAAAGCTTTTTCGATTTTGCCAAAGGCGCGCGCAAACTCTCTGCCTCTTCAACCGTCACACCCAGCGGCTTCTCGCACAGCACATGTTTGCCAGCCTCCAGTGCCCGCTGTGTCGCAGCAATGTGAAACGCATCCGCCGTAGCGATGATCACGGCGTCAATATCAGTGTCCGCCAGCATCTTGTCATAATCGGAATAGGTTTTTTTCGCCGCATGCGTCACCGCCATGCGTTCCCGCAGGTCATCGGCCACATCGCAAATGGCAAAAAGTTCCGCATTGCGCGCCTTCACGCAAGCTTCAAAATGCGCAGCCTGTGCGATTTGCCCCGCTCCCAACACGCCAACTCTTAATGTCTTGTTTGATTGGGTCTTGTTCATGCCGTTCCCTTAGCACCTGAAGTCTTCGGCGTGTAGGGGCACAAATCGGCAATGGCGCAACGCCAGCATTCAGGCTTTCGCGCCTTGCACACATAGCGGCCATGCAAGATCAGCCAGTGATGCGCATGCCGCAAGTATGCCGCAGGCACCACTTTCAACAATTTTTTCTCAACCGTCAAAACGTCCTTGCCGGGTGCCAGCCCGATGCGGTTTCCCAACCGGAATAAATGCGTGTCGACGGCAATGGTCGGCTCGCCAAAAACATTATTTAAAACCACATTGGCCGTCTTGCGCCCAACACCGGGAAGCGCTTCCAGCGCGGCGCGGGTCTGCGGAACCGCGCTGCCGTGTTTTTCAATCAGCAGCCGCGACAGCGCAATCACGTTTTTCGCCTTGCCGCGAAACAGGCCGATGGTTTTGATGTGTTCAACCAGTCGCTCTTCACCCAGCTCAACCATTTTCTCTGGCGTATCGGCAATCTGGAACAGTGGCCCCGTCGCCCGGTTAACGCCTTCGTCGGTCGCTTGTGCCGAAAGCACCACGGCAACGAGAAAGGTAAAGGCATTGGCTGAATGCAGTTCTCCTTTGGGCTCCGGGTTCATTGCCTGAAACCGCGCGAACATGGCCTCGATCTGTTCACCTGTGGGTCGCTTGGCCATGGCGTCAACCTGGGTCTTTCTGTCACTGGCAGGAACGCAGCTTTTTGCGTAACTTGGGCGCGTGAGCAAGTCCCCCAATTGGAGCGTCACCCTGACGCCGCACCGTTCCCTGACCCGGGAAGGTTTTGTGGCACTCATGTCCATCATCGCCTTTGCCAATTTCTCTGTCGGCCTGATGTTTTATGTGATCGGCGCCTGGCCCGTGGTGGGTTTCCTCGGCCTTGATGTCCTGCTCATCTGGTGGGCCTTCCGCAGGAATTTCGCCGATGGCAAACGCACTGAGCGCATCAGCCTGTCAGGTGATGAGCTGACACTGTCGCGCATTGATCGCGATGGCAGCGAGCGCAACATTGCGTTCAACCGCCGCTGGGTCAAAGTCGAACTTGAGTTTGATCAGGAGCGCGAACTCATCGGCAAACTCTTCCTCCGCTCCCACGGCAAGTCCCACGAAATAGCATCCTTCCTCGGCGCCGAAGAGCGCCAATCCCTCGCCAAGGCGCTGCAACGCGCACTCTGATTGACATCCCTCCTCCGCTTGCGGGGAGGGTGGCGCGAAGCGCCGGGTGGGGTCCCGGTTTTCGGGTGGTCCATCGCATTGACACCCACTATCTTCCCAATCATGACACAGCATCATTCCCAGCTAGATGACTACGAACGCGTCAAGGACGTGCTCTCCTTCATCACCACCAACTGGCGCGACCAGCCATCCCTCGACGAAATCTCTCAAAGCTCAAAAATGTCGCCCGACACATTGCAGCGTCTCTTCCTGCGCTGGGCCGGTCTCACGCCCAAGGCGTTTCTGCAAGCCATCACACTCGATCATGCCAAGGCCATGTTGAAAGACTCAGCCAGCATCCTCGAGGCAACATTTGAAGTCGGCATGTCTGGTCCCGGCCGTTTGCACGATCTTTTTGTGACCCATGAAGGCATGCCGCCGGGTGCCTACAAGGCAAGAGGTCTAGGCTTGACCATCGCCTATGGCTTCCATCCCTCGCCCTTTGGCCTTGCCCTTGTCATGGTGACAGACTACGGCATGTGTGGCATGGCCTTCAGTGACCAGGGCGGTGAAAAGGCAGCGCTCGGTGACATGACCAGACGCTGGCCAAATGCTCTGTACACTGAGGATTCAGCCCGCACCGCGCCATACGCCGCGCAAGTTTTTGCCAGTGACAAGTGGCAAGCCAACCAGCCTTTGCGCATCACCATGATCGGCACGGATTTTGAAATCAGAGTCTGGGAAACGCTGCTGAAAATCCCGCGTGGGTCTGCTGCAACCTATGGCGACGTCGCCGCTTCGATTGGCAAGCCGAAAGCCGCCCGTGCCGTTGGCGCGGCAGTGGGCCGCAACCCCATCTCCTTCGTCGTTCCCTGCCACCGCGTCATCGGCAAGTCAGGCGAATTGACGGGTTACCACTGGGGCCTCACCCGCAAGAAAGCCATCCTCGGCTGGGAAGCAGGACAGCTCCCCGTAGTGTAGAGAGGTTTCAGCTTTTTTGCATAACTCCAAAATTCCGTCATCCCGGCGAAGGCCGGGACCCAGGCTTTCACACTGTTGAAATGCGGGCAGTCTGGGTTCCGGCTTTCGCCGGAATGACGTTTAAGGGGAAAATGAACACCCTTTGGAATGCCCGATGCGCGACTTGAATTTCCAACTTAAGCGGATCCGGTGTAGTTTATTTGGACCGCCAATATATGGAGCAAACCATCATGTTCAAAGTCCTGAGTGTCAATGTCGGAATGCCAGTACCCTTTGAACATACAGGGCCGAAAGTCACCGGCATTTTCAAGAGGCCGCAATCAGCGCCAGTCTGGATCAGCGCCACCGGCCTCGAAGGCGATGCCAATTGCGATGTCGAACATCACGGTGGCGCTGATCAGGCCGTCTATGTTTACGGTCAGCCGGATTATGATCACTGGTCATCGGACATCGGCAAGGTCCTGGAACCTGGAACCTTCGGCGAGAACCTCACTCTGGCTTCATTCAAAAGTGCTGCCATCAACATTGGCGACCGCCTCGTTTGTGGCAGCCTCGTTCTGGAGGCAACCTCGCCCCGCATTCCCTGTCGCACATTCGCAGCGCGCATGGAGGACAAGTTCTTCGTCAAGAAATTCCTCGCAGCCAACAGGCCCGGTGTCTATTGCCGTGTCATTGCTGAAGGTTCGGTACAGTCCGGTGATGAGTTCACTTACATTCCATTTACCGGCGAGCGCATACCTGTCGTAGAGCTGAACGACAAATGGAACCGCAGCGATCTTCAACCCGGCGAAATGCGCCGCTTTCTCGCTACACCCATTCACGAAAAATCCCGGCGCCAGTGGGAAGCGCTTCTGCAAGGTTGACGCAAACTTGCCGTCATCAAACTGTAATTCTGAGCGACAATAAACGGCCTCCAGTACCAGAGAAATCAAATCCAATGGAGGCTATCATGAAACCCTGTCACGTCAATTTGTTCGCCGCATCGCTTCTGTCGCTCACTGCAACGGGTGCCCTTGCAGGTGAAATCGTTTTCAGTCCGGTCACAGCGCCGGTGGAAGACTCCGACAAGCGTATGGTTCGAGTGTCTCCATCGGTCAAGATTGACGGCGCAGAACACGCCATCAGGTGGAACGTACTGGCCCGCAGCGGGCAAAAGATCGGTGACCAGCAATTTGCTGTGCGCCGCGATGCATCAGGCGTTGCCCTGTATAATGCCAATGGCACACCATCGGTCTCTGACGATGCTGACTTCACATCATTGCTGCAAGTCGGCAAGAAGCTCTTCTCGATCACCCAGTTCGAGACGAGGCCTGCCCCAATGTATCTGAGTGAACTGACGCAAGGTGCGGACGGCACGTTGACGCCGATCTCCACCAGGCCAATTGATCTCTCGTCGATTGACGGATTGTGGACTCCCTGCGCCGGGTCAGTGACGCCATGGAACACCCATCTTGGGTCAGAAGAATATCCACCCGATGCCAAGTCTGTCGAGGCGGCTGTGACCTATGCCGATCTCGACAAGGAAATTTTCCCGATGGCCAGATATTTTGGCGTCAACACCGACATCGCGCCACTTGAAGCTTTCAAGGCTGTCTTCAAGCCATACAAGTATGGTTTCCCGGTGGAAGTGGCTGTGAACGAAGCGGGCGAAACGGCTGCGAAAAAGCATTACGCCATGGGCCGTGTCGCGGTTGAACTTGCGCTCATCATGCCCGACAGGAAAACCGCCTACATCTCCGACGACGGCACCAATACGGGACTTTACCGTTTTGTTGCCGACAATGAGGGCGATCTGTCTTCGGGCCAGCTCTATTCCGCCAATTGGAAGCAGACCTCAGCCGAAGGTGCAGGTGCCGCCGACATCGAATGGATCGACCTCGGGCACGCCAGCAATGCCGAGATTGCCAGCGCGCTCAAGTTCGGCATCACCTTTTCCGACATTTTTGAAACTGCAAGGTTCAACGAAGACGGGACCTGTCCAGAAGGTTTCCTGGGCTCGAACGCCGAAGGCCGCCCTGAATGCCTCAAGGTGAAGTCCGGCATGGAACTTTTTGCTCCACGCCTCGAAACCCGCCGCTACGCTTCGATGCTCGGCGGCACCACCGAGTTCCGCAAGATGGAAGGTCTCACCCTGGATGCGCAAGGCAAGCGCCTGTTCATGGCCATGTCGGAAATCTCCAACGGCATGGAAGATGCCGTCAAGGACAACAAATATGACAAGGGTGGCCGCAACGACATCAAGCTCGGTAAAAACATCTGTGGTGCTGTTTATGAAATGCCGCTCGATGCAGCTTATGCCGTAACCGGAGCCAAGTCCTTCATCTCAGGCAAGCCCAACGAATACAAGGATGGTCCTTATGCCGGCACGGCTTGCGACATCGATGGCATTGCCAGCCCTGACAATCTGTCCTTCATTCCAGGGTATGGCACTTTGTTGATCGGCGAAGACACCGGCAACGGCCACCAGAATGATGCAAGCTGGGCTGTCGACACCAGGACCATGGCGATGACCCGCATCACTACCTCGCCCTATGGTGCCGAAAACACCTCGCTCGACTGGTATCCCGACATCAACGGCTATGCCTATCTGATGACCGTGATCCAGCATCCCTACGGTGAATCAGACGAAGACAAGCTGCAGAACCCCGAAGATGCCCGCGCCTATGTGGGCTACATCGGGCCTTTCCCCAAGTTCCAGAAGATGAGCTCCGCGCAATAAACTGATCGGCTCCGATCAACGCCCCGCTGGTCTGTTATGGACTGGCGGGGTTCTCCTGTGCCGACGACAGAACGCCCAGCTACCGGAAGCTCCAGTCTGCTGAACTGTTTTCTGCTACAGTTCAAAAGCATTCACGATGTCAATCAGCCGGAGAAACAGGTTGCCCCGCCTCTCAGTTGCTGAACATAATCCTCAATTACGGCAAAAATAGGGAATTAAAGACATAACATAAGACTTTTATGCTGTCAAAATCTCGACCGCAGCCGGAAGCGAGTTGGCCTTGAGTTTGTAAACCACTGGCACACCTGTCTCCAGCTCGCGCTTCAGGATGGCTTCGGGTGTCAGTCCTTCAATCGCCATGATCAGGGAACGCAGCGAATTGCCATGTGCGGCCACCAGCACGGTCTTTCCGTCCAGAACATGCGGCTGGATGTGGTGCACATAATACGGCAGCGACCGCGCCAGCGTGTCTTTCAGCGATTCACCACCAGGCGGCGGCACGTCATAGGAGCGCCGCCAGATATGCACCTGCTCTTCGCCCCATTTTTTGCGCGCATCATCCTTGTTGAGGCCAGTGAGCTCGCCATAGTCCCGCTCATTCAAGGCCTGGTCCCGCGTTTCCGGCAGGCCGGTTTGTCCAAGTTCGGCAAGGATCAGCGCCAGCGTATGCTGCGCCCGCGTCAAAACGGACGTAAAGCACAGGTCAAACTTCAATCCCTTGGCCTTCAACCGCTGCCCCGCAGCTTTTGCTTCGGCAACGCCTTTCTCCGTGAGGTCAGGATCTTTCCACCCCGTGAACAGGTTTTTCAAATTCCATTCGCTTTGCCCATGCCGGACAAGCACCAGTGTTCCACTCATCAATCAATCCCCAATACATCAAACATGTTGTAAAGCCCGGGCTTGGCGCCCTTGGCCCAGACTGCGGCCTTCACGGCTCCGCGCGCAAACAGCTCGCGCGATTCAGCGACATGGCGCAATTCCAGCCGCTCGCCATTGCCGGCAAACATCACCGTGTGATCGCCAACCACCGAGCCGCCGCGCAACGTCGCAAAACCAATATCGCCAGACTTGCGCGCACCCGTATGGCCATCACGCACCCGCACCGATCTGTCCTTCAACGAAATCTCACGGCCCTCCGCTGCCGCCTTTCCCAAAAGCAACGCCGTGCCCGATGGCGCATCAATCTTCATGCGGTGATGCATTTCCAGAACTTCGATGTCAAAATCCTCGCCCAAGGTCTTGGCCGCACGCTTCACCAGCGAAGCCAGCAAGTTTACGCCGAGCGAAAAATTTCCGGTCTTCACAATCGTTGCATTTTTTGCCGCATCGGCAATTTCAGTGTCACCCGCTGCATCAATTCCCGTGGTGCCGATGATGTGGATTTTCCCTTGTGTGTGTTTGATCAGGGATAGCGTCGCCTTTGGGACGGTGAAATCAATCACCCCATCGCAAGCTGCTATGACAGCCGCCGCGTCATCGCTCACCGCAATGCCAAGATCCTTCTCGCCGATCAGCGATCCGATATCCGCGCCCACATGCGGCGAGCCCTTGGCTTCGATGCCTCCGCCAAGCGAACAGCCTTCCGTGGCAAGAACCAGTCTTGCAAGTTCGCGGCCCATGCGGCCGCCAGTTCCGGCGATGGCGAGTTTCAGTGTCATGCGTCAGGCCTTAGCAAGCGATGGCAGTTCAGACAACATGATCCGGCGCCAGCGCGCAATCAGAGTCCGGATCGATTTCGATCTGCAGCGTGACATGTGAAATCTTGTGGTGGTGCAGCATCTCATCCGCAACCTTGCGGTAAAACCCGTCGCCGGGATGGCCTTGCGGCATCACCAGATGCGCCGTCATCGCCACATCGGTCGTGCCGATCGGCCAGATATGGAGGTCATGCACAGAGGCGACGCCGGCAACTGCCTGCAATTCGTTGCGAATTTTCGCTGGATCGACATGCGCCGGCACCGCAGCCAGCGAAAGCGCCAGGCTTTCCTTGAGCAGACCCCAGGTTCCCCAGGTGATCAGCGCTGCAACAATCAGGCTGACAACAGGGTCAACCCATAGCCAGCCGGTCTGGAAAATGATGAAGCCCGCAATCACCACGCCAACCGAGACCAGCGCATCGGACAGCATGTGAAGATAGGCCCCCCTGATATTGAGGTCACCCTTGCGGCCCGAGGCGAACAGCATCGCCGTCACCCCATTCACCACGATGCCGATGGCCGCCACCGCCATGATGGTGGTGCTGGCAACGGGCTCCGGCGATTGCAGGCGCATGATCGCTTCCCAGGCAATGGCGCCAACTGCCAACATCAGGCACACCGCGTTGAACAAGGCGGCCAGGATGGACGATCCCTTCCAGCCATAAGTGAAGCGCAGCGAGGGCGCGCGTTTGCCCATCGCATACGCCGCCCACGCCGCTACCAGCCCCAGCACATCGGAAAGATTGTGCCCGGCATCAGCAAGCAGCGCCATGGAATTGGCGAGAAAACCGTATGTGGCCTCAACGGCAACAAAGAGAATGTTGAGCGCAATGCCAATCGCAAATGCTTTGCCAAAGGATGTCGGCGCATGTCCATGCGAATGATTTTCATGGTCATGGCCATGATGGTGCCCACGATGATGTCCAGCGTGCCCGTGTTCCATGACATGCAGTTAGCAACTGCGGCGGTCAATGGAAAGGACCGGTCGAAATCGCGCCACAATCGTCCGCAACAACGATCAAACTCGTCTCCCGCTCTGGCATCAACGGCGCAACATTCGCCAGGGGCGAAGGCGTGGAATCCATCCCGGAATGAATTGGCATTGTCAAAGAAGTTATCCGGCTCGGGCGAGTTTTGCAGTACCCAGCAGTTGGCCGCGTTGCAACCCACGCCTTCAGCAGGTTCCTTTCTACCGCATTCTTATTTTCCGTGTAAGAGTCTTGGTCTCATGCAACTGGTCACGTTTTTCCACTGCCGCGAGATAACGGAGGATGTCACGGTGTGTCTGTGCAGTGCTTGCTCCCGAACGCTTGGTGGCGGAAGCGAATGAACGCCCTGCTTTTTCGAGGGGTTGCGCATATTTTTCAGTGTAGATCGGCTTCTCACCAAGACGTTCGGAGAGATAGTTATCCATATCAACGGCAATTTGAAGAGTACCTGCGAGATTGCCGCTAATTGGGGTTGTAGGAACTTTTCGCAGTGCGGCGGGTGTTGCTGCCTTGAAACGGGGAGCTGCTGCCAGTGGTATGTTTAGCTCCAGGATTCTCGGACTGCTGCGCAAGACCAGATTCCAGTCTGGGGAGGCTGCATCACGCTCAGTAAATTTGGGGCCAAGGTTGAAGGTTGTGCGCAGCGCCCGGATGACTGAGGAATGGTCAAAAGCAGCGTTGTTGCCGAAGACCTGTGATCCGAGCCCCTTGGGTAGCCATGGTGAAATTAGAAGTGTTGGAACGCGCACTCCAAATTTCTTGAAGTTGAAATTCTTTGGATTTGCCGCTCGGTTCTTGTTCAGCGGTTGATCGCCCGGTGCAGTCGCAGTGGGTGGTTTCAGGTGGTCAAAAAATCCGCCATGTTCATCCCAAGTGACCACCAAGAGGCTTTTTGAGGCAATACCAGATCTGAATATGGCATTGTAAACGTAAGAGATCAGCTTTTCACCCGCCGCCACTGAGCCCAGCGGATGCATGGAGTTGCTGTCTCTGGATTGGTTGAAATTATCATAATCTGGTTCGATAAATGTGTAGTGGGCAGCGTCGCCTGCGGCAAGGTCAGCTTTCAATGCAGACAGTTTTCGGAAAAAGACGTTGCCGCTCGATTTTTTCTGAATCATGCCCTTGAGAGAAAGGACATGCGGGAAACTATCGCCGCGATAGATGCGCCAAGAGACTCCCTTTTGCGTCATCCTGTCGAATACGTGGCCATTTTGGAAACGAAGATAGTTGCCCGTCACGGCGCCAATAGTTCCTAAGGTGCCTAGGTTGTTGTCGAGGCCACCGGAAGACCCGGCATGCACAAAGTAGCGATTGGGCCAAGTCGGTCCTGGCATTGAAGAATACCAGTTGTCCATCAACAGATTGTCCTTGGCAAGTTTCAGGAGCACCGGAACCCCGGTGGCCTGAAACCCTCTCATCGCTTCTGGTCCGCCATGAATTGGAAACCCGGTCATTGATCCGCCCGCAATTTGCGCAGCGACTGCATCAAAGTCATGAGGTGGATCGTTATTCGGCCTATCAGGGGCGCCAGCCTTAAAACCAGTCGAAGCGGGTGGGGGGTTGACACCTGGAAGTCCGAGCAAGCTAAAGAGATGGTCGAAAGAGCGGTTTTCTAGCATCAATACGAAAATGCGTTCAATTTTAGCCATGGCCTCACTCCAAAGTTGATGCCCCTCAGGCCAATACCTAGCCGAATTCGCATAGGTAGTACACTGGACAGTCGGACAACTAAGATTTGGAGCTGTTCTTTAAGCAAGGTGAGTTACGCAACTCACCCCCCGAACCCGTCCCAGAACGCCTTGGCCTTGGAGAAGAACCCTTCTGACTCCGGCGAGTTGTTGCGCGCCTCGGTGTCGAATTCCTTGAGCAGTTCCTTCTGCCGTCGCGTCAAATTCACCGGCGTTTCAACGCTTACCTGGATATACATGTCGCCATGTTGTGATGAGCGCAGCACCGGCATGCCCTTGCTCTTCAGTCGGAACTGCTTGGCGTTCTGCGTGCCTTCGGGAATGGTGACGCGCGATTTCTTGCCGTCAATCGTCGGTACCTCGATTTCGCCTCCAAGCGAGGCAACTGCCATCGATATAGGCACCTTGCAGTAAAGATCAGCCCCATCGCGCTGGAAAAATTCATGCGGTCGCAATGTCAGGAAAATATAAAGGTCACCAGTCGGTCCGCCACGCAAACCCGCCTCGCCTTCACCGGCAAGCCGAATGCGCGTGCCGTCTTCAACGCCTGCCGGAATGTTGACCGAAAGATTGCGCTCCTTGTTGGTGCGGCCCTGGCCCGAGCACGTGGCGCATGGATCAGCGATCACCTGGCCCTTGCCCTGACAGACCGGGCAGGCGCGCTCCACCGTAAAGAATCCCGATTGCGAACGCACTGCTCCCGCACCGCCGCAATGCTGGCAGGTCTTGGGCGACGTGCCTGGTTTGGCGCCGGACCCTTTGCAGGTCTCGCACGCCACTGACGAAGGTACCCGCACCTGCGCCGTCTTGCCCGAATATGCTTCGGTGAGATTGATTTCAAGATTGAAGCGAAGATCGGAACCGCGCTGTGCACCTGTGCCACCGCGCGCGCCCCGCTGCTGGCGGCCACGACCTTGGCCCCCCATGAAATCGCCGAACAGGTCTTCAAAGATGTCCGACATCGAGGAATTGAATTCCGGCCCGAAACCAGCACCACCTCCGCCGGGCCTGCCGCCCATGCCATTCTCAAACGCCTGATGCCCAAATCGGTCATAGGCCGCCTTCTTCTGCGGGTCCTTCAAAACGTCATAGGCCTCGTTCAATTCCTTGAACTTGGCATCGGTGTCTTTCGAGCCGTGATTGGCGTCGGGATGGTATTTCTTGGCGAGATTGCGATAGGCAGTTTTGAGCGCTTTTTCATCGGCACCTTTTTGTACGCCCAGAATTTCGTAATAGTCGCGCTTTGACATGGCTATTGAGGTTCAACTCACACTTTTCTGTCATTCCCGCGAAAGCGGGAACCTATGGGTCGGCAGGGTCACATCACAAATATTCAATCGCTGCTTGCCGCGCAATGGGTTCCTGCCTTCGCAGGAATGACAATGCTGGCAGGGCGCAGGGCACGCAACAATGCGCCTCACGCAAGCGATTGATCCGCAAGGTGAGGCGCCTCATCATTCTGAAAGGCCTTACGACTTCTTCTTGTCGTCGTCTTTAACTTCTTCGAACTCGGCATCCATGATGTCGTCAAGCTCATCGCGCTCGAACTTGTCCTCCGGGCCACCGTCACCTTCCTCGTCGCCGTCAGCCTTGGCGCTCTGCGACTTGTACAGTGCTTCGCCAAGTTTCATGGCCGCTTGTGAAAGGGCCGTTGTCTTGGCCTGGATGTCTTCGACATCGCCAGCCTCGATGGCAGCTTTCACGTCAACAATCGCAGCTTCGGCCGCTGACTTGTCGGCTTGAGAAATCTTTTCGCCAAGATCATTGATGGTCTTCTGCGTTGAATGGACCAGGCCTTCGCCGGCATTCTTGGCTTCAACCAGCGCCAGCCGTTTCTTGTCCTCGGCGGAATTGGCTTCGGCTTCCTTGACCATCTTTTCGATCTCGGCGTCGCTGAGACCCCCAGAGGCCTGGATGCGGATCTGCTGTTCCTTGTTCGTCGCCTTGTCCTTGGCCGACACATTGACGATGCCGTTTGCATCGATATCGAAGGTGACCTCGACCTGCGGAACGCCGCGCGGAGCAGATGGAATGCCCATCAGGTCGAACTGCCCGAGCATCTTGTTGTCCTGCGCCATCTCGCGCTCACCCTGGAACACTCGGATGGTGACGGCCGTCTGATTGTCGTCGGCAGTCGAGAAGACCTGGCTTTTCTTCGTCGGGATCGTGGTGTTGCGGTCGATCAAACGTGTGAACACGCCGCCCAGCGTTTCGATGCCGAGTGACAAAGGCGTAACGTCAAGCAGCAAAACGTCCTTGACTTCGCCCTTCAAGACGCCGCCCTGGATCGCAGCGCCAATCGCCACCACTTCATCAGGGTTCACACCCTTGTGTGGTTCCTTGCCAAAGAACTGCTTCACCACTTCAATGACTTTGGGCATGCGCGTCATGCCGCCGACCAGAACGACTTCATCGATCTGCCCGGCAGTAACACCAGCGTCCTTCAAGGCCTGACGGCATGGCTCAACGGTTTTCTGGATCAGGTCGTCAACCAGAGCTTCGAGCTTGGCCCGCGTCAGCTTCAGCGTGAGATGCTTGGGCCCAGAGGCATCGGCCGTGATGAACGGCAAATTGATTTCGGTCTGTGCACCTGCCGACAATTCGACTTTGGCCTTCTCAGCCGCTTCACGCAGGCGCTGAAGTGCAAGCTTGTCCTTGCGAAGATCGATGCCCTGCTCTTTCTTGAATTCGTCTGCGAGATAATCGACAATCCGCATGTCGAAATCTTCACCGCCGAGGAAGGTGTCGCCATTGGTGGATTTGACTTCAAAAACGCCATCGCCGATTTCGAGTACCGAAACGTCAAACGTGCCGCCGCCAAGGTCATAGACAGCAATCGTGCCATGCTGCTTCTTGTCGAGGCCGTAAGCCAGTGCAGCAGCCGTTGGCTCGTTGATGATGCGCAACACTTCAAGGCCCGCAATGCGGCCAGCGTCTTTCGTCGCCTGGCGCTGCGAGTCGTTGAAATAAGCAGGAACCGTGATCACGGCCTGCGTCACTGGCTCACCGAGGTAACGCTCGGCGGTTTCCTTCATCTTGGTGAGGGTGAAAGCCGAAATTTGCGAAGGCGCATATTTTGTGCCGCGTGAATCAACCCAGGCATCGCCATTGTCAGCCTTGACGATGTTGTAAGGAACAAGTTTCTTGTCCTTGGCGACCATCGGGTCATCCATGCGGCGGCCAATCAGGCGCTTGATGGCGAAGAAGGTGTTTTCAGGATTGGTCACACCCTGGCGCTTGGCAGGCTGGCCGACCAGCGTTTCATCATCCTTGGTGAAGGCGACGATCGATGGCGTGGTGCGCGCTCCCTCGGCGTTTTCGATGACTTTCGGTGTCTTGCCTTCCATCACCGCCACGCAGGAATTGGTGGTGCCAAGGTCAATGCCGATAACTTTTCCCATAACGTTCTCCTCTAGGCCGACGGCGCTCTTTGCTCCCCTTTGCAAGGCGGGGCAATAACCCAGTTGGGTGCTGTCTCCGATTAAAATTCTGAGGTTTCGAGGCTTTCGGGCCCCGCCACCCCAGCGTTCAGGGCGTATATAGGGCGGTGAATCGGGCTGTTCAAGGATTCGTGATGAGGAAATATCTCGCCCACCCCGCTGAGAATGGCGCAAGATGTGAACCCAAATGCAAAATAAGGACTCACCTGCCGTCCACACATGGAATCCCGCTTCGCTCGATGGGCTGAAGTATTTTCCGCAGTTCATGGATGTGTCAGCGCAGCAATCACTTCTGACCGAACTCCGCTCCGCCGTTGCGCAAGCCCCTCTGTTCCAGCCCACCATGCCCCGCACGGGCCGTCGCTTCTCGGTGAAGATGACAAACCTCGGACCCTTGGGCTGGGTGTCGGATAAAGCCGGCTACCGCTATCAAGCGACACATCCAGAAACCGGCATGCCGTGGCCAGCGATCCCAGTGATGGTGCTCGATATCTGGCGCAAACTTTCCGGCTACCCCCACGACCCCGAAGCCTGCCTCGTCAATTTCTACACTGGCACAGCCAAGATGGGTCTGCACCAGGACAAGGATGAAGAAGACTTCGAAGCCCCTGTAGTCTCGATTTCCCTTGGCGACACAGCAGTGTTCCGCATCGGTGGCACGGAGCGCGGCGGCAAGACCGAGACGATCAAGCTGCAGTCAGGTGATGTTCTCGTGATGGGTGGCGCATCGCGGATGTGCATTCACGGCGTTGACCGCGTGTTGGCGGGAACATCAACGCTGCTGAAAGACGGCGGGCGGATAAATCTCACGATGCGGCGGGTGACGCGGCTTGCTTGATGGACCAAACCATTGCGACACGAGTCAGTCGCGGTAATTCGCTGGATCAAGCCGCGTCACTGTTGGTTGGCGTCCGTTCAGCGGATTATCCGGGTTCCACGCCAGTTTCGTTTCAAAGAAGCGTGACCATAACGCGTCATACATCAGCATGCGCCCTGCAAGTGTTTCACCAATGTCCAGAATTTCCTTGATCACCTCCATCGCCTGCATCGAACCGAAGATGCCGGGCAATGCGCCGATGACGCCGGCCTCTTCACAGGCTGGAAACGATCCGCGTGCCGGCAACTCGCCGATGAAGCAGCGATAGCTCGGCCAAGGGTCACCGGATGGTGAGATCAGATATGGCTTGAAGGTGGAAATCTGTCCATCGAACTGTCCAACCGCGGCAGAAACCAGCGTCTTCTTCGCAAAGTAACAGGCATCGCTCACCATGAAGCGTGTCGGAAAATTGTCGCAGCCGTCCGCCACGATGTCATATCGCCCGATCAGATCGAGCGCGTTGTCTGCAGTGATCCGCGACTGGTGCATCTCGACGCCAACATGCGGATTGACGCAAGCGATCTGTTGCCTCGCACTTTCAACTTTCGCCATGCCTACGCGGTCCGTTGCGTGAATGACCTGCCGCTGCAAATTGGAAAGTGACACGGTGTCGTGATCAACAATGCCGATGCGCCCAATCCCCGCCGATGCAAGGTATAGCAGCAGCGGCGCCCCAAGCCCGCCCGCACCAATGACCAGCACCGATGAGTTCTTCAATTTGTTCTGCCCCGGCCCGCCAACTTCCGGCAGCACGATGTGGCGGGCATAACGTTCAATTTCTGTTTCGGTGAGGGGCATGGCTTTCTTAGTATCAGGTTTTTCCCGAACTCCCAAAGCCACCAACGCCGCGCAATGTTTCGTCGAGCGAATTTACCTCAATCATCGCCGCCACCTCAACGCGCGCAATCACCATCTGCGCAATCCGGTCGCCGCGGCTGATGATGAAGTCTTCGGCCCCATGATTGATCAGCGGCACCTTGATCTCGCCGCGATAGTCCCAGTCGATGGTGCCGGGTGCGTTGAGTACCGTGACACCATGTTTGACAGCGAGGCCTGAGCGTGGCCGAATTTGTGCTTCATGAAACTCGGGCAGCGCAATGGCGATGCCGGTTGCAACCAGCGCGCGCCCCCCGGGTTTCAGAGTCAAGTTTTCTGCACTGCGCAAATCCATGCCTGCGGCACCCGCTGTCGCATAGGCTGGCAGAGGCAGATCAGCAGCCGGGGGCAGGCGTGTGATTTCAATTTTCATAAGTGAAGTCTTTTTACGCGTCTGACACCCACCCCAACCCCTCCCGCAAGGGAGGAGAGCAATGAAAGTGCCCCTCCCGCAAGGGAGGGGAGTATTTTAGGCGGCTCCCCGCCCTTGCGGGCGGGGTCGGGGGTGGGTGTCAGACGCAAGGACATTCTGTTCACAACAGCGCCACCAGCTTCTGCATCAGCAGCACAGCAACGTCCACTTTGGAAAGCTCCGGCCAGTTCTCAACGCCATGACCACTCACCAGATGCACACGGTTGCGGTCGCCGCCAAATACCCCGTTCTCTGTGCTCACGTCATTGGCCACAATGAGATCACAACCCTTCTTGGCAAGTTTCGCCTTGGCGTGATCAATGACGTTCTCGGTTTCCGCCGCAAAACCCACCACAATTCTTGGCCGCTTTGATTTCCTCACTGCTATGGTTTTCAGAATGTCGGGATTCTCAGCGAACGAAAGTGAGGGCACAGAACCATCAGGCCGCTTCTTCAGCTTCTCTTCCGCCGCATGACTCACGCGCCAGTCAGCAACAGCTGCTGCAAAAATGGCAATATCAGCCGGCAGTGCGTCTTCTGTTGCCTTCAGCATGTCTTTTGCCGTTTCAACCTTGACCACCGTGACACCCAGCGGTGCGGCCAGTGCCACTGGCCCGCTGATCAGCGTGACATCTGCTCCAAGCGCCTTTGCAGCCGCAGCAATGGCGTAACCTTGCTTGCCTGAAGAGTGATTGGAAATATAGCGCACCGGATCAATTGGCTCGCGCGTCGGCCCTGCGGTGACCAAAACTTTTTTGCCCGCCAGCGGCTTAGCGGTGCTTGACAAAAGACCTTCGATTGCCGCTACAATTTCCGCAGGCTCCGCCATTCGCCCAGGTCCGAATTCACCACACGCCATTTCGCCGTCATTTGGTCCAACAAAATGTACGCCGTCATTCGTCAGCATACTGGCATTCCGCTGTGTTGCAGGATGCAACCACATCCGCACATTCATCGCTGGTGCGGCAAGAATCTTCTTGTCCGTTGCAAGCAAGGCGGTGGACGCCAGATCATTGGCCAAACCTTGCGCCATCTTGGCCAGAAGATCCGCCGTGGCCGGAGCAATCACTATAAGATCAGCCGAACGCGACAATTCGATATGCCCCATCTCGATCTCATCGGTCAGCGAAAAAAGATCGGTATGGACTTTCTCACCTGAGAGCGAAGCCACAGAAAGCGGTGTGACAAACTCCTCGGCCGCGCGTGTCATGATTGCCTTGACGCCAATGCCCTTGCCCTTGAGCAACCGGATCAGCTCCAGTGATTTATATGCGGCAATGCCGCCGCCGATGATGAGAAGAACCGATTGTGACATAAGGCGATTAAACCACACTCTTCACCGCAATCACAACCAGCGCCGCGGCACCAGCCATCACCGCGTAATGGAACCACCGCCGCTGCTTCATCTGCGCTTTTGCAATCTCTGCAGTCGTGGCTGCATCGAGCTTGATGCCCCCACCTTTTGCCATGTCGGACAGCATGCGCGTCGCCTTCTGCGCATCGCCCAGAACCTCAGGCAATTGCAGCGCCATGCGCCCCAATGACATGACACTATCCGACGCATCTTCCAGCTTGCCGATGGGCCCAAGCTTCCTCTCAATCCAGCTGCGCACCACCGGTGCCGCCGTAACCCACATGTTGAGATTGGGATTGAGTGTCCGCGCCACACCTTCGACCACCACCATGGTCTTCTGCAACAGCAGCAGTTGTGGCTGTGTCACCATGTCGAACTGTTCGGTCACCTCAAACAGCTGCGTCAGCAACCGCGCCATCGAAATCTTGTCGGCAGGCAGATCGAGAATGGGTTCGCCAATGGCCCGCAGCGCCTGCGCAAAGTCATGCACGTTTTTGCTGCCAGGAACATAGCCCGCCTCAAAGTGAACCTCGGCAATGCGCCGGTAATTCTTGGTGATGAAGCCATAGAGAATTTCAGCAAGGAACAATTGCTCCGGAGGTCCGATGCGCCCGGTGATGCCGAAATCCAGCGCCACAAGATTTCCGGCCCGGTCCACCATCAGATTGCCCTGGTGCATGTCGGCGTGAAAGAAGCCGTCACGGATGGCATGGCGCAGAAATGACTGGATGATGGTGTCGGCCAGCTTGTGCAGATCAAGTCCTTGCGCCCGCAAACCCTCCACATCCGACATGGACGTGCCGTCAATCCATTCTGTCGTCAGCACGCGTTTTGACGTGCGTTGCCAGTCAACTCTTGGCACGCGAAAGCCCGGATCATCTTTTGTGTTCTGCGCAATCTCGGCAAGTGCGGAAGCTTCCATGCGAAGATCAAGTTCGAGCTTCATCGACTCTTCAAGTGTCTTGACAGTCGCCACGGGACGAAGCCTGCGCCCCTCGCGGCTCACGCGTTCGATCATCCGTGCTGCAAAACCAAAACTCGAAATATCAGCGGCAAAGCGCCGCTCGACGGAAGGCCGCAGGATCTTGACGGCAACGACAGCGCCTTCCATCGTCCGCGCCTTGTGCACCTGCGCCACCGATGCAGCGGCAACAGGTTCTCCAAACTCAGTGAACAATTGTTCAACCGGCGCTCCCAGTTCTTCCGCCACGATTCGCATTGCGTCAGCCATCGCAAACGGCGGCAAACGGTCTTGCAGTGCCTTCAGTTCGAACGCGCGTTTGGCGCCAATGACATCAGGCCGCGTCGACAAAAATTGCCCGAGCTTGATGTAACTCGGCCCCAAAGCCGCCAATGCAGTCGTCAGCCGGTTACTTTGCGTCGTAACCTCACTTCTAGACTTGCCGATTTGCGCAAGTTTCAATCCGGCCCGCGCGATCCACGGCAACCGCTCCACCTGGTCCGGCGGCATCAAGGCGTCATAGCGCGCCAGTGTGAAACCAGCCTTGCCGAGCCGCAACACATTGGTGACAGGATTTGACATCTCAGATGCGCCAGCCGGAGTGAATGGCAACCGCACCACCCGTGAGATCACGCCAAGTCACCCGCGAAAACCCGGCAGCTTCGATCATTGCAGCAAAATCCTTTTGCTTCGGAAATGTGCGGATCGATTCGACGAGATAACGGTAGGGCTGTCCGTCACCTGTCACCGCCTTGCCGACAGCGGGTATGACGGTGAAAGAATAGGCATCGTAGATTTTCTGCGCCAGCGCCATGTCGAGATGCGAAAATTCAAGGCAAAGAAAACGCCCGCCGGGCTTCAGCACGCGGAAAGCTTCTTTCAGTGCAGCGTCGATCTTCGGTACATTGCGAATTCCGAAGGCAATCGTATAGGCATCAAACTGCTGGTCTGGAAACCCCAACTGCTCCGCATTTCCAACGGTGAAATCCACCCGCGATGCATAGCCTTCGGCCGCACCGCGCTTTTGACCTTCGGCCACCATCTCCGGCGAAATATCTGCGATGGTCACATGCGTGCCCGCACCACCCGCATCGGAAATGCGGAACGCAATGTCACCTGTGCCACCCGCCACATCAATTGCATTGAACGCCGCGGCAGATTTCGGCGGATTGAGCATGTTGACAAAATCGTCTTTCCACAGCCGGTGCAAACCACCCGACATGAGATCGTTCATCTGGTCATACTTTGCCGCCGACTTGGAAAAGACGTCGTTCACCAGTCCCTGCTTTTCGCCGGGCTTGACATCGCGGAAACCGAAAACTGTTTCGTTGCCGGAACTGTTGCCGGAACTGTTGCTGGAGCTCATGGGCCTTACATAGGATAGCTTGGAAGAGACTTCTATTGCCTAGTTAGCCACAGGAGGGTTAACCCTTTCTCCCGGAGAGCACATGCCGGAACTGCCAGAAGTCGAGACAGTCAAACGTGGCCTGGAACCTGTATGGGTGGGCCAACGCATCGTCCGCGTCGAACTGCGCCGCAAGGACCTGCGCTTTCCCTTCCCGTCAGATTTTGCCACCCGCCTCGAAGGCGCGACGGTGATGGCACTCACCCGCCGCGCCAAATATATCCTCGGCCATCTCGACACCGGCGAGGTCCTGATCCTTCATCTCGGCATGACCGGACGTTTTACCATCACAAGGACTGACGGCAGATCAGCCAATCTCGGCGAATTCTATTTCGAGACCGCTGCGCTAGGCCCGCATGATCACGTGGTCTTCCACCTCGGGGACCAGACGCGCATCACCTATTCCGATCCGCGCCGCTTCGGCATGATGGATTTGGGCAGCCTTGACCACAAGCTTCTGCGCAGCATTGGCGTTGAACCCTTGGGCAACAGCCTGTCAGCAGAATATCTCGCCGAAAAGTTCCGGGGCAAAAAAGCCCCGCTCAAGGCCGCTCTCCTCGACCAGCGCATCATCGCAGGCCTCGGCAACATCTATGTCTGCGAGGCATTGTATCGCGCCCGCCTGTCGCCAAAACGCAAGGCCGGAAGTCTGGTGAAAAAAACCATTGAACCCAGGCTTGATGATTTGGTGCGCCATATACGCGACATCTTGAACGAGGCAATAGCAGCAGGCGGTTCAACGCTTCAGGACTACCAGTCGGCGGACGGCGTCAGGGGTGAATTCCAGCAGCGCTTTTTCGTCTATGACCGCGAAGGCGAATCCTGCCTCACGCCGTCATGCAAATCCGCCATCAAGCGCGTCGTGCAATCCGGTCGTTCCACGTTCTTCTGCCCCACATGTCAGAAATAGACTATACTGGCCGGACTTCGCTCACCTCCGGCACGAAATGCCGCAGCAGGTTTTCGATGCCGTGTTTCAGCGTGGCTGTGGAAGAGGGGCAACCGGCGCATGATCCCTTCATGTTGAGATAGACCACGCCGTCCTTGAAGCTCTTGAAAGTGATGTCGCCGCCATCCTGCGCCACCGCAGGCCGCACGCGCGATTCCAACAGGTCTTTGATCGTCTTGACGATATCAGCATGGGCCGGATCAAAGCTTTCACCCAGGTCCTCAGGCTTGCTTTCATCATCAAGGACCGGCGCTCCTGACATGTAGTGATCCATGATCGAACCCAGAATGGCAGGCTTCAACTGCTGCCACTCAGCCCCTGAGCGGCTCACCGTCACAAAATCATGCCCCAGAAAAACACCTGTTACGCCATTGATTTCAAACAGTTTTTTGGCAAGCGGAGACTCGTACGCTTCGTCGGAACTGCGATAGTCGCGGGTGGCGCCTGGCAGCACCGGCTTGCCGGGGATGAATTTCAGTGTTGCAGGATTGGGCGTGGCTTCGGTCTGGATGAACATATCTTAGTCCTCTGCTCGGATATATAGCGCAGTTTGGTCTAGTTTGGAATGATTTTAAAATAGAACCTCAGGCCCAACCTTAAGCTTGCACAAAACCGACGATCTTCTTGACCTCCCGCATGACTGGCACGGCGATCGCCCTTGCCCTCGCGGACCCGTCCGCAAGCACGCTTTCGACATAGCCCGGATCATCGCGCAGACGCACGGTTTCAGCTGCGATGGGCGCAAGTTTTGCAACGGCGAGATCAGCCAGCGCATTCTTGAACGCGGAAAACTGCCCGCCGCCAAAATCACGTAAAACATCCACGCTCTGCACACCCGCAAGGGCCGCGTAAATCCCGACAAGATTTTCGGCTTCAGGTCTCCCTTTCAAGCCTTCATTGTTCGACGGCAGGCCATCGGCATCCGTCTTGGCCTTGCGGATTTTCTTGGCAATGTCATCAGCCGAATCCGTAAGGTTGATGCGCGACAAGTCCGATGGATCAGACTTCGACATTTTCTTTGTGCCATCGCGCAAGCTCATGACGCGCGTTGCCGGTCCCTGGATCATCGGCTCCGGCAGCGGGAAAAATTCCACGCCAAAGTCATTGTTGAACTTGATGGCGATGTCGCGCGTGAGCTCAAGATGCTGCTTCTGGTCTTCGCCAACGGGAACATGCGTGGCGTGATAGATCAGAATGTCAGCCGCCATCAGGTTGGGATAGACAAACAGCCCGACCGAAGCTTTCTCCTTGTCCTTGCCAGCCTTCTCCTTGAATTGCGTCATGCGGTTGAGCCAGCCCAGCCTTGCCACGCAGTTGAACACCCAGGCAAGCTCCGCATGTTCATGAACCTGCGATTGGTTGAAGATGGCGGATTTTCTCGGATCAAGCCCGCAGGCAATGTAAGCCGCCGCAACATCAAGTATGGCTTTGTGCAATTCCTTCGGGTTCTGGAACATAGTGATCGCATGCATGTCGACGACGCAGTACAGCGTCTCATGCGTCTCCTGCATCTTGATCCAGTTGACCATGGCGCCGAGATAGTTGCCAAGATGCAGATTGCCCGTGGGCTGCATGCCAGACAGGACGCGCGGCGCAAATGTGCTCATGAGTGTGGACCTCTTGATGAAACTGAGCGCGCCTTATGGCGGGAAAACCTCGGCTTGAAAAGGCCTGGAGCGAAATGCCGCTTCACAGACTGAGCATTCGCTCCAGCACTTAGGTTTGTCGCGGCATTTTCGCAGAAAACCGGTTCCACTTTTCTGCATGCGCTCTACCGCCGCAGACTTTTACTAAGCTCGGTCAGCCGGAACGCCCCCGTCAAATGCGAGGCTGCAAAATAAGTGACAGCCCCTGCGCCAATCAGAATGACCAATGCCCAGATTGCCTTTGTCGTGCCGGCATGCTCTGCGTAGTGGTCTTGAAGATAATACGACAACCCGGCCAGAACTGCGGCCATCAGCAGAAGCGAAAACATCATCCGTGGCAGCCGCGATTTGAACCTTGCGTCGGCCGCGTAATGCCCCCGCCGAACTGACACGGTAATCAGGCACAGCGCGTTGATCCACGCAGCAATGCTGGTGGCAACGGCAATGCCAAGATAGCCGATGACCCGCGACAAGAGCAGGCTCGCAGCGATGTTCACAGCGACAGCGATCATCGCAAACACCATCGGCGTGCGTGTATCTTCGCGCGCAAAAAATCCCGGTTGGAAAATCTTGGTCAAGGTGAAGGCAGGCAATCCCATGGCAAAAGCTGCAAGTGCGGGGGCAACTGCAAATGTATCGGCTCGCGTGAACTCGCCATGTTCGTAGACTGTGTGAATGATCTGCCGGCCTATGATGATGAGCGCCACTGCTGCCGGAAGCGTCAGGAACAGCGACAGTTCCAGCGCCCGGTTCTGGCTGTCGAGTGCGCCTTGCGCATCACCCGTGCGCAGCTTTCGCGACAAGGTCGGCAGCAGCACCACCCCAATCGCCACACCGATGATGCCGAGTGGCAACTGGAACAGCCGGTCGGCATAATAGAGAAACGAAACTGCACCGGCAAAACCCGTTGCCAGCATGGTCGCAATCGCAAGGTTGATCTGCGTGACCCCGCCAGAAATTATCCCGGGAATGGACAGCGCAATCACCCGCTTCACATCCCCCGTCAACCGCGGCACGCCAGGAACCACATGCGCATTGGCCCGCCGCGCCGCGGCAACCAGCAGCGACAACTGCACAATGCCGGAAATCGTCACGGCCCAGGCGAGATAGCGTCCGGTATCGGGTGTATTGCCAAAACCCATGTACCAGGCCAGCAGCACGGCGCTGATCACCACCAGATTGAGGAAGATGGGTGCCGCTGCCGCCGCCGTGAACCGCCCGAGGCTGTTCAGGATGCCGCCGAACAGTGCTGTCATCGTCATGAAACCGAGATAGGGAAAGCAGATGCGCGTCAGTTCCGTAGCCAGCGCCTGCTTTGCTGCATCATCGGCAAACCCCATGGCAAAAACCTGCATCAGCCATGGCATGAAGATCATGCAGATCCCGCAAAAAAAAATCATCCATGTGGCCAGCACCGACAGCGTGTCGCGCGCAAACAGAAACGCCTTGGCCTCGCCTTCGCCTTCCACCTTGCGGGAAAATTGCGGCACGAAGGCGTTGTTGAATGCGCCCTCGGCAAACAGCGCGCGGAACAGGTTGGGAAAGCGTTGCGCCACGAAAAAGGCATCAGCCACGAATCCGGTGCCAAGCGTGAAGGCAATCAGCTGGTCGCGCACAAAGCCCAGGAGCCGCGAGACCAAAGTGAAGCCGCCAACGGCAGCGGCCGATTTCAGAAGCGACATGGCTGTCTCATGCGCTTTTCTTCGCCTCGCCCTGCGGCGCAAGGACATCGATGAGCCGCGCTTCTATCTGCTTTTGTCGCGTTTCGCTTTCGATTTTGCCACCCGTCAAATCAGTGACGTAAAATACGTCGACCGCCTTTTCGCCGAAAGTGGTGATGTGCGCCGAACCGATGTTGAGATTGAGATGGAACAGCGCTTCCGTGAGTGCATGCAGCAAGCCCAGCCGGTCAAGCCCGTTGATTTCAACCAGCGTGTATTTGTTGGACTGGGCATTGTCGATCATGACGGTAGGTTCGACAGTGAAGGCCTTGGCGCGCCCCTGCGGCGCCTGCGCATGCTGCAGCACGTCACGTAACCGCATCTGTCCGCGCAGAACCTTGGTGATCGTGGCGCACACATGCTCGGCCTTGCGCCGTTCATCAGCCTCCTCGGCGAATTCGCGCTGCAGCAAAATAGTGTCGAGCGCCATGCCGTCTGTCGTCGTGAAGATTTGCGCGCCGACAATATTGGCGTTTGCCGCCGTGCATGCGCCGAAAAGCATCGCCAGCAACCGCGGATGATCCGGCGCGTAAATGGTGATCTCGGTGATTGCAGCGAAAGCGTCGGTCTTGATTTCCGTTGTCACCTCGCGCGGCGTGGCGTTGGCTATCAGCGTTTCATGTTGCAGCTGGCGTTCCGGCGGCACGTTCAGCCAATAGGCGTCATAGTGCTTGGCGCAGGCTTGTTTCTTCCTCTCATCGTCCCAGTCGGCATGATGCGACAGGAACAAGTGCTGTGCGGCCTGAACCCGCTCCTTGCGTGAAACAGCCGTATGCCCGCCCGTCAGCATGGGCTCTGCTTCGGTATAAAGTGTCCGCAACAGCTGTCCCTTCCAGCCATTCCACACGCCAGGCCCCACGGCGCGGGTGTCGCACACCGTCAGCACCAGCAGCAACTTCAACCTTTCGAGGGATTGCACCACGCCGGTGAAATCGAGAATGGTCTTGAAGTCGTGAAGGTCGCGCATTTGTGCCGTTTCGCTCATCACCAGATGATGGCGGATGAGCCACGCCACGGTGTCGGTTTCGGATGATGACAAGCCAAGCCGGGGGCACAACTCGCGCGCAATTCTTTCTCCGGCTATCGAATGATGTTCCTCGCGGCCCTTGGCAACATCATGCAGCAACGCAGCCACATAAAGTGCGCGCCGCGATTTGAGTGAAGGGAAGATCGAGGCCGACAGCGGATGGTCGCCTTTCAACGTGCCGTTTTCAATGCCGTGCAGCACCCCGACTGTGCGGATCAGGTGTTCATCAACTGTGTAGTGATGATACATGTTGAATTGCATCATCGCGACAATCTTGCCGAACTCGGGCAGGAACCGTCCCAGAACGCCTGCCTCGTTCATCATCCGCAATATGGTTTCTGGATCGTGGCTCTTGGTCAGAAGATCGAGGAACAGCGCATTGGCATCAGCATCCTGCCGCACTTTTTCGTCAATGAGCCGCAGCGACTGCCGGATGATTTTCAGCGCGTCAGGATGAACCTCGGCATTTTGCTCGCTCGCGATTCTGAAGATGCGCAACAGGTTCGTAGGGTCACGGGCAAATATTTCCGGGGCAGAATGCGTGACGCGGCCGGAATCAATGCGGAAATCCTTGTGCCCGGAATGCGTGATGCGCCCGCCGGTGAAAAAATCTGTGATCACGCGGCTCAGGCGCGGTGCATCTTTCAGGTGTTTTGCTTCCAGTGATGCGCAGAAAATGCGGGTGAGATCGCCCACGTCTTTCGCAATCAGGAAATAATGCTTCATGAAGCGTTCGACATGTTTGAGCCCGGCATGCCCCTTGTAGCCAAGCCGCTCGGCAAGTTCGCTCTGCCGGTCGAAAGAGATTTTCTCTTCACCGCGCTTGGCGATGAAATGCAGATGGCAGCGCACCGCAAGCAAAAAGTCTTCGCACTTCTGGAACTGCCTCAGCTCCTCGCGCGAGAACGCGCCCTTCTCGGCCAGTTCCTCTGGCGTGTTGGCCTCAAACAAGAACTTTGCAATCCAGAACAGGGTGTGGAGATCACGTAACCCCCCTTTTCCGTCCTTGATGTCGGGCTCAACGGAATAGCGGCTCTCGCCAAATTTGGCATGGCGGCTGTCGCGCTCGGCAAGCTTTTCGGAAACGAACTTCTTGGCACTGGTCTGCAGGACGTTGCGCCGGAACGATGATGTGAGTTCGTCAAACTGCTTTTTGCTGCCGCAAATGAAACGCGCTTCGAGAATTGAAGTCATGATCGTGTTGTCGGTTTTTGACAGCCGCAGGCACTCTTCGATGGTGCGTGTTGCGTGCCCAACCTTTTGCCGCGCGTCCCACAACGCATAGAGCACGAACTCAACGACCTTGGTAACACCTTCATTGGCTTTGCCCGGCATGACAAACAGAAGGTCGATATCCGATCCCGGCGCCAGTGTGCCGCGCCCATATCCGCCAACCGCGACAATCGCCACCGATTGGGCCGCTGACGCTGCATCCGGAACAACCCGCATGCAGGCAAAATCGAATAGCGACCGGATAATGCCGTCTTCCTCTCTGGACAAAAACATTGCGCAAGCCGTGCCCTTGCCATTGGCAATCAGCCGCGTCTCGGCGATGGCCCGCATTTGTTCAAGCTGTTTCCGGATCAGTTCGGAAGCGCCCATGCGCAGCGCAAGCTGGTCCTTCTCCGGCAAGGCAGCCAGCGCCGGCGCCTCGTGATGGTCAATTTGGCTCATCAGCGCCCAGGGATTTGAGGTCATAGAGAAGTGCAAGCGCATCACGCGCCGTGTAGTCATCCGGATTGAGCCGTGCAAGCGCGGCGCGAAGCCTGTCCTCTTTGAGCTGAACCTTGGGTTCAGCAAAGGCAAACAGGGGCAGGTCATCGGCGATGTTGAGCGAAGGCTGCTGATTGCGGTGATTTTCAAGCTTGCTCAACACCTCGCGGGCCCGCGCGATCACGCTGTCCGGAAGGCCCGCAAGTTTTGCGACTTGCAAACCATAGGAACGGTCGGCCGCGCCTGCGATGACCTCATGCAGGAAAATGATGTCGCCCTTCCACTCTTTCACTTTCATGGTGGCGCATGAAAGGCGCGGCAACGAAGCTGCAAGAGCCGTCAGTTCGTGGTAATGCGTGGCAAACAGCGCCCTGCAACGGTTGATTTCATGCAGATGTTCCAGCACGGCCCAGGCAATTGAGAGGCCGTCAAATGTCGCGGTCCCGCGTCCAATCTCGTCCAGTATGACCAGCGAACGCGGCGTTGCCTGATTGATGATTGCAGCCGTTTCGACCATCTCGACCATGAAGGTCGAGCGCCCACGCGCCAGGTCGTCGGCCGCGCCTACGCGGCTGAAAATTCGGTCGACAACGCCAATGTGAGCGGAGGCCGCAGGAACAAAGCTCCCCGTCTGCGCCAAGATGGTAATCAACGCGTTCTGCCGCAGGAATGTCGATTTGCCCGCCATATTGGGTCCGGTGAGAAGCCACAGGCACTGCTCCGCCGAGAGATCGCAGTCATTGGGGGTGAAGGCACGTTCGCCTTGTTGCGCGAGGGCCGCTTCGACAACCGGATGCCGTCCCAGTTCGATGGCGAACGTTGAGCTGGCGTCCACCACTGGCCTCACATAGCGGCGTTCCGCTGCAATGCGGGAAAGCCCCAGAAACACGTCGAGCTCCGCAAGCGCTGCGGCAACCGCGGAAATCGCCGCTCCCTCTGAAATAATCAGTGTACTGAATGAATTGAAGAGTTCAATCTCGATGGCAAGTGCCCGCGATGCCGCCAGGGCGATTTTCTGTTCAAGGTCCGCAAGTTCCGTTGTCGAAAAACGCACCGCACTCGCCACAGTCTGCCGGTGGAAGAACCGCTTCTCAGGGTCGCTCGCCCGCAGCACTGGTTCCTGTTGCGCGGTGACTTCGATAAAATAGCCCAGAATGTTGTTATGCTTGACCTTGAGCGTGCGGATTCCCGTGGCTTCCGCATACTCAGCCTGCAAATTGGCAATGACCTGGCGCGTGTCGTCGCGCAGCGCACGCGCTTCATCAAGCTCGGGATTGAAACCCTTGGCGACAAACCCGCCGTCGCGCGCCAGCAGCGGCAATTCGGGCGCAAGTGCGGCGCCAAGCCTCTGGTCAATCTCATGCGGTGCGGTGGCCAGTGCCCGCGCGAGCTGCTGCAATTGCTCCGGCAGGCCTTGCAGCCGCTCTTGCCCCTCCAACAGCTCGTGCAGTCTCATGGCCTGCCGCACGCCCGCGAGGATCGCAGCCAGATCACGCGGCCCCCCGCGATTGCCAGTGACCCGCGCCAACGCCCGCTCAAGATCAGGCGCAGCCTTCACTTCATCCCGCAGCAAGGCTGCCAGCCGCTCGTCGGAAACAAAACCAGCCACGCAATCAAGTCGCCGGTTGATTGCGTGTACGTCAGCCAAAGGTTGCGACAGCCAGTCATGCAGCAATCTTGTACCTGCCGACGTCACTGTTGCCGTCATCACGTCAAGTAGCGAGCCTTTGCGATCGCCTTGCTGCGTTCGCATGAGTTCAAGATTGGCGCGCGATGCGGCGTCAATCAGCAAGGCCCCTTCGGCTTCGATCTTCCGGGGACGCCGCAGGAACGGCACCTGACCCACCTGGGTGAGCGTGATGTATTCGATCAGCGCTCCGAGCGCTGCAATATCGGCCCGGGTAAACGGGCCGAACGCATCCAGCGATCCCACGGCAAAATGTGACGTCAACTTGTGTTCGGCCGCAGCGCTGTCAAACCGGCTGGCGGGCAGGGGAGAAAGCGCAACGCCGTTCTCGCTCAGCAAGGAAGAGAACCGCGCATCTTCAAGCAACTTGTCGGCAACCAGAATTTCTGATGGGCTAACCTGGTCAAGATCGGTCGCAAGCCGCGCCAGCGTGCTCCCGCTGACCAACAACGCGCCCGTTGATATATCACACCAGGCCAAGGCAATCTCCCCGCTGCCCAGGACTGCAAGACTTGCCAAATGATTGCTCGCAGCCGCATCAAGGAGCGTATCTTCCGTCAGCGTGCCAGGCGTGACCAGCCTGATCACGGCCCGTTTCACTACCGATTTGGAGCCGCGCTTCTTGGCCTCCGCCGGATCCTCCATTTGTTCGCAAATGGCGACCCTATGCCCAGCCCGGATCAGTTTCTGCAGGTAGTGATCGGCGGCATGCACCGGCACTCCGCACATCGGTATGTCTTCGCCCTGATGTTTCCCGCGCTTGGTAAGGGCGATGCCCAGTGTCACGGCAGCTTGCTCTGCATCACTGAAGAAAAGTTCGTAAAAGTCGCCCATCCGGTAGAACAGCAGGGTCCCGGAATGGGCCTGCTTGATCTCCAGGTATTGCGCCATCATTGGCGTGGCTGTCTCGTTCGGGGCAACAGGACCGTGCATGGCGGCCACATATCGGGCATTTGCCACAGGCTGTCACGCGGCAATCGTTGAACCTGTGCTATTGAGTTCGGAACGCCCAACAGATAGTTTGCTAGGTTCGATTTGGCCACAGGATACTTTATGCCAGCAGACATTCGCAAACCGCCGCGCCGTTCGTCAATTTCGGATGAGGAAGCGCTTCTGTTCCATCAGCGTGGCAAGCCCGGCAAACTTGAAATTACCCCGACCAAGCCGATGGCGACCCAGCGCGACCTGTCCCTGGCCTATAGCCCGGGCGTTGCCGTTCCCGTGAGGCGCATCGCCGAAGACCCGAATACCGCCTATGACTACACCGCCAAGGGCAACCTTGTTGCGGTGATTTCAAATGGCACGGCAATTCTGGGTCTTGGCGATCTGGGAGCCTTGGCTTCAAAACCGGTCATGGAAGGCAAGGCCGTGCTTTTCAAGCGCTTTGCCGACGTTGATGCAATCGACCTCGAAGTCGACACCAAGGATGTAGACCAGTTCATTAATGCAGTGCGTTATCTCGGACCGACATTTGGCGGCATAAATCTTGAGGACATCAAGGCCCCCGACTGCTTCATCATCGAACAGCGCTTGCGCGAGATGATGGATATTCCGGTCTTCCATGACGACCAGCACGGCACTGCCATCATTGCAACGGCAGCCCTCATCAATGCGCTGGAATTGACCGGACGCACGCTCAAGAGTTTCAGGCTCGTCTGCAACGGCGCAGGAGCCGCCGCCATAGCTTGCGTTGAACTTGTAAAGTCACTCGGCGTGCCGCACGAAAACGTCATTCTCTGTGATTCAAAGGGCGTGGTCTATCAGGGCCGCACCGAAGGCATGAACCAGTGGAAATCTGCCCATGCCGTGAAGACCGATGCCCGCTCTCTCGCCGATGCCATGCAAGGGGCCGACGTCTTCTTTGGCCTTTCGGTTGCAGGAGCACTGACCCCCGACATGGTGAAATCCATGGCCAAGGATCCCATCATTTTTGCCATGGCCAATCCCGATCCGGAAATCACGCCTGAAGATGCCCACAAGGTGCGCACCGATGCCATCATGGCGACAGGCCGGTCCGATTATCCAAACCAGGTCAATAACGTTCTCGGCTTTCCATATATTTTCCGCGGTGCTCTCGATGTGCGCGCCAGGACCATCAACGACGAAATGAAAGTGGCTGCTGCCCGTGCATTGGCTGAACTTGCCCGTGAAGATGTGCCCGATGAAGTGGCCGCCGCCTATCACGGCTCGCGGCTCTCTTTTGGCCGGGACTATCTCATACCCGTCCCCTTTGATCCGCGCCTCATCTCGCGCATCCCGGTGGCGGTGGCAAAAGCCGCGATGGACTCCGGTGTTGCGCGACATCACCTTGCTGATCTCGACGCCTATGCCGCGCAACTGTCGGCAAGGCTTGATCCGATCGCCGGCACGCTGCAGACAGTCTACGGACAGGTGCGGGCCAATCCGAAGCGTGTCGTATTTGCCGAAGGCGAAGAAGACCGCATGATCCGTGCGGCGAACTCCTTTGCAGCTGCGGGCCTTGGCACTGCCATTCTGGTTGGCCGTGAAGACGTCATTCACGCCACGCTGTCCAATCAGGGGCTGGAGCTCAACGATCACGTTGAAATTCTCAACGCCCGCATCAGCGGCCGCAATATCGATTATGCCAACCTGCTCTATGAACGTTTGCAGCGCGAAGGCCTGCTCTTCCGCGATTGCCAGCGCCTCGCCAATCAGGATCGCAATGTTTTTGCCGCCTGTGCTGTCGCTTTGGGTGATGCCGATGCAATGGTAACCGGCCTTACCCGTACCTTTTCGGTTGCTTACGAAAACGTCAGGCAGGCCATTGATGCAAGGGAAGGTCATACGCCTATTGGCGTCTCAATGGCGCTGGTCCGTGGCCGCACGGTATTCATCGCGGATACCTCGATCCATGAATTGCCGTCAGCCCAGGGTCTTGCGGAAATCGCCAAGGAGGCAGCAGGTGTCGCCCGCCGCTTTGGTTACGAGCCGCGCGTTGCCTTCCTGTCTTATTCGACTTTCGGCTATCCAAAGGGCGACCGCTCCGAACATGTCCGCAAGGCCGTGAAGGTGCTCGACGCAAGCCAGGTCGATTTTGAATATGATGGTGAAATGGCAGCAGACGTTGCCCTCTCGCGTGATGCCATGGCGCTTTATCCCTTCTGCCGCCTCACCGGCCCCGCAAATGTTCTGGTCATGCCGGCAGCCCATTCAGCCTCGATCTCGACCAAGATGCTGCAACAGCTGGGCGGCGTTACTGTCATCGGTCCATTGCTCGCAGGCCTTGCCCGCCCTGTTCAGATTGCATCGATGTCGGCAACCGCAAATGACATCGTCAATCTCGCGGCACTGGCAGCCTATGACATCAACCGATAGTCACGCTGGTTTGCCGAACCGCTCGAAATAGCGCGGATTGATCTGCGAAACTGGCAATATGATCAGCACATCAATCGTGTTGAACTGATGGTCAATGATCGCCCCTTCGCCAATCGAGCAGCCGAGCCTCAAATAGCCCTTGATCAGGGGAGGCAGGGAACGCAGCGCACGCTTCTGGTCGATGGCCTCTTTCGGCTTGATCTTCATGTCAATGTAACGCGACGGCAATGCTCGAGCATGCCATTGCCGCTCCGGTGCGGCAAAATGCGCCAGGTAACTCAGCGCATCGGCATGTGCTGAGACATTGGTTCCTTCAAGACTGGCACAACCGAACATCACGTCCAGCCGGTTCTCTCGGACATAGTTCCAGATGCCTTGCCACAGAAGTTCAACGACCGGCTTGTTCCGGTGTGGCCTCAGCACACAGGAACGCCCCAGTTCCAGAAACTGTTGTGTGCTGTTGCGCGCCAGCAAAGGCCCGACTTCAAATTCCCGCGACGTGTAGAATCCATTGTTTTTTCGCGCGACGTCTTGGCGCAACAACCGGTAAGTCCCCACCAGTTCACCGCCATTAACCGCGACACCGTCTCCGGCATGCCCTTGCCGGATCACCAAAAGATGATCGCAAATACCGTCAAACGCATCCCTGTCCAGTTTGGAGCGGCGTGTCTCATCATCCGCCTGCGCCTTCATTTCTTCATAGAACACGCAGTAGCGCAGTTTCTGCGATGCAGCGACTTCGGCATCGTTTCGCGCCAGGCGGACCGTCAATGGCCCAGGCACGTCAGGTGAATCACTTTGAGGTGTCATGCCCTTGCAAGCCTAGCCGAAGCCAGGTCCCTTTGGCAAAGTCAGGCAGCGCGCTGCGAAGTAAAGGCGTCCAGCGCTTCATCAAGGTCTTGCTGGTCAAATGGCTTGGTCAGATGTCCATCCATCCCGGCAGCGAGGCATTTTTTGAGTTCATCAGCCCGCTTGTGCGCTGTAAGTGCTATGATCGGCATCCGTTTGTAAGCCGTCTGCGATTTAATCGCGCGCAGCGTTGCGGTTGTCTCATAGCCATTGAGCCCCGGCATTTCCACGTCAAGCAAAAGCCCGTCAAATTTTTGCCCGGAACGGATCAAGTCCACCACTGCAAGACCGCTATTCACATGCGTCACCTTGTGGCCCATCTTCCGCAGCATGGTCGAAACCAGCAGCACATTGATGGCATTGTCGTCGGCGACCAGAACGTGCTTTTTCTTGTTGCGTGGCGCGGGCAGCGTGGCGGCCTTGAGGTTTTTCGCAGTCTTGCGCAGCATCACGCTGCCATGGTCCGAAAGCCGCGACAGCAGGCTGGATCGCCGCACCGGTTTCAGCAGATAGCCGGCAAAAGGATGTTGCAGGAGATCGCGGTAGGGCCGCCGCTCTTCTGCTGTCAGCATGACCCAGATATCAGGCCAGATATCAGAATTGTTTTGTGTATTTCGTCCCATCTGTTTTTTGGCCCAGGCCCGCAAGGTCTCGGCATGGTCCGATGTGCAGATGATGCAGTCGCTGAACGATGCCTTGCCGTCAAGAAGTGTTTTGAGCTCTTCCTGTGATGCAACGCGGGTGATGGCGCCACCTTCATCTTCTATCATGCGCGCCGTATGTGATCCGGTAATTCCATCATGCGTGGCCAGCCAGACCCGTCGTCCAGCCAGTGCCGCTGTCGATGATCTTGAGTTCTCCGCATGTGTGAAAACAGGGAGAAGCACCGTGAACGTTGTGCCATCGCCGGATTTGCTCTTGACCGAAATGGAACCGCCCACGCCTGCAACGAGGCCACGCGTGATGCTGAGTCCGAGTCCCGTGCCGCCAAACTTTTTTGATGTTTCCGCATTGGCTTGCTGGTACTCGGAAAAAATGCGCTCGCATTCGCCAGCGGTCATGCCAATGCCGCTATCCTGGATAGCGATAACAAGGTCGGAATGTTTCCTTGAAATCTCGATGCCAACGCCGCCTTTTTCGGTGAATTTGATGGCATTGCCAACCAGATTGAACAGGATCTGCCGCAAGGTCCGGTCACGCGCCGCAATAAGGTCAGGCACATCTGGCGCGACATAGGCCGAGAGGGATATTGCCTTGGCATGCGCGCGTGCCGACAAGAGCTCCGCAACATTTTCCACCAGTGGCCGAAGCGCCGTTTCTGGCATTTCATCATGCGCAGTGGCCTGGCCCTTGGCTGTGTCCAGCGCTTCATCGACGATGGACAAGAGGATGCGGGCCGAACTGTCGGCTGTAATTGCATAGTTTTTCTGCTCGGCCGTCAGCGGTGTTTCCTGCAAGAGGTTGATCATCCCGACAACGCCGTTGAGCGGTGTGCGGATTTCATGGCTCATGGTGGCAAGGAGTTGCAGCTTTTCATCACTGGACTCCGTTGCAGTTGGACCCTGCTCTGCAACAGGAACTGGATTTTCCCGCAATATCAAAAAACCTGAAAAGCTCGAGACCAGCGAACAGATGCCTGCACCAAGCGCCAGCATCGTGTTGCTGATTTCAAAGAGCGCAACCGAAACAACCAGCAGCCCAAGGCACAAGGCCGACGCCAGCATGGTCCATGCAGCATAAAGCCAGGTGCGAGGTCCGGTCGCAATGTGCTTGTCTTTGATCAATGGATTGACGCCAACTGTTACGCGTCAATTATGCGCCATCGGCTTTGAAAAAAGTCTGAACGGAAAAAACAGGGTGAAAAAACGATTAAATTAAGTTTTACGCCGCATTGCGCATCGACGCCGGTTTCTGCCGGTAGCTCAGCGCCTCCGCCAGGTGAATGCGCGAAACCTTGTCCCTTCCATCAAGATCGGCAATGGTTCGCGCCACCCGCAACACGCGGTGATAGCCGCGCGCTGAAAGATTCATCGCATCAGCCGCATCGCGGATGAGATTGCTGCCAGCCGCATCAAGCGCTGCGATCTCTTCGAGAACTGAACCGTCCGCCATCGCATTTGTGCGCAAGTGTTCAAGCCCGCGATCCAGAAACCGCTGACGTTGAACAGCCCGCGCTGCCGCCACGCGTTTTGCAACATCAATGCTGTGCTCCTTGGGCGGCGGCAGCGTGAGATCAGACGCCTTCACTGCTGACAATTCAATTTGCACATCAAGCCGGTCAAGCAGTGGCCCGGAAATCCTGCCCTGATAATCGGCGGCACAGCGCGGTCCCGTGCGGCACACATGTCCAGGCTCACCCGCCATGCCGCATTTGCACGGGTTCATCGCCGTCACCAGCTGGAAGCGGGCAGGGTAGGTGATGTGATAATTGGCCCGCGCCACCACGGCTTCGCCAGTTTCGATGGGTTGCCGGATCGCTTCAAGCACCCGCGACTGAAATTCCGGCAACTCGTCAAGAAACAAGACGCCATGATGCGCCAAAGCCATTTCACCCGGCTTGGCGCGAAGCCCGCCGCCAACCAGGGCCGGCATCGACGCCGAATGATGGGGAGCGCGAAATGGCCGGCGTCTCGATAGCTGCCCGTCCTTCAATTCACCACCCAGTGACGCGATCATCGACACATCCAGCATCTCGCGCGCATCCATGGGCGGCAGGATGGATGGCAGGCGTTGCGCCAGCATGGATTTCCCAGCCCCAGGAGGCCCGACCATCAACAGGTGATGTCCGCCGGCTGCCGCCACTTCCAGCGCCCGCTTGGCAGCCTCCTGTCCCTTGATGTCGCATAGGTCCGGCAGAACGACCTTCTTTTCGATGAGGTTCGGCTTGGGCGGCGACAACACCTGCGTACCTTTCACATGATTGATCAGTTGAATGAGTGTTTCTGGCGCCAGCACGTCAACATCTTCACCAGCCCAGGCGGCCTCGGGGCCAGAGGCCTTGGGACAGATAAGGCCAAGACCCTTGGCATGGGCCGCCATAGCCGCAGGTAACGCCCCCGAAACGGGTAAAAGCGAACCATCCAGCGACAATTCACCAATCGCCACATAGCGCTCAAGAAAGTCCGGCGGAATGACACCCAGGGCCGAGAGCAGCGCCAGCATGATCGGCAGATCATAATGCGAGCCTTCCTTGGGAAGATCAGCAGGCGACAGATTGACCACCAGACGTTTGCCCGGCAATGAGAGCCCAATCGCCTGCAAGGCCCCGCGAATGCGCTCGCGGCTTTCGGCCACCGCCTTGTCGCCCAAGCCAACCACAAGGAAATTCGCCTGGTGCCCAACAAATTGCGCCTGGCAATCCACAATCACCCCTTCAATGCCCTGAAACGCCACCGTCGAAACCCGCGAAGTCATCCCGTCTCTCCTCAACTGCTAACAGTTGCAGATAAGACGTTAGCGCAACCCAATTCCGTCGCGCAAGAACAAAAATGGAACGAAAACGTGCTCAGGAGATGGATTTCTGCTCCGCCGCCGCCTTCATATTGGCCAGCCCCGCCTCGAAATCCTTGCCGATCATCTTGTCCATGCTGGTGAACAGGCTCATCACCTTGAACATGAACGGGCTGGAGCCGGTCATCTCCCAGCGCACCTGCGTGCCGCCATCGCGTGGTGCAAGGTTAAACACCGTCTTGTTGCGCGCCTCGAAGGGTTTCATGAAGTGGAGGTCGATGTCGATCCGCGATGGCGTCGTGGCGGTAATGTCCATGCGACCTTGTCCCACTTTCTTGTTGCCGCTCCAGTCATAGGCGGCACCCGCTCCTGAAGCCGCACCGCTGTAATTGCGGGTCAGGTTGGGATCCATCTTCTCCCATGGCGACCACTTGGTCCATTCATGGAAATCGTTGATCAATGCGTGAACCTTGCCGGGCGGCGCGATGATCTGGGCTTCGCGCGCCACAGTGAAAGAATTGGGTTTCATCGCCGCAAGGCCGAGAACGGCGGCAAGTGCGAGTGCAACGAGAATGACAATCCACAACAACACGGCGACCTCCTGCTTTGGGGCCAAACTTATATCACGGAACTGATCCTTGTGAAAGCTGCGCCACCAGCGCGGGCAATTCGCTGAGATCAGCAATTTCGTGAAAGCGCGCGGTATCAGGCGGCACATCTTCGTGTTCGTGGTCCCAGATGATGTTGAAAGGCACATAAACGCCGTGTCCGCCAGCTTCAATCATCGGCAGCACATCAGAGCGGATGGAATTGCCGACCATCACGCAGCGCTCCACTGCAACCCCATGCCGTTTGCAGATCGCATGATAGGTCTGAGGCTTTTTGTCGGAGACAATCTCCACGCCCTCAAAGAAATGCGCCAGCCCCGAAGCCAGAACCTTGCGCTCCTGATGGTGCAGGTCACCTTTGGTCACCAACAGCAGCCTGTGTTTTCCATGCAGCGCCGCAAGCGCTTCTTCGACATGTGGCAACAATTCGATGTCATGATCCAGCATGTCGCGCCCCATGCCGATCAACTTCTGGATTGTCGCCGCATCGACAGCGCCACCAGAAACCGTGACCGCCGTTTCGATCATCGACAGCGTGAAGGATTTCACGCCGAACCCATAAAGCGCAATGTTGCGCTTCTCGGTTTCCATGATGGCACGTGTCGCATCAACTGCCGGCATGTAGCTGGAAAACATCTCGCCAAACTGCTTTTCCGCCGTGTCGAAATGCACAAGATTGTGCCACAGCGTATCATCGGCATCGAAGCATATGGTCGTAATACTGGTCATCATTTACTCAAAAAAATCCTCGTCGATTTTTTTAATTTGAACCGTCTGTTCTGTCCGGCAGCCGACGTTGAATTTAACCAGTAAATTCGCCAGTTGAGTTCCGTCTATTAAAACTATCCGCTTACCGAGTTTGTCGGCTGTCTCAATTGCCGATTTTGTGAAGCTTGAGGTAGTCACGAACAAACCTTTGTGGGCTTTGTGCATGTCGAGACTTCCAAAAAAATCTCGTATCGCCGCAGGACCAATATTTGAATCATCCGAATACCGCTTGGCTTGGACATATACCCTGTCAAGTCCAAGCGTATCCTGATCTATAACACCATCAACACCATCGTCTCCTGCACGTCCAATGGCTCGGCCTGCCTCCACCAGTGAACCCCCGTATCCCATAGCAAGCAGTAGCGAAACTACTACTCGCTCAAAGAACGCTGGAGGAGCTTTCTGAATTCTCTCAACGATATCTCGGCCAAGCGTCGCATTTATTTCGGTTGTGAGGAGGCGCAACAGATCATCCGGAGTCTGCTTGGAATCCGCAAGTTCAGGCTTGACCATATCGCGTTCGCTACTGGCAGCCGATGAATCACTTCCAGTTCTTTGCTTGAAATCTTTAAACTCAGGAAATTTTTCGAGATAGCGTACATCGATTCGCTCGATTCCGCTTTGAAGAGTTTCAATCCCCCTTCGCGAAATTATGAAATGTGCTCTTTTGGTCGACTCGACTAAACCAGCTTGTTTCAAATAAGTCTTTGCCCAATGAATCCGGTTCGCAAATGTCGATTGTGCGCCACTTGGTAGCATTTCAGACAAATCATCTTCCGATAGCCCCAACTCGATCCCAAGTGATTCAACGACTTCTCCAATTCTAACTTCTCCTTGCGAGGCCTTCTTCAAGATTGGAAGCATTAGGCTTTGGTAATCTGGGACAGACATCAGTGAATTTTTCCCTCAATCGCGTCCCAGATCAACGCAGCAATATCCGCACCACCGAAATTTTTCACCTGCCGGATTCCTGTGGGCGACGTGACGTTGATCTCGGTCATGAAGTCGCCAATCACATCAATGCCGGTGAACAGCAGCCCGCGTTTTTTCAATTCTGGCCCGATGGCCTCGCAAATCTCATGCTCGCGTTTGGTGATGTCGGTGGCCACGGCCCTGCCGCCCACATGCATGTTGGAGCGGTGATCATGTGAGGCCGGCACGCGGTTGATCGCACCGACAGGCTTGCCATCAACGAGAATGATCCGCTTGTCGCCCATGCGAACTTCGGGAAGATATTTCTGCGCGATGAAAGGTTCCTTGAACATGTGAGTGAACATTTCCACCAGCGAGGCAAAGTTCTGGTCATCATGCGCCGTCTTGAAAATGCCAGCACCGCCATTGCCATAAAGCGGTTTCAGAATGATCTCGCCATGTTCGCGCCGGAACGCATCAAGCTCTCCAGGATCCCGCGTGATCAATGTCGGCGGCATCAGCTCCTTGAACTTGAGAATGAATAATTTCTCCGGCGCATTGCGAACCTCGGATGGATTGTTCACCACCAGGGTTTTGGGGTGGATCATCTCGAGCAAATGTGTCGCCGTGATGTAGCCCATGTCAAACGGCGGATCCTGCCGCATCAGGATCACATCCTGTGAGGCAAGGTCAATGCGCCGCAGCGTATCAGATGTGAAATGTTCACCCTTCCGGTCAATCACTTTCACACTATGCCCCGCTGCCGACAGCGTGCCATCGCGCCAGGCCAACGTCTTCACATGATAATGAAACAATGAGTGACCCCGGCGCTGCGCCTCCAGCATCAGGGCAAAGGTGGAATCGCCCGTGATGTCAAAACTTTCGATCGGGTCTGCCTGCACGGCAACTTTCAACGCCATCAACGGTCTCCGTAAAATGCATTCTCGATATGTCTGGGCCACAGGCTAGCGGGCACCGCCACGATGTCAAACCTGCAAAACCCTTGCGCCGATTTCGCATCGCGCCCCATCCACAAGGCAGCGGCTTGCGCAATGCGCTTTTGTTGCCACGGTGTCACGGCAAACACTGCTTCATCAAACGATGGCCGCGCTTTCACTTCAATGAAGGCCGTGGTATCGCGCTTGCGCATGATGAGATCAACCTCGCCCAGGGGAGATTTGAACCGCCGCGCCAGAAGCTTGTATCCCTTGCAGCGCAAATACCACAACGCGATTGTCTCGGCATATCGCCCGAGCTTTTCCGCCCCCTCACGCCTCCCCATCGGCCTTCCTCTTCACGATGCGGGCATAGACGTCGTCCTTGGTGAGATGCAAGAGCTTCGCCACATGTGCTGCGGCCTTGCTGGCGGACATGCCGGAAAGCGCTTCGGTGACGGCCGCTTCAATCGTCATGTCATCCGCAGGCTGATCATTGCCCGGTGCCGGTGCTATCACCACCACGATTTCCCCTTTGACCGAGGGCCGCGCTGCCAGCGTCGCATGGATGGACTGTGCGGACCCTCGCAAAGCTTCTTCATGCAGCTTCGTCAGTTCGCGGGTCACCGCCACAGGTCTTTCACCCAGTATCGATGCGATATCTTCCAGCGCATCAACAATCCGGTGTGGGCTTTCATAAAACACCAGGCTCATCGGATGTGCCTTGAATTGCTCCAGCAACTTCACGCGATGCGATTTCTTCTCCGGCATGAAGCCCATGAAGGAAAACCGGTCAGTCGGCAGCGCTGACAATTGCAGTCCCGTCAGAACGGCAGATGCACCAGGAACTGACGTGACTGCAAGTCCCGATTCGGCACAGGCCTCGACCAGCTTGTAGCCCGGATCAGAAATCATCGGTGTGCCCGCGTCGCTCACCAAAGCAATTGCCTTGCCGTCTTGCAACGATGCAATTATCTCGGGCCGCGCCCGCGCCGCATTGTGCTCGTGATAATTCCGCATCGCCGTGCGGATGCCATAACGTTCGAGCAATTTACCCGTCACCCGCGTGTCCTCGCAATACATCACGTCGCATGCGGAAAGCGTCTGCAACGCGCGCACACTGATGTCGCCGAGATTTCCAATCGGCGTCGCCACCAGATAAAGTCCAGGGGCAAGCGAAGGCGCCTCGAAACGTGCGCCGCCAATATGATAGGAATTCGTCATCAGATCCACGCTATGGCCAATCACTGCAAAAAGAAACTCCTTTGAAAAGTGCAAATCACAACCGGTTCCCGGTTGTGCGGGTTCGAAGAGTTTGATCCCTAGAAGCCGCCTGCAGCGCTGATCTGTAGATACAGGGGCTCGCTCAAACTACGCGAAAAACTCGCAGTCATGTGATTTGTGTCGTAAAAATTGATGCCTTTGTCGTCATATGGGAGGCAGGTACCATTGGCGCAGAGAATTTCGTTCATTGTAACAATGTGCACATTGCCTGGCAGCTTGTCACGTGGATCAAGCCATGGAAATCGCAGTTGCGTGGCGTCTGCCATCGCCCTGCCGCAGACAAGGGCATTTTTCTGCCGCGCCAGGCATTTCAGCGGTTGTTGTTTGAACTCCGGAGTATCGCGAATGACGATGACCTTTTTCGCCAGCCTTGCAAGTTGCGTGGTGATCGCAAGGGTTTTCTCGCGCAAGGCTGCAAGCCGCGCCGGATCATCAAAGGCGGCATTGGCAAGTTCGATGGGGTTGTGCGTGCTGGCGGAGCCAAGGATTACGGCATCGGGATTGAGAGCCTGGATTTCCTTCATGACGGCATCCCGCCAAACGCCGCATTCGGTGTACTCGCGTTTGAACATCTTGATATAGGTTCTGGCCGCGACTGGTCCGCATGCGCTTTTGGTGCGCGACAACAGGCGGTAGCCATGTTGCTGCGCGATCGCCTCGACGGCGGGAAACCATTGCGCCGCATGCGAATCGCCAAAAAGCACGATGACCTTCTTGCTTTTGGCGTCGCCAAAAGCGCATTCGCCTGGTGCTAAAGCGCTTGGTTCGGCATGGCAGCGCGGCTTCATGGTGTAAATTTTTGGAATGTCTTTCCTGACTTTTGCCGCATCGGTGGTTACACCGCTGGGCAACGTGATGAGTGTCGAAAGTGTGCGCCCTTGCAAGCGGGCGAATTCACTGAGGGGGAGTGCCACGGCGATGCAAGCCACGGCAACGGCAAGGGTGCGGAATTTTTTGAGTTGCAGCCAGGTGCTGTGCCGCATCGGGTTTTCGATGAGATGATAGCTTGCAATCGACAGCGCAAGTGTTGCCGCGATGCCAGCGGCTGCCCCAAAAACTCCGGGCACATCATACTGCTGGATCGCCAGGATCACGCCCCAGTGCCAAAGATAGACCGAGTAGGAAATGCGCCCAAGATAGCGCAAGGGTGCAATGCTCATGCACTTTGCGATAAGCGACAAACGGTCATTGCCGAAAATGAGCAGGCCGGCGCCAAAGGTGGGCACGATGCTCCAATAGCCGGGATAGGCAATCTCGGCGGGGAAAAGGAAATACGGGCCGAGAATGAGTCCAATTCCGGCGGCGCTTGAAGCAATGTGTGCTGAATTGCGGACAGTTCCAAACCGGTCCGTCAGCAGCATCGTCAAGGCCCCTGCGCCAAACTGCCAAACCCTGTTTTGCGTCCCGAAAAACCCATGTGGCTGGGAAACCGCCGTGTAGTGAATTTCGAGGGCGAAAGATCCAGCGATGAAAAGCAAAACCCAGAATAATGGTGTTCCGAAGCGCAGGCTGGTCTTGCCGGCAAGTCGCTTCAAGGCGACAAGACCCGCGAACAGCAAGCTGATCAGGACATAATATTGTTCTTCGACCGCAAGCGACCAGTAGTGCAGAAAATAACTGGCGTCGCTGCCTTCGGCGAAATAGTCGACGCCCTTGTTGAGTTCGTGCCAGTTGGTGACGTAGGCGATGGCATAGCGTCCATCGCGCCCCGCCTCGCTCAAACTGAATGTGTTGCCTGTGGCATAAAGGAACGCCAATGTCGAAAGCACGACAAATACCGACATGGGCAGCAACCGACGGAAGCGTCGCGACCAGAACCGCACAAAATCAATCCTTCCAGTCGCTGAAAACTCGCGCCAAAGGATTCGCGAGATCAGGAAGCCCGAAATGACGAAAAACACGTCAACGCCGGTGAAGCCGCCGGGGATGAATCCAAAGTTGAGATGAAACAGCACAACGCCAAGAACCGCGATGGCACGGAGTCCATCAATGTCGGAACGGTAGGGGAGGTGAGTCGTCTGGGATTTTAACATTTACGCGGCATATCCCGGGAAAATCACAATGTCATTGCCTTGGCGGCAGCTTTCTGTTGCACTTCCGCAACGCCTTGCCGCGAAACCTCTCCAGCACCTGATTCAGCTTCAATTTGAAGAATTTCATTAGGCATCTGTTGCGCCATCTCTTCCTAGGGTGAGGGTGCAATTTGAAGGGGATTTGAATTGCATCAGGGGATTGGCCGGAGGTGGAAATCCGGCCCATTCCGCCAGCCACAGGAGGGGACTATGGCACTGTTTGGATTGTTTGAAGCGGTAGTTTTGCCAGCCTTTGCAATGGGTTCAGGAGAAACGATGTGGGGTGCGCTTGCGGTTGTGGGAAGCGCCGTATTGGCCGCAGATGGCAGCTGGAAAAGCAATGTCGTACGCCTGCCACTGAAGCGCCGGAAACCGTCTACAGTGAATTCTTCGCAAGTTGTGGCGTTAACGACCGATGGTCATAGCGCCGCTGAACCTTCAAAGTATGATCACGCAGACAGCCAGTCCCTGGTGCTGCGCCGTTTCAGCGATCTCAAGGACTATATTGAGGAAGAACAAGCCCTTGCAGCGAAATAGCGAGCGTCGGCCCTGCCGCAGGAGTATTCAGCAGAAACCGGCGCAGTATTGACCGGGCCTGAACTTGTCAAAGCCACGGTTCATGCTAGCCAATTCCGGCGCTGAAACTCCGTAATCCCACAATTTGGGGATGGTCACCGAGAACCGCAAGAATAAGTCTTGCCGCTTTCTCCAGCTCGGATTCACCAAACCCTGCGAAACTCAGCAGCAGCCCGTGCTGTTTTTGGCCGCCTGCAAAGTGGCTGGATAGGGTTTGTGTCTCAACCCCATGAGTCCGGAGCAAGGTCGCAACTTCTTCGTCGTTCTGCTGCGATTTCAGCCGGATCAACAGCATCAATCCAGAAGGTGATGCATCAAGTTTGAACAGCTTCCCGTCGCCCGGCGACAAGGCGTCAATCAGGCTATTGCGCCGCGAGGCATAGATGCGCCGCATGCGCCGGATATGCACTGCGAACTGGCCATTCTCGATGAATGAAGCCAGCGCAGGCTGCACCATCAGCGATGGCGGCGCACCATGATTGGCTCGCGCCTCGCGGAATGTCTCTGTCATCTCCTTCGGCACCACAATGAATCCCAATCGCACGATTGGTGAAAACACTTTGGAAAACGTGCCGGAATAGATGACGTGCGCCGCACCTTCATGTGTGGGCGCAAGGCTCATTAATGCAGGCAATGGCCGCCCGACATAGCGGTATTCGCTGTCATAGTCGTCTTCGATGATGATGGCTTTCGACTCGTGCGCCCATTCGAGCAATTCAAGTCGCCGGGCCAATGGCATGGTGACGCCCGTTGGATATTGCCGGGCAGGTGTGACAAATGCGGCACGGGCGTTCGGCGCAATGCGCTTGCCTTCGCTCACGATCAATCCATCTTGGTCAATCGGAATGTTCCTGACCTCAACACCGCCCAGCGAAAACACCCGTCGCGCCGTTGCATAGCCAGGCTCTTCCAGCCACAGCTGATCGCCGGGCGAAAGTGCTGCCCGGCGGATAAGATCGAATGCGTCCATGCCGCCCGCCGTGACGATCAATTGTTCTGGTGTGCACCGGATGCCGCGCCATTCAAACAGATGCGCCGCTATCGCGGCGCGGAATGGCGGCCAGCCGAAGGCATCATTGAGCTCTAGCAGCGTGATCGGTGGGTTGCGCCAATATCGCCCCAGCAAACGGCCCCATTCATCATGGGGGAAATGCTCCCAATCGACGAGGCCCGGCCGGAAGGGTTTTGCTGGCAGCCGCTTCATCGGCGCTGCTTTTAAAGGCTGGGGCGATCGAACTTTTGCCGATGTCGAAAGGAGTTCTTCAGGCAGGTGTGCCGCAACCCGCGTGGCCGATCCTGACCGCGTTTCAAGATAGCCCTCGCCAGAAAGCTGCTCAAAAGCTTCGACCACCGTTGCCCGCGCTACGCCGAGCTCCTCCGCCAAAGCCCTGCTTGAAGGAAGCCGCGCCTCTGGCTTCAGCCGCCCCTGCAGCACCATGTCGCGGATCTGCCGCGCAATCTGCTGCTGGATTGGCTCGCGGTCAGCCCGGTCGATGCCAAGGTCAAGCGTAGGAGTGGAAGAAACTGGTCTGGTCATTGTAGCCAATATTGGATGTTTTACCAGTCCATAACACAGGGCAAGTGGAATGTGAACCGGAGACCAGGCGCATGAGCTACTCAACCACCGACCGAACCCGCGTCAAGCGCATGAGCAAGCGCGCGCTCTACGACGAGGACACCGTGCATGCCATTCTCGACGCTCAGCCTTTGTGCACAGTAGCCTACGTCTTTGATGGCGCACCTTTCGCAACGCCCACGCTGCAATGGCGCGAAGGCAATCATGTTTATTGGCACGGATCATCAGCAAGCCGCATGCTCGAGTCATGCGAGGAGGCGCAAGTTTGCGTCAATGTCTGCATTCTCGATGGCTATGTCCTGGCGCGTTCGGCCTTCAATCACTCCTGCAATTACCGTTCCGTCATGGCCTTTGGCACGGCGCACAAGATCGCTGATCCCGCAGAGAAAGCCGAAAGACTCAATGCCTTCGTTGACACTTTGCTGCCTCATCGCCGTGGCCATCTCCGCGCCATGACGGAAAAGGAAGTGAAAGCCACCATGATCCTCGGCCTCGAACTCAAGGAGGTATCTGCTAAAGTACGGAGCGGCCCAGCCGGAGATGACGAGGAAGATTATTCACTCCCCATTTGGGCGGGCATTATTCCAGTCACGCAAATCTTTGGTGCGCCCGTCAACGATCCGCGATTGCTCGATGGCATCGCATTGCCTGCGCATGTCAGGGAGTTTGCCAAGAGCTTCTGATGCTGCAATCCTGCCGGCATGGAAGTGGCATTTGAAGCAGACCTATGGCTATATCCCGGCAAGGCAGGCTGGCACTTTGTTACCCTGCCCCCGGCCATCGGACAGCAAATCAGGTTTTACGAAGGGCAGGTCCGCCGCAGCTTCGGCTCGGTTCCTGTAATTGCAACAATTGGCAAGACTGCCTGGACCACATCATTGTTCCCGGATGCGAAGTCTGGAAGTTACCTCCTGCCTGTAAAGGCCGATGTCCGCCGCAAGGAAAATCTCGGCACCGGCGCCAAAGTCAATGTGACCCTCTCCCTGGACCTGTGAGGCGGCCTCCTGGAGATATTTGCAGAATCCGGATTGACAACGTTGTCACGATGTGTTTGTCTGTCATGACAACGTTGTCATCAAGAACAGCGGGAAATTTGGGAGAAGCAATCTGGCAACCTTGCGGGAAGTGGCCAAACGCGCTGGCGTTTCGATCAAGACGGTATCGCGCATCGTCAATGGTGATGCTGCGGTAACGCCGAAGACGCGTGAAAACGTCCAGCGCCATCTGGACTCGCTCAACTATGTCCCCAATCATGCCGCCCGCCAAATGCGCAGTGGAACATCATCCGTATACGGACTGATGACCGACGCCGTGACGACAACGCCTTATTCTGTCGACATCGTGCGCGGCGCGCAATCAGCAATGCGCGAAAAGCACCAGACATTGCTGATTGCATCAAGCGATGGCGACGAAAAACAGGAACGCGAGCTGTGGCAAATGTTCCGCGCCCACCGCGTGGCTGGCGTCGTCTATGCCTCAATGTTCCATCGCCCGCACAAGATTGAAAACCCGGCCTTCGACAAAACCATCGTTCTCGCCAATTGTTTTGCATCGGATGGCAAGCGGCCATCAATCATCCCTGATGATGAGGGAGGCGGCTACACGCAAGCCAAGCATCTTTTGCAGCTCGGCCATCGCCGCATCGGCATGATCACGCTGATCCGTGACATCGAAGCCACGCGCCTGCGAGGGGTTGGCGCGCGCCGCGCCTTCCGTGACGCCAGCCAAAGCTTTGACGAGACACTGGATGTTGCGGGATATGCAGGAACCGTCGGGCATGAATCCAGCCGCGTCATGGATGTAGCCCGTGAGATGTTGTCGAACGTCAACCGTCCAACCGCAATCATTTGTGGCAACGACCAAGTCGCCATGCAGGTCTACGCAATCGCCGGAAGCCTCAACCTCTCCATCCCGCAAGATCTGTCGCTCATCGGTTACGACGATCTGAAGCTCATTTCAGAAACCCTGTATCCGCAACTCACGACCGTTGCCCTTCCCTATTTCGAGATTGGCCGCATGGCCATTGAAGTCATGAATTCTGCTGGTGAACCCGCGAAACCGCAACGCATGCTGGTTCCGTGTCCACTGGTTGAACGGCATTCCTGCAGGCCGCTCACATGAGCTCGGCAGGAGAAGGTGGCCCGGCAATCCGGGAGTTGAAACACTATAGTCCAGGGAGGACACTCATGAATAAACTCATTTTCAGCGGCGCGCTTTTTGCCAGCTTGCTGTCATCGACGATGGCCTTCGCCGCCACCGAACTCAGCATGTGGTATCACGGCGCCGGCAACGAAGTTGAAAAGAAGATTCTCGAAGGCATCATCACCGACTTCAACGGCTCGCAAGCCGACTACACCGTCAAGATCGAACAGTTCCCACAAAAATCCTACAATGACTCAGTCACCGCTGCCGCTGCGTCTGGCAAACTGCCAGACATCATCGATGTCGATGGCCCCGTCATGCCAGGCTGGGCATGGGCTGGTTACATGGCACCTCTCACCGTTGATCCCGCCAAATATGCTAGTTTCCTTCCGGGCCCGATTGGCACCTACAACGGCAAGGTCTATTCGATAGGTCTCTGGGATGCAGCCGTGGCCATGGTCAGCCGCAAGTCGGTGCTGGATGCGAATGGTATCCGCATTCCAACCCTCGACAAGCCTTGGACCATGGAAGAGTTCGACGCTGCTCTGGTGACATTGCAGAAGTCAGGCAAATTCGAATTCCCGCTTGATCTCGGCATGGCCTGGAAGGGTGAGTGGTATCCTTACGCTTTCGGCCCGATGATGATTTCGGCCGGTGGCGACATCATCAACCGCGACGGTTACAAGACCGCTGAAGGCACATTGAATGGCGAAGGAGCCGTGAAGTTCGGCAAATGGTGGCAATCGGTGTTTGCCCGCAAGCTCGCTCCCGGCACATCGCAGGATGGCGCCGACCGCGACACAGGCTTTGGCAGTGGCAAATACGCCATTTCCTGGAATGGCAACTGGGCTGCACTTGGAGCTGTTGAAAAGTTCAAGGATGACGTTCTGTTCCTGCCCGCACCAGACTTTGGCAATGGCCCAAAGATCGGCGCAGCATCTTGGCAGTTCGGCGTTGCCGCATCGTCCAAGAACCAGGAAGGTGCCAACAAGTTCATCGAGTTTGCCTTGCAGGACAAATACCTGACAGCCTTCTCTGATGGCATCGGCCTCATCCCGCCAACGACGGCATCTGCCGCTGCCTCCAAGAACTACAAACCAGGTGGCCCAATGGAAGCGTTCTACGCGCTCTCTGCCAAGCAGGCTGTGTTGCGCCCCGTGTATCCGGGTTATGCAGTAGGTGCGAAAGTGTTTGAAAAGGCCCTGTCGGATATTGCCAATGGTGCTGAGGTCGAAGCAACGCTTGACGCTGCTGCCGACGAAGTGACCAAGGACGTCGAAAAGAACGGCGGCTACGCCCCGAAGATGTAAGTCTTCAACTTCCCCCTCCCCCTTGTGGGGAGCGGATATCACATTCGGCCAAAGGGACCTCTTCCGGCGCTACGCGCCACCTTCCACAGAGGGGAAGGAAAGTTGAGTCTGTTCGGAACTTTTTCGCTTCTCCTTTGGAGAAGCTGTCGCGAAGCGACTGAAGAGGTCCCTTTGTAATTATATGCGAAGGCCCTGCACTTGTGGGGAGGAGTAAGATTGATGAACCAGGCCAAACGCTCAAATCTCATGAACGCCCCGCGCACCGGCTGGCTCTTTGCATTCCCGGCAACATTCCTCATGTTTCTGTTCATCGTCGTGCCGTTCTGCCTGGCCTTCTGGTTCTCCTTCACCAACCAGCGCTTTGTATCCCCGAACGCAGCCGAATATGTCGGAACACAGAATTTCCGCGATCTTCTCAGTGTCAGTGTGTTGACACTTGAACCCGAGCGTGATCCCGCCACGCAAGCAGTTCTCAAAGAACCCGATGGCGCGATCAAATACCCCGCAGTGCGCGGCTTCACTCGCAACAACCCGGATTTCCCACAATACAAGGGCATGCGCGAATGGTTCTCATGGACCTCCGGCGAATCCAAAAAAGTGATGCTCGCCACCGATGTGGTGTTCATGAAGGCGCTGCTGAACACTTTTTTCTTCGTGTTGATCGTGGCACCACTAGAAGGTGGCCTCGCTCTCGTGCTGGCCTTAATGATCAACCAAAAGCTTCGAGGCATCAATATTTTCCGTACCATCTACTTTATGCCCGTCGTCGTCTCGATTGTCGTGGTGTCATTGCTGTGGCGGTTTATCTATGACGGCCAGAACGGGCTTCTCAACACATTGCTCAGTGGGCTGACGTTTGGATTGTTCACGCCGGTTGACTGGCTTGGCAACGCCTCAACCGCGTTTCCGGCAATCATCGCAATGTGCATTTGGCAAGCCGTCGGGTTCTTCATGGTGATCTGGCTGTCGGGCCTGCAGACCATTCCCGATTCCCTCTATGAGGCAGCCGACATTGAGGGTGTGACACCCTGGCAGAAATTTCGTTTTGTCACCTGGCCAGGCTTGCGCAACACCGCTGTATTGGTTCTCATTGTGATCACCATGCAAGCCTTTGCGCTTTTTGCCCCGGTCGCCGTCATGACCAACGGCGGACCAGTTGACGCGACACAGACGGTGGTTTTCCAGGCTGTTGAGCGCGGCTATGGCAAGCAGGACATTTCTGGCGGTTCCGCCATCTCAGTCGTTCTTTTCGCCATTGTCCTCACGATTTCACTTCTGCAACGTTATCTCACACGGGAGAAAGCCTGATGCAAGCTGCCGCAAAAGCCCCGAAGAACGTAGTCTGGCGTTATGCGCTGCTGATTCTGGTGGCGGCCATATTCATCTTTCCGCTGGTCTTCATGATCATGTCTTCGTTGAAGCCTGACTTGCAGCTGCTCACAGACACTGAATCGATCCGCGCCTTTCTGCCCGTGGGCGACATTTCACTGAACAATTATACCGCCGCCTTCAAGCGGGCACCTGTCGGCTTGTTTGTCTTCAATTCCATTTTGGTGACTGGAACCACCGTCTTGCTCTCGCTCCTGCTGTGCTCGCTGGCAGCATTTTCCTTCGTGTACCTGGAGTGGAAAGGTCGCGAAGTCATTCTTTCAGCCATTGTCGCAACACTCATCATCCCATTTGAAACAATCGCCATTCCACTGCTGATGCTGGTCAACTATCTGCCCTGGATCGGTTCTGACGGCTTTGAGATCAGCTGGCTCGATTCTTATCACGTGCAGATCACTCCCTGGATCGCGGATGGCTTGACGATTTTCCTCTTCGTGCAGTACTTCAAGGATTTGCCACGCGAACTGATCGAGGCGGCACGCATTGAAGGCGCCAGCTGGTGGCAGATTTACTACAAGGTCATCATGCCATTGTCCGGCCCGGTGCTGGCGACAGCGGCAATTCTAAAATTCCTCGTCATGTACAACCAGTTTCTCTGGCCGCTCATTTCGGTGCAGGCCGAGCAATACCGCCCTGTCATGATCGGCTTGCAATATTTCTTCCAGCTCAACATCGCCTGGGGCGAAGTCATGGCCTATCTCACCATGATCACGGTTCCGGTGCTGGCTTTCTACCTCGTCCTGCAACGCGCCTTCATCGCATCCATCGCATCAACCGGCATCAAGGGGTAATCGTGGTTCTTTCACTTGAAGATAAATGGATCTGGGATTTCTGGTTGGTAGATCCGCAGACGTCTGACGACGGCAAGTGGCACATTTATTTTTTGCAAGCCGACAACACGCTGCCCCATCCTGACGATCGTCACCGCAACGTGACGCAAGGTCATGCTATGTCGGATGATCTCGTCAACTGGACCCACAAGGGCATGTGCTTTGCCCCATCGAAAACCAAAGCCTGGGATGACTGGACGACATGGACGGGTTCGGTAGTGAAGGACGACACTGGCCACTGGCACCTGTTTTATACCGGCACGATGCACGACCTCGCCGGCATGCATCAGCGCATCGGCCATGCCACATCTAAGGACATGCACTCGTGGCAGCGCGTCGGCGATGGCCTTTGCTTGGACCTCACCGGACCCAACGCCCATTTCTACGAAGAATTCACACCACTCCATTGGCACGATAGAGCCATGCGCGACCCCTGGGTCATGCGCGATCCCGATGGTAATGGCTGGATCATGTATTTCACCGCCCGCGTGCCAGGCCGCGCCGAACCCAATGCCGGAGGTGCTATCGGCTTTGCCACTTCGCCCGATCTCACCACATGGACCCTGCAAAAACCGGTCTATGACGGCGGTGCTTTTGGCCAGCTCGAAGTGCCGCAAGTCTTAAAGCATGGCGAACATTGGTACATGACATTTTGCACATCGGCACAGCACTGGGCAGAGAGTTACCGCAAGGGCAATTCGCAATCACCCGTCACCGGTTCAAGCTATCTCATGGCATCAAGTCATCTCGGTCCATGGCACGCCGCAAAGCCATTTCTGGATGGCCATGCACCGTGCATACGCTATGCAGGAAAAATTGTTGAAAAAAACGGCAAGCTCTTCATCATGGGCTTCCTGCATGATGATGAAAAAGGAAATTTCGTAGGCAAGGTCAGCGATCCTGTACCGCTCCTTGTTGATTCCACCGGCCTCCTGCATGTGAAAGAATAAATTATGGCAAACCTTGCACTGAAAGACGCACGTAAAAGTTTCGGCTCTGTTGAAATAATCAAGGGCGTCAGCCTTGATATCAAGCACGGCGAATTCGTCGTCTTCGTCGGCCCCTCAGGTTGTGGCAAGTCAACACTGTTGCGCATGATTGCAGGCCTTGAAGACACCACAAGCGGCACAATCAGCATCGCTGACCGCGTCGTCAACGATCTCCCGCCGAAAGACCGCTCCATCGCCATGGTGTTCCAATCCTATGCGCTGTTTCCGCACATGACAGTGCGCGACAACGTCTCTTTCGGCCTGCGCATTGCCGGCGCACCGAAAGGCGAAATCGAAACCAAAGTTGCCGAAGCCGCTCGCATGCTCAAGCTTGAACCATTGCTCGACCGCAAGCCGTCGCAGCTCTCTGGCGGCCAGCGCCAGCGTGTCGCCATTGGCCGCGCCATCGTGCGCAGGCCGGAAGTGTTTCTGTTTGACGAACCGCTTTCGAATCTTGATGCGGCTTTGCGCGTCGGAACGCGGGCCGAGATCGCCAAGCTGCATCGTGAGCTTGATGCGACGATGATCTATGTGACGCATGACCAGGTGGAAGCGATGACGCTTGCGGACCGCATTGTCGTGCTGGATGCGGGCGTGGTCCGGCAGTTTGGTTCGCCGCTTGAACTTTATCACAATCCGCAGAACCAGTTCGTCGCCGGTTTCATCGGCTCACCCAAGATGAATTTTCTGAAAGTGAAAGTGAAAGCGCATTCGGGAAAGGGCGTTGCTGTTGTGGGCGATGGACTGAAGTCCATGGAAATCGCGGTGTCAGGAGAGGGGCTTTCGGATGGCGAGGATGTTGTGCTGGGCATCCGTCCGGAACATGTTTCCGTCACCGACAAGAAGAGTTCATCAGGTTCCGGAACAATCGCGCTGGTCGAAATGCTGGGGCACCAGACTTATTTCGAGGCGGATATCGAAGGCAACAATTCAATCACCGCACTCGTGGATGGCACGCAGACATTTGACATTGGCCAGACTGTTGCGTTGGGGTTTAATGGCGCGGATTGCCACCTGTTCCGCTCTAGTGGCGAAGCGCAACGCCGTCTCGCAGCACCAGCAATTGCCAAGAAATCCCGCGCCGCCCGCCGCTGAGAAATTGAAAAATTGGGGTCAAAGCCGCCGTCCGAACTTCCCGCTTGACTGCTCCACGTTAACACTTATCGTCACAAGCCATCAGAAGACCAGTTAGGCTCGCGCACCGGGCTTTTTCCTTGGTGCGTGAATGCAGCGCATACCTGCGTCATGAAGAGGCAGGAAAACAAGGAGGAAACTGATGACCAAGAAAAAAGAGACGGTCTTTGAGGATCGCAAATTGTTCGCGGATCAGTCGCGCCGCGACGTGTTCAAGGTTCTGGGTGCTGCAGCGCTCGGCGCGGCCCTTCTTGCCGATGCTGGGTTTGATCCTGCGATTGCACAGGAACTGAAGCCATCAGGAAAACCCTTGAAGGCCGCGATGAGCAACGCAGGCCTTCAGGCCACGTGGTGCGCGCAGGGCAAACAGGCCGCAGAAGCCTGGGCCAAGCTGATGAATGTCGAACTCACCTGGTTCGACGGCGAGTTGTCTGCAACCAAGCAGCGCGCCACGATTGAGAATCTCGCGACGCAGAAATGGGACTTTGTCGCCGTCCAGACATTCGGCATCGGCACCCTGAACGAGCCCATGCTACGCGTCATCGATGCGGGCACGCCTGTCATTGCAATGGACACCATGATGGCCCCGGAAGGCCAGCTGGCGCTCCACACCTTTATTGCACCTGACAATGTGATGATGGGCTCGACCGTGACGTCCCAGATCATGGCGGCGATTGGCGGCGAAGGAAACGTGATCATGACGCAAGGTGCGCTCGGCCATTCAGGTGCGCAAGGCCGCGCCAAGGGCTTCAAGAATGTCGTTGCCGCCTATCCGAAAGTGAAGGTTCTGGATGAACAGCCCGCTGACTGGGACGTGACCAAGGTTGCCCGCATCTGGGATTCTCTTCTCACCCAATATCCCGACATCAAGGCGGCCTTCTTCCACAATGACGACATGGCATTGGCCGCCAACAACGTCATCAAGGCCAAGGGCCGAAGCGGCATTATCCTGGGCGGCGTGGATGCCATGCCGCCCGCAGTCAACGCAGTGCTTGACGGCACTATGCTTGCAACTGTTCGCAATCCATCATGCCGAATTCACGGCTGGTCGATTGCGGCAGGCGTGGCGGCAGTCGCTGGCGGTGAAAAGGCGGGAAAGGACATTCCAAACTTCATTCTCGCCGACGGTCCGGTCATTACCAAGGACACAGCCCCCGGGCATCTCTGGCTGCAGAAGAACTTCCTGATCTGATCGCGTGTCAGATGGTTCCACATATCTCCAAGGCGGCGTGCAAGCGCCGCCTTTGGTCGAGATGCATGGCGTTTCGAAATCTTTTGGCGGCATCCGTGCGCTGACCGATGTCGACTTCACTTTGTTGCCCGGAGAAATCCACGGCCTGGTCGGTGAAAATGGCGCCGGCAAGTCGACCATGATGAAAATCATCGCCGGCGTTTATCCAGATTTTGAAGGCACCATGTCCGTTGAAGGCAGGCCAGCACATTTTCGTTCCGCTCGCGACGCTTTGGCCGCTGGCATCGGCATGGTGCATCAGGAACTTTCCGTTGTTGCCGATCTGACGGTTGCAGAGAATGTGTTTCTCGGCGTTCAACCGACGAAATCAGGAGGCATCATTGACTGGTCGCGGATGAACACGCAAGCCCGGAAACTCGTTGCGAGCTTGGGGCTTGATCTTGATCCCGCCACGCGCATGGGAAGCCTGCCAGTCGGCGTGCAGCAGCTTGTTGAATTGTCGCGCGTCCTGTTTTCCGGCGCGCGCACCATCATTCTTGATGAGCCGACTTCGGCCTTGTCGACGCCCGAAGTCGAACGTCTTTTTGTTGCACTTCGCAGGCTCAAGGCAGAAGGCAAGGGCGTGATATTCATCTCGCATTTCTTGGATGACGTGTTGACGATTTCTGACCGCATCACGGTGTTCCGCAACAGCAGGCGTGTGGCCACTGAAAACCGCGCTGATCTCGACAAGGACAGGATCATCTCGCACATGATTGGCAGGGGTTCAGTCGGAATGCATATGGGCGAAGCCGCCACTCTGATGGGCAGCAATGACAACCCGGTTATCTATGCAGCCAAAAATCTGAGCGACGGCCGCTTCCTTCGCAATGTCTCAATCGCGCTGCGCAAGGGCGAGATCACCGGCATTTACGGATTCATGGGCTGCGGCCAGATTGAACTGGCCCGTGCATTGTTCGGCCGTCATCGCATCAAGCACGGCGACATCAAGCTGGAGAGCAAGCCTCTGCGCCTTCGCTCGACAGCCGCGGCACGGCGCGCCGGCCTCGCATTCGTGCCTGAAAACCGCACCATGATGCTGTTCCGCTCCGAACCAGTGTTCAAGAATATTTCGATCGCCATGCTGGACCGGATCCACAAATGGCTGCTGCGGCCGAAACAGGAGCGTGCAATTGCCAGTGAGCACATCAAGGACCTGCAGATCAAGCCGCCTCTCACTGACATACCGCTGGGCTCGCTGTCGGGCGGCAACCAGCAGAAGGTGGCGCTGGCGAAATGGCTGTCGCGGATGCCGAAAGTGCTGATCTTGTCCGAGCCGACGCGCGGCATGGACGTTGGCGCAAAGGAAGACGTCATTCGCATCGTGAAGTCGTTGCGCGATAAGGGCGTTGCCGTTCTGGTGCTGTCAACCGAACCTGAAACCATTCTCACTCTCGCCGACCGGATTGCAGTCATGAAACGCGGGACCATCGTTCAGGAATTTTATGGCCGCACGGTCAGCAAAGAAGATCTATTGGCCGCAGCATGAGCATAGGACAGGGAAACGGCAGATGACAATGACAGAGGTCGCAGCACCAAGTTTTGACCTCAAGAAGTTCTTCTTTGATCGTCTGCGCACCATAGCGCCGCTTTTCACGCTGGTGGCACTTGTCGTGTTTTTCTCCGCAACGACGTCGACCTTTGGAACCCTCGATAACGCCGTCAACATCATCCGGCAATTGTCGATCACCGGCATCATTGCGGTTGGCCTGACCTTCGTCATTCTCACCGCTGAAATCGATTTATCAGTTGCCGCAGTCGCCAACGCCATCGGCATTACCGTCGCCTATTTCACTATCCAGCCAGACTACGTCAACATCGCCAACATTCCGCTCAACGGCTGGATCGCCGTCATTCTCACATTGCTCACGGCCCTGGCCTTCGGCCTCGTCACGGCGTTTGGCATGACTTATGTGGGGATACCTTCATTCATCATGACATTGGCCATGATGCAGATTGCCAATGGCGTGTCGGCGCTGCTCATCCGTGGCCAGATCGCCTATCAATATCCGGATCTTGTGACGACAGTGGGATCAAAAGTTGCCTTCAACATTCCTTTGGGTGTGGATGCCGCTGGCAAAGCGTCTTTCATTCCGATTGGCTGGACCATCATTGTCTGCCTTCTGTTTTTTCTGGTCGGGCATCTGGTTCTCAAATACACGCGCTTTGGCCGCTATGTGTATATGGTGGGCGGCAATCGCGAGGCGGCGGAATATTCGGGCGTCAACGTCAAGCTTATCATATCGGCGGTGATGGTCATTTGTGCGCTGTGTTCTGGGATAGCCGGTATGCTGGGCGTCGCCTATTTCGGCTCAGCCCAGCAAAATCAGTTCGACACTTTCTTGCTCGACGCCATTGCCGCAGTCGTCGTCGGTGGTACCAGCCTGTTCGGCGGTCGCGGCGGCATTGGCAACACCATCATCGGCTTGCTGGTATTGGGCGTCGTCAACAACGGACTTGACCATATCCAGATGGACAGCTTCCAGAAAATCCTCATCCGCGGCCTCATTCTTCTCGCCGCCCTCGTGATCAACGTCTATGTCGAGAAATTACGCGATAGAGGATAACGCGCACGTCGCAATGTCCACGCAATCCGAAATTCCCGATCCGGAATTAGTTGTGGAATCTAAAACGCAACTGGATCAATTTCCAAAATCGAATGACAGAAATTGCAGCTTGTGCGAATCTTTGGGCTATTAGTTCAAAATGGCGTTGGCAAGAAACTGATTCTGCTAATTCATGATCGGCGAGGGAGCGGTCTTGCCGTTTGAGAGTCTCTGCTTCTTGAGCCAGGGCAATTGGAAAACAGGCATTCACGGCAACGGCACAGAAATACCCTTAAATACCCATGCATCGCCTGGCTCCTTTTTCAGACTTGGTTCATGCTCAGTCGCAAGCGATCGGCCGTACGGCAATTCCCCCACGCGTATGCGGCGAACCATGGGAACCAAAACGACCCGGCCATTGAGAGTTTGAAAGGATTGGTGGAGCCAGGCGGAATCGAACCGCCGACCTCTTGCATGCCATTCGGTTTTTCCTCATGCAGTGCCTGTCCGTGAAGTTCTTTATCTTTAACAAAATCAATCACATAACTTCCCGCGATTTCCCGCCTTGTCCAATTGATACCCGCAAATTTCGCTACTATTTGGTTGCTAGATGGTTGCTAGAAATCAAGCGAGCTCATTGTGACGTCTGTACGAAAACACATAACCAAGTCTGTTGTCGATGGCATGAAGCCCGATGAGATCATTTGGGACACCAAGCTAATTGGCTTTGGCGTCCGGTATCAGCGCCGTGACAAGGTCTTTGTCTACAAATGCAGGATCGGCAACAGGCAGCGCTGGTTTGCCATTGGCAAGTATGGTCAGCCATGGACCGTCGCCGACGCTGAGAACCGGGTGAAGGTCATCCAGGGCGATATTGCAAACGACCTCGACCCAGCCGCAATCAGGGAAGAGCGGGAGAGGAACCCGACACTTCGACAGGCAGGAAAAATCTTTCTGGAGACTGTTGTCACAAAAAGGCGCAAGGCCACGCAAGTTTTGTACAATGATTTTTTCGAACGGCTGACTTACCCGAAACTTGGTGACGTGAAGGTTGCCCAGATCAAGTTCAGCGACATTGCGTTACTGCACTATGGGCTGCGAAAAACACCGATCACAGCCAATCGCGTGATAGCTTCGTTATCGACGCTGTTTTCGTGGTGCGAGCGAAGCGGATTTCGACCTCGTCATTCCAATCCGGTTCAGGGTGTCGAAAGGTTCGAGGAAAAGAGCAAGGAACGTTTCTTGTCGCCACGCGAGCTGGCGCGTCTTGGAGTCGCCTTGGCCCGCGCGGAGAGAAACCGTACGGAGTCCGTTTACGCAATCGCAGCCATCCGCCTGCTGATGTTCACAGGATGCCGGAGAAATGAGATTCTCGAACTGCAATGGAAGGACGTCAGCATCGACAAAGCAATGCTGTTGCTGCCAGAGACAAAGACGGGCGCAAGACCCGTCTACCTATCTGCCCCTGCGCTTTCAGTGCTGGCAGGCCTCCCAAGGCTCAGGAACAACCCCTTTGTGATCGTCGGGGAGAAAAATGGGCAACACCTGATCAACTTGCGGAAGCCTTGGTTGCGCATCTGCAAAGTAGCGCGTTTGAGGGATGTGCGAATCCACGACTTGCGACACTCATTTGCGAGCGTAGGAGTAAGCGGCGGGGCATCCTTGCCAATCATAGGCAAACTTTTAGGACACTCCAAAAGCTCCACTACCGAGAAATACTCCCATCTCGCAGCTGACCCAGTCCGCGCAGTCAACGAAGCCATGGGAAACCAGATTGCTGCGATGCTGAGGGGGCAAAAAGGTAACGTTGTAAGGTTTGTGGAGAGACAGAAATGAACGGAGATATGTGTAGGTCAGACGAGACATTTATTGGCTCTTGTGTCAGTGCGTTGATCGCTTTCACGATTCAAATGCCCCAGCCGTCCGGGCGCAGTCGATCCCGCCTCATGCAGGGCTCCTGCGTCTGCCCAGGTTTCCGTCCCGGCTGGCATGGCGAGCGGGATGTCGGCCTGAGGTGCACTCGCCACCAAAGGTAGCTTCGGCGGGCCGCCACCTTGTACGCCCATCGTTTCTTCGTTTTAAAATTCGGTCGCAAATTAACTGAGAGATTTGCGAATTCACAACAGATTTAATTGACTACCAGCATCAGGAGCACCACCGGCAGCCAAAGCCACGACTGTCAGAGCGCTTGGAATTGTCCAAGCAACCGCGTTCAGCCGATGACGCCTAGTCGCGCGGTGGAGATACTACTATGCGCACATCCTTCAGCCCTTTTGTCGGACCGGATAAGTCGGACTGCAGTGCCACAGCATCGGCCAAATGACATTGCGGATCATAAATGAGCGCGACCACATGGTCGCATTCACTATTCGCACCATAATCTAGAAGGTCCGCAGCCAATTCTTGTTTAAACTTCTTTTGATCCTTCGGATCGCGGGCAAACTTGAGTTCGATCATCATGCGGAGTGGTTTGATGAAAAACTCACACCTAGCCGAAGATCCGGCCACAGAAGGATTCCATTCTTCTTTTCGCACGTCTGGAAAGTAGACCGCCAAAATCGATCCAAATAGGTATTGGCAGTCCCATTCGTTGGAGACTTGCCACACCGATCCACCATGGGGGTGAATTTTCAATGACAGCACTGCTTCATGAAATCGACGGGACAGCTGCACAATTAGTTCGAGGCCGTTTTTGATTCCATCAGCGACGTTCGATGGCGGCTTTTGCGAAAAGACGTAGTCAATACTCTCCAAAACGCGCGTCGCCATTTTGCAAGCGGCAGAAACCAAAAAGGGCGGGCCGGATACTTCATTGGTTTTCTCGTATAGTGCTGTTTGCTCGTCCAGATCGGTAATCATCTTCGTAACGAACGCACGATAGTTTACCAGCTCGGAGGCAAAAGAAGCGGGCGAACTGAACTCACTGCTCGGAATCACCTTACTTGCGGTGAACTCAAGTGAATAATGATACAGTGATTGAATGATGTTCTTGCAGATAGGGTACCAAGGTTCGGTGCGAGCTGCGGCGTACTCCCGAATTTCTTTCATTACATCATTGAATTCGTCATGGATCGACGCACGCGCGTCGCTCAGATATTGAATTCCAAAAAGAGCCCATTCCATTTCCGTCATGGCGAATAGGTACAGTATTTCTGGATGAAGGAGAACCATCACGTTCCAAGTCTGTGCAGAACTCCACTCTTACACCGGAAGATCAACAGCTAGAGATCTGACGCTCAAGTGTTTCAAAGTCCCGTTTCACAACCTATCGGAAGACAAGGCTATTCAAAGTCAATACTATTCATAATAATATCGGTTATCAGGTATTGGAGGACGGCATGGCTACGATAAAGAACTCTCAACCCCTTTCGAAAGAGTTGCAGGATGCAATCCGGAAGGAAGTTATCCAGAAGACCGCCACCTATTCTGTAGCCGCTTTCATCGCCTTTATGGGAATTGCCGGAACCGGCTGGCTTCTCTACCTCAAGGATCGGGTCCCAGTGTGGGTCAATGGCGTACCCAAAGGCACGGTGGCTGCTTTTGACCTGAGCGACGGTTGTCCGGACGGCTGGAAGACATTTGATCCTGCGGCGGGTCGGTTCATCATCGGGGCAGGCCAAGGCAAAGGACTTGAAGAGCGGCTTGTCCGAACCGTAGGAGGACGAGAGACGCACACACTAAAAATCGCAGAACTGCCCCCTCAGCAAATATCAATTCCGTTGGCGGGAGCCGGCAGCGATCGCTTTGATGCTGGCGGCAAGGATTATCCCGTCGTAGGGGTGGCGGCGGGCAACGTTTCCATCGGCGGAGCAGGTGATCCAATTCCGCTGTTACCGCCGTTCTTGGCGCTCAATGTTTGCAAAAAGGACTAAGGATTGATCTCCCTCATTCTAACGGCATTTGCACGATCTACCACCTACCACCTTGATAGCGGTCACCTGTAGGCGTGCGGTGGTGAGGTTCGTCTTGATGAGGTTGAACGAACTCTGACTTTGATAACAACATTGCCGGTCAGTCCGCGGGGCACAGGTCAAAGCGAAATTTGAACGGCACTGTCAAGTCACATGAACGCACTGCTCCGGATGGTTATCTGCCTGATAATAGTTCGATCGCAGTATTCTAAGGTTGTAGCTTAGGAGGGATGATCGCTTCGCCATCTAAATTTGTACATGCTGCGTCCTTACATCGCTCGGCTTGGACGCAAGCGCGATCTACAAAAAAATCAAACATGTTGGAACTCGCACCGACGTCACTGGCATCCCGAAAGCATTGCTCTCTTCTTATTTCCGTGCTGGATCGTGTGTTAGTCCTGTTTACATCAGCCCAAAACACACAGCACCCGAAATCATCGGGGCTATTTGCAAGCGCCGAGCCCACGTAAGAATTCAATTGCAGAGCAACTAACAAAAAGACCGTCCGTCTCAAAAACAGGAAAAAACGCATCATGGCCCTCTCTTTCACAAGGCTAGTTGCAGCAATGCAGCTTTCGAATAGTTAAGTTAGCACGTCCACCGTAACACCGGAGGTGACGTAATGTGCGCTCTGTCGAAGGGAAATGAATGCGTACTTCTCCTTCATAAGTACAATGTCGTCCCTCTTTTGGCTACCAGCATAGTCGCTATTCATAACTAGATCGTATATTGTAATGGGCTTTCCCTTACCGTCCATTATAGGCTCCTTCTCAGAGTCACACCACGTTAGTGTGATCATTGCCACGTGGCCTGGCGCATATGGAGGTACAAGAGGATCATACCCGACACTAATAAAAACATGGGCTGGTTCCTCATCCACATGCTCTGGTAAGGGAATATATACTGTTTCTTCAAAAGAACGCTTGAACGTCTCGACCCTGCGAGAAAAATGTTGGTCCTTCGATTTTAGGACCAGCGGCTTAATTTTCCAATTTTTTGGAAGGCGAGGAATTGTATTCTCCGGAAGAGGCGTAACATCGGTTCGTGTCGCATCTCGAATTGTGAGAGTATTTGATTCTTTCTGTAACATCGCTACGTAATATAGCTGTTCCTCCAACTCCTCCTGTAGCTTGTCATAAATTTCAATTAATTCTGAAGGCGCATCATTCGAAACTTGCGGATTCCATGTCCTTGCACTATCGCGCATTAACTTTGCTTTCGCCCTGCGTTCGTCAATTATATCGTCTAGCCTAGTTCCTCGGTCTATTGTCTTGGTTGTGGCGTGGAGGTCCATCCTTGGTTTCAATGAACCGGCTGCATCAAAAATACTTTTGGTCTGAATTTGCATCACCGTGTGATTTTCAACACTCTGGACTAGTTTTTCGAATTTGTTGAAATAGTCAAACAACTCGGTTGATTGCTTATCTTCTAAACCCAAGGAAGGTGTATGAGATCCGGGCGCATCTATTCCTCCGCCATCTCCAGACGTAAAAATACCTGGAGCACTAATGGCTCCAGTGATTGCACCCTGTACTTTCACGTCAATGTTTCTCGTCAAATTCTCCATTTTCTGGCTGAAGCTAGCGTCGAGTTTCGCAGTTGCGTCTTTGTATCCTGCAGAGATGACAAAACTACTCTTGTCCTCAATACTTTTAAATGTGAGATCATAAATAAGTAACATTTTTCCGCCAGTGTGCACCGACTGAACAAACTCATTACCGAATTTCAGGAACAAATCGACGTCGCTTCCCCCGTTATAAGTATCGATCATTTCCGGAGACCACGTCGGGTTAATCATGTAAAATCGTTTGATGCGAACTGATTTTGAGAGAACCAATGTGAGCTTCAGATCATCGGTTCTAAAACTTTGGGCGAGTTGCGCTGAGAAAGAACCACTCCCTCCCCCCCATCCAAACTTGCCGCTGGCAGAGGCCGTAACTGCTTTAGAGAACTCGCTACAATTCTGCATTTCATGCACGTCGAAATCGATGCCAGCGTCGTCCTCAAAAGAGAATTCATTGGGATTTCGTGCGGGAAATACTGGCTGCTTGACTATATTAGCTGTACTCAGAAAGCCACAACCAAGGGCACTGGGAGGAGTAACGTCTGTAGCTGCTGCCAATTTTGAGGCAACTACCAATGGAGATAAAGCGAGAATAGAAAGTCCTTGCCGCCGATTGATCGTCATTGAAATTCTCCTTGCAAAATTCCAAAACGTTGTAGGTTGCAGCTGAGATTAATACTATGACTTAAGCATGAATTGGGAGGGCGGGCAATGGATGCGAAGTAAAGGGTCGCAAGGAGATTTCCTAGCGAACAGGCATCTCAGCTGCGACCCGCGACATGGTTTGAGTTTCAAAAGTATGGTTGGGTGGCGCTTGCACAGATCGGAGTCGATGTGGGCTCATTTCAGAACGTTCTTCTCGCCAAGCTCGAGCTGCAACAAGTCCGAAACAAGCCATTTTGATAGTTCTTCCGCCGTTTCTTGAATGCCAACGCTGTTTCGCAACGAACATTCCCAGATTATTGCCGCGCGCCAGCCGCTATTGATCAACGCCGCCACAGACACTCTGTCTCGTGCAACATTGGACGCAAACTTTGTTTGCCAGAATTCAGTGCGTGTTGCAGGTGTCGTGGCATAGCGGCAGTTGCGATGTTTGTGCCAGAAACAGCCATGAACGAAAACTGCGGCCTTGTATTTGGGAAACAACAAATCTGGATGACCGGGAAGTTGTCTAGCATGCAGCCGAAATCGGAAGCCCCGTTTATGCATCGCTTGTCGCAGCACCCGCTCAGGCACAGTATTCTTGCCCTTGATCCCGGCCATCATGCGGGAACGAGTAGTTTTGTTTACAACATCAGTCATGAGCGTCCTGGCATTGAGCCTGCTAATAGGTATACATCGATAGCGTTATCGTCAGGAGTCTGATTTGCCTTTGAAGTTTGGTATCGTTGATCTCTTTGCAGGTCCAGGAGGCTTGGGCGAAGGCTTCACTTCTTTCAGTGAAGGCAGGCAAAAGCCTTTCCAGATCGGAATCTCTGTCGAAAAGGAGACCTCTGCCCACCAAACCCTGAGACTGCGCGCGTTTCTTCGCGACTATCGGCTTCGGCACACAGTTCTGCCAAAGCAGTTCATTGAGTTTCACGCTGGCAGGACGGTCGAACCTGATTGGAACTTAGTAGACGCAAAATCTTGGTTGCAGGCAACAAAGGAAGCGAAGTGCCTGGAACTCGGCACAACTTCGGCCACTGACGCAATCGACAGCGCAATAATTGATCTGCGTCGTGAATTTGACGACACTATTTTGATCGGCGGACCACCTTGCCAAGCATATTCGCTCGTAGGTCGTTCGCGCGCCAAAGGTAAACTGGGATACATCCCGGAGGAGGACAACAGACACTATCTATTTCGAGAATACATTCGCGTGCTGGATCGTCTGCGTCCGGCAGTCTTTGTCATGGAAAACGTCAAGGGAATGCTTTCTTCAAAGGTGGAAAGCAGACTTGTGTTCGAGATGCTAATGGAGGATTTATCCACACTTGGCAGAAAGCGCGGTGGCCTCTACGAACTGCGAGCAGTCCGTCTCGAGGATGGCGTCGCCACCCTCGTTGAAGCTAGTCATGCATCCGACTTCATTATGCGAGCTGAGAATTTTGGCGTTCCACAACGGCGCCACCGCGTGATCATCATTGGCATCCGCTCGGATATGGCTGCTGGAATACCCAAGGCAAGAATCATGGTTTCCAAACGAACCAGAACCGTTGACGATGCAATTGGCGATCTCCCAGCACTCCGTAGTGGTTTGAGCCGTGGAAATGACAGCGCAGAGCAATGGACTTCCAACGTGCGGCAAGCCGCCCAGGCACTCCAGCGGTTCCATCGCCATAAGCACGACCATGACATCCATGCTGCTTTCGAAGATCTTACCAGACGACTTAACACCTCTGAATCATTGAAAAGAACATCTGTTTCCCGGAGGTCGGGTTATGGCAGATCAAACGATGAATGAATAAATGGTTGGAAGTTCCAGAATTGAAAGCAATGGCTCAACACGAAACGCGCGGCCACATGGCAGCAGACCTTGGGCGATACATTTTTTGTGCAGTGTTTGGGAAGATAAATGGGTCTAGTTCAAAGGCTGATCAATTTCCAGTCGCGCTGAATCCGGCACCACAAAAACTGGAATAGCGGCGATTTTTCAGACCGCTTTCGCGTTCAGCTGGCAAATGAACCAGCAACCACTGTAACAAGTCATATTTCCAAACAAGCATGCCACTACTCCATTCACCCCTATCCTTCGCCAATGCCGAAGCTTGACTGGGCGCGAAGCTGCGAGATTGCAGACATTTCCTGACGATTACCTGTTCCTTGCAGGCTGAGACTAAACAATACGTTCAGGTTGGCAATGCGGTCCCACCCTTACTCGCTCGAGAGTTGGCAAGGTTGATTTTTATGGCTCTTGCAAACCCAAGTAAAAAACTTAGCCAAGGTTAATCCGCATTCACTTGCGGTTGCAACTGCCCATAAACTGATCCAGAATACTAAGATTTTGCAGAGGCGGGTTTCCATTACTACGAGAACTTTTTACGCAACGCCACATGCCGCAGCCTTGATCGAAGGACTGCGTGATATCGGCTTTTATCTCGAAACAGCCTTGGCCGATGTTGTGGACAACTCAATTTATGGAGGCGCAAAGATTGTCGAACTTATCACCGAAACATCCTCTGAAAAACCATTCATAGCTATTCTAGACGACGGCTTAGGCATGTCCGAAGAGCAATCGATTTCAGCAATGCGACCAGGAAGCAAGAACCCACTTGCGACCTGCGATCTGCCTGATCTCGGAAGATTTGGCTTAGGGTTGAAAAGCGCTAGTTTTTCCCAGTGCCGACAGTTGACAGTAGTTTCGAGAAAAGACGGGAAAACGCTGGGAGCTCGTCGGGAATCTTGATGAAGTCGCCAAGCAAAATGTATCTGCCATTCAGTTGCCGAATGACTTGTCGGGGACCCCGGCGTCGAGAAAATTCGCGCTTCGGGCACTCTGGTTCTGCTGGAAAAAGCTTTACTCGTCTGACGGACGGAAACACGCGTAACATTGCAAAGCGCGCAGAAGTAATAAATCTGCGGCTTGCCGAATGCGAACGGCATCTCAGGCTAGTGTTTCATCGTTTCATGGAGGAG
>CAWFWW010000013.1:0-47879 GCA_963819615.1 uncultured Alphaproteobacteria bacterium
GCAGTAGGACTCGAACCTACGACCCGCTGATTAAGAGTTCTTTTGTATGGCTTCTCATAGGTTCTCACCACGTCTTCGGTTTCGATATTATCTCATTGAATTTGAAAGATTATATTGAATATATCTGAACATCTCTCTTCATCAAAGCACATGACATTCTGCTACCTATGTGCTACCTAAATATATGCCAAGAACTCGCCTCACAGACCTGCTGATCAAAACCGCGAAGCCGGAAGGAGTGCAGTCGCAATCTGATTTCTGGGACACCACAGTGACCGGATTGTCCCTGCGCGTGATGCAGGGTGGCACTAAGACCTTCTCTTTCAAGTTCAGGGGCAATGATGGCAAGGAGCGCCGCATCAAGCTTGGGCGCTACCCTGATCTGACGCTCGCGGAAGCACGCGCGACGGCGATGGACAACAAGTCCCGGCTGCTGCGTGGTGAAAGCCTCGTCGAAGACAAAGGCAGTAAAACAGGCGGCTTGACAGTTTCCCATCTCATTGCGGAGTTCGTGAAGCGCCACGCCCGCTTCAATCGCAGCGGGGGAGAGACCGAGCGGATTCTTCGTCGAGAGTTTGAAGACGGATATGGCAGTCGCGACTATATCTCGATCACGAAGGGTGAGATCATCCGGACAATTGAAGCCATAGCTGATCGCGGTGCTCCTGCCCAAGCCCGCAACACGCTCGCAGCCCTGCGCAAGATGTTCAACTGGGCGGTCAGCCGCGACCTGCTTGAGCACTCGCCATGTGACCGCGTGAAGCCACCGGAAAAAGCATCGAAGCGTGAACGTGTGCTGACGCTCGCAGAAATACAATCGGTGTGGAAAGCAGCAGACCGGCTCAACTGGCCCTTCCGGGAAATCGTAAAGCTGCTGGTTTTGACTGGACAGCGCCGGATGGAGATCGGTAATTTGCGGCGTTTATGGATCGACGATGAGACGAAGACCGTGAGTTTTCCAGCAGAGGTGATGAAGAATGATCGCGAACATCTCTTGCCCTTGTCGGATGCGGCATGGACAATATTAGAAACCGTGCCACAGTTTTCTAGCGAAGATCGCCTGTTCCCGTCGCGCAACAGCAAGAGCGACAAATCAGCGTCTGGCTTCTCGAAAGCAAAACGGCAATTGGATGAAGCGACCGGCATCCAAGATTGGGTTTTCCATGACATCCGCCGCACCGTCGCAACCCAGATGAACGCTGTTGGCGTGTTGGATACTACAGTAGACCGGGTGTTGAGCCACACGATCCCGGGGGTCAGCGGCGTTTACAACAAGCATCAATACCTTGAAGAGAAGCGCGATGCGTTGGAACGCTGGGCCGCAAGGCTCTTGAAGGCAAAGGTTTGAATTTGGCGAATAGGCGAGTTCTTTGATAGAATATAGTTGTATGAAAACCCTATTTGACCAGGCCATGAGCCGGGCGAAAACCCTGTCGGTCGAAAGGCAAGACGATCTGGGAGAGATCATCCTGACGCTGGTTGAACAGGATTCGTCCGAATTGCAGCTCAACGATGAACAAGTAATGGAAATCGAGCGACGACTTGCCAATCCTGACACACCTATCCCGTTTGAATCGGTGTTGAACCAATTTAACATTCAATTCTGAAACGCATAGGTTTTCAGCCATCGGCGGTAGCCGATATCTCGGATGTTCGAGACTACATAGCCCAAGACAGCAAAACGACCGCCAATCGGGTCATTCTCGCCATTTTTCGTGCCATAGCCCAGCTTCGAGTGTTTCCTCGCTCTGGCAGGCGCGGCAAGGCTAAAGGCACTTATGAACTGGTCATCAAAGACTTGCCATACATTGCAGTCTACGTGATCGCGGGGAACAAGGTTGACGTCGTGGCCATTGTTCATATGGCCCAGTTGCGACCAAGAAAAACGATAGAGTAATCGACAATGAAAATATGGCTTGGTTGAGCCGCCGTTTGGCGAAGGGTCGCGAAACAAATATTGTGCGACCTTGAGCCTTGACCCGGTTGCGGCTGCCCCTGCCCCGTTGTCTAAAAAAGAACCCGATTTCTCGGGTTCAGTATTCATCGGCGCGCATGATGGTGAGGACGCGCAGCGTTGCATCGGCATTCGCGGGATCAACCGAGCCTTGATTCATGGCGAGGTCGTAATAGTCAATTTTCCAAAAGAACGTCGCGCCTTCAAGTTTGATCGAACCGAAATCATGTTCGCCATAAGGGTCGTTGCACTTCTCAAACCTGTTGAAGGCCTTGACCTCTGTCATCAGCTTTTGCTGAATTTCCTCATCCTGTGAGGCCACACCGCCGGTCTTCATCACACGACCACCAATGAATGTTTGACGAAAGCTGTCATTGAGGGCTCGAATTTTGTCAGTGTCGCGATTGGTCTTCATCGTCCTCTCCCCTTCTGCAAGCTCCGGATGATTCCGAAACTTGTTCGAAGGAGCGAAGTTTGACCGCGTCACTTTTTCTTATTTGAATAATTGTCTATCTCTTTTGTCTATCTCACATGTCTATCTATATGAATGATGCGGGAATTCGCGTCAGCTTGCGCCAGAAGCTTCGTGGGCTGACGCGGGTTTTCGCGCCAGCTGGCGAAGTCATCACATCTTCCACTTGCCCACCAACTGCTTTTTGAGAAAGCCAACTTCTTCCAATTGTTCGTCCGTCACATGTGCCAAGCGGCCAATCACGCGGATGACGCGTGTATCTTTGGCCTTGTTCAGATTGACAGAAAGCAGCCCCTTGTCTTTCAGCCGCTTGATGTAATCCTGCACCTGCCTTTCGCTGATCCCCAACCATTCGGCAAAATGCTCGTTGTGGGCGATGCAGCCAAACTTGCGGTCGAGCGAGTAAATTTCCATGAAGATCAATCGCTCGTATCCGGTCAACTCCGGTGTCAGCCAAATTTCTTTGGGGATATAGACCCCCTTGAAATCCCGCTCCTGATTTAAATGCCGTGAACCCATAGCGACATTATACACAATGCTAATTATTGGCTCTACGCACTTGTCCCCTGCCCGTCATAATTGTTATGGCTAGCGGCAATGCGCTGCGTTTCAGCATTGGCGCGGAATGCGGCGATCACATCATGCAAAGCTGTGTCAGTGGTGCGCCGATGCAAAAGTTCACCGCGCAAAAACGCAATCTCCTCATCTTTGTCGCGCAGCCGTTGTTCAAGCTGATCGGCCAAAACACCATTATTGTTTGACCGGCTCAGACCGGACGTGTCCGGTAAAGTCCGGGCATCGCCCGATGGATTTTGCGTATCCACGATATTTTGTTCGCCAGCATCCGAGCCATGGTCATGTCCGGCATTGTCCGGCTCGGTCAGGACTGCGCCGGACACGTCCGCGTTTGATGTCATCAGTGTCCGCTGCTGTTCAATATAAACGGCCACCGATGCCGCATCGATAAAATACTGCGGCTGATGCAACGCATTCTCAGTCTTTTTGCACTCCAAATCACCACGCTCGCAATAACGCCGAATGCTGCGTTTGTTGCGAGGAATGCCAGCTTCGGAGAATAGAAGGGTGGCGTCGTGCACCGTGATCCACAGGACAACTTCTTCAGTTAAAACTGGACCGGACGTGTCCGGCGCTGTTGAATGATCTATTGTGTCTTGCATATGCCAACATGATATCACGCCCAGGCCAGCCCCTGCAGCATCCACAAAACACAGCCGCCGGCGGCATATCAGTCAAAGACAAAGGCTCCGAGAACCGCCCCTGATTCGGCGACTGCAATCGCAACATCTTAGTGTCGGATTCAGATACTGATGAATTTGTCGGCGCAGCGAATGACAATCAAACACAATTAAAGCGGCAAATTGTTCGCGAAGAATAATTAGCTTGACGACGAGCCGCAATACTAACAAACGACCAGCAATCAATATGATTAAGGTTCGTTGTGTGAGGAGGGAACAATGATCGCAGACGTTGGCGCAAACGGGGCCAGCTCTGAATGCGCACTGCTCACGGATACGAATTGGACGCACTATCACTGTTATTCCGCAAGTACTGTGGAGTTTCACGTTAGTTTCTACCCTCATTCCTGTTTTTAGATATTGGAATTTTTGATGTCATCTTCAGATCATTCATCCGCCTCGAAAGCTGAAAGTCCACCCAAGGAGGGCGGCGGATTGGGGGATGCTGCGGGTCAAGCTGCGTCTGGCTTGCCCTTTGCAAATCGCGTCACAGCCATTGGCCATGCCATCTGGTTGATGTCGCGCTCTCCCTTGCACAAGCATTTGATGGTGACCGACATTGAGTGGCTGCTGATGCCGCCCATCTTGCTCAACCAATTCCACATGTGGAACGATCAAGGCCGCCCCCATGGCTTTGCCTCATGGGCTTACTTTGGCGAGGAGCAAGAGGAGCGCATTGCCGCCAAAGGAATTCGCCGCCTGATGCCGACGGACTGGAAAACGGGCGAAAGCCTCTGGCTCATCGATTTCGTGGCACCCTTTGGCGGGCAGGAAAAAATGGTTGAGGAGCTCCGTCTGAAAATCCTGCCCGGCAAGCGGATGAAGATGCTGCAGGCGAAGCCCGAAGGTGGGGCGGGAGTGGTGGAGTGGTGATGCCATTTGAAGTCTTGGCAATTTTGGATTCACGATATGCCCGCACCGACTGATCAAAATCGCATGAGTGGTAGAATGGGCAGTCACACACCCAGGGTCTATCGACTATTTCAAACTATCTCGGCCATTTTGACAACTGCTTGCAGCTGTTTCTTCCTTGCAGTTTACAGTTACGCCCCAATGTACGTCGGAAAGATGGTGAAAGGGGATTCGTGTTTTAGTCTCCTTGATGGTCGATATTTTACGGCAGGCTTTCTCGTATTCTCCGGAATTATTTTTCTTCAGTTTTTTTCACTCGGCGCACTTTTATTTGGAAGCAAGGATTTGAATTGGCCTAGCAAGACAATCTTAGTGTCTGCAATTTTAACAATTTTGGGAATTGTGGGCAATCTGACAGCAAATTGTATTTTTATATTTTAATGATGGGGATTCGTGATGGCCGAAATCGTTCGTTTGGAATTTGACGGAATACAAATATCTGCTTTTGACAGCAGCGGCAACGTGGTGGCGCATTCGATTGCAATGTCGGGAAATAATGGTCGCAACTCTCCCGGTTTGCAAGGGACCCTAAATGTCGGTCCTTTGCCAGAAGGAACCTATTCCATATCAGCAACGGACTTCGAAAGTAGATATGATTTATTTGCACCTGATAATATGGGTTGGGCAAATGGATTCGGTAGTAACAGAGTAACGCTTGTACCCTCCGAACAAACTGCAGCAAATATATTCGCGCTTGGTCGAACTGGTGGCTTTTTCTTACACAACAGCCCTAATGGTTACGGAAGCGCGGGATGTATCGATCTCGCAGACGATCCCGGTGGATTCTTTGCACTGCTCAGAAAATTGGGCGCGGACAAAATTGAGTTAAAGGTCGAGTATGCTGAATACCTATACTCTAACCAGCACCCTTACGCGCGCTGCTTCCCCGCCGCAACATCAATAGTGATGTCAGATGGCCGTAGAAAGGCAATCAAGGATATCAAAGTCGGCGATGTGGTTATGGCCTACAACGCAACACCCGGCTTCGTGTCGCGGCGGGCGGGAGTGGTGTTGTAGTGATCTGTCGGGAACTGAAAATTGCCGGTGCAAGAGCATTTGCTGGAGGACTGAGGCATGAGTTTGCGCAAGTTTGCCGAAAGTGCGTAGGCAAAAAATGAGCAATGGACATGTCGAACCTCAGGCCTCACTTAAACAGAGCGCTCAATCAAAAAAGCGTCTTGTGCGTGGCCTGCTATCCATTCTGACGGGAATAACTATTGCGCTGGCATCTAGCGTTACTTTCCTACTCTTCGTCTCACGCCACGATTTTGGACCTATGCTTTCCCCCCGAATTAGTGACAAAGGGTTTCTAAATATCTACCTGTTTCTGACAAATCAATCGATCGCGATAGTTGCCGCTTTGGCGACGCTATCGGCTGCATTCACTCTTACTATTGCGCTTTCTTCGTACACTCGGCTTGGTGGCTTTGCCGAAAAAGCAATCTTGGTGTTGACATCGGTTTCCGCTACTGCCTTGATCAGCTGGACCGGCACAGAGCTGCACGAATTTGAGAACGGGCGTTTGTTTCGCTCAGCGACTGACGACTATGCCGAACCAATTCGCATGCTTGTATTGTCGGCATCATTCGCCGTTCTCAGCACGTTCCTCGTTGTTCTTCTGCTACTTGCGGCGAGAGCGCTCTGTGATTTTTCAACTAGTCTAACAGAAAAGCGAGCGGAATCACGCCGATCTCGTTTGAATCAGAACGACACCGGTCGCCAGCGCGTTCCCGACAAGGAGATTCAAGATGACTGATTCAACGTTGCTTACGAATTTGACGACGGGAGGGCAGCGCTTATATTCAATTTTGAATGATACTCCTGGAACCATAGTTTTCGACTCAGGTTCAATTTATCCGGGTCACAAGGAAAACGCTAACCCATGGTGGTCCTCAGGAATGCTCGGCTCCACCGCTGTTAGCGACAACAGTGAAGCAATAAGCAGAGCCGCAGCCAAATACGGAGTAGATCCTGTACTACTCACAGCGGTTGTGTACATGGAAAATGCCCATGGTTATTACGACATGGGTATGGGCTCTACTGAAGGGCCGGGGAATATCAATCTTGACACATGGGCGGGATTGCTGGGTCTAAAGTCGACTGACATAAGGGGGAATGACTCTCTCAACATTGCGCTGACTGCCAAGATTCTTGCTGAGATCGAAGAGCGCCTAGTCAATCCAACTCCAGAAGCCATTGCGAGTCTCTATAACTCCTTAATGCGTGACATGGTGTCCGACTACGGACTCACCATTGCGAAATACATGGAGATGAAGCCTTGGTTGCACTGCTTCCCCTCATTCATCCCCATCCAAATCTCTGAGACAGACACGGCCCACATCTCCACCCTGAAGGTGGGCGATGTTGTTTTAGCATTTGATCCGAAAGGCGGCAGCGCAATGTTCACTGGTGATACGGCGGCATCCAATATCACGTCTCTCTCACCGGCGTCGGCCCCTCTGGTGGCAGCCCGCGTCACCCGCTTGTTCACCAATGTCACCGATGAATGGCTTGTGATCAAGGCAGCTGACGGTGAGCTGTCGCGGCTGGGGATTGAGGCGTTTGAACTCACCGTCACGCCCGGCCACGAGATGCTGGATGGCTTTGGCCGCTTCCGCAAGGCCATCGACATTGTCAATTCCGATTGCCTGCTGGTGCGCGATGATGGTTGCGTGGTGAAGGTGCAGCATAGCCACGTGGTCTATTCCGCCGCGACTGCCCATCTCTATGAAGAAGCCGAGATCACGGTGGCGCGCACGACAGGCGGCCTTGCCCTGCAGCCGAAAGTGAAGCGCGGCTGGAAGACCTACAATTTCGAGGTCGAGACCTATCACACCTATGTGGCAGGCGGTTTCCGCGTGCACAATGACTCGCTCTATGCGCCCATGACCGGACTTGGCAATCTCGCCGATAACATCTCCGGCCAGATCAGCGATTTCGCCTTCGGCAAGAACACGCTTGCCTCAGTCTTTGCCGGCTCTGCCCTCAGCGCTGTGTCTTCAACCGCTGCTGATGCCATGCAGGGACAGGCAGGTTTCAACGCCGCCCACCTTGGCGGACGCTATCTCTATGACGTGGCAGGCGGCCTGGGCTCGCTTGGCGGCAATCTTTTGATGCAGGATTTGATCTCCGGCCTCGGCATCCGGGGTGCTGGGGCCACCGCCTTGGCGCAATTGGGTTCAGGTGTCGGCAGTGTGTTGGCGCAGAATGCAGCCTTGAATATTGTCAACGCGATCAATCCAGACGGCTTGCTTGGAATAGGGGCTGCCCATCAGCTGGCCCAGAACGGCGCACTTGGCAACGCCCTCAGTGGGCAGGTGTTTTCAGCTTTGGGCTCTTTCGCAGGCAATGAACTTGCGGGCGTGCTTGGCCTTGATTCGCGCACGGCACCACTCATCGCGGCACCGATTCAAGCGGGAATCGCCCAAGTGGGCCAGAACCTGTTGGCTGGCGTTGGACTGCTCGATGATGTTGGTGGCGCCATGGCAGGCGCGTTCCTGGGCGCAATCGGCGGCGTCGCAGGATCGTTCTTGAGTGATTTGCTGGGCCTGGATAGCGCCGCAGCTGACTTGGGAGGTTCCATCGGTTCAGCCATTGGCGGTTTCCTTTTTGGCCCAATTGGCTCGTTCGCCGGGTCGGTCATCGGGTCGTTCATCGGAGAGTTCGCTGACGAAGTGGTAGATGCAGTTGCAGGGGTCATTGATAGCGTCAAAGATTTTTTCAAGAGTCTTTTCCCGGTTGTCCTCGACCTCGACGGCAATGGTTTGTCGATCACCCAGCTTTCAGAATCCAATGCCTTCATTGATGCCGATGGTTCCGGCCTTCTGCACCGCACGGCCTGGGCGGCGGCGGGGGATGGCGTGCTGTTCTTCGATCCCGATGGCAGGAATGCCATCACCGAACAGCGGCAATATGTGTTCACCGAATGGGACGCGACTGCACGCGGCGACCTTGAGGCGATCCGCAATGTATTTGACTCGAATGGCGACGGCAAGCTGACGGCGGCGGACGCCGACTTCGCCAAGTTCAAGCTGATGGTGACCAACCCGGATGGCTCGCAGAGTGTGAAGACGCTGGCTGAACTCAACATCACCGAGATAAACCTGACGGCAGACCTGACCAAGGTTGCCTACGCCGATGGCTCCGGGATTTCCGGGCAGACGACATTCACGCGCGGCGACAACTCAACAGGCACCGTTGCCAACATGGTGTTTGCGGCAGAGGCCATGGGCCATGCTGTCACCAAAACCACATCGGTCGACGGCGCAGGCATCCGTACCACCACCAACACGGCTTACGCCGCCGATGGCGCAATCGCCCATGTGACAACGTCCGTCACCTCTGCCGATGGCCTCTCCATCGCGAATTCCTATGACTGGGACGGCGATGGCGTGGTGGACCAGGTGCAGACCATCGTCACCACCGTCGATGGCTCTGGCACCCGCACCGAAACCATCACCAACCGGAACGGCGGCAATGTACTGATCAACAGCACACAAACCATCACCAATGCCACGGGCACCAGTGTCACCATCAACCGCGACATGACGGGCGGTGGCTGGTATGACCAATCCGAAACCCGCATCACCAATGGCGACGGCAGCCGCACGCTGACGCTTGCCGACAAGAATGCCGATGGCTCCACCATCCGCAGCACCACGACCGCGACCTCCATCGACGGCTTGATGCGCGTTGTCTCCACTGACCTCGACAGCAATGGTGCGGCTGACCGCATCACCACCACAGGTCTGGTGGTCAATGGCGACCAGAGCCGGGTTGAGACGGTTGGTTTGACTTCGAACAATGGCACATTGTTGCAGCAGACCGTCATCAACACCAGCACCAATGGCCGGACGCAAGTCTCCGCCACGGACTTGGACGGCGATTTGGATGTGGACCGCACGGAAACGTCGGTTCTCACGGTCAGTGGCGATGGCACCACCAATTCGGTTGTGACAGTCACCAATGGCGACACGTCCTTGCGCTCAACAATCACCGTGGCGCAAAGCGCCGACAGCTTGTCCAAGACGACTGCCGTTGACGTGAATGGCGATGCCATGGTGGACTCGACCACGACCGATGTCATGGTGGTGAACGGCGATGGCAGCCGCGACCAGACCGTCTCGACTTTCAATACGGACAGTTCTCCCCGCAGCCGCACAATCACCCATATTGATGCTGACCGCATCGGCAAGACCGTCACAATTGACCAGGACGGCAACGGCACAACGGACTTCTCGCAGGTGGTGACGGTCGATGGCGGCGGCATCCGCACGGAGACCGTGTCGAATTTCACGACGCAGGGTGCGCTGATCAACCGGACTGTGTCCACCACATCCGCCGATGGCCTTTCAACGACGACGACTTACGATATCGATGGCAATGCCACGACGGATCGTTCCATGACCGACGTCACGGTCAAGAATGTTGATGGCACATCAACGCGCATAGTCTCGAACCTCGCCGCGAACGCCAGCCTGACGGGGCAGAGTGTCACAACGACAAGCGCCAATGGCCTGCTTGTCACCACGCAGACCGACATTGATGGCACTGGCGGATTTGACAATTCCCGGTCCCAGTTGAAGGAAGTCTTTGGTGACCTGAGCACGCGGACCACAACCACGACACTTAATGCCAATGGCTCGCAGAAGGCGCAAACCATCACCAACGCCAGTGCCGACCGGCGGACAGTTTCCACAACAGTGGATGACAACGGCGATGGCGCAATCGACCAAACGATTTCGACGGTCACCGCACTGAACGGGACGACGACGACGGCCGTCACCGACAAGAGCAAAGACGGCGCAACAATCTCCCAGTCTATTTCCATTCAGACAGCCAATGGACTGTCGAACACGGCCCAAATGGACCGGGATGGAAACGGCAGCATTGATCAGACGACCACCGATGTAACCGTCTTGAACGTGGATGGCAGCTCAACGGAGACCATAGAGACCCGCAACAACAACAATAGCTTGCGCGACAAAACCATCATGATCGTCAGCGGCAACGGCCTGCTGCAAACCACCCAGGCGGATAAAGATGGCAATGGCACATTTGATGTCATCGTTTCTGACACCACGGTGTTGAATGCCAATGGCAGCGTGACGCGCACAGTCGCCAACAAGAATTCGCTCAACGCAGTGACCAGCCAAACCGCCAGCACAACGAGTGCGAGCGGGCTGGCGAATGTGACGGCACTGGATGTGAATGGTGACTTGACGACGGATTTCACGACAAGCGATGTCACGGCTCTCAATGTTGATGGTAGCAATACGCGCACAATTGATGTCCTGAATGGCAACAATTCGCTCCGCAGCCGGGAAGTCACGGTTACCAGTGATGACGCACGGACGATTACAACAACTCGTGATGACAACGGCGACGGCATCAACAACCGAACGACAGCACGAATCTTCTTGTCGGACGGAAGCACAAAAGATTCAGTTTTGAATTATAACAGCAACGGGACTTTGCAGAGCCAGACTTGGGTGGTCACCAAGGCGAACGGACTGTCTTCAACGCAGTTCTTCGACTACGATGGCAATGGCAACTACAATGACGCCGTCAAACAGGACACCGTTGTCAATGCCGACGGAAGCACCTCTGTTGCGACACGTCAGTATACGCGTGATGATATCTCATTTAGCGAAGTCACCACGGATCAGCGTACAGTGACGACGTCAGCTAGCGGATTGACGATAACCACCGCAATTGATGATGACGGCAATGGCAGCAATGACTCCGTCATCACTGACGTGACGCAGATTCAGGCGACGGGTCAGGTTGTGCAAACAGTGACGGTTCGCAATGCCGATACGTCGCTGCGCGAACAGAAAATTGTGACGACCAGCCCTGACAGGCTATCGCAGACGATCACCCACGACAAAACGGGTGACGGTGCCTCTGATCAAACAACCGTCCGCATGGAGGCACTGAACGGATCAGTGACCGAAGTGGTCTCGAATTTCAACACTTCAGGCGCGTTGACGAGCAAATTCACCACGTTAACGTCCGCAAATGGTCTGACGCAAACAACAACCAATGACCGGAATGGAGATGCGACCACAGACATCACTCGTACAAGCGCTGCCATTCTCAACAGTGATGGCAGTGTCACGACAGCCGTGACCGATGCAAATGGAGCAGGTAAACTGCTATCAAAGATTGTTACTAACACAAGCGACGACGGCCTTGTCGTGACGGTCCAGGAAGATCGGAATGGTGATGGTACGAGTGAGTTGCTTTCCAGCAGCACATCTGTTCTCAACGCCGATGGAAGTGTAACCACAACCACCTCGGTAACCGACGCCGCCGGGAATCTGCGTGATCGGGCAGTTTCATCTGCGTCTGCCAATGGTCTCAACGCCACATCACAGGTAGACCTCAACGGTGATGGTTCCTTTGATCATTCCACGACGTATGTCGAGGCGGCTGATTCGAGTTCAATGCAAACCAGCACGTTCCGCAAGCTTTCTGGTGCATCCTATCAGATTGACATGGAGATTGTGTCGGCTGACGGCAGGACGAGCACACTCAATCAAGATTTGGATGCAAATGGAATCACTGACCGGGTGATCTCGCGGGCACTTGATGCCAGTAACAGCACCATTGCAGAATTCCGCAACCTCAACAGTTTGGGTGCAACAACCCAGAAGGTCACAGTGACCACCAGCTCCAATGGACTGACGGAAACGTCAGCCATCGATGTCAACGGCGACGGGGCAGTGGAAATCACCCGGATCATAGGCACTGTGTTCCCTAACGGCGGGCAGAGAAGCGAGTATGTCGCTTATCAAGACTCCACGGGTGATATCTTTGCATCTCAAGAATTTACGATTGACCCCAACGGCTTCACTTGGGTCAGGCGGACAGATTATTTTGGCGATGGTACGACGGATGAGGAATCCCAGTTTGTGCGCCAGTTGCTGACCGATGGTCGCGATGTGTCGACCATTACAACAACAGATGCCACCGGCAAAGTGGTGGACAAGACTGTTTCTACAGTCAGCGCCGATGGCTTGAACAACCGGACCGTAATTGACAATGATGGCAACGGAAACGCGGACCGTATCGTTGAAACCATCCTTGATGTTGACGGGCGCAGCAAAATCATCAACACGGAATTCAGCGCTGCCGGGGCTCAGACGTCTCAAGTTGTGAGAACGACGAGTAGCGACGGTTTGTTTGTGCAGGTCGACTACAGCAACGGCAGGCGGGAGACGACAGAAATCTCAACCCAGGCAAAGGGGAGCTACACTTGGACTGAAACCACGAGCACAACGATCACCGTTTCGAAGCACTCGTATGATCTGACGGGGATTGATCAGTGGTCTGTGACGGTTGGGGCAGTTGCCTTTACAGCAGCACTGGATCAGGCCAGCAAGAACCTCGTGTTTGGTCTCGCAGAAAGACTGTTTGACACACTTCTCGACAGGGACATGTACAAAGCCGAGCAGGAGACGCTTGCGAAATATCTTGTTGAAGGGGCGCTTGACCAGTCCAAGTTGGCTGGGGACATCATTGCGAGTGCGGAGTTCGCGAGCAAATACGGGACATTGAGCAATGCATCCTATGTGACTCAGATTTACGAAAATGCCGCGGGACGTGTTCCCACAGTGTTTGAGGTTCAGTCAGCGCTCACGGCCTTGACTTCTGGTCATGAAACCCGAACCACCCTGGCGTTGAAACTCTCTGAATCGGCAGAGCATGTGTTTGTTGGCACCGATCACATTCTCACAAACAACACCTACCTCAATCTTGGAGGCCTTTCTGCGACACTTCAAACGGACAGGACCTACAGCAGCGCCAAGGCCGCCTACTTTGTCGGACTGATATTTGATGTCGCACTGGATCGTGATGCGACCGCTGCAGAACTGGCAACAAACGCTGCAGCAATTCTGAATGGCACAAAGACCGAGGCCCAGATAGCCGCTGACCTTGTGGTTTCGTCGGAGTTCACGACAAAGTATGTCGCGATGTCCAATGCCGACTTTACCAGTCAGATGTTTGTAAATGCACTTGGCCGCCTGCCGACGGCAACGGAATCATCAGCTTGGATCGCTTTGCTTGATGCGGCGAGGATTACCAAAGGCGACATGGCAAGGACTCTAGCAGAGAGCTATGAACACTTGGCGGTAGGAAATCTCCATGGGACGCCTTCACAACCGCTCGTCGTCACAACAAGCGGACTGATTACTCACGCCGGTGGACTGGCGGTGACTTATGCGACAGGTATCGGAGGAACGATTACAAGCGGCTTCACAACAGTGAACCTAAATTCAAATTCGAACGTAACGATCACAGACGCAGGAAACACGGTCAATATTTTTGGCACTGGCGACACAGTAAATTTTACAAATGCATCAAACACCGCAACGGTCAATATAGCTGCAGGTGGCCAGGCCAATTTGGCCGGGGTTGGTCTTACCGTAACAGCTGGAAATGGATCCTCTCCCGGCGGGCCAACGATTAATTTGTTATCTGGATCAATTGCGGGCGGGGCGATCGGCTACAGTGAAATTACGCTAGGCGCTTCGACAAGCGCCTCAATCAGTGGACCCGGCAACACGTTATTCATGGCAACTGGAGTTACGTTGACTTCTACTGATGCCACAAACACCAACTTGATATCGTACGCGAACTCCTTGGCAGCCGTGTCTGTGAACTTGGCGACCAACGTGTTTTCGGGCGGTAGTGCGCAAGGTAATTCTGTAAGCGGTATTCGCAATGTTGCGGGCTCGGCCTTCGTTGACATACTTGTCGGAGATGCCTTCGCAAATACGATCAAGGGCGGCGATGGCGGTGATACGATAGCTGGCGGAGCGGGCGCGGATATTCTTGATGGTGGCAATGGCAGTGACGTTGCTAACTACTCGGCTTCGTCTGCAGCGGTATCGATCAATTTGACAACAGGCGTGTTTACGGGTGGAGACGCTGCCGGTGACACTTTGATTTCAGTTGAGTATGTAATAGGTTCGGCGTTTGCCGACACGCTCATTGGCGATACAAATAACAATGATTTGAATGGAGGTGCCGGAGTTGATGGCCTGACCGGAAACGATGGCGACGACGTTCTGATTGGTGGCGCGGCTGCGGACTCTTTGGCGGGCGGCAATGGCAATGACACTGTAGCCTATTTTTCATCAACCTTGGCAGTTAATGTAAATCTAACCACCGGCGTCGCAACAGGCGGTGAGGCAGCTGGCGATACATTCTCCAGCATTGAAAACATCTATGGTTCCGGCCTGAATGATGTCTTGACAGGCGACGCCAACGTCAACATCCTTGTTGGCCTTGCGGGAATTGATACATTGTCCGGCATGGATGGAAATGACCTGCTTGATGGCGGAGCTGGAGGGGACACGATTTCAGGTGGCAATGGCACGGATATTGTTTCGTACATAAGTTCCACGGCTGGTGTTACAGTCAACCTCACCATCACAACTGCCCAGACTTCCACGGGTGACGCATCAGGCGATATTCTTTCTGGAATTGAAAACATATTTGGTTCGAATTTTGTCGATACCCTGACAGGTGACGCAAATGCAAACACATTCCTGGCGGGAGCTGGCGACGACATAATCACGGGAGGTGCTGGGGCCGATGACATAAGAGGTGAACTTGGCAGTGATACGGCGAGCTACGCATCCTCTGCAGTCGGTGTCGGTGTTGACCTCAATCTAGCGACTGTACAGGTATCGACCGGGGATGCTTCCGGCGACATTCTGACAGGCATTGAAAACCTGACGGGTTCCGGGTTGGTTGATACGCTGACAGGTGATGCAAACGCCAACGTCCTGAACGGCGGGGCTGGCAATGATAGCTTGAATGGCAACGACGGCAACGACACGCTCATTGGCGGTGCGGGTAACGATACTCTGACGGGGGGCCTTGGTACCGATACTGCAAACTACGCCGCATCAACAGCGGGTGTCACGGTGAACCTCACCCTTGCAACGGCCCAGACTTCCACTGGTGATGCATCCGGCGATATTCTTGCCGGAATTGAGAATCTGACGGGGTCGGGGCTTGTAGATACTTTGACCGGTGATACCAACGCCAATGTCCTCGATGGTGGTGCGGGAAATGACGTGCTTTCGGCGGGCGACGGCAATGATACGCTTGTTGGTGGCGTTGGCGCAGACACGCTGACTGGCGGCCTTGGCACGGATACCGTGAGCTATTCGGCCTCAGCTGCGGCCGTAACCGTCAACCTGACACTTGCAACCGCCCAAACATCAACCGGCGATGCCTCCGGTGATGTTCTTTCCAGCATAGAAAACATCATTGGATCGGCTTTGGCAGATACACTGACCGGCGATACAAACGCCAATATCCTTGATGGCGGGGCTGGCAACGACACGCTTGCTGGTGGCGTTGGCGCAGACACGCTGACTGGCAGCCTTGGCACGGATACCGTGAGCTATGCGGCCTCAGCTGCGGCAGTTACGGTGAGCTTGGCTGTTGCGACGGCGCAAGTATCGACGGGTGATGCATCAGGCGATATCCTTTCGGGTGTTGAGAACATCACGGGATCGGCCCTGGCGGATAGCCTCACTGGCGATGCCGCTGCCAATGTTCTCGATGGTGGCGCTGGCAATGATACACTTGTTGGTGGCGTTGGCGCAGACACGCTGACTGGCGGAGTCAATACGGACACGGCAAGTTACGCAACCTCTGCCGCTGGTGTCACCGTCAACTTAACCGTTACAACTGCCCAGACGTCAACCGGGGATGCTTCCGGTGACATCTTGTCTGGCATCGAAAACCTTACGGGCTCGGCTTTTGCCGACACGTTCACGGGCGATGCCAATGCCAACGTGTTGGATGGTGGTGATGGCAACGACACACTGATTGGCGCTGCAGGTGCTGATACACTGATCGGTGGCCTTGGTGTTGATACCGCGAGCTATGCCGCTTCGGCAGCCGGGGTGACGGTAAACCTCACGCTCTCAACAGCACAGACCTCGACGGGCGACGCGTCCGGCGACATTCTCTCTGGAATGGAAAACGTAATTGGGTCCGGACTGGCTGACACACTTACAGGTGACGCAAACGCCAATATCCTCGACGGCGGGGCTGGGGTTGATACATTGGCTGGTGGCGCAGGAGCAGATACTTTGACGGGTGGTCTAGGTATCGACACGGCAAGCTATGCCGCTTCGGTGGCCAGTGTAAGCGTCAACTTGAATTTGGCAACAGCACAGTTATCGACAGGAGACGCCGCTGGCGACATTCTGTCCAGCTTTGAGAACCTTACGGGTTCAGCCTTCGATGACACCCTGACGGGCGATGCCAGCGCCAATGTTTTGAATGGCGGCATTGGAAATGACATTTTGTATGGTGGTCTGGGTGCCGATACGCTGACGGGCGGCAGCGGAACGGATACCGCAAGCTATGCATTTTCGTCTGCGGCTATCACCGTCAATCTCACGCTTGCCACAGCGCAAGTATCAACCGGTGAAGCTTCCGGCGATATTCTCTCGGGTATTGAAAACATTATAGGCTCAGCGTTTGCAGACACATTGACAGGTGATGTCAATGCGAACGTCATTACGGGCGGTGACGGTGCCGACGTTATGACCGGCGCTGCTGGTGCTGATACTTTGAATGGCGGCATTGGTGTAGACACGGCCAGCTACGCCACGTCCACAGTTGGCGTAACAGTAAATCTGACTCTTGCTACAGCGCAGACATCAACCGGTGACGCATCGGGAGATGTTCTTTTAGGTATCGAAAGCCTGACAGGGTCTGCGCTGGTTGACAACCTCACCGGCGACGCGAATGCCAACACCTTCGACGGGGGTGCGGGAAATGACATTTTGAACGGTGGCGACGGAGATGACACAATCAAGGGTGCTACCGGAGCAGACAGCCTGATTGGCGGCCTTGGACTCGATACTCTGTCCTATGTCGGTTCGGCGACAGCAGTTACCGTTAACCTCTTGGTCAACACCGTTTCCGGAGGTGACGCCGCTGGAGATACGATTTCCGGATTTGAAAATGTCATTGGCTCTGGAGTTGCCGACAACCTGACCGGTAACACAAATTCCAACACTCTTGATGGCGGGGCCGGGGTTGATACCGTGAATGGTGGTGATGGTGATGATACGCTGATTGGTGGAGCGGGCGGTGATACTTTGACGGGTGGCCTCGGCAAAGACACAGTCAGCTATGCAGGGTCTGCTGCCGCTGTTACCGTCAATCTCACGCTTGTCGCAGCGCAAGTATCAACAGGTGACGCTTCCGGCGATATACTCTCTGGAATTGAGAATATTATTGGGTCCGGGCTGGCTGACACACTCACAGGTGACGTCAACGTCAATATCCTCGATGGCGGCGCAGGTAACGATATATTGAATGGCGGCGTTGGTGCAGATACATTGATAGGCGGAAGTGGCGTTGACACAATCACCTATGTGAACTCAGCCGCAGGTGTTCAGATCAATCTGGCAACCGGATCGGCTTCCGGCGGCGAGGCAGCTGGCGACCTGTTGTTCGGAATTGAAAATGTGACTGGCTCAACTCTGGCTGATGCTCTGACTGGCGATGCAGGCGTAAATTCCTTGAGCGGGATTGGTGGCAACGATCTCATTGAGGGTGGAGGCGGTGCTGATACGCTCACTGGCGGTGCCGGAACGGACACTGTAAGTTATTCGTCATCCAACATCGGCGTGACTGTCAGCTTGGCACTTGCCACCGCACAAATCTCCGCAGGCGATGCAGCGGGAGACATTCTGGCCACTTTTGAAAATCTGACAGGGTCGTCTTGGGATGATACTTTGACAGGCACAACGGCTGTCAACGTCATTGATGGCGGTGCGGGTAACGATACTCTGACAGGTGCTGCGGGGGCAGACACGCTGATTGGTGGGTCGGGCAGCGATACGGCAAGTTATTCCGCCTCGGCAGTGGGGGTAACTCTAAACCTCGCCACAACAACCGCGCAGACCTCAGGGGGCGATGCTTCAGGTGATATTCTCTCAGGGATTGAAAACGTTATCGGTTCAGGGTTGGTTGACAGTCTCACGGGAGACAGCAACAGCAATATTTTGACAGGTTTGGCCGGTGTCGACGTCCTTGTTGGTGGCGCTGGGAATGACGTCCTGATTGGTGGCGTCAGCGGCGACACTTTGACCGGCGGTGCGGACATCGATACTGCGAGCTATGCCGGATCAGCAGCGGGCGTTACCGTTAACTTGACGCTTGCAACCGCCCAAACGTCGGCGGGCGATGCGTCTGGTGATATCCTGTCAGGCATTGAAAATGTTACTGGTTCAATATTTTTGGACACATTGACTGGCGATGCCAATGCGAATGTCATTAATGGTGGTGATGGTAATGATGTCATTAGTGGTGGCGCGGGTGCCGATACGCTCAGCGGAGAAAGTGGCACCGATACGCTGACATACGCCAACTCCGCTACTGCGGTCATCGTGAACTCATACTCGGGGGTGCTGACAGGAGGCGACGCTCAGGGAGATACAATTTCTGGATTTGAAATCTTAATTGGTTCTAATTTCAATGACACACTTTATGCGGACTCGTCCGTGCAGGTTCTCAATGGGGGTGCTGGTAACGATACTCTAGTTTCTGATTTCTTCTCAGGAGCCACCACAAAAGACATCCTAATTGGCGGTGCCGGGGCTGACACACTTATAGGGGGTTACGCCGTAAATACCGCAAGCTACTCAACGGCAACCGCTGCGGTTACCGTCAACCTGACAACGGCTGTCGGAACCGGTGATGCCTTGGGTGACACGTATACCAGCATTGAAAACATTATCGGCTCAGGATTCAACGATAGCCTCACGGGTGATGCCAATGACAACGAAATCTGGGGTGGGGTTGGCGTTGACAGTCTTTTCGGGCTGGATGGCAATGACACGCTGAACGGTGAGGCCGGAGCCGATGCCTTGAATGGAGGAAATGGGACTGATACCGCAAGCTACAAGACGGCAACTGCGGGGCTTACCGTTAACATGCTTACTGCGGTGGGGACCGGAGATGCCCTCGGCGATACATATGTAAGTATCGAAAATTTGGTAGGCTCAAGTTTCAATGACAACCTGACGGGTGATACAAACGCCAATTATATCTATGGTGGTTCCGGGAACGACACGCTAAATGGCGGAGACGGCAATGACTGGTTATTTGGGGAAAGCGGAGCAGATATACTCAATGGCGGCAATGGCGTTGACGGCGCTACCTATATAACATCGACCGCCGGCGTCACAGTCAATCTACAGACGACAGCGTTGAATACGGCTGATGCGGCAGGAGATACATATACCAGTATTGAAACCGTCCAAGGAACAGACTTTGCTGATACGATCACTGGTAATGCCAGTACCAACTACCTTTATGGCGAATCCGGCGACGACACACTCAATGGTGGTGATGGAAATGACGTGCTACATGGCGGCGCAGGTGCTGATGTCCTGAATGGGGGCAATGGTGTCGACAGTGCAAACTATTATGTTTCTAGCGAAGGAGTGACAGTCAATCTTGGTACCGCGATTGGTACAGGTGACGCTGCGGGCGATACGTATTTTGGGATTGAATCGCTGACAGGCAGCGGCTATTCGGATGATCTCACAGGTGACGCCAACAGCAACAATATTTTTGGGTGGTACGGAAATGACATCGTCAGTGGTGGCGGTGGAAATGATTTAATCAGCGGGGGCGTCGGCAATGACACACTTATTGGCGGCACTGGCAATGATACATTCAGGTTTGACGATATTGTCTTTGGCGATGACCTAATAACTGACTTTGAAGATAACCTCGATAAGCTTTCATTCTCATTTTCAGTGGCGGACAATTTCAATGACTTTATTATTACAGGCAATGGAACGACATCAGTAACTGTCACGCAGGGTACCGAAAGCATAGTTGTTGAAAGTTTGAGCACAATTACACTGACGGCAAGTGATTTTCTGTTCAGTTAGTTGAGGTATCATATACGTCATTTTTACCGTTCAAAATTTTATATCGAAAGTTCTTACCCAAAAAAAGACCCTCCGGAGAGGGCCTAGAAGAGTTCAACGATTTCGCAATGGCGTTCATCCATGAGAGAGGCCAACATTTCGAGCTGCTGAGCTGCGATGCCATCAGTCAGGAATGCGACAACATTATCGATGCCGCTTTCGAATGCGGTGAGCACCTGCAAAGGATCGCGCACCAAAGTGAGCTGCCCTGCCCGCACCAAATGGCCGCCAAAGATGACTTCACCCGGTTGAAAACCATTGGGAAAGATCAGTGTTGGGCTTTCACCCTTCACCGCCCGCCCACAATAGGCGATGAGTGTGCCGTGCCGGTCATGGATGGGAATGGCCAAGCGCCCGCGCAGAATTCCACGCGGTGCAAAGCCAGCCCCAAAATGCGCCGCCGTTTCCGCCGACACCCCGAGAGCCTGAACCAAGAGATGATCTGGTTGGAGATAAGTGAGCGGGTTGAACCCCGCCTTCTCTTTCTCTGGAACTGTGAAGGCACGAGTTGGTTTAGATGCCAAAACCTTGGACTCCGATTGGGAGCCAGATTCTTGTGCAAGAAGCTGGGCCGCCTCTTTCATGGCCATGGCTTTGATATGGGCAACAAACGCAATAACATCGCCGCCCTGCTTTGCGCCAAAACAATAGAAGGCCGCTTTTGCTGGCGTGACCACAAGGGCCCGGTCGCCTCCACTCTTGCAGGCGGGGCAAGGCCCCCGCCATTGCTCGCCATATTGCTTGAGAGCAAGCCCCAGAAGGGGAAACACCGCTTCGATCCTCACGGTTTCTTTTAACTGCTGGAAATCAATGAACTTTGCGGGAGTTGATATGTGGGACATGGGGATATCCTCCTTTGCATGATCCACCCCCCATCGTATCATAGGAATAGAAGCAAAGACGAAAGGAGTGTTGACATGTCGCTTGCACAAAAAGAGATGACTTTACGAAAACGCCCGCAGGATGTGCGTCATCCAGCCTTCGTGGTGAGGGCCCCCGATCCCAATAATCGCGGGCGCTGGATCACCTTGGGTTATGCCTGGTCACGCAAGAATGGCGAGGAAGGGTTTTCGGTGAAACTGAACTCAATTCCGGTTGGCAATTGGGACGGTGCCTTGATCCTTCTGCCACCTTTTGCTGACGAAAGCGAAGAGGCACCGGAACCACACGACTGAAGCAAGGCCGCATTCGCAAGAGTGCGGCTTTTTCTATGGCCTGCCAATGTCCAGCGGCGTGGTGGTGCGCGACCATGGCGTGGTCACCAGATCATGCAATACGGGCGGGACGATCCAGTATTTGCCAAATTCCGGTTTAGCCTTGAACAGAAAGCGCGTGGCGGTTTTCGACGACGCAAGGTCATCCAAATGAGTGATCATGCTGTCGAGATGGGGAAGCGAGGTGGTCACCGTCATCACGGTGAGTGTCGGGATGCCCCAGACCTCGCGGTAGGACTCTTGCTCCAGCACGTGGATATAGGATTCAAGCTTGCGGCCAAAGGCCTTGGCGCTGGCTTTCTTGCTGACAATGGTTTCATTCTTGCGGTCGGCTTCAAGGGCAAAGAAACGGTATTTGCCGCCATAATCGATACCGAACAGCTGGTCGGGGATGATGACGCCGTCGCGGCAGGGAAGGGCCAGCGGATGTTCGGCTTGGCGGATGGACGCCGGGCATTTGGGATGGGTGAAGATTTCGGCTTGGGAGATATAGCGATGGCCCAGTTGGGTGACCGCCAGTTCAATCGAGGCGGTCAGACAGGCGGTGGTGAAGCGATGCAGATAGGGGCCATTGGGCGGCACCCAGATTTGGGCAGGCGTCCCTTTGTCGCGCAAGGCCTTTCCTGCTAGCTCCGTATTCTCATAGGCCATGGGCTGGTAGCGGGCATTGATCGAGGCATATTGCTGTGCAGGCCGTTCCAAATAGAAGCCACGATGGGGCGTGTTGTCTTCATTGTAGAGATCGGTCAAGCGCTGCTGGTGGCCCTTGTAATTGCGCGCCGTGCCCTTGGAGAATTCATAGAGGTAGGTGGCGGGCAGCGGCCCATGGCGCTCAAGCGCCGAGAAATAGCAAAAATCTCGCTCCTGCAACGCAAGACGCTTGCCCGTCGGTTGACGGCCAGCAAAACGGCTGCGGCGATTGAGGGCATCGGATTTCATAGGGTTCGAGATAGGTGATTGGGATAGGCTTGTAATCGAGCACCATGTTCAACAATGCGCACGAGCGAGACACGACGCGGCCCAATGGGGCACGATCACATCTTACCATTCAGTGGCGGGATCGTTGGGATCGGCCTGTGGTGTCGCAGGCTCAGGAGCCTTCGGTTCCGCCTTTGACTTTACAGGCCCAGGGGTATCCGGCCCAGCTTTTGGCTTTATAGGCTTAGAGGCTCTCGGTGCCGCTTGGTGCGGCGTCCTCGTCGATGCTGGCGTTGGTGCCCTTGCCCTCGGAGCGGGATAATCTTCCACCGGATCGCCCTGCCCTGGTTTGGCATCATCATTCCCATCCGGTTCTTCAACGGGATCAAGGGCGGTGCTCACCTTGTAGAAATTTGCGGCCCGCAGATCATCGTAAGCATCATCCGACATCCGGGGTTGACGTTCCATGAGACCCGCCTGCACCGGAATACTCACCGCCTCAGGGGTTACGTTGCGGACATAGCAGGAAAAGTGCAGTTTCTTCTGGGACAGTATTTGATCCGGCGTGGTGCGCATGTCAGCGGCAAAGGATCGCGCGTCGGACATCGAAAGTGCCGAGCACAGCTTGGTGCTGGTATTGGCGGCAAGGGAAGCGCGTAAGGTGGATGAGCACTGATCCATAAATTGATGGGCGAACAGACAGCCCATTTTGTATTTGCGTACCTGGGTTAGAAGATCATCGATATTGTCGTCGAAATAATCCGCCGCCTCATCGACCACCAAAAACGCCGGGCGGCGTTTATGTTCAGGGATGGCGGCCCGCTCAAGCGCAGCTTGCAGCACCAGAGAAATGAAGATGCGGCCAAAATGGGCCGAGCCATCCTTCAAAAAATCCTTGGCGGTGTCGATCAGGATGATGCCGCCGTTGTTGATTTTCGCGAACAGGTCAATCTTGGTGCGGGTTGAGGTGAACAGCCGCTCAAGGGTTGGGTTTTCGAGAATGGCCTGCAAGCGGTAGCGGATCTGTTCTTTGGTCTGGCGGAAGCCCGAATTATTGAAGTCGCGCTCAAAGAAGTTCCTTTGGATCGGCGGCAGGGTGCGGATGGCATCGCGGTAAGGGCCAATATCGTCCATCAGATTCATCATGTCGAGGATGGTGGCATTGCGCCCCATGGTTTCAGGGAGCGCCAGCATGAGGCGTGCCACAAAGCGGAAGAACACGGACTGCTTGGCGGTGAGATCGGCCCCTAACAATCCGGCAAACAGATAGTCAAAGGTTTGGATGACACCAGCGACCACCTGCTCGCGCATGGCAGCATTGTAGCTGCCAATACGCCCCTTGTTGATATCAAAGATATTGATGGCAGGCGGATAATCGATGTCACGCGGGGTGATGAGGGTGAGCTTGCCCCTGAGCGCTCCATGGTCCGGGTGAAACACGTCAAGCCGCGAAATCTTGCTGATCAAGTCCGATTGGCTGTCGACAATGATCAGCGCAGGTGGTTCGTCAGATGCGAGGTCATTGAGAATGAGGCTTTGCAGCAATTGGGTTTTGCCCGCCCCGGAGCCCCCGACCACATGAACGTGGCTGTAACGGGTTTCGTGATCAAACTTGAGGGGAACCGGCGTCATGAGAAAATCATGGAAGGGCGTGCGCTTCATCACCGCCTTCACAGCTTCCTGGGGCGACCAGTCCATTTCCGAGATGGGTTTCAGGACTTTCCTGATCTCGGCGCCCGGCACAATACCATAGGCTTCACAGAGATTGAGTTCGCGTTGCTCGTTGATCTCAGCAAAGAGGCCAAGATCAAGCGCCTTGTCATGCAGCAAGGTGCCGCCAATCTTTTCGACGAGGAGCTGCGGATTGGGTAGGACGCAGATCAGGGGAATGGTGAATGGGGATGAACTATCAAGGGTTGGCAATTCCCCCATGACGCCATCAAGAATGCCGAGCAGTTCGCCAGCCAGCGTATCGATGGTGGCATCCTCATGATCGAGAAAATGTTCTTGCGCGCGCAAGAAGCGGCGGAGATCGACAAGTCCCTTCAAGGACAGAGCGCCAACATCGGGATCATTCGGAGGCGTTGAGAAGATAGGCTTTTCAAGCGTGAGCAGTTCAACCAGAAGCTCGAAAACCGGAACGCCCAGGGCTTCCGGCACGGGAACTTGAATGTCGGCAAATAGCACTTCGGCGAAGTCTTCAATGATGTCTTCGCGCGACCACTTCGAGGCCAGGTGTCGTGCCGTCACATCTCTGTAGAGCGCCCTCGTCTCGGCGATATCACGCGCCTTTTCATCGGTAAAGCGCCGCAGAAACGGGGTGAAGACAGACAGCCTAGGCGGTTGCCATTTCGTCGAGGTCAATCACAATCTCCCGCCCGTCGAATGTGGAGGCCATATCGATGTAGGTCTTGATGGTTTCAACTGCCGATTTGATCGCTTCCTCAGCGCCCAAGAGTTCATCGAGTTCTTTGCACTCAATATGATGGCCCCGTGTCAGGCTGTCGACCGTGATGCTTAAAGTCAGTCTCGACATGGCCAAGCCAACCGCTCCTTTTAAAAGACCACCCCCGGCAAATCCAGCGGCGGCTTTCGCCAAATGGGTTTCGGTCGCCGCACTATTGTACAGAACCTGACCACCCAGCCTGTACCTGTCGACATTGCTGCGTTCCTCATGGCTGAGGTCAACACGCGCATCAAGGCAAAACAAGACGCTCTTGCTCATCAAGCCAGATGTCTTCTGTGAACGACGCATGACAAGCTGCATGTTCAGCCTCCCCCAATTAGCCCACTTGCAAGATTGTTTTAATTTTCCACGGAGTCAAGAGTTCGCCGGGGATATCTACTGAAAAGAATCCAAAGCTTGCCAACATCATAGGGTGCGAGACAATTTTGAGCGCCATTCTGCAAAAAGGCAACTGATTGGATGGCCAGTTAGCGCCGGTATCCTGTCTTCAATTGTTGTTTAATCGATGGCAGAGGATGACCCAATGTATGGTCCGACCGCGTGTTGTTAGAAGTTTTGCCGATGTGGTGGTAGGCGGTCTTGCATCGATATAGCGGCCTTTGATTGGAGCTGATTGTGCTTCGGGCCATCTTGGGTATCAGAGCGCGGGCGATCTCATTAGTGTACAGGCCTGGATGGGCCATCTGGGTCACCAGTATTCCCACTCTGAAGATAAATGAATAGAATGTCGCTATGATTGAAAGAGACTTGCAATTGCAACTTTTGGAGTTTGAGCGCGCGTTCGCCCGCGCATCTCAACCAGTGAAAAGCTGGAAAGCCTTACAGCATCTGGTTGACAAGGTTGTAGGCTGCAAGCTTTTTACAGTGATGACCGTGGACATGGTAAAAGAATTAGCTTGCCGCGTTTATACGAGTCACCCTGTTGAATACCCCGTTTCGGGCATCAAGCCCATTCACTATGATGCATGGTTTGAAGTCGTTCACAAACAGCAAAAAATGTTCGTAGCCAATACCATTGCAGACATTGCCAAGGTTTTTCCTGACCATGAAAAAATCTGGTCAATGGGATGTGGATCAGTGGTTAATCTGCCGGTAGTTATTGATGGCACCCTCGCTGCAACAATCAATATTCTACATGAGGAGCATTATTATTCTCCGCTGCGCCTTGCGTTGATTGAAAACCATTTGTCTGGTCCCGCAGAGCGCGCTTACCTCGCGGCGATACGATAGAGCTTCATCAATCGCAGATTTGACTTACTTTGAAAAAACACCGATGCATTCATAGGCGAAACTTTGAAAAGCTAAAGGGTCAAGAATGAAAGACGTGGGGTTAGGAAAATGGGCCATGACCGTCCTGTGGCGGCTCAGTTCGTTCCTTGCGTCGATGGCCCTCACCTTCCTCGGTCTCACCGCCGTCACGTTTATGATCGGACGCTTTATGGCGGTCGATCCCGTTTTGGTCGTGGTTGGCGATCGTGCGACCCAGGAAGTTTACGACAAGGCGCGCATCGCGATGGGACTTGATCGCTCGGTCCCAGAACAGTTTATTGTTTATTTGCAAAAGCTTTTATCCGGAGACTTTGGCCAGTCCGTCATGACATCCCATCCTGTTCTCACGGATTTGCTACATTTTTTTCCCGCAACGTTTGAGCTTGCAACAATCGCCACGATACTCGGCGTTGTCATTGGCGTTCCAGTTGGTGTTGCGGCCGGCGCGCAAAAGGGCCGCTGGCCTGATCATCTCGTTCGCATCATCGGTCTTTTTGGTTATTCAATGCCGGTATTCTGGCTGGGGCTTGTCGGACTCTTCGTCTTCTATGGCAAACTTGATTGGGTGGGCGGTCCCGGGCGGCTTGATGTGGGCTATGACGACATCGTTACGTCGCGCACGGGGATCATTCTCATCGACAGTGCGATTGTGGGCGAGTGGAGTGTTTTCTGGAATGCCGTCAGTCACATCATTCTGCCAGCCTCCATCCTTGGTTATTATTCGGTGGCCTATATCGCGCGCATGACACGCAGTTTTATGATCGAGCAGTTAAGCCAAGAATATGTGACGGCAGCCCGCATCAAGGGGCGTTCCTTTTGGGGGGCCGTGTGGGACCACGCATTTCCCAATATCATGGTATCGCTGATTACTGTTATTGGCCTGAGCTACGCATCACTCCTCGAAGGAGCGGTGCTGACTGAAACCGTCTTTGCCTGGCCCGGCCTTGGGCTTTACATCACGCGTTCGCTGTTCAATGCTGATATGAATGCGGTGCTTGGCGGAACCTTGTTGGTCGGTGCCGTCTTCATCGGTGTAAATCTGCTGTGTGATTTTCTCTACAAGGTTTTTGATCCGAGGTTGCAAACTTCATGACCAGCCCAGCGTCGCGCATTTCCCTTCGCGTATGGCTCGCCAGCGATGCACCTGCCTCGCGGTATCAGGCCTTGCTCGGCAACCTCTTCCGAGGATCCTCTGCCATTTGCTCCAATCCAGCGGCACTTACTGGTCTGTTGATCGTGGCGGCACTCATCCTCATTGCGATCTTCGCATCGCTTATTGCCGGTCCAGTCTCACCTAACGCCCAAGATCTGGGGGCACGGCTTGCGCCGCCAAGTTCATCCCACTGGTTTGGCACCGATGAGCTCGGACGTGACATCTATGTACGAACCGTTCATGGCGCTCGGGTCACGCTCACCATCGTCATGCTGGTGTCCGTTGTAGTGGCCCCTATTGGATTGGCAGTTGGCACAACGGCGGGCTATCTTGGTGGCTGGGCAGATGCCGTCTTGATGCGGATCACTGACATTTTCTTGGCTTTTCCCCGATTGGTGTTGGCACTTGCCTTTGCTGCAGCCCTTGGTCCCGGCATTGAAAATGCGGTAATCGCCATATCGCTTACGGCGTGGCCACCCTATGCACGCATTGCCAGGGCCGAGACTGTAACATTTGCTCGCAGTGATTTCATTTCAGCCGTCGTGCTGCAAGGCGCGTCCACATCACGAATCCTGTTTCGCCATATCGTGCCCTTATGCCTGTCGTCCCTGATCGTTCGTCTGACACTCGACATGGCCGGAATCATTTTGACAGCGGCAGGTCTCGGCTTTCTGGGCCTCGGGGCGCAACCGCCAACCGCCGAATGGGGCGCCATGGTTTCGGCTGGTCGCGATGTAATCCTCGACCAATGGTGGGTTGCCACAATTCCAGGCATTGCGATCTTCATCGTGAGCCTGGGTTTCAATCTTTTGGGAGATGGATTACGTGACGTTTTTGATCCGAAGAACGCATGAGCCAATCTCCGCTTCTTGAGATTGAAGACCTCAACGTATCCTTTCCGGGGCGCGGTGGTGTCACCCGCGCCGTGCGCGGTGCAACATTTTCGTTGGGACGTGAGCGCTTGGGAATTGTTGGCGAATCCGGTTCAGGCAAATCTACGACGGGGCGAGCCCTGCTTGGCCTCATTCCGCGTCCTGGCATTGTCACGGCAAAATCCATGCGATTTGCCGGACAGGATCTCCTGGTGATGCAGGATGCCGATTGGCAAACACTGCGGGGACGCCGGATTTCGATGGTGATGCAGGATCCAAAGTATTCGCTAAATCCCGTCATTAAGATCGGTCATCAGATTCAGGAAACCTATTTGCTGCATTTTCGTTCGACTGCGGAGGATGCCCGCAAGCGTGCAATAGCGATGCTGGAAGCCGTAAAAATACGCGACCCCGACCTCGTCTATCATCTCTATCCTCATCAACTCTCCGGCGGCATGGGCCAGCGGGTGATGATCGCCATGATGCTGATCGCCGAGCCGGATTTGCTGATTGCAGACGAGCCTACGTCAGCGCTGGACGTCACCGTTCAAAATAAGGTCTTACATATCCTTGATGATCTGGTTACGGATCGCGGCATGGGCCTGATCTTCATCAGTCATAACCTCACAATCGTTTCCAGCTTTTGCGACCGCGTGCTGGTGATGTATGGCGGCAAGATCGTTGAAGAATGCAAAGCGAAGGAACTGCGCAAAGCCAAGCATCCCTATACTCAGGCACTGATCAAGGCAGCGCCGTCGCTGGAACATCCGATAGCACAGCTCGCTGTTGTGACTCGCGACCCCGAGTGGCTCAAATGATAGAGGTCAGCGGTCTTTCTGTCACATTCCTTAATGGTAAGCGGCCGATCCACGCGGTGCGCGGGGTTTCATTTGAAGTTGCTGATGGTGAAACCTTTGGCATTGTCGGCGAATCAGGGTCAGGTAAGTCGACAATCCTCAAGGCGATTGCGGGGCTGGTGGAAACTGAGGCGTCGAGCCTCAAGATCAACGGCCAAGTTGTGGGATCCAAACGCAGCAAAGCTGACCGCCGCCTCATGCAGTTTGTTTTCCAAGACCCCTATGGTTCCCTGCACCCTCGTCAAACCGTGAATGACATGTTGCGCGAGCCGCTGTTGATCCACGGCATGGAAGAGATTGAAGCCACGGTCAGTGGGGCGTTGGCCGATGTGGGACTTTTGCCGCAGCACAGATTCCGTTATCCGCATCAGCTCTCTGGGGGGCAAAGACAACGCGTGGCCATTGCCCGGGCCCTGATCCTAAAACCCCGCATACTGCTGCTTGATGAACCGACTTCGGCCCTCGACGTATCAATTCAGGCTGAAATCCTCAATCTCATTTCGCGGCTGCGGCGCAGCTATCAGCTCACCAGTATTCTCGTCAGCCACGACCTCGGCGTTGTCGCCCACCTCTGCAATCGCATAGCTATCATGCAAAATGGCAAGCTGATTGAACTTCTCGAAGTTGAGGAGTTGAGACAGGGAAAGGCACGGGAATCCTATACTCAAGAGCTTATTGCAGCCAGTCGTGGCTATGTCAGAGCCTCCAAGTGACTTTGCCTCGCCTTGCGCTCCACTTGAAAATAGAGTGTGATGAGACAACAGCCCAAGATGAGACAAAGATAGCTTCAGATCTTGAGCTGAACAAGAACTAGGGAGCACGAGATGTTAAACCAATTCAAATATGCGCTGTTTGCTGGCGTACTTCTTTCCGTGGCACCAAGCGCGCTGGCAGATACGCCAGCCGATACTTTGGTCATCGCCAAACAGATCGACGATATAATTACCCTCGACCCTGCCCAAGCTTATGAGTTCATGGGCATCGAAGTGATTTCCAATACCTATGACCGGATCATGCGGCTTGAACCCACCGATATTACAAAACTCGTGCCCGGCGTCGCTGAAAGCTACACCGTGAGCGACGATGGCAAGACCTTCACTTTCAAAATCAGGGCGGGACAGAAATTCGCTTCCGGCAACCCAATTACCGCCGCAGACGCTGTTTTCTCCCTTCAGCGCGTTGTCAAACTTGATAAGACCCCGGCCTTTCTTATCGGGCAACTCGGCTGGACCAAAGACACTGTAGATCAATTGGTGAAAGTTGTTGATGACAGCACATTCCAGATCACGATCACAGAAGACTTCGCCCCATCTCTTGTCTTGAGCTTAATGTCGTCGGTTGTGGGTTCAGTCGTCGATATGAAAACCGTCATGGAACATGAAACGGCTGGCGATCTTGGTAACGCATGGCTGACGACGAATTCGGCGGGCTCTGGCGCCTATAGCTTGAAAGCCTGGAAAGCCAACGAAAGCGTTTCGTTGGAAGCCAACCCGACCTATCGCGGTGGTCCTGCTGCATTGAAACGGGTCATCATCCGTCATGTCGTAGAGCCTGCGGCCCAGCGCTTGCTGATTGAAAAGGGCGACATCGACATTGCGCGCGATCTGACACCTGACCAAATTGCGGGTGTCATCGACAACAAAGATATCGCCGTGACGGTTATTCCACAGGCGAGCCTTTATTATGTTGGCCTCAATTTAAAAACAACCCAGTTCCAGGACGTTAAGGTGCGTCAGGCATTGCATTATCTTGTCGATTATGACGGCATGGTAAATTCATTCCTCAAAGGCAAAGCCAAAGTTCACCAGACATTCTGGCCTTCAGGTTTCTGGGCCGCTCTTGATGAAAACGATTATACTTTTGATCCCGCCAAAGCCAAGGCGCTGCTGGCGGAAGCAGGCCTCCCCGATGGTTTGGAGGTGACACTCGACACCCCAAATACATCGCCATTCACCAACATGGCCCAATCGATTCAATCCACCATGGCGCAAGGCGGCGTCAAGGTTACAATCTTGCCTGCCGAGCAAAAAACCGTGCTGACCCGATATCGTGCCCGGCAACATCAGATGCTTCTCATCAACTGGGGACCTGACTACATGGACCCGCACACCAATGCGGACTCCTTTGCGCGCAACCCTGACAATTCAGACGAACCCAAATCCAAACCATTGGCCTGGCGCAACGCCTGGGATATTCCGGAAATCACCAAGGCAACCGATGCCGCCGTGCGCGAGCGTGATGCCGGAAAGCGTGAACAGATGTACAAGGATCTGCAAAAGAAAGTGATGGATGAAGGCCCATTTATCATCATGTTCCAGGACACCCAGCAGCTTGCCACACGCGTCAACGTCAAGAACTTTGTCATGGGTCCAAGTTCCGATGTTGTTTTTTATAACCTGACGACGAAGTAGGCAGATTGGTTTCCGGATTTCTTGACCGGAGTCGCGCCAGTCGGCTGATGTCAGAGCAAGGGCTTGAGGCCCTTGTTCTGGCCCAGCCGGAGACCATCAAATATGCCAGCGGTGCGTTTCCAGGCGTAGCGACTTTCTGGAGACGCGCCGGGGCGGCCTTTGTGGTTGTCCCTCGCGATGCGAATGCCGCAATGACAGCCATCGTTGGTGACTTGCAAGCCGAAACTTTCAAAGAGCAATCAAAGATAAATGATGTTCGATTCCATCGGATATGGGTGGAGACTGGTCATTTCGACCACCAATCTGACAATGCCAACGATATTTCCAGTTCACTCGTCGCAAGAGACGTGGACATGGGCAAGCCTGCTCGGCATTCCCGTCCAGCCCAGTATGATCTTCAATCGTCACTTGGCCTTCTTCGCGATTGCCTCGCTGAGCGCGGACTTCTCAAAACACGCATTGGACTGGAGCTTGGATTTGTCGCGGCCCGGGATTTTCCCATGTTTGCCGGGATGATGCCGCAGGTGACGTGGGTCGATGCGACCAACCTCGTTGAACAACTGCGCGCAATCAAGTGCTCCGAAGAAATCGAACTTTTGCGGACCGCCGCCGAGTTATCGGGTGTTGGCGTTCGCGCCCTCACGCAAAGCATCATTCCAGGTATGGACGCCGCCCGCATGACTGCTGTCTGGCGCGCTGCAACCTTGGCAGAAGCGACGCGCCGGGGCTTGCCGCCGCCTTCATCAACCTGGGCCTATATCGCAGTCGGCGGCGACGGCTTCGCGCCCGGTGGTCCAGCACAAATTGGCGATCTCATTAAGATTGATGTGGGTTGCGTCATCGACGGGTACAGTTCCGATGGTGGCCGTACTGTTGTGCTGGGCCGCGCGGGTGTCGCGGCACGCAAAGTTTACGCTGCGCTCCATAAATCTTTCGAAGCAGGTTTTGACTTACTGCGGCCCGGCGTGCCCCTCAACCACGTCTATCAGGCGGTCGCGACAAGCATGTGGGACGCCGGATTTTTAACATACGGTCGTGGGCATTTTGGCCACGGCGTTGGAGCAAGTGTCTGGAGCGAGGAATGGCCGTTCATATCGGCAGATGCTACGGCACTGGCAGAAGCCGGAATGGTACTCGCCTTCGAGACACCCTATTATATTAGGGGACTTGGCGGATTTATCATTGAGGATCAGCTTCTTATCACCGCGACCGGCACCGAAGTGATGGCGCCCTCGTCCCGCGACTTGATTGAAGTAGGGCGGCCCTGAATTGCGCTTGCGTGTCTGCCAGTTACTCAGTTGCCATTCACTAGAATGAAAACAGGACTTTACCTATCGATACGCGGCCTTGCGTGCCGGTTGCGGGTGTAGTTGAGGACGGAAGCTAGGCGACCTGCGAATTCGGGACTGGGCAGAATGGTTTCGACATTCACGGCTTCAGTAGGAGAGCCACCATCGATGCGTTTTACCCGTGCGGTGAAGTTGGGAAGATTGATGAGCGTGTCTTCGGCGATGCCAATCTCTTTGGCCAGCAGTGGCGCATCGAAAGCGCCGATGCGGAAGACGATCATGGTGCCGACGTTGCCGATGATGGCATAGCGCAGCAACTCTGGCACCTGCCCCAGAAACTGATTTGCAGTCACCAAGTTCAAACGATACTTGCGGCTTTCTGATAGGATCGTCGCAAAGCTGGTGGTGGCGTAGTTCTGGAATTCATCGACATAGAGCGCGAAGTCGCGGCGCTCGGCCTCCAGCATTTCGGCTCGCGCTTCGGCGGCTTGCGCGAAGGCGGTGACGATAAGCGCTCCGAGAAGGTGAGACGGCTCTTCGCCCATGCGTTTCGACAAGTTGCAGATCAGCACCCTGCCCTCATTCATGATTTTTGGAATGTCAATTGTGTTCTTGCCACCAACGATGTGACGCAGAATCGGATTGTTGGCGAACTGGCCGATCTTGTTTTGGATGGGGGAAATCGCCTCGGCGCGCAGCTTGTCAGTATAACCGGCATACTCGCCCACCCAGAATTCCTTGATGAACGGATCGGAGCAATGGCTAAGCAGATTTGCGCGATATTTGGCATTGGTGAGAAGCTTAGGAATATCGATCAGCGAAGTGCCGGGATTTTCCAGCAGCAAGCGAATGGCGTTGGTGAGGATATAGTCAAGCCGTGGCCCCCAGCTGTCCGACCAGATGTTCCGGAACACTTCGACGATCCGCGCGGCCAGTGTGCCGCGATGGACCGCCGGAACGGTCATCAGGGGATTGAAGCCAACGACATGGCTATCGAGCGGATCAAAATAGATGACATCGGAGCGCCGGTGCGGTGGGGCGCTGTCGGCAAGCTTCTGGGCGGTATCGCCATGGGGATCGATAAACAGAAAGCCGCCGCCTTGCGTCAAGTCGGTGTGGGCGAGATTGAACAGCAGCGACGACTTTCCGGTGCCGGATTTTCCGGTAATGTAAATATGGTTGCGGCGCTCGGAAAGCGACAGCGGCAACAATCCGCCCTGATGGGTTTTGCCTAGAATGTATTGGCACTCGTCCATAGGCTGGCCGCCGCGCCGTGTTGATTAACGTCATGGCATAACGATCACTCGGTGGGGGTGGCCAGCCGATGAAAGAGCGTCTGTAGGAATTGTACCGTATATCAGTATTGTATTGTGAGAGTATTGTTCCGCCCACTGTCGTCGGTGCCAAAGGCACGACCCAAGCCGCAAGCCTGAGTGAGGACGATGTCCGATACGAGGTGCCGTCAGTTCGATGTCCGTTAGGCAAAGAATTGCGGGTTGGGTCGTGCCTTCCAAGAAGGCCGACGACGGTGTGGCGGAGCAGTGTTTACGCGGGTTTTACCGCGTTGTGTGTAGGGTACAGGTGGGGGATACAGGATATGGGAGCGTATCCCTTTAGGTTATCAGGCAGAAATGACCATGAAGTCCTATCCTGCATCTGCAATGTTTCGATCCACGCCCCCGCGCGGGGGGCGACTTCGACAGCCGGAACGGCGGGCCATCCGACAGGGTTTCGATCCACGCCCCCGCGCGGGGGGCGACTTGGGTGAACCTCCTATGCCTTGCCACACGCAATGTTTCGATCCACGCCCCCGCGCGGGGGGCGACTGTCAACCACGGCGTTGACCGATGCGGTGCTGGCGTTTCGATCCACGCCCCCGCGCGGGGGGCGACGCCACGACATCAAGAACATCGCCCACGAATGGGTGTTTCGATCCACGCCCCCGCGCGGGGGGCGACTTGGGAATGCAATCCGCTGCAGCGCATATGGCCGTTTCGATCCACGCCCCCGCGCGGGGGGCGACTATTCACAGCTTTACCCAAATCCCATGCGGTATGTTTCGATCCACGCCCCCGCGCGGGGGGCGACAAAATGACCAAGGAAGAATTCAAAGCTGAAATTGTTTCGATCCACGCCCCCGCGCGGGGGGCGACCAAAGAGGGTGCAAAGCACGAGGCGGATAAGCTGTTTCGATCCACGCCCCCGCGCGGGGGGCGACATTATCCATGGACATGAAAACCGAGCTTTCAAAGTTTCGATCCACGCCCCCGCGCGGGGGGCGACCGCCTGGTGCGCTGCCTCGCGGTCATTAGTACTGTTTCAATCCACGCCCCCGCGCGGGGGGCGACATTATAACATAACCGGGGTGCTTGGATTAAATGGTTTCGATCCACGCCCCCGCGCGGGGGGCGACCTTGTGTTGTAGCCTAGTCGTCTAACAAGTCCAGTTTCGATCCACGCCCCCGCGCGGGGGGCGACCATATCGGCCATGGCATCTTCGTTGCTGTCATAGTTTCGATCCACGCCCCCGCGCGGGGGGCGACTGTCTTACTCTAAGCAATTGCTTCTAAAACTAAAAGAGGCACAACAGCGCGAATCTGATCCACTGCACTCAACCAGCAGCCTTTGGATTCCGCCATCGCAAAAGTAAGTGAACAATGTCAATAAGCTATATCAGGCGCGAGCCAGACGACAATCCTCCGCACGCTTGTGGTTCGCGCGCATGTTGCCCATCATTTGATGCCCCTCATACCAACAGCGTATCGCCAAAATCAGTGGCTGGTTTTGCCCCTACATGTTCCACCCGCCGACGCCAATTAGACCCAAGATAATAATATCTCAAACTGTCTATATCTGGTTTTATTATGCCTTCCAAACGTGCCTTCAATGCCACCCATTGCGCCGAGTCAACTTCAATTTCAAACACAGAAAACTGCACGCGCTGTCCGTAATCACGGCACGCCTTCGCCAACCGACGTAGCCGCTTCGCGCCATCGCCTTCGGTAACAGACACGTCGTATGTCACCAGAACCAGCATTTTCTCCTATTTCCAAAACCATGGGGGATAAGCGTCGAGATCGCCGCGCAAATGCCGCGCCAGCATTTGTGCTTGCAGGTAGGGCACAAGTCCCAATGGTGCTTTCTCGTCGAGGAATGGATGCAGCCGCTCCTCCTTCTTGCGCTCTTGCCAGGCATTTAGAACAAGTTTCCGGGCATCGTCTGACATAATAACTGCGCCACCATCACGCTTTTCAAAATCCTTTGCTTTGAGTTGTCTCCGATTGATAAGTGAAAGTACAAGCCTATCGGCAAGTACGGGTCGCATTTCTTCCATCAAATCCAAAGCCAAACTTGGCCTTCCGGGTCTGTCCCGATGCAAAAATCCTACTGCGAGGTCGAGACCAATCATTTCACAAGCACTGCGGCAATCGTGGGTCAACAATGTATATAAAAATGAAAGAAGCGCATTAACTGGATCGAGTGGCGGGCGACGTGAACGGCCAGTCCAGCGCATTTCCTCTTCAGATGAACGGATCAGTGAATTGAAAACCGAAAAGTAAAGATTTGCCGCCTCCCCTTCTGATCCGCGCAGACAGTCTAGCGTGTGGTCTGAAAGCTGGACGCGGCGAATGATTCGCGCCAAACGGTCTACGATTTGGTTTATGGACTGCACTTCAGCTTCTGCAATATCATTACCATGATCACGCAATGCCCTCATTAAAACGGCGCGCTGGTTAGAAATTTTGCCAATAAGAATAGAGCGCACGACTTCCATAGGCGTCTCTGAAATGCGATATTGGGCGCGGCGCAGAAGAACATTACCTGACATTGGCCCTTCAATGCGGGCCTGAAACCTGCCAAACCGGTCCAGTAAAACCAATGTTATTCCCGCCGACGCACAAGCCAGCATGAGCGGCGGTGACACATAAATGTGCCCGAATATGACAACCGAGGCCAGCATATGAAAGGGCACACGGCTGCGCTCGGAACCATCAACTTCCGCGACTAGATTTTCACCTTCTTTGCGCAAGGATGTGCCTTCCGTCAAAACGTAAACCGTATTCAACAGCTTTTTCATGGTGGTGGACTTTCATCCGTCAGCATCTGGTCCACCATGCGGTCACGCCAAGCCCGCGCTGGCTTTGCAACGGCGTTGGGCCTACAGATTTCAAAAAGCGAACAGGCGCGACACCTGTCTTTGCGTGTCGTAGGTGGCGGCGTTTTCAGCGACTTAAAAACTTCCGAAAGTGCCGCAATTGTTTCAAGTGTCAAACGGCGCAGCTCTGCATCAAATGTCACAATTAACCGGCGCTTTGTTTCGGCATAAAAAAGCGCACCCTCTGGTACAGCAACTCCCGTCATTTCCTCAAGACAGAGCGCTTGCGCGCAAAGCTGCACTTCATCGGCACGGTGGAGCTTGGATTTTCCGCGCTTGAATTCTACGGGATAAGGCACTTCCTTGCCATCAGCTCCGGGTAAAAATTCAACAACATCGGCAACGCCTGCCACACCTAATTTCTTTGCAGCAAGTGGCAAAGCAGAAACGCGGCGAATGCCACGCACTTTGCGTTTATCCGGCTTGTCGGCATGGACATGCAAGACCTTGCCTTCCGCCGTAAACCGGTTTTCCACCCAAAGCCTTTCCACATGAATGAGGGCCGCCTGCCGCAAGCAATAAACCGCATGTTGTAGTGCCGAGAGTGGGATGGGCTCACCCTCGTGTTCGACCAGTGCAGTGGCGTCACTGGCTTCCATGATTTTAGATTTTCTCTAGGATTTCCACGCCTTCCGGTAAACCTTCACGGTCAATTTTGACGATATAGTCGGCGAATTTGCGGGCGGGCGGTTCGTTGCCAATGCCCTTGTCATTGATCTGGCGATATTCGCCATCAACATTGCGGCCCACTTTCACGCGGTCAAACAAGGCATGAGCCGGGGCATTGCCCATGGCATTTTGATGCTTGAAGACAATGAGTTTGCGAGACGCCATTTCACCACGCGCCGCCGAACGGTCATGTTCAAACATGGAGGACAAGGCATCGAATAGGAGACTGAGGTCAGATTCGGAAAAACCAGTCCGCCCGGCGAGATTTGCCGAGATAAAACCATGAGCGCGATACAATCCATAGGGCACGATGTATTTGCGGCCCATGGTGCGGTTATCGGTACGTTGGTCGCTCTCTTCGCTCCCTTCAATGCGCTGCTTCTTTTCCGCCTCGTTCGTGGTTGCCATACGCGTGATCGTAATTTCCATCGGTACAATGGGTTCAACTGAACTGCCGAATGTCAATTGCACGGGTCCGCGAACTTGCCCACAATTCACTCCAGTGGACATAACCGCACCGAAACTGCGAACATCAAAAAAGTTGGCGCACATGAAATCGCGCAATTTATTTGCTTCGTCATCGTCTTTGGGATTGAGTTTGGCCTCTTTTTCAACTTTAGCATCTGCGGGCCGCAGCTTTTTGTAAGCCTTGCGATGTTGATCGTTCAACACCGCCCCCTCTTTTACATAGATGTGAAACCCATCCTGTCCCTCTTTGGAAAATTCAACAAAATTTCTTATTTTCCGCTTGAGGCTGACATCTGTAACGAGACCATGATTTGTTTCAGGATCAAGACGCGGCAGATTGCCAGCGTCTGGATCACCATTCGGATTGCCGTTTGCAACATCAAAAAGCAGAACAAAATCATAGCGATTTGCAAGGGTTGTCATTAAGCCTTTTCTCCATTTGAAACTTCATTGGTATTTTTGCGGAAATATTCACTGCGCTGGTGGTAGTAACCGAGACTGAAAAGCGCCTGTTCCTGAGCGGAGAGAGAAGCTGGAAAAGGATCTTCGCTCGGTTCCATTACGCCCATGATTGCGGCAATCGATTTCTCGAGCACCACCTTGTAACCGGGTTTTTGTTTTCCGACTTTTGAAAGATGATTGGCGGCTCCTTTGTCCAGCAACGCAAAGACTTTTCGGGGTTGCGCTGAAGCTGCTCCATAGAATTTGTCTTTGATCGTTGCATTTACCCTGGACCCGAGGGCAGCCGCTTGCACATGTTCAAAGGCGGCGAACAGCCTGCCCAGCAAATAACCTTTGTTCCGATTGTTTATGTCGAGGGTCACTGGTGCCTCCTTTGCAAGATGAAAATTGCGGATCAATACTGCTTTAAGAATTGCAACACGCATTGCGTTGATTTCTTTGTCGGACCGGATGCGCATCAAGACGTTAGAGAGCAATGTCAGGGGATAAGATGTTCCTGCCAGAATGGAACGCATCCATTCACCACCAAGGTTGGGTGGCACATTTTCGCGCTTACCCATCACTGCGGTTTCACAGAGATACTGCCAGAGTGGTGGATAGGCATTGCGCGGTGGCGGAGGCTCAATGCGCATATCCTCGACGAAGCGTTGATAGTTTTCCGCAATCTTGCCAAAATCATCTTCGAGATAAAAGCGGATGGAAATACGCGCGGCGTTGGGGGCAATCCCCAGAACATGAAAACGCACACCTTCGGCAAGTTCTGGCGCTACTATTTTCAATGGCTCACCATTGCGAATGCGACTGAGCGTGATGCTAATTTTTTTGTTTTCTATCTCATCATCAACCGATGGTTCGGCAAACTGCGCAAACAGGCTTTCCACCTCTTGCGCGACAACCATATCAGACGCATCGGCCCAAAACACTGTGGACGCATCACCGATCTGAACGCGGTGCTTGCTGCCTTTTTCAAGAAACCGGTTCAGTGCTGTTGTGTAGGCAAACGCTGCCGCTTCCGAAACCGGGGCATTGTCACCTTGCTCATGGCCATAAGACGTGAAAGCATCAAGATTAAAAGAAACAATTGAGGCACCCGATGATTGCGCACCCCAAACACCCTTGATGGCTTGGTGTAGCCGCGCCACTGGCGCAGTGTTTCCACTGACAAGACATACAGCGAAATTCTTCTCCCCTTCAGCAGAAAGCTTTTCCCACAGCGTTTTTGCGGCTGGCCTGTCATGGATACGAACGTTTCTAAGCCTATCCGTTTCCAGCGCAAAAACCACATTCTGGTCTTTCATATCGTCGGGCCACACTGGAGCAATGAACTGATCTGGTCGCCAAGCTGTGAGGAACTTTGACAATGCTTTAAGCCCATCGTCTTCCTCGGAAAGGGCGTCGACATGACGTTTAACAAAAGCTGCATGTTCCGCAGCAACTCTTTTGCCTTTACCTGCTGTTACGCCGAGCGAGTAGGCGGTTTTGTCCCAAAGAAAATTAGGCGCAATTCCGGAAGCTCGTTTATTTGCCTGCGGCACGGGCATGAGTGGCGAGGTTTTCTTTTTGCCATCACCTTCTCGAAGGTCAGTAATATTAGCGACTGTTCCATCTGCATTGAGCGAAATCAGGAAACCGATTTTTTCCAGTGAAAACCCAAACGCGGGAGCTTCTGGCAACCGTTCATAGGCCTTGGCGAGGGATGCAAGAATGCTCATCGCCTGACCTCCAGTGAATTTGGGAGCGGTACTTTCACAATACCTTTCTCAAGCTGAGCACGAAAGAAAAGCGAGGGGCGGTCTTTGGCTTGATGATCGATATCCCACAGCATGAAGCCCAGATCACGCATTTCGTCTATTGCCTCAGGCAGCGGCGCATCTGGCGGTAGCAATTCAAAACGCGCTGCAAACTCTCGGGTGCCAAGACAGGGTTGGTGAAAGCATTGCCCTCGCGCAGCACGACGATTGAAAACATCAAGGTGTTTGCCTTCATTGTCTTCCTGGCCAGCTTTAGCGGTCAACTCAAAATGCGCCTCAATAAGATAGGCAACATCGACAAGCACGGTTGAGGCGCGTTGCTGGCGCGTTTTTCCATCATCTATTTGGAGATACAAGCCCTCAAGACTTTCACGATTCATCGCGGTTTTAACTTTGCCTGATGATGCCTTGAAGCCCACTTCATTGCGGCGAATGGATTGGAACCGAATAGGCTTCAGCACATGGATGGCGTCAATCACCCAACGAATTGCCGGTTTCCAGTGAATCGCTTCCAAAATGCCCCGCGCCGCAGACGGCGTCATCACATCATAGGAAACACGTTCAACCTTCATCTCGGGCCTTGTAAAACAGGCATGATCCCCAGAAACTTTCAACCTGATGCCGTAAGCCACTTAGATTGCCCCCCACGTTACAGAACATTACAAGAACATACAATTTTCTAAATGACAAGGGCCTCGGCAGAAATATAATCTGCATTCTCCCAAACCAAGCCCACATCGCTTTCATAGAGTTCGCTCTTATCCTGTAAAACCGCAAACTGATCACCACGTAGTTTTGGACTTTCAAAAACGACATGACCATTTGCGATCAACAAATCCCTCGCACGCGGAAGCACTTGCACGACATAGGCTTGCAACTCACGGGCGATTCGACCAGAGGAAACGCCTTCTATTGAGAGCAAGCGCACCGCTTCTTTTGATTTCTCATCCCGTGCCACAATTACGGGAACCATGCCACTCTCAATCATCTGGAATTTCTCTGCCGCTGTGCGATAAGAAAAATCAGTTCCTGCAATTGATATTTTGAATAGGTCCAAGATGTTTTTAGCATCCAATCCTTTACGGCCTTTTCGCCAATACACCTCACCAAAATAGTCTGTGAGTGCTGTGGGAGAAAGTAGATCCTTTTCATGTTTGTCTGCCATTCGCTTAAAATCACCCACAAGCCCCCTGATCTCTTGGGGTGGCGGATAATCCGACGCTGCAAAAACGCTAACGATGCTTTCTTCGATACTTCGCCTGCCCTCGCGATTGCAGCGACCGGCTGCTTGAGCGATTTGATCAAGTCCTGCCTCGGCGCGCCACACTTTCGGAAAGTCGATGTCAACGCCAGCTTCAATCAAGCTTGTAGCAATGACGCGGCACTCCATTTTCTCTTTCAAGCGGTGCCGTACATCTTTTAGAATTCCTCGCCGGTCAGCCGCGTATTGCCGCGTGGATAGATGAATGAGTCCGGGCAACCCCGCCGATTGCGCTTCTCGGTAAAGCTCTAGCGCATGTTTGCGACTGTTGACGATGACGAGAGCTTGGCGATTTTGTGCCAAAGCCGCAACTAATTGCTCGTTGCTCATTTCGCCCACAATGCGAAGCGTAACCCGCTTCAACTCATTTGCAAGTGCGTGGGGATCGGGTGCTAGTTCACGCCCCTGAAGCGGCAGGCCAGCCGGGTGCCCCTCGTCAAAATTAGCCTTGTCCAATGCGGGTTGGGTGGCCGTACACAGGATAATTGTGCACCCATAATGTTCGCACAGCTCTTCAATTGCTCGCGATATGGGCGAGAGGAGTGCTGGCGGTATCGTTTGCGCTTCATCCAGTATGATAATGCTGTTTGCAATATTATGCAGTTTGCGCGCCCGGGATGGTTTGGCAGCAAACAGGCTTTCATAAAGCTGCACATTGGTGGTTAAAACCACAGGTGCAGCCCAGTCTTCCATGGCGAGCTTCAACTTTTCCTTGCCTACCCATTCTTTCTTGTCGTCATTTTTATCCACATCAAATGTGGAATGATGTTCCAGCACATGGTCACGACCAAGCGCTTCATAAAAAATTGCTGCGGTTTGATCAATGATTGACGTGAACGGAATTGCATAGATGATACGGGTGTGGCCATGGATCTTTGCATGATCAAGCGCGAAGGCAAGCGAAGTGAGTGTCTTTCCACCACCTGTCGGAACTGTAAGCGTGAAAAGTCCAGGCGTTTCTGTGGCCTTGCTTCTAACATGTGTGAGGATTTTTCCACGCAGCCTACTCACATCTGTTTCAGATTTTGAAAATCTCTGCATGTGGCTTTCAAATGCAATTTGGAAACCTGGCAATAGGCTTTGCAGGCGCGGCCAATCGCGGTCGGATTTACGATTTTCTATGCGATTATAAAACGCCTCCGTATCTTTGAAGTCAGCATCAACCAAACACGAAAAAATCATGCGACCTAGAAAGGCGAATTGAAACGCGGCATTTGTTTTAGATGGATGGAAATCTTTAGGAACAAGGTCGGAAACATCGGGCTGCAATTCCTCTTGCCAAACCGGATCAATCACACCTTCAAACGATGTCATACGGTTGTCGAGCGACGATCTTGCCTCACTCAACTTATCGGGCAAGCCAGCATGGTGGCCAGCAATTCCATAGGCGATAAGTTCAGCAATACTTTTGTCAGCGCCCTTTGCCAGCCCATGCAAAAAAATAGCACCAGCAGTGGAGTGATCGACCTGCTCCTTTGCCCCTTCGAGACGTCGCTGGAACTCAGGTTGATATTTTCCAAGGTCATGGAACAAGCCGCTTACATATGCTGCCCGCGATAACCCAAAGGGTTTTGCCATTTCGGCAGCAAAGCCAGCCACTTGCACAAGATGGTTTCTCAAAAGCTGCCAGTCAATTTTGTTTGATTTTTCTTTTGTTGAATGCGCGTAAAACATTCGGACTCCCCACGTCAAACAGTGTTTACCGATGATTGCAGTAAAACACTGATTTACACTGCTCCTGTTTTCAATAAGTCCACCATGCGTAACACATTTGTGCGCATTGAAAACAGTGCGGTCCAACCGCAACAAAATTCGCAGAATGAAATTGGGCTGGCCCCTGCCGGGACCAGCCCGCCTCCGATCACTCAGAGGTGTCGGCGGGTTTATCGCGTGCATCAATTCGTATTTGGAGCCATTCCATTACTTCGCTCTCGATCCATCCAACTCTCGAACGTGGCCCGTTGCCTAGGCGCAAGCGCTTCGGAAATCGGTTGGCGTCCTCAAGCCTCTGGATATGTTGCGGGCAATAGAGCACCAGCTCCCTGACTTGACGTTTTGATAGTAACCTCATCGCTGTACTTCCTTGTGCTTGGAAGCATCGCGATGCCCCGTGGGTTGACGCCCATGGACGCAACGAAACTAGCAGGCTTCAGGTGTTGTCGCGAGAGGCCGCTGCGATGATTGAAAAGGGAAGGCCAAGCAGGCATGATTCTGCTACCTATTTGCTACCTAAACAAATTGCGAAAGATTCAGTTTTTGCTTTAAGTTATTGATTTCCTTGGTGGGCGCAGTAGGACTCGAACCTACGACCCGCTGATTAAGAGTCAGCTGCTCTACCACCTGAGCTATGCGCCCGCCTTTGAAGGCGTATGGCCTGCCGCGGGGCAGGCCATTGGCCGCGCTGTATACGTGGCTTGTTTCACCTTGTCCACACCTTTGGCCCGTCATTTTGCGGGCCTTTCCACATAGATTTTGGGCGGCGCTTTCACCACCACGCCCTTGCGCCGGTAGGGGCCGTAGAGACGGTCGAACTCGCCCGCCTTCCAGCGCGCCGTCATCGCGGCGGCCCTCTCCTTGTGGATTTGGAAGAGCTCGTTGATGCGCTCCATCTTCTCTCCAAAATCGTTGGGATCGATCACCTCCGGCACGGCATCGAGGAGGCGCTGGTACGGGTCGGGGCGCTGCCGCTTCTTATGCTCGGCGGGGGAAAAATGCGTGCGCTGGCAATAGAGGCCGTCATGGGCGGCGATGCACAGCTTGGCGCGGCGGCAGCGCAGCGACGGGCAAACCGGCAGCTCCGTTTCGCGGGGGCAATCATGTTTGGTGAAGCCCGCCCATGGCGCATGGGAAACATGGGGGCGCTGCACCCCTGGCGCGGGTTTATTCTTCCGTACACGGATTTTATGGGGATTGGGGCCGTGGCTCATGGCGGCGCTCTGGGTTGGCTGGAGAAAGAAGGTGGAGGGGAAGTTCCCGTCCTGGCTTCAAGCCTGCATATGCAAGAAGTGTGGTGAGTTTTGGTGGTTCGGCTTAAAGCCCGACCTTGAAACGCAGCGGTTTTGGCCGTGGGTTCGATCTTGCAGAGCCCCAGATCGCACGGTGCCCGCCCCCGGCTGTGAAGCCGGAAGCCTGTCGGTTTGCCGCTGAGGTTGTTTAGCCATTTAAGGCGCTCGGCTCGTAGTAACCGAGGGTCTTGCCCTTGGCTCCCGGAGAACAGAGGCGCGTTGGTTCCCCTCTCCTGCAGGCGCTGCCCATGGTTCCGGCAATTTCGAGACGCTGTCGACACTGTCCCCTCCTTTCCGGAAACCATCATCTAATAATATAATCCTATTATAGGAACATGTCAAGCGGAATAGGAATTTATTTTTTGACCGGGCGGGATAACGCCGCACGCTTGCAGCGCCCCACCTTGCCTGCAATCCCCCGCGCTGACATAGTGCGCCTTATTGAGGGGAAAACGCGGCATGAGAATTTTTATCGCCTTCGCAAGCGCAGGGGCCATTTTGATGGCGGCGGGAGTGGCCCGCGCCGACGGGATCACGGCCTTTCACACGCCATCGAAAAACATCTATTGCCAGGCCATGAAGGATGCCAAGGGCGGCTTCATCGACTGCGAAATTCTGTCGGTCACCAGCAGCGCGCCCCTCGCCCCCCGCCCCGCCGACTGCGACTTGGAATGGGGCAACCGCTTCCAGCTCGGCGAGGCCGGCGCCGGTTACTTGGCCTGCACGGGCGACACGCTGCGCGACGACAAAGGCCTGAACCTGGCCTACGGCAAATCATTCCAGGTGGGCGGCATCACCTGCGGCTCCAGCCAACAAGGCCTGCAATGCCGGAATGGCGCGGGCCACGGTTTCTTTTTGTCGAAGGGTCGGCAGAGGTTGTTTTGAGAGCCACAACTCCCGCTGCTTCAAGCATATCGCCTTCGCCCGTGCTGCGCAGCGCAAGCGGAGCAGGATGGGAGAAGGTGGCCGAAGGCCGGATGAGGGCCCTTCCTTAGTTCCGATTTTCCAGCGCCATCAATATCGTGTCACACATTGCATTCCGCGCCGTGAACACGTCGGCGTTCCACACGCGCAACACCCGCCAGCCCTGCTCTTCCAGAAACCGCGTACGCGTTGCATCATACCGCATTTCAGTTTCGCTCCCGTGCGTTGCGCCATCAACCTCAACAACCAGCTTGGCAGCACGGCAGGCAAAATCTGTGAAGTATGGCCCAATAGGTAGCTGCCGCACAAACTTGAAACCATTGAGCCTGCGACCGCGCAGTTCTTCCCACAGGCGGCGCTCGGCTTCGGTGTCGTCCTTGCGAAGGGCGCGAGCGCGGGTTCGCGATGTTTCGGTTTGGTGAGCCATGATGATAAGACGGATGAGGTGGTGAAATCCGTTGGTGGTTTAGGGAAGAAAGAACCCTCATCCGCCCGTTGGGCACCTTCTCCCATCCTGCGGACGGGCGAAGGCGATATGCTTGAAGCAACGCGCTCGATGGCAAATGACTATAGCCTTCTCTCGTGCTGTGCAGCGAAGCGGAGCAGGATGGGAGAAGGTGGCCGAAGGCCGGATGAGGCACTAGGAATCAAATGTCCAGTGGCTTTAATCTAAAATTATCGTTCGAAACAGGCATTAGCAGCCTTTAACAAGAACCAGTCTATTGCGAATTTTCCTGCTTTTGATACTTGTCAAAACGAGCTCGGAATTCGCTTGAGCGCATGCCATAAGTTTTTTGCTTAAAAGCTTGAATCTCAGCAGCGATAATTTTCTCGCCGTCAACAATCTGTGAAATTCTTGGTTGTTTGAGTCGCTCCATTTTCTGCCCAAGAACATCGCAATCATTTCCCGTATTCTTCGTTATCAAATAGAATTCTTTGGTCTTGAAGTTCAGGTCCAAGCTCGTCGTTCGACAAGTATCACCGACAGTTTCGTACTCCGCCTGCACTACATCCTCTGACCAGTTCGTGATCTTGTAATAAAGTGCGTCAGCCCAAAAAACTGAAAAATCGTAAACCCAATCCTGCTCTGTTGGTGGTTGGACGTCCAGTTCTTCGAGTCTACAATATCCGTTGTCTTTGAAGCATTTCAACTTCACATAATTGATCGGCCAAGCGGGTCTATCATCTATAATAATCATCGTGCCATTAACAACGGCGGAACCAACCGTTTTGTATGAAATAAAATTATGGATGATACTGGGCGGTGATACCCTCTGTATTTCTGAGCGATAGTTAAGTTGGAATATCTGCCAGACGGTCAAGATTCCAGTAGGTTGTTCTCCCATATCCCTTTGGAATGAGCGAATGGCTCCGGCAAAATCTCCAATGCCATTGTATGATAGCGTGTTGAGCTGCAAACTGAAAAAATCTTTTGCCCACGGAGATAATCCAGTGCTGGCAGCTTGACTGTACATGATCGGAAGCTCAGATTTCTGTATAGCCTCAGGAAGATCCTTTATCTGTTCAGGTAAATAATTCCTGTACTTTTCTATAGCAGCATCATCTGCTTGCGCAGCACTGCAAAATAAAGATGCGACCAATAAATAGAGGATACAAGAGGATTGAACATTCATGTAATTTCGCCTTCGCCGCTTTCTTCGAAAGCATGATGCGTCGATGCCACCATAGGATCAAGTGCTTATTCCGTTCGATTGATTCCTTAAAATAGATAAGTAACAATTCTTCCGACGAGACTACTGAATTTCACATCTACCAAAACTCATAAGCACTGTTGTCATCAGTGTTGCAACCTCCACATACGACGAGCCGTCTTTCGACATCTTTGCAAGCATACCTCGTCCAGGAACATCCACATTGATGAACTCACCCACAATTGCAAAATTCATCTTAAGATCGTCGCAACCCTTCGCATCACATCGACTGTAGGTGCCTTGCTTCCAATCAATTCGAACGATAATTGAATTCTCAATCGGCTGACATCCAGTTCCTGCACTGCAACTCTGTTTTTCATCGACAGTGCATGTCGTAGCTGCAAATGCTGATGTGCCAAATGCAAAAAAAACTGCCAGCGACATTACCATTTTCAGTTTCATTTAAATCAGCTCCGCTTCAGCGTACGGTTCACC
>CAWFWW010000014.1:0-6088 GCA_963819615.1 uncultured Alphaproteobacteria bacterium
ATATTCTGCATCATCGGCGGAGTACTCGTCGGTGCTGCTGCGTTCACGCGGTTGGCAGTTCCGGCCCAAGCGCGGCTGGCCTAACCCACAGATTGCATGACCGTTATCGGCTCATTTGATCTTTGGTTTGCGGGAAGGCATCTCAGGCTTACGGAGGAGATCAGCTGCTTCCATGCCCAGAACGCGCGCGAGGCGGTCCACGACATCGATACCCGCCGCATAAACACAACGCTCCAGAGCACTGATATAGGTGCGGTCAATCTCAGCACGATGCGCGAGCTCTTCCTGGGATAGTCCCAGCAAGCGGCGATGCTTTCTTAGGTTGAGCGCCAATACCTCTCTGATTTCCATGACGCGAAACAGAAAGGATTGTAGAGAATTCAACCACGGAGTATTCTCGACAAAATCATGCATCGAAGGTGTCGAACTGAGTGGTCATCACAAACGTTTGTGATGTCCGCCGAACATCACATGATGTCGCTTCGCGAGGTTAACGTCATTTTAAGATCGCATATGGTGTATAAGAAATCGGACGGGACGCTATGAGAGACGCTGTGATTGTAAGCTTTCTAGATAGTCCACCAAAGAGTGACGCGCTGACCGATTATGACCGCGCGCATCTGGTTCTTTACCTCCAAATTCTGGACGCAGAAGCTGATGGCGCAGATTGGCGGGACGTTGTTCGCGTCGTGTTTGAAATTGAACCCGATGACGACTTGAAACGCGCCAAACTCATCCATGACTCCCATCTCGCCCGTGCGCGATGGATGACAGAAATGGGCTACAGGCTTCTATTGCTCGAGGGCAAAAATTGAACCCCTAGTGATGTCTTGGTTGCATCACGGAATGCCTATTAGGGACTCCAAATTGCCGCAATGTCGCGGCATTGGACGGTTGACGGCCAGACGAAGTTGAATGGGGGCGAACGATGCAACCAGACACCTCGAAGTGGCAACTGCATGGCAGTTACGACTACGTCAACCGCTTGACCCCAGAAGGGCTTGCTTGGGAGTTTCTGCGCCGCAATAAAGACTATCAACGCGATTTCCAGTTACATCTTAGAAACGGCTCATCAGACAAGGAAGATAAAGCGCTGGAGCAGCGCTGGGGTCTCTGCTTTTTTCGCGGAACCGCAACTCAGCTCGCAATTGCAGCGCATTTTATGGTCGCCGAATTGCAATGCTTCTGTTCTGATGCTGACAAAAACACCCACAGATTTTGCAGCCAAGGATTCGTTCCAGCAATCGTTTGCCATATTTGAAGACAACAACTTTGGTTCTCACGGCTTCAATGAGAACGATAAACTCACGAGCCAAGTCGTTATTCTGCATGGAGCGAATGTGGATGGCAAACTTTCGGCGCTGATCCCTCTTGATGGCAACACACTTGGTCGCATCGAAGCCCTTACCAGATATTATTCTACACTAAAAAAAAAAAGAAAAAAAAAAAAAGAGAAAAAAAAAAATAAAGAAAATCGCCTCTCAGAATCCAAATTGCCGCAATGTCGCGGCATTGGACGGTTGACGGCCAGACGAAGTTGAATGGGGGCGAACGATGCAACCAGACACCTCGAAGTGGCAACTGCATGGCAGTTACGACTACGTCAACCGCTTGACCCCAGAAGGGCTTGCTTGGGAGTTTCTGCGCCGCAATAAAGACTATCAACGCGATTTCCAGTTACATCTTAGAAACGGCTCATCAGACAAGGAAGATAAAGCGCTGGAGCAGCGCTGGGGTCTCTGCTTTTTTCGCGGAACCGCAACTCAGCTCGCAATTGCAGCGCATTTTTTGGTCGCCGAATTGCAATGCTTCTGTTCTGATGCTGACAAAAACACCCACAGATTTTGCAGCCAAGGATTCGTTCCAGCAGTCGTTTGCCATATTTGAAGACAACAATTTTGGTTCTCACGGCTTCAATGAGAACGATAAACTCACGAGCCAAGTCGTTATTCTGCATGGAGCGAATGTGGATGGCAAACTTTCGGCGCTGATCCCTCTTGATGGCAACACACTTGGTCGCATCGAAGCCCTTACCAGATTTTATTCTGCGCAAGCGGGGCGAGCTATCCCGCCTGACACGCGACTCACCAGCCAACAGCGGCGAAGGCTTCGTTTCATGATCCAAGCGGTTGATGGCCGCATCAACGCAGCAACATATCGCGAGATCGCCAACGCCATCTATGGCGCTTCCCGTGTCGCCGACATGCCATGGAAAACGTCCCCTTTGCGTGACAGTGTGATAGCTCTGGTGCGAGATGGCATTGCGATGGTCGGTGGCGGATACAGGCAATTGTTAAGACATCGGCGGCGGTCGCAACTGGCCGACTAGGGTGTAGACTTTCCGGAAGTTTCAGCACCCCAACACATGACATCCAACGAAGCTGTTGTGGGTGCGAATTTGCCACCCCCTGACTTCCCCATCCCCCTGCGCGACTTCACTTCGCCAATCTGACCTCCACACGCCACTTGCAGCCCTGCAGCGGCGGACACAACACGGAGGTTCGATCATGACGCCTGAGCTCGCTGGTTTACCACCCCGGTTTCTGCGCACACCCGAAGCAGCACGATTTCTGGGATTGTCGGGCCGGACACTTGAAAAGCATCGCACCTATGGCACGGGGCCTGACTATCGGAAGCTCGGTGGCCGCGTCGTCTATGCCATCGATGACTTGCAGGCCTGGGCCAAGCGCGGTGCGGTTACCTCGACTTCCGATCCACGCGGCTCCGTCCTTCCCGCCAAGCGTCACGCTGCAATGCCATCGCAATTCAACAACCGTCCGGTTCGCTGAAGCGCATCGCCATGTCATTGCCTTTTCACCATCAAGATACACAACAGCACACCGAACGTGCGCAGCACGAAGACAATCTCACCCACGTGGAACTGACCTGGGTCGAGAAGAAGATTGAATACTGGATTCGCTTTGGAAAGGCTGCACAGGAGCAAGTCCTTGACCGCCGTCGGCGCATTGTTTCTTTCGCGCCAGACACGATCTTTGCCTTCGTGCGATGGGCAGCAAATGACCACGGCACCATCCTTTCGCGCATCGATATCGTGCGCGCCATCAACCGAGGTGAGGCTTTCCAGACGCTGCCCTTTGTGCGTCCCGGTGGTGACATTCTGCTGACAGCCAAGGGCTGGCCGAAAGTTGAGTGTGTCCTTCAAATCGTTGACGCGATTGAAGCACTGGGGATCGCCCCCACCGATGTTGATCCCGACCATTGGCGGCACATCCACAATCGGATCGCTGCCGGAGTTGAGCCGCGCGTCTACGATACAACACACCATCGCGCTGTCATCTTGCGACGGAGGGTCGGGTCATGACGCGCACTGGTATCTTGCTGACAACATCAGCTGCAACAGTCGGCATCGCACTGACAGCCTTCATTGATGTGCCAAAGAAACTGATTTGGAATGCCTCGGCCAGTGTGCCGCTTGGGCTCTACGCAGATCACGCCAGCCGATCATCTCTCAGTCGGTGATCGTGTTGCAATCGATCCACCCGAACTGCTGGCCAGCTTCCTGGCGGAGCGCGGATATCTGCCGCGTGGTGTGCCACTTCTCAAAACAATTGCCGCAGTTCCAGGGCAACGCGTTTGCCGGATCGGCAGCAGGATCATCATCGATGGCGAGGCCATCGGAGAGGCCCGCGAGCGAGACCGACTTGGGGCGTGAGCTGCCTCGTATGGCAGGGATGCCGCCGTATTGGCGCAGACGAACTTTTCCTGATGAATACGTTGGTCGCCGACAGTTTCGACGGACGCTATTTCGGGACCACTCCCATTACCGCAGTCATCGGCAAGGCGCTGCCGATTTGGACAAACGCAGCAGGACGAGGTCCGCTTGGACAACCCCAATGTCAACCAATCGCCACCACTCACAACTTCAACCAAGGAGTATCGAGCCATGACACAGATCGGAGATTTCAAGCGCACCAAGTCAGGTTATGCCGGACGCATCCGCACCCTCGCCCTCGACATTGAAATGGTTATCATCCCCGCCGACCACAGCGACGCTGAGAATGCACCCGACTACCGCCTCCATCGCGGCGACGATGAAGGGTCCGGAGATTGGCGCGGGCTGGAAACGCGTCGGCGAAAAAGCGGGCGACTATGTCTCGCTGCAACTTGACGATCCGACTTTGCCGCAGCCGATCCGCGCCAATCTCTTCCAGTCCGGCGATGATAAGTCAGCCTGGAGCCTGCACTGGAACCGTCCGCCAAAACGCACTGAACAGGACTAACGCCATGCATCGTTCAATCAGTTTGATACGCGGAATGGCGCGCCGAACAGCCATCCCTCTGTTCGCGGAAAAACCGTCTCATCCCTCCGTCCCGCTCGACTTCATGTCGGCCACCGCGCGGAGCCGAGGTCAAGGGCGGTCGCAGACCGGCGCTTGCGCCTTGCCCTTGACGGAGGCGAGCACGGTGGCATCGTGCCGTCGATTGCGAGGCGGAACGAGTGGCATCTGTGGCGTTCCTCTTGATCGCTTGCCTGTGCGCGGTTTCAGACTTTTCCCAACAGCGCGTCGGGCAGAATCATCACCGATCAAGCGCGAATATTGGCAGCAGTCCTATGCCGCCCATGTTGCTGAAGCATCACAGCGCTTTCGCATTCCGGCGGCCTGGATTCGCGCTGTCATGCGGGCAGAAAGTGCGGGCGTGCAACGCGCTGTCTCACCAAAAGGTGCTATGGGTTTGATGCAGATCATGCCGGATACATGGGACGAACTGCGCGTTCGATATCGGCTTGGCAAAGACCCATATCATCCACGCGACAACATTCTGGCCGGAACTGCATACTTGCGCGAATTGCACGACCGCTATGGCTCACCCGGCTTTCTCGCCGCCTACAATGCGGGACCAAAGCGATACGAGGATTATCTGTCGGGGAAGCGTTCACTACCGCCTGAAACCCGCGCCTATGTTGCCGCACTCTTGCCTTTCTTCGGCGGCGGTAAGTTGCCTGATCCTGTCAGTGTCGCTGCGACCGGGCAGCAGAAATGGCACCAATCATCACTCTTCGTAATGCGAGAAGCGCGTCTTTTGTCAGACGTTAGCGCGCGACCTGAAGGCAATGTAGAGGTTGCTGCAACAGCACCTTCCGTGCGTGACATTTCTGCCATCGTGCCGATATCAGGTGGCCTGTTCGTTGCCCGCACCAATGATGGCAGAGCAATGATGGCAGCTGGTCTCTCACAATCGCGCTCTGGCGTGGCATAGCGCATTGTGGCGTGCGCACGAGGGAGGAGCAGGCAACACAACCGACCGATGGCAGGATAAAGGGGCGCGATGTGCGCTTGCTGTTCGGTCGTGTGATTTCAAGGGGTTATGTGACGAATTCGCGAGGTGCACCCGAAAAGCGCAGCCTGCGATCAGCACCGATATGGCAACAAATTCAATATGTTCACGCGATGTGCGAGTTCACGGCTATGAGTGTCGAGGACGATTTCCGCATCAGACCGGGACGCATTCGGTCAAGCAAGGCGCAGCGGGCACGTCCCTTCATTGCGCAAGCACTTGCCGCCACACAGCGTGCTGGCGGATCGGTTTCGCGGCAGGGCCGGATTGGAAAGCAGCGCTCGCGCTTCGGCAAAGGCCAACGTGCAACCGTTCAAGCAAACCGCCTGATTACTTCACGCTCGCGTGGTGCTGTCGTCAAAGCACGGGTCGTGCGCAACGGTGGACGTGGGAGCCCGCTTGCAACCCATTTGACCTATCTGCGCCGCGAGGGTGTGACGCGTGATGGCGAGAAGGCGCAACTCTTTGGTCCCGACAACGACAGGATCGATCCCAAGGAGTTTGCCGCGCGCTGCGAGGGCGACCGGCATCATTTCCGCTTTATCGTCTCACCCGACGACGCGACCGAACTGTCAGACCTCAAGAGCTTCACGCGCGATCTCGTGGCGCAGATGCAGAAGGATTTGGATACCAAGCTCGATTGGGCAGGCGTGGCCCATTGGAACACCGAGCATCCGCATATCCATCTCATCGTCCGTGGTGTGCGCGATGATGGCGAGAACCTCGTTATCGCCCGCGACTACATCAAGGAAGGCATGCGCGACCGGGCGCGCGATCTCATCACCCAAGA
>CAWFWW010000015.1:0-14812 GCA_963819615.1 uncultured Alphaproteobacteria bacterium
CAACAATTGCCTGTATCGGCCACCGACCATCGCAATGCCATCTCGCACCAGAGCTATCACACTGTCACGCAAAGGGGACGTTTTCCATGGCATGTCGGCGACACGGGAAGCGCCATAGATGGCGTTGGCGATCTCGCGATATGTTGCTGCGTTGATGCGGCCATCAAATGCTTGGATCATGAAACGAAGCCTTCGCCGCTGTTGGCTGGTGAGTCGCGTGTCAGGCGGGATAGCTCGCCCCGCTTGCGCAGAATAAAATCTGGTAAGGGCTTCGATGCGACCAAGTGTGTTGCCATCAAGAGGGATCAGCGCCGAAAGTTTGCCATCCACATTCGCTCCATGCAGAATAACGACTTGGCTCGTGAGCTTATCGTTCTCATTGAAGCCGTGAGAACCAAAATTGTCGTTTTTGACCATGGCAAACGACTGTTGGAACGAATCCTTGGCTGCAAAATCTGTGGGTGTCTTTGTCAGCATCAGAACAGAAGTATTGCAATTGGGCGACCATAAAGATGCGTTGTAATTGCGAGCTGAGTTGCGGTTCCGCGAAAAAAGCAGAGACCCCAGCGCTGCTCCAGCGCTTTATCTTCCTTGTCTGATGCGCCGTTTCTAAGATGTAACTGGAAATCGCGTTGATAGTCTTTATTGCGGCGCAGAAACTCCCAAGCAAGCCCTTCTGGGGTCAAGCGGTTGACGTAGTCGTAACTGCCATGCAGTTGCCACTTCGAGGTGTCTGGTTGCATCGTTCGCCCCCATTCAACTTCGTCTGGCCGTCAACCGTCCAATGCCGCGACATTGCGGCAATTTGGAGTCCCTAATAGGCATTCCGTGATGCAACCAAGACATCACTAGGGGTTCAATTTTTGCCCTCGAGCAATAGAAGCCTGTAGCCCGTTTCTGTCATCCATCGCGCACGGGCGAGATGGGAGTCATGGATGAGTTTGGCGCGTTTCAAGTCGTCATCGGGTTCAATTTCAAACACGACGCGAACAACGTCCCGCCAATCTGCGCCATCAGCTTCTGCGTCCAGAACTTGGAGGTAAAGAACCAGATGCGCGCGGTCATAATCGGTCAGCGCGTCACTCTTTGGTGGACTATCTAGAAAGCTTACAATCACAGCGTCTCTCATAGCGTCCCGTCCGAATTCTTATACACCATATGCGATCTTAAAATGACGTTAACCTCGCGAAGCGACATCATGTGATGTTCGGCGGACATCACAAACGTTTGTGATGCCCATTCAGTTCGACACCTTCGATGCATGGTTTGTCGAGAATACTCCGTGGTTGAATTCTCTACAATCCTTTCTGTTTCGCGTCATGGAAATCAGAGAGGTATTGGCGCTCAACCTAAGAAAGCATCGCCGCTTGCTGGGACTATCCCAGGAAGAGCTCGCGCATCGTGCTGAGATTGACCGCACTTATATCAGTGCTCTGGAGCGTTGTGTTTATGCGGCGGGCATCGATGTCGTGGACCGCCTCGCGCGCGTTCTGGGCATGGAAGCAGCTGATCTCCTCCGTAAGCCCGAGATGCCTGCCCGCAAACCAAAGATCAAATGACGTTCGATTAAGCGGGCCAAATGCAATCTGTGGGTTAGGCCAGCCGCAGCATGTGCCGGAACTGCCAACCGCGTGAACGCAGCAGCACCGACGAATACTCCGCCGATGATGCAGAATATCTGCCGCCAGACTTCGGACGGGACGGCGCTTGCACTGATCCCTGACACGAGGGCGTAACCCGCTCCGGCAGCAGGCAGTGCAAAGATCAAGCCGATGATGACGCGCACGATTGGCGACTTTACCGAAACGAAGACGACGGAGAGAAGGCCGAAGGCCACTGCGCTTGCGACCAAGCCAACGATACCCGCACCGATTAATCCAGCACCCGTTCCATAGGCGATGCGCGCAATCTCGAAATCCGAGCATGATGGGCAGCGCATGGACCGCAAAACGGTAAGCGAGAACGCAGAGCGTGCCCGATCAACATAACGCACATGATCAATACGGCGACCATGCCTGAATTCTAACCCAAATCGATTCTGTGACAACAGCTATTTCATCGGCAAACGTGACACGGAATGCTCAGGTATTTGGCCCCGCATGTGAGATCATGCGGGGCCGATTTTGATGGCGGGTCAGTCAGTTGCATTCCAGATCATGGCGTAGAGGTTGTCATCATCCTGGCCTGCGGCGCGGCCCAGATTGGCGTAGAGTTTGCTGGGGCCGAATTCAGGGGCGGCAAGGGCAAGGCTCACATAGTCTTGGCCTGAGGTTGCGCCCTTCTTGGTCCAGCCGGCACCGATCTCGATGCCTTGCGTCATCACGCGGTAGTCGGGCTGGGCGTCTGCTGACTTGTTCACATTGGGGATGATTTCGACTTGTGCCGAGATCGAGATGGTGCGGATCGAGCCGGTGTAGCGGCCATCATCTTGCTTGCTGACATAACCGATTGCAGTCATTGGAAGTCTCCATTTGGTGTCTCGTCCGGAAACCATTTTCCGGCGATGCGTGACCGGAAATGGCCGCCGCCCACAGCCTGAACCTGCAAGGCCGCAACGCAGTGGAGGACCCGTTCACACAAGTATTTTGAAGCGCAAGCGTCCGCGAGGAAGCCGCTTTAGCGGCGGGGAAAATACGAAGGGGGACGGGTTTCAGGCGAGGACGGACGGCCATAGGTCAAACGCACAGAGCCCGGGAATGGTGCTGGACTGAGTCTGTCGTCCAAATGGAAACGCCCAATGTCTGCAATTTTTGTCCGCAGAGATGAAGGCGGGAACACACAACGACTGCTGCGTTTCGAATCAGTGCACAAGTCGAAATCATCCCCAATGTGAACAAGTCAGCAGATGCCCAACCCGACTACCGCGTGATGACTCATGTCACCAAGACCAGTATCGATCAGATCATGATGGATGGGAATTCTGACAATGAATGAGTGAGCATTGCCCTTGTTGTTCTTGAATTCGAGACGAAGAAACTCGATGCCAATCTGCGCCGTGAAGATTTGATGGTCTACTACGCTTTCGCTCCGATCTGGACCTCGTCCGATCGACTGAAACGTGATCCAAAAAGATGTATTGGACTGTGGAGCGCGCCTCGATAATTGGAGTATCGAATTCCGATTAGATGCGTTTTCGCAATCCAATATGCACGTCTTCGTATCCCGCGCCGATATAAAAGCGTCTCGCATTCACCCGATCACGGTGAGCTAGAAGTTGCATCAATCGGCAACCTCGCTGTTTTGCTCGCAGTTCGACCAATTCAAGTATTTTGCGACCAATGCCCTGCCGCCTTAAGTCTTTTCGCACACGAACGTCTTCGATCTGGCACCTCATTGCGCCTTGATGTGACAATCCGGGAATGACGGTCAATTGAAGGCATCCCACAATCTCAGAGTGCCGGACGGCAACAAGCAACTCACTATTAAAATCAGATTGTATTGCTGAAAACGCAGGCTCGTAAATCCCGATGTTATCTGCAGTCTGGTTATCTCTGTGTGCCCCGAATTCATCGTCGACCAGCAACTGCAAGACAACTGGCAAGTCAGCTAAATCGGCTAGGCGAAGCGAAATGGAAGTATTTGCCAATGTGATCTCATTTCTCTTTGGTTGTGTACTTACAATCTAGCGTACGATTGCAAAAGAAAAAACAGGCCCGAAGGCCTGCCAGAAAAGTTGGGGAGGAATGTTCACATTGCAGGATTGAGCAACTCTGCCACGCTGTGCCACTTGTCGACAATTGCAATTCCACCACGGTCGGTATGCGCAGATGCTGGGAAGCGGAAATAGGCAGGCAACCAATCAGCATTCTGCTCACGGCCATTTTGCCCCAGCATGATGTCTTTGATAATGCCCTTTTGTACCTTGGCGGTTTCACCCTTGTTGCCCTCGGCAATGGCGGGTGAGCCAACGTCTGACAACATGGCATTGACAACGTCTTTGCCGTTCAACAGGTCAAAGAAGGTGTCATCTGGACGCCAGTCATTGAGCGTTGCTCCGGTCACGGCTCCTGCAAGTTCTGCGGTCGCTGTGCCAGCTGCAAGAGTTTCTGCCATGGCCAACGCCAGCAACCGCAACACATCTTCCTCGGAGAGTTTGAGCAGCTGGGCGAAGATGCTGGCCAAGCTGTAGTCATCGCCATTGGGCCGGACCAAGCTGCCGCGATCATCTTCGAAGCCGAGCAAAGTCAGCAATTCTTTGCGGCGTTCCTCGAAGTATGCGGTGGCTGGATTGGTCGCAAGGGAGGCCCCGATTTCGGGCTTTGCGGGCTTCATCGGTTCGGGCTTCACTGTCCACAGACTGGAACCGACAATCATGTGGGCAAGCGTCAATCGCAAAGCCACTTGCGGATGGTTCAAGAGTTCCAGCCGAATTGCGGCTAGCCTGTGCAGTTCGATATAGTTCTGCATCGGTGCAGTGAGTTCTGGCTTGGCGGTTTTGGGTGTTTCGGTTTCGCCACGCTCCTGCTTTTCCCGTTTGCGGGCCTCGTCACGGGAGACATAGCCTTCATGTATCTCCACTTCGCCGCGTTCAGAGACAGCAATCCAGACGGCTCCGCCCTTCTTTTTTGGCGCTTTCTGATACTCCCATTCATAGAAGCGGGTGCCACTGGCCAAGACTTCCACACGGGTCCAGCCTTGGGCGAGATAGTCATCGCGCTTGGTTTGGATGGCGGCATCCTGCAAAGCCCAGAAGCCTTCCACATTGGCAAAGAACTTCTCTTCGCCAAACAGGTCGGTGATGATCTCGCCTTGGTACTGGCCAAGGTCAAACAGGGCCACACTGGTGGGGATATTCTCGCCACCCAACAGCCATTTTTTGAGGGTGTTGCCCCGTGGCGCATGCTGTTCCTCATCATCCCACAAGACCAGCCAGTCCTTCTGCTGTTGCTTGGTGGCAAGGGTCAAAGCCCGCAAGGTTTCGGCGTCGATGTCCTCGGCACGATAGAGGGTTCTGATCTTGGGATGCAGATTGGCAATGGCCAAGCGGCGCTTGACGTTAAGTTCTGTGACGCCAAAGATATGGGCGATATCTTCAACGCTGCGGCCTTCTTTCAACAGCCGCTGGAAGGCTTCGAACTGGTCCATTTCGTCCATGGGAAGATGGGCGACATTCTCAATCAGTGAGGCTTCCAACGCTGCCGCGTCATCGCCCTTGGCCATGATGGCGCATGGGATGGCTTCGATTGCGGTGCCGTCTTTCTCCACTTCGCAAGCGGCAAGGAAGCGCCGTCTGCCAGCGACAATCTCATAGCCCTCGCCATTGGCCCGCACCAAAAGCGGTTGCAGGATGCCGCGTTCCTTGATGCTGGGTATCAAGTCTTTGTAGTCGGCTTTCTTCACGCCGTGGCGAACATTGGTCTTGGCGATCTTGAGTTCGGTCAAAGGAATATGCATGAGTTCCATAGCTATCAGTCCTTCATTTTTGGGTTACGGCGCTGAACAGGTCCATCTGGTTCCGTGCCACATCGTCGAAGAGACCGATGTCACAGGGCTTTTGCAGCCTGTCGGAACCAAGTGGATGCGCGGCCAACGCCTCAAGCCGCGCCTTCATCGAAACGGGGCGGACACCCGGAACCAGCGCTTGCGGTCCGATGGGTGTCGCTTCCGTTTCGAAGGGGATGGGAGTGGCGGCAGTCATGCCGCTTGCTCCAAATCAGTTGTTGATTGTGCTTCGGCCTTGAAAGCCAGAATGAAGTCGCAAGCCTTGGAGGCAAGGCTTGCCGCCCTGACGATGGCCTTGGCGTCCTCTTTCAGGACTTGCAGCCAATTGCCAATGTAATCGGCATGGCGGACGGTGGGAACAATGCCAAGCGAAGCACAGACAAACGCCGTTGCCATTTCGGCAACCAGTTCCTCGCGGGCGTAATCTGCCGTCCCGAATTTGGTCGTCAGGTTGCGGTCAAGCCGCGTCTTGTGGCCTGTCCAGTGGCCGAGTTCATGGAAGGCCGTGCGATAGTAATTGATCTGGTCCGTGTAGGCGGTCTGGTTGGGAATGCGGATAAAGTCTTCTGACGGCACATAGAAGGCCTGATCGCCACCAATGCGGAAATCTGCACCCGTTGCCGCAATCAGGGCCTCGGCCTCCGGCACGATCTGCTGCTCGATCTTGGCAACAGGTGCCGCAATCAACCCCTTGGGCAGGCCGTCGCATTGCTCGGCATTGAACACGGTGTAGCGCTTGAGAAAGGCAATCGCGTTGGGTTCGTCGCCCGTTTCTTCGGCGCGGGTCTTCTCTTTCTGCGGCACAAATTTGTCAGCAAAATAGACTTGCGTGCCCTTCTCGCCCTTCCGCACACTGCCGCCCATGGCGATGCATTGCTTGAAGGTCACCCAATAGGGCGAGGCAAAACCGCGCTCCTCAAGGGCAGACCACAACAGCAGAATATTGATGCCGGAATAGCTGCGGCGGGTCAGGCCATTGACCGGAAGCCCCAAGGGGCAAAGCTGGCGGGTACTGGTCCAAGGCTGCACCCATGGCACAATGCCGCGTTCCAGTTCGGCAATGATCTTGTCGGTGATTTCTCTGTAAAGATTATCTCTCTGAATGCCCTTGGCCATCACTGATCCTCCTCTTCCGCACCAGAACCCCGAGAGTGGGGTGGGCGGTGCCTTGCGACTGAAGAGGCCCGCTGAATGAGGCGGGCCGCACCCGAAGGGCCGGAATGAAATGGAGGACTGCGCGAATGCGAACGATGTCGAACTCTATGATCTTTGAAATCTTGCGCAGTTGCGGCCCGCCGCAGCGGGCCTAGTAAGGAGCGCCGCCCACCCCGCGAACGGGTTCAGGGCCCTTCAAAAATGTCATCGCGCAGCGATGGCCGCCGCAGAACTAAGTCGACGGAATGTCATGTCGTAACGATGTCGAGACAATCGACATCACGACAGTGGCTCATGCTTGAACTTATGCGTTGTATCCAATTCACCTTGTCAACGGTACGCGCCATCGGCGGCATTTCGCCTAGCGGTAGCGATCGTGACCCGCAGGGCCGAGACTGACAACGTCAGGCTCGGTTGAGCGCAGCGAAATAGAGCGCGGACCCAGCTTGCTGGGGACCGTAAAAATATCCCGCTCAATATCAAACACGAAATCCGAACCACAAACGCTCAGCAATGTTGATACGGCAATGGATGTAATGCGCGGTTTTTGGTTCATTTCAGTGGCGAAAAAAACCTCATGGCTTGGTTATCGTCTCTGTCCAATACGCGGGATTTTAGCTTCCAAATAGCGGGTCATTGACTTCCAATTAGCCGAGATCAATAGTTCCGATTGTCCGAGATTCGGGGAAGGCATGTATGAGCGGTTTGTAGAGCGGCGGGCGGAGCAGGCCCTTTCGGATACCCCAGTGGTCCTGATCGTAGGACCGCGCCGGGCAGGCAAAACCACGCTTGTCCGAAAAATGGGGGAAGCCGGTCGAACCTATATCACGCTCGACGACCAGACAGTGCTCGAAGCCGCAAAATCCGATCCGACCGGCTTCATCCGGGGCCTGGACCAAGCCATCATCGATGAGATCCAGCGTGCGCCAGACTTGCTGCTGGCGATCAAAAAGACGGTCGATGAAGATTATCGCCCGGGCCGCTTTTTGCTCACGGGTTCGGCGAATGTGCTGACCTTGCCACGGATTGCCGACAGCCTGGCAGGACGGATGGAAACCATCCAGATGCTGCCGCTGGCGCGGGCCGAAATCGAAGGCCAGCCTCCATCATTCCTAGAACGCCTCTTCGAGGGAAAGCTACAGAGCCAGAAAGATGCAGAGATTGGCGATGATCTTGTCCGGTTGGTCCTGCTCGGAGGATTTCCGGAAGCGATCAGCCGCGAAACTGAACGGCGGCGGCAGGATTGGGCGCGCTCCTATCTCAACTCGATTCTTACCCGCGATCTGCGGGACATCGCGGAGGTGGAAAAACTCACCGAGCTCCCAAAATTCGTGCGGCTGCTGGCCGAGCATTCAGGCCAGCTGGTCAATTATTCGCAGTTCGGGGGCAGCATCAACGTCAGTCACAAAACCGGACAACGTTATGTCGGCTTGCTCGAACAGGTGTTCCTGATCGCGACGGTGCAGCCATGGTTCACCAATGCCCTGAAGCGGATCGTCAAGACACCGAAGCTGCATTTTCTGGATTCGGGTCTGCTGGCCAGCGTGCGCGGTCTGACATTCGCCAAGGTAAAGGCTGATCGCGGAACCTTCGGCGCATTGCTGGAAAGTTTCGTCTTCTCGGAGGTGTTGAAGCTGATGACGGCCTCGGACCTGCGGTTAACACCCTATCATTTCCGGGACCGGGACAAGCGCGAGGTGGACATCGTTCTGGAGCGCGATGACGGAATGATTGTGGGCATCGAAGTCAAAGCGAGCGCAACAGTTACGGGTGGAGACTTCAGCGGTTTGCGAGCGCTGGCCGATGCATGCGGAGACCGCTTTGCCTTTGGCGTCGTCCTCTATGATAGTACCGATGTCGTGCCGTTCGGCGACCGGCTGGCGGCGGTGCCTCTATCGTGTTTGTGGGGATGAGCGCGATGGATCATTTCTTTTATCCTATCACGAAACGTGGAGATAGGCTTGCGTTACTTGGAAAGCCATCGCCACTTAGAATGACAGGATACCGGACGTAGCTTCGCGAGGGAGGCATGCAACACGGCGAAGGGCAAACGTCGGTGTAGTGGAAAGAAAGGGAAAACTGCGGTGCACATTGTCCGCCTCAAAATCTTCGGCTTCCGGGGTGTCTCTTCGGCGGACATCACGCTGGGTCGTCACGCCGTGTTGGTGGGGCCGAACAACAGCGGCAAGACCACCATCATCGAGGCGTTAGCCTTGTTGTTTGGGCGCGACCGACTAGTGCGCCGCCTGACCGAGCATGATTTTCACGGTAGCGCTCCGAATGAGTCCACTCGTATTCTGTGCATCGCTACCGTGACAGGCTTTACGCCCAACGACCCACAGCACCATTCCTCTTGGTTCAGCCCCGAACGGGGCGTCGAGAAATGGTTCAATCCCACCGCTAAGACGCTCCGCGCCGCGCCGGATGCGCAGCACACAGACTTGGCTGTGCAGATCGGTTTCGCTGCGCGCTTCGATCTGGACGAGTTGGAAGCAGAGACGATTCGATTCTTTGTGGACGATGAGGCCACACTGGGCGACCCCTTCGCAGAGGACGCGCACCTGCGCACCACCCACGTCAAGGTATTGCAGGAGTTGGGCTTCTTTCTTGTCCCTGCCTCGCGCACTTGGGATAAGTGGATTTCCTTTTCGTCAGAATTGTTCCGCCGCGTGGTGGCGACACGCGGGGACATGCCCGCGCAGGCCGTGCGGGCCGAACGAGCGCGCCTCTGGACGCCGCCCGAAGGAACGCGCCTTGAAGACCAGCCGGGACTGTCAGAGATCGTCAGCGCGGCAAATGACGAGTTGCGCGCGCTCATGGCCAGCGCGCCCCGGCTTCAGTTGCGCTTGACCGCAACCGACAGCGACTCGGTTTTGGAAAGCGTGGTGCCGCACTTCGTGCAAGGCACGGGGCCAACCCTTCCCTCACAACGGCAGGGCACAGGTCTTGTCTCGCTGCAAAGCCTTTTGCTGCTCATGCAATTCGGCAAGGCGCGCGCGGAGTCGGGGCAATCATTCGTGCTGGCAGTCGAGGAACCCGAACTACACATCCAGCCTTCACAGCAGAAGCGGCTGGTCAACCGCATCAATGCGCTTTGCAACCAGACCATCGTAACCACGCATTCGCCTATCGTTGCCGCGATGTTTCCCGTACCTGACACGCTCTTTATCGAAACGCGCGAAGGTGTCCTAAACGCCAAACCGCTCATGGACCCCGTGCCTGCCCAACCGACCAATCACCAGCAACATTTGCTCTTTGCATGGCGGCAGAAGTTGGTGGCCGCGCTCATGCACGAGTGCGTTCTGATCCCCGAAGGGGTTTCGGACGTGGCATGGCTTGAGGCCCTGCAAACCGCCCTCGAGCTACATCAAGGCTGGCAGGACGCTGGGGACGGCGCGCAGCTTCTTTCCACATTTGTTGGTGTCGTGCCGACCATCGACGCGAAGATTGCCGACACGTTTACGCTGGTCAGTGCCGTTCATTCACGGCCCTGCATCCTCGTAGATGGGGACAATGAAGGGCGCGGGTATTTCGATGCCGTGAAGGTCAGTAACCCGCCGCCGCGCGCAGTCGTGTTCTGGTCGCAAGGCTGGGCGATGGAGCATTTAATTTCATGGATCGCGCGCGCGGATGAAGCCGCGATGTTGGCTGCCTTGGGGACCGCGCTCAATCAGAGCTTTGCCAATACGCAAGCACTCACCGACCATTTGCTTACGCAGAAATCCTATGCCCCGACCCATGAGAGCGCCGCTGTTATCCTCATGGGGAATGCGGCCTGCCGAGCGCGCGCCGCGCAGTTGCTCAATGCCTTGTGCGAAGTGCTGCGCGATCCCGCGAATGCCAACACGCCGCTTTTTACGCGCATCGCAGTGGACTCGACCGCCGACATGCACGTCTTCCGGTTTGTGCCTGGATGACGTTCGATTTCTTCGAGGGCGCGGCGGGGACAGGAAAGACCCACAATCTTGTGGGCCGCGCAGGAGAGATTGTTCAGGACGGGGCGCTTGGAGAAGGGCACAAGCTCTTGGCGCTCACTTTCATGAACGGGGCGCGCCGCCGACTAGATGCGCGGCTTGGCGAAAACTCGGCCTTCCGCAGGCGATTTGATTGCCAAACATTCGATGTATTCGCCCGGACGATAGCATCGCGGCGCAGGAGCCTGATTACGCCAGCGATGCAGGCGCAGGCCGACACTTTGAGCGAATTTGACGGGCCGTGCGCGCTGGCGGCTGCACTGTTGGAACAGGAGGCTGTCCGCCGATGGGTGGCGCGGAGTTATCCGCTGATTCTGGTCGATGAGGCGCAAGACCTCGACGAACATCGCCTGAGCATTCTTCAGGGGCTTTCGCTCTCTTGCCGGATCGTAGCGGCAGCAGACGCCTTCCAGTGCCTTCACAACGGACGCGACACCGCGCCTCTCATGGGTTGGCTTGAAGGTGCAGGACAAACCCACCACCTCACGCAGGTCAGGCGCACGACCCAGCACGGATTGCTCTCCGCCGCGCTGGCCGTTCGCGAAGGCCGGGATGTGAAAACGGTTCTTTCGGCCAACACTTTCAATAATCGCACATCATGGAACGGCGCGGGTTTCCGGCTTCTGGACGCGCCAGCGACGAATGCCAATCATGCGCTTCTGACGTGGGCGATTGCCAACGACATAGCGCAGCGCCACGGCCCGGTGGTTGTTCTCACGCCTGACGGCAGCAACGGAATTATCCGCGCCGCACTTAACACGCTTCAAACCAAGCAGCATACACGCAAGAACGGCGCGACTTTCGGGCCATATCCGCACACATGGGACCGTCACGACAACGAAGAAGCCAACGCCATACTGGCTGAAATCGCCTTGCCGGAAGACGCATCTTGTGCCGACCTGCGCGAGCTTCTAACGCCGTTGGCCGGACACGCCCCAATCGCGCAGGCCATCAATCGTATGGACCGCTTGCGTCGCGCGCACGGCCAAGCGTCCTTCACCGCCGCGCAAGTCACCGAGTTTGTGCGCGAGTCCGTGCGCAACCGTTCGCGTCTGGGCTTCCGGCAGCAACGTGGACATCTTGTTATGACAATCCAGCGCGCCAAGAACCGCGAATTTCCGAACGTCATCGTGCTTTGGCCGCACACGGCGACAGGCAGCCCGGAGCATCTGCGCCGACTGCTCTACAATGGCATCACGCGCGCGCAGCGCCACTGCACGGTCATTGTGCTGGGCCAGGGACGATTAAACACTCCACCTTTCGCGCCAACATTAGTTTGAAACAAGGTTCGAATTTTATAACCCCGAATACAACACTTTAGTGTTAGGCGGCCAACTGCTCATTGTCACCGCTTGCTATGCCATTGCTTCCTGCAGCTCGTTGCAGGAACCGCGTAAGCGCCGTTTTCCGGGAATCCCGATCAAGCGCGTAGGTGGTCTGCTTGAACTCGACGCCATCAAGCAGACCCTGAATGTATCCGGATATGGTATCCGCAGCCATAATCAACGCGGTATCGAGCGTGTGAATGTACTTGCTCGTCACCGTACTTTTCGAATGGCCAACGAGCGCCGCAATCGTGACTTCCGTGAATCCGAGATCATTCGCGATGCTTGCAAAACTATGGCGGAGAACGTGCGGCGTGATTTCCGCGAGAGGCGTGCCTTTGAAAATCTTCTCCCATTGATTGGGAAAGCTGCCGAAAGCGTTGTCGTCACCTTGTCCCGGAAATACATGGGTGTCCGCATTTGGTGGCCGATGGCTTTCAAGAAATTCCACGACGGGAAGTCCGATGGGCCGGGTTGAGGCACCTTCTTTGCTATCCATCAGACGCAGGCAACTTGCTTCTGTGTCAGCTTCGGCCCACTTCAGCCTGATCACTTCTGATCGGCGGCACCCGGTAAGAGCAATCATTCGAATGATGCCGACGGTTGTTTGGTATCTTTCATCCTTTGCGGCCTCAGTCAGAATGCTGCCCAGTGTGCGGTACTCGGCTTCTGTCAACCGACGATCCATCACATTGTCTTTGGGCTTCCGAATGCCGTGCGCAGGGTTTGCGCTAATGATTCCGGCTTCAATGGCATAGGTTAGAATGCCGCCGAGCAACCCGACAGTACGCGTCGCTGTTCCGACGCCACCACGAACAATGGACTTGCCGCGCAGATTCTGGGTCTTGACCGTCACGCGAGTTTTTCCCGCCATGATATCTTTCAGGACCTTGTTGATGTCGGCCTTTGTCAAGTCTTTCACGCGGCGCACGCCAATGAGCGGCACGATATGTCGATGTATACGCCCGGTGTCACTTATGATCGTCGTTGGCTTCTTGGGGCGTCCGCCCTTGCCGAGTATGAGGCCAGCTTTCAGATCATTGAGATAGAGATTGCAGAGCTCTCTGACCGTGATCGCCTTGTGGTCGAGTTGGCGTTCCTCGGCAGGATTGGCACCTTGCGCTACTCTCCCGAGCTGCGCTTTCGCTTCTTGACGGGCGCGTTCCGGTGTCCAAACGCCATGCATGCCGATAGTGTAGCGACGCGACAAGCCAGCAGACCGATATTGAATGACGTAACTCCGCTTGCCGGTAGCGAAGACACGAAGCCCGAAACCAAGTATTTCGTCATCCCAAATGACGTAATCCTTGTCGCGGATTTCGGTGGCATCGACGAGCCGCTTGTTGAGTTTTGGCATGGCACTCTCCAACCAAACACCCTCCATTCGCGTAAGCAACACGTAAGCAATTGGAGGGAAATTACAGGATACTCCATCGTATCTCGGGAGCTATTGAAATGCAATATATTTCAGTTGAATCAGTAAGATAGAGTGAAATAACGTGCCATGTCGCAGAGTGGCGAAAGCGAGGTTAAATTGCTCCGAAGGCAGAGGTCACAGGTTCGAATCCTCGAAGGCAGAGGTCACAGGTTCGAATCCTGTCGGGTGCGCCATCTTTTCAATAACTTAGCTGATTTAGATGGATGGTAAAAACTGAAAAGTGGCCACAAGCAGCCACGAAATAGGTGTTCCCACAAATTCACTCAACAGATTGGGTGAAACGAGAAGCATTCGTCCCTAGAAGGTTTCTCGGCTTGTTATGAGGTTAGACGCCGCCTATTGAAGCGAGACTTGCATAAGGCACCATTTGGCTCCAGATTAAAGCCAGACTTTAACAAGAATCGTTTTTATGGCCATATTAAATCCAGAAGGTAGAAAAACGCCTCCGCGAGCTGTCGGAAGGTCTGGGACCTATATCCAGCAACTGTCGGGCTACAAGGCCTTCATTCCAGCTCCGCTTCCGCCAGTTCCCGCAGTCGATATGTCCGGCAAGTCCAGCAACTTCTCTCGGAGGCTGATCTGGCTCTGGGCCGCTTGGACGGATCGATTCAAATCCTGCCCAATCCCGATCCTCTTTGTTTACATGTACGTGCGCAAGGAAGCCGTACTTTCGAGTCAGATCGAAGGCACCCAAAGTTCTTTGCAAGATTTGCTTGCAGCTGAGGCTAAAATCTTGTCCCCCGACAGGCCGCAAGATGTCGGCGAAGTGGTCAACTACGTCGCAGCGATGAACCTTGGCATTGAGCGGCTGAAAGATTTGCCGTTTCGATGCGTCTCATTCGTGAAATTCATGAGCGACTGATGCGAAGTGTTCGCGGCTCACATTTGACGCCCGGGGAACTTCGCACGACCCAGAACTGGATAGGACCGGGTGGTTGCAATTGAGCGAAGCGACGTTTGTACCGCCTCCACCTCATGCGGTTCCCGAAGCACTTGGTCAGCTCGAGAACTTTTTGCACGATGACAGCCCCATGCCGCTCTTGATACGCATCGGCCTTGCCCATGCGCAGTTTGAAACTATCCATCCGTTCTTCGATGGCAACGGGCGTGTTGGTCGTTTGCTCATCACGTTCCTGCTTTGCGAGAAAATGGTTTTGCAAAAACCTGTTCTCTATCTCTCTCACTATTTCAAAAAGCATAGGCAGCAATACTACGAATTGTTACAAGCAACGCGTGACACCGGCGACGGGGAAAGCTGGATCGCATTTTTCCTGAAAGGTGTTGTGGAAGTCAGCCGCCCAAGCAGCAAAAACAGCACGGCGCATATTGGCTTTGCGGAAGAGCACCGCAGATGCAATTGCGGATCACCTAGGCCGTGGTGCAGGCAACGGCCACCGTGTATTGGAAGCGCTCTACAAACATCCAATTGTTTCAGTGAATGATGTTCGTGAACTAACTGGCACAACCTATCCCGCCGC
>CAWFWW010000016.1:0-11887 GCA_963819615.1 uncultured Alphaproteobacteria bacterium
CGAAGGCAGAGGTCACAGGTTCGAATCCTGTCGGGTGCGCCAAATTTTCAATATAAATCAATAATTTACAAGACAATTTGCTAAACTCAAAACTGTCAAAATGTAGCGCGTAAGCACCACGTAAGCAGTTTGCTAGGGTATTTTGGCGTGCTTTGGCGAACCCGCAATCCGTTGGCGCAACAGGAAAACGCGCGTTGCCCTGACCGCCAGCGGTGGTAAAGATCGTTACGGGCACCCGTAGTTCAGCTGGATAGAGTGTTCGCGTCCGAAGCCAAAGGCCACAGGCTCGAATCCTGTCGGGTGCGCCACCCCCCTCAAAAAATTCGCACGATCAAATCAGGCTCCCGCACCAGTCCGAAGAAAAAGTCCCCTGCAAATGCAACGCTTGCTGGGTTTTTGTTTTTCTCTGCATAATCTCCTCTAAACGATATCAATCACTTAGATGTTCAGTCCCGACATTTGATGGTACGATTTTGACCGTCGAACTGAAGGAGGCACTATGGGTCAGGTTTTACATGGGAGCGCCACGACAACTGAGGCAGTCCGTCGAGCAATACAACATAGTCAAGAGAGCATAAGGGCGCTGGCTGAGCGCTACAGCGTCAATCCGAAGACGATATCGAAGTGGAAGCACCGCGAGATAGTGACAGATCGCAAGACTGGACCAAAGGAGGGACGCTCGACTGTCCTCACAGCCGAGGAAGAAGCGGTAGTGGTTGCCTTCCGGCGCTATACGCTCTTGCCATTGGATGATTGCCTCTATGGCCTGCAACCGACAATCCCTCACCTGACGCGCTCTTCATTGCATCGCTGCTTTCAGCGTCATGGCATTGAACGGCTGCCGGATGTTGAAGGCAACAAGACGCCCAAGAAAAAGTTCAAGGCTTACCCTATTGGCTACTTCCACATTGATATCGCCGAAGTGAGAACCGCAGAAGGTAAGCTGCATCTCTTCGTTGCCATCGACCGCACAGGCAAGTTTGCCTATGTCGAGCTTCACCAGAAAGCGACAACCGCCATCTCAAAGCAGTTCCTGAACAATCTCGTTGCAGCGGCACCCTACACCATCCACACTGTTCTCACCGACAATGGCATTCAGTTCACAGATCCAACGGGTGAGAGCTGGACGCCTGTCGATATCCGGAAGATGCGGGCGGAAGGAAAGCTGTTCAGGTGTCATGCTTTCGAAAGTAGTTGCGCCAATCACAACATCGATCACAGGCTCACCAAGATCAAGCATCCATGGACCAATGGCCAAGTCGAACGCATGAACCGTACGATCAAACAAGCGACTGTTCACCGCTACCATTATGACACTCACGACCAGCTCAGTCAGCACCTCACCGACTTCGTCAATGTCTACAACTTTGCACGACGTCTCAAAGCTCTCAAAGGCCTGACACCCTACGAGTTCATCTGCCAATGCTGGACAAATCAGCCTGAAAGATTCAAGCTAAACCCCATCCATCAAATGCCGGGACTGAACATCTAGCACCGTCAGTTCAAATCAGGTTGTTCAACCCTGCAACCGTTTGCGGTGCGTCAAGAAGTGAGGGAGCAGCGGCAAAAGTGATCGAAAGCGCACGAATGGTATCTTGCTGGCGACCTTGTCCCCGTCTCTTATCCAGTTTTAAGTACCCTCTGAATGGCTATGATATCTTGGTCAAATTGCTGGAGACTGAACATCTAGTCAGCACTCAGGAAGATTGACGGCCAATCCGCCCAAGGACGTTTCCTTATATTTTGTGCTCATATCTCGGCCGGTTTGGCGCATGGTCTCGATGCAATTGTCTAGCGGCACAAGATGCGAACCGTCGCCACGCAGCGCCAGGAGCGCAGCCGACAAAGCCTTTACGGCACCCATTCCGTTGCGTTCGATGCACGGAACTTGTACCAGTCCAGCTATCGGATCACATGTCATTCCAAGATGATGCTCGAGTGCAATCTCGGCGGCATTTTCAATTTGCTCGCTGGTCCCGCCAAGCGCCGCGCAAAGACCGGCGGCAGCCATGGCCGAAGCTGATCCCACTTCGCCCTGGCAACCAACTTCAGCGCCGGAAATTGATGCGTTGTGTTTAATGAGGCCTCCAATGGTGGAGGACACAAGCAAGAAGTCGCGAATGGACTCCTGCGATGCCGATCCCATGTGTTCTGAAAAATACTTGAGCACAGAGGGAAGAACGCCTGCCGCGCCGTTCGTTGGAGCCGTCACAATTCGTCCGCCAGCCGCGTTTTCCTCGTTGACCGCCATTGCATAAGTCATCAGCCATTCATTGGCGGAGTATTCATTCGCTTGATTGGCCGTCTTTAAGTCGTTGAATATCGATGCTGCCCGCCTTTTGACAGATAGGCCGCCCGGCAAGATGCCCTCCGCGGCAATGCCGCGTTGGATACAGGAGTTCATGACGTGCCAAATCTGGTCGAGACGATCATCAACATCGTGTCCGCCATTTGCGACTTCGTTTGCGCGCTTCATGGCCGCAATTGAAAGCCCCGACTTGGACGCCATCGTAAGCATTTCTGCGGCAGTCGAGAAAGGATAGGGCGTATTCCCTTGCGTGTGGACGCCCTGTTCCGACCGTCGCGCCAGTTCGGAAGCAGTCAAAACGAAGCCCCCACCAACGGAGTAGAATACTTCGTTCAGAATTGTGGAGCCTGATGCCGACACTGCCGTAAACGCCAAACCATTCGCATGACCGGGAAGCGGCTCACCAAAGTCAAAAATGATATCCCGTGACGGCACGAATTCAATCGCATGAGGGCCGGAAATGAGCATGGCATCAGCGCCAACCGCAGCTTTTTCTTCTGCAAATGCTTTGGCTGGATCCAGCGTAGCCGGTTCGTACCCCAGCAGTCCAAGTATCACGGCCCGATCTGTGCCGTGGCCCTTCCCGGTGAAAGCCAGCGAGCCATGCAAGTGCACGCTGACACGAACGGCATCTCGATATTGCTCAACCGCTTTGAGACGTCTCAAAAATCTTGAAGCAGCAACCATCGGTCCCATGGTGTGAGATGAGGATGGGCCAATGCCGATCTTGAAAATCTCAAAGGTCGAAAGGAACATATTTCAAGTCGTTTTGCGATAGATCGGATGCTTGGCGCACAGCGCTTCGACTTGCTTCTTCACGTCCGCTTCAACAGAGGCGTCCCCATCCGGCCCTGCCTTAGCGAGTGCCTGAAGAACCTTCAGAATCAGTTGGCCGATGTTTGCAAACTCTGCCTCGCCGAATCCGCGTGTTGTTCCTGCGGAAGTGCCAAGTCGGACGCCAGATGTCACAAATGGCTTTTGGGGATCAAATGGAATGGCGTTCTTGTTACAGGTCAACGCCGCGCGTTCCAATGCCGCCTCTGCAGCCTTGCCCGTCACTCCGATGGGGCGCAGGTCCACCAAAATCATGTGGCAGTCGGTGCCGCCAGAAACAATGCCAAGTCCGCCATCCTTGAGCGCGGCAGCAAGGACCTTCGCATTGGAAACCACGTTTTGCGCATAGTCACGAAACTCCGGACGCAATGCTTCACCAAATGCCACGGCCTTGGCGGCAATCACATGCATCAAAGGTCCACCCTGATTTCCGGGGAATACGGCTGAGTTCAGCTTTTTCGCGATGTCCTCGACATTGGTCAGGATCATGCCACCGCGGGGCCCGCGCAATGTCTTGTGGGTCGTTGTCGTAACAACGTGGGCATGGGGCAGCGGATCGGGGTATTGGCCAGCCGCGATGAGGCCGGCGTAGTGCGCCATATCCACCATGAGATAGGCACCAATTTCATCAGCGATGGCACGGAAGCCTGCAAAGTCGATGGCACGGGGATAGGCTGATGCGCCCGCCACGATTAGCTTCGGGCGCGTTTCCAACGCAAGCTTCCGCACATGATCCATGTCAATGAGTTGGTCAGATTCACGGACATCGTAGCTGACGACATCGAACCATTTTCCAGACATGGTGACCGGTGAGCCGTGGGTGAGATGCCCTCCGTGCGCAAGTGAAAGGCCCATGATGCGATCACCAGGCTTTAGCAAGGCAAGAAACACGGCCTGGTTTGCCTGGGCCCCAGAATGAGGTTGGACGTTCACGAAGCTTGCGCCAAAAAGTTTCTTTGCGCGCTCGATTGCGAGCTCTTCAACGGTGTCGACAAATTCGCAGCCGCCATAGTACCTCCGGCCCGGATAGCCTTCGGCATATTTGTTGGTCAGGACCGATCCCTGTGCTGCAAGCACATCTGCCGAAACAATGTTCTCGGATGCAATCAGCTCAATCTGATTCTGCTGACGATCGAGTTCTTTGGCAATTGCCGTTGCAATCTCGGTATCGCCTTTTACTGGGGTCATCATCATGTTCTCCAATGCAGCTACAAGCCGCTCGCCAATTCTTCGTTGACAGTGTCGATCAGGTGCCGGGCATGTGGCGCAAAGCTGCGCCACACAGAGAGTGTCCAGTCATGTTCCGTTTCCCTGAACAAAACGGCTTGCACGCCGTCGAATATCGTGCGCGCACCGGTTTGTGGTTCAAACTTCGCGAGATCGCGGGCAATCCCTGTTGACAGAAGCTCAGCGGCACGCGGACCAGACAGCTTCCATGTCACTTCACGATCAGTGATGTTGACGAAGGAATGCGGCACCGTCACCTTAGCCAAAGTGGCTTCCAGCGCGTCAGCATCTTTTTCGCTGGAATTGATCACCCATTCATCAGGACCGAGGCACAGCGCGGTCCATTGCTTGGCACTTTTTGCCGAGCCAACGCGATCCGGCAAAGCAAAGCCAAGTGCCGTCTCTATGGCCTTCTTGTCCGAAGCCCGCACACGCAGATTGAAGCGAGCTTCAAGGGGCAGATCCAAGACGGCGACTGGTCTAACAGTGGAAGGATTATTTGATCTCATATCTGATCGCTCCTCTTAAACCTTCAGCCGTTCACCCTGCGGGTCATAGAACATGGGGGCAACCACCTTTGCCACGATGTCCCGTCCGGGCATCGGCACGTAAAGAGACTGATCAATGCGACCCCGGCCATCTTCAACGAGCGCCATCGCAATGGACCGACCGAGCGCTTCGCTCCAATAAGAAGACGTGACGTGTCCAATCATTTTCATGGGCAGAGGCTGCTTTGGATCAGTGACGATCTGGGCACCTTCCTGAAGCACCGTCTTTGGATCTTCTGTGAGCAAACCAATGAGCTGCTTTCGTCCTTTGGCCACAATGTCCGGACGGGCGAGTGAACGCTTGCCTACGAAATCCAGCTTCGCCTTGCCGATCGCCCAGCCGATACCAGCGTCATCGGGGGTGACGGTACCATCAGTGTCTTGTCCAACTATGATGAAACCCTTTTCGGCGCGAAGGACGTGCATCGTCTCAGTACCGTAAGCGGTAATGCCATGTGGCTGACCCGCTGCCCAAAGCTTCTCCCAAAGTGCGCGGCCATGGCGGCTGGGCACATTGATTTCGAATCCGACTTCGCCAGTAAAACTCACGCGGAAAAGCCGCGCCGGAAAGCCTGCCACCTTGCACGTGACAACGGACATGTGGGGAAACGCTGCATCAGAAAGATCGACGCCTTCGACGAAGGGTGCAAGCACTTCCCGCGCCTTTGGCCCCTGCAATGCAATAACCGACCAGGCTTCTGTCGTTGACGTGAGCCACACTTTGAGATCTGGCCATTCTGTCTGGAGGTAATCCTCCATCATGTTGAGAACGCGCGCAGCGCCGCCTGTTGTCGTGGTAACGTGGAAACGATCATCGGCCAAACGGCCGATCACACCATCGTCCCGTATAAATCCATCTTCACCGAGTAGCAGGCCATAGCGGCAGCGGCCGGGTGCCAGCTTGGCCCATGGATTGGTGTACATCCTTTCCATGAACGTCACGGCATCGGGGCCAACCACCTCGATCTTGCCCAAGGTGGACGCATCAAAGATGCCGACACCCTGGCGCACCGCGCGGCATTCACGGTTGACGGCCGCATGCATGTCCTCTCCCGATCTCGGAAAATACCAGGCGCGCCGCCACAGGGCGACCGGCTCGAAAACAGCACCATTGTCTTGCGCCCAACCGTCTATGGGCGTCTTGCGCGTCACATCGAAGTGGGTGCCCTTGTGGTAGCCTGCAAGTGCACCGAACGTCGTCGGTGTGTAAGGTGGGCGGAAGGTGGTTAGGCCGACTTTGGGCGCTTCGCGCTGCAGTGCGTCGGCAGCGATCATCAGGCCGTTGATGTTTGACAGTTTGCCCTGGTCCGTTGCCATGCCATTGGTGGTGTAACGCTTGACATGCTCAATCGAACGCATACCCTCTTTAACTGCAAGGCGAATGTCCTTTGCAGTGACATCGTTCTGGAAATCAATGAAGGCCCGCGCACGGGATGGATTGCCATCGGTTGGCAGCTCCTTGTGCAACGTGCCTGTTCCAGTCCTGTCATTCGCAACGACAAATTTGACCGTTTTGCCGCTTTTTCCAAGGTGGTCGACAACGGTTGCGCCAGCTTTCGCACCATCTTGAAGTACGGCGGCAATGCCCCAAAGCCCTCGTCCTGCACCTGCGATTTCACAGTTCTCAGTCTTCTGTCCGGGAAGAAACACACCGACGCTGGCATCCCAGTCTAGCTTGCCTTGGGTATGAGAGAACAGATGCAACGAGGGTGTCCAGCCACCACACATGACCACGGCATCGCAACCAATCCACCGTGCTCCGCCAACCCGTCCTGCCTGCATCGCATTCACACGGATGGCTGAAACCCGTTTTCGGCCACGCGAGCCCGTCACTGTGTGAGACTGCAGGACTTCGATTGACCGAGCCGATGCTTCTTTGAGCAGGTGTGATGCAACATCCGCACGGGTATCCACAATGGCTGTCACACGCCCGCCAGCATCGCTGATATCAAACGCGGCGTACCAGGCGCTGTCATGGCTTGTGACAACGACAGGGCTGTTACCGACCTTCACACCAAAGCGATTAAGGAAAGTTTGTGCGGCTCCAGCCATCATTATTCCAGGCCGGTCATTGCCGTCGAAAACCAGAGGTTTTTCGATTGCACCCTGCGCCAGGATCACTTGCTTCGCACGCACGCGCCAGAGGCGCTCGCGCGGTGCACCTGCTGGGGAGGTTTCCAGATGATCCGTGAGGCGTTGGCAAAGACCAACCAGATTCTGATGGTAGTAGCCGATTGCCGTCGTACGCGACATCAGCCGCACATTTTCACAAGAACGCAACTCCGCCAGCGTATTGTCGAGCCACGTCCAAGCTGGAGCGCCGTCGATCAAAACAGATGGTTCGGAAAGCAGCGTTCCACCCATTTCCGCATGCTCATCGACCAAAACAACACTTGCACCCGCGCGCGCCGCCACAAGAGCCGCAGCAAGACCAGCAGGCCCCGCTCCCGCAATCAGCACATCGCAATGCAGATTGCGGCTGGCATAGCGATCCGGGTCAAGCTCGGTTGGTGACTTGCCGAGTCCGGCGGCAGATCGGATGATAGGTTCATAGACCTTGTCCCAGAAGCTTTTCGGCCACATGAATGTCTTGTAGTAGAAGCCAGCCGAAAACAGCATGTGAAAACGGTCATTGATGGCACCAATGTCAAAATTCAGGTTTGGCCAACGGTTCTGACTTTCCGTTGAAAGGCCATTCCAGATTTCCTGCATCGTTGCACGTGTGTTGGGCTCAGTGCGTCCCACGCCACGGCCGGTGGAGATCAATGCATTTGGTTCTTCGGAACCTGCAGTCACCAACCCACGGGGACGGTGATATTTGAAGGAGCGTCCCATCAAGTGGACGCCATTTGCCAGCAAAGCGGATGCGACAGTATCGCCAGACCGGCCCTCGTAACTCACGCCATCAAATGTGAAGTGCACCGGGCGCTGATGTGCAATCCGGCCTTTGCCAGCAATACGAAATCCGGTCATGAGGATTTTCCCTTTAAGCCGTCGGCGGCAGGACGTGGTTCTCCCGCCTTGTAAGTCGTGAGAAATTTGTCAGTCACCGTGTCGCGCAAGGCGTTGAAGAAACGACCACAGCCGTTGATGTGGCGCCAGCGTTCGGCGTGAAGCCCACGTGGATTTGAGCGGAAAAAGAGATAATTCGCCCACTGATCGTCTGATTGCGTGGATGGATCCTGCGGGCGCGCAATATGCGCCTCCCCTGCGTAAGCGAATTCGGGTTCGGGAAGTTGTTCGTCGCAATATGGGCAATGAATGAGCAACATTGATCTATCCTCAGTGTGCCACAGCAGCGGCAGCGGCTTCATCGATCAGGCGTCCGGACGTGAAACGCTCGAGTGTGAAGGGCGCATTGATTCGGTGAGGCTCGTCTTTCGCTACAGTCCAAGCCAACAGATGGCCGGCACCCGGCGTCGCCTTGAAGCCACCGGTTCCCCAGCCGCAATTCACATAGAGGCCTTTGACTGGGAGTTTGCCCAAGATGGGTGACCGGTCTGGTGTTACATCGACAATGCCGCCCCACTTGCGCAGCATGCGCATGCGGTTGAAAATCGGGAACACTTCGCAGATTGCCGCCACCGTGTGCTCGATCAAAGGCAGGCCACCGCGCTGTGAATAGCTGACATATTGGTCCGTACCTGACCCGATGACGAGTTCACCCTTGTCTGACTGGCTGATGTAAGCGTGAACTGTGTTTGACATAACGACACAGGGAAAGATCGGTTTGACTGGTTCAGAAACGAGTGCCTGCAGCGGATAGCTTTCCAGCGGCATACGCAAGCCAGCAGAGGCCAGCACCACAGATGTGTTGCCTGCCGCCGATACAGCAACTTTCTTCGCCTTAATGAATCCCTTGTTGGTTTCAACACCTGTAACGGCGCCGTCTGGACCGCGCCGGATAGCCGTGACGGCACAGTTCTGGATAATATCGACGCCCCGAGCGGCGGCACCCCTGGCATAGCCCCATGCCACGGCATCATGACGCGCAGTCCCAGCACGCTGCTGAAGTGCGGCTCCCATCACCGGATACCGCGCATCGGGCGAAATGTTCAGCGGTGGGCAGAATTCCTTGGCTTCCTGTGGAGTAAGCCAACGGTTGTCGACGCCATTCAAACGGTTGGAGTGGATGTGACGCTGAAAGCTCTGAACGTCGTGCACATTGTGCGCAAGCATCATCACCCCGCGCTTCGAGTACATCACGTTGTAGTTCAGTTCCTGGCTCAGGTTGTCCCACAGGTCGAGCGCATGATCGTAGATGCCAGCGCTCTCATCGTATAGGTAATTGGAGCGAACGATCGTGGTGTTGCGCCCAGTGTTGCCGCCGCCGAGCCAGCCCTTGTCGATGATCGCAACATTGGTGATGCCGTGCTCTTTGGCGAGATAGTAGGCAGCACCCAGTCCATGGCCGCCGGCGCCAACGATGACGACATCATACTCAGCCTTAGGCTGGGCATCCGGCCATTGCTCGGTCCAATTCTTGTGGCCCGAAAGAGCATTCTTGAGAAGTGTGAATGCAGAAAAGTGAACCATGTGCTGCCCTCGTTTTGCGGGACTTGCGGTCTTGCGGTCCGGCTGCGGCATTGAACCCATTCGCACAATGACCAACAAAAATCCTGTATGAACGCGCTACATTAGTTGTATAATTGCGTCACCATGGCCCGCGCTTCCACCGGCAGATCACCTCCTCCGCGCTTGCGCGTAGGCTTCATCCTGGCACCACGCTTCACACTTTGCGCCTTTGCGAATTTTGTTGACGTGTTGCGTCTAGCCGCAGATGAAGGGGATCGTTCGCGGCCCATTCTTTGCCGATGGCGCATACTGTCACCGACGGCAGACCCTATTGAATCAAGCTGTGGCGTGCGCATTGAGCCCGAGGACCGGCTAGGCGATCCACGGCAGTTCGACTACATCGTCGTCGTCGGCGGCCTCATTGGCGAGATCGAAAGGTTACATTCGGGCCAGATTGCATTTTTGCGTCAGGCGGCGCAGGCGGGTGTTCCGCTTGTGGGCGTCTGCACAGGTGCCTTTATTCTGCACCGGGCGGGTCTGATGGATGGCTACAAGTGCTGCGTCAGCTGGTTTCACCATCAGGACTTCCTTGATCAGTTCGATGGTCTAGAACCCGTTTCTGACCGCATTTTCGTTGCCGACCGCGACCGTCTTTCGTGCTCTGGCGGAGCAAGTTCAGCTCAGCTCGCCGCCTATCTTGTCAATCGTCACATCGGGCAAGCTGCAGCCCGAAAGAGCTTGTCAATCATGATCATTGACGAAACCATGGAAGGCGAACGCCCGCAGCCGGGCCTGCCGATAGAGTTGCATACGCAGGACTTGTTGGTGCGGCGGGCATTGCTGGCCATGCAGCAACATATGGATTCGCCGCTGCCCATTTCACGGATTGCTGAAAGCCTGAATGTAAGCCGCCGCCAGTTGGAGCGGCATTTCTCTGTGCAGCTGGGCGTTACACCAGGCGATGCCGACAAGCAAATCAGGATAGCACATGCCCGTCATCTGCTTGCGTCGACGGAACGTTCCATTTCCGAGGTTGCAGCTGAAACCGGGTTTTGTGATGCCTCTCACTTTATTCGTGTCTTCAAGTCGAGCGAAAAGTCCGCACCCGCCGCCTGGCGAATACAGCATCAAAAATCCTGACGGCTATCGCTGCAGTACGTGGGCGCGTGACGCGGGCCAGCTTGCATAGAGCTTATTTCCGCCCTTGATGTCGATGCCCTCAAGTTCGCGCTGTCCGATCTGCACTTTCAGTTCGGAGCCATCCTTGGTTTCAAGGAACAGTGTTACGGTTGTTCCCATGAATTGTTCGGAGATCACCTGACATTCAACGACGTTGTCTTCCTTCGGCCGCTTGTCCGCCAGTTGCACCAGATCTGCCGAAACGACGAAGCTCAGAGGGTCACCCACTTTTGCCGACCGCTCTGCCACAACGGGCACCTTGAACTGCCCGATTGGTGTATCGACCGTTACCAGACTGGAAGCGATACCGCTAACCTTGCCTTCAAAGATGTTGTTGCGACCGACAAATTCCGCAACAAACTTGTTCGATGGCGCGCGATAGATGTCCTTGGACTTGCCGATCTGAGCGATTTCACCCTGCGCCATGATAATAACGCGATCCGCCATGGCAAAGGCTTCCGACTGGCTATGCGTAACGTAGACGAAGGTAATGCCGAGTTCTTTCTGAAGCTTGGTCAGAACACTCTGCATGCGAATGACGAGATGTGCATCGAGCGCGGACAGTGGCTCATCAAGCAGAAGAATCTTTGGTTCGGTCACGAGCGAACGCGCCAAAGCGACACGCTGCCTCTGGCCACCTGAAAGCTTGGCAACATTACGCTCGGCGAACTGACCTATCCCTAAGCGTTCGAGCCAATCCAGCGCTTTCTTTTTTCGAGTTGCAGCGTCCATTCCACGCATTTTCAGCCCAAACTCAACATTCTCTCGCGCATTGAGAAATGGAAACAGAGCCAGCGACTGCCAGACCATTGGCGTATCACGCTCATGGGGCTTCACATCGTTCATCACCCGGCCTTCAAAGCGGATTTCGCCAGCAGTTGGTGCTTCGAGTCCAGCCAGCATACGCAAGGTCGTTGTCTTGCCGCAGCCCGAGGGGCCCATAATGGCGAGAAACTCACCGCTGCCGATCTCGAAGCTTGTGGGCTTAACCGCGACAAAATCGCTAAACCGTTTTTCTACCTTGTCAAAAACAACGAGAGGCTTGGTCATTAGGCTGTTTCCTCTTTCTTGCCCTTGGACATGAGGAGTGTCTGGGCAATGATGATGAGTGTCATTGAGATGACGAATACGAAGGTTCCAATGGCATTGATCTGCGGGTCGACGTTGCCTTGGAGGATTTCCAGGATAACGACGGGGATCGTCTTGTTCAGACCAGATACGAACCAGGCCACTGCGAATTCATCGAACGAGACCGCCGCCGTGAGGCAAAGAGCCG
>CAWFWW010000017.1:0-23409 GCA_963819615.1 uncultured Alphaproteobacteria bacterium
GGAAATGGCGTCACCAGACCGATGACGCGAAGCCTTTAGTCTATTAACGATTTTGAGCGAACCTCTGGTGCAATTGTTTCCAATAGCTGTCTGCCTTAGGCGGCTCAAGCCACTGACCACTGATTTTGCCGTTGGTATCTATGTGCATTCTGACGTCCAATTCACCGTTTTCGAATGTTGCTCGGTAGGCGTCCCATCCTTCTGGCGTCACAGTCAGAAATGTCAGGTCTTTGCGTTGGCCAAGGGCAACAAGCTCGCGGGTTACCCCTTCATTTTGCTCTATGACAATGGCGGCAAGTTCGGGGACCATAAGGTCTAAGCAAGGCTTACCTTGCAGTTGACCGTCGAGCATGACTTCGACCAAACGCCGACTTTCTGGGTGGGGTTGCCCGCCATCCGTTCGAGCCTGGAGTTTCGCAATTGCCTGATCTGCTTCCTGTTCAGTGACACGCAATGCCTTTTGTTCAAGTCCATCCTGATGCAATGTCAGCGACGCAACCTTGCCCGCAGTGTCGCGCTCAAAAGTGATCTGAGCGTGCACTTCGGGTTGGAAATAGGCGTCCGTCCCTTCTGGGAAAAGTTGAAAAGCAGGTTGCCCCGGGATCTGAGTGAGCAATTTGTCTTGCTGCATGAACACATTGATCAATGTTTCACCTTCAAACTGGAAATGCCCACAGCAGCTCCTCATGTTTTGGTGGTCGGGAGTGGTGGCAACGCGTGGGCGCATTTGCTCATAACGTTTCCAAGCAATGGCTTCGGGTGTGGTCGTCGTCATTTGAGACTCCTTTATTGCTGATGCAAGATCGTTGATGGATAAGGCTTCACCAACGGCCGCACGTTTCCGAAACATGGCAATCGTCGTGAGGCCTGCATCAATATGCATGCGTCCCTGCAGCAATTCCGATTGCTGCAATTCAAGCACATGACCGATGTCAGATTTCTTGCCACGCAACAGTTGCGCAATAGCTGAGAGTTTCAGACCTAGGGCACGCAATGCGGTGATTTCGCCAAGACGGATAACATCTGACGCGTCATAGACTCTCCAGTCTTTCACTGTGCGTTTGGGCTTCAAAAGCCCCTCTCGTTCATAAACCCGCAAAGCTTTCACAGTCAGGCCGGTCTGCCGCGCACATTCAGAAGCGGTGAGAGTTCTGCTCTTTGGTTTCGTTCTTCATCACAGGTACAACCTTTCAGACGATCACATAAGGTATGACCCAAGGTCCGGCGCAAGTGATTTTTTGATGGGTGATCGTCGGCTGTCAAGCGAGTTGGGAAAGTAGACTAAAAGCTAGTCGGCAAGAGGATATTCGGTTTTTGGACTAATGACCGTACTTCTCCTTTTTGGCCCATAGCGAAAAATCGTGGGCCTTGCTTCTTCTTCTACTGTTGCGCCCAAAGCCGACTAGACAATTTGGATGATGACCTATTCAAAATTCGAGTTGACCCAGTGGTCCGTGAGGCAAAGTGAAGGGAGCGCTCACGCGCCGCCCTACCTGAAGCGATAGACCGGAATGCCGAGCATGCGGGCCTTGTCGGCGAGATTGTCCTGAATGCCAGTGCCTGGGAATATGAGGACACCGATCGGCATGACTGCCAGCATCGAATCGTTGCGCTTGAAGGGAGCCGCCTTGGCGTGTTTCGTCCAGTCGGGCTTGAAAGCAACTTGAGCAACTTTTCGGGTTTCGGCCCAGCAGGCGGCGATCTTCTCAGCCCCCTTTGGTGAACCGCCGTGCATCAACACCATGTCGGGGTGCTTCGCATGGACCTGATCGAGCTTGGCCCAAATGAGTTTGTGGTCAGCGGTGTCACCGCCCGAGAATGCCACCTTCGGTCCAGAGGGTACCAGCACTTGCGTTTCTGCGCGTCGTTTGGCGGCGATGAAGTCTCTGGAATCGATCACGGCAGCGGTGAGATGCCGATGATTGACGCGCGAGCCTGTGCGCTGCGACCAGGGTGAGCCGGTGGCGTCAAGATAGCGGTTGGCAGCACTGTCGCGAAACACTTCCAGGCTGTCGCGGCGTCCGATGAGCGACTGACCAAGATCGATCAGGTGTTCGAGTTGGACGGACTTCACTTCGGAACCATCCTGTTCACGCTGCAAGCGCTTCTGCGATTGCTCGTTGTCGTCCAATTTGCGCCCGATCCGGTCTATGGCGCGGTGGAACATGTTGACGGTCGACCAAAGGAGGTCTTCGAGGTCGTGATCGAGGCTGGTGTCGGTCATCGTGGAAATCAGGGCGTCGAAGATGTCGGCAACGGCACCTTCGATGATGCGGTCCTCCGGCAAAAGCCGTGGATCTGTCTCGTCTTCTGAAGGACGGTAGCCATAGAGTTGAAGCTCTTGCAGGATGTGGTCTGTTGTCGATGAATCGTGATGGGGTTCGTTGTGGTCAAACTCGTTCATGGGTTGCTCCGTTGGCAGGAGCCGCGACCATCGCGGCCTTCTGGGCGCGAAAGCCCATGGGCGGGACGGGACTGCACTTGAAGCGAAGCGGAAAGCCGCAACGTAAGTGAAGGATGGCAGAAGCCTGCTATTTTGCCTCGCGATGGAAAGCGGCCCCTCTTGCTTCCTGAGGCCGCGCCGGAAAATAGCAGGCTGCCGCCATTGTCTGGCCCGGCCCGCCTGTGGGCCGATCGACCCTCTTGAAGGCCGAAGCGCAGGCTCTCTCTCCGACGGAACAAGCCTGAAGGGGCCTGACCATTGAACGCAATCGCACTACCTCGTCACGGCACTTCCACAAGGTCCATGAAACGGGAGGCGTCCTGCGCGGCGAGTTGCACCGCAAGTGCTGAACGGAGCGCATCAACGCCAAATTGTCGAAGATCTTCGTTGAAGTCCCCAAGCACGGGCGACAGCACAATCGCCTCGATCCCGGCAGCGTCCGCCCGTTCGGACAGCAAGTCCCTCGCAACGTCACCTGCAGCATCGTTGTCGCGGACGATGTAGAGACGGCGCAGTGTATCGGGAAACAGGATGGCGGCAAGATGGGCACCGGAGAGCGCTGCCACCATTGGCATGTTTGGCATGATCTGCCGCACCGACAGAATGGTTTCGATGCCTTCGCCTGCCGCCATCACATCGTCGACACTACCGAAACGCACGCCGTGGCCGAGCAGAGATCCCATGGCCTTGCGCTTGGTTTCGAGTGGTGCTTTGCCTGAACCATCCGGTGACAACCAGGTGCGATGTGCACCCGTGATCTTGCCCGAAAGATTGGTGACTGCGGCAATCATCGCGGGCCATTGTTCGGTTGGACCATGATCGTCAGGTCGATAATAGCAGCGCGGATGAAAACGTAAGGATCCGGTGCCGCGACAATCCGTTATGCCGCGATTGTTCAAATACGTTTCTACAAGTGTGCCAGCAATTGGTTGCGCCATGGCAAAGAGCCGCCGTGCCGCAGCACCCGATTCAGACGATGTCCGCGTGCTCATGCGCCCATTGAAAGACGGCACCGGTTGCGGATGCGGAAGACTGAGAAAGCGGCGTGCTTCCGCTGCGACGTCGGCGAAGTCGGCGAAGTCGCTCATCTTGATATTTTCGCGGATGACATCAAGGAGATCGCCATGCTCACCGCTTTGTGCGTCAGTCCATTTGCCTGCTGGTCCTTTTTGGTTATCTCTCAGCCGGACATACATCGAGCGGCCCGGCGTATTGCGTACATCACCGACCTGCCAGTATTGGCCTTGGCGACGACCGGCATTGAGATAATGGCGGCACACCGCCTCGGCATTGCGGCCAAGACGATGTGCCAATTCGGAAGCAACTATGCTTGCGCCATCAAGCAGTCTCCCGTTCGGACATCCGCAGAATGGCATAGGCTTCGAGCAGCTTGTCCAGAACTGCGATGCCACCCGTGTCGCCATGTTGATCCACTGGCACAAAGAAGCGGAGTTTCCACGAGATGATCTCTGTGAACAGCCCGAAGCTCTTCAGGCGCTCGCGCATCGCTTCAGTATAGCCCGTCAGTTCAATCCGGTTTGTTCCCATGACCCGCATGCGGCGCAGCTGCAGCCCTTCGGCGAGATCGAGGATCGTGCGCCCGCCGAGCAATACCCGATAGGCATCTTCGGCGGACAGATTCACTTTTTCCGTCGTGCTGGCATTTGCGGCCCAGGCCGGTGAGACACGGCGGCCAATGATGCGTTCACCATCATCGGTCTGCAGGCGATAGACCCGGGTCGACTCGTTCGGTAAGCGCTTCCACACGGGCAGAAGCAGCCCGGCCACAATGTGAAGTGTGTGCTCTTCGTATTCCGGCACGTCAGCGCACTCATGGTTCCAGGCCTTTACAAAAGTCTGGTGGTCGGTTTCTTCCCAATAGCTTTCGGCCATCATCTTGAGCGAGGCGTGGACGTGTTCCATGGGACGTAGCAGCCGGACACGCCGTTCGATCTCCCCGTCGTCAAGCATGAGCGAGGGGGCAGGCATCTGCACGGCAGCACGGCCAGACTTGGCATTGATCAGCAGCTTGCCAATATCAGACTCTGAATGGGCCAGAGCATCTGCCAGAGGCATCGGACGGTTGCGCCGCTTCTCTGCGATGGTGAGCAGACGGGTCTCGGCACCCGTTTTCGGATGCGTGTAGATGGTCGTGCGCTGCGTGACGACAAAGCTCTCCGCAACGAGCGTTTCCAGCCCTACATCATAGACACCACTGGCAATGGCACCTTGCACCTTGGCATCAAGCAATTGTTCAAAGGCCGTGAACAGGATGCCCTGAAGTTCAATGGTCAGTGCCAGAAGCCGGTTGAGGAAGGTGGTGATCGGCGGGAGTTCATCCTTGAGCCCCATGTCATCCATCAGTTTGAGGCCGGTGACGCCCTCGAAGCGCTCAAGCGAACAGCCCTCGATCTTGCCCCGCACAATCAGAAGATAGAGTTGGCGGAGCGCATCACGGGCATAGGGGCTTTCGAGATTATCTTCGGGCCGGAACAGGCCTTGCCCGCCGGTCTGGCGTTGCCCTCGGGTGATGGCGCCAAGCGTATCGAGGCGGCGCGCAATGGTGGAGAGAAAGCGCTTCTCCGCTTTCACATTTGTTGCGATCGGGCGAAACAGCGGTGGCTGTGCCTGATTGGTCCGGTTGGTGCGGCCAAGCCCCTGAATGGCGGCATCGGCCTTCCAGCCTGGCTCAAGCAGATAATGGATGCGCAAGCGTTGGTTTCTCGCGCGAAGATCGGCATGATAGCTACGGCCCGTGCCCCCGGCATCGGAGAACACCAAAACACGCTTCTTATCGTCCATGAATGCTGAAGTTTCAGCGAGATTGGCAGAAGGAGCGCGGGTCTCGACCGCAAAGCGATCACCTTTACGCACAATCCGCCGGGAGCGGCCTGTGACCTCTGCCACCATGTCAGTGCCAAAACGCTGGACAATCTGATCAAGCGCACCGGGAACCGCAGGGAGTGAAGCCAGATGCTCGATCAAGGCGTCACGCCTCGCGACGGCCTCGCGACATTCGACCACCTGACCGTCACGCGTCACCGGCCGCGACGACAAAGTGCCTTCGCTGTCGGTGAAGGGCTCATAGAGCTGCACCGGAAATGAGTGCGCAAGATAGTCGAGGACATATTCGCGCGGCGTGATGTCGACCGTAATGTCGTTCCAGTCCTCAGTTGAAATATCTGCCAGACGCCGTTCCATCAGGGCTTCACCTGTCGAGACAATCTGGACAACTGCGGCGTGATCTTGTTCGAGATCGCGTGTGATCGACCGGATCAGGGTCGGCGTCTTCATCGATGTCAGCAAATGTCCGAAGAAGCGCTGCTTGGCGGATTCGAAGGCCGAGCGGGCGGCAGACTTGGCCCTGGCATTCAATGTGCCGTTGCTGCCGGTGATGTTGGCAGCTTCCATCGCCGCATCAAGGTGGTTGTGAATGATGGCAAAGGCACCGGCATAGGCATCGTAGATGCGGCGTTGTTCATCGGTCAGCGCATGTTCGATCAGTTCATATTCCACCCCGTCATAGGACAGGGAACGTGCAGTGTAGAGGCCGAGCGACCGCAAATCTCGCGCCAACACTTCCATGGCCGCAACTCCACCTTCCTCAATCGCCTCAACAAACTCAGACCGTGTGGCGAAGGGGAAATCTTCCCCGCCCCAGAGACCCAGCCGCTGCGCATAGGCGAGATTGTGGACCGTCGTTGCACCCGTGGCCGAGACATAGACGATGCGGGCATTGGGGAGGGCGTGTTGCAGGCGAAGTCCGGCGCGTCCCTGCTGTGACGCGGCAACGTCGCCACGTTCTCCCTTGCCGCCACCTGCATTCTGCATGGCGTGGCTTTCATCGAAAATGATTGCGCCATCAAAACCCTTCGCATTCCCTGTCGCGGCTTTGCCGCTCCCCGCCTCTTGACCAAGCCAATCCACGATCTGTTGGACACGTGAGGATTTGTCCGCCTTTTCTTCGGAGCGGAGCGTGGCATAAGTTGCAAAGAGAATGCCTTCCGTGAGCGTGATCGACTTTCCTTGCGGAAAACGTGACAGAGGGGTTACCAACAAACGCTCCATGCCAAGTGCTGACCAGTCACGCTGTGCGTCTTCAATCAGCTTGTCGGACTTCGAAATCCACACTGCTTTTCGACGCCCTTGCAGCCAGTTGTCGAGTATGATGCCCGCTGATTGACGGCCTTTGCCAGCACCTGTGCCGTCACCGAGCATGAAGCCGCGGCGGAAGCGGACGGCGTGAGGTGTATCGTCGGGGGCAGCCTGGACGAGATCGCAGGTGGCATCGACCGTCCACGACCCCGCGAGGTAGCCGCAATGGGACTCGCCCGCATAGATGATGCTCTCCAGTTGCGCATCTGACAGCAGGTCACAAATATTGGCGGGCAGCATAGGGCGATAACTGGGTTTGGGTGGTGCCACTGATGCCATGGCAGTTGACTGCACGAGTTTCGTTGGATGGGCTTGTGCACCAGGAATGCGGATCGACTGCAAACCATAGGTCTCATAAATCGACTCTGAAAGATGTGCCGCGACGGGCGGTGTCCAGTCGATTGTCTCATAGGCAAGTTCGACGCCTTTGGGATCATGGGTAACAGCAGTGCGGCTCACTGCTGAAGGGGCGAGAAACCCTCGCACGGATTTCGGGGGGACCCTGGTCGGAAAAGTGGTGGCGGGCAACGTCACGGGTAGCCGCTGTGGAACCTGGGCTTCAATCCAGTCGAGCAGCGTGGCGACATCGGGTGCCATGCCCGGTGACACCGGAAACACTTCTGCATCAGCGGCGGCTAACTTGTCGATGACGGTCAACCTCGTCGGGAAGGTGGTGCCGTGCTTGCGAAACACAGAGCCGTCGATGGCGGCAGAGAAGACGATGCGGCCCAGCACCTGCAAAGTGACGAAGGCATCGCGCCATTGGGGCAGATCGGGACCAACATTGGCACCCGTGATCGCCACGAGACGCCCGCCAGGAGCAAGCCTGTTCAAGGCTGAGGAGAGGTGAAGGAAGCCCGCATCCTGCATCCGGCCTGCAACATGTGCCATCGCCGAAAACGGCGGGTTCATCAACACGACCGAGGGAACAACGGCAGGATTCAAATGATCATCGATCTGCGCCGCATCAAAGCGTGTGATGGGGAGAACTGGAAAAAGCGCAGACAACAAACGGCCACGGGTGTCGGCCAGTTCATTGAGGATGAGTGTGCTGCCTGCCATCTGAGCAAGGATGGCGAGGAGGCCAGTGCCTGCCGAAGGTTCGAGCACAATGTCGTCTTGTGTGATTGAAGCTGCTGTCAAGGCCGCAAGTCCTAAGGGCAGCGGTGTTGAAAATTGTTGCAGGGTCTGACTTTCCTCGGAACGGCGCGTGTGCGTCGGCAAGAGACTGGCGATCCTGGTCAGCACCGAGAGCCGTGCTGCGGGCGAGGTAGCTTTTCGGAACAGCGCATTGCCGTATTTGCGCAAGAGCATAACTGTCGCAACTTCGCAGGCCTCATAAGCTGACTTCCAGTCCCAGGCCCCAGAGGCATCGGACGCAGAAAAGGCGGTCTGCATTGCCGAGCGCAGGGCAGGGGCGTTGATCGCCTCGCCGCGTTCGAGATGCGGCAGCAGGAGACTGGCGGCATTGAGAATCGCCGATGACGGGTCAAGCGCAAGTGGCACCGCTGATTTGGCAGCGACGGGAGACAGGATATTCATGAGATGAAACCTCGGGAGAGCGGAAGGGGACAAGTCCGATCAGCGCTCTCTCACCCGCCCGGACTCAACCCTTCACGGCCACCCTCTCACTCTTGCTTGAAAGTCGTGGGACGGCATGAAAAAAGCGCCCAACCGGAAACGGCAGGCGCTAAATTGACATCGCAACATAGGAAAAAGCATCAACTGTCACCTGTAGAGGTTGTCCCGCCTTGCGGATCGGGACGCATGAAACCATCCGGTTTGTCAGGATCGGGTGGCAGATAAGCGTCGTAAGGGTTGCCATCAGCGAGATGGCCGAAGGGCGTGAAGACATAATCAGCATTGTCCCGCCCCACGGCGCAAATGACATAGCGTGGCTTGCCCGTCATGGCGTCGAGGCACTCCATGAGGGCAAGGTTTCCGTCACTTGCCGCACGCAACAGGGTCTGGAAATTGCTTCGGGCAAAAGAAGGGATGCTCATGTTCATATTCCTTCGACGGCTATCAATAAACAAATGAGGTGTTCAGACATAAATGACTCCTGAATTGAAAAAGCCCGACATGCAGCCGGGCTGTGGTTGAAGGCTGGGTCGAGTTGGCAGGAAACGGATCAAGCCGATTCCTGCCGTGTCCTCGTTATTCAGCGGCGATCATCCTTGAGTCTTCTTCTTCGACAAGCTCATCATCTTCGCCCCCATCAGTGAGGAACGCGGGAAGGACCAAGTCAGAACTTTCCCGGTCGTTGTCGCCGCTGGTCGCTTCAATGACCGCGTCAGTCGGGCGCAAGGGTTCGGGTAACCAGCCGCTATCAGCAAGCAGGCGTTCCGCCTCCTTGGCCATATCGCCCTTCTTCATGTGATCAATCAGTTGCGCTGATCGTTCACCTGATCCCTCGCGCACGGCCTGGACGATGCGTGCCTTGGTGACGCGGCCCAAGTAATTGGCAACCGTGGGCTGCCAACCGACTGCCACCATGTCGAGGCCAGTCACACACGCCAGGCGGTTGGCTTGCGCCATGCGAACTTCTAGTCCATGGGCGCTGACACCGGTGCCACCGTGAGGATTGGGCCGCTCATGCAGTGCGTTGATGCCGAAGCTCACGCAATGAGCCAGCAGGTCCATGCGATCTTTGTCGTTGAGTGTCGTCAACCAGTCCCACATCGCTGTGTCATCGGCAGGTACTTGAACGCTCCAGAGCTCATGCCGGTTGGAGATCGATTTGGCGGAGGGACTGTCGTTCAGATCATCGGCTTGGGCTGCGAAATGAACCTTTCGAACATTGGCTTCGAGGGCACCAATACCCATACGGTTGTGAAACGTGTCGGACACCAGCTTGTGCAACAGCGCTGTCATGGCGATATGCGGGTGGGAGGCGACGGCATCGCGCAAGGCAAGAGTACGGTGAGCCGTCAGTTCGATGATGAGACGTTCCGGCAGGGGCTTGATGCCATCTTCTTCATCTTCTTCAACGGGCGCAGTTCGCCCGCCAACGGTAATCGCAGTTCGCGGGGAGGCAGTTGTGCGGATTTCCCCGGTTTCGGGATCGACCTCTTCCTGCAATGTAACATCACCACAGCCTTCCACGGGCACCTCATCCTCGGGACGGACGTAGCCACGATCGACAACAAGTACACCTTGTGTGTCGATTGACACGAATACACCGGCAATGGCGATTTCGGTTGGATCGTAGATGACAGGCCGATTGGAGAATTCTTCCAATGCCGCTTCAAGTTGACCAAGGCGCTTGTCAATCTCATCCGGCAACTCATCGGCATCTTCATACTCTTCGGAAAGCTTGTCGAATTCACCTTGCAAGGCTTCGCGCGTCGCCCGCTCTTCTTCTGTCAGGTCGCACGATGTGCCGGACAAGACGCCGCAGACCTTGGGTCACGCCATAGGGCAGGCTGACCGCCGCATCGACCCATTTCCACCCTTCAACGGCGATATCCTCAGCCGTCACTTTCAGCTTTTCAGTGACCAGGCGAACCAACAATCCGACATCCTGAAGCCAACCGCCATCATCAGACGCGAAGAGGTCACGCAGCACAATGCCTCCGGCAGCTTCGTAAGCATCGATGCCGACGAAGACAGCACGCTTGTCTGAGGCGCTGACCGAAGTTTCGGTGAGCATGCGCTTGATAGCCCAAGAATCCTTCTGCCAGCCCGAGCGGATCTGCTCCCAGACCTGCTCCTGGCGGGTGTGATCCTGTGTCACCGTGAAGGCCATCAGCTGCTTCAGGTCCATGCCATCTTCGGCGAAGACCTCCAACAGAACAGGCGAGACAGCTGCAAGGCGCAGGCGCTGCTTGACCACGCTCACGTCAATCAGGAAGGCGGCAGCAATGGCCTCTTCCGTCATGCCCTTGTCGCGCATGGACTGGAAGGCGCGGAATTGATCAAGCGGATGCGGGGGAACACGTTCGTCGTTTTCGGCGAATGAGATTTCCTCAGGCAGAATACCGCTGTTCGCATCGCCGACAACGCACGGCACAGGTTGCGTCTTGTTGAGCCGCTTCTGCTTCATCAGCAGTTCAAGTGCCCGGTAACGGCGCCCGCCGGCGGGTACTTCGAACATGCCGGTTTCCTGGCCATCTTCATCAAGCACGGGCCGGACATGCAGCGACTGGATGAGGCCGCGCCGCGCAATGGAAGCGGCCAGGTCGTCAATTGAGACACCAGCCTTGATGCGCCGGACATTCGCCTGGCTCAGCACCAACTTGTTGAAAGGGATGTCGCGTGACGACGACAAGGTGATTTTCTGGATTGCAGTTCCCATGTTTTTGACTCCATGATGGGGGTGAAGACGGATGTCCGGCATGGACAGGAAACGGCCCATTGGGCGTTTCCTGGAAGGAACCGAAAACTCTCTCTCGACCTCCAACCCGTCACAAGGCGAAAGCCTCCCTCTCACTCTTCACGGGCGTAGCGTGGAGAATCGGCTTTCGAAGCCAACTCACAAAAGCAGCTGCACGGAAGCTTCTTCAATAAAATGCGACGCAGCGCATCGGCAACTTGCTAGGGGAACGGCAGAGAACGAACCCTGCCATGGTGATTGTTTTTCACGTAACCAGTTCACCCAATCGATTGAATCCAGTTACTATTCAGCTGAAATTCTCCTGTGCTATGCTCAACTTGCCACTTGCGTTTGAACATGTCGGAGCGATGCGCCATTGCCACACATGGCCAATGCGATGTAGCTTTCATAAATCAAGGCAATACCGAGTGTGTCATGAGTGCGAAGCGCATTACAAAAAAGAAAACGTCAAAAGATGATGATGCCACCATTGGCATCAAGGAAATCTTTGCCATCAGGCTTCGAACGCTGGCCAACGAGATCAGCGATTGGAAGACATTCAAGGACAAGACTGGATTGTCGTCAGCCGACATCTGGCGGCACATGCGCGCAACAGGCAATCCGACAACGAAGACAATCGCAACTGTAGCAAGGCGCTTCGGCATGTCGGATTTTGAGTTCCTGTTTCTGGAACGACCGGAGTTCTTCAAGGCGCTCGATCAATTGCAAAAGCAAATCAGAACCGAGGACTCCGCATTCGACTTCGGCGTGGTTGTAAAACCGCCGCCGAAAAAGAAAGCGCGCAAAGCTGCCTCAAGTTCTGCCAGAAAATGAAGGCCCTGACCCGCTTCTTGGCGGGCAGAGACGATCATGGCGGAGCCGAACAACGCCATCCGCAGGAGCCTTGACTAACGCGGTGCCACGCGCAAGGCGGGACCGAATGGCGCGGCAAAGCCATGGCTGATCCGTGATGGAATCTGCGGGCTCCAAGTAAAAACTCAACAATCGAGATCAAATGGGCACGCTGTCGACCCCGATGTCCGTGTCGAGGCTCGGCGGCGACTGAATGCCATCGCCCTCGGACTCGGGTTTGCAATCCTTGCAGCCCTTGTGCATGTCTGCATCGGCAATCTGATTCATTTGGGCCAACCGTTTGGCAACACCTTTGGCCCATTTGGATTGTTCACCTGGTGTGGGTGAACCATTGTAGTACTTGGCGAGACACGCCGAGTTTGTGGTGCCACCACAAATGTCGACGGCACGTTTGAGGACCAACACACCGCCCTCGATGTTGTCTGAGAGAATATTGCGGTCAAGACCAAACTCCCGCGCCGTGCCTTGGGTCAATTGCATGGGGCCTAATACGCCAGTGGGTGAACCCGCACACGCATTTACACCCGATTCATGGCCCGCCACAGCGAGCGCCAGACGGGGATCAACGCCATTCCCGACCGCACTTTCAACAATCATGTTTGAAAGATTGGGGCTGTAGTCAATCAGAATTTGTTGATCTGCGATATGAGCTGCGCCAAAGCCACCATCGCAAATGTCAGAAAGTTTATCCTTCCTGCTCATGTCACAAGCTGGAGAGTCCCGATGGTTTTTGGGAGCTCCGCCATGGGCCACAACAGATGCAACGGAAAGTGCGACAAGTACAAAAGCGATTCTGATCACAGGTTGTTGCTTCATGGTGTGATCTCACAACGTTTGAACTGTCGACCGCCGTCGATTTCGATGGTGACAGGCGGTATCCACTTGAAGATTTTCTCGCCTTCGAATTCGATGATGTCTGCACTTGAAGCTGTTGCACCTGGCAAAGGGAAGGCGCGACAAGCGGCACGAAAGACGTTCGACTTTGATGTCGCCGTCATGTCGCAATAAGCCTTTCCCGAACTGAGCCGCATGCCGTCAATTTCAATCAACGACATTGCGTTTCCGTCGCCAGCATTGAATTGGGCGCAAGTGATCTCGGTGCTGACATAGGCACCTTTCGGCGCAAGCTCTGCCGCAAGAGCTGGAACGGTTCCACATTCAGCAAGAAAGGCACCCGCCAGAAACAACAGTGCTGAACCGCGATAGGTGTTGAAGGTTCGTCGGGCCACATCAGCAAAACCCGCATCTGCTGGTGCATCGTTTCCGTGGTGAATGGCCTGCGTTGTCACGCCGTCAATCGATAATCCAATGTTCATAGAACGCGTGTCCTTTCAGGATTTGGGAGGAGGCAATGGGATATTGACCAGACAAGCATCGGTGATCTCTCCCTGAAAGATGACAGCAAGGCGAATCGAGGCAGCTTCAGGATCATAGGCAGCAACAGCCGCATTGCGGGTCGTATTGGGCACGTCGCCATGTTCCACATAGCAGGCAGTCCCAACATCGATCATTTCGACCTCGCCGTTCCGAAACAGCGCCAGCTTGGCGGGGCAGCGTTTGATGGTTGATCCGTCATTGTCGGTAGCTGCTATCGTACACCCCTTGAAGGTGTTTAGGACACTCAGCACGGCACGTCTGTTGGCGCGGCGGGAGCGGACAACAATATGGGCCTCGGTTGCCGGCGCATTGCCGATGGCAAAGCGCAGATCCCCGGCAATGGCATAATGCTGGTTGTTGATCTTAAGTTCGTCACGCCAGATTGCGGCATAAGTCCGGGCGTCGGATCCGGGAAGCCGGAGATCCGTCAACTGCATGGCGCGCCAATCCAGACTTGTCTCAGCATGAGCGGTACTGGCCGCCACCGCCGCACATGAAGCGCAAAAAATAGCCAAAGGGAATGACGCAGGCGGTTTCAAAAGCTGTCCTTTCGTCGGGTCTTTTTTCTGATGTTGGTATTCGGCAGTTTCCATTTGGGATGGACATAAGGTACATCGGGATCATGGAGCTGCCACTTCTGTTGGTCGTAGTAGAAGTTCAAGGCTACACGCTGCTTTCGCATATCAATCAGCAGATCCGTTGCACAGTGAACGACCGGCGCATCAATCATGCTTTTACGCTTGGTGAATTCATCGATGTAACCGGGCGCACAGGCGAAGAGCCGGAGGGACGAGACGCCGGGATACTTGCTTGACCGTTGCAGGGCATGGAATGCGTCATGCTGAGTGGGGTAGGGGCCTCGGCCCGTCAGGATCGGGGCAAAGGCATCAGGCGGATTGTCACCGAACTGGAGCGCATCTGACTTGAACAATGTTGGCTGCTGCAAGGAATCAGTCTTGCTGGGCGGCCCCACTTCGGCGTTAGGCTCCATCCGCGCGGCACAGGCCGCCAAGAGGATCGCAGTCAAAATCAGCATTGGTGTCTTCACGCGTATTTCCATGATTGACTTGTTATATCAAGTCAAATGTAAAGCGCTTGAGCCTCCAGTGCAACTGTGGAATTGGCATGGCAGCGCAAAAAGTCAAGCGTTTGACGGCGCAATTGTTTGCAGCGCGGCGTGAACGGACATTCACAGCACCGGCATTGGCGTTCCTTAAACAATGCCTGATCCGGCTTTTTCCGCACCAGGCCATGGGTTTTGGTCTTCATGCTTCTGGCGACACTCGGACTTGGCCACACGCTGGCCATTAGGATTGATGACCCGCTCCGCCACTTCCTTTCCCTTGCGAAAGCGATCGTCACCCGACAGGGCGGAAACGCCAAAAGCGATTCCGTGAGCCACAAGCCCAGCATGGGGCGAATAGAGCGCAAGCGGCCTGCCGCTTCGCCCACTCAACACCGCGCTCTCCGTTGAGATCATTGGGTTCAACAGCTTCAATCGCCACTCCGGAACGAATTTCAGGGCAATACGAAGCCAAAATATGGGGCTGGACCTCAAACTGTGACTGGCCATCACACCCGACGGGATGAGCGGTCTATCTTCGCAAGGACTTGACCCTGGATAACCTTTTGCCTGCGGGCCTCAGACAATACCAAAGCCACGCCTTCCTCCCGGCATGTCCACGAAATGGCCAATCCCCTGTCTCTGCTTGAACACCTATGCCTGTCATCAACGTCCCTGAAACCGGGTCGTGTCCGGTTTTTTCCCCGCCTGCCCAAACTGCTTCTGGCAGGCTCCTCGCGGACGCTCACGCTCCAAAAAACCAGCAGGACCCGGTCCTCCACGAGGGTTCCGGCCTGAAGACAGGTTCACGGCCGCAGATGCTGGCATGGACGGTGGCGCATCGACAGGGGATTGGCCCCTTCGAGGCAAACGCAAGGAGAATGAACATGGCTTCCATCGGTACAGTGCAGCGCAAAGCAGACGGGTCCTACACAGGCGAACTTGCCACGATTTCCATCAACGCACCGATTGCGATCATCCCCAACAAAACAAAGAAGACCGAGGCTCAGCCCGATTTCCGGGTCCTGTCGGGCAAGGTTGAAGTGGGGGCAGGCTGGAAGCGCATCGCCGAAGCGAGCGGCAAGGAATATGTGAGCCTGTCACTCGCCACCCCGGAATTTGGACGCGGCAAAATCTACGCCAATCTGGGTCGTGCCGCTGACCAAGACGATGATGACGTCTTCGCCCTGATCTGGAATCCAGCCGACTGAGCAACCGTCAGGGCGGGCGATGAGCCCGCCCTGATACTTGGGTCAGGCCTTCGCTCCCGGGAAGGCAAACTTGTCACCCGTGATCTCGACACCGAATTCATCGCGCGCGATGATGAAGCCCATGGCTGTCAGTGCAGCATCACAGAGCTGGTCAACTGACAAGCGCTTGTCAAAATCACGGAGTTGACGCGCACAGGCTTCGATGATCGCGTCATGCAGCATTCCAGGCGCCCGATCTGCGTAGAGTTCGGTGGACATGGAATCAGTATGATCTCGAATGTAGTCATAAAGCGGCTTCAGCGCCTGTGCACAGGCCTGTTGTGCCGTCATGAACTGGGTTTCACTCATGAGGTCGCATTCGGGGGCTCTCCAGTCGAGGAGTTCGCCATTGGCGTGATGATCTTCCATTTGGGGTGACATGTGTATGAACATTTGAAGGCTCTCCGTCTGTTGGTGGTCAGTTGCAACGGCGGTCAAAAGCGGGACAGCGCGGCGTCAATCGCAAAAACGGAGGCTCCCTCTATCCGGGAAGCCGTTTTTGCGATTGATGCGGGAAGCGCTGTTCTGCTTTAGGCGTTGCGCTTTACTGACTGGCTCACCAACAGGCGGAGGACCGCTTGAACACACACATGCCGAAAGGAAAGCTCATGATCTACGCATCAAAGCTCGACTGGATTGAGGCCATAGCCCCAGATGAAAATGACCAGCTTGTGTTTGAAGGAGACCAGGGCAAGCCCATCGCAGTGCTGGACCTCCCCCATGGTCTGCTGCGGGATTTCATCACGGAGCATGCCGCAAGCTATCCTCAGGTGCATCTCGACGGAACCGTCAGGACCTACATTGACGAGACTGCGACGGGTACAGACTCAAAAATCGCCATTGATGATATGATCGCACGCGACGTGGGCGAAGACATGCTGAAAGACGAACCGGATGCGCGAGTTCAGCTGATTCAGTTTAAGGCGCGGCTGCAACGCTCACTCACACTCGTGACGGCTGCTCTCGAACGCTTGCAATCTGATCTGTCCTGACGATCCAACAGTTGCGAAGCGAGATGCTAACGAATTATTGCACTGCCGCCGACTTAAATGTCCAAGGCATTTCAAATTCTGAGCGCCACAGCCCGCGAAATTCCTTGCGGGCATCGCCCTCCACCTTGGCATATTCGGGAATGAGCTGATCTTCGGCCTTGGGACTCATGACCGCGAGTCCGAGATTGAGCATTTCCTGTGCGATGTCAGGAAACTGCCCCGAGGCGCAACGCGCAATCGTGATATCGTCCTCCACGCGCACCGCTGTGCAGATGAGTGAATTGTAAAGTGTCGCAGAGATCAACCACCCTTGCGCCTGAATGCCACAAAGGTATTTCTGGTTTCCGGCTGTGGCAAATTGCTCTTCAGCACAGCCTTCGATGCCATAGAGTTTGTAGGCTTTGCCCGTTGCCACATCCTTGAACGTCGTGGCACCCGTGACCTCAGCCAGAAACGGCACAGTGTTTTCCTGGAATTTTGGATTATAGGTTTCGGCAAGAGCCACGACCGACGTGGCCAGCATCAAAATAGTTATGGCAGTTGCTTGAGTCTTCATGTAGTTCCACCCCTCGTTGCGTGATTTCATAAAATAAGTCGGTTGTGATGGTTACTCAAGTGGTAAATTGCAAAGTATGGGCGACGGGCTTGTGCTCGCCGCCCCCGAGTGTTTCATGCTCTACGATACATGCTCACAGTCAGACTTTCGTGATACAAGATCGACTGTGTCGGCAACTGCATCGATCACATAGATCTTCTCGCCATTCTTTACATAGCTGTCCCGGCAGACCCGCGCCTCAACATGAACGGTGTCGCCTTTCCTGATGTTTTCCACAATCCACTTAGCAGCTTTGCGATTGAGAACCGTAATGGGCGTCCATTCGGTTTCTACTTTCTTTTCACCCTTGGCGCCGGTTCAGACATGTGTGGTGGACACCGTGACCTTGCTCGTATCGCCAAATGCTCTGGGCGTCCTAGGCGACGCATCCAAGAACAAAAACCTTATTGAGAGTGCGCATAGCCATGTTCCTTCAGATTGGCGATTCAACTCATTTGAAAATGGCCGGCGTCGTAGCGGGAGGTGGGAGCAATGAAGGGGGCAACTGAAATCTTGATGGGAATGGTAGAGCGGATCACGGCTGTCGTTGACAAGCCGGGAGGCCTGGACGCCAAGGAGGTGGCTTCCATTCTGCTTGAGGTCAAAGACAAAGACCTGCGTCGCATGATTCTCAGCCAGTTCCTGGTCTCGGCTTGCTCCAAAGGGGACGTGTCTGAAGTTGTCGCTTGGGCAGTGGTCATGTCCCATGTCGAGGGCAGACGGCCAGCCCCCGACGTCCAGATTGAGGCTCTACACCTCATCACGCAGCACTGATCAATTATTTGACGTTGAAATAGACGCGCTTGTGTTCGGGAATGTCAAAATAATATGGATCGTCCCGCATGGGACGAGGGATGGTCTGCAGGCAGGATGCATTGCCAGAGACAGCGGAACTCCTGTTGCCGTCGTTGCAGCCAAAGAATGACTGCGTGTAGCGCTGACAGACCTGCTGGCCGCTGCCATGGCCACCAACTGACAGAACGCCACGTGATGATCCAGTACCAATAACATTGGCTTGCCAGCCTTCGGGACAATCGTCATAGGGTTCATATCCCGGCCCACCTGTTCCGGCCGCCGCGCATACCGGCCAAGTGAATGACCATGCCTGCATCATTGAATAGAGTTTGGCCATCACTGGCACACAAAAGGGAACGCCGCGCCAACTTGGGTTCTCACTTGCAGCACAGAGTAACACCTTGCAGCCAAACTCGTCCTCGGCCCGGGTCGAAACAGACAATGCCGTCGAACAAGCCAAGACCAAAATGGCAAAAAACAATTGGCGCACAGAATTTATCCCCAGTTACTGAGGGGACAGGCTACCCGTAGTGACTTGCTATATCAAGTCACCAAGTTGTTAACTGCTATGCGCGTTCAACTGCAGAACGGCGCGGGATCCGGTGGGCTCCCAGGTGAGTAGGTCGCGCGCTGAAACGTTTCCGCATCATCTGTCTGGTCCTTCCGTTAAGACCAGTGAACCGCAACCGGGATTGCCGTAGGCTTGTTGTTTTAAGTTGTACGGCCTTGAGAACGTTGTCCATGGTTGCGGTTATAGCGTAGCAATCCTTTTCTCGGCTACGATCAATACAAGCACCTCCACCTGCTTTTTTGGGCGGCAGCCTGCTGGTAAACACATACAGATGTTTAATGAATCACTTGAACTTTGCCTCCATGAGCTTCGACTCTGTGATCTGTTCACTTTTTCGGGTCAAAAGCACAACTCAATGATGAGCAACACGCGCTGAGCCGGTTGCCCCTTTGAACGGACAACGTCTGCATGCTTTTTACTCAATCAGCAACTCGTCTAATCCGCAAATATCGAGGTTCGCGAGCTGGACGACACTGCCATCTTGGAGTTCGAAGGACGCATTAACGATACATTGTTCGCTCTCGAGTTCCGAAGGGGTGCCCCGAGAGCGTTGCGCGGCCTTGAAGGTTCCATTGGTGAGGGGGAGTTTGCGTTCAACGACTTCGCCTGTTTGCTGCTTGCGGTGGGTGAAAGTGACGAATTTGATTCTCTGCCCGCCGCCATGACTGACTTTAACATCAGGTGGTTCGGCAAATGCTGTCGCAGTGAAGCCAAACAAGATTGCCAAAGAAATTGAAAACAGTTTCATGACCTGAAGCTCCCATGTTGGTGCGATGATGCATGCGCCTCCCAGCGTGTCAACTACTCTTCAGGTTGTTTGTAAAAAAACATTTCTGCTGGCAACGCCGAGTTGACGCTTGCCAGCGCGCCATAATCGTGCAGTTCTAAGTTGATAGCGACTCTGGGGAGAGACCATGGGGAACACATTCGTACGGGCGCTCGCAGCGCTGTTCGTTCTTATCGTTACTTCGGTTCAGTCTTTTGCAGATGATGTCGGGGTCACCGAACAGGGGCAGTCCTTCGGTGATTTCACTGTCACACCTGACGTTTCAGATCGTGGAATGGCAGCTACCAGAAATCGATCAAGATCGTTGCTCCCTCTTTCCGGGGGCTGGAACCTAATCTGTCTCTCAACTACAATTCTGCCGGAACCGCCAAAGGAATCATGTCGCCTGACGGCAATATGGGTATCGGCTGGAGCATGGGCGGTGTTTCATACATCGAGCGGTCTTCGGGAAGCAATCCTCGGAGTTGACTGGAGGCCGGGGCGTGTCGACTTATGGTTCTGCAGTCGCTGAACACGGACCAGTATATCTATGACGGCAATGAACTAATGCTGTGTTCGTCGGTTCCGACGCCGAACAATTCGCCATCTTGCACTACTAACGCGAGTGGCGCGTTTATCGGGACTGCAGCAGAATACTCGGCGCGGGTGGAAACCTACCAGCGCATCCGCCGTAACACGACGAACAATACTTGGGTTGTGACCGAAAAAAACGGTACGGTATTTACTTACAGTGCCTATGAGGGAACAGCCACAACTCATTCCGCTGGTACCTGACGTCGGTCAAGGACACGCGCGGCAACGAAGTAAAGTACGTCTGGGGCAATGGCACGGCAACGGGGGCCTGCACGACAAAGCATTGTTACCTGCAGACAATCCGCTATTACAATGCAGGCACCACCACACCTGTCGTCAGCGAAATCAGGTTCTTCTACGAGGACCGGACAGTTACACCTATCGCGAAAAGCTAATATTTGCAACCGGTGACAGCATTTTCCAAGTCACCAAACGGCTGATCACCATCCATACTTTCAAAGAGTTGCAACGCGTCGTGCTTACGGCTTACATATGATCTGGGCATCGCGTCGTCGACATCACGGATCAAAAATGTGCAGGAATTTGGCCGGGATGCCATTGTCGATACGGCGGGCGTAATAACTGGCGGCAGTTCACTGCCGTCCTACGTCATGACTTATCAGGAACTGGGAGACACCACTTCACGCCCCAAGTTCACCAACCAGACCTATACAAATAACGACCCTGCGTTTACTACTTCGGCCACTTTCGATAACCAAAAACCGCATCTGCTCGGTGACTTCAATGGTGACGGCCAACAACCGGATATTTTTGTCGACCGTTCTTGATGGGACGTAATGCAAAACTATCATGGTGTTGAACAACGGCACCGCGACGCCACCTGCGAACCGACACCAATCTGGCATCGACAGAATGCAATATCAAGGATATAGCGGGTTACGACATTAACCAATGGCACTTACAAGACCTTTGGTACGTCTGCCGACTACGGGAATCGGCAAGGATTCCATCCTTGAACAGCGGGTTACCTCTCTGCCTGCAAGGAACAGACTTGCACATTTTCTGGCGGCCAATATATCGTGCGCTCTTGGAACGGTTCGGCATTTGTAACAAGCTATTCAGCCACGATGGGCAACTCCGTGACAGCCGCAAATAATCCGATTCTTGGCGCTGGACGGCGGAGTTGCCTTTGTAGCGGACTTCACCGGTGACGGATTGCAGAAATCCTTTCCCGCAACAAGAACATGTACTCCAAACCAGATGCGGGTAGTCGACATTTGTTAAATCTCAGTGGTCCTCATCGCCTACTCTCTGCAGTCCACCAATACAGCCCGCGTTGATCTCGGTGATTTCAACGGTGACGGACGATGGATTTGATCCGTCAAACGGTCGCTGCGCGGAACTGTAACCTCGACTTCTATTTATCCAAGGGCGACCGATCTTCGTTGCCCACGCAAGTTGGACAGCTGGGCCCTGTGCAAGCCTCGGTGCCAAGGCGCAGTACTTGGTTTGGGAGCAACTTCAAGACATTTTGATACTTCAGGCGTATATCCTGCGGATGTCAATGGCGATGGCCTGACTGACCTCGTGCGGCTCAATCCTGACACTCGGCGAAGACCTTCAACGTTCTGCCAATTCTTTCTACTGGAAGCACTTTGGTTCAGCAGACAGCGATAACTCTGACAAGCTTCAATAAGATTACAGGCACCGGCTATGCAGCTGATAAGTCGCCAGTACTCGTCGGTAACTTCGACGGCGATGGCAAAGCTGACTTGTTAATCTGGGGCGATACCTGGCCGACAGACACCACCAAAACGGCCTATCGGCTCATTCGCGGCACCGCGAATGGTTTGATAAATAGTGCATTCTACTTGCGGCCCCTCACTCACTGCGGATTCAAAATTCAGCCAGGAGAACGTTGCTGACTTCACGGGCGATGGACTGACTGATCTCTATGACGGATAGACTGAACGTCCGGCGACAACTTCCAGCGCAATGATGGCCCCGGCCCTGATCTGATGGCACATTCCGCAATCCGCTGGGCGGAACACGGTCATCACCTACAGCAAGGCCGTTGGCACGCAGAACACCAAGCTTGCAGTGCCCATGTGGGTGGTCACGGATACCACCGACTATGACGCCGTCAACCCGACCGGCGCTGTGACCTTCTATAATTATGATGGCGGCAAGTGGAACCTGAAGGAACGTCAGTTCTTGGGCTTTGCTGGAAGTTCTGTCGTCAGGACGAAGAACTACGCATCACTTTCCAAGACGCTTGATCCTATTAACCCTATCGAAATCACCTATTACAGCCAGAACCTGGCTTGCGCAGGTCGTCCAACACGTATTGAATTTGATCTCGACCTCAGCACCGTGCTGAAGGCCGAAGAGTTCAGCTATTCCGCTGACACAGTTGCCCCGTTCCGTTGCCTGCAGACCAATGCCTACAAGATTGAAGGAAATTTGAACAACTACCGCAAGAGCCGCACCTATTACCAATATGACAATTATGTTGCCAGTACCAACATCACAAGATACGGCAATCTGGTGCGGCGCGTCGATTTCGGCCTAGTCGACCCCATTACTCCCACGACTGATCTTGATACAACGGATACCGTGTCGAGTGGCTTCTCTTATGGCCTCAATAATAACGTACGAGCTACCTCGTGGGATGCCAAAATGGCAGTGTTACAGTTGCTGGCAACGTGACGCCCAATCCTGGTACAGAGACGACTTATCTCTCTAAATCGCTGGGCTATTTTGACAGTACCGCCACCTGGAACTCTGTGCCGACGCATTGTACGCTCACCAGTTCCCGCAGTTTCTACAAGGACGGCGGCGGGACTGAACAGTCGGTTCTGTCGAGCCAGACTGTTGATACCTATGGCAATGTGACTTCGGTCACCGACCCAGTCCTGAACAAGACCGAGTTCGATTATGACACGACCAAATTGCTCCTTACCGAAACCCGGCTGTCGAAATACTTCGCGCCGAGTTCTGACCTGCGTTTCAAGACCACGCTTGGTCACGCCAACAGTGCCGCGCCAATCGCGGGAGACAGTGTATGCCGCAGTCCTACTTCGCAAACTGATATCAACAACCAGACGACACTGACACAGTATGATGCCTTTTGCCGCCCAATCCGGGTTGACCGCCCCGGCAGCGATGTCAGCAAGTACACTAATAATGTCACTGCAGCCCCCGCGACACAATATGTACGCACCAAACACCGGGGTCCCGACCGATGTGCCACAATCTTATTTGACTCCCAGGACCTACATCGACGGCTTTGGCCGGGTTTTCGGCAAGATCACGCCGGCGTCCAATGGCGGCACACGCGAAGTGCTTACCGAAATCATCCGTGGCGAAGTATTCAGCGTCTCTGTCCCCTATGCCGGGGGGGACCTCGCCTACGCGAGTGGACCTGGTACGACTATGACGAGGCAGGCCGCACCCGCAAAGTAACCAACCCGAACAACAGCTTCATGACCATGGCCTACGCCGTTGGCGACCCCGCCAATACGCGCGAATTTTCCATGGTCATCAGCCGGGATGAAAGGTTCACGGGCCAGAATGCATCAATCGGGACTGCGCGAAACTTATCGTTTGTCAATGGCTATGACGCCTTCGGCCGGATATCCGTCGCTCCAAGTCAGGTT
>CAWFWW010000018.1:0-11022 GCA_963819615.1 uncultured Alphaproteobacteria bacterium
CAACCTGAACCGCCCCGGGATTGCCGGAGGCTTGTTGGTTTAAGTTATGCGGCCATGGGGACGTTGTCCATGGCTGCGGTTGCTGCGTAGTAGTTTTCTTCGGCCTCGGCAGGCGGGATATTGCCGATGGGTTCCAGCAGGCGTCTGTTGTTGAACCAGTCGACCCATTCCAGTGTTGCAAACTCAACAGCTTCGAACGAGCGCCAAGGCCCTCTTCTGTGGATCACTTCGGCTTTGTAGAGGCCGTTGATGGTTTCGGCTAACGCGTTGTCATAACTGTCACCAACGCTGCCAACCGAAGGTTCGATCCCCGCTTCTGCCAATCGTTCAGTGTATTTGATGGAGAGGTATTGGCTACCGCGGTCAGAGTGATGAATGAGGCCCCCTTTGTTCATGGGCCTTCGGTCATGAATGGCCTGTTCCAGGGCATCCAGCACAAAGCCGGCATGGGCGGTTCTGCTCACCCGCCAGCCCACGATGTAGCGGGCATAAACATCGATGACGAAGGCGACATAGATCATCCCTCCCCAAGTCGAGACATAGGTGAAGTCCGACACCCACAGCCTGTTGGGGGCTGGCGCATGGAACTGACGATTGACGTGATCAAGCGGGCAAGCTGCTGCTTTATCACTGAAGGTGGTGCGTATCGGCTTGCCGCGAATAACGCCCCGTAATCCCATCTCTTTCATAAGCCTCTCGACTGTACAGCGGGCCACATCAAGGTTATCGCGCTTCAATTGTCGCCAGACTTTGCGAACCCCATAGACCGCAAAGTTGTCCTCGAAGACACGTGTGATCTCAGGCTTCAAAGCCATGTCGCGCCTTGCCCGAACCGAAAGTTTTTCCGGATCAGCACGCTTGGCCACATGATCGTGATAGGTGGAAGGGGCGATCGGCAGTACCTTGCAGATCGGCTCGACCCCATGGTCTCCACGATGATCATCAATGAAGCTGATCATCTCTTGAACGGGCGGTCGAGCTCCGCCTGGGCAAAATAAGCTGACGCTTTGCGCAGGATCTCATTGGCCTGGCGCAGTTCTCGGTTCTCGCGTTCCAAGGCCTTCATCTTCTCGGCCATGTCGCTCGGAACACCAGCGCGTTTGCCACTGTCCACCTCGGTCTTCCTCACCCATTCGTGAAGCGACTGCGGTGCACAACCGATCTTTTTGGCAACGGAATCTATCGTCGCCCAGCGCGACGGGTAATCACATTGGTGATCCAGCACCATGCGAACCGCACGTTGGCGGACCTCAGGCGCATAGTTCGGACGTTTCTTTGGGGTTGTTGTATTGTTCATGATGGCTCCTTCTTCTCAAGAATTGGAGCCTCCGGCAATCCCGGGGCGGTTCAACCACCTCTAGATCGTGACAATTGCGCTGCGGATATCGACACTTCGAGCCAGACGTTACGAAGGCAGGCGCTTCCACTGACGTGGAGATTTGGGCAGACGCTCGTGCTGCAAGTCCCGGAATCAAGGGAGATCTCAGGTGAAGCGGAGGTGCCGGATCAAAGGTCCGGGTGGTCGCCATAGCTCTCCGTTTATTCTCCGTTCAACGACCGCTCCAAACGGCCTCTCGAGATGGGTTGATCTAGCCGAAGGGCGGCTGTCGCCTCGACTGTCTATGCCGCAACGGTGCACCACGACTTTCTTCCCCTGACGGCCCAAGAATATGAAAGAGGGGCCGTCATTCCTCGCGGAAACCAAGAAACTCGTGCTCGCACCGTCCTCCGCTGTGCTGCGGTCGCAAGCGATGCGTCGCCAGTCGCCTCCGGCCTGTCGATCACCATCGAGGCCGCATGGTGCGGGTTCGAAAACGGAAAACGGAGAAATACCATGGCTACCATCGGCACCTTCAAGAAGACCGGTACCAACGAGTTCACCGGCGAATTCATCACCCTCAGCGTTCAGGCCAAGAACGTGCGCATCATTCCCGATACCCGCGCCAGTGGCGAAAACACCCCCAGCCACCGCGTCTTGGTCGGCCGTGCCGAAATCGGCGCAGCCTGGTCCAAGCAATCGAACGAAGGCCGCGACTACCTCGGCCTCAAGCTCGACGATCCGAGCTTCAACGCGCCCATCTACGCCAACCTCTTCAAGGATGAAGACGGTGACACCCACTCGCTCATCTGGTCCCGCCCGAACGGTCGTCGCGGCGATTGACCCAACCACAAGGTCCCGGCCAATCTGGCCGGGACCTTATCTTGTCCCGTGCAATCGAAACTGCCTCACGAGGGCGAATACTAAGAACCTCACGGACGACGCGTGCCATGACAATTGAAAACTGAAAATGTCAGCGCAACTCGCGGGCCAGGTTTGCTGTCGCACGGCTGTTGTTCCTGCGCCTCGGTGCAGGGCCGCGTTCCTGATGGAGCGGCCTCACTGCGAGAAGATCACAGACATCGACACCAAGTCCCGTGGCTGTGTCTTCAAGTGTTGAGACGAGACAATTCTTGCCGTCGAACACGGATTGAAGCGACAGCGGCAGCTTGTAGCGTTTGATCATAGTCCACAGCGACATGTTGCGCCTGTCCGCTTCAAGGAGAACGCCGTTGCGGAACCTGTCCATGAGAATGCTGTCGGTGTGCATCATGCATCACTGTTAGGACGTGTGCGCGAGTCGTTCAACATGTGCAATCGCATTGACTTGATATATGAAATCAGCAATCCGTTGTTGCAGTAAGTTTCCTGTTCCAAATCGTGGGGTTCAACTACGCTCCCCGCCGTTTTCAATTTTAAAGGAGGTCAACCGCCCGAAAATGAAAAACCCGCGCAAGGCGGGCTTTCCGAGAATTAGCTGAGGAATTGGCGTTCCTCGCCTGCATCAATCTGGCTTCAAGCTATTTCTCCCCCGACATTCTGTCAAGCCGAAAGCGCTCTTTGTGCCACGGATTTTTGTTGCCGCGCGGTGCCTCACAACTGGGGAGACTGAATGATGACGCATGGCCAAATGGTGCAAAGCTACTTCGCCGAATTCATGGGGATCAAGAGCTTGGCGAAAGCTGATGACGCCATGCGGCGGATCAGCGAGGATTGGGCCGAGAGGCGATTGTCGGACGAAGACTATGGCCGTCTCTCGTGGTTCATCCACGAACTGCGCGGCGTGTTGCGCAAAGTTGATACGATTGCAATTCGCATGCCTTCAATTATTCAAGCCGCCCTGGGGCGCGGCTTCAAGAGCATGTTTCCGCCAAAGAAGCGGCCAAAGTCACCTGACAAGCAAGCATCGCGTGAACGGCGCGGTGTTCTCGCCTCCACCAATCCCCTGCCCTCCCAGATGCATCGGAAATTCACGGAAGCGCAGCGCGCAGTATTGAAGGTTGTCGGCGACGAGGTGAAGCGCAAGGGTTGGTGCCAGCTCTATGTCGCCGAAATTGCGGCGCGGGCCGGGTGTTGTATGACGACAGCGCGCGATGCCATACACCTTGCAGCCAGCTGTTTCATGCTGACGGTGCAGGAACGCCGCCGCAATGGCCGCCCACATCTTTCGAATACCATTCGCATCATCAGCCATGAGTGGCGTCAGTGGATTGCCAGTCCGAAGTTCTTCGCGTTTCCAGAATTTGCAAACACATCGGGACGACTTCCTGTGGAAGGAGCCTCCAAAGTTTTGGGCCCCACGGATAAGGGTTTGTTAGATAGACGTGGGATCACTGCTGAACATTTGACCTGATGATACATCGCGGCCCTCTGGGTCGCCGGAAGGGCGGCGCTGTCGCGCCGCAAGGGGCTTGTGAAGAAGTAAGGGGGCGGGATTTTCGCTCCTACTGATGAAGCCTTGCTTTGCCATCGGGCAGAAGAAGCGGGGATGTTTGGACGTCACGTCAGCGCGGCAGGGTCTGCGTGCTCTGAAACAGCGTGAGTGTTGCGTGCGGCGTAGGAATGTCAGGTTCTTGCGTGTGGCTACAAGTGAGTGTGTTCCGCGCGGATTGCCTTGTATAGGTTCACGCAAAACGCCACGATGTGTTGTCTTGTCTGCGCCGATGCCCTAGTAGGAGTGACGAAAGCGAATTGGTCGGTTGATTTCGTTACGGAGACAAAGTGACGTTTATACAATGAGATATAGGATTGCAGACGTGGTTAGTGCTGGTATGGCTGAAACCAGTTTCCTCGTTCAGCTAGAGAAGTTGGCCGTCAGTTTGGCGCGCCTTGACGAACGTTTGAGAAGGTCTGATCCGATCGTTCAACGCGGCCTCTTGGCCCGAATGATTTATCGGGAAGCTCAAAGTTTGGTCGGTTTGTCGGGGCGGTTGATCCATTTGGTCGATCTTATCTTGTTTGACTTGGACACGAATGTTCAGATGTCTTCTGATGCATCTGTTTTGGGTCGGAAGTACCTTGCGCATTTGCGTCGACTGACTGGAATGAGTCCGGGTACGCTTGTCTCGGCAGAGGTTGTTTCCGAGATTACTGGTTTGTCCGTCTTCCTTGAGAGCGTGCCTACGGATGACCGTGAGCCCGACGAACTAGATAGCGCGTTGTCGGCGGTTGAGCAGCTTGTTCCAAGGACTGGGACTCAAATTGGTGAGTGGTACACAGAAATTGAAAAGCTCCCAATGGTGCTAGGCAGTCTGGTGTTGCTTGACGCTTGGCAGTGGCACGAGGGATCACCCAAGACGGAAATTGGCCCCCTGCTCTGCTCTGGCTATTTGCGCGCACATGGTTTCAGTCGTCTGTTCCCGCCCGTTGCCTATGGGCTCTGGAACAGCAAGGTTAGATGGGAACGCCAATCGTCCCCTGCCCGACGTCTTGCAAGTCTTGCTGTAAATCTGGAGCGCTCAGCTACGTTGACCATGGCAGACCTAGATCGCGTGATTTTGGCACGAGCTTCAATGGAGCGGAAATGTGAGGGCGGCACTCGCAGAGATTCACTCAAGGCTCTTGCCGATCTCTTTGTTGAAATTCCTGCCGTGACGGTTGAACTGGCTGCTAAGCGTTTGTCGATAACACCTCAGGCTGTTCTACTGTTGATGAAGCGACTTGAAAACGCGCGCCCGCCGGAACTCACAGGCCGCAACCGTTACCGTGTATGGGGCGTGATTTAGCTGGGTGGCTTGCCACCATTGTTGTCAGCCGACAACTGTTGAAGGCTATTTGCCAAGGGCCAACTTGGAAGTTGTTGGCTGACAGTTGTCAGCTGACAACTTTCTGGTTGATCTTGTGACTTGCCAAAATAACCAACAAACAAGTCCACTCTTGCCGCACAACTGACCGGCGTTAACCTTCCGTTAACCAAAAACTTCTTGCCGAAGCAGCGAGAATCGGCGACTTGTCGCAAGCAGCGCATTTTTGATTCAACTGCGCAAAAAACCGAAGTTACGAATCAGGAAGCCAGCAACCAATGACGATGCCGCAAATCAACAGTCTTCCAAAGCTCGAAGATCGCGGCGCTGGCGACCTCCGCAATTTGGTCAATGCCGATGCGGCAAATCTCTCAGCGCGACTTCAACAACTGCAACTCAGCAATTTCCCTCCGGCGGCGCGCAAGACACTGCGTCGGTTTTCGCCATCGGAAGCTGCGCGTATCCTTGGCATCCATGACGGCTACTTGCGCCAGATCGTTGCCGAAGGGAAGGGGCCTCAAGCGGTTCCGGGGCAAGGGTCCAATCGCCGGACATACTCACTCGAGGATTTGAATGATCTGCGCACCGAACTGCAAAAAACAGGGAAGGGCGGACGGCGCTACGTCCCTCACCGTCGTGACGGCGAACACCTGCAAGTCATCTCGGTCATGAATTTCAAAGGTGGTTCAGGCAAGACCACAACCGCTGCCCACCTTGCGCAATATTTGGCTTTTAGGGGCTACCGCGTATTGGCACTGGACCTAGACCCACAAGCCAGCCTCTCGGGCCTACTTGGCCATACTCCTGAGTTGGACGTAGGCGAGAACGAGACCGTTTATGGCGCGATCAGGTACGGCGAGGGCAGGCGATCTCTCGCTGAAATCGTCCGCGGCACCTACATACCCAATCTGCACGCTGTACCAGGAAATCTTGAGCTCATGGAATTTGAGCACGAGACGCCCAAAGCCTTGCTTGAGCGTAGCGAACAGAACTCAATGTTCTTTACAAGGTTGTCTGAGGCGCTCGGTGATGTCAGTTCGGCCTACGACATTGTCGTCATCGATTGCCCGCCACAGCTTGGGTTTCTAACATTGTCTGCTTTGTGTGCAGCGACCTCAGTCCTGATAACCGTGCATCCTCAAATGCTGGATGTGATGTCGATGTCGCAATTCCTTAACATGACGGGAAGCCTACTTGAAGTGGTTGGCAATGCAGGCGGCAGCACATCCTATGACTGGATGCGCTATTTGGTGACCCGCTACGAACCGAGTGATGGTCCACAAACAACAATGGTTGGTTTGATGCGTTCGATCTTTGCCGAGCGGGTGCTCACTCATCCAATGGTGAAGAGCACCGCTATTGCCGATGCAGGACTGACTAAACAAACACTCTATGAAGTGGAACGTCAGCAATTCACGCGGGGCACTTATGATCGCGCAGTCGAGTCGCTTGATCTGGTGAACAGCGAAATTGAAGAATTGGTGCGTCAAGCTTGGAAGAGGGTTGCGTAATGGCAGGAGGAATTTGACGTGGCGCGTAAGATCAATTTTGATGTCCAGCATGATGTAACGGCTGTTCGGGCAGAAGTGCCGCCGGCGCCTGTTTCCCGTCCTTTGCTTGGTTTGACTCAAATGCCTGCGCGCCAACCAGGTGCGTTGAGCGCGGTCTCAAGATCACTTGATGGTCTCACAGACAGAGCGCGCCGAGCTGACCAAATCGAAGAACAGTTGGTGCAAGGCCAAACCGTTGTTTCGTTGGATACGAGCCTCATTGATCCTTCACCGGTGCCGGATCGCATGGCACAGAGTGAGGAGGAGGCAGCGCAATTCCGTGAGACCATCCGTGCGTCAGGTCAGAACAGTCCTATACTTGTCCGTCCACATCCAAAAGCGATTGGCCGCTACGAGGCAGCGTTCGGGCATCGTCGTCTTAGGGCTGCGCGAGAACTAGGCATAGCTGTAAAGGCAGTCGTTCGCCAACTCAGTGACGCGGAGTTGATAATTGCGCAGGGCCAAGAAAACAGTGCGCGCTCCGACCTAACGTTTATTGAGCGGGCGCGGTTTGCTTCTAGGCTTGAGGAACGCGGCTATGGACGAGAGGTAATTGCGCAGGCCCTTGCCGTTGACAAGGCGCAGCTCTCAAAACTCATTGCTGTGGCAACTCGTGTGCCTTCTGAAATCATCGAGTGGATTGGTCCGGCACCCGGCTTCGGTCGCGACCGCTGGCAAGCATTGGCCGAAGGCATGGCGGATCAGGCTGTCCGGAAGAAAGCATTGAATTTCGTCGAAGCCGAAAGTGCGAGCGCGCTTGACACTGACAAGCGATTTGCTGCGCTAATGGATGCTTTGCGCGAACGTGTTGAACCTCAGAAGGCAGAAACTTGTGTAGCTGCAGATGGTACCAGGATTGCCACTATTCGAAGAAGTTCAAGGAACATCTCCTTGCAATTTGACGATCGCATTGCGCCGCAATTCGGAAATTTTGTGCATCAAAAGTTGGAAGAGCTGTACCAGGCATATCGCCTGAAGCAGGAGCAGGATCGAGTGCAGAACACGCTCGAGGTCCCGCCTGACATGAACAACGAGGAGAATTGAAGCAAAAGAAAAGGCCCCCAAAGCAACTGCCCGGAAGCCCTCTCTGAAGTCTTAAGCAAACTCAGAATCGCATTTACGGGAATCGCTGTCAAGTATCTGACCGTCATTTTGACGGAGGGGATTTCTTTTGCCTTGAGAAAGGCAGGAATAGACATGACGACCCCACACGCAATCGCGCCCTTTGGGCAGCGATCCCTGACACTTGGACAAATTGCAAGCCGTACCCTGAATAGGCAGAAGGCGAAACAAGTTCCGCAGGAAGGGGCAAAAACATCGCTGAACAAGTGGCATATTTTTCGCACCCTTACGGAGATCCGTGAGGATTTGGGCATTACTGATCGCAGCCTGGCGCTGCTGAATGGTTTGCTGAGCTTTTTCCCTGGAGACGAACTTGACTTTGAAGATGGTCAGGACCCCCAAGAAAGTGTCAGACTCGTTGTCTTTCCGTCCAACCGGCAGTTGGCGTTGCGGGCGAATGGTATGGCTGAGAAAACCATTCGGCGGCACTTGGCAGCGCTCATATCAGCCGGACTGATTTGGCGACGCGACAGCCCCAATGGAAAGCGCTACGCGCGCAAGGGCGGGCAGGGGACAATGTCTGAAGCATTCGGCTTTGATTTGACCCCATTACGCTTGCGTGCATACGAATTCATCGAGCGCCATGCGGCGATGCGGGCTGAGCGTCAGAAATTCCAGGTAATCCGTGAGCGAGTAAGTTTAGCTAGGCGTGACTGCGCCAAGATGATCGAACTCGGCCGCGAGATGGCGATCGCCGTCAAGTGGGATGAATTGCACGAAGCTCTTCAGAGCCTCGCTACGCCCTTGCGACAGATCCGGTCGCTGACTTCGCTACAAGAAGTTGACGTTGGCCTCGAAGCGCTGAGAACTCGGATATTTTCCATGCTTTCTCCTGCCTTCGTCGATACAGAATCTACAAATATGACCGGCAATGACGGCTTAATTGACCTGCACATTACTAATTCAAACACACATCCTTTAGATTCTGAACCCGCCAAGAAAAAGGCAGGGGGCGAAATCGAGTCAATATCCGACAGGCCCGAGGATGCTGAAACAAAAAAACGGATTGATACTTTGCCGGTGGGGTTGGTACTGGAAGCGTGCCCCGATGTTAAGGCCTTTGCGGTCAACGGCGAGAAGGTGAAATCGGTCACGGAGTTCGTGCGGCTCGTGGGGGATTTGCGGCCAATGTTGGGGATTTCGCCTGATGCTTGGCGCGACGCAGTCCAAACAATGGGCGAAGGTGCCGCCGCGATAGCGGTCGCGGTGATCCTGCAACGGTCGGAATATTCATCAGAAGTCAAACAAATCGCCGGCGCAAAGCCAGGAGCGATTGTTCTCAGCGTCAATGGATCGCCAGCTATACGTTCTGCAGGAGGCTATCTCAGAGCCCTCACCGAACAGGCCCGGGCAGGTAAACTTTCACTTGGATCGATGCTTATGGCCCTAATTGGCCAGCGGCAAAGGGCGAAGAAGGCCAACTTGGTCGCAGGTTGAGCTTGCAATGAACTATTCAGAAATTAGAGCGCCCGGCTTGCAAAGTCATCATAATTAGAGCATTAGAACATTTAATGAGCCAAATATGCCACGTGTGAAACCGCCTGCCGTCTCGCGCCATGCACAAGACGCCGTTGCGTTGCTTGCTGGTGAAATCCGTGCCGCGCGCTTGGAAAAGCGTATGACCGCTGCGGAGCTTGCGGAGCGGGTAGGAGTTTCGCGCGGCCTCGTGGCGAGGATCGAGCAGGGTGATCTTGCTTGTTCGATTGGAACGGTATTCGAGCTTGCAGTGATTGCAGGTGTTGACCTCTTTGAACAAGGTACTGACAAGCGTTCTGTGCGGCTTGACGGCACGCGCAAGATTCTGGAACTTCTCCCAAAACGGGCGAGGGCGTTGCAACCGCCGAAAGTCGACGATGATTTCTAGCGCCCCCTCCAGTACCTATGTCTGGACCTGGCTCAATCGGCGCACCCAACCCGTCGTGGCTGGCGTGATCACGCGTCAGGTTCGGCGTCACTTCTTCTCCTATGGCAAAAGCTATCTCGCAAGGGCCGATGCTGTACCACTCGCGCCCGAGTTGCCGTTGCAGTCAGGCGTGATTGAACCGATGCACGACTTGGCAGGCGCATTGCGCGACGCTTCACCCGACAGTTGGGGCAGGCGTGTCATTGCCGCGGGGCTGATGGGACAGGGCGAAGATGACTTGAATACAAAAGCTATCGACGAACTCACCTATCTTCTCGAGAGCGGGTCCAACCGGATTGGCGCACTCGATTTCCAGAGATCGCCGACCGAGTATGTTTCCCGCAACAGCCCTTCGGCGACCTTGGCAGAATTGATGGAGTCAGCCGACAAGATCGAGGCAGGCGAAAAACTGCATCCCGACATCGACGCCGCGCTTCGCCATGGCACTGCCATTGGAGGTGCCCGTCCCAAGGCACTTGTCAATGATGGTGATCGTGAACTGATTGCCAAGTTTTCGACGAGTTCGGAAATCGGCCGTGGATTGCGAGCCGAGTTTATCGCCATGCGGCTTGCCAGGGCGTGCGGACTTGATGCGGCCGACGTTAAATTGGCGGAAATCGTAGGAAGGGACGTGCTGCTGATTGAACGCTTCGACCGGGAGGAAACGGGTGAGGGCACGGTCCGTCTCGGCATTCTCAGCGCCTTGACTTTGCTTGGTGGCAATGAGGCGGATATGGATGACCTCAGCTATGCTGACGACCTCGCCCCCGTCATCCGCACATCATTCAGTAAGCCGCGTGCCCACCTGCATGAACTTTATGGGCGCATAGTGTTCAATGTCCTGTGCGGCAACAGCGACGACCATGCGAGAAACCATGCCGCATTCTGGGACGGGACGACATTGTCACTGACACCGGCCTACGACATTGCTCCATTGATGATCAGAAGAGACAAGGACGCAGTTGATCACCAAGCCATGGTGATCGTTGACGGAGACCGCCGCAGCAAACTTGCGCTCTGTGTTAAAGCGTCACCGTCGTTTCAACTCAATGCTGAGCAGGCAACCGCCATCGTCACGAAACAGGTAGCGGTGATCAGGGAACAACTGCCCCGCCTTTGTGAGCAAGTGAATCTGACTCAAGTCGAGCAGGACGTGCTCGGAAACGTCATGCTGCATCCGTCGATCTTCAGAGAATGGCCTACTTCAGCTTAAGTGCTGACGATTTTGTCAGTGCCGGACGGACCGCGTAACCATGAGCATGGTAGGTCCCGCAATCCCTGCTCGCGAAGCGAAAATCTCCGAACGACATGTCCCGCTTGCACGGAATTGAAGATCATTTGCACATCACTTACTGACTCAAAAAAAGCAAAGTGTTGCAACTGAGC
>CAWFWW010000019.1:0-16215 GCA_963819615.1 uncultured Alphaproteobacteria bacterium
ATTTGCTGATCGTTTAGTTCAGGAAAAGCGGGTCATTCGCAGGCCGGTGAAACCGACGCGGACGGCGAAATCGGGCCAGCGCTGGTGGATAAAAAGTCCAAGCGACACCGTGGCGCGGCGGCGGAAGCGGCGCACAAAGGCAAAATCCACCGACAAGATAACGAGGCCCAGCGGCAGCATCCAGAAGCCAAGAATGGGAAGAAAGCCAAGAAAGCCGCAGACCACCAGCAATAGTCCCAAGACGACGCGCAGCACCGGATGGCGCGGCACCGGCATGGAGTATTTCATGATCTTGACACGTTTCATTGTGGTCCCCGGACACCAGAATGTAGTGGCGGGTTGCACGAAGGCAAGTGGAGAATCGTCAAATCATTAAAATATCATTGTTTGAGAGATCGAAGTTGTTGGTGAGGTCGGCGATTTTTATGGGGGCGGTGGTGCCCTTGCCGTCGGCGTCGAACCAGAGGGTGTCGTCGGTGGTGCGATAGATGAAGAAGTCGTTGGCGTCTCCGGCTTTGTTATTGGTGCCGGACTTGAAATTGGCGGCCTTGAGCTTGCCAACGTAACTGCCGTAGCCAAAGGCTTCGCCGTGGAGAACAACTTTTTCGCCCTTCTCGAACTTGGTGATATTGTCTCCACCATCTTGGGGTGACGTAAAAATATATCTGTCAATTCCTTTGCCGCCCATCAGCGTGTCGACGCCAAGGCCGCCGCTGATAGAGTCGTTGTTTCGACCGCCCGATAGCCTGTTTGCGACTTCGTTGCCGATCAGTACGTCCCTGGACGAACCGCCGATTGCATTTTCGATGACAACACCGTTTGCAATCGTGAATCCTCCAACGGCTGAAACCGTCGAACCTTCACTGAAAACACCGATACTGATTGGAGTTGCAAAAGAAATGAATCCACCAGCGCTTTCGCCAATCAATGTGGCGGCCCGCAGGTCGATCCTCGTTCTGGTATACCCCAAGTGGGCAATAGTGTCATTTCCGCCTGCGTCCCAAATGCAGGTGTAACTCTCCTTGCCCAACAGGGAATAGAAATTATCGCTTGTATTGGTGGAGGTGTTTGCGCCGTAGATCAATTGAATGGCCGCAATATCAAGGGCCATTGGCGATCCGGTGTGGCCAGAAGAATGACTTCCAACATTCTGGTAACGATTGTAGGACATCACGCTGTAGACATTCTGGTTCAGATTGAATTCACCCAGTTCGCCGTATTCCTTGGTGACTCCCGGAAAGCTTCCTATTGGATCGTGTGGGTGGCTCAGACCCAGCGCATGACCAATTTCGTGAACCATGGTGGCAAACGCAATGTAACCTGGCTTTTGCGGACTGTCTTGCAACTCCATCATGTTGTACTGGCCGAAGAGCGGTCCGTCAGTATATAGCAATGGCAACCTATGAGATCCCAACAACGAACTCGGCATTGACGTGTAATCCAGCTCCTCAATCAGGTCTGCATTTTCAGCACTATCAACACGTGTGAACGTTACATTGGTGACTGCGGCCCAAGTCTGAAATGCGGCAGCAATTGCGTCGTTGTAGACTTGCCCCCAACCATCTGTGCCTAGACTTCCGAATATCTCTGGTACCGGCAAGAAATACTTCAAGGCAACTGGTTGGCCGGGTGTTGCAATTACAAAGGATCCACCGCTGATGAGACTGTCAATCCATGGATTGGCACCATCTGTGGGCGTCCCATCGCCCGTTGTCATCTTCGCCATAAGATCTGCTCAAAACCTTGGATTCAGTTGAGATTTGACCATAGTTGCGAAGACGATAACACCCTGTGCTGCGAAACACTCAAATTTTCGAATTCCGATTCACGCTTTGCGCATTATCGGTTCTACCCAAGATCCCCAATTTGGGGGGTATCGATAAATTAAATCGCCTGTTTCAGGTCGTCGAGCAGGTCCTTCACATCCTCCAGACCAACCGAAAGCCGCAACATGCCGTCGGTGATGCCCATCAAGCTGCGGGCTTCCGGGCCGATGTTGCGGTGCGTTGTTGATGCCGGGTGGGTCATCAGGGATTTGGCGTCGCCGAGATTATTGGAAATATCGACAAGACGGAGATTGCGCAGCACATCAAAGGCGCGTTTTTTGCCGCCTTCCACTTCGAAGGTGACCATGGTGCCGCCGAGCGTCATCTGGCGGCGGGCCAAAGCCTCTTGCGGGTGGCTGTCGAGATGAGGATAGATGACGCGCTGAATACCCTTCATGGCGGAGAGGTGCTGGGCCACGGTGTGGGCCGATTGGCTTTGCGCTTCAACGCGGAGTTTGAGAGTTTCAAGGCCCTTGAGCAATACCCAGGCATTGAACGGCGAGAGCGATGGCCCGGTGTGGCGCAGGAAGGGCTTCAGAAGTTTTTCCTTGAATTCGAGCGTTGACACAATGGCACCGCCGAGCACCCGGCCCTGCCCGTCCATGTGTTTTGTGCCTGAATAAACAATGACATCAGCGCCCATCTTCAAGGGCTTTTGCAAGATGGGAGTGGCGAAAATGTTGTCGACGATAAACAAGGCGCCGTGTTTCTTGGCCAATTTTCCGACTGCTTCGATATCGACAATATCGAGCGTGGGGTTCGATGGTGTTTCGAGGAACACGCATTTGGTTTCGGGCTTGAAGGCACTCTCCCAGGCGGACAGGTCGTTACCGTCGACGAGCGTGTAGGTGATGCCGAAGCGCGGCAGAATTGCCGTGATGATTTGATAGCAGGATCCGAAGAGGGCTTTTGACGACACGATGTGGTCGCCGGTTTTCAGGGTACAGGCGAGTGCGCCATAGACTGCGGCCATGCCGGAGGCGACGCCATAGCAAGCTTCTGCCCCCTCCAGCAGCGCCAGGCGCTGCTCGAACATGGTAACCGTCGGATTGCCGTAACGGCCATAGACATAGGCGTCGGGATCGTTGTTGGTGCCGTCGAAGCGGGCTTCGGCCGTTTCCGGCGCGTCATAGACAAAGCCGGAGTTGAGATAGAGGGCTTCCGATGTTTCACCATAGGGCGAGCGTTCGAGACCGCCACGCACGAGTTTGGTGGCGTCGCCCCAAGAGGGGGCGTTCTTGATGCGGGTCTTCTTGGTCATTCAGCTTTGTACCCAGGGAAGGCCGGCATGTTTCCAGCCATTGGAGCGGCTACGGTGACCTTCGGCATCCTTGTCGCCCTCGAAGCCCTGAGCCACGTTCCAGCAGTTGGTGTAGCCAGCGTTGGTGAGGGCGGTGGCAGCCGAGGCCGAACGCGCACCGGAGCGGCAGATGCACAGAATTTCCGTGTCCTTTGGCAGTCCTGCGGCTTCCACTTCGGTTACGAAATTGGCGTTGACGTCCATCATCGGGTAGACCTGCCACGACAGACGGATCAATCGCTCGACTTGCGGCACGCCAACAAATGTCCATTCGGGCTGGGTTCGCACGTCCACAAGCACGGCTTGAGGATTGTTCTTCAGCCGATTGAACGCCTCAGCGGGCGGAATATCACCACGGTACATTGATCACCTATTGCGTTGGTGTCAGTTCCTTAGCCGATGACTCTGCCAAAGCCTAGAGCGTTCAAAGAATGAAATCGTCGGCGGCCAAGGTGATCAGACCTTTCAGTGCAATCTGGAAATCAGCTTTGCCGTCACCATTCACATCGCCGGCCACAATTGTTCTGTCATTGTCTGTGCCTACCACGTTCTTCTGGCTATAGCGCAACTCGCCAGCCACTTTGTGGAAACCGCTGGTTTCAATGAATGTGAATGCGCCGTTGCCAGCCGTTTTTGACGACGCGTCAATGGTCAACAGGTCAATGACGTCGTCGGCGCCATTGAAATCCGTAATCAAGTCGCGGGTGGTCCCGGTCGTCCCAGAGTGGCTCTTGTTGTTAAAGTCAAACGTGTCCTTGCCCTCGCCACCAGTCAGGATATCGCGGTCCTTGCCGCCGTTGAGATAATCATCGCCCGCAAGGCCAAACAGTTTGTCTTTGCCAGCAAAGCCATAAATCCAGTCGTTATCGCTGCTGCCTGTCAGTGTATTTGCGCTGCTCGTCCCGTTGATGATTTCGGGTGTCACATTGCCGACGTTCAGCGTGTAGGTGGTGCTGGTCAGGGCACCCGTCACAACGGCGACGCTGAAACTGGATTTTGTTTCGAAGTCCAGTGATGTTCCTGCCCGGAGATACAGACTGCTATCGAGCACTTCAAATGCGGCTGAATCCGCACCCGTTAGTGTGAACGCATTGCTGCCGCCATCGATATCCGTGACTGCGATGTCGGCGACCTTGATGCGTGCCGAGGTTGATGTGTTTTCAGCAATGGACGGGGTGGTGTTGGTTAGTCCTAGTGCCGTTGGCGCATCGTCAACTGCCGTAATGCCCACTGTGACCGTTTGTTCAACTGTCGCTGTATTTGCATCCCTGATGACGATGGTGAATGCGTCGGCCCCGTTGGCATCGGCGTTTGGCGTGTAAGTGAACGTGTCGCCAGTGAATACGACCGTGCCCTTCGATGGTTGCGCTGAAGATTTGACCGTGTAAGTGAGCGATGTGCCGTCGATGTCTGTTGCGCCAATGTTCACCGCTTCTGACGGCGTATCTTCTGTGGTTGTGACAGTGTTAGTTGAGACTGCTGTTGGTGCAGGATTGAGGACTTCGAAGGCACCGAGATCGCGGGCAGAATTGTTGGCGTTGACAACATTCACAAAATTGAATGACGCGTTGTTTGCGTAGTCAAAACCCGTGGCTGAGAAGTCGGCCCTATCCAAGGCGTAGTTGCCAGAGTTTACCTTCAAGGACACATATTGGACCCCATTTGGATCCGTCGACAACAGGCCGCCGCCATTGGCCGCAAGATTAGCGAATGTGGCCAAAGCCGTGGTGACGTCACTGCCGAATATTTTGCCACCGTTTTGAACTGTCGCGCCTGAGACGTTCGAAGCAATATCGGTATCGCCGCCATTGGCAATCGTGATCGAATTGGCAATCTCGAGGCCGCCGCCGCCTGTTGTGCGGAAGGCGTCGCCGCTGCCGTCAGCACTGTTGCCGGTGATTGTCGAGGTGTAGACTTTGGCGATGCTGGCTTGCAGTGCGCCGCCATTGCCAGATGCCGTGTTTCCACTCAAAGTGACATTTTCAAGTGTCGCGATTGACGTTGAAAAAACTGCGCCACCGTTGGTTGCGACGTTGCCGCTCAACGCCGTATCTGTCAGATTTACGAGGGATTGGCCATTGACGCCGCCGCCATCGCCACTTGCCATGTTGCCGCTGATTGTTGAATTCGTGACCGCGAGATCGCCCGCTGCAAATACACCACCGCCATCGACGCCACTTCCGCCCGTAATCACGAGGCCGTTGAGGGTCAAAGCTGCGGTGGACTTCAACACCTGCACGTTGTCAGCCAGCAAACCAGTCGACGCGGCGATGTCCGTGATGTTGGCGATGCCGATGGTGATGTCGTTATCACTGGCGTCACCAGTCAGCGTCACGTCAGGACGGTCATCGCCGTTGATGTCGCCGTCAATGGTCAATGCCTCTGTGATATTGAGAGTGCTGGAGACGCGGATCAGTCCGCCACTAACACCTGGTGCAAAAACGATGGTGTCTGCACCAGTGTTAAAATTTGCGAGGGTGACGGCTTCGCGCAGCGATGTTATATTCTCGTCGGCGTCAACTGTGTCGGCAGTGGTCGTTACTACAATAGTACCCATGGTCCGTCCCCCAAAATCCAAGCAAATTAAGCATGAATAGTAATAGAGGTTAACTTGACTTGCAAGCGGTTGTGAAACCGAGGTTAATTGGTGCCAATATTGACAGGGGCTAGTACTATCGGAGGCAAAGTGCGTTAGCTATCATGGCCTGTTATCGAAGGCATCAGGCCAACAGGAAATCACCGAGTTTCAAACTCTCGATCCAGCGAAATTCAATCATCGCATCCGCCAACCTGTCGCCGTTATTGTCGATGCGCAGCATTGAACCGTCAAAATAAAACGATCCGGTACCACCGACGAAGTCGACATGTGTATTCGCGAGTGGTCCAAACGCGCGAAGATCAATTTTGTCTTCCCCGGTAGTGAAGCCCTCGACAATGTCGACCGTGCTTGCCGTCGTACCCGTATCACCAGGTGCAAATACCAGTGTGTCGACGGCACTGCTATTGTCCCAAAGTGTCATCTTATCTGCGCCGATCCCACCCATGACTATATCTGCACCTTCGCCAGCATTGATTACATCATTGCCTGCACCACCTTCGATGAAATCAGCTCCATGGTTGCCGTGGATTTCGTCGCTGTCGTCGCCACCTCGTAAAATCTCAGCATTGCGTCCACCATGGATCTTGTCGTTTCCTGCGTCGCCATCAATGACGTTAAATCCCCGGCCAGCACCCAACGTGTCATTGCCTAAACCACCGTCAATTTTGTCATTGCCATAGTCATCCCATATTTCATCGTTTCCTGCGCCACCAAGCATCGTGTCTGCTCCGTGGCCACCGCCAACCTTGTCGTTGCCATCTCCGGCATCAATGAAATTAGAACCAAAATCATCGAATATCTTGTCGTCACCGGCACCGCCATACGTGATGTCGTCACCTTTGCCCCCGCCCATCATGTCGTCGCCGATGCCACCGTCGAGGCTGTCATTCCCGCTTTCGCCCCAGATGCAGTCGTCTCCTACTCCGCCAGAAAGTCTGTCCCAGCCTTGGGCACCACCAATGTCATCGTTGCCGTCTTGGCCCTCTATTGTGTCGCTACCCTTGTCGCCCCACAATTCATCGTCACCGTTGCCACCGAACATCTGGTCGTTTCCGGTTCCACCACTTGATACGTCATTGCCATCTCCGGCCAGAACTATGTCATTACCTCCATCCGCCCAGATGTGATCATCGCCGGCACCAGCGTCAAATGTCTCGTTGGCAGCCCCAGCGATGGCACCGCTGTACTTCCCCGAGAAAAGTTCGTTTCCGCCTGCGTCTCCAAACACATAGCTGCGTCCGTTCAGGAAGTAGTTGAGCCATCGCGCCACGTCGACAACCCGCTCATTTTGGTTGCCGTCTTCGTTCACGAAGCGGCCGTTCTTGACATCAAACCCGACGTGGAACACAGCATCAACCACCGTATCAATCAAAGCACGGCCTTGGAATTCGAGCTTGCCCCCGTCATTCTGAAGTACGTGAAACCCTGTTTCAATGTTGCCTTCATCATCACCGTGTGCTGCAACAAATCGGGCATTTAGCACCGGATCAGACTGGATCATTTGTGACGCTTGGGCAAGTTCAGTTGGTGAAAGGACACCGTCATCATTCATTCCCGTAGCTGACAGAACTTCGGCAATGATGGCGTTCAATTCGCGAATTGCGCTGAAACCCGCCGCCAAGTCTTGTGCACTTACTCTGTTGGTTAAGCCTAAATCGGCCGCCACAGCAGCAACGATTGATTCCAACTGGTCGGTCATTTCAAGAATTGTAGGCATTTGCTCCCCCTTTGACGCAGCATCCAGACAGTTTCGCTCGACTTGGTTCTGAAACAGATGCCGTGCCAGCGATTAAAAGTGCGTGTCAAACTTCGAGAGAAATTTGGCCAAATTGAATACAGCAGTTTGTGGGGCTCCATTTTCGGTCGTTGGCAATCGCTCGGAAATTCTGGCACGAACTTTGGGATTATTTGGCACTTTGCTCATCCGGGTTCATAACTAAGATCGGAGAGAACAAGAGGTATGCCCATGGCCAAGCCCACCCTGCCCGCAAGAGCCGATGTCATCATTGTCGGTGGCGGTATCGTCGGATGTTCGATAGCCTATCATCTCACCAAGATTGGCATCACCAATGTCGTCGTCCTCGAACGCAAGCAACTGACTTCCGGTACGACGTGGCATGCCGCTGGTTTGGTGGGGCAGTTGCGGGCATCGCGCAATCTCACGGAATTGGCAAAATACACCACCGGACTGTTTGAAGGTTTGGAGAAGGAAACCGGCCAAGCAACAGGTTTCAAACAGAATGGCTCGATTTCCATTGCACTGACGGATGGACGGCTGGAAGAACTTATGCGCGGTGCGTCGATGGCCAAGAGCTTTGGACTCGACGTGCAGTTGATTTCGAAAGACGACATTCACGCCTGCGTTCCGCACTACAATATGGAAAACGTTAAGGGCGGCGTGTTCTTGCCTAAGGATGGCCAGGTCAATCCCATTGACGTGACGCAGGCGCTGGCGGCGGGGGCGCGGTCCCGGGGTGCGCAGGTCTTTGAGAACACCAAGGTGACGCGGATCCTCACCAAAGACGGAAAAGCTGTGGGCGTCGAGACGACCGACGGCACAATCATGGCGGACAAAGTGGTTGTGGCCACGGGCATGTGGTCGCGTGAACTCGGCAAGTCCATCGGCGTGTCGATCCCGCTGCATGCGTGCGAGCATTTTTACATTGTGTCAGAGCCGATTGCAGACCTGCCGCGCAATATGCCTGTGGTGCGCGTGCCCGATGAGTGCACCTACTACAAGGAAGATGCCGGCAAGCTGATGGTGGGTGCGTTTGAACCGAAGGCCAAACCGTGGGGTGGTGGCGGGATTGATGACGAACACGCATTTGTCACGCTGCCGGAAGACATGGATCACTTCGAACCAATTCTGGCGAGTGCCATCAACCGCGTGCCATTGCTGGAGACGGCCGGCATTCAGCTGTTCTTCAACGGACCAGAGAGTTTCACGCCGGACAATCGGTATTATCTTGGCGAAGCGCCGGAACTGCGCAATCTCTATGTGGCGACCGGTTTCAATTCCATTGGAATCCAATCGTCCGGTGGTGCGGGCCTTGTGTTGTCGCAATGGATCAAGAATGGATATCCGCCGATGGATGTGAACGGCATCGATATTCGCCGCATCCATCCGTTTCAATCCAATGCAAGTTATGTGCGCGAGCGCGTGAGTGAAACGCTGGGACTGTTGTATGCCATGCACTGGCCGTATCGGCAGGCAGAGACATCACGCGGGGTGAGGCGTTCGCCGTTTTATCAGCACACGAAACAGTTGGGTGCCGTGTTTGGTGAAGTGAACGGTTGGGAGAGACCGAACTGGTACGCGCGGCATGGTGTGAAGCCGGAGTATGGATATTCATATGGTCGGCAGAACTGGTTTTCGTGTGCGCAGCACGAGGCCGACGCACTGAAAAATGATGTGGTGTTTTTCGATCAATCTTCATTTGCAAAATATGAGGTGAAGGGGCGTGATGCTTGCACGGTTTTGAACCACATCAGTGCCAACACCATCGATGTTGCGCCGGGCAGAATTGTTTATACGCAATGGTTGAATGAGCGCGGTGGCATCGAAGCAGACCTGACAGTCACGCGGCTGGCGGAAGACCGATTTCTCGTCGTGACGGGCGCTGCACCACAAACGCGCGATATGGCCTGGCTGAAGCGCCACACGCCGGTGGATTCACGATGCGAAGCCTTCGATGTCACGTCTGGGCTGCCGATGTTGTCCATCATGGGGCCGAAATCCCGGGCGCTGTTGGAAAGCCTGAGCGGCGAGGATTTTTCCAATGCAGCGTTTCCGTTTGGCACGTCGAAAATCATCGAGATTGGATATGCAAAGGTGCGGGCGAGCCGGATTACCTATGTGGGTGAACTCGGTTGGGAACTCTACATTGAAGCCGAGTTTGCAGCCCATGTGTTCGACGTCATTGCGGCGGCGGGTACAACTTTCAACTTCACTCCGGCAGGCATGCACACCATGAACAATGCCCGCGTTGAGAAGGCCTATCGCCATTGGGGGCATGACATTTCCGATGAAGATACACCGGTGGAGGCTGGCCTTGGCTTTGCTGTCGGTTGGACAAAAGCTGATTTTCTTGGCAAAGCCGCTGTCGCAAAGCAGAAGGCCACTGCGGTTCAGCCCAAGCGCTTCGTGTGCCTGGCTTTGCACGACACTTCCGAAGCCGCACCGCTGATGTATCACGAGGAACCAATCTATCGCGATGGTGTTCTGGTTGGAGCGACTACATCGGGAGCGTGGGGTCATCGCGTGGGCGCGTCGCTGGGACTTGGGTATGTGAAAAACGCGGCTGGCGTGACCAAGGACTGGCTCTCGTCTGGCCGATGGGAGGTGGAGATTGCGTGGAAAAAGTATCCGGCTACGGTACAGTTGCAAAGCTTTTACGATCCGCAGGGTGTCAGGATCAAAGTGTAACGTCAGACGAAGTTTGTTCTTTATTCCGAACGAAACGTATCCTATATAGTCTTATCGACATACAATGGAGGTTCCCATGGCACTGCAACTTGGTGATATTGCCCCTGATTTTGAAGCCGACACGACCGAAGGCCGGATCAAGTTCCACGACTACATCGAGGGATCGTGGGCCGTTCTGGTGTCGCACCCGAAGGATTTCACACCCGTTTGCACCACGGAACTGGGTGCGATGGCCGCCAAAGCGCCGGATTTCGAGAAGCGCGGCGTCAAGCTCATCGGCATTTCGGTGGACAGCGTGGATGATCACTTGCGCTGGAAGAACGATATCAAGGACGTGACGGGAGCGACCGTGAACTACCCCATGATTGGCGACAGCGACATGACGGTGGCCAAGCTTTACGGCATGATCCACCCCAATGCATCGGGCGAGGCCAAGAACCGCACGGCAGCCGACAACGCGACGGTGCGCAATGTCTACGTCATCGGCCCGGACAAGCGCGTCAAGCTGATGGTGACTTATCCCATGAGCACGGGGCGCAACTTCGATGAAATTCTGCGGGTCATCGATTCGCTGCAACTGACGGCGACAAAATCGGTGGCAACACCTGCCGACTGGAAGCCCGGCGACAAGGCCATCATTCTCGCTTCGGTTTCGGACGAGGCCGCCAAGGAGAAATTCCCGCAGGGCTGGAAAACCCTGAAGCCCTATTTGCGTCTGGTTGATGTGGGCAAGTAAGCGGCGGTTCTGCCTCGGCTTTTTGCAAGATGGCTCCCCGAGTTGGACTCGAACCAACGACATTTCGATTAACAGTCGAATGCTCTACCAACTGAGCTATCAGGGAATGCTGGCGGCGCTATAGCAGAGGGATTCCGTGGGGCAAAGAAAAAAGCGCATGTTTTCAATAAAAAGCTAGAAAAGGAAAATAATGCTTGACATCGCACGGAGGGTGTGCTAGATATCGCTATAGTCGCCAGAAGTGAAGCCCCGGTGACCCATCCCCAAGCAATAGGTTTGAAAGCACGGAAACCGACGTTGGGGAGTGGAACAGCGAGGTGAATCGGGTAGGTTGGGGAAAGGGGGCGCTGAATGAGTTTGCATCTAGTTAACCAATACCTGAACGACCTCGACCGCTATAAAAAGATCGGCGGGACCGAAACCGAAGGGGTGATTTCCGAGGCGTTCAAGGACCTGCTCAAGGCGTGGGCACGGCAGGCCAATCTGCACTTCATCAACCAGTATGAATTCCTCTCACCAAAAGGCAACCGCATCCGGCCCGATGGCGCGATCCTTCACGAGCTGCGCGTTCCGCTGGGCTATTGGGAAGCCAAGGACACTGACGACGATCTCGACAAGGAAATCGCCAAGAAACAGGCCAAGGGCTATCCGCAGGACAATATCATCTATGAAGACTCGGTCACCGCCGTCCTAATTCAGAACCGCAACGAGGTGATGCGCTGCTCCATGGTGGACACGGCAGCAGTCCACAAACTGGTGCAGCAGTTCTTTCGTTACGAGCGCGAGGAAATCGCGGAGTTCCGAAAAGCTGTCGAACAGTTCAAGACGGACATGCCCGCCGTGCTTGAGGCACTGCGTGAAAAAATCAACGATGCCTACGACAAGAACAAGGAATTTAAGAAGGCAGCCGATCTATTTCTCGGACACGCGAAGAACACCATCAACCCCAGCGTCAGTGAAGCAGATATTCGGGAGATGCTCATTCAGCATATTCTGACGGAAGAGATTTTTGCGCGCGTCTTCGACCAAGGCGATTTCCACCGCGAGAACAACATTGCAAAGGAACTCTATGCGCTGGAAGCCAAATTCTTCTTTGGCGACAGCAAGCGCAACACGCTGAAAGCGCTTGTGCCTTATTACGCCGCCATCCGTCACAACGCCGCGATCATCACGTCGCACAACGAAAAGCAGACCTTCCTCAAGGTCATCTATGAAAATTTCTACAAGGTCTATAATCCGAAAGCGGCAGACCGATTGGGCGTGGTCTACACCCCCAATGAAATTGTGAAGTTCATGATCGAGGGTGCTGACTGGCTGTGCCACAAGCACTTCGGCAAGAACCTGATTGACCGCGACGTGGAAATTCTCGATCCTGCCGCAGGCACCGGTACCTTCATCTGCGAATTGCTGGAACATTTTCGCGGCCAGCCGCAAAAGCTGGCGCATAAATATAAGGAAGAACTGCACGCCAATGAAGTGGCGATCCTGCCTTACTATGTGGCCAACCTGAACATCGAAGCCACCTATGCCGCCATCAGCGGGCAATTTGCTGAATATCCCAATCTGTGTTTTGTCGATACGCTGGATAATACTGGTGGGTTAGGCGTGAAAGCTGGCACTCAACTCGACATGCTCGCCGGACTGTCAGATGAAAATATTGAGCGTGTGAAGCGCCAGAATAAACGCAAGATTTCCGTTGTGATAGGCAATCCACCATATAACGCTGGGCAACTGAATGAAAGCAACAACAATAAAAATAGAGAATATAGGCACGTAGACGATAAAATAAAGTCCAGTTATGTTAAGCAATCGACAGCACAGAAAACAGTTGTCTATGATATGTATGCCCGTTTTTTTCGGTGGGCCTCGGACCGAATGAATGATGATGGCGTGCTGGCTTTCATCACCAACCGCTCCTTCATTGAAAGCCGTACCTTTGATGGATTTCGAAAAGTCGTGGCGGAGGAATTCAACGAAATCTACTTGATGGACTTGGGCGGCGACGTGCGAGCCAATCCAAAACTCTCCGGAACCAAGCACAATGTGTTTGGCATTCAGACAGGTGTTGCGATTTCATTTTTTGTGAAGAGGCGCAAACAGAAAGGTTGCAAGATCTACTACGCGCGTAGACCTGAGATGGAATCTGCTGATGACAAACTCGCCTTTTTGGCAAATCAACCTGTTTCAACAATCGCATTTGAACATGCGACGCCAGACAGGAATGGTAATTGGATTAAGCTAACCGACAACGACTGGGATTCGTTGGTGTCTATTGCAAACAAGTCAACAAAGTCCGCCAAAAAGAAGGCGCAGGAAACTGCTTTATTCAAAGGATACTCAACTGGCATCATGAGTGGGCGGGACGATTGGGTATACGATTTTTCAGAACACACATTAAAGAAAAAGATGGCCTATTTGGTTGCCGACTATCAGGTAGCGGTAGACAGCGGTAGTTGGGGCAGTTCCACTTTTAAACTTTCAAGAAATCTCAAAAGAAAATTTGGATCGACAGAAACTCAGAGAGAGAATGTTTTTACTGATGTAGATTTCAGGCCATTTGTTCAGAAGGATATCTATCTATCCCGTCTGCTCGTTGATGAACTCGGCGCAATGTTTTCATCTTTCCAAGGACCTAACACTATAATTTCTTTTTTGTGCATTGCATCAAGTAACCCATTGACTGCATATTGCTCGACAACGGCTGTTGACTATGGATTGCTTGTACAAGAACAGTAATCACCTGACAGTTGCCGCTCGCGGATTGTGTTAGGCTGCGAGCTGGTTTTCGGTTTTCTGTGGCGGTGATTTCTCCTTTTTCTCTGTTGGCTTTTGCGGTGTTGTTTTTGGCAGACCGGCCTTGAAGACAGTGATGGGTGTCCTGCCATTCATGCCGCGTCCCTGATGGGGGCGCTTGGTGTTGTAGGTGACGAGGTATTCGTCCAACACCTTCTGCATTTCGTCAATGGTCTCGAACCACGTGCGCCTGCCTTCGACGCGGAAGTGTTCGTCGAGGAGGGTACGGTGGAAGCGTTCGATGATGCCGTTGGACTGGGGCCGCTTCACACGTGTGGTGCGGTGCTGGATGTCCTCGAGTTGCAGATAGAGTTCGTAAGGGTGCTGGTCTGGCCGCCCGCAGAACTCACGGCCATTGTCTGACAACACCACTTCGATCTTGGCGTTGTGCTCCTCGAAAGTCGGGATCACATCATGGTTCATGGTGTGAACAGCAGTGACGGGAAGTTTTGAGGGGTAAAGCCTGGCCCAGGCATAGCGGCTGTGACAGTCGATTGCCGTCTGCAGGTAGACTTTTCCAACGCCTTTGAGCGCGCCGACGAAGAAGGTGTCGACGGCCACCAAAGCCCCGGTAAATGGCGCTTCGATGTGGCGTTCCCTGAACTCCGGCGAGAAGCGTTCGAGCAATCTGATCTGCTCTTCCTTCAACTCGATCTGGCGTTCGCCCGTGGCCTTTTCCAGACGCAACAGGCGCTGATGCTTGTTCAGGATGTTGTGGCGCTGCCACACACCACGCACACCGCCTGATGAGACCTGAATGCCTTTGAGCCTGAGTTCCTGCTCGACGCGTGTTGCGCCATGGCAAGGGTGTTCGAGGGCATGATCGAGGATGGCGGTTTCGATCTCTGCCGCCACCCGGTTGGGATGCGGCCCCTTGGCACCCGGCATGCGGTCGAGCAGCCCTTCCGCCCCATAGGTCTGGAAGTTGCGCCTGATCTCGTAGAACTGCTGGCGGGAATAACCGCTGATCTTGCAGGCTCTGGATACATTGGAAAGTTCTGAAGCAAGGTCGAGCAACGAAAGCTTGCGTCGTGCTATCTTGTCCATCGTGGTCATGTTGGTTCTCCGTTGGGTAAGGGTTGAAGTCTGGAAACTCCATCCTAATCCCAATCCGGAGCGACATGGCCACACCTGTCCGGCCGCGCTTGACTCTCACGGTCCGCGCACCCTCGCTGTAGCCAATAGTGTCAGGTGATTACGATCTCAGCACAGATTGCTGAAGAATGGAAACGGAGGCACTCAATGTTTGCCACGATTGCGTTACTCTAGTGATGGCGAATCTATCGACAACATCACCGACTGGGGCCTCAAGCAGTTTCAGGCGCACTACACTTCCCCTTCTCCCCTTGCGGGAGAAGGTGCCCCGCAGGGGCGGATGAGGGGTCTGCATGGGCACGGGCTGAAGTCGGAGACTATGTCTGCTGCCCCCTCATCCGGCGCTTCGCGCCACCTTCTCCCGCAAGGGGAGAAGGGAGAGAGTCGCAAGATCATCAAGGATGACATCTTCAACTATGTCTATGCCGTGCTGCATGATCCAATCTACCGCGAAAAATATGCCATCAACCTGAAGCGCGAATTTCCGCGCATTCCTTTCTATCCGGATTTCTTCGCCTGGGCCGAATGGGGCAAGCAATTGATGGACCTGCACATCAACTATGAAACGGTCGAGCCGTGGGACTTGCAGCGGCAAGAAGCCGGTGCCACCGACGCTGATCCAAAACCCATGCTGAAGGCCGACAAGATCAACGGCATCATCCAGCTTGACAGCCGCACATCACTCTCCGGCATTCCCGCCGCCGCATGGGACTATCGCCTTGGCAACCGCAGCGGCCTTGAATGGATTCTCGACCAGTACAAGGAGAAGAAGCCGAAAGACCCCACCATCCGTGAAAAGTTCAACTCCTATCGCTTCAAGGACTACAAGGAAAAAGTGATCGACCTTCTTGCCCGCGTGACGCGGGTTTCGGTGGAGACGATGGCAATTGTTGAAGCGATGAAGAAGGCACAGAGATAGCAGTTCATGACTGGAAAAATTCCCAACGTTACATCTGTTTGGGCCAATGAGTTAGGAACTGCTCTCAAAGACGTATTGCGAGGCAAGAAGTCTGGCGTCGTAAACATCCGGTTTTCCAATGCGCGTGGTGGGTTGCTGCTGACGGATGCTGGTCATGAAGCCGTTGAAAGTACAGTTTCCGCTTCCGGTTTTTGGAACGTTGAGGCACAATTAGATGGCAAGAAATTGCTTCTGGTTTGCTCAAAGTTTCAAGGCGAAACGATAATTGATTTGACCCATTCTGGAACGGAGTTGACGATTTCATCAGGTAGCTTCACGGTGCGCCTGCCGTTGCGCGGTGCGGCAGGCAAAAAGAAGGTAGTTACCAAACCTATTGTGCCGCAAGCCCACATAGGACCATTGCAAGTTATTGAAATGGGCGGTGGCAAAGTCCGGATTATGCAGCATAAACGGGACAGTGAAGTGTGGAAGATTCTTGAGGCGCACGAATCAGCAAAACAAAAGAAGTAATTTGGTGGACC
>CAWFWW010000020.1:0-14895 GCA_963819615.1 uncultured Alphaproteobacteria bacterium
GCGGCTGTTCGGTCGTATTTTTTCAAGTGGTTATGTGACGAATTCGCGAGGTGTACCCGAAAAGCGCAGCGTGCATCAGCACCGATATGGCAACAAATTCAATATACTCACGCGATGTGCGAGTTCACGGCTATGAGTATCGAGGACGATTTCCGCATCAGACCGGGACGCATTCGGTCAAGCAAGGCGCAGCGGGCACGTCCCTTCATTGCGCAAGCACTTGCCGCCACACAGCGTGCTGGCGGATCGGTTTCGCGGCAGGGCCGGATTGGAAAGCAGCGCTCGCGCTTTGGTAAAGGCCAGCGCGCTACTGTGCAAGCAAACCGCCTGATCACCTCACGCTCGCGTGGTGCTATCGTCAAAACACGGGTCGTGCGCAACGGTGGACGTGGGAGCCCGTTTGCAACCCATTTGACCTATCTGCGCCGCGAGGGTGTGACGCGTGATGGCGAGAAGGCGCAACTCTTTGGTCCCGATAACGACAGGATCGATCCCAAGGAGTTTGCCGAGCGGTGCGAGGGCGACCGGCATCATTTCCGCTTTATCATCTCACCCGACGACGCGACCGAACTGTCAGACCTCAAGAGCTTCACGCGCGATCTCGTGGCGCAGATGCAGAAGGATTTGGATACCAAGCTCGATTGGGCAGGCGTGGCCCATTGGAACACCGAGCATCCGCATATCCATCTCATCGTCCGTGGTGTGCGTGACGATGGCGAGAACCTCGTTATCGCCCGCGACTACATCAAGGAGGGAATGCGCGACCGGGCGCGCGATCTCATCACCCAAGAACTTGGGCCTCGCACCGATCACGACATCCGCCGCGAGCTTGAACGGCAGATTGCTACTGAGCGCTGGACCAAGTTTGACCGACAGCTCATGCAGGATGCGACCCGCAAAGGCTTCATCGATCTTGCGCCGCTTCCCGGTCGTCAATCCGATGGGTTTCATGCGCTCAAGGTGGGACGGCTACGGAAGTTGGAGGCCTTGGGGTTGGCCGACGAAGTTGGTGCCGAACAATGGACAATATCCGACAAGGCCGAAGCCACTTTGCGCGCCTTGGGCGAACGCGGCGACATCATCAAGCGCATCCACAGAGGCTTGAGTGCCAGTGGCATCCAGCGGAATGCTGCCAACTATGTTCTTGTCGGTGAGAGCTTGCACGATCCGATCATCGGCCGCCTCGTTGATCGTGGTCTTGCTGACGAACTCAGGGGCACAGCTTATGCGGTGGTTGATGGAGTCGACGGACGAACCCACCATATCCGCTTGCCCGATCTTGATGCGGCAAGTGACGGTGCCATGGGATCAATCGTGGAACTCCGGAAGTTTGAAGATGCGCGTGGGTCTCCACGGGTTGCACTTGCGGTTCGTTCAGATGTGTCAATCAAGCAACAGATAAATGCATCGGGTGCGACTTGGCTCGACCGTCAGGCAGTCGCAAGAGCGCCAACACCGCTGGGGAATGGTGGCTTCGGTGCTGAGGTGCGCGATGCACTTGATCGACGTGCGGAATTTCTTGTGCAGGAAGGTCTGGGTGAACGCCAGAGCCACGGTGTTCGCTTCAAGCCTGGGCTCATCGAAACGTTGCAGCGGCGAGAGCTCGATGCGCTTGGCAAGAAGCTCGCGGAAGAGTCCGGTTTAACCTTCGCACCGTCGAAGCCGGGAGATCAAATATCTGGCAGCTACCGTCAGCGCTTTGCACTCGCTTCCGGTCGTTTTGCGATGATCAGTGACGAGTTGGGTTTCCAGCTTGTGCCATGGTCGCTATCCCTTGAGAAACATCTCGGCCAACATGTGAGCGGCGTCACCCGTGACACGGGTGGAATTGACTGGAGTTTCGCACACAAGCGGGGGCTTGGCCTGTGAACTTTCATCATCCCGAAAGGAACGTCTGATGTCCGCCACAAAAATCCTCTGGGGTCAAATCCTCGTCGTCTTCCTGATTGTGCTCTCCACAACTTGGGGTGCCACCCAATGGACGGCTTGGCAACTCGGGTTTCAACCTCAGCTCGGCTCTCCATGGTTTCAGATCTTCGGATGGCCAGTCTATCTGCCGCCCTCATTCTTCTGGTGGTGGTTTTCCTACGATGCCTATGCGCCATCCATCTTCCTTGAGGGTGCTTACATCGCGGCCTCTGGTGGCTTTATTGCCATAGCCGTTGCCATCGGCATGTCGGTCTGGCGGGCGCGTGAGGCTAAGGATGTCGAGACGTATGGGTCGGCTCGTTGGGCCAAGCCCAATGAGGTTAGAGCAGCTGGGCTTCTGGAACCGGATGGCGTCATGCTGGGCAAACTCGATGGCCACTATCTGCGGCACGACGGCCCGGAGCATGTGCTGTGCTTTGCGCCAACGCGCTCAGGCAAGGGTGTGGGCTTGGTTGTGCCTTCACTTCTCACTTGGCCCGGCTCAGCTATCGTCCATGATATCAAGGGCGAGAACTGGCAGCTCACGGCAGGATTCAGGGCGAAGCATGGCCGGGTGCTGCTCTTCGATCCGACGAATACACGATCATCCGCTTACAATCCCTTGCTCGAAGTCAGGCGCGGCGAATGGGAAGTGCGCGACGTCCAGAACATCGCCGATATCTTGGTTGATCCCGAAGGCTCCCTCGAAAAGCGCAACCATTGGGAAAAGACCAGCCACGCGCTTTTGGTGGGTGCGATCTTGCATGTCCTCTATGCCGAAACGGACAAAACGCTGGCTGCCGTCGCTGCTCTCCTGTCAGATCCAAAACGTTCAATCGAAGTGACGCTCTCCACGATGATGAAGACCGCGCATCTGGGCGAGGCCGGTCCCCATCCTGTGATTGCCAGTGCCGCACGCGAGCTCCTGAACAAATCTGACAATGAACGTTCGGGTGTGCTTTCGACCGCAATGTCATTTCTGGGCCTCTACCGCGACCCTGTTGTTGCCGAGGTGACGCGGCGCTGTGACTGGCGCATCGGCGAGCTGGTTAGCGGTGATCGACCGTCGACGCTTTATCTGGTTGTGCCGCCGTCGGATATTGTCCGGACCAAGCCGCTCATCCGCCTCATCCTCAATCAGGTCGGCAGGCGCCTGACCGAAGACTTGAACGCGAAAGGGAAGCGTCATCGTTTGCTTCTGATGCTCGACGAGTTTCCGGCGTTGGGCCGTCTCGATTTCTTCGAAAGTGCGCTCGCTTTCATGGCGGGTTACGGGCTCAAGAGTTTCCTTATCGCGCAATCGCTCAATCAGATCGAGAAGGCCTATGGGCCGAACAATTCGATCCTCGACAATTGCCATGTGCGCGTGAGTTTTGCCACCAATGACGAGCGCACGGCAAAGCGCGTCTCCGACGCACTCGGCACCGCAACCGAAATGCGCGCCATGAAGAACTACGCGGGACATCGTCTCAGTCCCTGGCTTGGCCATCTGATGGTCTCGCGCTCAGAAACCGCGCGGCCTTTGCTCACCCCGGGCGAGGTGATGCAACTGCCGCCCGCCGATGAGATTGTGATGGTCTCGGGCACACCGCCGATCCGTGCCAAGAAGGTCCGCTACTTTGAGGATCGCCGATTTTTGGAACGTGTCGTGCCACCACCCGAACCAGCCCACGGAAGCTCGACCAAACAAGACGACTGGAGCGTATTGCCGTTACCGGTCAGTCCACCTGGATCACCTGTTCCCAACTATGGAAACTCTGAAGACAATGAAGACCCGACCGGATCGGAAAAACGACGGCAACCTGAACTCAATCCGGCCCTTGGCGGTGGAGGAAAAACAAACACCAACCAACGAATTTCGGGACGAGTTTGCCGATGACGCCGATGACGACGCAACGCGCGCACGCCGCATGACCCAGATCGTCCAAGGCGTCGCGCGCCAGGTCTCGCTTGATCCCAACGACGGCATGGACCTGTGAGGCGCATGACATGAAACCCTCCAAAAAGCAGCGCCTCTCAGTCTATGTAGAACCCGCGATCCTGAGGTCACTTGCTGAATACGCAGCGCGGCGCGACCATTCACTCTCGCTCGTCGCCGAAGCAGCCATTGCATCCTTCCTCTCTCCCGATGCGGCAGAACGGCAAGAAGCTGCAACAACCAAGCGCCTCGACCAGATCGACCGGCGCATGACTGCGGATAGAGCGCGACCTCGGCATTTCTATCGAAATGCTGGCCGTCTTCGTCCGTTTCTGGCTGACAACGAACCCGCCCCTGCCGGAGCCTTCGCAAGCTGCGGCACGGGCACAGGCAGGCGAGCGCTATGATGCGTTTATTGCAGCGCTCGGGCGAAGGCTCGCGAAAGGTCCAAAGTTGCTGCATGAGATTTCGGAGGACGTGCCAGATAACATCTCCAGCTCATGAAATTTCCCGACATCACAGAAGTGGAAAGAAGTCCGCTTCCTTCCGTGTACCGGACATCTCAATTGGTCCGGCGCAATTCCGCTAAGGGCCAGGAGCGGTCATCGTACCAACGGATCGACCTTCTGTATTTACCGATCCTCGTGGCTATCTGCAGGATGTGGATTTCAGAATGTGAGAGCCAGCTCATATCAATTGTCCGTTAGCGCTAAAACAAAGTGCAGTCCGGCAGTAACGCTGACCAGCGGGTGCGATCAAAAGAGTCAAATCTATTCCAGAACTCTAGGCTTGATCCTCAAAGCCCTGAGGGCATTCAGGATCACTGCAACATCAATGACTTCCTGCAGTAACGCGCCTTGCACAGGTGAAAGGTAGCCAAATGCGGCTGCGATCATGCCTGCTATCGACAAGCCAATACCTGCAGCAACGCTTTCCAATGCGATCCTGCGAGATCGTTGAGCGATTTCAATACCCGGCAAAAGTCCATTCAGGCGATCAACAAGTAAGACGACATTTGCTGCCTCTGCTGAAGCCGCCGCTCCACGCGCACCCATTGCAACACCGACATCGGCTGCCGCGAGAGCAGGCGCATCGTTAACGCCGTCACCCACCATCATCACGGGACCATTCTTGTGTTCGGTCAGTACCAACAGAACCTTTTGGTCTGGCGTCAAGTCTGCCCGAATGGCATCAAGCCCAAGCCCTTCCGTGACTGCATCGGCCACGGCGCGGCGGTCACCAGTGGCCAGCAGTACGCGGTTGATCCCGAGCCGGCGCATCCCTTTGAGCAGGTCAGCAGTACCGGACCGAAGTGCATCTGCCATAACTATATGTCCCATGGGCTTTCCGTCAACTGCCAGCGACACCACAACCGAACCGGCCTCCATGACCGTATTATCGGTGCTGAACTTGCCCACGTGGTTGGCAACGAATCCCGCACCACCAACTGCAACCTTGCGACCGTCCACAGTGCCAGTTACGCCTTCGCCAGGCGTTTCGACAATGTTCCCAGGAATAGGGAGTGTGAGGCCCTTAGCCAACGCCGCAATGACTATGGCCTGTGCGATTGGATGCTTGGAGGCCTGATCAAGTGCAGCGGCAAAATAAAGAATATCGTTATGAGACATTTCAGTCTGTGTGACGATGGTTACGATCTGCGGACGACCATCTGTCAGAGTGCCCGTCTTGTCGAGAATGAGCGTCTTGATGCGCGCCAGGGATTCAAGAGGTTTTGCACCCTTGATGAGGACACCGAAATGGGCGGCCCGCGACAGTCCGGCGACAAGTGCCACAGGTACAGCGAGAATGAGGGGGCAAGGTGTTGCCACGACCAATACTGCCACCGCGCGGATGGGATCACCTGTGAACCACCATGCAGCTGTTGCCAGCGCAACGGTCACGGCCAGAAATAACAATGAATAGCGGTCTGCGAGGCGCGCCATCGGGGCTTTTGAGGCTTGTGCCGCCTCGACCAGCCGGACAATCCCAGCGTAGGTACTATCAGCTGCGCGCCGTGTAACGCGAAGATCAAAAGCTTCGCCGGCATTGGTGGAGCCGCTCATCACCTCATGACCGCAATCCAACCTGATTGGCATCGATTCACCTGTGAGTGCAGACTGGTCGAGCATCGCCTGTGAGCTTTCAACCGTACCATCGACAGGTGCGACATCTCCTTGCCGGATCAGCAGCATATCACCAGGTGAGATGTCGCCAAGGGGAACCTCGGTCAATGTGCCGTTGAAATGGCGCATGGCGGTGCGGGGTACACGAGAAAGGAGTTCGCTCATTTCGCGTCTGGCGCGACCCTCTGCAAAGCTTTCAAGGAAAGTGCCGCCTGAGTACATCAGTGCAACGACAGCGGCCGCAAGCGTTTCACCAAAGAGCAATGCTGCTGTCATTGAGAGTGCTGCAACAATGTCGAGACCGACTTCACCCTTCCACAGACTGCGGATGATTTCGACGACCAGGGCAGCAAGCACAGGAACAACACCGATGGCCCAGACGATGTCGGCCAGTTCCGCTCGTCCCACAAACCACAACGCAAGGCCTGTTAGCAGGCCAAGAAGGGCGGTAAAAAGCAACGCGACATTCAGGCGATCAAGCAGAGGAAGGTTCAATTTGCATATCTCACAGCGTCAACAGATTCACCCTGTGCGGATCGATCGGCAAATACTTTCCCGACACGGGTTTCATGCAGCTGTTCGCCCGCTCTATCAATGAACAGCGCAGACAGATTATTGCTGCGGGCTAACTCTGCTCCGATGACGCTACCACAAACCATCAAGGCTGTCGCCCAGGCATCGGCTTCCATGCAGGTTGCGGCAAGTACTGTAACCGAGGCCGGTGATGCAGAAAGTGGTCCACCCCGTCGCGGATCCATGGTGTGCGACAGCTTGCGTCCTCCGACGTCTGCCCAATGCCGATAATCACCCGACGTGGCGACAGCAGCATCGTGCAACATGAGCATGGCATGTGGGGCTCGCGTTTCATAGTCAGGCCGTTCGATGGCAACAGACCAGGGCATGCCATCGGGTTGAAGACCGAACCCACGCAACTCCCCATCAATTGCAAGCAGCGCTGCATTTATGCCGAAACGTACTGCGACCTCGGTCAAGCGGTCAACGCCGAAGCCCTTGGCGATCCCCGACAGGTCCAATGAGATCCTGTCATGTTTCCGTGCACGGCACATGGTGACGTCCAGTTCAACAGTCTCATGTGCTGGTCGGCGGGCGTGTGCCAATGCGGCGCGAATAGAATTTTCGTCAGCTTCCGCCGGGCCAAAGCCCCAGGCTGTCACAGCGTCACCAACGCCAATGTCGAACGCCCCCTCGGTGAGGCGCCCTATCTCGAGCGCTGTTTTGAGCACTTTCAGAAGGTCATTTGGCAATTCGACCCAAAGATTTAACGGCGCTGCATTGAAACGCATCAGGTCGCTGTAGGGCTTCCAGGTGGACATTTGGGCATCGACGTCTGATACAGCAGATTGCAACTCTGCCTTAACGGCCGTCACATTTAGGTGCTTCGGGGCATAAAACAGAGCCTGCCAGCGCGTCCCCATGGTGGGTCCATTCAGAGTGTGACGCACAAGGTCAGTAGACATCTTCGACATAGCGTCCCTCGGCTATCAGTCGCATAGTCGTCAAGCCAGCAGGCGCAAGGATGTCGGTGAGCGCTTCCCTTACGCCCGCTGCCATCTCACGACCGCCACAAACCATAACACGTGCGCCATCCTTGATCAGTCGGGCGACTTGGCTCGCTTCATTGCGCAGTACATCTTGCACATAGTGCGGCCTGGCATCGCGTGACGTTGCCGTCACGACACGGGTGAGACGACCATCCGATTTCCAGCGCGCAAGCTCGCCACCATAAAGCAAGTCGCTGCCGGGATGGCGAATGCCAAAGAACAAATGAATAGGGCGTCGCTTTGCATTGCTGCGTACAAAGCCAGCAAGCGGTGCAATACCGGTTCCAGCCCCAATCAGGATCAACGGCGAGCGGTCCCTGCCAGCATGGAAGCCTGGGTTGGTTCGGATAAAGGCAATGACAGTATTGCCCGGCTTCAAATCCACCAACTGTCCGGAGCATAGTCCACCAGGCTGTTTTCTGACCACGATCTCGACAAAGCCGTTGCGGCTTTCTGAAGCGAGTGAATAGAAGCGGGGTACTGCTGAGCCTTGGGGCAAAATGCCCAGCAAATCGCCAGCCTGAAAGCTGCCAAAGCCGTGGCCCATGAGGCGCCGCCAGAATGACACTTGGGGCAAGGCGAAGCGCAGGATTGCTGTTGGGGCCTGAACCTCAACTCCATAATCACGGCGCGAGACGAGCTGGATGGCGTGTGATGCTGGAACAAGCGGTGTATGGGCCAGCTCCAAGCTGATTTTCAGCGCCGCACCTAGTGAGCGCCCCCAGCGCGCAAAGTCCTGAGGCGATTGGCGGTTCACGGTGTCGAGCGGCATGAGCATGGGCCAACCCTCTGCGCCAGCCTTCTGCGCAACCAGATTTGCGTAGGCACAGTAAGCTGGAAAGGTGCTGTCGCCAAAGCCGAGAATGGCAAGTGGGATGCGGCTTTTTGCGGAGAGGCGCTCGAGAAAACCTTTGGCAGACGCCGGTGCGTCACCTTCGCCATAGGTTGCCGCCAGGATCAGGATGCGCTTCGCGTTCGTGTATCGGTCTGGTTCGAATGATGACATCGCACCCGTGTGGACAATCTGGCCTTGTTCGATCAGCGCTTTGTGCAACGTTGCAGCAAAGCCCCACGTCGTTCCGCCCTCGCTCCCAACAAGGATGATTGTTTGGGCGCGACTTGCCTTGGCGTTGCTTGTGATCTTTGGTTGCCCGCGCCTGCCCGAAAGCCAGAGCATGAGGCCGCTGACTCCCATGACAGGTACACCAAGAACCATCAGTCCCAGTACCAGACCCAAAAGAGCAGCCCCTTTGCCTGTATGCAGCATGCTCGCAGTTTCCGATATCCGCTCCATCGCCGTTGTGTCAGACCAGGTCAAGAGTGCTCCCGTGCCTTGATCAAGTGTGGCTGTGCCCCTGCTTGTGTTGAAGGTAAACACGTCCGTGGCGTCGTCAGGGGCCGGAAAGGACAACTCTTGCAGTTCAGAAACCTGAGACTGGCTGAGCAGTTGAATTGCATTGAGAGCTATGCCCGTCTTCCCACTCGCCTCGGCGATATTGGTAGTCTGCGCATTTTTTGCGGGCAAAAGGTCGAACGTCGAGGCCGCCATCCAGAGTGCTGTGGCCGAAGACAGGAGAAGACCCGCGAACGTCACGCGGGCAATCTCTACATGAAGGCGTCCTGCAAGTGGACCGCGCAGCCGTGTGAACCAACGTTTCCAACCGCCAACCCGGCGCGCAACCAGAAAAATACCTGACAAAGCAAGAAGCAGCATCGCAACAGCACCAGCCGCCATGACCATGCGACCTGCATCACCCAGAAAAAGCGAGCGGTGCAGGTTGGTCAACCAGCGTTCAAATGAGTTGGGATCAGCACTTGCAATTTCACGTCCCGTCGCTGGATCGATGACAGCGGAACCTGGTGTGCCATCGGTAAACCAGTAGGCAGTAATACGACCAGAGGGCGCACGCTTGATTTGTTCAATGCCGGGGTAGGCGGTCTGTATCCTCCGCGCAAGTTCTGCCACGCTTAACTCGGTTTCGGCTTGGGCTGTCGCAAAGCGTTCTGCCGCAGAAAAGATCGACAAGGCTGCCCCCGACAGAGCCAAAACAATCACAATGAGCATGGCGAACAGGCCGGGCCAGCGGTGAAGAGTGCGCAACAAGGTCGTGCCCTCCTACATGTTGAACGTAAAGTTTGAGACGTAACGGCGCCCTTTTGTCTTTGCTCCAGCACCATCAGAACTCAATGGAACAGAAATTTCCTTGGGGCTGTCACGCATGTCTTCAACGGCCGCATCGATGTGAAGCGTGTAGCCCGCATCAAACAGGGTATCTGCCAGATCAACGGTGATCTTCAGGGTGCGCCCGGAGCCGACGCTTGCACCCGTGATGCCATTGATCTGGGCGTTGTCGCCGCCAGTGGCTGCGTACCATCCCGTCAGATGCTTGTAGTATTTCGACTTGCCGCCAGCCATCCAGAGACTGCCTGCGTAGGAACCATTTGCATCGGTCACATAAAGTGCGAGGTAAGCACCATTTCCACCGTAATTCTTGAGCGTCGTGGTCAGCGTCATTGGTCGCGCCATAGCAAGACCGGGAAGTGTGAGTGCCGTTGTGAGCGTCAAGACTGCGAGAATGAATTTCATATGCGGAAGGCTTTCTGTTGGATGGCTGGCGTCAGGATTGCAGGCGATCAGTTCACGTCGACCTTTGGCGCTTTGCCATCGCCGAAAAGCCCGTTCTTTGGCGGGGTAACGTCTCCTGCCGGTGCGGGATTGGCGGCACCAGAACATTTCTTGTCGTCGTCACAATCATCACCGTCATCGTCATCGCCGTCGTCATCATCGTGTTTCGAGCGGCGTCGACCATTGTCTTCATCGTCATCCTCATCGTCATCATCATCGTTGTCGCTGACATAGATGAGGTTCGAAGTGTCTTGCAGGACCTGTGACGTCAATTCCGCAGCTTTTGTAGCGAAGTCGAGTGATGCTTGGACAGCGCTCCATGCTGGCATGGCCAAAACGGCTGTAAGGCCCGTGGTGGCAATGAGCAATGCGAGGGATTTCTTCATTGTGTTTGTCTCCTTTGGTTGGACAATTGCAATGTGGAGGCACCACCTGAGGGTTTCCTGACCGCTCTGAAGTTTCTGCTTCAGCTTACTGTCAGCTTAAAAATTTCTGTGGTATTGGCTGTATCTAACGTGAGGGGGTAGCGCTTGCGGAACAACGCGCATTTTGGCGGGGCAACAGAAAATGCCGATCTAACCAAGTCATCTGCTGAATCAATCAGCGCTCTTCTCGCGGTTCTCGTCTTCTTCGTGCTCGATCTCAAGCACCTGAAGCGTGGCTGGATGAACCTTCACCTCAATGCTGCGACCATCGACATCCTTGCCCTTGATTTCATAGCAGCCGTCGTCAATTTTGATGCGGCGTACAGTCCAGCCTTTTTCAGCAGCCAGTTGTGCTATCGCTTCTCGTGGCTTCCAGTTGGACATGGGTACAAAGCAGTCGTCGTCGGCATGGGCAGCACCCGCTGACAACACGGCGAGAAAGGTTAAAATTGTCAATGCTTTCTGCACGCGCCAAACTCCGACTTGCGATTGTTAAAGACACATTATGCGGCAAAGCTGACGGCAGCCTGAAGGCTGCCTATTGTCACTGTCAGCAAAGTGTCAGTTACGAAGGCCAATGCAGGCCATAAAAATTCAGGGAGTAGAAAAGATGCGCATTCTGTTGATCGAAGACGATACAGTTCTGGGCGCGGCTATTCGTGACCAGATTCTGGCGCACGCCCATTCTGTTGATTGGGTCACGCGGCTCGATGCTGCAAGTGATGCTCTTGGCGCTGCCAACTATGATCTGATTTTGCTTGACCTCATGCTGCCAGACGGATTGGGTATTGGGTTTCTGAAAGCGTTGCGCAGCCGGGGTGATGTTTCGCCAGTCATTATCATGACAGCACTGGACCAAGTTTCCGACCGGATCGAGGGACTCAACGCCGGTGCCGACGATTATCTTGTCAAACCGTTTGATCTGGCCGAGTTGTCGGCACGGATCGGTTCTGTGGGCAGGCGGTATACGGGCAATCCCAATCCAATCATATCACACGGATCCCTCACCGTTGACCTTGCTGCGCGCAGCATCCGCCGTGACGGGAAGACGATCCAGCTGACGGCGCGGGAGTGGGCTTTGTTTGAAGCCTTTCTGTCCCGTCCGGGTCAGCTCCTGTCCAAATCGCAACTGGAAGAAAAACTTTATGCTTTTGATACCGAGATCGAAAGCAATACGATTGAGGTGCATGTCAGCCGGTTGCGAAAGAAGCTTGGCGCCGATGTCCTCGAAACCGAGCGCGGGCTTGGTTATCGACTGAGTGCTGCATGAGATTGCCACGCAGCCTGCAAGTCCGATTGGCCCTGCTGCTCGGTGTTTTGCTAACCGCACTTTGGATTGCCGCAGCATGGGCTACGTTTTCTGTTCTTGAGCATGAGATGGAGGAGGTTTTCGATTCAGCCTTGCAGGAAACCGCTCAACGCCTGTTGCCACTTGCTGTTCTCGATGTCGTTGGCCGGGAGGACGATGGGGTGACGCAGCGCCTTGGTGCCGTTCGCGCGCACGACGAATTCTTTACCTACATTGTGCGTGATGCAAAGGGACGCGTGCTCTTGCAGTCTCACGCTGCTGATGTCGCGATTTTCCCAAGCTATGACGGTCCAGGTTTTCGCCAGACAGCATCTCACAGGCTGTTCAATGAAGAGGCGTTGCAAGGAAGTGTGCGTATTACGGTGGCTGAACCGTTGCAACATCGGTTGGATAGTGCGCGCAATATCCAAATGGTCCTTGGGCTGCCAATTCTGTTTGTTATCCCTCTCGCACTATTGGCTATCGGACTTGCAGTCCGCGCCACGCTGGCACCCTTGCGCCGATTTCGGGTCGCACTTGAGGCTCGTAATTCACGTGATTTGTCGCCTGTTGTGGAAGACGAACTTCCCTCCGAAATAGTTCCGGTGGCGGCCACCCTGAACAGCGTACTTGCACGCCTGAAGTCTGCGTTTGAAGCAGAACGTAGTTTTGCCTCCAATGCAGCACATGAACTCCGCACACCGCTTGCGGGTGCCATTGCCCAAGCGCAACGGCTGCAGTCTGAAACGATAGATCAAGCTGCGGCCCAGCGCGCGGCAGATATAGAGGCGACGCTCAAACGCCTTACACGATTGTCTGAACGGCTCATGCAGCTTGCCAGAGCTGAAGGTGGAAGGCTCCGACTGGACAATGCTTCAGATTTGAGGGTGGTGGCGCGTCTGGTCGTTGAAGACATTGGTCGAACCGGGCCTGCAGGTCGCATTGCGCTGTCTTTGCCTGATCAGCCCGTGATGTCAGACCTTGATCCCGACGCCTTTGGAATTGTGTGCCGTAATCTTGTGGAAAACGCATTGCGGCACGGTGCTGATACATCACCCATTGAGGTGACACTCAGGCAAAATGGCGCGTTCAGTGTTTCCAACGAAGGGGCCATCCTGCCGCCGGAAACCCTCAGTCGCCTGGCGATGCGCTTTGAACGTGGCAGTACGCAGTCCGACGGCAGCGGACTGGGGCTTGCCATCGTTGCAGCAATTGCGGACCGTGTCGGTAGTTCACTTGTTTTGAGTTCGCCGCGCCCAGGTTCGGCAACGGGTTTTGAGGCAAGGCTCATGTTGCCGAGAGCTCTGTAAAATCCATTATAGCTGCATTGAAACTTCGGAATTTGTCATGCAAGTACATCATCGTTCATCCAAATAGTTTGCGTGCAATCATTTGAAGAGTATGCCGTTGTTTCCCGACATACAGCACAGCTAGCCTTCTGGTGCAGCGCCTTCTTCGTCTTGGGTGGCCAAGCGCTCCACCACGCTGGCCGTAGCCTCGTTCTTGCCGATGATCTCCACCGGAATGTCATGGTGACGGAACTTCAGCACCACGCGGTCTAGCGCCAATGGAACCAGTGTTAACCCCAGGTTGATGGTGACGACAACTGAAGTCCTACTCACCAAGATGAAAAGCCAATGATTGTTGATCGATGTGTGTGCTTGTCGTTATCGTGCCAGACTTCCTGACGGAGACTAAAAACATTCAGGCATTCCATTCGTACGGAGTTTCCATGAATGGTGAGACCAATCTGACCGCTCTGCTTGCCTCTATGACACCATGTTTGTTGCCGGGTGTTTTCGTGTTCTCGACAATGCCCGCGAGGACGGCACTTCCCGAAAGGCTCCAGCCAGTCATGATATTTCGTGAGGCGGAAGGCGCAACTTTGATACTTGAAAGATCAGTAGCGATTGCCGCGAATTTGTCGCACGTATTTCCATCTCGTATGATTACCTTGCAAATTCACTCATCCCTCGAAGCAGTTGGATTTCTGGCGGTAATAACACCGCGTCTCGCCGCAGCTGGGATATGGATAAACCCAGTCTCCGCCTATTTTCATGATCATCTGTTTGTGCTTGAGAACAGAGCAGATGACGCAATAAATATAATGCAAGAAATTGCAGCAGAAGCGCGTAGAAGTTAATAGCCAAGCCGATTGCTAGAACCAAAACGCGTGAACGGACGCAAGGCTTCTAGCTGTGTGCTGTCCCACGTCAGCTTTGGGTCATCAGCGCTGATTTTTGTGTACTTGCACCTTGCTCTAGTTCCGCAGCCCTCTGATAGCGGACACATCAAGCCATGTTTTTGTTGCAAATTCCATCGCGCTGGCAATCAAGCCCGCAGTTGAGGAGCGTAACCATGGAAAGTTCAAACAGCCTGATCCCATTACCTGCAACACGTCGCCCTTGGAACAAAGGAAAGCTTATCGGACCTAAGCCGCCACTTCGATCAAAACACGTATGGTCAATTCGAACAAAGTTGCAAATTGAGGGCCGCAAACGCGATTTGGCCCTGTTCAATCTTGCAATTGACAGCAAACTTCGCGGTTGCGACGTTGTAGCAATCCGAGTGGAAGATGTTGCGCCGAATGGTTATGCCGTTGACCGCGCGACAGTCAGACAGAAGAAGACAGGTCATCCCGTGCGGTTCGAGATTACCGAACAGACGCGACAGTCGCTCGACGACTACATGAAGGCGGAAGGCAGGCAACGGGGCGAATATCTGTTCCACGGCAGGAAAGGATCAAGTCGCAGTCTCACAACCCGTCAATATGCGCGGCTGGTTTCTGATTGGGTGGGCTGTTGTGGCTTAGACCCCAGTCTCTTTGGAACACACTCACTGCGGCGAACTAAGGCCACGATGATCTACAAACGGACTGGCAACTTGCGAGCAGTTCAACTGCTCCTTGGGCACACCAAGATTGAAAGCACGGTCAGGTACCTCGGCATAGAAATTGATGATGCCCTCGAAATTGCTGAACAAGTCGACATCTGAATTGGACGGGCAGAGCGGACATCCTCTGCCCGTCATCTCACTTCAAGTTTG
>CAWFWW010000021.1:0-6874 GCA_963819615.1 uncultured Alphaproteobacteria bacterium
GGTGTGAGGATTGTATGATTCTTGTTTGCAAGTGACACCACCCCTCGAATCTGGGAATATTCTTGTTGCGGAACAAAATCAGAACGAATAGACTCCCGGCATGAAGCCAAAACCAACTGCAATAGACCTGTTTTGTGGTGCTGGCGGGCTGTCTGAGGGTTTCAGACAAGCTGGTTTCCAGGTCCTTGCTGGCAATGATTTCAATGAGGTTGCTGGCGAGACATTTGCGGCTACGCATCTTGATGCCGTGTTTGTGCCGGGACCGGTGCAAGACGTTACGGCCAAGCGGATAAGTGTTGAGACAGGATTGGCCAAAGGTGATCTGGACTGTCTCGTAGGTGGTCCTCCCTGTCAGGCTTTTAGTGTATACAATCGACAACGTGGTTTACATGATGCCCGCAGCCATCTTTTCAAAGAATATTTGCGCCTTGTTGAAGGACTCTACCCCAAATGGATAGTAATGGAGAATGTCACTGGCATTCTTTCTGCTGGCGGCGGTTCTGTCGTCACCGTTATACGCGATAAACTGCGACGGCTGGGTTATCGCACTGAGTTCAAGATTTTAAAGGCAGAGCAGTATGGTGTTCCGCAGGAACGTCGGCGCGTTGTTATTTTGGGAACGCGGACGGATGCAGAATTGAGCTTCCCAAGTCCAAGTCATGGCAAAGGGCTTCAGGAACTCGTGAACATTCGCGATGCAATTGGTGATCTTCCACCCCTCTTGAATGGCGAGGCGCTGACGTTGGCGCGATACGGCTTGTTTCCGCAGTGTGACTATCAAAAAGCAATGAGAGTCAGATCTGGACTTGTACAAGATCACAGTGCACCCAAATTGTCTGCAATCAACCTCGAGCGAATGAAGCACATCAAACCGGGCGGCAGCTGGCGTGACATACCTGTCAAGTTGCTTCCGGAGGGAATGAAGAGGGCCAAACGCAGTGATCACACCAAACGTTATGGTCGCATGCGCTGGGATGGCCAGTCATGCACCATATTGACGAAATGCGATGTGCACTGGGGCGCTTACATTCACCCCGAACAAGATCGTGCAATCAGCGTGAGAGAGGCGGCGCGTATTCAGTCTTTCCCTGATTGGTTCCATTTCGAAGGTTCAATGACCGATCAATACGTGCAGATTGGAAATGCAGTTCCGCCACTTCTTGGAAAAGCAATTGGCCTTGCCATCATTCAATCCATCAATGCCGATCAGCCAGTGAAAGGGCGAATTCAGGAACTTGCAGATGCTCATCTCTGAAATTTTTGGTTTCGGAGTGGAGGATTTTTCGGAGGCAGCGCAGTCTGCGAGATTGGCACGTCAGTGCCCATTTCGGCAGTCAAAATGTACCAAGTCGAGCAAGACTGACCCACTTGGTGTTTGTTCGTTGTCCGATGGCGTTGAAGCGGCGGCGATCTGTCCCGTCAGGTTTTTGGAAGGAAATAGGATATTCAGAGATGCTGCGCGGCTGGCATTCGGAGCCAATAGTGCTTTTGCAGTCTTTCCTGAAATCCGCATTCTTCGCGTGGAAGGGAGGAACACCAAAGAGGCAAAAAAGATCGGCAAAGTGGATTTTTTGATTGGCAAGACAGATGGCAAGACTGTGGAAGACTTTGCAGCTATTGAAGTTCAAGCGAGCTATTTTTCAGGCACCTCAATACGTCCGGCGCTAAAGCATTTCATGGCGAAGAACAAATTGGATCCGTCAATTGCTGACCGGCGCGCCGATTTCAGGTCGTCTGCTCAAAAGCGATTGATGCCGCAACTTCAGCTAAAAGTTCCTGTTTTTCGAAGGTGGGGCAAGAAATTCTTTATCGTTGTCGATACTCAGTTTTTCAGGGCTTTGCCGAGTTTTAGAGCCTCCAGCCCTTCAAATAGTGAATTGATCTGGCTTAGTTATCCCATTGCCCACATTGGTTTGAATGTGAAAATGCAAGACCCAGAAGTAGTTGGCACCCAATGGGACGATGTTATGAACTCACTGCGGGAAGGCGTGGCCCCTGAACGAGAAGAGATCATGCTGGAACTTCAGCAAAAATTTGACAGCGCCAAGGGTAAGTTCCCAATTCTTCGAGCTTAGTCAGAACCTTTCTGCCGCTCTTCTTGCGACAACCACCCTTCCACCTCCAAACACAACGTCCTATATCACCGCCCAGGGTTCATTTTAGGCAAGTGCGTGGCTCCGCGGTGCTATCTGCAGGCTCATCATTCCGTCTATTTCCGTTAGTTTTTCCGCTCAACAGGAGATCACGTCATGGATGCATCAGACCTGAAAGCTGCCCAAGCCCCGCTCAAGGCGCTGTACCGGGAAACGCCAAGCGAGGCGATGATCACGCTGCACGCCGAAGGTTCGTTGGGCGAGGGTGTCACCTGTTCGGTGGCCACGGCGCGGGCGCTGGTGGACGCCGGTCTCCATCCGGCCACTGGCGGAGACGGCTTGCATGTCTGTTCGGGTGATATGCTGTTGCAGGCGTTGGTGGCCTGCGCGGGTGTCACGCTCAATGCCGTGGCGACGGCGCTTGCCATTCCGGTCGGCGCTGCCACCGTCAGGGCCGAAGGCGATTTGGATTTTCGCGGCACGCTGGGTGTTGACCGCGACGCGCCTGTCGGCTTTCGCGCCATCCGTCTCACCTTCGACGTTCCGGATATCAGCGCCGAACAGAAGGCGGCGTTGCTCAAACTCACCGAGCGCTATTGCGTTGTCTATCAAACCCTGAAGTCTTCGCCCGCCATCACCGCGTCCCTGACCTGAGCGTCCCTGCTGACACACTGCTGTCAGCAGCCACCCTTTCGCCAGCGCGCCCGAACCCCTATATCGTGTCTCATGGGTCATTCCAGACAAGAGGGTGGGTTTGCGGAGATGCCGCAGGCCCGGTTGGAGGGCGTTCCGGAACTTCCGGAGAGCGCGCGGGCGGGGCTTGAGTCGCTGAGGCCGGATTTCGTGCCGCTGCCCGACTTCGTTCCCAACAAGCCTGCCAAGCCACCCAAGGCTGAAGGTGGACAACGCTTCCAGCTTGTTTCCGAATATGAACCCAAGGGCGACCAGCCCACGGCCATCGCTGAACTCGTCGGTGGTGCCAACGCCCATGAGCGTGACCAGGTGCTGCTCGGCGTCACCGGCTCGGGCAAGACCTACACCGTGGCGCAGGTCATCGCCGCAACCCAGCGCCCGGCGCTGATCATGGCCCCCAACAAGACGCTTGCCGCACAGCTCTATGGTGAATTCCAGAGTTTCTTCCCCAACAACGCGGTTGAATATTTCGTCTCCTACTACGACTACTACACGCCGGAAGCCTATGTGGCGCGCACCGACACCTACATCGAAAAGGAAAGCGCCATCAACGAACAGATCGACCGCATGCGCCACTCGGCCACGCGCTCGCTGCTGGAGCGCGATGACGTGATCGTGGTGGCATCGGTGTCTTGCATCTATGGCATCGGCGACGTCGAAACCTATTCGGCCATGACCTTTGCCATCAAGAAGGGCGAGCGCTTCTCGCAGCGGCAACTGATCGCCGATCTGGTGGCACTGCACTACAAGCGCAACGATCAGAATTTCGTGCGCGGCACATTCCGGGTGCGCGGTGACACGATTGAATTGTTTCCGTCGCATCTTGATGACCGGGCCTGGCGCATTTCGCTGTTTGGCGACGAGATCGAAGCAATCACCGAATTTGATCCGCTGACCGGCCAGAAGATCGCCGAACTGGTGCAGGTCAAGGTCTATTCCAACTCGCACTACGTCACGCCCAAGCCGACGCTGGAGCAGGCGGCCATGCGCATCAAGGAAGACCTGCGCATCCGCTTGGCTGAATTCAACGCGGCGGGGCGCATTCTGGAAGCGCAGCGGCTGGAACAGCGCTGCATGTTCGATCTTGAAATGATGATGGCGACGGGAAGCTGCGCCGGCATCGAAAACTATTCGCGCTATCTCACTGGCCGCAAGCAAGGCGAGCCACCGCCGACGTTGTTTGAATACCTGCCCGACAACGCGCTGGTGTTCATCGACGAGAGCCATGTCACGGTGCCGCAGATCGGCGGCATGTTCCGCGGCGACTACAATCGCAAGGCGACACTGGCCGAATTCGGTTTCCGCCTGCCGAGTTGCATCGACAACCGTCCCCTGCGTTTCGAGGAGTGGGACGCCATGCGGCCGCAGACGGTTTATGTCTCGGCCACGCCCGGCCCATGGGAAATGAAGCAGGCCGATGGTGTGTTCGCCGAGCAGGTCATCCGCCCCACCGGCCTCATTGATCCGCCGGTCTTCATCCGCCCGGTGAAAACCCAGGTCGATGATGTCATCGCCGAGTGCAAGGAGGTGGCACTCAGGGGCTATCGCGTGCTGGTGACGACGCTGACCAAGCGCATGGCCGAGGATCTCACCGAGTACATGCACGAGCAGGGCGTGCGGGTGCGCTACATGCATTCCGACATCGACACGCTGGAGCGCATCGAGATCCTGCGCGATTTGCGTCTCGGCGCGTTCGACGTGCTGATCGGCATCAACCTGCTGCGCGAAGGTCTCGACATTCCGGAATGCGCGTTGGTCGCCATTCTCGATGCCGACAAAGAAGGCTTCCTGCGCAGCGAAACCTCGCTGATCCAGACCATTGGCCGTGCCGCCCGCAACGTTGATGGCCGCGTCATCATGTATGCCGACCGCATCACCGGTTCGATGGAGCGCGCCATGGCGGAAACCAACCGCCGCCGCGACAAGCAAACCGCCTTCAACACCGCCAACGGCATCACGCCGCAGTCAATCAAGCGCAACATCCACGACATCATGAAGTCAGTCTACGAGCAGGACCACGTGCAGGTGGATGCAGGATTGGCCGAAGACGGCCCGCTCATCGGTCACAATCTCGAAAGGGTTCTGGCCGACATGGAAAAACGCATGCGCGACGCCGCAGCGAATCTTGAGTTCGAAGAAGCCGCACGGCTGCGCGACGAAGTGAAGAGGCTGAAGGCAGTAGAGCTGGCGATCATGGATGATCCGCTGGCGAAGAACTCCAACATCCAGACGGCCGAAGAAAGCTGGCCCAAGGGGCAACCGCGGAAAGCCGGAAGCAAGGCGGGCAAACCGGGAACGAGGGCGTGGCGCGGGCCGAAGAGGTAGGACTTGCGGAATATATAAATTTTTGTATAGTTTGAGGCGTGAATCGGTTGGGCGAACGCGCATTGCTGTGGATTGGGTCGTCACGCAGGGACATGCGCGAGTTGCCTGAAGTGGTCCGCCGTGCCTTAGGTCTTTCGCTCTACGCGGTGCAGTGTGGCGAAACACCTCCGAATTCCAAGTCCTTGAGAGGGTTTTCAGGGGTCGTGGAGTTGAAGGAGAACGATGCGCGGGGAACTTACCGAACAGTATATGCCGTCAAATTGTCAGATGCGATCTATGTCCTGCACGTTTTTCAGAAGAAATCGAAGTCTGGGATCGCCACTCCAAAGCCAGACATGGATGTGATCAAATTGAGATTGAAACTGGCCGAGGCCGACGCCTTGCGCCGCAGGGAACACAAGTCATGAAAAAATTGGTCGAGAAATCCAGCGGAAATGTTTTTGAAGATTTGGGATTGCCGGACAGCGAGCAGGAGTTGTTCAAGGCAAAACTGATTCTGCAAATCCATCGCATCATCACGTCGCGCAAACTCACGCAAGTGGCAGCAGCGGCCCTCCTTGGAACAACCCAGCCGCAAGTCTCAGGCCTCATGCGCCTGCGGCCAACTTCACTGTCGGTGGGACGTTTGATCGAGTTCCTGACCATCCTCGGTCAGGATATTGAAGTAACCGTGAAGCCTGCGCGGAGAAAGAGGATGGGACAGGTGATTGTGAAGGTGGCGGCGTGAGACCTCATGCAACGAGTAATCGAGTTTGCTAATTAGCACGGTCATTCATACAGTATTTGGATTTGTCCGCCCGGGATGTGGTCTTCAAAAAGTTCTTTGGTATGCGCAGAGATTCGGTTGCCATCTGCGTAGAGCATCCATCGACGATCCCCACATTGCCAGACAGCATATTCGTTCCCGTAAAATCTGTGAACCTTGACATTGTTTCGTTCGGCGTCTGTCATTGGAGAACTGCTATTGTCCATCACAGGGAAGTACTGGGCTGCCCAATTGGATTCGCAGGCCTTGAGCAATGCGAGTTGACTAAGTCGCAGGTTTTGATCTGCAAACTCCAACAGGTCTGTTGAAGTCGCTGAAGGGCGGTAGCTCAGAACAGTTCGGACTTTTGTCTGTTGTAGTGCGCTCAACACCGGAAAGAAATCAAGGTCACTTACAACAAAAATGGCCCAGTCAAGCACCCCTGCATTTGCGTGACTCATTGCCTCAACTGCAAGGAGCACATCCACGCCTTTCTGAGACATTCCTTGCTTCTTTGCATACTTGCTGGTGCCGGTTCTCACAAACATTCGAGCTACCGTACTCAATGAAGAAAGATGTTCTTCCTTGTTTTTTCGCCTAGACTCGAATTCTTCCTCAGTTTCACTAGGCTTCTTGATAGGGTACGCGTCATAGTAAAATGCCCTGTCGGCCGCCAAGTTGTTGATGAACATCCCATAATCAAACGGAACCGACTTGACGCCAAGTGCTTGGGCGAATTCATTCAGCGCTATCTCTAGGCTAGCGCCGTCTATGTATGCGTATCTCACCTTCTGACTGAGCTCCTGCTGCCAACATATCTTCAAACTACCATGGTTTGTACCGCCATGTCCTGCTCCCGCCGCCATAGGCCAATTGTTGGCATTGGTTACGGTGAAAGTGCGCTTGTTGTTAATCCCCATATAGCCCGTCACCCCGGAAAATGAACGGGTCAACTGTTGGCAACACGCGCTCCGAAGATGTAAAACCATCGCGGAGGATTTCATGCCCGATATTGCTA
>CAWFWW010000022.1:0-216532 GCA_963819615.1 uncultured Alphaproteobacteria bacterium
AAATTGCAATCAATCGGTATATTTGTTATTTGTTATAACAAGTATCTGTAGGTTTTCGCGTTGTCAACACCGGAGTCCGTAGTCCGTCGCAGTATTGTCGAGCACGTTAGACAGAAACTGGTCTGTACGCCTTTCCTATCGTGAAGTGACACCCTGTGGGCAGTCAGTGTTGACAAGGTCAGTTTTCGATCATATGTTATTTGTTATAACAAGAAAGAAAGAGAGGAGGGAGTGGTGCAGGCTGCGTTAGAAGTAACAGCGCTATCGAAACGCTACGGTGCCACGCTCGCGCTGAGCCACGTCGCCTTGTCCATTCCTCCCGGCGAAATCCGCGCCATCTTGGGTGAGAACGGAGCTGGCAAGTCTACACTAGTTAAGGTTTTATCCGGTGTGGTAGCGCCAAATGAGGGGAGGCTCGAACTTGACGGTAATGCCTATGCGCCGACTTCGATCATGCAGGCCCGAGAGCAGGGCGTTGCAACTGCTTTCCAAGAACTGAGCCTCGTACCGAACTTAACAGTAGGCGAGAACCTATTGCTCCCACGTCCTTCGCAAACGTCGTTTTGGCCCGAAGCGCGATCTCAAATATTAAGCCGTGCCGAACGGATTTTGACAGAATGGCAGATATCTGACATTTCCTCAGGGGCGATTGTGGCTGAACTTTCCCTGGCGCAAAGGCAAAGGATCGAGATCGCCCGCGCTTTATCTCACGCGACACGACTTCTCATTCTCGATGAACCTACGGCAGCCCTGCCTGACCCAAAATGGCTATTTGACCAAATTCGTCAAGTCACCCGCAAAGGCGTGGCGGTTATCTATATTTCACATCGACTTGGTGAGGTTCGCGAAATCTGCGAGCGGGCAACTGTTCTGCGAAATGGCAGTACCGTCGAGACAACCAACCTTAAGGGTATCGGTAATGACGAAATCTTCGCTCTAATGGTCGGCCGCAAACCTGCCACTCGCGTGTCGGCAAGTTCGTTGTCAAAAACCAAAGGTGTCCCACTGATCGAGACTAAAGGCTTGGCGGGCTGGCGGATACGAGACATCAATCTTGCCATTCATTCCCATGAAATTGTCGGCGTTGCCGCTCTTGAGGGTCAGGGACAACAGGAGTTACTTCGTATTCTCGGCGGCGCTGGCATGATCCGCGATGGGGAAGTGCTCGTCGATGGCAGACCGGTCAGTTTAAGGTCCCCGCGGCAGGCGTTGAGTGTCGGCGGCGGAATCGCTTTTGTTCCGGAGGAACGCAAGACCGCAGGTATATTTTCGGAATTATCGTCGGCTTCAAACATCGCACTTGCCAGACTATCCCGGATCAGCCGTGGCGGATTCATAAGGGCAGCCCTTGAGCGCAAGGCTGCAAAATCAGTGAGTCAACGAGTAGCATTGGCCGATCGCTATCTCCCAGTCGCGGTGGGTGCGCTTTCAGGGGGCAATCAACAAAAAGCACTTTTGGCCCGGGCGCTAATGACGGGCGCAAAGTGTCTCGTATTGTTCGATCCAGCGCGCGGGGTTGACGTGGGAACCAAGCAGTCGATTTACGCCATGATGCGCCAGTTCGTTTCGGAAGGTGGCGGAATTATTTTCTACTCATCAGAGTTGTCGGAGTTGGTGGAACTCAGTTCGCGTTGTATTGCGATGTACGACGGGCGCATAACGGGGGAGCTTGAAGGAGACCAGTTGAATGAAGAGGCCCTGCTGGCGGCTGCACATGGCGCATCGCCAATACAGCAGAAGGCGGGCTGACGATGGCGTTAACGTCCCCCAATTCCAAACAGCTCAAGAGCTCCTTGTCGTTTTCTCATAGGCTGTCAGAAGGCCCGCTTCTCATAATTTGCATCTACCTCGTTATGGCCGCGATCTATATTGCCGTGCAGCCGTCCGCCTGGTCACAATCATCAATTGAGGCGTTGTTCAACAATTCGCTGCCACTTATGCTTGCCGCAGCGGGTGCCACCTTCGTAATCCTGCACGGTGATTTTGATCTGTCGGTTGCAGGTGTGATCTCGCTTTCCAATGTGGTGGTCGCGACTATGCCAGTGAGCGGGATAGGGGGCTCTGCCGCTAATCTGGCAGTCGTCATCATGATTGGCTTGGCCGTAGGAGCTATCAACGGATTGTTCGTCGCCTATCTCCGTATCCAAGCCATTGCTGTCACGCTCGCAACTATGATCATCTGCAAAGGTGCAGCGCTCCTGATACTGAGAGCGCCTGGCGGCACTGTGCCGGAATTCATGACCAATGAGTTGACCAGTTCGCTGTTCGGAATTGTTCCGGTAGCGGTGGTCGTCGCGGCATGCGTCATTGTGTTTTGGAGTATCTATAGCCGGACCAACACCGGGTTGGCTCTCATAGCCATCGGACAGGACGGTCAAGCGGCTGCGTTGTCCGGGATTGATGTGGCTTGGGTGCGATTCAAATCATTCCTGTGGGCCGGCGTGTTCTATTCGCTTGCTGGCTATATGTTGGCAGCACAAACCACCACAGGTAATCCAAATGCTGGCAATTCCTTCCTGTTGCTGTGCTTTGCTTCAGTTGCACTTGGCGGAACTGCATTTGGTGGCGGGCGAGGCGGTTTGACGGCTTCGATCATCGGAGCGGCCACGTTGATGCTGATGCAGAAAGTCCTGTTCGCGCTTGGGGTGTCGTCCTTTTACACCGGCGTCGTTCAGGGAGCGATCATGATCATGGCAGTTCTCGTAGCACCTTTGGTCCGAGCAGTAGCCCAACGTCAGCGAGGCGCGAAAAATGAGTAGATTTGATCTTGATCCCGCCGACCTTCAAGTCAACGCGCCAAGTCCATTTTATGCTCGCCTCGGCGCTCAAGGCATATCCGTCATCGTGATTCTCGCAATCACTTTGGCAATGCTTCTGGGTTTTGGGTTGATCAATCCTGCACTGAAGGGATGGTCACATGTTGGCACGGTGCTTTACCTAAGCTCATTCCTTGTATTTTGTGCCTTTGGGCAGGGTCTGGTGATCATGGTGCGAGGGCTTGATCTCTCAATTGCATCCACCATCACGCTAGGAGGTGTCCTGTCGGCCACTTTTATGAATGGCAGCAATGACAATTTCGTCGTCCTGTTGATTGCCATTCTCGCTATCTGCGCCTTGGTCGGCGCCATCAACGGAATCGGCGTGGCGGTTTTTCAAATACCACCTTTCATCATGACGATGGCGATGGGGTTAATTGTTTATAGTACATGTCTCGGCGCCACATTGGGAACGCCCGGAGGCTACGCCGCACCAGTACTGCGCGACTTTATGGGTGCGACTTTGCTGGGCATCGCGGCCCCGGTCTGGTTGCTTTTGATATTCGTTCTTCTCGGCACAATTGTGCAGTCTTATTCGACCTTTGGTCGGCTGCTCAATGCCGTCGGCGCTAATCCAAAAGCCGCCTATCTTGCTGCCTTGCCTTGCAAGCGCATCCAAACGGCAGCTTATGCTGTTTCCGCACTCTGCGCGGGACTGACGGGCGTATTGCTCACTGGCTACGCCGATGGGGCGACCCTTCGAATGGGTGACTCTTTTCTTTTGCCTTCAATAGCGGCTGTCGTGGTCGGTGGGTCCTCTATCCTTGGCGGAAAAGGATTGTTTTTGGGCACGGTCGGCGGCGCTCTCTTGCTCACAACGCTTTCAACTGTCCTCTCTGCTGCTGGCTTTGAGGAAGGTTGGAAAACAATCGTTGAAGGCGGCGTGATCCTGATTGCTCTTGTAGCCCTGCGTGACCAGACGTTCGCCGCGCTGCAAGAGTGGTTTCGGCGGGAGACGCGTTGAATTGCAGCTCACATGTCGACGCACCGATTTACCAGCTTACTGATTTCCCGGTTAGGGAAAAACGCACAAGACCGCTGTGCAATTAAAAAGCGGTCAATGGAGGAATTGAAAATGAAATTCTGGACTAAGACATCAACAGCAATAGCAACAAGTATTCTCGCCGCTACTCTACAATTTACGACTGTTACGAGCACCGAAGCCAAGACTGCCGACGGAAAATGGCTAATTTATTTGTCACAGAGCTATTCGGGCAATGCTTGGCAGAGCGAGACAGCGAACATCATCAAAGCGCTCGCCGCTACGGCGCCGTTCAACGATTCTGTGAAACTTGTGCATGTAATCTCGGGCACCGATCCGCAGGCGCAGATCGCCGACTATGAAAGCATGATCGCCGCTGGTGCTGATGGCGTTATCAGTTTCCCAATCTCGGCCACCGCGCTCAACAAGGTCATCAAGGCAGGGTGTGACAAGGGCGTCATGTTCTTCATGTATGACGGTAACGTTACAGAAAACTGTGCCTACCAGCTTAGCTATTTGACATCAGGCTTTGGCGAAAACACAGCGCAGGCTCTTGTCAATGCCATCGGTGGTAAAGGCAAAATTTTCCTGGACCGTGGCGTTCCGGGCAACTCCGTTGATGACCGACATGTGGCTGGTGCCAAGAGCGTTTTCAGCAAGTATCCGGGCATCGAGATCGTCTCAGAATATTACGGCTATTGGGATGATCGCACTACGCAGCAAGAGACTGCCAAGGCGCTGGCTGCCCATCCGGATGTTGCTGGAATCTGGGCGCAAGCAGGCGAAAACGGAGTTATTCTCGCTCTGCTTCAAGCAAACCCTGACAAGTTAATACCGGTTACGGGCGAGAATTCGAACGGCTTTCGCTTAGCTCTGGCCAATCCAGATTACAAAGCAAAGGGGTTGACCGGCGTTTCGGCAGGCTCTCCGCCTGCGCAGTCGGGCATTGCATTCAAGATGATGATGGAAATTTTGAATGGCACACATGCGGCTTATCCGGTTGGTCAGCGTAACCTCGAATATCCACTTCCTTGGGTGACAGCCTCCGACGTTGTCCTTTGCAAAGGAGAAGCATTCGCGGATGGTTGCAACGCCTTCCCAGCAGAAAAAGTGCCGGGCTCGTTCGTTACAGAAGTGTTCAATCCAACACTTCTCCCAGAGTTGTCGTTGAGCTCTGCGAATGATGGCAATCCTACTGCTGGAGCAACCATTCAGGCACTGCCTGCTGAAGCTTGGGTACCAGCTGCAAACTTGCCTGGCATCAACTGCGATGCCTGTGAAGCACCGGCAGACCTCTATAAACTGACGAAAGTAGAGGCGACTGTGAAGCCCTAATTGAAAAACGCCTGCCGGGCGTCAAGCTCGGCAGGCGGACAATTTTTCACATTCAATAAATATCAGCGTCGCTATATCTTGCAATGACCTGAGAGGTTGCTTAGCCAATGACGTTCGCCGAACATAAGCAGGTGCATCAGGCCCAATGTGGAATTTGGGAAATTCCTCAAACCGCTGAGATCGAGTACTTGCTAGCGAACGGGGTCAATGACCCCACTGTTGCAACTTATCTTTCGGCCATCACGCCGCTTTACTCCGCAGCGTCACGTATTCTCTCCCAACTTGCCGGTCTTTTACTTCTTGCGATGACCAGCCAATCGTCTGGACTGCCACTGGACCATGTTATTCTTTCAAGCGCGCGTGAGCAGCTTCAAGAAGCTTCGGGCAGATTGCGTGGGTTGGCACCCCTTTCAAGCGCCCTTCGTCATCGCTCCATCATGACTGATGCCATGGAAGGACTCGCTGCAGCGTTGGGAATGATCAACTCAACCCGGGCGTCCTTGGACCCGCACCGCAGACAACAGGATGTTACCATCATCCTGCGCCAGCTTCATGTTGTGCAGCGTCTCCTGATCGTAGCGGCGCTACCGACCGTTAATATTGCCCCGGTGGACCTCAGCATGGCCTGTTGCACTTGTGTCTCGGGGAAATCGACAAATGCAGCAATCAAAGTTGAACCATTAAATGGGAGGCTATAATGGCCGATTATTCAATTCACGTTCTGGAATATTGCAACGTTCCCCAATATCACAAAAGTGGTGTGCTTTATGGTGCCCACAATCAAGGCTACATCAAACTGCCTTATTGCTACGTAGTCATCCAAGGTCACGGACACGTGGCGATGGTCGATGTGGGTTATAATCATAAGGATTATGGTGGCTACTTGGGCGACAAGTTCGGCGCTACGAACTGGCATCCTCCGCGGACCGTGCTTGCGGAACTCGGTTTGACACCCGAAGATGTTGACACGGTATTCATAAGCCACGCGCATTTTGATCACTTTGGAAATGTCGAGGATTTCCCAAATGCGACCTTCTACATGCAACGCGAAGAGATTGAGAAATGGGTCTGGGCGATGTCGCTGCCCGAACGCATGCGGTGGGTTATGATCGCCATCGACCCTGCCGACATTTTGCGCGGCGTTGGCCTCGCCGCCAAAGGTCGCTTGCGCCTCGTTGAAGGTTCGGTCGAAAACGTTCTACCAGGCATTGATCTTCATTTGGCTCGTGATAGCCATACATTTGGTTCAATGTTTGTCACTGTGAGAAATGATGGGCGAGCTGAGTCGCAGGACACTTGGGTTCTGGCTGGCGACTTGGTTTACCAGTTTTCCAATCTCAAGAATGATGGCTCAGTCGTCGACGTCGATACAATGTATACGCCCGTCGGTTTGGCGGTGGGCAGTCAGTTGAACCTGATTCTCGCCACAGAGGCGATGATGAAGCAGGTGGGCTACGAGGAGCGTCGGGTCATCCCTGCGCACGAAGAGGGACTGGCCGATACCTTTCCATGCCGGATTGCTGAAAATGGGCTGCGGATCAGCGAAATTTGTCTCGCGGATGGAGCCAAGTCTGCCGTTAAATAAGTGAAAAGTTTGTAGGCAACCCAATCGGCCGAAGCATGAAATTGAGACTAGCTTAGATGGCATTGCGGCGACGCAGCCGAAGTTATTCAATGCCTGTGGCCATTAAATATTATTAAGTTTGCAGTTCGCCGGCTTTCTCCGATCCTGCGTTGGAGACATGCTGAAGTAGCCCTTTGCCACCGTTCTTGATGTCGTACTGTATCGCAGCCTTGCAGCTATCGGCATCGCGGGTACGCAGGGCCTGCAGTACGACCTCATGAGGGTGGGGATTCCAGTCTGGCACTCCGCCATCGTACAAATGCGACAGAATTGGGCCACAGCGCACCCATAGGTTTTCTACAATATCTTGCAGGATAGGCATCCGCGCGGCACGGCACAGGGCAAGATGAAACTGGGTGTTGAATTCCACCGCTTCGGCGAAAGCCTTGGACTGGTGACAGGCGGCAATTCGAGCTTGGATCGCCTCCATGGCGTCGATGTCTGGCTGCGTGGCTACGATTGCTGCCTCAGCTGCGGCGCGTCCTTCAAGCTCCATTCTGATGTTGCGAATTTCTATGAGCTCGTCGCGCCTCAAAACAGGGACAAAAACGGTGCCGCGAGCATCAAGACCAAGAGCATTGGTAGAGATCAACCGCATAAAAGCCTCGCGCATTGGTGTAACGCTGATGCCAAAGCGTACTGAGGTCGGACGCAGCAACAAGCGTTCGCCGGGCAACAAATGGCCGCGCATTAAGGCTTCTCTCAACGCGAGGTAAGCCTGGTCGCTCAGATTTTCTTTGACGATCGTCGGATACCAATTGGCATTCTCCCCGCTTGGGTCCCGATCCGTTTCAAAGACCATCACAATACCTCCTGTGCAGGTAACGAGTTCAACATTGACACACCTCGTACCTTTGCGTTATTCGTAATAACATATAACATAGAGTGGTTCGACTTGAAGATCAAGCCGACGGACTCACCCTTATGAACAAACTATAGATGACGGAGACAAGATGAGCGGTCCAATTAAAGTGTCAACGCCCCTTACGTTGCCGTGCGGAGCGACATTGCCAAACCGACTTTGCAAAGCGGCCATGACTGAAGGGTTGGCTGATCCTTGGGGGAGGGCTACTGACCGACATGTCACTCTTTACCGCCGCTGGGCCAAAAGCGGAGCCGGCCTGCTACTTTCCGGCAATATCCAAATCGACCGCCGGTCACTGGAGCGGGCTGGAAACATTCGCATTGAAGGTCCACAAGACGCCGAGCAAATGTCTCGTCTGAAGGCGCTGGCAGCGGCTGGCACTTCTGGTGGCGGGCATTTTTGGGCCCAGATCGGCCACGCTGGCCGGCAGGCTGCCCCAGCAGTTTGCCCAGCGCCGGTCGCACCTTCCGCAATAGGGCTGGAGTCAGTCGCATGGAAAAAGGGCGATCTTCCGAAAGCGCTTGATCTGGAAGAAATCGACGACATAATCGGCCGCTTCGCCAATGCCGCCAAAGTTTGTCGTGAAGCAGGCTTCACGGGCGTGCAAATTCATGGCGCTCACGGATACCTGATCAGTGCGTTCCTGAGCGCACGCACAAATCATCGCACCGACGAATGGGGTGGTTCGCTTGCCAACCGGGCACGATTCCTACTTGCAGTCATTCGTGCCACTCGCGCTGCTGTTGGGCCAGACTTTCCTATCGGCATAAAAATGAACTCAGCCGACTTTCAAAAGGGTGGCTTCACCCATGCTGAGTCCATGGCTGTCGTTGAGATGCTCAATCACGAGTCGATCGATCTGCTTGAACTGTCAGGGGGCACTTACGAGGGTGCTGCGATGATTGGAATTGTCGAGGCAGACCAGCTCACCCGAGAACCAGTGCGGGCTTCTACCGCTGCCCGAGAGGCCTATTTTGCCGTCTATACCGCCGACGCCCGCAAGATCGCGCGCATGCCAGTTATGGCAACTGGCGGTTTCCGGAAGCTTGCCTCGATGGAGGCAGCACTGAATGAAGGCACCTGTGACGTTGTTGGTCTGGGACGTCCGTTCTGTGTTGATATGGAGATTGGTAAAAAGCTGCTCACCGGCGCGGTGTCGGAGACGCCAGCTTTTGAAACTGTGAAGGTGCTGAACGCAGAAGAACGCGTAGGCAAAACACCCGACGAGATCCACGCTTCGCAGGTCTTCCTGCAGCAGTCGCTGCTGTATCTCGGGCTGTTTGACCTCGGCGATGGGAAAGATCCGGATTACAGCCGATCATTGCAACAAACCGAGATTGAATTTGCCGAGAAAGAAGGGGCAATCGAACAAGCAATTCAGCCACGTTACTGAACAATCCTCGAACAGATTTCAGCAGCAATTTGGGTAGCGGAGCAACAACCACTGTAACCGAATTAGCGTGTCTCAGTTATGGGGTGCAGTCCAGTAACCCAAGTGTAACCCAGAGCCACTTTCCGCGCTCGCGCATGAAACAGGAAAGCCCGCTATCTCATTGAGACAGCGGGCTTTATTTTGGTTGCGGGAGCCAGATTTGAACTGACGACCTTCAGGTTATGAGATCGTTCTGACCCAAATCCGCGACCTTCACGCGATTACCATATGTCCCCTCTAATATTCTGATTTCATTCGTGTAAACTGCCTTTTGAGACGCAGCTCTATGCATGTGGGTACACGGCTTTTCACGCCCAACTGTTACCCATATGTTACCCAGAACGACCTTCAGGTTTAGAAGGAGGAGCCGCGTTGAAAGCAATTCGAATATCGAAACGTGTTGTTGATGCACTCGAACCGGGAACAACGGACCTCGATTTTTTTGACGATGATCTGAAAGGCTTTGGTGTTCGAGTCCGGACATCTGGGCGCAAGTCCTATTTTGTCTTGATGCGGTTTCATGGCGTCTTGAAGCGGTTCACCATCGGTCCACATGGTGCGATAACAACCGAACTTGCTAGAATTAAGGCCAAGGAGATCATCTCCCAATTGGCGATGGGCAATAATCCAAGCGAGGCGAAGGACTCGCTTCGCAATTCGATCACGGTGCGAAGTTTGTGCGAGCGATTTTTGTCAGAATATGTCCCATTCCATTGCAAGCCCAGCACTGCCAAGGAATATGAGCGATGTGTGCGGCTGTTCATCCTTCCTGAGATCGGAACAACAAAGGTGGTTTCAGTTGTTCGAACAGACATCACAGTCCTTCATCACAGGCTCAGAAAAATACCTTATCAAGCCAACAGAACCCTTGGAGTACTCTCCGTCATGTTTGCGCAGGCAGAGGCCTGGAACTTGCGCGATGCTTTCTCCAATCCCTGCCGGGGCGTGAAAAAATTCAAAGAGAAAAAGCGGGAAAGGTTTTTGTCATCAGATGAACTCACGAGACTTGGTGCGGCTCTGCTCGACGAAGAGAAGGAAGCACCATCTGCAGTAACGTGCATCAGGCTCCTCATCTTCACAGGCTGCCGCCTCAGTGAAATACAGAAGCTGAAATGGAGTTATATTGACTTCAAATCAAAACTGATACTTCTTCCTGACTCCAAGACGGGCAAGAAGACAATTTACTTGGGACAAGCCGCCATTGATGAGTTCCAGCGAACTGCCCGAATTATTGGAAACCCATATGTCATAGTAGGCAACATTGATGGTCAGTATTTGAATGACATGCAGAAGCCGTGGCGGCGCATCCGAAAGGCAGCCGACCTTGAAGATGTTCGCATTCATGATCTCAGGCACACGTTTGCCTCTCATGGTGTCGCCATGGGACAGGGACTTCCGATTATCGGCAAATTGCTTGGCCACTCCCAGTCTCAGACAACGGCGCGGTATGCCCATCTTGCGGCTGATCCGGCTATTGAGGTTGCCGACAAAATTTCGGAACGGCTAGCGAATAGTTTGAACCCTATCATCTACGGACCAAAGGAAGTGAAGGCTGCTTAGACCCTCAATTTCAAAAGGAGTTTGACCGCAGTGTGTGCAGTGAGCGACGCCGAGGGCATGAGACATGAGTCTAGCCCGCGACAGATTTCGGCATTTCGTACATTAACAACTTTACTAACATTCCACTTAGTGCTCAGCTCCACCCTGAAATGTAAAGTGTCATTTCATTGATCGGTGAGATCGACAATTCAATTAAATCACCAGTTTTTAAACCGTCGTCTACAGCTCGTGTGCTGTCAGATAAGTTGTGTTGCAGTATTCCCGGGATAGAGCTGTCACCTCACAGGTGGCATGCGGAAATGCTGTGTGATTGGGCGAGCTAAAATATACTCGAATTAGCAAAAGTAGATAGGGCACCTTTCTTATTTTAGTTTGAATGACAGAATTGTCTCGATGAAAAACATTCTTTGCATCCAGCCAAACTGCATTCGTTGTCCAAACAGACTGAACCTGTATTGTAACAACAAGAATCATAGCAGTCGTATCAGAATGAATTCCCCAGCATTGTCTTTAAGAATGGAAGAATATTATGTCACTTCGTGTTGGTATCATTGGTGCAGGGATTATGGGAGCGGATCATGCCCGGATTTTTGCAGAAGAAACGCCCGGCACGAATGTCCAGGCAATTTGTGACGCTGAACAGGTTCGTGCTAGCATGATTGCAGATGCTACCGGCGCTAGTTCTATAACCAATGATGCGTTGGCATTGATCAATAACAGAAGTGTCGACGCAGTTGTGATCGCGGCTCCCGACAAGTTTCATGCGCCGTTGACAATCGCATGCATCGCCGCAGGAAAGCCTGTTCTTTGTGAAAAACCACTATCGCAAGATACGGATGAATGTCTTGCAGTTCTGGATGCGGAGGAAAAAAGGGGGCAACGATTGGTCCAAATTGGGTTCATGCGTCGGTTCGATCCGTCCTACACTGAAGTTAAATTGATGCTGACGCGGGGAGATCTCGGCAAGGCGCTGATGTTCCATTGCTTGCATCGCAATGTTGCCCCTGCTTATGACTTCCGCGCCGAAATGGCCATTTGCAACTCAGCACCTCATGAATTTGATGCGGCGCGCTGGATGTTGGATTCAGACTTCAAAAACATAACTGTGTTCCGGCCACAGGTTGGCGGCGAGACCGCACCTGTTTTTATGGTGCTGGAAACTGTTGCGGGGCAACTGGTCAACATCGAAGTCAATATCAGTGCTACCTATGGCTATGACGTCCGTGGAGAATTGGTAGGGGAAAAGGGCACGGCCACTTTGAGGGCGCCTGTTCACGCCGACGTCAACCTCAACCTACAGCAGTTCAGCACCTATCCAGCGGATTGGCGACCACGATTTGTCGAAGCTTACCGCCAGCAAAACCGGGCATGGGTAAAGTCAATCCACAGCGGCAAGCTCAATCATGCGGCCTCCGCTTGGGATGGTTATGTTTCGACAGCGGTTGCTGCAGCAGGCGTTGATGCCTTGCATTCGGGAAAAACTGTCGCTGTGAAGCAGATCGCCAAACCAAAATTCTACTCTTGAAGCTGCTGCTTCGGCCTAGCTTAAAGTGCCTGCAAATAGAAATCCAATCGATAGTGGCCGCACAAATTACGCAATGCGCAACAAATATTGCAGTTGAACTTATGTCGCAATTTTATTGACAGAGTTGCGCTGAGGCAATATTCGTTGCGCACACGATGCAAGAAGATGCGCGAAGGCAGTTTGGGAGGATTGTTGTGTTACGTATTGCTGTTTTGGGCTGTGGCCGTATTGGGCAGATGCATGCTGCGAATGTAAAGCGCCATCCACGCGCTGAACTCGTCGCTGTCTATGATCTGAATGCGCAAGTGGCAGCACAGGTTGCTGCGGCGCAAGGTGTGCGCGCAGCCGCCAGTGCCGAAGAAATTTTCTCTTCCGACAATGTGGACGCTGTTCTGATTGCGACGGCAACACCAACGCATGCTGACTACATTGAAATGGCGGTTGCCGCCGGCAAAGCAGTTTTGTGCGAAAAGCCGATTGATCTCAATTTGGCGCGCGTCAACACCTGTGCCGAAAGAATCAAAGGCACCATTGTTCCCGTTCAGCTTGGCTTCAATCGCCGTTATGACCCCGGGCACAGTGCAGCCCGTGCTGCAGTATTGGCTGGTGAAATTGGAGATCTGCACCAAGTCATCATCACATCGCGTGACCCCGCCTTGCCGCCGCGTGCCTACCTAGAAGCGGCAGGCGGATTGTTCCGCGACATGACCATTCATGATTTTGACCTTGCCCGCTTCATGCTGGGTGAGGAGCCAACTGAAGTATTTGCGCTCGCCAATGCCTTAATTGATCCAGCACTTGGGGCCGCCTTGAACGAAGTTGATACGGCGATGTTTGTTTTGCGCACAGCCTCAGGCAAGCAATGCCACATCAACAATTCGCGGACTGCCGTTTATGGATATGACCAACGCGTGGAATTGATGGGCACCACTGGCATGGTGATTTCGGACAATCGCAAACCACATGAAGTCCGGCGCTTCACATCAACGACGACGGAAACCAGCCAGCCCTATCAGTTCTTTTTCCTCGAGCGCTATCTTGAAGCCTTCATGGCCGAGATTGATGGCTTCGTGGATTGCGTTGAGAAGGGCGCGGTCCCCTTGGCAAGTTTTGAAGACGGTCGCCGCGCTCTCATTTTGGCGGAAGCGGCTTATCTCTCCATGCGCGAAAAGCGCCTCGTGAAAGTGTCAGAAATTTCGGCGTGATCCAAATGCACAAAAAATAGCGTCCCCCCTGACGATATGGAGGCGGCTCACTCCCTGTGCTGCCTCTATTTTATTATTATGCGATGCGACGCGAAGCCTGTTCGCGCAAAGCTTGATCGAGTTGAGATTGCATCCAGTTCTCAGCGACGGCTTTGTGCAATAGTGCTTGCTGACTTGGAGGTGCCATGCCACCAAGTGGAGGATCTTTGTCGAGATTGGTGGGGAACGGGTAGCCATCTGCCGTTGCTGCTATGACAGTATGCAACGCTTCAGAGCTTAGGCCTTTCAAATATGGGTATATGGCACGGCTCATGGCTGTGCGATCGATAATTTCCATGTGCTTTGCAAAGGGCGAGGCCACCTGTAGCAGATTGACCATGCGCGCAATATCAACAGAGCGGTTCTCGCCTGCGGCATGGAACAACGCCGGACTAAAAAATATTGCATCACCTTTTTCGAGAGGTACCTGTACGTAGTTTGCTTCAAAAAAGTCGCGAAACCTTGGTAAAAGTGCAGCCACGTAACCTTGCGCAAAACGCTGAGAATGCGGCAGTAGTTTGGTGGGGCCACTCTCAATCGTCGCATCACAATGAGCGACGCCACCTTGCAAGATCAGCATGGGGCTGAAGCGATGGATATGCATGGGGTATTCAGCCATCTGCTCAGCTTTCATAAAGCCGAGATGAAAATCGCGATGTGGCTGTTGCGCTTTGCCTCCCGGTCGCACTTGATTGACTTGCGTCGCCATTTGATAACCGGGTCCAAGCCAACTCCTACACGCAAGGTCAATCACAGGGTTGGCCATGTAGCGGGTGTAGACTTCCGGAGCTTTCAAACAGAGTTTCTGCAGGGAATTCCAAATCCTATCATTGGCACCGGCTTTTGCAAAATGATCGCCCGCAGACGTTCCCGCAGCGCGTTCTTCGGCAATGATCTCCCGAAACATGTCCGAGGCATCATCAACGGCTGTCAAATCAGTGAATGCCCGCTTGATAATATATACGCCAGCCCCATTCAGGAGAATATTGGCCCACTCTTTGCCCGTCTGCTCTGAGACAGTAGAACCGTCATAAACTGGAATATTGCATTCGATAGTGATTGCAGTCGGACAGTCCGAGCTAACAGTTTTGGTTTCGACGTCTCGTTGAAAAGCATCGAAGTCAATGTCCTTGGCCCAACTTGGGTCGTTGGCGTCATTGTACATCAGCTTTGTCCTTCCTCGTATTGCAAAAGCTGGGTTGCTCCGGCCCGTGTCTCACTCCAATGTCATAGGTGCGGCTGGCGTTGGCATTGCACCGGAGACTGCACCCCAGACGGATTGGTCGAAGTTGACGATGGCCCCCGTCATCATTCCGGAGTCGGCTGATACCAAGAAATTCACAGCTCGGGCTGCTTCTTGCGGGTCGACCAAGCGGCCAAAAGGCAAGTTCTTGACGGCTTCTTGTTCCCAGTCGTCACCGTTTGCTTCTTGCTGAATTTTGCGTTCATTGTCAGACGCCATCCAGCCGACGTTTAGCTGATTAACCCGAATGCGATTGCCCATGACTGAAAATGCGGTGTTGGCGGTTAATGTTGTCAGCGCAGCTTTCGACGCACAATAGGCATTGATGAAGGGCTGGCCGGCGAGAGCTGAAATCGAACCGATGCTGCAGATTGTGCCTTCAATTTTGTGTCTGATCATCGACTTGATGGCAGCCTGCATCAGGAAATAGGGGCCGCGTACATTGGTTGCAAAAAGTTCGTCGAACACTTCAGGGGTCGTGTCGAGGATAGTACCCCGTGACGTTGAAGCGCCTGCGATGACGAGAGTATCAATCCGGCCAAATTGCTTTTCGCATGCGGCCACTGCGGCAAAGCATTCGTCAGTATTTGCGAAGTCGGCCTTGCAGAAGATAGGTCTTAGTTCCATGCGCTTTGCAATAAGTCCATCGACAACAGACGGCACCCTTGCTGGCACTACGCCCGGTGATGACGATGCCAGCTGCACCTGCTGCTGCAATCTTTAGCAATAGCTGCCCCTAAGCCTTGAGTTGCACCTGCAACGAGGCAGATTTTTCCATCCATACGGTTCATTGTACCACCTCATATCCAGCCGCCTTCATGACGCGCATCAGTTCCTTGTGGCCTTTGATTGCCATTTCAAGCGGGGGAGAAACTTTGGGGTCCTGCTCAGCCTCCACCACAAACCAGCCTTCATAACCATGTGTTGCGCAGGCTTTGACAATCGCTTCAAAATCAAGCGAGCCATCTCCCGGAACTGTGAAAGCACCTTTGACGACAGCGTCAAGGAAAGACTCTTTGCTGCGGTCCAAACCATTAACAACCTGTTGGCGGATATCTTTGGTGTGTACGTGTGTGATGCGGCTGTGATGCTTGTCGAGCACACGCAGCACATCACCACCCGCAAATGCCATATGCCCGGCGTCGAACAACAGCGGAACGGTTGAATGCTTCATCAACAAATCAAGTTCGTCTTCAGTTTCGATTGCCGCTGCCATGTGATGGTGATAGCTGATAGGCATGCCTTGTTTTGCGCACCAGCTTGCAAAATCACTTATCTTGCGGCCATAGGCAGCTATGTCGGCTTCGTTCAATTTGGGCTTGCTGGCGAGGGGGGCGGACTTGATGCCTTGGACCGAGCGGGCTGTTTCACCATAAACAATGCAGGGTGCGTTGGCCGCTTTAAAGAATTCCAATTGCTGGGCGACGCGCTCTTTCTCGACTTCAATATCGCCGTCGAGTAGCAGACCGGAAAACCAACCGCCACAGACTGACATGTTGAACTTTTTGAGGATGGGGCCAAGTTCATCCATGTCCATGGGAAAGCGACGTCCGGTTTCCATGCCAGTAAAACCTGCAACAGAGGCTTGGCGTAAACATTCTTCCAGGCTCACATCATCCGAGAGTTCAGCCAGATCATCATTCCACCAGGCAATAGGGGCGATGCCGAGTTTTGCTTCCATTCGAATAATCCTTCACATGTGATGCGCATTTAATATTGACAATTATACTCGTTGGCAACGATAATTGCAAAAACGACGAGGAGATTTCTTTGGCTATCAAATTTGCAATGAACCGCACCTGTGCGCCACAACTCCCGTTGGTCGATTTTCTCAAGCTGGCAGGGGCGGCGGGGATCAATGCCATCGAAATCCGCAACGACATTGAGGGCAGAGAATTCATGGATGGCACTGAACCCTCCGCGATTCTTGAACAATTGGAGGCCGCAAATATCAAAGTCGCTTCCGTCAATGCCCTGCAGCGTTTCAATGACTGGTCAAAGCAACGGGAAGCAGAGGCAAAATTCCTGATGGGTTATGCCGCCAAACTGGGCGCGCCCGGTGTTGTGCTATGTCCGGTTCACAATATTGATAATGGTTGGACAGAATCCGAAGCCGAAAAAAACCTGCGCGATGGTTTGAAGCAACTCCGTCCCATTTTACTTGACCTCGGCATCAAAGGCTATGTTGAGCCTTTGGGCATGACGGGCTCTACCATGAAGAGACAAAGCATGGCAGTTGCGGCCATTGCGGACGTTGATGGCTGGGATGCTTATGAGCTTTGCTTTGATACGTTTCAGTTTTTTCGATGTGGCGACACCATGTTGTTTCCGGAGCACATCGGGCTGGCGCACATGTCTGGGATCGTGCGGAAAGATTTGCCCCCTCATGAATTGACGGAACCTGACCGTGTTTTGATTGAAAACACAGACCTCGTGGAAAACGTCAAGCAATTGCGAACTCTAAGAGACGCAGGCTATTCAGGATATGTTTCGATGGAGCCTTTCAACGTCGGCGTTCAACAATCTTCCGACTTGCAAGCGCAATTGCGTAGCAGTTTCGCAAATGTAAGTGCCGGATTGTCTGCAAGTTGAATTGCAATAGCTTGACAACAGCAAATATAATTGCATACTGAGTGTCTCGTTCTTCAATTTCTCCTCCCTGGAATTGGAACTTTTTCGACGCGACGCTGAGGGTCCTTTACGCTTCATACTCCCAAAGCTGATGTGAAGAAGGCCACGCTGGCAATAGCCATTGCGTGGCCCTTTTTTTGTTTCATTTTGCATCTAGCCAATTGACACGCAATTCCCATTGCGTAATAAACGTCACAGCAATGCAGGTTGCCAAACAGTCTGCATCTGTCGAAAATTCCGATCCGAAAAACGAAAATCTAATGGGAGTAAGGACTTATGAAAAAAATTATCCTCGCAGCCGCCGCCGGCGCGTTGCTGACCACGGCAATGTCGACCATGACATTGGCTGCTGGCAAAACCATTGCCGTGTCTTGGGGCACCAAGCAGGAAGAGCGCTGGAAGACAGACGAAGCTGCAATCATTGCTGCCATTGAAGCTGCTGGCAACAAGTACATTTTCGCTGATGCTCAACAATCGGCTGAAAAGCAAATTGCTGACGTTGACTCGTTGATCACGCAAGGCGCCAACGCCATCCTGATTTTCGCCCAAGACGGTGAATCGATTAAGCCAGCTTTGGCCAAGGCAACCGCTGAAGGCATTCCTGTCATCGCCTATGATCGCCAGATCGAAGATGCCAACTTGCTCTACATCACATTCGACAACGTGGGTGTCGGCCGTTTGATGGGCAAGACCATGGTTGAAAAGGGCCGTGCAGATGGCCAGTTCGCAATCATCAAGGGTGACCCAGGCGATCCAAACGCAACCTTCTTGCTCAACGGCATGATGGAGTCATTGAAGCCATTGATCGACAGCGGCAAAATCACTGTTGCTTGCGAAACCTTCACTGAAAACTGGAAGCCAGACAACGCCCAGAAGAACATGGAGCAATGCCTGACCAAGACCGGCAACAAGATCGACGCTGTAATGTCTGAAAATGACGGCATGGCTTCGGGTGTTGTCGCTGCTCTCACAGCGCAAGGCATGCAAGGCATTCCAGTCACCGGACAAGACGGCGACTTGGCCGCTTTGAACCGTGTTGCACTCGGCACCCAGCTTGTATCTGTCTGGAAGGACAGCCGCATTCTGGGCAAGGTCGCTGGTGAAGCCGCCAACATGTTGGCCGATGGCAAGAGCATGGCAGACGTGGCCCAAGGCAACACCTTTGCTGATGGCGCAAACAAGGTGAAGATGTCGGCAATTCTGGTGCCGCCAATGGCAATCACCACGGAAAATCTCAACGCCGTTATCGACGCTGGCTGGATTTCTAAGGAAAAAGCTTGTGCTGGTGCAGATGCAGCGAAAGTTGCTGCTTGCAAATAAAATCCAGTAACATGGATTAACACTTTGGCAGCGCCGTCATTGATTGACGGCGCTGCTTTCAAAGCGATAATAAAGTAGCGATGGCAACATAAAAATAAGAGCCGTCGGAGGGATGGGAGAACTCAGGTGTCAACAACAGAACAATCGCGCGACGCAATGTTGGTGGGCAATGAAGGTATCGTAAAGCGGTTCTTGCGCGCCACGGAAATTGACAGCCGCGTTGTCGGCATGGTCATCGCCCTTGCCGTCATCTGGATTGGCTTTCACCTCGCAGGACCATTGTTCACCGGACAAGCACTGTTTCTCACTCCACGTAATCTCTGGAATTTGTTGACGCAAACCGCTTCGATTTCAGTCATGGCATCGGGCATGGTGATGATCATCATCATGCGTCATATTGATTTGTCAGTGGGCTCGGTACTGGGCTTTATTGCTGTCGTCATGGCGTGGCTGCAGGTCTACGGGCTCACACCTTATTTTGAATTCGGCAGCCCTTGGATTTGGGTGATCGCTACCATTATTGGGCTTACACTCGGTGCGGCCATCGGTGCTGTGCATGGCACAATTATCGCTTATTCAGGCATTCCTTCGTTCATTGTCACCTTGGGTGGCCTACTATTCTGGCGAGGTGCTGCCTTCAAAGTTGCCTCGGGCGAAACCATTGCCCCCATGGATCCTGTCTATGCGCTCATCGGCGGCGGACCTTATGGTTCGATTGGGTCATTTTGGAGTTGGGTGGTAGGCGCTGTGGCATGCGCGGGCATTCTATGGAGTATCTATTCTGCTCGGACTCAACGTCAGCGGTTCAAATTTCCTTTGCGTCCGGTTTGGGCGGAATTAACAGTTGCCGGAATTCTATGTGCGGTGGTTGTTGCAGCCGTCGCTTTAGTCAATGTTTACTATTGGCCAAAGGGCATCATCAAAGAATATTCAACAGTCAATAACATCACAGTGCCGCCAGAAGGTTTGTTTATTGCCCATGGATTTGCGGCACCGGTTCTGATTGCGATTGCGGTTGGTTTGGTGATGACTTTTATTGCCACGCGCACACCACTCGGCCGTTACATTTATTCCATCGGCGGCAATCCTGAAGCGGCCGAATTGGCGGGTATCAACACCAAGAAAATTACCATTGCCACCTTCACCATCATGGGCGTGCTCTGCGCCATTTCAGCGATTATCGCGACAGCCCGATTGAATGCAGCGGCCATCGCACTGGGCACCACAGACGAACTTTATGTGATTGCCGCTGCCGTTATTGGTGGCACCTCCCTTTCTGGGGGTGTGGGGACTGTGTTTGGCGCGTTTTTCGGTGCACTCATTATGCAGTCGATCCAAACAGGCATGACACTGCTTGGCTTCGACACACCCGTGTTGAACATGACGCTGGGTCTCGTTTTGTGCTTCGCCGTTTGGCTTGATCACATCTATCGCAAGAACGCGAAATAAGGAGTTTGAAATGACCACGGAAAAAACTCCACTCGTTGAATTGCGTGACATCTCCATCGCCTTTGGCGGCATTAAGGCCGTCGATCATGCGTCGCTTGATTTATATCCCGGTGAAGTGGTTGGCTTGCTCGGCCATAATGGTGCCGGTAAATCCACGCTCATTAAGGTGCTGTCAGGCGCTTACAAGCGTGATGCGGGGCAGATTTTCGTCGATGGCAATGAAGTCACCATCAACAATCCGCGTGACGCCAAGGCGCAGGGCATCGAGACGATTTATCAAACATTGGCCCTGGCCGACAATGTGGATGCTGCTGCAAATCTTTATCTCGGTCGTGAGTTGAAAACCACACTTGGCACATTGGATGACGTGGCTATGGAAGACCAGTGCCGCCGCGTAATGCACCGCCTTAACCCGAATTTCCGGCGCTTCAAGGAGCCGGTTTCAAAGCTCTCCGGCGGTCAACGTCAATCGGTCGCGATTGCTCGCGCTATTCACTTCAACGCGCGCATCCTGATTATGGATGAACCGACGGCGGCTTTGGGCCCACAGGAAACTGCGCAAGTGGGTGAACTCATCAAGCAGTTGAAAGCAGAAGGCATCGGCATTTTCTTGATCAGCCATGACTTGCACGATGTGTTCGATCTCGCTGATCGATTGGTGGTCATGAAGAATGGCAAAGTCGTTGGCACTGCCAGCACCAGCAATGTGTCCCATGATGATGTTCTCGGCATGATCATTGCGGGCAAGTGCCCAAAGAACGCGATACCCGGACCGGGTGCGATGCGCGAAGTGGCGTAGCTTTTTAAGCTGCGTCAATCGCCCCGGCATTCACCACAAGGCTGCGATCCAACTTGCCGTCGAAGCAATCCAGAATATTCTGAGCGGCAGAAATACCCATGCGCATGGCGCATTCTTCTGTCAGGCCCGCGTTGTGCGGGCTGATGGTGAGGTAGGGATTGCTGAGTAGCGGATGATCGAGTGCGGGTGGCTCCTGTACCAGAACATCCAATGTTGCGGCTCGGAGTTTCCTGGTGCGCAATGCTGCATCCAACGCTGCTTCATCAATAATGCCACCGCGTGCTGTGTTGACGATGATCGATGACGATTTCATGCACGCAAGCTCTGCTGCACCAATCAACGCGCCGTTCCCGCCTGGCATGTGAACAGTGACGAAGTCTGCTGTTGCCAGCGCTGCGTTCATATCAGGCACATGGAATACCCCGACCGCCTCCATCTGAGTTGGCGTCATGTAGGGGTCGAAAGCCATGATGTTCATGCCGAATGCTTTTGCGAGTTCTGCAACGCGGCGGCCGATGCGGCCAAAGCCGATCACAAGCAACGTTTTGCCATCTAGCTCGGTTGAGTCAAAACGATTGCGTTCGTTCCAGTTTCCAGATGTTGAGGCCACGTGATGGGCGACCGTGCGTCTCGCTGCCGCGAGCATCAGCATCAAAGTATGTTCGGCAACAGCGCGGGAATTTACGTCGCCAACAATTGCCAAAGGAATTTTGCGCGCGTTCAAGGCGGAGACATCAACAGCATCAAAACCCACACCGTGACGCGACACGATTTTAAGTTTTGGTGCAAGTGCAATCTCTGCTGCTGTCATCGGTTGCGTGCGAATGAGAATGGCATCTGCATCGGCTAAGCGTGGGCGGTAGGCTTCGGTTGTGACCGCCTCCACAACATCCACCATGATGTCAGGTCGTTGTCGCAAGATCTCAACGCCCGCAGCGTGAATTTTGCCAGCCACCAAAACGCGTTTCACATTAGTAGCCATTGGACGTCTTCTCAGTTGCTGTGGGTGCTTCACCAATCAATTTGCGCGTCTGTGAAATGCTCTGTTGTGCAGCACCTGCGAGCAAACGCACGTCGTTGGAAATGGTGACAAGGTCAAAACCCCAGCCCACTGCTTTGGCCGCGTATTCAGCTGTTCCATTATGCAAGCAAGCGCGAATGCCTGCGGCCTTGGCGCTCTTCAACACCAGTTGGATGGCTTCGATCATCTCAGGTTCCTGGCGGTCAAAGCCTGTTGGGTATTTGCGACCTGTCAAGCCCAAGGTGAGATCCGCAGGGCCAATGTAAACCCCATCAAGCCCCGGCGTTGAGACAATTTCGTCAAGGTTCTTCATGGCTTCTGCGGTTTCGATCATCGCGAGAGCCAGCACTTCTGTATCGGCATGTTGGCCATAGTCGGCACCTGCTGCAAACAAGGCGCGCGTTGGACCGAAACTTCGCACGCCATGGGGCGGATAGCGCATGTAAGAGACGAAGCGTTCGGCTTCGGCTCGATTGTTGATCATCGGGCAAATGATGCCATAGGCACCAGCATCCAAGGCTTTCATGATGTCGCCGGGATCAAGCCAGGGCACGCGCACCATGGGCACAACACCACTGGCGCGCATGGCTTGCAGCATGTGGGCTGCGGCTTCGTAGGCCACGAAACCATGTTGGCAATCGATGGTCAGCGCATCATAGCCCTGAGCTGCCATGACCTCGGCCACGAAGGGTGATGAGGTTGAAAGCCAACCATTGATGACGGGCTTGCCGTCCGCCCACAATTGTTTGATTTTGTTCGTGATCATCGTCACACCGTCATTTGCGCAAGTTTGACGTTCATGTAATCGTGAATGCCCAAGTCGCCACCTTCGCGGCCCATTCCAGATGCCTTGATGCCACCAAAGGGCGCTTCTGCCGCAGCAAGCGCAAAGCTGTTGATACCCACCATCCCGGCTTCAAGCCGCGCCACGGTTTCGCGCATGCGCTTGGCGCTCTGGGTGAACGCATAAGCCGAGAGGCCAAGTTCCGTTGCATTGGCGCGGGCGTAAACTTCTTCATCAGTCTTGAACGACGTGATGGCGGCGATGGGGCCGAAATTTTCTTCTGCAAGCGCCAAGGCTTCGTCGGGCAAATCTGCAATCACGGTGGGTGAATAGAAGAAGCCCTTGTTCTTATCAGAAGGTTGCTCGCCACCAGTCACAATACGGCCGCCACGCTTGCGGGCATCCGCGACAACGGCATCAATTGCGGCGACGCGCTTGGCGTTGATGAGTGGACCCATTTGCGTGGTATCATCGAGACCATGGCCCAGTTTCAAAGCCTTGGCGCGAGATGCAAAACCATCGACGAATTTTGAGTACAACGATTCGTGTACATAGAAGCGATCACCCGTCACACAGACTTGGCCTGCATTGGCAAATTTCACGGCTGCAACGATGTCGAGCGTGGCGTCGAGTTGCGCATCGTCAAACACGATGACCGGCGCATTGCCGCCTAATTCCATGGTGGCGCGTTTGAATGTGTCAGCGGCATCGCGCAGCATTTGCTGGCCCACACCCGAAGATCCCGTCAGCGACACTTTGCGGACGACAGGCGATTTCATCAACACGTCATAGGTCGTTGACGTAGGCCCGACGACCAGACTGACCACACCTTCGGGAACGCCAGCTTGCACCAGACAATCAATCAACACGGAGGCAGTGCCTGGTGTTTCGCGGGATGGGCGCACGATGATGCTGCACCCTGCAGCAAGGGCAGGGGCCACTTTGCGGGCGATCAGAACAGCCGGAAAATTCCACGCGGTAAAAGCTGCAACTACGCCCACAGGTTCATGATGCACTTCAAGCCTGCCACCGGGTGCACGGCTTTCAATGATCTGACCCGTAATGCGGCGGGCTTCTTCAGCATACCAGCGGAATTGATCAATGGAGAGCTGCCATTCGCGGCGCGACTGGGCAATCGGCTTTCCAGCCTCCAGTGTGATTTGACGTGCTGCTTCTTCGGTGCGTGCGACCATCACCTCAGCACATTTGTGCAAGATGTCGGCGCGAGACCAGCCCGACGTCTTTCGCCACTGTTGTTGAGCGACGTTCGCAGCTGCGATGGCTTCATTTGTATCTTGTGCAGACGCTGCTGGAAATTGGTTGAGGACGTCTTCCGTTGCAGGATCAATCGCTGTAATTACGTCAGCGCAGCTGCCCTTGCGCCATCTTCCGGCAATGAGTTGTCCAGCGTTCAAATCCATTAGAATGACCCTATTTTTTACAATGTGGCACTTGCGCAAAGTACAGTATTGCAATTATTGTTGCATTGCATGTTATTTCGGAATGAGTGTTGTGTGTCAAGCTTCTTCAACGTGAACATTGTTTATTACGTGTGCGGTGGCTGCACTGTGCAATAACCTGTGGGTCGTGTAAGACACGGAAAATAGGAGACGAATGTACTGCCATGAACAAGAAAAGTCGCAACGTAAAATCGACGGTGCCTGCACATTATGAAGGTGCCATCAACTTGATCACGGCAAACTATGAGAAGTTGTCGGATGGCTACAAGCAAGTCGCCCGCTTTTTCACCCAGAACCCCAATGTCATTGCCTTGGAATCAATTAACGCCATTGCAGAAAAAATTAAAGTTCACCCCTCCACGCTGGTGCGTTTTGCCCAGAACATGGGTTATTCCGGCTTTAAGGAATTGCAGGCAGTTTTCCAGACACGGCTCGCCACGGCTGCTCCCGGGTTTCGTGAGCGTGTCAGCGTTCTTGACGCCGAAATCAGTCGCAATGCCGCCCACGGCAATGTCGGGTTTTTGCGCAATATAGTGGTGCGCGACATTGCATCGCTGCAGGGCTTGCTGGAATCCGTTTCCGAGCAAGATTTGCAGAAAGCAGCTGATCTTTGTGCCACAGCCACGTGTATCTATGTTGTTGGTCAATTGCGGTCCGAACCCATAGCTGAACTGTTCCGCTACCTGATGACCATGTTGCAACGGAAAGTCATATTCATGGATTCTTCGGGCGGGTTGTCTCAAGAAATTGCGATGACAATGGGCAAAGGCGATATACTTGTGGCCATCGCTTTCCGCCATTATGCCAAAGAAGTTGTGGCGATTGCGGAACAAGCAGTGAAAGCCAATATTCCGGTCTTGGCCATCACTGACAGCCAGCTATCTCCCCTGGCTAAGGGAGCAGATGTTCTCTTCACTGTACCTGAAGAGGAGTATACATTTTCACGCTCACTGGCGGCCCCTATGTGCCTCGTGCAGACCATTGCAACAGCCACCGCGGCAAAACTGCATGCGAAAAGTGCTGATGACGTGCGCATTCCAAGTGTGAACAACAGCAAATATAATTGCATACTGAGTGTCTCGTTCTTCAATTTCTCCTCCCTGGAATTGGAACTTTTTCGACGCGACGCTGAGGGTCCTTTACGCTTCATACTCCCAAAGCTGATGTGAAGAAGGCCACGCTGGCAATAGCCATTGCGTGGCCCTTTTTTTGTTTCATTTTGCATCTAGCCAATTGACACGCAATTCCCATTGCGTAATAAACGTCACAGCAATGCAGGTTGCCAAACAGTCTGCATCTGTCGAAAATTCCGATCCGAAAAACGAAAATCTAATGGGAGTAAGGACTTATGAAAAAAATTATCCTCGCAGCCGCCGCCGGCGCGTTGCTGACCACGGCAATGTCGACCATGACATTGGCTGCTGGCAAAACCATTGCCGTGTCTTGGGGCACCAAGCAGGAAGAGCGCTGGAAGACAGACGAAGCTGCAATCATTGCTGCCATTGAAGCTGCTGGCAACAAGTACATTTTCGCTGATGCTCAACAATCGGCTGAAAAGCAAATTGCAGACGTTGACTCGTTGATCACGCAAGGCGCCAACGCCATCCTGATTTTCGCCCAAGACGGTGAATCGATTAAGCCAGCTTTGGCCAAGGCAACCGCTGAAGGCATTCCTGTCATCGCCTATGATCGCCAGATCGAAGATGCCAACTTGCTCTACATCACATTCGACAACGTTGGTGTCGGCCGTTTGATGGGCAAGACCATGGTTGAAAAGGGCCGTGCAGATGGCCAGTTCGCAATCATCAAGGGTGACCCAGGCGATCCAAACGCAACCTTCTTGCTCAACGGCATGATGGAGTCATTGAAGCCATTGATCGACAGCGGCAAAATCACTGTTGCTTGCGAAACCTTCACTGAAAACTGGAAGCCAGACAACGCCCAGAAGAACATGGAGCAATGCCTGACCAAGACCGGCAACAAGATCGACGCTGTAATGTCTGAAAATGACGGCATGGCTTCGGGCGTTGTAGCTGCTCTCACAGCGCAAGGCATGCAAGGTATTCCAGTCACCGGACAAGACGGCGACTTGGCCGCTTTGAACCGTGTTGCACTCGGCACCCAGCTTGTATCTGTCTGGAAAGACAGCCGCATTCTGGGCAAGGTCGCTGGTGAAGCCGCCAACATGTTGGCCGAAGGCAAGAGCATGGCAGACGTGGCCCAAGGCAACACCTTTGCTGATGGCGCAAACAAGGTGAAGATGTCGGCAATTCTGGTGCCGCCAATGGCTATCACCACGGAAAATCTCAACGCCGTTATCGACGCTGGCTGGATTTCTAAGGAAAAAGCTTGTGCTGGTGCAGATGCAGCGAAAGTTGCTGCTTGCAAATAAAATCCAGTAACATGGATTAACACTTTGGCAGCGCCGTCATTGATTGACGGCGCTGCTTTCAAAGCGATAATAAAGTAGCGATGGCAACATAAAAATAAGAGCCGTCGGAGGGATGGGAGAACTCAGGTGTCAACAACAGAACAATCGCGCGACGCAATGTTGGTGGGCAATGAAGGTATCGTAAAGCGGTTCTTGCGCGCCACGGAAATTGACAGCCGCGTTGTCGGCATGGTCATCGCGCTTGCCGTCATCTGGATTGGCTTTCACCTCGCAGGACCATTGTTCACCGGACAAGCACTGTTCCTCACTCCTCGTAATCTTTGGAATTTGTTGACCCAAACCGCTTCGATTTCAGTCATGGCATCGGGCATGGTGATGATCATCATCATGCGTCATATTGATTTGTCTGTTGGCTCGGTACTGGGCTTTATTGCTGTCGTCATGGCGTGGCTGCAGGTCTACGGGCTCACACCTTATTTTGAATTCGGCAGCCCTTGGATTTGGGTGATCGCTACTATTATTGGGCTTACACTCGGTGCGGCCATCGGTGCTGTGCATGGCACAATTATCGCTTATTCAGGCATTCCTTCGTTCATTGTCACCTTGGGTGGCCTACTATTCTGGCGAGGTGCTGCCTTCAAAGTTGCCTCGGGCGAAACCATTGCCCCCATGGATCCTGTCTATGCGCTCATCGGCGGCGGACCTTATGGTTCGATTGGGTCATTTTGGAGTTGGGTGGTAGGCGCTGTGGCATGCGCGGGCATTCTATGGAGTATCTATTCCGCTCGGACTCAACGCCAGCGGTTCAAATTTCCTTTGCGTCCGGTTTGGGCGGAATTAACTGTTGCCGGAATTCTATGTGCGGTGGTTGTTGCAGCCGTCGCTTTAGTCAATGTTTACTATTGGCCAAAGGGCATCATCAAAGAATATTCAACAGCCAATAACATCACAGTGCCGCCAGAAGGTTTGTTTATTGCCCATGGATTTGCGGCACCGGTTCTGATTGCGATTGCGGTTGGTTTGGTGATGACTTTTATTGCCACGCGCACACCACTCGGCCGTTACATTTATTCCATCGGCGGCAATCCTGAAGCGGCTGAATTGGCGGGTATCAACACCAAGAAAATTACCATTGCCACCTTCACCATCATGGGCGTGCTCTGCGCCATTTCAGCGATTATCGCGACAGCCCGCTTGAATGCAGCTGCCATCGCGTTGGGCACCACAGACGAACTTTATGTGATTGCCGCTGCCGTTATTGGTGGCACCTCCCTTTCAGGGGGTGTGGGGACTGTGTTTGGCGCGTTTTTCGGTGCACTCATCATGCAGTCGATCCAGACAGGCATGACACTGCTTGGCTTCGACACACCCGTGTTGAACATGACGCTGGGTCTCGTTTTGTGCTTCGCCGTTTGGCTTGATCACATCTATCGCAAGAACGCGAAATAAGGAGTTTGAAATGACCACGGAAAAAACTCCACTCGTTGAATTGCGTGACATCTCCATCGCCTTTGGCGGCATCAAGGCCGTCGATCATGCGTCGCTTGATTTATATCCCGGTGAAGTGGTTGGCTTGCTCGGCCATAATGGTGCCGGTAAATCCACGCTGATTAAGGTGCTGTCAGGCGCCTACAAGCGTGATGCGGGGCAGATTTTCGTCGATGGCAATGAAGTCACCATCAACAATCCGCGTGACGCCAAGGCGCAGGGCATCGAGACGATTTATCAAACATTGGCCCTGGCCGACAATGTGGATGCTGCTGCAAATCTTTATCTCGGTCGTGAATTGAAAACCGCACTTGGCACATTGGATGACGTGGCTATGGAAGACCAGTGCCGCCGCGTAATGCACCGCCTTAACCCGAATTTCCGGCGCTTCAAGGAGCCGGTTTCAAAGCTCTCCGGCGGTCAACGTCAATCGGTCGCGATTGCTCGCGCTATTCACTTCAACGCGCGCATCCTGATTATGGATGAACCGACGGCGGCTTTGGGCCCACAGGAAACCGCGCAAGTGGGTGAACTCATCAAGCAGTTGAAAGCAGAAGGCATCGGCATTTTCTTGATCAGCCATGACTTGCACGATGTGTTCGATCTCGCTGATCGATTGGTGGTCATGAAGAATGGCAAGGTGGTTGGCACTGCTAGCACCAGCAATGTGTCCCATGATGATGTTCTCGGCATGATCATTGCGGGCAAGTGCCCAAAGAACGCGATACCCGGACCGGGTGCGATGCGCGAAGTGGCGTAGCTTTTTAAGCTGCGTCAATCGCCCCGGCATTCACCACAAGGCTGCGATCCAACTTGCCGTCGAAGCAATCCAGAATATTCTGAGCGGCAGAGAGTCCCATGCGCATGGCGCATTCTTCTGTCAGGCCCGCGTTGTGCGGGCTGATGGTGAGGTAGGGATTGCTGAGTAGCGGATGATCGAGTGCGGGTGGCTCCTGTACCAGAACATCCAATGTTGCGGCTCGGAGTTTCCTCGTGCGCAATGCTGCATCCAACGCTGCTTCATCAATAATGCCACCGCGTGCTGTGTTGACGATGATCGATGACGATTTCATGCACGCAAGCTCTGCGGCACCAATCAACGCGCCGTTCCCGCCTGGCATGTGAACAGTGACGAAGTCTGCTGTTGCCAGCGCTGCGTTCATATCAGGCACATGGAATACCCCGACCGCCTCCATCTGGGTTGGCGTCATGTAGGGGTCGAAAGCCATGATGTTCATGCCGAATGCTTTTGCTAATTCTGCAACGCGGCGGCCAATGCGGCCAAAGCCGATCACAAGCAACGTTTTGCCATCTAGCTCGGTTGAATCAAAACGATTGCGTTCGTTCCAGTTTCCAGATGTTGAGGCCACGTGATGGGCGACCGTGCGTCGCGCTGCCGCGAGCATCAGCATCAAAGTATGTTCGGCAACAGCGCGGGAATTTACGTCGCCAACAATTGCCAAAGGAATTTTGCGCGCGTTCAAGGCGGAGACATCAACAGCATCAAAACCCACACCGTGACGCGACACGATTTTAAGTTTTGGTGCAAGTGCAATCTCTGCTGCTGTCATGGGTTGCGTGCGAATGAGAATGGCATCTGCATCGGCCAAGCGTGGGCGGTAGGCTTCGGTTGTGACCGCCTCCACAACATCCACCATGATGTCAGGTCGTTGTCGCAAGATCTCAACGCCCGCAGCGTGAATTTTGCCAGCCACCAAAACGCGTTTCACATTAGTAGCCATTGGACGTCTTCTCAGTTGCTGTGTGTGCTTCACCAATCAATTTGCGTGCTTGTGAAATGCTCTGTTGTGCAGCACCTGCGAGCAAACGCACGTCGTTGGAAATGGTGACAAGGTCAAAACCCCAGCCCACTGCTTTGGCCGCGTATTCAGCTGTTCCATTATGCAAGCAAGCGCGAATGCCTGCGGCCTTGGCTTTTTTCAACACCAGTTGAATGGCTTCGATCATCTCAGGTTCCTGGCGGTCAAAGCCTGTTGGGTATTTGCGACCCGTCAAGCCCAAGGTCAAATCCGCAGGGCCAATGTAAACCCCATCAAGCCCCGGCGTTGAAACGATCTCGTCAAGGTTCTTCATGGCTTCTGCGGTTTCGATCATGGCGAAGGCCAACACTTCCGTGTCGGCATGCTGGCCATAATCGGCACCTGCTGCAAACAAGGCGCGCGTTGGACCGAAACTGCGCACGCCATGGGGCGGATAGCGCATATATGAGACGAAACGCTCGGCTTCGGCGCGATTGTTGATCATCGGGCAAATGATGCCATAGGCACCAGCATCCAAGGCCTTCATGATGTCGCCGGGATCAAGCCAGGGCACGCGCACCATGGGCACAACACCACTGGCGCGCATGGCTTGCAGCATGTGGGCTGCGGCTTCGTAAGCCACAAAACCGTGCTGGCAATCGATGGTCAGCGCATCATAGCCCTGTGCTGCCATGACCTCGGCCACGAAGGGTGATGAGGTTGAAAGCCAACCATTGATGACGGGCTTGCCGTCCGCCCACAATTGTTTGATCTTGTTCTTGATCATCGTCACACCGTCATTTGCGCAAGTTTGACATTCATGTAGTCGTGAATGCCCAAGTCGCCACCTTCACGGCCCATTCCAGATGCCTTGATGCCACCGAAGGGCGCTTCTGCCGCAGCAAGCGCAAAGCTGTTGATACCCACCATCCCGGCTTCAAGCCGCGCCACGGTTTCACGCATGCGCTTGGCGCTCTGGGTGAACGCATAAGCAGAGAGGCCAAGTTCCGTTGCATTGGCGCGGGCGTAAACTTCTTCATCAGTCTTGAACGACGTGATGGCGGCGATGGGGCCGAAATTTTCTTCTGCAAGCGCCAAGGCTTCGTCGGGCAAATCTGCAATCACGGTGGGTGAATAGAAGAAGCCCTTGTTCTTATCAGAAGGTTGCTCGCCACCAGTCACAATACGGCCGCCACGCTTGCGGGCATCCGCCACAACGGCATCAATTGCGGCGACGCGCTTGGCGTTGATGAGTGGACCCATTTGCGTGGTATCATCGAGACCATGGCCCAGTTTCAAAGCCTTGGCGCGAGATGCAAAACCATCGACGAATTTTGTAGTACATCGATTCATGCACGTAGAAGCGATCACCCGTCACACAGACTTGGCCTGCATTGGCAAATTTCACGGCTGCAACGATGTCGAGCGTGGCGTCGAGTTGCGCATCGTCAAACACGATGACCGGCGCATTGCCGCCCAATTCCATGGTGGCGCGTTTGAAGGTTTGTGCGGCATCGCGCAGCATTTGTTGGCCCACACCCGAAGAACCTGTAAGCGAAACTTTGCGGACGATGGGAGATTTCATCAATACGTCATAAGTGGTTGACGTTGGCCCGACGACCAGACTGACCACGCCTGCGGGAACGCCAGCCTGCACCAGACAATCAATCAACACGGCGGCGGTGCCCGGAGTTTCGCGCGATGGGCGCACGATGATGCTGCACCCCGCAGCGAGGGCAGGGGCCACTTTGCGGGCAATCAAAACAGCCGGAAAATTCCACGCGGTAAAAGCTGCAACCACGCCCACAGGTTCATGATGCACTTCAAGCCTGCCACCGGGTGCACGACTTTCAATGATCTGACCCGTAATGCGGCGGGCTTCTTCAGCATACCAGCGGAATTGATCAATGGAGAGCTGCCATTCGCGGCGCGACTGGGCAATCGGCTTTCCAGCCTCCAGCGTGATTTGACGTGCTGCTTCTTCGGTGCGTGCGACCATCACATCAGCACATTTGTGCAAGATGTCGGCGCGAGACCAGCCGGGCGTCTTTCGCCACTGTTGTTGAGCAACGTTCGCAGCTGCGATGGCTTCATTTGTATCTTGTGCAGACGCTGCTGGAAATTGGTTGAGGACGTCTTCCGTTGCAGGATCAATCGCTGTAATTACGTCAGCGCAGCTGCCCTTGCGCCATCTTCCGGCAATGAGTTGTCCAGCGTTCAAATCCATTAGAATGACCCTATTTTTTACAATGTGGCACTTGCGCAAAGTACAGTATTGCAATTATTGTTGCATTGCATGTTATTTCGGAATGAGTGTTGTGTGTCAAGCTTCTTCAACGTGAACATTGTTTATTACGTGTGCGGTGGCTGCACTGTGCAATAACCTGTGGGTCGTGTAAGACACGGAAAATAGGAGACGAATGTACTGCCATGAACAAGAAAAGTCGCAACGTAAAATCGACGGTGCCTGCACATTATGAAGGTGCCATCAACTTGATCACGGCAAACTATGAGAAGCTGTCGGATGGCTACAAGCAAGTCGCCCGCTTTTTCACACAGAACCCAAATGTCATTGCCTTGGAATCGATCAACGCCATCGCTGAGAAAATCAAGGTTCACCCGTCCACGCTGGTGCGTTTTGCCCAGAACATGGGCTATTCTGGTTTCAAGGAATTGCAGGCGGTTTTCCAGACACGGCTCGCCACGGCTGCTCCCGGGTTTCGTGAGCGGGTCAGCGTTCTTGACGCCGAAATCAGTCGCAATGCCGCTCACGGTAATGTCGGGTTTTTGCGCAATATGGTGGTGCGCGACATTGCATCGCTGCAGGGCTTGCTGGAATCCGTTTCCGAGCAAGATTTGCAGAAAGCAGCTGATCTTTGTGCCACAGCCACGTGTATCTATGTTGTTGGTCAATTGCGGTCCGAACCCATAGCTGAGCTGTTCCGCTACCTGATGACCATGTTGCAACGGAAAGTCATATTCATGGATTCTTCGGGCGGTTTGTCTCAGGAAATCGCCATGACTATGGGGAAGGGCGATATTCTTGTGGCCATCGCTTTCCGGCATTATGCCAAAGAAGTTGTGGCGATTGCGGAACAAGCAGTGAAAGCCAATATTCCGGTCTTGGCCATCACTGACAGCCAGCTATCTCCCCTGGCTAAAGGAGCAGATGTTCTCTTCACTGTACCTGAAGAGGAGTATACATTCTCACGCTCACTGGCGGCCCCTATGTGCCTCGTGCAGACCATTGCAACAGCCACCGCGGCAAAACTGCATGCGAAAAGTGCTGATGACGTGCGCATTCCAAGTGTGACGGAAATCGCGCGCGACCAGTCGGCTCGTTTTACTGCCGCAGTAAAGTCGAAAAAAGCGAAATAGGGCACCGAAGCGTTGACGCAATTTTACTTGCGTAGATACTCTGTATGCAATAGTAATTTCGAAATTCATATTCAGGAGTGTCACACATGTCCACAATCCGTTTGACGATGGCGCAAGGCTTGGTGCGGTATTTGATGAACCAGTACACCATTGTGGATGGTGAAGAAGTACCACTGTTCCCTGGCATTTTCGGGATTTTTGGCCACGGCAATGTGACCTGTTTGTCGGAAGCCTTGGAGGCGGTGAAGGACGTGTTTCCCACGTGGCGCGGGCAGAATGAACAGTCCATGGCGCTGGCGGCGATTGCCTTTGCCAAAGCCAAGCGCCGCCGCCAGATCATGGTGGCAACATCGTCGATCGGTCCGGGTGCGCTCAACATGGTCACAGCGGCGGGTGTGGCCCATGCCAATCGCTTACCCATACTGATTATTTCCGGCGACACTTTCGTCAATCGCCGCCCCGACCCGGTGATGCAGCAGGTCGAACATTTCGGTAATCCGACTATCAATGTGAATGACGCCTTCAAGGCGGTGACGCGCTATTGGGATCGCATCACACATCCGGAACAGATTATCTCGTCGTTGCCACAAGCCGTGGCCACCATGCTGGACCCGGCTGATTGTGGTCCGGCCTTCATTGCGCTTCCGCAGGATATTCAGGAACAGGCTTGCGATTACCCCACGAAGTTTTTTGAAAAAACCGTCCATGAAATCCCGCGTGCGCGACCAGACAAGCGCCGCGTGGCTGAAGCCATCGCACTTGTTGAAAGCCGCCAAGCGTCCGCTGATCATTGCAGGCGGTGGCACGCGCTATTCGGGTGCAGAAGAAGTGGTTGCAAAGTTCGCGCTGGAGCATGGCATTCCCATCACCGAAACCATTGCGGGCAAGAGCACGGTGCCGCATGACCATCCAGCCTATGCTGGCCCCATCGGCATCGTCGGTTCCACCTCAGCCAATGCGTTGGGTGCGGAAGCCGATGTGATCGTCGCCATTGGCACGCGCCTCATGGACTTCACCACCGGGTCGTGGACGCTGTTCAACCACGAGGCCAAGTTCATCTCGATCAATGCCGCCCGCTGGGACGCAACCAAGCATCGGGCACTGGCTGTTGTGGGTGATGCGAAAGCGACGGTTGAAGAATTGGCTGATGCACTCAAAGGCTGGAAGGTGGATGCCGCCTGGACCAAGAAGGCCAAGAGCCTGATGGCGGAGTGGAACACCGCACTTGATGGCTATCAGAAGCCCACCAATGCGCCCGTGCCAACCTATGCGCAGGTTGTCGGCGTGGTGAACGCCAAAGCTGCACCGCGTGATTACATGATCACCGCAGCAGGCGGTCTTCCCGGCGAGACCATGAAGAACTGGCGCTGCAAAACCACCAATTCCTACGACCTTGAATTCGGCTTCTCCTGCATGGGCTATGAAATTGCAGGCGGCTGGGGTGCCGCGATGGCTGACCCGACGCGTGATGTGATCGTCATGGTGGGCGATGGCTCCTACATGCTGATGAACTCCGATATCTATTCAACCGTGCTGACGGGTCACAAGATGATTGTCATTGTCTGCGACAATGGTGGTTATGCCGTCATCAGTCGCTTGCAGCAATTCAAAGGCACGCCCGGGTTCAATAATTTGCTGAAAGACTGCAAAACCGCCATTCCGGCCTTCAGCGTGGATTTTGTGAAGCATGCTGAATCCATGGGTGCCCTTGCGCGCAAGGTTTCGAGCCTTGCTGAACTGGAACAAGCCATGGACTGGGCCAAGACCACCGACCGCACCACGGTGATTTCGATTGTGTCTGATGCATATACATGGACACCGGGCGATGCGTTGTGGGATGTTGGCGTGCCGCAAGTGTCGGATCGCCCCGTCGTGCAAGAACAACAGAAATATCAGGCCGACGTGCGCTCGAAGCAGCGTGTAGGCGTTTAACAGGACTAACTATGACAAAGACACTCGGTATCGGCCTTATCGGCACAGGCTTCATGGGCAAGGCCCACGCGATTGCCTATCGCACGGCGCTTATCAGCGTTCCCGGATATTCCAACACCGCGCCTTGTGGCCGTTGCCGATATGAATGCGGATGCCGCTGCCAAGGCCGCGCATCAATATGGCTTTGAATCTTCGACGGGTGACTGGAAAGCACTGATTGCCAATCCAGCCATTCAAGTTGTCTCAATCACCACGCCAAACTCCATGCACAAGGAGATGGCGCTGGCGGCCATTGCTGCGGGAAAGCACGTGCATTGTGAAAAGCCACTCTCGCCAACCTTGGCGGATTCGCTTGAGATGGTGAAAGCCGCCGAGGCCAAAGGTGTGAACACGCAAGTGGGCTTCAACTATATCAAGAACCCACTGCTCAAGCTGGCGCGGCAAATGGTTGAGTCTGGCGAACTGGGAGAGATCACGGGGTTCCGTGGCATTCACGCCGAAGACTATATGCATGATCCCCAAAACCCATGGACCTGGCGCATCGATCCGTCAGGCGGTCCCGGCGTCATTGCTGACTTAGGTTCGCACATCATCGGCATGGCCCGCTTCCTGTTGGGCGACATTGCCGAAGTGAGTGCGGATGTGCGCACAGTGATCAAGCAACGCCCCACCACGCGCGGCGGCACTGACATGAAGCCCGTACTCGTCGATGACGTGGCCCGCATCCTCGTCAACTTCGGGCGCGGCTGTGGTGGCACCATTGAAGCCAACTGGATTCAGACCGGCCGCAAGATGCAGCTGGGTTTTGAACTCACGGGCGAAAAGGGCAGCTTGGTGTTCACACAGGAACGCCTCAATGAACTTCTCTATTACAAGGCAGGCGGCGACGCACAACACGCAGGCTTCACCCGCATTGAAGCAGGACCACAGCATGAGCCCTATGGCGGCTTCTGCGTGGCGGGCGGACATCAATTGGGCTTCAATGATTTGAAGGCGATTGAAATGGCAGAGTTCCTCGGTGCCATTGGTAAAGGTGAAAAGTCCGGCCCCGACTTCCGCGAAGCTTACGAAATTCAAAAGGTGGTGGAGGCCGCAATAGTGTCGTCAACTGAGCGCTGCTGGACCACAATCTGAGCCAGTCTAGCATCTAGAATTGATTTTGCAGTGAGAGGCAATTCAGGCATGGACTTTTCCAAAATACTGATTGCCAATCGCGGCGAAATCGCCATTCGCGTCATGCGCGCTGCCAATGAGCTGGGCAAAAGAACAGTTGCGGTGTTTGCCGAGGAAGACAAGCTTTCGCTGCACCGCTTCAAGGCTGATGAAGCCTATTTGATTGGCGAAGGCCTTAAGCCGGTTGAGGCTTACCTTTCAATTCCTGAAATCATCCGCGTGGCCAAAGCCAGCGGCGCTGACGCCATTCATCCGGGCTATGGCTTGTTGTCTGAGAATCCAGATTTTGTCGATGCTTGCGAAAACGCCGGTATCACATTTATCGGCCCTAAAGCAGAAACCATGCGCGCCGTGGGTGACAAGGCTTCTGCTCGCAAAGTGGCGGTAGCAGCGGGCGTTCCAGTTATTCCGGCAACAGACGTGTTGGGCGACGATTTTGACCTGATCGAAAAGCAAGCCGCCGCCGTTGGATATCCGCTGATGTTGAAAGCATCGTGGGGTGGTGGCGGTCGCGGAATGCGCGCCATCGCTGGTGCATCGGAATTGCGGGAGAAAATTCTCGAAGGCCGTCGCGAGGCTGTGGCCGCCTTCGGCAATGGCGAAGGCTATCTCGAAAAGATGATCACGCGCGCGCGCCACGTCGAGGTGCAGATCCTTGGTGACAAGCATGGCGGCCTCTATCACCTCTACGAGCGAGATTGCACCGTGCAACGGCGCAATCAAAAAGTGGTGGAGCGTGCACCTGCACCTTATCTCACCGAAGCGCAACGCGCCGAAGTCTGTGGCCTCGGCGCAAAAATCTGCGCTCATGTGAACTATGAATGCGCTGGCACTGTCGAATTCCTGATGGATATCGACACCAACAAATTCTACTTCATTGAAGTCAATCCGCGGGTGCAGGTGGAGCACACAGTTACGGAAGAAGTAACCGGCATCGACATCGTGCAGGCGCAAATCCTGATCGCAGAGGGCAAAACGTTGGCTGAGGCTACAGGCACACCTTCCCAAGCCGATGTGAAGTTGCGCGGCCATGCCATTCAATGCCGCATCACCACTGAAGACCCGCAGAACAATTTTATCCCTGACTATGGTCGCATCACCGCCTATCGCTCGTCGAATGGACCGGGCATTCGGCTGGATGGCGGCACGGCCTATGCGGGAGCAGTTGTCACCCGCCACTATGACTCGTTGCTGGTGAAAATGATTGCCACAGCGCCAACGCCTGAAAAAGCCATTGCCCGCATGGACCGCGCACTTCGCGAATTCCGCATTCGCGGTGTGGCCACAAACATCGCCTTTGTTGAAAACCTGTTGAAGCACCCAAGCTTCCTCAACGATACCTGCACCACTAAGTTCATCGACACGTCACCGGAACTTTTCGTCTTCAAGAAGCGCCGGGATCGTGCCACGAAAATCCTGACCTATATCGCCGATATCACGGTGAATGGTCACCCGGAAACGGTTGGTCGACCGAAGCCTTCAGTGCGTATTCACACGCCGCGTCCACCACAAGCCAACGCTGCACCATCCCATGGTTTGCGCCAAACTTTGCTGAATCAGGGACCGCAAAAGATCGCGGACTGGATGAAGGCGGAAAAGCGCCTGCTCATCACCGACACCACCATGCGCGATGGCCACCAGAGCTTGCTGGCAACGCGTATGCGTTCCATAGACATGTCGCGCGTGGCACCCGCTTACGCCGGCAATCTGCCGCAACTCTTCTCCGTCGAATGTTGGGGTGGAGCCACCTTCGATGTCGCCTATCGTTTTTTGCAAGAATGTCCGTGGCAGCGCCTAAGAGACCTGCGCGCCGCCATGCCCAACCATTTGCTGCAAATGCTGCTGCGTGGGGCCAATGGCGTTGGATATACGACCTATCCTGACAATGTGGTGAAGGGCTTCGTTGCGCAAGCTGCCAAGACTGGGGTGGATGTTTTCCGCGTGTTTGACTCATTGAACTGGGTTGAGAACATGCGCGTTGCCATGGATGCGGTAAATGAAGCTGGGCGCATTTGCGAGGGAACGATTTGCTACACGGGCGATATCCTCGATCCAGCACGCGCAAAATATGATCTCAAATATTATATCCGCATGGCGAAGGAACTTGAGAAAGCGGGTGCCCATGTTCTTGGTTTGAAGGACATGGCAGGCTTGTTGAAACCCGCCGCCGCGCGCGTGTTGATCAAGGCCCTGAGAGAGGCCGTCAGCCTGCCCATTCACTTCCACACCCATGACACATCCGGCATTGCAGCGTCGACAATTCTCGCTGCCGCTGACGCTGGTGTTGACGCTGTAGATGCCGCTATGGATGCATTCTCCGGTGGCACGTCGCAGCCGTGCCTCGGTTCGATCGTTGAAGCAATGCGGCACACGGAGCGTGATACGCAGCTCGATATCAGATCCGTGCGGGCCATCTCGGATTATTGGGAACAGGTACGGGCGCAATATGCAGCCTTCGAAAGTGGCCTCGCCGCACCAGCTTCAGACGTTTATCTCCATGAAATGCCCGGTGGCCAGTTTACCAACCTGAAAGCCCAAGCTCGAAGCATGGGGCTTGAAGAACGTTGGCCCGATGTGGCGCAAGCCTATGCCGATGCCAACATGATCTTCGGCGACATCGTCAAAGTCACGCCTTCCTCAAAAGTCGTCGGCGACATGGCCTTGATGATGGTGTCGCAAGGCATGAGCCGCCAACAGGTTGAAGACCCTCATACCGAAATTGCGTTTCCGGAATCCGTTGTTGATATGTTGAAAGGCAACCTCGGCCAGCCCGAAGGCGGTTGGCCGACAGCCATTTCCAAGAAGGTGTTGAAGGGCGAAACCGCTATCACCTCAAGACCAGGTGCCGCACTTCCGCCTGCAGATATCGATGCCATTCGCACCAAAGTAAAAGCCGATCTCAAAATTGGCACCGAAGACAATGAAGATGAAGTCTTGGATGAGGAAGACCTCAATGGCTTCCTCATGTATCCGAAAGTCTTCATGGATTATCGCGCCCGCCACCGCGCCTACGGCCCGGTCCGCGCCTTGGCCACGCACACGTTCTTCTACGGTATGCACGAAGGTGAACAGGTCACAGCTGAAATTGACTCCGGCAAGCGCTTGGAAATTGTTTTGCAAACCGTCGGGGCCACATCAGATACCGGACAGGTCAAAGTCTTCTTTGAACTCAACGGCCAACCCCGTGAAATCAGCGTGCCCGACCGCAAAGCAAAATCGATCAAGTCAGCGCGCCCCAAGGCCGATGTGTCAAACCCCGCTCACGTTGCAGCGCCCATGCCGGGTCTTGTTATTGGTGTTGTCGCCCAGATTGGCCAAAAGCTGGCCAAGGGAGACATCATCCTGCAACTCGAAGCCATGAAAATGCAATCGGCATTGACCGCTGATCGCGCCGGAACATTGTCAGCCCTTCATGTCAAAGCAGGTGACCAAGTCGAAGCCAAAGACCTCGTGGCAGAATGGGAAAATACGTGATGATTTACGCGTTTTCTCAACTGCCCTTGTCTTAGCTTGGAGCTGAAGAGATGGCGACAACGGCGATCACTGTCTCCATCCAACGTTGCCAGATATTGGCGTTCATGCCACATGATTGTTCAATGCCGAAGCTGGATGCAGCTGTCGCCTTTGCAAGTGAACTGAACATGCCAGTGGAACTTTGCCGTGAGATCTACGTCGACACACGTGTACTTGATGAAATTGTACAAAAGATTGGTGCGCCAAAAATGGGTGAACCGAGAAAAATATTGCTGATCTGCGGAGCACATCTTGAAGAGCAGATTTCACTCGCGACCCACTACATGTTGGTCACAGGCTTTGCAGTCTACCTTCTGAGAGACCTGGTTATTGCTAAAAGTCCAGAACATGCGAACATTCATGACCTTCGCATGATTCACGCAGGTGCAGTTCCGACGACGCTGCAACAGCTTGTCTATGAGTGGATGGCGACTGAAACGGACGAAGGAATTCGTGATTGTCTAAGGAACATGTCAGTTCTTTAGCACCCCGCGCTGATGCGCGGCCGCGCTCGCGTGAACCGAGCCCAACGTTAAGTCTCAAACCGCTCTCAATGATGTAGGTCTCGGCCCTGACGGGCTTTGATCGCTGGCGCAGGCTCGTCAAGGTGCTTGCGTGGACGCCGCTTTGCGTCGGCATTTTTGAGTAAGGCCGAACCGGTGCGCAGGGTGGGCGGCGCTCCTTTCTAGGCCCGCTGCGGCGGGCCGCAACTGCGCAAGACCTCAAAGACAACATCGATCGACAAGGCCTTCAAGAGCGCAGTCCTCCACTGACGTTCCGGCCTACGGTGCGGCCCGCCTCAGTCAGCGGGCCTCTTCAGTCGCAAGGCACCGCCCACCCTACTTACCGGGGTTCGGATGCGAAGGAGGGAATAACGATGTCGAAGGCAATTGGAAGAGAGAATATCTATCGTGAGATCACCGACAAGATCATTGCCGAACTGGAACGCGGCATCGTGCCATGGGTGCAGCCTTGGACCGCTAGCCGCCAGCTTTGCCCCTTGGGTCTTCCGGTCAATGGCCTAACCCGTCGCAGCTATTCCGGCATCAATATTCTGTTGTTGTGGTCTGCTTGTTAATTTTCACTGAGAACTGACCCGGGATTTTCACTGAGATTTGACCCGTGTAATATGTTTATGTCTGCCTTTTCTTGTGTGTCAATTGGTTTTGGATTTTGGCGGCCTGCGCCCGCAGCCCGCGCGGATTAAAGTGCTGGCGGCGGCGGGCGCAGGCCCTTGGTAGGGTGGGCAGGTTCATTCCCTGTTTTTAAAGCGCCAGCTGTCGTTTCCGGTTTCGAGGATATGGCAGTGGTGCGTCAGGCGGTCGAGCAAGGCCGTTGTCATTTTTGCATCACCGAACACATTGGCCCATTCACTGAAGCTGAGGTTGGTGGTTATGATGATGCTGGTCTGCTCATAGAGCTTGCTGAGCAGATGGAACAGCAGTGCGCCACCTGATGGGCTGAAGGGCAAATAGCCCAGCTCATCAAGAATGATGAGGTCAAGGCGCAGAAGGTGATCGGCGATCTTGCCCGCCTTGTTCATGGCCTTTTCCTGTTCGAGCGCGTTGACCAGATCGACGGTTGCGTAGAACCTTGCCTTTTTGCGGTTGTGCGTGACGGCTTGAATGGCCAAGGCCGTGGCAATATGGGTTTTGCCCGTACCCGGGCCACCAATGAGCACAATATTATGGGCGTCATCGATGAAGGTACCGGCGTGCAATTGCCGAACCAAAGCTTCGCCCACCTCGCTGGAGGCAAAGTCAAAGCCCGCCATATCCTTGTAAGCGGGAAAACGCGCGGCCTTGATCTGATAATCAATGGATCTGACCTCCCGCTCAGCGGTCTCGGCTTTGAGCAGTTGCGACAATATGGGGACTGCGGTCTCAAAGGCGGGCGATGCCTGTTCCATAAGATCAGTAACCGCTTGGGCCATGCCGTACATCTTCAGCGCACGCAGCATGATGATGACAGCACCACTGGCAGGATCATGACGCATGGCGCAGCCCCTTTCCAGCGTGGGTTATGCGCAAAGCATCGTAGCGCTCAACATCGGCCTTTGGTTCGCAGGCCAGGCTCAAGGCCTGGGGAGCGTCAATATCCGGGGCTGGCCGCTTGGCATCCACCAAGCGGTGCAAGAGGTTGAGGATGTGGGTCTTCGTGGGAACGCCCGCGTCCAGCGCCAACTCAACAGCCGAGAGGACGGCTTGCTCATCATGCTGTAATACCAGCGCCAGGATATCGACCATCTCACGGTCACCACCCAGCCGTTTGAGCAAGTGGATTTGCAAGCGCCTGAATGCATCCGGCAGGAGGTCAAAGGGTGCCCCATTGCGCAAGGCACCGGGTTTGCGTTGAATGACGGCGAGATAATGCCGCCAGTCATAGATGGTGCACCCCGGAAGATGAGACCGGTTGATACGCCGCACATGTTCACAGAGGACTTGCCCTTCTGCCGCAATGGCGATCCTGTTCGGATAGACCCTGACACTGACCGGGCGGTTGGCAAAGGAGGCAGGCACACTGTAGCGATTACGCTCAAAAGATATCAAACAGGTCGGCGACACGCGCTTGGCCTGTTCGACAAAACCATCAAAGAGACGGCCCAGCGGCATCAGGCTTGGCTTCTCCGCTGCCCACACCTCGGCAATCGTGCCAGTCAGCGTGCCATGCTGGATATGGCTCCACTCTTCAATGCAGCGCTGCTCCAGCCAGTCATTGAGGGCATCGATCGTGGCAAAGGCAGGCATCACTTGCCAGAAGCGACGGCGGCTATCCTGCACGTTCTTCTCAATCTGCCCTTTCTCCCAGCCGGAAGCTGGATTGCAGAAGTCTGGTTCGAACAGATAATGGCTGGCCATCGCGCTGAATCGCGCATTGACCTGTCGGGCTTTGCCGATGCCGATCCGGTCGACAGCCGTCTTCATGTTATCAAATATCCCACGCCCGGCGATGCCACCCAGCACGCGGAAGGCTTGGGTCAGGGCATCAAAAAGCATCTCATGTGTTTGCAGGGGATAGGCCCGAACGATAAAAGCGCGGCTGTGTGCCAGCTTTGTATGTGCCGCCTGCACCTTTACGCGTTCACCGCCAATCACCGCCCAGTCTTCGCTCCAATCGAACTGAAACGCCTCTCCAGGCTGAAACACCAGAGGCACATAAGTGCCGCGTCCGCTCATCTGCTGTTCACGTAAGCGGTCCGCCTTCCACTCGCGCACGAAGGCTGCGGCACGGCCATAGGAGCCTTGATATCCCAAAACCACCAGCTCTGCGTGCAGCTGTTTGGCGGTGCGTTTATATTTACGTGATTTGCTCGCATCGGTTCGCAGCCACAGGGCTAATTTATCCGCAAACTCTGCCAGCTTGCTTGTCCGGTCAGGAACCCTGAACTTCGGTTCCACCGTATCGTCGCGCAGATATCTGCGCACCGTGTTGCGCGACAAGCCTGTCCGCCTCGAAATCTCGCGGATCGACAGTCCCTCACGAAAATGCCAACGCCGTATTACACTCAATAATGCCATCTCGATCACTCCATGTTCCCTCCAGCAGCAGCGCCAGAGGAGGTTGAAACATGGGTCACTTCTCAATGGAAATTGCTGCCCCTACAGGGTCAAATCTAAGTGGTAATCAACAGCCAGCATAAAGAACGCCAAACCGACCATCGCTAAACCGGCTTTGCCGATCTGGGCTCACATGGCAAAACGGTGCCATGAGATAAGTTGCACCGGTTCCTCCCACCCGACGGCTTTCAGGAACAAGATCTAAGTTGCCGATATTTTCCATCAACCGGGGATTGGTTTTTTGCTCAGCCGATATGAGTAGCAGCCAATCCGCTGGATCAGCAATATCTTCAAACAGATCAATCGGAGGATAAATGCTGCGAACGATCCGAACTGCTGTTTCCCATTTGACCGTTGAAACGGGCAGGGCGGTAGCGTCAGTCACCAGCCGCCGCGCTCTGCATCAAGATAACGGCGCACACGCATGAGATCTGTAAGTTCACCACCCAGCATGATGTCGAGCGCCGAAGCGCCACGAAACGCGTCATTGGCCGCCTTGATCCATCGATAAGAACGATCAGGCTCGCGGAACATATAGCGCAAGGCCTTGTGAATACCCATGAGGTTTGAAAGTCGCGCTTTGCCGTCTCTGTCAATGCGGCCCTGTTCCCCCGCCTTCCACCGGCGATAGGATCGTAACGGCACATCCAAAAGGATCGCGGCCTGATCGTCGGTGATGTCCCATTTGGCGAACATCATGACGACGGCGCGGAACATGGCCGCTGCCTCAGCATCAGTGATGGGAGTAGGGTGGAACTCTTGCGGAACAGTATCAACTTGCAACAGGGCTGTCATATCCAATTCCTCATTATGGCAGCATATATACTAAAAACTGCCAAATGGCAATACGCTCACTAAACTGTCAATTTAACCGAACCCTTTAAGACGCTCTTGTCTGCGGGAACATTTCGGACAACACCTCTGGAGTGAGTGTAGATTTTGCGAAGTCCTTTTGCCCATCCTTAGGATGCAAAGATTCAGGACGCAGGTTTGTGTAACGCCGCAACATTTTCCAATCACGATGTCCGGTGACCAAAGCCACTTTTTCAATGGTCAGGCCTGCCTCGAACAATCGACTTGTTGCTTCGTGTCTAAGGTCATGAAAATGCAAGTCGTCAATTCTGAGTTCTTTACAAGCGCGTTGAAAAGCAGTTCCTGCCGATTTGTGATGATGAGGAAATACTTTGCCAATGCCGCGTGTAACAATTCGCTGCTCCAGCAGAACTTGCCAAGCATCGTATCCTGTCAGGTTCAACATCGGAATACGTTGATTGTTGCCATCTTTCTTGCGCGGATCTTTGCGGTCACGCACAGTAACCATGCGGTTTCGAATATCCACGTCATCCCAAGTGATCGTACATATTTCCTCCTGGCGCATCGCTGTGGCAACTGCAAATCTGATCAAGCGGCCAACTGGAATAAGCTGGCGGGGTTTTTCGTCAAAATATTTGATGAGATCATCAAGCTCATTTTGAGTTGGCCGTCTGTCACGCTCTTGGGGGTCGCCAATCAAGTCCAAGCGTTTAAGCGCCACGCGAGCGAGCCTAACTTCCTCCGGCGATACGGCAATTCCGTGAACGGCAGCAGCATGAGTGAGCAGGGTGCCGATGAATGATATGTCGATTGCCAGTGTTGCAGGTCCAGCTCCTTGCTTCGCACGCTTCTTCCCATAATCGATAAGCATGCTTCTGGTTATCTCTTGAAGACGATACCCACCAAGGGAGAGCTTTAGTGATTCTAGAACCGCACTTTTGGATCGGCGGATTTTCTTTCCCACTTCCAACATGTCTTGGATGTGCAAATCGATGACTTCACTGAACGTCGTGACCGTGCGCGGGTTGACAGCTTTGGGGTCTATGCCCTTGTCGATGGTACGTTCGGTTTCAAGTGCCCAAGTGTCTGCATCCGCACGCCGCCGAAACGTGTTGCTGATATACTTTCCTTTGCGCCGCACTTGGGCACGCCAGTTTCCTGAAGGCAGCTTGACGATGACCGGCATTCGTGTGCACTCCTTTCTAAAGTCGTGTGCGATATGTGTGCAGCAAGGGAACGAAACAAGTATAAAAGGCGGGAAAACGCGAGATGAAAACTGCACACGTTCACATTTGTTCGCTCGAGTATACAAGGATAAACTATTGAATTACAAGGATAAAATATTCTCCGTTGCGCCGATGATGGATTGGACTGACCGGCATTGCCGGTTTTTCCATCGCGTGCTCACGCGCCGGGCGTTGCTGTATACCGAGATGGTCACGGCTCACGCGGTGATCCATGGCAACTGCCGGAAACTGATTGGCTTTGACGAGCGCGAACAGCCGGTGGCGCTGCAGTTGGGCGGCAGCAATCCGTTGTTTCTCGCCGAAGCCGCGAAGATTGGCGAGCAATGGGGTTATCGCGAAATCAACCTCAATGTCGGCTGCCCGTCGAACAAGGTGCAGGGCGGAAATTTCGGCGCATGCCTGATGGCCGAGCCAAAACTCGTGGCCGATTGCATCGCTTCGATGCGCGCCGCCGTGAAAATTCCAGTCACCGTAAAATGCCGCATCGGCATCGATGATCAGGACGACGACGCGGACCTGCAGAACTTCGTCGAAACCGTGGCGCAAACCGGATGCAGCACGTTCATCATCCACGCGCGCAAGGCCTGGCTCCAGGGTCTCTCGCCCAAGGAAAACCGCGAACTCCCGCCGCTCAATTACGACCGCGTCCACCGCTTGAAGGCATCGCTGCCGCATCTCGCTGTCATCCTGAACGGCGGATTGACAAGCGCGGCCAACGCAACGGACAACATGAAGGACCTCGATGGCGCCATGCTCGGCCGCGTGGCTTATCATGAACCTTGGTGCCTCACCCGGATCGATCCTCTGTACACGGAGCAATCGCCTGTGGCCACGCGCCGCGAAGCGGTTGAGGCGATGATGGAATATGCGCCGCGCTATCTTCGCATCGGCCTGCCGCTCCACCGCATCACCCGCCACATGCAGGGCCTCTATCACTCCCAACCCGGCGGTAGACTGTGGCGCCAGGTGTTATCGACAGAAGCCTGTAAACGCGAAGCGGGAGTGGAAGTGTTAGAACACGCACTAAAAGTTGTAGAAATGCGGGACGAAAAACACTTTGCTGCTGTCGAGTAGACTAGCGTAGGACTATACAGTTTAAAATGGCCGTAGATTGCGAAATAAAGCCTCTACAGAGCCTTTAGACCTGTCACTGGTATCCCCTACCTGAATCCCGGCACACCGCTCCAGCACCCCTTAAAATGCCGCTGTGGATACTCAATCTAAAGAGGTGTTATTAAATTTACTGCAATCAAAAAGAAAATTGCTTCGCCCGCCCCTAAAATCGATGCAATAATACGGTGACAGTGCACTAATTGCGAAGTAATTAAGTGCACTGTCACCGTATTAAACACTTATTTCGGTGACAGTGCATTTAACTCACGCGCCAGCGCTTGTCTTGCCGCGCCTCGCCTTTGGCCCGCGCTTTCCGGGCGCAAGATTGCGTCCCGTTCGCCGCTCGGCCTTCGACATGAAGCTCTCGTTCCCGACCGGCCTGCCAATCGACTCCGCCCGCCGCAGCGCCTCGGCCATCGCTTCAACGTCGTCATCTGGCGCCAGCAATTCCGCAAAATCGGAAACGGCCTCCAGCATGTCGAGCGTGTCAGTGAAGTCATCGCCGCGCGCGCCCTTGTCTTTCTTGAGATATGCGCGAGCACTCGACCACTTCCACTGCTCCGGCTTCTTGACCAGCCGCGCCCGCACCGGATTGAGCAGCACATAGCGCAGCGCCGCAATCGTATGCGCCTCATCCATAGCCACGGTGCCGAAGCGCCCTTGCCAAAAATGCCCTGGTTTCTTCCGGCGCAAATTAAGTATGCCCGCATAAGCCCGGTGCGCAGGCGCCAGCGCCGCGCGCAATCCATCCTCGGTCTTGGGCACCAGAATGAGATGCACATGGTTCGGCATCAAAACATAAGCCAGGCATTTCACCTGTGCCTTGCGGCAGGATTCGGAAACCAGCTTGAGATATAGCGCGTAATCAGCATCCGAAAAAAACGTCCGCCCCCGCCCGTTGCCACGCTGCGTGACGTGATGGGGAATTCCGGGAATGACGACGCGCGCAAGTCTGGCCATGCCCGGAGACTGGCATGGCAAAGCGCGGATGTCAATTAAATGCACTGTCACCGAAATAACCCTGTCACCGAAATAACCGTCGCCGAAATTAAGGGTGACGGGCGTGTTCGTTTTCAGCTGGTCACTTGACTTTCTGAATTCCCCAACCGCCCGCGCCGTCCGCCGCGCCGGGATTTGCGTTGCGTCAAAGTCGCAACGCGCTCTGGTAAACCATTCATCACGCCGCGCCGGTCAACAGGCGACATGCCGAGCCAGGCCGCGATTTCGCCGCGCGTGCGCCCGCAGCCGATGCAGAACCCGGTTTCCGGTTCGACAACGCACACCTTGATGCAGGGTGTCTCAATCTCGGTTAAGTGCAAATCATCCATCTCGCGAAAGTGTGCCCGTTCAACGGAAGGCGCCATCAATCGCGGGCGACGCCTGATGTCAAGCGCACGGCATTGCGCACTAATTTTTCAGTTTCAAAACGCCTTGCTCAACGCTGAAGCCTTTCAGCTTTGACAGAAAGCTCATGCCAAGAAGTGTCACGTTGAGAGCGCCTTTTGGCATCACGATGCCGGTGACGTCGTTGACTTTGACGCCATTGATTTCAACTCGGCGCAACGAAACCTGAGCGCCTTTGACGACGCCGTTCGCTGTCGCTACCGGAATGGTGTAGTTGAGCATGCGCGGATGCAGTCCTGCAGTTTCGGCGTCTTCATAAGGCAAAGCTACCATCGTGGCGCCCGTGTCAACTACCACGGTGATCTTGCTGTCGTTGATGCTGGCTTTGGCATAGAAGTGGCCGTTGTCTTCGGCCTTCAGTTCAGTCGCGGCATAGAGATGGTATTTAGGCGCTTGCGGTTGGGCGTATAGGCCAGGAAACCCCGCGCTCGAAAGATGGAGGATCGTCAAGGCACAAACTTTTGCAGGCCGCCACCGCATGGGAGAACTCCAACTAATTTGGGCGATGATGGCGCGGGAGTCGTCAAGGTTGATTTAGCGGTAACCGGCAAATGCCGCCGATCTGGTAAAATTAAGAAACGTGGTTAATGAACCATTGATGCAAAGACGATGAGCATGCCCAGTTCACTCAGGACCTGGACGGCGCCGCACACATCGCCGGTCTGGCCGTCGATCAGCCTGATGGCGGTGAAACGCAACGCTCCCGCAGCCAGCGTTGCAGCAGCGACCCCAAACAACGCCGCTTCGGGCCTGAAGGCATAGGCCGCGACAATTGCCAATCCGAGTCCCGTCGATATCGCCGCCAGCGCCGTGATGCGTCCTGGCCGCCCGGCCATCTGCGACATGCCGTCTGTGCGGGCAGGGCGGGTCGACCACATCAGGTCAACCACCATGGCGCGTGAAAACGCGCCCGCCGTTGCGCATAAGAACACAGTCACCCACAGCGAAAGCGCGCTGAACTCCGCAATCGCCATGACCCGCAATCCAAGTGCCATCACCAGCGCAATCGCGCCATAACTGCCTATGCGGCTGTCATGCATGATGACAAGTCGCGACTGCCGGTCCTGTCCGCCGCCAAATCCATCCGCCACATCGGCAAGTCCGTCTTCATGCAGCGCACCTGTGACCAGAAGCCCAAGTGACACAGCCAGTGCGGCAGCCATCAACGCCGGTACGCCGGAAGAGAGAAATCCGGCAAAAGCGAGCCCCGTGATTCCGCCGATGATGGCCCCCGCCGCGCCAAACATCCCCATGCTGTCGGCAAGCTTCGGCCGGTCAATCGTGCGGCCAAACGGCACCGGCAGCCGTGTAAGGAACATCAGGCTTGCTGCAAGTTGTCTGAGCGGAAGGGTCGGGCTGTAACTCATGGGCACCAGTGTCGCAAATGCGCTAGACCGATAGCAAGGGCCAGCGCAAAAGCCAGCGCTTTATGAGGACTTCACGATGATTTCACCGCTGCCCTTCGATGATATCCGCGCATTGCTGTTGAAACTGCCGGAAATCGACGAAGCCGCGGGTGCAGCATGCGCGAAACGCGATGCAGAGCTGACCAAACCGCCGGGTTCATTGGGCAAGCTGGAAAACATCGCGCAATGGGTGGCAGCCTGGCAGGGCCGCCATCCGCCAGAAATCAAGCGGCCTGTCGTCGCGGTCTTTGCCGGTAATCACGGCGTCGTGGCGCAAGGTGTCGCCGCCTATCCGCAATCAGTGACGGCCCAGATGGTAGCGAACTTCCAGTCAGGTGGAGCAGCCGTCAACCAGATCTGCAAGACTTTTGATTTGGGCCTTAAGGTTTTTGAGTTGGCGCTCGAACAGCCAACCGCCGACATCACCAAAGACGCAGCGATGACCGAGAAGGACTGCGCCGCCACCATGGCTTATGGCATGGAGGCGATAGCCGGAGGCTGCGATCTTCTCTGCATCGGCGAAATGGGCATCGGCAACACCACCATTGCCGCCGCGCTTTGCAATGGTCTTTTCGGCGGTGAGGCGAAAGACTGGGTCGGCCCCGGCACCGGAGTTGGTGGCGATGGTCTGAAGCGCAAGGAGAGCGCCGTCGCCCGCGCTGTGGAACTGCACCAATCGCACTTGCACGATCCCTTGGAAGTCTTGCGCCGAATGGGCGGCCGCGAACTCGCTGCCATGGCAGGCGCCATCCTTGCAGCCCGTTTGAACCGTGTGCCTGTCCTGATTGACGGCTACGTCGCCTCGGCCTCTGCCGCCGTGCTGCACAAGATAAATCCCGCAGCCCTGGACCACTGCCTCTTCGCCCATCTTTCCGCCGAACCCGCACATATTCGCCTGCTCAATGAACTCGGCAAGGAACCATTGCTTAATCTCGGCATGCGCCTCGGCGAAGGTTCCGGTGCTGCACTTGCAGCCGGCATCGTAAAAACCGCCGTCAACCTGCACAACAACATGGCGACATTTGCAAGTGCTGGAGTGAGCGGAAAGGGGTGAGCGCCATTCCTCTCCCGCAAGCGGGAGAGGAATGGAGGAGCGTGAGGACCTACCCCAAAAATACGCCCCGCAACTCTTCCCAACTCGCCTTGTCGGGTGCCGCGATCACGCCGCCAGAAATTTTCGTTGGTGCATAAGGCGTGCCATCAAAACACGCGGAATAACCGCCTGCTTCGGCATGGATCAGCAGGCCGGCAGCGTGATCCCACGGCATCAATTTCCAGTAAAGTGCGAAATGGCAATGGCCCTCGCTGATCAACCGGTATTCATAGGCAGCGCAGCGATAGGCGAACGTCGCCTTGGTCTTCGCCGCCCGTGCTGCTGTCTGGCTGCGTTCCGGTTCAGGCATCAGATACCATGACGAAACCCCAATCATGTCGGATACTTGCGCAGGTTTCTTGACTCGAAGTATCCGCTCAGCCCCCGAAGGCGCAATGGCCCGCGCACCAGAACCTTTTTCGGCTGCGAACCATTCCTTCAACACCGGATCGTAGATCAACCCAGCTATTGTTTCGCCTTTGCGCGTGACGGCGCAGAGCACGCCAAATGCCGGCACGCCCCACGCGAAGTTGCTGGTGCCGTCAACCGGATCAATGATCACCGCAAGCTCGGCATCGCCGATTTTATCAAGCAATGAGTGATCCCGCGCCACCGACTCTTCGCCCACAAACAACGCGGCAGGCAACGCTTTCGCCACCGCATCTCGAATGCGCCACTCGGCCTGCTCGTCGGCATCTGTGACAAGATCAATCGCGGAAGACTTCTCGCGAAATTCGGATGGATCGATGGCGCGGAAGCGCGGCATGATTTCCACCGCAGCTGCTTCGGCGATGATGGATTGTAACGTGGCGAGATCGCGGGAAGAGAATGTCATGGCGGGCTTCATTGATGTTTCCACAGCCAAGGTCAAGCCTGTTGCGGCAGGGCGGGCTGGTGACTAGAACCACGCCATGCCTCTCCACCTCCTGAAACTCGCCGTCGGCTCCGAAGGCATCGAAAGCTTTGACCGCTGGATCAAGGACGTGAAAGCCGGCCGCGACACCATGGATCACGTGACGCGATCATATCCCAAACGCCACGCCGAAATTTTGTCCACTGGCTCAAATGGCGGCTCACTCTACTGGATCATCAAGGGCGCCATCGCTCTGCGCACGCCAATCGAAAAATTCGAGAGCGTGCGCGGCGATGACGGCATCGAACGCTGCCGCATCGTATTCAAGCCGAAATACGTGATCGTCCGCCCCGCGCCCCGCCGCGCCTTCCAGGGCTGGCGCTACCTCGAAGAAGCGGACGCGCCCACCGACATGCCCAAAAACTCAGGCTTGGCTGACATGCCGAGCAAAATGCGGAAAGACTTGGCGGAGCTGGGGTTGTTGTAGGGCATTAAGATTACGGTAATAAATGAATCAGAATACGATGAAATCGTCTACGCCGAGTTCATGGCTGTTGGAGAGTTTGGCGACTTTGATCGGTGTAAATATGGACCCCGACCCATCTTTGTCGAACCACAAGGTGTGGTCGGTAGTGCGAAAAATAAGGTCAATTGATCTATTGTTGGCTTTGTTTGAGTTGCCAATTTGGAAGTGTTCTTCGAGCGGGACTTCTGGATTGGCGAACTCGAAATCTTCAATGACGTCGCCAATAACAAGTTTGTCGCCTATGTCGAAGTCCATGATTGTGTCCCCAAAACTGGATACACCGGAAAAATAGAAGTAATCGTTGCCGTGCCCACCTCGCAATGTGTCATACCCTAGGCCTCCTGCTAGAACATCTTCACCCGCTCTACCCGTCAATATGTCGTTGCCGCCATTTCCTAGAAGGACATTATTGTGGGCGTCACCAGTCAGTCGATCATTACCAAAATTTGACCCTGACAATCCTTCAATTGAGTGCAATTTGTCTCCAACTCCTGCGCCCGACGCTGCAAATGATCCATCCAGTGCAATGGAAACTCTCGCGTCGTCGAAGTAGCTTGCGATGTCAGAGCCTGTTCCTCCATCTAACAAGTCAATACCCGCTCCCCCTTCAAGCTCGTCATTACCAGCGCGACCATAGAGTCGATCATTGCCGCCGCCGCCCTTAAGGGTGTTATCACCGGAGTTGCCTGCCAACTTGTCGTTTCCAAAATTGGAGCCAGCAATTCCTTCGATTGAAATGTGTTTGTCCCCTATTGAGGACCCCGCGCGGGCAAAGCTTCGGTCTAGCGCTAGATAAACGTAGTTTTCATCGGAATAATTCGCAATGTCAGTTCCGGTACTGCCGTCTATTATGTCTTTCCCTGCGCCACCGTGAAGGTCATCGTTTCCCCCTCCGCCAAAAAGAAAATCATTTCCACCTAAGCCTTTAAGTTGATTGGCAAATTTGTTGCCAAGAATTGTATCTGCATAATTCGAGGACCCGATGACGCTCTCGATCGAGTATAATTTTCCATAGTAATTCTCAAGCAGCGCCTTTTCGGCAAATCCAAAATTGTTCAATTCAAGATTAACTTTGACTTGCCGCTGGCTCCAGCTGAAGTCGGCGGTGTCAAACCCTGCTCCACCGGACAAGGTATCATTGCCAATTCCGCTGTTTAGAATGTCGTTGCCACCCCGCCCGTAGAGTTTGTCGTCACCCCCATTTCCTATCAACTTATTATCATTGTCATCGCCTATGAGCGTGTCGGATTGCATAGCTGTTCCGATAATACCTTCAATGGAACTCAAGGTATCACCCTTTGCCTCATCTGATCTCCTTGTAAGATTATCCAGAGACAGAAATATTCCCAACGCTGGCCTGGTGAATTTTTCAATTGGGTTAATTGAGGAGTAATCGATCATGTCGAAACCCGGGCCTCCAAACACTCTGTCGTTGCCAGTTCCAACGACCAACACGTCATCGCCTGACCCGCCAATCAGCAAGTCATCATCCAAACCGCCCGTCAATACATTTGATTTCGAATCTCCGACCAATGTATTTCTGGAAATGAGCGAACCAGTGAGATTTTCAATCGAGGTCAACTTATCTTTTACTGCTGATCCCTTTGTTGAAATCGAATGATCCAAAGCTATGGTGACACCTGATTTGTCATGGGCATAGTTCGCAGTATCAGAACCTGTGCCGCCATAGAGAATGTCAATGCCCGCGCTGGTGAAAAGCACGTCGTCTCCTTCGTCGCCGTAGATGAAATTCTTGTTGGCACTCCCGCCGATGATATCATTTCCCTTGAGCCCGTGCAGCTTAGTTTCGCTACTGAAGCCAATCCAGTGATCATCTCCGTTTGTAAACGCGTATGATTTCGCATCAAATGTTGCCGACTTAATTGCGTGCTTCTTCAAATCACTCCATGCTATTCGCACTTTTCCGTCTTGGGCAACTTCTGCAAGAAAGTTGTAAAAGTCGCTAATGGCATTTGCTACATATATGTTCGAAGTAACGCTCTGACCATCACTTGTCAAAATTCTGAAGAATATGTCTACGTCTAAAGGGTTGGAGTTGCCAGCTCGCGAAGACTGCTGTTTCCATGCTACAAGATAACGGCCTTCGCCAACATCACAAATTCTGTAAACTCCTTGCTCAGGATCGCCAAGTATGACCTGATCTGCCGTTGGGTTTCCGTCTTGGTCGAATACTTGACTGTACTGAATTATTTTTTCGTAGACCGTACGAACTCCCCAAGTCAGAGCGAACCCTCCGTTGCTAAGTGCAACCACTTGTGGATTTCCATAGTTGAGCCGGTAGCCATTCTCAAACTCAACAGTTTGTACTTTGACGAATTCCCCAGAAGCACCAAAGATAGCTATCAAGGGGCTGTTCTGACCATTGTAAATTACAGCAAATTTGCCGTCCTCCAAAACCACAATTGACGTTTCTTCGGCTAAAGCTGAAGCAATGCTTGAAAGGTCTATTGTTGGACCCAATTTAGTCAAGCTAGCGTCGTAGAACTCAATTCTGCCAATGAATATGGTCTCCGTTAGAGTGCTCAAAGCGGCAAATGGAATTTCGCTATTGCCTGTCTCAACGAGCCAGGGGTAAGACCACGTCGCAAGTGTCAATGATGAAATTTCTGTAGACACAACCCCGTCGCCGATCAATTCGCCTTGGCGAGAGACTGTCTGCGATATGGTTTCATAAGGCGTGTTGTTGGTGTAGTCTTTAGCGCTCCATATTATGCTAAACTCGCCACTATCAAGAACAGCGCCTCTGAAAATCTCTAACTTATAAACACCGGGAACAGCACCATAATTCAGTGTTGTAAAAAGTTTGGCTGGACCGGTGGGCAAGTTTTGACTGTCGAGGACTTGAAAATAATACTCAGTTTTGAATGAATTCGGAAGCTCCTTCTGCCACAGGACAATGGTTTCTCCGTATGCATTTGTTTGTGTGTCAAAGACGGCAACTATTGCCCCGGCAATCGGAAGTGAGCTGTCCGAAAATCGTTTTAACGTCATGACTTTGCCGTCCGTACAAGTTTTGAAAAATATATCAAAACTACGCGAGAGCGCAACTGGCCCGGCAAAAATACTGGAAGTTGAAGTTAAGATTTATAGTTGTTGTTCTTCAAGGAAGATGCTGCAACGCGCCCACAGCACCTCACCCCGTCAGCTTGATCAATTTCCGCTGCGTATCCGTCGTCACGCCTGGTGCGCCCAGAACGCCTGCCCGCGGGCCGGAGAGAACGCGTTCGGCGGGGAACGTGCAGATGACGGTGGCACCGTTTGGCGGCTCGCTGTCGATGCTGAGATGGCCGTTATGAAGTTCCATCAGGCCGCGCACGATTGACAGGCCAAGACCCGCCCCGTCAATGGCTTTCTTGGTGGCGTTGCTTCCACGTGAAAAGGCTGCAAGAGCATGCTCGACTTCGTGCGCTGGAATGCCCGGGCCATTGTCACGCACAACGAAACTCAACCCACCCGAAGCAGTGGAGACTGCGGTGATCTCGACGATTCCGCCTGTGGGCGTGAATTTGATGGCATTGTTCAGTAAATTGATGGCGATTTGATTGAGCGACCGCCGATCGGCCATGACTTTTGGAAGCTTCTGGTCAATCGCAAGGCGGACAGTGGTCTGCTTGGCGCTGGCGCGCATCGCTAGCAGGTTCACGGCCTCAATCCCGACATCGTGCAAACTCACGGGTTCTTCATGCAACTCGCTGCGGCCTGCCTCAATGCGCGACAGATCAAGAATGTCGTCGATAAGATCAAGCAGATAGCGGCCGGAATGGTGAATATCGCCAGCATACGACTTGTAAGAATCATTGCGCAATGGACCAAGGATTTCGCGCTGCAGGATCTCCGAGAAGCCAAGGATGGCGTTGAGCGGCGTGCGCAGCTCATGGCTCATATTGGCGAGAAAAGCCGACTTGGCCTTGTTCGCTTCTTCAGCTTTGCGCCTTTCGGTCTTGGCATTGTCGCGCTCATGCCTCAATTCATCAATGAGTTCGTCTTTCTCGATGCGATACCGCAACATTCCAACCATCGTGTCTTGCAACTGCCGCGAAATGAAAAGCAGGAAAACTTCAAGGGCAATCACCAGAATGGCAAGCGAAGTCATGACCGTGCCGCCTTCCGTAAGGCAGCGCGCCACAAGGCCGAGTGTGGTGACGCCGGTGCCGGCAATCAGCACCGGCATGAAGTTGCTGACCACCATGAATCGGATAACAGTGACAAGCAGGATTGTTGCGATGAGAAAAGCTGCATTGGCATCGCTGGCCGTTGGCCAGAACATGAACAGGGTCGCAACCCAGCACATTGCTTGCAGCAATTCGGACGCTGATATATTGCCGATCCACTGCGCCTGCGCGGCTGGTGCAGGATCGACTTTCATGTAGAGATGGCAAAGCACAAGCTGGATGGCATGGCTGCCTAGCGCGCAGATCAGCCAGCTGAGGACAATCGTAGCATCCGACCAGACGAGGGCCGTGAGCGCAATCGCAACCGACAATAGCGGCATGATCGGCGCCAGATTGATCTGGCCCTGGACAAAGTTCCGCAGCATTTCGCTTTGCCACGGTTCATATTTGTCTACTTTCATGTCCGTCTTGCGCCCGTCGCGGGCAGCACCTTGTGCGCGTTTGTCCAACATTGACTGCTCCCCCCGTAACCGCCAAGTTTAGCAAGGCCGGGCTAATACATACTGTGTGGAGAACGTAAAAATTGAAGCGTGGCGCAGTCTTGTGTATGGCTTTCGCAACGCAACATCGGATTGAAATATGACCAGCTTGACCAAGGAAGACATCCTTTCAGAACTGAAGCGCTTCGCTGCCCCGGACGGCCGCAGCAACATAGTTTCATCAGGCATAGTGGCCGATGTGATCATTGCGGGCAGCCGCGTTACTGCCGTCCTCAATGCTGATCCAAAGCACATGAACTCCATGAATCAATTACAGAAAGTGGTCGAAGACGCAATTCGAAAACTGCCTGGCGTTGACAAGGCCGTCGTGGTCCTGACTGCCGAAAAGCAGCAACCCCAAGCTGCCCCGCAACCACGGGGTAGCCGCGCTTTGGCGGTTGAAGGCGTCAAGTATTTGCTTGCCGTGGCATCCGGCAAAGGTGGCGTCGGCAAGTCCACCACTGCCATTAACCTTGCCCTCGGATTGAAGGCCAACGGCCACCGTGTGGCGGTCATAGACGCCGACGTTTACGGCCCCTCAATGCCGCGTCTTTTTGGCCTGACGGGCCGCCCCGAAGCCGCCGATGCCGAAGGCAAAAAGATGAAACCAATGCAGCGTTTTGGCGTTGAAGTGGCGTCAATCGGTTTTCTGGTCGAAGAGGAAACAGCCATGATATGGCGCGGTCCCATGGTCATGTCTGCGATCACGCAGCTGATCCGGGATGTGCAATGGTCGCCTGCCGACGTGATGGTTTTTGATCTGCCGCCTGGCACGGGCGATGCGCAACTGACCCTCGCGCAGCAAACGGCGCTGTCTGGCGCCGTCATCGTTTCAACGCCGCAAGACCTGGCGCTGATCGACGCCCGCAAAGCTATAAATATGTTCAATAAAGTCAATGTTCCGATCATCGGACTGGTTGAAAACATGAGTTATTTCACCTGCACCAAATGCGGCGAACGCCACGAAATTTTCGGCCATGGTGGCGCCCAGGCCGAAGCCGCAAGAAAACATATTCCCTTCCTCGGTGCGGTCCCCCTTGATCTCGAATTGCGCCAGCGGTCTGATTCAGGCGAACCGATTGTCGTCGCCCGCCCGGAGGCTGAGCACAGCAAGATTTACCGCCATATCGCCGAACAAGTCTGGTCCGCCCTTGAGGCCCAGAACCAGCCGATTGGTCCCAACATCGTTTATGAAGATGGCCGATAAATGCTCTTCCTCGCCTTTTCAGGAAATGTTAACCAATAGCAGTGACTTGTGGGGTTGCAGGATCCGCAAGCAGTTTGATTCTTAGAAGAAGGTATTGCGCATGTCGAAAATCATGACCATCGCGGGCATCATATTGCTGGCCATTGGCCTCGCATTGGGTCTGGTCGGCCTAGTCAATCCCGCACGGCTGGGCGCATTGTTCTTGACCCTGGACACTGCCACAACCTTGATCGTGGGAGGCATTTTAGCGGCCGGCCTTGGTGGCGTCATTGCCGCTCTCGAACGCGGCGTCCCGTCAATTGCGAAAACCGACGCCATTGTTGATCAAGCGCCACTCGCCGGATCACGCGGCCGGATGGACGAAGCCATCAGGGCGGCAGCGGCAAAAATTGAGGCAACCGCTCCGCCGGTATCCCTTCCTGATTTTCCGGATTTGCGCGGAGCGAGAAGCGAGGGGGCAGCTGCGGCAGCCACGGCACTCGGTGCAGCCGCAGGCGCAGTTTCATTGGGTGAAAAAACCATTCCGGAAATCGCAACGTCTGCCTCGACATCGGTTGCCGACACCATCAATGCGCTTGAGCGCGCCAAGTCCGACATGCGGGCAGCATTCGGTGGCAATGGCGGTTCAACGAGTTCCGTCAGCGCACTGAAGCCCGCCAGTCCGCCCAATCCTTCAGTTGCCATCCCGCCGCCGCATGACGAGCCGGAAGATGAAGAGCCCGCCGCCGCCGAGGTGGAAGCAACCGGGCCAAATGGCGAACTTTATGTGGTGGAAGAAAAAACCATACGCGGCCGTCCCGCCCGTATCCTCTCAGACGGCACGGTTGAAGCCGAAACCGACGAAGGCTGGATGCGCTTTGAAAACCTCGAGCACTTGAACGAATACTTGGACGGTTAAACTAGGCGGCCTTAGTTGGCATCAGCTCATAAGGACCCTTCCATCGCGGCAGGACCCTGATGCTGTCAAGCCAGCGCCCAATATTCTTGTATGCGCCAAGATCAAACGGCAATTCATCTCCGTAATAGAGATAACCGCACAGCGAAAAATCCGCGATTGTGGGACGCGCGCCGATCATGAAGGGATGGTTGCCCAAATGGCCGTCAACAATCTTCAGCGCATTGGTCGCCCGTCCACCTAGAAACTCTGTGACCGGCGTCTCGCCTGTCTTGCTGATGCTGATCATGAAACGCAGTGTGGCAATGTAACTGGTGAATTTGTGATTGTCGAAGAACATCCAGCGCAACGCTTCGCGGCGTTCATCAGCACCCTGCGGTGCAAATTGCGGAGATTGTTCCGCCAAATAATCAAGGATCACACCGGACTGAGTAAGTTTCTTCTTGCCATGCACAAGCACAGGAACTTCGCCCATTTCATTGACGTTCGCCCGGTAATCCGGCGTCCGCGCCTCGCCATTGAAGAAATCCACAAACCGCGGCGACCAGGAAAGCCCCGACAGCTCAAGCATCAACGCCGCCTTGTAGGCATTCCCGGATTCACCGAAGCAGTACAGTTGGTAGTCTGACATTGAAGCCCCACCCATTTTTGTTGCAGGATCATTTTCACCGATCAATCGGGGCCGATGCAAGCAATTATCTTATATCAAGAACCGTCGTCCGCGCCTTGCGCAACACGTCGCTTGCGATTGAGCCTTTGAACAGTCGCTGCACCCGGTTGCGTCCTTCGTCAGTGACGGCAATCACGCGGTAGAGCGAGCCAGTTTCCACAATCTCTTCGGCTGGCAAACCAATGGCTGTTTTTGTTTGAGAAACTTCAATCTTCATTGCTTTCAACAGTGCAGCGGCATTCTGCACGGCTTCTTCAGCGGCAGGTCTGGTGGCTGCATCGGGTGCCACTGAAAACAGGGTGATTGGCTCGCCCACAACATGCGCCAATACAGAGGCGCGCCGCACGGCCTGCATCGATCGTGATGTGCCATCAGTGCAAATCAGGAAGCCCTCCTTGGTTCCCGGATCGCGGGCCACCATGACGGATGACGGCGCAACCGTTGTCACGGTCTGCACCACGCCACCGCCAAAGAACGCCTGAAACTCGCTCTTCCACTTCAAGGGTTCGCCTAGAATAATGAGATTGTAAGGTCCAAGTTCATACTGGTCGAGTATGCCGTTGGCGACGTCAGGTGCAATCTTGAGCTTGAGGACGACTGAGCGCCCGGTTTCGCTGACATATTCAACCTTAGTGTCGCCAGCTGCGTCCCCCCATGCGGATTTGCTCGTGCCCTCATGCTTCCAGCTCGCGGCATCAATGCCCATTTCCTTCAGCACTTCAAGTGCGCGTTTAAGATACTGAACACCGGGTAGCTCAAACCCGGCGTCCATCATGTTTTGCCGTGCCAGTCTCACCTGCAACCCGCCGGAGTGCAGCCCTTGGTCGATGGCCCTGACATAAACAACGATGATGTCGCATTCATCAGTGGCGGAGAGCCAAGCCGCCGTCCTGACGCTCACCAGGCTTTCTTCCGAACCGTCTATGCAGGCCAGTATGCGAAACCGCGTGCGGCGCAGTTGGCGCAAGTGTGTCAACGTCTTTTTGACAGCTTTTTCTTGTCGCTCGGAGAGAGTGGTGCGTTTCAGGAATTTCAGCATCGCCTGCTTATGCTCCACCTATGTCACGTTGGAAATCATAGGCCAATAATACTTGGCGAACAATACGATGAGCACCAGGGCGATCAATGTCATGCGCAAGCCGGATTTGAGAAAATCCGACGCCTTGAGATAGCCCGACGCATAAATGATGGCAAAGGCTGGCTGCGCGGCTGCGGACAAATATCCAAGTGAGGAAGCCATGGCCGTGATGAAGCCAACGATCAACGGATCGTTGCCGGTCACGGAAGCGATATTGAGCATCACCGGCCCCATGACCGCAACAGCCGCACCCGCAGTCATAGTATTGGTTACGAACGTAGTCAGGATCGCGATGGCCGCATAAAGCCCGACCCCTTCTTCGGCGCCAAATGGTTTTACCGCACTCAGGAAAGATGTAGCCAGCCATTCAGCGGCGCCTGTTTCCTTCATTTCGACGCCGAGTGAAATGGCGGCGGCATAGAGCAAGACAACGCCCCAGTTCACGCCGCTATTGATATCCTCCCAGCGCACGAGTCCAGCGACGAGAAACGCGATGGCGCCAAGTAAGGCGACGATGCCGAGACCGAGAGTTGGCGAAAAAAATACCCAGCCGAATATGGTGAGGACAAACAGCAAGATTGCCGACCATCCTTTTCCGCCAAGGGGTCCATCCATTTCGACTTGCGTGCGCAGCCTGGCGACGGCTCGCGACAGGTCGGTGTATTCCGGGCGGAAGGTCCAGTACAGCAGTATGGGCACGATCGGCAACTGGATCAGGAACATGGGATAGGCGTAAAGCATCCAGCCGATGTAATCGACTACGTAACGCCGCGTCTCCGGGTTCAGCGGATCGTAGAAAAACTCCCGCCAGTAGCCGATCATGATTGCATTTCGTGCCCCGCCCGATGGCGTGCCGATGCCGGCAATCGCGCAACCATAGGATATTGACAGCAGCAGAACAGCGGCAAGGTTGCGAACTTTTGCCGGTTCGTTGGAAGTCAGGCTGATGAGCGACACCCCTACAGGCAACATCATTGCCGCTACGGTGTGCTCCCCGATGAACGATGCCAGCACGCCGCACACCGCAGTAATGCCAAAGCTGATCCAGAATACGCTGGTGCCCGTGACCCGCACAATTGCCAGCGCAATCCTCTTGTCAAGTTTCTGTTTGACCACCGCAACTGCGAGCATCAGCGAACCCATGATGAACAGGACAGAATCCGTCATGAGACTGCGTGCAACAGTGGTTGAATCGAGTTTGAGCAACAGCACTTGGCCAACAATGATCATCAGTGCCACTGAAGGCAAAGGCACCGGCTCCGTAATGAACAGTATGGTCGCCATCAGCGACATCACCATGACCACTTGCCCTTCCGCAGAAAGGCCGGCAGGCGATGGCAGCGACATCAGGATGAATCCAAGTAGGATGGTGACGATAAACCAGCGCCGCCGCCACAACAGGCCAAGATCGACGTTGGAAAGGATTTGCCTTGTCCGCTGATACCCGATCCGCCGGAATCGGCTGAACCCAACCGTCGGCTCATGCGCCTGCAAACTGTCGCGCGAGAGCACAAAACTGGGTGCGGCCTGGGTATTCATGACTTCCTTGCGTCCGGGAATTGCAGAATGCCGCGCATTGCGGCTAAGTTCAGGGCCAAAATAAGGAAAGAATCTTGCCAGAGTCCAAATTTGTACCCAAGCTTGACCAACTTCTTACGCATATCGACAAGAATCTTGACGCCAGCCTGCGCCGCTTGTTTGCGCTGTTGCGAATTCAAAGTGTTGGCACAGATCCGAAGCATAAGGCCAATTGCCGCAAGGCAGCTGAATGGCTGGTGAACGACCTGAAATCGTTTGGGCTTGATGCGGCTGCTCACGAAACCACGGGCCAGCCCGTGGTCATTGCCAAATATCAGCCTCCGCACATGGCCCTCCATACTCCGCACATCCTGTTCTATGCCCACTACGACGTGCAGCCGTCTGAGCCAGATAAACTTTGGAAAACACCACCATACGCGCCGCAGATTCGCGAAGCACCAAGTGGCCGCGACGCCATCTACGCCCGCGGAGCCGAGGACGATAAGGGCCAGCTGATGACCTTTCTCGAAGCCAGCCGCGCCTGGCTGAAAATCCACAAGTCGCTGCCATTCAGGCTCACGGTCTTGATCGAGGGCGATGAGGAGGGCGACACCAGCCACCTTGACCGCTTTATCGCCGCCAACAAGAAACTGCTGAAATCGGATATCGCCTTCATTTGCGACACCAATATGTGGGACGCCAAAACGCCAAGCATCACCACCATGCTGCGCGGTTGCATCTCGGAAGAAGTCTTTATCAATGGCCCCCGCATTGACCTGCATTCTGGTTATTACGGCGGCCCAGCGGTGAACCCGATCAAGGCTCTATCCCGCGTCATCGCCGCCCTGCACGACAAGAATGGCCGCGTAACCATTCCGGGTTTTTACGATGGCGTGAAACCTCTCTCGGCTGCCGACAGGAAATGGCTCAAGTCAGTGCCCTTCAACGAAAAAGCCTATATGCGGGCTGCCGGCCTGAAACATTCGGCTGGTGAAAAGGGCTACAGCATTCTGGAGCAGAACTGGATCCGCCCGACATGCGAGGTCAATGGCATAACAGGCGGCTACACCCAGCCCGGTGAAAAAACCGTGCTGCCAGCGCAAGCTTCTGCCAAGTTCACCTTCCGAATGGTCGAAGGCCAGGACCCGGCGGCCATCAAGCGCAATTTCCACCAATTCGTCCGCGCCAATCTCGCTGCCGATTGCAAGGCTAGCTTCAACAGCAGGCCCGAAAACTCAATCGGCATTCGAGTTGCTTCGGGCAGTCCATGGATTGAAATGGCGAAGAAAATTCTGACCGATGAATGGGGCAGGGCACCTGTCATTGCTGGCGATGGCGCATCAATCCCGGTTGTCCAAAGCTTCAAGACACTTCTTGGCATTGATTCATTGCTGGTCGGATTCGGTCTCGACGATGATGCCGTCCACAGCCCCAACGAAAAATACGACGTCCGCTCTTTCCACAAGGGCACCAGAACCTGGGCGCGCATGTTTGCCGCCATAGCAGAAAGGCATTCCAAATGAACACTGAAGCCGCCCTACAAGCCGCCGATGCAGGTCTCGATAAAAGCCTCCAGAGGTTTTTCGAACTTTGCCGCATTCCATCAATTTCAACTGATCCCACGCACAAGCCGGATTGCCAAAAAGCAGCCGATTGGGTGGTGAAAGAACTGACCGCCCTGGGTTTCAAGGCCGAAGCCCGCAAGACGCCGGGTCAGCCGATGGTCGTGGCGCATTACACACCGAGAAATACCAAGGCTAACACGCCACACGCGCTGTTCTATGGCCATTACGACGTTCAGCCCGTCGATCCGCTCAACCTGTGGAACACCAAGCCGTTTGAACCAACGCGCGTCAAGGGCGCAGATGGCGTCGAACGCCTCTATGGCCGTGGCACCGCCGATGACAAGGGCCAGTTCATGACCTTCGTCGAAGCTGCCCGCGCCTGGATCAAGACCAATGGCGAGTTGCCAGTGCGCGCAACGTTCCTGATCGAAGGCGAAGAAGAGTCAGGCTCGCCCTCGCTCATCCCTTTCCTCAAGGCCAACAAGAAGGAACTGTCATGTGATGTCGCGTTCGTCTGCGACACCAACATGTGGAATGAAGAAACACCGGCCATCACGACAAGATTGCGCGGACTGGTGCACGAGGAAATTACCATCACCGGACCTTCCATCGATCTACATTCCGGCATGTATGGCGGCCCCGCCACCAACCCGATCAAGGTGCTGGCACGCCTCATCGCCAACATGCACGACAAGAATGGCAAGGTGGCGATCCCGGGCTTTTATGTGGGCGTCTCCGACTTGCCGCAAGCGACGAAGAAACAATGGCAAACCCTTAAATTCTCAGAAGAAAAGTTCATGGGCGGTGTCGGTCTGAAAACCCCGGCAGGTGAGAAGGGAAAGTCAGTGCTTGAGCAAATCTGGGCGCGGCCAACCGCTGAAGTGAACGGCATATGGGGCGGCTACACCGGTGCTGGTCAGAAGACCGTTATCCCTTCTCAAGCCCATGCCAAACTCACATTCCGCCTTGTCGGCAAACAGGACCCCGAAAAGATTCTGAAAGCGTTCCAGACTTGGGCGAAAAAGCAAATGCCAAAAGATGCAAAGATCACGTTCTCCGGTCACGGCGGTGGTGCGCCTGCATCTGTCATCCCGGAGAATAATCCCTACATCAAGAAATCTGCGGCGGCACTCAAGCAGGAATGGAAACGCGACACAGCCCTACTGGGCGGCGGCGGTTCCATCCCCATCGTGCGCAGCTTCAAGGACATCCTCGGCATGGACTCAGTCCTCGTAGGCTTCGGCCTCAACGACGATGCCATTCACAGCCCCAACGAAAAATACAACTTGTCGAGCTTCCACGGCGGAATCAGGAGCTGGATCAGGATCATGGCCGCATTGGCGGAGTAATAGTCGCTATTGGGCCACCCACATGGAAAATCCCGGCCTAAACCGTGAACAAATTACAGCGAGGTTCCCGTATGACAGATGTTCCGACAGCGCCAACCGGACGTCGCGCCCGCGGTGGTGCCGATGCGCGACGCGCCGCCCGCACGAATACGGCTGTCAAGCACAGCGGCTTCATCCGCCGGAAGACGAAACTCTATGAGCCTTACTCGGATGATCAGCTGGAGTTGATTGAGTGCAACGCCGAAATCGTGTTGCAGGAAACTGGCATCGATTTTTACGAGGACGAAGAAGCAGTGAAGATGTGGAAGGATGCCGGTGCCGATATCAAGGTATCCGCAACTGATCCGCGTCGCTTCCGCGTGCGCTTTCCGCGCGGATTGGTCCGTTCACTGATCAAAACCGCGCCGCGCGAATATGTGCAGCACGCGCGCAATCCTGAAAACAGTGTGACCATCGGCGGCAACAACATGGTGTTCGCGCCGGTTTACGGCCCTCCCTTTATCCGCAATCTCGACGAAGGCCGCCGCTACGCGACAATTGAAGACTTCCGCAACATCGTGAAACTCGCTTACATGTTGCCAAGCTTGCATCACTCAGGCGGCACCGTGTGCGAGCCCGTCGATATTCCGGTGGCCAAGCGCCATTTGGACATGATCTATAGCCACATCAAATATTCCGACAAACCATTCATGGCATCGGTCACGGCAGGAGAACGCTCGGCGGACTCCGTTGCCATGGCCGAGATCCTTTTCGGCAAGGAATTCGTCGATCAGAACTGCGTGATGACTTCGCTCATCAACGCCAACTCGCCGATGGTATGGGATGGCGTGATGCTCGGCGCATTGAAAGTTCTGGCCCGCGCCAACCAGGCAACGGTCATCTCGCCCTTCATCGTGGCCGGTGCCATGTCCCCTACTACGACAGTTGGTACCCTCACACAAATTCTGGCGGAAGCATCAGTTGGCATTGCCTTCACCCAGCTCTGCCGTCCCGGCGCTCCTGTAGTTTTCGGAACATTTGCGGCTTCCATGTCGATGCAGTCTGGCGCACCGACATTCGGAACACCCGAACCAGCGCACGTCACCTTCGGTGCTGCACAACTCGCGCGCCGCATGTGCGTTCCTTTCCGCTCAGGCGGTGGTCTTTGCGGGTCCAAGGTGCCAGACGCACAGGCCGCTTACGAGAGTTCGAACACATTGTGGTCCACCATGCTGTCAGGCGTGAACTTCTGCCTGCACGCTGCGGGCTGGCTCGAAGGTGGATTGTCGTCGGGCTACGAAAAACTGATCATGGACGCTGATCAGCTCACCATGTTCCAGAAATTTGCCGAAGGCGTGGATTTCTCCGAGAATGGTCAGGCGATGGATGCCATTCGCGAAGTTGGCCCGGGCGCCCACTATCTCGGTTGCTCCCATACCCAGAATAATTTTGAAACAGCATTCTGGCGCTCAGGCCTGGCCGACAACAACTCCTTCGAACAATGGCGCGACGATGGCGAAAAAGACATCGTCGTCCGCGCTAACGCCAAATGGAAACAGTTGCTGCGCGAATACGAAGCACCAGCACTTGACCCCGCTATTGACGAAGCTCTGCAAGCCTTCATGGCCAAGCGCAAGGAAGTGCTGCCGGATACGGTGAGTTAGCCGGCGACTTGACTTTGCCAATTAATGTAGCTACATTAATGCAGTGAATCTGTCGTGGGATGAAGTCAAGGGAAAGAAAGTTTTGCACGAACGAAAGCTCGACTTTGCCGATGTTGGTCATGTGTTTTCGGGATTGTCTTTCACGCTTCAGGATGACCGCTTTATTTATGGCGAGGAGCGATTTGTGACTTTGTGACTTTGGGATTTCTGGATGAACGGCTTTGTGCCGTTGTCTGGACGCCAAGGGCTAAAACCCGGCACATAATTTCATTGAGGAAGGCAAATGACCGCGAAAAGAAAAAGTTCAAAGAAACCATGGCGTGATCCTGATGACGCGCCTGACCTGAGTAAGGGTGGCTGGTTTCAGCGAGCTGACCTCTATCTGGGTGACAAATTGATCCGTGCTGGCCGTCCGAAAGGCAGCGGCAGCAAAGAACTCATTTCTCTGAGAATTGACAAGGAGGTTATTGCGGCATTCAAGGCGACTGGCCCAGGTTGGCAAACGCGCATCAATGAAACACTCCAGAAAAGTACTAGGAAACTGTCGGCGAAATCTCGCACTTCAGCTCGTTCAGACTAGTCAGTGAGTAGCACCGTCTTCTGCGAATCCGCCCAAGTATAGTACCCCACACCCGCAAGAACGAGGGTCGATCCGATTGCATCGGCAAGAGTGAATGGTTCTTCCAATATCCAAACAGCCAGCGCGATTGTCACGATTGGCGACACCGTCGATATCATCGCCACCGCCTGTGCTGATATCCGCGCCAGCCCGCCATTGATGCAGAAGATCGGCAACACGGTGGCAAATATGGCGCAGCCAAAGCTGAGCCACAAGAAATGTGGCGATGCGCCAAAATCTCCGTCGCTCAACGCGTGTACCAGCACCGAGCTGAACCCGCCGGCAATCATCGAAATGGTGGTGAAGTAAATCGAACCCATAACCTTGATCAAACCCTTGGCCATGAGCTGGTTGACTGCAAACGTCATCGCGCAGCCCAAGACCAGCGCGGTGCCGATCACTGTATTCAATCCACCCTCAGGCAGGTCAATTCCGAAGACGATTGCCAAGCCAAGATAAGTGATGACACAGGCGACGATTCCATAGCGGGTGATGCTTTGCCCGAAATAGACGGCGCCAAACAGCATGACAAACAGCGGATAGGTGAACAGCGCCAAGCGCTCGAGCTGCGCCGAAATAAACTCCAGCCCCTTGAAATCCAGATAAGACGACAATCCATAGCCAATCATGCCGGTGAGCGCCGCCAGCAGCAACGTGCGCCGATCCGGCATGGCCTGTCCTTGCCTCCGCCTGGCTTGCAGAGCCCACAGACCGATGATCAGAAAAAAGGGTGCAGAAAAAATCATCCGCCACGCCAGCATCAACGTGGCATTGACCTCCTCGCGGAAGGCCAGCTTGATGAAGATTGCCTTTGTCGAAAACAGCGCCGCTCCCAGCGCCGTCAAACTGTAACCAAGCATCTTGGGAGTGGCCGGCATGTCACTCCACCGCCTGGCGTTCGATGTTGGAGAAAAAGTTTGCAATCTGCGACCATGATCGCTCGTCGCCGATGATGCCATGGTCTCCGCCGTCAATGACCGCCATCTGCTTTGGTTCGTTCGCAAGAGAGAAAAGTTTTTGCCCCTGTGGGAACGGAACGGTTCTGTCCTCAGTGCCGTGAATGATGAAGAGTGGAACCTTCACGTCCTTGATGAAATCAGCTGACCGGAACTGGTCCTTCATCAACCAGCGCACCGGCAGAAACCAATACCTCGAGGCGCCAACTTCAACGGCACTTGCATATGGCGCCTCGAGTGCAATTGCACGTACCTCGCGCCTTGCAGCAAGCTGAACCGCGACGCCAGTTCCCAGAGATTCGCCAAGGATGAATATTTTGTCGCCCCCTACACCGGAAGATTCAAGCCAGGCATAAGCCGCTTCGGCATCGAGCATGAGGCCATTCTCGGAAGGGCTGCCTGTGCTGCCTTCATATCCCCGGTATGATACCGCCAAGAGCCCAAATCCACGCCCGGCGAAATAGGCCTGTTTGCGCGGCCGTGTGGAGATTCCGCCGCCATTCCCATGAAAGTAGAGGATGGTAGGCATGCCAGGCCTTGCCGGGTGATGCCACGCCAGTAGAATTTCGTGGTCTTTTGTTTCGATTTTTACAGCTCTGGCATTCGGCAGCCCAACATCCGTTGGTGCGGCCTCTACGCCACTCGGCATATATTGGAGCTTGCGCTGAAATGCATACATGCCAATCAGCATGGACAGATATGTCATGGCCAGAACGACAGCAACCGATTGCAATAAACTGGGCACCGACGTTTTTCGATTCCTTGCAGGGGAAGGGTAGGCCATCAAGTTGCATAGCGCCAGTTATGTTGTCCATGCAATTCCGGCGCTCCGTGCAAGTTAAGAAAGTGCGATCAATGCAGACGCCAACCGGTTCAAGAGATGCCGGGCCCGGTGATTTCTTTGATCAGCTTTCGCAACATTGCAGCGCCATAGTCATCATAGCTGAGTGCCTTGACGACGAAATTGCCGTTGCCGCCAGCAATTTGCCGCTCTGCATAACGGTCAAGTTCCGGAAATTCATTGGCAATCACCAGCGCATTGATTGTTATTCCATGCGCAACAATGAAGTCACGTTCAAGCGGCACGGGAGGCCCGATATTGTTGCGACCATCGGTAGAGAGGTCAATCACTTGCCGTGTTGAGGCAGGAGCCTCAGTGAGCAGCGAATAGCCAAAATGAAGGGCATTGGAGATCGAAGTGCCGCCCTCGGCAAGTTGCCGGGGCATCGCCTCAAGAAGTTTTCCGACGGCGTTGGATTCCGCTTCGGTTGCAATTATCGTCCATGGTAAAATCACGAATTGGTTGTCTTTGTCTGACCATTGAAAAGCGGCAACTGCAACGCGCTGCTTTGGTCCAAGTCTGATGGCACGAAGGACAGACGGATCTTGCAAAGCCTGCCCCAAACCTCGCATTTGCAAACGGAATTCGGTTGCGTCCACGCTGAAGGAGCAATCAATTGCGAGGACCAGCGCGAGGTCGACGTCTGCACTTTGAGGAATTGCCCTTTGCGGCAGGCAAATCCCGCATGCCAGAACGGCACCGAACAGCAACTGTCTCGCCCGTAACGCCATGCACGGCATTATACACATATTCCCGGGCGTTGCGAAAAATCTAAAAACGAATTGCGGAATGCTCTTGTGCAACTGCTTCTCGCCGGGAAGTTATCTCAATGACAGCCTTGATCGGCAAATGATCGGACGCAAGCTGCGCCAGCGGGCTCGCATGCGCTTCAAGATCGTGGACAGTGATGTTGGGTGAAACCAGGATTCGGTCCAGCGACCACAATGGAAAAGCCGCCGGGAAACTTGCCACTTGCCGGTCCATCGGCCCGAAATGCGGATTGAACATTTGCAGTGCTGAACGCCGTCCGAGTCTCCACTCATTCATGTCGCCCAGCACGATCACAGGATGGCCATCGGCTGGTTGCGCCGCTTCAACAATCATCGAAACTTGTTTGGTTCGCGACCGTCGCAACAAACCGAGGTGCGCTGCGATCACGCGCAGTGACCCCTTGGCAAGTGCGAGGTCAACAACAACGGCCCCGCGTGGTTCTAGCCCTGGAAGTTCAAGTCGCGACACATTTCCCACAACGCCTTCGCGATAAAGAATGACGTTGCCGTGCCATCCATGGCTCGCGGCTTTCGAACCAATGCTCGGCAGCGCACGGTAGCCAGACACGTCATGCAGCATTTTGAGATCAAGCACGCCAGCCCGCGTTCCAAACCGCATGTCGGCTTCCTGCAACGCAACAATATCTGAATCAAGTTCAAGCAGCACGTTTGCCACGCGCTTCGGATCGAACACGCCGTCCGAGCCCACGCATTTGTGAATGTTGTAGGACGCGACGGAAATGCAATTCGTCCCGCGAATGGCGGGCGTGCCGTGAGCGGAGTGTTTGGGACGGCCACGAGAGAGGATTGCCCGGAATCGATGCGATAGCGCTTGCTTGCGCTTGATTTGTTGTTGAGTGCCGTCTTGCATAAACCTACTTCGAACCTTGACGCCGAGTTTGCCAGCAATTTGGTCCACTGCATATTAAAATAGATCTAGCTCATCTCAGGCAAAAACACAAAACAACTTGCCTGCGTTCAGGTTTCGCGGGGTATTATGGTTAAACAATGCCAGATGATGAGCCTACAACCGCAGGTCGTTCTTTGTTCTTTTGGCCTCGATAACCCGACGCGCGATATGTTTCGATAGGCGCTATGGCTCCGCCTTGCCGCCGCCGAGCTTCCGCGAGAATGGGAGATACATCAGTTATGAACGCTTGCTTCAAAATGCGATGCGCACCCATGACTTCATTTGTGTCCTGGGCATCGGCAAGAACCTTGCGGTCTACCAGCGATGCTTGCACAAAACAGCGGAGGATTTCAGTTGCCGAAGAAATCAGGCTTTCAATCGGGTCAGTCACATTATGCGATTGATCAATCATATAGGCCGGATTGAAATCTTTCACTTTCCTGGATTCGGCATCAACTAATTCGTTGAAGACCAGGAACAACCGGAAAGGATCAATCGCGCCAGAGTCGAGGTCATCATCGCCATATTTTGAATCGTTGAAATGAAATCCCGCGAGTTTCTGAGCATGGATGAGCCGCGCAACAATCTGTTCGATGTTGGTATTGGGCGCATGATGCCCGAGATCAACCAGACACTTTGCTTTGGGCCCCAATTCCTGCGCCGCCAAGAGCGACGATCCCCAGTCGCCGATCACAGTCGAATAGAAAGCGGGTTCGTACATTTTATGTTCGAGGAACATCAGCCAGTCTTTTGGCAGCGCCGAATAGATTTGAGATGTTGCCTCCAGATAGTTCTCTAAGCTCTTGGAAAGACTCTGTTGTCCAGGAAAGTTCGTGCCGTCCGCAATCCATACGGTGATTGCGTTTGATCCGAGCTTTTGCCCAATTTCGATGCACTCGAGATTGTGCTCAACAGCCTGTTGCCGAGTTGCCGTTTGAGAGTGTGCAAGCGAACCAAATTTATAGGAAAGTTCTTGACCCTTCTGGTCCTGAAACGTGTTGGAGTTCACAGCGTCAAAGCCAAGCGAATATTGCGCCGCCTCCTGCCGGAGCGCGTTGTAGTCCGACACCTTGTCCCAGGGAAAATGCGGTGACACATTATCAGTCGTGCGTGTGAGCTGGTTGATAACGCCGCAATCTTCCAATTTGTCGTGGATGTTGCGCGGCTCACCTGGACCCGGAAACCGTGCAAACCTGGTGCCGCCAGTTCCAACACCCCAGGTCGGAACGGCGACGGAATATTCCATCGCCCGTTTGGTCATTGCCTCAATCGAAATCCCGCGCCGCGCCAGTTGTCTGCCAAGAGAAGCGTAATCATCCTCATGGGCAGCAGAGGCATTGGCGTTTTGGGACTTGATGAAATCGTCAGAAATAGCAAATGTCATTTTGATCACCGCGTGAACGACGCAAGATGTCCGGCATCAACATTAAGAATGTTGCCGGTGGACTTGTTCGATGCATCTGAAGCAAACCAGTACACGGCTTCAGCAATGTCTTCTGGATAAACCGACCGTTGCAACAGGGACCTCTTGCGATAGTGGTCGTCAAGTTCATCGGGTTTGATGCCAAGGCTCTGGGCGCGACTCTGCCGGAATCCTTCCGACATGATTTTGGAGCCACGCAAGACTGCATCGGGATTGACCGTATTCACCCGGATGCCAAAAGGCGCGCCTTCCGCAGCCAGCACGCGGGCCAGATGGATTTCTGCAGCTTTCATGGCCCCATAGGCAGATGTGCCGGGAGATGCGACCATCCCGTTTTTGGACGCGATGTAGATCATCGAGCCAGCGCAGTTCTGCCGCTTCAATATTTTGAAGCCTTCGCGTCCGACGAGGAAGTAACCGGTCCCAAGGATCGCCATCTGTTTGTTCCAGACATCCAGCGACGTTTCATCAGCAGGCGCAGGAATGGCGATGCCTGCATTGTTCACGACGATGTCAAGCCCGCCAAATCGGACGACAGTGTCTTCAAAACCCTTGATGATGGCATCTTCACTCGTGACATCCATCACGACGGTGTGCACATTGTCCTTCCCGAAGGCCTTGCCGCACTCGCTCGCAACATCCTTGAGGCCATCTGGATTGATGTCGGCGAAAGATACGCATGCGCCTTCCGAAAGAAGCCGACGGGCGATTGCAAGTCCGATGCCACTGGCCGCACCCGTAACTAATGCGATGCGGCCCTGCAAAGGTTTGGGCTTCGGCATGCGGGAAAGTTTTGCCTCTTCGAGCAGCCAGTATTCAATGTTAAACGCTTCTTGCTCCGGCAACCCATTGTATTGTGACACGCCTGACGCGCCACGCATGACATTGATTGCATTTACATAGAATTCCGAAGCGATCCGGGCGGTAGCTTTATCTTTCGCGAACGACAGCATGCCGACTTGCGGCACCAGATAAATAACCGCATTCGCATCGCGCATAGCCGGTGAGTTCGCGTGCTTGCATCTGTCATAATAGGCGGCATAGTCCCTGCGGTAACCCTCAAGCATCGCATCTAACGTTGTGCCATCAGCATCGTGGGGAACGGCCAATGGCTTGATTTTGGTGCGCAAGAAGTGGTCTGGGCAAGACGTGCCGAGCGGCGCAAGTGCCGCCATCTCTTTGGAATTCACAAACTCCAGGACTTCCGGAGCATCCGTGAAGTGCCCTGCCTTGTATTCTTCCTTCGATATGCGTCCTCGAATATCTGGCATCAGCCGCAAAGCAATCTTGGCGCGTTCCGCTGCGGGCAGGGGCTTGGTTATTTCTCCGCCAAAGACGGGCTTTTTCACTTTCTTGTCAAGCCAGACCGCCGCCTTGTTGATGATCCGAAGTGTCGTGTCATAACACTCTTTCGCTGTCTTGCCCCAGGTAAACAGCCCGTGCGCACCTAGTACGACTCCAACAAGTTTCGGATTCTTGGCCGCAAGGTCGCCGAGCTTGATGCCGAGATCAATGCCAGGCCGCTGCCACGGCAGATAGCCCATCTCGTCGCCAAACACATCCTTGGTGAGTTTTTTGGAGTCAGCTGCCGCCGCAATCGCGATCACCGCATCCGAATGCACGTGGTCTACATGTGGCCAAGGTACATATCCGTGCAGGCAAGTATCAATTGATGGCGCGCGCGGATTGAGATTGAAAATGCAATGATTGAGCGCATGCACCATCGCGTCTTCCTGGTCGAGGTTCTTGTAAAGTCCTTTCAGTGATTCAAGCTTGTCCATGTAAAGAGTGGCAAAGCCATCAAGCTTCATCGATCCAATGTCACCGCCGGATCCCTTCACCCATAAAACCTTAACTTCATCCTCGGTGAGCGGATCCTTGTGCGTTACTTTGGCTGATGTATTGCCACCGCCAAAATTGGTGATCCGCAAATCGGCACCCAGCAGATTGGACCGGTACAACAGAAGTCCCGGTTCATCGAGAGACTTGGCACGGGATTCATCCCACAAAGAGGCAAGCATTAGAGAGTTTGACATATGGACATCCTGCGCGATTGCGAAGCCACGCCCGGCAGATTGATTTGTCGGGCGTGACAGCTGATGAGAAAACTATCTGATGGGGACAGGCATCAGAAATCGAAATCGTTGATGTTGTCCTTGGTGAACGTATATGGCGCGCCGAGTAGAATTTCGGAACCGTTGATCACCTGAAGCTCACCAAGCTTGCCGGCCTTGACTGACGTTGCTCCCGGTTTCAGCGTGCCATCAGCTACCGCGCGCAGCACGTGCATGGCGGCATAGCCAAGATCAACCGGGCTCCACAACACCACCGACTTGACGCATTCAGATTTTACGTAAGGCTTCATGGCGTTCGGTGTGGCCAGGCCAACGACCGCGATCTTGCCGCACTTGCTGGCTTGAGTTACGGCTTCGGCAGAAGCCGGTGTCGCAACTGACGTCATGCCGAAAATGCCCTTGAGATCATCGCCATATTTGTTGATGAGCGTCGTAGCCTGGTTGAAGCTCAGTGTATTGTCTTCCTGCGCTTCAACGGTTTCGAGCCACTTCATCTTGGGATGGCAAGCTGCGGTATAGGCCGCCATTTCAGCAATCCACCGCGCCTGATTTGGCGTTGTGAATGTTGATGTCACAATGGCGAAGGATCCTTCTTCACCGATTTCTTTTGCCATGTTGTCGACAAGACCCTTGGCGATGCCATTGAACTGGGCCTGGTTGACGAACCACTGACGTGCATCAGGTGTCGAGTTTGCATCATAGCCAACCACATTGATGCCTTTTGACAGCGCCTTCTTCAATACGGGTGCGATAGCGACCGGATCATTGGCTGCAAACAAAATGCCATCAACGCCCGAGGTGATGTAGTTGTCGATGAAGGTGATCTGCTCATCGATGTTAGCCTTGGTTGGACCGTCGGTCTTTGCATCGACATTGCCAAGTTCGGCGGCAGCATCGAGGATGCCTTTGGTTGTCGCGGCAAAGTAGCCAATGCCGATCAATTTTGGAATATCGACGACCGTGATCTTCTTGCCGGCACGGTCTGGCGCACCTTGTGGTTCGCCGCCGTCATAAGGTTTAGCGGCCGCAGCGGCAGGTGTGCCATCACAAGCCAAAGGGCTGGTGGCAAGATCGTCGCCTCCGGTCCATGCCGATTGCGCAAATGCTGAACTGCCCATGACGCCAAGTCCTAGCAGCAGGCCAATTGTAAACTTTTTCATGTAGTTTCCTCCTGTTTCATTCCGGGCCGGGGGTTGCAAAGACGGATGCAGCCCGGATTGATCTTCCTGATTTAACCGCCTTTGTTTCTGTCAAAAATTGCACTGGCAAGAATTGCGCCGATCAAAACCACGCCAATAACCACAATGGTACCGTCGCCTTTGACGCCTGACAAGGCAAGGCCGTTTTTTAATGCCTGTATCAACACCAGCCCAAGGACTGTGCCAATTATGGTGCCCTTGCCGCCGAAAATGCTGGTACCGCCCAGAACAACAGCAGTGATGGCATCAAGCTCAAGCCCCGTTCCCATGTCCGAGCGCGTGGTTGTGACGCGAGATACAAAGACCACCGCCGCAAGCGCTGCCAAAAACCCGGACGCACTGTAAATCCAGAGTTTCGTCTGGGTCACCCGGATGCCAGAGAAATGTGCAGCAGTTTCGTTGGCGCCTACGGCATACGTCGCGCGGCCGAATGGGGTGAAACCCAAGATAACACCGGCGGCAATCGCCACGGCGGCGAGCAGCCAAAGCTGCAATGGAACGCCAAGAATTTCGCCCTGCCCGAAAAAGAAAAACCATTCCGGGTATCCGCGCACCGACCTCGCCTGGCTGATGCCTTCGGCAAGCCCGCGATAAAGTGCAAGCGTAGCCAGCGTGGCTATGAGCGGTGGCACCTTGAATTGCGTGATGACGACTCCATTCATGAAACCCGCGAATGTCCCGCAACCTACAGCCAAAATAGCCGCGAATGGGAGCGGAAGACCAACGTTTTTCCAGAACACGCCCAACAGGATTGCAGTCATTCCCAGTATCGAACCGACCGACAAGTCAATTCCGCCAGTGACGATTACGAAAGTCATCGCAAGCGCAATAAGTCCAACCTCCGCCATTAGGCGGCCCTGGTTCAGGAGATTGTCAGATGTAAAAAACTTGTCGGACTGCATCGCAAGCACGATCAGTGCCAACACTGTGAGCACCGCAAGAATTGTCTCATGACGTATCAGTCGCATCATGTTCAAGTCGCCCGCCTGCGCCGGATCATGTCGGCGAGGACCGTTGCTAGGATCATCAATCCCAAAACCGAGCGCAGCCAGTATGCCGACACATTGAGGAAAACCAGCGCTGAACCTATCGTGGCGAACAGAATGGCCGCGAATGTGGACCCGACGACGGTTCCGGTGCCGCCAAGAATCGATACCCCGCCGATCACCGAAGCAGTGATCACGGTTAGTTCAAGATTGGGCGGAACAGTCGACTGGATGACTTGCAATTGGGTGGCAAACAACAATCCGGCGATTCCCGCAAACAAACCGTGGAGGGCAAACACCTTCACCACAGTCAATTCGGGATTGACGCCCGCCGCGCGCGCCGCTTCGCCGTTGCCGCCAACGGCGTAAATTGACCGCCCGAAAGCTGTATAGGTGAGAAACATCGCCGCAACGATTGTGAGGATCACCATGAAATATACGGGTGATGAAATGCCGAAAAATCGCCACTGCGAAATCATGAAGCCGGGTGGAAGGTCGGATATCCATGTACCCCCCGTTGCACTGATGAGACCGCCCTTGAGGATGGACAGCATGCCCAGGGTCACAACTATCGACGGTATGCGCATATAAGCGACGAGTGCACCCACGGCAGCATTGACCACGACTGCAAACAATACTGGCAAGGCCCATGCCACCCACGGAGGATAACCGGACACGGCCAGGGTTCCGGCCATTGTTGCGATGACCCCGATCATCGAGCCGACCGAGACGTCGATATGGCCTGACATGATAAGCATCGACATTCCAATTGCCGCTACCGCAACATAAGCATTGCCGGCAAAAATCGAATTCAAATTGGTATCCGACATGAATCGCGAGTTGATCGAACCAACCAGCAAGAACAAGAGCACGATGCCCAGAAGTACGATGATTTCTTGCCCATAACTCCCGAGGAATCGACGCAGCCAGGTCCGTTGTAGGCCAATGCGGGGCAGGACGCCGTCAGTCATGCCGCACTCCTGTTGGATTGCGTCATGGCATGGCCCACGGCCTCCGCTGAAACCTGGCCCTCGTCGAATGTGGCGATAACCCGTCCGCCATTCATCACCAGCACACGGTCGCTCATGCCGAGAACTTCGGGCAATTCGCTGGATATCATCAGGATCGCCATGCCTTCGGCTGCAAGCCGGCGCATCAGCAAATGGATCTCAGCTTTGGCGCCAACGTCAATGCCGCGCGTCGGCTCATCGACGATCAAGATTTTCGGCGTGCCCGCAAGCCACTTCCCAAGCACAACCTTCTGCTGGTTTCCGCCCGACAATTCGCGGACGATCTGCTGTGGTCCGCGCGCTTTCACGCCAAACCGTGACATTGCACTTCGCGCTTCGGTCAACAACTTGTCGCCGTCGACAAACCAGCCTTTGGTCAGCCGCTTGAGATTGGCCAATGCAATATTCTCGGCAATGGTCTGTGTCCTGATAAGGCCCTGCTGGCCGCGATCTTCCGGCACATAGGCAATCCCAAGGTCGCGCGCCATTTCCGGACTGCGAATGACAACACTCTTGTCATCAAGCAAAATCTCACCCGATGATGCAGGAGTTATGCCGAAAATTGTCAGCGCCGTCTCTGTACGTCCCGAACCTACAAGCCCGGCGATGCCCAAGATCTCTCCGCTCCGCAAAGAAAGGGAAATGTCGTGAATGACATTGCGGTAGCTCACATTGCGCAGTTCCAAGACGACGTCGCCGCTTTCGCCGATTTTTGGCGGGTAAAGCCGGTCCAGTGGCCTGCCTACCATCATTGACACAAGGCTGGCTTCCGTCACTTCGGCAATCGGTTTGGTCGCCACGTGCTGCCCGTCTCGCAACACTGTAACACGGTCGGCAAGCGCAAATATTTCCGGCAGTTTATGGCTGACATAAATGATGCCGACTCCGCGGGCTTTGAGCCTTCGGACGATATCCATAAGCCGTTGCACGTCTGCCTCGGCTAGCGCAGCTGTCGGTTCGTCCATGATCACGACGCGCGCATCTTGCGCAAGCGCACGTGCGATTTCAACGCGTTGGCGGTTTGCAACCGAAAGCGTTCCAACACGCACGTCAATGTCGAGGTCGTGGCTGTCGAGACTGTCAAGCAGCTCACGCGCCCGCTTTCGCATGGCATCCCAGTCAAGTACGCCAAGGGATGTGCGCGGGGCTTGGCCAAGGAAGACATTTTCCGCGACAGTCAGTTCGGGGAAAAGCAGCAACTCCTGATGAACAGTAGCTATTCCAGCATGATGCGAATCACGCGGTGTGTTGAATGCAACTGGCGAGCCCTTTATGAGAATGCGGCCTTCATCTGGGCGGTGCAGGCCAGCAAGCACCTTGATCAAGGTGGATTTCCCTGCGCCATTCTCTCCCAAAAGCGCGTGGACTTCGCCGGGGCGAAGATCAAAGTTCACGGAGCTGAGAACCTTGAGGCCAGCAAACGACTTCGACACCCCCTCAAGCGAGATCACAGCTGTTTGATGTCCTGGTGTCGGATTGTTCAGACTAGCCTCCAAAGCGCCCAGCCAACAAGGTTCTTTTGAATTGTCGGATGCAACTATGTGCACGGAAATGATCAAGGTCAATCACAATTCGATCATGTTGCACCGCAATTCGATTGTGCTTTGCAAAAATTGCGATTGCCATTGACCACTATGAGCGATTGTGAATAGATTTGAGTTCATGCACGAACGCGAACGATGGCAGACGATTCTGACCCAGGTCCGCAAACGCGGTGTTATCCGCGTGCGGGAACTTGTGAGTGCCACCGGTGCCTCTTCAGCCACATTGCGCCGCGATCTCGTTAAGCTGGAAGAGATGGCACAGGTGCGCCGCGTCCATGGTGGCATCGAAGCCGTTGCGGCCGCAGAGCAGTCACATCTTGCCACTCGCCCATTTGGAATCAGTCAGACACTCAACGCAGACAACAAACGTGCCGTCGCGCGGGCAGCAGCTGAATTGTGCGAAGATGGTGAGTCGATTATTATCAATGCCGGATCCACGACGTGGTATATGGCAGAGTTCCTCCGCACACGGAAGTTGCAGATCCTCACCAACTCATTCCCAATTGCGCAGGAGTTGATGGCAACCAGCGAGAACCGTATCGCGCTTCCAGGCGGCGAAATCTATCGCGAACAAGGCATCATCCTGTCGCCGTTCGATGAAGACTCAATCCAGCACTTCACTGCATCGAAGATGTTCATGAGTTGTTTTTCGATAACGCAAATGGGTATTATCGAAGGCGATCCCTTGATTGCCCGCGCTGAAGCAAAACTGTTGTCTCGTGCCGAGAGGCTGGTGGTAATAGCGGATTCATCGAAATTCCAGGCCCGTGGAAGCATGGCAGTTTGCCAGTTGCAGCGGGTTCATACGCTGATCACCGATGCAGGCGCACCGGAACAATTTCTTGATCACGCAAGTGGTTTAGGCGTGAACATCATCGTCGCAAAAAGCGAATCTAACGCAATCTCCACTGCCGCTTAAGCCGCAATTGCTGCTCAGCAAAATCAAACGTCATCAGACAGCTTTTCAAAGTTGTCGTTGTTCCGTCGCGTTGCCGCTTCGAATCGGTCTTCGTAGTCGCCGATCTTCTTCTTGGGCTCTTGATAGTATGCAGTCAGCTTCATCAAGTTAAGGAACGTCGTGTTGACAAGACGCCCCCAGAATTTCATCGGCCGGTCAAAATCAAAAATCAGGACCACGCGCTCTTCATCGGTATTGTTGTAGACTTCGTGTTCATAGGTATCATCAAACACGAATATTTCGCCAGGCTGCCAGACCTTGATTTGATCGTGGACGCGCAAGTAGCAGTTCTTCGCATCCTTAGGAATAACAATGCCGAGATGGGTACGAAGGATGCCTTTGGAGACTCCGATATGCGGCGGAATATGATAGCGCGGCGAAAGAATGGAAAACCATGCCGACTGGATGTTGGGAACTTTGCTGAGAAGTTCACTTGTCACCGGAGCCTGCTTGGAATTCTTTTCGAGTCGATCACCAAATCCATAAAGAATGAACGTCCGCCAGTTGTTGCCTGTCGAAATAGCGCGCTGATCGTAAGATAGCTCGTGAAACAGCGGGATCGCTTCGCGGTGCTTCAGGATTTCTTGCACTTCTTTTTCAATGGACCTCCAATTGTCCGTGAAGTCTTTCAGAAAAGGAAAGTCTTTGGTGTCGTGGACAGGCGAATCCCCGACAAGAGATTGCTTTCCGAGAAATACCGCCAATCGCCTGATGAGCCGCCGTCCATAACGCTTGACGTACTTTCGGCGCGTCGCCTTAAAGCGTTGACCGAAGGATTGTGGTTCGACATGAGTTGCATCTGCCATGCGGGGAAATTACACTGATTCAGTTGACGGTTTCAATTCCAATCCAGTCTCAAAGGCTGTAACACTGGCAAAATCAAGGCGCTTTTCTGCCAACTGACGACGGATCGGATTAAACGGGATGTGGGTGCGCACACAGTTAAAAATCGGGTGGCTGGACCTCGTTGCAGCAGCCCTGGCGAAATACAAGCGTCTGGACCGCGAGGAGGAGGCAGCGCAGGCAGAGTCATATTTTACCGGCAAGCGGGACTCGCTGGCGACATATTCAGAACGGTCTGGGTTTGATATCCTGTTACAGGCGCTGAATCTGCAACCGGGCGATGAAGTTTTGTTTTCCGCACTGAATGTTCGGGCCATGGTCAAAGTAGTAAATCACCTGGGGCTTGTGCCAGTTCCCATTGATGTTGACCTGCAAACCATGGGGCCGCGCCTCGATATTCTTGAGAAAGCCATCACACCACGTTCCAAGGTATTTGTCGCCGCGCATCTGTTTGGCAGCCGCATTGACCTGGCTCCCTCATTTGCGCTCGTTAAGTCGAAAGGAATAATCGCTGTTGAAGACTGCGCCCAAGCCTTTAATGGCCGCGAGTATCTCGGCTCGCCCTTGGCCGATGTGATCATGTATTCATTTGGGCCAATCAAGACTGCAACAGCGTTGGGAGGAGGGCTGCTTCGTGTTCCTGACCCTGGCCTGCTTCAAAAAATGCGCGACATTCAATCGCGCTACCCGGTTCAATCCGAACGCCAGCAACACAAACGCGTTTACAAATTCATGGGGTTAAAAGCGGCCACCTCTCCAACTGGCCTTGGCGCAATCTATCGCTTCTACAGGAGCCGCGGCAAAGATTACGAAGACTCCCTCGCCAACAAGGTCCGCGATGTGGCGCCGCTGCTCACTGTCGACAAAATGCGCATGCAGTGTTCGGCAAATCTGCTGTGGTTGATGAACCGCAGGCTCCATAAATTTGAATCTGGCGACATCCAGAAACGCAAACACAAAGGCGAGTACCTGACCAGCTTGCTCGACCATTCGCTGCGCCTGCCGGGCCAGAAAAACCGCCACCATGATTATTGGGTATATCCAGTTCTGCATTCTCAACCCAAGAAGTTGATTGCTGCGCTGCGCGAAAACGGTTTTGACGCCGCAGACTTGCCGCGCTCGCAGCATATTGGTGCGCCCCAAAACCGGCCTGAACTGGAACCTGGAAACGCAGCAGAAGTCATGCGCGATATCGTCATTGTGCCTTGCTATGCCGACATGCCGGAAGCCGAACTCCGCCGTCAGGCTAAAATCGTTAACGCAATTGCAGCGTCTCCCCGACAGGCAGAATGACTTATGAAACATGTCGTTGTCATTGGCTCTGGTATTATCGGTGCTTCGATTGCCTGGCATCTCGCAAATGCTGGTGCTAGGGTAACGGTGTTGGAAGCCGAGCAGGAAATCGGCGGAATTGCCACGCAGGGATCATGGGGCTGGATCAACGCCAGTTGGGGCAATGACCGCGAATACGTAAGACTCCGCATGCGCGCAATGAAGAAATGGCGCGTACTGGACAAAATCATCCCAGGCCTGATCGTCAATTGGTGCGGCTCATTATTGTGGGATTTGCCGGAGGTTAAATTGCGGGCCTTTGCCGCAGAGCACAATGACTGGGGATATCCAGCGCGTCTCGTTGGCAAAGCGGAGATTACAGCCGTTGAACCAATGTTGCGTGATCCACCTGATCTTGCGGTACACGTTGCAACAGAGGCAGCGGTGGAGCCGCTGCACGCCGCTGCACAATTGTTGGAAGCCGCCAGAAGTTTGGGAGCAGACATACTCAGCAAAGCCCATATCAAGTTTCTCAACGAAAAGGGCGGAAGGATCGTCGGCGTTACGACCCATGACGAAACGCTGGAGGCGGACGAGGTCGTTGTCGCCGCAGGTCTGGGATCCCCCGCATTGCTCTCTTCGGTCGGTATGAATTTGACAATGGAAGATCCCGAAGGACTCTTGATTTACACCGAGCCAATGCCAGAACTAATAAGCGGAATTGTCCTGTCCCCCGACCTGCATGTCCGCCAAACTCAAGAGGGTCGGCTGATAGCGGGTGCGGATTTTGGTGGCGTAGTCCCAGGCGGCGATCCTCAGGCTTCCGCGGCTGCAATGCTAGTCGATCTCAAATCACTGTTGATCATGGATCAAAATCCGGCAATGCAGAAATTCTCTGTGACCCGCCGCCCAACTTTGCCCGATGGACTTCCCGCGGTCGGCCGGCCAAAAGCGACTCCCGGACTATTTCTCGCGGTCACCCATTCTGGCGTCACACTCGCGCCAGTTATTGGTGAAATTGCTGCCAATGAAATACTCGGGGACAATCGCGACGCTGCACTCTCGCGTTACCATCCGGACAGGCACCTGAAATGATCAACATTCCGTCGTGGAACACTGTGCCTCCCTCAGCAACGCACAATGTCCTCGCTGTCCTGACTGACATTGATGACACGCTCACTCTTCACGGCAAGTTGCCAGCGCAAGCCTTTGAAGCGATTCATCAACTTGCTGCAGCGGGAATAGCCGTGATCCCTGTGACAGGGCGGCCTGCCGGCTGGTGTGACCACATTGCCCGTATGTGGCCGGTTGCAGCCGTAGTCGGGGAGAATGGCGCGTTCTATTTCCGCTATGAAGCCAAGTCAAAACGCATGCATCGGGTCTATGCCCAGCCTGCAGAACAGCGTCAGGCCTCTCAATCAAAGCTCCATGAAATTGCCTGGGGGGTGCTCGACAAATTCCCCGGCACTTCAATGGCGTCAGACCAGGCCTATCGCGAAATCGACATTGCGATCGATTTTTGCGAAGATGTGCTGCCGCTGCCGCTCGAAACTGCGCAGGCGATCGCAGAAGAATTCGTCAGTCATGGTGCAGTGGCAAAGGTCAGCTCAATCCATGTCAACGCGTGGTTTGGTGATCACGACAAGCTTTCCATGAGTCTAAGGTTGCTGGAAGATATTTACAGCTTGGATGGAGAAGCGGCGAAAAAATCTGTTGTCTATTGCGGTGACTCGCCCAATGACTCGCCCATGTTTGGCTATTTCCCGGTGTCGGTTGCCGTCGCAAATGCGGCACCATTGCTGCACCTCATGCCGTCCCGCCCTTCATTCATTACATCGAAGGAAGGGGGTCTGGGATTTGTGCAAATCGCCGACCGCCTCTTGTTGGACCGCAAGAGATAGTCATTTGATTGTGATCGGTTTGCCACCTATGTCATTTTGATGGACTCAATCGCTTGGCTCAACTCCTGGAAAGGCGGCATCCTCGCTGCCGTTTTTGTTAGCTTCTTTGTCTTGGAACGGATTGCACCTGTAGCGGCAGAAGTCGGCGGCTGGCGCCGTGTGGGCAGGAATCTCGGCGTCGCTGCGATAAATTTTGTCGCTTCGCCGCTCCTCGTTATCCCCGTAACCGCTTTTGCATCAGGACACGCTCCCCAATGGCGTCCCGAAATGTGGTCAGGCCTGCAAGGCCTTGTGCTCGACCTGCTCATCCTCGATTGCTGGATTTACTGGTGGCACAGGATCAATCATCACATCCCCTTTTTGTGGCGCTGGCATCAGGTGCATCACCTTGATGACACGCTCGATTCAACGTCGGCCGTGAGATTCCACGTTGGCGAAGTCATCCTGTCGTCGCTGGTCCGAGCGGCGGTGATATTCATGCTTGGCATCCCGCTTCTAACGGTGGTTGTCTTTGAAATTCTGGTGACAACCGCGTCCATTTTCCAGCATTCCAACGTCCGCCTTCCAAAATCTTTCGAGCATGCCTTGTCATGGGTGATCGTCACGCCTTCGATTCACTGGGTTCATCATCACACGCTCCGTAGCGATACAGACTCGAACTATTCCAATATTTTGTCGGTCTGGGATCGCTTCTTCGGCACGTCGAGCAGAACTGAACGGACAGCTGCCTTGCCAATTGGACTCGAAGGCCAGCACGACTTGCCCCTTCCGCAACTGCTGATCAAGCCACTGCAATAGCAGGGCTTGGCTCCCTCAATCCGCACTCGTTAACACATTGAATTAATACAATTTTAACGAAATCGGCCTGTTACATTCTGAAATACCAATTGATTTCAGAAGTTTTGCGGTGCGGTATAGTTAAAGCCTGATGAGTTTTGTAACGGCACATGCCGGAGATGGCGGGGTAAAGATGGCAGGTTTGGCAGCACGAATGGACGCTGCAGCGCTTTCCGATGGCGCACGCACTCCCCGCCGCAACGATCACATGATCCAGCGGCTGGCAGATTTCCCGACGATCGCCGAAGGTCTTGACTTCGCAGCCCTTGGCGACACGGGATTCAATTTCTATTCAAGCCGCGGTGCATTGGCTCATGTTTTGCCGTATCGCGAACTCCGCAGCTCGGCGTTGTCGAGTGCACGAAAGCTGCTCAGCGCTGGCTTGAAACCAGGCGACCGCGTTGGCATCGTCGCTGAAACTGGGGCAGATTTCATGTCTGTCTTCTTTGGATGCCAATATGCGGGCCTCATCCCATGCCCAATACCTTATTCCATGCACATCGGTGGCAAGGAAGCATACATTACCCGCGTCGCGGGCATGCTCCGCGCAGCCGCCGCAATCGCTGTGATCACGACATCCGAAATGGAATCGGCCATGCGCGAGGCCGCAGGCCTCTCCGGCTCGGCCATCGTTCTCACGCATTCGCAGCTCAGCGGTATGAGTGAATCAATTCTTCCCCTGCAAGGGTTCACTGAAGATGACGTGGCCTACATCCAGTATTCGTCGGGTTCAACGTCGGACCCCAAGGGCGTTCTCGTAACCCAACGGTCAATAATGGCCAATGCGCGTGGCATTTTGCGCGACGGCCTTGGCATTACCAAGAAAGACCGTGCCTTCTCCTGGCTGCCGCTTTACCACGACATGGGACTGGTTGGCTTCTGCCTGTCGCCAATGCTGGGACAGGTGACGGTGGATTATCTTGCCACAACAGCCTTCGCCCGCCGTCCAGCGCTATGGCTTAAGTTGATGTCGGAAAACAAGTCGACGATCTGTTTTTCTCCAACTTTTGGTTATGATCTCGCCGCCAAGCGCATCAAGGGCGATTTGACCGATATTGACCTCTCCTCAATCCGCGTGGCTGGCATTGGCGGCGACATGATCAGGGCCGATGTGTTGCAGCACTTCGCCAATGTGATGGCGCCGACAAAGTTTAATGCCAACACATTCCTGCCAAGCTACGGCATGGCGGAATCAACGCTTGCGATTTCTTTCAGCGCGATTGGCGAACCGCTGTGCATTGATCACGTATCGCGCCACGCGTGCAAGGTTCTTGGCAAAGCACAACCGGCTCAAGTCAACGCGCCACAGGAACAGGTGCGGAGTTTCGTTGTTTGCGGCAGGGCGCTTCCGGGTCATAGCCTCGAAGTCAGGAGCGAGACGGGCATGGCATTGGGAGATCGCGAGATAGGCCGTATTTTTGCCAAAGGACCAAGCCTGATGGCAGGTTACTACAACAACCATGAAGCAACTTCTTCGGTTCTGGGAGAAGACGGCAGCCTGGACACAGGTGACATGGGATACATGTTGAATGGCCGAGTTGTCATTACAGGGCGCGCCAAAGATCTTATCCTGCACAACGGCCGTAACATTTGGCCCCAGGACATTGAATGGGCGACTGAGAAGTTGCCCAATCTCAAATCTGGTGATGTCGCAGCCTTTGCAGTCGAAGACGAAGGTGGCGAGGATGATGTAGTAGTGCTCGTTGAATGCCGCACCAACGGCAAGGCGGAGCGCGAAGAGTTGCGCCGCAACGTTGGTAAAATCGTGCATCAAAGTGCTGGAGTGGATTGCAAGATCGTGCTGGTGCCGCCGCGCAGCCTGCCATTCACGTCATCGGGTAAGCTCTCTCGTGCCTCCGCCCGTCAAAAATTTCTCGAAGGTGAGATCGCCGATATCGAGGCGCTGGAATCGCCGGGCTATATGCTCGCCGCGCAGTAATTCGCGAAACGCGGTTTGAATGAACGGTACTTGTGACTTGCAATGAAATCAGCGCAACCCATAGCACTGACTGGCGCCACAGGTTTTGTGGGGCGCACAGTTCTTGCGCAGTGTTTGGCTGCAGGAATGCAAGTCCGTTCTCTTGTGCGAAACCTCGCCAAGCCCGAGGCTCCAAACCTCACTTTGATCAAAGGTGACCTGGCAGATGCAGCTGCATTGTCTCATCTTGTGTCAGGGTGCGATTCTGTGATTCACATAGCAGGCGCAACTCAGGCTGAAAACCGAGACGCTTTTTTGCGGGTCAACCGCGACGGCACCCGTGCAATGGTGGAAGCAGGGGAATCTGCTGGCGTCAGGCAATTTGTGTATGTTTCATCACTCGCCGCCCGGCACCCTGGCATTTCCAGCTATGCGGAAAGCAAAGCGCTCGCCGAGCAAGCTTTGCGCCAGCGCACCACTAAAATGAAAATTACAATACTGCGTCCCAGCGCGATTTATGGCCCTGGCGACAGGGCCACGCTTCCTTTGATCGCCTCGCTTTTGAGGCCCGTTGCAATCGTTCCAGGTGCCAAAGCCAACCGCTTTTCGTTGGTCCACGTCAATGATATTGCAGCGGTGTGCATTGCAGCCGCGCAGAGCAGCAAAGAAGGAATGTGCGAAGTTGATGACACATCTGGCGGATATGGTTGGCAAGACCTGGCTGCGATAGTTTGCGGTCATTTTGCCGCGCCGCGAGTTTTGATCCACTTGCCACGGGGCATGGCAGAACTCTTGGCTTCATTGGGTGAACTCTCCGCAAAGTTCACTGGAAACCCTCCGCCGTTGAGCCATGGCAAAGTAAATGAGCTCTATCATCAGAACTGGGTAGTGGACGGCCCGGGCTGGCCGCGTGCTAATCCTATCAAATTGGCCGCTGGCTTGCCGCAAACCATTCAATGGTATCGTGATAGTGGCTGGCTGCCCAATCGAAGATCAATGGTAACTGCAAATTCGCAATCGGCGACGAGATCATGATTTCAGAAGCCGAAATCGTAGTCGCAATTTGCCGGCTTCTGGGGCCATTCAATGCAGAAGGAAAGACCTTGTTCGCAGAAACTGATATTCCGGCAGAACTCAATATTGATTCGGTCGGTGTGATGGATTTCATCATGGAGGTGGAAGACCATTTTGACATCGAAATACCGCTCAACGTCGTCGCCGAGACTCGGACGATTGCCGATCTCGCGCGTGTCGTCGAAGAGCGGGTCAGGAACAAGTAATGACAATTGATCTATTTGACAAGCACCGTCCTTTGGCCGAGCGGCATCAGCGCATGATGGACGCCGGAGAAAATGCAGTCGGCCTCATCAATGAACGGCTACTTTCGCCAACCCGCGCAATTATCGCAGGTCGTGAGACCATTCTCGCCGGCACCAACAACTACATGGGCATCACGTTTGATCCAGCATCAATAGCGGCGGGCCAGAACGCGCTTCAAACCTCAGGTACTGGCACAACCGGATCCCGCATCGCAAATGGCAGTTACGCGATGCACAGTGAATTGGAGAGCGATCTTGCAAGGTTCCTTGATCGCAAACACTGCATTGTATTCACCACTGGTTATCAGGCCAATCTTGGCATGATTTCGGGCCTGGCCGGGCCGCGTGACACGATCTATCTCGACTCAGATTCACATTCTTCCATCTACGACGGATGCACGTTGTCAGGTGCAAAGCTCGTCCGCTTTCGTCACAACGACGCCGCAGACTTGGACAAGCGGCTGGCCCGCGGTGAGGGAGGGGAAGGCGGCAAACTTGTTGTCATCGAGGGTATCTACTCAATGCTCGGTGACCGGGCGCCGATGCAGGATTTTGTTGAAGTCAAACGCAAGCATGGTTTCCAGCTTTTGGTCGATGAAGCCCATTCCTTCGGCGTGCTCGGGCCTAATGGTCGCGGACTTGCCGATGAGGCAGGTCTGGAAAATGAGGCTGACTTTGTGGTTGGAACATTTTCGAAGAGTTTGGGGTCAATTGGTGGGTTCGGAGCAGGCAACCACCCGCTTTTCGAAACGTTGCGATACGCCATGCGTCCCTACATGTTCACTGCATCATCATCGCCAGCGACTATCGCGACGTCGATTGCATCGCTCCAGGTATTGAAGAACGAGCCGCATCGCCGCGATAAGTTGCGCAAGAACTCAAAGAATCTCTTTGATGGTTTGCGTGGCCTCGGCCTTGAAACTGGTTGTGACACCGCTAGCCCTGTTGTTGCAGTTAAGATGCCCGACGAACAAACGACCATTATGAAGTGGAACGCATTGTTGCGTGCAGGTGTTTATGTGAATATCGCCTTGCCGCCCGGAACGCCAAACCGCCTTTGCCTCCTGCGCTGTTCAGTTTCAGCCGCGCATGCGGATGAAGACATAGCGGCGATCATTGATGCTTTTGCCAGCGTTGTAACGCAGCAGTTGGCGCTTACCGGATAACATTCTTCCACAACAGGCGGGGCAAAAGTACAATTCCCGCAATGATGGGATGCTTGCGCTGCCAGTCCTTCAGCTGCAACTGTTCACCCGTATGGCGCTCAATTTTCCACGCTGCGTAGTCTGCACCCCCTTGAAACGTGAACGCGGCTTTGCACAAGCGCAAAATAGTAAGGATCTTTCCCTCAAGTCGCAGCAGCTTCCAATTCAGTGAATTCGGTGCTTCTGCCGCAGCAGCATTGGCCGCAGCTAGATAGTATTCTCGATTGCGGTCAACGATCTCCCCAGCGCGATTGCCGCTTTCTGGCCGCAACTCTGTTTTGTAGGATTCAAAATAAAGGCTTTTCCACTGTGCCAGCGGATCGCTGTCCGGTGCCAAGTTGCGAGCGTGACCATATGCTGTGCGAACAGCTTGCGCCACCAGTTGTACAGCACGCATCCTTGCCAGACTATCCCGCGCATAGGCAATAACGCAGGGTTGGGAAAACCGCGCCCAGAAATACGGGCTTCTCGTTTCGCGCGCGACAAAGTTTGAAAACGCCTCGGCAGTCACGACCGTGCACTTGGCGCGCAAGACTTTTCCGTCTAGATTAGCCTGAGTAAAATACACGTTGGGCGGAAGCAGATTGCCGAAAACGGCTCCGGCAAAAGAAGGTGACATGCCACGGCGCGAGCTGACGACGACGTAGAAATCGATTAGCGTATCTTCTACTGGCGCGCCTCGCAGCACGGAGCCATACACGAGTAGCGCTTCTGCCGCAGGAAATTGTAGCAGTACGTCGTTGGCCATTGCAGCGACCTCGATCGGCAATTTGCGGTGCAGCATGCGATCAACAAGCGGGGTGAGCATATCCATCGATTCGATTTTATACAGGTGAAAGTTGGAGCTTAAGCCAGAACATATTCGACAATTGGCCCGGCTTCGACAAGCAATTCTCGCCCGGTAAAAAATTCCCCGTCAAGCACAAAGGGGGACGAACTCATCAGTATGATTTTGCGGCCCGTGCCGCTTCTTGCTGATTCCGGCATTTTTCGCATTTCACCTCCATAGAGCATCGGCAACGTCCATCGTAACAGACTGGGAATGGGAAATCCCAAAGCCATGCAGCGGATGTCCGAAGACTTGCCGCCCCAGAATGGCCGTGATCCTAGGACTAGTTTTTCGAGCGTCGTGCACAGCGCGAGCAACTGTTGACCCTCGGCCAGGACCTGACCGTCAACGCTCACCGAAATTTGATGCGGTTGATCAAATCTTGATGGGTCATCCTTTGCTTGGCCGCCAAAGCCGGCGCGCATTAGGCCAACTCCCAATGTTGCCGCCGTGGCCCAGCTTCCGTGCACACCTCGGTCGTTGAGCGCCGTCTGGCAATATCTGGTCGCAACAGCAACGGCTCCCGTGCCCAGGAACATGCCGTGACGCACTTGGCGGTCACCCGCACCGCTGATCCTTAGGCTCGCCCGCTTTGCCGTCAATTTTTCAATCGGATTTGTTATAAACGCAGCCTGGTCCGCTAGCGAGCCAGGCCGGAACCCAATATCCGCAGCTGTCATGTTGGTAGTGCCATGTGGCAGCAAGCATAGGCGCGGGAATTTTTGCGGCCTGAACGTCTCGGCAAGCATCGTTTGAATATGTTGGATCGTGCCGTCGCCGGAACTGATGCAGATCAGGTCAATGCCATTCGCACAGAACCTGGCGAGTGCCACGTCAATGCCTTCAAATTTTTCAACCACGGCAACATCAGCTGCTGACGATTTCAGCTTTTCGGCCAGCGCAATCCCCTTGCCGTTTCCGCGACCTGAACGGGGATTGATGATGACGCCGACCCGGCTCAACTCTGTTCCATCCAGGATTTAAGTGGCACCCCGCTACGCCGCATCACGAAAAGCGCCTGCGCCAATTGCACGCCATGCAGCACGAGGCAAATTACCGTCCATACGGCGACGGCTACGATTCCCCAGTCAGGCCGTTGGATCAGAGTGAAAAAACTCAGCAGCACCAAATTGGGGTTACGCCGGGCCGTAATCTTCCGGAACAGCGTGTCAATCGGCCGCCAAATATGAATCACCAGGCCGAGCCACTTTATGGCGATGCCTTCCATGATCCTCTGCAGAATGTAACCGCCAAAGATGATCGCCAAAATCCAGACTATCCACTCTTGCGGCCAAGCAAAGCCCCATGCCGCTAGCCCTAACACCCATGCCAGATACCAGAACGGCGGATGTACAAGATCAATGCCATGATCAAAAATGTCGCCCCAGAAACTCGAGGTCAATGTCGTGCGCGCCAGCTTGCCGTCGACCGTATCCAGAAATGTCATGAGCCAGGCGAACATAAGACCAATGGCGTAGTGGCCATGCAGGAAAAGGTAAAACGCGATAAACATCGCAACTGCGCCGACAGCCGTGACCTGATTTGGAGTTATCCCTTTTGATGCCAGGAAGCGCGTCACATAAAACGCGGGAACTGGCCATACATGTTTGGTTACAAGATCAGTCGCACCTTTGTAAGTGCTCATGAACATGTCCCACTCAACCGACCCTGCATTGCTTTCTGAGATGTGCAAGGCAAACGGCGTTTCTCTCTTCACCAGTGACTTCTTGAAACTGACATGTAGCTCATCCGGTGACCGCACGACGAATTTGTCGCCATCGGGTTGGGCGCGGCCTTCAAGAACTTCGAGGATAGGTGGAAGATCAGCCGAGCGAACATTGGCAGCAATTGCAGCCTTGTCAGAGACTAGCAAGAAGTTTGGCCGCTTCACAATCGCGGGAGTTAACGCGGCGTCGAACACCACATCGCCTCGGACAACGACAATTGGCCCCGGAAAGTGTTTGGCGTCATCGAGCGAAAGCTCTTGTGTCACGCCTTCTCGCACCAGAAGTTTGCGGGTTCGGTCAGCCGCAGTCATTCCCCACAATTGCGTACTGCTTGTCCCCACAATGCAGAAAGCAGCAGTGTAACTTTTTTGCGTTGGTTCCACCTTATTGACCGAAGCCAAATCCTCAACTTGTTTGGGAGATTTTCGCGCAGGCTTGTTCATCCTGGCGGCTTTCTTTGGTTTTACGGTTTTTGCCAATTCTCAAATGACCCCGGAGCTATCGAACAGCCAGCCGTTCCCTGCGAAGCAGGAGAACGGCCGCCAATGCGCCAAATGCCATGTTTGGCGCCCATGATGCAAGCCATGGCGCAATAAATCCAAGCACGCCAAGCGAAAGGAAAATGCCGTCGACGATGAAATACAGAAACCCCAGGCCAACGCCAGCTGCGAACAATGCGCCTAGTCCCCCGCCGCGCCGGAAGTTCGCCGCAAAGGGAAGGCACAGCGCAACAATGACGAACGCTGTGGCCAGCGACGATAATCGTTTGTGCCACCACGTTGAGTAGACATGCGTTGGCCGGATCCCAAACCCATTGTTTGCGATGAAATAATCAAGTGCATCAATGCCCATTTCCTCGGGATCGCCTGATCGCAAACCAGCAGATGCGGGTCGCACCAATCCTTCATATTTCAATTCTGGAAAACTCACCGGTGCTTCGCCAGAAATCCCAAATCGTGTTGCATTTCTAAGCAGCCAACCAGAATCTTTTTTCTCACCCGACTTTGCCGCAATCTGTTCGATCAAGAGCCCGTCAGGGTCACGTTTGAAAACCAGAACATCGGTCAGTTTACTTAAATCGCTAGCCGCTTGCTTGGCCCGTATAACATCTAGTCCGTTGCGCAGCCAAATCGGGTCATTCTCGCCGAAATTTAACTGCTTCTTCCCATAGTCAGCGATTGCCCATTGCCGCAGTTTCGGTGCTGCAAATGGCACCCCCCGGTCCAGTAGGGCAAACTGCAGTATCCCCAGGCTGATGCTAATCGGCAAAAGCATGATGACAACGCGGCCTGGTGATATGCCGGCAGCCCAGATCGCAACAGTTTCACTGCGCAAACTAAGGCTCGTGATGGTCAAGAGGAGGGCAAGCAACAAGCTCATCGGCAGGAATGTCGCCAGCGTCAATGGCATCCGCATCATCAGGTAACGCAACACGATTTGCGGATCATCTGGAGCGAGCGCGGCGATTTCATTGGCATAAGTCACGACCTCGAGCGTCAGCACAAAAATCGAAATGCCGAGAACAATGGCAAGGAAACGTACCAGTACCATACTGATCAACATGCGCGTCAGGATTGACATGGTCAGCGTGCCCTCTCCTTTCCGCGCCGCAGTTTAGCCCAAACTGAAGCAGCGCTTTCAATTGCGTCGCCGAGCCAGTTTTCGCCGGCGTTTCTTTGAATATGGAAAGCCGCGCGGAAAAAACGCCAGAATGAGAAAATGGCAAGCATCGCAACTGGCAGCCAAAGCGTGAGCCATGGGGATGCTCCTCCAGACTTTGTCGCAACTGCCCCTTGTTCGATAATTTCATGAAAAGCTACCACCAGCACCAACGCAACGCCGATGCGATAGCCACGAAAACTGCGTGCCCGCCCGCTGGCAAATGGAAGCGCCAGGAAAGGCAGGATTGGAAGGATGATCATGCTGACCAAACGATGGTGAAGTTCAGAACTGATTGCCTGCTTCGCGATGGGTGCAGCGCCCGAAGGCCGCCCTTGCAGCAACTCGGGCAAGGTCAATTCGCGTTCATCCGCGCCGCGTCGTCGAAACATGTTCTTCGACATTTTACCGAGCGGCGTGTCAAACCGCTCAAACGTGCCAGCACTCGTAGTAAGTTTGGCGCTTGCATCGCTTCCACTCAACTTGGTGAGCAAACGGCGGCCATCGACCAGCCGCAAGACGGGCCGCGGGTCATCGGCAACGCTAACGAGCATACCGTTGCGTGCAGTCAACGTTTCAGTTTCATCCTTGCTCTTTTCATCAAAGACGAACACCTTTTCAAATGTATTGTTTTTGCGGTTCAGCCTGTCGAGAATGAAGGTGCGCGATCCTGCCTGCATGAACACGCCTTCCTCTGCGAGAAAGAATGCTTCAACATTCTGGACTTCATAGACCACGGACCTGTACGCATAGCGCGCAAATGGCTGCGCCCAGCCAAAAACCAGAAGTGAAACCAGGGCGAAACCCAGTGCCAGAAAAAATGTTGAGCGTGCAAGTCTGTGCAATCCGAAACCTGCTGCGAGCATGGCGTCAAGTTCTTGATTCTTGGAAAGGTTGCTGAACCCGAATAGCAAACCCAGAAAGAGCGCAGCTGGTATTGCTGTGCCCAGGTAATGAGGCACAAGGTAAGCCAGCATCTCGAAAACGACGCTAAATGAGTTCCGCTTGCCAAGTGTCGTATCAAGCAGGCGCACCAGCCGCTCTGCGAGCATCATTAATAACCCGATGCTGAACGTGGCGGCCAAGGGCACCGCGACCTGTTTCAGAATGTAGCGGTCCATGATGGTGAACACGATGTATCAGCCTGCCACTTTGAACAACGCGGCAAGCTGGTTGACCAACTTACTAGTTGTTGCCGGCGGAAGAACGGTTCCACCTTTGAGATCAGGAGCACCTGGCCATCCTGAATCTGGAAATCCCATGCCCTCGAATGTTTGCGTCTCTTTGAATCTTGGAAACACGTGGAAGTGCACGTGTGGATCGGTCATCATTAACATGACATAGTTGATTTTGTCAAAGTTCCGGAATGCCCGCAATGCCGGTTCAATGCGCTTGGTGACGATTTCAAGCTCCGCATAAGCTCCCGTTGGAAGCGCAGCGAAAGACGTGGCGTCGCATTTTGCGATAAGCACAAGGCTTCCCAATGTAACCTGCGGCAAACGCAACGCCACAATCCAGTGCTCAAATGTTGCCACTGCTGTTTCAGGAAAGCCAAATTTTGTCAGGGTTGCGTGCATCCAATGAACCTATGACCTCGATATCGTCAGGTTGCGCCCGGCCAGGCACCGTTTTTCATGCGCATCCCAACTGCGTTCTTCTGCGCGAATGATCCAGTTTCCCTTGCTTCTTTCGATCAGGAACAGCGTCCATCCCGCTGCTTCGTGGTGTTTTGATGGCTTCGTCGATGCTGATGCCGCCCCCCAGATAGGAAGCGATCCTGAACTTGTTTCTACATATTCAAGGCTACGTTGGTGGTTATGCCCATGAAGCACCAATTCCGCGCCATCTTCCGCAAGAATTTTCTCGATATCCATGACGTCGTTGAGGCCTCTTCTGGGCGATGCAAGGCGTTGCAGGGGGGGATGGTGAATCATGACAATGCGGCAGTAACCTTTTCCGCGGAGGTCCCTCAATATTTTTGGCAATGCTTCAAGCTGTTCCCAACCCAACTGCCCAGACGCCCTGTGGAGAGCCTGTGGCAGTGCCGTCGAAAGCCCGATCAAAGCTATGTTCCGCCGCAACCTGACATAGGGAAAAAACATTGCCCCGCCTTGGTGCAGCAGGGGCGGAACAAGTTTCATGTCACCGTCAGTATAGGCCTCAAAATGAGCAAGTCCATTCTGATAGGGCACGGGGACATAACAATCGTGGTTGCCAGGTACATAGCTGACTGCTTGCGGCTTTCCAAACCCCGAAAGCCATTTCGCCGCTGAGGAAAACTCGCCCAGCGCAGCGATATTGACCAAATCTCCCGTAACTGCCACGTGATCAGCCTGCGCAGCGATCACATCGTCGCGGATTGCATTGGCAATATCCATCTGATGGACCTGCCGACGCCTGAAATGCCACGATGCGCCACCAATGAGCCGTTTCAGCGCAAAGTTCCGCCAGACAGCACCAGTGGGCAATGGGCCGATATGGGGGTCAGACAGATGGGCAAGCCGATACTGCAACGGAAATGTGCCTTTAGTTGACTTGCCTCCTTTCGGAAGGCAAAGGAATGGAATCAGTTCAATCGGGAAAAAGAAGCCGAATCCGTGCGCGTTATCATCCTTGCAGCGGGACAGGGCAAGCGCCTCCTGCCGCTTACTGCCGATGTCCCCAAGGCACTTCTCGATATTGGCGGAAAATCCTTGATCCAGCGGCAGATTGAGGCGTTCCGCGCATGTGGAGTCAAGGATGTAGTGGTTGTCACTGGCTACGGCTCCCGGCGGATGGAACAAGTGCTTGCCGATATGGCGCTCCGCCTCGATCTCAAAATTTCGACGATTTACAACCCATTCTATGCCGTGGCTGATAACCTCGCGAGTTGTTGGCTGTCGCGTGGTGAAATGACGTCAGACTTCATCCAGGTGAACGGAGACAACGTTTTTAAGGCCGATTTGGTCGAGCGGCTACTGAAAGCTCAGACTCCGGAAGCTGCAGTCGCCATAAATCGAAAGCAGGCGTATGATGCAGATGACATGAAGGTAATGCTCGACGGCAAACGTCTCACCGAAGTTGGCAAAAACTTGCCGCTCGATACTGTCGATGGCGAGGCAATTGGCTTCTACCTGTTCCGGGGCGCCGCAGTGCCAGCCTATGTCGGCGAACTTGAACTAGCCATGCGCGATCCGGCAGGGTTGAAGCAATGGTTTCCGTCCGCAGTAGGGTCGTTAGCCAAGAAAATTGAAATTGGAACAGTGGAGATTACCGGATCGCAATGGTGCGAAGTCGATTTTCCAGTTGATCTGCAGGGCGCTCGGCATTTGGTCGCTGGCTGGACTGAGTAGCAATGCAAGTTGGTGATAATACCAATCGTCACAAGAATTGACCCATTCTTCTCCCTCCCCCTTGTGGGCAGGGCAATCGCATATGGCTTTCCTCGCCCGAGAATCGGGAGAGGTGGATTTCGCGTCGCAAGACGCGAAAGACGGAGAGGGGCTTCGCACAGCCTGCAAGATGGGCAAATTTTTCCACTTGAGCCAAAGCCCCTCTCCGTCACTTGCTTCGCAAGCGACACCTCTCCCGCAACGCGGGAGAGGAATGAAGAATGACCCGCAACGCGGGAGAGGAATGAAGAATGACCCGCAACGCGGGAGAGGAATGAAGAATGACTCGCAACGCGGGAGAGGAATGAAGAATGACCCGCAACGCGGGAGAGGAAAAATGTCCACATGCGATAGCCCTGCCCACTAGGGAGAGGGAATACCAGAGAGACTCGTTTGAAGCCCGAAGAGTCAGTATTTATGACTATTGGTATGACCAACAATTTCTCTGTTATTGACGCCGCCGTTGGATGATGAGTTCGGCAATATCTTTGTCTGCCGGTTTATCCACATCTATGGCAGCTTCCGCAAAAGGCAACATGAGTGGTTTTGCTGCCAAGTCACATTTGCGCGAGATTATCTCGAAAGCATCGGCAAGTGAAAGTCGCCCAGCAACAAATTTGAGAAGCGCCATGGGACCGAAGGCAAGTGCTAGTCGCCACGGCTTTTTCCTGTTCTTTTCGAGTTCAGACCATAGTTCAAGCAGTCGCAGTCCAGCTTCAGAATGAAGTGTGAACAAGTTGCAGCCAGATACCGCAGTGTCGCTAAAACGAAAGTACGTCCGTTTCGTCTCGGGGTACGCAGCTTGAATTGTCTCGCGTGTAGTGAGGCCAACAGTGATGTCAGCGCCAAGATTACCGGATGTGACGCACACATGTTTAACCATTTCGGAAGTCAGAACTGCATGGTCACCGGTGGTGATCAATATGGGATATCGTCCGATCTCTTGTGCAGCTGCAAGAGCGGAAGCTGGCGCCGAATGCATCGGAGCAGAATGCAAGACTTTTCCCGCATTGTTGCCGAGTGCACCAAAAATCAAATCTGAAGATTCGATGGAGACATGAATAGCGCCGATGCAATGAGTCGAATCCAACGCCTCTACGACTCTCGACAGCATGGGTACTCCGCCGACTTCAAGCAGGCATTTGTGCGCCAAACCATAATGCTTCGCGATCGGATCTTCTACACCTCGGCTTGCGGCCAGTATGATGGCATTCCAGGTCATGGCGCTCAGGCCAGTTGCTTCTCGAAAATACGGTAGGTTTTGTAAGGAACAGCGCCGCTGGCCTCAATGATCGACCGCATCCCGTGATTATCCTCCAATATCCAGCTGAGTTCTCCGCGGAAAATGCCCTTGGAATAATGAAAGGCGCGCACTGCTTCGATGACTGAGATGGCGAGTAGCGAACCTATCGCGCTGTCATGATGTTTTTTCAACACGCCCATTAAAGGGAGCCGGACAGAGGTGTGGTGCGATTTCATGAGGCGGTTCACCAGTTTGGCCCAGCCGAATGGAAATAACCGCCCGTTGAGGTCGTAAATCCATTCGTTGATATTGGGCAATGTAACCGCCATTGCGGCAGGTTCCCCATCGAGCGATGCGATGGCGACATAACCTTCTGAGATGAGCAATTTCAGATTGTTGCCGAGTAGAGCGATTTCGTCCTGCGTAAACGGAACAAACCCCCAATTGTGTGACCAGGCGTCGTTGAAAATATGCATGATCAACTGCAGCTCGGACGTCAGATTCTTCTTGTTTATGGTCCTGACTGAAATGCGCTTGTTTGCCTTCGCGCGCATTGTTGCCCGTTCAAGTAGGTATGGCACGGCTTTTGAGCCGTCAAATTCGTAGGCAATCAAATCCTTCGCTTTGGAAAAGCCACAGGCCACGACGTGTTTTTCAAAGTACGGGCGAGCATGTCCCATCATAATGCTGGGCGGCCTGTCAAATCCATCGATTAAAAGACCGGACTCATCATTTATTGAGAAACTGAACGGACCTTGCACCCGCGTCATCCCTCTTTTTCTCAACCAGTCAGTTGCCGTTGCGAAAAGTTGCGCAAATGCGCTGGCATCGTTAATGCAATCTAGAAAGCCAAACTGCCCCGTTCCATCATCGTAACGGTCAAGATGGAGTTGGTCCACTTGAGCCGAAATGCGTCCCACAGGATTTCCAGATTCATAAAGCACGAACAATTGGGCATCGGCATGTTTGAAATAGGGATTCTTCTTGCGGCTCAGGTGTTCGTTGCGCTCGAAAAACAACTGTGGAACCCAATTGGGATCGCCGCGGTAGACCTCAAACGGCACTTTCAGAAAGTCAATTTGCTCTGCTTTATTGCTAACAGGCTTGATGTGAAAACGCGTCATCGCGAAGCCTTTTGCCTACGTTGGGACGCTTTGACAAGGCGGCATTGCCGTTCCTGTGGGCAACGATCATCCTGCGGACTGGTTTGGAGGGAAGAAATGAACTAACTGAATTTTTGCGGTGAAACATGCAGGCCGGATTGCGGAACTCTTTGAATGGTTGCATTGCGGCAAAAGATGATACTGGGCGGCCTTCGTGTGATGCATCGCTGGACCCGTGCCGTCACGCTCGGCGCTAGGGTTGCCGTATTTGATCGGAATAGTCAGGTTTTACTGGTCAAACACACTTATGCACCCGGCTGGCTCTTTCCGGGAGGAGGCGTAGAATTTGGTGAAACGGCCATCTCTGCGGCAATCCGCGAAGTGAGAGAAGAAGCGGGAATTGTAGCGCTTGGCGCCCCCAAACTTTTCGGGCTTTTCTCTAACCATAAGAACTTTCCAGGTGACCACCTTGCTTTCTTCACATTGCAGGATTTCGACCGTGAACCCTGGAAACCCAATCGCGAGATCGCGGCAGCGGAATTCTTCGCCCTTAACGCCATGCCCGAAGGCACAACGAATGGCACCAAGCGGCGTTTGGCTGAAATCAACGGCGATCAGCCGCTCGCCGCGAACTGGTAGCATCTTGACCAACACAAACCTTCATTGTAACGCACCTGCATGAAGCTGAACTTCGCCACCAGCCTTCGACGAAAAACTCGCGGTATTTCTAGTTTTTTGTCCGTAATTTAGGCCCGTATCAGCTGAATTGCGCTGGGCCAAAACTTGACGACCCGGAGCGAAGCAAACATGTACACCTTTGAAACCGTCGCGCAGCAGCCTTCGGACGCCGCAGCAATTGAGCATTTGCTTGATCTAACATTCGGCATTTCCCGGCGCACTAAAACCTCATATCGTCTGCGTGAAGGGAGTGCGGCTGTTCGTGGCCTTTCTTTTGTAGTGCGCGATTATGAATTGGGCCTCGCTGGAGCCATAAGCTATTGGCCTCTGAAAGTCGGAACGCCAGCGAGCCCAGCGCTTCTCCTTGGCCCCCTGGCAGTTCACCCGCAGCGCCAAAATCTTGGTATCGGACGTGAACTCATGCACAGAAGCCTCGCTGACGCCAAGTCTATGGGACATCCCCTTATTTTGTTGGTAGGAGACTTGCCTTACTATGAACGGCTGGGATTTGCACAAGTGCCGGAGGGTAAATTGATTTTGCCTGGTCCGGTCGATGTCAGACGCCTGTTGTTTCTGGAGTTGGCCGAGGGGTCAATGGACCAAACGAATGGACTGGTTCTTCCACCTCATCGGGTTGGCCGATGAGCGCCAAATCCACACCGTCCAATTCGCAGAAACAAGCATTGCTGGATTTCAATTAGGCGGCCAAGTCATGGAACAAGGTGGAATTGTCAAATCTGGCGTATCACAAACAGCAAATGCATCGCCAAGCATGTCAGCCTCGAAGTGGTTCGTCCTGCTTCTGTTGATTATTGCTGCTTCACTTGGTCTTTCGTTTCAATTGATGAGCCGCCAGGTGCTTCACGTCGACGAAACAACCCAGCTGTCTGGTTTGAGTGTATCGCCTTGGGAAATGCTCAAATGGCTGGCAGGGGAAAATCTCGGTCGATTTGGCGTACCCCCGGATCGGATGCCGCCATTGGCCTATCTGCTCCAACAAGCATGGTCTGTTGTGGCAGGCAATTCCATCATTGGTTTCCGTGTATTCAGTTTAATTTGCGCGTTCGCCGGCCTGATTTCATTCGCAGCAGTCGCCCGGCGAATCTCACCTGGGTATATCGGTCTCGCCGCCTTTGCAGTCCTGGCCCTTTCCGCCAACTACGTTCATCATAGCGTCTCCATCAGGCCATACTCACTGTTCTTTGCGCTTGGCTGTTTTGGCAGTTACGCGGTGTTGCGCTACATTGAAGTGCGCCATTCTGCGGGCGGTTGGCGTTGGCTGGCGGTCGTGGCTGCAACTGGCGTCGCCGCAGCATACACGCACTTTTACGGGATCATCATGATCTGCGCCACGCAATCGGCGCTCGCGTTGCTGGCTCTTGCCGAGCGCCGCAGCATTGCTCCTTATGTAGCTGTCGTATTGTCGTCCGCAGTTTTAGCGCTTGGACTGGGCCCGATTCTTTTGGCAACCGGTGAGGTAAAGACATCACTTCCTCAAGCCGTGTTGTCGGATTTTCCAAAGCTCCTGTACCGGCTGATGGCGAGCCGGACGACGTCTGTGTACCTGCCTGTTCAGTTATGTTTGATAGCCGGTTTCACGTCGGCAGTTGTTCTTGCGGTTCTGCAGGCTACGAAAAGCGCCTTGCGCGAAACGTTTCCAATGTCTGAATCCGTTGCTTTTCAACTTGTGGCGCTCACCATTGTCGCCTTGAGCCTCAGTGTCACCCTGATAGGGGCGGCCATCTTGTCAGGTTTCAACGCCCTTGAGCCGCATTATCAGATTTGGTTGCTTCCATTTCTGCACGCCTTGCTTCTTGTTCCATATCGTCAAAGCAATGGAGTACTAACGAAAATCCAAGGCGCCGCCCTGACCTTGGCGTGCATTGGCACCTTTGCCGGTGTCATTGTTTTCTCGCGCAATATGCAGGTCTATTTGAACGGCCCTTCTGGCGTCTTGCAGTCCTTGATCAGCAACCTGCCCCCGGGCACACCGGTCGTTTACGACAACAAGCGTGATGAACCGTGGTTCTACGGATCATATCCCGTCCACTACCTGTTTGGCGGAAAGGTCCCACAATACCTCGTCGATATGACATCGCCTCAGATCAATTTCACGGTCGCCGACGGCAACTTGCATTTCGAAGGAACGGATCTGGTTGAAGTCGGTGACTCCAAGATCCTCGCGTCAAAAAATTACGTTATCTTGGCCCAGGTCCAGCACGTGCGCGTTGATCAAGCCACCAATTTCATTCGCAATGGCGTGGCCAGCATTCCAGACGAAAACCGTGACCAGATATTCGCGGATCGTTTCGGATTCGAGATCATCCAACGTGGATACTACCCGGGTTTCGCTGCGGCCCGCATCTCAGTTTTGAAACGCAAGCGCTAGCGTCCTTCTCGATACCAAAGCCCCGAAACCAGCAGCAAGAGCGCTGCCAGGCTCAACAACGTCGAAAACAATGCAGTCTCCCTGACAGCCGTAACCCGGTAGCGCTGGTTGTCACGCAACGCCATCCAGCCCGAACCAGATGTCGCATTTCCTGCAGTTGCCTGTGAAATCCTGGGGATTCCGTCTTCGACCCAATATACGCTCCCTCGCGTCGCCGAAGCAGCCGGTTGAAGAATTTTTCCGGTTGCACGCAGCTCCTGCATCTCCTTGTCATCGGAATTGCCCATTGCGACCGCCGCATTCAGCACGCCATCATTGAGAACGAACATTCCGGTTTCCGTTGTGTCAAGTTGCCCAACAAATCTTCCCGGTTCCTGTTCGGCAAGTGTGACGCTCCCTTCTTTCCCCGAGGGATTCGTGACGCGCACTGGTGCCACGGCATCTGCCATCGTACGGCGCTCAATTCGGAGTGTATTGCCAACCTGCTTGCCCGACAACGCCTCTTCTTCCAGGTCCGGCTCTTTCATCAACCAATGCGCCATGCGGCGAAGAAGTTCAACCTGAGGTCCGCCGCCGTCATAACCGCGCGCCCACAGCCAGCCGTGATCGGAAAGCAGTTGCGCGACCCGTCCTTCGCCGACCCGCTGAAGTACCAACAGGGGTTTGTCTTCTGGCCCCGTGAGTAACGGTTTTGCAGTATCAGTGAGGGAAACGTCGACCAGCCTGAACCAGTGTCCCCATGTCGGCTCCTTGCCTTCGCCGCCAGGCAGTTTGGCCGTAACCGGATGCTTGCGCCCATCGGCCGTGAGGGCAGGGCGGTAAGGGGACTCTGTCACCGTGCCAAGTGGGGCGGCGTCAAGAATATCATTGAGTGGCGAGGCATACAGGCCGTCCGGAGCGGCAAAATCAGGGCCAGACGCAAGTAGCACCGCCCCTCCGCGCCGCACATAGTCAGCAACATTCGCAAGATACTCTTCTGGCAGAATTGCCTGTCTGCGATATCGGTCGAAAATCACCAGGTCAAATTCATCGATCTTTTCAAGGAACAATTCGCGAGTTGGAAACGCAATCAAGGACAATTCCTTGGTCGGCGTTCCGTCCTGTTTTTCTGGAGGCCGGAGAATTGTGAAGTGAACAAGATCAACTGCAGCATCAGCTTTCAACAAGTTGCGCCACGTACGCTCACCGGGATGCGGCTCACCGGAAACCAGCAGCACACGCAACCTGTCGCGAATGCCCTCCACGGTCGCGATGACCCGGTTGTTCGCTGATGAAATTTCTCCGGGCAACGGATCGACTTTCAACTCAAAGAGATTCTTCCCGGCGTGTGACAAAGTGAAAGGCACATTGACCAGTTCGTCGGCCGCAACTTCGAATGTTTGAACATCGCCTCCCGGCAGCGTGACGGTTACCCGCATTGTTGCAGAACTACTGCCGCTCTGTTCAACTTTGAACGCAAGGTTTTGCTCTTGCCCGGTGATGGCGAACCGGGGAGCCCGTTCCACTATGATGCGCCGGTCGGTCTCCGACTTGCTGCCGGTGATGAGTGAATGAATGGGCGCACGCTCGTCAAATTTCTGCGGCACATCATGCACCTGCCCGTCGGTGATCAGGATTGCACCGGCAAACCGTTCCGGTGGAATGTCGGATTGGCCCTGTTCCAGCGCTGAAAACAATCTGGTGCCGGGCGCATCCTTCGAAACGCTGGAACGCACCTCGACGACCCGAACCTCTTGCCCCAGTGCCGCAACGCGTTTTGCTGTTTCCGCCAGGGCAGCATCGGTCTGTTTCATTCGATCACCGACGGTCTGGCTCGTCGAACGATCCACCACGATGACGGCAATGTCCTTGAGCCGTTCGCGTTCCTCCTGGCTGACGATGGGGTTGGCCAGTGCTGCCATCAGCATCGCCAACGACAGCAGGCGCAAGATTGCACCGCGGCGCTTAACGTAGAGATGGTATCCGGCGACCAGGAGGCCCGGCGCCAGCGCCAGCCACCACACCGGCCAGCTGAAAAACGGTTGGAATTGCAGGTCAAAATTCATTGCCCCAACCTTTCAAGCAACGCCGGGATATGGACTTGGTCTGCCTTGTAGTTTCCGGTGAGCGCATACATCACAATATTGATGCCTGTACGGAATGCATATTCGCGCTGCTGGTCGTCACCTGGGATCACCGCATAAAGCGGTTCGAAATTTGAATCGAGCGCCCATGCGCCCGCATAGTCATTTGACCCGATGATGATCGACGAAACGCCATCCGCAACCCCGGGATCCTTGTTATCGCTCGCTTCGGGTGCCTCCACCCACAGCTTGCCGCCGGTAAATCGCCCTGGAAAATCATGCAGCAGGTAGAAAGTTCGCGTCAACACGTGATTGTCCTCAACGGGAGCCAGCGGCGGAATGTCAAGTTTCGCCAGGATCCGCTGCAACGCCTGCGCCTGCGCTGACGATCCGCCTGCCAGTGCCTCTGCATCCGCGCCATCTTCGCGCAAGTCGAAGAAAAGTGTTCCGCCATTTTTCATGTACTTGTCGATTTTGGCGAGGACCGCAGGAGTGGGTTCTTGCGCATTTTCAGTGATCGGCCAGTAAATCACCGGATAGAACACCATTTCATCGCGCTCAAGATTGACTTTGCGGGCTGGACCAAGCACCGCAGAAGTGCGGTCAGAAATGAAGATGCCCAATCCGTTGAGGCCTTCTTCACTCACTTTGTCGACATCGGCATCGCCAGTTTCAACATAGGCAAGGCTCGTCGTGAGGGCCGCTTGCATGTCTGCTTCGGAAGGGTCTGCATGCGCTTGGCCCAAAGGCAGCCAAACCAGAAATCCCAGCGCCAACACAGCAGCAACTGCGCCACGCGCCTGCGGCTTGAATGCGCCCCCGATAATCAGGGAAACAACGCCATCAGCCAGAAACAACAGAAACGCGAGACCAAACAGGTACGGTGCAATGCCGATGCGCACAACTGGTGCATAACCAGAAATCTTCCATCCGCGAAGTGAACTTTGAATCGGCGCAATGTCTTTGTCAGTGACATCAAGATTGATCGCTCTATCTTGCCCGTTGCGTTCATAAAGTCCAGGCATCGCATCAGGGCTGGCAACTGTCTTGTCAAACATCGAACTCGCAATCGGCTTGGCGGAAGCTTCTGGCGTCACCAGCTCACCGCGTCCCGACAAGGCAAGGCGCGGCGCAAAAGCTTGTGCGGCATCTGCCGCAGTTGTGGCAGCAGCGTTTGTTGAACCTGCAGCAGGTGCCAGATCATTAAGTCGCCGCAACATCTCCACAAACATCCCGGACAAGGGAAGGTTTGACCATTCAGGATTTGCGGTCACATGAAACAGGACAACGAGTCCTTTCCCCTTGCGCGTGGCAGTCACCATTGGAGTGCCGTCGGCCAAGCTCACCCAGGTCTTGTCAGGCAGCGAAGGGTCGGGATCAGCGAGAACTTGCCGCGTGACCTTGACCTCGGGATCCAGGGGAATTCCGGCAAACGGCGATTTATCAGATATAGCCTGCAATCCCTGCGGTTCTTCCCAGCTCAAGGCGCTGCCAAGCTCTCTGCCGCCTTCGCGCAACGGCACAGGTACCAACGCATCTTGTCCTGCTGCCAGCCTTGGCCCCGCAAATCGCACCAGCACGCCGCCTTTTTCCACCCATTGATCGACATTCGCAAACTGATCTTCCGGCAATCGTCCGATGTCGGCAAGAACCAGCATTGAAAGCCCAGCATCAAGCGACGCCTTCAGATCTTGGGGCGTCTTGGGTTCGCTCAAATCTGCAAACGGCTCAAGCGCGCGTGTTACGTAATGAACGGGTGACAGCAAAGGTTGGTCAACTTCGAACGAGCTGCCTGAAATCACTCCAACCGTTTTCCGCCGCCACCGGTCATCCAAAAGATATCGCGATGCCGCATGACTTTCGCCCGCGACGACAAGACTCTGGATTTCATTCCGTAGTTCTATGGGTAGCGCAATTGCCACTTCTGCACTGCCATTGGGCAACGCAGTGCTTTGCTCGGCCAGCACTCTGCCGTTGGCGGCGCGCGCCTGCAACAACACCGGGGTGTTCGATGATGCCCGCGCGGTGCTCAACTGCGCCTTGATCTCGGCTCCTTCAAGCCTCACCTTCGAAAGGACGATTGGCAAATCCGTGCTGTTCGGCGCAAGCACGATCTTTTCCGCAGAGGGAAATTGCGTGCCGATGGCGTCAGCAAAAGATTGCGCGTCAACATCTCCACTTCCGTCGCTCAGCCACACGATACGCCCGGGCGCGGCGCCCTTGTACTCGGCGAGGTTTTTCGCAAGCTCCGTGCGGTTGGCGGTTAACGCGCGAGGTTCAATCGTAGCAGCGGCATTGACGGCGTCGCCCGCAGCGACGGTTACAAATTCACGTTTTACATTGACCGGCGTCGTCGTGGCTAGCACCACCGGCACCGATGATTGCTGGGCGTCGCGCAGCACGTCCTGCATCATGTCTTGCCGGACTTGCCATTTGCGGGCCGCAGCCCAGCCATCATCAACAACGAGCAGCAATGGACCGCTGGGAATGCCGGCAACACGATTCGGTGACCACAGCGGGTGTGAAACACCCAATATCAGCAGTGCCGCCAGCGCCAGCCGCAACAGCAACAGCCACCACGGCGTCTTGTCCGGCGTGACTTCAGGCGCATCGAGACCCAGCAGGATTCGGATCGGCGGAAACACCACCTCTTGCGGACGCGGTGGCACGAACCGCAACAGCCACCATATGATCGGCAAGGCTGCCAGTCCGGCAAGCGCCCATGGTGTTGCAAAAGCAAGTGTCTCAAACATGATTGTCGCTTACCTGTTGGTGCAGCGCCATTAACGCACGGTTCACTGGTTGGTGTGTTCCATGCCGCATCACGCTCCAGCCCAGTTGCCGCGCCAGTGTGCGCAGATTGTCATTATGCGCGCGATACTTTTCGTCATAGGCCGATTTCAAACTCTGCGATTTTGGCGCAAGATACTTGAGCGGCCCGTCGAGCCCCACAAATTCAATGCGCCCCTCAAACGGAAATGTCTCCTCGATCGGATCATAAATCTGCACCAGATGCCCCTTGATCCCGGCTTCCGCCAGCGGCTTGATAGCCTTCGCAATGTCGTCGATGCTTTCGAGAAAATCAGAAACAAGCACTGCCGCGGATTGTCGTTGCACGCGGGATGGTACAGGCAAAGCATCGCGCCTCGCCGACAGTATCCATTCGGCAATGCGATAAAGCGTGCTCTTCCCATAACCAGGATGCCGGGGGCTCCCCAGGCCTCCCACTCGTTCATGCGCGCGCACAGCGAGGCTCGCCATGGCGAGTGCCAATAACTGCGCGCGCTCAAGTTTGGTTTCGTGCAGGCCCGCAGATTTGAATTGCATGCGCACCGAGGCAGATGTCCACACCCATAGTGTATTGGCGGCTTCCCACTCGTTCTCGCGAATGAACACCCGCTCCGACAATGCTGACCGCCGCCAATCAATGCGCTGCGTCGAATCGCCGAAGCTATATGGCCTGTACTGCCAAAAACTCTCGCCAGGCCCGGCGCGCTTGCGCCCATGCACGCCAAGCACCACCGTGGCGGCGACGCGTTCGGCCTTGACCAGCATCGGCGGCAGCGCTTGCGCAGCGGATTGCCCCCGCTGTGACCAGGAATAGGCTTCCGTATTGGTTTGCACCTGCATCAGGCGAGCAGTGTCTCAAGCTTGGCGACAACATCGCGGATCGTGCGGCCTTCGGCCCGTGCTGCAAAATTCAGCGCCATGCGATGCTTGAAGACCGGCTCCAGCAGCGCGATCACATCGTCAACGGAGGGTGCAAGCCGTCCCTGCAGCAAAGCCCGCGCCCGCGCGCCCAGCATTAACGCTTGCGCGGCTCGGGGCGATGGCCCCCAGGCAATCGATTCATTCACCAGTGGATCAGCATCAGGTCCAGGACGCGCTATCCGAACAACCTTCAGGATGGCATTCGCAACCTGATCGCCGACTGGCAGTGCGCGCACCAGTCGCTGCGCCGCCATCAGGTCCTTGCTGCTCAGCGCAGCACGTGGCTCCGCTTCAGACGAGCCAGTTGTCGCAAACAGCATCCGCCTTTCCGCTTCAAGCGAGGGATATGGCACATCAACTTGCACGATGAACCGGTCGAGCTGCGCCTCGGGCAGGGGATACGTGCCTTCCTGCTCAATCGGGTTTTGCGTGGCGAGCACATGAAATGGCGCAGGCAAATCATGTCGCGTGCCGCCAACAGTCACATGATGCTCCTGCATCGCCTGCAGCAGTGCTGACTGCGTGCGAGGGCTTGCCCGGTTGATTTCGTCCGCCATCAACAATTGGCAGAACACCGGCCCGCCGACAAAGCGGAAATTCTTGCGCCCCTTTTCGTCCTCATCTAGCACTTCAGAGCCCAGAATATCCGCAGGCATCAAATCAGGCGTGAACTGGATGCGCTTCTCGTTGAGGCCAAGAACTTGCCCCAATGTCGTGGCAAGCTTGGTTTTGGCAAGTCCCGGCGCGCCGACCAAAAGCGCATGACCCCCCGAAAGGATCGCGATCATGCAAAGTTCGACGACGCTTTCCTGCCCAAAAATCACTTCGCCCACGGCGTCGCGCGCCGCAGTCAGCTTCTTGCTGATAGCTTCAAATTCATTGATTGCATTGGTACTGGTGTCAGTGACTGTCGCCATGCTCTTCTTCACCTGTTGCGCCTGTGGGGGATTCGGATAAATCATATTCTGGATCATGGGCTAGCGATGCACAATGGCGAAATAATGAGCAAATTTAACTATTCACAGGTGCGTGATGGAACCGCGTCCCGACGCTGATAGTCCTTTAAAAGGGCTGAAGGAGGCAAGAGGCGAAGGCAAGTCGTTGCCCCCCGTACATCTCTGGAATCCGCCTTTTTGCGGCAATATTGACATGCGGATCGCCGCTGACGGTACATGGTACTATATGAACTCGCCCATCGGCCGAAAACCACTTTACACGATGTTCGCCAGCGTGCTGCGCAAAGATGGCGAAGATTACTTTCTCGTAACGCCAGTGGAGAAATGCGGCATCAAAGTCGATGACGCGCCTTTTCTGGCCATTCGCATGTCGGTCACCGGCACAGGCCGCGCTCAAGCGATCACATTCGAAACCAATGTCGACGACCAGGTAACAGTGAGCAGCTCCCATCCTTTGCGCCTTGCCGAAGAGCAAGGCAGCGGCGGCCTTAAACCCTATGTCCTCGTACGCGCCAATCTCGAAGCCCTCGTCGCGCGCGCGCTGTTCTACGATCTGGTGGCGCGCGGCGAGGTCAATGGCGAATGGTTTGGCGTCTGGTCCAGCGGCACCTTTTTCCCCATGCAGCTCGCCAGCGAAATCGGTGTTGTCAATTGATCGCACGGTCCGAGCCAGACCTCCGCGCGCGGATCGGCAGATTCCTGGCTGAAGAACCGCAATCATGGAACCGCAGTGATGAGGACATGAACACCCGCTCGCGGCTTCTGCCAGAAAACCTCAAGCCAATGCCCGCGGCGGTCCTTGTGCCAATCATCAATCGCGCATCGGGCCTTTCAGTGCTCCTGACACAGCGCACAGAAACACTCTCCAAACACCCCGGCCAGATCGCATTTCCTGGCGGCCGCATTGACCCAAATGAAACAGCGCTCGATGCAGCCTTGCGCGAGGCTGAGGAGGAAGTGGCGCTGCATCGCAACTTCATTGAACCTTTGGGTTTCCTAGATGGCTACCTCACAGTCACCGGATATCTTGTCAAGCCGGTGGTCGCACTGGTTCGTGAGGGTCACGTCATTTCAAAACAGGTTGACGAAGTCGCCGACGTATTCGAGGTGCCCCTGGATTTTCTCATGGACATGTCAAACCTGCGCATTGACTCGCGGGAGTTCAAGGGTATTCAGCGTCACTATTATGCCTTTTCCTTTGGCGAAAGCTACATTTGGGGTGCCACCGCCGGCATGATAAAGAGCCTGCATGACCGCATCTATGCTTAAAGCCCCGCCACGAATAAACCCTCGCTGGCTATCCAATCCCGATCTGCAAGTGGCGTTTAAAATCATTGCAGAAGCAGGCGGTGAAGCGCGTGTCGCGGGCGGTGCCGTGCGCAATGCAATTTTGAAACAAGCAGTTGCAGATATCGATCTCGCCAGCAACCTCGCACCTGATCTGGTCGTGAAAGCATTCAGGGCAAAAAGCTATATGGTCATTCCAACGGGAATCGATCACGGCACCGTTACGGTAAAAATTGGTGACAGTCTTTTTGAAATCACCACTTTGCGAAATGACGTGGAAACTGACGGCAGGCGCGCAGTCGTCGCCTTCACTGATGACTGGGAAGCTGATGCCAGCCGCCGCGACTTCACTATCAACGCCATGTTCCTCGACTCAAGAGGAAAATTGTACGATTTTACAAATGGTTACGGTGATATTCAGACTCGGCGTGTGAGGTTTGTTGGTGCGCCAAAAAGGCGCATCGAAGAAGACTATCTCCGCATCCTCCGCTTCTTTCGCTTCCACGCAAGTTATGCCAAAGGCAAGCCGGATGCAGCAGCGCTTGCAGCTTGCGCCAAACTGAAACCCGGTTTGAAAACACTTTCCGCCGAACGCATTCGCAGCGAGCTCCTGAAACTCCTGGCGGCGCCTCGCGCCGTGGAAACGCTGAAGGTGATGGCGGTAAAAAAAATTCTGCAGCTCCTCCTGCCTGAAGAATCTGAATCAACAAACGAATCCTGGCGCGTCATGAAGCGTCTCCCGCGCGACGGCGAACTCCGTCTTATGCTCATGTGTTCCGATGCATCGGCACTGAAGAAAAAATTGCGGCTGTCCAATGCTCAGACTTCGCGCCTGTCCAGTGCAATCGATGCGCCGGCACTCTCTCCGCATTTGCGCAAGGAAGAGCAGCAACGAATCCTTTACGATCTGGGCGAAAAAACATGGTGCGATGCTGTGCACCTGTCTTGGGCCCGAACCCGTGCCAGCCTGAACGATGCAAAGTGGAAAAAGCTGCTGACCCTGCCAAAGCGCTGGCCGCGTCCGGCGTTTCCCGTGACTGGCAAGGACCTCAACTCCAAAGGAATTTCCCCCGGCCCTCAAATGGGCCAAATCCTGCGCGAGTTGGAAGATTGGTGGATCGCCACCAATTTTAAGGCGACTCGCGAAGACCTCTTGTCACGACTTCAGACGGACCCCTCCAATGCCTGAATCAGTTGATATCTTGCCCATGAAAATCTCCGGCCGGAGTGCCCCAAAGGTCGAAAAGGGCACGCCGCAGAAGGACAAACTGATCTCCGGAAAACACGCTACCCGCACCTGGAATCACTTCACCGGTGAAAGCAACCGGCTCTATTCCGGCATCTGGGAAGCTTCGCCGGGAAAAGTTCAGGTTTCGTATGACGAGTGGGAGTTTTGCCACATCATCTCAGGTGAAATCATCTTGCGCGCCGAAAAGGCCAGGAAGGGCCACCGGTTCAAGAAGGGCGATGCATTCATCATCCCGGCCGGTTTCAAGGGAACATGGGAAACCGTCAAAAAAGTGCGCAAGCACTATGTCATTCTTCTGCCAAAGCCCTGAACATGTCCCACGGCACAATCCTCATTACCGGGGCCGCGCGCCGAATAGGCCGGCAACTTGCGCTCGACCTCGCCGAAACGGGTTGGGACGTTGCGGTTCATTGCAACACCTCGCGTGACGAAGCGGAAGAAGTGGCTGCGTTGATCAGGAACAAGTCCCGCCGCGCCAGCGTAGTCACAGGTGATCTCGAAAATCCAAAAGCGCCGGAGAAAATCATGGCAGACGCCGTGAAGAGTCTTGGTCCTCTCACGGCGCTGATCAACAATGCGTCTATCTTTGAGCCGGATGATGTCGGTGAGATTTCCCTGGAAAGCTGGGGCAAGCACCAGGACATAAACCTGCGTTCTCCCATCATGTTGTCGCAATCCTTTGCGCAACAGTTGCCGGGGGAAGCGCATGGCAACATCATCAACATCATTGACCAGCGCGTCTGGAAACTCAATCCGCGCTTTTTCTCTTACACCATGTCAAAAACCGGCCTGTGGACAGCGACACGGACCCTGGCGCAGGCGCTTGCCCCTCGCGTCCGGGTCAATGCTATTGGGCCTGGCCCGGCGCTTCCGTCTTCCCGCATGGATGACGATGAATTCCGCAAGCAGGAAAAACTAACACTTCTGCGCCGCGGGACCTCTCCAGCAGAAATTTCGCAAGCCGCCCGCTTTATTTTATCGCAACCCGCCATGACCGGCCAGATGATAGCCCTTGATGGCGGCCAGCATCTCGCATGGCAAACCCCTGATATTGTGGACGTGAAGGAATGAGCAAAAAACCAATGATCAGCCACCATGTGGCAAGTTCAAAATCGCGGATCCGACATGTCTTTGTCCGCGATCTCGAGGTAACGGCACTCCTCGGAATTTATGAGCACGAAAAGCTCGATCCCCAACGCATCATCGTCAATATCGACCTGTCGGTACGCGAGGCCAAAGGCGCAACGGCCGACGACATCAGTCACGTTGTCAGTTACGAAATCGTCGTAAAAAAAGTGGAAGCGATACTGGCAGAAGGCCACATTAACCTTGTCGAAACGCTTTGCGAGAAAATAGCAGATGCTTGCTTGCGTGACCGACGTGTTCTCGCAGCCCGTGTCCGCGTTGAAAAACCGGATATAATCCCCAATGCCCGGAGTGTTGGGGTGGAAATTGAACGCAGTCGATAAAGTGGTTGTTATGGAACCTGGAAATGGACAAAATGTGCCAGGTTCGGTAAGGGCGTAACGTGTCACAGCGGAAACCACTGATTTGGGCTTTGCAGACGGCGCGGGTTGGTGACAACGCGCAAGTGATGGAGCTGTGCCGCCGCCTGGGTGGTGATGTTGTTGCCAAGCAGCTGGATTTGAACGCATTGCATCTTTGTCCAAATTGGTTGCTTGGAACGAAGCTGACCAGTGTTTCAAAAGAATCCGCTGGCTTCTTGGTGCCCCCCTGGCCTGATCTTGTTGTGGCGGTTGGCAAGCGCACCGCGCCAATTGCCCGTTGGATCAAATTGGCCTCGGGCGGGAAATCGCGGCTTGTCCATCTCGGGCGCCCACGCTCGCCGCTCAATGAATTTGACCTGATAATTACAACCCCGCAATATGGCTTGCCATCATTGCCGAATGTTCTTGAAATTGATCTTCCTTTCGCCCGCCCGCGCGGCGCCACCAAGACTGACCAAGCCGCGTGGCAACGTGAATGGCAGTCTCTGCCGCGCCCTCTGATTGCTGTTGTCATTGGAGGTGCAAAGTTTCCAATGTTGATGGGCGCAACTGAAATGCGCAAACTCGGTGAGGCGGCTAATCGTCTTGCGCATCTTCGCGAAGGCTCTTTGCTGGTCATACTTTCGCCCCGCACAAATCAAAGGTTGGCGAATAAGATGCGGGCCGAACTGAATGTGCCACACCGCTACTATCCTTGGGGCCCGGGTTTTGCGAATCCATACCAGTCAGCCCTTGCGATGGCGGATGAATTCATTGTCACTTGCGAAAGTGCATCCATGATCAGCGAAACTATTTACACCGGCAAGCCAGTCAACATTTTCGACTTGCCAACGTCCCTCTTCAACGTCAGTTGGAGCGCCAAGCGGGGCTGGAGTGCATTGGCTGCCAAGAATGGCTGGCTCCAACCGCCGCGCAACATCAGCCGCATTTCGCGCCAACTTGCCAAGAAGGGTGTTGTCACGATGTTGGGCAGCGCCCCCGCCCGTCAGGCGCCAAAGCTGCAATACGAAGATATCGTGGTCAGCCGCTTGCAGACGATTCTGCTGGAAACTGCTAAGGCTTGATTAGACAACGCCGCTCCGCAGCAGATCACTGAAACGAATCAATCCTGCGATTTTGCGCTCTTGATCAAGCACGAACAGCGCCGAAATTTTGTTGAGCTCCATGTTGCGTGCAGCTTCGGAAACAAGCGAGTCCTGTCCAATTACCCGCGGATTTGTAGTCATCACGTCTTTGACGGACATTTCAAGCAAGCCTTCATCAGCAATGTGCCTGCGCAGGTCGCCATCAGATATGACCCCGACAACGTGCCGCGCTTCGTCGATGATGCCGATGATGCCAAAACCTTTGCCCGACATCTCTACGATGGCTTCGCGCATGCTCAGTTCGAGCGATACCAGCGGCAATTCGCTCCCTGTGTGCATAAGGCTTTGCACGGTTCGGATTTGCGCACCGAGTTGTCCGCCCGGGTGATAGACCTGAAAGTCCGCCGGCATGAACTTCCTTGCCTTGAGCAGGGTAACCGCCATTGCATCGCAAAGCACCAGCTGCAAGGTGGTCGATGTTGTCGGCGCAAGCCCATTCGGGCAGGCCTCTTCTGCTTTTGGAATATGGAGTACGAACTTTACATTGCGGCCGAGCGTGCTTTTGGGTGCGGCCGTAATTCCAATTGAAGCGATGTCAAATCGCTTGCAATGTTCGATAATAGCCGAAAGTTCACCGCTCTCGCCGGAATTGGAGATGAGAATCACCGCGTCATTCGCGGTGATTGCTCCAAGATCCCCATGGCTGGCTTCACTTGGATGAATGAACTGCGCCGGCGTTCCCGTTGAGGATAAGGTCGCTGCAAACTTCCGTGCCACATGCCCGCTTTTGCCTATTCCGCTGGCAATGACCCGGCCTTTGGTATTGAGTATGGTTTCAATCGCATTGTCGAAATGCGCACCCAACTGTTGCTCAAAAGCCTCGCCAAGCAATGCAATGCCTTTTTCCTCGATCCGCAGCGCTTCAAGCCCGTTTTGCCAATGCGTCATTAGAACCCCGTTGCCCTGCTTCTAGGTGCCGTGTAGTCAAACCCTGCCGTTAATTCAAGAAGGCTACTTATGTCAGAAAAAACCTTGGTGATCGTGCCGTCGCGCCTGAAAAGCGCACGATTACCCAACAAGCCCCTGCAGTTGATTGGCGGCGATCCGTTGATATTGCATTGCTGGCGTCGCGCAATGGAAGCTGACATTGGCCCGGTCTATGTAGCCGCTGACAGCCCGGAAATTCTAGCGGTAATCGAAAAGGCAGGCGGAAATGCTGTCGCGACCGGGGACGCTAGCTGCGGCACTGACCGGGTGGCAATTGCCGCGGAACTCGTGGATCCCGACCACAAACATAAAGTCGTTATCAATCAGCAGGGCGACATGCCCTTCATCAGCAGGTCGCAGCTCCGGCATTTTGCGTCAAATCTTGCCGACATCGAAGAAATGGCAACAGCAATCAGCCCCATGGGTCTTGTGTCTGTAGCTGACGGCGACTTCAACCGGATGTCGGTGGTCTCGCATATTGGACTATATGCTTTCACGCGCGCCGCCTTGAAAAAATTCCACGCCATGGCGCAAAGTCCCCGCGAACTTGATCAACGGCTGGAGCAGCTCCGTGTGGTCGGCAAGATGAAGATCAAATTGATCAAGTTTTCCCACATTCCGCAGGAAGTGAACACGCCGGAGGACTTGGAAGCCGCCAACGCGCTCTTTCAGGCGATCAACGCGCGTTAAGTTCTTTCGCCACTGTATCGAGCCTCTGCAAATCAGCAATAAGCTGCTCGAGCTGGTTTATGGGAACCATATTCGGCCCGTCGGAAGGCGCATTGTCAGGGTCTTCATGTGTCTCGATGAAAACCCCGGCAACCCCGACAGCAATTGCTGCCCGTGCCAATACCGGCACCATCGCGCGGTCACCGCCTGATGCGCCACCCATTCCCCCCGGCTGCTGCACCGAATGCGTCGCATCGAAAATTACCGGTGCGCCAAAACTCCGCAGCACCGGCAGTCCGCGCATGTCTGATACCAGCGTATTGTAACCAAACTGGGCCCCGCGTTCCGTCAGCAACATTTTGGGATTGCCGCCCGCCAGTAACTTCTTCACCACATGCTGCATGTCCCACGGCGCCAGAAATTGCCCTTTCTTCACATTGATCACTTTTCCGGTTGCCGCTGCCGCCAAAAGCAGATCAGTCTGTCGGCAAAGAAATGCCGGAATCTGCAATATATCCACGGCAGGCGCGATCTCCGCGCATTGCCAGGATTCATGCACATCAGTAATGACAGGCAATCCGAATTGTTCCGTGACGGCCTTGAAGATTGAAAGCGCTGCATCCAACCCTATGCCCCGCGCGGCATTCGCGCTGGTCCGGTTAGCCTTGTCAAACGAACTCTTGAACACAATGCCAATCTTGCGCCTGTCAGCGATAGCTTTCAGCTTTTCGGCCATGAACATGGTGTGATCACGGCTTTCAATCTGGCATGGACCAGCGATCAGCGAGAACGGCAAGTGATTGCCAAATTTCGCCCCGCCAACCGCCACAATGGCGTTTGGTTTGTCTATCATTTCAATATTTCGAACGGATCAGACGGTCGACCGGTTCTTCACAACCATCCCATAAATCGCAAGGACGATAATCGCGCCAATGACCGAGGCAATGAAGCCCGCACCTTGTCCTTGCGCATAAAGTCCAAGGAACTGGCCAAGAAATGAAGCGACAAATGCCCCAACGATCCCAACAATTGTAGTCATGATGAAGCCTGATGGTTCGTTCTTGAATGGTGCAAGAAATTTGGCGATCAATCCGACGATAAATCCAATGACGATTGTTCCGATAATGCTGCCCATGGGCGCCTCCATTTTGTGGTGCCGGTAGCTCCGGCCTTGCCGCCATCTTGCCGTGCTTCTCGAAAATTAACAATCCCGTCTTGCATTCGCCTGATTCAACCCCATTATGTTGGAGACAACGCACTGAAGGAGTTTATCCCATGGTCAAACGCATGCCCTCACTTGCCGCACTTCTCGGCTTGCTCGCCTTGGCGGGTTACAAGAACCGCGACAAAATCGGCGAGTTCATCAATGAAGTGACGCGAGAGGGAGGTCACTTCGACCAGGCCAAAAAGCAGTTGGGCGAAGCCGCATCAGGGACTACGATTGGCAAGGGCCTTGACGAAATGGTTAAGCAATTTGACAAGAACGGCGAGGGCGACAAACCGAAATCCTGGATCGAAACCGGCCCCAACAAAACCATAACTGAGCCGCAGCTTGAAAAAGGAGCGGGGCCGGACCTCATCGACGAACTCGCCAAGCAGACCGGGCTGACCCGGGAAGATCTCCTCGCGCGGCTTCGCCAGATTCTGCCGGAAGCTGTCGATAAATTGACCCCGCAAGGCAAGATTCCAGCTTAAGGCTGGATTTCACAATACATTGTGTTAAAGCTGTAAGCGGCGGAACAACAGGGACTAACGCCGCATGTCGACTCCGACCAAAAACTCCGTTCCAACTGGCAGCCGCCAGTCTCTCGTCGCAAAATGCGGCCGCTCCCATGGTTGATGGCCTGAAGTGGGGCGGCAGTCTCGGCCAAGGCGTCAATCTCACCTTCAGTTTCCCCACCGGCAAAGCATCATTCGTAACTGGCTACGAGGAATTTCAGAGCTGGTATGAATTGACGTCAAGTGAGAGAACCGGTGTGACCGCAGCATTGAACGAAGTCATCAGCGTGGTGAATGTATCGGCCAGGCTGATCTCGGACACCAGCAGCACCGTTGGTGACTTGCGTTTCGCTGCAACCAGCGTCGCCAGTGCAGATGAAGCGGCCCACGCATACACGCCGGACAATTCTCCGCTGGGAGGCGACGTATGGTTTTCCAGCACGGGCTGGAATGAAGATGGCGGCTCGGTGATACCCGGTGATTTTGACTACACCACCGCATTGCACGAAATTGGACACGCACTCGGCCTCAAGCATCCGTTCGAAGGCGCCAATACACTCGCGGTGGGTTACGACAACTACTTTTACACGGTGATGAGTTACACCGCTTCGCCTTGGTCAACGCAAGGAGACAATTTCGCATCCTTTTATCCGACGACATTGATGTATTACGATATCCTCGCCCTGCAGACCCTTTATGGGCGTGACTCCGGCCACAATGCGGGAAACACCACTTACGTGTATCAGCAGGGTAAAACCTATTTCGAAACGATTGACGATGCCAGTGGTGTGGACACCATTCGATACGATGGAACGCGCGGTTGCTCCATTGACTTGGAAGAAGGTGGTTTCAGCAAACTGGCCAATGCGGTCAAATTCTCCGACGGATATTCTTCGCGTGAGACAGTCTGGATTGGCCCCAACACGCTTATCGAGCGGGCGACGGGCGGCAACGGCAATGACGTGCTGAATGGCAACACGGCACAAAACGTTCTCAGTGGCAGAAATGGCAATGACATACTCAAAGGCGGAGCCGCAGGGGACAGGCTGCTTGGCGGCGCCGGCCGCGACACCATGTCTGGCGGCGCTGGCGCAGATACCTTCAGCTTCAGTCGCGTATCTGAGACTGGAAATGCATCGGCGAGCCGCGACAAGATTCAGGATTTTGTCCATGGCGCGGATAAACTGAACTTTGCGGCAATTGATGCGGATGCCTCGACAGGTTTTGATGATGCCTTCATTTGGCGCGGCAGGAATGGCTTAACGTCCGCTGACGAAGGCCAGCTGCGTTTCCAGCAGTTTAACCAGGCTGGCACAGTCAACGATTACACCGTCATTTTCGGAGATTCAGATGGCGACTCCGGCGTTGAGTTTCAGCTTGAACTCAAAGGCTTGGTCAACTTGACGCGCGATGACTTCGTATTGTGACGCAGACTTTCTGCGGCTTGGCCGGGTGTCTTCCTGCTACTTGAATTACAAAAATTATACAGTTATGGCTCGGTCTGGACGCTTAACAGGACGAGCAGCATTGATAGCGCCGAAGCAGGTATGGTTGTTGTCGGGAGGCCGCCTCGGTGACTTGAAACTCATGGAAAGCGTCGCGCACACTCTTGGCTGGCCATATGAAGTGAAGCAGCTCCGCTTTCGTCAGGGACTGCGTTCAGCATCCTTTTTTTCCGCCGGAAAATCGCTTGAGGCAAACTGCACCGATCCCTTTGCCGACGGCTCTCCGGATATAGTGTTCTGCGCCGAAGCGCCAACCGCATCGCTCGCCGCTGCTGCCAAGAGAGCCGGAGGCAACTTCAAGCTCGTATCATTGGCGCGGCCACGCGGTGAGTTCGAACAGTTTGATTTGATCATTGCACCGCCGCAATATCCGCTTCCGCCCCGTGCCAACATTTTGCGCATCCCGTTTTCACCGCACATTCTGCCGGATATTGAGAAGGGCCGGGTCCGGCTTGAAGCGGAGCACCAGGTCTCTGCTTTACCGCGCCCTATATGCGGCGTGCTGGTAGGCGGAACATCGCGGCCAGATGTCCTCGACCTCAAATCGGCGCGCGATCTGTGCAGTCAGTTGGCAGATCGGAAACGGGCATTTGGGGGATCAATATTGATCATCACCTCTCCGCGCACTGGCGCGGATATTGAGGAAGAAATTGATCGCTGCAAACCGGACGGATCCCTCTTGTTCCGATGGCGCACTGGCACAACCAGCCATTACCCGGGTGTTCTCGCGGTGGCCGACGAGTTTGTCGTGACCAATGACTCGGTTTCCATGACAATCGAGGGGCTTCTGACTGGAAAGCCCGTATTTCTGTTTGCATTGCCGCGGCGCGAGAATTTGACAGATCATGCTCTGAGCTGGCTGGAAAACCACGCGGCGGGTCGCGCGATGCTTGACCGGGGTTGGGTCCGCCGCCGTGCGGAACGGGATCGCCTCTTCTCTACCCTCGAAACCACATACCGGCTTGCCAAATTCTCGGCTTTGGCCAAGCCGAATGACGGCATCCCCCTCAAGTCAACAGCTGAGCTAGCAGCAAAATACATTCGCAAGTTGGGCGAAAACCTTGCACCATGATTGAAGAGCTGCATAACCATCGCATGAACGACGCCAGACCAGGCGCCAGTCGCGGCGCATGAAGAGACTGCTCAAAGTATTCATGTTCACGCCACGGACGCGCCCGCTTCTTGTCGCGGCATGTCTTGTGGTGTCCGGCATCACCCAGGCGATCGGTATTGGCACATTCTTGCCGTTGATCAGCACTTTCACGCCCGGAAACCAGAATGAATCGCAAATCGCCGGCATATTGAACCGTGCATTCGCTTTCGTCGGACTGACGCCAACCACCAACGCGCTTATCCTGCTGGCTGTTGGCCTGCTCGTCGTGAAATCGATCATCGCCTTTGCGGCACTCGCTTACGCTGGGGTGACGGCGGCAAATGTGTCGATCAATTTCAGGCAGCGGCTGATATCACAGGTCTTTGAAGCGGAGTGGCGCTTCTTCGGTGGTCAGCGCGGCGGCCATTTTGCGTCAATTATCAGCAGCGATGCAGGTCGCGCCGGTGATGCCTATCTCTTCTCGGCGCAAGTCGTGGCTGCTCTTTGCGAGGCACTGGCCAGCTGCGCTGTCGCATTCCTAATTGATTGGCGCCTCACTCTCTTCGGAATTTTGGCTAGTGTCACCCTGGCACTGACCATGCGCCGGGTGATCCGAGCCTCGCGCCGTGCCGGCTATCACCAGACTGACCGCACTCAGGAACTAACTGTATTCATCGTTGACCTTCTCGCGAATATCAAGCCGCTGAAAGCGATGCATGCGTTTCAACCGATTACAGGCAAAGTCAACGTATTGCTTGGGCGATTGAAAAAGGCAGTTGTGACACGTGAAATTGCAAAAGCGGGTCTTGCTGAGGGCAATGACGCGTTGATCGCCATTTTTTTCGGCAGCGCGATTTATTTCGCAACCAGGCTCTCGAACATCGCCTTGCCGGAACTCGCCGTGAGTGGCGTGATTTTCGTGCAGCTTGTAAGTCTCGCGGGAAGGCTTCAAAAACTGATGCAACAATTCGCTACTGTCGAAAGCGCATATTTGCGAACCGAAGATTTTGTCCGCACTATCGGAGACAACCGGGAAAATCTTGCTGGCACTGCAATTCCCCAGCCCGGTGCGCCGGTCGTTTTCCAAAACGTCTCGTTTTCGCACGGTGATCACCAGGTCATCGAAAATGCATCGTTTGAAATTTTGCCTTCATCGCTCACAGTGCTGTACGGCCCGTCTGGTTCTGGCAAGACGACGCTGATTGATCTCCTCATCGGGCTTTATCGCCCGGTCAAGGGGCAAATAGTTGTGGGCGAAGTTCCGCTTTCGGAAGTTGACATAAGGTCATGGCGTTCAATGATCGGTTATGTTCCGCAGGAATTGAACTTGTTCCACTCTTCGATCCGCGACAACATCACATTGGGTGATTTAACCGTCCCCGACGAAGTCGTGCTCGCCGCGATCACGAAAGCAGGTGCATCCGACTTTGTTGCGCGTCTGCCGCTTGGCATTCACACAGATGTTGGCGAGCTTGGCAGCAAGATATCCGGCGGCCAGCGCCAGCGCATCTCGCTCGCACGCGCTCTGTTGCGCGATCCCAGGATTCTCATTCTCGACGAAGTGACCAGCGCACTGGACCCTGCCACAGAAGCCGATATCGTGGCAAATATTCGCAGCCTTGCTTCCAACTACACGATCATCGCCATCACCCATCGCCCGGCATGGACGCGCGTCGCAGACCGGCTCTATAAGGTGGCCGACGGCAATGTGGCACTTGTGCGGAACGCCGCCATATCCTGATGAAACCTGCACGTAGAACTGCTTGGTAAAACTCGCCAAAAACCGCTATTCCAGCCATTGTTTGTCAGTAGAACACAGCTAAGTTCCACCCATGTCCGAATCCCAGCCACCAGTCGATCTTGCAGGCGCTGATCTCATCCGGGATTTTGTATCGCGCCTTCCCGGAAAGCCCGGCGTTTACCGGATGTTCGATGCCGACGGCGACGTAATCTATGTCGGCAAAGCCCGTAACCTCAAGAACCGCGTCTCAAGTTACGCGCGGGGGCAAGGCCACAACAACCGCATCGCCCTGATGATCTCGCTCACAGCCAACATGGAATTTGTGGTCACGGCGACTGAGGCCGAAGCGCTGCTGCTTGAATCCAACCTCATCAAGAAACTCAAGCCGCGCTTCAATGTCGTGCTGCGCGACGACAAGAGCTTTCCTTATATCCTCATCGCCAAGGAGCATGAGATCCCGCAACTCGCCAAGCATCGTGGTGCCCGCAATCGCAAAGGTTCTTATTTCGGTCCCTTCGCATCGGCAGGTGCCGTGAACCGCGCAATCAACACGCTGCAAAAGGCATTCCTTATCCGCACCTGCCGCGACAGCTTTTATGATAACCGCACGCGTCCTTGCCTGCTCTATCAGATCAAGCGCTGCTCAGCACCCTGCGTCGATTGCATCACGCCGGATGATTACGGCAAGCTGGTGCAGCAAGCCGAAACATTCCTAACCAAAGGCACAGGAGAGGTCAAGGCAGAACTCGCCAAGAAGATGGAAGAAGCCTCAGACGCGCTGGATTTCGAAACCGCCGCCCGTTTCCGCGACCGTATCCAGGCTTTGAGTTTCGTCACCCAATCACAAGATATCAATCCGCAAGGCGTGGAAGAAGCTGATGTCTTCGCTCTGGCGCAAGAGGGTGGCACCACATGCGTACAGGTCTATTTCTTCCGCAACGGCCAGAACTGGGGCACCCACGCCTTTTTTCCGCGCGCCGACCGCCAGACGAGTGAGGGCGAAATTCTCGCGAGTTTCCTGGGCCAGTTCTATGACGACAAACCCCTCCCGCCACTCATAATGCTGTCTCACGCGGTGCCCGAAAAAGAGCTCATGGAGGAAGCTTTCACCTCCCGCGCCGAATCAAAAGTGGAAATACTGATTCCCCAGCGCGGCGAGAAAAAAGCGCTGGTCGATCATGCAATCAACAACGCCAGGGAAGCCGCAGGCCGCAAACTCGCCGAGTCGGCCACGCAATCAAAATTGCTTGATGGCGTAGCCCGCGTCTTCAAGCTTCCAAATCCGCCGCGCCGCATCGAAGTCTACGACAACTCACACATTCAGGGCACAAACCCCGTGGGCGGCATGATTGTTGCAGGCCCGGATGGCTTCATCAAAGCGCAATATCGCAAGTTCAACATCAAGAACGAAGAGGTGGCAGGCGATGATTTTGGCATGATGCGTGAGGTTCTCACCCGCCGTTTCTCCCGCTTGCTGAAAGAGGAAGGCGAGCGCGACGAGGATGCTGAATCGACCGACTGGCCGGATATTGTGCTGATCGACGGCGGGGCAGGGCAACTCTCGGCAACGCTCGATGTATTGGCTGAACTCGGCATCGAAGACTTGCCCGTGGCAGGCGTGGCAAAAGGCCCTGACCGTGACGCCGGACGTGAACATTTTTATCTACCTGACAAGACCAGCTTCATGCTCGAAGCCCGCGATCCAGTTTTGTTTTACATCCAGCGCCTGCGCGATGAAGCCCATCGATTCGCCATTGGCAGCCATCGCGCCCGCCGTAGCCGCGCCATAGGCGTTAACCCGCTTGATGAAATTGCAGGCATTGGTCCCTTGCGCAAGAAGGCCTTGCTCCAGAGCTTCGGTTCGGCCAAAGCAGTGGGAAAGGCAAGCGTCCAGGATTTGGCGGCGGTTGAAGGTGTCAGCACAGCGCTGGCGCAGGCGATTTACGACCATTTCCACACGGGCAATTCATGAAGGCATTCAGGTGAGCGATCGCGTGAACACCACTCCGGCAACACCTTCAAAGATTTGGAACATCCCAAATCTTTTGACCTATGGCCGCATCGTGATCATCCCGCTGGTTGCGGCGCTTCTGCTCTGGCCCGGCGAACGTGGTGACAACACCGCGCGCTGGATTGCACTCTTCTTGTATATCGTTGCCGCCATCACTGATTTTTTTGACGGTTATCTCGCGCGAAAATGGCATCTTTCCTCGTCGCTCGGCCGCATGCTCGACCCCATTGCCGACAAAGTTCTCGTCGCAGTCATCCTGCTTGTCCTCTCGGCAGATGGCATTCTCTTCGGCGGCCACATTTGGGCGGCGATCATCATTCTCTCGCGCGAAGTGCTGGTTTCCGGCTTGCGCGAATATCTGGGCCAGCTCCGCGTCTCCGTTCCCGTCACCAAAATTGCCAAGTGGAAAACCACCTGCCAGCTTACTGCCATTGGCTTCCTGGTTGCTGGACCTGCCGGCGACAAGTTGTTTGCTCCGTATACGGATTATCACATCGTTTCCTGGATCGGCATTGTCGGGCTGTGGATCGCCGCCGGCCTTACGCTTTACACCGGTTACGACTACTTTCGCGCCGGGATAAGGCACGTGGTGGACAAATGAAGCTCCTCTATTTCGCCCGCTTCCGCCAGATCATCGGCAAATCCGGCGAGACCATTGATCTCCCGCCCGAAGTCAAAACCGTCAGCGACCTGATCGACCATCTCTCCGCCCGCGACGCAGGCTGCGCCGCCGCCTTCGCCGACCGCAAAATCATCCGCGCCGCAATCAATCAAAACCACGTCAGCCTCGGCACCCTGCTCGAAGGCGCGACCGAAATCGCATTATTCCCGCCCGTCACTGGCGGTTGAAGAGAGCCCATAAACGCCGCGCGTCTCGCGCACAAACCAGCCATAGTGATTGTCGCGCAAGATGTTCGCCACGCGGTCAACTTTGGTAGCTGCCTTGATATCGCGCACTCGCGACGGCCCATTTGCGCGCAAGTGATCAGCGCATAAAACCGCATCCTGCCGGTAGGCCGTCATCAATTTCACGCCCGTGCTGCCGCCAATATTCGGATCACCCTTGCGCCCCGTAAATTCCCGCAGCAATAGCCCACGCCGCCTCGCATTCTTGCGGGGGGTGTAGGGCAAGGGATCTGTCAACACTTCGACACTCCCCGAAGCAGCTACCACAACCAAACCAATCCCGGTGCGCCTGCAGAGTTTCACGGCTTCACTCGGCACGCCGCGCTTGGGCCGTGCCACAGCGACATAAACCGCATCTGTCATCGTTAGCCTGTCCATCGCCTGATAAATCAGCTGCAATGTAAACGCCGTCTTCAGCTCAACGATCACCGGCGGCTCATTCCCCCGCACCCCAACCACATCGCAAGCCCGCACTTCGGCCTTCACCACATAGCCCTGGCGTTCCAGGAAGCGTTTCACCGGTGGGTAAAGGTCAGTTTCGGCCATTCGAAACTCTAAATCGATTCGGCCCAGCAAAAAGTTAATCGCCATGCGCAGGTTTGTGAGTGCAGCAATTGCACATAAACAACAGCAAATGCTTCACATACAATGATTTTTACAGCACCGGAAAGTTGAATATCAGACAGCGCGTATCACGCGAGGTGCTTACCGCATCACTTGCGAACAGCTATGATTAATTTCTGACGGACGCACTCCGTCATCGGTCAGGGGGCTTTTTTCAGAACTGTTTTGTTTCGAAGGAGCAATGGCAATGAATAATCCGAAGAATGGAAAATCCAGACAAATCGCGGCCATGATATTGACTTTGACCGCCGCAAACTGCAATCCATCCCTTGCCGACAATGCCCAAATCGCACGCGGCAAATATCTCGCAACCATTTCTGGCTGCGGTGATTGCCACACGCCCGGGTATCTTCTCGGCAAACCTGATATGGCGAGATATGTCGCTGGTTCAGACGTCGGCTTTGAAATTCCGGGACTTGGCGTTTTCTTTGGCCCCAACCTCACGCCAGACAAGGACACCGGCCTGGGTAGTTGGACTGACGAGCTGATCATCAAAGCTTTCACCACAGGAGTCAGACCCGACGGTCGCCAGCTCGCGCCAATCATGCCCTACATGAACCTGGCCTCCCTAACCCCCGAAGATGCCAAGGCAATTGTCGCCTTCCTCAAGTCACTGCCGCCAGTTTCCAGCAAAGTTGTTGGACCCTTTGGCCCCAACGACAAACCAACCGGTTTCGTAATGAAAGTGGTGCCGCCAGGTTGATCCCAGGTTGATCCCAGGTTGATCCCAGGTTGATCCCAGGTTGATCCCAGGTTGATCCCAGGTTGATCCCAGGTTGATCAATGAAAACAGAATGGCTGGCGGCCGCTCGCTAACTGCGCATCGCCGCCAGCAGTTCATCCGTTGCAATCGTTGCAAAATTGCAGAACGTATCCGAAACAGCATAAGGCAGTACAATCTTGCCGTTGTGGCGCATTGCACCGCAGGTATAAACAACATTAGGCACATAGCCTTCGCGCTCGGAAGGCTCGGGCCGCACCAAGGGTTGCTTGGTGCGGGCAATGACTTTCGTCGGATCTTCCTTGTCAAGAAGCACGGCGCCAATCGAATATTTCCGCACCGGCCCCACACCATGCGTGAACAACAGCCAGCCTTCGTCGAGTTCGATGGGTGAACCGCAATTGCCGATCTGCACAAACTCCCACGGAAATTCCGGGCGCAGGAACGCCGTTCCCCCATCCCATGTATAAAGATCATCAGACATCAGGAAAAACAGGTTCTCGCTGTCCTGCCGCGCGATCATTCCGTAGCGTCCATTGATTTTGCGCGGGAACAGCGCCATGCCTTTGTTGACGGCTGCACTGCCGCGCAGCGGCCTCAACTTGAACGTCAGGAAGTCTGACGTCTCCAATATTTCGGACCGGATGCCTTTCCCGTTATAGGCGGTGTATGTCGCATAGTAGGCCCGCGCACCCGCATCTTCGAGCAACACAAAGCGCGCATCTTCGATGCCGTTTGTCTGCGAGTCAGTGATTGGAAAAATCAGCCGCTCGCTGATGTCTTCATTGCCGTTGAAGGCAAGCACCAGGTGATCTCCTTCGGGACTTGCGGTTCGGCTCTCTATGCGCGGCACGGAAGCAAGCCGCATGGTAGGATCAATCGCAAGGACGCCGTCTTTGTCAACGACGCCAGAGAGAAATGTGAGCGACGAAATATGTCCTTCGCCAACCGCGCGCAGGCTGATGACAACGCGTTTGCTCCCCGCGGCAATGCCGGTTTGATCCGGGTGCGGCACGATGCTGGGATTGAAAAGCGCTGCTGCCTCGAAAGAGTATTCATGCATGAAATAAGCGCCAACCAGCTGCCGCTGTATTGCGCTGAAATTTTCATGCGGCCAAAACGCGCCTTCCATTTCAGCGGCGCGGATTTCAAATTGCTTCAACAAGTCGCGATGGCGGCCTTCAAAGTTCTCAAGCACGTCAACAAGCTGTTGCTTGGCTGCGTCGGCATCAAGTCCAAGCACACGGTCAACTATGAGATTGGCGCGGGTCTTCTCGTTGGGCTTCATGTCGCGCGGTTCGACCGAAGGCCTGAAGGGCCGCACGACAACGCGGGTGGGATCGGGCCGCAAACTAAGCGGCTGGCGGTGAAGCAGGTTTGAAAATGGCACGTGCTGATCTCAGTTTTGCGTTGCAGGCATGAACTTCCGCAAGTTTGACTCCCCAATTTTGACCGGCGCAAGGCCTGGAATATCGCCGCTCTCTCGCGCCAGTTGGCGGATTTCCGCCAGGCTCATGAGGTATGATAGCACCGATTCAGCGCCGCAGTTTTCATTGGCACGGTCGGGATGTAATCCGTCGCGGCAACGGCCTGTTTGAATGTCAACCAGCGGGACTGAGAGATCATTGCTGCCGGTGAACCATTGAAACGCCTGCAGGGCAGGCACTCGCCAATCATATTCGCCGGCGAAGTCGCTGTTGTCGGCGTGCCACGCCGCAAGACAGGCGGAGATCGTAGCCATCGCTTCAAGGGGTTGCTGGTCAAAAGCTAGTGGTGGCAAAAACGCGCGCCCGAAACTTTGCGACCCGACAGGACGAAAATGCCCCTTGTCCGCGGTCTGCATGGCGGTCAGCCAGCGCAACGACCTGAGCCCCGCATCGGTAAATGCGCGGTTCTTGGTCGCTTCCCCTGTCACAATGAGTGCCTGCGGCAGCCGCGCATTGTCATAGGCCAGTATGTCCTCAAACCACACCCAGTCATCGCGTTCAGTCGTAATCAACAATGACAGCAACCGGTCAGCCAGAATGGTTCGCAAGCGTTCCGCTTGCTCGCCCACGCAATGTGCGTCCAGCCCAAGCAGGATAAAGGCCCACGCGCGTGGCGATGAGAAGGTCTCGGTCACATCAAGTGCCTTGCCGAACAACGCTTCCGCCCACTGCCGCCGTGCTTGATCTGAATCGTCCCTGGCGCAGTTGCCAAGCGCCCAAAGCGTGCGCCCGTGACTGTCTTCTGACCCGCTGCTTTCCAGCCATCGCCGGTCAAAGCCCATGAAGTTGCGGAAGCGGTTATTGTCCGGATTGAACGCATGTTGGACAAACGCCGCAAACCGCGTTGTCAATGAATCCTGCAATTCCTCTTCCTGCGCATTGCGTAGCACACATGACAGGAGCAGCGCCCGCGCGTTGTCATCAACGCAATAACCGTGATGCCGGTCAGGAATCGCATGGATGGCATGCTGAAAAAGTCCCGTATCGTCGCACATCGTGAGGAAATGCTCCTTGCGGATATCCGGCAGCACAAGCGGATTGCCGTGCTTGCCCAGACGTTTCGGCGCGCGCGCGACGATCTTGAGCTTGCGCGGCGGAAGCGCCGATTCAATTGCCGCAATGTATCGGCCGGCAACTTGCGGCCAGATCATCCCGCGGCTCATTGCGTAAGCGCGCTGCCGAAATGCCATGCGCTGTTCGTCATTCGTCAGCAGCTCGCCCACAGCCCGTGCCAGCGCTTCTGCATCACCGCACGGAACCAGCACCCCGTGGTCATCAGCCAGCAACTCTTGCGCATGCCAATAGGGCGTGGAAACCACCGCCTTGCCGAGCCCAAAACTATAGGACAGCGTGCCCGATGTCATTTGCGCCTGGTCAAGATAGGGCGTCACATAGACATCGCAAGCCGAAATATAGTCCAGCAGCACCGCTTCATCGACGAACTGGTTAAGAAAAATCACGTTGTCTCGAACGCCGAGCTTGGCCGCCCGCGCCAGCAGGCCCTCGCGATAACTCTCGCCTTGCGCGCGCAGAAGATTTGGATGCGTCGCTCCCAGCACCACGTAAACCGCATCCGCCTTGCGCTGAACGATCGCAGGCATCGCATCAATCATGTGTTCAATGCCCTTGTTGGGACTCAACAGCCCGAAGGTCAGAATCACCGATTTTCCATCAAGCGCAATTTTGTTTTTGGCCACATCAGGCTCGACAAAGGCGAAGTCAGGGATGCCGTGTGGAATAACCTGTATTTTGCCGCTTGGTGCGCTATACACACTTTCCAGCAAATCGCGTCCCTTGTCCGCCATCACCACAATTGAAGCCGAGAGCGCGATGATTTTCTGCATGATGATGCGCTGTGCAATTGTGGGCTTCTCAAGCACCGTGTGAAGCGTCGTCACCACTGGCATGGCGAGCCGCATCAGCAGTTCCAGGACGTGGCCGCCAGCTGCACCGCCGAAAATTCCAAACTCATGTTGCAAGCAGACCGCGTCAAAGTCTCCAGCATTCAAAATGCGCGCCGCACGCACATAATCCTGAACATCATGGTCATTGATTTGAATGAACACATCATCCGGATAGTCATACGGCGCATTGTGATCGTTCATGGCAACAATCGATGTATCAATTCCAGGCTGGCAATCGGCAACCGCGCGCTGCAAGTGGGATGTGAAGGTTGCGATCCCGCATTGGCGGGGAGGAGAGTTGCCGATGAATGCGACACGGTGAAGTTTTGGCATGTCACGCTTTCTTCTTGAACAAGCTCAGTGTTGCCGAACTGGACTTGCCGGTTGACGGAACCGCGAGTGAAACCACGGTCTTTTCCTTCTTCGGCTTCTTGATTTCGCGATTGCTGCGTTTTTGACCTTTGGCCATGGGGCATCCTTGTTGTTTTTCGCGGGACGAAAAACCAGTCCCGCAAAGCTTGCGCTGCGCGGGCGAACAGGATCTCGTCAATGCGTCAGTATCGGGCACAATGCCCAGGAGCCATTATTGGCTTCGAAAACACCAGGCACAGCTCAATCTACGGCCTGATAACAGACACTTAACAAAACCCGCAGCCGGACCGCAGGTAGTTTCGAGTGCCGTGGACTCATGATAGCACAGATACCTGACAACTGTGGCATCAATTCGGAACCTGGAAAATGTACATTTGTTAATTGGCGAATTGCCTCAGGACGTATCTTTTCTGAGCGTATCCCACGCCAAAGCGTGGCATTCTTTCAACACAAAGTCGATTTCGTCTTTGGGCTTTTTGCGATGACCGGGCGGAGGGCCAGGACGCATCGGCTCAGTGAAACTTGGTTCTTTCATCAGGGCTCGCTTGGCCCGCCAGCGCACCAGCCGCTTGGCTTGGCGCGGCAGACTGTCGAGTGCCACCTTGACCGCCATGAGCCGCAAGCCGAGTTTGCAGGCATCAACTTTTCCATCCAAGCCAATAGACCGCTGGCTTGCGAGGGTAGCCAAAAACAACGGCGACCGCGGATCAGGATCACCAACCACCCGGATGCGTGGCCCTCGGATATCAGAAGCATCCTCCTCGTTCTCATCGCTGAACCGCTTGCGCGTGTCGAACAACTGAAATGACTTGCGCCGGGAATCAGAGCGCTTGTCCCCGCGTGAGCGGACGATCCCTTGCGGCATGGGACGAGATGGAGACGGTTGCACCACCAAGTCCCGCGCTGCAACAACAATGAGGCGGCGGACAGCCGATTCCGCCTTGTGCAATACCCGCACCACCAAGGCATAAACCGGATGCGGAACCCGTGTCGCCATGCCGCCGCCCTGAAGTTGCAGGAGAGCAAGAAGCGCCGCCACGATACGAGTCAGCGCGACATGATTGATCTCAATTGCCTTGGCCCAGTCCACAGCGTCCTCCCTCAAGAACGATTGGAACATAAACAGAACAATGTCAAGAGGCAATCACCACGGATAATCGGTCAGTCTGAACTTCCGCCTTCCGCCCGAATGCGGAACTTGCAGGAATATAGAGCTCACTTCCGAGTTTGACGCAGAGCGGAAGCAGAAGACAGTTCAGATGTATTTAGATGCAACCTTCACTTTAATTTTCAAGTGGTTTATGCAGCGGGCGATTTAATATTGGTTTGCAAGTTTTTGCGGCCATCAAACGCTTTCATACACATTTCTGGATATTCAAGGATATCGATAACAATGCCACGCCCTGCAGATGCCCTATTCCAACCTTTTCGCCTTCATTCACTTGAGCTTCCAAACCGGATCGTCATGGCTCCAATGACGCGTTGCTTTTCTCCAGACGGTGTGCCCGGCGAAAATGTTGCGGATTACTATCGTCGCCGCGCTGAATCAGGCGTTGGCCTCATTCTATCAGAAGGCACAGTCATTGATCGGCCAGCGTCGCGCAATGATCCGAATATTCCGTTCTTTCATGGGAAAGCCTCACTCGCTGGATGGAAGAACGTGATTGATGGCGTTCATGCCGCAGGCGGCAAGATGGGCCCACAGCTGTGGCATGTTGGGGCCTATCGCGAAGAAAGCGGTTGGGAACCAGAAGGTTTTCCAGCTGAGAGTGCGTCTGGTCTGAACGGGCCGACCAATCCGCGTGGCGTGGCAATGACATTGGAGGATATCGCCGACACGATTTCGGCTTTTGCTAAAGCGGCAAGCGATGCAAAGCGTCTTGGCTTTGACGTGGTCGAAATTCATGGTGCGCATGGTTATATCGTCGATAATTTTTTCTGGGCTGCCACCAATTTGCGTGACGACCGCTATGGCGGAAAAACGCTGCCTGAGCGCACGCGCTTTGCCGCCGAAATTGTTGCGGCCATTCGTGCCGCTGTTGGCCCTGACTTCCCAATCCTTTTGCGAATCAGCCAATTCAAGCAGCAGGATTACAATGCTAAACTGGTGAAAACTCCAACTGAGATGGAAGCGTGGCTCGTGCCTTTGCGCGAGGCTGGTGTTGATATTTTTCATTGTTCGCAGCGCCGTTTCTGGGAGCCTGAGTTTCCAACCATTGACGGGCCAGATGGCTTGAACCTGGCGGGTTGGGCGAAAAAGGTAACAGGTGCGCCAACAATCTCGGTGGGATCAGTTGGCTTGTCCGGCGATTTCATCGCAGCCTTTGGAGGCGAAACATCAAAACCAACGAGCCTTGAAGGGCTTTTAAACCGCATGGAGCGGGATGAATTTGATTTGATCGCCGTGGGCCGTTCTATTTTGGCGGACCCAAACTGGGTGAGCAAAGTGCGAAGCGGAGCCTTCGGCGAATTACAAACCTTTGCCCACAAGAATTTGGCGGAACTGTACTAATGAATTCGCGGTGAAGTGCTGGAAACAACCTTTGCATGGCTGCTTTTGGCCCATCGCGCCAATTTTGCCGCTCGAACTTCCAGTCTGCTATCGAGCCGAATGCCGACAATGCAAACCCGATCCCCATGACGTGTCTCTGATCTTCAAATTGACCCACGATTTGAGATGAATGCCAGAGCAGAGCAGAGCAGAGCAGTTTGAAGAACCTGACTTATACCAATCGTCACAAGAATTGACCCATCTTTTCCCTCCCCCTTGTGGGGAGGGCAATCGCATATGGCTTTCCTCGCCCGAGAATCGGGAGAGGTGGATTTCGCGTCGCAAGACGCGAAAGACGGAGAGGGGCTTCGCACAGCCTGCAAAATGGGCGCCTTTTTCGCTTGAGCCAAAGCCCCTCTCCGTCACTTGCTTCGCAAGCGACACCTCTCCCGCAACGCGGGAGAGGAATGAAGAATGACCCGCCAGCGGGAGAGGAATGAAGAATGACCCGCAACGCGGGAGAGGAATGAAGAATGACCCGCAACGCGGGAGAGGAAAAATGTCCACATGCGATAGCCCTGCCCACTAGGGGGAGGGAATACCAGAGAGACCCGTTTGAAGCCCGAAGAGTCAGAATTTATGACTGTTGGTATTACTTCACCCCCGCACCGCTTCCGAATAGACGTCCATCAGTGTCCGCGAAATATTCCCCGGCTTGAATGTATAAGGCCCAATCTCCGCAACCGGTGTCACTTCCGCAGCGGAACCAACGATGAAGCACTCGTTAAATGTCTTGAGTTCTTCCGGCATGATGCGCCGTTCGATCACTTCAAGGCCTTGTTCTTTGGCCAGCGCGATCACGGTCTGCCGCGTCAGGCCGTTGAGGAAGCAATCCGCAATCGGCGTGTGCAACGCGCCATCGCGCGTGAAGAAAATGTTCGCACCCGTGCATTCCGCCACGCGCCCTTGCCAGTCCAGCATCATCGCGTCGGCATAGCCTTTTTTCTCGGCCTTGTGTTTGGAGATCGTGCAGATCATGTAAAGCCCGGCAGCCTTCGCATGCACCGGTGCGCAGGCCGGATCAGGGCGGCGATAATCGGCGATGTCGAGGCGGATGCCCTTCATCTTTGTTTCGGGATCGAACATCGAAGGCCAGGCCCATGTCGCAATCGCCACATGGATCTTGTTGTTCTGGGCCGATACCGCCATCATCTCGGAACCGCGCCATGCCACTGGCCGGACATATTGGTCGCCGCCGCCGTTGAGCTCGACCACCTTGTCTTTGGCGGCAGTCAGCACGTCATCCGTGAACGGCAAGTCGAAATCCATGATATTCGCGGAATTGCGCCAGCGCTGCGTATGCTCCCGCGTCTTGAAAATCTTGCCTTCATAGGCGCGTTCGCCTTCGAACACCGATGAGCCATAATGCAGCCCATGCGTCAGCACATGAACCCTGGCTTCCTTCCACGGCACAATATCGCCATTGAACCAGATCGACCCGTCGCGTTGGTCAAAGGGAATGCCAGCCATGATGTCCTCCGATATTTTTTGCCCCAAATCTTTGCCCCAAATCTTTGCCCCAATTCTTTGCAATGCCACAACTGAATGCGTACATTGGAGCTGATATGAAACCTGTACCCAAACTATCAACAATGGAAAATATGTCAATATGGCTGACATAATTTCGCAACGCAACATGGATGACACCGAAGCCATGGCCTTGGTGGAGCTTTTATTCTTTGCTTACAGAGACTTCGTAGCGGATGCTGATGGAGTGCTTGAGAGCCTCAGTTTCGGGCGGGCACACCACCGGGTTTTGCATTTCGTTGGGCGGGACCCGGGACTCACCGTGGCCCAGCTTCTCGACATCCTGAAAATCACCAAGCAAAGCCTGAGCCGCGTCCTTAAGGAACTGATTGACCAAGGCTATATCTATCAAAAAGAAGGCACCGAAGACCGCCGCCAACGCCTGCTTTATCTCACACCGCAAGGCACCGCCCTTTGGCAAAAACTGATGGCTCCCCAAATCGCGCGTTTCCGCAGTGCCTGCAATGCAACAGGCGGTGGCCCGCGCCCGCATTACCTCGAGATGCTTTATGAATTGATCAACCCTGAAAACCGCATGGAAATCCGGGCGTGGATTGATCGCATCAGCATATTGGGCGCAGAATAGCCAAATGTCCGAACAGGCTCACATACTGATTGTTGATGACGACAAGCGCATACGCGAACTGCTCAAGACCTATTTGGGCAGCTGCGGATACCTTGCGACAGGTGCCGCCAACGCAGCAGAAGCGCGCCAGCGGCTAGAAGGCATCAATTTTGACCTCATCGTTCTCGATATCATGATGCCAGGTGAAAGCGGGTTGGACTTCGCACTGAGCCTGCGCAGTCAACAATGCGATATCCCGATTCTCATGCTGTCTGCGCTTTCCGAAGTGCAGGATAAGATCAACGGCCTGTCGACAGGTATTGACGATTATCTCGCCAAACCATTCGAGCCCCAGGAATTGTCCCTGCGCATCAAGAACATATTGCGCCGTGTCATGCCCCAGCAAGCAAGCCTGCAGGACATTCAATTCGGTCCTTGCGTATTCAATTTCCCGCGCGGTGAGCTCCGCCGGTCTGGTGAACTAATCCGCCTCACATCAAGGGAAAAGGAACTGTTGCGCACCCTTGCTCAGTCAATGGGAAATCCGGTCACCCGGGCAGAACTCGCCCAGGCAGGCAGTGAAGATTCCGCCCGCAGCGTCGATGTGCAAATCAACCGGTTGCGCCAAAAAATTGAAACAGAACCCGCTGACCCCAAATGGATTCAAACCGTGCGTGGCGCCGGTTACGTCCTTATTGCCAACCAAGGCTGATGCAACCGCGCTCAAACATCTATTTCCAGTTCAATCGCTTCCTCGAGCGATACCTTCCGCGCGGGCTTTACCGTCGCGCCCTGATCATCCTGATGGCGCCGATCATCCTGCTGCAACTCTTGACATCTGGCATATTTCTTGATCGCTACTGGGACCAGACCACCAAGATCATGGGCCGTTCGCTTTCCAGTGAAATCGGTCTCGTGGTTGATCTTTACGACAAGTCGGACAAATCAGAATCGACCATCCGCGACCTGCAGAAAATGGCGGCTGAGCGGCTCAGCCTGGATATGTCGATCATCAAAGGCAAACCTCTGCCAAAGCAAGGGGATATTCCATTCTATGCGTTGTTCGACAGCAAGATGCAGAAATACCTGGCGCGCGAAACCGGCAGGCCATTTTGGGTCGACAGCGCAGCACCGGGCAACCGGGTGGAAATCCAGGTGGAGTACAATAAGGACCTGATTTTCAAGTTCCTCGCCGATGAAGATCGCGCATACACCGCCAGCACACCTTGGCTGCTCGCATTGATGCTCGGCTCGACGCTATTGCTCACGGCGATCGCTGTGCTCTTCCTGCGCAATCAAGTCCGCCCGATTCTTGACCTTGCGCGCGTTGCACAAGCCTTTGGCCTCGGCCGTGACATCAGCACTTACGCCCCGCGCGGCGCTGCCGAAGTGCGTCTGGCAGGGCAGGCGTTTCTTGACATGCGCCGCCGCATCGTCCGCCATGTCGATCAGCGCACGGCAATGTTGGCGGGCGTATCTCACGATCTCCGCACCATACTCACGCGTTTCCGTCTTGAACTCGCCATGCTCGGTTCCGACCCCAAGCTTGAGCCGATGAAACAAGATGTCAGCGACATGCAGCACATGCTTGAAGACTACATGAATTTCGTGCGCGGCGACGGCGGTGAAATCGCGAGCCCCGTGAACGTTCCCGAAGTTGTCCAAAGCGTCGCCCGCTCACTTGACCGCAGCCTGAAGCGCATTGAAATCCGGCAGGTGCCCAACATATCTTTGCCGCTGAAATCCAGTGCCTTCCGCAGGCTTCTTGCCAATGTATTCGGCAATGCATTGCGTTACGGCAAGCGTGTGCAAGTTTCGGGTGACATTAGGGACGACCGCCTATGGCTCTACATCGACGATGACGGCCCGGGAATTCCGCCGGAAAAGCGCGACGATGTCTTCCGCCCTTTCGTGAGACTCGACACCGCTCGGAATATCGATGCAACCGGAACCGGCCTCGGCCTCACGATCGCCCTTGATATTGCCCAGGCCCATGGCGGTGAAATCGTCTTGGAGCAGAGTCCAATGGGCGGATTGCGCGCAGCAGTGAAAGTGCCAGTCTAGCTGGTCAATTCCAGGCCCGCCTTTCGGGTCATTCTTCATTCCTCTCCATCAAGCGGGAGAGGAATGCAGATTCAAGTCACGGCCTTCAAAACAACTTTCCCCCATCAGGCACCGCCATCGACGGCCCGATCAGCACCACGCCGCCATCAGCATCGGGAAACCCAAGCGTCAACACCTCCGACATGAATGGCCCGATCTGCCGAGGCGGAAAATTCACCACCGCCGCAACTTGCCGCCCCATCAACTGCTCGGCTGAATAATGCTTGGTGATCTGCGCCGAGGATTTCTTCACGCCAATTGCATTGCCAAAATCGATCCGCAGTTTGAAGGCAGGCTTGCGCGCCTCAGGAAACGGCTCGACGCCAACAATCGTCCCAACCCGGATGTCGACCTTCTCAAAATCCGCAAACGAAATCGTCATCAGCTCGCCAATTCTCGCGACCTCTGCGCCGCAGCGGCAATCGCTTTTTCAAACAACGGTTTCATTCCATCTGCTGCCATCAGCACTTGGAGTGCGGCAAAAGTTGTTCCGTTGGGCGAGGTCACATTCTTGCGAAGGGTTTCAACATCAACGCCACTTTGATGCATCAACTCTGCAGAACCTGAAACTGTCGCGCGCGCCAGTTTCATCGCAAGTTCGGGTGGAAACCCGGCCTTTTCGGCAGCCGCAGCCAGGCATTCTGTCAGATAAAACACATAGGCAGGACCCGATCCGGAAACCGCCGTCGCCGCGTCAATCATGGCCTCATCGTCAACTGTGACCACTTCACCAAGGCTCGCCAGCAAACTCGCGGCAAGTTGCATTTGCGCTTGGCTTACATGTCCGTTAGCCGCCATCACTGTTATGCCACGCCCGATTGCCGCAGGCGTGTTTGGAATGCTGCGTATGATCGCGGCATCATCGCCAAAGTGCCGTGCAAATGAAGCAATCGTCTTTCCCGCCGCAATCGAAAGCACCAGCGGCTTGAACCGCCCCAAAGCAGCAACAGGCTTCAGCACCTCATCCATCACTTGAGGCTTAACCGCTGCGACGAACACTTCAACATCATGGATGTCACCGACACGTGGATTGTGCGCAATGCCATTCTTCGCAATGACCTGCATGACCTCTACAGGCGGCGCAGGATCAAGCGTAACAATCCGCTGCGGTGAAACGCCAGCCCGCAGCCAGCCTTCCAGCATTGCCCCACCCATCTTGCCCGCTCCCAGCAGAACCAGTGTACCCCTGAGCGGAATGAGCGGAATGAGCGGAATGCTCACGCTTCACCATGGGTTTCAAGCAAGGCATTGTTCATCGCTTGCTCCGATGTCTGCCCGCCCCAAATGACCAGCTGAACGGCGGGATAATACCGCTGCGCATTGTCAATCGCCATCTTGATCATCGCTTCGCATTGCTTGTCATTGACCTCCGCACCGCCCGCAAGCACGAGCGAATTGCGGTACATCAGAATGCCGACATCCGGCCACAGGTCAAAGTGGCCATGCACCATAAGGCTGTTCATGTTGATCAAGAGTTTGGAAACCTCTTCCTTCCGCGACACTGGAACCCGCATGTCATAGGTGCAGGCAACCGTCAGCGATTCAAGATCGCTCCGCCAACTCAGCGAGATATTGAGATCGCACCAGCCGCCGCTAATGCTCATCACCACTTCATCATTGCTGGTTCTGTCAATGGACCAGTGCCGCATTTCGGCAAGTCTTTCGACCCGGTCAATGGGGTTGTGTGCTTCTTCGCTGTGAAAGTGGCCGCTGTTCATCAAATCCTCCGCCAACGGACGAATCAAGCCGTCGACAAAGGAATAAGTGCGTGTGTTCGCTACGGCAAGCAATGCCGCAACTGATTCCTCCACATGTTTAATCGCAGGCGAATCAGGCGGAAGGTGCGGGCGGTTGTGCCGCGAACTTCGCTTCAAGCTGGGCGATACGTTTTTCCAGCGCCTCATTTTCGCTCCGCGCCTTGGAGACCATGTCTTTCACCACGTCGAATTCTTCGCGCTTCACCACATTGAGATTGTTGAGCACTCGCTCCACTTGCGCCTGGACCAGTGTGTCGATTTCCTTGCGCACGCCCTGCGCCGCACCCGAGGCGCTGGTCATCAGCTTGGCAAGCTCATCGAAAAATTTGGACGATGTGGCGGTCATGGCGAAACTCCGTATTTCAGCAACTTAACTAGTGAGGCGCACAAGACTATTCAAGTGCCTGTTCGATGTGCCAGTTGCGGCGCAGGCCACGGCAGTGCAGAAAGCCACCATGCTCGCCGCCATCCAACTCCCCTATGTTAACCCAATCCTGTTCGAGTGGGGCTGGATCAAGATCCACTGGTACGCGCTGGCTTATATTGCAGGCCTCCTGTTTTCGAACTGGTACATCAAGCGCATGGCCGAAACGCCGCGTCTCTGGGGTGCCAACGCGCCAACCATGGATCGCCAGCAGGCCGACGATTTTTTCATCTGGGCCATCATCGGCGTCGTTATCGGCGGCAGGTTGGGCTACGTCTTGTTCTACAAACCTCTCTATTACTTCGCCAACCCGGCCGATATTATCAAGACTTGGGACGGCGGCATGTCTTTCCATGGCGGCTTTCTGGGCGTTGTCATCGCCTGCCTGATATTCGCAAGAATGCATGGCAAGTCCCTGGACCGCATGCTCGACCTCGGTGCCGCATCAGTGCCGGTTGGCTTGGGCCTCGGGCGTATCGCAAATTTTGTGAATGCCGAACTCTTGGGTCGGCCAGCCGATCTGCCTTGGGCAGTCCTATTCGATGGCGAAATCATCGCGCGCCACCCGAGCCAGCTCTATGAGGCAATGCTCGAAGGTTTGATGCTTTTCACGGCTGTGCGTATCGCCACGCATTCCTTCGGCGCACTGAAACATCCGGGCCGCGCCAGCGGCATCTTTGCCTTGGGTTATGGCCTGTCGCGCATCCTCGCCGAATTTTTCCGCGAACCCGACCGCAACATTGGCTATCTCTATGGCTGGATGACGCTTGGTATGATTTATTCATTGCCGCTCGTCGCGGTCGGCATCTGGCTCTTGCTGCGCTCGCGCACCACGCAATGACTCCTCTCGAAAAACTCATCCGCGAAATCATTGCAAGCGATGGCCCTGTGCCGCTGGACCGCTACATGGCCCTATGCCTCGGCCATCCGCAACACGGTTACTACATGACACGTGATCCATTCGGGCGAGCAGGGGACTTCACCACCGCTCCCGAAATCAGCCAGATATTCGGCGAACTCATTGGCATCTGGGTGGCGCAAGCCTGGCAGCTCATGGGCACACCCGGCAAATTCTCCCTCATCGAACTCGGCCCCGGCCGCGGCACGCTGATGAAAGATGTTTTGCGCACAACAGCAAAAATTCCAGGTTTCCACCAAAGCGCTGAAATCCATCTCGTGGAGACGAGTCCGATCGCTAAAGGAAGCGCAGCGCAAATCCATTCCTCTACCGCTTGCGGGAGAGGTGGCACCGCGAAGCGGTGACGGAGAGGGCATGTGCCGGCCTGAATTACACTGGCATCCCACCACGTCCACGCTCCCCGCCCAACCCTCCATCATCATCGCCAACGAATTCTTCGACGCCATCCCGATCCGCCAATTCGAATTGCGTGATGGAGAACTTTTCGAACGTTGCGTGACCATCGAAGACGATCAACTTGCTTACGGCCTCAAACCAACCGGCCAATCTCACGCAACATCAGACAACCGCATTTACGAAACTGCCCCAGCCCGCACTGCAATCGCCAAAGACCTCGCCTCCCTCATCGCCGCCAACGGGGGTGCCGCACTCATCATCGACTATGGCTATAGAAAATCCGCAAATGGCGATACGTTGCAAGCGATGAAGTACCACGCATATTGCAGCATCTTCGAATCCCCTGGCGAAGCCGACATCACCTCTCATGTCGACTTCGAACAATTGCTCAAGGCCTTCGAGCAGGGCGGAGCCAAACCGCATCCACTTCAAACTCAGGGCGAGTTTCTCAATGCCATGGGCTTGGGCTTGCGCACCGAAGCGCTCGCCCGCAATCTCACCGGCGATGACCGCGACAACCTGTTGCAAGCCTCAAACCGACTTGCCGATGATGCGAAAATGGGCCAGTTGTTCAAAGTGGCTGCAATCACGCACAAGGCGTTGGCCGTGCCATATCCTTTTGGGTCCCTATGATCGAATCCGAACACCTCAAGCATCCCGGCATTGCCCACGGCTTCTTCACCCGTGGCGGCGGCCACTCATCTGGAATCTTCGCATCACTCAATTGCGGCATTGGGATCGGGCGACGATCCCGAACTTGTCACCAAAAACCGCGAAATCGTTGCCCGCCAACTTGCCATTGATCCAGCCAACCTCGTCTCCACCTGGCAGATCCACAGCGCCGATGTCATTCACGTCACTAAACCCTGGGCCCAGGGCCAGCGCCCGAAAGTTGACGCGATGGTCTGCAACGCCAAAGGCATCGCCATCGGCGTCCTCACCGCCGACTGCGCCCCAATTCTTTTCGCCGATGCTCAAGCAAACATAGTTGGTGCCTGCCACGCCGGCTGGAAAGGCGCACTCGCAGGCGTCTCGTCATCCACAATCATGGCAATGGAAAAACTCGGCGCAAAACGCGGGCGCATCACCGCAGTCATCGGTCCCACCATTTCAAGAATGAACTACGAAGTCGGTCCTGGTTTCCCGGCACAATTCATTGCCGCCGATTCCGAAAACGAAAAATTCTTCACTTCATCTGTCAAAGCAAACCACCGCATGTTCGATCTTCCCGGTTATCTCCTCCACCGCCTGAAGCAGGACGGCATCCAAACCGCCATCAACCTCGACTTCTGTACCTACGCCGACAAATCCCGCTTCTACAGTTACCGCCGCGCCACCCATCGCGGCGAAAAAGACTATGGTCGGTTAATGTCCGCTATAGCGCTGGTGTAATCATGTCCCTCCACTTCCGCCGCACTGAATTTGAAGCCCGCATCGCAGCCGCCTGCGCTGCCATGCAGCAGCGCAACGTCCATGGCATGCTGCTTTTCCAGCAGGAGAGCATGTATTACCTCACCGGATACGACACATTCGGTTTCTGCTTCTTCCAATGCCTTTATTTGTCCGTGGACGGACTAATGGCGCTGCTCACGCGCTCCGCCGATCTCCGCCAGGCGCAGCACACGTCAATCATCGAAGACATTCGAGTGTGGACTGATGCCGCAGGCGCAAATCCCGCCGAGCAGCTCCGCGACATGCTTGAAAGCCTGGGCGCACGGGGCAAACGCCTCGGCATCGAAACAAAATCTTATGGCCTCACCCATTTCAATGGAAAACTTGTTGACGCTGCGATGGATGGCTTCTGCACGACAATCGAAGCCACCGACCTTGTTGACCGCATCCGCCTCGTAAAATCCCCAGCCGAACTCAAGTATGTGCGGAAGGCCGGCCAGCTCGGCGACCTAGCCTTGAGGGCCGCCATCAAAAAAACCAAAGCAGGCGCTGACGAAGGCGAAATCCTCGCTGCACAACAAGCGGCCATCTTCTCGGGCGGCGGCGATTACCCCGGCAACGAATTCATCATCGGCTCAAGTGATGACGCACTTCTCTGCCGCTACAAGGCAGGCCGCCGCAAGCTGTCGAAGCGCGATCAGCTCACGCTGGAATTTGCCGGAGTCTACCGCCATTATCACGCAGCCTTCATGCGCACCCTGGTCATCGGCAAACCAACAAAACATCATCAGGCGATGGACACTGCCTGTCATGCCGCACTCGCCGCCGTCGAAGATCAATTGAAACCAGGCAAAACCGCAGGCGATGTTTTCGCCGCCCACGCCCGCGTCATGGATGAGCACGGCATGAAGGAACACCGCCTCAACGCCTGCGGTTATTCCTTGGGCGCAAAATTCACGCCGAGCTGGATGGACACGCCGATGTTCTATGCAAACAACGATGCCGAACTCGGCCCTGGCATGGTCTTCTTCGCGCATATGATCCTGATGGACTCGAAAAGCCGCAATGCCTATTGCCTCGGCCGCACCTACATCCTGACCGGCAAGAATCCAGAACCCGTATCCAAACACCCGCTGGAGATGATCATCCGGTGAAAGCCGCCTGCCTCCTTTTTGCGACGCTCATCCTCGCCGCATGCGCCAGCGGGCAGGGTGGGTACAACACCAATCCACTCGTCGCCCCGCCGTGGGAAACCTTCCTGCGCGCGGGCCCCGGTGCTGAAAATGACATCGACCTCGAAACCCTCAACGGCCCAACCAAAATCGTCCTTGATGAGCCACAGCCAGCGGAGCCGGCGCCAATAGACATCACCGCCGTCCCCGAAGGACCCGCGCCTGTCAAACCGGATAATCCCAACGCTGTCGCCATCAAGGCCGTCGCCGTCATCCCCGTTGAAGGCGGCACCGGCATTGCCAACGCCGAACTCACTGCCGCCATGCGCGATACCTTACGCAAAGCCGGCTGGCCCGTCCTGGATGCGCCCCGCAAGGACGCCCTCACCATCGCAGGCCACGTGCAAATTGCAAAACCCAAAGGCGGCACCCAAACAGTCACCATCATCTGGGACGTCAAAACCCCGCAAGGCAAATCCTTGGGCGATCTCAGCCAATCCAACGATGTCGCCCAGGGATCGCTCGACAGCGGCTGGGGCGAAAACGCCACCTACGCCACCCAGGCCGCTTCTGACGGAATCTTCAAGTTGATCGAGGGCTACAGGTAGTTCGTGATCAGCTGCGCGTAATCTGATGCCCAGTTGTCACTCCCGCACAGTCGTGAACGGCGATCAAACCTCCAATATCGCGGCAAATCCACACATCCCAATCTCCCATTTGCACCTTCTGCTCCCCCTTGTTATAGACCCGCCAAGCGCAGGTACCGGCAAGGGGAATCGTACGGCCATGATGAAAATCATTTCGGGCAACAGCAATCGTCCGTTGGCCGAAGCCATAGGTTCTTATCTCCACATGCCGCTGGTGCGCGCCGTCGTGCGCCGCTTCAACGACATGGAAATCTTCGTCGAAATCCAGGAAAACGTGCGCGGCCAGGACATGTTCATCGTCCAGTCCACTGCTTTCCCCGCCAACGATCACCTGATGGAATTGCTCATCATTACCGATGCGCTCCGCCGCTCATCGGCAAAACGTATTACCGCAGTAATACCCTATTTCGGATATGCACGCCAGGACCGCAAACCCGGTCCGCGCACGCCAATTTCAGCAAAGCTCGTCGCCAATCTCATCACCCATGCCGGTGCCGACCGCGTGCTGACGCTTGATCTCCACGCCGGCCAAATCCAGGGCTTCTTCGATATTCCGACTGATAATCTCTTCGCCGGTCCCGTTTTTGTGCGCGACATCAAGAATCACAACGACGTCGCCAACACCGTCGTCGTCTCGCCCGATGTCGGCGGCGTCGTCCGCGCCCGTGCGCTCGCCAAACGCCTCGATTGCCCGCTCGCCATCGTCGACAAACGCCGCGAACGCGCTGGCGAGTCAGAAGTCATGAACATCATCGGCGAAGTGAAAGGCAAGTCCTGCGTCCTCATCGATGACATCGTCGACTCCGGCGGAACGCTGGTGAATGCTGCCGAAGCTCTGCTCGCCAATGGCGCAAAGGAAGTGTCGGCCTACATCACGCACGGCGTGCTCTCGGGCGGCGCGGTAGCGCGCGTCACCGCGTCCAAGCTCAAGCATCTCGTCATCACCGACTCGATCCAGCCAACCGAAGCGGTAAAGATCGCCCGCAACATCCGCGTCATCTCCATCGCCACATTGATTGGCGAAGCCATCGGCCGCACATCAAGGGAAGAATCCGTTTCCAGCCTTTTTGAATAACACTTTCACCCAGCTGAATGCCGTCTGCGAATGCGCCGCACCAGCAAGGCCACGACCGCGACAGAAACAATGACAAGTATTGCCTTCAACGCCTTTTCAGAAACAAAAGCCTGATAACTCAGTGCACTGATGATCTGAAACAGAAGCTGCACGACATAGTAGCTGATCGCCGCAATCGACAGGCCTTCAACAGTCTGCTGCAGCCGCAATTGCTGGTGCGAGCGCTCGTTCATGGATTTCAGGATATCTGCATTTTGTTGCTCAAGCTCGATATCGACGCGCGTCCGCAACAGGTTCGCTGCCCGCGCCAGCTTGTCAGCCAGCCTTTCCTGGCGATCCTCGGTGGACCCGCAAGTGCGAACCGCTGGCGCGATGCGCCGCTCGAGAAACCTCGACAATGTCGGCCATTCACCCACCGCTTCCTCTTTCAGGTCTTCAACCCGCGCCCGCACGATTTGGTAGTAAGCCCAACTCGCCGCAAACCGGAATTGCGTCGTGGACGAACTCGCTTCGATCTCGCCTGCGAGTGCGGTAATCTTGGCGAGCAGTGAGCGGTTCGCTTCCAGCCCGGTCGCACCGATGAGATAAGACGATATGTCAGCAAGCTGCTTCTCGGATTCGCTGATGCGGGGTTGCAGTTTGTGCGCCAATGGAAGTCCAAGCAGGCAAAGCGACCGGTACGTCTCCAGCTCAAGCAGTTGCAGGATCAACGCGCCTGCCCGCAGCGGCGCGATCTTTTTGCCCAGCACCAGGATGCGCACGAAACCATCCGTCGTGATGCGAAAATCAGTAGCGACAAGCGCGCGCCCCTCCGCCGTGCGGCAGGCGGTCAGGCTCGATGCGTCAAATGCACTTTCCCAGGCAACCTTCCCGTTTTCCTCGCCATAATAGAGGTCGACGGAAATCAGATGCGGCCCCGGCTGCGGAAATCCCTGCATGACATGGGTGAAGCTGGTGGAAGGCGTTGCGAATGGCGCTTCATCCAGAGTCGAAAATCCCCAGCTATAGGTGGTGAATTCCGCATGCTGTTCCCAACGCAGCGATCCGTTTGCAAGATCCAGCTTGTGAAACTTCGCATGCTTCTCAGGCCCGCGTTGCCCCCGCGCTTCGCAGTAGGCCGAAAACGCTTCACGGTCTTTCGCCGCCAGTTCCTCATCGCACATGAATGCAAAATGCAAAACTCGCCGCGGTGTTGAAATCGCTGCATATGGCCTCGCATGCACTTCACTGACGACAAAACTGCGGAGTGGATGTGGTTCCAGCTGCATGGACCCAGACTAACCTGCATCTTCTGTAGCGCCATTGTTATCTTTGACGCACCTTGACGGAGAGGGCAAGTCAAATCCAATTCTTCTCACTTGCTTGCAATGCATGTTATACGCTCTCCCATGTCTCCCATCCTCACCATTAAAAACCTCTCCAAAACCTACGCCTCAGGACTCTCAGCGCTCAAAAGCATCAACCTCGACATAAATCGCGGCGAGATCCTCGCATTGCTCGGCCCCAATGGCGCTGGCAAGACAACGCTGATCAACATCATCTGCGGCATCGTCAACAAGACCGGAGGCTCCGTCACCGTCGATGGTCACGATAATGTCACCGATTTCCGATACACCCGTAGCATCATCGGCCTCGTGCCGCAGGAACTCCACCTGAGCATTTTCGAAACCGTGTGGGACACCGTGAGCTTCAGCCGTGCCCTCTTTGGCGGAAGCAAGAATCCCGGATGCATCGAAAAGATACTGAAAGACCTTTCCCTGTGGGACAAGAAGGATTCAAAAATCATGACGCTCTCCGGCGGCATGAAGCGCCGCGTGTTGATCGCCAAGGCGCTGGCGCATGAGCCAAAAATCCTGTTCCTCGATGAGCCGACGGCCGGCGTCGATGTCGAATTGCGCAAGGACATGTGGAACATCGTGCGGGGCCTACGTGGCGAAGGCGTCACCATCATCCTCACCACGCACTACATCGAAGAGGCCGAGGAAATGGCAGACCGCATCGGCGTCATCAACAGGGGCGAGTTGATTCTGATCGAGGAAAAATCCGCTTTGATGAAAAAGCTGGGCCGCAAGAAATTGGTTCTGGAACTTGTGAAGCCGCTTGCGAAGATTCCAAAATCACTGAACCGGCATAATTTGGCGCTGTCGCAGGAGGGCAGGGTGCTGACCTACGAATATGACGCGCGCACCGCGAAAGCCGGCGTCACCCCGATCCTCGCCGATCTCGCAAAAGCGAAAATCGCCTTCGGCGATTTGCACACCGAGCAAAGCTCGCTCGAAGACATTTTTATCGGATTGGTGAAGCAATGAACTGGCGCGCTGTCCTCGCGATCTTCAATTACGAAATGAAACGCTTCTTCCGCACCATCGGCCAGTCGCTGATCTCGCCGGTGATCTCGACGGTATTGTATTTTGTCGTGTTCGGCGCCGCCATCGGCTCGCGCATCCAGCAGATCGATGGCGTTGATTACGGTGCATTCATCGTGCCCGGACTCATCATGCTGTCGATCCTCACGCAAAGCATTTCCAACGCGTCATTCGGAATCTATTTTCCGCGCTTCTCCGGAACCATCTACGAATTTCTGTCCGCGCCCATTTCGGCGATGGAAATGGTTTTGGGATTTGTCGGCGCCGCCGCCTCGAAATCGCTGATCATCGGCATGGTCATCCTCGCGACTTCGGCTTTCTTCATCCCGCTGAAAATCGCGCATCCGGTCTGGATGGTGATTTTTCTCTTGCTCACCGCAGCGACATTCAGCCTCTTCGGATTCATTATTGGTTTGTGGGCGGACGGTTTTGAGAAACTGCAGATCATCCCGCTTCTCGTCATCACCCCGCTGACTTTTCTGGGCGGCAGCTTCTATTCAATCAACGTGCTCCCGCCCTTCTGGCAAACCGTCTCGCTGTTCAATCCGGTCGTCTATCTGGTCAGCGGCTTCCGCTGGAGCTTCAACGAAGTCGCCGACGTCCACATTGGCGTCAGCATCGCCATGACCCTCTTTTTCCTGGGCGCATGCCTGGCGGCGGTGGGTTGGTTGTTCAGGACGGGGTACAAACTAAAAACCTGAGAGAGAGTTAGAGGAAAAAAGCAACCTGAAAGGGTTATTTTCTCCTTTCCCCACCCCAGCCGTCACCTATCCCGGGACTGCATCCCTGGAATGGCCCGTAGCCCCGTTGGGAAGGCCCTTTAAGCCACTTTCCGATCCACCCCAGGATTCGCTCCAGAAGTCAAATTCACCGCTAAAACGTGAATTAAATCACCGGTTGTGAATAGGATAAAAAACAAAAAATCTCCAATTCGCGGCCATTTCAAGGAATTTTGGCCAATAATTAAGTGCACTGTCACCGAAATAAAAAATAATTACGGTGACAGTGCACTAAATAAACGCCTATTTCGGTGACAGTGCACTTAATTCCCCGGGCCCCTTGTTTACTACAGCAGCCAAATCGCGCTAGCTGTGTCCATCATGAAAGCTCCCACCTATCACATCCCCGAAGGCGGCCACCCGCCGCAGACGCAGCTCCTCACCAGCCGCGCCATATTTACCGAAAGCTACGCCGTCATCCCCAAAGGCGTGATGCAGGATATCACCACAAGTTTTTTGCCCCATTGGGATCAAACCCGCCTCTGGATCATTGCCCGCCCGCTGTCGGGTTTCGCCGAAACCTTTTCGCACTACATCATGGACGTGGCCCCCAAGGGCGGCAGCTCCTCACCGGAAAATGATCCCGAAGCGCAATCCGTCATTTTCGTCGTCGATGGCAACGCGAGTCTCGTCATCGGCAAAAAACGCCACGCCCTGAAAGCCGGAAGTTACGCCTACATTCCGCAATTCGCCGAATGGTCGCTGCATAATCGCGAGCGCCGCAACCTGCGCTTCCACTGGATTCGCAAGGCTTACGAACCGGTGACTGGCATCATGCTCCCGCAAGCTTTTGTCATCCATGAAAAACAGGTGAAACCCAATGTCATGCCCGGAACCAACGGCACATGGTCAACCCAGCGCTTCGTCGATCCATCCGATCTCCGTCACGACATGCATGTCAACATCGTCAACTTCGAACCCGGCGGCACCATTCCATTTGCTGAAACCCACGTGATGGAACACGGGCTTTACGTGCTCGAAGGCAAGGCCGTCTATCGCTTGAACAATGATTGGGTCGAAGTCGAAGCCGGGGATTACATGTGGCTGCGCGCCTTCTGCCCGCAAGCCTGCTACGCCGGAGGGCCAGGCCGCTTCCGATATCTGCTTTATAAGGATGTGAACCGCCACGCCAAGCTGCGCTACAAATGAAATCCATCAGCGTCAGTGATCTCTCGCCGGAAAACTTTGCGCCCTTCGGAGATGTGGTTGACGCATCGCGGAAAGCACCGCTCGACATCAATCAAGGTTTCGCCCGACGTTTTGATGATCTCGCACATATTGATGTGAGCGGTCAGGGCGGCGAAGCAAAAGTCAGCCTCTTCACCGCGCAGAAACGCCCTCGCCCCATCGAAATCAAACTCATGGAGCGCCACCCGCTCGGCAGCCAATTGTTTTTTCCGCTGCAAAATCAAAAATGGCTTATCCTTGTCTGCACTGATCCGCATGACGCCGGAACTTTCCGCGCCTTCAACGCAACCGGCCAGCAAGGCATCAACTACGCCCGCAACACATGGCACCATCCATTGCTGGTTTTTTCTGACGAAAGCCGCTTCATCATTGTGGATAGGAAAGGGCCGGGGAATAACTTGGAGGAAGTGTGGCTGGGGGAGTCGCTGTGGGTGAATGGTTAAGTGAAGAATATTCATGCCGTCTCCCCGCCCTTGAGGGAGGGGTCGGGGCGGGTGTCAGCCTCGAACACTGCTGCTTGATAAACTTATGTGTAGAAGTTCAGACTTGATCTGACACCCACCCCTCCCTCGAGGGAGGGGAGTTAGTGAGCCAACAATTTCATTGGAGAATTCCGCAAGCCGGGATACTGGGTTGAAATCATGCGCAAACCTTTCGGTCCTGCTTCACAACCCGCCTTTCGCAACAAATTCCGCCAAGGCCCCAAACCGATTCCCAAGCCTGATCGCGATCATCCAAAGCCCGAGCATACCCCGCATCCTGGCAATGATCTGATCTTCGGCATCCACGCGGTGGCCGCCGCACTTGCCAATCCCAAGCGCAGCAACGTTCACCTGATGGCGACGGAAAACGCGCTCGCGCGGCTGCGCGAAGAGACCAAAGACTTCGCAGTCGAAACCCACATTACCCATCCCCGCCATCTTGATCATCTGCTGGTCGGCCAAGACGCCGTGCATCAAGGTGCCATCCTCGAAGCAAAACCACTGCAGCAACCGCGCCTCGATCAAGTTTCGCGCGATGGCGTCATGATTGTGCTGGATCAGGTAACTGACCCGCACAATGTCGGCGCAATCCTCCGCTCATGCGCGGCTTTTAACGTAACAGCTCTTGTCTCAACCGCACGCCACGCCGCAACTGCCAACGGCACGCTGCTGAAATCCGCCTCCGGTGCATTTGAACTCGTGCCCATGGTGACCGTCACCAATCTCGCCCGTGCGCTAGAGGAATTGCGCTCCTACGGTTTTTTCATTTTGGGACTGGACAGCGAAGCAACCGAACCCATCGAATCCGCCGCATCGCGAAAACCACTGGCGCTCGTGATGGGCGCCGAAGGCAAAGGCCTGCGCCAACTCACCCGCGAAACCTGCGACCTCGTCGCCAGGCTCGACATGCCGGGCGCCATAAAGAGCCTCAACGTCTCGGTGGCGGCAGCGATCTCGCTCTATGCGCTGACGAGGTAGCGCCGACCGCTACTCCGCCGCAAAGCAATAAAACAGCCCATTTCCGCCGGTTCCAATCAATGCCTCCTGGTCACAGCCGCGCGAGCCATGTGCCGAGTTCCACGACATCATGTGGCGGCTTTCCTTCAATCCCTTGCGGTCATGATGGCCGACGATGGCTGAGCCTTCCTTGTTGCTTGTCCAGTTCTTGCACGTCGTATCGCCTCCAGCTGTTGAATACATGCCCGATGGATCAGAGCCTGTGAGAATGTCATGCATGTTCTTTTCATCGCCGCGCCCCAACACACCTTCGCCTTTTTCGGTAAGCGCCGTTTCCTTGGTGACATTGGATTTGTCGGAATGAAGTTCTTCCACCGAGTTGGCAACGACCACGTCCTTGGTGTTCTGCCACGGACCCTTGCCGATGCGGTCTCGCGCATTCACGCCTGCATCACCTTGCGCTCCCGTCGTGCTGAGATACGCTTTCCAGCTTGTCTTGGCCGAGCCCGCCGCTTTGGCAAGGGCGGCACAATGCGCATCAGCCCCTTCAAGTCCGCCAAGATTTGCGCCATCGCCCGGACCGGCGCTGGTCACAAAGAACGACATCGTTGAAGCATCCGCATAAGCAAGCGTTGCGAAAACGGGCGACACTACAAGCGATGCAACGAGAATAACGGTTTTCATGGATCCTCTCCTTTTGTGTGAAACCCCTCAATACGTATACGACCGGCCATGCCAGGAAATTCCACAGGGATAGAAACATAACCTTGTGTTCTATTTATGTTCCATGTTATATCCCGAACTCATGGCCAAAACTTCCTCCCAATTTGCATGTCAATCTTGCGGCACAATTCATTCGAAATGGTCAGGCCGCTGCGACAATTGCGGTGAGTGGAACTCGATCATCGAAGAGGCGACCGAAGCGCCAGCTTCAGGCGCGAAGGGCAAAGCTTTGCCCAAAGGCCGTGTCAGCAAGCTTTACGGCCTTCAGGGCGAAATGGCAGCACCCCCCCGCATCGAAACCGGCATCACCGAACTGGACCGCGTGGCCGGCGGCGGCTTTGTGCCGGGTTCAGCCGTATTGATCGGCGGCGATCCCGGCATTGGCAAGTCAACCCTGCTGCTGCAGGCGCTCGCTTCGCTGGCGCGAAAAGGCCAGCGCGTGATTTATGTTTCTGGCGAAGAGGCGATAGCACAAGTCCGCATGCGCGCCTTGCGATTGGGCCTTGCGGATTCGCCCGTCCTTCTCGCCTCCGAAACCAACACCTCCGACATCATCGCAACCATGGCCGAGGGCGATATTCCCGCCATCGTCGTGATCGAACTCAATTCAAACACTTTGGTCTCCCGTCATCGAAGCCGCTCCCGGCACCGTCTCTCAGCTCAAGGCAGGCTCCGAAGCCCTGGTCCGTTTTGCCAAACAGAAAGGCGCATGCATCCTGCTCGTCGGCCACGTGACCAAGGATGGACAGATTGCCGGGCCAAAAGTTGTTGAACATCTGGTCGATGCCGTTCTCTATTTCGAAGGCGACCGCGGCCATCAGTTCCGCATCCTCCGCGCCGTCAAGAACCGCTTCGGCCCCACCGATGAAATCGGCGTCTTCGAAATGTCGGATGGCGGCCTCAAGGAAGTCACCAACCCGTCGCGCCTGTTCATGGGCAGCGACGAACGCCCGTCACCCGGCACCGCAATTTTTGCAGGCATCGAAGGCACCAGACCTTTGTTGGTGGAAATCCAGGCATTGGTGTCTCCGTCTCCACTCGGCAATCCACGCCGCACCGCCGTAGGCTGGGATGGCAACCGTCTCGCCATGATTCTCGCAGTTCTCGAAGCCCGCGCTGGCGTCACCCTCAGCCAGCATGATGTCTATCTCAACGTCGCAGGCGGATTGCGCTTGAAAGAACCCGCCGCCGATCTCGCTGTTGCCGCAGCTTTGCTTTCATCGCTCTCCGACACCGTCATCCCGCATGGCACGGCATTGTTCGGTGAAATAGCACTCTCCGGCAACATCCGCCCCGTGAGCCAGACTGAGTCGCGCCTGAAGGAAGCCCAGAAGCTCGGACTGGACGACGCCGTTATCGCCAGCAATGCTGACAAGATCAAGATAAACGGCTTGAATATCAGGGAGATGGCGACCGTCGCCGATCTCGTCGCCTGGGTCGCCTCACGCGCCAAGGGCCTGCGCAGAATTGCCTAGAGCGAGCCGCATTTCCTGCCTATAAGGGGGCCGAAAAATGGGTGGGGCACGAGTAACATATGCCGTTTCAACTACTTGACCTGATCTTGGCCGGAATCATGCTGATTTCTGGCGTATTGGCCTTGATGCGGGGCTTCACCCGCGAAGTGTTGTCAGTGCTCGCATGGGGCTTGGCAGCCGTGGCCGCATACTTTGCCGTCCAACAGCCCGGACTCTTGGCCATCGCCAAGCCTTACGTCGAAAAGGATATCTTGGCGCAAGTGGCCGTTGGTGCCGTCGCCTTCCTGATAATCCTCATCATTGCATCAGTCGTGAGCGTGAAAATCTCCGATGCCGTAGTCGATTCATCCGCAGGTGCCGTGGACCGTACGCTTGGGTTTGTCTTCGGTCTCGCGCGCGGCCTGGTGCTGGTCGCAATCGCATATCTCTTTTACGGCTGGCTGGTGCCGGTGGACCGCCAGGATGCTTGGGTGAAAGACGCAAAATCCTTGCCGCTGGTGCGGTCAACCGGTGGCATGCTTCTGTCATTGATGCCGCCAAACATGGTAGAAACTCTGTCCAACACGGCGCTGAACGCCAATACTGATGCGGCAACAGATGCGCCAGCTCCCGCAACTGGTCAGTCCGGAAAAGCCAATCCGCCCCCCGCAATTCCTGAAAGCGATGCCAACACACTGGACAATCTGAGCAATGGCGCGTCCCAGCAAAGCAATTGATCTCGACCTAGACGGCGATACGCTGCGCGAAGAATGCGGCGTCTTCGGCGTCTTCAACCACCCGGATGCGGCAGCCTTGACCGCTCTTGGCCTCCACGCCTTGCAGCACCGCGGCCAGGAAGCCGCAGGCATCGTAACATTCGATGGCGCGCGCTTCAACGCCGAACGCCGCATGGGCCTGGTTGGTGACCATTTCTCGTCGGAAAAAGTCATCAACCGCTTGCGTGGCAGTGCAGCCATCGGCCACTGCCGCTATTCCACCACCGGCGAAACCATCCTGCGCAATGTGCAGCCGCTGTTTGCCGAACTTGCATCCGGCGGTTTGGCCGTTGCCCATAATGGCAACCTCACCAATGGCCTCGCACTTCGCAAGGAACTGATTTCGCAAGGTGCTATCTGCCAGTCGACATCCGACACCGAAGCCGTTTTGCATCTCGTCGCCCGCTCATCGCGCGGCAAACTTGTTGAACGCTACATCGACGCGCTCCGCCGCCTCGAAGGCGCTTATGCCTTCGTGACGCTCACCAACAAGAAGCTGATAGGTGCTCGTGATCCCTTGGGCATCCGTCCGCTGATCCTTGGCAAACTGGGCGATGCCTATATCCTCGCCTCCGAAACCTGCGCGCTCGACATCATCGGCGCGAGATTCGTGCGCGAGGTCGAAAACGGCGAAGTAGTCGTCATCGACGCCAAAGGTATAGAGAGCCACTGGCCCTTCGCCCGCCAGCCTGCTCGCCCCTGCATTTTCGAGTATGTGTATTTCTCGCGGCCGGACTCAATTCTTGGTGGCCGCTCAGTTTATAACGTGCGCAAAGCCATGGGAGTGCAGCTCGCCAAGGAATCGCCAGCCGATGTGGATGTGGTCGTGCCGATTCCTGATTCCGGCGTGCCGGCTGCACTCGGATTTGCGCAAGCTTCAAACCTGCCGTTCGAACTCGGCATCATCCGCAACCACTATGTCGGCCGCACCTTCATCGAGCCCATGCAGAGCATCCGCTCGCTCGGCGTGAAACTGAAACACAACGCCAACCGCTCCGTCATCGAAGGCAAGCGTATTGTTCTTCTCGATGACTCAATCGTGCGCGGCACCACATCGGTGAAGATCGTGCGCATGATGTATGACGCAGGCGCCGCAGAAGTGCATATGCGCATTTCGTCGCCGCCGATCAAATTCCCTGACTATTACGGCATCGACACGCCGGAAGAAAAGTCGCTTCTCGCCGCAACCCACTCGCTTGAAGAAATGCGCGAATTCATCGGCGTGAAATCTCTGTCATTTCTGTCGGTCGATGGCATCTACCGCGCCGTCGGCTATCCCGGCCGCAACAACGCCCAGCCGCAATTCACCGATCACGCCTTCACCGGTGAATATCCGACGCGCCTCACCGATGTGAAAGGCGAGGGCGGCAAGCAACAGCTCTCCCTGTTGGCCGAAGCGGGATAAAAATGTCTGCGGCACTTTCCGGTAAAATCGCCCTTGTCACCGGCGCATCGCGCGGACTTGGCTTTCATGCAGCGCTGCATTTTGCCAAGGCAGGTGCGCATGTGATCGCAACTGCGCGCACCCAAGGCGGGCTTGAAGAACTTGACGATGAAATAAAAAAACTTGGCGGCACTGCAACGCTCGTACCCATGGACATCAAGGACTACGACGCCATTGACCGCCTCGGTGCATCGATATTCGAACGCTGGAAGAAACTCGACATACTTGTCGGCAATGCCGGAACGCTGGGCAAGCTCACGCCTCTGCCGCATCTCGACCCAAAAGTATGGGACGACGCGCTGGCGATTAACGTCACGTCGAACTACCGCCTGATCCGCTCAATGGATGTGCTGCTCCGCGCCAGCAATCATGGCCGCGCGGTGTTTATAACGTCAGGTGCCGCCACAAAATGCAATCCCTATTGGGGCACATACTCCATCGGCAAAGCCGCACTCGAAGCCTTGGTCCGCACCTATGCCGGCGAAGTGGCAACCACCAATTTGCGGGTGAACTGTTTCAGTCCGGGCCCCACCCGCACGAAAATGCGGTCCATCGCCATGCCCGGCGAAGACCCGCAGACATTGCCGTCGCCAGAAGAGGTCACCGCGCAAATCCTGCCTATGTGCGAAGACGGATTTACGGATAACGGTGGTGTTTGGAAGTTTGATGCGAAGGGATTGTTCAAGCAGTATTGACTGGGAGCAGTGCGACAAGCGCGGGGATGACAATATTTTTTTGTAGTTCGGGCTTCGACAGCATCAGCGAGCAAGTGAGGGAAGCCTCACTTCTCATAAGGATTCTTCCCCCCGCGCAAATGGAACCTGATCGGCGTGCCATCGAGGTCGAAATCGCTGCGCATGCCATTGCGCAAATAGCGCAGATACGTCTCCGGCAATTTCTTCAGCTGATTGCCGAACAGCGCGAATGTCGGGGGCCGCGCATTCACTTGCGTGCCATAGCGGATCTTGATGCGCCGGCCCGATGGGGCAGGGGGCGCGTTGCGCTGCACCACTGCCTCCAGCCACTTGTTCAACTTGCCGGTCGAAACCCGCGCGTTCCAGCGCTTGTCGGCTTTCATGACAGCCGCCATCAACTGGTCAATGCCGCGGCCCTGCTTGGCCGACAGCGTGACAGTGATGACCCCGCGAATATCCGGCAGCACGTCCTCGAGCTTGCTTTCAACATCGCGCAACTTCTTCGGTTTGTTTTCAACCGCATCCCATTTGTTGAGCGCCAGCACGACGGCACGGCCCTCGCGGCCCACAAGATCGCACAGCGCCAAATCTTGCCGCTCGATCTCCGTTGTCGCATCCAGGAGCACCACGACGCATTCCGCAAAACGAATGGCGCGGAGCGCATCAGCAACCGCGAGTTTCTCGACTTTTTCCTGCACCCGGGATTTGCGCCTGATGCCCGCTGTATCCCACAGCTCAATCTCGCGGCCCCGCCATGCCCACGGGCTCGCGATCGCATCGCGCGTTATGCCAGCCTCCGGTCCGGTCAGCATGCGCTCATCATCAAGCATTGCATTGACCAGCGTCGACTTGCCCGCATTGGGCTGACCGATGATGGCGAGCTTCAAAGGCTTCTTGACGTAGTCCTCGTCTTCTTTCTCGGGATCAAACGCAATATGTGCCGTATCTTCCTCTTCATCGGTCGAGACTTCGCCATAGGGCAGCAGCGCATCGTAAATTTCGTCCAGGCCCTCGCCATGTTCCGCCGAAATCGCAATCGGTTCGCCCAGCCCCAGCACAAAGGCCTCGCCCACAGCCGCATGCGCCGCGCGTGACTCAGTCTTGTTGGCGAGCAAGATGACAGGCTTCCCGATCTTCCGCACTTTCGACGCAAGGTCGCGGTCCGTCGACGTGATCCCGGCCCGCGCATCGATCACGAACAGAATGACATCGGCAGTGCGCGCGGCTTCTTCTGATTGCGCACTCATCCGCGCTTCCAGTGTGCCCTTCTTGGCATCGTCGAGGCCTGCCGTGTCGATGACCTTGAATTTGAGATCGGCAATTGCGGCATCGCCCTCGCGGCGGTCACGCGTGACGCCTGGCATGTCATCGACAATGGCGAGCTTCTTGCCGATCAGGCGGTTGAACAGCGTTGATTTGCCGACATTCGGACGGCCAAGAATGACGGCGGTAAAAGTCATTGAATGTCGGGCGTTCCCAATTCTTGGTCAATCGGCGGTACGCAGTTCGGATCATTCAGTTTGCAATCCCCGTCGGTGATCGGTTGATCACCTGCAGGTGGCGCAGGCGGAGCATCCATTGTCTGGTCCCCGGTTACAACGGGATCGCGCGCTGTCTGCTGGTCAGGCGGCAAGACGTTCTCGCGATCGCCCGGCAACACGCGGTCATCATTGCCGCCACCAAACAGGTTTTTGACGGAAGAGCAGCCCTGCAATGCAGCGGCAACTGCAATCACAAGGAGGAACCGTTTTGCAATCATCTCGCCACTCACTTTCCCGGCATGTGCGGCGCAATGAGCTGCACCATCATCATCGCCCGCTGGCGCATGGCCTGCGGTGTTTCGGCATCGTCAACGAGCGCCTTCATGTAGCGCTCAGCCATGGCATAATCCTTGATGCGCCAGGCGCTAAGTCCGAAAATCTCGCGCGCCTGATGCCGCCAGATTTCGCTATCCTTGTCGAATGCACCAAGCCGCACAAGCAGCTGGTCCGGTGTTGATGTGTCAACCAGGAGATAACCAGCCTTGATCGTCGCTGTATCAATCAGTGTCTTGTCATTCGTTGCGTTGGCCGCAAAAGCATCATAGGCCGCAACGGCTTTATCCGTCTCGCCCTTCTCGGCTAGCAAATCCGCTTCCTTCAATTTCGCCAGCTGACTTAAGCCCTTGTGATCGACGGCCTTCAACGCAGCGATCGCATCCTCAATCTTGCCTTCGCCAGCCTTCTTGAGCGCCTCGCTGTAGACCACGGCGGCTTGCTCCGCCTGCTGCTGCTCATAATGCGTGTAAAGTTGGAATCCACCCACGCCCACAACCACGGCTGCGACTGCCGTCGAAATGAGCTTGCCATGAGTCTGCCACAGCTTCTTGTACTCGTCCTGCCGGACTTCCTCGTCCACTTCCCGGAACAGCGACTCGTCAGTCATTTCAGGCGAAAACCCCGTTGTTGATCGCCGGAGGGCTAAAGCACAGACAAGCCCAAATCAAGGCATTTCAGCTAGGATCGGGGGGCATTGACCGGGCCGTATGACTAAGATTGCCGCAATGCAGTCTCGGCAGCTGGTGCGCAGCGGCAAAGTGTGCTATGCATCGCATCCAGTTGGGGGCCAACCTTTTGGGAGATAACAATGGCCTACACAGAATGGGCAATACGCGGGCCCGAAATCGCGTCTTGTAACTGCTCATATGGCTGTCCTTGCCAGTTCAATGCATTGCCGACCAATGGTGACTGCCGGGCTGCGGTCGGCATGCAGATCGAAAAGGGTCACTATGGCAATGTGAATCTCGATGGTTTGCGCTGGGCCGCCACGGCAGCTTGGCCGGGCGCAATTCACGAGGGCCATGGCGAGATTTTGCCAATCGTCGATGAACGCGCCACCCCAGAGCAACGCGAGGCGCTGCTGAAGATCATGTCTGGTCAGGATACCGAACCCGGCGCCACTTTCTTCCAGGTATTCGTGTCGATGTGCGACAAAATCCATGAGCCCATGTTTAAACCCATATCGTTCTCCGCTGATTTAAATACCTGCGAGGGCCATGTCAGTGTGCCAGGCGTTGTCGAAGTTACGACCGAACCCATTCGAAACCCGGTCACCAAGAAACCGCATCACGCGCGCGTGTCGCTGCGAGCGGGATTTGAATACAGCGATGCCGAGTTCGCCAGCGGCACCAACAAGTCCGCCGGCCCCATTGTGCTGGATGCCAGCGGCCGTCACGCGCATATCGCAATGCTGAATCTGACCGGTCAGGGGGTCGTTCACTAATCCAGAGTTTAGCCCGTGACGGCGGTGTCGAAAATTGAGATCGTTGCAAAGCAAGAACGTTTGATCGTGCTGGCGGGCCTCGCTCTGGTGACAGTAGCGGGGCTTTTTCTCACCTTGCGATTGGGCGACATGCTGATGATGCCCGACATATTTGCCGGGAGCGTCATTGCCTATGCGGTGCTGTTGTTCTTGATGTGGTGGACGATGATGATGGCGATGATGCTGCCCTCGGCAGCACCCGCCATTCTCACCTATGCTAGCGTCAGCCGGAAACTCTCAGGTAGAAGCGCTTCCGCATCATCGCCTGCGGTGTTCGCAGCGGGTTACGCCGCAGTGTGGAGCGCTTTTTCCGCAGTGGCGACGGCACTTCAACTGCTGACCAGTCAACAGATTGCAATATCGATGATGATGGCGGTCACCAGCGCCGTGATCGGCGGCATTCTGCTTGTTGCAGCCGGCCTCTACCAGCTGTCGCCTTTCAAACGCGCCTGCTTGCGCAAGTGTCAGATGCCGTTGATGTACTTCGCAAGGAATTGGCAAAAAGGCCGCATAGGCGCATTCCGCATGGGACTATCGCATGGACTCAACTGTGTCGGTTGCTGCTGGGTGCTGATGGGACTTCTGTTTTATGGGGGAGTGATGGAGTTGCGCTGGATCATGGGCCTCGCACTCTACGTCGCCGCCGAAAAACTGATTCCGGCTGGCAATCGCCTGAGCCATATCTCCGGAGCGTTTCTGGTCGGCTGGGGGATTTATACTCTGTTCCGCAGCTTCGCTTGAGGATAGTTTTGTGCCCAGGATCTATCGGTCTTGAGACTAGTCTTTCATCGTGTAGGTATGATCCCTGTCCGGGAAACGCCGTTCCCGCACGTCCTCTGCATACATCCTGATTGCGCTCTCGATAGCCGCACCCACCTTGCCGAATTCCTTGACGAATTTCGGCACGCGAGGGGATAGTCCCAGCATGTCCTCCATGACCAGAATCTGTCCGTCACACGCAGCAGACGCACCAATGCCGATGGTCGGAATGGGCAGCGCATGCGTGATCTTGTCGGCCAGCGGTTGCGCAATGGCTTCCAGTACAACAGCGAATGCCCCAGCTTCGGTGACCGCTTTTGCATCCGCCTCAATGATCGGCCACTGCTCTTTCTCCCGCCCCTGCGCCTTGAACCCGCCCAGCACATTGATCGATTGTGGTGTCAGCCCGATATGCGCCATCACCGGAATGCCGCGATCGGTGAGAAAGCGGATCGTTTCGGCCATGCGCGTGCCACCTTCAAGCTTGATGGCGCCGCATTCGGTTTCCTTGATCACCCGCGCCGCATTGCGAAACGCCTGTGCCGGGCTTTCCTCGTAGGAACCGAACGGCATGTCCACTACGACCAGTGATTTCGTCGTGCCGCGCATCACGGCCCGCCCATGCATGATCATCAAATCAAGCGGCACCGGCAGTGTCGTTTCAAACCCGTGCATCACCATGCCGAGGGAGTCGCCGACCAGCAGAAAATCCACGAACTTGTCCGCAATCGCCGCCGTATGCGCGTGATAGGAGGTAAGCGAAACAATGGGAGCCCCGCCCTTGCGGGCTTTGATTTCAGGGGCGGTGGTGCGTTTGAGAACCGTGTGCTGTGACATGGCAAGGGTTTAGCGGTTCACATCGGTGGCGGCAATACGGAGCTCACTTGACCAATGTAAGCACCGGCGTTCCGATGAAGACCCCATGCAACTGCGCCATGACGCCGTAGAGTGCGACACCAGTCAACACCGACATCATGTTGTGCCCGCCGCGTTCGTCAGCTGGCACGAAAGGCACGTTTGACCTGAGCAGCACAAGATGCGCCAGCGCCGCAATCATCAGCCCACTGACCAATGTGACCGTTGCAACATCTCCATTCGCGAGCAAATGCCCGATGCCCCAAAACGCGACGGCAATCGCCATGGGATATTTAAGTAGATTGCGCCACGAGCCGCGAAAGATGAAAATGCCGATGCAAATGAAGGCGAGCAGCGTGAGTGCGAAATTCGCATGCCGCCCCCATGTTGGTGGATCATAAAGCTCCGGCCTGTCAGTGCCACGAAACGCGATGATGATCAGGATAAGCGCCACCAGCGAAGCAATGCCATAGGCCGCGCCATATCCAGAGCCAAGCTGCGCTTTCAGCGTGGCATTGGCAGAAGGCAGCGCAGGCAAAATATGGATGGCACCAAACAGAATGAGCGCAATAACGAGAAACGCCATCAGCCAAGCACCGGAATGTTGAGAACCCACGGATGGAAACCCAGCGCCAGCACGAGGAACACTACCGTGCCGACAACAACCGCAATCACATCCGACCGCACACGCGGCTCAAACGGCTTGAATTTTCCGCGTGTAGTGCTGAGAATGATGTCGAGCACCGCAAGCGCCAAAATCAGCGCGAATATGTAGACAACGGCGCGCTCGCCATTGACCAGCAAATGCCCTGTGGCCCACAGCGCAAATCCCCACGACATCGGATGTTTCACCCACGCCTTGATATGTCCCTTGCCATGCGACGCGGCGATCAGAATCCAGCCGATCCAAGCCAGTGTGATTGTGATATGCCTCGCCCACAGCAGCGGTTCATACACCATGTCGAGTGCCGCAGGACCAGCGCGGCCGTGCCAATAGCCGATCCCCAGAAACACCACGCCTGCAAGGGATACGAGTGAGTACAAACCCTTATAGGCCCCTTCGCCAAGCCGTGATTTCAGGTCGTCGCGTGCGCCCGGCATGAAAAGCGAAAACAGGTGCGGCGCACCAAACAGCGCCATTCCGGCATAAAGCGAATACATAGATGCTGACCTCATATGAAAAAATAGCATTGGCGCAAGCCATGCTGCTGACAGTATAGCACGCCATTCACGCTTACAACTGCTTCCCATGCAACCAGCTTCGAAAAACAACCTCATCGGCATAACGTCGCTCGTCGCCGGAATTTTCGTGTTCTCAGTGCAGGATACGATCATCAAGCATGTGAGCGGCGGTCATGCCGTGACTCTTGCCATCTTCCTCCGCTCGATTGTCTCGTTCCCCATCCTGCTGGTGATGGTGCATTATGAGTCCGGCCTCAGATCCATTGCTACGCCGCAGGCCGGCGTGCTGATCCTCCGTGGACTGATGATGTTGACGGCCTACCTCGCTTATTACATTGCCTTCCCCGCTTTGCCGCTGGCCGAAGCCATCGCCTTGTTTTTTATGGCGCCGCTCTTCGTCACCATCGGCTCCGGTCCGTTCCTCGGTGAGCGCGTCTCGCGTTTCGCCTGGATTGCAGTCGTGTTGGGATTGGCAGGCGTCTTCGTCATCTTGCGGCCAGGCTCAGCGCTCTTTGAGCCTGCCGCATTGCTCAGCCTGTTCAGTGCTGCCTGTTATGCTTTCGGCATGTTGCTGTCGCGCAAGCACGGAGCAAAAGTTTCAGCCACGGTGCAGAGTTTCTATCAGAACGTCACATACATCGTGGGATCACTTGCAATTGCAGGCGCATTCATCTTGCTGAATCCCGGCGAGCAAACCCATCCCAGTCTGGCGTTTCTCACGCGTGATTGGGCCTGGCCACCCATCTGGGATCTCACGCTGATGCTCGCTTGCGGAATCATCGCAGCCCTGGCAGTGGTGCTTCTCACCCATGGCTATCGCATGGGCCAGGCCAGTGTGGTAACGCCATTTGAATACACTGGCATGGTATGGGCGGCATTCTGGGGCTTCGTCATTTTCAGCGAAGTGCCGAAGGTGACGACATTCATCGGCATGGCGATGATCGCAGCGGCGGGTGTGCTGGCATTAAGGGCGGGACGCAAGGTCTAGCCAGCCTAAAACAGCTACTTGACCACAATCGTCGTCCACATGCCGGCAGCATAATGTCCCGGAATGTTGCAGAACAGAATGTACATGCCGGGCTTGAGGTCCAGCGTCAGCGCACCGGATTTTCCTGGATCAAGCTCGGAGACTTCGCCGAGATCGCCTGACTTTTCCTCATCCGCGCGGTTTTCATTGTCGACGTAAGGCAGAACCGCACTTGCATCCTTCACCGGCGCCACCAGCATTTCGTGCTGCAATTCCTTTGCGTCGTTCTTGACGTTGAACGTCACCTTGCCCGCAGGCACGGTTGTCTTGTCAATCTTGATGCCCATCATCGCCATCATCATGTCGCCCTTCATGCCCTTTCCCATCATCATGTTCTTGCTCATATCCATCCCCATTCCGTTTTTGTCCCAAAGCGAAACGTTAACGGTGGCATCGGCATAGGCGGGTAGTGCGGCGGCACAGCTGAGTGCCAGCCCGGCGGTTGCGGAAATCAAAGCGGTGCTGAATGACATTTCATCCTCCATCATGTAGGCCAGTGCCTGATGCATTCTGGCCCTACGGTTGACATGGGGATTGCATGTGAAAATCCGCTTGATGCAGATCAAGTAATCGAAAAAAATTCTGCCGACAGTGGCATTTCTGTCCATGTCGGCAGGCACCTGACGTTATTACATATGCAAGCCGACTGGCCCTTCCGAAACCATCGGGCTGATCGCGCCGATCTGCGCCGTGTGGTCTTTCAGCCAGGTCTTTGCACGCGTCAGGCTTTCCTCTGCCGCAGCTTTGTCATTGCACATGGTCACAGTCATGCAACCTTCCTTGGTCTTGATCACGTCATAGTGCTCAACACCCTTGACGCCGCGCATGATGCCGGTCACCTCGTCTTTGTTCTGCATCAGCAGGTCATAGAGTTTGGGCGCATTGCCACCCGAATAATTTCTGGTCATTGCGTACATGTCGTGTCTCCTCTGTTGTCATTGATGATCAACAACGGGACTCTCGAAGCAGAGGTGGTGCGCACAAACGGGCAACATGGCAGCTGCCCGGCATTGCCGCACCTCCCGGTGCGCCGCGAGTGACGCTGCAAGGGCAGGTTAGCACAAAAATGGGTGAGGTGAAAGCGGCATCCGGGACACAATTCACCCCGCATCTGACACCCACTCCCACCCTCGCCCTCAAGGGCCAGGAACTTCGTTTCTTCTCCCCGCCCTCGAGGTCGGGGCCGGGGGCGGGTGTCAGCCGCACAAAGATTCTTTCGACGGAATTCCTGCTTGCGCCCGTCTCCTGCACAGGGAGGCACCCATGCGCAGCAACACAAACCCAACCACCATCCTCGCCCGCGAATTCCGCCACACACCAAACCCATCCGAACAAAAACTTTGGACTGCTCGCAAAGGCAAAAAGCTCGGCGGCTTCAAATTCACCCGTCAATTCCCCATCGGCCCGTATTTCGCCGATTTCGCTTGCCGCCGCGACTTGCTGCTTGTCGAACTCGACGGCAGCCAGCATATCGATAATGCGTACGACGCGGAGCGCGATGCATTCCTGCTGGCCGAAGGCTACTCAATCCTGCGCCTGCCATCAGCAGGCGTGCTCCGCAATTGCGAGGCAGCCTGCGAAACAATTCTCGCCGCACTCGAGGGGCAACTTGATGAGGGCCAGAACTTCGACGTGAGTTATCACCGAAGTAAAGTGGAGCCACGAAAGACAATGCGCCGAAGGTTATTCGTCGCCAACACCACTCCCCGCCCTCGAGGCCGGGGTGGATCGCGCGAAAGAGCGAGACGGGGCGGGTGTCAGCCACGAATCCTGCTATCTGATAGTCCTGCATTCGCGTCTGACACCCACCCCCAACCCCTCCCTCAAGAGGAGGGGAGCTTCTTCCCTTCTCCCCGCCCTCCAGGGCGGGGTGGATGCGCGCAAGCGCAGACGGGGCGGGTGTCAGCCACAAACTCCGCTTTTGATAATCCCGCACCCCGCATCTGACACCCCCTCACCCCCTCCGCCTCACACTTCCATCATCCCCCGGCGTATCTTCCACCTTCACTGCAAGCAACTCCACCACCTTGCGCAATTCCGTGAACGCCGCCGCGCTGTGCCGGATCACAATTATACACAGTTAATCCGCCAAATTGGCAAATCAACGGCCATTGTGCTATTGAACCGAGAATGGCCAGCCAGCTTTCACGCATCAGCACCAGCCCCGACATTTGTGGCGGACGGCCTTGCATTCGCAACACGCGGATGCGGGTTTCGGATGTGGTTGACCTCTTGGCGGCAGGCGAGAGCCGCCAGGCGATCATGGCTGACTATCCATATCTGCAGGATGAGGACATCACGGCAGCTTTGGAATACGCATCGTCGGCAGCGGCTCACCGCGTCATCGCCGCTGAATAATGCGTTTTCTGGTGGACGCCCAATTGCCACCAGCACTCGCCCGCTGGATCGCAGCAAATGGACCTGAAGGCACGTCAATTCAGTCCTCGTGACAAAGGATGACGATTTCGTTCAGATGAGCAGGGCAGGCAAAGGACCGGCACTGGTGTGGGTGACGTCAGGGAACACGAGCAAGCAAGTGTTGCTGGATCGCATGGCAAAAGCATTTCCGGAAATAGTAGCTGCTTTGGAATCTGGCGAGCGTCTTGTCGAATTGCGCTAACTCCTCCGCCGCCTTCGCGCACTTCCATCATCCCCCGTCGTCTCCACCACCTTCACCGGCGGCAGTGTCACAACTTTCCGAAGCTCGGTGAACGGAGCGGTTTTGTGGGGGATCGCCATGGCTTCCACGAAATGTTGCTGGAACTTGGGCTCCACCGCTGTTTCAATCTTTTCGATGCGCCGCACCACCGCTTCGATTTCGTCGCGCGCACCTTTATTCAACAATGCAATCCGCGCACCCGTGCCCGCCGCATTGCCCGCACTTTGCACGCGCGACAATTCGCAATCCGGAATGAGTTCCAGGATCATCGCGTATTTCATGTCGATGTGTGAACCGAACGCTCCCGCGAGACGGATTTTGCCGATACTTTCAATCTGCAACTTGTCCATCAGCAAGCGCACACCCGCATAAAGTGCCGCCTTGGCCATTTGAATGGCGCGCACATCATTCTGCGTGATGCGAATGAACGGTTCATTGGATTGATCCGCAGGCTGACGAACCACATAGTTGAAGGTGCGCTTGTACGGCTCGATGCGCGGTGACTTCGCAGCCATCGCGCCATCCACCAATCCATCCTGACTGATGATGCCGGACAAATACATCTCCGCAATCGCCTCGATGATGCCGGAACCGCAGATGCCAGTGACGCCTGTGTATTTCACCGCTTCCTCAAAGCCCGGCTCATCCGACCACAAATCACTCCCGATCACCTTGTAGCGCGGTTCCAGCGTGACAGGATCAATGCGCAGGCGTTCAATGGCGCCGGGTGCAGCGCGTTGGCCGGATGAGATCTGAGCACCTTCAAAAGCGGGCCCCGTGGGCGATGAGCACGCCAGCAACCGCGCCTTCGAACCCAACACGATTTCCGCATTTGTGCCAACGTCCACCGCAAGCATGATTTCATCCTGCTCATGCGGCGCTTCCGACAGCACCACACCGGCCGCATCCGCCCCCACATGACCTGCGATGCACGGCAGAACATAGACCCACGCACCTGCATTCAATGAGAGATCAAGCTCCGTGGCCTTGAAGGTGAGAGGCAGGCCCGTGGCCAGTGCAAACGGTGCACCGCCTAGCTCCGTGGGATCAATCCCTAAGAGCAGGTGATGCATCACGGGATTGCCGACCAGCACGATCTCCAGAATATCAGTGAGCTGAACATCGGCGGCCTTCGCAACCTCTTCCGCCAGCTGCTGCAATGCGGAGCGGATGGCCGTGGTCATTTCCTTTTCGCCGCCCGGATTCATCATCACATAGGACACACGGCTCATCAGGTCTTCGCCAAACCGGATCTGCGGATTCATCAATCCCGCCGACGACTTCACTTCACCTGTGGAGAGATTGGTGAGATGTGCCGCGATGGTGGTGGAACCCACGTCAACTGCGAGGCCATAAAGCTGGTCATGAAATCCGGGCCAGATGGCGGCGAGCCGATTTCCCCCGCCGGGTGCCCGTGAATACACAGCACAAGTAATTTTCCATTCACCCTTGCGCAAGGTCTTCTGCAATTCCGCAATGATCGGCAGATCGCACGTGATGTTCTCGATGCCCCACTGGTTTTTCAGCGCCACATAAACCCGTTCGAGATCAGAGGAGGGCTTGTGCATGTCCGGCTCTTCGACCTCGATGAAATAGAGATGCGTGGCGGGGTCGAGCTCGATGGCGCGCGTATCTGCTTCCTTGCGCACCACCTGTTTGTGCACTTGGCTTTCCGGTGGCACATCGATGACAAGATCGCCCTGGATTTTTGTCTGGCACGACAGACGCCGGCCCTTCAGCCCGCGCAAGCGCTCATAGCGCTCTTCAACTTTCGTGACTTCGCCCACATGCGTCGCCGCAGACGTGATGCCATGCTTGGCAAACTCGCCTTCGCCCACATTCACCTGGCACCGCCCGCAAATGGCACGGCCCCCGCACACGGAATCAATATCAACGCCCAACTGCCGCGCCGCAGTGAGAACCGGCGTGCCAACCGGAAACCGCCCGCGCTTGCCAGAGGGAGTAAATACGATCAGCGGATTCACTTCAGTCATGTCACGCCTTAAACCAATTCTACACGCCCGCACAGCGTGCAATAGGACAAATTTGCTCGCATGCGATTAATACTCACTCAGGCAAGCGAAAGGTGTATACGACGCCCAGAACGCCCATAGCCACTTATTTACGACAGGATACGACAATGGAAATCCGCACCGGCGACTTCGCCGACCAGAAGGTCAAGGACCTTCTCCAGCTACACATGGAAGGCATGCAGGCCAACTCACCGCCGGGCCACGTCTTTGCCCTCGACGCCAACAGCCTTCGCCGCGCCGACATCGCCATGTGGACGGTCTGGAACGACGGTGATCTCATGGCCTTTGGCGCACTGAAGGAAATAACGCCGAACACTGGCGAGATCAAATCGATGCGCACCGATTCAAAGCATCTGCGCCAAGGCGCCGGCACTTTCGTTCTCAAGCATATCATCCAGAAAGCCCGTGACCGGCGCTACAAGCGCTTGAGCCTCGAAACCGGTTCAGGCCCGGCATTCGAACCGGCGCTGAAGCTTTACCGCAAGTACGGCTTCAAGGAGGGGTCTGCCTTCAGCAACTACGTGAAGAGCGACTTCAACCAGTTCATGTACCTGGATTTATAGCCGCACCTTGGTGCATGGCGCGGCTCACATGCCGTGCCCATGCCCATTCGCGAGATGATCCGGCACCACAACGAAAGGCCGCATCATGTCATTGTCCTCGTGCTCAAGGATGTGGCAATGATACATGTATTGTCCCGCATGGCCGACGAATTGCGCCGCGATGGAATACATTTCGACATTGACATAGGCTTCTGTCGCGGGGTTTCTGTCTCCCGGGTTGACTCGCAGCGTGTCCTTCCAACCCTTTTCAATTTCGTGCGATTTGGTAACCGCGCCACTGAGGTCAAAAACCCGGCGTCGGCCGAAATCAATCGGACAATTAAATGACTCCCGCTTGATGCACTGGAATTGCACGAGATGAATGTGGAAGGGATGCGTGTCAGGCGAAAGATTCAGCACCTTGAACACGTGCCAGCGGTCAACACCGATCATGATGCTGCGCATGTCGTTAAAACCTTTGGCGACGGTCACGTAGGTGCTGGTTTTGATGACGCCAGTCTCAGGATCAGGTTCATCAATCAGCAACTTCATGCCGCTGCCCGCCTTGAACAGATTCATGTGCATTTTCTTGGCTTCGGCTTCTTGCATCATTTCATGCATGAAAAGCACGCCTTTTTCTTCGCGCAACACGATAAGTGAATGACCATGCGGCTTTGGATCGTCATGCTGCGGTAGATCATTGTGGCTGATGTTGGAATAATCTGGATCGAGGATCTTGCCGCGAATGTTTTTCGCAACCTGCGTCCCTGGCTTGATCGTGAAGCGCATGACTGCCGGATATTTTCTGAACTTGTCGACTACTGGTTTGGTGACTTCTTGCGGCATGTATTCTTCAGCAGCTGTGTCAAATGGCGCATTCGCACTGTTGTATACGTCAATGAACGTGTAGCCGGCTCGCGCCAGCCCGCCGAAGTCAACGAGCAAATCAGCCCTTTCTCCCGGAGCCAGAACCAGGCAGTGCTTGGTTGGCGCTCTGTTTACGGTGGTAAGGTCACGCGCCTTGCCCAGCAGGCCTTGGTCGGTCCCGATCTGCTGGACATATTTTGGATCAAGTAGTTCATGCGCGACGTTTTCATTTTTCTTGCCCAGAAAATGCAGCCTGTAGGCACGTGCATTTGAACCATTGATGATGCGCAATCTGCCGAGCCGCGGCCGCACCGCGTGTTTCGGCCACAGGCAGCCATTCACCAGTGTTGCTGGCGGAAATGTCTCCATCACATTTGTGATTTTGTGCAGAAGCCTGCCAGTCAGATTGCCATCCGCTGCTTTCGTGTCAGTTTCGAAATTCCGGTCCTGGATGATGAGCACAACCTCATCCAGGTTTGTGGGCAACCCTAGTCTGGACTCAATCGGATCACGCACCAGCCATGCGCCCGCAAGCCCGGCATAGACATTGAATCGCGTAAATCCCATTCCATGATCATGATACCAGTAAGTGGGTGCCCGCCCGCCCCTGAGTTTTCTGTTTCGCGCCTGAAAGACGGGCGTGGAGAAATCATAGCGCTTTTCGCACTCATGCCCGTAAGGGTCCATGTTGTCCGTCCATCCGTCAGAATCAGGATGCGCAGGCACGCCATGCAGATGCACAACGCACCATGCTTTGACGTCGGCAAGTCCTTCAATGCTGGGCAGCGCATTTTTGCTGCCAGGACTATTCATTCTGGCCCCCTTCACCGCCTCAAACGGATAACCCGTGTCGATCCGGTTGCGGTAAGTCACGCGCACCTTTGAGGCACCGCTGGCGACAATCGTGGGCCCCGGCACACTGCCATTATACGACCAGAAATCTGTAGCGGGAACCAGTGGATGCACCTTGGCCCTTGCTGGTTTCATGGTAATTGTGAGTGACTTGATTGCCCCACCCGAAGGCTTGAGTTCCGGCGGAATCCGCAGGTTCATTTTGTAGCGGTGCAGGCGATAGAGTTCATCAAGTGAAGGCATCGGGCTTCTCCATTAATGGAAGAAGTGCGAACACAACCCGCAATCATCTTGCAGGTTGTGCTGCACGATTTGCCCCTCTGCAGGTAGTTTTGGACGCGATATGTACTTTAGTCAATATACCAAAGCGAGTAGTGGAAGGTCATGCCAAACTACCGCCGCCGCCTCGCCTCGCGTGCGGCGCGGCGTGCGGCGATCTCTTCATTTGATGATTGCTCGCCAGCAGCCTGCGCCGCAGCTGAAGGTCCCGCCGTCATTTCGCGGAATTTATTGTTCCAGAATTTGCAATGCGCATCTGTGCCATTGAGAACATTGGCGCCAAAGATCGCATGCATGTCCTCATTATGCAGGGGGTTCATGATGGCTGATGTCATGCCATGCGACGCGGCCATCGCGAGAAAATAACCGGTCAGCGCGCGGCGGTTTGGCATGCCGAAAGACACGTTCGAAGCGCCGCAAGTGGTGTTGACCTTGAGTTCCTCCCGCAACCGCCGCACCAAACGGAACACCTGCTGCCCCGCCGTGCCCATGGCCCCAATCGGCATGACCAAAGGATCGACGACGATATCCTGCGGCTTGATGCCGAAATCAGCAGCGCGTTCGACAATCTTCTTTGCCACCATGAATCGGACATCCGGGTCCTCGGAAATGCCGGTTTCGTCGTTCGAAATCGCCACCACTGGCACATTGTACTTCGCCACCAGCGGTAGGATCGCTTCGAGTTTTTCTTCCTCACCCGTAACCGAATTCACCAGCGGTCGGCCCACCGCCGTTTCCAGGCCCATCTTCAACGCCGACGTGACGGATGAATCGATGCACAGCGGCAAATCACAAATCGACATGACAACTTCCAGCGTCTGCTTCATCAGCGGCGGTTCGGTTTCGTTCGGATTGACGGCGGTGACACCTGCATTGACATCAAGGATATGCGCACCCGCCGCCATCTGTGCCATCGCATCGCGGATCACGCCTTCAAAATTCCCGGCTTGCATTTCCGCTGCCAGCTTCTTGCGGCCCGTGGGATTGATGCGCTCACCAATCACAGTAAATGGCCGGTCAAAACCGATGATGTGTTCGCGCGTGGCAGAAGCAACAAGTGTATGCGTCACGGATTACGCCCTCCATAGGCGATCAGCGCCTTGATGCGCTCTTGGGTAAAAGTGGTTTCGAGATCGGTCTTGGCCTTTTCGGCTTCCGCCGCCAGATCGTCGCCAACTGTGATCGGATCACCGCGCCGCCAGTCCGCGAGATATGCGTCCGACCCTGTTGTGCCGTCACGCATCGCCGCCATGTCGATGGCTTCCATGAAGCGGTTGTCGAGCATGCGTTTCTCCTCTTTGCGACCGATTTTCACGGACACTGCGGAAGGAATATCGCGCCAGTATGTGATGACCAGATTTGCCATGGGCTGGGGTATGCCATAGTCAGAAAACGACGGGTAGCAAAAATACGACGGCCCTGAAACCGTTCCGCCAGCGTCAGGCCGACAAAATCCCGACTGTTGCCGTCGCGGTGAGGCCGCTGGCTGCGTCGCCTTTTACGGCCATTGTCATTGCGGCATTTTGTTCCTTGGTGTTGTCACCAAATATTCCATCAGACTCAAACGGCGACTTGGTGAGATTGGCAGCACTCGTTCCATAGGAAGCATCCGCATAGGCAGCTTTGCAAGCTTCCGTCGGCAATGCGAATTGCGAGACGAGCAAACTGTCCTTGCCGGTTGCCGCCTTGTCGGCGCTGGCAAACACCTCGAAGTGGATATGCGGCCAGCGGCCTGGATAGCATCCTGGGAAAATCGTGGTGAAAGTCACCTCGCCCTTGTCATCGGTAATGCCGACGCCACGCAGGTAATTGCTTTCCGGCAAATCATAGAGCGAATATTTTCCGTCGACATCGCAATGCCAAATGTAGATAGCGTGGCCTTTCAGGGGAACACAGGCCTTTGCCACATCAATGATTGAAATCGTGATCTTGAGAGGCGCACCAGCCGCAACCGGAGACATGCCGGCAAAACTGCCGCGGATATCCTGCCGTACAACGCCGCTTTGGTTCAGCACGTTGACTGTTGAACCGCCTTTCGAATTTGTGCCGTCTGCCGGGAAAGGTCCATTTGTCTCCGCCGGGTCCTTGATGCAGACAGTGCCATCCGCTGCGGTTGCCGTCTTGTTCGCTTCAGCATTGCCTGGCCCAGAGCCGCAGGCCGCAAGGGCGGCAGAAGTTCCCGCTATCGACAACAAGCCCAACACCCGCCGGCGCTCCAGCAGCGTATTGAGATCGAAAGTTAATCCGTGGTCGTGATCGTCGTTATGATATGTCATGATCGCTCCTATAGGATGAAGACGGCGTAGCCTGAAGTTTCCGTCGCCAATATTTAGCCAGACGGATATTTATCGTTCATATAGGCCAGATCAATGGCGATCATCTCGCGCAGCACGTCAACATCCACATCCGCCAGTTTGTTGATGTAGAGGCAACTTGCCCCTGTCCTGTGCTTGCCCAGCCTTTTCCGCAACCCCGCGAGCTTTTTTCCGTTGCCGGATTGCAGTATCCACCCATGAGGTAGATCGTCATGTTTGCCTTGCGCGGCGAAAACCCGGACCGACACGTGTCGCCCTCGCGGCCGCTGTCATATTTGTAGTGGTATCTGCCAAAGCCGATGATTGTCGGCCCCCACATTTTGGGATCGCACCGTGTCACTGTTTGGAAAAGCCGCAGTAGAGTTTCGGCGTCGGTTTTGCGGCTGTCAGGCGAAAGCCCTGAGATGAATGCGGAAACGGTTTCCGAAGTCTCTTTGGTCTTGCCGCCCGCGCTAGCCATCAGTGACGGCCAGCCAAGCTGTCACCCGCGTGCCATTGCCCGCGACACTTGCAACTTCAATGCCGCCGCCGTGTTGTTCCAAGATGCGTTGCGCGGCAGGCAGGCCTAAGCCAGCGCCAAAGCTCTTGGTGGTGAATAACGGTTCCATGACTTTTCCCAGATTTTCAGCCGGAATGCCGGGGCCATTATCCGAGACTATGATCTCAGCGCCGCGTTGCGACAAGTTCGTTTCGACGGTGATGTGCGGCGCACCCCGTGTCGCACCCGCTGGTTCGCCGTCTTTGCCGGATATCGCTTCGGAAGCATTGGTGATCAGGCTGCCAACCACGCGGCGTAACTGCGATTGGTCGAACGTGACGGATTTGCCTCCAATGCCCAGCACGCAGGTGAGAGACACGGTGGCATGCAGGGATTGCGAAAGTTCAGTGACGGCACCAGCCAGCCAATCATCAAGATCGGTTTTTGTTGGTTTAATATCTGGCGCGCGTGAAAAATCGATAAGCTGTGAAATGATATTGTCGCAACGGGAAACGCCGGTTCTGATCCGCTCAAAGGAGCGTTTGACGCTTTCGTCCTGTTCACCGAACTTTCGTTCAAGCACGAACGCCGATGTTCGAACCGACCCCAACGGGTTGCGCAGCTCATGCGCCACGGTGGCCGTCAACGCGCCAAGCTGTTCCATCCGTGAACTTTTGATCGAAGCCGCGTGCGTCGCCGCGACTTGCTGATGATAAGCCGTGTCAGCGAGTACAAAAGTTTTTTCTGCTTTGTCGAGCGCGCGATTGAGGCGGCGCCACAGCCACACCCCGCCGGTCAACCCTGATAAGGCGCCGGCAACCAGAAGCAGCCAGGTCCGCATGCGCAAGTTGGACAAGGCAGAGCGAGCTTCATTGTCAATTGTCGCAAGCAGCTCGTCGGTTCCCGCAACGACTGTTTTCTTGTTGGCGAGATAGCGCGGGCTATTGAAGATCGCTGGCGCATCCTGGGCCCAGCCGCCTTCGACCAGATCGAACGAAGTCTGTTCCAGTTGCGCAAGAATGTCGCGCGAGTCTTTTGTCATGTGGTCGAAAGTGGATGCGTCAGTTGTTGAGACCAATGATTTCGCCCGTTTTGTGGCGGCACCGAGTTCGGCCAAAGTGGCCTTGTACCGTGCTTTCCAGTCTGTGTTGTTGGAATATGCATAGGCAATTGCCGACATCGTCAGCTTCTCATCGGCTAAAATGATGTCGTTGCGCGCCGCAACCGCATCCGCAAGCCGTTTCGCTGTTTGCTCCGCACCAGCCTGAAACATGAATCGTTCGCCCAATAGGACTAGAAACGACACCACCGAAAAAGCGAAAACTGCTTTGAGGGACTGCCTCGCAATCTTTGTCGAAAAGCGCACATCAGCGACTTCAAAGGCCATGTGTTTTCCCATTCAAACGTTGGAACCATGGGTAGCCGAACAGGAATTAACGGCGGGTTAGGAGTAGGACTTCAGCACACAGCTCCATCCGGCGTGGCCAATGGCCTTGCGTTATCCGCGCCCTTGACCTCAACACCCTTCCAGAACGCAACGTAACCAGCAATGGCAGCTGCCGCCGCCATCGGTTCGCGATAGACCCAGGCAGCATTGCCATTGGTCTTGCCATCAACGACGACATCCATGTAGCTGGCAGTACCTTTCCAAGAACAAACGCTGGTGTAATCGGAGGATTTGAAAAAATGCTTGTCGAGCGCATCAGCCGGAAAATACGCGCTGCCTTCGACCGCAATGCAAGCATCACTCGCGGCGATTTTTTGACCGTTCCAGAATGCTTCAGTCTTGGCCATGAACACTCTCCTCAAACATTCTCGTATGCCTTCCTTACCACAGTTTCGCTTAATCCCGTACTCCTGATCATCATGAATCGGCCAGACCAGCTGTTGGGAAACACCCACTTGCCTACAATCTCGTTTCGGTCACCGTTCAGCATGCCGAAATACATCAGCGAGTGCGACCATCCGCCCGTGCCGTCATAGGTCTTTTTGAAACTTGCCTGTTCGCCGTCAACAACTCCATCGACACTTGCAAAGGCTGTCAGCGGCGCGCCAGGCATGCCGACCTGAGCCTCATGTGTCGTGCCGCTGAAATGCCCGCCGTGAGAGACCAGCGTTGCCATGAAAAACACGGGCTCAAGATACTGCGGATAGCTGTAAAGCCCGTGCCAGACTCCCGTCAGGGTAGTCTTGTTTACTTCGGCCGCCATTGTTCCGTTTCGTGGTCAGGGTGTTGCCGGTTCGTCTTTTCTATGTCCGGCAACAGCAACGAGAATTCAGTGCTGCCGGTTTCGTCTTCACCGGAAACAAAAGCAGGAATGTCGCCGACATTGAGGAACCACGGTTCGCGTGCTTCAATGCCATATTGCGCGTCAGGCACAATTTCCGAATGCCGGTCGAGCGAGCCAATTGAAACGGAAACATTGTCCCGGTCCAGCGGCTCATAGGTTAGGGGAGTTCCGCAATCACGGCAGAAGCCGCGGTCAACTTTTTCAGAACTGCGAAAATTCGCCAACGTCCCGCGCGTCACACGGAACTTCGCCTTGGGCACGCCAGTCAATGAGGCAAACGCATTCCCGAATTGCTTCTGGCACATGCGGCAATGGCAAAGATGAGGATTGCCGGGCTTCTCCAACAACTCGTAACGAACAGCGCCGCATTGGCAACCGCCAGACCATTTTTCCTCCATTCCCTTGGCTCCACTTTGTTTTCAGTTGGTGATCTTGGTCCGCTCTCATCATTTCATCAAGTCAAAGGAATGTGTCGTCGACCGGGCCGTGCGTCGCACGTCGTTTTTGAGCTATTACGCCCGGAACAAATGGTGTAACCAAAAGCAAGGCGAAGGCAACTCACCCGCCACTTGCAGGAGCAAAGGAGCAGCAGATGATTCGTAATATGTTGGCAGTAGTGGCGTTGGCAGGTTCGAACACAATCGCTTCTGCCCACGGGGCGGCAGAATTTCACATTCATGATTATACGATTGCGGCAATTGCATTTGTTGCCATTTTCGCGGCAGTCATTTTCAAGTGGAAATCAGGCCGCTTGCCGCGTTCCTAAACCACTCCGGCCGATCTGAGCTTCTCAATTGCTGCCTGGTCGAGCTGCAGAATATTCTTCAACACCCGCTCCGTCCCATCGCCCAGCATTGGCGGGGGCCTGTCGTATCTGACTGGCGTTTCTGACAAGACCAGCGGACTGGCAACGCCTGGAACCTGCACGCCGTCATCGCGCGTCAGGCCGATTTGCATGCCACGCGCCAGCACTTGCTCGTTGGCGAAAACCTGATCGATTGTATTGATCGGTCCGCATGGGACGGCGGCAGCTTCGAATGCTGCGATCCACGCTGCTGTCGTTCGTGCTTTCATCGCGGGAGCGAGCAGGGGAATGAGTTCCGCGCGGCCTTCTACCCGCCCACGGTTGGTCGCGAATTTGGCGTCAACAGCAACGCCAATGATGCGGCAATAGTCCGTGAACTGTCTGTCATTGCCAACTGCAACGATCATGAACCCATCCTTCGTCTCGAAAGTCTGATACGGCACGATATTGGGATGGGCGTTGCCAAGCCGCATCGGCACTTTTCCCCCAACAAGATAATTCAATGCCTGGTTCGCCAGCACTGACACCTGCGAATCCAGCAGCGAGATATCAATCGCCTGGCCTTCGCCTGTGCGCTCGCGATGCACCAGAGCCGCTTCAATGCCAATCACCGCATGTAGACCCGCAAAGATATCGGCAAAGGCCACGCCCATTTTCATGGGATTGCCATCTGGCTCACCGGTGACCGACATCACCCCCGCCATGCCCTGGATCATGAAGTCATAGCCCGCGCGCTGTGCAAGTGGGCCGTTCTGCCCGAAACCGGTAATCGAACAATAAATCAGCGTCGGATTCACCGCCTTCAGGCTCTCGTAGTCCAGCCCATACTTTTTCAATCCGCCAACCTTGAAGTTCTCAACCACCACATCGGATTTTGCCGCTAACTGTCTGATAAGACTCTGTCCTTCAGCCGTGGCGATATCAATGCAAACCGACCATTTGCCGCGATTGGCAGATTGAAAATAGGCCGCATCGCCAAGCGAACCATCACCGTTCATCACAAACGGCGGCCCCCAGCCGCGCGTGTCGTCACCTTCACCGGGCTTCTCGATCTTGATCACCTCCGCGCCCAAATCCGCCAGCGTCTGCGTAGCCCAAGGGCCAGCAAGCACGCGTGAAAGATCAAGTACGCGGATGTGAGAAAGGGGGCCGGGCATTTTCTATCCTCAAACAGTGAGCAAAGCCCACACCTCATCATCTACGGTGATCCCGTCCCGCGCCGCCACTTCCAATTTTTCGGCATAGGGGTCTTTGGCACGATCACCGCCCAGCGCAAAGGCCGGATCAATCGGGCAGCCAATGCCATAGCCAGATTCGACGCTGGCCGGCAGAAGGTACAGTCCATGGCGCACATTGCGCAAAAAAATGCGGCCATTCTTGATCACATAATCGCAAAGCTTGTCGGCAAGGAAAACGCAGGAGACATTCTTGAGATCAAGCCCCAGCGCATCCTTCACAAGTTTGTGATCGCGGATGCCGTCTTCCAACGCTTCAGCAAGGATTTTCAACCCGGAATATCCGCAAGCCTCAAGCCAGATTGCGTTCTGCGCGATAAGCTCAGGCCCAGGCGCGGCCTTGGCGGCTAGGGAGGTAGTCAGCTGTTCAACGGCAGCGGTTGTGTCAATCTGCATGGCAAATGGGTCCTGAGTTCGGCGGGAGATTACCCCCAGCCCAGGCATTGGCCAAATGAGTGTTTATGGAGAGGGACAGACAGTCCATTTAACCGTTGCAGAGCTGTTGTGAGATTGTCATACTTGACCAATAGCCACGAAATCCCGGGGTAACCGGGTGCGATGGGCATATTTCAGGGACGGGCATTGGGCCTGAACCTTCAGGAGGACATACTAATGAATGATTCCAAAATCACTTCAACAATGGAAACGCTGCGCGCCGCGTCGCTGTCGCGCCGTTCGCTGATGAAGTCTGCCGTGGCACTTGGTGCCGTTGGCTTTGCCGCCCCTGTCGTCTCGCGTGATGCATTGTCGTCATCGGGCGAAGTGAACTTTGTTGGTTGGGCCGGTTATCCGAAGCTGGCAGAAGTCGTATTCCCAGCGTTTGAAAAAGCAACGGGCATCAAGACGAACTTCATTGAACTTCCAGACCAGGACGCGATGTTTGCCCAGGGCAAGACGGCGCTTGAAGCCGGAGGCGTTGACATGATGGAACCAACGATTGACCGTTGGGGCGGCTGGAACACCAATGGTCTGTTACAGCCATTTGATGAAGCAAAGCTCGCGCTGGGCAACTACCTGCCAGGCCTCGCCGATGGTTCGGCTGGTGAACGTTCACGCGACGGCGGCAAATTGTACTACGTGCCATCGAACTGGGGCACGGAAGCACTTGTTGCCAAGGATGGCGGTGCCAAGCTAGCAGCTCCTGCTTCGCTGGGTGACCTCTTCAACCCTGAAAATCAGGTTGTGCTGCGTCCACATTCTTCGCTCGCTGCAATGGGCCGTTATCTTGATGCGACCGGCAAGCTGCCGCGTCCTTGGATCGATGGTTACACAGATATGGGTGCCATGGTGCAGCTGTGGGACATCGCTCTCGCAGAAGCGATCAAGTCGAAGAAGAACATCGTTCAGTGGTGGTCTGGCGAAAACGAAGCCAATGCCGGCTTCACCGCCAACGGTGCAACGCTCGGCTTGTGCTGGGATTCGACCGGCTATAACCTCCGCAAGGACGGCTTCAAGTACATTGCCCCAGCTGAAGGCGCATTCGCCTGGCATCAGGGCTTTGTCATGATGAAGAACGCCAAGAACATCGACCAGGCGCATGAGCTGGCGAAGTTCGTATCGACCGCTGAAGGCTCCGCGATGTGGGCAACAGCCTTCTCGTCCAACCCAGTCGGTAAGGGTTCAGGTGAGAAGCTTGATCCGGAAGTGGCGGCCTATTACGCTGGCACCTTCAACGACGAAGCGCTTGGCAAACTCTGGTGGTGGCCGGCACAAAGCGCTGAATTCATCGCCAAGCGCGGTGAATACGCCGACAAGTTCAAGGCAGCTTGAATAGTAAGTGAACAACAGAACCGCCGGACCTTGAAGGTCCGGCGGTTTTGCGCTGTTATGGTATCTCACTGGACGGTCATCCCGGCGAAGGCCGGGACCCAGACTTTCAACAGGCGAATTTTCGGAAAGTTTCGAGTAAGAGCCGTAAGCGGCACAGAAGTGGGGTAGGGGATTTTGACAGGAGCAGGCGTACATCTCGACCATGTGTCGGCGGATTTCGGCAAGTTCCGGGCCGTCGACAAAGTGAGCGTCGACATCAAGGCCGGAGAATTCTTCTCATTCCTCGGGCCATCAGGCTGCGGCAAGACCACAATTCTGCGCATGATTTCCGGCTTCATCGACCCGACAGAGGGCGTGATCACTATCGGCGGCAAGGACGTAATTGGTTTACGCCCCAACCAGCGCCCAACCGCCTTGATCTTCCAGAACCTGGCGCTGTTTCCGCTGATGCCTGTGTGGGAGAACATCGCTTTCGGCCTCGAAGTGCGTGGCGTTGACAAGGTCAAGCGCCGGGCGCGAGCTGATGAACTTCTCAAACTTGTCGACTTGCCTGGGGTCGGTGACAGGATGATCGGTCAACTCTCTGGCGGTCAAAAGCAACGCGTGGCCATTGCGCGTGCCCTTGCTGTTGAACCAGCCCTGATGCTGCTCGATGAGCCACTATCCGCACTTGATCTGAAACTGCGCCAACACATGCGAGCTGAGCTCCGCGCCATCCAGAAACGCACTGGCGTGACTTTCATCTATATCACGCATGATCAGGGCGAAGCGCTGGCCATGAGCGACCGCGTCGGCGTGATGAGCCATGGCAAATTGCAGCAAGTGGCCGATCCGCGTGAAATCTACAATAACCCGGTGAACGGTTTTGTCGCTTCATTCGTAGGCGAGAACAACATTCTGACTGGCACCGTGAAAAAGACCGCCGATGGCCTTGCCGCATTTGAAACACCGCTCGGCGCATTCTGTGCCAGACTCGGAGCAGATGCCAAAGGCAAGTCGGTGAAACTTTACGTGCGCCCCGAGCACATGAATTTTTCGGAGAAAGCCGCCAGGGAAAACTCCATCCCGCTGACGATTTCCGATGTTTCGTTCGAAGGCAACTTCATCGCGGTCCAAGGCGTGACTGATTCAGGTTTCAAACTCTCCGCGGAATTGCGCAATGATGGCTCAGGCACCGCGCCTTCGCCGGGCAAGCGCCTGCATGTGAGTTTTGATCCAGAGCGCGCCGCACTCCTTCCCGATGAAGACAGGCCGGGGCATTAAATGGAAGACCTCTTCCGCCGCTACGGCAAGACACTGACCAGTGCCTTCATTCTGCTCACGGTTTTCTGGCTGCTGATTCTTGTCATTCTGCCCAACCTGACAATGTTTGAATCCTCGTTCCGCCCATACCTTCCAATCGTTGATGTTGGTGGCCCGAAGGATACGTATTCCCTGAACAATTACCTCAAGGTTTTCCACGGCAACATCCAGACGACATTTTTTGGAATACCCATCGAAATGCCAGTGCACACGATGACGTTTATTCTTACGATTGTGTATTCGGCGGTTGTCACCTTGGTCTGTTTCCTGATTGCATATCCACTGGCCTATTATCTGGCAAAAGTAGTGAGCCCCAAAACCCTGCCCACACTTTTTCTGTTGCTGTTCGTGCCGCTATGGGTATCGGAAGTACTGCGCGCTTTCGCTTGGTGGATCATCCTTGCGTTCAAGGGCCCACTCAATTTCATTCTTTTTGACATGTTCGGCCTGATCGAGCAACCAATCCGCTACATTCAAGGCTACAACGGCGTCATGATCGGGCTCGTCTACACCTATGTCCTGTTCATGCTTTTCCCGGTCTACAACGCCGTGCAATCTCTCGACACCAATCAGATTGAAGCGGCACAGGATTTGGGATCGCCCTGGTGGCGCACCCATTGGCGCGTGATTCTTCCGCATGCGAAACCTGGCATCGCATCGGGAGCCGTCATGGTTTTCATGTTGTCGGCAGGCTCGCTGCTGGTGCCGTCCCTGCTGGGCTCCACCACATCGCAATGGTTCACGCAAACAGTTCAGCAATGGATGCTCGAAAGCCAGGACTGGAACACAGGTTCCGCCTATGCCTTCATGCTGCTCATACTGTGCACGATCTTTGTGACGCTGGTGATGCGCGTGTTCCGCGTAAAATTGTCGGACATTGCCAAATGAACAGCAAGACCAGCCGCATTCTCTTTCACATCTATATGGGTGTTTTCCTTTTCTACCTGCTGGCCCCGCTGGCAGTGATGTCGGGCGCTGCCTTCAACGACAATCGGCTCCCATCAATCGTTCCGTGGAAAGGCCTGACCTCACGCTGGTTCATCGACATGTGGAACGATGGCCGCTTGTGGACGTCGTTCTTCAACACCATCTGGGTCGCACTCGCCGTGGCCGCTCTGTCGGTCATCATCGGCACGTCCGCTGCAATTCTGGTCAACTCTATATCGGGGCGCGTACGCGCCGTTCTTTACGGCTTGATGGTCGCCCCAATTCTGGCACCTGGTGCCGTGATTGGTATTTCGACTTTGCTGTTCTGGAACAAGTTCAGCGTGCCATCCGGCTTGCATCTGTCGGTTTTGGGGCAAGTAAGCTACATAGCGGCGTTCGTCATGCTGTTGGTGTTGGCACGGCTGCAGAGTTTCGACCGCTCGTTGGAGGAAGCAGCGCTTGATCTGGGTGCCAGCAATACGCAAATGCTCAGGCGCATTCTGCTGCCGCACCTCTATCCTGCAATATTTGCAGGCGCGGCCATTGCCTTTTTTCAGTCCATCGAAAACTTCAATGTGACGCTGTTCACCCGCGGCACCATGGATACGCTCACGGTCTACGTGTTCTCCAAGGTGCGCTCCGGTGTCACCCCATCGATAAACGCGCTGGCATTCTTGCTCATCGTAATGACCATCATCGCGGCAGTGGCTTATGAGTACGCACGGCGAAGAAAGGCAGCAAGGGAACTGGTGTAGACTTTGAGAGTTCCAGTGAGATGTCACGATCCCTAAAAACCCGCCATGGCCCGCTTCGAGCGGGCCGTAACGGGTAATTGATGGAACGATTCCGCTTAACCAGGATCCGCTCTATTTGAACTCTACCTTGGGCGACATTTTTAGTTCCAACGCAAGCTCCGCCAAGCGCTTCTCGACGCGTTCGCCCATCAAGTCCTTGAGTTTCTTTGGAAGCGTCAGCACAAGCGTGCTGCCTTTGCCAAAATTCAAGCCGATCTTTGGCAGCATGCCGGGCATGGCGGCGGAGAGGATGTAAGCGAGGCGGAAGAATGAGCTCAACAGATGCGCTCGCGCCTTTGCTTTTTCATCAAGAAGCTTGGCAATTTCACCGCCGACTTCGCCGTCATAGCGATAGTAAATTGTGAGCGCCAGGAACACGCGGCCAGGGTGATCGACGCCGACAAATGCGGCCTGGGCGATCATGCCGAGCGAACGGTCGGCGCGATAGTCAGGATGGGCGCGCCAGCCAATGTCGGCGAGCAGACAGGCAGCGTAGCGCAATCGCCGCTCGGTTTCAGTTTCGGCTATTCCCTTGGCGTTGAACAACTGGTCGGTCCAATCGCAAAGTTCGAGTTCGTGTTCGGGCGAGCGCGCATAACGGCGCGCGAAATCCCAGCAAGACGTGAGCAGCGCGTCGCTGTACATTTTTTTGCGTGGGAGTTTCGAATAGAGAAGCCCTTCGCGCACGCCATAGACTGAAAATATTACGTCTGAAGCTTTCGAAGCCTGCATGAGGCGCTCCAGCACCATGGCGCCAAAGGGAAGCGTTTCGACGCGGCTCTTCGAGACGTCGCGCACGTCGCGAAGCGCTGATGGCGTCAGGCTGGAAACCATTTCTGAAATGCTCGCCGCCTGCTGCCTCGGGATTGCATAATGGTGCAGGACATGGAGCGGATAGCGGGTCTTTGCCATGTGGATGCGTGCGAGGTTTCGCCAGGTTCCGCCGACGGCATAAAAATTCCGGCCTCTCAGCCGATCAATGACTTCGGTTTTGGCGAAATAGTCGTCGACGATTTTTCGCGCTTCCTTGATTGATCCTTTCGACATGTCGATCAGTCGCAGGGGACCAATGGGCAAGGTCACGCCGCCGCGCAGTTTGCCGTTTTCGATGTCGATCAATTCTAGCGAACCGCCGCCGAGATCGCCCGCGACGCCGTTGGCTTCCGGGATGCCCGCGATGACGCCAAGTGCGGCGTAGCGGGCCTCTTCCTTGCCGGAGAGCACGCTGATGCCAGCTCCCAGTGCTTTCTCGGCGAGGTCGATGAATTCTTCCCCGTTTGATGCTTCCCGCGCAGCGGCTGTGGCAACCGCGTAAACCTGCCTGACGCCCATCTGCTTCAGCAGCGCCCGGAACCGGCGCAGTGCCAAAAGTGCGCGGACCAGTCCCTGCTCGTTCAGACGGCCCGTGGTTGCAACGCCAATGCCGAGGCCCGCCAGAATTTTCTCGTTGAAGATTGGCGACGGCGAGCGGCGCAGGCCGTCATAGACGACCACGCGCACGGAGTTTGACCCAATGTCAACGACGCCGACGGGGCGGTACTTTGGTGGTTCCGTCCTGAACCCTGAATGCCAGCTCACTTCTTGACCGTCGCCCGCCTGTGTTTCTTTTCGATTGCTGGCGGGACATTACCCACGATGGAGGTGCCGCGTCCAGAGAGCGACGGGTTTTCCATGAAATACTGGTGAGCGTTAAAAGGTTCTTCATTAGGTTGCGGAACGATGCGGCGCGAACGGCCATCGGGCAGCAGTTCCCAGCTCAACTGATTGTCGCGCAGGTTTGCGACCATGATCTGATCCATGACCTGGTCGTGTACAGTCGGGTTCTCGATCGGAATCAACGTTTCGACGCGGCGGTGAAGATTGCGCTGCATCCAGTCGGCTGAGCCGATATAGACTTTGGCTTTTGGGTGCGGCAGCGCCTCACCGTTGGCGAAGCATACGATGCGGGAATGTTCGAGGAAACGGCCGATGATGCTTTTGACACGGATGTGTTCGGAGAGGCCCGGAATGCCGGGTCTGAGGCAGCAGATGCCGCGCACCACCAGATCGATTTGCACACCCGCGGCATTGGCGCGGTAGAGAGCGTCGATGACGCCAGGATCAACGAGCGCATTAAGCTTGGCCCAAATCTGCGCCGGCAGGCCTGCCTTGGCATTGTCGATTTCCTGATCGATGTGCTGCAGCAGCCGGTCCTTGAGGTTGATCGGGGAGATCGAGATTTTTTCGAGTTCCTCGGGCGGTGCATAACCGGAAATGTAGTTGAACAATCGCGCCGCATCGCGGGCGAGTGCTGGATCGCAGGTGAAGAACGACAGGTCCGTGTAGATTTTCGCTGTGACTGGGTGATAATTTCCAGTGCCGAAATGGACATAGGTGCGCATGCCGCCGCCTTCGCGACGGGTGACCATCGAGACCTTTGCATGCGTTTTGAGTTCGATGAAGCCAAAGACGACTTGCACGCCGGCGCGTTCCAGATCGCGTGCCCATTGGATGTTGGCTTCCTCGTCAAAGCGCGCCTTGAGCTCAACCAGCGCCATGACGGATTTGCCTGCTTCCGCTGCCTTGGCGAGTGCCGCGATGATGGGAGAATTTGACGACGTGCGATAAAGCGTCTGCTTGATCGCCACGACATCGGAATCGTTTGCGGCCTGGCGGATGAACTGGACCACGACATCGAAGGATTCATAAGGATGGTGAACGACGAAATCCTTCTGCCGGATGGCGGCGAAAATATCACCTGCGTGGTCACGCACGCGTTCGGGATAACGGGCAGCATAGGGTTTGAATTTGAGATCGGGGCGCTCGTCGATGATGAGCTGGGCCGTGTCGGCATAACCGACCATGCCTTCGCTGACCACGATCACGTCCTTGTTGACTTCAAGTTCGTCGGCGATGAAAGCGCGAAGTTGCGGGGTTGAGGCGCTGTCCACTTCCATGCGGATGACGGACCCGCGGCGACGGCGCTTCAGGGCGGATTCGAAAACGCGGACCAGGTCCTCGGCTTCTTCCTCGATTTCGAGATCGCTGTCGCGCAGGAAGCGGAACAGGCCGTCACCAAGAACGTCGTAACCCGGAAAGAGTCTTGGCAGGTAATGTGCCAGCATGTTTTCGATGGCGATGAACCGCGTCGGCGACCCTGGCAGGCGAATGTAGCGATCCAGCTGGGCGGGAATCGGTAAAAGCGCGCGCATGATGCCGCCATCGGCGCGGCGGCGGAGCTCAACGGCCAGAATGAATCCGCGGTTAGGTATGAAGGGAAATGGGTGGGCAGGGTCAATGGCGATTGGCGTGACGACGGGCAGGATCTGTTCAAGAAAGCGGTGATCCAGCCACTCGCGTTCGGGTTTCGTCAGTTCGTCAGGCTCGATGATCGAGATGCCGTTCTGGCGCAGTTCACGGCGAAGTGCGAGCCACAACCTGCTCTGCTCCGCCATCAGTTCATTCGTTTGCCGGCGGATGAGTTCCAGCTGTTCGGCGGGCGTGCGGCCATCGTCGCTGATTTCCACAACACCTTCGCGCACGAATTCCTCAAGGCCCGCCACGCGGACCATGAAAAACTCATCGAGATTGTTGCCGGAGATCGAGAGAAAGCGCAGGCGTTCCAGCAAGGGATGCGCAGGATTCTGCGCTTCCGAAAGCACGCGCATGTTGAAGCCGAGCCAAGAGAGCTCGCGGTTCATGAAGCGCTGTGGGCTGTCAAGCGCCACTGGCATGTTGGATTGGTCGTTCATTGGTCTCGCGTCCGCTGGACCAAATGTTGCTCGGAGATTGTGAACTTTGGATGAAGGCTCAGGCTTCATCAAATAACTCCAGATTAACTATGCGGGCAAGGATGCGCGCAACGAAAGGCCGGGTCAACTCGGCGCGCTCTGACAAGGCCGCGCTGTCTATTTCGCCGACGATGGCGCGCGCAGCTTCCAGTGAGCGCGGCATGCGCTGGACGAGATAGGACAGGATTGACTCGGTGACTGCCAGCTGCCGGTCGGCAAAAGTCTTGACCAGCACGGCGCGGAGCAGCTGGTCATCGGGCGGGAGTATCGCGACAGCTGGCAAGGCGTTGATGCGCGACCTGAGATCGGGAAGTATGATGTTCAACTTGGCCGATTCGGTGGCGGATGTGAGCAATAGGGAACATTGTTCCAGACGCACGAGATTCAGCAAGTGGAAAAGGACACGTTCGTCCACATTCTTGCCGTCAATTCCTTCCACGGAGATGGCAGCGCTTTCGATTAAGCCAGGCAAAGCCTCCATGCTTAATTGCGATGCCTGCGCATGCGCGGCATTCGTCCGTTCACGGAAGATTTCACTCAGGTGGGTTTTGCCGCTGCCGGGTGGGCCGGAGAGTATCGCGGCATGGCTTGGCCAGTTGGGCCACTGGTCGATCAGCGCGACAGCAGCAGCGTTTGCAGGGCTCACGAAGAAATCCTCGCGGCCCAAAGACGTGCGCACAGGAAGGTCAAGCGGCAATTGCTTTGGCATCACGCCTGCTCTGGCAAGGTTTTAGGCCGGACGCCCGTATAGAGTTTTGAGTTCATGTAGCGGTTCAGGAAGTAGCGGACGACAACACCCGTGGCCGCGGCAAGTGGTACCGCAAGCAGCAGTCCGGCAAAGCCGAAGATATAGCCAAAGGCAAAGAGCGCGAACATCAACCAGACGGGATGCAGTCCGATTGAACCGCCCACCAGTTTTGGCGACAGGAAGTTTCCTTCGATGAACTGACCTGCAGCGAATATGCCGATGATGAGCAGAATGCTTATGTAATCGGGCCAGAATTGCGCAAGTGCTACGCCCACCGCCAATACTCCGCCGATGATGGCGCCGACGAAGGGAATGAAGCTGAGTATCCCTGCGAGAAAGCCTATGGCGAGGCCGAAGTTGAGTCCTGCCAGCGACAGTGCAATGGCATAGAATAGACCGAGCAGAAGGCAAACCGTGCCTTGCCCCCGGATGAAGCCGGCCATGGCGGTGTCAATGTCATGCGCAATCTGGCGAATATCGCCGGCGTGATCACGCGGCAGCCAGTGGTCGACCTTGGCGACGATTCTGTCCCAATCCTGCAGCAGATAGAATGCAACGATTGGCGTCAAAACCATCAGCGACAACACGTTGACCAATGCCATGCCGCCAGACCAGACGGATGTGAGAATGGTGGCGAACCAGCTTGCAGCGCGGCCGGCCACATCGCTGACGGACGCTGGCAATGTGTTCCCGCTTTTTGCCATCAGGTCCTTTATGGATTGGGGGGCCATGTCGTTCACTGTTGTGATCAGTGATTTCACCAGACTCGGCAAACTTGACGACAGGTTCTGGATTTCTTGAAACAGGAACGGAACGCAGGTGATAATCAGGACGACAAACAAAAGCACAGCAAGGAGTATGATGGTGAGAGCAGCGAGCGTGCGTGGGAAGCCGTGGCTTTCCAGCCAATCGGCGATCGGATCGAGGAAATAGGCGAGAACAAAGCCCGCCAGGAACGGAAGGAGAATATCCTGAAGAAACCAGAGCGTGAACGCGAAGGCGACAAGCGCTATCAGCCAGAATGAAACCTGCCTTTGGATGGTCACTTTATTACTCCGCTACCGCTCACTTAATAACACCGCTGCCGCTCATGTGGCGCAACCAGTCGCGGGCGTAGAATGCACCTGATGCGAGGGTCAAGAGTGCCACAATCGCCGCACCTGGCACAAGCAGCAGGGCTACATCATAGCCCGTGCCAAGCATTAGCAGGAGCAATCCGGCAAACAGGATCTGGGCGACAGTGTTAACCTTGCTGATCCAAAGTGGTTTCACGCGGACCGGCGTATCGAGGACCCGCGACAGCAACACGCCACCGACGATGAGTATGTCGCGCGTCACAACGACGATGACCAGCCAGAGCGGGATGATGCGGAGAGCGCCGAGTACCACATAGATTGACACCAGCAAAGCCTTGTCGGCGATGGCGTCGAGATAAGCGCCCAGTTCGGTTTGCCAATTGAAGCGGCGCGCCAGATAACCATCGACGCCGTCGCTGACTCCCGCCGCGATAAAAACATAGAACGCCAGCATGAAAGAATCCGACAACATCAGCCAGATCGCCAGCGGCACGAGCAGCATGCGCATAAGCGAGATGATATTCGGGATTGACATGCCGCTCTCGACCTACATCGCCTCGATTGTCCAGGAACCACCTGATTGAAATATGCGCAAGCCGGCGTTTTGGAAAGACGACGTGACATCAGCCAATTCGCCTGCGTAGCGCAGGCTGATGACAGCGCCATCGGCATCCAGCGATGTAACGTCAACTGACTTGACGCCGGGTGTGGCCAAAATACGCGACCGAATGCCGTTCCATTGCGACGGACTCGTGAAGGGCACCGCCACGGTGATGGCGTTTGAAGTCCGGCCTTTCCTGGCGGCGAGCGCCCTGGCGTCGGCGGTGTATTTCTTGGTCATGACGTCAACAAAGCGCTGGGCCGCGACGCGCGACGCGCCTGCCTGGGTGCCGTCATCGCTCGCATAGATCTTGTCTATGCGGACCGTGCCTATGGGTGACTGTCCTTCAATTTTCACTTTAAGGTCAGAAGCGCCTTCGGGTTCAGCCATGGCGAGCAGCACACTTGAGACATCGTAGCGGCGGCGCATTGCCTCGAGTTTCAGCGGATCATTGGCAACGACATCGGTCGCTGTCAGTGTACGTTCATCTTCAGCGTCACCCAGGGCCACGATGATGGGCACTGAGCCTTGCGCCGCCGCCAGCGATTTCCATGCTGCCCGCCAGTGGTTGTCTTCCCACAATTTGATTGTTTCGTTTTCCTTCCAAACCGGAATCACCAACGTCGCGGGGGCCTGGTCGGTTTGCAGTTTAATGCCGTAAGCGGCAAACAGCTTGCCCATTTTTGGGGGCAAGAAGCGGACGGTGAATTTTCCGGCATATCGCCCGGGGCTGAAGCGCTCTTCTTCAATCGAAAGTGACTTCAGGTATTCCATTATTTCTTTTGGTTCGGTGGCGACCGTCTTTTCGACCATGTCGGCGTTGCCAAATTGATCGATCAACTGATGAAATGCCTTCAGCTGGACATCGACAATGGCCTTGTTTTTGGCTGTTGTTGCGTCAATGTCTGTAACGTCGGCTTCGACCCCCTGGACGGCAAAGACGCTGGTTTCGATGGGACCCGCAGCCCAAGCCTTCGCCGTGGCGAAGATCGCCAGGATCGTCGCGAATAGCATCTTTTTGATTCTTATCCCCATGCCGTGTTTCGGGCTTTATCCTGCATCTTGTTCGGGCTAACACCCGGGCCAATCGGGTATAGCGAATAATGAGGCAAACTAGCGGCATGAGCGGCAGCAAACAAGCACTTCGGAACGGTCTGACTTATGCGGATGCGGGTGTTGACATTACAGCCGGAAATGACCTGGTTTCGCTGATCAAGCCCTTGGCGAAATCGACGCGGCGCAAGGGCGCTGACGCCAGGCTTGGCGGGTTTGGCGGAGTTTTCGATCTCAAGGCTTGTGGTTACAAAGATCCGGTGCTGGTTGCGGCCAATGACGGAGTTGGGACCAAGCTGAAGCTTGCGATCGATTCCGGCATACATCGCGGCGTGGGGATTGACCTTGTGGCAATGTCGGTCAATGACCTTGTTGTGCAAGGTGCGGAGCCGCTGTTTTTTCTGGATTACTACGCCTCCGGAAAACTCGATGTGAAAGCGGCGCGCGAGGTGATTGCAGGTATTGCCGATGGCTGCAAGCAGGCTGGCTGTGCATTGATTGGCGGCGAAACGGCGGAAATGCCCGGCATGTATCATGGCGGGGATTATGACCTTGCGGGGTTTGCCGTGGGTGCTGTGGAGCGCAAGAAGATTTTGCCGAAGCGCGATGTGAAGGCAGGTGATGTGATCCTTGGGCTTCAATCCAGCGGACCGCATTCCAATGGGTATTCATTGATCCGCAAGATTGTTGATATGAGCGGGTTGAAGCTTGATAGCCCCTCGCCGTTCAGCAAGGGTACGCTGGCGGAAGCGCTGCTCACGCCAACGCGGATTTACGTGAAGCCGCTTTTGAAGGCGCTGAAGAGGCCCGGCATCAAGGCACTGGCGCATCTCACGGGCGGCGGATTTATAGAGAATATTCCGCGCGTTCTGCCGAAAGACACGGTAGCGGAGATTGATCTTGATGCGGTGTCATATCTTCCAGTGTTCGACTGGCTGGCGCACACTGGGGGCGTAGAGAACCGCGAAATGCTGCGCACATTCAACTGCGGCATTGGCATGATCGTGGTGGTAAATCCAAAATATTACAAGGTGATAGCTGCCACGCTGAAAGCTTCAGGAGAGCGCGTGGCGACACTTGGCATGATCCGCAAGCGCAAGGGCAAAGAAGAACAGGTGGTGTTTTCGGGGGCTTTGGGAACTGCTTACTGATGCCTCGTTGAATTCTGCTCCATGAACCGCTTGAGCAGCGCCTTGCGGCGTTCGGTATATTTTTCCGGCAGCATTTCAGCGGTGCGCATGCGGTCGGTGCGGAAGGTGCGGAAATCCTTGCGCAGTTCACACCAGGCAATCACCAGCCGCTGGGCGTCGAAATAGGAAATGCCGATGGGCCAGATTACGCGGTTGCTCGCCTTGTCATATTCATCGGCATAATGAATGGCCACCTTGCGCTGGTCGCGGATGGCCTGGCGGATGGCGGCGATATCCACCCGGTCCTGCACGATGCCAAATGTGGGTGGGGCGAGCAACGGCGAGTCGAACAGGAAGGGTCGCAGGCGTTCCGGTATGACGGCGCCGACTTTTGCAATTGTGTCCTGTGCTGCGCGGGCAAGATCAGGATCGCCACGGCGGCTGACCCAGCTCAAGCCCAGCATGACGGCTTCCAGTTCATCGGTTGAGAACATCAGCGGTGGCAGATCGTAGCCCTCGCCCAGCACGTAGCCAACGCCTGCTTCACCGCGAATGGGCACGCCGTCAGTGATGAGATCAGCGACGTCGCGGTAAACAGTGCGCAGTGACACTTCCAACTCCTCAGCGATCACCTGGCCGATCACCGGACGGCGGTGGCGGCGGAGAATCTGGATTACCCGGAGAAGTCGGTCGGCTCGTCTCATGATTATATGCTACTGCAAAGCTGCTGACACCATGTTGTCAGCAGCGTGACAGTAGGATGGAGGCAAGGTCAAGGAGAATTCGATGATCACACTTTACAACGCAGGCCCGCTTTTTGGTTTGCCTGATCCCAGTCCATTTGTAGTGAAAGCGATGGTGCTGCTGAAAATGGCTGGGGTGCCATTTGAGTCCAGGCTGATGAGCTTCCGGGAAGCTCCAAAAGGCAAGATTCCTTACATCAGGGACAACGGCGTTCTGCTGGGGGACTCGCATTTCATTCAAACCCATTTGACAGACAAACACGACGCTGATTACTCCGGTGGATACGGGCCGCGCGAAACGGCACTGGGCTGGACGATTGCCCGGATGTGCGAAGATCATCTCTATTGGCTGCTTGTCCACGACAGATGGGAGAATGATAAAAACTTCGAGAAAGGGCCCAAGCACTACTTTGACGTTGCACCTGCACCGATCCGGCCAGTGTTGCGTCATGTCATTCGAAAGCAGGTACGCAAGGCATTGAAGGCGCAAGGCCTGGGCAGGCATACGGATGCCGAGCGGTTGCAACTTGGCAAGGGCGACGTTGATGCTGTAGCGGATTTGTTGGGTTCCAATACTTATTTGCTAGGTCCCCGCAGTTCAGGTGCCGATGCGTCAGTTTTTGCGATGCTCTGGGGTGCCAGCGTTCCATTTTTTAACAGCGAGCTTGGCGAATACATCCGTCTGCACAAGCCGGTCATGGGATACGTTACTCGCATGAGGGAACAGTTCTTTCCGGAATTCCCGGCGTGAGCAAGCGGGACGACAAGGCGTTTGCCAAAGTGATAGAGAAGCACAACGCAAAGGTTCAACTCACGCTGACTGCGCTGCGCGCGTTGGTGTTGGATACCGCACGTGCAACGCCTGGCGTGGGACGGATCGAAGAAGGCTTACGCTGGGGCCAGCACAGTTTTCTCACCCCGGAAACCGGCAGTGGCAGTACCATCCGCATCGATGGCGTGCGCCATGATCCTGAGAGGGCCGCGGTGTATTTCCACTGTCAGTCCGGGCTCGTTGATGCATTCGAGGAAATTTATGGCGACAAGCTCACCTATGACGGGAAGCGGGCCCTGCTGTTCCCCACCGGAAAGCACATACCCGCCAAGATTGTAGCACACTGCATTGCGCTTGCGCTGACGCATCACTTGCGTAAAAAACTGAAGAAGATCAGTCGTTGACGGACGGCCTGATGATTCTGGATAAAATTGCAGGGCAATGGAACTGTCACCAAAACTTGAGGTTCTTCCGGCGTCGCAAAGAGCGATGTGGCCTGAACTTGCGAATACGCCGCCCGAGTTTGTGCTATATGGCGGCACTGCTGTCGCCTTACACCTTGGCCACAGAAACTCGATTGATTTCGATTTCTTTGCGATTAGCGAAGTCGATCCTGACAGGTTGCTCAATTCAGTTCCTTATCTTGCTGGCGCTACAGTGCTGCAAGTGGCGCCGAATACGCTTACCTGCGTTGTAAACCGGAATGGTCCTGTCAAAATTTCGTTTTTCGGACTACCAAAATTGCGTCACATGCGTGAGCATTTGGAGTGCGTTGGAACGAGGTTGAAAGTCGCCTCACTTCTCGACCTCGCCGCTTCAAAGGTTGCGGTTGTGCAGAAACGAGCTGAAGCCAAGGATTTCATCGATATCGACGCCATACTTTCAGCTTCGGATATCACGCTGGAAATGGCGCTCACCGCGGCTCTAGAGGTTTACGGCGATGCTTTCAACGCCCAGAATTCCCTCAAGGCACTGACCTACTTCGAGGACGGAAATCTTGGTGAGGTGCCGCGAGACGTGCGTGGACGCATTGTGAATACCGTCAAGCATGTCGACCTTTCACGTTTGCCAAGTCCGGGTACTGAATGATATTGGGCAAATCATGAAAACCATTTCTTTGACTCCTGAGGTTGAGGCCCTGGCGCGGCGCTTGGTTTGGTTTGAACCACCGGGACAGGCGATCCGCAATACCGCGAGGTTTCTCGCATATGTATTCACCTATGGTACGCATGTGGACATGGAAACTATCCGGCAACAATTGAACGACGATGATTTACGGGAAGCACTGGCACTTGCGCCTCCAGGAATTATTGATCCAAGGTCGTGGAGTTACTGGAATTTAAAGTTCGGTAAGTATCCCCCGCCGCCCATGCCGCAACGGCAATTTCAAAATGCGAGTGCTAAATGACACACCCAATCATAATCGACACAGATCCCGGGCAGGATGATGCTGTCGCCATTTTGCTGGCGCTGGCTTCCCCTGAACTTGAGGTGCTTGGCGTTACCACGGTTGCCGGGAATGTTCCGCTGGCATTGACGGAAGTTAATGCGCGGAAGATTTGTGAGTTGGCCGGCCGGCCGGATGTGAAAGTCTATTCGGGTGCGGTGCGCCCGATGTTGCGAAAACTGGTGACGGCGGAGCATGTGCATGGCCGCACCGGGCTAGATGGGCCAGTGCTCCCTGAACCCAAGATGCCACTGCAAAAACAATATGCGGTGGATTTCATCATCGACACGCTGATGTCGCGCCCAGCTGGAACTGTGACTTTATGCGCGCTGGGGCCGCTTACCAATATCGGATTGGCATTGGTAAAGGAGCCAAAAATTGCGTCGCGCATCAAGCGGATCGTGGCAATGGGCGGCGGTTTCTTTGAGGGCGGAAATGTGACGGTTGCGGCGGAGTTCAATATTTATGTTGATCCGCAGGCAGCGCGGCTGGTGTTTGAAAGCGATATTCCAGTGACGCTCATCCCCCTTGATTGCACGCATCAGGCACTGACGACGCGGGCGCGGGTTGAAAAATTCCGTGTCATGAAGAACAATACCGGACCTGCGGTGGCGCAGCTCCTGGATTTCTTTGAACGCTTCGATGAAGAAAAATATGGCACTGATGGCGGGCCGCTGCATGATCCGTGTGTTATCGCCTGGCTGTTGCAGTCGGAATTGTTCAAGTCGCGCGAGGTCAATGTCGCCATAGAATGCGAGTCCGAGTTGACCATGGGTATGACCGTAATTGACTGGTGGGGTGTTTCTGGCCGCAAGCAAAACGCCACAGTGTGCCGCGGGATTGATGCTGACGGGTTCTTTGAATTGCTGATAGGGCGGCTGGCGAAACTGGCTTAGCCTGCCAGCACAACTACCGGCGCCAGTGTAGCCAAAGCCAATGCAGCTGCGATAATCAACATGACGATGCGGGTGCGATTGCGCTCAATATCAGACATACGAAAGACTTTCGCCCGATTCTGGTCGTTCAGAAAATGATTCTTTTCAAACACTTGTGCGCTGTCGGACATGTTAACAACCGGTTAAAGTCAGGTTTCTATCCACTGAATTTGAACTGCACTATTGGCGCTGTGATGGCTCAATCATGGCGAAGTGATGGGAATATACTAACGGGACGTTAAATTGCGCGCATCCACACAGCGTTGTCGTGATAGGCACCGCCGCCTGCAGGTGCTGGCTGATCAGCGCCGGTCAACGTGTTGATGCCGCAGCCATCGTCATGGGCTTCGTTAGGCCAGACGCCTTCGGCGATCAGCGTGCCGCGCTGTTGGCCGCCGAACGCCTTGGCGTGAAGCGTGACTTCGCCACGCCTTGAGCCAATGCGGATTTTTGCGCCATCGGCAATTCCAAGTGACGCGAGGTCTTCAGGATGGACAAGAACTGAGGGGCGGCCTTCGCGCTTTATTGAACCTGGCGTCTCATTGAAAGTTGAGTTTAGGAACGTGCGGGCCGGAGACGTGGCGAGGCGGAAGGGATATTTATTGTCAGCCTGTTCGTGCGCTGCGTAGTGGTCCGGGAAGGCGGGCATATCGTCCACGGGGCCGAGCGAACCCATTTTTGAGACCGCCGCATGGGCTTTTTTCCAGTCCGCCCGGAAATGATATTTTCCGTCTGGGTGAGCGAAGCCATTCAGGAAATGCGCCGTCGCGAAATCGGGTTGAACATCGAACCAGTTTTCGGCGTCCAGTGCGTCAAGGCTGCGGCGCTTGGACTCGATCAGGGTGCGATCAATGATGTCGCGGGGCGTGAGGTGGAAGCCTTCGTGCTCAGCGCCAACGCGGCTGGCGATTCCGGCGAGCACATCGTGATTGCTGCGGCATTCGCCGGGCGGCTCGACAAGTTTGCGGCCGAGCATTATGTGGGAGTGACCGCCGCCTTGATAAATGTCGTCATGTTCCAGGAACATGGTGGCAGGCAGAACAATGTCGGCAAATTTCGCGGTTTCCGTCATGAACTGCTCGTGGACCACGGTGAAAAGGTCGTCACGGGCGAAGCCCTGCTTGACCTTGTTCTGATCGGGGGCGACCGAGACGGGGTTGGTGTTCTGGATGAACAGCGCCTTGACCAGCGGGCCGTTCTGGAGGTCCGCCTGACTACCGAGCAGGACATCGCCGATCCGCGACTGGTCCATCACGCGGGCGCGCTTGGCGGCGTCCTTGCCTTCGATCAACGTCTTGTTCCAATTGTACATGCCGCTGTTGGAATGCAGCGCGCCGCCGCCCTCATGTTGCCAAGCGCCAGTCACTGCCGGGATTGAAGTGACCGCGTGCATGTTGGCGGAACCATTGCGCGAGCGTGAGAAACCGTAGCCGATGCGGAAGTATGTGCGCTTGGTCTTGCCGATGAGATGAGCGAATTCGACGATGCGTTCTGGTGCCAGCCCACAGATGGCGGCTGCCCACTCCGGAGTTTTTGATTCAAGGTGTGCTTCCACTCCATTGGGGTCATCGGTGTATTTTGCGAGGTATTCGCGATCAGCCATGCCGTCGCGGAACAGGACATGCATGATGGCACACGCGAGAGCGCCATCGGTGCCGGGGCGGATGATGTATTTATGCTCGGACTGCTTCATCGTGCCGGTGTCGTAAATATCGACGCAGGCAAGTTGCGCTCCGTGTTTCCTGGCGATGCCGATGTGCGTCATCACGTTGACTTGCGTGTTCACCGGGTTGCCGCCCCACATGACGATCAAATCGGACTTCTGCATTTCGCGCGGATCGACACCGGCAACGCGGCCGGTGCCTGCGTAGTAGCCAGGCCAACTCAAGGCGATACAAAATGAGCCGTACATTCCGCTGTAGCCTTTGACATTGCGCAGGCGCTCAATGCCGTCGCGCATGACCAGGCCCATGGTGCCTGCATACCAGTAAGGCCAGATGGCCTCGGCACCGTGTTCGGCCTCGATGGCATTGAAGCGGGAGCCAATTTCCTCCAGCGCTTCGTCCCAGCTTACACGGGTGAATTCCCCTGCACCCTTCTTGCCGTTGCGCCGCAGCGGAAACAGCAAGCGATCCGGGTGGTGGATGCGTTCGGCGTAGCGCGCGACTTTCTCGCAGATGACGCCGCGCGTATAGCTTTGATCCTTGGCCCCGTGAACCCGGCCAATGGTGCGCTCATCGAGAAGTTCAACTTCCAGAGAACAGGCCGACGGACAGTCGTGTGGGCAGACGGAAATTCCTGTCTTGATGTTGGGACGGGTGTGGATGTTCATAAGCTGTTCTTAGCGCAGATTGCCAAAGCAATCCACTCAAGTCTGATTGACCTCAAGTGCCGGATCACGTTACCTTCGCGGATCGAACCAGGGAGGAACCACAATGCATCGCCGTAAATTCATCCGAAACGCAGGAATTGCCGCAGCAGCCGTTCCGGCACTTGCCGCTCCGGCTATTGCGCAATCAGCGCCTGAAATAAAATGGCGTTTGACGTCGAGCTTCCCGAAAGCATTGGACACGATTTTTGGAGCGGCAGAAACGATGGCCAAGGCAGTGGCCGAAGCGACCGACAACAAATTCCAAATTCAGGTGTTTCCGGGCGGCGAGATTGCCCCACCGTTGGAGGCTGCCAATGAAGTCGGCAAGGGCAACATCGAGATGTGCCACACGGCCTCTTACTATTATTGGGGCAAGGACCCGACATACGCCTTTGGCACAGCGGTTCCATTCGGCCTCAATTCGCGGCAGCAGAATGCGTGGATGTATTATGCGGGCGGCATGGATTTGATGAACGAGTTCTATACCACGCAAAATCTCATCGCATTTCCTTGCGGCAATACGGGTGCGCAGATGGGCGGATGGTTCCGCAAGGAAATCAAGTCACTCGCGGATTTGCAAGGCGTCAAGATGCGCATCGGCGGCTTTGGCGGCAAGGTTATTTCCAAACTTGGCGTGGTGCCGCAGCAATTGCCCGGCGCGCAGATTTATGAGAACCTGGAAAAAGGTGTCATCGACGCGGCGGAATGGGTTGGGCCATACGACGATCTCAAACTTGGGTTTTACAAAGTGGCTCCATATTATTGTTATCCCGGCTGGTGGGAAGGCGGGGCCATGCTGCATACGATGGTCAATACGGCGAAATGGGCGGAATTGCCTCCGACATATCAGTCAATCCTCAAAACCGCGTGCCAGGCTGCAAACTCCGACATGCAGGCGAAATACGACGCGCGCAATCCGGGAGCGCTGAAGGAACTTGTGGCATCAGGCGCTAAACTTACACCGTTTCCGCAGGATGTGATGGAAGCGTGCTTCAATGCCGCCAAAGAAACCTATGCCGAAATCGCCGACGGCAATGAATGGTTCAAGAAAGTGCATGACAACATGATGGCCTTCCGCGCCGATGCGTTTCTGTGGCAGCAAATATCAGAGTTCACGTTCGACCGCTTCATGATGCAGCAACAGCAGAAGAAGATGCTGTAGCAACCCTCAATCTTTCCCCCTGCGTGCAGGGGAAAAGATGCTCAATCCAAACTCGGTAACTCTATCTTGATGTCCTTGGTGTCGATCTTCTGGACACCTTTGCCAATTGACAGCCACGGGTAGGCGACAACGACTGCAACCATGATCAGCTGCAGGATGATGAAGGCGACTCCGCCCTTGTAGATCTGCGATGTTTTTACCGCGTCCATCATCTTGCCGGTGACACGGTCCTTGTAAGGCGCGTTTGGCGCGACGGAGCGCATGTAAAACAGCGCAAAGCCGAAGGGCGGTGTCAAGAAGCTGGTCTGCATGTTCATGCCGATGATGATGCCGAACCACACAAGATCAATCCCGAGCTTCTCCGCGACAGGCGCCAGCAATGGAATCACGATGAAGGCAATTTCGAAGAAGTCGATGAAGCAACCGAGAATGAAGACAAGGATGTTGACGGCGATCAGGAATCCCCATTCACCGCCGGGCATTCCAATGAAGAGTTCCTCCACCCATTTATGACCGTTGACGCCGTAGAATGTGAGAGAAAAAACGCGCGAGCCGATGAGGATGAACATCACGAAGCAGGCGAGACGCGTGGTGCCTTCAAGCGCCGAGGACAGCGTTTCGTAAGGCAACTTGCCTTTCGACCAGGCCAACAGGAGTGCGCCTGAAGCACCCATCGCACCGCCTTCAGTGGCCGTTGCAACGCCAAGGAAGATGGTGCCAAGAACGAGGAATATCAGCGCTAGCGGCGGGATGAGCACTGTGATGACCTGGCGCGCAAGTCGCGACAGCAACCCCAGATTCAGCCGGCCATCGAAAAAGGCAAGTGCGTAAGACATGGCAGCGGCAATAGCTGCGCCCCAAATTCCGGCACCATGGGCCACGTGTTCTTTCAGGAGCCACCAGCTTGCAACACCAATCAGGACCGAGAGCATGACGACAACGCCGAGAGAGCCAACGCCGCTGCCCAATGTGCGTGACTCAACCGGCAAGGCGGGAACTGCCTGTGGACGGAATATCGAGAGCGCAAAGATATAGAGGCAGAACAGCGAGACCAGCATCAGGCCGGGCAAGATTGCGCCGGCATACATGGGACCGACAGAAACGCCGAGCTGATCGGCCAACACGATGAGCACGAGCGATGGCGGAATGATCTGCGCGAGCGTGCCGGATGCGGTGATGACGCCGGCTGCGACAGATCTATCATAACCGTAGCGCAACATGATCGGCAGCGAAATCAGGCCCATTGCAATGACTGATGCCGCGACAACGCCGGTGGTGGCCGCAAGCAGCGCACCGACGAGAATCACGGCATAGGCCAGGCCGCCGCGTATCGGGCCGAAAAGTTGTCCCGCCGTGTCCAGCAGGTCTTCGGCCATGCCGGATTTCTCCAGAATGATTCCCATCAATGTGAAAAAGGGAATCGCCAAGAGTGTTTCATTCCGCATGACATCCAGCACGCGGCCCGCCGTCAATCCGAGAAGCGGCCAATCCAATGTGATTGACGTTGAGTAAGGCGCGAGCTTCACTGCCAGCAAAAAAAACATCAGGCCGTTTGCGGCAAGCGAGAATGCCACAGGATAACCCAACAACAGGAATATTACCAAGGATGCAAACATGATCGGCGCGAGATTGTGCGCGACGAGTTCAATCATGCTTTGTCACCCCGCAAAGCGGACCACTGCTTGATGATTTCGGAAATCGCCTGCAACATGAGCAGCGCAAAACCGGCAGCCACCATGAACTTGGTTGGCCAGACAATGAGGCCGCCTGCATTTGACGAAACTTCGCCGTCACGCAAGGCCTCCCAGAAATACGGAACTCCGAGCCAGGTCATCAAGACGCATAGCGGGAGCAGGAAGAAAATGTGCCCGAAGAGATTTATCCAGTCGCGGGTGCGTTGGCTCCAGTGACTCGACAGCGCATCGATGCGCACGTGGGCATTGTTGCGCAGCACATCGGCAGCCGCCAGCATGAAGACGGCGCCAAAAAGATACCATTGCAATTCAAGCCAGGCGTTGGAGCTGGTGTCGAAGGTCTTGCGGATGACAGCGTTGGCGGCACTTACAATTACCGCTGCAAGGATCAGCCAGCGCACGTGGTGGCCAATGAAACGCGTGAGGCTGTCAATGACGCCGCTGAGGCGGAGAAGTCCAGTCATGACAAATGGTGTGCCTTGCCCATGCCGTAGACTGGCGTGCTGATGCCCTCCATGCGCGCCTTGATTTGCAATGACAGAAATTGTGAGTAGTGCCGGCTCTGGTGCAGGTTTCCGCCATGGAACCAGAGATTTTCCTGCTGCGTGGGCTTCCACATGTTGCGTTGTTCACCTTCCCATGGACCGGGATCCTTCGTTGTGTTCGAGCCGAGGCCCCAGCATTTGCCGACTTTGTCCGCCACGTCTTTCGAAATAAGCTGTGCCGCCCAACCATTCATCGAGCCGTAACCTGTCGCATAAACGATGGCATCTGCGGGAAGTTCCGTCCCGTCGCTCAAGGCCACGGCTTTGGGCTTGATCTCCTTCACGTCGACCCGGCTTTTCAGTTTGATTTTGCCGTCGGCGATCAACTCCGATGCGCCGACATCGATGTAATAGCCTGACCCACGGCGGAGATACTTCATGAACAGGCCCGACCCATCATCGCCCCAATCGAGCCAGAATCCAGCTTTCTCGAGCCTGCCGTAGAAATCAGCGTCGTGCTCCTTGATCTTCTGATAAACGGGAATCTGGAAGCTGGCGAGAAGCTTGTATGGCACCGATGCGAAAATCAAATCGGCCTTGTGATGATCTATGCCGTTCTTGACTGCTCTCTCGGAGTAAAGGTCACCCAGCGCAATATCCATCAGCGAGTCGGATTTCACGATATGAGTGGACGAACGCTGCACCATAGTGACGTCAGCGCCCTTCTCCCACAAAGCGGCGCAAATATCATGCGCGGAATTGTTGGCTCCTATCACAACAACTTTCTTGCCTTTGTATTTGTCCGGTCCCGGATGCTTTGATGAATGGTGCTGCTCGCCCTTGAATTTCTTCGCTCCAGGAAATTCCGGAACATTGGGAACGGCAGACATGCCAGTTGCGAGGACTAGCTGTTTTGGCTTCAGCGTGATCACCTTTGACCCGCGCTTCACCTTCACGATCCAGTCCTTTTTCTTTTCGTCGAATTTTGCGCTTTGGCAGGTGGTGGAACTCCAGTAGTTCAGCTCCATCACTTTCGCGTACATTTCAAGCCAGTCACCAATCTTGTCCTTTGGCGAGAACACCGGCCAATCATCCGGGAACGGAAGATAGGGCATGTGATCGTACCAGACGGGATCATGCAGGCAGAGCGACTTGTAGCGGTTGCGCCATGAGTCACCTGGCCGCTTGTTTTTCTCGATGATAATGTTTGGCACGCCAAGTCGGCGCAGCCTTGCACCGAGGCCAATGCCGCCTTGCCCGCCGCCAATGATCACCACATAAGGCTGCGTTTTTGCGCCAAGCTCCTTTGCTTCACGTTCCAGACGTTCCGCCCAGGTCTCGCGATTCTTGAAAGCGCCATGAACGACACCTTTGCCGCGTGCCTCGCCTTTCTTTTCTTCATGACCTTTGAGTTCAACCATGGTGGTGAGCAGCGTCCAGCACCTGTTATTCTTGAGGCGCAACTGTCCACGTCCGCGTGCGGCCGCAGTCTCGAATGTGAACCAGGCTTCGGTGAAGGCTTCGTCGCCGGTTGCTTCGCCTTCGACCTTCCAGTTAGTTGGCTTCATATCGCCAAGCGTTGACTTCAACATATCTGCAATCTGGTCTTTGCCTTCGCAGGTCTTGATGTTCCAGGTGAATGATACAAGATCGCGCCAGTAGCAATCATCGCCAAAGAGATTGAGAGCGGCGCCGATGTCTCTGGCCGTCAATGCGGCTTCAAAATCAATGAGCCACGCGGTGGCGCGTTCGGATGCTGATGGCATGGATTGGCCTCCCTGATTTTTGGGACATGGTTGCATGAATTTCAGGGCATGAAAAGTGCGAACTTGTGTGGTTGAAGGAAGGCGTTTACACCGCCCACATGCTTCCCGTCACCTCGCTGCAAAATCCCGCAATCAAACTCATCCGTTCCCTCGCCGACAAGAAAGGGCGGCGTGAGCATGGCCTGTTCATGGCCGAAGGTGTGGCGATGCTGGAGCGGGCGCTGGCCTGCGGCTGGCAACCGGATCAACTCATCGCCACAAGGCCCGCGCATCTCTGGGATGATGTGAAGCCGCTCATCGTTTCCGAAAAGATTATGGGCGAAGTTTCAGCGCAGAATAATCCGCATGATGTTCTCGCGACTTTCAAGCAGCGGTTCCAGCCGCATGCATCGAAGTCTGGCGTGTGGCTGGCGCTTGAGGACATCCGCGATCCCGGCAATCTCGGCGCCATATTGCGGACGGCGGATGCAGCTTCAGCGGCAGGCGTCATGCTGGTGGGTGATTGCTGTGACCCTTACTCGCCGGAATGCGTGCGCGCGTCCACGGGATCAATTTTCGCCGTGCCGCTAGTGCGCATGAAGCAGGAAGCATTCGCCGATTTTGCCAAGGGCTTCCCCGGCGATGTGGTGGGCACCGCCATGGCCGCCAAAACCAATTTCCGCCGCAGCTATTCGAAAGATTGCGTGCTGGTGCTGGGCTCCGAGTCACGCGGGCTATCGGACGTCATGACAAAAGCCTGCAAACAATTGGTGGCGATCCCGATGAAGGCGGGGGTGGAGAGTTTGAACGTAGCTACTGCGGCGGCGTTGATGCTGTATGCAAGCGCATAGCGTCATCGCGCCATTTGCCTCAGCCTCTCTATCTCATCGAGCAGTTCCAGCACCAGCGCCGCCCCTGCCGCGTTCAATTCAAAATCACGTTCCAGCCGCTTCGCCTTCCGCACCCGCACGATGCTTGTTGCCGCATATTGCGAAGGGCCTTGTTGGCGCAACGGCCCATGCATGATGAATTCTTCAAGCCAGCTTTCCTCCACCTGGCACAGGTCGCAAAGTTCCCGTGCCGACAGGGGATGATCCAACGCCTCGCCTTCAAGAAGTTTGGACATGTTCACGCCTCCATACCGGCACGCGGATCAAATGCCATCTCGTGCGCCATGGTTTTATCCAGCTCTTTTGCTTTGGCCGTATCGCCGCGCGGCAGCACGAGCGCCAGCCGCACAAGCAAGTCACCCGGATCGGCGGCAGGAATGCCTTTGCCTTTAACACGCAGCTCGCGTCCCTGCCGCGAATCCGGCGGAATATTCAGCATGATGAAGCCCGTAGGCGTTGGAACTTTCACAGACGCTCCCAATGCAGCCTCCCAGGGAGCAACTGGCAAGTCGATGAACAGGTCTTTCCCTTCAACACGATAGAGCTTGTCCGGCGCAAATTCGATTTCAAGATAGAGATCGCCGGATTCCCCGCCGCCAATACCTGGACTTCCTTGCTGGCGTAACCGGATAATCTGACCGGCAACCAGTCCCTTCGGAATTTTGAGGTTTAGTACTTTGTCACGCATCATGACGGTGCCGCTCGCATCAGCTTCGGGAACGCGCAGACTCAATTGCCGGGTCTCGCCCCCGAAGGCATCGCGCAGATTGACAGTGATCCGCGCATGTTCGTCCTGCCCGCGTGATTTGAAATCACCGCCACGTTGTTGCGCGCGCCCCGCCTGTTGCCCCCGGCCCCGGAACAGTTCTTCAAAAAAATCGCTGAACCCGCTGTCAGCAAATCCACTGGCGTCACTGTTCTGCTGGGCACGCTGCCGGAAGTGATGGTTCTTGTTCCAGTCCGGCGGCGGCTTGAACTGCTGACCCTGCTGCCAGTCCGCACCAAATTCGTCATAGGCTTTGCGCTTCTCCGCATCACCGAGAACGTCATTAGCCTCATTGATCTCCTTGAATTTCGCTTCCGCACCAGCTTCCTTGCTGATGTCCGGGTGGTATTTCCGCGCCAGTTGCCGGAACGCTTTTTTGATTTCACCCGGCGGGGCTTTGCGGTCAATGCCCAGCGTTTTGTAATAGTCTTTAAATTCCATCTTTGCGCACAATCCGATTTGTTGAATTTGAACTTATGCCTCGGTTGCCCAATCATCAAGGAGAGACATCATGAAGACCGTCATGGACAAGCTCAAATCCGCCAATCCCGCCGTGCCACTCTTGTCTTGCTCCGGAGCCTGGACTGGCCCGAGATTGTCGGAACTTCCATCGCTTTTGCTCACTTGGACGAAACTCAACACCATCATCAAAGGCACACTCGGTGCACTCAAAAACCATACCGCCCATAAGGCCTCGCCGCCTCTTCATCCAGCGCATGAACAATCATTCCGCGTGAAGCGACGATAGCGGCGGCTCGTTTTGCTCTAAGCACTGCATCCCGCAACAGCGCGGCACCCAATCGCTCCTTGCGACAGGCAGTAGTAGCCGACTACACCGTTACCGGTTTCGGCAGTTACAACGAATGTCCGCAAGCGGCAGATTTTTTGGTTTTGGAGGTCTTCATAGGGCGCATACACATCGTATATGCTATATTGCCAATGTTCTAAGACCCCTGCCATGTCCCAATCGGGAGCGCTGCAGGGCGCGTTCATTTGGTGTTTGTCAGGAAATTCGCTCGGGTGGTCGCCCACCACTGTCGAATGTAGCGAGTTATATGAGATGGAGCGTACGCTGTCAAGCGCTATTTTCCTTTTCCAGGAAGTTACTGGTTTGTCCGGTTTTTTGGCAAACTGGATCATTTGGGGTAGGGCGATTGAACCTTGAAGCTTGCCGCGAACAAGGCGAAAACGACGGCAACGGAGTTTTCGATGAAATCGCATGCGCGGGTGGTGATTGTTGGCGGCGGGGTCATGGGCGTGGGGTTGCTCTATCATCTGGCGCTTGAGGGATGGACCGACATAGTGCTGGTCGAGAAAGGTGAACTGACTTCAGGTTCGACCTGGCATGCGGCAGGGCAGTGTCCGCATTTCAACTCCTCGCTCAACATGACCAAGGTGCATGTTTACGGCACTGAGCTTTATCCGAAGCTGGAGAAGCTCACGGGACATGCCGTGTCGTGGCATGGCTGCGGTGGCCTTCGCCTGGCGACGACTGATGAGGAAGTAAGCTGGCTGAAATATGTCTATGGCATCTCCAAACTGGCCGGATACGAAGCAGAGATCATCGGGCCATCGGAGATCAGGCAGTATCACCCGTTCCTTGAAACCTTTGGCATCAAGGCGGCGTTCCGCACGGTGAATGATGGACATGTGGCGCCTGCCGATATCACCAATGCGATGGCTGCGGGTGCGCGCGCACTGGGCGTGGAGATTTACCGGCGCAATCGTGTGATGGATATCAAGCTGCTGCCATCAGGCGAGTGGCGCGTGTTCACCGAGAACGGGACGATTGATTGCGAACATGTGGTGAATGCGGCGGGATCCTATTGCGATGTGGTTGGTGCGTGGACCGGCCACAATGTGCCCATCGCCAACATGCTGCATCACTATGTGATCACCGAGCCATTGCAGGAACTGATCGATCTCAAAATGGAATTGCCGGTGGTGCGCGATCCCTATTCCCACGCGTATCTGCGTGAGGAAACGAATGGCGTGCTGGTTGGGCCCTATGAAACGGCTACGGCGCATGTGTGTTGGGAGGGAAAGCCGCCGCGCTGGGATTATGAAAGTGAGCTTGAAGCGCCGGAACTAGACCGCATCATGCCATGGCTGGAAAAAGCGACGGAGCGCCTGCCGTTGTTTGGCAAGACGGGTGTCAAGTCGATCATCTCGGGCGCCATCACGCATACGCCGGATGGCGTTTATCTTTCAGGTCCGGCGCATGGCCCGAAGAATTACTGGATGCATTGCGGCGCATCGATCGGGATTTGCCAGGGCGGAGGGGCCGGGAAATATCTGGCGCAGTGGATGGTGCATGGCCAGGCCGAGATCAACATGCGCGAATTTGATCCGCGGCGATTTGGCGGGTGGGCGACGAAGGATTACACGGCGGAAGTTTCCGTCGCCGACTATCACCACATGTATTATTGCTACAAGCCAGCTGAACAACACAGCGTTGGGCGCGGGCTTCGCAAGTCAACGCTCTACGACACGTTGAAGGCCGAGGGTGCGCAGTATTCGCAGATATTCGGATGGGAACGGGCGCGCTGGTATGACAAAAGCGGTGAAGGCGAGCAGTTTTCGTATCGCCGCTCAAACTGGTGGGAGGCGGTGAAGGCTGAGTGCCTTGCGGTTCGCGAGCACGTTGGACTCATGGATTTGTCGACCTTCGCGAAGTTTGATGTGAAGGGCAAGGATGCGCATGCGTTTCTCGACCGCATTTGCGCCAACCGAATTTCTACAAAAGACGGTGGCATTGTTCTCGGGCATTTACTGAATGGGAACGGCTTCATCGAAAGTGAAATCACTGTTACGCGATTGGCGGCGGATCATTTCTATGTTCTGTCGGCAGCAGTCGCGCAGCATCATGATTTTGATCAGCTCGTCTGGCGCAAGAATGCGGATGAAGAAGCCGCGATTACGGATGTCACGGATGACTATGGCGTGCTGGTGCTTGCTGGTCCGAAGTCGCGCGATGTGCTTTCGCAAGTTTGCAAAGATGACTTGGGCAAGTGGCTCACGGGGCGCGTTGCGGACATTGCCGGCGTCAAGGGCGTGCGCATGCTCCGCGTCAACTATGTTGGCGAGCTTGGGTGGGAGTTGCACGTTCCGATGGCGGAGTTGCCGAAAGTCTATGAGGCTTTGATGAGAGCCGGCCAGCCGCACGGCATTCAGTTATTTGGCACATATGCCATGAATTCGCTGCGCATGGAAAAGGCCTATCGCGGATGGGGTTCGGAATTGACGGCCGAAATCGACATGTATGAGGCGTCGATGACGCGGTTCATACGCGAGGACAAGCCAGAGTTCATCGGCAAGGCTGCGTCGCTCTCGAAGAAGCAGCGCGGCCCGCGCATGGTTCTGGTTTATCTTGAAGTTGACAACACTGACTCGGATTGCATGGGTAATGAACCTGTCTATCACAATGGCAAGCAAGTTGGCGTCACAACGTCTGGCGCTTTTGGCCATGCGGTGAACAAGTCGCTGGCATTCGCTTATGTCGATCCGGAGTTGGCAAAAACCGGAAGCGAGTTTGAGATTTTGATTTTCTCTGAAATGCTTAAGGCCCGTATCATTCCTGACAGCATCTGGGATCCCGGGAATGCAAGATTGCGGGCATGAGGCGCCGCAACACACTGGCGGGCGCCGGGTTCATGCTTGGCGCGATGGCACTCATGCCGTTCATGGATCTGGGCGCCAAAATGCTGGGGCAGCAGGATGTGCCGCTGCTGCAGATCGTCTGGGGTCGGATGTTCTTCAGCGCGGTTTTCGTTCTGCCCTTCGCCATGCGGGCTGCAGGAGTGCGCGGGCTGGCGCCACGGCCGCCCTTGCTTCACCTGATGCGGGCCGTTCTGTTGTTGGGCGCGACGCTGACGTTTTTCGGCGCGCTAAAGTACCTCCCGATTGCGGATGCATTGGCGATTTTTTTCGTGCAACCGCTGCTCATTGCAGTCATGTCGCCGTTTCTGTTGCGCGAACATGTCAGCGCCGGGAGGTGGATTGCAGTCGTGGTAGGTTTCATCGGCGCCCTGATCATCATCCGTCCGGGCTTCATCGAGATCAACGCGGGCGTCGGGCTGGCGCTGCTGGCCGGGTTGTTGCTGGCGCTGTACTTCGTGGTTACGCGGCGCATGGCGGGCAGTGTCGATGCCATGCAGACAACGTTTCAAACCAATATTGTCGGGACGGCAATTTTGTCAGTGGCGATGGTTTGGTACTGGCAGCCGCTCGCGATGGATCAGTGGGGATGGCTGATGCTCGTAGGTTTTGTCGCTGCCTTCGGACATTTCCTGATCGTGCGCGCCTATGAAAATGCGGATGCCTCTCTGCTCGCGCCACTGGCCTATGCGGAAATCATAAATGCAATCAATCTGGGCTGGCTGTTCTTTGCCGATTTTCCGGACCGTTGGACATTTCTCGGCGTCAGCATTTTGATTGCCAGCGCCATCCATGTTTCATGGCGCGAGCGTTTTGCTTCCACCAAGGATTTCGGGCAGCTTTGACGGCTTCAGTGATTGCTGAGCACTGCTTCGATGCGGCGGTCGGGGATGAGCCATATCAGCGCAACGATTGCTGTCACAGCCATTGCGGCATAGGGCGCAAAGAATGACAGCGCCATCGCGGCAATGTAACAGACCAGCGAGATTTTTCCCTTCCGGTCCGCGCCCATTGCCTCGGCAAGTGGAGATTCATTGCCATGGACAGCGGTGATCCTGAAGGCGAGGATCGTATAGGCGATTGCGGCCATCAAAAGGTTCAGCGCGTAGATGAAGACCGGCCATTGCGCGAAATGGTTCTCACCCATCCAGCCTGTCGAAAATGGTATTAGTGAAAGCCAGAACAACAGGAACAGATTGGCCCAGAGAATGCTGCCGCTGACGCGCTTCACGGTGTGCAGCAAGTGATGGTGGTTGTTCCAGTAGATGCCGACATAGAGAAAACTCAAAACGTAGCTCAGGAAAATTGGCAGGAGTTCGGCGAGGTTTTCCAACTCCGCGCCATGTGGCACTTTCAGTTCCAGCACCATGATGGTGATGATGATTGCAATCACGCCATCGCTGAAGGCTTCGAGCCTTGTCTTGCCCATATTCAATTCTCCTTACCATCCCGATCCGCCACCGCCGCCACCGCCACCGCCGGAAAAGCCACCGCCGCCGCCTGAGCTGCCGCCCGTGCCGGAGGTGCTGCCGGGAGGCGAGGCCGCGGCTGAGACTGATGATGCCAGGCTGTTATTCAAGTTGGTTGCAAAGCCGCCGGAATTCCAGTTGCTGCCGGTGCCGCCATACCAGATTGGCGCGGTTGCGCCTGCGGCTGCCGCATTAGCGAGAACAGCTGTGAATTTCTTGTTCCATTCATTTTCGCAATCAAGCGCCATTGCATAAGGCAGATAGCGCTCAAAGAGTTCCGGGGTTTTTTCGGGTGGGTTCAGCGCGTCTAGACGTTTCTCCTCGGCTGTCGCCAGATACATGCGGAAGCCCTCGATCTGGTCAAGCGCCTGGCGGCCAGCAGGCGTGGGCGCCGGTAATAATTTCAGGAACGCAAAATTGACAATGCCCAGCACCGCTGCCGCCACCAGAAAAAGCAACATCGACTGGTCAATGCCATTCTGGAACAAGGCGAGCGCCGGCACGCCGATGCCGCCGACGACGAAAGGCACAAGAAACAACAAGCGGAACAATGCGCCGATGATCGAGAGGAATCCCCTTGATGACAGAAGACCCGAGACGATGCTGTAACCAATGGTCAACAGCACGCCCCACCAGATTGCGGCGAACAGGCCGGCAAACAACAATACTTTGCCGTCTTCTCCCGGCACCATCAGGCCAGACCCGACAAGGCCCGCGACTGACACAATCGCGCCGATTGCGAACCAGCCGAAATTCTTCACGAACATCGTGCCGTTGTATTCTGCATTGAGAGACTCGCTCAGCGCAGAACTTGCCGCACCCACCTGCCTGTAGTTGTCATCTTTCAGAGCCAGCGTTGCATGCGGCAGCGAGCGGAACAACGAGGCTTCCGACACCGACAATGTCGGTCCCTTATCCAGCAGGCGTGAGATCTGATATTCATCGTTGAAATTTTCAATCTTCACCCGCCCCTTGACCGCAAGGCCGACCAATGCGGACGAGAAAGCCTGGTTGTCGTACTTTTGTTTCCATAGATAGCGAACGCCAGCAGGGCCGAGGCCCTCGGGCGGCTTGAACAGTGGCACGATGACGCCGCCGGGCGGATCGCGCCCCACTCTGCTCCAGGCTGCGAAGTAGTAAGCCGATACCGCCAACAGCGTTGCCAACAGTAGTCCGTAACCGAGATTGTCGGTAAGCCAGTAGCGAAAATCATCGGCCTGAGTTGGTGGCGCAACGATGCCTTTTTGCCAGTCAACGGCAACGGTGAACCCTTCGCCCGGAGCCAAGGGCACCGTGGTCGACGCCACGAAATCGTAGCCTTCGGCACTTCCGGGCAACGCGTTCAACTCTGTCGAGCCAAACGCACCTGTGAACATCGAATGCCGACCGATCTTGGCGCCTTTAGGCAGGGCCAGAAGGACAGCGGCTTCGCGGATTGGAAATGTCCATTCATTGCCCGTCACATTCCAATAAAGTTCATCGTAGTCACCGAAGAAACCGACCTGCCTCGAGGTGCGATAAGAGATTATGAAAGTGTGGATGCCCGGCTGCAACAGGATGTTGGCGCTGCCAATGCGAACTCGCACTCCGTTCCCTATCAATTCAGTCGTCCAGTTAACCGGCACGCCGTTACGCTGGACATCAAGAACCTCAAAACCAACACGATACCGTGTGCCATCCGGCATTTTGTAGTCGGTGGGAAAGTCGCGCAAGATGCCGCGCTTGATCTGGCGTCCCTCGGCAACAACAGAGATTTCCTCAACAACATTGACGGATGCATCGCTATTGACAGTCACCCTGCTGATGAAGCGGTCAATTGATTCTTCCGCCCAAGCAGGCGCCACCAACGTCAGCAGGCAAATCAGGATCGAAAGCAGGTGCCGGGGCATCAGCGCGTCTTGAAATCAACCTTGGGAGTTTCGCGAGCGGCGGCATCGCCGATTTCAAAGAATTCCGATTTCACAAACCGGAAGAAATTGGCAACGAAGTTGCTCGGGAAGGATTCAATCGTCGTGTTGAAGTTGCGAACGGCGCCGTTGTAGTAGCGGCGCGACAGCTGGATTTCGTCTTCGATTCCGGAAATCTTGTCCTGGAGGTCGCGGAAATTGGCGTCAGCCTTGAGTTCGGGATAGGCTTCGGCAATTGCAAAGAGGCGGCCAAGTGCAGCACTCATGGCTTGGCCTACCGCTGACTGCTCGCCCACGCTGCCTCCTGCAATGCTTTTGGCGCGCAGCTCGGCGATGTCGCGGAAGAGCTTGTCTTCGTGCGAAGCGTACCCTTTGACGGTTTCAACAAGGTTGGGGATGAGGTCAGCGCGGCGGCGCAGCTGCACATCGATGCCGCTCCAACCTTCCTGGACCAGGTTTTTCTGGGAAACGAGAGTATTGTAGGCAAAAACAAGATAAGCAACAGCAGCCAAGATCAACGCCAGAACAATGTAACCGAAAGTCATTCTTCCCTCCCCAGATTAGCCTCGCATATTAGCGGTTATCGGCGGTGCTGCAAGTGAAGTCAGGGTTCTAAAGTGCAGGGCAAAAAAGTGTAATTGACCTTTCGGTTGGTTCAGCTGAAAAAGGCAGATGGAGAAAATTTCGATGGATATGCGGCCACTGCCGAAGTTCAAAGGCCCTGAGGGGCAAGAAGACATGGCTTATCTTCTGACACCCGGGCCAAGCACGACATCTAGTGGCGTCAAGCTTGCGATGCTAGCCGACTGGCCAGTGCAGGACATCGAATTCCGCGACATGGTGCGGGAAATCCGGGAGCAGATTTCAAAGCTTGCAGGTTGCGATGACACGTTTGAATGCGTGCCACTGCAAGGGCCTGGCCAGTTTGCAATTGAAGCCGCGCTGGGCGGGCTGGCTCCCGTCAAAGACGGAAAAACGCTGGTGATTTCCAATGGCGCCTATGGCGACCGGGCAGCGCAGGTGTTGCAGAAATTGCGGCGGCCCTACATCAAGATTGACAAGAGCGCCAGCTCTGCGCCGACTGCCGAAGAATTGCGGCCATTGCTGGAGGCAGACCGCAACATCACGCATGTGTGGATGGCGCATTGCGACCGCACCACGGGCATCATCAACCCTGTCGCGGAAATCGCAAAAATGGTGAAGGCGCGTGCACGCGTGTTCATGGTGGACGCCATCGCATCCTTTGGCGCTATGCCCATCAACATGGTTGAAGATCAAATTGATGTCGTTGTGACTTCGGCAAGCGACAGCCTGGAGGGTGTTCCGGGAATTTCGTTTGTTTTGTTGAGGCGCGATTTGCTCACGGCATCGGCAGGGCAAACGCATTCGGTTGCGCTTGACCTACACGCGCAATGGGTTGGCTTTGAAGAAACGGGTGACTTCCGGTTCACGCCGCCGACGCATGCGGTGGTGGCCCTGCGGCAGGCTCTGCGGGAGCTTCATGAAGAAGGCGGAGTTATCGCGCGGCATGACCGCTACCGGCGCAATGCCGATGAGTTGATTGAAGGTATGCGGCGCATGGGATTTGCAGCGCTTTTGCCTCGTGATCGGGCTGGCCCAATCCTGCAAACATTTTTGTATCCGCGCGATCCTGCTTTTGATTTTGACGAATTTGCGAGGTTGCTGCGCGGGCGCGGTTTTTCGATTGCACCTGGCGCGCTGGCAAATATGCAAAGTTTCCGCGTCGGCACGATTGGCAAACTGGATGCGCGCGTCATCGACCGAGCACTGACCGCAATTGAAGAGGCACTCAAGGAATTGGGCGTAGATGACGCGACGCCGGGCTCTGGGTGACCATGCCTTCAAAGGCATCAGTGTTGGTTATGGGGTTCATCCGTGAAAATCAAAAAACTTGAAACATTCTGCAACGAATTTGCCGGGTTTGTGCGCGTCACCGCTGACACTGGCGATCAAGGCTGGGGACAAGTATCCACATACCAGGCTGACATCACCTGCGAGGTTTTTCACAGACAGGTGGCGCGGCATGCACTGGGGCGGGATGCGTTCGACATCGCTGACCTTCTGCAGTTTATCTACGAGAAAGAACACAAGTTTCCCGGATCTTACTTGCGGCGGGCGCAGACAGGGCTGGATACGGCGCTGCTGGACATGCGCGGCAAGCTGGAAGGCAAGCCTGTCGCAAGTTTGCTGGGAGGAAGCCCGGGCAAAATCCGTGCTTATGCCTCTTCCATGAAGCGGGACATTGCGCCACAAGATGAGGCGAAACGGTTTTTGAAACTTCGTGATGAGTATGGTTTCGATGCGTTCAAGTGGCGGGTCGGAGCTGAATGCGGACGCGATCAGGATGAGTGGCCGGGGCGCACGGAAGAGATCATTCCCGTTGTCGCACGTGCGCTGGGTGACGGCATTGACAAGCTGGTCGACGGGAACTCGTGTTATTCGCCCAAACGCGCCATTGAAGTGGGGCGCATGCTGGAAGCCGAAGGCATCGGGCATTTTGAAGAGCCTTGTCCTTATTGGAATTTCGAACAGACAAAAGAAGTCGCGGACGCGCTGTCAATTGATGTGGCGGGCGGCGAGCAGGATTGCGAGTTCACTGCGTGGCAGGCGATGATCGATAAGCGTGCGGTTGATATCGTTCAGCCGGATGTGATGTATCTTGGCGGCATGACGCGCACGCTTGAAGTTTGCCGGATGGCGCAGAAAGCGGGCCTGCCCGTGACGCCACATGCCGCCAATCTTTCCTTGGTCACCATGTGCACCATGCATTTGTTGAGGGCCATTCCGAATGCTGGCAAATATCTCGAGTTCTCGATCGAGGGCGATGATTATTATCCGTGGCAGGACGGGTTGTTTTTGGGTGAGCCGTACAAGATCACTGATGGCAAAGCTTTAGTGACCGACGCTCCCGGCTGGGGAGTTGAGGTCAATCCGAAATGGCTCGACAAGGCGAAGTATCAGGTGAGTGGGGAGTAGTTGGTTTTTAGAAAATCGAATACATGACGGCATATTGCATTTAAGCCAATTAACCGGAACCGCTAAAGCATCACGCGCGTTCTATGATAACCGCCCGTCCGTCTTTCATTCCAATCACGGCCTTGCCCTGCTTGATGTGGAGCGCCGCATTCCCGAATGCTTCCCGCCGCCAGCCATGCATGAAGGGCACATCCGCTTCGTCATCTTGCGCAAACGCTTCGATGTCGCTCGTGTTCGCCAGAAGTTTGGGGGCAACTTGCGAGTTCTGGCTCACGATCTTCAAGGCAAGTTTGAGAATCTCCGCCAGCGCTTCAGCATCAGCCGGCATCGCTTCACCGCGACCGCGTGGAGCAGGGACCGTCGCCGGATCGCGCGCCAGCCCGCGCTCAACAGCGTCAAGTATCGCTGCACCCAGCGCATTATCGGCATAACCCCGCGGCAGCAACCGCAGCTGCGCCAGGGCAGCGCGGTCGCGCGGCACCTGAATGGCGATTTCGCCAACCGCATCATCTTTCAAAACGCGCCCGCGCGGCACATCCTTGCGCTGCGCTTCCCGTTCGCGCCAGGCCGCAACTTCCATCAGCACCGCCTGCTGTTTGCGTGATTGGATGCGCGCCTTGATGCGCTGCCATGTCATCTCGGGATCGACGATATAGGATTGCGGATTTGCCAGATCATCGAGTTCACTGGCCAGCCAGGTCCCTCGTTTTTCCGCTTCGATTTGTTTCTGCAATTCTTGATAAACTACACGGAGGTGCGTGACATCCGACAATGCATAGGACATCTGCTTGGCCGTCAGCGGCCGCCGTGACCAGTCAGTGAATTGCGATGATTTGTCGATTGTCGCATTGGCAAGTTTTCGTGCGATTGCCTCGTACCCCACCTGATCGCCAAAACCGCACACCATCGCGGCAATCTGCGTGTCAAAAATTGGCGTCGGCACCTGGCCGGCCTGCCGCATCATGATCTCAACATCCTGCCGCGCCGCATGGAAAACCTTGAGCGTGCGTATGTCCGCCATCAACTCATAAAACGGCGCAAGGTCAATCGCGCCTGAAAGCGGGTCGATCAGCGCCTGCTCATGCTCGCCCGCGACCTGGATCAGGCAAAGCTTCGGATAATATGTGGTCTCACGCAGGAATTCAGTATCGACCGTGACGAATTCCTCGCCGCCAACAGCGGCGCAGAATGCAGCGAGTTCATCAGTCTTCGAAATCACGCGCACCGCTTCAATTTGTTTTTGCAATTTGGTCACTTCTTCTTGGCGCTACGATTGAAACACACGGTCAAAGATCGTCTGCACATGTTTGGTGTGATAGTGGAGGTCGAACAGCGCATCAATGTCTTTGGGCGCCATATATTTCGCCACATCCTTGTCGGCCTTCAACAGAATGTCAAATTGCCCTTCGCCGCGCCACACCGGCATGGCGTTTCGCTGCACGGTTGAATAGGCGTCTTCGCGGCTCATGCCCTTTTGCGTAAGCGCCAGCAACACGCGCTGCGAATGAATGAGTCCGCCAAGCCGATCGAGGTTCTTTTTCATGTTTTCAGGATAGACCACCAGCTTGTCGATGACACCCGTCAGCCGCGACAAAGCGAAATCAAGGTGAACGGTGGCGTCAGGCCCGATGCCGCGCTCCACGGCGGAATGCGAGATGTCCCGCTCATGCCACAAGGCGACGTTCTCAAGCGCAGGCGTCACCGCCGACCGCACAAGCCGCGCAAGCCCTGTGAGATTCTCCGTCAGCACTGGATTGCGCTTGTGCGGCATCGCGGATGAACCTTTTTGGCCTGGCGAGAAATACTCCTCGACTTCCAGCACTTCAGTGCGCTGCAAATGCCGGATTTCGGTTGCCAACCGCTCAATCGAACTTGCAATCACGCCCAGCACGGCAAAATACATCGCATGCCTGTCGCGCGGGATCACCTGCGTCGAAACGGGTTCGATCCCCAACCCGAGCTTCTCCGCCACATAAGCCTCAACCGCCGGATCGATATTTGCAAACGTGCCGACGGCCCCGGAGATCGCGCAAACCGCAACATCACGCCGCGCAAATTGCAGGCGTTCCTTCGCCCGCGCAAACTCCGCATAGGCCAGTGCCAGCTTCAACCCGAATGTCGTTGGCTCTGCGTGAATGGCGTGACTGCGCCCGATGCAGATCGTGTCGCGATGCTCAATTGCCCGCCGCTTCAATACATCAAGCAAGCCATCAAGATCAGCCAGCAATAGATCAGCAGCCCGCGTCAGCTGCACGCTGAGGCACGTATCAAGCACATCGGAGGATGTCATGCCCTGATGCACAAACCGCGCCTCAGGTCCCACGATTTCCGAAAGATGCGTCAGGAACGCGATGACATCATGCTTGACCTCAGCTTCGATGGCGTCAATCCGCGCCACATCAAACGTTGCATTGCGGCCCTTTTCCCAGATTTTGGCCGCAGCCTCCTTTGGCACAACACCCAATTCCGCAAGCTTGTCAGTGGCATGCGCTTCAATCTCAAACCAGATTCGGAACCGTGTCTCGGGTGCCCAGATATCGGCCATCTCCTTGCGGGCATAACGCGGGATCATCAGAAGGCCTTGAATGTCACAATGGTGTATGTGTCGCGCACGCCGGGCACCGACTGGATTTTCGACGCAATGAACCGGCCCACATCTTCACCCTCGGCCAGATAAAACTTGATCAGCAGGTCATAGCCGCCCGCGGTTGAATATATCTCCGATGCCACTTCGCTGTCGGCAATGGCAGAGGCCACCTGATAGGCCTTGCCGAGGTCGCATTTGATCTGAACAAAATATGCGCGCATCGCACTCCTCAATTCACTGTATTGACGCGGGCAAACGCGCCGTCCGACCAGCGATACCAGTCGAAGCGCTGCGGCAGCACATCGCCTTTGGCATCAAACGCATATTCGCCCAGTATGGTTTTGAATTTGGCGCCGCTTTTCAGCTTTGCCGCAATGTCGCGTGCATTGGCCGAAGGGTTGGCTTGCGCCACAGCTGCATAAACTTCGATTGCCGCATAGGTCGTCAGCGTAGCGCCATCGGCGGTCAAATTTTTAGCTTTCAAGTCGGCAATCACTTCTCGCGCATCCGGTGCAGCTTGCGGATCGGTTGGGAATGTCGCCACCGTTCCTTCCGCTGCAACGCCAGCCCGCTCAAGATAGGCGTCAACCAGCATGGAGTCCGGTCCATAGATTTTGGCAATGCCGCCGCCACCAGCATAAGCCGAAACAATGTTGCCTGCATCGCTTCCGCCGCACGCGAAATAGATCGCACTTGGATTCCCCTCGCGGAGCTTCTGCACTGCCGCTGAAATGTTCCGTTCGCCGGGCTTGATTGTCACGGTGAGGGCAGGGGCCTTCACCCGCGTAAATGTCGCGGCCAAAGCCTTGGCCAGCGCCGTGCCATCTTCTACAAACGCCACGGCGGCATTGGGGTCGTCTTCCAGAATGCGCAACGCCGCGATGGCGCCCTGCACATCATCACGCGCCGCCAGCCGCAACGTCGTAGAAAACCCTTGCTCCGTCAGCTTGGGATTGCTTGCAGATGGTGAGATCATGAGAACGTCCCGCGCCGCGTAAACACTCGCCGCTGCAAACGCTGCATTCGAACAAAAATGCCCCGCCACCATCCGCACATCCTGTGCCGCAAACTGGTTGGCGATTTCTGTCGCGCGCTTCACGTCGCATTGGTCATCGCCTTCAACCAGCCGCAACGGTTCGCCATTCACTCCACCCTTGGCGTTGATATCGGCAATCGCCTCAGCCGCCCCATTTCTCATCTGCTGCCCAAACGCCGCATTCTGCCCCGTCATGGGTCCCGCAATGCCGATCAGGATTTCGGCTTGGGCGGAGGTGGCGAGTGCGATGAGCGGAAGGATCGCGAAATACTTCACCCTCCCCCTTGTGGGGAGGGCCGGGGTGGGGGG